>NZ_MDEB01000003.1 GCF_002939945.1 Xanthomonas arboricola pv. populi | reverse complement strand
CTGTGGCAATAGTGTCGCGCATCTGCTGTGCTTTGTTCAGAGGTTCCTTAGAATCGTCGACCGCCATGATGAAAGCCGGTGGAACGGATGTCGCGTTATTCAGTGGAGCCTGCGCCAAGCCGCCCTGTCCTTGCGCAGCAATCAGGCCATAGACGAAGTAGCCGCCAACCGCAGCCAGAACGATCGCGGAAGCGACAGCGGTTCGAAAAATGCGACGGGACATGCCGGCAGCCTCAGAGCTTGAAAATGGTGTCGATAGATGCCGATGACGAGGCATCCGTCGCGGCATCGTTGGCAAATGTGGTGATTTGGTACACCGGCGTCACGGGGTCGAGTGGCTCACCCATCGCAAGCGATCCTCCGCCGATGATGCACGAGTCGATGCGCCGTACATTGACTGCCTCATTCACCGTTGTTGCCTTGCTTCGACCCCAAGCGACCGGGTCAAAAGCGGCATCACAGTTCTGCTGAATATCGGTATCGACTAAAGGGGCGCCTGTTGGCGCATCCGTACGATTGGCGATGGCCTCAATGGCACGCTCGCTCCGACGCGTCACTCCTTCAGCATGTTGGAAGGCAATATTGGTCGCCAAGTAATTGGATGCCATTTTTTCCTGCATCCCTGCCACTTGCATCCCGGCAATTCCAATCAACGCCAACAGGATTAGCATGATAAGTGCAACGTAGAGCACCGCGCCACGAGGGCGAGCGGGCATGGGACGCAGGCGAGCGTAAGCATTCATGAGTTAGTTCCCGAACAGTCGATTACGCAAGGCGATCGTGGACTCGTACGTCATTCTGTACCGCCCGTCAGCTTGGGCAGGCGGCGCAAAAGACACTCCCAATGCACTTGGATAGCGCACCGCACTCGCCGGTCTCTCTGCCGTGGCAGGTGAGGGACTACGGGCAAGAATGCCGACCTGGACCTGCCCCACTCGCCGCCACTGCCCAGCCGCTGCAGCATCTGTACCAATGGAAACATCACTTGCGATCGCTTGTGTGTTGATGTTCCCCAATGGTGGGGAGGTAGTGGACATGCTGGTGGTCTGATCAAGACCGAACAGCAGTTGCATGTTCTCGATACCTTCAACCAGTTCCTCGGACGTTCCGTAATCGTCAACGCCGTTTGAGCGCGCCCGCATCAGCGCCGGCTCGCCCGTTGTTGCCGAGGTCCCGACGTAATACACCAGCGATTCCGCTCGGTAGATCAACGCTTGGCCGGTTGGCCTTGCCGAGTAGTTTGATAAATTGGTTCCGTTGGCAGTGATCTTGCCGCTGGCGTAGGCACCCTTGAACACAGTTGCATGGGCACAATCAGCGATTCCAAATACAGTCGGAGCCGCCTGGCCACCTTCGGTCAAACGCAGGCCGCTAGTGGCGTTGAAGCTGACTACGCTGTTACTGCCCGACGTCAGCGCAGTGATCGGCACACTCTCTGGAGCCAAGTAGCGTAAAACCAGGATGTCGCTGCCGCCGCGCGGGTTGAGCTTGGAAATCGATGCTGGAAGATTTGTTGGTACCGCCCAGGTGGCCCCGATAGTCAGAACGCCGAGTGGCTTTGTATTAGGCGCTTCGTAGCCTTGCACGCTAACGCTGAAATCCAATGGATGACCCGAACCGCTTGCGGCGCCGGTGGTGACGACCGGGTCCCCCTCACCACGCACGAAATGTGCTTGGTCATTGACGCAGCCAAAATGCCCTGCCATGCGTATGTCGCGCTGCAGGAACTCCAAGGCAAACCGCCCGTTCTCCTGCGCGCGCGCACTCCCTTCCGCAAGCATTGATGCCGTACGGGATGCCGAGAAGACCTGGATCACACCCAGCATCAATACCAAGCCGATCACCATGGCGATCATCATCTCGATCAAGCTGATGCCGGCAATCGCACGCTTGGATGGAGAGCTACGAGTCATAGCTGAGACACCAGGGTGAACGTTGTGAGCGCATCCGGGTTGCTTGCATCCCAGCGCTGATCCCCCCAACTGATGCCCACGGTGACCTGCCCGTTGGCATTAAGCACGGTCGCACTGGCGCCCTCTCCTAATGCCTGTACCACCTGACACTTCCAGCGTGCGACGTTGGTTGCGATCGTGAGATTGGTCCCAAGCGGACGGCTGCAGCTGGCAGCAGTGACCGTGTTCGCGGAAAAGGTGGCGTCGGTATACCAGGACGATTGGAAGCGATTGCTGCGCATCTGATCCAGCAAGTCGTAAGCCAGGTTGGTGGCCTGAGTGCGATAATTGGCGCTCTGCACGAACCGTATGTTGGCGGTCTGCAACAGCGCAAACCCGAGCAAACCAAACGCAAGAACGATGATGGCGATCAGCACTTCCAGCAGGCTGAAGCCATCGGAACGAGAGCGCGATACAAAGGACCGGGGGAGCGTCACTGGCAAGTGCCTTTCTGGGAGGTGATCTGACCGGCGCCATTGACGACCAACGTGCGACGCAATGGCTGCCCATCACACATGGTTGGCTGCAGCGTGATCTGCTGATTGCTGGAAGCAAGCCTGCGCCCCCTTCCATCGAATGAAATCGCGGTGCCGGACGGACCAGAATTGCTCAGCGACGGGTCTATCGAAACGAAACGCAGGACGGTGTCTCCACCCTTGAAAGCGCCGTCTCCGTCGGTATCCGCCCAAGCCAACATCCCACTCCCCCAATTGTTGTCGCAAGCGGTTCCCGATGCGCTACCGCAAACCCCACCACCTCGGCGATTGCGTATCGCCTCACTGCGGGCGAGAGACAGCAGCCCGAGGGTCTCATTGGCGCTACTCGCTACGCGATTGGAGCGGATTACTCCACGAAAGCTTGGAAGCGCGATCGTAAGCAAAATCGCCAATACGGCGATCGCAATCATCAATTCCACAAGTGTGAAGCCGGTAGATCGGCGAAAAGACATTGGACGCTCCCCAGCGTGACCTAGCCAAGATGCTTCGACCGCCCCCTCAGGAACAAGCACCGGGGGGACGAACGGTCGTTTTAGGGTTGCCGACGTGAGCGTCGAGACTTACCGAGCCTACAACTTGTGCCCAGCCCGGCCTTTCCCTTCCACCCGAATTGGGATCTAAATCCAGCAGGCGTTAAGTCACCACCCGATAACAAGGCCGGTAGTCCCCCGAGATCTTCATACGGCGCTGTTCGACGAAGCCGCGCAACAGCTCGTCCAGGGCCTGCATGATGTCCGGGTCGCCGTGGATCTCGAAGGGGCCGAATTCCTCGATGCGGCGCATGCCATCTTCCTTGACGTTGCCGGCGACGATGCCGGAGAAGGCCCGGCGCAGGTCGGCGGCCAGCGCGGGCGCTGGGCGGCCGTGGTGCAGGTCGAGGGCGGCCATGGCCTCGTGGCTGGGTTCGAACGGCTGCTGGTACTCGAGCGGGATGTGGACGGACCAGTTGAAGTAGTACGAGTCCTTCTGTTCCTTGCGGTGCGCGCGCACGTCGTGGATGCCTTCGGCCATGCGACGCGCCACGGCGACCGGGTCGCCGACGATGATCTCGTAGCGGGAAGCGACCGCTTCGCCCAGGGTGAGCCGGATGAAGCGATCGATCTGCTCGAAATACGGCGCGGCGATGGTCGGGCCGGTCAGGATCAGCGGGAACGGCAGGTCGGCGTTTTCTTCGCGCAACAGGATGCCGAGCAGGTAGAGGATTTCCTCGGCCGTGCCGACGCCACCCGGAAACACCAGGATGCCGTGGCCAATGCGGACGAAGGCTTCCAGGCGCTTCTCGATGTCCGGCATGATTACCAGGTGGTTGACGATCGGATTCGGCGACTCTGCGGCGATGATGCCCGGCTCGGTCACGCCGATGTAGCGCGTGTGATGCTTGCGCTGCTTGGCGTGCGCAATGGTGGCGCCCTTCATCGGCCCCTTCATCGCGCCCGGGCCGCAGCCGGTGCAGATGTCCAGGCCACGCAGGCCCAGCTCGTAGCCCACCTGTTTGGTGTAGAGGTACTCGTCGCGCGAGATGGAATGGCCACCCCAGCACACGACCAGGTTCGGGTCCGACGGCTGCAGGATGCGCGCATTGCGCAGCTGCCCGAACACTGCGTTGGTGATGCCTTCGCTGGTATCCAGATCCCCGCGCTGGGCTTCCAGCTCGATCGCCATGTAGGCCAGGTCGCGCACCACGGCGAACAGCAACTCGGCCACACCCCGGATGATCTCGCCATCGACGAAGGCCATTGCCGGTGCGTTGCTCAGATCGATGCGGATACCACGATCCTGCTGGTTCACCTGGATATCGAAATCCGGATACAGGTCGCGCGCGGCGCGCGGGTCGTCCGACGCGCTGCCGCTGGTCAGCACGGCCAGCGCACACCGGCGCAACAGCTCGTGCATGCCGCCGCTGGAGGCATCGCGCAGACGCGCCACTTCCGCCTTGGACAGCACGTCCAGGCCACCACGCGGATAGATCCGCGCATCCACCACCGGCAGCGCCCGTGCTGCCGTACTGCTGAGTTCCATAGCTTGCTCCTGTCGTATCTCAGAACTTTAGCGTACTCACCCGCACAAAAGAAAACGGCCGGGTTTGCCCCGGCCGTTTTTTGCCTACTTCACGAGTCGCATTAGAACTTGTACTTCAGCGTCACCTGCATAGACCAACGCGACACGCCGGTGTTGCCCTTGTCGTTGTTGTTCTCCTGCACCGTTGGTTCGTCGGTGGCGCCGGTGAAGTTGTAGATGTACTTACCGGTCGCAGGATCGATACCTGCATAGCTCGCCACTCGGGCGGTGGAATTGAAGCCGTAATCTTCGATGCGACCCCACTTCTTGTTGAGCAGGTTGCCGACATTCATGATATCCAGCGCCAACTCGGTCTTGTGCCCCTCGAACAGACCGGGCAGCTCCTGACTGACGTGCAGATCGAAGCTGTTCACCCACTTGGTACGGAATTCGTTTGCGGGGGCAATCTGTCCCTTGTACGCAGCCAACTCGGGATTTTTTGCGAGCCAATCGAAGAAGCTCTGCTCCATTGCTGCTCCACCCACCCATTGGACGTCACCAGGTCCATTCGGAACGTAGAACAGGTCATTAAAGTAACCGGCGCCGGAAGTAGAAGCTGCGTCGCCATTCAAGTCGTTGTAATAAATGTAGCTAAACGGACGACCTGAACGACCTTCGTAGAACAAACCCACGCTGGTGTTGTACTTACCGAAGAACGCCTTCTTCCAGTTAATCGAGCCAGTGATGCGGTCCTTGATCGCATAACGCGAATCGTAGGCAACATTTTCATTGGCAGTGCCGATCAGCGTGCTGCCCCAGTTCGAGGTGTTCTGCGAACTGGTCAGAGGACTGACTTCAGTGGACTCTGTGTAGGTGTAGGCCAGCGACCAACCCCAGGTTTCCGTAAGCGGCTTGTTCAACCCAACCGTGAACTGGGTACCTTCGCCCTTGTCGGTGTTGCGCATGAGCATCACGTCACCCATGTCGCTTGGACGATTGGCCTTGCCGCTTACGACTTGACCACCACCAAGGTTTTGACCGTTCTGTACGGAAGTATTGGCACCAGTAGAAGGCCGATAACCCGCCGCATTCCAGTACAACTCACGACCATCCTGGCCAATCCGGGTCGCCGCAACACCAGCCTGGTTGTACAGGTCCAGACGCTCAAAGTAGATCGCGTTATTGACCTTGGTGTACAGAACCTCAGCCGAAGCGACGATGCCATACCAGGGCAGCTCATGGTCGAAGGCGAGATTGGTCTTCCACACCGACGGCAGCTTGAGGTCAGGCGCCGCAATGTCTACGTTCTGGCGAGCACCTGCACCGGTCGACGGGATGTACGGAGGATTGGTATTCGGCGTAAAGATGCCAACTGGATTGTTCACCGTGTATTCGGTGTAGTTCAGACCGGTGTTCTGGTATACACCGGCCAGCCAGACATTTGGGGCGGCGCCACCGAACAGGCCCAGGCCGCCGCGCAGCTGGGTCGGACGGTCGCTGTCGAATGTGTAGTTGAAGCCGAAGCGCGGCTGCACTAGCTTGTCATCAGGCAACTGGGTGTTGTCGTATCCATACAGCGACATGATGCGCGGGTTGTATAGACGCTGATCGCTAAAATCGGGCATGTCGACGCGCACGCCGCCCTGCACGGTCAAATTGTTATTAACCGCCCAGCTGTCCTGGATGAACAGGCCAGTATTCTTAAGCGTGTACGCGGCTGGAATGTCGTCGTAACTGCCACCGGGACGCGGCGCACGCACAATGTACTGATTAACACGGCCTGCTGCGAAGTCATCAAGGTTATTGAACAAATATGCGCCATTGAGGTTGCGGCCATAATAGTTCAGCAAGTCATTGTCCGAATAGTCGAAACCGAACTTGACGGTGTGGTCACCCACATACCAAGTCGCAGCACCGAAAGCGCTCAACTCCTTGCTCTCGACTGCGTTTACGTGAGAATTCTGTTCGGTACCGAAATACAACGAATTGTTGGCAATCCCGCCGAAGCCGCGGACCTGAATTTGCGGTAAAGTCGAGTTCGGCTCGCGGATCGCAGAGTATTCCTTATGCGAAAGCTTGAATTCGGTGGAGAAGTTCTCGGACCAGTCGCTAAACAGCTCGCCCATCCAGGATTCATAGGTCTTCGGCTGCTGATACCAGAAGGTACTCAACGAGACAGCGCTATTGGTGATCTGCGGGAAGCGGACAACGTTCTGCTCAAGCTTGTTGTAGCGCACAGCGGCGCGATGATTGTCGCTGATGTTCCAGTCGATCTTCAGCGCATATTCTTCGACTTCGGTCTTATTGGCAGGCTGGCTCAGCGAACCCGCGTCGAAGCCATAGCCGGTTGCGATCTGCTGCGCACGAGCGATGTCGGCATCGGTGATGCTGCCTCTGCCATACGGAGAATCAGTCAGGCTGATACCCGGCGCCGAACGCTCCATCTTTTCGTAGTTGGCAAAGAAGAACAGCTTGTCCTTGACGATCGGCCCACCCAAGGTCATGCCATAGGTCTTTTCATCATCGAAGCCATTGAAACGAACGCCTTCCAACTCCTTGCGGACCATATCCTTGTCGCGATACGCGTAATACACGGTGCCGCCAAAGTTATTGGTACCCGACTTGGTTACTGCATTGATTACTGCGCCGGTACCGCCAGAAATGGTGGTGTCGTAATTGGCGACATCGATATTGATTTCCTGGATGGCATCCATCGACACCGGCTGACGCTCGGTCGGCAGGTTATTGGACTCCAAACCAAACGGATCGCCTGCACCAATACCGTCGATACGAATAGCGTTGTAGCGCGTATTTTGACCGCCCACCGAAATTGCGCCGTCGGCTTTGCTGACTTGCGAAATACGCGGATCGAGACGGATGTAATCTTGGATATTGCGATTGACCGACGGCAGCGATTCGATGGTCTCGCGAGACACGTTCGTGCCGGTACCCATCTTGTAAGCGCTAAACAGGTCCGAGCCACCGGCGGCAGCCATGACTTGGACGGCCTCAAGATTAGTGGTCGCGATGTCACCCGTCAGATCCGCGTTTACCGTATTGACCTGATTGAGGTTCAGGTACACGCCCTCTTCCGTCTTCGTCCCTTCACCCGACTTGGTGATAGTGATCGTGTACGGCCCGCCCACACGCAGGCCGCGCGCGTTGTAGCGTCCGCTGGCATCGGTGGTGGCGCGGCTGACCGTGCCGGATTCGACGTGGGTGATCGTCACTTCGGCATTCGGCACCGGCTGACCGGCACTGCTGGTGACCAAGCCAGCGACGCCGGCAGAGGTGCTCTGAGCGAACACAGGGGCGGCAGCGAGTGCGGCAACAAGGCCAAGCGTCAGCTTGGACATGCGGAGACAGCGGGGGTGGGTCATTTCGGTAGCCTCGATACAGGTTGGGCAGTGACAAAAAGGCGCAGTCAGCCCAACCGTTCCCGGGGGTGGGCTGCCGATGATCTGGGGTCCCTTGCCGCGCGGCTGGTTGCTGCCGCAACGGTTAACAACAGATTAACACGCTAAGGCCTGATTGTGACGGCGACGTGACAAAGTTCGCGCAGTGCAACATGAACTTCGCATGTGAAGGTGTAAACGCTAGCTTGCGCAAAGTCGCGTTGCGTTTGCGACCGGCATCGCGCTATCGAAGCCGCTTTAGCGGGAACCGGGGTCTTTTGGCCGGAAAGCCCGATGGCGGCTGTTGGGAGCCACCTCCCACCGAGGTAGTCCGGCGCCGCCGACGGCTTGCACCGCTACGCGTCAGTGGCGCCGCTTCAGATTCTCGCCAGGCAGTGTCACAAGTCGCTCCCACGCCCGGCCCACCTATCACCGACCGGCCTCAGATCGACACCGGCAACTTGAAATACGTCCCCAGGCCATCCAGGAACATCTGCACCGAAATGGCCACCAGCAACATGCCCATCAGGCGCTCGACCGCGGTCAGTGCGCGATGACCGAGCAGTTTGTACAGCAGCGGGGCCGAGGCCAGGATGGTGGAGGCACCGATCCAGGCGATCATCAAGGCCAGGCTCCAATCCCACAGCCGGGTGGGTTCGTTGCTGCCCATCAGCATTACCGCCGCCATGCCGGACGGGCCGGCCACCAGCGGGATCGCCAGCGGCACGATGAAGGGCTCGCCATCGGGGATCTCGCCCATCAGGCCTTCCGGGCGCGGGAAGATCATGCGGATGCCGATCAGGAACAGCACGATACCGCCGGCGATCGCCACCGATTCCTGGCGCAGGTGCATCAGCTCCAGCGCGTACTTGCCGCCCCACAGGAACGCCATCAGCACGCACAGGGCGATCAGCAACTCGCGCGCGAGCACGAAGCGCTGGCGCTTCGGCGGCAGTGGCTTGAGCACGCTGAGAAACACCGGGATGTTGCCCAGCGGATCGAGGATCAGGAACAGCAGCAGCGCCGCCGAAAGAATGGTCATGCGGAAGGGCTCCAGATCGCACCGCGGTGCGAAGCACCTGCCATGGACAACAAGATGACGCAGGCGGACGCATAGCGCGCGGCGTCCACCGCGTCGCTGTCTTCCTGATGCGTAAAGGCGCGCGCGCGCAAGGCGGTGCGCATCGGGCCGGGCTGCAGTCCGCTGATGCGGACGGGGCCGGCGGCGGTTTCGTGATGCAGGCTGGCGAGCAGTCCACGTTGTGCATGCTGGGAAGCGCCATAGGCGCCCCAATACGCCTGGCCAACGCGTGCAGGATCATCGACGACGAAGACCACCGCCGCATCGGCTTGCTGCCGCAACAGCGGCAGGCAGGCCTGTGTCAACCAGGCGCGCGCGGTGAGGTTGATATGGAGGTTGCGTGCGAAGTCGGCAGGCGCCGCGAGTTCGGCCGGGGTCAAGCCGGCGAAGTCGGCGGCGCAGTGCAGCAGGCCGTGCAGGCCACCGAGCTCGGACTGCAGCCGCTGCGCGAGCGTGGTGTAGTCGTCGGGCGTGGCGCCGGCCAGATCCAGCGGATACAGCAACGGCTCCGGACCTAGCTTGGCGACTGCGTCGTAGATGCGCTCCAGCGGACGCAGCTTGCGGCCGAGCAACACCACGGTCGCGCCGGCAGATGCGCATGCCTGCGCCGCAGCGCTACCGAGACCGCCGGCTGCGCCGGTGATCAGCACCACGCGCCCGGCAAGCGCCGGCGCATCGAGCTGGGCCTGCGCCAGGCTCACGGCTGGTAGGCCTCGCTGACAATGCGCTTGAGCTCGCCGGCTTCGAACAGTTCCAGCGTGATGTCGCAACCACCGATCAGCTCGCCGTGGATGAACAACTGCGGAAAGGTCGGCCAGTTGGAATAGCGCGGCAGATTGGCGCGCACTTCGGGCTCTTCCAGCACGTTGACCGTGCGCAACTGATCGGCGCCGGCAGCCACCAGGGCCTGCACGGCGCGGCTGGAAAAACCGCACATCGGGAATTGCGGGGTGCCTTTCATGAACAGCACGATCGGGTGTTGTTCGACTTCGGCCTGGATCCATTCCATCACCGGCATTGGACTCTCCTGACAGGGAGCGGCAGGCCCGACCGCCGGGTCGGATAGACTTCCGCAAAGGCGCGCATTGTAAGCCCTCGGCGCGACCTGCCGCCGCACTCCCTTCGCTGCCCTTGCCATCATGCCGATCGAACACCTTGCACTGCCCTACTCCCGCGCCGCGCTGGAGCCGCATTTTTCCGCCGCCACCTTGGATGCGCACCACGGCGGCTGTCACCGCAGCGAGGTCGATCGGCTCAATGCGCGCATCGAAGGCAGCGAGTTCGCCGAGCTGGCGCTGGAAGACATCATCGCGCAGGCGCAAGGCACGCTGTTCCATCTGGCCGCGCAGGTGTGGAACCACAATTTCTATTGGCAGTGCCTGCGCCCACGCGGCGGTGGCGAGCCGCTGGGCCGGCTGGCCGACCGCATTGCCAAGTCGTTCGGCGACTTCGTGCATTTCAGGCAGGAGTTCAACCGCGTCGCCCTGAGTACCTTCGGCTCGGGCTGGGTATGGCTGGTGCAGCGGCCGGACGGCACGCTGGCGGTCGTCGCCACGCCGAACGCGTCCACGCCGCTCACCGGGCCGGACACACCGCTGCTCGCCTGCGACCTCTGGGAGCACGCCTACTATCTGGATTACCGGCAGGACCGCGCGCAATACCTGGACGCGTTCTGGAAACTGATCAACTGGGACTTCGTGGCCAGCCCGTTGGGCTAGCCGCTTGCGCCGTTGCAACAGGTCAACGATCAGATGATCTGTCGCAACGGCGCCTGGCGGCACCGCGCACTGCCGTGCATCTTCGTCCCGAACCTGCGCATCGGCGAGGCCACGGCAGCGCCACCGATGGTTCTGCGCATTACCCTTCGCTCAAGCGCGCGAGTACCGGTCCGACCTGCGCATCACGCTGCAGCACGGCGCCTGCTTCGCTCAGCGCCTGCGCAAGCAGCTGCGGCGTCTCGGCGTGCAGCGTCGCGTGGCCGACCTTGCGGCCCTCGCGCGATTGCTTGCCGTAGTCGTGCCAATGCCCACCGGACACTGCCAAAAATGCAACAGCGCCCGGCATCGCGCCCAGCCAGTTGAGCATGCAGGCATGCCCGCGCATCGCGGTGCTGCCGAGCGGCAAACCGAGCACCGCACGCACGTGATTTTCGAATTGCGAGGTCTCCGCGCCTTCGATGGTCCAGTGCCCGGAGTTGTGCACGCGCGGCGCCATCTCGTTGGCGAGCAGTTGGCCATCGCGCACGAACAGCTCGAGCGCGAAGACGCCGACGTAGTCCAGGCGCTCGGCGATCGCGCGCGCATGCGCCTCTGCCGCAGCCTGCAACCCGGCATCCACACGCGCCGGCGCAAGACTGGCCGAAAGCACGCCGTCCACATGCCAGTTCTCGGTCAGCGGCCAGGCACGGAACTCGCCATCGCGCCCACGCACTGCCACCACGCTGACCTCGCGCTCGAACGGTACGAAGGCTTCCACGATCAGCCCGACGTTCGCCGCCTGCGTGCCGAGCGCGTCCCACGCGGCATCGGCATCGGCCAGCGTCTTGATGCGGAACTGGCCCTTGCCGTCATAGCCGAAGCGACGCGTCTTGAGCACGCACGGCGTGCCGATACGGGCCAATGCGGCATCAAGTCCCGCACGGTCGTCGATGGCGGCGAACTCGGGCACCGGAATGCCGAGCTCGCGAAACAGGGTTTTTTCGCTGAGCCGGTCCTGCGCCACCGCCAACGCGACGGCACTGGGAAACACCGGCACCTGCGCGGCCAATTGCTGTGCGCTGGCGGCCGGCACGTTTTCGAAATCGAAGGTGATCACATCCACCTGTGCGGCGAATGCGGCAAGCGCAGCGGCATCGTCGAAATCGCCCGCCTGCAGCGGCGCCACCTGCCCCGCGCAGGCATCGGGCGCCGGGTCGAACACCGCAAACCGCAAGCCCAGTGGCGCGCCGGCCAATACCAGCATGCGGGCCAACTGGCCGCCGCCCAGAATGCCGACTGTGGTCATTGGCGCGGGTCGTCGCTAGCCATGACATCGTCGGTCTGCCTGGCGCGGAACTGCGCCAACGCCTGACCGATCTGCGCCTGCTCCGGCGCCAGCATCGCAGCGGCGAACAAGGCCGCATTGGCCGCGCCGGCATTGCCGATCGCAAACGTTGCCACCGGAATCCCGGCCGGCATCTGCACGATCGACAGCAGCGAATCCATGCCGTTGAGCGCCTTGGACTGCACCGGCACACCGAGCACCGGCACCGCCGTCTTGGCCGCCAGCATGCCCGGCAGATGCGCAGCGCCACCGGCGCCGGCAATGATCGCGCGCAGACCGCGTGCGCCCGCCTGTTCGGCATAGCTGAACAACACGTCGGGTGTGCGGTGCGCCGAGACCACCTTGACTTCGTAAGGCACGCCCAGCGCGTCGAGCTTCTGAGCTGCGTGTTGCATGGTTTCCCAATCGGAACGGGAACCCATCACGATGCCGACCAGCGGCGCGGAGTGGTTGGAGGTCATGGCCCTGCCCTGCGGTAAAGACGTATTCTAGCCATCTTCCACGCAAGACAAGACTTCGATGGATCGCAAACTGCTCGACCTGCTGTGCTCGCCCGACACCCGCCAGCCGCTCTCGCTGCTCGACGGCAAAGGCCTGGAAGCACTCAACACCGCCATCGCCGGCGGAACCCTGCAACGTGCCGACGGCACGGCGCAGACGCAGCCACTGCGCGAGGCGCTGATCACGCGCGACCGCAAGCAGATCTTCCGCATCGACGACGGCATTCCGGTGCTGCTGGCCGAAGAAGCCATCGGCACTGCGCAGATCGCCGACTTCCCCGAAAAGTGAATCCTTCCGTACGCACGACCGTGCCGGAGGCGCCGCCGGCCGCACTGGTGGACGCCGATGTGGCACGCGCATTGGCCGAGGACATCGGCAGCGGCGATGTGACTGCGGCGCTGTTGCCGGATCGGGCCGACAGCGCGTACCTGCTGTGCAAGCAGGACGCCGTGATCGCCGGGCGGCCGTGGTTCGACGCCACGCACCGCGCGCTCGATCCGCAGGTGCGGATCGACTGGCAGGTGCACGAAGGCCAGCACGTCGCCGCCGGCACGGTGCTGGCGCTGCTGCATGGCCGCAGCCGCAGCCTGGTCAGCGCCGAGCGCACGTCGCTCAACTTCATGCAGACGCTGTCGGCCACCGCGACCGCCACCGCTGCATACGTCGCTGCCGTGGCCGGCACCGGCACGCGCATCCTGGATACGCGCAAGACGCTGCCGGGCCTGCGCGCCGCGCAGAAGTACGCCGTGCGCTGCGGCGGTGGCGACAATCACCGCATCGGCTTGTTCGACACGGTGATGCTCAAGGAAAACCATATCCGCGCCGCCGGCTCGCTGAGCGCCGCCGTGCATGCCGCACGTGCGCAGCAACCGCAGTTGCCGCTGGTGGTCGAGGTGGAGACGCTGGAACAGCTGCACGAAGCCTTGCAGGTCGGCTGCACGCGCATCCTGATCGACGATTTCGACCCGGCGACGCGTCGCGAAGCAGTGCGCATCGTTGCCGCCCTGCCACGCGGACAACGCATTCCGCTGGAAGTCTCCGGCAGCGTGGATCTGGCCGGCATTGCCGCCATTGCGGCCGACGGCGTGGATTGCGTCTCCATCGGCGGGCTCACCAAGCACGTGCGCGCCGTCGATCTGTCGCTCAAACTCGGCCCGCCGCCGCGCTGATTTCACGCGTGCCCGCAGCCAGCTCTGTCAGCCTGCTGCGATTGTTCTGTGCAGGATCTGCGATGACCGTAAAACCTTGGCCGTGGCTTTGTCTGGTGTTGGCCGCATGGGGCGGCACCGCCGCCGCTGCGGAAGTCTGCGATGTGCCGCCACGCTTCGGCACCAGCCCTGCAGCAATCGCCATCGTGCGCAGTGCCTGCAACGAGCATCGCTTGTGGCAGCACCCGTTCATCGATGCCAAGGGCCGTCTGGCCAGCCTGGGCGTCACCGAAGCCGAATCGGGCTATCTGGCCGACCACGGCGTGGTCGCGTGGCAACGCGTGGCAGGCTACTGGCGCGACAGCGGCACGCTGGCATCGATGGGCGGCCGCCCCGGCGCATCGAGTTGCGCGGCACTGGATGGCACGCGCTATACCGCCAGCGATTGCCGTGCGTTCGTGGTCGACAACCCGTGGTCGGCCGCCTTCATCTCCTGGGTGATGACGCAGGCTGGCCTGAGCGGCTTCCATCGCTCTGCGCGCCACCTGGATTACATCCGCAGCGCCTACAACGATGGCGCCAGCGGCCCGTACCAGTTCACCGACCCGGCGGTGGAGAAGCCCGCCCCCGGCGATCTGCTGTGCCTGTTGCGCGGGCGCAGCGCCGCGCTCGGCTACGCCGGCCTCAAGGCCGGGCTTGGCGGCAGCGCGCCGATGCCGTGGCAATCGCATTGCGATGTGGTGATCGCCGCCAACGTCGGTGGCGATCGCACCCTGTATCTGATCGGCGGCAATGTGTTCAATACGGTGATGATGCGCAAGATGCCGCTGGACCGCGCCGGCCGCGTGGTATTGCCGACACCGCAGTCCGACGGCAGCCAGGACCAAAGCGAAGACGGCCTGGGCATCGCCAGAGAGTGCACGCCGGCACACGAAGAACTCTGCGATTTCAATCGACGCGACTGGGCGGCCCTGTTGAAGCTGCGCCCGGATGCGGCGATGACCGCGCCACCTCCGGTTGAGCCGCTACCTTCGCCAACCACCTCGCCCGCGGACCACACGATGCCGCCCGGTTTTCCACGCGTCGTGCCACCGCGCCCCGAAACACAGCCTGCACCGACACAGCAGCCTCGGTGAGAAGGCTCAAAGCCCCTCTCCCATCGGGGGAGGGGTTGGGGTGAGGGTACGAAAGCGATGCCCTGGCCTTGATTCAACGGCGCGATGCTTCGCCCGTTCCCTCATCCGCCCCTGCGGGGCACCTTCTCCCGCAGGAGAAGGAATCAAAGCCCCTCTCCCGCCGGGAGAGGGGTTGGGGTGAGGGTACGAAGGCGAAGCCCTGGCCAAGGTTCAACCATACGAAGCTTCGCCCGTCCCCTCATCCGCCCCTGCGGGGCACCTTCTCCCGCAGGAGAAGGATCAAGTCACGCGTCATTGCCGAACACGCAACAAAAAAGCGGGCCGAAGCCCGCTTTTCGTAACACGTCAAACAGTGGCGATTACTCGGCCGACGCCGGCAGGCCTTCGCCTTCTTCCACTGCCTTGATCGACAGACGGATACGGCCCTGCTTGTCCACTTCCAGCACCTTGACGCGGACCAGATCGCCTTCCTTCAGCTTGTCGCCGACCTTTTCCACGCGCTCGCTGGAGATCTGCGAGACGTGCACCAGGCCGTCCTTGCCCGGCAGGATGGTGACGAACGCACCGAAGTCCATGATCTTGGCGACCTTGCCTTCATAGATGCGGCCCGGCTCCACGTCCGAGGTGATCTGCTCGATGCGCGACTTCGCAGCTTGCGCGGCGATGGCATTCACCGAGGCGATGATGATCGTGCCGTCGTCCTGGATGTCGATCTGCGTCCCGGTTTCCTTGGTGATGGCCTGGATGGTCGAGCCACCCTTGCCGATCACTTCACGGATCTTGTCCGGGTGGATCTTGATGGTCAGCAGGCGCGGCGCGTAATCGCTCAGCTCCAGACGCGGGGTGGTCAGGGCATGCGCCATCTCGCCGAGGATGTGCAGACGGCCGGCCTTGGCCTGCTGCAATGCCTGCTTCATGATCTCTTCGGTGATGCCTTCGATCTTGATGTCCATCTGCAGCGCGGACACGCCTTCGGCAGTACCGGCCACCTTGAAGTCCATGTCGCCGAGGTGATCTTCGTCACCCAGGATGTCCGACAGCACGACGAAGTCGTTGCCTTCCTTGACCAGACCCATCGCGATACCCGCGACCGGCGCCTTGATCGGCACACCAGCGTCCATCAGCGCCAGCGAGCTGCCGCAGACCGATGCCATCGAGGACGAACCATTGGACTCGGTGATTTCCGAGACCACACGGATGGTGTACGGGAATTCTTCCAGGCTCGGCATCACCGCCAGCACGCCGCGCTTGGCCAGACGGCCGTGGCCGATCTCGCGACGCTTCGGCGCACCGAAACGACCGCACTCGCCCACCGAATACGGAGGGAAGTTGTAATGGAACAGGAAGTTTTCCTTGTACTCGCCCGAGACGGCGTCGATGACCTGACCGTCGCGTGCGGTGCCGAGCGTGGTGATCACGATCGCCTGGGTCTCGCCGCGGGTGAACAGCGCCGAGCCATGGGTACGCGGCAGCACGCCGGCCTTGGCGCTGATCGGACGCACGGTGTCCAGCGCACGGCCATCGATGCGCACCTTGGTGCTCAGCACCGAGCCGCGCATGGTCTGGTATTCCAGCTCGCCGAATTCCTTGGACAGATCACCGGCAGCCCAGCCTTCGACCGTGGCGCGCGGTGCCAGCGCACCCAGCACGTCCTTCTTGATCGCCGAAATCGCATCGCGGCGCTGCAGCTTGTCGCGCACCTGGAATGCCGACGCGAGCTGCTCGCCCACCGCTTCCTTCAGCGCGGCGATCATGCCGTCGTTCTTGGCCGGAGCCACCCAGTCGGACGGCTTGGTGCCGGCTTCGACGGTCAGCTCGTTGATGATGTTGATGACCTTCTGCATTTCGCGATGGCCGAACGTCACCGCGCCCAGCATCACTTCTTCGGACAGCAGCTCGGCTTCGGACTCGACCATCAGCACCGCATTGGCGGTACCGGCCACGACCAGCTCCAGCTGCGAATCCTTCAGCTCGGTCACGGTCGGGTTGAGGATGTATTCGCCGTTCTTGTAGCCGACCTTCGCCGCAGCGATCGGGCCGTTGAACGGGGTGCCGGCCAGCGACAACGCGGCCGATGCGCCGATCAGCGCGGCGATATCGCCGTCGATGTCCGGGTTCATCGACATCACGGTGGCGATGATCTGCACTTCGTTCTTGTAGTCCTCCGGGAACAGCGGACGGATCGGGCGATCGATCAGGCGCGAGATCAACGTTTCCTTCTCGGTCGCACGTCCTTCGCGCTTGAAGAAGCCGCCCGGGATGCGGCCGCCGGCGTAGAACTTCTCCTGATAATCGACCGTCAGAGGAAAGAAGTCCTGCCCTTCGCGCGCACTCTTGGCGGCGACGGCGGTGACCAGCAGTACGGTGTCGTCGAACTTGACGATGACGGCGCCGCCTGCCTGGCGAGCGATTTCGCCCGTCTCCAGGGTGACGGTGTGCTTGCCGTACTGGAAGGTTTTGGTGATTTTTGCCACGGAGGTTTTTTCCCTTAGGTGTTGCTGTCTTCGTTGGACCGTCGTCGACCCATGCCGAGAACGGGCGGCCGGGAGGCTCCGGCCCATGAACTGCATGCTGCGGATAACGTAATGCGAATGACCAAAACAAAGCCGCGGCGCATCGCTGCGCCGCGGCGGTAGGACTCGATTAGCGGCGCAGGCCGAGCTTCTCGATCAAGGACTTGTAACGCTCGTTGTCCTTCTTCTTCAGGTAGTCGAGCAGGCTGCGGCGGCGGTTGACCATCTGCAGCAGGCCACGACGGCTGTGGTGATCCTTCTTGTGGGTCTTGAAGTGGCCGGTCAGCAGCTCGATGCGCGCGGTCAGCAGGGCGACCTGCACTTCCGGCGAACCGGTGTCCTGGGCGCTGCGCTTGTTGTCTTCAATAACTTTCTGGGTGTCGACGGACATGATGTTTACTCGATAGATGCGTGGTCGACAGGAACGTGCATGACGCACCGCCGGACTCGCCGTTTGCTTGGGATGAGCGCGCTTGGCGCTGAGGTGCCCCGATTCGGGCCGCAAAATTGTAACGTCGTGCGGGCCCGGGAACAAGTTGACCAAACCTTAACAAGACACCGCTTCGTTCAGTCCATTGAACAATCGCTGCGGCGACAAACGCCCCTCCGCGTCCACCAGGCCTAGCCCGGAGGGGATTCCGTCGGGTCCGAACACGGCCACCTGGCCGGCCGGAAATGTCACATCACGCAGGCGCTGGCCCATGCGAAAACGCGCCGCGTGCGCCGCATCGAGCACGATCCGCGCAAAATCGGCCAGTCCGGCCTCGATCGGCAGCAGCAGGTCCTGTGCGTCGGTGCCCGCTTCCAGGGAAGCCGACAGCGCCTCCAGCGTGATCATCTGCGGCGCGCGAAACGGCTCGACCCAGAGCCGGCGCAGCGAGGCGATATGCGCACCGCAGCCGAGCACCTCGCCCAGATCGCGCGCCAGGCTGCGGATATAGGTGCCCGAGCCGCAGGTCACGCGCAGTTGCAGCCGCGGCGCGGCGTAGCCGAGCACGTCGATCGCCTGCACGTCGACCTCGCGTACCGGCGCCTCGATCGCCTCGCCACGGCGCGCCTTGGCATACAGCGGCTCGCCGCCCTGCTTGAGCGCGGAATAGATCGGCGCCTGTTGGCGGATGCGCCCGATGAAGGGCGTCAGCGCTGCACCCAGCGCGTCTTCGCTCAGTGCAGGCACTGCACGCTCGCGCAACACCTGACCATCGGCATCGTCGGTATCGGTGGTGACACCCAGCACGACCTCGGCATCGTAGGCCTTGGCCGAACCGAGCAGCAGGCCGGCAATCTTGGTTGCCTCGCCCAGACATAGCGGCAGCAAGCCGGTGGCCAGCGGGTCCAGGCTGCCGGTGTGGCCGCCCTTTTCGGCACGCAACAAGCGGCGCGCGGACTGCAATGCCGTGTTGGAGCTGACTCCAGCCGGCTTGTCGAGCAACAGGATGCCGTGCAACGGGCGATAGACGATGCGGGGTTTCAAAAGATCAGTGCTCGAATCGGGCACTGTGCGCACCCGTTGAAATCGGGGCCGCTGATCAACAGGCGGCCGGCCGGCAGCGCTCAGCGCTGCTCGGCGTCCTCGTCGCTGGACGTGGCCCCGGGGCCGACATCGTCCAGGTCACGCAGCAGGTTGTCGATGCGCTCGCCGCGGTCGACCGAATCGTCGTAGTGGAAATGCAGCTCGGGCACATGACGCAGCTTCATGGCGCGTGCCAACTGCGTGCGCAGCTGACCGGCGATTTCCTTGAGCCCCTTGACCGCTTCGGCCGAGCGCTCCTGCTGCAGCGCGGTGACGAACACCTTGGCATGCGCCAGGTCGCGGCTGATTTCGACGTCGGACACGCTGACCGACGGCAGGCCGTGGTCGCGCACGGCCGCGTGCACGAGCGTGCCGAGGTCGCGACGCACCTGCGCCGAAACCCGGTCGGTGCGATGGAATGATTTGGTTGGCATGGTCGTGGACCTGGTTGATTCGGAGGGCCAGTTGGCACCGAAGCCAAAAACGGACGCGGGCGGCCATGCCGCCCTCGCCTTGCAGAACTTGCGTTGCAACACTCCGCCTGGCGGAGTGCGGGGCCCGCAGGCCCCGGCAGCCGTTACAGCGTGCGGGCGACTTCGATACGCTCGAAGCACTCGATCTGATCGCCGGCCTTGACGTCGTTGTAGGCCTTCACGCCGATACCGCACTCGGTACCGTTGCGCACTTCCTCGACGTTTTCCTTGAAGCGGCGCAGCGATTCCAGCTCGCCCTCGAACACCACGACGCTGTCGCGGAGCACGCGGATCGGCTTGCTGCGCTTCACCACGCCTTCGATGATCATGCAGCCTGCAACCGCGCCGAACTTCGAACTGCGGAACACGTCGCGGACCTGCGCGATACCGATGATCTCTTCGCGGATTTCCACGCCGAGCAGACCGGACGCCACCTGCTTCACCTGGTCGATCACGTCATAGATGATCGAGAAGTAACGCAGATCGATGCCGTTGGACTCGACGATCTTGCGCGCCGAGGCATCGGCACGCACGTTGAAGCCGATCACCGTGGCCTTGGAGGCCGCTGCCGAATTCGCATCGGACTCGGTGATGCCGCCCACGCCGGAGTGGATCACGTTGATGCGGATGTCGTCGTTGGACAACGCCACCAGCGACTGCTTGAGCGCTTCTACCGAGCCCTGCACGTCGGCCTTGATCACCAGGTTCAGCACCTGCTGGCCTTCGCCCTTGCCCATCTGGGCCAGGATGTCTTCCATGCGGTTGCTGGCCGAGGCCACCAGACGCGACTCGCGACGCTTGGTTTCGCGCTGCTGCGCCACGTCCTTGGCCAGACGCTCGTCGTCGACGACCACGAAGTCGTCGCCGGCTTCCGGCACGCCGGACAAGCCGAGCACTTGCACCGGGATCGACGGGCCGGCCGAGGCCGGCTGGTGGCCGGTCTCGTCGAACAGCGCACGCACACGGCCATACTGGATGCCGCACACCAGGTAATCGCCACGCTTCAGCGCGCCCTGCTGCACCAGCACCGTTGCGACCGGGCCACGGCCCTTGTCCAGCGACGATTCGATGACGGTACCACTGGCGCGGCCGTCGGCCACCGCCTTGAGTTCCAGCACTTCGGCCTGCAGCGAGATCGCGTCCAGCAGCGTGTCCACACCGGTACCGACCTTGGCCGACACTTCGATGAACTGGGTATCGCCACCGAACTCTTCGGCCACCACGTTTTCGGCCAGCAATTCGTTCTTGACCCGCAGCGGGTCCGCGCCGGCCTTGTCGATCTTGTTCACCGCTACGATCAACGGGACGCCCGCCGCCTTGGCATGCGCCACCGCTTCCTTGGTCTGCGGCATCACGCCGTCATCGGCCGCAACCACCAGCACCACGATGTCGGTGATCTTGGCGCCACGGGCACGCATCGAGGTAAACGCGGCATGGCCGGGCGTATCCAGGAAGCTGATGACCCCACGGCCGGTTTCGACGTGATACGCACCGATGTGCTGGGTGATGCCACCGGCCTCGCCCGAGGCGATCTTGGTGCGACGGATGTAATCCAGCAGCGAGGTCTTGCCGTGATCGACGTGGCCCATGATGGTCACCACCGGCGGACGCGAGGAGGTCTCGCCCTGCGCATCTTCGGCATGCGCCAGCAGCGCATCCTCGAAGTCGGCATTGTCGGCACGCACGGCCTTGTGGCCGAGTTCTTCGGTCACCAGCGCGGCGGTGTCATGGTCGATGCTCTGGGTGATGGTCGCCATGACGCCCATCTTGAACAACGCCTTGACCACGTCGCCGCCCTTGAGCGCGAGCTTCTGCGCCAGATCGGCCACGGTGATGGTCTCGCCGATCGCCACTTCGCGCACCACCGGTGCGGTCGGACGCTCGAACCCGTGCGGGCCGCTGTTGCCGTGATTGCCGCCACGGCCGTTGTCGTTGCCACGACGCGAGGACGACGAACCCGGACGGCCGGTCGGCTTGCCGCGCACATTGGAACGGCGCGCACGATCGGCTGCGGACAGATGCAACTGCCCGGCAAAACGCTTGGTCGCATCGTCGTCTTCGACGCCAGCCACCATGACGTGCGAACCGCGCGTCTTGTGCTTGGCGGCATTGTTGCGATCGTCCGGACGTGCCGGCGTGGCCGGACGCGAAGCAGGCGAGGCGCCAGCCGGACGGGCCGGACGCGGTGCCGAAGACGGCGAAGACGGTGCACGCGCGGCAGGTGCCGACGGCGTCGGCGCAGCAGCAACCGGCGCAGGCGCACTGGCAGCCGCAGCGGCTTCCTCGGCAGCCTTACGCTCGGCTTCTGCACGGTCTTTGGCGGCTTGCTCCTCTTCACGTTTGCGCTGAATCGCTTCATCGCGCACACGATCGCTTTCGGCCAGCGCCTGCTGCTCGTCGAGATTGCGCTGACGCGAGGCGGCGAGCTTGGCCAGGATGTCAGCGCGCTCTTCGTCCGGCGTCATGGGCGCGGCACGGCCGCTGCCTTCGTTTTCGGACTTCACGTAGGTGCGTTTCTGCCGCACTTCCACGTTGACCGTGGTCTTGGTGCGGCCGGCGCTGACCGTGACTTCCTGCAGCTTGCGCCGGTTGAGCGTGATCTTCTTGGCTGCTTCGCTCGCCGCTTCGACCGGCGTGTCGGCCTTGCCATGCGTGCGGCGCAGGAAGCCAAGCAGTTTCATCTTCTCGGTGCTGGTCACGACCTGGTCGGGACCGCTGAACTTCATTCCGGCCTCGGCCAGTTGAACCAGCAGTTTATCGACCGGCGTATTGACCAGTTCGGCAAGCTTGCGGATGGTGGTTTGCTGCGACATTCGGATCCTATGATCTGGTTGGCGCCCCCTCGCCCAGAGCAAGGGAAACGCTGATTCTAAGCCCTGATGGGGTCAGGGCGCGGTTCATTGCCGGCTCATTCGCCGCGCTCCAAACGGGCGATCTCCTCGGCGCGGGCCGCCAGGATCAGCGCCGCGGCGCGCTCCTGGGTCAAGCCCTCGATGCCGAAGTCGACGATCTCGTCCGCTGCCAGGTCGGACAAGTCCTCACTGGTGCGCACGCCGTGCTCGGCCAGAGCAAAGGCCGTTTCCTCGTCCATCCCCTCCAGCGCCAGCAGGTCCTCGGTGGGCTGAGTTCCTTCCAGGCCTTCTTCTTCTGCCAGCGCGGCGTTGAGCAACGCATCGCGGGCACGGGCGCGCAACTCTTCGACGATGTCTTCGTCGAAGCCTTCCACCGCCAGCAACTCACCGACCGGCACGTAGGCGATTTCCTCGACCGTATTGAAGCCCTCGGTCACCAGGATCGCTGCGATTTCTTCATCCACTTCCAGGCGGTCCATGAACAACTGGCGCGCGGAGGTCTGCTCGGCTTCGGACTTGGCGGCCACCTGGTCGGCGGTCATCACGTTGAGCTGCCAACCGGTCAGCCGGCTGGCCAGACGCACGTTCTGGCCGCCCTTGCCGATCGCCTGGGCGAGGCGATCTTCCGCCACGGCCAGATCCATCGAGTGCTTGTCTTCATCGACGATGATCGACTGCACCTCGGCCGGCGCCATCGCATTGATGACGAAGTTGGCCGGGTTCTCGTTCCACAGCACGATGTCCACGCGCTCGCCATTGAGCTCGTTGGACACCGCCTGCACGCGCGAACCACGCATACCGATGCAGGCGCCGATCGGATCGGTGCGGGTGTCGTGCGCGATCACCGCGATCTTGGCGCGGTCGCCCGGATCGCGTGCGCAGGCCTTGATCTCGACCAGGCCCTGGCCCACTTCCGGCACTTCGAGCTTGAACAGCTCGATCATGAATTCCGGCGCGGCGCGGCTGATGAACAGCTGCGGGCCACGCGGCTCGGAACGCACTTCGGCCAGATAGCCGCGCACGCGGTCGCCCGGACGCAGCACGTCGCGCGGGATGCCCTTGTCCTTCGGAATGAAGGCTTCGGCATTGCCGCCCAGATCGACAAAGATATTGCCGCGCTCGGCGCGCTTGACCACACCGGTGATCAACTCGCCGACGCGGTCCTTCCAGGCATCGACCACCTGCTGACGCTCGGCTTCGCGCACGCGCTGCACGATGACCTGCTTGGCAGCCTGCGCCGCGATACGGCCGAAGTCCGGGTTTTCGATCTGTTCTTCGATGTAGTCGCCCACCTCCACGCCGTCGGCTTCGTCGATGGCATCCATCAGACGCACCTGGCGATCCGGGGACTCCATCACGACATCGTCGGCAACCACTTCCCAACGACGATAGGTTTCGTAGTTACCGTCCTTGTGGTCGATGGTCACGCGCGTCAGCACGTCCTGGTCGGGATAGCGCTTCTTCGCTGCGGAAGCCAACGCGGCCTCGATCGCATCGAAGATCACTTCGCGCGGCACGCCCTTTTCGTTGGCCACCGCATCCACTACCAGCAAAAGTTCCTTGCTCATTTCGTCACTCCGCGCGCGGCTTGCCAGCCGCCGACTCGTTGGATGGTTTCTTCTTCTCGTGCCCGGGTTTTTTCGGGCCGGGCTTGTTCGGTTTTTGCGGGGCCAGGCCCAGCGCGACCCAATCCGGCAGAATGCGCGCCTTGTCGATGTTGTCGAAGCCGATCTGCACGTCCTTGCCGTCGATGGCGAACACCACCGCGTCCGCCTCGGACTCGATCCGCACGATCTGGCCCTGGAAGCGGCGCCGACCATCCTGCGCCAGCTTCAACACGATCTTGGCGGACTCGCCGGCATGACGGCCGAACTGCTCCAGCGTGAACAACGGACGGTCCACACCCGGCGAGGACACCTCAAGCGTGTAGTTGCCGGTGATGGGATCTTCGACGTCGAGCTGGGCCGAGACTTCGCGGCTCACACGCTCGCAGTCATCGACGTTGATCACACGCTCGGGCTGTTCGGCCAGCGGCACATCGATGTACAGGCGCAACGTGGCGCCACCTGGAGCGGGAAGATATTCCACACCCAGCAGTTCCAAGCCCAGGGACTCAACCGTTGGACTCAGCAGATTCGCGATTTCGGTCGCTTTTTCGCTCACAGACTGCCCTGATCAGATGATTGCCAGTAGAACCCCGGCAACCGGCAGCAAACTTTCCGGTTCCGGAAAAAACAAGGGGCCCGATGGGCCCCTTGCGTAAAAAAAACCCGACCTCTCAGGGCCGGCGCAAAGACGGGAACATGCGTCTTTGCGATCCAAGAAGCTGAAGTACTGCCCTAAGGCATTGCATTAAAGCAGTACTTCAAAACTTGGTAGCGGGGGCAGGATTTGAACCTGCGACCTTCGGGTTATGAGCCCGACGAGCTGCCAGACTGCTCCACCCCGCAGCAGAAGCGGAATTATGAAGAACTTGAGCGAAAAGTGCAAGCCCTAGTTTTTCATCGATTGAAAACCTTGGGGGTCTTCAACGTCGCGGCAAATGATAACCGCATTGCAACAAAAACGAAACAGCAATCACGACTTTATTTCAGTCACCCATCGACGG
The DNA here is from genome assembly GCF_002939945.1 of Xanthomonas arboricola pv. populi. Lineage (GTDB taxonomy): Bacteria > Pseudomonadota > Gammaproteobacteria > Xanthomonadales > Xanthomonadaceae > Xanthomonas > Xanthomonas arboricola_A. The sequence goes on along the minus strand of NZ_MDEB01000003.1, from coordinate 573,126 downwards.
CGCGCGTGGCGCACGCGCCGCGAGGTCATGCAAGTACGCGCGACTTAGGCAAGGCCTGCAAATGCACGCTGGCACCACACCATGATCGGGCTCCAGGCCAGGCCAAGTGCGAGCAATGCGAGCGCGTTGACCCCGAGCACGGTGCCCAGCACACGGTCGTTGTTGGCAGGCAACGGCTCGCCCACCGGCTCATCGAAGTACATGACCTTGATGACGCGCAGATAGTAGAAGGCGCCGATCACCGCGCAGAGCACGCCAACCAGGGCCAGCCACAGCATGTCGCCGTTGACCGCAGCGCCCAGCACCGCCAGCTTGGTCCAGAAACCCAGGAACGGCGGGATACCCGCAAGCGAGGCCATGATGCACAGCACCAGGCCGGCCATCCACGGATTGCGCGCGTTGAGTCCCTTGAAGTCGTCGATGTTCTCGGCCTCGAAGCCATTGCGCGACAACGCGATGATCGCGCCGAACGCGGCGGTCGACATGATGGTGTAGCTCACCGCATAGAACATTGCCGCGGCATAGCCTTCCTCGCCACCGCCGGCCACGCCCATCAACAGAAAGCCGATGTGCGAGACGGTCGAGTACGCGAGCATGCGCTTGAGATTGGTCTGCGCAATCGCCATCAGGTTGCCGATCACCAGCGACACTGCAGACAGGCCACCGATCAACAGATGCCACTGCGGCGACAGCGGGCCCATGCCGACTTCGAGCAGGCGATATGCCATACCGAAGGCTGCGAGCTTGGGCGCAGAACTAATGAACAAGGCGACCGGTGCGGGCGCGCCCTGGTACACGTCGGGCAACCACATGTGGAACGGCGCAGCACCCAGCTTGAAGGCCACGCCGGCGATCATGAAAATGGTGCCGGTCAGCAGCAGCGTGCGCTCGCTGGAGCCTTCGATCGCGTCGTGGATGCCGCTCAGGCTCAACGTACCGGTGGCGCCGTAGACCAGCGACATACCGTACAGCAGCAGACCCGACGCCAGCGAACCGAGCACGAAATACTTCATCGCCGCTTCGGTAGCCAGGCCGTTGTCGCGATTGGAGGCGACCAGCGCATACGAGCACAGCGCGAGCAACTCCAGGCCCAGGTACACCATCAGCAGGCTGCCCGCCGAGGTCAGCAGCATCATGCCGGCAGTGGCGAACAACACCAGCACCGGGATCTCGCCCTGATAGAGATTACGTTCGCGCAAGTATGTCCAGCCGTAGACCAGGCTCAGACCGCTGACCAGCACGATCGCCGTCTTCATCACGTCGGCCGCTGTGTCGCGCACGAACATGCCGTGGAAGATCTCGCCCTGCCCGCCCGTACCGGTCGCCAACAGCGCAAACACCACCGCAAGCACGGCAACGGAGAACAGGTGGGTCCAGACCTTGTTCCGCTGGCTCACGAACAGGTCGAGCATCAGCAGTGCAAAGGCGCCGCCGATCAGCACCAGCTCCGGAACAAGCGGAGCCAGGTCAGCGGTGGTCAACGGCGCGAGCGTTGGCGTGGTCATCATCAAATCCTGGAAATCAAAACGTACGGCAAGCTGTTACAGCTTGGTCGCGGCAATCTGGGTAGCCAGCTTGGCGATCGATGGTTCCATCAGATCGGTCAGCGGCTTCGGATACACGCCCAGGGCCAGCACGCCAACGGCGAACACCCCCAGCACAAACGCCTCACGGCCATTGATGTCCTTCAGCTCGGCCACGTGGGCGTTGGCCACCTCGCCAAAGAACACGCGCTTGTAGAGCCACAGCGTGTAAGCGGCAGTGATCACCAGCGTGGTGGCGGCAGCGAAGGCCACCAGCGGATGCTTCTGGAAGCTGGCCAGGATCACCATGAACTCACCGACGAAACCACTGGTACCCGGCAGGCCGGCGTTGGCCATGAAGAACAGCATGGAGAACGTGGCGAACCAGGGCATCACATTGACCACGCCGCCGTAATCGGCAATGCGGCGGGTATGCATGCGGTCGTACAGCACGCCGATGCAGGAGAACATCGCGCCGGACACGAAACCGTGCGAAATCATCTGCACCATCGCACCCTGCAGGCCCAGACGGGCGGCGTCGGTGCTGCCGTACTCGCGCACCAGGGTGAACGCGATGAAGGTGCCGAGGGTGACAAAGCCCATGTGCGCGATGGACGAATACGCCACCAGCTTCTTCATGTCCTCCTGTACCAGGGCCACCAGGCCCACGTAGACCACCGCGATCAGCGACAGCGCGATGACCAGCCAGGCGAACTCATGGCTCGCATCCGGCACGATCGGCAGGTTGAAGCGCAGGAAGCCGTAGCCGCCGATCTTCAATGCGATCGCGGCCAGGATCACCGAACCGGCGGTCGGCGCCTCGACGTGCGCATCCGGCAGCCAGGTGTGCACCGGGAACATCGGCACCTTGACCGCAAACGCGATCAGGAAGGCGAAGAAGATCCAGGTCTGCTCCTTGGCGGTCAGCTGCAGCGCATACAGATCGGCCAGCTGGAAACTGCCGCCCTTCAGATACAGGTAGACCAGGCCCACCAGCATCAGCACCGAGCCGAGGAAGGTGTAGAGGAAGAACTTCATCGCCGCATAGATGCGCCGCGGACCACCCCAGACACCGATGATCAGGAACATCGGGATCAGCATGGCCTCGAAGAAGACATAGAACAGCATCGCGTCGGTGGCGGCGAAGATGCCGACCGTGACGCCTTCAAGGATCAGGAAGGCGGCGACGTACTGATTGACGCGCTTGTCGATCGAGCGCCAGGCGCCGATCAGGGCCAGCACCGTCACCAGCGTGGTCAGCACGATCAACGCGACTGCGATGCCGTCCACGCCCAGGTTGTAGCCGATGTTGTAGGCCGGGATCCAGGCATGCAGTTCGACGAACTGCATGGCGTCATTGGCCGTGTCGTAGCCCAGCAGCGGCAGACTCAGCACAAAGGTCGTCACCGCCACCGCCAACGACGCCCAGCGGGCAGTCTCGGCGTTGCGCAACGCAAGGATCAAGGCGCCACCGATAATCGGCAGCCAGATCAAGATAGACAGTAAAGGCCAGTTCGACACGTTTTCTTATTCCGTACAGGTCAACGCCAGAAATGCATCAGTACCGCCAACAAGGCGATCAAACCGATGATCATTGCGAAGGCGTAGTGATAGAGGAAACCGGATTGCGTGCGACGCAGCAGATGTGCAGCCAGGTCGATCAGTCGGGCAGAACCATTGACGACGACACCGTCGACCACATGGGTATCGATGGCACGTGACGCCTTGCCAAGGACCACGCCACCACCGGCGAAGCCATTGATCCAGAGCTTGTCGAAGCCGTACTTGTTTTCCAGCAGCCACACCACCGGCGCGAACGCCTTGCGCGACTTGGTGGCCAGTTCCGGCTTCCACAGATAGAACAGCGCAGCCAGCAACAGACCCGCAACCGTCAGGAAGAACGGCGCCGCCATCATGCCGTGCAGCGCAAAGGCGACCGGGCCATGGAACTCTTCGGCCAGCGCGCCAACGGTGTCGCGCGCAGGATCGTAGAAATCGACGATGCCGGTGAAGAACGACACCGCCTGCCCCTTGATCGCATGCGCGGCGTGGTGGCCCTGCCAATCGGTGCCGAACAGCATCGGGCCGATGGTGAAGAAGCCGATCGCCACCGACGGGATCGCCAGCAGGATCAACGGCAGCGTCACCACCCACTTCGACTCATGCGGCTCGTGAGCACCATGGTGGCCATGACCGTGGTCATCGTGGCCGTGCGTGTCGTGTGCATGTGCGTCGTGCGCATGACTGTCGTGCGCGTGGACCTGCGCCTCGGCATCGGTATGCGCGCTGTCGTGGTGTCCATGGGCATCGTGCGCGTGGGCATCGCGGAAGCGCTCCTTGCCATGGAAGGTCAGGAACAGCAGACGGAAACTGTAGAAGCTGGTCACCAGCACGCCGCCAAGCACTGCCCAATAGCCGTAGGTCGCAATCCAGCTATGCGACTCGTGGGCGTGATGGGCTGCCGCTTCGATGATGGTGTCCTTGGAGTAGAAGCCGGAGAAGAACGGCGTGCCGACCAGCGCCAAGGTACCGATCACGCTGGTCCAGTAGGTCACCTTCATGTACTTGCGCAGGCCGCCCATCTTGCGCATGTCCTGCTCGTGGTGCATGCCGATGATGACCGAACCGGCCGCCAGGAACAGCAGCGCCTTGAAGAAGGCATGCGTCATCAGGTGGAATACTGCGGCCGAATACGCCGACACGCCCAGCGCCACGGTCATGTAACCCAGCTGGGACAGCGTGGAATACGCAACCACGCGCTTGATGTCGTTCTGCACGATACCGATCAGGCCGGTGAAGAAGGCTGTGGTCGCACCGATGAACAGGATGAAGTTCAGCGCGGTTTCCGACAGCTCGAACAGCGGCGACATGCGCGCGACCATGAAGATGCCGGCGGTCACCATCGTCGCGGCATGGATCAGGGCCGAAATCGGCGTCGGGCCTTCCATTGAGTCCGGTAGCCACACATGCAGCGGCACCTGCGCCGACTTGCCCATCGCACCGATGAACAGGCAGATGCAGATCAGCGTCATCACGCTCCACTCATGGCCCGCGAACAACTGCACCTTGGCAGCGGCCATGGTGGTCGCATTGGCGAACACGGTGGAGTAATCCAGCGAGCCGAACCACAGCAGCACACCGGCAACGCCGAGAATGAAGCCGAAGTCGCCGACGCGATTGACCAGGAACGCCTTCATGTTGGCGAACACGGCAGTCGGACGCTTGAACCAGAAGCCGATCAGCAGATACGACACCAGGCCCACCGCTTCCCAGCCGAAGAACAGCTGCAGGAAATTGTTGCTCATCACCAGCGTGAGCATGGAGAAAGTGAACAACGAGATGTAGCTGAAGAAGCGCTGGTAACCCGGGTCTTCTTCCATGTAGCCGATGGTATAGATGTGCACCAGCAGCGACACGAAGGTCACCACCACCATCATCATCGCCGTCAGGCGGTCGACCATGAAGCCGACATGCGCCGAGTAATTACCGACATCGAAGAAGGTGTACAGGTTCTGGTTGAACGGACTGGCGCCCTGCTCCACCAGTTGATACAGCGTCAGGCACGACAGCACGCAGCTGACCGCCACACCCAGGATGGTGACGTATTGCGCGCCCTTGCGCCCCACCTGGCGACCGAACAGGCCGGCGATGATGCTGCCGATCAGCGGTGCAAGCACCACCGCAATCAACAGACTCTTGGAGAGAGTGATTTCCATCTACAGGTCAGCCCTTCAACGTATCGACTTCGGCCACATTGATCGTGCGGCGCGTGCGGAACAGAGTCACCAGGATCGCAAGGCCGATCGCAGCCTCCGCGGCGGCGACGGTCAGGATGAAGAACACGAACAACTGACCGGCGGGGTCGCCAAGCTCGCGCGAGAACGCGATGAAGTTGACGTTGACCGACAGCAGCATCAGCTCGATCGACATCAGCAACACGATGACGTTCTTGCGGTTGAGGAAGATGCCGGCCAGCGAGATGCAGAACAGCACCGCGCCCAGTCCAAGCAGGTGGCCCAAGGTAATCAAGACTTCGCCTCCTGTCCGTCGGCCGCATCGAGCTTCGGCGCGACCTGTAACGGCTTTTCAACCGCCATTTTGACCATGCGCAGACGGTCGCCCGCCTTCACCCGCGACTGCTCGCCAGCGTTCTGGTGCTTGATGCCGGTGCGCTTGCGCAGGGTCAGCATCACGGCGGCCACCACGGCCACGGTCAGGATCACCGCTGCGAACTCGAACGGCAGCAGGAACTCGGTGTAGAGGGTCTTGGCCAGCCAGGTCAGGTTCGACACGTCGGCCGCCTGCGCGGCTGCGTTGTCGGCCGGGAACGGCGCAGCACTGCGCGCCTTGACTCCGATCAGGGTGACCATCTGCGCCAGCATGGCGACCGCAACGATGACACCGACCGGCATGTACTTGACCCACCCTTCGCGCAGGCGGCTGGTGTCGATGTCCAGCATCATCACCACGAACAGGAACAGCACCATCACCGCGCCGACATAGACCAGCACCAGCGTCACGCCGAGGAACTCGGCGCCCACCAGCAACCAGATGCATGCCATCGAGAAGAAGGTGAGGATCAGGCACAACACGGCATACACCGGGTTGCGCACGCTGATCACCGCACCGGCGGACACGACCGCGACGGCGGAGAAGGCGTAAAAAGCAATAGTGACCCAGTCCATCATGACCTCAACGGAAGGCGGCATCGGCAGCGCGACGCTCGGCGATCTCGGCTTCGAACCGGTCCCCGATCGCAAGCAGCTGCGGCTTGTTGACAATGTTCTCGCCACGCTTCTCGAAGTGATACTCGAGGATGTGGGTCTCGACGATCGAGTCCACCGGGCAGCTTTCTTCGCAGAAGCCGCAGAAGATGCACTTGAACAGGTCGATGTCGTAGCGGGTGGTGCGGCGCGAGCCGTCCTCGCGCTTGGCCGAGTCGATGGTGATCGCCAGCGCCGGGCACACCGCTTCGCACAGCTTGCAGGCGATGCAGCGCTCTTCGCCGTTGGGATAACGACGCAGCGCGTGCAGACCACGGAAACGCGGCGACTGCGGGAACTTCTCCATCGGATACAGCACGGTGTACTTGGGCTTGAACGTGTATTTCAACGTCAGCCACAGGCCGCCTAGCAGTTCGAGCAGGAGCAGGCTCTTGAAGTAATGGGTGATCTTGTTCATCGGTTACACGCCCTTCTGGATCACGCCGTAAAACACCATCAACGCCGTCACTGCGATCCACACGATCGTGAGCGGAATGAACACCTTCCAGCCCAGACGCATGATCTGGTCATAGCGGTAGCGCGGGAAGCTGGCACGGAACCAGATGTAGGCGCTGGCGAAGAAGAACACCTTCATCAGCAGCCACGGCCAACCACCCTTCCACAACCAGTCGATCCACGGCGAAATATCCGCGTTGACCCAACCCTGGATCGGGCTCAACCAGCCGCCGAGGAAGAAGATCGAGATCAAGAAGCTGACCAGGATCATGTTGGCGTATTCGGCCAGGAAGAACAGCGCGAACGCACCGCCCGAGTATTCCACCATGTGCCCGGCGACGATTTCCGATTCGCCTTCCACCACGTCGAACGGCGCGCGGTTGGTTTCGGCGACGCCGGACACCCAGTACACGATGAACAACGGGAACAGCGGAATCAGGAACCAGTCGAAGAAACCGGAGCTGCCCGCCTGCGCAAACACGATCTGGCTCAGGTTGACGCTGCCGGAAGCGATCATGACGCCGACCAGCGCAAAGCCCATCGCGATTTCGTAGCTGACCACCTGCGCGGCCGAGCGCATCGCACCCAGGAACGCATACTTGGAATTGGATGCCCAGCCGGCCAGGATGATGCCGTACACGCCCAGCGAGGTCATCGCCAGCAGATACAGCAAGCCGACGTTGGCGTTGGACAGCACCAGCTGCGCGTCGAACGGCACCACCGACCAGGCCGCAAAGGCCGGCGCCAGCGTCAGCAGCGGCGCGATGATGAACATCGCCTTGTGCGAGCTGCTCGGTTGCACGATCTCCTTGAACAGGAGTTTGAACACGTCGGCGAAGGCCTGGAAGATGCCCATGCCCACGTACATCGGCCCGTGACGCACGTGCATCCAGCCGATCAGCTTGCGCTCCCAGACCACGTAGAAAGCCACCGACACGATCACCGGCACGGTGATCAGCAGGATCTTCAGCACGGTCCACAGCACCACGCCGCCATCGCCCAGACCGACAAACCACTGGTGCAGGGGATCGACCAGGTTCAATAGCAATTCGTTCATGCAGCCACCACCGTTACACGACCGGCACCGAGCGGCGCAGTTGCGCCATGGCCGGATTCGATCCACACCGTGCCCGGTGCGACGCGCTTGTCCAGCACCACCGGCAAAGTCGCCTTGCCGGCATCGGTGCCGACCTTGACCATCTGACCCGCGCCGACCTGCAACTGCGCGGCCTGCTCCGGATGCATCGCCACACACGGCGCGATGTTGAGCGGGTGCGACTGCAGCGCGGCGGCGCGACGCACCACCGCATCGGTGCGATAGATCGCCGCGGTGGCGGCAACTTCCAGCCCGTCGCCGCTCGCAGCCGGCTGCGCCGAGGCGACAGGGCTGACGGGGCGGTTCTGCATGCCGGCTCGCAGGCCGACCAGATCGATGAATTCGAAACCGGCCAGACCCAGCTCGCCGCCGAGCGCACGCAATACGCGCCAGCCTTCGCGCGCTTCGACCGGCAGACGACCGGCGGCACGTGCGGTCTGCACGCGACCATCCAGATTGGTCAGCGATGCGTCGATTTCCGGCAGTGCGCCGATCGGCAGGATCACATCGGCCACGTCACGCGTGGAGGCGCAGGCGAACTGGCTGAACGCCACCACCTTGGCACCCGCCAGCGCGCTGCGTGCAGCGGCGGCATCGGCGAAATCCAGGCCCGGCTCGACGCCATACAGCACGTACGCCTGACGCGGCTGCGCCAGCATGCCGGCGACATCGCGTGCGGACGGCAGCACACCCTGCGACACCAGACCGACCGCATTCGCACCTTGCGGGATCCGGCACAGCGAGGCACCGGTTGCAGCGGCAAAGTCGCGTGCAGCGGCACGCAACGCGGCAGCCTGCGGGTGGTTCTCAGCCAGTGCGCCAACCACGATCACGGCGCGCGTGGCGTTCTTGACCGCATCGCGCAGTGTCGCATCGTCCAGGGCGCCAGCCAGCTGCGACGGCGCAACAACCGTGCGGCTTGCCTGGGTGAAGGCGAAATCGAAATCGACCGGATTGACCGAATGGATCTGCGTCCCGTTCTGGATGCTGGCCTTGCGCAGGCGTGCATGCAGCAGCGGCAGCTCGTGACGCACGTTGGTGCCGAACAGCACCACGACGTCGGCTTGCTCGATCTCGGCCAGCGCCGTGGCGAACACTTCGGCCACTGCGGCATCGGAGAAATCGCGGTTGAGCAGGCGGTGATCCAGGTTGCCGCTGTTCAGGCCTTCGGCCAGGCGTGCGAGCAAGGCGCCCTCTTCGTTGGAAGTGGACGGATGCACCAGCACACCGAGCTGATCGCCGGCGTTGTCGCGCAGGATCTGCGTCGCGGCGGCCAGGCCTTCGGCCCAGCTCACCTCGGTCCATTGCCCGTTGACCTTCTTCAGCGGCTTGACCGCACGGTCTTCCGCATACAGGCCTTGATGGGAATAACGATCGCGGTCGGATAGCCAGCACTCGTTGACCGCCTCGTTCTCGCGCGGCACGGTGCGCAGCACTTCGCCGCGACGCACATGCAGGAACAGGTTCGAACCCATCGCATCGTGATAACCGAGCGATTCGCGTGCCATCAACTCCCATGGACGCGCGCGGAACTGGAATACCTTGTTGGTCAGCGCGCCGACCGGGCAGACGTCGATCACGTTGCCGGAGATTTCGGTGGTCAGGGGCTTGCCGTCGTAGGTACCGATCTGCAGGTTCTCGCCGCGATACATGCCGCCCAGCTCGTAGGTGCCGGCGATGTCCGCGGTGAAACGCACGCAACGGGTGCACTGGATGCAGCGGGTCATTTCGGTGGCGACCAGCGGACCGATGTCCTCGTCCGGCACCACGCGCTTGCGTTCGTTGAAACGGCTGACCGAACGGCCATAACCGAGCGACACGTCCTGCAGTTCGCACTCGCCGCCCTGATCGCAGATCGGGCAGTCCAGCGGATGATTGATCAGCAGGAATTCCATCACGCTGCGCTGGTACTTCAGCGCCTTTTCGCTACGCGTGGTGACCTTCATGCCGTCCATCACCGGCGTGGCGCAGGCAGGCGACGGTTTCGGGGATTTCTCGACGTCCACCAGGCACATGCGGCAGTTGGCCGCGATCGGCAGCTTCTCGTGGTAGCAGAAGCGCGGGATCGGGATGCCGGCCTTGTCGGCCGCCTGGATGATCATCGACCCCTTCGGCACCACCAGGGACTGCCCGTCGATCTCGACGGTGACATGGTCCGGTGGCACGTTCGGGTTCACTGGTTGGGCGCTCATGCGGCCACTCCGACAGGCGTGTCGACGATCGAACGACCGTTGACGATGTAGTACTCGAACTCGTCCCAGAACTGGCGCAGGAAGCCCTGAATCGGCCACGCCGCCGCTTCGCCGAAGGCACAGATGGTGTGTCCTTCGATCTGGCCGGCAACGGTGCGCAGCTGATGCAGGTCTTCCATCGTGGCCTTGCCGGCAACAATGCGCTCCAGCACGCGGTGCATCCAGCCGGTGCCCTCGCGGCAAGGGGTGCACTGGCCGCAGGATTCTTTGTGGAAGAACTGCGAGATGCGGCAGGCAAAGCGCACGCAGCAGACGCTGTCGTCCAGCACCACGATCGCGCCGGAGCCCAGACCGGTTCCAAGCGCACGCAAGGTGTCGTAGTCCATCTGCAGCCCGGCGACCTGGTCGGCCTTCAGTACCGGCATCGACACGCCGCCAGGCACCACGCCCTTGAGCTTGCGGCCCGGACGCAGGCCACCGGCCATTTCCAGCAATTCGTCGAAGGTGGTGCCGAGCGGCACTTCGAAATTGCCGCCCTTCTGTACGCAGCCGGACACCGAGAAGATCTTCGGGCCGCCGTTCTTGGTCTTGCTCAAGCCGAGGAACCACTCCGGGCCGTTGCGAATGATCGCCGGCACCGACGCATAGGTCTCGGTGTTGTTGATGGTGGTCGGCTTACCGTACAGGCCGAAGTTGGCCGGGAACGGCGGCTTATAGCGCGGCTGGCCCTTCTTGCCTTCCAGCGATTCCATCAGCGCGGTTTCTTCGCCGCAGATGTAGGCGCCGGCACCCAGCGCACCGTAGATATCGATATCCACGCCGCTGCCGAGAATGTTCTTGCCCAGCCAGCCATTGGCATAGGCATCTGCCAGCGCCAGTTCGAAGTTTTCGAACGGCTCGTGGTGGAACTCGCCACGCAGGTAGTTGTAGCCCACGGTCGAGCCGGTGGCGTAGCAGGCGATCGCCATGCCCTCCACCACCGAATGCGGGTTGTAACGCAGGATGTCGCGGTCCTTGCAGGTGCCCGGCTCGGATTCGTCCGAGTTGCACAGGATGTACTTCTGCATCGTGCCCTTGGGCATGAACGACCACTTCAGACCGGTCGGGAAGCCCGCGCCGCCACGGCCGCGCAGGTTGGACGCCTTGACCATCTCGATGACGTCGGCCGGCGCGATCTTCTCTTCGAGGATCTTGCGCAGCGCGGCGTAGCCACCGGTTTTCAGATAGCTCTCGTACGACCACGGGGTATCGTAGTGCAGCGTCGTGTAGACGACCTGATGCGGCAACGGCGCCGGACCGACCGGGCCTGAGGGTGCGTGATGATGTGCCATGTCTTACTCCAGCCCGTCCAGCAGCGCGTCGACCTTCTCTTTCGTCAGGTGCTCGTGGTAATGGCCGTTGATGACCATCATCGGCGCTGCAGAGCAGGCCGCCAGGCACTCTTCTTCGCGCTTGAGGTAGACGCGGCCATCGGCCGTCGACTGCCCCAGCTTGCAACCCAGTTTCTTTTCCGCATGCGCCAGCAGATCTTCGGCGCCATTGAGCCAGCAGCTGATGTTGGTGCAGAACGCCACGTTGTGGCGGCCGACCTTCTCGGTCTCGAACATCGAGTAGAAGCTGGCGACCTCGTAGGCCCACACCGGCGGAAGGTCCAGATACTTGGCCACGCCCACGATCAGCTCGTCGGTCAGCCAGCCCTGGTTCTGCTCCTGCGCAGCGTGCAGGCCCTGCAGCACGGCCGAACGCTTGCGATCGGGCGGGAACTTGCTCAACCAATGATCGATGTGCGCGCGCGTCTTGTCGCTCAGCACCACCTGCGGATCGACGTCGCGCGCCGCTTCGAAATTACCCGTCGCCTTCATCGGTCAACCTCACCGAAAACCAAATCGTAAGTACCGATCATCGCCACGACGTCGGCTAGCAGATAACCACGCACCACCGCGTCCATCGACGACAGATGCGCAAAGCCCGGCGCGCGCAGATGCACGCGGAACGGCTTGTTGGCGCCATCGGACATCAGGTAGCAGCCGAACTCGCCCTTGGGCGCTTCGACCGCGCAATAGGTTTCTCCGGCCGGCACGCAATAGCCTTCACTGAACAGCTTGAAGTGATGGATCAGCGCTTCCATGTCGTCCTTCATGCCTTCGCGGCTTGGCGGAGCGACCTTGAAATTGGTGACCATGACCGGCCCGGGGTTGGCCTTCAGCCACTTCACGCACTGCTTGATGATGCGATTGGACTCGCGCATCTCGGCCACACGCACCAGATAGCGGTCGTAGCAATCCCCATTGGTGCCGACCGGCACATCGAACTCCACCGCGTCGTACTTGGCGTACGGCTGCTTCTTGCGCAGGTCCCATTCGATGCCCGAGCCACGCAGCATCGGACCGGTCATGCCCCAGGCACGCGCCAGATCCGGGCTGATGATGCCGACATCGACGGTACGCTGCTTCCAGATACGGTTATCGGTCAGCAGCGTCTCGTACTCGTCCACACGCGCCGGGAACGTGTTGGTGAAATCTTCGAGGAAGTCCAGCATCGAGCCTTCGCGCGCTGCATTGAGCTTCTTCAGCGCCCCACCCTTGTGCCAGCGCGATTCCTTGTACTTGGGCATGCGATCGGGCAGATCGCGATACACGCCGCCGGGACGGTAGTAGGCAGCGTGCATGCGCGCGCCACTGACCGCCTCGTAGACGTCCATCAATTCTTCGCGCTCGCGGAACGCGTACAGCATCACCGCCATCGCGCCCAGGTCGAGTGCGTTGGACCCGACCCACATCAGGTGGTTCTTGATGCGGGTGATCTCGTCGAACATGGTGCGGATGTAGTGCGCACGCTCGGGCACTTCGATGCCCATCAGCGACTCGATCGCGCGCACGTAGGCGTGCTCGTTGCACATCATCGACACGTAATCCAGGCGGTCCATGTACGGAACCGACTGGTTGAACGGCTTGGACTCGGCCAGCTTCTCGGTGCCGCGGTGCAGCAGGCCGATATGTGGATCGGCACGCACCACGGTCTCGCCGTCCATTTCCAGGATCAGGCGCAGCACGCCGTGCGCCGCAGGATGCTGCGGGCCGAAGTTCATCGTGTAGTTGCGGATTTCCTGCTTGCTTTCGACAGGATTGCTCGCGAAGGCATCGGTTGCCTGGCGGAACTCACTCACTTGGCGGTCTCCGACTTGACCACTTCACCAGCGGCAGTCTCATAACGGGCATCGTCGCGGATCACGCGCGGCACACCGACGCGCGGCTCGACCGAGGTCACCGGCTCGTACACGACACGCTTGCGCTCATCGTCGTAACGCACTTCGACGTTGCCGATCAGCGGGAAATCCTTGCGAAACGGATGGCCGACAAATCCATAGTCGGTCAGGATGCGGCGCAGGTCCGGATGGCCATCGAAGACGATGCCGAACAGATCGAAGGCTTCGCGCTCGAACCAGTTCACGCCAGGCCAGATATCGGTCAACGACGCCACCACCGGCACCTGTTCGTCCGGTGCGTAGCAACGCACGCGCAGACGCTGGTTGTGCTGGTAGGAGATCAACTGCGCGACAACCGCAAAACGCTGCTTGGGCATGTGCTGCGGATGGGCGCCGTCGGAACTTTCCTGGCTGGGAAATTCACCCCAGGCGAAACGGCCGACGGCCTTGCCCTCGACGCCGCGGCTGAAGCCCTGCGACGACACGTCGGCGGTATCCCACTCGTCGCTGCCGTAGCCCAGATAATCGACGCCGCACAGATCGCTGAGCTGCTCGAAACCGAGCTCGTCGCGTAGGGCCAGGCAGGTGGCGTGCCAATCGGCCGCAGCGACTTCCAGCGTCACTTCGCCGCGCGGCAATGCCACGGCGATCTGCGCACCGGCGAAACGTGCCGCAAGTCGGTCAGTGAAGGAAGATGCTTGCTCTGCCATGGGGGCTTGGCTGCTCTCAGTAGAAGAAGACGGGTGTCAGCGCGCGATGGTCTGGGTACGCCAGATCTTCTTCTGCAGCTGCAGGATGCCGTAAACCAGCGCCTCGGCGGTCGGCGGGCAACCGGGGACATAAATGTCCACCGGCACGATGCGATCGCAACCGCGCACCACCGAATACGAATAATGATAGTAGCCGCCGCCATTGGCGCAGCTGCCCATCGAGATGACCCACTTCGGGTCCGGCATCTGGTCGTAGACCTTGCGCAGCGCAGGGGCCATCTTGTTGACCAGCGTGCCGGCCACGATCATCACGTCGGACTGGCGCGGCGACGGGCGGAACACCACGCCGTAGCGGTCCAGATCCAGGCGCGCCGCACCGGCATGCATCATCTCGACCGCGCAGCAGGCCAGGCCGAAGGTCATCGGCCACATCGAGCCAGTGCGCGCCCAGTTCAGCAGCGCATCGACGCTGGTGGTCACGTAGCCCTTCTCGAGCAGCGGGTTTTCGCCTTCCGGGCGCAGGATGTCTTCCACCCGGCCTTCCGGCATCGGGTTGGTCATCAGACGATCCAGGGTCTGAATCACTCCCATTCCAGCGCTCCCTTCTTCCACACGTAGATAAAGCCGAGGAACAACATGCCGACGAACAGCCCCATGGTGACCAGCGAGCGTGCGCCGATCTCCATGAACACCTGCGTCCACGGCACGATGAAGATGATTTCCAGATCGAACACGATGAACTGGATCGCGATCAGGTAGTAGCGCACGTCGAACTTCATGCGCGCGTCTTCGAAGGCTTCGAAGCCACACTCGTAAGGCGAGAGCTTGCGCGGGTCCGGACTACGCGGACCGAGGAATCGACCGACCAGCATCAGCACGATGCCGATACCGGTGGCGACGATCAGAAAAAGCAGACTCGGCAAATATTCGGCCAGCACAGCGATTCTCTCTTGCCTCTGCCCGCACGCGCCGCGTGCCGGCATGGGGTATAGGCAGACCCCGCGCGCGACAGGCGATGCGCAGGAACTGCAGCCAAACAATGGTGCCCAAGAGGGGACTCGAACCCCTACGACCTAAGTCGCTACCACCTCAAGGTAGTGCGTCTACCAATTCCGCCACCTGGGCATACGTTGCGCCGCTGGGCATCCCAGTGCGCAGCGCATTGTAACCGGCTTCAGCGTTTTTGTGCTGGTTCCGAAGCGTTTTCTTCGCGTGCCGCAGGCGCTTGCTGCACCGGTGCGGACTGCGCAGGCGTTGCAGCCGCAGGCGCGGCAGGCACTGGCTGCGAAGGAGCAGTCGGAACTGCGCCGGCGGCTGGCGCCTGTGGCAGCGGCTGAGTCAGCTCGCCAGCGGCAGTAGGCGCCGGGGTGGCCGACTGCGACATCACGCCCAGGTTCTGGTCGGTCGGACGTGCGCCGTGGGTGGCGTACCACGCCATGAACAGACTGATGCTGAAGAACACCACTGCCAGCCACTTGGTCGACTTGGACAGGAAGTTCGACGCGCCCTGCGAGCCGAACACGGTGCCCGAGGCGCCGGCGCCGAAGCCCGAACCGGCTGCCGCACCCGCACCGCGCTGCATCAGGATCAGCGCAATCATCGCCAGCGCGACCAGCACGTAGACCACATTGAGGATCAACATCAGCATTTCGAAATCCGTCCCCGGACAAAACTTAATGGGTTAACAAGCGGCCGCCGCACGCGCGATGGCCAGGAAGTCTTCGGCGACCAGCGAGGCGCCTCCGACCAGCCCGCCATCGACGTCGGGCTGCGCAAACAGCTCGCTGGCGTTATCGGGCTTGACACTGCCCCCGTACAGGATGGGCAGAGAATCAGCGATTCTAGCATCCGCCTTCGCGACTTCGCCACGCAGGAACGCGTGAACCGCCTGCGCCTGCTCCGGGCTGGCGGTACGGCCGGTGCCAATGGCCCAAATCGGCTCGTAAGCGAGCACGGCGCGGGCGAAGCCCGCGCGGCCCACCAGCGCCAGCACCGGTTCGAGCTGGGCGCGCAGCACCGCCTCGGTCTGGTCGGCCTCGCGCTGTTCCAGCGACTCGCCCACGCACAGCACCGGGATCAGGCCGGCATGCATGGCGGCGGCGAATTTGCGTGCCACCAGCTTACTGCTCTCGCGATGGTACTGGCGACGTTCGGAGTGGCCGACCAGCCCGTATTCGGCGCCGACATCGACCAGCATCGTGGCCGAGACTTCCCCGGTATAGGCGCCCTTCTCGTTACTGCTGACGTCCTGGGCACCGAAACACAGGTGGTGCTCCTCGAAATCCTCGATCAGGTCGCCGAGGTAAGGCAGTGGCGGCAGGATGACGACATCGACACCCTCCAGGGGCATGTGCGCGGCGATCTGGGCCACCAGTTCGGTGGCGAAGGCGCGGCTGCCATGCAGCTTCCAATTTCCGGCAACGATCTTTCGACGCATCAGGCGCAGGTTCCTGAGTGGAAGACAGGCGACAGAATAGCCCATGCCCTGTCGGCAGCCGGCACACTTCTGTCCATTGTCTGTCGTCCCCCCTTCTCCAACAGGAACCTGCCATGTCCGTTTCGCCTGTCTTCGCGCTGGTCACCGGCGCCTCCAGCGGCATCGGCCGCGAGATTGCGCGCGCTTACGCAAGGCGTGGCGTGCCGCTGATCCTGACCGCGCGCCGGATCGACCGGTTGCAGGCGCTGGCTGCGGAGTTGCGGCCGTTGGTACGGGTGGAAGTATTGCCGGCCGATCTGGGCGGTCCCGGCGCGGCAGAAACACTGGTTGCGCAGATCCAGCGCAATGGCTGGACGGTAGGCACCCTGGTCAACAACGCCGGCTACGGCGTGCCGGGCCGCTACCTACACAACGACTGGGCCACGCATGCACGCTTTCTGCAGGTGATGGTGGGCGCGGTGTGCGAGCTGACCTGGAGGCTATTGCCGATGATTCGCGCCAGCGGCCAGGGCCGCATTCTCAATGTGGCCTCGTTCGCCGCGCTGACGCCGAGTGCCGATGGGCAGACGCTGTACGCAGCCAGCAAGAGCTTCCTGCTGCGCTTCAGCGAATCGCTGGCACTGGAGAACGCCGACTGCGCGGTCAAGGTCTGCGCGCTGTGCCCCGGCTTTGCATGGTCGGAGTTTCACGATGTCACCGGCACCCGCGAGGCGATGTCCACCCTGCCCCGCTGGGCGTGGCTGCAAGCCGACGACGTGGCCGAATACGGCATTGCCGCGCTGGAGCGTGGTCAGGTGCTGGCCGTGCCGGGCTGGCGCTATCGCCTGGTCAGTGCCGCGTTGCGCGCGTTGCCGCATGCGCTCGCATTGCGCCTGATGGCGCGCGGATCGCATCGGCTGCGTCCGTTGCAGTGAGGCGGTCGCGCATCCGCTGCTCGCGGCGTCTCGCGCGCGCAATTCCCCCCCCTCCCCTGGCTGCGTGCCATTGCCGCAGCCAGCTGAGCCGTAGCCATTGCCCGAATCGATAACGGCCGAGGCCCCACTCCTGGCTGCAACGCAGGTGACTGGCGACACGTCGCGAGTGGGCGTCAGGCGCTATGCACGCTGCACTTATAACCGCAGTCTGCGAGTGGAAACATGTCGTCACGAGGACCGAACACGCGCGTCCAGCACTGCGCGCAGTCATGCTGTGACGCCTTCAATGATTGACGATTTCGCCATGCATGGCCGCGAGCCGTGCGAGCAGACGATTCTGTGTGCGGCGTGTAATCTTGCGCTGATCCATCGCCCAGTTCAGGTCCTCCACCAGCGCGTTGAAGTCGCCTTCGCGAATGGCCAGGTGCGCGTGCGCCTGCTGCATCGACTTGGCGGTATCCGGGCACGGACCATCGGCGACATGGCAGAACTTCTGCACCAGGCGCTCGTTGAGCATCACGATGTTGACGCGCGCGAACGTGTCGACGATGCGTGGGTCGTCGGCGATGCGCGACAGCATGGTTTCCACCAGCGCTTCGATCCCGGCGTGCCCGCCGAGTTCGTCGTAGAGCGTGGGGCGCGGTTGCATGGTGGCGCAGGCACTCATCAGCGCCAGCATGCACAGCAAGGGCCAGCGCAGCGGTCGATTCATCAGAACGCCACCTGCACGGAAAGATAGGGACCACGTTGGCCGGTGAGTGTGGCGATGTCGCCGAGCTCGGCCCATGCCGCGGTCAAGGACACGTGCTTGCTGGGAAACCAGGCCACGAATGCATCCGCCCAGGCCTGCTCGCGGGCGAAGCCGAGGTTATCGGGTTTGTCGCGATACTCCACGCCGACCACCCACGCCGGCGACAGCACGACGGCGGCGCTGGCCTCGCCGACCAGCCGGTAGGCGTTGCGACGATCGCCGCCAAAACCGAGCAGGCCGGTCTGATTGGCGCGGGTCGCGCGCAGCGTGCCGTTGAGCAGCAGTTGATAGCCGCCCGCAGCCTGCAGGAACAACCGGCTGGCGCTGACATAGACATCGGTGCCGTGATCGTCGCGCGCACCGATCGCCAGCGGCAGCGTGCCATCGCGCAGGCGTTTGTATTGCAGCCCCACACTGACCTGTGGCGCATGTCCGTAGACCAGATCGCCGCAGACCCGCAGCTTGGCGCCGAACACGTCCTGGCCGAGCGCATTCCACGGCAGGCCCAGCCGATCCTGAAGGGTTCCCAGATCCAGCCGTTGCCGCGCCAGCGAAAGTTCCAGCCGATTGCCGACCGTGAGCGCAGCGCCTTGCACGTCCAGCCGGTAATCGCCGCTGTCCACATGCGTGGCGAACAGGACGGTACCGAGTTCGTCGCGGGTGCCGTATCCCGACAGCGTGGCCCACGGCACGATGCCGCCACCGCTACTGCCTTCGATCATCGACACGCCGCCGGTGGCGAGCAGACGCCCGTCGCCCGCGATCGCCGACGCGGGTGCGATGGCCAGCCCGGCCAATGCCACAGCCAGCAGCGTGCATCGCCACCTGTTCATCAATGCGCTCCTGCCTGCGCCGCCGGCGCCAGATCGAGTTGCCGCATGCACCAGGCGACCAGCGGTACTTCTTCCAACGGCGGCGAATAGAGATAGCCCTGCACCATGTCGCAGCCGTAACCGCGCAGCAGACCCAGGGCGATGGCGTTCTCCACGCCTTCGGCGATCACGCTCAAGCCCAGGTTATGCCCGAGATCGATGGTGCTACGCACGATGAACGCATCGTCGGTGCCTTCGGCCAGCTGCATGACGAAGCTCTTGTCGATCTTCAATTCGTTCACCGGCATGCGTTTGAGCTGCGCCAACGAAGAATAGCCGGTGCCGAAGTCGTCGATGGACAGCCGCACGCCGACGCCGCGCAGCTGATGCAGCATGTGCAGCGCGGATTCGACATCGCGCATCAGGGCGCTTTCGGTCAGTTCCAGCGTGACCGACTGCGCCGGCACGGCGTGATGCTCCAGACGGCCACGCACGTAATCGGGCAAACCGGGGTCGGACAGATCCAGCGCGGAGAGATTGATCGCCATGCCCAGCTCCAGGCCCTGCCTGCGCCATTGCGCCTGGCAGCGCAGCGCCTCATCCAGCACGAAGCGGGTCAAGGGATGGATCACGCCGGAATGCTCGGCCAGCGGAATGAATTCGTCCGGGCCGATCGCCCCGAGCACCGGATGCTGCCAGCGCACTAGCACCTCCACCTGTTCGACGCGATCGTTGCGCAGGCAGATCTTGGGCTGAAAGCGCAAGGTCAGCTCGTTGCTGCCGATGGCCTGGCGCAGATCGCCGGTCAGACGCAGCCGGCGCAGATGCTGCTCGTCCTGGCCCAGGCGATATACGCAGGCGCCGACGGTGGTCGCATTGCCGCCCTGGCGACGTGCGATGTCTGCGCGGCGCAACAAGGTGTCCGGATCGGCGCCGTGCTCTGGAATCAGGGCGATGCCGATGCTGGCTTCCAGCTGGATGCGCGCCTGCGGCAGCGCCAGCGGGCGGCGCAACTGCAGCAGCAAGCGCTGTGCATCCTGTTGCACGGTGGTGACGTCGGTCTGCGCCACCACCACCATGAATTCGTCGCTGCCCAGCCGCCCGACGAGATTGGGTTCCTGCACCACGTCGGCAAGGCGGCGGCCCGCTTCGACCAGGACCTGGTCGGCGAAGTCGTGGCCCAGGCTGTCGTTGAGTTCCTTGAAGCGCTCCAGATCCAGGATCAGCACCGCAGCCGTGCCGCCGGAAGCCACGGTCTGATCCACCACGTCCTTCAGCCGCTCCAGCAGCCAGATGCGATTGGGCAGACCGGTCAGGGCATCGTGGCGCGCCTGATGCAGGATGTGCTGCTCGCGACTGGCGATCTGCTGCTGCATGCGCCCGAAGCTGTCGGCCAACTCGGCCAGTTCGCGCCCGGATGGCACCTCGACCGCGGTGTGATAATCGCCGCGCTGGATGCGCCGTGCTGCCTGTACCAGTTGCGCGACCGGCTTGCTGACGCTGCGTGCCAGGAAGATCGCCACACCCAGCGCCGCAGCCGTCGCCAGACCCGCCAGCAGCAGGATGCGCAACTTGAGGACGCGATAGGGCGCCACCGCGCGATCCAGCGAAGCCTGCAGCGCGACCCGCACATGGCTATCGCCCTGGATCGACTGCAGTTTGACCAGGTAACGCGACTCGGCCAGCGTCAACGCGACCGCCGCGCCCTGCGCGCGTTCGGCGGTCGGCAACTGCTGCGCAAATTCGGCGCGCGCGGCCGGCTCCAAAGTGGAGGCCAGCACCCGCACCGGCGGGCCATCGGTGAAGAAGGTCGCATCCAGCCCGGTGGTGGAACGGAAATCCTGCGCCAGGCCGTCGCCGGATTCATTGCCGATCGCGATCCAGCCTACCCGGCTCGGTGCCAGCACCTGCACCACCGCCAGCCGCACGATGCGTTGATCCAATGCGACCACGCCAACTGCGCGCCCATCGCGCTGCGCCTGCTGCAGCAGCGTCTGCACCGCGCGCAGCTGTTCGGCTTGCGGCAGGTCGGCAAGTCCGGTCAAAAATTCGCCATCCGGGGCCAGCAGCAGCGCGGTCTGCGCCGACATGCGCGCGGCGTGATTGCGCAATGCCGATTGCATGGTCGGCACATCGCCGCTGGCCACGGCCGCGCGAAAACCGAAGTCGTCGGCCAGCACCGAGGCCGACTGCATCAGTTGTTCGTCGCGGCGCAGATTGATGCGTTGCCAGACGCGCTCGCCGATCTGCAGTTCTTCGCCGAGCTGCGCCTTGACGCTGCGCTCGGTGGCGACCTGCACCGCGATGAAGGTCAACGCCTGCGTGGCGAGCACGACCAGCACCAGAAACGCCGCGATGCGGGTATGCAGGCGCATGGCCTTCATGGCTTCGGCGTCTTCGGGTCGGCGCGGCGGAACTTGTCCTGCAGCGCACGCACCCGCGCATCCGGGGGCGCCACCGCTGGTGCGGCGCCGGTGGTCTGCAAGGTCACGCGCCGCTGCACAGCCTCGCGCGCAAGCGCCACCGGCTCGGCGAGCGCAGCGCCCTTGAGGCGCGGATGCCAGACCCGCAGCGTGTAACTGCCTGCCGGCGCATCCAGCTGCACGCGACCGTCGCTGCCGGTCTTGCCGAAGTACGGCGTGTCCACCACCACGATATAGCCCAGCATCCAGTCGTGGATATTGCAGCCGACCGTCACCAGACCGGCCTGGTCGAAGCGCACCGGGGCGGCGGTGCTGCCCTGGAACAGCGGCAATTCGAAGCGCTTTGCGGGGGAGAACGAATAGACCTGATGGCGAATCTGGTCGTTGTTGGGAAACCGCACCAGGGTGCCGGTGCGCACCGCCAGCACGGCAGGCACGAACTGCGAATTGACCTGATCCATCTCGACGGTCCGGGGCGCCCCGGCGGCCACCGCACGTGCTGGCTCCAGGCTCACCACCGCATCGACCAACATGCCGTTGGCATCGACGACGGTCACGCTGATCGGCGTTGCCAACGCACAGGTTGCGGCGCAGTACGCCAGCAACCCAGAAACCGGGCCGATCCGTCTGAACAACTGCATCCGCATGCGCCCCCCAAGCTAGTGCACTCAGCAGCGGGCGCCAGGCGAGTCCGACGTCGCGCTAGCGATCAGACTGGGTTATCGGCTGAGGTGAATGCAAGCTTTAACCAGACGCGAGCGGAATTTATGGATCAAACTGTGCCCGCGGTCATTGACGATGCTGCAAGCGCAGCTATCGTCTTCGCTGCGAACGGCTTACTTCAGCTTGATTTCGCGCAGACGCTCTTCCAGAAACCCGTGCGCGGTAATCGGTTCGGGATAACGGTTCGGATTGTCGGCGGCGATGCACGAAGGCAGCACGTCGATGAGGAAATCCGGATTGGGGTGCAGGAAGAACGGCACCGAATAGCGCGGCTTGCGCGCCTGTTCGCCCGGCGGATTGACCACGCGATGGATGGTGGACGGATACACGTGGTTGGTCAGGCGCTGCAGCATGTCGCCGATGTTGACCACGATGGTGTCGGCGTCGGCAGTGAACGGCACCCACTCGCCATCGTTGGAACGCACTTCCAGCCCGGCCGCGCTGGCACCGACCAGCAAGGTGATGAAATTGATGTCGCCGTGCGCACCGGCGCGCACGTTGGGAATGTCGTCGCTGGTGATCGGCGGGTAATGGATCGGCCGCAGGATCGAGTTGCCGTTGTTGGTCTTGTCGACAAAATAGTCCTGCGGCAGGCCGATATGCAGCGCCAATGCCGACAGCACGCGCGAGCCCAGGTGGTCCAGCTGCTGGTACAGGCGATAGCCGCGCTCACGGAAACCGGGCACCTCTTCAGGCCACAGATTCGGCGCCATCACCTCGCGGTACGGCGAATCGTCGGCAATCTCGCGGCCGATATGCCAGAACTCCTTCAGATCGAAATGCTTGGAATCCTTGGCGGTTTCCACGCCGAACGCGGTATAGCCGCGCGCGCCGCCGCTGCCTTCCACGTGATAGCGACGCTTGACCTGCTCAGGCAGTGCGAAGAACGCCTTGAACACGTCGTACGCCGCGTCGATGTCGGCCTGCGCGATGCCGTGATTACGGATGCCGGCAAAGCCCCACTGCCGATAGGCCGCACCGAGCTCGGCGACGAAAGCGTCGCGGTCGCTGTCGAAACGGGTGATGTCCAGGGTCGGGATGCGGGCGCTCATACGGATATCTGCAGTCGAAGTCGGGAAGTCGAAAGGAAGGCCTGCCGCTCAGGACAGCAGGCGATACAACAGGTAGAACGTCGCGGCCTTGGCAAAGACCACGCACACACCAATGATCAGCGACTCACGCCGCGTCACGCACGGCCCCGGAGAGACGGTCGAGCGTGTCCTGCATCAGACCGGCGTCGTCGGCCTCCACGGTCACGCGCACCACCGGCTCGGTGCCGGACGGGCGCAGAAATGCGCGCCCACGGCCCAGCACGGCGGCCTGCGCCTGCTGCAGCGCCTGCTGCACGCCGGCGGCCTCCACGATCGACCTGGCTGCACCACCCTCCAGCCGCACGTTGACGGTCTTCTGCGGCACCTTGCTCAGACTGCTCAAGGCCTCGCGCAGGCTCTGTCCATCGCGCCCCAGCGCCTCGAGCACCTGCAACGCACTGACGATGCCATCGCCGGTGGTGGCGCGATCCAGGCACAGCAGATGGCCGGAAGTTTCGCCGCCCAGCGTGCCGCCGCCTTCGACCAGGGCCTGGTGCACGTAGCGGTCGCCGACCTTGGCGCGCTGAAACGGGATGTGCAATGCGGCCAGCGCCTGTTCCAGCCCGTAGTTGGTCATCAACGTGCCGACCACGGTACCGGTAAGCCGGCCGCTGGCCTGCCAGGAGCGGGCGAGCACATAGAGCAGATCGTCGCCATCGACCGGGTTGCCCTGGTCGTCGGCCATCAGCACGCGGTCGCCGTCGCCGTCGAAGGCGATGCCGAGCTGCGCGCCGCTCTCGCGCACCTTGGCGGCGAGGTTGTCGATATGGGTGGAGCCGACACCGGCATTGATATTGAGCCCGTCGGGTGCGGCACCGATGACGACCACGTCCGCACCCAGCTCGCGGAACAGCATCGGCGCGATGTGATAGGTCGCCCCGTGCGCGCAGTCCAGCACCATCTTCAGGCCGTGCAGGGTGAACCCGCGCGCCACGCTGGCCTTGCAGAATTCGATGTAACGGCCGATCGCATCGCGGGTGCGGATCGCCTTGCCCAGGCGCTCCGATTCCACGGTGTGGAACGGCTCGTCCAGCGCGGCCTCGATCGCCGCTTCGGTGGCGTCGTCGAGCTTCTCGCCTTCGGCGGAAAAGAACTTGATGCCGTTGTCGTAATGCGGATTGTGCGAGGCGCTGATCACCACGCCGGCATCGGCGCGCAGCGTGTTGGTCAGGAAGGCGATGGCCGGGGTCGGCATCGGGCCGATCAGCTGCACGTCGGCGCCGGCGGCGACCAGGCCGGCCTCCAAGGCGGCTTCGAACATGTAGCCGGAAATCCGGGTGTCCTTGCCGATCAGCACCAGCGGACGCTTGCTGCGGCCCCGGGTCAGCACCCGACCGAGCGCATTGCCCAGCCGCAATACGAAATCGGCCGAGATCACGCCCTGCCCGACCCGACCGCGGATGCCGTCGGTTCCAAAATACTTGCGACTGCTCATGCGTTGCGGTGTTCCTGCCTACGGGGGGGCGCACACGCAGCGGCGCGTGCGACGGTGTCGCGCGAGCGCGCAACCACTGGCCTCATGCGGCCGCGTCCTGCGGATGCGGCTGACGCATCATCATCGCGGTCAGATCGGCGATGCGGTCGCGCATGTCGCGGCGATCGCAGATCTGGTCGATGGCACCATGGTCGAGCAGGAACTCCGACCGTTGGAAGCCTTCCGGCAAGGTCTCGCGCACGGTCTGCTCGATCACGCGCGGGCCGGCGAAGCCGATCAACGCATGCGGCTCGGCGATATTGATATCGCCCAGCATCGCGAACGAGGCCGACACGCCACCGGTGGTGGGATGGGTCAGCACCGAGATGTACGGCAGGCCGGCTTCACGCAGGCGACCGAGCGCAGCGGAGGTCTTGGCCATCTGCATCAGCGAGAACAGGCCTTCCTGCATGCGCGCGCCGCCGCTGGCGGAAAAGCACACGAACGGGCAGCCGACTTCCAGCGCTACTTCGGCAGCACGTGCGAAGCGCTCACCGACCACCGAACCCATCGAGCCGCCCATGAAGGCGAAGTCGAAGGCGGCGGCGACCAGCGGATTGCCCTTGAGCGTGCCGCGCATGGCGATCAGTGCGTCGTACTCGCCGCTGCTTTTCTGGCTGGCCTTGATGCGCTCGCCGTAGCGCTTCTGGTCCTTGAACTTGAGCACGTCGACCGGGCCCAGCTGGGCACCGATTTCGGTGGTCGCGGTGTCGGGATCGAACAGCGAGTTCAGGCGCGCGCGTGCGCGGATCGCCATATGGTGGTCGCATTTCGGACACACCTCGAGGTTCTCCTCGAGCTCGGGGCCGTACAGCGCGCTGCCGCAGTTGCTGCACTTCTCCCACAGGCCCTCGGGGACGCTGCGCTTCTTGGCCGGGGTGTTCTCGGTGCGGATGCCGGAAGGCATCAATTTGCTGAGCCAGCTCATGCGTGTATGACAATCCATGCAGGGCGGCCATGTGGGCCGCAGAGGGGCGTTAGTCTAACGCCCTGCGGGAAAGCCAAGGTAGCGCAGAGGATGAATGTGGGTTTGGGTGGCAATTCCGAAGGCTGACTGCAAGCGTGGTGCTGGGTGGTTGCGCGGGCGTTTGAAGTGAAGGTCGGCTTGTTGTGCTGCCCCTACTCTGGTTGCAGGGTGCACGTGTGTTGGCGTGCACGTAGCTCCCGTCCCTTCCCTCACCCTACCCGCTCTCCCGACGGGAGAGGGGCTCAGCCTTATCGCTCGCGCCCTCTCGCTCCGGGGAGACGGGCTAGTTCTCAGGGTTGATCCAGGGCTTGACGGAGCGGGGCCAGGAAGGCTTCGGCGCGTTCGCGGGCGCTGCGGACATCGGTGGCTTCGGCCAGCGCGGCGACCAGGGCGCTGCCGACCACCACGCCGTCGGCGTCCACGGCCATTGCGGCGGCACTGGCGGCGTCCCTGATGCCGAAACCGGCCACCACCGGGGCGCCGGCACGCCGGCGCAGCTGGCGCAGGCGGTCGCTGGCGGCATGGGTATCGAGCAGATTCGAGGCGCCGGTGACGCCGGCGAAGCTTACGTAGTACAGATAGCCCTGGGCGCTGCTGCACAGCATGTCCAGGCGCTCCTCGCTGGTGGTCGGCGAGGCCAGCGCAATCAGGGCCAGGCCGACCTCGGTGAAGATCGCGCGGGTCTCGGCCGCCTCTTCGGGCGGCAGATCGACCAGGAGCAGACCATCCACACCGGCAGCGACGGCGGCTTCGGCGAAGCGCCGGGTGCCGTGGATCTCGATCGGGTTGAGGTAGCCCATCAACACCACCGGCGTGGTGGCGTCTTCGCGGCGGAATTCGTGCACCGCCTCCAGCACGTAGGCCAAGCCGGCACCACGACCCAGCGCGCGCTCGGAGCTGCGCTGGATGGTGGGGCCGTCGGCCATCGGGTCGGAAAACGGCACGCCGAGCTCGATGACATCGGCACCGGCACGCACCAGCG
The DNA here is from genome assembly GCF_002939945.1 of Xanthomonas arboricola pv. populi. GTDB lineage: Bacteria > Pseudomonadota > Gammaproteobacteria > Xanthomonadales > Xanthomonadaceae > Xanthomonas > Xanthomonas arboricola_A. Next base: position 546,607 of record NZ_MDEB01000003.1, on the reverse strand, counting down.
CGTGCATGACCGGCACAGTGGCTTCCAGCGACGGGTCGCCGGCGGTGATGAAGGGGATGAGCGCCTTGCGGCCATCGGCACGCAGACGCTGGAAGGTTTCGTCGATACGACGCATTGAAAGACCTTGCGATTGTTAGAGGCGGTGCGACCGCTTCAATGGATGTCCTGGTACATGGCGGGTGGCAGTTCGGTCAACGCCTGGGCGTCGACCTCGAGGTCGACACTGTCCGGGCAGCAGCCGCAGCCACTGTTTTTCGAGCAGGTGCGCATCTGCGGCGCCCAGCGGTCGAGCCAGGCGAACAGCAGCCTGTTCGCCCGGTCGTCGGCCAGCGCGGTCACCGTGACGCGCCGCAGCGGCATCAGACCTGCACGCCTTCGCGCGCAGCGATGGTGTGCACGTCCTTGTCGCCCCGGCCGGACAGGTTGCACAGGATCAACGCGTCCCTGGGCATCTCGCGCGCGAGCTTGATCGACTGCGCCACCGCATGGCTGGATTCGAGCGCGGCCAGGATACCTTCGGTATGCGCCAGCAGATGGAAGGCGGCCATCGCTTCGTCGTCGGTGATGCCCTGATAGACCGCGCGGCCACTGTCGGACAGGAACGAATGCTCCGGGCCCACGCCCGGGTAATCCAGGCCGGCGGAGATCGAATGGGTTTCGGTGATCTGGCCGTCGTCGTCGCAGATCACATAGGTGCGGTTGCCATGCAGCACACCCGGGCGCCCGGCCGCAATGGAGGCGGCATGACGGCCGCTGGCGATGCCGTCGCCGGCCGCCTCGGCACCGTAGATCTTGACGCCTGGATCGTTGAGGAAGGCGTGGAACAGGCCGATCGCATTGCTGCCGCCGCCGACGCAGGCGCTGATCGCATCCGGCAGGCGGCCGAAGTCTTCCAGCATCTGCGCGCGCGCTTCGCGGCCGACGATCGCATTGAAGTCGCGCACCATGCGCGGATACGGATCCGGGCCGGCGACAGTGCCGATGATGTAGAAGGTGTCCTGCACATTGGTGACCCAGTCGCGCATCGCTTCGTTGAGCGCGTCCTTGAGCGTGGCCGAGCCGGAGGTCACCGGGATCACCGTGGCACCCAACAACTTCATGCGGTAGACGTTGATCTTCTGCCGCTCGATGTCGGTGGCGCCCATGTAGACCACGCACTCCAGGCCCAGCCGCGCGGCCACCGTGGCGCTGGCCACGCCATGCTGGCCGGCGCCGGTCTCGGCGATGATGCGGGTCTTGCCCATGCGGCTGGCCAGCAAGGCCTGGCCGATGGTGTTGTTGATCTTGTGCGCGCCGGTGTGGTTGAGGTCTTCGCGCTTGAGCAGGATCTGCGCGCCGCCCACTTCGCGGCTCAGGCGCTCGGCGTGATAGATCGGGCTGGGCCGGCCGACGTAGTGCTTGAGATCCTTGTCGTATTCGGCAATGAAGGCCGGATCCTGGCGCGCCTGGTCGTAGGCGGCCGCCAGCTCCTGCAACGGGCCGATCAAGGTCTCGGCGACGAACCGGCCACCGAACTTGCCGAAGTGGCCGGCAGCATCCGGATAGGCGTGAAAGTCACTGATGGACTGGGCCAACATGGGAATCCTCTGCAGCAATGCGGTCATACAAGAGGCATTACTGTAGCGCAGCCACGGCGCGCGATAAATCGATAAGATTGCCGCAACCTGTGACCAGGACTCACATATGAGCACACTGCTTCCACCGCTGGCAGCGCTGCGCGCGTTCGAATCCGCCGCACGTCTGCAGAGCGTCAGCCGGGCCGCGCAGGAGCTGCACGTGACCCATGGCGCCATCAGCCGGCACGTACGCTCGCTGGAACAGGCCCTGGGCGCGGCGCTGTTCACCCGCCAGGGCCGCGGCCTGGTGCTGACGCCCGCCGGCGCCCGGCTGCGCGATGCGACCGGTGAGGGTTTCGCGCTGATCGGCGACACCTGGGCGGCGTTGCGCCGCCCCACCAGCGAGGCGCCGCTGGTGCTGGGCTGCTCGGGCAGCCTGCTCGCGCGCTGGGTCATCCCCCGGTTGGGCCGGCTGCAGCGGGATCTGCCGCAGCTGCGCCTGCACCTGTCGGCCAACGAACAGGCGCCCGGTCCGGACCTGGATGGCCTGGATACGGCCTTGCTGCTGGACACCCCGCCCTGGCCAGGCCAATGGCAGGTGCACGAGCTGGGGGTGGAGTGGATCGGCCCGGTGCTGAGTCCGCAGCTGGCATTGGCGACACAGCTCGCTGGCAGAGAGCCTGCCGCCCTGCTCGATCACGCCTTGCTGCACACCCGCTCGCGCCCGCAGGCCTGGCCGGAATGGGCGCAACGCCACGGCCTGGCACCCGAAGCGCTGCGCTTCGGCACCGAATTCGAGCATCTGGTCTACCTGCTGGAAGCGGCCGCCGCGGGGCTGGGCGTTGCGATCACACCGCAACCGCTGGTTGCCGCGGACCTGGCCGCCGGGCGCCTGCTGGCGCCCTGGGGCTTCACGCCGACGCGCGGCCGCTGGGTGCTGTGCGCCGCAAGGCGCAACCCGGATCCGCGCATCGAGCATCTCGCCGACTGGCTACGTAACGCACTTTCAGAGGATCAGCAGCGCACCACGGATGCCGCAAGCGTCTAATTGAAACGCTCAGTAATCGGAGAAACAGCGACCAAGCAATCAATCAACGGGAATTGGATAACCCAAGAGCAATCAAAACAACGAAGCAGACTGCCCACTCCGATTCCCCAATCCCCAATCCCGATTCCCGATTCCCCAACTCACCCCATCTCATGGCAATCGGCCCGGCGCACTTCTTCAACGAACTTGCGCATCATGTGGCCGTCCTTGATCCCGGGCGCAAGCTCCACGCCGCTGGACACGTCCACGCCCCACGGCAGCGTTGCCACGATCGCATCGAACACGTTGTCGGCGGTGATGCCGCCGGCAAGCAGAAACGGGCGATGCAGGCCGGTCGGCAGGCGCGACCAATCGAAAGTCTTGCCAGTGCCGCCGCCTGCGCCGGGCGCATGGCTGTCGAACAGGAAACCGGCGGTGTTGGGATAGGCGAGCTGCAAGGTCCGCGCGTTGGCGTCCTCGCCGTTGATCCCACCGCTGCCCATCGGCACCGCCTTGAGATACGGCAGGTTGAAGCTGCGGCAGAACGCGTCGTCTTCCTCGCCATGGAACTGCAGCAGGGTCGGACGCACGGTGCGCACCACCTCGCGCACTTCTTCCTTGGAATTGTTGCGGAACAGCGCCACCACGTCGACCATCGGCGCGGTGGCCTGGCGCATCGCGCGCGCCTCGGCCGGCGCCACGCGGCGCGGGCTGCCATGCGCGAAAATGAAACCCACCGCGTCCACACCCAGCTCGCCGGCCAGTCGAATATCACCGGCGCGGGTCATGCCACAGAACTTGATACGGGTGCGGTACAGCAATCGATTCATTGGGTCACCTCAGCGGGCAGATGCCACTCTGCGGGATACAACGGCCCGATGAAGACCAGGCCTTGTGGCGGCGCCGTCGGCCCGGCCACCGTGCGGTCGCGGCCGGCCAGCAACGTCGCGATCCAGTCGCCCGGCCGTTCTCCGGTTCCGATCAGGATCAGCGAGCCAACAATATTCCGCACCATGTGATGAAGGAATGCATTGGCCTGGACCTGCACCTCCACCACCTCACCGATGCGTTGCACGCTGATGGCCTGCAGATTGCGGCGTGCGTGCAGGGCCTGGCACTGCACGCTGCGGAATGCGCTGAAGTCGTTCTCGCCCAATAACGCCTGCGCGGCCGCGTGCATGGCATCGGCGTCCAGCGGGCGGCGTTCCCAACTCAAGGTCTGGCGATACAGCGCCGGGCGTATCTGCCGATTGAGCAGGCGATAACGGTAGCGACGTGCGCGCGCGGAAAACCGCGCATGGAAGTCGGTGGCCGCCGGCACGCACCAGCGCACCGCGATCGAGGGCGGCAGGCGCGCGGTGGTGCCCAGCATCCAGCCACGCGGCGCGCGACGCGCGTCGCTGTCGAAATGCACCACCTGGCACTCGCCATGCACGCCGGCATCGGTGCGGCCTGCGCACACCACCTGCACCGGGGCATCGGCCACCGAGGACAGCGCCGCCTGCAGGCTGGCCTGCACGCTCGGCCCACCCTGCTCACCCAACTGCTGCCAGCCCTGGAACTCGCTGCCGTCGTACTCCACGCCCAGCGCGTAACGCATCGGAACCTGCCTGTTGTCGAATCGATGGAGCGTGCGCGGACTAGCCGACCGCGCGCTCGGACCACACCGCCAGCGTGTTACCGCCCGGCTCGCGGAAATGAAACCGGCTGCCGCCAGGAAAACCGAACACCGGCTTGACGATCTCGCCACCGGCAGCGCACACGCGCTCGCCCATGGGCTCCAGCGCGTCGGCATACAGCACGATCAGCGGGCCAGCATCTGCCGACACTGCCGCAGTGGCACGATAGAAACCACCATCCAGACGACCGTCGTTGAAGGCCAGATAATCCGGGCCATAGGCCTGAAACTGCCAGGCGAACACGGCTTCGAAAAAGGCACGACTGGCATCCAGATCGAGCGAGGCGAATTCCACGTAATCGATGCGGCGCTCGCGTGCGGCGGCCATGCTGTCCAGCGCCGGGCTCATGCCAGGCGTTCCAGCAGTTCGGCAGCTTCGGCGCGGCTGGCCTCGTCGCCGGTTGCGGCAACTTCCAGCAACAGGCCACGCGCGGTGTCCCTGTCGCCAAGGTCCATGTAGGCCACTGCCAGCTCCAGACGATCGCGCCCTGCCGAGACGAATTCCCTGCTGGTCACCGCGCTGGGCGCAGCGGCGGGGGCGATGGGTGCCGGATCGACATCCAGGCTGTCCTGCGCGGCGACCGAGGCGGATGGCACGCTTGGCGGGAGATCGTTGCTGGCGTGCGCAACGTCTACACCCTGCGGCTCGCCGTCGTCCGGCTCTGCGTCCTCAGACCCCACCTGCTCCGGCATCGAGTCCTCAGGTGCAACGAACGGCGGCTGCGCTACTGGAGGAGCTGGCGGCGTTGCACGCAACGAGCGCCAATCCTCGCTGGCGACCACCGGCGGCGCGGCAGCAGGCCCTGACATCAGCGGCTCGCGACGCAACACATCGGACAGCGGTTGCTGCGTCTGGTAGGCGCGTTCTTCTTCGCGCAGATCGGCCTGCTCGAATTCGGGTTCATGCAACACATCGTGCTCGCTGGGCACGGTGGCATGCGTATCGTCCTGCGGCTCGGCGGCGTCTGCCGCGGCACCGACAGGCATGAAATCGAATTGACGCCGCGGCAACGGCGGCAGCGGCGAGGGTTTGCGCCGGCGTGCCGCCAGCCAGGCGACGACCGCCGCGACGATCAACACCAGCCCACCGATCAGCCACAGCGGAACCCCGCTGCCCTGCTGTGCCGCAGCCGGCGTCTCCGACAGGCGCTTCTGCGCAGCCGCCAGGTCGGTGTCCTTCATCGCGATCAAGGCTTGCTGTTGCTGCTTGAGCTTTTCCAGATCGGCCACGCGGGTGCGCAGATCCTGCAATTCCGCATCGCGGGTGGCGATGTCTTCCCTGGCCTGTTGCAACTGTTGGTTGGCCGCCATCTCGCCCTCGCCTTCGGCACTGGTGCCGGACGTGGCGCCGGCCTTGTTGGTCTGACTGGTCACTGCGGGGGCGATCTCGAGCCGCGCTCCGGCACCTGCCGACGTCGCAACAGCTGCCGTAGGTGCCGGCGTTGCGGCGGCAGCGCCGGCTTCGGCAGGCTGCGGAATCGCCGAGCGCGCCTGTCGCCACTGCGCGGCCTGCTCGCGCACCATCACTGCCGCTTCGGCCGCACCGACCTGTGCCAGCGCCTCTTCCTGCGGCGTACGCAGCACCGCGCCCTGCTTCAACCGGTTGATATTGCCGTCGATGAAGGCGTCCGGGTTGGTGCGCAGCAGCGCCAGCATGGTCTGGTCGAGCGAATGCCCGCTGGAACGGGCCACGGCGGAAGCGATCTCCGACAAGGTCTGGCCCGAACGTACTGCCGGCAGCGCATCGCCGGCCGGCGCTGTCGCGGCCGCGCGTGTGCTGGAACGTGTGCCGGGTGCTACCGCATCGGCGGCATGCCCGCCACGTTCGGCAACGGCCGCGGGCGCGCGGGAAATGGTGTTGCCGGCCCCGGCGCGCGGCGCCTGGATGGCGGGCTCGGCGATTGCAGCCGCGGTATTGGGCGCATCGACCAGTGCGGAATATTCGCGCACCAGCCGGCCCTGGCCCCACTCCACCTCGATCAGGAAGTTGACCGCCGGCTGGTCAACTGCCTGGCTACTGGTCACGCGGATCACCGCACGCCCGCGCGCGTCCTGCGCGAACTGGAATTGCAGGTTGCTGACCAAGCCCTGCGGGCGCTCCAGGCCGACCCGTGCAAACGTGGTAGCCGATGCCAGCGCGACGCGTGCGTTGTCGAGTTCGCCCGGCTCGTTGGAGATGACCGGAATCTCGGCCACCAACGGTTGCCCAGGCCTGGACAGCACCCGGATATCGCCCAACCCCAACGCCATGGCAGCGCCGCTGCAGGCCATCAGCAGCAGCGCACCTAACCCTTGTATCGGACGCATCGCGCCCCCGCCCCTATGTTTCATGCGCATCAATATAGCCGCTGCATGAGCGAAAAAGTCGGTGACCTCGCGCAGAGCGCACATGCCGTGGCGATGCCGCGATGCGACATCCATGCAGCAGACCGTCGGCAGCGCATTGGTAGGAGCGCGCTGGCGCGCGAGGAGGCATCACTGGCAAAGCTCCATCGCGCGCCTGAGCGCTCCTACGGGACTAGCGCGCCTCAGCCTTCCTGTGCGACCAGCTCGGCCAGCTGCACGGCATTGAGTGCGGCGCCCTTGCGAATGTTGTCCGAGACGATCCACAGATTCAGACCGCGCGGATGCGACAGGTCCTCACGGATACGGCCGACGAACACCGCGTCCTTGCCGGAGGCATGCGTGACCGGGGTCGGGTAGCCGCCCGGCTTGCGCTCGTCCACCACTTCCACGCCGGGCGATGCGGCCAGCAGCGCGCGCGCGTCTTCGACGGTGATCTTGTCGCGGGTTTCGATCGCCACCGCTTCGGAGTGCCCGTAGAACACCGGCACGCGCACCGCGGTGGGATTCACCTGGATGGAGTCGTCGCCCAGGATCTTGCGCGTCTCCCAGACCAGCTTCATCTCTTCCTTGGTGTAGCCGTTGTCCTGGAAGTCGTCGATGTGCGGAATCAGGTTGAAGGCGATCTGCACCGGGAAACGCTGCGGGTCGATCTGCTGGAAACTCAGCAGCTCGCTGGTCTGCTTGCCCAGCTCTTCCATCGCCGAACGCCCGCCGCCGGAGACCGACTGGTAGGTCGCCACATTGATACGCTCGATGCCGTACTTGCGGTGGATCGGGCCGAGCGCGACCAGCATCTGCATGGTCGAGCAATTGGGGTTGGCGACGATGCCGCGCGGGCGCTGCTTCAGCGCTTCGGGATTGACCTCCGACACCACCAGCGGCACATCGTCGTCGTAGCGGAACGCGGAGGAATTATCGATCACCACCGCGCCGGCGGCGGCGAACTTGGGGCCGTACTCCTTGGACACGCTCCCGCCTGCGGAGAACAGCGCAATGTCCACGCCGGTAGGGTCGAAGTCGGCCAGATCCAGCACATCGACCTTGCCGCCATTGAACTCCACCTGCCCGCCGGCCGAGCGCGCCGAGGCCAGCGCGTACAAGGTGGCGACCGGGAAGTTGCGCTCGGCCAGGATGCTCAGCATGGTCTCGCCGACAGCGCCGGTGGCGCCCACGACCGCGACGTTGAAACGACGGTTTTCGTTGCTCATGAGATTGTCTTTATCGAATGGGGAAAGAGTGGAACGCGCTTGCGCAGTGGGTTCGGGGAACCTCCAAAGCTGGCCGCGGAGGTTCCCTATCGTTTGGTCGTGGTGGTTTTGCCGGCGCCGGTGTTGATCGCTTCGCCATCGCGCACGCCGCCCTGTTTGGCAGCGGCCACCGCATCGGCATTCAACGCGCTCGGCGGATGGCCGGCATTGGGACCTTTGCCCAGCGCGGCGATCAGGTTGTCCACCGCCAGTTGCACCATCGCGCGACGCGTGGCCAGGCTGGCGCTGCCGATATGCGGGGTGAGCACGACGTTGTGCAGGGCCAGCAGTTCGGGACGGACGGCAGGTTCGCCTTCGTACACATCCAGACCGGCACCGGCCAGGCGACCGTTGGCGAGCGCATCGGCCAGCGCGATTTCATCGACCAGGCCGCCGCGGGCGATATTCACCAGCGTGGCGGTGGGACGCATCCTGCCCAGCGCGGCGGCATCGATGATGTGATGCGACTGCTTGGTGTACGGCAGCACCAGGACCAGGTGATCGGACTGCGCCAGCAGGGTGTCGAAGTCCACGAACCGCGCGCCGAGCGCCTGTTCGGTGGCGGCCGGCAACTGGCTGCGGTTGTGATACAGCACACGCATGCCGAAGCCGTGCGCGCCACGGCGGGCGATGCCCTGCCCGATCCGGCCCATGCCCAGGATGCCCAGCGTGCTGCCGTGGATATCGGCGCCGAGCATGGTCTTGAACGACCACTGCCCCCACTGCCCGTCGCGCAACCAGCGCTCGGATTCGGTGATGCGGCGCGCGGTGGCCATCAGCACTGCAAAGCCGAGATCGGCAGTGGTCTCGGTCAGTACATCCGGCGTGTTGCTGGCCAGGATGCCGGCTGCGCTGAGCGCGTCCAGATCCAGGTTGTTGTAACCCACGCCGACGTTGGCGATCGCGCGCAGCTGCGGCGCGGAGGCGATTTCCGCCGCGCCGATGCGCTCGTTGAGGGTGATCAAGGCACCGTCCAGCGATGCCAGTCGCGCGGCCAGGTCGGCCGGCGCATACGCGGTGACGCGCTCGGTGGTGGTCAGCTCGAAATGTTCGCCCAGCTGCGCGACGACATCGTCGAACAGCGGCTGGCTGACCCATACCTTGGCGCGGGGCGACTCAGACATCGATCTGACCGGGAATGCGTGGCGCCACCTCACCGACATCGCCGCACTGGGCGCGATGACGCAAGGCCTGATCCATCAGCACCAGTGCCATCATCGCCTCGGCGATCGGGGTGGCGCGGATGCCGACGCAGGGGTCGTGGCGGCCGGTGGTGATCACATCGACCACCGCGCCGTCCGCATCCACGGTCGCGCCGGGCAGGCGCAGGCTGGAGGTCGGCTTGAGCACCATCGAGGCGGTGATCGCCTGGCCAGTGGAAATGCCGCCCAGGATGCCGCCGGCATGATTGCTGAGAAAGCCTTCGGGGGTGATCAGGTCGCGGTGTACGGTGCCCTTCTGCGCGGCGCTGGCGAAGCCGTCGCCGATCTCCACGCCCTTGACCGCGTTGATGCTCATCAAGGCGGCGGCCAGTTCGGCATCGAGCTTGCCGTAGATCGGCTCGCCCCAGCCCGCCGGCACGCCACCGGCCACCACGTCCACGCGCGCACCGACCGAATCGCCGGACTTGCGCAGCGCGTCCATGTAGGTCTCCAGCTCCGGCACCTGATCGGCATGCGGCCAGAAGAACGGATTGTCCTCGACCGCATTCCAGTCGAAACCGGTCGGGCGGATCTCGCCCAGCTGCGACAAAAATCCGCGCACCAGCACGCCGTAGCGCTGCCTGAGCCATTTCTTGGCGATCACCCCGGCGGCCACGCGCATGGTGGTCTCGCGCGCGGACGAGCGCCCACCGCCACGCGGGTCGCGGATGCCGTATTTCTGCCAGTAGGTGTAGTCCGCATGCCCGGGGCGGAACTGCTGGGCGATGTTGCTGTAGTCCTTGCTGCGCTGATCGGTGTTGCGGATCAGCAGGCCGATCGGCGTGCCGGTGGTGCGGCCTTCGTAGACGCCGGACAGGATCTCGATCGCGTCGGCTTCGCGACGTGCAGAAGTGTGCCGGCTCTTGCCGGATGCGCGCCGCTGCAGATCGTGGGTGAAGTCTTCCGGCGCGATTTCCAGGCCCGGCGGGCAGCCATCGACCACGCAGCCGATCGCCGGCCCATGCGACTCGCCGAAGGTGGTGACCGTCAACAGGCGGCCGAAACTGTTACTGCCCATGACGGCATCCTCTCAACATTGCAGCAGGTGGTGTGGCGCGCAGGATGCGCGGCAAGTGACGTGCCGCCACCAGCATCGGCGCCACCGCCCACAAGCCGCTGATCACCAACCCGAACACATCCAGCTCGTTACGTCCGCCGAGCAGCCAATCGGCGAGCAGGTACAGCGCAACGCCGATCCCGACCAGCAGGCCGAGTGCCACGATCAGCGTGCGGCGCCGGTGCGCACGCAAGGCCGCATCCGAACTGACCACCACGATCCACGCCGACACCAGGCCGAAAAACGCCATCAGGCCGAAGCCGATCTCCGCCGCCGCGCGCAACAAGCGCTGTGGCAAGGGACCGCCGTACATCGGGTCGAACAGGCGGTACACCACGTCGATCAAACCGAGCGGAATGCCGACGCCGAAGATGGACACCGGCACCAGCAACAGGATATCGCTCAGCTGCGGCCGCGCGATGGACGACTCAGCGCGCACTGGCCAGCTCGGCGATGCGCGCGCCGTGCGCGATCAGCTCGCGGCATTCGACCGCGAAGATGCCCATCTGCCCGACCTTGAACTCGACCCAGGCCAGATCCACTTCCGGCAGCAGCTTGATCAGGTGCTGCTCGGACTCGCCCACTTCACAGATCAGCAGACCGTCCTCGCTGAGGTGCTGCCGCGCATCGCGCAGGATCTTCAGCACCAGATCCAGGCCATCGTCGCCCGCGCGCAACCCCAGCTCCGGCTCGTAGGAATACTCCTGCGGCAGTGCGTCGGTTTCGTCGTTGGTGACATACGGCGGATTGGTGACGATCAGGTCGTACTGGCGGCCGCCCAGCCCGGCGAACAGGTCAGACTTGAGCAGGGTGACGTTGTCGGCCTGCAGGCGCGCCCTATTTTCGGCGGCCAGTGCCAGCGCGTCGTCGCTGATGTCCGCGCCGTCCACGTCCCACTGCGGGTTGTAATGGCCCATGGCAATGGCAATACAGCCCGAACCGGTGCACAGATCCAGCGCGCGGGTGACTTCGCGGCCGCCCAGCCAGGGCTCGAAGCCGGCTTCGATCAACTCGGCGATCGGCGAACGCGGCACCAGCGCGCGCGCATCGCTCTTGAAACTCAGCCCGGCGAACCAGGCCTCGCCGGTCAGGTACGCCGCCGGAACACGCTCGTTGATGCGGCGCTCGAACACGCCCAGCACCTGCTCCTTTTCCGAGCGCAGCAGGCGCGCCTGGCCATAGGCCGGGCCCAGATCGTGCGGCAGGTGCAGGCTGTGCAGGACCAGTTGGGTGGCCTCGTCCAGCGCATTGTCGTAGCTATGGCCGAAGGTCAGACCGGCTGCATTGAAACGGCTGGTGCCGTAGCGGATCAGGTCGATGATGGTGTGCAGTTCGTCGGCCGCGGCGGCAGTCATGGCAACAACTAAAGAGGAATCGGCCCACGATTATAGAGGTCGGATCGGTATCATGAGCGTCCGTTGCACTGGAAACCGCCATGTTCAATCGCAATACCGGCATCGTGCTGCTGGTGGCGCTGGCCGCCGGCCTGGGGCTGTTGCTGGGCCAGAAGTTCCTCGGCGCCGCGCCCAGCTCGCCGTGGCCGGCCACCCGGACCATCACCTTCTATCCGCAACCACGCACGCTGCCGCAGTTCAGCCTGCGCCAGTCCGACGGCACCCAGCTGGTGCCCGGCGAGCTGAAGGGGCATTGGACGCTGGTATTCCTGGGCTTCACCTTCTGCCCGGATGTCTGCCCGACCACGTTGACCGATCTGGCGGTGGCGCAGCAGCAGTGGGAACCCATCCCCGATGGCCTGCGCCCGCGCGTGCTGTTCGTGTCGGTGGACCCGCAGCGCGACCCGCCGGCACGCCTGGGCGAATACGCGCATGCCTTCCACAAGGATACCCTGGCCGCCACCGCCGACGTGCCGGCGCTGGAGCGCTTCGCCACCGCGCTGGGCTTCGTGTTCCAGAAGGTGCCGGGCAAGGGCTTTGCGGACAATCCCAACGACTACAGCATGGATCACTCGGCCGGCATCGCCGTGCTCGACCCGCAGGGCCGCCTGGCCGGCCTGATCCGTCCCCCGCTCGACCCCAAGGCGATCGCCGCCGACCTCCAGCAACTGACCAAGGTAACCGCTCCGTGAGTCTCGTCACTTCCCTGACCTACGTGCTGCCGCACCGGTTGCTGTGCTCGCTGGCGCGTGCGTTGGCCTATTCCGATACGCCGTCCACCAAGCAATGGTTGATCGACACGGTCACGCGCAAGTTCGGCGTGGACCTGAGCGAAGCACTGCAACCGGACCCGCGCGCGTATCCCACCTTCAATGCATTCTTCACCCGCGCCTTGAAGCCGGGCGCACGCGTGCCCGATGCCGATCCTGCGGCGCTGTTGATGCCTGCCGACGGCCGCATCAGCCAGCTCGGCCCGATCGAGAACGGCCGCATCTTCCAGGCCAAGGGACAGTCGTTCACTGCCGCCGAATTGCTCGGCGATGCCGACGCCGCGCAGCCGTTCAACGATGGCCTGTTCGCCACCGTCTACCTCTCGCCCAAGGACTACCACCGCGTGCATATGCCGTGGACCGGCACCTTGCGCGAGACCGTGCATGTGCCCGGCCGCCTGTTCAGCGTGGGACCGGATGCGGTGCGCAACGTGCCGCGGCTGTTCGCGCGCAACGAGCGCCTGGTCTGCCACTTCGATACCGACTTCGGCCCGATGGCCTCGGTGATGGTGGGCGCGCTGCTGGTGTCGGGCGTGGAAACGGTGTGGAGCGGCGTGGAGATTCCGCGCTATGGCGATCGCATCACGCGCAAGGACTATCGCGGCAAGGGCATCGTGCTGGAGAAGTTTGCGGAGATGGCGCGCTTCAACTACGGCTCGACTGTGATCGTGCTGCTGCCGCCAGGTGTCGCGAAGCTCGATGGCGGACTTGCCGCAGAGACATCAGTTCGCCTGGGGCAGGCGCTCGCCCGTCGCCAGGCGAGCTGATCACAGCGGCGCGGCGATCATCCCCCGCGTCGGTACGCACGACGACAGCCCCTGCGTAGTGGCGGGTTTTCCCGTGATTGGACGTTCTCGATAACGCCTCGCGCACAAGCGCGCTTCACCCCCAATCCGGCAATCGGCGCAATGCGGCCACACCGTTGTAGCGGGCCTGACCGCGACAAGGCATTGTAGGAGCGGGCCCGACCGCGATGGGGCATTCACGGTGAGGCTTCGTGCGCACGCGCCTTCGGCACTCCCAGCCTCGATTCGGAGTGCGCTCGCCTATGCCGGAGCTACCGGGACCGCTTCGTCGCGGCCAGGTCCGCTCCTACGGGAGCGCGGCCCGGCGCAGCTCGCAGAGGCGGCTCGCCGAGGCGGTGCGCCCGCGCTGGTCAGCGATCGCAGCCGGCCAGCTTGATGCTTTGCCCCGGCTTGAGCGCATACGACGGTGCCTTCAGACCATTGGCCTTGGCCAGCTCCTTGATCTCGCACTGGTACTTCTGCGCGACGCGGCCGAGCGTGTCGCCCCTGGCGACGGTGTAGCTGCGCGCCTGCCTGGCCTTGGGCTTGGCGACTACCGGTTGGCCGGTGGCCACAGTGGTCGGCACGCCGGCCATCGGGCTGACGTCGCCCACCGCCACGCTGGGCACGTACTCGGTGGCGCTGCTGCGCACGATCGCGCTGTTGAGGTCGGCGGTGATCAGCGTGCGCGCCAGGTCCGCACGCGGGCCGTTGACGCAGTAGCGCGTGTACAGGCTGACGATGCGGTTGGTGGCGTTGATGACGGTGCCGGCCGGAATCCAGCCATCGGATTCGTAGCGCGGGTTGAGGTTGCGCAGCGCGCGCATGTAGCCGTCGCGCGCGCCCATGCTGCCCAGGCAGATGGTGAGTTCGTAGATGGTGGTCGACTTGGCCAGCTTCAGCGTGGCCGGCTGCGCGTCGAGCTTGGCGAAGTCCACGCCGTACTGGCGCGGGTGCAGGAAGATCCAGGCCGCGGCGATTACCATCGGCACGTAGTCCTTGGTTTCGGCCGGGAACTGGTTGTAGACGTCCTGCTCCCAGAACCCGCGCCCGCCGCTCTGCGAGAACACGCGCGCGGCGCGGCCTTCGCCACCGTTATAGGCGGCCAGCGCCAGTTCGATGTTGCGGTTGAGCCCGGCCATGCGCTCGTTGAGGTACGCGGCGCTGGCTTCGGCGGCGCTGCGTGCATCGAAGCGCGTGTCGAAGCCGGTGCCGTCCGGGCCCAGCCCGAAGCGACGCCCGGTGGCAGGCATGAACTGCATCAACCCGGCTGCGCCGGCACGCGAGCTGGCGTGCACCTTGCCGTTGGATTCCTTGGCCATGATGCCGAACAGCAGCGCCTCGGGCAGGCCGCGCTTCTGCCATTCCGGCCACATCACCCCGCGCAGGCTGCTGTAGTTCTCGTAGCTGGTCAGCAGCGCCGGGCGCATGTCGGTCAGCCAGCGGCGGATGCCGGCCTGCACCGCCGGGTTGTACTGCACCATCTTGTCGAAATCGTGGCGCTGGTCGTTGAGCAGCGTGGCGGCGCGCGCGGCCTCGGGCACGCCGTTCGCCGCCGGGCCGAGGTGGTCCGGGTCGGCCTGCAGCAGCGTGTCGTCGTCTTCCGGATCTTCGGCGGCCGGTGCTTCGGCATCGGCGCGCGCCTTCAGCAGGCGCTTGTAGGTGGCCAGCTGATTGGCGACCAGGCAGCCGCGCTGCTTGATGCAGGCGTCGATGACGTCTTCCATGTCCTCCAGCGCGGCATCGCCTTCGGCGGTGCCCTTGGGGTCGGAATTGTTCACCAGCACCAGCGCATCGCGGTAGCGCTTTTCGGCGGCGGCCATGCGGGCATCGAGCACGGCGGCCTTCTCCGTGTCGCGTTTGGAAATGGCGTGGGCAGCGGGGACGACAGACATCAGCGCCACCACGACCAGAACCGGCCATGGGCGCAAACCAAAATGAGCGAGCGGCATCGTAGGCAGTACAGCGGAAAGGCAGGCAGGGTAGCCGCCGGGGCGACACCGGGGCAAGGCGGACGGGCCGGCAGGGTCAGTGAGCCGTTAGCTTGGCCGTTGCGCACCGGGCCTGGAACAGCTGGGCGAAGGGCGGCAAGCGGCTGGCACACCGGCTGCGGCGTTGAACTGCCCGTCGGCGGCCGGACAGATCGGTCGAAATCCGGGGTCCATCCCCGCCCGGCTTGCCCGGCCACATTGCCGGCTAGAATCCGGCTTTTCCCACCGGATCTGCGCTATGGCCCCGTTCCTGCTCGGCAAAGGCGTCACCGACGACATCCCGGTTGTGCTGGAAGGACGCTTCGGTAACCGCCACGGGCTGGTGGCCGGCGCCACCGGCACCGGCAAGACCGTGACCTTGATGACCCTGGCCGAAGGCTTCTCGCGCCTGGGCGTACCGGTGTTCCTGGCCGACGTGAAAGGCGATGTCGCCGGCCTGGCGGTGGCCGGCGACGGCGCCGCCGGCGTGCTGCAGCGCGCCATGGAGATCGGCATCGCCGACTACGCGCCGGCCGCCAGCCCGGTGGTGTTCTGGGATCTGTACGGCCAGCTCGGCCACCCGGTGCGCACCACCGTCAGCGAGATGGGCCCTACCCTGCTGGCGCGGATTCTGGAACTCAACGACACCCAGTCCGGCGTGCTCGACATCGTGTTCAAGCTGGCCGACGACCGTGGCCTGCTCTTGCTGGACCTGGACGACCTGCGGGCGTTGCTTGGGTTGGTGGTGGAAGAACGCAAGGAGCTGTCCACCAGTTACGGCCTGGTCTCCAGCCAGTCGGTGGCCGCGATCCAGCGCGCCCTGTTGCGGCTGGCGCAGGACGGCGGCGAGCACTTCTTCGGCGAGCCGGCGCTGGAACTGGCCGACCTGATGCGCGTGGCAGCGGACGGCCGCGGCGTGATCGGCATCCTGGCAGCCAATCAACTGGTGCTCAAGCCGAAGCTGTATTCCACCTTCCTGCTGTGGCTGTTGTCGGAACTGTTCGAGCGTTTGCCCGAGGTGGGCGACCTGGAACACCCCAAGCTGGTGTTCGTGTTCGATGAAGCGCATCTGCTGTTCGACGATGCGCCCGCCGCGCTGGTGCAGCGGATCGAGCAGGTCGTACGACTGATCCGCTCCAAGGGCGTGGGCGTGTATTTCTGCTCGCAGTTTCCCGACGACATTCCGGACAACATCCTCGGCCAGCTCGGCAATCGCGTGCAGCATGCCCTGCGCGCGTTCACCCCGCGCGATCAGAAGGCGGTCAAGACCGCTGCGCAGACCTTCGTGGCCAATCCCAAACTCGATGTGGCCACGGCGATCTCCAGCCTGGGCACCGGCGAGGCGCTGGTGTCGCCCTTGCAAGGCAAGGGCGTGCCGGCGCCGGTGCAGCAAACGCTCATCGCCCCGCCACGCTGCCGCATGGGCGCCATCAGCGAGACCGAGCGCACGCAAGTGCGCGCTGCCAGCCCGGTCGGCACCCGCTACGACACCGCGATCAACCGCGAATCGGCCGCCGAGCTGCTGGCACGCCGCGTCGAACAGGTCGCCGAACACAATGCCGCACCGCCGGCACGCACGCGCGAGGACGAGGAAACGCAGGACAGCGGTTTCGGAAAAGCCGTCAAGGATGTCGTGTTCGGCACCGGCCGCCGTCAGGGCATGCTGGAAACGATGGCAAAGCAGACCTCGCGCACGGTGGGCAACAAGATCGGCCAGCAGATCGTGCGCGGCATCTTCGGCAGTATTTTTGGTGGGAAGCGTTGAGTAAAACGAATAACCACAGGGACGAACACTATGCGCAAGATATGGATGCATCTTTGTGGGATTGCCATGCTTGTTCTGACTGCAACTTGCGGAGCACAGGAAAAAACACGCAACCCCAACTACGACTACCACGATCCTGGCTATGGCCCAATCAAGTGGCCATTGCGCAGCCAGCACCTTCTCGCCGGCCATTACTCAGGCCTCTTGCAGATAGAGGGCGAACGCCCTGAATGCGCAAGTGCACACGCTGACTTGTGGCTGGAAGCCGCCGTCAAGGATCAGAAAAGTCATCGCTATACGTTGAAGTACACCTGTCTGTCCGGACAAGATCCTAAACATCACAGACAGACAGTGACCTTGCGTAGTACGTGGTGGGTGGATGAGATCGCGGGCAGCTGCTTGATCTTGCAAGCAGAGCCCGACCCACGCTTTTCCTATCCCTCTCCGCTCTATGGCTTCCGGATTGATGAAACCGACAACCCCAAACCCGGTGTTGCTGAGTTCCTATCCCAGGATGGCGGAAGCTGTCAGAGCGGCGGAGCATCCGAATACCAGGACAAGATCCTGAAGCGCGTGCATTGAGTTGCAAGCGACCTAGATCTTTGGCAGCCGACTCTGAGGCGCTACCGCCATAGCGCAACGTGCCGCTCTATGCCAACACACCATGCAACTTGGCGTATTGCAACAGCATGATGGTCTTGGCATCGGCGATTTTGCCCGAGCCGATCATCGCCAGCGCTGCATTGAGGGACAGCTCCAGCACCTCGATCTCTTCGCCGTCTTCTTCGAGTCCGCCGCCCTCGCCGACCTTGTCGCCGTCGAAGTATTCGCCGACGAAGAAGTACAGGCGTTCGGTGACCGAGCCGGGGCTCATGAAGGCCTCGAACACCTTGCGCACGTTGTCGATGCGGTAGCCGGTTTCTTCTTCGGTTTCCTTGCGGATGCAGGTCAGCGCATCGTCCCGGTCGAGCAGGCCGGCGCAGGCTTCGATCAACATGCCGTCGGGATTGCCGTTGAGCAGCGTCGGCAAACGGAACTGGCGGGTGAGCATCACCGTCTGCTTGGCACGGCTATACAGCAGGATGGTGGCGCCATTGCCACGATCGTAGGCCTCGCGCGACAGGGTCTGCCAGCGGCCGTCCTTGCGCTGAAAATCGAACGTGACCTTGCGCAGCACGTACCAATTGTCCGAGAGCACATCAATGCTGCGAATGCGGACCTGCGGGTTGCCGGTGGCGGATGGATTCAAGCGACACTCCTTGTGATGCGAGCGACGGCAATGCCGGGGGCGCGGCGCGCCCGGTCGCTCGTATGGCCGCAAGATTGCGGCGGGCCATTATTTTACCTATTGCCCCCCAGTGCGTCGGACAGATCATGCACGCAACGCATCGATGGTCTGTCGATGCGCATCCGATGCTATCGGACACAGCGAGCTTCAATGCAATGCAGGCACCGACGCCTGGCCTGGCCTGGCCAGCAATATCCAGACCGTGCCGGCGACATGTCGCCGGCCTGTGCCCATTCCAGGTTTAATTGGCTCGCCCTGCCCCCAATTGCGTGGCGGCGCGCGCACCCGCACAATCCCTTCACATCACACGCCTGGGGAGCGTCATGGAAGACCGTTTTCGCGCACGCAAGGTCGCCGCGCAGACTGCGCCGGCACCGTTCTGGACCCGCATTCCGGCCATCGCCACCTATCCGCTGCGCGGTTCGGCGCTGTACGCGTTGATTGCGCTGACGCTGTGCAGCGCGTTGCTGGTGCTGCCGGGCATCCTGAAACTGGTGATTGCCGGCGTGCTGGGCATGGCGACCTACACCTATGCTTTCGACATCCTGCGCCATACCGCCGACGGGCAGGCCGATGCTCCGCAGCTGGGCTACAACAGCTTCGACAGCGCGGTGCTGCGGCTGATCCTGCTGGCGTTTGCGCTAGGCGCCGTCATTGGTGCGGCAGGCGTGCTGGCGGGCAAGCCCGGCCTGACCATCGCGTATCTGGCGGTCCAATTGCTGCTGCCGGGCATGATGATCGCGCTGGCCATCGACGGCAGCCTGCGCCGCGCCCTCAATCCCGCGGTGTCGATCGACATGGCACTGCGCATCGGCTGGCCGTATCTGGCTGCATACGGCTTGCTGTACGTGATCCAGGGCAGCGCTACCGCGGCGATCTTCATTGCGGTGAAGTATCTGCCGCCGATCGTACGCGAGGCGACGATGGTGATCGCCTCGATCTGGAGCCTGTTCGCCAGCTTCCACCTAATGGGTTATCTGGTGTACCAGTACCACGAAGAACTCGGCTACATGCCCAGCGGCGGCGTGGCGTGCGAGCGCGAAGACCCGGATCAGCGCCTGCTCGACGAAACGGAACAGTACGTGCGCGACGGCCACTCCGATGAAGCATTTCAGGCACTGCGCGGGGCGGTGCGTTCGCGTGCGGTGAGCCTTGCGTTGCACGAGCTGTATCAGCGCCTGCTGCGTCAACACCATCGCAATGACGAACTGCGCGAGCACACCCGCCAGTACATCAACCGTCTGCTGCAGGAAAAACAGGAGCGTCGCGCGCTCGCATTGCAGCGCGAAGCGCTGGACGACGACTCCACGTTTACCCCGCTGACGCCTGAGCAAGCCAACTTGCTGGCCGAGCGCGCCAAGATGGCCGGACAATTCCAGCTGGCGACCGATGGCCTGCTTGCGGCCATCGCCGCGTGGCCGCGCGATCGGATGATGCCGGCCTGGTCGCTGGAGGCGGGCTTGCTGCTGGGCGAACGGTTCGCCCGCGATGACCAGGCGCGCGCTGTACTGCAAAACGCACTGACTCACTGCGACGACGATGCATTGCGCGCGAAGCTGCAAGCCGTATTGAAAGCGGTGTCGATTCAACCGGCTTGAGCGGCTGGCAGAGCTTTTTAATGCGCTAATCGGATCCTCCATCATCGGCCCAGAGTGCGACGTGCATTGCTCGCAGCCATGCACACCGACCATCTCGACGGGCCCTTGCCCGCGAACCATCGCGGGACCTTACGCGGCATGGATGCCGCGTAAGAGCTACAAGGACGTACTTGCAGCGTGTCCCGCGATAGTGGGCGGGCAAGCGCCTCGCAGCAAACTCACAGCGTCGAGGGCGTGGCGCCCTCACCGCTTGCGGGACACGCCGTGAACCCATCCCTGGGGGCTCGGTGGCGGCATCCATGCCGCCACACGGTCCCGCAACCGGCGAGGACACCGCACCAGACAGTCGGTCCGCGCTCACGTGAAAAGCTGTCTGTAGTGCGACGCCCATCAGACATGGAGCCGATGCTTCATGATCGAACAAACGCATCCAGCACTGCTTTTCCATGCACACCGACCCTCTCGACGGGTCCTTTCCCGCCCAACGTCGCGACACCTGGGCGACACGGATCAAGCTGAAACCGCTCACCCGTTCTCGAGCAAAAACCGCGCCTTGTTCGCCTGTGCCTGTTCGGGAAACTGCTCCAACAGGTGACGCAACAGGCGCGTACGTTGCGTGCCGTCCTGCAACTCGCCGTGTCGCAAGGCCAGCACGAACCAGTGATGCGCCAGTTCGTCGCGCGGCACGCCACGCTCGCCTTCTTTCAACAGACGTTCGGCGTCGGCCAGCAATCCATTGCGCAAACAGGTGGCGATCAGCGCCATGCGTGCCGATGGCGCGTACGCGATCCCGGCCTTGCTCAGTTCGGCAGCCACCATGAGCTGGCTGCGCATCTGTTCGGCATGATGCGTGTGTAACTGCAACAGCGTCTGCGCATGCCGCACGCTGTCCTGGCTGCGACCGTCATTGCGCGCGGTGCGGTAACGCGCGAGCGCCACGTCCAGATTGTGCGGCTGCTCGCTGGCCAGCTCCGCCAACAGGCGCTCGGCTTCCACGTTTTCCATGCGTCCCAGATGCCGCTGCGCGCGCTCCCAGCGATCGTCCACCAGCACTGCCTCACTCTCCTCCATAAAGGACGGACGCGTACGTCGCAACAGCACCAATGCGACGCCGAGCAGCGCGCCGCTGATCAGCCCACCGGCATGCGCCTCGAAGGCGACGTTGCCGTCGTCGTTCCATAGCAGGCTGTACAACTCCCAGCCCAACCACAGCGGCAGCAGCAGGATCGCCGGCCCGCGCACGTAGTCGAATACCACGAAGAACCAGTAGAAGAAGCGCACCTTGCGCCTGCCCCAGACCACGCAGAACGCACCCATCAAGGCGGCGATCGCACCCGAGGCACCCAAGCCACCGCCCGGCGCTCCCCAGCGCCACCACAGGCTGGCCGCGCTGGCACCGAACCCGCCGAGCAGGTACAGCAGCAGGAACCAGCCGCTGCCGATCGCCCCTTCCAGCAAGGTGCCCAGCGCCAGCAGAAACAGCATGTTGCCCAGCAAATGATCGAAACTGCCATGCAGAAAGGTGGCCGTCAGCATCCTCGCAGGGGACCACTCGGAGCTGCGCTGCAGATGCCGCAGCGTGAACACTTTGGACAGGCGCGCATCGTAGGGCGCGCGCAATGAGCGCCATTCGCGCAGACGCTGCTCGTCCTCGAACAGTGCGCCGCTGCGCAACGCCTGTGCGAACGCCACGTCGTGCATCGTCAGATGCGCCAGATACGCAAGGCGTTGGCGCGCCGGCACGCTGTCCAGCCTGGCCTGGCGCGCAGCGCGCAGCCTGGCGTCGTTGGTCTGCTCCAGATAGCGCTCGTGCGCTTGCGCCTCCAACGCACCCAGACCGGATTCGACGTAATAGCGCACCGCATTTTCGACCAGCGCATCGTCCTTGCGCTGATAGCCCAGGTAGACCACCACATTGATCAGCACCAGCAGCAGGGTCACCCAGGGAATGTTCTGGCGCGACCAGGGTTTGTGCAGCGGCATGAGCAACATGACGACGTCCGTGTCCGAGGTGCGCAAAGCTTCGCTGTGCGGCGGCAGATGCGCAAGCCGGCCATGCGCGCTAGCATCGCGGCCCCGCCGTCCGACACACCGCCCATGAGCCGCTGGCGCCCGCCTGCCGAAAAAAGCACCGCGCTGATCACGCCCGACGGCCATGCCCGGCTCAAGGCCGAGCTGGAAGAGCTCTGGCGCGTGCGTCGGCCCGAGGTGGTGCGCGCGCTGGCCGCGGCCGCGGCCGAAGGCGACCGCTCGGAGAACGCCGAATACACCTATCGCAAGAAGCAGCTCGGCGAGATCGACCGCCGCGTGCGTTATCTGAGCAAACGGCTGGAAGCGCTGCGCGTGGTGGAGACCGCGCCGACCGACCCGCGCGCGGTGTTCTTCGGCGCACAGGTCGCGCTGGAGGACGCCGACAGCGGCGAGCTGCGGCACTACCGCATCGTCGGCCCTGACGAAACCGACGCCGGGCGCGGCTGGATCAGCATCGATTCGCCGCTGGCGCGCGCCTTGCTGAAAAAACGCGTGGACGATGAGTTCGAAGCGCAGCTACCGTCGGGCAAACACACCTTCGTGGTGGTGTCGGTGGATTACGCCAGCCAGTAGGCACGTGCCCGCAATCTGCTCACGTGTAGGAGCGCACTTGTGCGCGATGGGGCGTTATCGATAAGGCCCCATCGCGCACAAGTGCGCTCCTACAGACCGATGTGTACACACCAGCGCCCGGTTACACCATCTGCAGATTCAGCGCGCGGCCTTGCTTGGAGGCATCGGCCGTCGCCGGCAGCGCATCGCCGAACAGATCGTGCTCGTCGCTGTCGGTGATCTCCACATCCACCAGATCGCCAACTTTCAACTTGAGCTCGCCGCCGTTCTGGATATGCACCAGCCCATCGATTTCCGGTGCGTCCGCGCGTGAGCGCGCCACCGCGATATCGTCTTCGATCAGGTCGACCAGGCATTGCTGCACGCTGCCGATCTTGGCCTCCAGCCGCGCGGCGGAAATTTCCGCCTGCCGGGCCATGAAGCGCGCCAGGCGCTCCTGCTTGAGTTCTTCCGGCACCTGATCCGGCAGCGCGTTGGCACTGGCGCCTTCCACCGGGGAATAGGCGAACGCACCGACGCGGTCCAGCTGGGCCTGATCCAGAAATTCCAGCAGCGCTTCGAATTCGGCATCGGTCTCGCCGGGGAAGCCGACGATGAAGGTGGAGCGCACCGTGATCTCCGGGCACATCGCCTTCCAGCGCTGCACGCGCTCGAGGGTTTTTTCCACCGCGCCCGGGCGCTTCATCAGCTTGAGGATGCGCGGGCTGGCGTGCTGGAACGGGATGTCCAGATACGGCAGCAGCTTGCCTTCGGCCATCAGCGGAATCACATCGTCCACGTGCGGGTACGGATACACGTAATGCAGGCGCGTCCACACGCCCAGCTCCGACAAACCCTCGCACAGCGCCTTCATGCGGGTCTGGTACATGCGGTCGCGCCACGGGCGCTCGGCATACTTCAGGTCCACGCCGTAGGCCGAGGTGTCCTGCGAGACCACCAGCAATTCCTTGACCCCACCGCGCACCAGGCGCTCGGCTTCGCGCAGGACTTCATCCACAGGGCGCGAGGCCAGATCGCCGCGCATCGACGGAATGATGCAGAAACTGCAGCGGTGGTTGCAGCCTTCGGAAATCTTCAGATACGCGTAATGGCGCGGGGTCAGCTTGATGCCGTAGTCGGGCACCAGATCCACGAACGGGTCGTGGCGCGGCGGCAGCGCGGCGTGCACCGCCTCCATCACGCTCTGGTAGTCCTGCGGGCCGGACACCGCCAGCACCTGTGGATACGCTTCGCGAATCTGCTCCGGGCGCTTGCCCAGGCAGCCGGTGACGATCACCTTGCCGTTGGCGTTCATCGCCTCGCCGATCGCGTCCAGCGATTCGGTCACCGCCGAATCGATGAAACCGCAGGTATTGACCACCACCACGTCGGCAGCATCGTAACTGGGCACGATGTCGTAGCCCTCCACGCGCAGCTGGGTGAGGATGCGTTCGGAGTCGACGAGCGCCTTCGGACAGCCAAGGCTGACGAAGCCGACTTTAGGGTTCAGCTGGGACATGGAAGCAGGAGCCTGGGAACGGAGCGGCCTGGGGCCTGGGTGGAGCAATTATAGCGGCGCGCGGGCAGCGCTCTGAACCGCGCGCCGGGCAAGCAAGGGCATCTTAGCGAGACCCTCACCTGCTGCGTCGCCATCCGGTCGATAATGCGCGCCTCCCCCGTACCGCATCAGGAGTTCCCATGGGTCACTGGACCACGCTCGATAGCGCCGACGGCCAGGTCGCCGCCTGGCACGCCACCCCGACCTCCAGCCCGCGCGGCGGCCTGGTGGTGATCCAGGAGATCTTCGGCGTCAACGAACATATCCGCGCGGTGGCAGACGACTACGCCGCGCGCGGCTACGAAGTGCTGGCGCCGGCCTTCTTCGACCTGGAAGAGAAGGACGTGCAGCTGCCCTACGACCAGGAAAGCCTGCAACGCGGCCTGGCGCTGGCCAATGCGGTCGGCCTGGAGCGCGCGGTGGAGGTGGTCAAATCCGCCGCCACCCTGCTCAGCCGCGCCGGTAAGGTCGGCACCGTGGGCTATTGCTGGGGCGGCTCGGTGGCGCTGCTGTCGGCGATCCGCCTGGGCCTGCCCTCGGTGAGCTACTACGGCGGCCGCAACACCCAGTTACTGGACGAGACCCCGACCGCACCGGTGATGTTCCACTTCGGCGAGCAGGACACCAGCATTCCGCCCGAGGCGATCCAGGCCCATCGCGAGAAGCTGCCGCAGATGGAAACCTTCGTGTATCCGACCGGCCACGCCTTCAACCGCAGCGTCGATCCCAGCCACTACGACGCCGACAGTGCCGAGCGCGCCCTCGAGCGCACCCTGGGCTTCTTCGACGCGCATCTGGGATGAGCGACGTTGCAGCAGGCATATCCGAAACGAGCGGTTTCCAGCTCGATGCGCGGCTAGCCGCAGACAGCGTGTTCGTCGCCGACGGACCGCTGTCGCAGGTGCGGCTGATGGACGACAGCCGCTTCCCGTGGCTGCTGCTGGTGCCGCGGGTCGCCGATGCCAGCGAGTGGATCGATCTGGATGGCGGCCAGCAGCGCCTGTTGCTGGCCGAGATCAATCAGCTCTCGCAGTTGCTGCGGGCCGAGCCGGGGGTCGCCAAGCTCAATATCGGCGCGCTGGGCAACATCGTGCGGCAGCTGCATGTGCACCTGGTCGGCCGACACGCGGGCGATGCCGCCTGGCCTGGACCGGTCTGGGGCAGCGGCAGCGCGCAGCGCTTCGACCCCGATACGCTGCACCAGCATGTCGCTGCGTGGGCGCAGCGGCTACGATAGGCGCCCGTCTCACAACCACCTTTCCGCATGAAATCCAATGTCGTCGCTGCGCTGATCCTGATCCTCGTCGGCCTGCTGTTTCTGGCCAATAACCTGGGCTGGACAAATCTCAGTCTTGGCCGGCTGATCGCCACGTGGTGGCCGGCGGCGTTGGTCGCTTGCGGTGTGGGGATGTTGTTTGGGCGGGGGAAGTAGCCGGGAATGGGGAATCGGGATTGGGGAATCGTAAGAGCGGACCTTGGCCGCCGTTGATTCCCAGGCTATCCGGCCGTAGCTGCTGATCTGTCACCGATCGAATGCGGCAATGCGCTTTGACGCGCGGCTCTATTGCCTGTGCGCATGATGGGCGTCGGCTCCCATAGATTATGGAGTGGAGCGATTCCAGCAGTCGATCAGCCCAGCGCATGGTCAGGTCGCCGACATCCCTTCTCCCAGCGGGAGAAGGTGCCCCGAAGGGGCGGATGAGGGGACGCACGAAGCTTCATGCGCTAGCCGACTGCACCCATAGAAAGCCGGGGCTCCTGCATCCCTGAGAATGCCAGCGAACACGACATGACCACCAACGCAGCCATGACCTTGCGACCTTGCCGACATGACGTTTGTCATCCGCAAGAGTTGACTTCCGGCACCTGATCGGTGGGTGTGTTACGCGCAGCATGGGCGCACACCTACCGAGGACATTGCCATGCACTATCGCCTGATTTCCACCCTGTTCTTGATCACGCTGGGCACGCTGTTTCTGCTGGACAACCTCGGGCTGGCCCGTATCGAGCTGGGCAACCTGGTGTCGACCTGGTGGCCGGCGTTGCTGATCGCCGCTGGCGTGCGCCAACTGCTGCGCTACCGCGCGCGGGCGACCGCAACCTGCTGAAGGTCGCGGCCGCCCAACTGCATCAGGTGCGCGGCAGGGTCACGCCGGTCTGGCCCTGGTACTTGCCGCCGCGGTCCTTGTACGAGGTCTCGCAGACTTCGTCGGACTGGAAGAACAGCATCTGCGCCACGCCCTCGTTGGCGTAGATGCGCGCCGGCAGCGGCGTGGTGTTGCTGAATTCCAGCGTGACGTGGCCTTCCCATTCCGGCTCCAGCGGGGTCACGTTGACGATGATGCCGCAGCGCGCGTAAGTGCTCTTGCCCAGGCACACCACCAGGGTGTCGCGCGGGATGCGGAAGTATTCCACCGTGCGTGCCAGCGCGAAGCTGTTCGGCGGGATGATGCAGACATCCGATTCGATATCGACAAAGCTGCCCGGATCGAAGTGCTTGGGGTCGACGATCGTCGAGTTGATGTTGGTGAAGATCTTGAACTCGCGCGAGCAGCGCACGTCGTACCCGTAGCTGGAGGTGCCGAAGCTGACGATGCGCTGGCCGGCGGCATCGTGCTTGATCTGGCCGGGTTCGAACGGCTCGATCATCGCGTGCTGTTCGGCCATGCGCTTGATCCAGCGGTCGCTCTTGATGCTCATGCGGTGTTCCTTGAAGACGGAAGGCGGCAGGCCGAGCGGCCCGCGCGAAAGGCAGCGAATTCTAGCAAGCGACCGGCACCAGCGGCCGGCCTGCGCGCTACAGCAACGACGCCGAAATCGGGATGCTGGCGCGCGGACGCTTGCCCAGCTCCTCGGACAGGCGCGCGGCAGCGGCCAGATAGGCCTGCGCTGCCGCCGACTCCGGGGCGGCCACCACGATCGGCTGGCCGGCATCGCCCTGCTCGCGGATCGCGATCGCCAGCGGCAACGAACCGAGCAAGGGCACGCCGTACTGCGCGGCCATGCGCTCGCCGCCGCCTTCGCCGAACAGATGCTCGCGGTGACCACAGCTGGAACACGTGTGCACCGCCATGTTCTCGACGATGCCCAGCACCGGCACCTCGACCTTTTCGAACATCTTCAGGGCCTTGCGCGCATCCAGCGTGGCGATGTCCTGCGGCGTGGTGACGATCACCGCGCCGGCCACCGGAATCTTCTGCGACAGGGTCAGCTGGATGTCGCCGGTGCCGGGTGGCAGGTCGACCAGCAGGTAATCCAGGTCGTCCCACAGCGTGTCGTTGAACAGCTGGGTCAACGCCGAGGTCGCCATCGGCCCGCGCCAGATCATCGGCGTGTCCTGGTCGACCAGCAAGCCGATCGACATCGCCTCGATCCCGAATGCGCGCAACGGCTCGATCGACTTGTTGTCCGGACTGTCCGGCCGCCCGCTCAGGCCCAGCATCGCCGGCACGCTCGGCCCATAGATATCCGCGTCCAGCACGCCGACGCGTGCGCCCTGCTGACGCAGGGCCAGTGCCAGATTCACCGCCGTGGTGGACTTGCCCACCCCACCCTTGCCGGAGCCCACCGCAATCACATTGCGGATCCGCGGATGCGGCGCCAGCGCGCCCTGCACCGCATGCGCGGGGATTCTGCGTTCGCCGGTCATGCGCGTGCACTCCGGGGGAGGTCGATCGCCTTGCTTGAAGCGCGTTGCACCATCGTGGTCATTGCCTGCCTGATTCGTCGTGCGCTGCCGCCGCAGCGATGGCTGCATCGCCAGCCGCGGCGCTGGAAAGATTGCCAGTTTACCGACTCGGCCATGGGCAGATGCGTTTCAAGCCGTCAGCGGACAGGCGCGCTGTGGACCCGTACACGTGTCGATAAGCGACACATTTCACAAATCTGGACACATGATTAATAAATTGTTACGTTCGGTGTGCAGTTCAGCCAACGCTCAGCGAGCACGACTGTTTCGCCAAACCCCAGTGAGGAATCCGCAAGATCATGTCGAGTCGTCTTCCGCAACACACCCAGCGTCATCGTTTGAGTATCGCGTTGTTTGCCGTGCTGGCCGCTTCCGCTGGCCATGCTGTCGCGCAGTCAGAAAACGGGATCGCAGCCGGCACCACCGATCTGGACAAGGTCACTGTCACCGGCTCGCGCATTGCGCGTACCGGCTTTGTCACGCCCTCGCCGGTCACTGCGATCAGCGCCGAGGAAATCCGCGCCACCGGCGCGACCACCATCAGCGATCTGATGACGCGCATGCCGGCGCTGGCCCCGAGTTACACGCTGGGCAATTCCACCCGCTTCATCGGGACCGCCGGGCTGGGCCTGCTCGACCTGCGCGGCATGGGTGTGGACCGCACGCTGGTCCTGGTCAACGGCCGTCGCCACGTGGGTTCCAGCCCGGGTTCGACCGCAGTGGACGTCAACACCATTCCGGTGGAATGGGTGGAACGCGTCGAAGTCATCACCGGTGGTGCCTCGGCCGTCTACGGCGCCGACGCAGTGGCCGGCGTGGTCAACTTCATCCTCAAGAAGAACTTCACCGGTTTCGAGACGCGTGCGCAGACCGGCCTGGCCGACGAGGGCAACTACAACCGCTCCTTCGCCAGCTTCTCGGCAGGCACCGACTTTGCGAATGGCCGCGGCAACATCGCGGTGTCCGGCGAATACAGCAAGCAGGACCGCTTCGGTCGCGGCAACCGCGCCATCGGCCGCGAATATCTGGTGTCGGTTCCGAACCCCGCGTTCGACCCGAGCCAACCGCCGAGCGAACGCAATCCGCAGAATGTGCTCAGCGGCCCGGGCGGCAATCATTCCACGTCCTACGGCGGCACCTTCAACCTGGGTACCTTCGATTTCCGCAACCCGGCCAGCTACGGCAACCGCTACCTGTTCAGCGAAGACGGCAGCTTCCGCCGCAATCGCTACAACGGCACGGTGGTCAGCAACACCTCGTGCGTGGACTGCGATTTCGTCGATCTGAATGCGGTTGCCGACCTGCAGCCGGGCTTCGATCGCAAGAGCGTCAACACCATGGTCAACTTCGAGATCAGCGAGAACCATCGCCTGTTCTTCGAAGGCAAGTACAGCGAGACCGATTCGGAATTCTTCGGCCAGCCGGCGTTCGACAGTTCGCTGCGCGTGCGTCGCCAGAATCCGTATGTCAGCCCCGAACTCGGTGCGCTGATGGATTCGCGCGGTGCCACGCAGATCCTGATGAACCGCTTCAACGTCGATGCCGGCCGTCGCGGCGAAAACATCGAGCGCAAGACCTATCGGGCGGTGCTGGGCGCCGAAGGCAACATCACCGACAACTGGACCTACGACGTGTCCGCCAACTACGGCAAGACCACGGTCGACCGTCTGAATCTCAACAACCGCATCAACGAGCGCTGGCAGGCCGGTATCGACGCCGCACGCGATGCCGGCGGCAACATCGTCTGCCGCACCACGCTGGATCCGAACGCGATCAACCCCAACACCAACCGCGTCTATTCGGCCCTGGCGCGCGAAGGCTGCGTGCCGTTCAGCGTGTTCGGCAACGGCGCGGTGACCCCGGAAGCAGCGGCGTGGTTCAACACCACCGCGCGCTCGCAGGCCAAGATCCAGCAGACCGTGTTCAGCGCCTCGGTGGCCAACAGCAACCTGCTGTCGCTGCCGGCCGGCGACATCGGGTTTGCCGGGGGCGTGGAGTACCGCAAGGAGCAGAGCGAGGAGATCACCGATCCGCTGGCGGCCTCGGGCGCGACCTTCCTCAACGCCATCCCCAATAGCGGTGGCGAGTACACCGTCAAGGAAGTCTTCGTCGAGAGCACCATTCCGTTGCTGGCAGGCCTGCCGGGCGTGGACCGGTTGGCGCTGGACGTGGCAGGACGCTATTCGGACTACGACAGCATCGGCTCGACCAAGACCTGGAACGTGGGCCTGGACTGGACCATCATCCCGTCGCTGCGTTTGCGCGGCACGCTGGCACAGGCGGTACGCGCGCCCAGCATCGGCGAGCTGTACGACTCGCAGAGCGAGAACTTCGCGAGCATCAACGATCCCTGCAACTACCTGCCGACCAACACCAACCGCCCAGGCACCGCGGGCGACGTGGCATTGCGCCAGGCCAACTGCAGTGCGCTGGGCGTGCCGGTGGGCTGGATCGACACCTACACCTCCACCCGCCCCGGCGTGAGCGGCGGCAATCCTGAGTTGAAGCCGGAGCGCGCGCGCAGCCTGTCGTATGGTCTGGTGTGGCAACCGGAGTTCTTCGACGGCTTCGGCATGTCGATCGACTACTGGCGCATCGACCTGCAAGACGCGATCGGCACCGTGACCGCAGAGACCAATGCCACGCGCTGCGTGGACAATCCAGGCGGCATCGACAACAGCTTCTGCGGCTTCGTGCAGCGCGCCCCGCTGGGTGGATTCACCGACCCGCAGGGCCGCATCTATCCCGAACACAGCATCATCGGCTGGCAGGCCCTCAACGAAAACCTGTCCCGCTCGCGGCGTGTGGGCGTGGATCTGGAAATGGACTACCGCTTCCAGCTCGGCGAAGGCAACACCGTACTGCGCCTGGTCGGTACGCGCCTGATCCAGTCGCGCGAATGGGTGTTCCAGGACTTCCCGGCCGAATACGACGAGTACGTCACCTACGTGACCGACCCGCGCTGGCGTGCGCAGTTCCAGACCAAGTACAACTGGAACGAATGGCGCGCCTCGTGGGACATGAACTATGTAGACGGCAACCTGCGCGTGACGCCGGAAAGCTACAACAGCAATCCGGGCTCGGCCAGCCCGATCAAGAACGGCTCGTACACCTACCACAACTTCCAGTTCGGCTACCAGTTCCCCGGCGCGAAGATCGACGTCTACCTCGGCATCGACAATGCCTTCGACAAGGATCCGCCACGCAACTACTTCGGCTCGGACTTCACCTCCGCGCTATACGACAACGTTGGGCGGTTCTTCTATCTGGGCACGACGGTCCGGTTCTGAGTCCGGTTGACGATGCATTGAAAAGACCCCGTCTGACGGGGTCTTTTTTTGATGTTTCAGATGCAACCATACAACCAACCTCTACAACTAAACGCGGGTATATCAGCCAAGTAGCGCTCGGTTCATCGAGCGCAATTTCACGCCGCATTGCGCGCACTGACAAAAATGAATACTTGTGCGGCTTGAGCGCGCGCGTGCTCACATGCCTGACAATTTGTGCGCAGATCCGCATATTTGATGCGGATCTCGCCCTTTTCATTAACGAATCATTCAAAACGCTTGCGACTCAGACCACAGATTCATTACGTTCGGGTTAAGGCCATCTGACTCTCCGATGACCGCCACTTCTCCCGATACCCAGTTGAAAGGTTAGGAATGAGCAATCAATTTCGTCGCCATGTCCTCAAGCGCACCGCTCTGGCTGTTGTGCTCGGCGCCTGTCTCGCCAATGGCGCGGCCTACGCACAAAGCACGACCGGCAGCATCTACGGTAGCGCTCCCTCGGAAGCCGGCAGCACCATCGTCGTGCAGAGCGACACCGGCCTCAGCCGCACGATCACCATCGACGCCAATGGCCGCTACAACCTCGGCTCGTTGCCGGTGGGCGCCTATACCGTCACCCTCAAGCGCGGCGATCAGGTCGTCGATACCCGCAAGAACGTGCAGTTGCGCGTCGGATCCGGCACAGAGGTGTCGTTTGCGGGCGCAGCTGCCAGCGGCAGCACCGATGCAACGACGCTCGGCGCAATCACGGTCACCGCCGCCAACGCGCCGAAGATCGACGTCAGCTCCACCAGTTCGCGGTCGGTGATCACGTCCGAACAGCTGGCAACCCTGCCGCTGGGACGCAGCGCCGAAGCGATTGCGTTGCTTGCACCAGGTGCGATTTCCGGAAGTGGCGCCTTCAACAATGGCTCGCGGTCCACCATTTCGTTTGGCGGAGCCAGTGTGACGGAAAACGCTTATTACATTAATGGCGTCAACGTCACCAATCCATTCAACAACCTCGGCGGCCTCAGCCTTCCTTATGGCGCGATCGACCAGCAGGAAACGTATACGGGCGGCTACAGCGCCAAGTACGGCCGCTCGACTGGCGGCGTCATCAGCCAGGTAGGCAAGCGCGGCACCAACGAGTGGCATTTTGGTGCTCAGGCGGTGTGGGAACCCAAGTCGCTGGCGAGCTCGCGTGGCGATGCCTGGTATCCGAATAGTACGCTTCCGGCCGATTATGGGTATGAAGATGATCAACTGCCCGGGACGATTTACCGTCGCGGTAAAGGCGATGTGCAGAACAGAACGGTTTATAGTGCCTACGCAGGCGGTCCCCTGATCGAAGATCGCTTATTCCTGTTCGTGGCTGGCGAATCCGACAAAGTGGACGGCGCGACCACCAATATCGCGACGGCCGCAAGCGATCAGGGACGTAACCATTACGACAACAGTTCGCCGAAGTTCTACGGCAAGCTGGACTGGAACATCAACGACAGCAACATCCTCGAGTACACAAGAATCGAGAATACCGATCGTCGCTCCGGTGTCTACAGCAACTACGACTATGCTTCGTACACGGATCAGGGCCCCTCCGGGTTGTTTACGGATACGTACAAGCTCAAGGACAGCGTCGATATTCTGAAATTTACCAGTTACATCACCGATGACCTGACTTTGAATGCGACCTGGGGACGCGATACCCAGCATAACCAGCAGTGGAATCCGGGTGCATCGGCACTGCCCAACATCGCCAGCTCGAATCTGCAGGATCCTGCAATCACCGGCGGCCGGCGCATAACCAATGGGCAGGCCACCACCACGGTCAAAGCGCGCGACCCGATCAACAAAAGCCGCAATCTTCGCCTGGAGTTGAATTACCGTCTGGGCGACCATGACCTGACCGCTGGCGTAGATAATATGTACTTCAACGCTTACGACGAAGGAGTATTTACCAGTGGGCCAGGCTATCGCTGGATCTATGGTCGCCAAGACGACCCCAGCGAACCCATCAGCGGTTCTCTCGGCGTTGGCCCATCGGGTGGCGACGGCTATTTTGTGAACCGGCGTATCTTTACGACGGCTACCAGCATGTCCGTCGAACAGAAAGCCTACTATCTTGAGGACCGTTGGCAGGTCAATGATAACTGGCTACTCACGCTGGGCATCCGCAACGACAAGTTCACCAACTACAACAGCGACCACGTGGCCTATGTAGACAGCGGCGATCAGTGGGCTCCGCGTCTGGGCGCAAGCTGGGACGTGTTTGGCGATTCTTCCTTCAAGGTGTTCGCCAATATCGGCCGCTACTATCTCGCGTTACCCAATCAGGTTGCCATCCGCGGAGCGTCGGCTTCGACGTATACCAACGAATACTTCACTTACACCGGCATCGACGCCAACGGCGAACCAACCGGCCTGACTGCACTCGGCCCTGGCCCGGTCTCCTCAAACGGGGAATATGGCCTGGCGCCGGATCCCAACTCGTTCGCCCCAAGCGATCTCAAGTCGCAATATCAAGACGAATTCCTGATCGGATTCGAAAAGACGCTTGGCGAGAAGTGGAATTCGGGCGCAAAGGTCACCTACCGCAAATTGCAGACAGCGATCGACGATGTCTGCGATCCCGGACGTATGGCCGATACGCTCGAAGCGGCAGGCGGCGACGCTAGCAGTGTGAGCATTCCTGGCTGCGTGATGTTCAACCCTGGCGAAACCAATACGTACAACCTTTCCAATACCGATGGCTCTGGCTACACCCAGCTACGCATGTCGCAGTCCGATTGGGGCTTCACAGACAAAGCCAAGCGCAACTACGTCGCCGTGGACCTATTCATCGAGCATCCTTTCGACGAAAAGTGGTATGGCCGCATCGACTACACCTGGTCGCACCTGTACGGCAACACCGAAGGACAGGTGAAGTCTGACCTTGGGCAAGCAGACATCTCCAAGACTCAGGACTGGGATGCGGCGGAACTGATGTACTACGCAGGCGGCAACCTGGCCAACGATCGTCGACATCAATTGAAGGCATTTGGCGCCTACCAGTTCACGCCTGAGTGGCTTGCATCGGCTACGGTGCGGGTCACGTCCGGCACGCCTAAGTCCTGCCTGGGCTATTACGCGGGGCCTAACGCTGCAGAGTTGAATTACGATCCGGTTGGTTATAATTCGGCGTATCACTACTGCTACGGACAGCCGGTTTCTGCGGGCGGCGCTGGTGAGACCCCTTGGATCAAGAATCTGGATTTAGGCGTCACCTACCGTCCAGCCTTCGCCGATCACAAGCTGGCGTTTTCGCTTAACGTGTTCAATGTACTGAACGACCGCTCTGTCAATCGTGTGTCCGCCACCAACGAAACCACCCGCCGGACCGTGTCCAACACCTATGGGCTAGGCACCGAAGCCTGGAGCTACAACCAGCCCCGCTACATGCGTCTGACTGCGTCATACGATTTTTGATCGCATGGGTGTCGAAGGCGTCTCCACCGCGCCTTCGACACCTCGTTCAAATGCACTGTCGCTACGGTCCCTCCGGAGATTTTTCTGAGGGCCATCGCGCCGTCTGAGTCAGCCTTGCACTATCACCCGCGCCGCATTATGCCCGGGCGCTCCGGTCACCCCGCCACCCGGATGCGTGCCGGACCCGCATAGATACAGCCCGGGAATCGCGCCGCGATAGGCGCCCTGCCCCAGCATCGGGCGTGCGCTGAAGAGTTGGTTGAGGCTGAGGGCGCCGTGGAAGATGTCGCCGCCGATCAACCCGAAGATGCGTTCCAGATCGAGCGGGCTGAGGATCTGCCGGCCCAGTACCGAGGCCGCGAACCCGGGTGCGTAGCGCTCGACCGTAGCGATCATCAGGTCGGCGACCTCTTCGCGATGATCGTCCCAGTGCCGGCCATCCGGCAGTTGCGGTGCCACGTGCTGGCAAAACAGGCTGGCCACATGTTGTCCGGGCGGTGCCAGCGTGTCGTCCAGGGTGCTGGGAATCAGCAACTCGACCACCGGTTCGCGTGACCATCCCGAAGCGCGCGCGTCCTGCCAGGCACGGTCCATGTAATCCAGGCTCGGCGCCAGGATGATGCCGGCAGTCAAATGATCGCCCGTACCCGGCAACGCAGTGAAATCCGGTAGCCTCGAGAGCGCGACATTCATGCGGAACGTGCCCGATCCGCAGCGGTAATGCGCCATGCGTTCCCGTGTTGCCGCAGGGACATCTTCTGGCTGCATCAAGCGTTGATACAGCAGTTTCGGATTGACGTTGGCGACCACTGCACGTGCACGTATCGTCTCTGCGTGCGTGGTGATGACACCGACCGCACATCCCCGCTCCACCAGCACACGTCCCACCGCGCAGCCGGTACGAATGCTCGCGCCAGATGCGCGCGCACTGGCGGCCATCGCCTGGGTGATGGCACCCATGCCGCCGATGGCGTGGCCCCAGGCACCTTTGACGCCGTTGCTTTGCCCGAATACATGGTGCAGCAACACATAGGCCGTGCCCGGCGTGTAGGGGCTGGCGTAATTGCCGACGATGCCGTCGAAGCCGAAAAGTGCCTTGATCGGCGCACTATCGAACCAGCGATCCAGATACTCGGCGGCCGAGATGGTGAACAGGTCGAGCGGCTCCTGCCGCAACGCGAGCGGCAATCCCTGCAGTTGCAGCCCGAGCTTGCCTGCGCGCCATAGCTGCGGCAACGCGCGCAACCACCCACCATCGCTGACATCCGGCGGTGGTTGCAATGCCAGCGCACGCAGGACATCGGCCAGTTGCTCCAGGCGCGCTTCATAGGCAGGCAGTGCGGCGGCATCACGTGCAGAGAACTTGCCGACTTCCACAGCCGTGCGCCCCGCGCCGGCCAGCAGGTACTCGCCATTGGGCAGCGGCAGGAAGTTGTTGAGGCGGCGCGCGACCACGCGCAGGCCATGTTGCTCCAGGGCAAGGTCTGCGATGACCTTGGGCTGCAGCAACGACACCGTGTACGCCGCCACCGAGTTGCGAAACCCCGGATGGAATTCCTCGGTGACCGCTGCGCCGCCAACCACGTCTCGCGCTTCCAGCACCAATACGCGCTTGCCTGCCTTGGCCAGATAGGCGGCGCAGACCAAGCCGTTGTGGCCGGCGCCGATGATCAGTGCGTCCAACGGTTCGGAGGCGGCAGGCATGCGTTTGTATATAGCACTGCCCGCGCAGCTAGGCCATTCGGGCAGCAGTGGCCATTTCGATCTCTGTCTGCCCGCTGGCCAGCGACATCGACGGGCAGGCCAGCCGACCAGGCATACGCCGCGGAATCGGCACATCAGGAACGCGAAACGCCCGCCTGCCGCTGCGCACAGCCCCTGCGCAGCACTGTCGCCGATCCGGGCAACCTCGGGCTAGCCCATCTACACACCCCGCACCCATGACCTTCGACACCATGCCACCCGGCTGGCGAGGCGTAGAGTGCCGGCCACTGCCCCGGCGACGGGGCTTCCCACATCTGCTCCTGGAGCCCTTTGTGATTCGTGCACCTCATTTGTTGACCCTGTCCCTGGCCGTGGCCGCCGCGTTGAGCGGTTGCAAGAAATCCGAAGACGCCGCGCCGGCCGCGCCCGCGGCCGATACCGCCGCAACCACCCCGGCGGCTCCCAAGGCGCTGACCCTGGACCAGAGCAAGCTGCCGGCCGTGAACCAGTTCACCGCCGCCGATCTGGACACCAACGGCAACGCCTGCACGGATTTGAATGCGTACGCCAACGCCAAGTTCCTGGCCGCCAATCCGGTGCCGAGCGATCGCACCAGCTGGGGCGCGTTCGAGATGCTCGACGAGCGCTCCAATGCGATCCAGCAGCAGCTGGTCGAACAGGCTGCGGCCGACACCAGCGCCACCGGCGTGGAAAAGATCGTCGGCGACCTGTGGTCCACCGGCATGGACGAGGCCAAGATCAACGCCCAGGGCATCGAGCCGCTGAAGCCGGAACTGGCCGCGATCGACGCCATCGGCGACCAGGCCAAGCTGGTCGACTATCTGCGCAGCAGCGCGGCCAAGGGCAACAACGACCTGTTCAGCTTCGGCGCCGAGGCAGACTTCAAGAAGTCCAGCCAGAACATCGCCTACGCCATGCAGGGCGGTCTGGGTCTGCCGGATCCGGAGTACTACACCAGCGCTTCCAACACGGCCAAGCTGGAGGCCTACCAGGCCCATGTCGCCAAGGTGTTGGAACTGTCCGGCGTGGCCGCGGCCGATGCCGCCGCGCAAGCCAAGCAGGTGGTCGCGTTCGAGACCCGTCTGGCCAAGGTCTCCAAGACCAGCACCCAGATGTCGCGCGATGCCTCGCTGGCCTACAACCCGATCTCGCCCGCCGATGCCGACAAGCTGACGCCCAACTGGTCGTGGACGGAGTTCTTCAAGTCGCAGGGCGTCACCACGCCGGAGATGTTCTCGCTGGCGATCCCGGCCTTCCACCAGGAAGTGAGCAAGATGATCGCCGACACCGATCCGGCGATCTGGCGCGCCTACCTGCGCTTCCACACCGTCGATGGCGCTGCGCCGTTCCTGAGCCAGCCGTTCGTCGATGAGAACTTCGCGTTCTACAACAAGGCCCTGCGCGGGCAGAAGGAAATCAAGCCGCGCTGGAAACGCGTGCTGGCGACCATCAATGGCCAGACCGGCGAAGCGCTGGGCCAGATGTACGTCAAGGTCGCGTTCCCGGCCGATTCCAAGGCCAAGATGGAAACCCTGGTGACCAATCTGCGCACCGCGCTGAAGGCCCGCATCGAAAAGCTGGACTGGATGAGCCCGGAGACCAAGACCAAG
The DNA here is from genome assembly GCF_002939945.1 of Xanthomonas arboricola pv. populi. GTDB lineage: Bacteria > Pseudomonadota > Gammaproteobacteria > Xanthomonadales > Xanthomonadaceae > Xanthomonas > Xanthomonas arboricola_A. Next base: position 509,020 of record NZ_MDEB01000003.1, on the reverse strand, counting down.
GCGATCGCCAAGTGGGAGAGCTTCACGCCCAAGATTGGCTACCCGGAAAAGTGGCGCGAGTGGAACGGCTTGAACACCAGCCGCGACAGCTACCTGGGCAACGTGATGGCCGCGTCCGAGTACAACTACAAGTGGAACCTGTCCAAGATCGGCAAGCCGGTGGACAAGACCGAATGGGGCATGAGCCCGCAGACGGTCAACGCCTACTACAACCCGCTGCAGAACGAGATCGTGTTCCCGGCCGCCATCCTGCAGCCGCCGTTCTTCGACCCGAACGCGCCGGAGGAAATGAACTACGGCGGCATCGGTGCGGTGATCGGGCATGAGATGACCCACGGCTACGACGACCAGGGCAGCCGCTTCGGTGCCGACGGCAACTTCATCGCCGATCCGGGTTGGTGGACGCAGAAGGACCTGGGCGCGTTCAAGGCGCGCACCGGCAAGCTGGTCGCGCAGTTCGATGGCTACCGCACCCCGGCCGGCGACAAGGTCAAGGGCGACCTGACCCTGGGCGAAAACATCGCCGACCTGGGCGGCCTCAACACCGCCTACGACGCGATGAAGACCGCCACCGCCGGCAAGAACGATCCCAAGACCGACGGCATCACGCGCGACCAGCGCTTCTTCCTCAACTGGGCCACAGTGTGGCGCCGCAATTTCACCCCGGAAGAACTGGTGGTGCGCCTGAAGACCGATCCGCACGCACCGGCCAACTTCCGCGCCATCGGCGCGCCGTCGAACATGCCGGCGTTCGCCGCAGCGTTCTCGTGCAAGGCCGGCGATGCGATGGTGCGTCAGGGCGACAAGCAGGTCGTGATCTGGTAATTGCGCAATCGCTGTAAATCAGGCGGGCGGCGATCGAAAGATCGTCGCCCGTTTTTTTGTTCCCTCGATTTCTCTGCTGCGTGATAGGGGCGAATCACGCGGGCCAGCCGCACTCATTTCCAGCTAAGTCAGTGCAACCAACCGCTTCAAGCCGCCATCGCGGCACGCGGCGCACGGCACGCAGTATGGTCGGCAAGACGCACAGGCCCGCACTCGCGGGCCTGTCGCGTTCATGCAAGCGGCCGGCACCGACGACAAACGGCAGCTCGCGCGGCCTGCACGAGGCGCAGCCTTGCTAAACTCCGCCGACTTCAATCTGGCCACCCGTCTTCTCGATGCCCACCATTCGTCCGCTTGCCCTCGCTCTTGGCTTCAGCCTGATCACGCTGCTGTCCGCCCCCGACGCCGACGCCGCTCGCAAGAAGAAGGCTGCTCCCAAGGCCCCGGCCGTCTCGGCGGCCTGCACCAATTTCTACGATTACGCCAATGCCGGCTGGCTCAAGAGCAACCCGGTGCCGCAGTCCGGTGCCGTCACCGCACTGGGCCAGTTGTCCGAGCGCGCGCTGCAGCAGCAACGCGAGTTGCTGGATGCATCGATGAAAGCGCCGCAGGGCAATGTGCAGAAACTGCTCGGCGACTTCTGGGCCAGCGGCCTGGACGAAGCCTCCGTCGAAAAGGACGGCTCCAATCCCATCGCCCCCTTGCTGTCGCGCATCGATGCGATCAAGAAGGCCAAGGATGTGCCCGCTTCCATCGCCGCGCTGCATCAGGTCGGCATCCCGGTAGGCTTCAACTTCGGCCCGGACGTGGACCTGAAGGCGCTCGATCGCCATATCGGGTATTTCATGCAGGGCGGCATGGGCCTGCCGGATCCGGCGTTCTACACCCGCACCGACGCCGACACCCAGGCGCTGATGGGCCGCTACCGCGCCTACGTCAAGCAAATCCTGGCGCTGACCGGCACCCCGGCCGACAGGCTCGACGCCGATGCCGCCTCGGTGCTGCAGATCGAGACCGCGTTGGCGCGCAGCGCGCAGTCGGTGCAGGGCATCAACAATCCGTTCAACAACTACGCTCCGATCGCCACCAAGGAGCTGACCAAGCAGTACAAGAATCTGCGTCTGGCCGACTTCCTGGAAGCGCAGGGCGTCAAGGACGACCTGGTGTCGATGGCCGACCCGGCCATGTTCAAGCAGCTCGACAGCATGATCGTCAGCATCAAGCCGGAACAGTGGAAGGCCTATCTGCGCTGGCGCGTGGGCGATGCGATGGCGCCGTACCTGTCCAAGAGCTTCCACGATGCCGAATACCAGTTCCGCGGCCGTCTGCTGCGTGGCGATGCCCTGCCGCCACAGCGCTGGCAGCAGGTGCTGGACGCGATCAATATCGCCGCCGGCCCGATGCTCGGTCGCGAACACGTGGCGCGCTATCTGAGCAGCGATACGCGCCGCCAGGCCGAAGCCATCGCCGACCAGCTGCGCGACGCACAGCTGGCCGCGCTGGAGCGCACCGGCTGGGGCAACGGTGAGGTGATCGCCGAAGCCAGGGCCAAGCTGTCGGCGATGAAGATCGAAGTCGGCGCACCGCGTCGCGATCTGGATTACACCGTGCAGCCGATGGGCCGCGGCAGCTTCGGCGGCAACATGCTGATCGCCTCGACCTGGCGTCACCGCGAAGAGATGAAGCGCATCGGCAAGGGCAACGCCGACCGTCGCTGGGACGTGCTGCCGCAGCAGCCGGCAGTGGCTTACGACATCGCGCAGAACCGCCTGATCATCACTGCCGCCGTGCTGCAGCCGCCGGTGCTCACCGCCGGCAGCACGCCAGCCGCGCAGTACGGCGCTTACGGCGCGCTGGTCGCCCACGAAATCACCCGTGCCATCGACGCCAAGGGCTCGCTGGTGGATGCCAAGGGCGAGTTGCGCAGCTGGTGGACGCCTGCCGAGAAGACCAGCTGGACCCTGCTGACCGGCAAGGTGGCCGAGCAGTTTGGTACCTATCCGTATCCGGGCGTGCCCAACGTCAAGGTCAACGGCGCACAGACCGCCGAAGAAAACCTGGCCGACCTGGCCGGCGTCGAACTGGCCTGGCAGGCCTTCAGCAAGGCACAGCCCGCAGCCACCGAGGCCGACAAGCAGGCCTTCTTCACCGCCTGGGCCGGCCTGTGGGCCCAGCAGCTGTCGCCAAACGAAGCGGTGCAGCGCGCCAGCGCCGACATCCGGGCGCCGGGCCAGTGGCGCACCAACGGCCCGCTGTCCAACCTGCCGGAGTTCGGTGCGGCGTTCAGCTGCAAGGCCGGCCAGCCGATGCAGCGCGTGGATGCCGAGCAGTTGAAGATCTGGCGCTGATTCGAGCGCCAGGAAGTCACCTGCAAACAACACGCAGCGGCCGGAAACGAAAAAAGAGCGCGGAATCCGCGCTCTTTTTTCGTTTCCGGCGTTTAGCTACCTGGCAACCTGTCTCAGACGCGCTCTGCGTAGGAGCGGACCTGGCCGCGACGAGAGGCTTTACCTGTAACCCCCCATCGCGGCCAGGTCCGCTCCTACGAATCGATGCGTTGCCCGACCTCAGTCAGCGCACAACGCGCAGCGGCGGCTTGCGCCCCTTGCTACCGCCCTTCCCGCCGCCGCTGCCGCCAAACGGCGACTGGCCGCGCCAGTAACGGATCATCAGCCAGCCGAACAGCATGCCGCCCAGATGCGCGAAGTGGGCCACGCCCGGCTGCCAGCCGGTCGCCCCCAGGAACAGCTCGATCGCACCGAATACGATCACGAAGGTGCGCGCCTTCATCGGAATCGGCGGAAACAGCAGCATCACCCGCTGATTGGGAAACAACATGCCGTAGGCCAGCAACAGGCCGAACACACCGCCGGACGCCCCCACCACCGGCGCCCCGCTCTGGGTGAACCAGGCCATCAGCAACTGGCACACGCCGGCACCGGCCACGCACACCAGGTAATAGGTCAGAAAACGCTTCTGGCCCCAGGTCTGTTCCAGTGCCGCGCCAAACATGAAAAGCGCCAGCATGTTGAAGAACAGATGGTTGAAGCCGCCATGCAGGAACGCATAGGTCAGCAACTGCCACGGCATGAAGCTGGCGCCAGGCGAGAACGCATCGAAGCCGTTGGAGATCGGCCACAGCATCAACGACGACAGCGCCGCATCGGAGGGCAGCACGCCGGCGCCCAGGTCGCCCAGTGCCCATTGCAGCAGGAACAAGCCGATATTGGCGATCAACAACGCTTTGGTGACGGGCGGCAGTTGGGGCATGACGGCATCCTTCGGAATGCCAACCATCATAACGTCAGGCTTATGAAGGTCCCCACACGGCGGCATCCAGCCGCTGCGCGGCACTGGCGCGGCGCACCCGGCCCTGCTCGACCGCCACGCCTTCGGCACGCAGCCGGCGACATTGCTCGCGGTAGCCGGACGAGCCGTCCGGCAATGCGATCCGGCCATCGCTGCGCAGCACCCGGTGCCAGGGCAGGTGCGGATCGTCATTGCCACTGAGCACGCGGGCCACCAGCCGCGCTCGCCCGGGCAGGCCGGCGCGTAGCGCGACGTCGCCATAACCGGCGACCTGGCCGGAAGGAATTGCCCGAATCGCCGCGAGAATGCGCAGTCGCGCCTGTTCGCTGGAGAGCGTCTCGCCGTTGGAAGCGGCGCGCGCAGGCAGGTTCGCAGATCGAGGGGGCGTTGGGTTGCGGGGCTTTGACATCAGGCAAGGATGCCAGAGCTATGGAATCAAAGCCCCTCCTCCTTAGGGGTGAGCAGGCGTTGCTTGCGCGCCGACAGTGCGAAGCGGAGGTTGGGGTGAGGATACGGGCGAAGCCAGGCACAGCAGACAAGCAGAGCGTCAACTTCCATGCGACCCCGGATGAGACATGGCCGGCTGTGAACGTCGGATCGGCAGTGGATTGACGCGTCGATTGCGCCGAACCCTCACCCCACCCCCTCTCCCGGGGGAGAGGGGCCTGATCCGTTCGCTTGCAGGGCCCTGGCCTATGTCAAGCGCAACTACGTCGAGCGTACACCTGGCGTGCCGTGCCGCGTGGCTACCGCAAGTTGTGAAACGCAGGGACAGACATCGGTCTTGCATCCAGCCAGGAACTGACGTCGGTCCCTGGCTGGAGCCAGGGACTGATGCCCTCGTTCGCCCGGCCACACCTGCCACGCCTGCTGCATCAATGCATCAATGCATCAATGCATCAATGCATCAACACGATCTCTTCCGACGAGGTGGGATGGATCGCGACCGTCTCGTCGAAGTCGCGTTTGGTTGCGCCCATCTTCACTGCCACTGCAAAGCCCTGCAGCATTTCGTCTGCGCTTTCGCCCAGCAGATGCACGCCGACCACGCGCTCTTCTTCGCCCACGCAGACCAGCTTGAACAGGCTGCGCTGCGGCGCGTCGGCCAGCGCGTGCAACATCGGGCGGAAGTTGCTGCGGTAGATGCGTACCGCGTTGCCGTGCCGCGCGCGCGCCTGCTCCTCGGTCAGTCCGACCTGCCCGAGCGGCGGATGCGAGAACACCACGCTCGGCACGCCTTCGTAGTCCATGCGCGCATCCGGCTGCTTGCCGAACAGGCGATCCATCAACTTGCGTCCCGCCGTGATCGCCACCGGGGTCAGTCCGACCTTGCCGCCGACATCGCCGATGGCATGGATGTTCGGCACGCTGGTGGTCTGCGCTGCGTCCACCACCACCTCGCCCTTTTCGCCCAGGCGCACACCGGCCGCTTCCAGACCCAGCCCCGCCGTGTTGGCGCGTCGGCCAACGGCGAAGAACACCTTGTCGAAGACGTCGTTGCCCTGCTCGCTGGTGTGTGCGGGGTGGCCATGCACGCGCAACTTGGCTTGTGCATCGCGTTCCAGACCGGTGGTAGAGAATCCGAAATGCAGGCGCACGCCCAGATGCCGCAGGTTGTCGGCCAGTTGCAAGGTCAGCTCGGCATCAAAGCGCTCCAGCAGCCGCTCGCCCTGCACGAACAGATGCACACGGCTGCCCAGCGCCTGCAGCAACCCGGCGATTTCCACCGCGATATAGCCGCCGCCGATGATCGCAACCTGCGCGGGCGCATCACAGAGATTGAAGAAATCATCGGAGACCTCCCCATGCTCGGCACCCTCCACGTCCGGACGCAACGGATACGCACCGGTTGCGATCACGATGTGCTCTGCGGTGACCGGCACGCCATCCCCGCCCATGATGGTATGGCGATCCTGCAGGACGCCGCGCTGCGGAATCATGACCACACCATCTTCATTGAGCCGACGCCGATAACTGGCATGGATGTTGTTGATGTAGCCCTGCCGGTGCGTGACAAGTTCCTGCCAGGCCAATGTCGGTCGCGATACATCGAAACCCAGCGCCCCGGCAAGCTCGATCTTGCCGGCCAGATCGGCCGCCAACCACATCGCCTTTTTCGGCACGCAGCCGAGATTGACACAGGTGCCACCCAAGGCGTTCGGCTCCATCATCGCCACGCGCGCGCCGTGCTTTGCCGCGCGAAACGCAGTGGCCAATCCACCGGAGCCCCCCCCCAGGATCACCACGTCGTAATCGTAACGGACACTCATGCGAATCGCTCCGCCCGGTAAGGATGCGGGTCCAGCGCAGGTGCGCGGCCCGTGATCAGGTCGGCCATCAGTTGTCCGCTTGCAGTGCTCATGCTGATGCCGAGCATGCCATGTCCGGCTGCGAGCCAGACGTGAGGACGGCCCGGCACCGCGCCCAGCACCGGTACGTCGTCCCAGGTCATCGGCCGCCATCCATACCAGCGCTCGATCACGGCCGGGCCGGCCGGTGCATGCAGATAATCGGCCGCTGCGCGCTCCAGCGCCGCCAGGCGCGTGGGGTTGAGGTGGGTGTCGCGCCCGGAGAATTCCATCGTGCTCCCGATGCGCAGACGATCGCGCCACGGCACCACGAACACCCAACGGTCTTTCAACACCACCGGGCGACGCGGCATCAGCGCCGGTGCGGTATAGGTGATCGAATAGCCCTTGCCGGCTTGCACCGGCAAGCGCAACCCCAGTTGCGCCGCCAGCAGCGGCGACCACGGGCCGGTTGCGATGACCACCTCGCGCGCCTGCAGTCGCCCACGCTCGGTGTGCACGCACGCGCCGCGTGCGTCCGGCACCACCGCATCGACGCGGCACTGCGCATCGATCACCGCACCGCGCGCGCGCAGCACTCTTGCCAGTTCTGCGGTGTAACGCTCCGGGCGCAGATGCGCATCGCCGGGGAAATGGATCGCACCGGCAATGCCCGCGCGAAATGCCGGATCCTGGCGCACGTAGTCGCCGCCCTCGATCATCTCGGCCTGGATGCCCCACTGTGCAAGCACGCCGCACTCGTGGCGATACTGCGCAAAGCGGCGCGCATCGGCAAACACGTAGTCCAGCCCATCGCTGCGAAATTCGCAGTCCAGCGCGTAGCGCTCGACCCAGTCGTCGAAGCGTTGCCGCGCATCGCCCAGCAACGCCGCGCGCGCCTGCGCGCTGGCCTGCCAGTGACGCGTATTGCAACGTTGCGCAAACCGCAGCAACCAGCGCCACAGCGCCGGATCCAGGCGTGGCCGGACATACAACGGCGCATCCGGCGTCAGCATCCACTTCAGCGCCTGCGCGATCATGCCCGGCGCTGCCAGTGGTGGCGCATGGCTCGGCGTGATGGTGCCGCAGTTGCCGTACGACGTCGCCGCACCCACCGCGCCGGCATCGAGCACATGCACCTGCCGGCCCGCGTCGACCAATGCCAGCGCAGTCGCCAGGCCAATGGCGCCGGCACCGACGACCACCACATCGACAGGCGCAGCATTCATGTGCGCACTACCCCACGCGCGCGCTGCTGCGACGCATCGGCGGCAGGCGCAGATAGGTCACGCTGCGCCATAGCCATTCCATCGGCCCGAAGCGGAACCAGCGCAGCCACAGCTGGCTCAGCACCACCTGCAGCGCAAACAGCGCCAGCGCAAACGGCAGCTGCCATACGCGCGGCAGTTGCTCGAAATAGCCCAGTCCGTAACCGTAGAAGATCCACGTGCACAGCAACGACTGCATCAGGTAGTTGGTCAGCGCCATGCGCCCGGCGGGCGCAAGCCATGCCAGACGCGGCGCCAGGCGTACCACCCACGCCGCATAGCCCAGGCTCATCAGCGGGCCGGCAATCAGCGACAACGCGAATGCACCCGACAGGCGCAGATCCAGACGCGCCGGATCGATCCACGGCTCCAGCGCGTAACTCACCCCCATCACGCCCAGCCCGAGCGGCAGCGCGCCGTAGCGCAAGGCCCGAAACAGGCGCGGAAAGCGCTCGGGCGCGGCGATCGCGCCACTGCGCACGAACCAGCTGCCCAGCAGGAACATGCCGAGCATGGCCGGGCCGTTGATGCTCAGCCCGGTCATCGCCTGCTGCAGGTCGTGCCAGCGCTGCAGCGTGGCCTGCACATAGCTGCCGCTACCGAAGGCGGCGCGCTGCGCCTGCACGTTCGCCGCCGCCTGTTGCGCCGCATCGGCCACCGCGGCCTTCCATTCCACGGCAGACGCCGGGTCGAGCTGCGTCAAGGTGCCTGCGACGCCGTACAGCAGCATCAACCCGGGCGCGCAACAGTAGATCAGCGCGGCAAACCACGGCAGCGTCACCGTCGGCACCGAGCGTGTGGCCAGCAGCAACAAGGCGAGCAAGGCGTAGGTCACCAGAATATCGCCGGACCACAGCAGCAGCGCATGCGCCAGCCCGATCACCAGCAGCCCGACGGTACGACGCAGATAGGGGCCGAACAACCCGCGCCCGGCCTGCGCGGCGCGTTGCGCCATCACCGCAAACCCCATGCCGAACAGCAGCGAGAACAGCGTGTAGAACTTGCCCTGCACGAACAGGTACACCAGCGCATCGGCAACCCGGTCGGCACCGTGCCAATGCGGCTCCACGCCGGTGACCGCCAGATCGAGCGGGCCGACGAAGGCTTCGATATTCATCAGCAGGATGCCCAGCAGCGCAACACCGCGCAGCACGTCCAGCACGACCATGCGCTCGCTGGTTGCAACAGGCAGCAGAAGATCGCGCGGGGTCATCTCGGCTCGGGCAGCGCGACGCGGCGATCGCGGAGCGCACCATGCAAACAGCCCGCCGAAATGGCGGGCCGCAGAGACTCATCCAGCGAACGCTGGTCGGACGGGCACGATCGGCGCATGCAACTCGGCATCACCGTACGGTGCATGCCGGGTTTGCAGATTGCCCGCATCGGTCTGCCCGCCACACAGACAGTGTGACGACTGCGCTCAGTGGTGATGGCCGCCTTCGCCATGCACATGCCCGTGGTCGCGCTCTTCCTGGGTGGCTTCACGCACCTCGATGATCTCCACGTCGAAGTGCAGGTCCTTGCCGGCCATCGGGTGATTGAGATCGACGTCGACCACGCTCATGCCGACCTTCTGCACCGTCACTGCGCGCGGGCCGAAGTTGGTCTGCAGCACCACCTGGGTGCCCGGTACCAGCTTGGTGGCGCCGAAGTGCTTCTTGGGCACGCGCTGGCTCAGGCCTTCGCGGTATTCGCCGTACGCTTCGGTGGCCTTGACGTCCACGCCGAAGCTCTCGCCGGCTTGCTTGTCCATCATGGCCGCTTCCAGGCCCGGAATGATGTTGCCGTGGCCGATCATGATCGCCAACGGGTCACGTTCCTTGGAGCTCTCGATAGGCTCCTGGCCAATCTCCGAAACGGTGTAGTGGAAGCGGACGACGCTGTCTTTTTCGATCTTCATGCCTGGCTCTGGATAGGCTGCCCGGTGGCAGACGGTGGAGGACGGCTTGTCGGCCGCCGGGTGCGCCGCCATCATGGCGACCTTTCGAACCGCCCATTATCCCGGCTCCATGCATATCACGCCAGTTTTCGCCGTCCGCGCCCGCCGCGCCGCGGCCAGTTCGTTGCTGGGCCTGCTCGTGCTGCTGGGCGGTTGCGCACAGGCGCCGGTCCGTCGACCGGCCACTGCCCCGCCACCGGCGCCGCGCGTATGGCCGCAGGTGCCGCCGTCCAACCCGGCCGCCGCCAACAACATCCTGATGCGTGCGCTGGGCCTGGTCGGCACGCCGTACCGCTTCGGCGGCAATACGCCGGAGACCGGCTTCGACTGCAGTGGGCTGGTCACCTATGTCTACAAGGATGTGTTGGCGCTGTCGCTGCCACGCACCTCGCGTGAACTGGCTGCAGTGCAGGGGCCGCGCATCCCGCAGGAGAAACTGACCACCGGCGACCTGGTGTTCTTCGGCTCCAGTGGCAACGTGACCCATGTCGGCATTTATGTCGGTGAAGGCCGCTTCGTGCATGCCCCCACCACCGGCGGTACCGTCCGCTTGGATTTCCTGGATGGCGCCTACTGGCGTGACCATTATTCAGGCTCAAAGCGGGTTTTGCCCTGATATGTGACATGAATCACATTTAATAAAACGGAAATTTAACCTTTTTTGAACGTAACGATTCTTTCACCAAGGCATCATCCCGCATCGACAGCAGAATTGTGATTCCCGCGTGACGAACGACGAACAGATCACCACTGGCGCCGCACCGCTTCCGCCCCGGAAACCGCTCCGCCTGCTATGCGCCACCGCTCTTTGGCTCGCAGCTCTTCCCGCCCTGGCCCAGACCGCCAACGGCACCCCATCCGCTCCACAGACGACCACGCCCGACAGCGCCGTCGCCGCAGAGAAAGCCGCAACCCGCAGCCGCGCCGACGCCGCTGCCACTGCAACACTGGCCGCCCTGCTTCCGCATCTGGCCGCCAACGACGCCATTCCGCTGATGGACCGCTCGGCGATGTTCGCCGGTGACCTCAGCCGCCTGCTGGCCAATTACGACGTGTCCCAGAGTGCGGCCAACGCCGCCCAGAATGCCGTGGCCGACAGCCGTGTCCAGGTGATCCTGCAACGTGCCATGGCCCTGCTCGGCACCCCGTACGTCTGGGGCGGCGAGTCCACCGAAGGTTTCGACTGCAGCGGCCTGGTCGGCTACGTGTTCAAGACCGCTCTGGGCATCGACCTGCCGCGCGTCTCGCGCGACATCGCGCGCGACGAGTCCGCAGAGCTGATCAAGGACCCCAACGCGCTCAAGGCAGGCGATCTGGTGTTCTTCGGCAGGCGTGGCCGCATCGACCATGTAGGTCTGGTTGTCGGCGATGGCAAGTTCCTGCATGCACCCAGCCGCGGCAAGGACGTGCGGGTGGATTCGCTGGCCAGCGGCTACTGGAGCGAGAAGTTCATCCAGGCACGTCGGGTGCTTTGACCCACTGCGTGGACACTGCGTCGATTGCATGACAGAGGCCGCGGCGCTCCCGCGGCCTTTTTGCTGCGTCGTCGTCGCGCGTGGGCGTTCTGCAGGCCCTATGACCGCTGCATGACAGCGGGTGCTATCCATCGCCGGGCTGAGTGGCAGGCAGCGAACGTCAGGCTGCCTGTAACACCTCACGCATGGCGGGGGCCAAAGGCGCAGCGCTGCGTGCGTCGCAGGTTACCGCGCGGTGTCGGCCTGGTAATGCGCCATGGTGTCCTCAATGCCCTTGCTCAGCTCCATCACCTTGAGCGCGTATTCGGCCAGGCGCTGGTCTTCCGGCGTGCCCGGCTGCCAGGAGGGCACTTCCACCGGGGTGATGCCGTCCGGGTCCATCGCCACGAACACGATGATGCAATGCGTGCATAGCCGCGAGTCGCCGCCCATCGGGCTGCGTGCCCGCACGTCGATGGCGAAGTGCATGCTGGTGCGGCCGGTGTAGACCAGCTTGGCCGATACTGCGACCAGATCGCCGATCCGCACCGGCGCCACGAAGCGGATGCCGCCCACGGCCACGGTGACGCAGTAGTGCCCGCTCCAGCCACTGGCCGCCGCAAAGCCGACCTGGTCGATCCACTTCATCACCACGCCGCCGTGCACCTTGCCGCCGAAGTTGACGTCGCTGGGCTCGGCCAGAAAACGAAATGTCAGATCACGCTGTTGGCCAATCACCGCCCGCCCCCGTCAATGGATGAGCTGGCAGTGTGCCATGCGGGTGGGACGCCAGGACGCACAACCGAAACGCCTGGCGCATCGTCCAGCAGGGCGGATGCTTCGATCAGGGACGTAACGCGTCCAGATTGTCCTGCCTGCGCAGACACAGCCAGGGAAAGTGCGGCTGCCGCAGCTTGAGCATCCGCCGCAGACGCGCGCCCGGGCGTCGCGGGTCAAACAGTCGCTGCACCGCAAAGCGATCGAAGCTGGCGTAGGTGTGCTGGTGGTAGTGCGCGGCCAGCGCCGGAACGCCCAGGTCGGTGAAGTAGCGCAGGCTGCGCGCGGCGCTTGCGTTGGCGGCTTGCGCATCCGCATACAGCGGGCTGTCGAGGATATGCAATTCGCCGCCGTCACGCAGTTGGGCGAGCAGACGAACGACCAATGCGGCGGGGTCGGCGAAATACTGGAGGCAGGCCGGGATCACGATGACGTCGAAGAGATCGCGCGGCAGCGCCAGGGTCTGGATGTCTGCGGCGATGAAGCTCAGGCGCTGGTCGTGACCGAATACGCGCGCGGCCTGGGTCAGTTCGGTGCGATTGACGTCGATGCCGCAGACGTCGCGCTGCAGCGACTGCGCCAGCAACTGCGACAACCAGCCGTTGCCGCAGCCCAGTTCGGCAATGGCGCCCTCGCCGGCCTGCGCACGCAGGTGCTGGACCAGCAATGCGCTGGACAGCGCACGCACCTGCCATTCCAGACTGGCGCCGAGTTTGCCGCCGGGACGCGGCAGGCTGCGCACCTGTGCATCGGTGTAGAGCCGGCCTTCCTTGCGCCGGATTTCCAGATACTGCTGCTCGAACGGGTCGTCGGCCAACGACCGCTGCACGAACACGCCGTCGACGCTGTGCAGCTCAGGCACCTGCTGCAGGCGATCGCGCAGCATGGGAAATCCGACGCGCATCGGTGACGGTCAGCGCTGCGTCGGAGCGCGATCGGTCAGCGGATCTTCCAGCCCGACATTGGTCGATGCCGATTCGTAGACCGCCTTGTCGAGCAGGCCGGTTTCCTTGGCCACCAGCACCGGCACCAGCATCTGCCCGGTCACGTTGGTCATGGTGCGCATCATGTCGAGGATGCGATCGATCGCGTACAGGTAGCCGATCACTTCCAGCGGCAGATTGGCCGCGCTCAGCACCACCGTGGCCATGATCACCGCGGTGCCGGGCACGCCGGCCGTGCCGAAGCTGCCGAGCACCGAGGCGATCAACACCACGAAGTACTGGTTTGCGGTCAGCGGCACACCGGTGTATTGCGCGATGAACACCGCACACAAGGCCGGGAAGATCGCGCCGCAGCCATCCATCTTGATGCTGGCACCCAGCGGCACCGCGAAGGCGGCGTAGTCCTTGCTGACGCCCAGGTTATGCGTGATCGCGCGCATCGCCACCGGCATCGCGGCAAAGCTCGATGAACTGACGAATGCCACCTGCATGCCCGGCGCCGCGCCGCGGAAGAACTTCCACGGATTCAATCCATGCAGCAACAACAGGCTGCTGTAGACCACCACGATGTGGATCGCGCAGGCCACATACAGCGCCAGCACGAAATTGCCGAATGGCAGCAGTTTCTCGAAACCGTAGCTGCCGACCAGGCTGGCAATCAGCCCGAAGGTGCCCAGCGGGGTCATCTCCAGCACGAAGCGGGTGACCTGGATCATGATGTCGCTCAGCTGCGCGGTGAGCTTGCGTGCCTCGGCCACACGTTCGCCGAGCTTGACCATCGCAAAGCCCAGCAGCGCGGCGAAGAAGATCACCGGCAGGATCGATCCGCGCCCGGCAGCCAGCACCGTTTCGCCGGCCGCATTGGTCTTGGTGCCGATACCGGTCAATGCGTAGAACGGGTTGGAGGGCACCACGTCCAGCAGCACCTTGATCGGGCTGGGCACATCGCGCGGTTTCCAGGCCGAATCCACGCTCAGGCTGAAGTGGCCGGCGCCGGGTTGCATCAACGTGCCCACTGCCAGGCCCACGCCCACCGCCAACGCGGCGGTGACGACGAACCACAGGAAGGTGCGCCCACCGAGCGCGGCGACGGATTTTTGCCCGTGCAACGAGGAGATCGCATTGATCACCGCAAAGAACACCAGCGGGATCGCGATCATCTTGATCAGGGTGACGTACAGATCGCCGAGTGGGCCGAACCACACGTCGGCGGCCGGACCCATGGCCCAGCCGGCCAGCGCGCCGAGCACGAAGCCGGCCACCACGCGTTGCCAGAACGGAATGCGCAACCAGGCCGAGACCAATGTCATGCGTCGAATCATCCGGGGGAGAGTGCATGCACCATAGCCCAGGCCCGCGCCACCGGCGAGGCCACGACTGGAACAGCAGCGTGTCATCTGTGTGACGCCACGCATGCCGGCATAATGCGTGCTGATTCAGTCACGAGTTCGATGCCGATGCGTTACCGCCTGCCTGCCCTCGCCGCCCTGACCACCGTGTGTGTCGCCGCTTGCGCCTCCAGCGTCGGCACCAGCGCATCCGCGCCCGCCGCCGTGCGCGTGGAGGTGCCGCAGGTGGCGCATCCCGCCGGCGAGACGCCGCAATGGTGGTACCGCTCGGGCGCCGCGCGCGCAGCCGGCAACGGCGCGATGGCCGGGCGGGCGCGCAACGTGATCCTGTTCCTGGGCGACGGCATGAGCCTGACCACCGTGGCGGCAGCGCGCATCCTGGATGGCCAGCGCAAGGGCGGGCCGGGCGAGGAGAACCTGCTGTCGTGGGAGCAGTTCCCGGCGACCGCCTTCAGCAAGACCTACAACACCGATTCGCAGACGCCGGATTCGGCCGGCACCATGACCGCGATCACCACCGGGGTGAAAACGCATATGGGCGCGATCGGCGTCAGCAGCGGCAACCGCAACGACTGCACCGACAGCCGGGGCAAGGGCCTGCTGAGCTGGCTGCAACTGGCCGACAGCGCCGGCATGGCCACCGGCATCGTCACCACCACCCGCCTCACCCACGCCACCCCGGCGGCGACCTATGCGCATTCGCCGGACCGCAACTGGGAAAACGACACCGACCTGCCCGAGTCCGCTCGCGCTGCCGGCTGCCAGGACATCGCCCAGCAACTGCTGTCCACCGCGCGTTTCGGGCGTGGCCCGCAGGTGGTGCTGGGCGGCGGACGCAGCCAGTTCCAGACCGTGCAGGAACGCGATCCGGAATACGACGACAAGGTCGGCCTGCGCCTGGACGGCCGCGATCTGGTCGCCGAATGGAAGCAGGCGCACCCGCAGGGCGCCTATGTCTGGAACGAACAGCAGTTGAAAGCGGCCCCTGGCGCGCCCGCGCTGCTGGGCCTGTTCGAGCCGGATCACATGCAGTTCGATCACGACCGCAATCGCACCCCGCAAGGCGAGCCCAGCCTGACCGAGATGACCCGCACTGCGATCCAGTCGCTGTCGCGCGACCCGAACGGTTTCGTGCTGATGGTCGAAGGCGGCCGTATCGACCACGCCAACCATGCCGGCAATGCCTACCGCGCGCTCGACGAAACCGTGTCGCTGTCCGATGCGGTGCGCACCGCCGTGCAGACCGCGCCGCCGGACACGCTGATCATCGTCACCGCCGACCACTCGCATACGCTCAACTTCGTCGGCTACCCGGTGCGCGGCAATCCGATCCTGGGCAAGGTGCGCGGCACCGGCGGCGAAGAAGGCGACCGTACCCAGCTGGCGACCGACCTGGCCGGCCAGCCCTACACCACGCTGAGCTACGCCAACGGCCCCGGCTACACCGGCGCCAGCAACGCGCAGCCGGCCGGCCCCAAGAAGTATCCGCACGAACCCAGCAGCAACGAGCCGGCCGCCGGACGCCCGGACCTGACCCACGTCGACACCGAGGCGCCCAGCTACATGCAGGAATCGCTGGTGCCGACCAAGTCCGAAAGCCATGGCGGCGAAGACGTCGGCATCTGGGCCACCGGCCCGGGCAGCGCGGCGTTCCGCGGCACGCTGGAAGAGAACGTGATCTACCACGTCATCGTCCAGGCCACCCCGCGCCTGCGCGAGCGCCTGTGCAAGGCCGGCACCTGCGACAGCGCCGGCGTGCCGGTGGAGTTGCCGAAGTCGGCCACGTTCGAGACTGCGACCAAGCGCTGATGGGCCGGCTGCGCGCAGCGCGAGCGGCGGCGGCGGAGAGCCGTCAGTCGCCGCTCGGGTCCGGATGCAGCCTCGCAGCAAGCCACGTGCATCGATGACCGGGTTGCTGCCCCCCGCGTTGTCGCCCGGCCCGGTGCTGGTCGCCTACAGCGGCGGCGTGGATTCGAGCGTCTTGCTGCATCTGCTGGCAGCGACGCCGCGTTATCGCCAGTTGGGGCTGCGTGCGGTGCATGTGCATCATGGCCTGCACGCCGATGCCGACGCCTGGGCCGCGCACTGCCGGCGCCAATGCGATGCCTTGCAAGTCCCCTTGCAGGTCGCGCACGTGCAGGTCGCGCGCGACAGCGGCCTGGGGCTGGAGGCGGCGGCACGCCATGCACGCCACGCCGCGTTTGCCCAGGCACTGGCGCCCGGCGAATGGTTGGCGCTGGCGCACCATCGCGACGATCAGGCCGAAACCTTCCTGCTGCGCGCACTGCGCGCTTCCGGCCCGGACGGACTGGCCGCGATGCGCGCACAGCGTCCATTCGCGGCCGGCATGCTGTGGCGTCCCTTGCTGGAGCGCGCGCGCGCCGAGGTACTGGCCTATGCGCAGGCACATGGCCTGCAGTGGATCGAAGACCCCAGCAATGCCGATGCCCGCCACGACCGCAACTTCCTGCGTACCCAGCTGATGCCGGTGCTGCAGCAGCGTTGGCCGCAGGCCGCCGAGGCACTGGCGCGCAGCGCGCAGCTGAGCGCCGATGCCAGCGACTTGCTGTTGCAAGAGGACACCGCGCTACTGCCCGCCCTGCTGACCGCCACCGGTGCACTGGATCTGCAAAGCTTGCGTGCACAGCCGGCAGCACGCCGGCCGCGGCTGCTGCGTGCCTGGGTGACTGCAGCGCAGGCGCCACCGCTGCCTGCGCACGGCGTGGCCGCACTGGAGCGGGAAATCGACGACGACGCGCCGGATCGGCAAGCCCGCTTTGCCTGGCAACAGGTGCAGGTGCGGCGCTGGCGCCAGTGTCTGTACCTGCTGCGTCCGCACGCCGCGTGGCAGGCGTCATGGCAGGCGTGCTGGGATGGCGCGACACCGCTGCCACTGCCGGACGGCGCGTGCCTGCAGCTGCAAGCCGCACCCGGCCTGCGCTTCGCGCAACCGCTGCTGGTGCGCGCACGCCAGGGTGGCGAACGCATCGTATTGCCGCAGCGCGCGCATTCGCATCTGCTCAAGCACCTGCTGCAGGAACTGGATCTGCCGCCCTGGCAACGCGTGCGCCTGCCGATCCTGTGGGCCGACGACCAGGTGCTGGCAGCCGGCGACCGCATCGTCTCGGCTGCATTGAGCGACTGGCTGCAGGCCAACGGCGCATCCTTGCGCTGGCGCGACCACGCCAACGCGAATTGACCCGCCTGCCTGCGCGCCGCACACTTTGGCGATGGTCAAAAAATCCTTGAACGAAACCTCCCCGGTCGCCCGCTTCGAACAGTCGCTGGAAGAACTCGAGCAACTCGTGCAGAAGATGGAAGTCGGCGACCAGAGCCTGGAGCAATCGCTCACCGCCTACGAGCGCGGCATCGGTCTGTACCGCGACTGCCAGAAGGCGCTGGAACAGGCCGAACTGCGCGTGCGCATGCTGACCGACCCCGCGCGCCCCGATCTGGCCGAAGCCTTCCAGGCGCCGTCGCAGGACGGCGGCTGAGGTGAGTTCGGCGTTGTTCGAACACTGGATCGGCCGCACCGAACGCAGCCTGGAGGCCTGTCTGCCAAGCCCAGCGCTGGCGCCGCAGCGGCTGCACGCCGCAATGCGGCACGCGGTGCTGGGCGGCGGCAAGCGCATGCGTCCGCTGCTGGTGTATGCGACCGGCGCGCTGTTCGGCGCCGACGAGGACAGCCTGGACACGCCCGCCGTGGCGGTGGAGCTGATCCACGCCTATTCGCTGGTGCACGACGACTTGCCGGCAATGGACGACGACGCGTTGCGTCGCGGCCAACCCACCGTGCATATCGCCTTCGACGAAGCCACTGCGATCCTGGCTGGCGACGCGCTGCAGACGCGCGCCTTCGAGCGATTGGCTGCGGCCCCGGTCAGTGCGGAACTGCGGGTCGGCTGGCTGCAGAGTCTGGCCACCGCCGCAGGCGCTGCCGGCATGTGCGGCGGCCAGGCGCTGGATATCGACGCCACCGGCCAGTTGCAATCGCTGGGCGATCTCCAGCGCATGCACGCCCTCAAGACCGGCGCACTGATCCGCGCCGCCGTGCGCATGGGCGCGCTGACCGGCGCCGCAGCAGCCGACGATCAGCAGCGCCTGGATGCGTTTGCCGATGCGCTGGGCCTGGCGTTCCAGGTTCGCGACGACATCCTGGATGTGGAATCGAGCTCGGCGCAGCTGGGCAAGACCGCCGGCAAGGACGCCGCGCAGGCCAAGTCCACCTATCCGGCCCTGCTCGGAATGGACGGCGCCAAGGCCAAACTGGCCGAACTGGCCACCCGCATGCACGACATCCTGCAGCCCTACGGCCCGCCCGGCGACACGCTGGCGACGCTGGGCCGGTTTGCGGTGGACCGCGCACACTAGGGCGCCGCCGCGTTCGTTCGAGCGGCCGTACAGCCGTACAACCGCGCCGAGCCTCGTACCGGCGCCAGACGCCAGACATGCGCAGACATTGCCGCACGAGCAGTGATCGGCCGGCATGGGCAATGACATGCGTGCGCCGATCATCGCCCCGGCCGGCCGACAACAGATGCCCCCCCCGGGCTGCGTCCGCGCACGACCGACGGACGACCCGCCAGCGGCCTGCGGTCACGGCGGCGACCAAGGTCCCAGACAACCGCTGGACTGGACACAGGCTCTACCGCGCTCCCGGCGGACGCGCACCGCACCCTCTCGTGCACTTCGATACCCGCTCCGATCAAGCGATCCCGCCGCTCGTTGCGCACACCGTGCGCCAGCGCACGGTGTGTTTGTAGAGCATCGCTCCGCAGGCGATGCGCTGTGTCACATAACGTAAATTCTCTTCCCCTAATTTTTCACAAAAGAATTTCTACAGATTGATCCAAAAACGCGAACTGCCGCTCAATTTGCGCCTGGATTGTCGCCATCGGTGTCCGCCTTTGTCACCGGATGACCACAAGCGGGCCAAAAACAGCATCAATCGGTTGTCTTGTTGCGTTTGCTCGCTCTGCCTAGGTTGACCTGCCCGCGTCCGCGGACATCCCCCGACCACATGGAGAGTCACTGGTGAAGAACGTTTTTCTCGCATCGTTTGCAGCAGGTACGTTGGCCGTTGTCGGCGTGCTCGGATCGGCGCAGGCGCAGTCCGTGCGCGGCCCGGTCCCGTTGACCATCGAACTGGCGCCGGTCGCCGATCAGGCCGGACGACACCAGGGCAAGATCGCGGTGACCGTCACCAACAACGGCAGCCAGATCGCCCGTGTACCGACCTATCAGCTGCCGCTGCAATCGCTGGACAACGGCATCCTGGAAGTGAGCCGCGATGGCGCGCCGGTGCCCTACACCGGACGCCTGGTCAAGCGCGGCCTGCCCAAGGCGGCCGACTTCACCATCCTCAAGCCGGGCCAGACCGTGCAGGGCGTGGTCGATCTGGCTGCAGCCTACGACCTGTCCACCAGCGGCAACTACACCATCCGCGTCAGCTCGCCGCTGCGGTACGCCTCGCTGGCCGATGGCAGCCTGCTGAAGACCGCCGATGGCAAGACGGCGGTGGCCGGCAGCGCGCCGTTGACGGTGTGGCTGGACGGCGTCAACCGCGGCGTGCAGCGCCAGTTGGCCGTCGGCCCGACCGCGGTGGTCAACGGCATCAACTACCTCAATTGCAGCACCACACGCACCAACCAGATCGCCACGGCGGTCGATGCCGCCCGCACGTACTCGCAGAACGCGCGAACCTACCTCAACGGAGGCAGCACCGGTGCGCGTTACACCACCTGGTTTGGTGCCTACAATGCCTCGCGCTACAGCCGGGTCACCTCCAACTTCGTCAACATCGACAATGCGCTGGACCAGAACAACGGCCAGATCACGGTCAATTGCGATTGCACCGACAGCTCCTACGCCTACGTCTATGCGAATGCGCCGTATGAGATCTACGTCTGCAACGCGTTCTGGGGCGCGCCGGTGCGCGGTACCGACTCCAAGGCCGGCACGCTGGTGCATGAGATGAGCCACTTCACCGTGATAGCCGGCACCCAGGACCGCGCGTACGGTCAGTCCGATGCACGCAGCCTGGCGCAGAGCAACCCGGCCCAGGCAATCGCCAATGCCGACAGTCACGAGTACTTCGCCGAGAACACCCCGGCGCAGAACTGATCGCGCCATCGCCTAAAACGACGAAGGCCCGGCATCGCTGCCGGGCCTTTGTCGTTCGCACCGCGCCGGATTACTTGATCAGGCGCAGCGTGAACGGATAACGGTAATGCTCGCCGTTGTTGGCCTTGACCGCGGCCAGGATGCAAAACACCAGATTGGCGATCCATACCAGCGTCGGCACGAAGAACAGGATGCCGAACGACACGATGGTCAGGATCACCGCAGCCACATAGGCGATGATCACGGTGATCTGGAAGTTCAACGCTTCCTTGGCCTGATCGCTGGCGAACGGCTTGGACGGGCTGGCGTCCTTGCTGATCAGCCAGATCACCAACGCGCCAATGAAGGAGGTGAGGATGCCGAGCAGATGCGCGGCCAGCGCCAGGGTGCGCTCCTCCGACGGCGTGCTGGTCCCGATCGGCGGCGGTGGCGGTACGGCGTGCGACTCGAATTCGCTCATCATGTCTCCCCATGCATGGTTGTGGTGCGGCGGACTATAGCAACGATTCAGCCAGCCACCAGTGCGGGAAGACATGGTCTCGGTGGCTCCCGGCGACTGCCGCAAACGAGAGCGGCAAAGCGCACCGCCACCGGGCGCCGAGCGCAGCAGGTTGGTTACCCGCGCTCAGCTGTCGCCTGCCACCGTCATGCGGTTGAGCAGCACCGAGCCGATCTTGACGTGCGAGCGCGGATCGACGTCGTTGCCGACCGCTTCGATGCCGGCGAACATCTCGCGCAGATTGCCGGCGATGGTCAGACCATCCACCGGATAGGCGATCACACCGTTCTCGATCCAGAAGCCGCCGGCACCGCGCGAATAGTCGCCGGTCACCGGATTGACGCCGTTGCCCATCAGCTCGGTGACCAGCAGGCCGCGCGACATGCCGGCAATCAGCGAGGCCAGGTCGCCCGCGTTTGCCGTGACCTGCAGGTTGTGCACGCCACCGGCGTTGGCGGTGGTCTGCAGGCCCAGCTTGCGCGCCGAGTAGCTGCCCAGCACATAGCGCTGCAGCACGCCGTCGCTGATCAGTGCCGAACGCCGCGTCGCCACGCCTTCGCCATCGAAGGCGGCCGAGCGCAGGCCGCGCCGCAGATGCGGCAGCTCTTCGATGTTGAACCAGTCCGGGAACAGCTTGCTGCCGACACTGTCGAGCAGGAAGCTGGCGCGGCGATACAGCGCGCCGCCGGAGACCGCGCCGAGCAGGTGCCCGACCAGCGAGCGCGCCACCTCCGGCGCGAACAGCACCGGCAGCTGGCCGGTCGGCAGCGAGCGTGGCTGCAGCCGCGCCAGGGTGCGTTCGGCGGCGTGGCGGCCGATCGCTTCCGGCGCCTCCAGGTCCTCGCGCGCCAGCGCGCTGCTGTACCAGCCATCGCGCTGCATGCCGTCGCCCTGGCCGGCGATCAGCGCGCAGCTGATCGAATGATGGGTGCCGCGCTCGCGACCGATGAAGCCATGCGAGTTGGCATACACCGACAGGCTGAGCCCGGTGCTGGCCGAGGCGCCATCGGAGTTGCTGATGCGCGCATCGGCATCGCGCCCGGCGGTCTCGCAGGCCAACGCCAGGTCCACCGCGGTGTCGGCGTCCAGCGCCCACGGGTGCCAGCTGTCAAGCTCGGGGAAGTCGCGCGCCATCAGCTCCGGGTCGGCCAGGCCGGCGGCGACGTCGTCTTCGGTATAACGGGCGATCGCGCAGGCCTGGGCAACGGTCGATTCCAGGCTGGAATCCTGCAGATCGGCGGTGCTGGCGCTGCCCTTGCGCTTGCCGAAGTACACGGTGACCGCGATGCCGCGGTCGCGGGTGGATTCCACCGTCTCCACATCGCCCAGGCGCACATTGACGTCCAGGCCGCGCTCTTCGCTGCAGCTCACTTCGGCCTGGGTGGCGCCGGCCGCACGGGCGCGCTCGAGCAGGCGCTGCGCGATGTCGGTGAGCGCGTCCAGGCGCTGCAGGCTGTCGTCGTGGACACGTGTTTCGGAGGAGAGTGCGTTCAATGCTTTATCCTAGTCTCATGGTGCGAGTGACCTGATGGAGGTTCCTACGCAAGAGCTGGCCGGCATGGCCAGAATTTTTAATCAGTCTGTTTTGGGATGTATTGGCAATGCGCGGACGCGACGAAGACACCGGTGAATTTCGCGGCGCCAGCCGCAGCCAGCAGCGACGCGAGGCGCTGGAAATTTTCGACCTGGGCGAAAAGCTGGTGGCGCTCACTCCGGCGCAGCTGGCCAAGCTGCCGGTGCCCGAATCGCTGATCCCGCATATCGAAGAGAGCAAGCGCATCACCTCGCATATCGCGCACAAGCGCCAGCTGGCGTTTCTGGCCAAGCACATGCGCCGCGAAGACGACCAAACGCTGGCCGCGATCCGCGATGCGCTGGATGCCAACAGCGACACCGCGCGCCGCGAAGTAGCCGCGATCCACCGCATCGAGCGCTGGCGCGAACGCCTGCTCGCCGAAGGCGACGTGGCGCTGGCCGAGCTGTTGGAAGCCTACCCGGCCGCCGACCGCCAGCAATTGCGTCAACTGGTGCGCAACGCCATCCACGAGCGAGCCAAGAACAAGCCGCCGCGCGCCTACCGCGAGCTGTTCCAGGTATTGCGCGAGTTGTCTCAGGAGCAGGGATTGGAGAGTGGGGATTCGGGATTGGAAGACGGCGAACCGGCTTCGGAAAGCGACGAATGAGGGCCTGACTGGTCCATCCAGCCCCGCAACGGCCATCCCGGCCGTTGCCAATCCCAAATCCCGGCTCCCGGATCCATCCAAGCGGAACCCGTCACGCCCCGCGCATCCCGCTGTTGCGATTCCCGAATCCCGATTCCCGATTCCCCGCATCTCAGGCCTGCGTTCCGCCAACGGTGATGCCGTCGATCAACAGCGACGGCTGACCGACGCCGACCGGCACGCTCTGCCCGTCCTTGCCGCACACGCCCACGCCTTCGTCCAGCGCCAGGTCATTGCCGATCATGCGCACCTTCTGCATGGTCTCCGGGCCGTTGCCGATCAACGTGGCGCCCTTGACCGGCGCGGTGACCTTGCCGTCTTCGATCAGGTAGGCCTCGGTGGCCGAGAACACGTACTTGCCGCTGGTGATGTCGACCTGGCCGCCGCCGAAGTTGACCGCATAGATGCCCTTTTTCACCGAGCGGATCATCTCCTGCGGATCGTGCTGCCCGGCGCGCATGTAGGTGTTGGTCATGCGCGGCATGGTCAGGTGCGCGAACGATTCGCGCCGGCCGTTGCCGGTCGGCGCCACGCCCATCAGGCGCGCGTTGTGGGTGTCCTGCATGTAGCCGACCAGCACGCCGTCTTCGATCAGCGTGGTGCACTGGGTGGACGTGCCCTCGTCGTCGATATTGAGCGAGCCGCGACGGCCATCCAGGGTGCCGTCATCGACGATGGTCACGCCCGGCGAGGCCACGCGCTCGCCGATGCGGCCGGCGTAGACGCTGGTGCCCTTGCGATTGAAGTCGCCTTCCAGGCCATGCCCCACCGCTTCGTGCAGCAGCACGCCGGGCCAGCCCGGGCCGAGCACCACCGGCATCACGCCGGCCGGTGCCGGAATCGCATCCAGATTGACCAGCGCCTGACGCAGCGCTTCGCGGGCGAAGCCTTCCGGGCGGCCATCGGCGAACAGTTCGGCATAGCCGTAACGGCCGCCGCCGCCGGAGTAGCCGGACTCGCGGCGTCCGCCCTGTTCGACGATCACCTGCACGTTCAAGCGCACCAGCGGGCGCACGTCGGCGGCCAGCACGCCGTCGCTGCGCGCGATCAGCACCGTGTCCACACCGCCGGACAGGCTCACCATCACCTGCTTGACGCGCGGGTCGGCCGCGCGCACGTATTGGTCGATACGGCGCAACAACTCGACCTTGGTCGCGCTGTCCATGTCGTCGATCGGGTCGGTGGCCGGGTACAGCGCGCGGCCGTTGCCGCGCACCAGCGAACGGGTGGATTGCGCGCCGCCCTCGCGCGAGATCGCGCGTGCGGACTGCGCCGCCTCCAGCAAGGCGTCGCGCTGGATATCGTCGGAATACGCGAAGCCGGTCTTCTCGCCGGCAATCGCGCGCACGCCCACGCCTTGTTCGATGGAATGCGCACCGTCCTTGACGATGCCGTCTTCCACGCTCCAGCTCTCGCGTCGCGAATGCTGGAAGTACAGGTCGCCGAAGTCGATGCCCGGGCCCAGCAGGGCGCCGAAGGTGCGGTCGAGATGGCCGGTGTCCAGGCCGGAAGGAAGCAACAGCCGGGTTTCGGCCAGAGTGAGAGCGTTATCGGTCATGCGGTCAGGATGGGGCCCGCGCGCCGGGGAGACAAGTCGTTCGGCTGAACATGCGGCACGGCTATCATCGCGGGCCCATCGCCACGCCGAGGCCCGCGCATGAAGCTCACTGCCCACGTCCTGGATGGCCATACGCTGGACATCCGCCCCGCCCCGCACGAGCGCGACTGGATGGACGCCACCGACCAGCGTTATGCCTACCGCTGCCTGCCGCTGGCGATCGCCAATGCGCATGGCTGGGAGCTGCTGTGCCAGGCCGGTTTCGAGGCCAGCTGGGACGGGCGCGACGACCTGGACGCGATCCGGATCGGCGCCGATGCAGGCACCGCATCACCGGCGATCAGCCACTTCGGCTACGGCGTGCTGACCTTCCACGTGCCCTGCCTGTTTCGTACCGATACCGGCATGGATCTATTCGTCACCGGGCCGCTGA
This sequence comes from Xanthomonas arboricola pv. populi, assembly GCF_002939945.1. GTDB lineage: Bacteria > Pseudomonadota > Gammaproteobacteria > Xanthomonadales > Xanthomonadaceae > Xanthomonas > Xanthomonas arboricola_A. Next base: position 484,032 of record NZ_MDEB01000003.1, on the reverse strand, counting down.
ACCGGCCCAAGGACGGCATCGGCGCCCTGAGCGGGATGGTCGAAACCGACTGGAGCCCGTACACCTTCACCATGAACTGGAAGTTCACCCGGCCCGGGCGGGTGCGCTTCGCGGCCGGTGAGCCGTTCTGCCATCTGTTCCCGCTGCCGCGACAGCTGATCGAACAGGTGCAGCCGCAGTGGAAGCCCTTGTCCGAGGCGCCGCAACTGGCCCGGCAGCATGCCGAGTGGACGCGCAGCCGCACGCAGTTTCTGCAGGAACTGCCGGATGCGCAATCGGCCGCGGCGCGCGAGAAATGGCAGCGCGGCTATTTCCGCGGCGTCGCCGGCGCCAACCAGGCGCCGGTGCAGGAGCACCGCTCGCGCCTGCGTCTGCCGATGTTCGCGCGCGCCGATGGCGACGGCGACAGTCCGGTCGACTGAGTGCATGAATGCGTCGGCGCGCGTGCCGGGTTCGATCGACTCGCCGCAAGGCTTGAGAGCCCCGAGACGACTCGGCACCAATACCCGGTAGCGCGCACGCAATTGAGCGCGTCAGCGTGGCGACCGGCCGGGCGTGCCTGAAGCCGCCGTTGGCGCGCCCGCTGCAGGCGGCGCGCTGGGCGCACGTTCGCGCACGTCGCGTTCCACCACGTCCACCTGGGGATCCTTCCACGGCCCGGTGACGTGATAGGTCTTGGCGCCGATCGCGCCCAACGGTTTGCCGAGCACCGCATTGGCGGCCGCGCCCACCGCCGCACCGACCGGACCGCCGGCCACCGCGCCAACCACCGTGAGCAGATTGCCGGCCTTGGGGTTCACGTCCACGGTCTGGTCGAAGGTCTGCGCGCGCAGGTCGGTCTGCCCACGGATGGCGATGTCGGCGGCCGGGCCTTCGATGCGGATCGCATCGGTGCGTGCGAAGCCGTCGCCGAAGCGCACCTGGCCGTCCAGCTTGTTGAAGGCCAGCCCCTTGGAGAAGAAATCGCGGAAGTCGAACATCAGCCGGCGTGGCAGCTGCGCCACGCTGAGCAGGCCGAGCACGCGGCCGGCGCCAGGGTCCACTTCCAGCAGCTGGCCGTTGCGCACGTCGATCTTGAGATCGCCATCCAGCGAACCGAGCGCAAACCCGGTCGGCGAGCCCTGCCAGCCGGCATTGAGTTCCAGCTGGCCTTCGCCGCCGCGCAGCTGGCCGCCCAGGGTGAGGTTCTGCAGCAGGTTGCCGAGATTGCGGCTGTTCACCCGCGCCGACAGCCGGGTGCTGGCGGAATCGCCCTTGCCGCGCCAGGCACCGGTCAGGCCGATGTTCTGGTCGTTGGAGCGCAGTTGCAGCTGATCCACCTGCATGCCGTCGGTCAACCGGCTGCTGCGCAGGGTGGCCGCGCCCAGGGTCATCTTGCCGACCTGCAGGTCGTCGATGTCCAGCGACAGCGGCGGGATCGAGACCGGGTCGAATTCGGCCACCGCGCGGCGCGCCGGCTCCGGCAACGCACCGGCCAGCGGATCGCCCGGCTCGGGCACAACCGGTTCGGGCGGTGCGGCCACCGGCTGCCAGTGCACCGTGCTCAGCTTGCCCTGCACGGCGGCGCCATCGGCATTGGGCACGCTGAGCTGGCCGGCCAGCGATGGGCCGTCCAGGGTCACCGCCACCGCGTCGCGGGTCGGCCGCAGGCGCAGGCGCGTCTGCGGAAATACGCCGCCGATCATCAGCAACCTGTCGGCCTGCACATCCACCTGTTGCAGCGGCACCGCGTCCTTCTTCGGCGTTGCCGGCTGGCCCGGCAGTGGCGGCGTGTCCGGCGCGCTGCTGCCGCGCGCCAGGCTGATCCAGTCGATCGCATCCAGCGAGGCGGTGCGGCCGGTGACCACCAGGCCGTTGGCCGGCGGACGCTCTGTGACCGTGTCGGTGCCCATCACCACGCGCACGCCGGTCTGGTCGCCCTGGCTGCTGGCCTTGAGCGCGACCAGCTTGCCGAAGGCCACATCGATATCGCCATCGCCCACCGGCAAGGCCACCTTGACCTGCGTATCCAGCGGCTGGGTTGCCGCCTTGTCCAACGGCGCGGGCAGATCCAGGGTGGTGCCGACCAGCTGCGAGCGCAGCGTCAACAGCGCCTGCGGGTCGGCTTGCCCGGGCGTCGGCAGCGGTACATCCACGCCCACCTGCCAGGGTGCGCTGCCATGCACGTAGGGGCGCAGCCATTCCATCTGCGGCGCACGATCGAACAGTTCCTTGGCATCCAGGGTGGCGCCGAAGCGCGCCTCCAATGCCTGCGTGGGGTCCTGCACGAAGCCACCGGCACGCAAGGACAACTCGCCGCTACGGCCCTGGTGCTGCACGCTCAAGCGCTCGGCGGCAAAACCGGTGTCGCGGTATTCGGCCTGCCCGCTGACCTGGTCGAAGGCCAGGTCCCAGCGCGCATCGGCCAGCCTGGCGCCCTGCAGCGCCACCGTGCCTTGCAGATGCCCGCCCACGCCCTTGCTGCGTAGCGGGCGCAGCAGATCGAAAGTCACCGCTGCCGGGCCGGACACCACGAGGTTGCGCAAGGTATCGCCATAGCGCTGCTCCAGCGGGCTCTTGCGCAGCATGCCCAACAGCTGCGCAGCGTCGGCCTGGGTGGAGGCGCGCACGTAGAGCTCGGAGGTGGCGAAGCTGGGAATGCCGGCCTCCAGGCGCGCGATCGGCGCACCGGCCAGCTCGCCCTTGCCCTTAAGGGAAAATCCGTTGCCGATGAAGCGTAGATCGGCCTGTACCTGCTCCATCGCCGGCCAGTCCGGATTGAACGGGATCACGCCGTCGCGGATCTGGCCGAACGCTTCGAACCGGCCGTCGTTGTTGTCGAACGGCCAGTCGTCCAGATCGCCGCTGACCAGGCCGGTGCCGCCGGTGATCACGCCGCCGGCGACCGCCGTGTCCAGCCAGTCGATGGCCGCCTTGCTCATCTTGGAGCGGATCCAGAACTTGCGCGCCACCGGCAGGGCGACATCGTCCAGTTGCGTGGCCAGCTGGATGCGCGGGCGGCTGCCATCGTTCTGGAACCACAGCCCGCCGCGCACAGTGGCGCCGTAGTCCTTGGCCTGCACGCGCAGCGCCGGCGTGGCGACCTGCCAGCCGGCGCCATCGCGCCAGCCCACGATCCCGCCGGCCAGCTGCAGCTCGTGCACCACTCCGAAACCGCTCGGCCAGTCGAAGCGCAGCGTGGCATCCGGTGCGGGGTCGAGCTCAATCGCCTGCGCATCGCCATCGATCCGGCCACGCAGGCCGCTGATGCCTGGCGCGTTGCCCACCGGAAGAAAGCCCAGCTCCTCGATCCGGCCCTGCGCCCGCACCGCCCCGCCCTGCTCGCCTGCGATCTGCAGATCGGCCAGGCGCAACTGCGGTCTGGACAGGCTCAGCCAGCGCCGCAAGCCAGGCGATAGTTGCTCGCTCAATGCCGCCGCCGCGATCAGGCCGGAAACATCGACCTGTTTGCCCACCACCGCATAACGCCGCCCGCCGGCAATGCTCAGCCCGTCCAGCCGCTGCAGCCGGGCCGCCTGGCCCAACCGCAGCAGCGGCGCATCCATCCGCCAACCGCCGTCGATGGTCTGCCAGCGCGCGCGCGCCTGCAGCCGCTCCCACACCAACGTGCGGCGTGCGGCTTCGTCGGGCAATGCCGCGCCGGACAATCGCAGTTGCTGCAGATCGGCATCCACGGTGACCGCGGTGATCCGGCGCGCGCGCAGTTGCGCCCAGGCCTGCAGGCGTCCGCCACCGCCGTCCACGCGCATGCCGCCGAACTGCAGCAACGACGCCCATGCGGCCAGATCGGCCGGGTCGGCTTGCGCGTATGCGCTGCCGTCGCCGCTGTCGCGATCGAACGTGATCACCGTGGTCAACGGTGCGCGCTGCAGGTCGATCCAGGCGCGGCTGCCGACGTTCACCGTCGAGCCGTTGACGCGCAGGCGCAGGTCGATGCGCGGCAGCCTGGTATCCACGCCGATCGACGGTGCGGCCACGCGCAGGCGCGCCTCTGCCACCTGGATCTCGCCGAGGCGGCGCAGCGATTCCAACGGGTCCGAATGCCGCCCGGCAGGCAGGCCCTGCACCGACCACACGCCATCGTCGCTACGTTGCAGCGTCAGCGCCAGGCCACGCAGACGCACCTCGGTCAGCGAGTGGCCCGGCAACAGGCCGGCGTACATCGCCAGCAGGATTTCGGCCTGGCCCACGCGCACCTCGCCATGCGGGCCAATCCGCAAGCCATCCAGCCGCAACAGCGGGCCGCGCCGGGTCCATTCGGTCTGCAGGCGATCGAAGGCGATCGGTTGGCCGGCGCGCTGGCTCAGCCACGCAGCGATCTGCTGCGGCCGCTGCTCGGCCAACGGCAACGCCTGGCTGGCCGCCCCCACCAACAACGCGATCGCCACCAGCGCAAGCGCAGTGGCGGTGATCGCATAGCGGCGAAACAGGCGGAGACGGCGGCGCAGCGGGGTGGGCATTAACGGCGGGGAATGGTGAATAGGGAATAGGGAATCGCAGGAGCACAAACCGCGCCGCGCGCACGATCATCCATCCGCGCGCGCCGCCATTCTAAAGATGTCACCGGCACCCCGCAGAGCGCCTTTCGCTCCACCCCCATTCCCGATTCCCGACGCTCCATTCCCCGCCTCACAGCAGCACCACATCGAACTGCTCCTGCAGATACTGGTCGTCGGACTGGAAGCGGATGCTCTTGCCGAGGAATTCCTCCAGCTCGGCCACGGCCGCCGATTCTTCATCGGTGATGCGGGCGACGACCTTCGACGAGGCGATCACCAGCAGCCGCGCGGCATCGAACTGGCGTACCGCGCGGGTGATCTCGCGGAAGATCTCGTAGGTCACCGTCTCGGCGGTCTTGATGGTGCCGCGCCCGCTGCACTGGCCGCAGGTTTCCGACAACTGCCGCTCCAGGCTTTCGACAGTGCGCTTGCGGGTCATCTCCACCAGGCCCAGCGGCGAGAATTCGTACACGGTGGTCTTGGCATGATCGCGCGCCAGTGCCTTTTCCAGCGTGCGCAGCACCTGGCGGCGGTGTTCGGCGTCGTCCATGTCGATGAAGTCGATGATGATGATGCCGCCCAGGTTGCGCAGCCGCAGCTGCCGCGCCACCGCCTGCGCAGCTTCCAGGTTGGTGCGGAACACGGTTTCCTCGAGATTGCGCTGGCCGACGAACGAACCGGTGTTGACGTCGATGGTGGTCATCGCCTCGGTCTGGTCGATCACCAGATAGCCGCCGGACTTGAGCGGCACCTGCTTGTTCAACGCGCGCCCGATCTCGTCCTCGACCCCGTACAGGTCGAAGATCGGCCGGTCGCCGGTGTACAGCTCCAGCCGCTCGGCCAGCACCGGCATGTACTTGGCCACGAATGCCTGCAGCTGCACGAAGGTCTCGTTGGAGTCGACCTTGACCTTTTCCACGTCGCGGCGGATCAGATCGCGCACCGCACGCAACGGCAGGCTCAGGTCCTCGTAGATGATGCTGCACGGCGGCGCCTCGCGGCCGCGTCGCTCGACCACGTTCCAGACCCGCGACAGGTAGGCGATGTCCTCGGCCAGCGCCTCGGCCGGCTGGCCTTCGGCGTTGGTGCGGATGATGTAGCCGAAGCCGCCGTGCTGGGCCGAGACCTCGCTGACGATGGTCTTCAGGCGCAGCCGCTCGGCCTCGTCCTCGATCCGCGCCGACACCCCGACGATCTTGGATTGCGGCAGCAGCACCAGGTAGCGCGAAGGGATGCTGATCTGCGTGGTCAGCCGCGCGCCCTTGGTGCCGATCGGGTCCTTGACCACCTGCACCACGATGTCCTGGCCGTCGCGCAGCAGCTCCACGATCGGCACCGAGGCCGCCGGCGGCGGCGGAATCGGCGTCTCTTCGGTATCGACCACGCTGGCCGGTGCCGGCGCCGGACGCACCACGTCGTTGGCGTGCAGGAACGCGGCGCGCTCCAGACCCAGCTCGACAAAGGCCGCCTGCATGCCCGGCATCACCCGCTGCACCTTGCCCTTGTAGATGTTTCCGACCACGCCCCGACGCCAGCCGCGCTCGATATGCAGCTCCTGCAGCATGCCGTTCTCGATCACCGCGACGCGGGTTTCGCGTGGGGTGACGTTGACCAGGATCTCTTCCGACATCAATGCGCTCCGAGGGCTGTGAGCAACTGCGAGGTGTGAAACAGCGGCAATCCCATCACGCCGGAATAGCTGCCGGACAGATGGCTGATGAAACGTTCGGCGCGGCCTTGAATCGCATAGGCACCGGCCTTGCCCATCGGCTCGCCGCACGCCACGTAAGCGGCGATCTGCGCAGCATCGAGCGTGGCGAAGGTCACCTCCGACACCACCAAGGCCTGCACCGGCGCGCGGTGTGCGCAGACTAGAACCACGGCCGTGAGTACCTGGTGGGTACGCCCGGACAGCAGGCTCAGCATGGCGATCGCATCGTGCGCATCGACCGGCTTGCCGAATACCCGCTCGCCCAGCACCACCTCGGTATCGGAGCCAAGCACGATCGCATCGGGGTCGCCGGCCTGCACCTGCGCCAGGCCGGCACGCGCCTTGTCCAGCGCCACGCGCTGCACGTACTGCGCAGGCGATTCGTCGGCGGTGCGCAGTTCGGGCACGTCCAGTTGCAGGGTCTGGAAAGGCACATCCAGGCGTTGCAGCAGTTCTTGTCGGCGCGGCGACCGGGAGGCGAGATAGAGCATCCCTCCAGCATACCTGTTGCTCCTCCCCGCCCGCTTGCCGATCCGGGCGGCAGTGGTCGCGTCCGACTCACAACATGTTCATCGAACCCGCAACACGCTCGCAGTACAGACAAGGAGATCTCATGCGTACCACCCTCACACCGTTGTTGCTGGCCCTGTCCATCGCTGCCGGAACCGCCATGACCGCCCACGCCCAGACCGCTCCGAGCTACACCATTCCCAACGACGGCACCCTGCTCCACGTGTCGGCCGAGGCGGACGCCAAGCGCATCCCGGACATCGCCACGCTGTCGGCCGGCGTGGTCACCCAGGCTGCCGACGGCAACGCCGCCATGCGCCAGAATGCCGAGCAGATGAGCAAGGTCATGACCGCGATCAAGGCCGCCGGCATCGCCGACAAGGACGTGCAGACCACCGGCATCAACCTCAGCCCGCAGTACACCTACAAAGAAAACGAAGCGCCCAGGATCAATGGCTACCAGGCCAGCAACACGGTCAGCCTCAAGGTCCGCGACATCTCGCGCCTGGGCAAGGTACTGGACGCGCTGGTCGCCCAGGGCGCCAACGACATCAACGGCCCCAGCTTCTCAGTCGACCAGCCCGAACCCGCGTATGACGAAGCCCGCGTGGCCGCCTTGAAGAAGGCCCAGGCCCGCGCCGACACCTACGCCAAGTCGCTGGGCCTGAAGGTGCGTCGCATCGTCAGCATCTCCGAAGGCCGCAGCGGCGGCGGCGCGCGCCCGATGATGATGGCCGCCTCGATGCGCTCGGCCAAGGCCGAAATGGACACCCAGGTCGCCCCGGGCGAGAGCACCTTGTCGATCAACCTGGATGTGACGTTCGAGTTGGGTCGCTGACCGGATCGCGATCGCGTCGGGTTTGCTCTCCAGACTGCCCTCTTCGAGGGCAGTTTTTTGTTGGGCAACCGACGTTCTGGTGCCTCGCCTTGCGATGACAGCTTCCCCCCCCTTCCGCACACGAGCCTGCCACGCCGACCAATGTGTGCGGATCGATGCGAGCGGGGCGAGTCCGCCAGCCGACCTCCCGCGCATCGAAATCACTTGTGTCGGTGCAAAGGTCGCGGTAAACCTACGCTACCGGATGGTGTCGCGCGTCCGGGCCGCGCAGTTCCTTTCCGCAGTTCCGTTGAGGAGGTGGATGATGGTTCGCACGCAATCGCAGGTTTCTTCCCGATCCACAGGCATCGACACCTCGCGCGTTCTGGCGATGAGCACGGCGGTGGCCTTGCACTTGCTGGCCGGCGGGCTGTTGTTGATACCGCTCTCGTACCGAGCAATTCCGCAACAGCCCGCACCGAAAGAACGCTGGGTCATGCCCATCACCATCGAGACACCGCCGCCACCGGTGTTCCCGATTGTGGTGGAGTTCACGCCGCAGACAACGCACACACCACCGACCACCGTGCCGGTGCAGGTACAGACCCCGGTGGTCAGTCAGCCGGCCGTGGTCGACAACGCACCACTCGCCTTACCCGCGGTCTCGGATACGGTGTCTGACAGCGCGCCGGCGATGGCCGCACCCAGCGGCCCGGTCGAGGCAGGCCAGCTGCAGTATCTGAGCTCGCCGGCGCCGAGTTACCCGGTGGCGGCATTGCGTGCCGGACAGCAGGGCACGGTGGTGCTGCGCGTGCTGGTCGGCACCGATGGCCGCCCGGCCGAGGTGAGCGTGCAGACCAGCAGCGGTCATCGTGCGCTCGATCTGGCGGCACGCAGCCAGGTGCTGCGCAACTGGCGCTTCCAGCCGGCGATGCAGAACGGCCAGGCCGTGCAGGCATATGGCCTGGTGCCGGTGAGTTTTTCGTTGAACTGATGCGTCGTCCCTGCGGCGACCCGGATGCCCGGGCGCCGCAGCGTCGAGCGTCGCGCAGCCGGCTACTGCGAGGCCACGGTTTCAGCTGTTGCATGCGCAGCAATGCATTGCGCCTTGCGTGCACACGACGACGTGCGGTCTCGCGGATTGGGTTGAGGGTGCGCCCGGCTACTTGCCCGCACACCCATCTCGAAAGCGCAGCGGCTACGCGCGGATCACTGCAATCGCGCATGCCACTTACGCGCGGTGATACGGATGATTGGCCAGCATCGCCGCAGCGCGATACAGCTGCTCGGCGACGATCAGGCGCACCAGCATGTGCGGCAGGGTCAGCGGGCCGATCGACCAGCTTTCGCTGGCGGTTTTCAACACATTGGCGGCGTGACCTTCGGGGCCGCCGATCAAAAACGCCAGATCGCGGCCCTGCCCGCGCCAGTGCTCCATGCGTTGGGCCAGCTGTTCCGAACTGAGCGGGCGGCCCGGGATATCCAGCGCAACCACGTAGGCGTTCTTGGGCAACGCGGCAAGCACGCGGCGGCCTTCGTCGTCGATCGCACGTTGCGCGTCGCGCCCTTTGCCGCGCAAGCCGGGCTCGATCTCGACCAGCTCCAGCGGCATCCAGTGCGACAGACGTTTCTGATATTCGGCAAAGCCCTGCGCCACCCAGGCCGGTGCGCGCTCGCCGGTAGCGATAAGTCGGCATTTCATGACCATATGATATCCGCGTCACAGCTTGGGCATCGGAACCGGGTCGATCGCACCGGTGTCATGGTGCGGTTACAGCGGGCTTCTAGCGTCGGCGCACTACCCAGCCCGCAGGAGTCGTTCGATGCCGATTTTCGATCCCGCCCGCCGCCAGGTGCTCAAGGGCAGCGCCGCCGTGATGGCCGCCGGTGCGCTTGGCAGTTTGAGCGCACTGCAATCGCGCCAGGCCCAGGCCGCCAACAGCGCCTCGCCGCCGCTGCAGCTTGCCCCGGTCCCCAGCCGGTATGGTCCGCTCGCGCCGGTCGCCGACCAGAGCACCGGGCTGCCGTTGCTGCAGTTGCCGCGCGGTTTCAGCTACCGCTCGTTCGGCTGGAGCGGCGATCGCATGGACGATGGGCAGCCCTGCCCCGACCGCCATGACGGCATGGCCGTGGTCGGCCTGCGTCGGCCCGACTGGCGTCCGGGCAGCGATCCGCTGCGCGGCCTGGACTATGTGCTGATCCGCAACCACGAACGCGGTGCGGCCACGCCGTTCCGCGCGCCGGCGATGTACGACACCGGCATCGTCAGCGGCACCCAACCAGCCGGGGGCGGCACCACCACTTTAAGTTACGGCCGCCGCGGCTGGGGCAGCCTGGAGCCCAGCCTGGGCGGCACGCTGGTCAACTGCGCCGGCGGCCCGACGCCGTGGGGCACCTGGTTGAGTTGCGAGGAGATCAAGACCAACGCGGTGTCCAGCACCGGCCGCAAGCACGGCTACGTGTTCGAAGTGGACCCGGACAGCCAGCGCACCACCGGCCGGCCGCTGGTCGGACTGGGCCGCTTCAGCCATGAGGCGGTGGCGATCGATCCGCGCACCGGCATCGTCTATCTCACCGAAGACGATCGCAACAAGGCCGGGCTGTATCGCTTCATTCCCAACGACCGCCGTGGCCGTAATGGCTCGCTGGAAAACGGTGGCCGGCTGCAGGCCGCACGCGTGCGCGGGCGGCGCAATGCCGATCTCACCGTCGCCAGCATCGGCCAGCAGTTCCAGCTGGAATGGGTGGACATTGCCGAGCCCGATCTGGACAGCATTGCGGCACCGACCGGATTCCCGGACATCGGCGCCAACGACACCCTGAGCGGGCCGTTTGCGCAGGCCTGGGCAGACGGCGCGCTGCGCATGAGCCGTGGCGAAGGCATCTGGTACAGCTACGGCAAACTCTTCATCGTCGACACCAGCACCGGCGTGGATGCGCAGGGCCGCCGTGGTTACGGCAATGGCTCGGTGTGGGTGCTGGACCTGTTCACGCAGCGCCTGAGCGCGCTGTTCGTCAGCGGCAATCAGCTGGCCGCGCACAACCCGGACAACGTCACCGTCAGCGCGCGCGGCGGCTTGGTGCTGTGCGAAGACGGCGGCGAGAGTCCGGACGACTACGGCCCCGGCGCGCGACTGCTCGGACTGACGCGCGCCGGCGAATCGTTCTATCTGGCCAAGAACAACGTGCAGCTCACCTCACAGCAGATCGCCGATGCCGGCAAGACCATTGCCGAGGGCGATTACCGCGATAGCGAGTTCTGCGGCGCCTGCTGGGACCCGCTGGCGCGCACCTTGTTCGTCAACATCCAGACGCCGGGCATCACGCTGGCGATCACCGGGCCGTGGGAGCGTGGGCCGTTGTGAGCCTGCGACTATAAGCTGGCCGTTATAAAAAAGGGCCACGGCCACTGCTGTCGAACGGACCGGCATCCGTTCGGCAGTGTTGCCCTGCCGCTAGCGAACGCCGTGCGTGCATGCGTCTCGATTGCACGACTGGCAACGTGTCCAACCGAGACTGCGCAAAGCACGCGCGCGCACCCGCAATGTCGCGTGTGCAAGCTGACAACGACGCTCAGACCGTGATCAGAACCAGGTGGCGTCGTGCGCGCCCGACATGGCGCGCTGCAGCTTCAACCAGCGCTTGAGCGATTGCGGATCTTCCAGCTCACGCAAGCCCCGGTGCGCCTCCATCAGGTCGTCTTCGAGCTCGCGCTTGAGCTGGGCCATCAACCGGCCCAGTCGCTCCGGCTTGGGGCGCGACGGCAGCTCCAGCCCGTATTCGGCGCAAAACTCGTCCGACTGCTGCTGTAGCTGCTGCTGCAACTGCCTGCACTGCCTGCCCAGCTCGCGGTTATAGTCCTGCAGGCGCGCGGCGCTCATCGCATCCACGCCTCGTGCGTCCATCAGGCCGATCTCGGCCTGCAGTTCGAGCAGGCCCAGCAGATCGCCGGCCTTGTAGGCCGCGTTGAGCCGCTGCATCAGGATGGTGCGCGCAGCGTGGTCGTCGGCGTCCGTGGCGCGGTCCGGATGCAGATTACCGGCCAGCTTGCGATACAGCTCGCGCAACGGAGGCGGCTCGGCATTTTCCACCACCGCCTTTTGCTCGGCACGCTTGCGCCGTTGCGTGTGGCGTTGCTGTTGTTGCACGCGCTCCTGCTCGAGCCGCTCGCTGACGCGTTCGAAGAGTTCTTCGGGCGAATCGATGCCGTCCAGTTCATCGGCATCCAGGCCATAGGCCTGGCCGAGGATCTGCTTCATCAGCGCATCGGATTCGGCCACTTCCTGGTCGTAACCGACGGCGCTGTGGCGATCGTAAATCGGGCGTAGTGCCTCGTGGCCGGCCTCGATCAGCGGGGCGGCGATATCGCACAGCAACTCGGACAGGAAGGCGCGATCGATTTTGCCCAACTTGACCGTGGCATGCGCGCGGTCGAGCGCTTCGACCAGCGCAATGTCGGCCGCGCGGCGCTGCTCGAGCAAGGGCTGCAATTGGGCGTGGTAACGCTCGCGCCATTGCGAACGTGCGAGGTGCCAGGCCTGCAGGTCGGCGCGATGCCGTTCCAGGTCGCGCAGCAGGCGGTCGAAGCGCTTGCGTGCCGGCGACAGCGGCGCGCCGGACGGTTGCCCGGCCTGGCTGCGCAGCTGTTGCAGCGCCTGCGCGGCAGGCGCATCGGTCGGGGGTCGGGCATTGCGCGGCATGCCCGGCTCACTCACTCTTCGGGGTCGGCGTCCGCGTCGTCCGGACGCTGGTCGCCCACTGTCCACAGGCGCTCCAGTGCATAGAACTCACGCACGCGCGGCAGCATCACATGCACCACCACATCGCCCAGGTCCACCAGCACCCACTCGGCCTCGCGCTCGCCTTCCACGCCCAGCGGCATGACATCAAGACGCTTGGCGAACTTGACCACTTCTTCGGCGATCGACTTCACGTGGCGGGTCGAGGTACCCGAGGCGACCACCATGTAATCGCAGACGCTGGACTTGCCGCGCACATCGATCTCGACCACGTCCTTGGCTTTCAGCTCCTCCACGGCCTCGCGCACGGTGGCCAGCAGGGCCGGCACGGACGGCGGCGGATTCGGGATGGAGGTCTTGATGACTTGGGCTTGGGTGGTCAAAGCGGGTAACTCGATGGAATTGGCGTGAATTATAGGCCGGTCCGGCCGGCTGCGTGTTCAGCGAGTCGGCAGCGCATCGCCGTACAGGCCTTCGTGCACGATGAAGGCCGCCACCGACGCCGGCACCAGCGCCTGCCAGTCGCCGCCGCCGGCGATGCGCGCACGCACGGCGCTGGCCGATTCGCCGCGCAATGGCTGCTGCAGCGACCACAGGCGGCCTGCTGGCGAGATAGCCAGGTCGCCCGCCTTGGCGGCCCAGCGGTCCTGCACCGCTGCGGCGAGCTGCGGCGCGGCGGCCAGGTCCAGCGTCGTGCCCGAACGTGCGGCGATGACGAAATGCGCCAACTCGAACAAGACCTGCCAGTGATGCCAGCTGCTCAGCCCGACGAAGGCATCGGCACCGAGCAGCCAGGCGATCGGTGTCGTGGGGCCGAGTTCGGCGCGTAGTTCGCGCAAGGTATCGACGGTGTAGGACGGCGCGCGCCCCTGGCCGGCGCGGCGCAGTTCGCGGGTGTCCAGCGCCAGCCCGGGCGTGTCGGCCAGCGCCAGCTCCAGCATGCGCGCGCGCTGCGCGGCGGTGGCGCCGGGCGCGGGGCGGTGCGGTGGGTCGGCGGCCGGTACCAGATGCACCCGCGCGCCCAGTTCGTCGCGCGCGGCGCAGGCGATGGCGAGGTGGCCCAGGTGGATCGGATCGAAGGTGCCGCCGTAGTAGAGATGGAGCTGGGAATCGGGGTGAGGCCGGGAATCGGGAATCGGGAATCGGGAATCGGAAGAGCGAGGGTCTGGCGCGGCGGGCCGGGGATCGGGGGGCGGCGAGGTGGGAGCCGCGCTGCCGGGGATGGCCGCATCTGCGGCCTGGCCGGGTGTTGCGGTATGTCGGGAAAGGGAGCGCGCGTCGCTGTTGGCATAGGCGCGGTCTGCGGTGGCGGCATCGCCGGCGTTCACGCCAGCAATCTCACCGCGCGGGCTTCGGCCACGGCCACCAGCAGGCGTTCCAGGCCGACCCAGGGGTCGCCGTCGGCGCGGCCCTTGGCCATGCGATCGACCCGCGAGGCTTCGGCGACGAAGCGCTCCCAGCGGCGTGGTTCGGGATGCCGTTGCAGCGCGCGCTTGAACGGCGCCTGGCGCGATTCCCACAGGCCTTGCGCCTTCATTTCGGCAGCGAGGTTGCCGCCGTTGGCCTGCACTTTGGCCAGGGACGCGGTGCGCAGCAGTTCCTTGATCAGGATCGGCATCAGCGCAGCCACCGCCTCGCCTTCGGCGCGCAGGCCGGCGAGCATGCGGATCGCTGCGGCCGGCTGCCCGGAAAAGGTGGTTTCGGCCAGGCGGAACACGTCGTAGCGCGCGGCATCGGCGACCAGCGACTCCATCGCCTCCAGGTCCAGCACCTTGCCATCGGCCAGCAGCACCAGCTTGTCGATTTCCTGCGCGGCGGCCAGCAGGTTGCCTTCCACCCGCTCGCTCAGGCGCTGCACCGCCGCAGCGTCGGCACGCAGGCCGTGGCTACGCAGGCGGCGCTCGATCCAGTCGGAGAGCTCGTGTGGCTTGATCGCCCAGGCCACCGAAATGGTGCCGATGCGGCCGATCGCATCGGCCCATTTGCCCTGGTGCGCCTTGCTCCAGTCGTTGGCGGTGATCAGCAGCACCACATCCGGCGGCGGGTTGGCGCAGAAGCGGGTGATGACCTCGGCGCCGTCCTTGCCCGGCTTGCCGCTGGGCAGGCGCACTTCCACCAGCCGGCGCGGACTGAACAGACTGGGCGCGTTGAAGGTCGCATCCAGCTGGTTCCAGTCGAACTCCCGCCCATCGGCATCGAAGACCTCGCGCTCGCTGATGCCTTCGGCACGCGCGCGTGCGCGCACCGCATCGGCTGCTTCCAGCACGCGCAAGGTCTCCGGACCGGCGATCAGGTAGACAGGCTGCAGCGGCTGGTTGGACTGGCCGGCGAGCTGTTCTGGGCGAAGTTCCATGACTACGTAAGTTCCATGACTACGAAGGCACGCGCCACTGCACCGTCACGCACAAGACAGCGTCGGCAGCGATCGTCGGGGCATGGTCACCGCGCAGCAAGCGCGACATGCGCCTGGCGCAAGCCAATTCCGGACACCGGGCGCGGTTGCCCGGCAGATACGCGGACGGGCTGATCACCAGCTGCTCAGTTATTCGACGAAGAAGCGGGCGGCAGCGCCGCCGGCACGCTCGATTCCGGCGTGGACGGCTGCACCGGCGGTGTGGGAGCCGGCTGCAGCGGCGCGCTGGGCGTGCTTTCCAGCGTCTCGCCCCGCTCCACACGCGCACGCACGACGCTGTCGATGCGCCGCAGGATCGAGGCCGACATGTCCTTGCGCAATTCGTTGGCGAGGATCTCGCGCTCGGTGGCAGTACCGGTGGCATCCACCGGTGGCGACACGTAGTCGCGCGACAGCTCGATCACCTGCTGCGGCACCAGCACCGAGCCGTTGGCGGTGGTGACGGTGAAGATGGCGGCATAGCGCAGGCTGTATTCCTGCGCGCGGCCCTGGCTGTCGATGGCGATCGGCAGATCGCCCCAACGCTCGGACAACACCTGCACCTGCGCAAAGCCGGTCTTGGCATCTTCGTCGGCCAGGGTGGCGCCGGCGGCCTTGAGGCCACGCCGCAGCAACTTGGCCAGCTCGCTGTACTGCACCGCGGACTGCACCTTCACCGCAGGCGTATCCGGCGGCAGCGCCAGCGAGTTGCGCAGATGGAAGCCGCAGGCGGTGAGGCTCGAGACGAGCACGAGGGACGCAGCGAAGGCAGTAGGAAATCGAATCATGGGCACAGTCTGGATGAGCGCCCCGGCGGCGGCAACAGGCGGCTAGCCTGCCCGACGCCGCGTGAACGGGGCTTGAGAGGGCGCCGCGAAAAAACGCGGCGCCCAGGAATGACAAACGCGTCGCCACGCGCCAGTGAAATGAATGACCACAAGCCACCCCGGCAATCTCACCTGCGCATCGCCATGCGCCATTGCAATGAACTGCCAGGAACCATCGCGGAAACCTCACCCGCGCGTCGCGCTGCGCCGATGTAGTGATTTGCCAAACACCGCTGCGGCAACCCTACCGGCGCAGCACCACGCGCCAATGCCACACAGTGCCAAAACCGCCGCAGCGAGCTTGCACCGGGTGGCCACGCCGCTCCGGGAACCTGCCCGGATCGGCAATGGCGACCCGACCGCTCAGCAACGATCAGCCCGCCACGATATTCACGATCTTGCCGGGCACGATGATGATCTTGCGCACGCTCAGGCCGTCCAGGAACTTGGCCGCGTTCGGCTCGGCCTGGGCCAGCGCTTCGATCTGCTCGCGCCCGACATCGGCAGCGACCTCGATGGTGCCGCGCAGCTTGCCGTTGATCTGCACCGCCAGGGTCAGCGCGTCGCGCACCAGCGCGGCGGCATCCACCTGCGGAAACGCGACATCTTCCAGCAGCGTCTCGCCGCGGCCCAGCACCTGCCACAAGGCGTGGCTGGCGTGCGGGGTGATCGGGTTGAGCAGCAGCACCATCGCTTCCAGGGCTTCCTGGCGCACCGCACGGCCCTGGGCGCTGGCATCGTCGAACTTGGCCAGCGCGTTGGACAGCTCCATCACCGCGGCAATCGCGGTGTTGAAGCTGTGGCGGCGGCCGTAGTCGTCGCTGACCTTGCCGATGGTTTCGTGGGTCTTGCGGCGGATCGCCTTCTGCTCGGCGCTCAGCGCGGCGGCATCCAGTGCGGCGGCAGCGCCCTCGCCCACATGCTTGTGCACCTGCACCCACAGCCGGCGCATGAAGCGCGCCATGCCATCGACGCCGGCCTCGTTCCATTCCAGCGACTGCTCCGGCGGTGCGGCGAACATCGAGAACAGCCGCACCGTGTCGGCGCCGTACTTGGCCACCATCGACTGCGGGTCCACGCCGTTGTTCTTGGACTTGGACATCTTCTCGGTGCCGCCGATGTGCACCGGCTGGCCATCGGCGATCAGCACCGCGCCGGTGACGCGGCCGCGCTCGTCGCGCTGGATCTCGACATCGGCCGGGTTGATCCAGTCCTTGCCGCCGTTGTCGGCATCGCGATAGAAGGTGTCGGCGATGACCATGCCCTGGGTGAGCAGGTTGGTCACCGGCTCGTCGCTGTCCACCAGCCGCGCGTCGCGCATGAGCTTGTGATAGAAGCGGAAGTACATCAGGTGCAGGATCGCGTGCTCGATGCCGCCCACGTACAGGTCGGCCGGCATCCAGTAGTTGGCGCGGCGGTCGACCATGTCGCGTGCGTTGGGGCTGGTGTAGCGCGCCACGTACCAGCTCGACTCCATGAAGGTGTCGAAGGTGTCGGTCTCGCGCTCGGCCGCGCCGCCGCAGTCCGGGCAGGTGGTCTGGCGCCAGGTCGGGTCGGTCTTGATCGGCGAACCGGTGCCGGCAAATTCCACGTTCTCCGGCAGCACCACCGGCAGCTGGTCTTCCGGCACCGGCACCGCGCCGCACTTGGCGCAATAGATCACCGGGATCGGGCAGCCCCAGTAGCGCTGGCGGCTGACGCCCCAGTCGCGCAGGCGGTAGTTGACCCGGCGCTGGCCCTGGCCCTTGCGCTCGAAGCGCTCGGCCAATGCCTCGAAGGCGCCACCGAAATCCAGGCCGTCGAACTCGGCCGAATTGATCAGCTCCAGCGGGCGGCTCTTGTCGATGTACCAGTCGCGCCATTGGGTGGCGTCCCAGCTCTGCTCGTCGTCGTTGCGCGGCTCGCGCAGCTTGACCACCTGCACGATCGGCAGCGTGTACTTGTTGGCGAACTCGAAATCGCGCTGGTCGTGGCCGGGCACCGCCATCACCGCGCCGGTGCCGTAGCCCATCAGCACGAAGTTGGCCACCCACACCGGCACCTGCTCGCCGCTGATCGGATGCACCGCGGTCAGGCCGGTGGCCATGCCGCGTTTTTCCTGGGTTTCCAGCTCGGCTTCGGAGACGCCGCCGTGCTTGAGCGTTTCCAGCAGCGCCGCCAGCTCGGGGTTGGACCTGGCCGCATGCAACGCCAGCGGATGCTCGGCGGCGATCGATACGAAGGTCACGCCCATCAGCGTATCCGGCCGGGTGGTGAACACGCGCAGCGGGTCCAGCGCAGCACCGTCGGTATCGCGCACGTCGAACTGGATCTCCAGCCCTTCCGAGCGGCCGATCCAGTTGCGCTGCATGGTCTTGACCGAGTCCGGCCAGCCGTCCAGCTGGTCCAGGCCGTCGAGCAGTTCCTGCGCATAGTCGGTAATGCGCAGGAACCACTGCGGGATCTCGCGTTTTTCCACCAGCGCGCCGGAGCGCCAGCCGCGGCCGTCGATGACCTGCTCGTTGGCCAGCACGGTCTGATCGATCGGGTCCCAGTTCACCACCGCGTTGCGGCGATAGGCCAGGCCCTTGCGCATCAGCCGGGTGAACATGCGCTGCTCGTGCACGTAGTACTCGGGCGTGCAGGTGGCGAACTCGCGCGACCAGTCGATCGCATAGCCCAGCGATTTGAGCTGGCCGCGCATGTGGTCGATGTTGGCGTAGGTCCACTTGGCCGGCGCGGTCTTGTTCTTGATCGCCGCGTTTTCCGCCGGCAATCCGAA
The DNA here is from genome assembly GCF_002939945.1 of Xanthomonas arboricola pv. populi. Taxonomy (GTDB): domain Bacteria; phylum Pseudomonadota; class Gammaproteobacteria; order Xanthomonadales; family Xanthomonadaceae; genus Xanthomonas; species Xanthomonas arboricola_A. Next base: position 465,776 of record NZ_MDEB01000003.1, on the reverse strand, counting down.
CGCATCCCAGCCCATCGGCTGCAGCACGTTGTGGCCGGTCATGCGCTTGTAGCGGCTGACCACATCGGAGATGGTGTAGTTGCGCACATGGCCCATGTGCAGCGCACCGGACGGGTACGGCAGCATCGACAGGCAATAGAACTTCGGTTTGTCCGAAGTTTCGTCGACCTGAAAGGCGCGGGCGGCATCCCAGAACTGCTGGGCGGAGGTTTCGACCTGCTGCGGGTCGTAGGCGTTCGGTTCGACGGTGGACATTGGGAGCGGATGCTCGGGCGGTGCAAAGCGGCACAGGGTACCGCAGTGCAGCAGGTGCTCCAAACGCTGGCCTCAGCTGGCGGGTCTGGCCGGCCAGCGCCAGGCCGCCACGGCGAGCCAGCCGACCCAGGCCAGGAACGCCAGGCGCTGGGCGATCGCCTGCCGCAGCAGGCCAGGCGGGCCGAACGCCAGCACCGCCACCAGCAGCCCCGCGCCCAGGCTCAGCCACGCCAGTGCGCGGGCGCCGGGCTGGTTGAGCAGCGCGGCGGCGAGCAACAACATGCCGGGTACGAACGCCACCGCCCACAACAGCCAGGCAGTGGCATGGGCCTGGCTGGCGCGGCCATCCAGGTCGGTGGGGTCCAGCGGCAGCATGCCCATGCCGACGAAGGCCAGGCCGGCCAGCACGACCAGCTGGCCGCCCACGCGCAGGCTCCAACTCGCCCTGGGCGGCATGCGCGCCAACAGGCTGACCCCGGTGGCCATTCCGAGCGCACCGACCAGCACGAACGCCAGCAGGTTGAAGCCCAACGCATGCGGCACCCCGTTGGCACCCAGCAGCGCAACAGGATGGCTGGCCTGCAGGTAACCGGGCAGGGCCACGCCGAAGCCGGCCACCGCCAGCACGAACACGGTTGCGGCGACCAGGCCCAGGTAGCGCTGGGTGCCATCGATGCTTGTCATTGCCTTGCTCCAACGCCGGGCGCAGGCTGCGCCGCCAGGACGCGGCATTGTCGTGCCGGGCGCGCGTGACGTGAACCCCTTCCGGCATGGCAGCCGACCGCACGCCGGTGCGCCTGGCCTGGCCAGCCTTGTGTCGGCCCGGTTTGCCACCATTACCTCCCACTGTTGCCGCCATCACTTCTGGAAGCCCATGTCCGACAAGCCGCACGTATTCGATGCCACCACCGACACCTTCGAGACCGAGGTCCTGCAGAAATCGTTGACGACACCGGTGCTGGTGGACTTCTGGGCCACCTGGTGCGGCCCCTGCAAGTCGTTGACGCCGATCCTGGAAAAGCTCGCCGCCGACTACAACGGCGCCTTCGAGCTGGCCAAGGTCGATGTGGACAAGGAGCAGCAGATCGCCGCCGCGTTCCAGATCCGCTCGGTGCCGACGGTATTCCTGGTCAAGGGCGGCGAGCTGGTCGACGGCTTCCCGGGCGCGATGCCGGAAGGCCAGGTGCGCGAATTCCTGACCCAGCACGGTGTGCTGCCGGCCGAGCCGCAGGTCGCCGAAGAACTGCCGCCGGCCCCGCTCGAGCCGCAGGACCAGGTCGCCGCGCTGCGTGAGGCGATCGCCGCCGAGCCGGACAAGGACGAGCTCAAGCTGGATCTGGCGCTGGCGCTGCTCAAGACCGGCGACACCGCCGAGGCCGAGCAGTTGATCGACGCGCTGCCCGCCAACCTGGCCACCGACGACCGTGCGGTGCGCGCCAAGGCCCGGCTGAGCTTTGCCAATGTGCTCAAGGATGCGCCGGATGCCGACGCCCTGCAGGCCGCCGTTGCCGCCAGCGGCGCCGACCTGCGCGCGCGCCATCTGCTTGGCGTGCGCCACCTGCTCGACGGCCACGACGAGGCCGCGCTGGAGCAGTTCCTGGAAATGCTGCGGCAGGACCGTGCCTTCGACGACAACCTGCCGCGACGTAGCCTGATCGATGCGTTTCGGGTGATCGAAGACGAAGACCTGGTCGGCCGCTACCGCCGCAAGATGTCGTCGCTGGTGTTTTAAGCGCGGCCGGCACGGCCCCCGGTCTGCCGGCACCGCAACAACCACCATACGTATGCAAATGGCATGCTGCAGACCCGCCCTGACATGGACCCTGGCCGCATGCGCGCTTCCCTGTTCACGCTCGGTCTCAACCTGTGGCCGCCGTACCTGTTCGCCGGGATCCACGTCACCGCGTTGTCGGCCGACTATCGCCATGCCCGCGTGGAGCTGCGCCAGCGGCCGTGGAATCGCAATTACGTCGGCACCCATTTCGGCGGCAGCCTGTTCGCGATGACCGACCCGTTCTGGATGCTGCTGACCATGCAGAATCTGGGGCGCGACTACTACGTGTGGGACAAGGCCGGCAGCATCGAGTTCGTCAAACCCGGGCGCGGCACGGTGAGCGCGGATTTCGTCATCGACGATAGCGTGCTGAACGAGTTGCGCGATGCCACCGCCACTGGCGAGAAGTACCTGCGTTGGTTCGAAAACAGCGTGCACAACCGCGATGGCGAGGTGGTGGCACGCGTGCGCAAACAGCTCTACGTCAAACGCAAGCCGGCGCGCTGACCGGCAGACCGGCGCGCGATTGCAGCGCCGGCGCATGCTGGGCACTGACTTCTGTGGGCAGGCATGGGTCGGCCGGCATTCACGGCGCATACGTCGTCGATGCCGCGCGTTGCGAACCCACGCTTTGCGCCCCTGCGCGCATTGGTCAAGAATCAGGCTTCTTCCCGACTGGCTGCCTTCATGCTGCTGCGCACTGTTGCTTCCGCCTGCCTGCTTGCCCTGGTGTTACCGATTGCCGCCAACGCGGCCTATCGCAGCCCGCAACAGATCCTGGACGCCTCGCCGGCCAGCGCATGGCGCGTGCTCGACCCCGAGCGCACGCTGTACCTGGAGCTGGATGGCGGACGGGTCATCATCGAGCTGGCGCCGCAGTTTACGCCGGCGCACGTGGGCAATATCCGCACGCTGGCACACGAACGCTTCTGGGACGGGCTCAGCATCTATCGCTCGCAGGACAACTTCGTGGTGCAGTTCGGCGACCCGGATGGCGAGACGGCGGCCAAGGCCAAGTCGCTGGGCTCGGCGAAGACGCACCTGCCGGCCGAATTTGAACGCCCATCGCAGGGGCTGGACTTCCAGCGCCTGCCCGACAGCGATGGCTGGGCAGCGCAGGTGGGCTTTGTCGACGGCTTCCCGGTCGGGCGCGACAGCGCCAGCGGCAAGACCTGGCTGGCGCATTGCTACGGCACCCTGGGCGCCGGCCGCAACAACGACGAAGACAGCAGCATCGGCGCCGAGCTGTATGTGGTCACCGGGCAATCGCCGCGCCAGCTTGACCGCAACATCACCGTGGTCGGCCGCGTGGTCAAGGGCATGGAGTTGCTCAGCGTGATCCCGCGTGGCCCGGACCCGATGGGTTTCTACGAAGACCCCGCGCAGCGCTCGCCGATCCGCGCCATTCGCCTGGCCAGCGAAGTGCCCTCGCCCGAACGCACGCCACTGCAGTTGCTGCGTACCGACAGCCGGACCTTCCGCGATGTGGCCGAAGCGCGCCGCAATCGCAAGGACGATTTCTACAAGCGCCCGGCCGGGCATATCGATCTGTGCAATGTGCCGTTGCCGGTGCGGGCGCCGCCGGCGGGCTGAATCGGGAATCGGGAATCGGGAATCGGGAATCGTAAAAGCGGGGCGCGCTGGCTTAGCGGGCGCGCTGGCTGAAGGCGACGCTGCCCAGGATCAGCACCGCGGCCACCAGCATGGTCCAGGTCAACGGTTCGCCCAGCAGCGACCAGGCCAGCAATGCACCGAACACCGGCACCAGATAGGTCACCGTGGAGGCGCGCGCCGGGCCGATGCGCTGGATCAGGCGGTAGTACATCAGGAACGCCAATCCGGTGCACACCACGCCCAACGCGGTGGCGCAGACCCAGGCCACTGCCGGTACCGGCGCGGTCGGCCACTGCCACCAGGCCAGCGGTGCCAGCAGCAGCGCGCTGCAGCCCAGCGTGGACGCCGCCGATGCAGCCGGTGGCAAATCGCCCATGTGGCGCTTCACCAGGTTGTAGCCGATGCCGTACAGCAGCGACGCGGTGGCGCCCGCCAGTGCCGCCGGTCCCACGCTCAACCCTGCCGACTTGCCGGTGGCCAGCACCAGCACGCCGATGAAACCGATCAGTAAGGCCAGCGCGCGACGCGTGCCGATCTTCTCGCCAAAGAACAGGAAGGCGATCAATGCGGTGAACAACACGGTCATCGCATTGCAGATCGCACCGATCGCGGCCGGCGCGTGTTGCGCGCCCCAGGCGAACAGCAGGAACGGCAACGCGGAATTGAGCACGCCGATCGCTGCCAGCATCGGCCAGCGACGCAGGGGGAAGCGCTCACGCGCCAGCCACAGGAACGGCAACAGCACCAACGCCCCGAGCGCCAGGCGGATCTCCACCAGCGCCACGGTGCCGAACCTGGGTGCAGCTACGCGCATGAACAGGAACGAGCAGCCCCAGACGATGCCGAGAAACCCCAGCTCCAGTGGGGTGCGCCATTCGCGTGTCGTAACCGCCGGCTGCGTCGCCGGTTGCACGCTCATCGGCCCACCTGCGCAAGCTGCCGCGATGTGCTGAGACCGCTAAAGACAACATCAGGCAGGCAGACGGACATGGCACGATCATCGCGATGGGGTACCGCAGCATCGATTGCAACCGCAGGCGCGACAAGCGCGTAGTATCGAGGCGAGCCACAAATCTCACTCATGCCTCGATGAACCTGCGCCCCACCCTGTTACCCGCGCTGGGCGTGTTCGCCGCCGCCGCGCGTCACCAGAACTTCGCGCATGCCGCCGAAGAACTGCATCTGACCGCCAGTGCGGTCAGCCACCATGTGCGCAAGCTCGAAGCGCTGCTTGGCGTGCCCCTGTTCCAGCGCTTGCCGCGCGGGGTCAAGCTCACCGCCGAGGGCCGCCAGCTCGCCGATGCCGCCACCGCAGCGTTGGCCGACATCGCCTCCGTGGCCGGCAACCTGCATCCGCGCGAAGACGCCATCCCGCTGCGCGTGACCACCTTGCGCTCGCTGTCGTATTGCTGGCTGTTGCCGCGGCTGCCGCGCTTCTGTCGCGCGCACCCGCATATCCGCATGGATCTGCAATCGGATGCGGCATTTTCGCGCTTCGAAGAAGGCGGCCCGGATCTCGGCATCCGCTATGGTCAGGGCGCCTGGCCCGGATTGACCTCGCATCATCTGATGGACGACGAACTGTTTCCGGTGGCCTCGCCGTCGCTGCCGGAGGTCGCCGCGCTGCGCACGCCGGCGCAGATCGCACAATTGCCGTTGCTGACCGACATGTCGCCGCAGGGCTGGCGCGACTGGTTCCGCGCCGCGCAGGTACGCGGCACCACGCTGCCGCCGATGCACACCTTCAACGACAGCACCGACGCGATGCGCGCGGCGGTCTATGGCCTGGGCGCGGTCCTGGCGCGCAAGCACATCGCCCAACCGTATCTGCAGCGTTACGAGCTGGTGCGCCTGCCAGGCCCCACCCTCAAGGCACGCTACGCCTACTACATCGTGCACCCCAGCCACCGCGTCCCTGGACCTGCGGCAACGGCGTTTATCGACTGGCTCAAGCGCGAGGCCCTGGACGAGCGCACCCCGATGCCGGCACTGCCGGCGGAGCTGGTGGCGTTGCCGGCGAGCGAGACATTGCGTGAACCGCGTGTGCGTCCACGATCGCGCAAGGCGTCGGCAACGGAATGAGGTTGCGCAGGAATCATCCTTGCATACACCCCTGCGCGCGCATTACTTCTGCGTTTCTGCCTCCGGGACATTGTCCCCTTCACGGGGAGAAGGTATCCGAAGGGAGCAGCAAAGCCTGGAGCGGCTGTCCCTTCTCCCTCCGGGAGAAGGGACCCCGAAGGGGCGGATGAGGGTACGAGCGAAGCCTGGCGGAGTTTGAGTGCACGTGTCGCTTCGCCTCGTACCCTCCACCCCTCTCCCGCTGGAGAGGGGTTTTTGGTTGCGCCGGGGGGGGGGATCTGAAGACGCGCGCGTCAGTGGCGCGCACGCGTTGCCTTGGCACCCCACAGGAAAGGGGCTTTAGCTCGAGCGGCAAAAGCGCTCGAGGGGTTACATACTCGATGGAGCATCTAACGTACACCATCACCTCGTGTTGTCCTGTCGGTGCCTAGGCTTTAGCTCCCCAATCCCCAGGACGTTCCCATGCCCACTCTTCGCATGCGTATCACCGGCACCGACGACGACGCGCGTGCCATCGCCAACCTGCTGCAGAGCATCGAAGGCATCGAGCACGTGGAAGAAGTCGACGATCTGATGCCGCATTTGGACGACGACGATTCCAGCTCGGCCGGCCTGTCCGACGATGAAGGTCCGGGCAGCCACGAATTCGAAGTGGAAGCCGGCAACGACGCCACTGCCCAGAAGGTGCGCGACGCCGTGCAGGAACTGGCCCTGCAGCTGGACGTGTTTGTCGAGTACGAACTCGACGAAGGTTGAACGCGCTTCTTACCGACTGCGCTGCCCGTGCAGTCGGTGTCTGGAGATGTTGCACGCGACGCGCTGCACTGCCATCGCATACGAACGGCGTAACTTATCGCGACGTACGCCCCCGCAACGCATCCAGTAACTGCCTGACGTAAGCGCCTTTCCAAAACACGCGCGGCTGGTGCGGCATCGCCGACCAGCCGCGCGGTCGATCAGGACATCCGGCGCCGCCGCGCACGCCAGCGCCATGCCTGCAGCAGCAGCCAGCCGACGATCAGACCCACCACCGCCACCGGCAGCAACGCCGCCACTGCGCGGATCACGAAGGCCACGCTGGACGCGAAGACCTGGCCGAACTCGGCCGCCGCCCCGGCAATCTCGCCCCTGCCCTGCTCGCCCCCGGTCCCACGGAAATTGAGCGTCAGCAGCTGCGTGCGCACGCGCCGTTGCTGCTGCGCGGCGTCCTGCTGGGCCTGTTGCGCTTCGGCTTCGATCTCGGCCAGCCGCTTGGACAGGGCGAGCAGATCGGTCACGGCCAGGTCGCGGCGTTGCTGCAGTTCGAGCAGGCGTGCGTGTTCTTTCTGCAGGCGCGCCCGCGCCAGGCCGGTGTCGGCGATCTGCTGTGCCAGATCCTCGGCACGCGTACTGCGCGCGGCGACATCGCCCTGCTGGCCGGCCAATTGCACCAGCGGCTCGATGCCGTCGGGCACCACACGCACGCTGACGCTGCCACTGGGGTCGCGCCCACCGGTCTGCTCGACCGCCAGCAGCGCGCAGTCGCCGAATTGCGCCGACTGGCAGGCAGTGCGCACCGCCGCAATGCGTTGACCGATCTGATCGGCCGGCAGCACGATGCGCACATCGTGCTCATACGCCAGGGCGTTGCCCTGCGCGACGGGTGGCGCCGGCGCGCCGCCGTCTGCCGCCATCTCCGCCGACGGCCTGGCACATCCGCTCAGCGCCCAGCTCAGCAGCAATCCGGCCGCGTACCGCTGCATCCCGCGCCTCATCGGCTGGCTCCAGCGACCGCGTGCACGCTTAGCGCGGCCAGATCCAGCCCCGGCACACAGCGCGAGCTGACCGCCATGCCGGCCTCGCCAGTGTCGGGATTCAGACTCTCGCCGAGGGGCGCACTGCCGCACTGCGGGCAGTGATGGTGATCGATATGCTGTCGATTGAGGCGGTAGATTCCCAGCGCGTCGGGCTCAGCCGGCGTGCGCAATTGGGCACGCATGCCGAACCGCCGCAGGCCGCCACGGCGACGGCATGACCCACAATCGTAGTCGTACGCCTCGGTGATTGGCGCATCGCTCTCCAGGTCGAACGCAATGCGTCCGCAATGACAGCTACCGGCGTCGTGCATGGTGATCCTCCTTGGAAGCGGCCACTCTAAACCAATGGCGGATGCGGACAAGCGCGCACATGCCTATGCTGGCCGATTGCTTCCATCGGAATCCACCATGCGTCAACGTCTGCTTGTCCTCGCCCTGCTCGCCGGCCTCGGCGCTTGCCAGCAACAGCCCCAATCGCCGCGCGCCGGCACCCCTGATGCCGCGACGCAGGATGCGCAGACGCCGGATGCGCGCTTTGCGGCGCTGTCCAAGCGCGCGCTCGACACCTGGATGCAGCTGTCACCGGTCACCGCCACCCAGACCGGCGATCACCGCTTCGACACGCAGATCGACGATCTGAGCAGCGCCGGCCGCCAGCGCAGCCTGGAGGCCGGCAAGGCATTGCTGTCCGACCTGGACGCCATCGAGGTGGCCAAGCTGTCGCGCGAGAACCAGGTCGATGCGGCCATTTTGCGCAACCAGCTGCAATCGGAAATCTGGAACACCGAAGTGCTGCAGAGCTGGGCCTGGGACCCGCAGGTCTACAACGGCCTGGCCGGCAGCGCGCTGTATGGCCTGATGGCGCGCGACTTCGCGCCGCTGCCCGAGCGCCTGACCTCGGCCACGCAGCGCATGGAGAAGATTCCCGGCATCTTCGCGCAGGCGCGCGAAAACCTGGACCCGGCCCGCGTGCCCAAGATCCATGCCGAAACGGTGGCCAAGCAGAACAAGGGCATCCTCAGCATCGTCGACACCTTCATCGCGCCGAACATCGGCCAGCTCGGCCCGATCGAAGCGGCCCGCGCGCAGGCCGCCATCGACAATCTGCGCAAGGCCGTGGCCGAGCAGCAGACCTGGCTGGATACCGTGCTGGTGCCCAATGCCAAGGGCGATTTCCGCGTCGGTGCGCAGATTTACGATCAGAAGCTGAAATTCGCGCTGCTGTCGTCGCTGTCGCGCGCCGAGATCAAACAGCGCGCCGAGTCCGAGCTCAAGCGCGTCCGCAGCGAGATGTACGGCATTGCCCGCACGGTGCTCAAGGACAAGCCCGGCGCACCCAAACTGCCCGAGACGCCCAACGACGACCAGCAGCAGGCCGCCATCGAGGCGGCGCTGGAACTGGCCTATGCAGACAAGCCGGCACGCGACAAGGTCGTCGATAACGCCAAGGCCGCACTGGCGCAGTCCACCGAGTTCGTGCGCCAGAAGGATCTGATGACGCTGCCCGATTCGCCGGTGGACATCATCCTGATGCCGGAATTCCAGCGCGGCGTGGCGGTGGCGTACTGCGATTCGCCCGGCCCGCTCGACAAGAATCTCAAGACCTTCTATGCGGTCTCGCCGATTCCCGACGACTGGAACGAGCAGCAGGTCGATTCGTTCCTGCGCGAATACAACAGCCGCATGATCCACCTGCTCAGCATCCACGAAGGCACCCCGGGCCATTACCTGGAAGGCTGGCATTCGGCCAAGTTCCCCTCCACGCTGCGCGCGGTGCTGCGCTCGGGCATGTTCGCCGAAGGCTGGGCGGTGTACACCGAACGCATGATGCAGGAACAGGGCTATCTGGATAACGACCCGCTGTTCCACCTGGTGCAGCTCAAGTTCTACCTGCGCACCATCGCCAACGCCATCCTCGATCAAGGCGTGCATGTGGATGGCTGGGAACGCGACAAGGCGATGCACCTGATGACCCACGACACCTTCCAGCAGGAAAGCGAAGCGGCGGGCAAGTGGGTGCGTGCGCAGCTGTCGTCCGCGCAGCTGCCGACCTACTTCGTCGGCGTGCAGGAGCATCTGGATACGCGCAAGGCGGTGCAGGACAAACTGGGCGACACGTTCAACCTGAAGGCGTACCACGACCAGATGCTGTCCTACGGCGCCCCACCGGTACGCTTTGCGCGCGAGCTGATGCTGGACCAGCCGATCGAGTGATTGATCCTTCTCCTAGCGGGAGAACGAGTGACCCTTCTCCCCTCGGGAGAAGGTGCCCCGCAGGGGCGGATGAGGGTGCGCCGCAGAAAGCTGTCAGTGCCTGCATTGGCAAACGCGTCGCCACGCGCCTTCATAAGTGAAGCAGCACCTGCTTCCTTCACCCCAACCCCCGCTCCGCGCCCCGGCCCGCGCTCGCGGCACGGGCGCTCCAAGGCACGCGCGCAGGCCGTGCCTTGGCGCCCCCGCAGGAGAGGTGCTTGTCGCTGCGGTTGTTGCACGTTTGCGCAACCCACTAAAGCCCTCTCACCCATCCGCCGCAACGAACCCTCCGGTTTGCCGCGCCCACAGGCGTGCATACAGCCCGCCCTGCGCGATCAGTTGCGCATGCGTACCGGTCTCGACGATGCGCCCGGCGTCCATCACCACCAGCCGGTCCATGCGCGCGATGGTCGAAAGCCGGTGCGCAATGGCGATGACGGTCTTGTTGCCCATCAACGCGTCCAGGCTGTCCTGGATCGCCGCTTCCACTTCCGAATCCAGTGCCGAGGTGGCCTCGTCCAGGATCAAAATCGGTGCATCCTTCAGCAGCACCCGCGCGATCGCGATGCGCTGCCGTTGACCGCCCGACAGCTTGACCCCGCGCTCGCCGACATACGCATCGAATCCGCGCCGGCCTTCGCCATCGACCAGCGTGTCGATGAAGCCTTCCGCGCGCGCCTTGCGCACCGCTTCCAGCATCTGCGCGTCGCTGGCCTGCGGCCTGCCATACAGCAGGTTGTCGCGGATCGAACGGTGCAATAGCGAGGTGTCCTGGGTGACCAGGCCGATCTGCCCGCGCAGGCTTTCCTGGGTGACCCGGGCGATGTCCTGCCCATCGATGAGGATGCGCCCCTGCTCCAGGTCGTACAGCCGCGGCAATACGTTGACCAGGGTCGACTTGCCCGCACCCGATGGCCCGACCAGGCCGATCTTCTCGCCGGCGCGCACCTGCAGATCCAGCCCGGCGATTACGCCGCCGCGCTTGCCGTAATGGAAATGGACGTGCTCGAACTGCACTTGGCCGTGCGTCACCTGCAACGGCACCGCGTCGGGCGCGTCCTGCACCAGCACCGGCTGCGAGATGGTCTGCATGCCGTCCTGCACGCTACCGATGTCTTCGAAGATGCCGTTGACCGTCCACATGATCCAGCCGGACATGTTGTGGATGCGGATCACCAGACCGGTCGCCAGCGTGATCGCGCCCACGCTGATCTGGCCGCGGCTCCACAGCCACAATGCCAATCCGCAAGTCCCCACGATCAGGAAGCCATTGGCCACCGCAATGGCGGTGTCCATTGCGGTGGTCACGCGCGTCTGCCCGCGATGTTTCACCGCCAGCTCGTCGATCGCATCGCGCACATAGGCCTGTTCGCGGCCGGCATGGGCGAACAGCTTCAGGGTGGAGATATTGGTGTATCCGTCGACGATGCGCCCGGTGGCCTTGGAGCGTGCATCCGATGCGATCCACGCGCGCGCTTTCATACGCGGCACGAAAAACGCCATCAGCGCGACGTAAACCACCAGCCAGATCAGCAGCGGCACCATCAGCCAGGGGTCGGCCTGCGCGAACAACCACAGCGCGCTGCCGGTATAGACCACGATGTACCAGAGCGCATCGACCATCTGCACCGCCGATTCGCGCAGCGAGGTCCCGGTCTGCATCACCCGGTTGGCGATCCTCCCGGCGAAATCGTTGTTGAAGAAGCCCAGGCTCTGCCGCACCACGTAGTTGTGCATCAGCCAGCGCGAGCGGTTGCTCAAGCCCGGCACGATCGCCTGGTTGACCAACAGATTGTGCAGGCCGGTGAACAGCGGCCGCGCCACCAGCGTGATCGCCGCCATCCAGATCAACTCGCCGGCATGACGGCGGAAGAAGTCCGCTCCCGGCCGCTCGGCCAGCATGTCGACGATGCGCCCGAGGAAGTCGAACATCGCCACTTCCACCAAGGCCAGCAGCAATCCGGCGATCAGCGTGGCCAGCAGGATCGGCCACAATGGCCGCAGATAATGCAGATAGAACCGCCACACGCTACGTGGCGGCATTTCCCGCTCGATGGGCGGGAAGACATCGATCAGGGATTCGAACCATCGGAACATCGCAGACACTTTCGGGAAAAACCGGGCGATCAGGCTAGCTGATCGCGCGTCAAGCTGCAGTGGCGCTGGCGGCGGGCTCCTGCATCAGCACACCCATGCCAGGCTGCGGTGCACGCGACAGACAACCGGCTCCGTCGCATCGCTCCCGGCTCGCCCGCGCCAGGCATGGCCTGGGCATGGCTACGCGTCATAGGGCGTCGGTCGCGCTCACTCGCGCACACGCGCGAGCAGACGGTTGATCTCGGCCGGATCGAAATGGCCCGGGTCGAAGCGCCCACCCAAGGTGGCCAGCTCCTGCACGTGTTGCGCATGATCCGGGTCGGCGATGATCTGCAGCAATGCCTGGTAGTCGTCGATCCCTTCACTGTTTTCCGGCGGGCAGGCGTTGGCGCCGTCCACGCAACGAGCCCCACGCATGCCCGCGTCGGGCGGCAGGATCGCTTCGACCTGGATGCGGTGCTGCCAGCCCGCGCCGGCACCGTAGAAATAGTCGAACCGCTCCAGCTCGCCCACCGCGCTCTCGACGGTGACGCGCGCGGCGTGCTTGAGGCGTGGCCGGTCCGGCACATCCAGCCCGGACTCGCCATAGCGGCCGCCGCCCAGGTCGAATTCGTACGGATGCGCACCGGTCCAGCCCATCACCGGTTGCAACACGCGATGCAGCGTGGCCAGGCGCAGCGACCCCGCCACCAGCACGCGGCGCCAGATCAACGGCGCGCTTCCCACCAGCCAAACATGCAGCTGATACACCGGTGCAGGCGCGGGCACAGCCTGCTGTGCAGCTTTCTTCTTTGCCTTGGTCATCGTGTCTTGGCTACCTGTTTGCGCTGCAAGTATGCAGCGACGCGCCACTGGCTGCATCGCTGCGCACCCGACGCCGCAGAATTGCACTCTGCCGATAGCGATCCTGCATGCGAGCGCCCGCGACGGGACAGATCGGCCACCTGTGCCGGGATGGTGACGAATCCGCCGCCGCACATTGCCGGGATGCTGCGCAGATGCCCGCACGCAGCGCCACGCCGCGCACGCCAACGCGCCGCCGGCGACTTATCGCAGCGAGCATCGCGGTCTCGATGCGACCACTATCGCGACACAGTCGTGACGCGACAGCAGCTCGTGCCTGCATTGGTGGAATCGATGAAACCGCCTCAGCGCTGCTGCAGACTCGGCACCGCATCGGTCACGTTGGCATGGCGACGCATGATCCAGTTGAACAGCGGCGTGGCCATCAGGGTGGAGAGGATCGCCATCAGCACCAGCACCGAGAACAGGCCTTGTTCGATCACCCCGGCCTGCAGGCCGATATTGATGATGATCAGCTCCATCAAGCCACGTGCATTCATCAGCGAGCCGATCGCCATCGCATCGCGGTTGTTCTCGCCGGTGATGCGTGCAGCGGCCCAGCAGGCCAATCCCTTGCCGATGAACGATGCGGCCAGAATCGCCACGCCGGCCAGCATGATCTGCGGCTGCAGCAGCACGCTGAGCTGGGTCTTGAGGCCGGAGTAGGTGAAGAACATCGGCAGCAGGAACACCACCACGAACGGCTGCAGCATCGCGCGCAATTTTTCGGTCAACGCGCCCCTGGGCAGGCAAACGCCGAGCAGGAAGCCGCCGAAGACTGCGTGGATACCGATCGCATCCATCGCCCATGCGCTGACGCAAAACAGCATCAGGATGACCGCCAACACGCCATTGCCCAGCGGCTGGTCCTGCACCACGTAACGATCGAGACGGCGCAGCAGATGCCGGCCGACAAAGATCATGAACAATGCATAGGCCACGCCACCGCCGATGGCCAGATAGGCGCTGCCCCAACTGCCGCCGAAGCTGGCCAGGACCACGGCAAGAATGCACCACGCCGCCGCATCGTCGAACGCCCCTGCAGTCAGTGCCAGCGTGCCCAACGGGCTATCGGTCAGACCGCGCTCGTGGATGATGCGCGCCAGCATCGGAAACGCGGTGATCGCGATGGCCGCGCCCAGGAACAGCGAGGCCTCCATCAACTTGGCTTTTTCCGAGAACAGGCCGTCCACGTTGATCAACCACGGGCACATCGCGAAGGCCAAGGCGAACGGCACCGCGATGCCGGCCATCGACACGCTCATCGCACTGCGATAGCGCGCGCGGAAATGGTCGCCGCGGAAGTCGGTACCGACCAGGAACATGTACAGGCCCACGCCGAACTGCGCGAACACGTACAGCACATCCATGGTCTGCTTGGGGAACAGCGACGCCTGCAACCCGGGCAACACCGCGCCGAACAATGACGGCCCCAGCATCACTCCGGCGATCATCTCGCCCACCACCTGCGGCTGGCCGATCCGCTTGGCCAGCAGCCCCACCAGACGACATACCAGCAGAATCGCTGCGGCCTGCAGAAAAAAATACACCGACATCTGCGGAGTGGTCATGCGTTTGGCAACATCCCTGAGAAGTGCGCGGATCATAACGGGCCGTGCCGGTGCACGATAGCCATCGTGCAGCCGGCACGCAGGCATTGGCGGGGTGCCGCCGGGTTGACCGTCAAGATTGGCCCGGACGGTACGCGGCAGACGCGCCGAGCCCGGTTGCGCGATTCCGCAGTGATCGGCACATGTGCGGTGTGCGGTTGCGGCGCGGATGGCGCCCACCATCAGGCCATCCACGCGCAAGGCACCGACCATGCGCCGCAGGCGATCAGCCACCGCACGCTCGGTGCAGCGGCGATGGCCCACCGCGACGATCAGCGACGCATCACTTCGGCGTCGGCTGCGCTGCCGCCACCGGCGTCAACACCAGATCCTGGAAATCGAAGCTGAAATCGGTCAGCGGCGACACCGCCTCCATCCGCATCTCGCGCACCGCACCATCCGGGGTGAGCGCGAAATTGACGAAGGCATCGGCATTCAAGGAGCGATCGTCCCAGCGCACGATGAAGCTGTCGTGCTGCCAATGCTCCAGCGTACCGACCAGCTGCGCGGTCTTGGCGAATTGCAGACGCAGGCGTTTGCCATCCTGACGGATCACCACATCGCCGTACCACGGGTCGCGATAGGTCGCCGCATAGCTGCGCAACGGCAGCGACGGCGTGGAGTGCGCTGCACGTGCGTCCAGATGCTTCTTCCAGCTGGTGTCCGCATCGCCGTCGGCCTTGGCCACCGCCTTGGCATAGGCGGCGGTCCAATCGGTGGCCGGCACCTGCAAGAACGCATCCAGCACCTGCAGGGTCACTGCATTGAAGGCCGCGCCGGCCTCCTGATTGGTCAACACCACCACCCCCAACTGCTGCTCTGGCACCAGCGTCAGCCGCGACACCATGCCCGGCCAGCCGCCGGTGTGCCATACCAGCCGATGGCCGCGGTAATCGCTCAGGCTCCAGCCCTCACCGTAGCCGGCAAAATTGGGGCGTGCTGCCGCCAGCTCCGGCACGGCCGGTTCGGCAATCGCGATCGGCGTGATCATCGACCACATGTCCTGCTGCCGTCTGGCGCTGAACAGCGGCGCGCCATCCGGCAGGACGCCGCCGGCCAGTTGCACGTTCATCCACAACGCCATGTCATGCGCGCTGGAATAGATGCCGCCGGCACCGGAGTTGTTGGACCAGGTCAGCGGCGCGACCGTGCGCAGCTCGGTGAAGTCGTACTTGGCATGGCCCACGGCCGCGTTGTCGCCAGGCTGCAGATGATCGGCATTGAAGCGCGTGCCACGCATGCCGACCGGGGCAAAGATGCGTTGCTGCAGAAACGCCGCATAGCTCTGCCCGGAGACCTGCTCGATCACCTTCTGCGCCACAGCGTAGAGAATATTGTCGTAGGCGTAGCGATCACGAAAACCGCCCTTCAGCGGCACCTTGGCCAGCCGCTGCACGACTTCGTCGGTGCTGTAGCTGGTGGTCGGCCAGAACAGCAGATCGCCCGCGCCCAGGCTCAGGCCGCTGCGGTGCGCGAGCAGATCGCGCAGACGCATCTCGCCGCTGACGTACGGGTCGGACATGCGGAACCACGGCAGGTGGTCGATGACCTTGTCGTCGAGCGAGAGCTTGCCCTCGTCGGCCAGGATCGACAGCGAGGCGGCAGTGAACGCCTTGGTGTTGGAGGCGATCGCGAACAGCGTATCGGCCTGCACCGGCGCAGGCTTGCCGATCTCGCGCACGCCGTAACCGCGCTCCAGCACCACCTGCCCATCCTTGACGATGGCCACCGCAATGCCGGGTACATCGAACTGTTGGCGCACGCGTTCCATCTGCGCGTCGAACTGCTGCATGCCGGCGGGAAGCTCGGCCGCCTGCGTCGTCGCCACCACGCTTGCCAGCATCAGCACGCCTCCACTCAGCCATCGGTTCAAGGTCACCGCAACGCCCTCATTTTCTTGATCAGATCGATCCGCCGGCACTGTCCAGCGACAGCGGCAGCGGTGCCACCAACACGCCGTTGCCATCGGCATACAGCCAATGGCCGGGCACGAAGGCCACGCCGGCAAAATTCACCGGCACCTCCACCTCGCCCAGATCGCGCCGCTCGGTGCGGCGTGGGCAGGCGCCCAGTGCCAGCACGCCCAGCGGCAGCGTGGCGAGGATCTCCACATCGCGCACGCAGCCGTGGATCAACACGCCGGCCCAGCCGTTGGCGACCGCCTGTGCAGCGATCTGGTCGCCCAGCAAGGCGTGTTTCAACGAGCCCTGCCCGTCCACCACCAGCACGCGCCCATCGCCGGGCGTGGCGGCCAGTTCGCGCACGCGCGAGTTGTCCTCGAAACAACGCACGGTGGTGATCGGCCCGGAGAATGCCGCACGTCCGCCGTAGGAGCGGAACAACGGTTCGGCGATGCTCACCTCGGGAAAACGGTCACACAGATCGGGCGTGGTCCAGGTCATCGCTGCGCTCCGGAAGTGGCGATCTGCGATGGTAGCGGCATGGCCGCGTCCGTGTAAGCCGCCACGTGCGCCGTTGATCGCCGAGCCGTTGGTCGGGCTGCGCCTGGACGCTGTACACAACTTGCTTACAGACGGCCCCCGGGCAACGGCCGCGCCTGCCTGGCAGTACGCGCGCACTTCGGCGACCGCCCTGCGTCACTGCGAAGCCGGCGGGGCTATCATCCGGGTGGCTTGCCACATGTGCGTGCACCCGACATGCCAGGCGCGCGCTCACGCCAACGTGGAATCCCTCATGACCGATCTGTTCGCTGCCACCCCGCCCGCGCTCGATGGCATCCACGTCGGTATCGGCGGCTGGGTGTATGCGCCGTGGCGCGCGGGGATGTTCTATCCGCAAGGGCTGGTGCAGCGGCGCGAGCTGGAATACGCAAGCCGCCAGCTCACCGCCATCGAGATCAACGGCACCTACTACGGGACGCAAAAGCCGGCGACCTACGCAAAGTGGCGCGACGAGGTGCCGCCCGGGTTCGTGTTCTCCGCCAAGGCACCGCGCCGCATCACCCAGTCGCGCAAACTGGCTGGTACGAAGGCGCAGGTGGACGACTTCATCGGCGGTATTGTCGAGCTCGGCGACACGCTGGGGCCGCTGGTGTGGCAGTTCGAACAAGGCCATCGGCTGCAGACCGACGACCTGGACGCGTTCCTGTCGTTGCTGCCCAGACGCGCCGGCAAGCGCGTGCTGCGGCATGTGCTGGAAATACGCGACCACGATGCGGTGGACGCGTCGCTGCTGGCGTTGGTGCGCCAGCATGGGGTGGCCACGGTGTTCACCGACTCGGACGAGCATCCGTCCTTTGCCGATCTGTCCACCGACTTCGTCTATGCGCGATTGATGCGCAGCCAGGCGCGTCTCACTGCAGGTTATCCGGCACCGGCACTGGCGCGCTGGGCCGAGCGCATCCAGGCCTGGCGGCGTGGCGAGGACCCGGCTGATGTGCCGCACATCGACGCGGCCGCGCAAGCCAAGGTCACACCACGCGAAGTGTTCGTGTTTTTCATCAGTGCGGCCAAAGAGCGCAATCCGGCTGCGGCAATGGCGTTGCTGCAGGCGTTGGGGTCGCGCTAGCAGGGGCGTTGCGGCGCGTCTTCGGCGACAATGGCGCATGCCCACGACCGACCTGCGCAAGGCGCAACTGCAAATCCATTTCTGCGTCCTGCTCTGGGGCATCACCGCGGTCCTGGGCAAGCTGATCACGCTGCCGGCATTGCCGTTGGTGTGGTGGCGCATGTTGATCGTGGTGGTGGCGCTGGCGCTGTTGCCGCGCGTGTGGCGCGGGCTGCGCGGCTTGTCGGCGCGGGTGGTGCTGGGCTATTGCGGCATCGGCGCGTTGGTGGCCTTGCACTGGCTGACCTTCTACGGCGCGATCAAGCTGGCCAATGCCTCGGTGGCGGCGACCTGCATTGCGCTGGCGCCGGTGTTCACCGCAGTGATCGAGCCATGGGTGACGCAGCGCCCTTTCCGCCCGCGCGAATTGCTGTTCGGCCTGGCGGTGTTGCCCGGCGTGGCGCTGGTGGTCGGCGGGGTGCCGGATGGCATGCGTGCCGGGGTGGCGATCGGCGCGATTTCGGCGGTGTTCGTCGGCCTGTTCGGCTCGCTCAACAAGCGCATGGTGGCGCATGCCGACCCGCTCACCGTCACCGCACTGGAACTCGGCGCCGGCACGCTGACCCTGACCGTGCTGGCGCCGGCCATGCCGCTGTTGCTGCCGTCGCTGCATGGCGATCTGCTGATCGTTCCCGGCCTGCACGACGGCGTCCTGCTGCTGGTGCTGTCGCTGGCCTGCACCCTGCTGCCGTTTGCGCTGGCGCTGGTGGCGTTGCGCCATCTCAGCGCCTACTCGGTGCAACTGGTGACCAACCTCGAACCGGTCTACGCCATCGTGCTGGCGATCGCCCTGCTCGGCGAGCAACGCGAGCTGACCCTGCAGTTCTATCTCGGCGTGGCGATCATTCTCGGCGCGGTGTTCCTGCATCCCGTGCTGGAACGCCGGCGCAAGATCGTGCACCCGGAACTGCTCGGCACCGCCGAGGCGAAAAACATCGTCGACTGACTGCACAGCGCAACCAACAAACTCCATCGTAGGAGCGGCCTAGGCCGCGACCGGCCTTATCGATGACGCAGCAGCGCGCGCACCAGCACGATTACAACCGCCACCTACCCCAACGCCACCACCTGATCGCGCACGCCACACTTGGCCGCAGACAGGGCGCGGTCGGCACGCTTGGTCACCGCTTCCACGCTTGGCTGCGGATGCAGCATGGCCACGCCGATACTCGCCGTCACCGGCCGGTGCTCGGAATCGGCATGGACCACGCGGTTCTGAGCGCGCCGCACGCACTCACCTCACGACCGCTCGCTACGGTTTGTTGGCCGCTCTTAGCGCAGATGCGCCGGGGTCTGGTCGAAGACGCACAACGAGCCCAGCGCCATGCCCCCGCCGGTCAACGGCGCGCCGGCATAGAGCGGCCTTCGGGCTGCACGCGAGCAGCCGACGCACCGTGCCGCTACCGTTCAGCCCAGCGCGCATGAAGACCTCACCAATCGGTACGCTGCGGCAGCAATCCGCGCAATTCCGCATCGCTGAGGTTGCGCCACTGCCCGGGCTTGAGCGCGGCCAGCTTGATGTTGTCGATGCGCACCCGGCGCAGCTGGGTCACGCGGTAGCCGAATTCGGCGGACATCAGGCGGATCTGCCGGTTCAAACCCTGCTCCAGCAAGATGCGGAAGCCGAACTTGGCGATGCGCGCGGTACGGCACGGCAACGTGGTCTCGTTGTGGATGCACACGCCGCGCGCCATGCCGCGCAGGAATTCGTCGGTGACCGGCTTGTTGACCGCGACCAGATATTCCTTCTGGTGGCGATTTTCCGCGCGCAGGATCTCGTTGACGATGTTGCCGTTGCTGGTCATCAGGATCAGCCCCTCGGACTCCTTGTCGAGCCGGCCGACCGGGAAGATGCGCTGCTCGTGGCCGACGAATTCGACGATATTGCCCTTGACCGAACTCTCGGTGGTGCAGGTGATGCCCACCGGTTTGTTGAGCGCGATGTAGACATGCTTGCGGCCACCGGGCTTGCTGGCGGCGCGCGTGCGCAGCGGCTGGCCGTCCACCAGCACGGTGTCTTCCTCGCCCACCACTGCACCGGTGCCGGCAGCCACGCCATTGACGGTGACCCGGCGTTCGCCGATCAGGCGATCGGCCTCGCGGCGGGAGCAGAAGCCGGTTTCGGCGATGTATTTGTTGAGTCGGGTCGTCATCGGCCGATTATCGGCGATTTGGAGCGGCCCGCGCGCACCAATCTGCGATCAGGACAGCGCCAATAGTGGCTGCCCGGCAGGCAGCAGCTCGTCCAGCGGGCATGGACGATGCAGGCTGAAACCCTGCACCTGGCCGACACCGGCCTCGCGCAGGCCGGGAATGTCCGCCTCCGACTCCACGCCCTCGGCCACCACTTCGATTCCCAGCGCCAGGCCCACCTGCGCGATCGAATGCACTGCCGCACGGTCCACCGCGTCGTGCGCATAGTTGCGCACGAAGCCGCAATCGATCTTGATAACATCCACGGTGAATTGCTTGAGGTAGCCGAACGAGGCCAGGCCGCTGCCGAAATCGTCCAGTGCCACATGGCAGCCGCGCGCGCGTACGCACTGCACGAAGCGCTGCGCGTACTCCAGATCGCCGATGACGGCGGTCTCGGTGATCTCCATGCACAGCTTGGGCACCAGGCTCGGGTAGCGCTCGAACAAGGCCCACACGAAATCGAGAAAATCCGGCTGCGCGATCGACTGCGCAGACAGATTGACGTGGCACAGATCCAGCGTGGCCACATGCATCGGATTGGCCGCCAGCTGCGCGCACAGCGTTTCCAGCACATGCACATCGACCATGCGTCCCAGGCCGTAGCGTTCCACCGCAGGCAGGAACTCGCCCGGACTCAGTACCCGCCCGTCGCGCGCGCGCATGCGCACCAGCACTTCGTACTGCAGGCGTCCCGGATCGCTCAACACCTGGATTTTCTGCGCATAGAGCAGCAGGCGGTCTTCGGCGATCGCTTGCTGCACCGCGCTGATCCAGCCGCCGTCGTGGCGGCGCCGCGCAAGCGCCAGATCGTTTTCGCCGAAACAGCGGACCCGGTTGCGCCCCTCTTCCTTGGCCGCATAGCAGGCCAGATCGGCGGCGGTCATCAAGGCATTGACGTCGCTGGCGCCCTGGCGGATTTCCACCACGCCGAAGCTGCAACTCGGCGTCAGCGGCCGGCCGCCCCGATGGCTCCATGGCTGACCCAGCACCGCATGCATGCGCTCGAGCAGGGTCTGCGCTTGCGCCAGCTCGGTATTGGCCAACAGGATCGCGAACTCGTCGCCACCCAGCCGCCCCAGCCAGTCGCCGGGGCGCAACTGCATGGTGATCACGTCGGCGAAGTGGCACAGGAATTTGTCGCCGACCGCATGCCCGAAGGTGTCGTTGACCAGCTTGAAGTGATCCAGGTCGACGAAGCACAGCGCATGGCAGAGCTGCGGCGATTGCGGCGGCTCGATCAGGCGCAGCAGCCGGCGTTCGATCTCGCGGCGGTTGATCAGGCCGGTCAAGGCATCGTGGCGCGCATGGAAGGCGACTTCGTCGGCCAACTCGTGCGCATGCGAGACGTCTTCGATCACCGCCAGCACCAGGGTCGGCTCTTCCGGGCCCGGCGCCACCAGCGACGCGCTCCAGCGCGCCCACATCACCCCGCCGTCGGCGCGCAGCAAGCGGCGCTCGCCGGACTGCAGCAGTGTCGGCCAGTCGATCAGGCCGCGGCTGTCCAGCGCGATATGGTCCGGATGCATCACCTCGGCCAGCGTGCAGGCCTGCAGCTCCTCCGGCCGGTAGCGCAGGATGTTGGCCATCGCGGCATTGGCGTCGAGCACGCAGCCGCGCAGGTCGAACTTGACCATGCCCAGCGCCGCCTGCTGAAACGCGGTGCGAAAGCGTCCTTCGTGCGAGAGCAGGTGATCGCGGATGCGGCGCATCGCCAGCACCCAGGCGATCGGCACCAGCAACAGGGTCGCCAGACTGCAGATCACCATCACACCGTGCAGCAGCCGCGCGCCGCGGACCAGCAGCGCCTGGAACTGCGCCGTATCGCTGCGCATGCGGCCATCGAGCAGATGCAGGTCGTCGCGCAAGGCCTGCAGCGCGCGGGGATCGGGCCTGTTGGTTCCCTGCACCGATGCCGCTCGATCGGCCAGGGCGCTCAGCTGCAGCAGGTCGGCATCGGTGCGCTTCCACATCGCGATGGCATCGCCCAGATATGGAAAGACATGGCCGTAGCGATACAGCCGCACCATTTGCGGCATGTCCTCACGGGCATTGCGGCCGGCGGCCAGCCCAGCATAAACCACGCTCCAGTCGATCGCCGGCTGCTCGACCGCCTCGCGGGCCGCGCGGTCGCCGAGCGGCACTTCCAGCGCGCGGCAGGCGGCCTGCAGGTCGGCCGGATCGCCGCTCCCCAGGTAGCGCTCCAGCCAGTACACCGACTCCTGCTGGGCGTTGGACCAGTGGCTCTGGCCGACGATCCAGGCCGTTGCCCCGGCCTGGACCTCGATCACCAGCGCCGAGAGCACCGCCATGCTGATGGCCATGCCGA
This sequence comes from Xanthomonas arboricola pv. populi, assembly GCF_002939945.1. Classification (GTDB taxonomy): domain Bacteria; phylum Pseudomonadota; class Gammaproteobacteria; order Xanthomonadales; family Xanthomonadaceae; genus Xanthomonas; species Xanthomonas arboricola_A. The sequence continues at coordinate 443,363 of NZ_MDEB01000003.1, read as the reverse complement.
TCAACAAGGCCAAGGGAAACGTCAGCCGGCCGCGCATCAGGTGCATGGTCCGCCTACCGCTCTTGCCGCCCGCCATCTGCGCCATCGTTGTCCTCGACCCCTGCCGCCGCCCAATGCGATTCAGGCGCCCAGTGGGCGCCTGAAGGCAGTAGCGGCCGCAACGGCGCAGTCTGTATGGCAGCGCCCGCTTGACCACGGTCGACGCAGGCACGTCGCCCGGCCAACAGGATGCCGCCTGCAATCCCCGCAGTGTCGGCGCATGCCGCCTGCACACCGATATGCATCAACCAACATAGCGACTGCCGCGCCCGGCCGCGTGGGCCGGGTGGAGGCACGCCGCCGGGTTGTCAGCGGCGCTTACTCGCCGCGGGGCTTGGGCGGGCCCTTGCGATGCGGCGCGCCGGCCCGGTCCATCGGACGGTTCGGGCCATTCGGGCGACCGGACGGCTTGCCGCTCCGCGGGAAGCGCGGCTTGGACGGCGATGCGGCCGCCTCGCCTTCTTCCAGCCTGCGCATGTTGAGCTGCTGGCCGGACACCCAGACTTTCTTCAGGTGCGTCAGCAGTTCGCGCGGCATGTCGGCCGGCAGGTCCAGGATCGAATAGTCGTCCTGGATGTCGATACGGCCGATGTAGCGGCTCTCCAGACCGGCTTCGTTGGCGATCGCGCCGACGATGTTGGCCGGCTTCACGCCGTGGGTGTGGCCCACTTCGATGCGGTAGCTCTCCATGCCGAACTCCGGCTCGCCACGCGGGGCCACCGGGTCGCGACGCGGACGCTCGGCGCCCGCGCCGTCATCGGCGAATGCCGGACGTTCTGCACGCGGCGGGCGTGCAGCGCGCTCGCCATCGGCGCGCGGGCCACGCTCGAACTTCGGCTCGAAGCGCGGACGCTCGCCCCGATCGTTGCGCTCGCGCGGTGCGAATTCCTCGCGCGCGCCACGCACCGGCGGGGTCAGCAGGAACGGCGCATCGCCCTGCAGCAACTTGGCCATCGCCGCGGCGATATCGATCGCCGGCACATTGTTCTCGCTCTCGTAGCGCTGCAACAGATCGCGATACATGTCGATCTGGCCACCGGCCAGGGTCTCGGTGATGCGGGTCATGAACCGTGCCACGCGGGTGTCGTTGACCGCATCCACGCTCGGCAGCTGCATTTCTTCGATCGGCTGACGGGTGGCGCGCTCGATCGCGCGCAGCATGCCCTTCTCGCGCGGGGTGACGAACAGGATCGCGTCGCCGTTGCGGCCGGCACGGCCGGTACGGCCGATGCGGTGCACGTAGCTTTCGGTGTCGTACGGGATGTCGTAGTTCAGCACATGGCTGACGCGCTCCACGTCCAGGCCGCGCGCGGCCACGTCGGTGGCGACCAGGATGTCGAGCTTGCCGTCCTTGAGCTGGGCAATGGTCTTCTCGCGGGCGGCCTGCTGCATGTCGCCGTTGATGGCGGCCGCGGCCATGCCGCGTGCCTGCAGCTTCTGCGCCAGCTCTTCGGTGGCAGCCTTGGTGCGCGCGAAGATGATCATGCCATCGAACGGCTCGACCTCCAGGATGCGGGTCAGCGCGTCCAGCTTGTGCAGGCCGCTCACCCACCAGTAGCGCTGGCGGATATTGGCCGAGGTGGTGGTCTTGGCCGCGATGGTGACTTCGGCCGGGTCCTTCAGATAGGTCTGCGCGATGCGGCGGATCGCCGGCGGCATGGTCGCCGAGAACAGCGCCACTTGGCGCTTCTCAGGCAACTTCTTCAGCACCGCTTCGACGTCGTCGATGAAGCCCATGCGCAGCATTTCGTCGGCTTCGTCCAGCACCAGCGTCTTGAGCTGGGACAGGTCGAGCGTGCCGCGGTCCAGGTGATCGATCACGCGGCCGGGAGTGCCGACCACCACATGCACGCCGCGTTTGAGCGCGCTCAGCTGCTGCGCGTAGGGCTGGCCGCCGTAGACCGGCAGCACGCGGAAGCCGGGAATGGCTTCGGCATATTTCTGGAACGCCTCGGCGACCTGGATGGCCAGCTCGCGGGTCGGGGCCAGCACCAGCGCCTGCGGCTTGAGCTGGTTGAGGTCGGCGTTGGACAGCACCGGCAGCGCGAACGCGGCGGTCTTGCCGGTGCCGGTCTGCGCCTGGCCGAGCACGTCGCGGCCGGCCAGCAGCGCGGGAATGGTGGCGGCCTGGATCGGCGACGGCGACTCGTAACCGACGGCGGCAACCGCCTTCATCACAGCGTCTGAGAGGCCGAGGTCTGCAAACAGCAGCGGCGCGGGAGATTCTTGGGTCATTGGGTAACTCCGGAGGCGCCGCACGGAGCCGGCAGGCGCAAAGCAGCATAGTGTGCGCCCTCAGGCCCCCTGCTGTCGAAATTTCCGTGACAGTCCGTTCAGGTTGTGAGGATTCGTCCGCTGTGGCGAATCATCTGTTCGACCCTTGTCATCCACCCACCCGGACGGAGCCATGTCCCTGGAAACAGACCTGCACACCCGCTTCAACGGCTTGCTGCAGCAGCACCGCGGCATCGTCCTGAAAGTCGCGGCCAGCTATTGCTGGAACCCGGACGACCGCGCCGAGCTGGCGCAAGACATCACCGTGCAGTTATGGCGCGCGTTCCCCGGCTACGACGCCGGCCGACGTTTTTCCACCTGGATGTATCGCATCGCCTTGAACGTGGCGATCAGCGATCTGCGCGGCCGCAACCGCGCACCGCAGGACCCGCTCCCGCTGGAAGCGGTGGCCGACAGCATCGCCGACCCGCTGGCGCGCGACCCGGCACACGCGCAGCAGGTCGCCGAGCTCCACGGCTTCATCGCCCACCTGCCACCGCTGGAACGCGCCTTGATGCTGCTGTACCTGGATCAGCACAGCTACCGCGAGATCGGCGAGGTTCTCGGCATCAGCCAGACCAATGTCGCCACGAAACTCAGCCGCCTCAAGGCGCGCATCCGCGCCGAACTCTGACCACCCACTTCGCCCAAGGAACATTCGATGGAACTCGACGACATGCAACGCGCCTGGCACGCGATGGAACACCGCCTGGATCAGCACAGCACGCAGATCGGCCACATCATCGGCCAGGTGCGTGGCCATGCGGCGCGCACCAGCCTGCGCCCGCTGTGGCTGAGCCAATCCACGCAATTGCTGTGCGCCGTGGCGCTGCACATCGTGATCGCGCGCAGCTGGCTTGCCCACACCGATCAGGTTGCGGCGATCATCGGCGGCGTGCTGCTGCAGCTGTGGAGCATTGCACTGGCGATCTCCGCACTACGGCAGCTGCAGCTGCTGGCGCAGCTGGACTTTGCCGGACCGTTGCTGCCGACGCAGCGCGCACTCGCGCAGTTGCGGCGCTGGCGCACGCGGGTGGCCCCGTGGCTGGGCGTGGCGTTCTGGGTGCTGTGGGTGGCCGTGGCGGATGCCGGCTGGCGCAGGCTGACCGGCCTGACCCTGCCGCACGGCTGGCTGCTGCTCAATCTGATGGTGGGTATGCTCGGCGGCATCGGCACCTGGCTCGGCTATCGACAGCTGCAGCGCAGACGCCATCCGTGGCTGGAGCGCATCGACAATGCGCATGCCGGGCCCGGTGTCGTGCGTGCCGAAAGCATGCTGGACGAAATTGCACGTTTTGGACGTGAATGAACGTGCCGACGCCGCACCGCGACTCCGGCGTCGTGCACGCCGCTGGCGCGCCTGCGTGCCTGCGTGCCGCTGCTGTAACGACTCCAGCTGCCGGCGCTGCATTCGGCACAGTGGTGTTGTCGGCTGCGACAGGCGGATAATCGCCGTCTTCCTGTCACCGAGCGCAGCATGCAATTTCTGGAATTCGACCTGGACGGCGAGTACATCGAACTCAACCAGTTGCTCAAGCTGGCGGGGATTGCCGACAGCGGCGGCCAGGGCAAGGCGATCGTCGCCAGCGGCGCGGTCAGCGTCGATGGCGTGCAGGAACTGCGCAAGACCGCCAAGATCCGCCCCGGCCAGCTCGTGCAACTGGACGATGTGCAAATCCGTGTACTGGCGTTGGACCCCGATGCGGAGCCGGCAGAATGAGCGTGGTGCAGGTCAGCTGGCGCAACATCGCGCCCTCGGCGGAAGACCCGGACCACGATGTCTACATCTTTTCGATCGACGTCGATTCACCCACGCCGTTCTGGTTCGAACAGTCGATCCGTGGCGGTCACGCCGAGCGCGGCGGTTGCAGCATGCTGGCCTTGCACGAACTGGAAGGCTGGCCCGGCGGCTGGCGCGCGGATGTGACCAAGGCCGGCTGCGCCTGGGTGATTCCACTGCTGGAAGAGGCCTTGCGCAGCGGCGATGCGCGCACCGCGATCGATGCGATTGTTGCGCGGGTAAACGCGCCGTCCTGATTGCGACGTGCCTGACTGCGACGCGCCTGACGAAATCCGGCCTGATGACAGCCGGCCTGATCGAGCCCGCCGGATCGCCGCACGCGCACCTGCGAACGGGCCGATGACCGCACTGCCCGACCGCACGTTGCACACCGTTACAAGCCACTGCGCATGAGGACCACAGCGCAGCGCTGCACGCACTGCGTCTGCCCGCTCCCACTTCGATACATCAAACGCTGCGCTGGGTCAGATGCGCCGCAATCGCCTGCTTGAACGGCGCCACCGCATGCGCCGCGCGCAAGGCGCCCCGCCGCAGCAGGCGGGCCGGCGCACGATCGTCGGTATACAGCGCGGCCAGTGCATTGGTCGCCTCATACAGCGGCCGCGTCGCCAGCCGGTGCGCCCGCTCGTACCCCTGCAGCAGGGCCGCAGCCCCGATGTCGCGCCCGGCTGCGGCAGCGGCGCACACACGCTCGGCCAGGCGCGCCTGGCTCTGCAATCCGAAATTGAAGCCATGCGCGGTGACCGGGTGCATGCCCACCGCCGCATCGCCGATCAGCGCGGCACGCTCGGCGATCAAGCGTTGCGCATACGCCGCCACCAGCGGATAGGCATGCCGGCTGCCGTCCTGCTGCATCGGGCCGAGCCGATGTTCGAACGCCTCGGTCACCGCCGCGCTGAAGTCCGCCGCCTCCATCGCCAGCAAGGCCTCCACCTGTCGCGGCGGCAAGGTCAGCACCGCACCGGCGCGATTGCCCTGCAGCGGCAACAACGCCAGCGTCTTGCCGTAGCCAAACCACTCCCATGCGGCATGCCGGTGCGGCAGCGCATGCCGCATCCGGCACACCAGCATGGTCTTGCCGAAATCACGCAGCTGCGCACCGATGCCGAGCAGGCGCCGGGTGCTGGAAAAACGACTGTCGGCCGCCACCAACAGGCGCGCCGACACCGTTTCCCCATCGGATAACTGCAGCGCCACCCGGTCGCGATACAGCTGCACGGCCTGCAGCGTGCAGGCACAGCGGATCTCCAGCGCAGCTTGCGCCTGCACCGCCTGCCAGGCAGCGCGACGGATCAGATGATTGGGCACCAGCCAGCCCAGATCGCCGGCACCACGCGCGGAGGCGGCGAAGGTCAATGCGAAGTGCGAATGCCCGTCCATGACGCGTGCGTCGCGTAGCGGCGAGATCGCATCGGCGGGAAACTGCTGCCAGATGCCCAGTTGTTCCAGCAGGGCACGCGAGGCGTGGGTCAGGGCGATTTCACGCCCGTCGAATGCAGGATCGGCCAGCTGCGCGCGCGGCTGTTGCTCGACCACCACCACCGACAGACCACTGCCGGCCAACGACCGCGCAAAACTCAGGCCGACCGGCCCGGCACCAACGACTGCGATATCCACCGATTGCATGCCGCGCTCCTTCACCACCGAGACCCAGAGGAGCTAACAAAACTTCGCGTGCGGTGGTCAGGTGGATGCGGTCGGCGCAGAGAAAACGGAACGTACGTGTGGTACATGCCGCACCGAGCACGCCCGCCTGGCGGTGCGCGCGGCAGTCTTGATAGCGTCTGTGAGTCTAACGGCAGTGGTGTCGGCAGGACTTGATCAGGATCAAGCAGCCACCGGAACAGTGGGCCCACCGCGGTTGCAAGCGCGCGATCGGTCGCTGCGTTTTCTCAGCCACCGCCCAGCTATCTGCGCAGACGCAGCCGGGCCTGCCTCACCAACCCAGCAACGCCCGTACCAGCTTGACGATGCCCCAGAACGACACTACCCAGATTGCGCTGCGCAGGTAAGGAATGCCTGCCGCATACGCCGGCACATAGGCCACGCGCGCCCACAGGTACAGCTGCACGCCCAGTGCGGTGTCAGCGTTGGTACGGCCTGCAACGCTCACCGCCAGTACCGCGGCCGCGAAGATCGGGAAGGTCTCCTGATAGTTGCGAAATGCGCGGTCCAGCCGCGCGGCGACGCCGGTCAACGGCTTGGCGTCGCCATCGCGTGCACTGGCATTCCACTTGGTCCCACGCTGGGCGGTCATGCTGGCCGAGGCGGCCAGCAGTTGCACCAGACCGAGCACCATGGCCCAGCCCAGCATCTGCAGTTCGATTGTCAGTTCCATTCTGGATTCCCGATGAGCTGCAGCATTACTTGACCGACGCGCGCAGGCTGTAACCGGCGAGCCGCCAGGTCTTGTCCTCGTCCAGGCGGAACGACACCAGCTCGCGTACCGGCTGCTGCGCCTTGGCAAAGCGGGTCGGGAAGCTGACGTTGATGTACAAACCTTCCGGCACCTGCGCGCCGGCGGCGTATTTGACCCGCGTCACCGAGCCCTGCCCGCGTCCGACCACCGGCCCCAGACGTGCACGCTCGGCGCCGATCTGGGTCACGAAGACATCGCGCTTGACCGCGGTCTTGGCGACGCTGGAGGCGCCATCCCACAGCGAGGCGACCTGGTTGGCATCGACCATCTGCGCCACCCGCAATGCCGCCTGGGTCATCTCGGTGTTCTGTTTGGTCAGCTGCGCCTGCTGCGCCGGGTTGACCGCGGGCGCCGCCGCCTGGGGAGCGGCAACCGGACGTACAGCGGTCTGCGGCTGTTGTGCCAGGACCAGCGAGGGAGCCAACAGCAGCGCGGCAAGCAGACAAGGACGCAACATGGGGCAGATGACCTTCTACGTAACGAATGGACGAGAACCGGCGCAGGGTTCGCGGCGGGTGCGGCAGTGTAAGACGTGCGCTGCATGTCGAGGTGAGTGCGCACCCGGCGCAGGAGCCGGGTGCGGGCAAAACACGCCGGTCACTCGAAAAAACTCAGACTTCGCCGCCGGGCGGAACCGCCGCGACGCCACGCGGCCGCCATAGCCGCCAGCTGATCCATAGCGCGCGGGCGACGGCCACGATCAGCGCCACCAGGCTCAGCCACACTGCCAGCGTCGCCGGCCACTGCATCTGACTGGCCGCAGCGATCACCTGCAGGAGTTCGGCCACGCCGAATCCGGCCAGCACCAGCAACGCCGATGGCAGATAAGCCAGCGCAACACCTTTCGTCTTCCCAAGCATGTCGCCCCCCGGCTCCGTGATATGCCGCGACCATAGGCAGCCGGCAGTGCGATGCGCGTGAAGCTCAGCCGTCGCCCTGGGCGGGGCCTGGCGCGGGCTCGGCGGCGGTCGCCGCGTCCGGTGCCGCGGGTGACGCTCCTGGCTCTGCGTCGACCGCCGCCGCGGCCTGCGGTGCGGCCGTTGCCGGCAACGCGGCGGCATCGGTTTCGGCCAGTGGGCTTTCTTCCGGGCAGGCCGCATCCGGGAAGCCGAAGCGCTGCTTCAATGCCAGGCCGCAAGCGTTGACCGCCTCCAGATCGGCGCCCTCGCCCTTGCACTTGTGATCGAAGGCGACCAGAAACGCGTCCTTGCGCCGCACGAAGGCATCGCCGCACTTGCGCATCTGGCGGATGCGCTCCAGGTCGTCCTGCACCGCGTTGGTGCCATCCAGCCCGTACTCGCGCAGCTCGTCCATCGTCAGCAGGCGCAGGCTGCGGTTGGGCACGGTCATCATCAGGTCGGCCACCGCCACCGCCACGCCGTTGCGCTCCAGATAATCCTTGACGTTGCCGTAGACCTCGCGCAATTCGCGATTGAGTTCCGCGCGCGAGGTGGCCTTGGAACTGATCCGCATCATGCGGTGGATGCCGACCTTGCCGGCCACCAGGCGGTTGTCGCCGGCGGCCAGCACGAACACGCAGGCGCTATGACAGATCGAGCCTTCGCGCACCCAGATGGTCCAGTTGGATTCGCCGATGACATCGCCGGCGCGAATCGCCGCTTCCACCTGCCCGCCGCTGGAATCCAGGTCCAGGATGCGATGCGGCAGCCGCAGTTGCTCGGCCACCGCGGCCAGACGCCACACCAACGCAGCGAAGCCGGCGTTGATCTTGCCGGCGTAGCGCACCCGCAGCAGGCCGGTGTCGCGACACGGCGCCAGCGCCGCCTCCACGCTGGCCCGGTCCAGCGCCGGCAGCAGCGTGCCGTCGCCGGCGTCGCTGCTGTAATCGGTGGCGCAACTGATCCAGGCCTTGCCCGCGTCCAGTTCCGCCTGCGGCCAGCCGGCTTCGCCCGCCTGTGCACGTGGCCGCGGCGGCGGCGCCACCGGCTCGGGCGTATCCACCGACACCATATGGTCGCCATCGCCCTGCCCCGCGCCGCTCTGTTGCGTCGCCGCGGCATCGGCCGAGGTACCGGTGCGGTCGCAGGCCGCCAGTGCCAGGACGCAGGAAAGGGACAGGCAGAGCAGTTTCAGCATGATGTCAGGCAACGGACCGCGACGGAGATCACCCGCAGTCTATGGCTGAATGGGCCAACCGTTTGACCCTGCCATGAACACACCGGCCCGGCGCAACCCTGTCCGAAAACGGCCAGCCGGGGCCGGGGGGAGCGCATAGACTGGCGCCATGCAGACCGCCACGCCCGACCGACTCCAATGCGACCGCGCCCGCCTGGCGCGCGATGCGCGTTTCGACGGGTTGTTCTTCACCGCGGTGCGCAGTACCGGTATCTACTGCCGCCCGGTCTGTCCGGCACCGCCGCCCAAGCCGGGCAACATTAGCTATTACCCCAGCGCGGCGGCAGCCAGTGCCGCCGGCTACCGGCCGTGCCTGCGCTGCCGCCCGGAGCTGTCGCCGCAGGCGCAGCAGCATCTGGGCGAAGAGAGCGTGCAACGCGCACTGGCGATGATCGCCGACGGCGCCCTGCACGAGCAGCCGGTGCAGACCCTGGCCGATGCGGTGGGCCTGAGCGCGCGCCAGCTGCAGCGGCAGTTCGTGCAACAGATCGGTGCCACCCCGATCCAGGTACATGGCACGCGCCGGCTGCTGCTGGCCAAGCAGCTGCTGACCGAGACCGCATTGCCGGTCACCGAAGTGGCACTGGCGGCCGGCTTCAACAGTCTGCGTCGCTTCAATGCGGCGTTCCTGGAGGGCTGCGGGATGCCGCCGTCGGCGCTGCGCAAGCAGCGCGCGGAGGTGCCGGGTGGCGCGTTGACCCTGCGCCTGGGCTACCGCCCGCCGCTGGATCTGCCGGCGATGCTGGCATTCCTGCGGCGCCGCGCGATTCCCGGCATCGAGCAGGTCGACGCCAGCGGCTACCGGCGCGTGATCGGCACACCGGGCAACGCGACGCTGATCGAGGTCAGCGCGGCGCCGCAGCGTGCGGAGTTGTTGCTGCGCATCGGCGCGACCGACCCGCGCCAGATTCCGCAGATCGTGCGGCGGGTGCGCCGCCTGTTCGATCTGGATGCGGACCTGCAGGCGGTGCACGCCACGCTGGCGGCCGAGCCGCTGCTGGCCGAGGCGATCGCGCGCCGTCCCGGCCTGCGCGTGCCGGGCGGCTGGGACGGCTTCGAAGTGGCCGTGCGCGCCGTGCTGGGCCAGCAGATCAGCGTGGCCGGTGCGGCGACGCTGGCGGCACGGCTGGTCGATTGCCATGGCGGTCATCATGTGGAGATGCCGCCTGGCCTGGACCGCATCTTTCCGACCCCGGCACAGCTGGCCGAGGCGCCACTGGAACACCTCGGCCTGCCGCGTGCGCGCGCCGCCACGCTGCGTGCGCTGGCCTCGGCGTGTGCGCAAGGGCGGCTGCATTTCGGTGCCGGCCAGCGCCTGCCCGAGTTCGTCGCCGCGTGCACTGCGTTGCCCGGCATCGGGCCGTGGACCGCGCACTACATCGCCATGCGTGCGCTGTCGCATCCGGACGCGTTTCCGGCCGGCGACCTGATCCTGCAGCAGGTACTCGGCACCCCCGAGCGCCTGAGCGAGCGTGCCACCGAAGCGCGCTCGCAGGCCTGGCGGCCGTGGCGCGCCTACGCCGTATTGCACCTTTGGCATCTCGCTGTCGATCGCAAGGACACCCGCCCATGAGTACGTTGTATTACGACACCTTCCCTTCGCCGATCGGCGCGCTCAGCGTGGCCGCCGATGCTGCCGGCGTGCACCACATCCTGTTCGCGCAGAACCGCTACGACGCGATCGGCCGCGCGCGTTGGCAGCATGACCCCGATGCGCCGCTGGTGCGCGAGGCACGCGAGCAATTGCTCGACTACCTGTATGGCGGGCGACGCAGCTTCGATCTGCCATTGGCCCCGACCGGCACGCCGTTTCAGCTGCAGGTCTGGCACACGCTGGCGCAGATTCCCTTCGGGCAGACCTGGAGCTATGCGCAACTCGCGCACGCGGTGGGACGCCCCGCCGCCAGCCGCGCGGTCGGCGCTGCCAATGGACGCAATCCACTCCCGATCGTGCTGCCCTGCCACCGCGTGATCGGCGCCAACGGTGCGCTGACCGGCTTCGGCGGCGGCCTGCCGACCAAGCAGGCCTTGTTGCAGCTGGAAGGCTGGTCGCCGCGCCAGCGCGTAGCGGCCGACGATCTGTTCGCCACATCTGCCACAGCTGGCACGCGGTGACTTCGCGACGTCATTGCGAGGCCGTAAACTGGGGCGATGATCGATCGACGTCTTGTGTTCGCCGCGACCGCACTCGCGCTGCTCGCGGCCTGTAGTTCTCACGCCCCTTCGCGCAGTACGCCAGCGCCCGTCCCGGCGGCGCCCGCGTCGGCAGACGCACCGCACAGCGATTTACCGCACAGCGTGCTGCTGATCTCCATCGATGGCCTGCGCGCCGACATGCTCGATCGCGGCATCACACCGAATCTGTCGCAGCTCGCGCACGATGGCGTACGTGCGCGCTGGATGACGCCCTCGTACCCGTCGCTGACCTTTCCCAATCACTACACACTGGTCACCGGCCTGCGCCCGGACCATCACGGCATCGTGCACAACAGCATGCGCGATGCGACGCTGGGCGGCTTCTGGCTGAGCAAGCCGGATGCGGTCGGCGATGCGCGCTGGTGGGGCGGCGAGCCGCTGTGGGTCGGTGCGGAAACGCACGGCCTGCATGCCGCGACCTGGTCATGGCCCGGCAGCGAGGCGGCGATCGGCGGCGTGCGCCCCACGCGCTGGCGCCACTACGAAGAAGGCACCCGTCTGGACGCGCGCGTGGACGAAGTGCGGGGCTGGCTGGCCGCCTCCGGCGCCGACCGCAACCGCCTGGTCACGCTGTACTTCGAACACGTGGACGAAGCCGGCCACGACCACGGGCCGGAGTCACGCGAATACGCCGACAACGTGCGTGCGGTGGACGGCGCGATCGGCCGGCTGCTGGCCGGCATGCAGCGCGACGGCACGCGCGAGCGCACCAACATCGTCGTGGTCTCCGATCACGGCATGGCCGAGGTGGCGCCCGGGCATGCGATCAGCGTGGAAGACATGGCGCGGCCAGACATCGCCACCGCCGTCACCGACGGGCAGGTGATCGGCTTTGCGCCGTTGCCAGGACAGCAGGCCCGCGCCGAAGCCGGCCTGCTCGGTGCGCATGCGCAGTACGACTGCTGGCGCAAGGCGGAGCTGCCCGCACGCTGGCACTACGGCACGCATCCGCGCATTCCGCCGATCGTGTGCCAGATGCACGAAGGTTGGGATGCATTGTTCCCGGACAAACTGGCCAAGCGCCCGCGCGATCAGAGGCGCGGCTCGCACGGCTTCGATCCGGCGCTGCCGTCGATGCGCGCGGTGTTCCTGGCGCAGGGCCCGGATCTGGCGCAGGGCAAGACCTTGCCGGGTTTCGACAACGTCGATGTGTATTCCCTGATGACTCGGCTGTTGGGAATTCCTGCCGCGCCCAACGATGGCAATCCCGCCACGCTGTTGCCGGCCCTGCGCGTGCCGCCGGCCGCCACACGCTGAGGGAGGCGGCGCGGCCGCACTGCGTGGCTGCGACAATGGCGGCATGTCTGCTTCTGATCCCTCGCCGCTTCGGCTGCGGCCGTTGTTGTCCAGCGAAGCATCGCTACGCCGGCGCAGTCCGGTGCACGGCCACGCGGTGGCCGGCCACGAGTTCGGGCTGATGAAGCTGCTGGCCAATCTGGTCTCGTACCTGGCCGGCGTTCCGGGCGGATTGTTCTCGCCGGCGCTGGCGGTGGGTGCCGGAATCGGCCACAACCTGTCGGTGCTGATGCCGGGCGTGGATCCGCGCACCTTCGTGCTGCCGGGCATGTGCGCGTACCTGACCGGCGTGACCCAGGCCCCGTTGACCTCGGCGGTGATCTCGCCGGAACTCACCGACAGCAGCCAGATGCTGTTGCCGATCCTGGCTACCGTGCTGATCGCACGCGCAATGTCCGGGCTGGTGTGCAAGACGCCGCTCTATCGCGGCCTGGCCGCCGAACAATTGCTGGCGCCGAGGCCGACATACCCACCAACCGCTGCGGCAACGACGCGCTAACACCATCTGCGCCGATGCCGCACATAAAAAAACGCGGCGCAAGCGCCGCGTTCTGCTGTCGCGAAGCGGGCTGAAGGATCAGCCGGCCTTGGCGACGGTCTTCTTGGCGACAGCCTTCTTGGCCGGGGCCTTGACCACGCCCTTCTTGGCAACCGGGGCAGCTGCACCCACGACAACCTTGCTCACCGCGTGCGAACGCGAATTGCCGTAGCTGGAATTGTAGCGCTTGCCCTTGGCGGTCTTGCGGTCACCCTTACCCATGTTCGTCGACTCCTGAATGTGAATGCTGAATACAAAATCCCCGCGCTGAACACGGGTCTGGCGAGGTTTACGCCGGCGGCGCCCTCGCGCAAGGCCGGCAAGCCTACCACGTAGGCCCCGGCCCGCGCAGCCTGGGCTAGTGCGCGCAGGTGGCGTCGTGGACGTGGGCGTGCCCGTGGTTCAGACGCAGATTGACCAGGTGTGCGATGCCGACCAGCGCACCACCGAGCGTCATCACCACCGCATGCGGCACCAACGCGTGGTGCAGCGGGTCGTACAGCAGGCCGGCCCACAGCAGCAACAAACCCGGCAGCAACAGCGCCAGCGCGTGCAGCGCCTTGTGCCGGCGGTAGCCCAGTACCAGGCTGAACAGGCCCAGCAGTGTCACGAACACCACGATGGTCAGTTCGACCCCATCGCCCAGCCAGAACGACAACCCCAGCGAAGGCGCCAGGGCAAGCAGCAGCGGCAGCACTGCGCAATGCACGGCGCACAGCAGCGAACCGGTCGCACCGAAGCGGTCGAGCGCATGTCGAAGGGACGGTAGAGGCATGACTTCCAGCAGGGGCTCGTGACGATGTGGAATAATATAACATCTTCCTTGTTCCAGGCCCGCACCACTGCATCGCGCAGGTGAGCGGGTCCTGCCGTCGGCGCAGTGCCAAGCTGCGCCTTATTGTTGATATAAAGTAACAATCACAGAGTCCGACCCACCATGCACCCTCGCCCCGCTTTCTCGTTCCGTCGCTCCACGCTCTCGCTGGCGTTGACCAGCCTGCTGACGCCCGCCCTGGCCATGGCCGAGGACGCGCCGGCAGTTGGCGATCCGCAGGCCCCGCCCGGCTCGGACACGCGCCACGACGTCACCCATTCCAGCGGCCGCCATATTAAGGACCTGGACAAGGTGGTCGTCACCGCCAGCCCGCTGCGCGATGCGGCCGGCGCGTTGAGCCGCCCGGTCGAGGTGCTGGCCGGCGAGCGTCTGGACGAGGTGCGCAGTTCCAGCCTGGGCGAGACCGTGGCCAGCCTGCCCGGCGTGCAGAGTTCCAACTTTGGCCCCGGCGTCGGCCGGCCGATCATCCGTGGCCTGGACGGCCCGCGCGTGGCGGTGCTGCGCGACGGCCTGTCGACCCAGGACGTGTCCACGGTCAGCCAGGATCACTCCCCGGCGATCGAGCCGTTCCTGGCCAACCAGATCGAAGTGCTCAAGGGCCCGTCCACGCTGCTGTACGGCTCCGGCGCGATCGGCGGCGTGGTCAACGTGGTCGACGGGCGCATTGCCGAAACCCCGGTGGACGGCTTCAGCGGCCGTGCCGAAGTGCGCTTCGACGGCGGCGACAAGGACGGCAACACCGACATGTTCCGCGTCGATGCCGGCAATGGCAGCGGGCTGTCGATCCATGCCGACGGCGTGTACCGCAACCAGAACGATTACGACACCCCGCAGGGGCGCCAGGCCAATTCCTGGATCGACTCCAAGGTCGGCTCGGTCGGCGCCTCGCTGTCCGGCGACTGGGGTTTTGTCGGCCTGTCGGCCTCGCGCTTCCGCGACAACTACGGCAACCCCGGCGAGCCGGGCGACCCGACGATCGGCGAGCGCGGGGTGTCGTTGAAGCTGCAGCAGGACCGCTACGACCTCAAGGGCGGGCTGACCGATCCCTGGGGCGAAGGCAGTGCGCTGCGCTACAGCTTCGGCCACACCGATTACGCGCACACCGAGTTCGAAGGCGAAGAAGTCGGCACCGTGTTCACCAAGCGCGCCAACGAAGGCCGCGTGGAAGCCTCGTTCACCTTCGGCGGCGGCTGGCAGACCGCGTTCGGCCTGCAGGGCAGCGACGCCACCTTCCAGGCGATCGGCGAAGAATCCTTCGTGCCCAAGACCGACACCCGCTCGCTCGGCGTGTTCGGCGTTGCGCGCAACAGCTGGGAGCGCGTCACCGCCGAGATCGGCGCGCGCGTGGACAAGGTCAAGTACCGCACCGACATCGGCGTGGACCGCGACTTCACCCCGACCAGCTTCTCGGCCAGCGGCGGCTTCCGCTTCAACGAACAGTGGCGCCTGACCGCCAACCTCGACCATGCCGAACGCGCGCCGGCCGAAGAGGAACTGTTCGCCAACGGCCCGCATATCGCCACCCTCGCCTACGAGATCGGCGATGCGGATCTGACGACCGAAAAGGCCAACCAGGCCGAGCTCGGGTTGAACTTCCAGAACGCATGGGTGGATGCAAAGATCGCCGCGTACTACAACCGCTACAACGATTTCGTCTACATCGCCGATACCGGCGGCCAATGGTTCAACGAAGAAGACAACGACTTCCTGCCGATCCGCCAGTGGACGCAGAACGATGCGGTCTTCCACGGTTTCGAAGGCGAGGCCACCTTCCATCTGGCCGACAACGACACCGGCGCATGGGACCTGCGCGTGTTCGGCGACACCGTGCGTGCGCGCCTGAAGGATGGCGGCAACCTGCCGCGCATCGCACCGGGCCGGGTCGGCGCGCAGATGCGCTGGAACGCCGATGCATGGCGCGCCTCGCTCGGCGCCACCCGCACCATGAAGCAGGACAAGGTGGCGGCGAACGAGACCCCGACCGACGGCTATACCTTCGTCGATGCGCATCTGGCCTACCACGTGGACCGCGGCAGCAACGCGTGGGAAGTGTTCCTGGACGGCAACAACCTGACCAACCAGGACGCACGCGTGCACACCTCCTTCCTCAAGGACGATGTGATGCTTCCCGGCCGCAGCGCCTCGTTCGGCGTGCGCCTGTTCTTCTGACGGTACCTCTCTCCCGACGTCATAAGCGAGGCCGCCCCCGGGCGGCCTCGTCATGTCCGGCGGCAGGACTGCCGGTCTCGGTGCGCTGCAATCCCGCACGTCCCGGCGTGGCGATGGCAGTTCTGCGCCGCGTCGGTCGCAGCAACGAACCGATGCGCTGCGTTGCCCGGGCCGGCTCGATGCGCCGCTGATCACGCGCCAGGCCACCAGCCTGCTTCGTGGAGCCGATCCATCGCCAGCCCGGGAACGGCAACGCGTCGATCAGCTTCGCGCTGGCGGCAGGGCAACCGGTCCGGGGCACGTGCAGCCGGTGTTCGGCACGATCGCCGGTGCGCACAGTGGTGCGCGTTGAAACAGCGCCGCATGCGGTCCGATATCGACATGGGTGCGGTGCGCACGTGCTGTTTGGCGCCTTGCCGCATTGATCGATGGCGAGCCCGTCGCCTGCGCAGCTTGCCGCGGCGCACAACAGCTTTTGCCGGCAACTCCGTTAGAACAACAGCGCGACGTGTGTCGCTGCGTTGCGCGACCGGCCTCTGTCACGTGCTGCCGGTCACTCGTTGGCGGCGCGTGCACGATTGCGCGCAATGCCGCCAGCTGCGACACCATCCCAGGAGAGCTTTCATGACCGCATCGATGCCCCGCTATGCCCTGTCCCTTGCCATCGGCGCACTGCTTGCGCCTGCCGTGCACGCGCAGACCTCGACCGCGGAGCCTCGCAGCGACGCCACCACGCTGGATGCGGTGATCGTCAGCGGCACCGCGCGCTTCAAGGGCCTGGCCAAGCGCGATGCCAGCTTCTCGATCACCACGGCCAGCCCCGAGCAGATCCAGCAGGCCGTCCCGCAGAGCACTGCGGACCTGTTGAAGATCGTGCCTGGCGTGTGGGCCGAGCCCAGCGGCGGCGGCACCGGTGCCAATATCTTCGTGCGCGGCATGCCGTCCGAAGGCGATGCGCCGTTCGTGACCATGCAACTGGATGGTTCGCCGCTGTTTCCGCCGCCGACCCTGTCGTTCCTGGAGAATTCCACGCTGTTCCGCGTCGACGACACGGTCGAGCGCATGGAGGTGTTGCGTGGCGGCTCCAGCCCGATCTTCTCAAACGGGCAGCCGGGGCTGACCGTCAACTTCATCCAGAAGAAAGGCCAGGACGAGCCCGAAGGCAGCGTGCGCCTGACCGGCGGCAACAACGCCCTGCACCGCATCGACGTGTTCAACAGCGGGCCGATGGGCAATGGCTGGTACTACAGCGTGGGCGGCTTCTTTCGCCAGACCGATGGCGTGCGCGACCCGCAGTTTTCCGCCGACAAGGGCGGCCAGTTCAGCGCCACCTTGAGCAAGCGCTGGGACAGCGGCGAGCTGTCGTTCTACGCGCGGCATACCGACGACAACAACGCCTTCTATACCGCCATTCCGCTGCTGTCGCGCAACAACGGCAACGATCTGTCCAGTTTCCCCGGCTTGAATGCGCAGACCGGCACCCTGCTCGGCCGCGATTTCCGCAACGTGGATCTGCTGGTCGGGCCGAACGGCGAAACCATCCAGCGCGATCTGGCCGACGGACGCGGCGTCAACATCGATGTGTTCGGCGGCGAATTGAACTGGGAGACCGGCGACTGGACCATCGCCGATCGCTTCAATGTGATGAGCGGCAGCGCGCCGACCTATGCGCTGTTCACCGGCGATGCGCCGCAGCGGCTGGGCGACTTCATCGCCGGCTATGGCAGCACCGGCAGCGGCCGTTTCACCAACGGCGGCGGCGCGGTCGACCCGAATCAGCAGGTGCTGGAAGCCGGCTGGTGGTCGGTGGACAAGCGCCTGAACTCGCTCACCAACGACCTGCGCCTGAGCCGCGAACTGTTCGCCGGCAATACGCTCACCGTGGGTGTGTACTACGCCCGGTATTCCTCGGCCGACACCTGGTATCTGGGCAACACCATGCTGCTCACCGCGCAGAACAACGCGCGCCGTATCGACGTGGATCTGGCTGACGGGCGCCAGGCCACGCGCCAGGGATTTACCGGCACCGCGTTCTTCAACCTCCGCGCCAACTACGACGGCGAGAACGTCGCCGCCTTCGTCGCCGACGAATGGGAGCTCAACGCGCGGCTGCGCCTGGACCTGGGTGCACGCTACGAACACCAGAGCGTCACCGGCGACGTGCACGACACCGCCACGGTGGATCTGGACGGCAACCCGGCCACGCTGTACGACAACGCCACCTCGCTGGCACTGGCCAGCACGCGCCGCATCGACCAGGACGATGAGGCGTTCTCGTGGACGGCGGGCCTGAACTTCAAGCTCAACGACAACAACAGCCTGTTCGCGCGCGCCAACTCGGGGGTGAAGTTCCCCGGCTTCGACAATCTGCGCGATGGCCAGAATCGCGTGCAGGACGTGGATCAGTACGAGCTGGGGCTCAAGTCCGGCGCCAGCAGCTACGACCTGTACCTGACCGCGTTCTACAACACCTTCAAGAACTCGCCGTTCCAGGCGTTCCTGGCCAATGGCGCCAACTTCACCACCGTTGGCGATTCACGCGCGCGCGGGCTGGAAGTGGAAGGCGCCATCCGCCCGTTCGGCGGCTTCGAGCTGGCCGGCACCGGGGTGTGGCTGGATGCGAAGTACCGCAACTACCGCGAGTTCACCGGCAACCAGGTGATGCGTCAGCCCAAGCGCCAGTTCCGCGTCACGCCCAGTTACTACTGGATGCTGCCGTTCGGCGACCTGAAGGTTTTTGCCACCTATTCCTACATCGGCGATCGCTTTGCCGACCTGGCCAACAGCCAGCGGCTGCCGCACTACGACATGCTCGACATCGGCGCCAATCTGCATGTGGGCGAGCACTGGGAAGTGACCGCCAGCGGCAGCAACGTCACCGACACGCTGGGCCTGACCGAAGGCAATGTGCGCGTACCGGGTGCAGCGACCGGCGGGGTGTTCATGGGCCGGCCGATCGCCGGGCGGCAGTACCAGATGTCGGTGGCGTACCGCTGGTAGATGGCGCAATCAAGACATCAAGGCCTTGATGTCCGGCCACACGCGGCATCGAGGCCTTTGCCCCTCGTGGCAGCACATGCTGTCACCTGGGCGGTGCGTGCATACGCCGCATTCAACGATGCGGGATGCATGGGTGACGGTGCAGGCAGCGGCCACCGCCCTCTCGCAAAGCACCTCCAGTCGTGAATCGTATGGCATCGCCTCCCTGCGACCCATGCGCACCACCGTCGCACTCCGCATAGTGCGACGAACCGGACGCGAAGCAGATCCGCGCATCGCGATGCTTTCTGTCAATGAATAATCGACAGATCGCTACAGATCGCTACAGATCCTGTGCGGAAAACTTCGCATCGCGAGCGTGAATCGGCATGCCCAGCACAAATTGCGCAACGGATCACGCGGCTGTCATCCGGCTCCCGGCTTGCGAGCGCGGATTACGCCATCTCTAATCGGATCGCTGCCGATGCATTCGCATTGCCAGCGTCGGCTGCGCGGACGCGCACAGGGGAGCCGACTGATGACCCGGCCGCATCCATCCAGCGATTCAGACAGATGCGTTTTACTGGCTTTTTCGGGATACACGGACATGGACCCTGTTGCTGCCTCTTCGCGTTGTTCTCCTGCACGCCTCATCCAATCCGACCCGGCACTGGGGGAGTGCCCGCACGGCCAGATGCATGCCTTCGGCGTTGCCTGATCGGGCTTGCTCGCCGCGGCCGCGGCCGCGTGGATTCACTTTCTACCTCTCCTGACGCTTCTGATTCGGGCTCGATAGGCACGGCCTGAATGTGCTGAAGCAGTTGCACTGGCCGATCGCCCGATCGCCAGATCGGCCGGAAGGGGCGACTGTGTCGTGTCGATCGTGCCTACCCTCGTGCCCACCCTTTGAGTGGAATCAAACGGAATGAACATTTTTCACAGGCGACATCTCCCACTGCTGATCGGCGCCGTGCTGATCGGCAGCGCGCCACTTGCTGCTCTGGCCGCACAGCCGGCGATGGCTGCTCTGGCAACCGCAGGCGATCCATTGCTGCGCTATCAGTGGCACATCTCCAACCAGGGACAGGCGGTGATCGGCGACAGCCGCCCGGTGCCTGGTGTCGATATGGACGTGGATATCCTGCATGCCATCGACATTCGCGGCCGCGGCGTGCGCGTTGGCGTCGTGGATGACGGCCTGGAACTTCGCCACGAAGATCTGGCCGACAATATCCTTCCGAACGGATCGCACAACTTCCAAGACGGATCGCACGACACCACTCCCATCGATCCAGACAATGCGCATGGCACCTTGGTTGCCGGCATCATCGCCGCGGTCGGCTGGAACGGCCGCGGCGGGCGCGGCGTCGCACCGGAAGCGCTACTTGCCGGCTTCGACTTTCTGGGACGTGCATCGTCCAACTCCGATGCCAGCGTGCGCTATGCGTGGGGCGATGGACCCGAAGCGCGCAATATCGATGTATTCAACAACAGCTGGGGGACGGCTGCGCCGGTCTACTTCGATTTTCCGGTAGAGGAGCAGCAGTCCTGGGAAGCCCTGATGCGATCGACCCGCGGCGGTCTTGGCGGTATCTATGTCAAGTCTGCGGGCAACAGCTTCAAGCGCCTGCGCGTGCCGGACGAGACCGGACGGCCCGTCAACATATGCAGCGAGCTAGCGCGCACGTTGAATGTCGGTTGCGCCCTGGCCAACATCGATCCAATGGCAAATCTGCCGGGCACGATTGTCGTTGCCAGTGTCGATGCCAAGGGGCAGCACGCATCGTATTCGTCGTCGGGCTCTGCCGTGTGGGTGTCCGGTCTTGGCGGCGAGTTCGGGCGGCAGCGCAAGTTCTATCCCAACGCAGCGCAGACCTTCGCGCCGGAAACCGCACCGTTTGCTTACGACCCGGCCATTGTCTCCACCGATCTGAGCGGCTGCCAGGCAGGCTACAACCTCGATAATCCCAAGGAGGTGTGGAACGCGCTGGAAGGCAGCTCCTCCAGGATCGACGCATCATGCAACTACAGCGGCATCATGAATGCCACGTCGGCGGCGGCGCCTACCGTCTCCGGTGTGGCCGCGTTGATCCTCAGCGCCAATTCCAGCCTGAGCGCGCGCGACGTCAAGTACATCCTGGCCACCACCGCGCGGCAAATCGATCCGTGGCAGCCACCTGTGGCTTATCAGGGCAGCGTGATCGATCCGGGCTGGATCACCAATGCGGCTGGCATTCGTTTCAGCAACTGGTATGGCTTCGGGTTGGCCGACGCGGCAGCCGCCGTCTACAAGGCAAGCCATTTCACGCCACTGCCGCCGATGCGCGACACACGTTGGGTCACGTCTGCCAATGCCGGAAGCCAGATCGGCGGACCGGCGCGGCCTGCCACGCAGCGGATTCGCATCAAGCAGGCAATGAAGGTCGAGTCGGTGCAACTGTCGCTGGAAACCGCGCATCTGACGCCCAGCAACCTGCGGGTGGTGCTGGTGTCGCCCAGCGGAACGCGCAGTTACGTGCTCACGCCGTTCTCCGCACTGGATGCCAATGCCTATGCGAAGACCGGGTTCTATATCGACCTTACCTCCAGCAACGCGTTCCTGGACGAAACATCGCAAGGCGTGTGGACGCTGGAAGTCACCGACATGAGCGAACCCAAGACCACTGCTGCACTCAAGACGTTCAAACTTCGCATCGTGGGACACTGACATGAAGACCACTCTTGTTGTTTCGTTGTTGCTCGGTTGTGTTGTGGTGTCCGGCCTGGCGCAAGCGGCGCAATACATGGATGCCAACGCGCTCAGCGCTGCGGCCACCGGCGAGCGTTTCAAATCCGGAGCGGACAGTTTCCGCATGCTGCCCGGCGCGGTGGTCGCCGAGAGCTTGCCGCCTGACGATGCAGATCAATCCGCCCCCACCTCCAGCAAAGCGCGCGCAAATGCCGCTCCTTCAGTGGCCAGCGGCAAGGTTGCCGCGCGCATCGGGCCGTATGCGGTGGTGCTGGACAGCACCGCTGGCGTTGCGCGCAGCGCTGGCGTCTCCGGCGCCGAACGCACGCTGGCAGCGGCGGTGAACGAACGCACCGGGCGTGCGGTGCTGGTCAGGCCGCAGCTGAAGTTGACCGGTACCACGCCAACCACGGCGAGCTCACTGGCCCGCAGCTCCGGTGGCACCATCGCCTACGCCTCAACGGTGGACGGCAGCGCGGTCATCACTTATCCCTCGATCGAGCAGGCACAACGCGCAGCGACGCAACTGCAGGGCAGCAACGGCATCGCGCAGGCATCGCTGGTGGTGATGCAGGCGCTCATGCAACCGATGTGAGCCCCGACGGCCGCAGGCAGACGCCCGTGGCCGTCTCCCTCTGGCGCGCTGTCACCGGCGCCATCTCCGCAGTTCCCCTCTCTGATGAGACGTCATGATGATTTTTCATTCGCAGCGCAGCGCGCTGTCGTCCGCGCTGCTGCTGGCGCTGTGTCTGTGTACCGGTGCCGTCAATGCGGACGGGGTAGTCGCGCAACCCGCCGTCAGCGCAGCGGCCGGGCAAAAAACGCAAGGCGACGACCCGCTGTTCCGCTACCAATGGCATCTGCTCAATCAAGGCCAGCCGGTGTTCGGCGACGGACGCCTGCTGCCCGGCGTGGACCTGGACGTGGACATCCTGCACGCGCAAGGCATCCGTGGCGCGGGTGTCAACGTGGCGGTGATCGATAACGGCCTGGAGATTGCACACCCGGATCTTGTCGACAATATCCTGCGCAACGGTTCGCACAATTTCTTGAACGGTTCCAATGACCCCACGCCACCGGCGAGCGATATCGACGGCGATCATGGCACCGCCGTGGCCGGCATCATCGCTGCGCGGGGCTGGAACGGCATCGGCGGGCGCGGCATTGCCCCGGAAGCGAAGCTGGCCGGTTTCAACGCCGGTGACACCAGCGATGGCAGCACGCAGTACGTCAACAACCGCTACTCCTGGGGCGACGGGCCGGAAGCCAGGGCGATGGATGTCTTCAACAACAGCTTCGGCGTCTCGGCCACCGTCTATCAATACAGCGACCTCGACGAACAGCGCTCTCTGGAGAGACTGATGCAGGCCCAGCGCGGCGGCAAGGGCGGCATCTACGTCAAATCGGCAGGCAATGATTTCAATACCCTGATCGATGTGGATGCACAGGGCAAGCTCATCGACCGCTGCAGCGAGCAGACCCGGCAGCTTGGCGTCGCCTGCAGCAGTGCGAATATCGACAACATCAACAGCCTGACGACCATGATCGTGGTCGGTGCGGTCAACGCCAACGGAGTGCGTGCCAGTTACTCATCGCCCGGGTCCGCATTGTGGGTGTCCGGGCTCTCTGGCGAATTCGGATTCCAACGCAGATTCGATCCGCATCCGGAGACCTTCAAGGCATCGTACGGGCTGCTCGCTGCAACCGGGCCGCAGCCGTTCTATTCGCCGGCCATCGTCACCACCGATTTGAGCGGCTGCAAAGCCGGCAACAATCGCGACCGCGCGCGCGCGATGCAGAATGCGCTGGATACCAGCAAGTCCACGATCGATGCCTCATGCGATTACACCGCACGCATGAACGGCACCTCGGCCTCCGCACCCACCGTCGCAGGCGTTGCGGCCCTGATGCTGAGCGCCAACCCGCAGCTGACGCTGCGCGACGTCAAGTACATCCTGGCGACCACCGCGGTGCAGGTCGACCCCGAACAACCGAAGGCGCTCTACAACGGCAGCGTGATCGAGCCAGGCTGGATCACCAACGCAGCCGGCCACCGTTTCAGCAACTGGTACGGATTCGGCCTGGTGGACGCGGCCGCTGCGGTAGAACGCGCCGTGCATTTCACCTCGCTGCCGGCGATGCAAGACACCGGGTGGAAGGTCTACGACGGGAACAGCAGCACCATCGGCGGTGCCGGCGCACCCGCAAGATTGACGATCGACATCAGCCAATCCTTCAAGGTGGAAGGCGTGCAGCTGTACTTCGCCGGCACGCACAA
The DNA here is from genome assembly GCF_002939945.1 of Xanthomonas arboricola pv. populi. GTDB lineage: Bacteria > Pseudomonadota > Gammaproteobacteria > Xanthomonadales > Xanthomonadaceae > Xanthomonas > Xanthomonas arboricola_A. The sequence continues at coordinate 419,675 of NZ_MDEB01000003.1, read as the reverse complement.
GGAACCCCGCAACCTGCGCGCGGTGCTGGTCTCGCCCAGCGGTACCCGCAGCACCCTGATGACGCCGTTTTCCACGCTCGACAGCAGCAACGAAGGCGTGGTGGTGTTCCTGACATCGAGCAATGCCTTCCTGGACGAGCCCTCGGCCGGGCGCTGGACCCTGGAGATGGACGACATGCTCGCCGACAACGGCAAGCAACAACTGGAGGAATTCGAAATGCGTGTGGTGGGCCACTGACATGAAGACATCGCTGATCGCCCTGCTGGGTGTCGTTGCAGCAAGCGTTTGCGTCCCCGCATCGGCACAAGTGATCGACAGCGCACGTCTGCGCGCTGCGGCGACCGGACAAACCGTCGTGGTGGGTCATGCCAGTTTCCGGCTGATTCCTGGCGCGGTGGTACGGGTAGCCGACGCGGCGCGCGCCGCTGCCGGCACGCAGTCATTGCAAAGCACGCGCACCAGCGCGGATGCGCCGTTTGCACGCTTCGATCGCTACGCGGTCTATCTCGACAGCACGGGCGCCGCACGTACGGCATCCCGCGCCACGCATGCCGACCCACCGGCGACCGTCGCGGCAGCGCTGGAAACGCGCAGCGGCCAGCTGGCGTTGCTGGGCGCCTCGATCAAGTTGTTCGACACCACGCCCGCCATCGCGCGTGCACTGGCAACGCGCACTGGCGGCAAGTTGATCTATGCATCGGCCAGCGATGGCAGCGCGATGATCGGCTACGACTCGGTCGCAACTGCATTGGACAACTGCACACAGTTGCAGGGCAGCCAGGGCGTGGGAGCGATCAAGCCCGAGGTGATTCCGCACGCGGCACGGCCGTTGTGATGCGGCCTTGTGATGCGGCTATTGTGATGCCGTCGTTGTGATGCGATTTCGGTGACGCACGCCGTGCTGTCGCCATCGGGCGGCAGCACGGCGCAACGACGCAGCCCGCGTTACACCGGCACCGGGCTGCGTTCGGCAAAGTGCCCACGCCAGTACGGGTAATACGGATACGGCGGCTCCACCGCGCTCACCGCATCCAGGCGCGCGCGTTGCTCGGCCGTCAGCGACCAGCCTACCGCGCCCAGGTTCTGGCGCAACTGCGTTTCGTCGCGTGCGCCGATCAATACCGTGCTCACGGTGGGCCGTTGCAGCAGCCAGTTGATGGCGATCTGCGGCACGCTGCGGCCGGTCTCTTCGGCAATCGCGTCGAGCACATCGACGATGTCGAACAGGCGTTCGTCGCTGATCGCCGGCCCGGCGGCCGCGGTAGCGTGCAGGCGACTGTGTTCGGGCAATGCCTGGCCGCGACGCAGCTTGCCGGTCAGACGCCCCCAGCCCAGCGGACTCCACACCACCGCGCCCACGCCCTGGTCGATGCCCAGCGGCATCAGCTCCCATTCGTAATCGCGCCCGGCCAGCGAGTAATAGGTCTGGTTGGCGACAAAGCGGCTCCAGCCCTGCGCGTCGGCCACCGCCAACGACTTCATCAGCTGCCAACCGGCGTAATTGGACGCGCCCAGGTAGCGCACCTTGCCGGCGCGGACCAGCGCATCGAGTGTGGACAGGGTTTCTTCCACCGGCGTCATCGCGTCGAAGGCATGCAGCTGCAGCAGGTCGATATAGTCGGTGCGCAAGCGTCGCAGCGATGCATCCACCGCACGCAACAGGCGGAAGCGCGAGGCGCCCGCGTCGTTGGGCCCATCGCCCAGCCGCAGACCGGTCTTGGTCGAGAGGATCGCCTGATCGCGGCGACCCTGCAGCGCCTGGCCGAGAATCTCTTCGGAGGCGCCATCGGAATACACATCAGCGGTGTCGAACAGGTTGAGGCCCGCGTCCAGGCACAGATCGATCATGCGCCGTGCCTGCGCCACATCGGTATCGCCCCATGCAGAAAACAGCGGCCCCTTGCCGCCGAAGGTACCGGCCCCCAGACCGAGCACCGGCACCTTGAAACCGGAACGGCCGAGAAAACGTGTGTCCATCGCAATACTCCTTGAAACCGAAAGAAAATCCGCGCGCGTGGTCGGTCGATCCGACCACGCGCGATACCAGGCGCCACGCTCCGCTCGCCGACCTCCTGCGCAATCGCGCAGGTCTGCAGGTTGCGCTGCCACTGCGCGCACGCTTGAAAAACGAATCAACCCGCCTGCGCGCACACGCCCGGCACCGCACGCCGGCGCTGCAGTTGCACGCTCCACAACGCAATCCCCAGGCCGAGCCCACTCAAAAGCGCGGCGGCCCACGGCGTGGCGACCAGGCCGGCGTGCGTGGCGATCACCACACCGCCCAGCCAGGCGCCCACGGCATTGCCCAGATTGAACGCGGCGATATTGAGACTGGAGGCCAGGCTCTGCCCGGCACCGCCTGCATGCTCGAGCACGCGCAACTGCAGCGGCGCCACGGTGGCGAAGGCGGCCACGCCCAGCAGCCCGACGAATGCCACCATCGCCGTCTTGTTGTGCAGGGCCAGACCCATCGCAGCGAGCACCACCACCAATGCCGCCAGGCTGCCCAGCAGGGCGGCGGTGGGGCGCCGGTCGGCCAGACGCCCGCCCAGCAGATTGCCCACGATCATGCCGATGCCGAAGACCAGGAACACCGGCGACACCGCCGTCTGCGCGAAACCGGTCACGTCCAGCAGCAGCGGCTGGATATAGGTGAACACCGCGAACACGCCGGCATAGCCCAGCACCGTCATCGCCAGGGCCAGCAACACCTGCCCGCGCCCCAGCACCGCCACTTCCTGCCGCCATGACACCGGCGCGGCCGCGCCTGCGGCAGCCGGCACCCACAGCGCCACCGCGGCCGTGGCCAGCACGCCGATGGCCGCGACCGCCCAGAACGTCGCCCGCCAGCCCAGCTGCAGGCCCAGCCAGGCGCCGGCCGGCACCCCCAGCAGGGTCGCCACGGTCAGCCCGGCAAACATCAGCGAGATCGCCGACGCGCGGCGCTCGGCCGCGACCAGCGAAGTCGCCACCACCGCGCCCACGCCGAAGAAGGTGCCGTGCGCCAGCGAGGTCAGCACCCGCGCGACCATCAGGCTGGTGTAGTCCGGCGCCAGTGCGCAGGCCATGTTGCCCAGGGTGAAGATCGCCATCAGCCCCACCAGCACCGCCTTGCGCGGCAACCGCGCACTGGCCAGCGTCAGCACCGGCGCCCCGACGAACACGCCCAGTGCATAGCCGCTGATCAGCAGGCCGGCAGCGCTGAGCGACACGCCCAGATCGGTGGCCACCTGCTGCAGCAGGCCCATGATCACGAACTCGGTGGTGCCGATGCCGAAGGCACCGATGGTCAGCGCCAGCAGCGCTGGCGGAAAGCGGGAGGAACGCGCCGAAGCGGACATGGGTATGGACCAGGGAAGACGACGCACAGCCTGCGCCCCGGAGTCTTAAGCAAAAACCCCTGCTATCCTGATTCACTATCAACCAATCATTGAGAATCGTATCGACCGCCTCGGCGATATCGCCCTGTTCCTGCGCGTACTCGATCTGGGCTCGATCACCGCAGGTGCGCGCAGCCTGGACCTTTCGGTGGCGGTCGCCAGCCAGCGCCTGAAGCGGCTGGAACGCGATCTGGGCGTGCGCCTGCTGCATCGGACCACGCGCCGGCTGCACCCCACCCCCGAAGGCCAGCGCCTGGCCGAGCGCGGCCGCGTGCTGGTGCAGGATCTGGATGCCCTGGCCGACGATCTGCGCGAGAGCGCACACGCGGTCGGCGGCATCCTGCGCATGACCATGTCGGCCTCGTTCGGGCGGCAGTACGTCTCGCCGTTGCTGCCGGAATTCCAGGCCCGCCATCCGCGCGTGCGCATCCGCGCGCATCTGAGCGACGATCTGGTGGACCTGGTCAGGCAAGGCTTCGATCTGGCGATCCGCATCGGGCCGCTGGACGACTCCGGGCTGGTGGCGCGGCGCATCGCCGACAACCGCCGCACTCTCGCCGCCTCGCCAGACTATCTGCAGCGCCATGGCACCCCGCGCACGCCGGACGACCTGGCTGGGCATGCCGGGGTGCTGCTGATGGGCCGCGACGGCCGCCAGGACGTATGGCCTTTGCAGACGCCGGAAGGCGGCCTGGTGCGCGTGCGCATGCAGAGCCGCTTCGAAAGCAATTTCGGTGAGTTGATCCGCGATGCGGCCGTCGCCGGCCAAGGCATCGCGTTGCATTCGTACTGGCATATCGCCGAAGAACTGCGCAACGGCCGGTTGGTCGAGGTGCTCCCCGATTACCCGCCGCCGACCTCGCAGATCAACGCGGTGATGCCCGCGCGCCAGCTGCAGCCGCCGCGCGTGCGGGCGTTCGTGGATTTTCTGCTGGAACGTCTGGGCGAAGTGCCGCCGTGGGAGCTTGGCGCTTGAACGCAAGCTTGGCGCTTGCGTCGGCCGATGCTGGCTGGACGCGGAGCGATGCGTGGCTGCGACGTGACGTCTTGGAGAGCAGCCAATCTACGGCTTTGCGGATGGATCAGCTGTAGAGCGGGTGATCTGTGGCTTTACTGCATGGTCCTCGCCCGCCCACCATAGCAGGACACGCCGGCTCTCGACGCCTAAACTGCCAGAATCCGAACAGATAAGGCTCTGGCGCGGCATCCATGCCGCTCAAGGTCCTGCGACGGTGGACGGGCAAGGACCTGTCGGGATGGTCGGTGTGCACAGCGTAAGAGCAGTACGTGATGCGCATCGTTTGATGCCGATGCGCCGGCTCAACGTTCGATGCACGTCGAGCGACAACCAGTCGGGATGGTCGGTGTGCATGGGCATGAGCAGTGCGTGATGTGCATTTTGGATAGTGATGTGCCGGCCCGGCCCAATGGCGAACATACGTCGCGCGATAATAGGCACTTCATGCGACAACCGACCAACTTTCTGTTGCGGTGCCCTCGCCGGTTGCGGGACCCTTGGCGGCATGGATGCCGCCACGGAGCCTCCACGGACGGATTCACGGCGTGTCCCGCAAGTGGTGAGGGCACCGCGCGCTCGACTCACCGATCAATGCCGCGCTTGTGGTCATACGTTGTAGCCATCGCTACAACGTCAGAGGGTTTTGTTGGCGCTCCTAGCGCCCCGCACGCAGTAAGCGCTTGTGCAAGCCGCGCCGCTGCGCCTCGCTGAGCAGATGTCCATGCGTGTTCAATAATCCCAGGATCTGCTGATGCGCTTGCGCTGTGCGACGCGCAAGCTCGGCCGTGGCGGCAGCTTCGAGCGCCTTCCAGCCGGCGGGGCTCGTCGGTGCGGGGATGGTCGAACGTTTTGCGGGCATGGGCGAGACGATCACGGAAACAGACGCTTATGATACGGCGCGCGCGTGAGCGCCCTATCAGATCCTGGCGGGCCCATGACATCCGGTCTTGTACGATCGACGGCATCGCGGCCAAGCCGCCTTGCGCCACTGCCGAGTCCTGCATGTCCGCATTGACCGAGATGACCGACATCCTGCTGCGCCACGCCCAAGGCGACGGCATGCACGCCACCCGGATTGCCGGGTTGCAGATCATGCGCAGCGTCTCGCCGACCGTGCCGGTGCCCACGGTCTATACGCCGATGCTGTGCCTGGTGGCGCAAGGCTGCAAGCAGGCGATGCTGGGTGCGGCGGCGTATCTCTATCACCCGCAGATGTATCTGGTGGCCTCGGTGGATCTGCCGATCGTCGGTTCGGTGATCGAGGCCAGCGCCGCGCAGCCGTATCTGTGTTTCTGCCTGGATCTTGACACCGCGGTGCTGAGCGACCTGGCCGTCAGCCACCCGGAGCTGGTCGAGCCGCAGCGCGATGCGGCGCAGGCCGGCTTATTGCTCAATCGCAGTACCCCGCCATTGCAGGACGCTGCAGTGCGGCTGGCACGCCTGCTCGACCAACCGCAGGAGATCGCCGCGCTGGCGCCGCTGGTCCTGCGCGAAGTGCTCTATCGCCTGATGGCCGATCCGGCCAATGCAGTGGTGCGCCAGATGGCCATCGCCGACAGCCGGCTCAACCAGATTTCCAAGGCCATCGTGTGGTTGCGCGAGCACTACGCACAGCGCTTCAGCATCGAGCAGATCGCCGATCTGTCGGCAATGAGTCGTTCCACCTTTCATGCGCATTTCAAGGCGGTCACCTCGATGACGCCGCTGGAATATCGCTCGCATCTGCGCGTGCGCGAGGCGCGTCGACTGATGCTGGCCGAGGCGCTGAACGCCGCCGATGCCGGCTTCCGTGTCGGCTATGAGAGCGCATCGCAGTTCAATCGCGACTATGCGCGCATTCTCGGCGCGCCGCCCGCACGTGATGCGCAACGGCTGCGCGCCAATGCTCAGGATGCGACAGAAGCGGCGTAACCCTTGCCCGTGCGCGCTGGAGCGCTGTCACGCGCACTGCAATCTGCCATGCGACGTGGCGATGGCAGCGATGACTCCACGCATCCGCATCGCTTGAGCACCGAACGGGCGATCAGCCGCCAGCCGATGCGCTTCCGCGCTTGCTGGGTACTTCTGGGTACTTCCGCAAGTGTGTCGTTCGAAGCGTTGCATCGTGTAGCAGAAGCACATCCACCAGCGGCGGATTGCTGCATATGTCTATTGCCGCAGGAGCGGTAAATCGCCTGTTTCGCCGGCGATCGTCACTCCCCCACCGCACACTTGGCGCACAGGCCATGCACTTCCAGGGTCTGCGCCTGCGGCTGGAAACCCAGCGCCTTGGCGCGCGCTTCCAGTTGCGCCACCACCTCGCGGTCTTCCAGCTCCACCGCGCTGTGGCAGCGGTCGCAGATCAGGAACGGGACCGAGTGCTGGGCGCTGTTGGGGTGATGGCAGGCAACAAAGGCGTTGACCGATTCGAGCTTGTGCACGAAGCCGTTGGCCATCAGGAAGTCCAGCGCGCGGTACACCGTGGGCGGAGCGTCGGCGCCGACGCCCTTGCCTTCGCGCACCCAGTCCAGCAGTTCGTAGGCCTTGACCGGCTTGCAGGCGTCGGCGATCAGCCGCAGCACATTGGCGCGGATCGGCGTCAGCCGCAGGCCGCGCTCGCTGCAGGCGCGCTCCACCGCACGCACGAAGCCGTTGGCGTCGTCGACATGGTGATGCGGTGCAGTGCAGGCATATTCGTTGGTGTTCATCACAGGCTCCGGCGGTCAGCCCGCCCCTATCTTGATGAGTGCCGCATCGATGCGTTTCAAGGCGCCCTCGCGTCCGGCCAGGTACACGGTCTGCGAAATGTCCGGGCTGACCTGGGTGCCGGTGATGGCCACGCGCAGCGGCTGGGCCACCTTGCCCATGCCCAGCTCCAGCGCGGCGGCAGCGTCGTGCAGCGCGGCCGAGACGTTCTCCACGCTCCATTCGCTGACGCCGGCCAGCAGTTCGCGTGCCTTGCCCAGCGGCACCTCTGCGCCCAGCTTGAGGTGCTTCATCACTGCCGCCTCGTCGTAGGTTTCCAGCGGCCGGTACCAGACCACGGCTTTTTCGGCCATGTCCTTCAAGGTCTGCACGCGCTCGCGCAGCGCCACCACCACGTCGGCGGCGGCCGGGCCGGCGGCGACATCGATGCCGAGCCTGGCGAGCTGGTATTCCAGCTGCGGGGCGATACTGGCCGGGTCGTCGGTCTTGAGGTAATGCTGGTTGACCCAGCCCAGCTTGGCCATGTCCAGCCGCGCGGCCTTGGAGTTGACGTCCTTGACGTCGAACAGGTCGAGCAATTCCTGCCGACCGAACAATTCCTGGTCGCCATGCGACCAGCCCAAGCGCGCCAGGTAGTTGATCAGCGCATGCGGCAGATAGCCGGCGTCCCTGTACTGCATCACGTCGGCCGCGCCGGTGCGCTTGGACAGCTTGGCGCCCTGTTCGTCCAGGATCATCGGCATGTGCGCGAACTTCGGCACCGGCGCGCCCAGCGCCTGGTAGATGTTGATCTGGCGCGGGGTGTTGTTGATGTGGTCGTCGCCACGGATCACCTCGGTGATGCCCATGTCCCAGTCGTCCACCACCACCGCGAAGTTGTAGGTGGGGAAGCCGTCCGGGCGGAAGATCACCATGTCGTCGAGCTCGCTGTTGGCGATCTCGATGACGCCCTTGATCAGGTCGTCGAACACCACCGTGCCGCCGACCGGGTTCTTGAAGCGGATGACCCGGTTGGGGTCGTCGCGGTACGGCAGGTTCTGCTCGCGGGCGGCACCGTTGTAGCGCGGCTTTTCCTGCCTGGCCATGGCGGCCTCGCGCATGGCGTCGAGCTCTTCGCGGGTTTCGTAGGCGTAATAGGCCTTGCCCTGCGCCAGCAGCTGCTCGGCCACCTCCTGGTAGCGGGCCACGCGCTGGGTCTGGTAGATCGGGCCTTCGTCATAGTCCAGGCCCAGCCAGTCCATCGCCTCCAGGATGGCGTCGATCGCGGCCTGGGTGCTGCGCTCACGGTCGGTGTCCTCGATGCGCAGCACGAACTGCCCGCCGCGACGGCGCGCCTCCAGCCAGCAATACAGGGCGGTGCGGGCGCCGCCGATGTGCAGGTAACCGGTGGGGCTGGGGGCAAAACGGGTGCGGCAGGTCATGGAGCGCTCGGCGGAACGGGGATCGGCCGATTTTACCTTGACCAGCGCAGACCTGCCCGCGCGGCTCAGCGGTTGCGCAACAGGTCGCCGTAGACCACGCCATCGCCGCCGCTGCGCGCCGGGCCGGGCGCGTCGTACAGCACCAGCCAGCTGGGTGTGTCGCCGGCCAGGTGCCTGGGAAGATTGCAGATCGCCTCGGCGCGGTCGCTGTCGGTGCCGTGCGGCAACACCGCCGATTCCAGCAGCGCGTGCTGAAAGCGCACCGGCGCCTGGTTGGCGGCCAGCACGGTGCGCGCGCCCGGCCATTTGAACAGGCGGATTTCGCCGTTCAGCACCATGGTCGGGCCGGCCAGCAGGTACAGGTCGTCGCCGGAGTAATGCAGGTCGCGGACGCCCAGCCCGCCCAATTGCAGGAAGTGCTTGCGCAGCAGCGAGCCGTCTTCGTCCAGCGGCACCAGCCGCAGGTGGTCGCCATGCGCCTGGACCCGGATCTCCAGCAGCGCCGACCAGCCGCGCAGCACCGGCCCGCGCAGGCCCAGCAGCAGGCGCTCGCCGTCCACCACGATGCCTTCGATATCGAAACCGTTGTCCTTGCCGGGGATCTTCAGGAATGGGCCGAAGTGCGGGTCGTCGGCCAGCAGGTCGGTGAGCTGGTTGTGTTTGGCATCGCCCTTTAGGCGCAACGCACGACGGCCGTCGGCGGCTTCGCGCACCAGTCGTGGCGTGCCGTCGGCATCGCGCTCGATCGGCAGGCAGGCCAGCAGGCGGCGATTGGCGTCGAGCTTGAGCTTGGTCAGGCGTTTGGCGTTTTCGGCATCGTCGCGACTGCGCTTGGCGTTCTTGCGCTTGAGCCCATGCGAGCCGATCACCCACAGCAAGCCGTCCGACAGCGCCATGCCTTCCAGATCCGCCTCTTCGTCCGCCTCGCCGGGCAGATCCAGCAACTCGGCCAGCGCAAAGCTCTGCCCCTGGCCGAAGCGCAGCGTCTCGCGCCGCACGGGGTCGAGCTTGCGCAGGCGATCCACCGCGCAGGCCTCATCGCCGGCCACCCACAGCCAGTCGTCGGTGAAGGCCGCCCCGGACAGATTGCTGTGCACCAGCGCGCCGGGCGCGAATTCGAGACGGACGCTGTGCGGAATCAGGGTTTTCTTGGTCATGGGAACCTGGTGGAGGGTGCGAATAACGAACGTTGTGGGATGGCGCGGAAATCTCGGAGCGTAAGCGTGGCGCGATTGGTCGCGGGCACCGACTGCGCTCGCCTGACGCTGCGCGCAGTGGTTGGCCGCGCTCTGTCAGTCGAACGTGGCCAGCCTGGCACGCGCAAGGTGAGCGCCCGATTGACCGACCCAATCGCGATCGTTGGCGACCTGCGCCTGCGCGCGACTGGCCTCGAAGGCGGCGAAGTCCAGCTCCGCATACGCCCACACGGTATTGCCCTGGGTCTGCGCCAGCACGCCATCGGCCGGGAAGCCGACGTCCATCGGTGCGAACACCGCCGCTTCGCCGGTATTGACGTCCAGCGCCGGGCTCCACGGCGCTTGACCGGCAGTGACCGATTGCGCGACGAACACGCGGTTTTCCAGCGCGCGCGCCAGGCAGCCGACGCGCACCCGCATCGCCCCGGCGGCGGTGTCGGTGCAACTGGGCACGATCAACAGCCGCGCGCCGGCCTCGTACTGCGCGCGCACCGGCAGCGGGAACTCGCTGTCGTAGCAGATCGCGATCGCCGCGCGCACGCCGTCCAGGTCGAACACCTTCAGCGCCTCACCCGGCTCGATCAGCCCGGTGGCCTTTTCGAAGCCGGTCAATTGCAGCTTGTCCTGCCAGCCGTGCCGGCCGTCGGGCGTGAACAAGTCGCTGCGATTGCGGTAACGGCCCTGGCCCAGGTCCAGCAGAAAGCTGCCGGCAATCAGATGCAGCTGGTGCCGGCGTGCCAGGCCGGCAAACAACTCCAGCCACGGCGCACGCAGCGTCTGGATCGCCGCCAGCGACTCGGGCAAACCGGCAGAAACCTGCGTGCCGAAGGTCGCGCCCAGCTCCAGCGCCAGATACTCGGGCAATACCAGCACGCGTGCGCCGGCGGCGGCCGCCTCGCCCACCAGTGCCGATTGGCGTGCGGCGAAGGCGGCAAAGTCGGCTGGTTTGCCGATCGGATATTTGGCGACGGCGATTTTCATCTGGCGGCCTGGTTGCGATGGATCGGAAGGAGCAAGGCGGCGCTAAGGTCGTTGGCAGTCACCCCGACAGCGTCCGCGTCCACACACTCAAGCTGTGGTCGATCTCACCACGATGCAACTCTGCCCACGCCAACTGCACGCACATGCCCGGTTGCGGTGCATAGCCACGCTTGCGCCAGAACACGTCGTTGGCCCGGTAATCGGCCGGCATGCGCGGATCCTCCGGCGCACGCTGCACCGAGCAGAACGCCGTCAGCGCGAAGCGCCCCACTGCACGTGCGTGCGCTTCGCGCCGGTCGAAGAAGGCGTGGCCGATGCCTTGCCCGCGATACGCCGGCAACAACACCGATTCGCCGAAATAGAACACCCCGGCCGGGTCGATGCCGGCCGCGCGAAACGGCGCCTGGAAGGCATCGCTGTCGTCGAGCAGCGGCAGCCCGGTGGAGGCGCCGATCACCGCATCGCCATCGCATGCCAGCACGAACACGCTGTCCGGCGAGGCCGCGTACGCGGCCAGATACCCGCGTTCGTAATCGGCATCGCCTTCGTACAGATACGGCCAGGCGCGGAACACCTCGATCCGCAGCCGCGCCACCGCATCCAGATGCGGCAGCACCTGCGTGCCGCGCACCGTTTCGACGATCAGGGAGGAGCCGCTCATGCCGGCCATGGTAAGCCAGCCTGGCGCAGCTGCGCTGCCGTGGGTCAGCGCAGCCAGCTGCCGTTGACCGCGGCCGCGGCCGCAGGCTGCTGCCACAACAACCACACAGCCGCCTCCTCGGTGGCCAGCAGCACACCGAGCAGTGCATCGGTGCTGCGCGCCCAATAGCCGCCGCTGCCCAACCGCTGCCACGGCCCGTATCGACGCTGACGCGCGCTGTCTGCCGCCGCGTCCTGCCGCTGTACCGCCTGCAGGAATCCGTTGCCACCCAGACGCAGTGCCTGCACGGTGACCGCATGCAGACGCAGGCCGATCACCCCGCGGCGTCCGTCGCGGCGCAAGGGCAAGGCCGACAACGGCGAAGCTTCCCAATGCTGCGGCAGCGCTGCGGGAAGCAGCGCCACCGTGTCGATCCCGGCGGGCAGCAAACGCTGCGCCCGCCGGTACAGCTGTGCGTGAGCGCGCATGCCGGCCTCAGCGCAGGCTGTTGCCAAGCTCGTACCAATCGAGCTTGCGGGTCACCCACATGATGCTGGCCAGGATGCCGAACAGCAGCAGCGATCCCATCAGCAGCGAGTTGTCTTCGGAGATCAACAGGCTGTAGAGCACCCCGTACAACGCAGTGAGCATCGCCGAGAACCCGGCTGCACGCACCCAGCTGCGCAACACCCCGGACAGATAGAAGAACTGCAGGCCGATACACGCCGCGGCCGAGACCAGATACGCCTGCCAGAACGCGATGTGCTCGGAAAGGCTCAGCAGCAGCAGGAAGAAGATCGCCAGCGCCAGACCCACCAGCAGGTACTGCAGGGGATGGATCGGCAGACGCTTGATCAACTCGAACAACACGAACGCCACAAAGGTCAGCACCACGAACAGGATGCCGTACTTGCTGGCCCGGTCCGCCTGGGTATACACGTCCACCGGGTCGACCAGCCGCACTTCCAGCGTATCCAGCGCCGGCTGGCTGGACTGCAGCTGCGCCTGCGCACCGGTGGCCAGCGACGACAACGACCAGCTCGCATCGAAACCGCGTGCGCCGATCGTCGGCGCATTCGGCAGGAAGCGCCCGCCGAACAGCGGATGCGGCCAGGCCGAGCGCAGCGCGATGTCGTTATTGTCGGCAATCGGTGCGATCGCCAGGCTGCGGGTGCCGTCCAGCAGGAAGGACATCTCCACCAGGTTGCCATCGCCCAGCTTGCCGGCCAGCGCATCGTCCAGCGGCTGCAGATCGGCATGGATACCGGCCGAGCGCGCCGCCAGACCGCCGGCCCCGCTCTCCAGCGGCAAGCTGCGGCCATCCACCTGCAGGCTCGGCGTGCCGACCAGGCCACGCACATCGGAAATGCCCACCGCCAGATGCGGCCGACCATAGCGGCGACCATCCACGGCCGGATAATCGAACGGGTCGAACTCGGCCTTGAGCCTGGCCTTCCACGCATACACCTGCACGCGGAACAGGCCGATCTTGCGCTCGGACGGGGTCAGTTCGCCGCTCAGGGTGAGCGTGCGCGGAGCCTGCAGCAACTGGCCGTCGCGCTTGCGCCAGACCTTGCGCGGGTTGCCCTGCTCGTCGGGCTCGGTGACCTGCACGTCCTCGGTAAACGGCAGCACCCGCACCGGCGCGATGAACTGCTGCTCGCCGGCCTTGCTCTGCGCCACCCGCTCCACCGCCTCGTCGCGGTAACGCGCACGGTCCTGCACGGTGCCACGGATCAACAGCAACGGAATCAGCAGCAACAGGATCAATCCACCAATGGTGGCGAAGCGCAATAACAGTTTCAGGGATTTCATCGACCATCCTCAGTCTGGGAGGTGGCCAGGGTGCGGTGCGCCGGTGTCGGGGGTTTGAGGCGAATTTGAAGCGAATGTGAAGTGGGCGATCGGCAGCATTGGCGACCGGCACTGTGACCCAGTTAGGAAATGCGGGTTTCGCACCGCAAAAATGCAACGACGGCCCAGGACATGGTTCCGTTTCATCGCCAACGTTTCGCATCATCGCCGCGCGCTTCGCCGCCAGGCGCAACGATGCGAGTGCAGTCGCGCATGACGGGGCCATTGCTTTTTTCGAGTCTGTTTTGACCATGGCGTTGCAGTTCCGTGGTTCCGCGGCGTCCTCATTCAGCGTTACGCGCGCCGCATCGGCGGTGTCGCACACGTATGCGTGCTTGCCGGCCGTGGTTCCAGAAGCGCGCACGACTGCATTCCTCTCTCGCCTGGAGTTTGCCTCTCATGAACAAGCACCGTTCGCTCACCCTCTGCCTGCTTGCTGCCCTGAGCCTGTCCTCCGCCGCCGCACAGGCGGCAATGCACGGGATGGGCCTGAAACCCTCGTCATTGATGCAGCCGGTCACTCCGTTGTTCGGCATTGCGAGCGCCGCCAAACCCCTGCCCGCCACGGTCGACCTGACTGCCTGGGCAATCACCCCGGGCGACCAGGGCCAGGTGGGGTCATGTGCGTCATGGGCAACCGCCCACACCCTGACCGGTTGGTATGCCAACGCCAACAAGCAGGCGCAACTCCGCTTCGCCCCGATGTATCTCTACAGCCAGGTCAACGGTGGCGTCGATGAGGGCTCCACGCTGGAAGCGCCGCTGGACGTCGCGCTGGCCCAAGGCATCGACACCGAGCAGCATTACTCGTGGGGCAACTACAACTGGAAGAACCCACCCACCGCAGCCGACCGCGCCAACGCTGCCAAGAATCCCACGCCATACCGCAAGTACACCGTGCTGTACTCGGGCAACGGCAATGGCGGGCGGGCCCTGATCGAACAGATCAAACTTGCGCTGGCCTCGTCCACGCCGGTGGCCATCGGCTTCTATGTCCGCCAGGGTTTCGAAGACCTTACGCCGAAAAACCAGGTCGACTACGACACCAAGACGCCGATCCTGGGCGGGCATGCGGTGATCGCGCTGGGCTACGACAGTGAAGGGCTGATCGTCGAAAACAGCTGGGGCACCGAGTGGGGCAACAAGGGCTTTGGCAAGCTGTCGTGGTCGGTGGTCGCCAAGGACGTCATCGGGGCCGACGTGGTGCACTAGCACACAGCGGCTGCGCAAGGTGAGGCGCGGCTGACACGGATGCGGCATCTGCCCTGGCGCATGCCGCTTGCGTGCCACCGCGATGCCACCGCCATCGGCCGCCGGCTTGGGCACACATGGCATGCAACGCGGTTCAGAGCCGCCAACAAACCTACTGCGTAGCCGGCAAGCGGGCGCGGACGGCGCGCGGAGTCTGCGCGTACCACTCGTACACTCCGGTTGCTCCGCGCCGTCCGCACCCACCTGACGACTGCTCGCTACGTTTTGTTAGCCGCGCTTAGCCGATGGGCAGGCGCAGGGTCGCGATCGCACCGCCACCCTCGCGATTGCCCAGCGTGGCCTCGCCGCCATGCAGACGCGCGACTTCGCGCACGAACGGCAGGCCGAGGCCGGAGCTGCGTTGTCCGGTCTGCGGGCGGGCCAGCGAATAGAAACGCTCGAACACCCGTTCCAGTGCGTAATCCGGCACGCCGCTGCCGCGATCCTCCACCACCAGCTGCGCCTGCCCCTTCAGCACCTGCGCTCGCAACTGGATGGTGCTGCCTTGCGGTGAAAACGCGACGGCATTTTCCAGCAGGTTGATCAGCGCCTGGCGCAGCAGGAATCCATCGCCCAGCACGTGTTGCTCGCGCGACGTGTCGGAGGCGGCATCGCTTTCCAGCCGTACGCCGGCCGCTGCCGCGCGTGGCAGCACTGCATCCACGGCGGCCTGCAGCAGGCCGGCCACCGCGATGCGCTCGCGCGTCTGCAACCAGCCGTGCTGTTCCACCTCAGCCAGCACCAGCAGCTTGTCGATGGTTTCGGTCAGGCGCAGCTCCTGCGCGCGGATGCTGGCGACAAAGTGCTGGCGATCGGCTTCCGGCAGTGGCTCGCTCAACAGTTCGGACGCCCCGCGGATTGCCGCCAGCGGGCTTTTCATCTCGTGCGTCAGCGACTGCACGTACTGCTCCACGTAGGCCTTGCCTTCCAGCTTGCGCCGCATGCGTTCCAGCGCCTGGCCCAGGTCGCCGATTTCATCGCCGCGCGGTTTGGGCGGCGGCACCGGAACGCCCGCGCTCACCGCCTGCGCGTAGCGATTGAGCCGGCCGATCCCGCGCATCAGCCACCAGGTCATCAGGATGCCGATCAGCGCGGAAATGCCGATCAACCAGGCCCCGCGCTGCAGGATATTGCGCTGGCTGGCCTCGATAAACGGGTCGATGCTGCGATTGGGCTGCGCCAGCGTCAGCACGCCGATCAACTTGCCCGGGTCATTTGGCGCGTAGATCGGCGCGGCCACATGCATCACCGTGGCGGTCGGGTCGCCATCGACCTCGGGGCTGGAGCGCGCGCCATATTCGCCGCGCAAGGTGCGATAGACATCGTTCCAGCGCGAGTTGTCGCGGCCGACGTCGCGGCCCAGCGAGTCGAACACCACCACGCCGCGCGCGTCGGTCACGGTGACGCGGTACGCCACATCGTTCTTGCGGAACCGCCATACCCGTGCCTTGGGGTCGCGCCGCTGCGCCTGCGCTACGTTGCGCGCGAAGCTGCCGCTGGCGATGGTGCCGGCGGCCAGCTCGCCGCTGGCCATTTCCGCCAGCACATTGGCCGCATCCACCAGCGTGGATTCCATCGCCTGGCGCACGCCCGGCTTGACCTCGTTGACGAACACGCGCATCACGAAGAACGCGGCCAGCCCGACGATCAGAAAAAAACCCAGGAACAGCTTGAGACCGAGCCGCATCTCAGGTCTGGGCCTTGATCAGGCCGCAGTGCGCATGGCTGACATAGCCCACGCCCTGCAGCGCCCAAGCGGCAGGTAGATGCGCGTGCCGCGCAACGGCCTCGGCACGCACGTGGGGCACCCCGCTTCCGGGCAGCGGCCTTGCCGGCCTGGCGGCTGCGCGCTCGTGGCGATGGCGGCCTGTGGCCATGCCTACACCTCCAGCGCGTAGCCGAGGCCACGATGGGTGCGGATCGGGTCGGCCGGCACGCCGGCCTGGCGCAACTTGCCGCGCAGCGTCTTGATATGGGTGTCCACGGTGCGGTCGGCACTGTCGGCACTGGCGTCCCAGCCGCGGTCCATCAGCTGCGCGCGGCTGAGGATCGCGCCGGGGCGCTGCAACAGCGCCGACAGCAGCGCGTACTCGTAGCGGGTCAGCGGCAGCAGCGCATCGCCGTAGCGGATTCGGCTGCCCTCGCGATCGATCGCAAACGCGCCATGCGGCTGCCAGCCCGGCTCCGCCACGGCGGCCTGGTTGCGACGACGCAGCCGTGCGCGCACCCGCGCCACCAGCTCGCGCGGGGAGAACGGCTTGGCCATGTAGTCGTCGGCGCCCAGTTCCAGGCCGAGCACGCGGTCGATCTCGTCGTTGCGCGCGGTCAGGAAGATCACCGGCACCTCGCTGAAGCTGCGCAGCGTGCGGCACACCTCGAAGCCGTTGATGTCCGGCAAACCCACGTCCAGCACCACCACATCGGCCGGGTCGGCACGCAGCCGCGCCAACGCGTCGCGTCCCAGCAGGCAATGCTCGGGCGCGTAGCCTTCGCTGCGCAGCGCGTACAGCACGGTATCGGCAATGGCGGCTTCGTCTTCGACGACAAGCACGCGGGCGGGAGAGTCGGACATGGCGCGCAGCATAGCCGCATGCCGACGCACCCAATAGCAGGTGCGATGCCGTGCGCGGTGCGCACTGCCGCCGGCGGCAGCTCGCACGGGCCTGCGCGATGCTGCCGTCAACGATCCTGCCACGCCTCCCATGCACAGCACCGCCAGCGCCACCGCCCTCGCCGCGCAGCGCAAAGCTGGCGCGCACCCTCTACACTTCCCCGATGAACTATCGCCACGCCTTCCATGCCGGCAACCATGCCGACGTGCTCAAGCACATCGCCTTGCTGGCGCTGATCGACACCCTCAAGCGCAAGGACACCCCGTTCTTCGTGCTCGACACCCATGCCGGGCGCGGCCGCTACCAGCTCGGCGGCGAAGAGAGCCGCAAGACCAACGAGGCCGATGCCGGGGTGATGCGGCTGATGGCCGAGTCGACCCTGCCCGAGGTGGTCGAACGCTATCTGCGCGCGGTGCAGGCCGACAATCACGCCGTCGCCCGCCCGGCCACGCCCGGCCAGAAGCCGGCGCGCCCCACCGCCGGCATCCAGATCAACCACTACCCCGGCTCGCCGCTGCTGGCGGCGCAGGCGCTGCGCGAGCAGGACCGCATGGCGTTCTGCGAATTACAGCCGGAAGAGGCCGAGGCGCTCAAGCGCCTGTTCGTCAGGGACAGCCGCGTGCGCGTGCATGCCGGCGATGGCTACGAGGCGATTCGCGCCTTCGTGCCGCCGCGCGCGGGCGAGACCAAGATCGGCCGCGGGCTGGTGCTGATCGACCCGCCGTACGAATCCCAAGAAGCCGAGTACCCGCAGGTCATCCACAGTGTGCGCGAGACCCTGGCGCGCTGGCCGCAGGCGATCTGCATGGTGTGGTACCCGATCAAGCTGCGCCGCAGCCTGCAACCGTTCATGCGCAAGGCCGCAACGCTGCCGGCCAAGTCGGTGCTGGTGGCCGAGCTGCAGGTGCGCCCGGACGACTCGCCGCTGCGCCTGACCGGCAGCGGGCTGCTGATCGTCAATGCGCCGTGGCAGTTCGACCAGGTGCTGGCGCCCGCGCTACCGGTGCTGAAACAGCATCTCGGCGAGGCCGGTGCCTCGACCCGGCTGGAGTGGCTGCGCCAGGACGCCTGAGTCATCGGTACCAGGCGCCTGCTCGCGCTCGCGAACGCGGTTGCATACTCACGACTGGATCACAGTATCGCTCGGTACAGTGGTCAGGGAAGCACTGCCACCCCCGACGGCCACCAGCGGCGCACCGGATTCATTCACGGTCGTGCCCCGGGCGGGTGCCAGAATCTTCCGATCTTTAAGGAACACCGGTCATGGCCATTCGCAATCGCATGCCTCCCTGGCATGAAAACTTCAGTCTGCCCAATGGCCGCACGCTCCTGCTCCGCCCGATCCGTCCCGAGGACGGTCCGCCGCTGCAGGGCGCTTTCAGCCTGTTGGGACCGGAGGAAATCCGCGCGCGTTTCGTGCGTTCCTCCGCCGAAATCACCCCGGAGATGGTGCAGCGCCTGACCCATCCCAACCCCAAGAGCGAAATCGTGCTGGTTGCCGCCGAGCAGCTGCCGCCGGGCGAAGCCCTGGTCGGCGCGGTGGCGCGGGCGGCGCTGGTGCCGGGCACCCGCCAGGCCGAGTACACCATCCTGGTCAGCAGCTTCGTCGCCGGCCAGGGGCTGGGACGGCAGCTGATGCGCAAGCTGGTCAAGTGGGCACGGCGCAAATACCTGGATTGCCTGTTCGGCGACGTACTGCAAAGCAATGTGCCGATGCTGCAACTGGCTGAGTCTCTAGGCTTCAAGCCGCAGCCGCATCCGGATTCGCCGGAGCTGGTGCGCATGGTGCTGGAGCTGGATGCCTGAGGGGCTGGGATTGGGGATTGGGGATTCGTGAAGCGGCTTGGAGCGGTTGGGCTGTGGCCTGGCTGCAGGGTCCTTGCCGGCCCACCATCGCGGGACACGCTGCAAGTACGTCCTTGTAAGCTCTTACGCGGCATCCATGCCGCGTAAGGTCCCACGACGGTGGGCCGGCAAGGACCAGTCGAGATGGTCGGTGTGTTTGGTAAGAGCAGGCACCGTGGTCTGCTGTTTTTACAAGGAAGCGTCCCCCTAACGCTGACCGATCAACGGATACGCCTTTTAAGCAACCAACCAGCCAACTGTCTGGTGCGGTGCCCTTGCCGGTTGCGGGACCGTGTGGCGGCATGGATGCCGCCACCGAGCCCCCGGGGATGGGTTCACGGCGTGTCCCGCAAGCGGTGAGGGCACCGCGCCCTCAACCGACTGGGCTTTTGACTACGCTTGCGACTGCATCTGGTCCACCGGCTTGATGGCCCAGGGGTGTCCAGTACGAGCAAGTCGATAGGTAAAGCAGGATTCTGCAACGCGCTTCTGCGCAGGCGGGCCGAGGCCGGCTTTCACGCCGGATGGACCGGCCGCGGTGGGTGCTCTGATAAAATTGCCGGCTGATGCCGTCGCCAACCACCTTTCCCTCTCCGCCGCTGCCCAAGTCCGGCCAGCTCCGCGCCTATTGGCGCGCTCCGTCTTCGCCGACTGCGCTGGCCTGGTCGATCGCACGCGCCGCCGAGGCGCATGCCGGCCCGCTGCTGGTGATCGCCCGCGACAACCAGAGCGCGCATCAGATCGAGGCGGATCTGCACGCCTTGCTCGGCGAGCACGCCACGTTGCCGGTAGTGCCGTTTCCCGATTGGGAGACCCTGCCCTACGACCAGTTCAGCCCGCACCCGGAAATCATCAGCCAGCGTCTGGCGGCGCTGCATCGGCTGCCCGCACTGACCCGTGGCGTGGTGATCGTGCCGGTGCAGACGCTGATGCAGCAGCTGGCGCCGCTGAGCTACATCGTCGGCGGCAGTTTCGATCTGAAGGTCGGCCAGCAGCTGGATCTGGATGCGGAAAAACGCCGGCTCGAAAGCGCCGGTTACCGTAACGTGCCGCAGGTGATGGACCCGGGCGATTTCGCGGTGCGTGGCGGCCTGCTCGACGTGTTTCCGATGGGCGAAGCCACACCATTGCGGATCGAGCTGCTGGACGAGGATATCGATTCGATCCGCGCTTTCGACCCGGAATCGCAGCGCTCGCTGGACAAGGTCGCGGCCGTCAAGCTGCTGCCCGGCCGCGAAGTGCCGATGGACGATGCCAGCGTGGAGCGCGTGCTGGCATGCCTGCGCGAGCGTTTCGACGTGGACACCCGGCGCAGCGCGCTATACCAGGACCTGAAATCGGGCCTGGCGCCGTCGGGGGTCGAGTATTACCTGCCGATGTTCTTCAGCAAGACCGCCACCTTGTTCGATTATCTGGACAAGCGCGTGTTGCCGCTGGTCGCCACCGGCGTCTCCAATGCGGCAGACACGTTCTGGGCGCAGACCCAGGACCGCTACGAGCAACGCCGCCACGATGTGGAACGCCCGCTGCTGACGCCGGATGAGCTGTATCAATCGCCGGACGCCTTGCGCGAGCGGCTCAACAAGCTGGCGCGCATCGAAGTCTGGGCCAGCGATCATCCGCGCATCGCCGAGGCCGCCGCCCTCGGCGACCAGCCGTTGCCGCCGCTGCCGGTGGCGGCAAAAGACGCGCCGGCCGGTCAGGCGCTGGCCTCGTTCCTGGACCATTACCCCGGCCGCGTGCTGGTGGCGGCCGATACCGCCGGTCGTCGCGAGGCCTTGATGGAAGTGCTGGCCGCCGCGCAGTTGAAGCCGGAGGTCGTCGCCGACCTGCCGGCCTTCCTAGCTGCCACCACGCTGCGCTTCGGCATCACCGTGTCGCCGCTGGAAGACGGCTTTGCGCTGGACGCTCCGCAGATTGCGGTACTGACCGAGCGCCAGCTGTTTCCCGAGCGCGCCAACCAACCGCGTCGCAGCCGCCGGGTCGGACGTGAGCCGGAAGCGATCATCCGCGACCTGGGCGAGCTGTCCGAAGGCGCGCCGATCGTGCACGAAGACCACGGCGTGGGCCGCTACCGCGGGCTGATCGTGCTCGATGCCGGCGGCATGCCCGGCGAGTTCCTGGAAATCGAATACGCCAAGGGCGACCGGCTGTATGTGCCGGTGGCGCAGCTGCATCTGATCAGCCGCTATTCCGGCGCCTCGGCCGAGACCGCGCCGCTGCATTCGCTGGGCGGCGAGCAATGGACCAAGGCCAAGCGCAAGGCGGCCGAAAAGGTCCGCGACGTGGCGGCCGAATTGCTGGAAATCCAGGCCCGCCGACGCGCGCGCGCCGGTCTGGCCTTGCAGGTGGACCGGGCGATGTACGAGCCGTTCGCGGCCGGCTTTCCGTTCGAGGAAACCACCGACCAGCTGGCGGCCATCGATGCGACGCTGCGCGATCTGGGCAGCAGCCAGCCGATGGACCGCGTGGTCTGCGGCGACGTCGGCTTCGGCAAGACCGAGGTCGCCGTGCGCGCCGCATTTGCCGCCGCCAGTGCCGGCAAGCAGGTCGCCGTGCTGGTGCCGACCACCTTGCTGGCCGAGCAGCATTACCGCAATTTCCGCGACCGTTTCGCCGATTACCCGATGAAGGTGGAAGTGTTGTCGCGCTTCAAGAGCACCAAGGAAATCAAGGCCGAGCTGGAGAAGGTTGCCAGCGGCGATATCGACGTGATCATCGGCACGCACCGGCTGCTGCAGCCGGACGTCAAGTTCAAGGACCTGGGCCTGGTCGTGGTCGACGAAGAGCAGCGCTTCGGCGTGCGCCAGAAGGAAGCGCTCAAGGCGATGCGCGCCAACGTGCATCTGCTCACGCTCACCGCCACGCCGATTCCGCGCACGCTCAATATGGCCATGGCCGGGTTGCGCGATCTGTCGATCATCGCCACCCCGCCGCCGAACCGGCTCGCCGTGCAGACCTTCATCACCGCCTGGGACAACGCGCTGCTGCGCGAGGCCTTCCAGCGCGAACTCAGTCGCGGTGGGCAGCTGTACTTCCTGCACAACGATGTGGAAAGCATCGTGCGCATGCAGCGCGAGTTGTCCGAGCTGGTACCGGAAGCGCGGATCGGCATCGCCCACGGGCAGATGCCCGAGCGCGAGCTGGAGCGGGTGATGCTGGACTTCCAGAAGCAGCGCTTCAACGTGTTGCTGTCGACCACGATCATCGAGTCGGGCATCGACATTCCCAACGCCAACACCATCATCATCAACCGCGCCGACCGCTTCGGCCTGGCCCAGCTGCACCAGCTGCGCGGCCGCGTCGGCCGCTCGCATCACCGCGCGTACGCGTATCTGGTGGTGCCGGACCGTCGCTCGATCACCGCCGATGCGGAAAAGCGCCTGGAGGCGATCGCGTCGATGGACGAGCTCGGCGCCGGCTTCACCCTGGCCACGCACGATCTGGAAATCCGTGGCGCCGGCGAGCTGCTGGGCGAAGACCAGAGCGGGCAGATGGCCGAGGTCGGCTTCAGCCTCTACACCGAGCTGCTGGAACGCGCGGTGCGCAGCATCCGCCAGGGCAAGCTGCCGGATCTGGATGCCGGCGACGAAGTGCGTGGCGCCGAGGTGGAGCTGCATGTGGCCTCGTTGATTCCCGAGGATTACCTGCCCGACGTGCATACGCGCCTGACGCTGTACAAGCGCATCTCCAGCGCACGCGATGCCGATGCGCTGCGCGAATTGCAGGTGGAGATGATCGACCGCTTCGGTCTGCTGCCGGACCCGGTCAAGCATTTGTTCGCGATTGCCGAGCTCAAGCTGCAGGCCAATGCGCTGGGTGTGCGCAAGCTGGACCTGGGCGAGAACGGCGGCCGGCTGGTCTTTGAAGCAAAACCGGCGATCGACCCGGTCGCGGTGATCCAGATGATCCAGAAGCAGCCGAAGATCTACACGATGGACGGCCCGGACAAACTGCGCATCAAGCTGCCGCTGCCGGAGGGTGCGGACCGTTTCAATGCCGCGCGCGGTTTGCTGACGATGCTGGCGCCGAGATAGAAGAGCGGGCCAAGCGGTTGCGCCTGCTTTGCGCACCGTGCCGGACCGTGCAGGACGCAAGGACGCCTCGACCGCGTCGCAGGCAGGGCGCGCGGTGAATCCGACCCGATGCGGCATGTTCACTGACGCCCATCGCCCCGGGCGATGCCGATGCATGTCCCAGGTTGCTTGGTTCATGCGCATCTCCTGAACGGCGGCGCGCCGATCCAGGCCACACACATGAACAAAATCGGCCGAAAGCTGGCTAGCTGCCCTGCGGGACTGTCCAGGACATTGGTTTCCCGAGCCTGCTTGCGACAAAGCTGAGCAGTTAAGGCCCAGGCAGTGATGGATCTCTCAAATCCTTCAGCGTAGTGAATTTGGCCTCAATATTTCCGACACGCGCCGATACCTGCATGGACCGGCGTGATCCCCGTGTGCAGAGTTGCCCACGCAAGCCACGCCGGAGCGACCTTCTTCCGCGTCAGGCACGCATCCGTGCCCATCGCATCGCTTGAGGCACCAATGAACACCCAACTGTCCGATCTACCCGCGCCGCTGACGCTTGCCCTGGAAGGCGAGATGACCATCCGTCGCGCTGCCGAACTCAAGCCGCTGCTGCAGCCGGCCTTGCTGCATCCGGGCGGATTGCATCTGGACCTGGGGGCGGTCAGCGAGATCGACACCACCGGCCTGCAGTTGCTGCTGGCGACCAAGCAGGCGATCCAGGCCGACGGCCGGCCATTTTCGCTGACCGATTCCAGCCGCGCGGTGGTCGATGTGATCGAACTGCTTGGCCTGCTCGAAGCGCTGTACCCGCATGCGGTTGCGGGTATCGGCGAACGCATTCATTGACAGACTGGCGACGCGCATGGATATGAACCAACTGATGCAGACCTTCCTGGCCGAGAGCCGGGATCTGCTCGAAGACATGGAACGTCATCTGCTCGAAGCTGAGCGTGGCGAATCCTCGCCGGATGCGGTCAATGCGATCTTCCGCGCTGCGCACACCATCAAGGGCTCAGGCGGCTTGTTCGATCTGCCGCAGCTGGTCGGCTTCACCCATGTCGTGGAAAGCGTGCTGGACCTGGTACGCGATGACGCGCTCACGCTGAGTTCGGAACTGATCGGGCTGCTGCTGGTGTGCTGCGACCACATCCATGCCCTGGTGGAAACCGCCGCCGATCCCGCTCACGCCGATGCCGACGCATTGGCTGCAGAGGCCGAGCCCTTGCTGGCGCAACTGCAGACCTACCTGCAGGTCAGCGCCTGCGGTGTCACTGCCACGGCCATCCAACACAGCTCCCCGGAAAAACAGAGCGGTTACTGGCGCATCACGCTGAAACTGTTCGCCGACGCGCTGCGCTACGGCAACTCGCCGCTCAAGCTGATTCGCAATCTGCGCGGGCTGGGCTCGGTCGAGTCGATCAATACCGACGTCAGCCAGCTGCCGAGCTTCGAGGCACTCGATCCGGAAGCCAGTTATCTCGGCTTCCAGATCCTGCTGCGCAGCGATGCCGACCGCGCCGCGATCGAAGACGTGTTCGAGTTCGTACGCGAAGACTGCGATCTGGAGATTGTCTCGGTGCCAGCACCGGTAGATGCCATCTCCATGCTTGCAAGCCAGCCGGTCGTGGCTACCGCCGCGCCGGTCGTCGGCGTGCTGGCGGCCGTCCCGGCTGCAACGTCGGCACGCGCAGCCCAGGACACGGGCGCACGCAACACCGACGCACGCTCGATCCGCGTGGACGCCGACAAGCTCGATCGCATGATCGATCTGGTCGGCGAACTCATCATCGCGGTGGCCGGCACCAATGCCAACGCACAGCGCACCGGCGACGCGCAGTTGCTGGAATCGGCCTCGATCCTGGCCGGCCTGGTGGAAGAGGTGCGCGAAAGCGCCCTGCAACTGCGCATGGTCAAGATCGGCGGCACCTTCAGCCGCTTCCAGCGCGTGGTGCACGATGTGGCGCGCGAACTCGGCAAGGACATCGCGCTGGTCGTGGCCGGCGAAGACACCGAGCTGGACAAGTCGGTGGTGGAAAAGATCGGCGACCCGCTCACCCATCTGGTGCGCAACGCCATGGATCACGGCATCGAACCGGCAGACGTGCGCGTGGCGCGCGGCAAGCCCGCACGCGGTACGGTGGGCCTGAACGCTTATCACGACTCCGGCAGCATCGTCATCCAGATCACCGACGACGGCGGCGGCCTGAACCGCGAGCGCATCCTGGCCAAGGCACTGGAACGCGGCCTGATCGAGCCAGGCCGCCAGCTCAGCGATCGCGAGGTGTTCTCGATGATCTTCGAGCCGGGGTTTTCCACCGCCGAAAAGGTCACCAACCTGTCCGGCCGCGGCGTGGGCATGGACGTGGTCAAGCGCAACATCACCGCGCTGCGCGGTACCGTGGAGATCGACAGCGCCGCGGGCGTGGGCACCACCATCTCGGTGCGGCTGCCGCTGACGCTGGCCATCATCAACGGCTTCCAGGTCGGCGTCGGCAAGTCGGTGTTCGTGGTGCCGCTGGACGTGGTGGAAGAATGCGTGGAGTTCACGCCCGACTACAGCAGCGACTACATCGACCTGCGTGGCAGCGTGCTGCCGTATGTGCGCCTGCGCGCACTGTTCGCACTCGGCGGCAGGACGCCGGCGCGCGAGAGCATCGTGGTGATCCGCCAGGGCACCCAGCGCTTCGGCCTTGTCGTGGACACCTTGCTGGGCGAATGGCAGACCGTGATCAAGCCGTTGTCCAAGGTCTTCGCACAGGTCAAGGGCATCAGTGGCTCGAGCATCCTGGGCAGCGGCGATGTCGCGCTGATTCTCGATGTGCCCAGCCTGCTCCAGCAGTTGCATCCAAACCAGGACGCGCTGGCGGCCTGAGCACCTGCACCCGCACCAGCACTCCCCCACATCACCGCATCATCCGTTGTTCCCTGACCCCCAGGAAGCTGCCGCCATGTCACACCGTTTCCCGATCGCCACGCAGTTGTGGTTCACCGCCGCCCTCGCCCTTGCCTTGCCCGTCGTGGTGGTGGTCGCCGGCTTTGCGCTGACGCTGTCGCACGGCGCCCTGCTCGCCGCCAGCGTACTCGCCGCACTTGTCAGCGGTGCGTTGCTGCTCCGCGCGATCCGCATCGCGACCGGCTCGCTGGAGCTTGCCACCACCACGCTGGATGCATTCGCGCGCGGCAACTTCGACGCCGCCATGCCGCAGCTGCGCGACGAGCAGGCCTGCGAGGTGTTACGTGCACTGCGCAAGGTGCAAAGCAACATCGCCCACGTCAACGAGGAGATCAACCGCGTCTCGCAGGAACACGACGTCGGCGAGATCGACGCGCGCATCGACGTGGCACGCTTCAACGGCGACTTCCGCACAATGGGCGAAGGCATCAACCGCATGGTCGCCAACCACATCGCGGTCAAGAAACAGGCCATGGCCTGCGTGGCCGAGTTCGGCCGAGGCAACTTCTCCGCCGAGCTGGAACGCCAGCCGGGCAAGAAAGCCTTCATCAACGAGACCGTCGACCAGATCCGCGGCAACCTCACCGGCATGGTCGCCGAGGTCAACCGCATGGCGACCGAGCACGATGCCGGCGATATCGACGTGGTCATAGACACGCAACGTTTCACCGGCGATTTCCGCCGCATGGCCGAAGTCGTCAATGCGATGGTGGCCAGCCACATCGCGGTCAAGAAGCAGGCCATCGCCTGCGTGGCCGAGTTCGGCCGAGGCAACTTCACCGCGCAACTGCCGCTGCTGCCGGGCAAGAAGCGCTTCATCAACGAAACCCTGGAACAGGTGCGCGGCAACCTCACCGGCTTGATCCGCGAGATCAACCACATGTCGGCCGAGCACGAAGCCGGCGATATCGATGTGGTCATCGACAGCAGCGGTTTCGACGGCGATTTCCGCAGCATGGCCACCGGCATCAACCAGATGGTGGGCGCGCACATCGCGGTCAAGAAACTGGCGATGGGCGTGGTGGCCGAATTCGGCCGCGGCAACTTCGATGCACCGCTGGCGCAGCTACCGGGCAAGAAGGCCTTCATCAACGACACCGTGGAGCGTGCGCGCGGCAACCTGCGCAGCATTTCCGAAGTGATCCAGGTGATGGGAGCGATGGCCGACGGCGACCTCACCCACACCGTGGAGGGTCGTTACGAAGGCGCCTTCGCCGACATGCAGCGCTACGTCAACACCACCATGAGCCGGCTGACCGAGATCGTCGATGAGGTCAACCGCAACGCCGAGAACCTGGCCAGCGCCTCCGAACAGGTCAGCGCCACCGCACAGGCGCTTGCCCAGGCCGCCAGCGAACAGGCGGCCGGCGTGGAAGAGACCAGCGCCTCGCTGGAGCAGATGACCGCCTCCATCGCGCAGAACACCGAGAACGCGCGCGTCACCGACAGCATGGCCGCCAAGGCCGCCAGCGAAGCGGCCGACGGTGGCGACACCGTGCGCGCCACCGTGGTGGCGATGAAGGACATCGCCAAGAAGATCGGCATCATCGACGACATCGCCTACCAGACCAATCTGCTGGCGCTCAACGCCGCGATCGAAGCCGCGCGTGCCGGCGAACACGGCAAGGGCTTTGCGGTGGTCGCAGCGGAAGTGCGCAAGCTGGCCGAGCGCAGCCAGATCGCCGCGCAGGAGATCGGCGAGGTGGCCGGCTCCAGCGTGGACTTGGCCGAAAGCGCTGGCCGCGTACTCGGCGAGATGGTGCCCTCGATCCGCCGCACCTCCGACCTGGTGCAGGAAATCGCCGCCGCCTCCGAAGAACAGACTGCCGGCGTCAGCCAGATCAACACCGCCGTCGGCCAGTTGAACCAGACCACGCAGTCGGCTGCCGCCAATGCCGAAGAACTGGCCGCCACCTCGGAGGAAATGAGCGCGCAGGCCGAACAACTGCAGCAGTTGATGGGCTTCTTCCGGCTCGGCAATGACTCGCGCGCGGTGGCATCGAACAGCAACAAGCCTGGCCCGCGCCGGATCACGCCACACAGCAGCGGCACCGCGATCAGCGCGCCGCCGCGTCGTACCAACGTGCGCCAGATCAGTGCGGTGGCCGCCACCGCCGATGCGATCGACGACTCGCAGTTCGCCAGCTTCTGAGGAAACGACGATGCAACCGCACAGCGCAGCCGGCACCACGACAACCACGCTTGCGCCGTCATCGACGGCACCGCAGCAATACCTGACCTTTCTGCTGGGCACGGAGATGTTCGGCCTGGGCATCCTCGGCATCAAGGAAATCATCGAATACCGAGCGCCCACCGACGTGCCGATGATGCCGCCGGCCCTGCGCGGAGTGATCAACCTGCGCGGCGCGGTAGTGCCGGTGGTGGATCTGCAGCAACGCTTCGGCCGCAACGCCAGCGCGATCACCAAACGCAGTTGCATCGTGATCGTGGAGATCGCCCATGGCGAGAAGCATCAGGTGCTCGGCCTGTTGGTGGATGCGGTGAGCGAAGTGCTTGAAATCGCGCCCGACGCTATCGCAGGCGCACCCGGTTTTGGCGCCGGCATCGCACGCGAGTGCATCCAGGCGATGGCCAGGATCGGCGAACGCTTCGTGATCCTGCTCGACGCCGATGCGGTGCTGGGCAACGACGCACTCGCCCAACTGCCTGTCGCCGACCTGGCAGCCTGACATGTTCGGCACGCACGTAAGGATTCCCATGCACCCCACCCCTCTCTCCTGCAGCTGCGCGCTGGCCGGCCCGGTACTGGTCGTCGACGACAGCGTGGTCCAGCGTGAACACGCGATGGCGCTGTGCCGCCGACTCGGCGCCGTCGCGGTCGACGGCGCTGTCGATGGCCACGCCGCGCTGGCCTGGTTGAGCAGCGCAGTGGCGCCATCGCTGCTGCTGATCGATCTGGAAATGCCAGGCATGGACGGCGTGCAGCTGCTCGATGCGCTGGCGCGCGGCAAGCACAGCGTGCCGGTGGTCGTGGTCTCGCAGCGCGGCGGCGCCTTGATCGATGCGGTGATGCAGCTCAGCCGCACCGCCGGCGTGCACGTGCTCGGCGGCATCGAAAAGCCGATGCATCTGCAGGACCTGGCCACCGTGCTGGAGTGCGAACCGGAACTGCCCACAAACGCACCTGCACTTGCACAGGTCGCGATGTCGCCGTTGATGTCCAGTGGTGGCGCGGCAGCGTCGCGGCTGGACCGGGCCATGCGCCGCGGCGAAATCCGTGTGGCCTACCAACCCAAACTCGATCTCAAGGATGGTCGCCTGCGCGGTGTGGAAGCACTCGCCCGCTGGCGCCGCCCGCAAGGCGACATGATCGGGCCGGACCGCTTCATTCCGCTGGCCGAACGCGAAGGCCTGATCCATGCCTTGACCCAGCAGGTGATCGACCTGGCGGTCGCGCAACTGGTGGACTGGCGCGCAGAAGGCTTCGAGCTGAGTCTGGCG
Source organism: Xanthomonas arboricola pv. populi (assembly GCF_002939945.1). Taxonomy (GTDB): domain Bacteria; phylum Pseudomonadota; class Gammaproteobacteria; order Xanthomonadales; family Xanthomonadaceae; genus Xanthomonas; species Xanthomonas arboricola_A. Next base: position 390,351 of record NZ_MDEB01000003.1, on the reverse strand, counting down.
CTGAACCTGTCGCCCAACCTGCTCGGCGAGCAGGGCTTTCTCGAACAACTGTGCGGCAAGCTGAGCGACAACGGCCTGAGCCCTTCCGATCTAGTGCTGGAACTCACCGAAAGCGCCATCGTGGAGCCGGCCAATGCCTTGAGCATGCTGGCGCGTCTGCGCCTGCACGGCTTCGGCCTGTCGATCGACGACTACGGCACAGGATTTTCCTCGCTGCAGCGCCTGGTCAGCATTCCCTTCACCGAACTGAAGCTGGATCGCAGCTTCGTGCATGCCGCCCATCGCAGCCGCAGTCAGCGCACCGTGCTCGAATCCACGCTGGAGCTGGCGCACCGGCTCGAACTCACCGCCGTGGCCGAAGGCGTGGAAACCCCGGACGACTGGCGCCTGCTGCGCGAGCTGGGCTGCGATCTGGCCCAAGGCTACCTGATGGGCTCGCCGATGCCCGGGCCGATGCTGTCGGAATGGTGGCGCGAACACGCCGTGCGCATCGCCCGCCTGTGCGGCAACGCACTGCCCAACGATGCGGATGTGGCCTGACCATGAACACAGCCACCGCCATCACCGAACAGGAATTCGGCCGCTTCCAGCGCTTCATCTTCGAAGCGGCGGGCATCAGCATTTCCTCCGGCAAGAAAGCCATGTTGTGCGGCCGCCTGGGCAAGCGCCTGCGCGAACATCGGTTCAGCAATTACACGCAATATCTGCAGCTGCTGGAAAGCCGTCAGGACCGCGCCGAGATCCAGACCGCAATCGATCTGCTGACCACCAACGAAACCTACTTCTTCCGCGAGCCCAAGCACTTCGAGCTGCTGCGCAAGCTGGCCGGCGAACATCGCGGCGGCCTGCCGTTCCGCTGCTGGAGCGCGGCCAGCTCCAGCGGCGAAGAGGCCTACAGCATGGCGATGGTGCTGGACGACAGCTTGCAGGGACGTGCGTTCGAAGTGGTCGGCAGCGATATCAGCACCCGCGTGCTGGCCAAGGCGCGCACCGGACATTACGCCCTGCAACGCATCGACGGCATTCCGCAGGCGTATCTCAAGCGCTATTGCCTGCGTGGTCAGGGCGAGTACGAGGGCACCCTGCTGGTGGAGCGCCGCCTGCGCGACCGGGTCAGGTTCGTGCATGCCAACCTCAACACGGCATTGCCGATGCTGGGCAGCTTCGATGCGATCTTCCTGCGCAATGTGATGATCTATTTCAATGGTCAGACCAAGCGCGAGGTCATCCTGCGCGTGCTGTCCAACCTCAAATCGGGCGGTTATTTCTGCATCGGTCATTCGGAAAGCCTGAGCGAACTCGACATCGATCTGGTCCAGGTGGCACCCTCGATCTTCCGCAAGGCCTGAGCCAAGGATCCGCCGTGTCGACAGCTTTCAACCGCCCCGCCGCCAGCCCCAATCCCATCAAGGCCATGGTCGTCGACGACTCGGCGGTGGTGCGCCAGGTGCTGGTCAACGTGCTCAACGACGCGTCCGACATCGAGGTCATCGCCACCGCGGCCGACCCGTTGCTGGCCATCGAGAAGATGCGCAGGCAATGGCCGGACGTGATCGTGCTGGATGTGGAAATGCCGCGCATGGATGGCATCACCTTCCTGCGCAAGATCATGAGCGAGCGCCCCACCCCGGTGGTGATCTGTTCGACGCTGACCGAAAAAGGCGCACGCGTCACCATGGATGCCCTGGCCGCCGGTGCGGTGGCCGTGGTGACCAAGCCACGGCTGGGGCTCAAGCAGTTCCTCACCGACTCGGCCGAGGAACTGGTCAATACGGTGCGCAGCGCCGCACGCGCCAACGTCAAACGGCTGGCCGCGCGGGTTGCCGCAGCGCCGCTGGAAGCGGAGGTCAAGCACACCGCCGATGTGATCCTGCCGGCGCAAAGCGGGCGCGCGCTGGCGCAGACCACCGAGCGCATCGTCGCCATCGGCACCTCCACCGGCGGCACCCAGGCGCTGGAAGAAGTGCTGACCGCGCTGCCGCGCGTCTGCCCCGGCATCGTGATCGTGCAGCACATGCCGGAGAAATTCACCGCCGCCTTCGCCGCGCGCCTCAACGGCCTGTGCCAGATCGCAGTGAAAGAGGCCGCCAACAACGACCGGGTGATGCCGGGCCGCGCACTGATCGCGCCCGGCGGCAAGCATCTGCTGCTGCGCCGCAGCGGCGCGCAATATTTTGTCGAAGTGATGGAAGGCCCGCCGGTCAACCGGCATCGTCCGTCGGTGGATGTGCTGTTCCGCTCGGCCGCGCGTGCGGCCGGCAGCAACGCGCTGGGCATCATCATGACCGGCATGGGCGACGACGGCGCCGCCGGCCTGCTGGAAATGCGTCAGGCCGGTGCGCGCACGGTGGCGCAGGACGAACACACCAGCATCGTGTTCGGCATGCCCAAGGAAGCGATCAAACGCGGCGGCGCCGACCGCATCCTGCCGCTGGGCGCGATGGCACGCGAGATCGTGACGCAGCTGCAGTAGCGCGCTGCACGCGTAAACAGCAGAACTACAACTGCGACTCCAACGACAACCAGCCCATCATCGTCGCCGCACCACGCCGCCACACGCTCGCTGCCGGCTCGCGCGACCGCACCTCGGGCGATTGCGCTGCATCGTCGTGCCAGCGCAGCTCGCCTTGCAGCACGCGCGGTCGCAACCGCGCGTGCTGCAGGCGCGCCGATCACCAGATCGCAACGCGATCCTTGTCCCCCCGCACCATCGCATCGCAGGGCTTGCACTGGAACGCCTGTGCAAAGGCCGGCATGTTCGACGGCGCACCATTGGCGCGGAAATTGGCCGGCGCATGCGGGTCGGTGTTCAGGCGCACGCGCAATTCGCCATCGGTGAAGTTGCGGCGCCACACCGTGGCCCAGTTCATGAAGAAGCGCTGGTCCTGCGTATAGCCGTCGATGTCCTTGCTGGCGCCGGGCTGTTCCTTCAACGCCATCTGCAGCGCGTCGTAGGCCACGGTCAAGCCACCCAGATCGCCGATGTTTTCGCCCAAGGTCAGCTTGCCTTTGACGTGGACGCCAGGGATCGCCTCGTAACCGTCGAACTGCGCCACCAGCTGATCGGTGCGTTGGGTGAACAGCTTGCGGTCCGCATCGGTCCACCAGGTATCGAAGTTGCCCTTGGCATCGAACTGGCTGCCCGAGTCGTCGTAGCCATGCATCATCTCGTGCCCGATCACCGCGCCGATGCCGCCGTAATTCAACGCCGGGTCGGCCTTGGGATCGAAGAACGGCGGCTGCAGGATCGCCGCCGGGAACACGATCTCGTTGCGTGTGGCGTTGTAGTACGCGTTGACCGTCTGCGGGGTCATATGCCACTCGCGTTTGTCGACCGGCTTGCCGATCTTGTCCAGCATGTAGCGATAGTTGAATGCCTGCGCCGCCTGCATGTTGGCCAGGAATCCATCGCCACGGGTCTCCAGGCCAGACCAGTCGCGCCACTGATCCGGGTAGCCGATCTTGGGCGTGAAACTGGCCCATTTTTCCAGCGCGCGCTGCTTGGTTTCCGCGCTCATCCAGTCGAGTTTTTCCAGCCGCGCCTTGAGTGCCGCCGAGAGGTTCTGCACCAGCTGCTGCATCTGCTGCTTGGACTCGGCCGGGAAGGCCGACTGCACGTACAGCTGGCCCAGGGCCTCGCCCATCGCCTCGTTGACTGCGTTCAAGGTGCGCTTCCAGCGCGGCAGCATGTCCTGCTGGCCACGCAACGTCTTGGCATAGAAATCGAAGTTGGCCTGCTCGAACGGCTTGGCCAGATACGGCGCTGCCTCGTCGACGCTGTGGAAGCGCAGGTAGGCCTTCCAGGTCTCCACCGGCGTGTCGGCCAGCATTGCGTCGAGCCCGGCGAAATACCCCGGCTGGCTCAGCGAGAACGTGCCGGCCGGCACCTTGAGCGCGCTGAAGAACGCCTGCCAATCGAAGTGCGGCGTGATGGCATTGGCACCAGCCACATCGACCGGGTTATAGCGCTTGGCCGGGTCGCGCAGTTCGATGCGCGACAACGAGGCATTGGCCAGGCGCGTTTCGAATGCCATCACCGCCTTGGCCTGTGTGGCCGCCTGCGCTGCCGGGACGCCTGACAATGCCAGCACGCGCGCGATATAGGCCACGTACTGCTCACGGATCCTGGCCTGCGCCGGATCGGTGTAGTACCCCTTTTCCGGCAGACCCAGACCGCCCTGGCCTGCGTAGGCGATCATCTGCTCGGAATGCTTGTAGTCGGCATTGGCGACGAACGAGAACAGGAAGCCCTGGCCCTTGGCATAGCTGTCGCGTAACCACGCGGCGATGGACGGCGCATCGGTCAGCGCATCGATCGCCTTCAACTGCGGCTGCAGCGGCGTGATGCCGGCCTTGTCGATCGCCGCTTCGTCCGAGCCGGTGCGCCACAGGTCGGCGATCTTGGCGTCCACCGAGCCGGCCGACAGGTTGCCGCGCGCCAGTTGCTCCACCAGCGCGTGCTGGATGGTCAGCGAACGCTCGGCCAGCACTTCGAAACTGCCCCAGCTGGTGCGGTCCGATGGCACCGGATTGGCCTTGAGCCACTTGGCGTTGACGAAGCCGTTGAGGTCCTGGCACGCATTGAGGGCAGGATCCAGGTCGTTGACGCCGAAGGCCACGATCGGTGCATCGAGCTTGGACACATCCACCCTGGTCGGCGCGGCCGGCGTTGCGGCCGGTGCCGGCTTGGCGGTGTCGTCGGAACTGCCGCACGCCGGGAGCGTCACCGCGATGGCCACCGCAAGCGACAGAGGCGCGAATTTGCTCAACATCTTTCCATTCTCCAAGGCATACGACCGCGTCTGACGCAGTCAAAAAAGTAGGCAATCAGCGCAGACACACCAACCGCACAATCATTGCAACGGCACCGCAACGCCCTGACGTCCGGTGACGCACCTGATCGAAGAACACATAAGGCCCCACCCCGCACCGCGCGTCGCCTGGGCACGCGCGTGCAAGCGCCATCTACCGCCGCGGACACCACCCAGCAGCCCGGCGCAGCAGCGCGCCATCGACTGCAGTCATTTGCGCGCGTACATCGGTGCCATCAGCAGATACACCGGATACGCCAGCGCCATCAGCAGCAGCGCGACCTCATGCCCGGACGCTGCCTCCGCCCAGGATTCCATCTGTCGCGACGGCCCCAAAAAACCGAACGCCAGCAGCGCCACACCCATGACGCAGATCAGCAGCGCCACGCCCAGCGCCGAAGCGGACACGCTGCCCCAGGCCAGGAACGCGAACGCGGCGCTGCCACCACCCAACAGCAGGCCCAACGTCACCAGATACGCGCGGCAGTAGGTGGCGCTCATCTGTTGCCTTTTACGTTTGCTGGACATCATGTCTTCCCTGCAAGAACACACGCGAGCGGCGCCTGTTCGATCCACGAACAAGCGCCGCTCGCATGTCGAAACCGCACGCGTCGTTCGAGCGTGCGCTGCGAAACCCACGCCACGCTGCGCGCCATGCACGCAGCGCAGCCAGCGGATGCGACGATTATTTTGCCTTGCCCTGATTGGCCACCGCTTCGGCGGCGCGCTTGGCCGCTTCCGGGTCGCCCAGATAGCGGTAGCTTTGCACCTGCAGGTCGTCGTCCAGCTCGAACAGCAACGGGATGCCGGTCGGGATGTTGAGCTCCAGGATCTGCTCGTTGGAGACCGCGTTGAGGTACTTGTACAGCGCACGCAGCGAGTTGCCGTGCGCCGTCACCAGCACCGTCTTCCCGTCCTTCAACTGCGGTGCGATCGCGTCGTGCCAGTACGGCAGCACGCGCACCAGCGTGGTCGCCAGCGACTCGGTGCCCGGCAATGCATTGCGGTCCAGCGTGGCGTAGCGACGGTCATGACACGGATGCCCCGGATCGTCGACGTCCATCGCCGGCGGCGGGATGTCGTAGGAACGGCGCCAGATCTTGACCTGTTCTTCGCCGTGCTTGGCCGCCGTCTCGGCCTTGTCCAGCCCCTGCAGGCCACCGTAGTGGCGCTCGTTGAGGCGCCAGCTCTTGGACACCGGCAACCAGTCCTGGTCCAGTTCCTTCAACGCGCCCTGCAGCGTATGGATGGCGCGCTTGAGTACCGAGGTGTGCGCCACATCGAACTGCAGGCCTTCGTCCTTCATCATCTTGCCGGCCGCAGCGGCTTCCTGGCGGCCTTGCTCGGTGAGTTCCACATCCACCCAACCGGTGAAACGGTTGTCCAGGTTCCATTGGCTCTGGCCATGGCGCAGCAGTACGAGTTTACGGGTCACTACGGTTCTCCGATTGGGGGCCGATCAGCCTGCGATTGTAACGGCAGCCAGCGCATCGCAGGCGTGCACGACACCGCCACGGCCAGCGCGCGATGCTGCGGCCATGCAAACGATCGATCCCGTATTTGCCGGTTGGGATGGCAGCGTCATCCAGGCGCGACAGTTGCAACAGCAACTGGCACACCACGTGCTGCTGCAGGACCAGGTCGGCGCAACACCACAGCTGCTCGCCGGCTTCGACGTCGGCTTCGAAGACGACGGCCAGACCACGCGCGCGGCAGCGGTGCTACTGGATGCAGACACGCTGATGCCGCTGGAAACGCACATCGCGCGCGTGCCCACGTCGATGCCGTACGTGCCGGGCCTGCTCAGCTTTCGCGAGCTGCCGGCCTTGTTGCAGGCGCTGGCACTGCTCTCGCGCCCGCCGGATCTGGTCTTCGTCGACGGCCAGGGCATCGCGCATCCGCGCAAGCTCGGCATCGCTGCGCACTTTGGCGTGGTGACCGGCTTGCCCAGCATCGGCGTGGCCAAGCAACGCCTGGCAGGCAGCTTCGTCGAGCCGGGGCCCGAGCGCGGCGACCACAGCCCGATCCTGCTGGGCGGCACGCAGATCGGCTGGGCGCTGCGCAGCAAGCTGCGCTGCAATCCGCTGATCGTCTCGCCCGGCCATCGCGTCTCGATGCAGGGCGCGCTCGACTGGACGCTACGCACCTTGCGCGCCTATCGCCTGCCCGAGCCCACGCGCCTGGCCGATCGGCTGGCCTCGCGGCGCGGCGAGATCGCCATGGACACCACGACCTCCGGACAGCTGTTCTAGCGCGCGATGGTCACCTGCAATCGCGCGACATGCGCCGCTCGCCATCGAAGACACACAGCCAGTGCTGCCGCGAGACACTGCCTCCGGGACGATCTGTCTTGGTGGAGCGCTCGCCCGGCCGCGCGCGCGCATGCAAAGCTGGCGATCACTTCAGCCGATCCGAGCCGCCGCCATGACCACCTTGATCGCTCCCCGCGTGCACGACATCGGCGGGCTGGAAGTGCGCCGCGCCGTGCCCACGCTGCAGGCGCGCAGCGTCGGCCCGTTCGTGTTCGTCGACCATATTGGCCCGGCGGTGCTGGAACCCGATCACGGCATCGACGTGCGCCCGCATCCGCATATCGGCCTGGCCACGGTCACCTTCCTGTGGTCCGGCGAGATCGGCCACCGCGATACGTTGGGCTCGGACCAGGTGATCCGCCCCGGCGACGTCAACTGGATGACTGCCGGCCGCGGTATCGCCCACTCCGAACGCACGCCAGGCCCCGAGCGCGCCCGCACGCATGCGCTGCACGGCATGCAGACCTGGATCGCGCTGCCGCGTTTGGCCGAAGAGACCGCGCCAGCCTTCCATCACCACGCTGCCGCCAGCCTGCCGCAGCAACGCCGCGATGGCGTCTGGCTGCGCGTGATCGCCGGCCGCGCATACGGCGAAGAATCGCCGGTGCAGGTGTTCAGCGGCACGCTCAACGTCGCGCTGGATCTGCAGCCGGATGCGGAGATCGACCTGAACACCGGCCACGCCGAACGCGCGCTCTACATTCTGGAAGGCGAGGCGCGCCTGGATGGCGCCGACGTGCCCGCGCGCCACCTGATCGTGCCCTCGCCCGGCAGCCGCGGGCGCCTGCGTGCCAGGACGCCGCTCAAGGCGATGCTGCTCGGCGGCGAGCCGCTGGATGGCCCGCGCCACCTGTGGTGGAACTTCGTCTCCAGCTCCAAGGAACGCATCGAGCAGGCCAAGGACGATTGGCAGGCCGGTCGCTTCGGCAGCATTCCCGGCGACGACAAGGAATTCATTCCGCTGCCGGAAACCCCGGCCCCCAAACCGGTCAACTACCCCTGACCGCAGTCAGCCGTGCGCAGGCGCCACGCAACGCACCCAGGTCCCGAAACGGAAGTGCCCGCGCACACGACCGATTGCAGCCGCGCCTGCGAATTGCGCTTGAGCTTGCAACCACACCTGTGGTAGTGATGGCGGCATAGGTTGGGGACAGGTTGCGTGCGGGGCACAGCCGGGCGGGGAGCGCACAGGTTGATGCCGCGACACGGTGGACGACGCTGTCCCTGCGCACACATCCAACGCCGGGGAACACTTGAATGAAGTCCGCATCCTGTCTTGTCGGCCTGAGCCTGCTGTTGGCCGCCGCCACCGTTCACGCCCAAACCTCACCGGTCTGCCCGCCGCTGCCGCCAGCCTCCGGGCTGCACTGGAGCGAGCTTGCGGGCGCGGACTATCTGGTCTGCAAGGCCATGACCGCAGACGGTCGCCAGGTGGTGGGCGTGATGCTGACCACCCGCGACCCGGCGATGACGCTGGCGCGCGACCGACGCGCGGAGAAAGGCCAGATCCAGCAGGAAGACGTCTACTGGTACAAGCTCGACCTGGGCGGCCGCGACCTGCCGGGCATGGAATCGCGCCGCGTCACCGTCGTCGAACTTGGCAAGAAGCGCTACGCGCAACTATGGATCGACGGCGCCAGCACCGAGGAACTGGCTTCGATGCAGTCGCTGGTGCAGAACATGGATCTGCAGCCGGCCAGCCTTGCACTGCAGCGCTGACGCAATCGATCGTGACGCGCCAGGGCATGCCGACCTGACGCGGTCTTTCAGGCGAGCCGGCGGAGCACCCGCATGCGGCTCGCCTGCGTTTTCAAGATTCCGCTTCAAACCCTGACGCGTCGCCGTCGCCCTGCAATGCCGTCTCGATCCGCACCTCGCCGGTGAGCAGGCGATGGATCGGGCACTTGTCTGCCACGTCCAGCAGGCGCGCACGCTGCGCATCGTCCAGCGTGCCTTCCAGATCGATCTGCCGCGTGATCACCGTGCCCGCCGCGCCGCGCTGGGTGTAATGCAGATGCACATGCACCGCCGTCAAAGGCCACTGCTTGCGCGCGGCCACCATCGACACCGTGATCGCGGTGCAGGCACCCAGGGCGCCCAACACCTGCGACTCCGGATCCGGCCCGGCGTCGGCCCCGCCATTGGCCGGCTGGGTGTCGCCGCTCCAGCTGTGCCGACCGTCATGGATGCTCACGGTGTACGGCACCGCGCCGGTGCGGACACTGACAGGCCGGTCACTCATGCCGCTGCCCCACGGTGGCTGCAGCGCGCCGGCTCAAAACCGTCCCTCCTGGAAATCGACGAAGGCCTGCATCAATTCCTGCTTGGTGTTCATCACGAACGGGCCGTGCCGCATCACCGGCTCGTTCAGCGGGCGGCCCGCCACCAGGATCAGCTGCGCACCATCGGCACCGGCCCGTAGCGTCAAGCGCTCGCCGCCGCCCAGCACCGCCAGTTCCTGCGCCGGCAGCGCGCGCGCGGCATCGCCCTCGCCCACCGTCACCGCGCCTTCGAACGCATAGGCGAACGCGTTGTGGCCGCTGGGCAATACGTAGTCCCAAGCCGCATCCGGCGCCAGCGCGATATCCAGGTACACCGGCTCGGTGGCCGGTTGCACGATCGGGCCGCGCACCTCGCCCACCGCCCCGGCGATCACCTTGACCGTGACACCGGGCGCCGGCTGCGCGACCGGAATGCTTTCAGGTGCGTACTCCTGATACCTGGGGTCGGTCATCTTGTCGCGCGCCGGCAGGTTCACCCACAACTGAAAGCCGCGCATGCGCCCGGATTCCTGCTCGGGCATTTCCGAATGGATCAGCCCGCGCCCGGCGGTCATCCACTGCACGCTGCCCGGGGTCAGCAGACCCTCGTTGCCGTGGTTGTCCTTGTGGCGCATGCGCCCGTCCAGCATGTAGGTCACCGTCTCGAAGCCGCGATGCGGATGGCTTGGGAAACCGCCGATGTAGTCCTCGGCCTTTTCGGTGCCGAACTCGTCGAGCATCAGAAACGGGTCCAGATCCGGCAGCTGCTGGGTGCCGATCACGCGGGTCAGCTTGACCCCGGCGCCGTCGGAGGTCGGCATGCCGCGGATGGTGCGCAGCACGTGGGCCGCTGCGGTGGTGGTGACGCTCATCGACCTCTCCCTGCACGAATGACTGGCTCGAATAATGGATGCAGCCGGCACGCGGCCCAACCACGACCGGCGCAACCGATCGTTCCAAAACCCACCGGCGCAGTCGCGCGATCCGGCATGGGGCGACAAGACGCTCTACAACTAAAGTTTTACCCCGGCCCGGAACGGCGCCATTGACCCTGGACGGGCAGAGGGCGACCCTTGGGTGAATCGTTCCTGAGGGGCATGCATGAAAGGGTTCTCGAAGCTGGCCTGGGGCGCGCTGGCGCTGCTGGCCGCGTTCTGTCTGGGCACCGTGGCGCTACGCCGCGGCGAACACATCAACGCGCTGTGGATCGTGGTGGCGGCGGTGTCGATCTATCTGATCGCCTACCGCTTCTACAGCCTGTTCATCGCCGACAGGGTGATGCAGCTGGACGTGACCCGCGCCACGCCGGCGGTAGCCAACAACGACGGCCTGGACTACGTGCCCACCAACAAGCACGTGCTGTTCGGCCATCACTTCGCCGCGATTGCCGGTGCCGGGCCCTTGGTTGGCCCGGTGCTCGCCGCACAGATGGGCTACCTGCCCGGTCTGCTGTGGCTGGTGGTCGGCGTGGTGTTTGCCGGCGCGGTGCAGGACTTCGTGGTGCTGTTCCTGTCCAGCCGCCGCAACGGCCGCTCGCTGGGCGATCTGGTGCGCGAGGAAATGGGCCAGGTACCCGGCACCATCGCCTTGTTCGGCGCCTTCCTGATCATGATCATCATCCTGGCGGTACTGGCGATGGTGGTGGTCAAGGCGCTGGCCGAAAGCCCGTGGGGCATGTTCACGGTGATCGCGACGATGCCGATCGCGCTGATGATGGGCGTGTACATGCGCTACATCCGGGTCGGCAAGATCGGCGAGATCTCGGTGGTCGGCCTGATCCTGCTGCTGGGCGCGATCTGGCTGGGCGGCAAGGTCGCCGCCGACCCGAGCTGGGGCCCGGCGTTCACCTTCACCGCCAAGCAGATCACCTGGATGCTGATCGGCTACGGATTCGTCGCGTCGGTGTTGCCGGTGTGGTTGCTGCTGGCACCGCGCGATTACCTGTCCACCTTCCTCAAGATCGGCACGATCCTGGCGCTGGCGATCGGCATTGTGGTGGTCATGCCGGACCTGAAGATGCCGGCACTGACCCAGTTCGCGTCCACCGGCGACGGCCCGGTGTGGAAAGGCGGCATCTTCCCGTTCCTGTTCATCACCATCGCCTGCGGCGCGGTCTCCGGTTTCCACGCGTTGATCGCCTCGGGCACCACGCCCAAGCTGCTCGCCAACGAAGGCCACATGCGCTACATCGGCTATGGCGGCATGCTGATGGAATCGTTCGTGGCGGTGATGGCGCTGGTAGCCGCATCGATCATCGAGCCGGGCATCTACTTCGCCATGAACAGCCCGGCCTCGCTGGTCGGCAGCGACACGGTGGCCGTTGCGGCCAAGGTGTCCGAGTGGGGCTTTGCGATCACGCCCGAGGTGCTGGAAGCCACGGCGCGCGACATCGGCGAGCACAGCATCCTGGCACGCGCCGGTGGTGCGCCCACCCTGGCGGTGGGCATCGCGCAGATCCTGCACCATCTGCTGCCGGGCGAAGACACCATGGCGTTCTGGTACCACTTCGCGATCCTGTTCGAAGCCCTGTTCATCCTGACCGCAGTGGATGCCGGCACACGTGCGGGCCGCTTCATGCTGCAGGACCTGCTGGGCAACTTCATCCCGGCGCTGAAGAAGACCGAATCGTGGACCGCCAACATCATCGCCACGGCCGGCTGCGTGGCGCTGTGGGGCTATCTGCTCTACACCGGCGTGATCGATCCGTTCGGCGGCATCCAGACCCTGTGGCCGTTGTTCGGCATCTCCAACCAGATGCTGGCCGGGATCGCGCTGATGCTGGGCACGGTGGTGCTGTTCAAGATGAAGCGCGACCGCTACGCCTGGGTCACGCTGGTGCCGGCGTTGTGGCTGCTGATCTGCACCACGTATGCGGGGCTGATCAAGATCTTCGACAGCAACCCGGCGCAGGGCTTCCTGGCGCAGGCGCACAAGTACCAGGACGCCATCGCCGGCAACACCATCACCGCGCCGGCCAAGACGGTGGCGCAGATGCAGCAGATCGTCACCAATGCCTACGTCAACACCGGGCTGACGGTGCTGTTCCTGTTCGTGGTGGGATCGATCCTGGTCTACGCGGTCACGACGATCGTGATAGCGCGCCGCAATCCGCAGCGCAGTGATCGCGAAACCCCGTACGTGGCCTTGCAGCCACACCAGATGGCGGACCTGTAATGGGCACCCAACTCGTTCTTGCCAGCCAGTACCAGGTGCATCGCCGCATCTGGCGGCGCCTGATACAGACCGCCCGCCTGTGCTGCGGCATTCCCGATTACGACAACTACGTGCGCCACATGCTGGAAAAACACCCCGACAAGCCGGTGATGGACTACCCCACCTTCTTCCGCGAGCGCCAGGACGCGCGTTACGGCGGCAAGAGCGGGTTTCGCTGCTGCTGACCGGATGACCGGATGGGTGGCGAGTCGGAATGCAGCAGGGCGCGATGCGAATCGCGCCCTGCTGCGTTGATGCAAGTGGTGAGGGCACCGCGCACTCGACTCACCGAGCTTTTAATCTGGCATTTGACTGCACCCAAACGACGTTGCTGCGCGGAATCCTGGTTGCTGTTGTGCGTTCTGTCTCGAGCAGAATTGTCTAGTGCGGATGGATCAGTTGCGGAGCGGTTGATCTGCGGCTTCGCTGCAGGGCCCTTGCCCGCCCACCATCGCGGGACACGCCGCAAGTACGTCCGTGTAGCTCTGACGCGGCATCCATGCCGCGTAAGGTCCCACGATGGTGGGTGGGCAAGGACTAGTCGAGAGGGTCGGTGTGCATGGTTGCGAGCGGGGAAAGACGTACGTTGGTCGGATCAGGGTGCGCGCGATCGGCTTTCAAGCGCACGCCAAGCAACAGTCAACTTCAGTAAAGCAACCTAAGACGTCCCAGCGTCTCGAGGTAAGCCTCGCAACAAGCAGATTTCAACCGACCACCGACCAACTTCCTGGTGCGGTGTCCTTGCCGGTTGCGGGACCCTTGGCGGCATGGATGCCGCCAAGGAGCCTCCATGGACGGATTCACGGCGTGTCCCGCAAGTGGTGAGGGCACCGCGCCCTCCACTCACCAGAGCTTTTGACTGCACTCAAATCACGCCACGACCCAACAGCTCTGTCATTGCAGGTCGATTGCATGGTCTGGCCCAGTGAGTTGCAGAACGGGAGGGCTGTGATTCCGCCACCATCGATACTGCGTCCAAGACGTCCTGTCGGCAGCTCTCACCCAGCGCGTTTTTGCGCCAGCCGCTCGAACAACGCAGGCAAATCGCGCATATCGTCGAACACCGCCAGCACACCAAGGCGACGCAAGGTATCGGTATGTCCATGCGGAATATGGCTGGCACCGGTAAACCCCAGCACCTGCATGCCGGCCGCCAATGCGGCAGTCGCACCGGTGGGGCTGTCTTCGATCACCAGGCAGCGCTCCGGTGCAACGCCCAGGGTGCGTGCAGCCAACAGATAGACATCCGGCGCCGGTTTGGGCCGCTCCACCATATCGGCACTGAAGATGTGCCCCGCCGCGCGTGCGGTGAGCCCTACCCGTTCGACCGAGGCGATCACATTGTGGCGGCGGCTGTTGGAGGCGACCGCCAGCGGCAACGGAATCTGTTCCAATGCGTCGCGCGCGCCGGCGATCGGCTGCACCTCGGCCTTGATCAAGGCCTCGCTACGCGCCTGGATCTGTGCCAGCAAGGTTTCCGGCAGCTGTACCGCGAAGTGTTCCTGCACGCGCAGCAATACCTCGCGCGTGGTCTGCCCGAACGTTGTCCCGAGCAGATGTTCCAACGCCTCGGCCGGCACGAAGGCCGCCAGCGCCTCGCGCATCACCCGGTCGGCCAGTATTTCGCTGTCGACAAGCACTCCATCGCAATCGCTGATCAGTAATTCGTAGACCATTACACCCATCTGCTCGCAAAGCACCATTATGCCGGCCGCGTTGTGACCGTTGGCTGTGGGCAGCGTGCACGCGCGTGTGAGGCCCATCGTGATGCATCGGCGACGTGCCGACACCACAACGACAAGCGGTCTCAACAAATGAAACCTGCGGCGCCGGCATGTCACAAAATCTTACCGCGCGTCGTTTGGACAGCTGGTAGGATCGGCCCGGCTGCGGAAGGATGCACCCGCAGTGCCACCAGGAATGCGATCAGGAGAAGGAGATTTCGATGCAACCGCGATTCCCCACCCTGCTCGTTCTTGCGACCTCGTTTTTCGCGGTCTCATGCACCGCCTCGCCCGGTGCCAAGGAGCAAACCACCATGTCAGCTACGCTGCACGACCACACCGTCGCCTTCCGCGACCCCGGCCTGACCGACATCGCCAACGCCATTGCGCACGGTGATGTCGCCCGAATCGGCGCACTCGCACCAACAGTCGATCTCGCCGCGCACGGCGATCAGAACGTTACCTTGCTCGAGTGGGCGATCTGGAACGAACAACCCCGCGCCCTGGCCGCATTGCTCGATGCAGGCGCAGATCCGTCGTTGCCGGGCATGGACCAGGAAACCGTCGTGCACATGGCGGCCATGGCGCAGGATGCGGAGTATCTGAAGATCCTGCTGCAGCACAAGGCACCGATCGATGTGGTCAGCGCGCGCGCAGGCTGGACGCCGCTGTTCCGCGCCGTGCAGAGCAAGCGCGATGTGCAGATCGGCCTGTTGATCGACGCCGGCGCCGATCTGCAGCGCGTCGACCATACCGGCAACAGCGTGCTGCATCTGGCCGCACAAAGCGGCGCGGCAAGCCCGGCGGTGCTGCAATTGCTCAAGGCCGGCGTGGATCCAACGTTGCGCAACGCGCAACAGAAGACCTTCCAGGCGTATTTCTTCACCACCCCGGACCGCCTGCTCAATGCCGCCGGCCAGCAGGTCAGGGCGGACGTGCGCGCATGGTTGAGCGCCCACACCATTCCCGTGGAAAGTAGCCGCTAAGCGGGCTTTTCGCACGACGAACGCAAGGAGCCGCGCATGAGCCCGTCAAATCCCTCGTCCACCCCATTCGCAGAGTCGATGCGTGGACAGCAACCGCAGCCGGAAGACCGCCAGTTCCCGGCGGTCCTGCAAGACCTCTACGCGACTGCCTCGCAGCGACGCGAAGGCAGCGCCGAAACCTTTGCGCCACTGCCAAACGGCTGGACGCGCATGGACGACAGCACGCTGCAACGGGCCGGCATCGACCCCGGCCTGCTGCACGATGCCAAGAGCGGTTTCGATGCCGCGTTCTACCGCAACGACCAGGGCCAGGTGGTGCTCGGCTTCTGCGGCACCGACGAAGGCAAGGACTGGAAGCACAACCTCGGCCAGGGCCTGGGCTTCGACGACGCGCAGTATGCGTCTGCCATCCAGCTCGGCAGCCAGGCCAAGCAGGCGTTCGGCGACCAGGTGGTGATCTCAGGACACTCGCTCGGTGGCGGTCTGGCGGCGGCATCTGCGATGGTCAACGACATCCCCGCCGTGACCTACAACGCCGCCGGCGTCAACGACCGCACGCTCGAACGCCAGGGCCTGGATGCCTCGGCGGCCAAGGACTACGCCAGCAGCGAGTTGATCCGCGGCTACCACGTCAAGAACGAAATCCTCACCCATCTGCAGGAAGACAGCATCCCGCTGAAGTGGGCGATGCCCAATGCGGCCGGCCATCAGATCGAGTTGCCCGAACCGGACCCGTTGTCGTTCGGGCGACGCCTGGTGCCGGGCATGATGTTGAAGCACCGTCTGGACCTGCACGGCATGGACTCGGTGATGAAGGCGCAGGACATGCAATCGCCTGGGCAGGCGCAAGGTGCAGGCAGCCAGTTGTTCAACGACGCGGTGGTACGCCTGGATGGCCAGCGCGAACGTCTGGGCCTGCGCGACGACACCGCGTTTCTCAATACCGCCGCCAGCGTGGCCGCGCGTGCAAGCAGCGACGGTCTGCAGCGGATCGATCACCTGGTGCCCAACCGCGATGGCGACAGCCTGATTGCGGTGCAAGGCCGGATGGACGACCCGGCGCATCTGCGCAGCCATGTGCAGACCGCCTCGGCGGCCAACGAGCCGGCGCATGGCAATGTCGATCAGTTGCAGCAGCACAACCAGCAGCAGTCGCAACAGAGCACGCAGCAGGAGGCGCAGCGGCGCGGCCTTCAGCAGTAATCGCGATCGGGCACTGGCATTGGCCAGTGCCCGCTTCGACGTGACTGACAACACCTCGCAAGCGGTGGTCGAAGGATGCAGCTTTTGCGTTCGGCAGTGCGGCAACGCGTAATAACACCAGCACGTGTTCCGCCATACCTTTCCGACGATGCTCCAGGCGGTGCGGCAGGTCCTGTCAGCCCGCTCCCGCCATCGCACGCAAGGTGATACCGACCAGATAGGCCAGATAGGTGCCGGTGGCATAGCCCATCGTGCCCAGCAGCACGCCGACCGGCGCCAGGGCCGGGTGGAACGCGGCGGCCACCACCGGCGCCGAGGCCGGTCCACCGATATTGGATTGCGAGCCGATCGCGAAATAGAAGAACGGCACCCGCAACAGGCGGCCCAGGCCCCATAGCAACCCGATATGCACCGCGATCCAGATCAGCCCGAGCAGGAATAGCCACGGCCGGTCCAGCAGCGCCAGCAGATCCATCTGCATGCCGATGCAGGCGATCAGGAAATACAGCAGCAGTGAACCGATCTTGGAAGCCCCAGCACCTTCCAACGTGCGTGCGCGGGTGAAGCTCAGCAGCATGCCGATGCTGGTCGCCAGCACCACCACCCAAACGAATGGCGTGTCCAGGCTGAACTGGCTGGACCAGCGCAGGTTGGCCCTGCACCACGCGGCAAGCGGATTGGCCAGCGCGTGCGCCAACCCGACACCGCCGAACGCCACTGCCACGATCACCATCAGATCGGCCAGGCTGGGAATGCGCGCGTGTTCGGCCTGGAAACGCGCCATGCGCTCCTGCAAGGCATCCAGTGCGCGGGTGTCGGCACCGCTGCGCGCATCGATGCGACGCGCCCGCCCGGCCAGGAAGATCAACGCCGCCATCCACACATAACCGACGCCTACATCCACCACCGCAAACTGCCCGAACGTGGTGGCGTCCACATCGAACACCTCGCGCATCGCCAGCATGTTTGCCCCACCGCCGATCCAGCTGCCTGCCAACGCGGCCATGCCGGCCCAGGTATCGCCGGCCACCGTGGCCGGATGCAGCCAGCCCATCACCCAGAACGCCACCACCGCACCCAGCATGATGCTCAGCGATGCGCCCAGGTACATGGCGATCAGCTTGGGCCCCAGCCGCAGGATGGCGCGCAGGTCGATGCTCAAGGTGAGCAGGACCAGCGCGGCCGGCAGCAACACGTCGCGTGCGATCGGGTTGTACAGGCGGGTATTGGCACCGTCGATCAGGCCAACAGTGTTATAGATGCCTGGCAGCAGGTAACACAGCAGCAGCGCCGGCACCACGGCATAGAAACGTCGCCACAGCCCCTGCTCGCGCGAGGAGGTCCAGAACACCGCCCCCAACGTGGCGGCGATCAGGCCGAAGACGACGATATCGTTTTGGATCAAGGCAGAACCGGCGACGTTCACTAGGGGCGACATTCTCGACAAGGGGCCGCCAACGTGCGGATCGCAGCAAGAATGGCCGATCGGTTGCATCCAGTCGACTGGATATCCTGGCAACCACGGGGCGACTGCAAGGCCGCCGGCTTGACGCAACCGCGCGGGTTGCCGGGTGCGCGATTACCCAGCCTGCCTGGGCGGACCGTCGCCGCCGCCTTCACCATCGCTGCAGCAGGCCGGCTCGGTCAGCCGTAGCGACGCACCAGGCGGTCGCCTTCGGCGGTATGCAACACCACGCCGCTTGGCTGACCGGTGGTCAGGCAATGCAGCTTGGCCATCAATTCGGCATTTTCCAGCGCGCCCTGCTCGCGCAGATAACGCAGCGGGGACCACTGCGGCCGGGTCACCCACCAACCGCCCTGTTCGGGATGAATACGGACAACATAGCGGGACTCGTCCATCAGGGCTTCCAGCCGGTGCATGCAGCGATCGAACGACGGAAGCGGGTAGCGCGGGAAGGCGCAGCGCAGCGGCACCGGGGGCGCCATGGTCCCGTCCGGGATACCGGCAGGCCCTTACTCAAGGGGCCGCGGGAGAGTGGCCAAGGGCCCCGCGTCCGGCATAACAAGAATGTCTCTTTGATTATGCCAACGCCATCGGGCGGACACTGGCATGAAGGTAGGAAAATTCTTACGTGACACCGATCAGAGCTGGCGCTAAATTCGCGCTGGAGCGACGAACAGACGTCGCAGATGGCCGTCAACGGGCGCAGACGGCACGGGGGAATTCGTCGCTCTTGGAGATGCCTCTGGGGAGGAGTCGCATGCATGTGCTCAGGAAGTTCCAGTTTTCGGTCAAGACAGCGATGGTGGTGGGCTACGTGCTGGTGATCAGGGAAGCGATCGTGCTGTGGTCCTGATGCAGCGCTCCCACCAGGCTGCCGGATAGCGCGTAGCGACATCCGTCACGGTGTCTCAATCCGCGTCCACCCAGCCACGTTGTTGCGCTGCGACCAGGTCGGCGGGCGTGTCCAGGTCCAGTGCGAGCGCCGGGGCGCTGACGCAGCCCAATGTCTGCACGTCCAGGCTGGCGAACAAGCCACGCAGGCCGCTGTCGCCCTGCAGCGGCACGTCGGCCCAGGCCGCGTGGGTCACCACTGCGGGAATTCCGCGCACACCGGCATACCCGCTGGTGGCGCATCCGGAGGCGGCATGGTCGGCCTCTTCCAGCAAGGCGCGCAGATGCGGCGTGTCCAGCGCGGGCTGATCGCACCCCAGGATCAGGCTGCGCCTTAGCGACGTATCGTCCTGCAGATGCTGGCGCAGCGCCGCCAGGCTGGAGCCCATGCCCGCGGCCCAGTCGGAGTGGCGCAACACTTCCACCTCCAGTCCCTGCAGGACATCGATCAGCGTGTCCGCATCGGCGCCCAGCACCACCACGCAGCGGCGTGGCGCCGTCTGCAACGCGATGCGTGCGAAACGCCGCAACAACGGTTCGCCGTCGCGCAGCAACAATTGTTTGGAACGCCCCAGTCGACGTCCTGCACCTGCGGCGAGCAGCAGCGCAACGTGATCGCTGCTCATGCCTCGAATGCCGTCATGCGGCGCGAACGACGGCGCGATGTCGGCGGCATCGGGCACGAATCAAAAATGGCGACGCGCCGGGCCGCGTACAGAAGACCGGCAACGACTGTCGACGGCAATTGAGCTACGTCGCAAGAGACGTCGTCATAGTGATCAAGTGATTCAGTCATGGCGACGTGGCGCGAATATTGGAGATGCGCCAGCGTAGAGATGTAACTGTGCGCGCGGAGTGACTAAGCGCGGCTAACAAAACGACTGCGCGGCCGCCAGGCGGCCGCGGTCGGCGCTCGAAATCGGCATGTCCCACTCGTACACTCCGGTTCTGGGCGCGTCGCACGCACTCACCTGACGACCGCTCGCTACGTTTTGTTAGCAGCTCTAAATGCAGCGCATTCGCCGGCTCCGGCCAATGCCGCTCGCCTACATCTGCCAGTCGACCGGCGTGCGTTGCGTTTCCACCTCGGCATGACGAAGGGAGACGCAACGCCGCGATGGCGCTGCGATAAAAATGGCAGCGACCGATTGTCAACGTTGGATGGCGCAGTTACTGGCGACCGCAAGATGCACGCAGTAAATACATACCAAAAGAGGCATATCAAAATCAGCTTATTGTCACAACGCCGCTACAGCATCAGAAAGGGTCGGCTACCAGCAACACGCCAACGCTATCGGCAACTGCACATCGAAGTAAATGCGGATGCGCGCTTGGCGCCTCCCTGCCCGCTCGTCTGGCAGCGACAGCGTTAGCGAGCCAACGCAGCAGCGGCCTGCCCATCGGCGACCGCCTGGGTGGCTTCGGCAATGATGCCCAGCGCAATCGTATGCGGTGAGGAGCGCCCCATGCGCCAGCCCGCAGGCAGCCGCAATCTGGCCAGGGCGGCATCGTCATGCCCGAGCGCACGCAGCGCCTGCATGCGTAGCTCACGTTTCTGGCGACTGCCAAGAATGCCGATGCAGGCGACCCGGGAGGCAAGCCCCCGACAGGCGACCTGCAGATCGCTGTCGCCGTCGTGCGCGAGGCTGTACAGCGCAGTGTCCGCGTCCAGATGCAAATCTTGCAAGGCTTCGCCCAACGCACGACGATCGTAATGGTCTGCGGTTAGTCCGGGTGGCGGTTCGCTTGGGCCATGCGGCCGCAGCACACGGACCTCGATGCCCATCTGGCTGGCGAGCGACACCAGCACCAGCACTGCAGGATCGGCACCGACCAACACCAGCCGCAACGGGGGACGATGCGTGCGCAGGAATTCGTCGGGACGCAGATCCTGCGTGCTGACCGGGTAACGGACTGCGCCAGTGATCCGATCCAATGCGACATGAAACGGGCGACGATGCTGGCGCGCATTGCGCCAGCGCGCCAGATGCTCGCCCAGGTCCGGTACCGGCCAGACCAGCACGCCGATACGGCCACCGCAGCTGAGCTGGATGTCCAGCACCTCGCTGCCTTCGCCATAGTCCAGCCAGCGTGGCGTGCCGTCGCGCAAGGCGGCGATGGCGTCGTGCGCCACTGCCGCCTCCACGCACCCGCCCGAGACATAGCCGGCAACCCGGCCGTCGGCGCTGATGGCCATCTCGCTCCCCAACGGCCGCGGCGAGGAGCCTTGCACGTCGATCAGTGTGGCGATCGCCACACGCTGCCCCGCCCGATGCCAGGCGGTCAGCGTGGGCAGCAGGTCATCGTGCAGGGCATAGATCGGCCATGCCGGCCATGCCGGCTCGGCCGCCGCCGCATGTGTGACCGGGGCCACTACCGCACTCACGCGCGCAGCAACTCGGGCAGATGCGGAAGCAGCTTGTCCAGCGTCACCGGGTAATCGCGTACGCGCACACCGGCGGCGTTGTAGACCGCATTGGCGATCGCCGCCGCCACCCCGCAGATGCCCAGCTCGCCGACGCCCTTGGCCTTCATCGGCGACGACATCGGGTCGCTCTCTTCGAGAAAGATCACTTCCTGATGCGGGATGTCCGCATGCACCGGCACTTCGTAACCGGCCAGGTCGTGATTGACGAAGAAGCCCAGCCGCTTGTCGACCGCCAACTCCTCCATCAAGGCCGCACCCGCGCCCATGGTCATGCCGCCGATGACCTGGCTGCGCGCAGACTTGGGGTTGAGGATGCGTCCGGCCGCGCACACAGCGAGCATGCGGCGGATACGCACTTCGGCAGTGGCGATATCCACGCCGACCTCGACGAAGTGCGCGCCGAAGGTGGACAGCTGATGCGTCTTGGAAAGATCGCCGAACTCGATCTTGTCTTCCACCACCAACGCACCATTGGCGGCCGCATCACCCAGCGCGATGCGCTTGCCACCGGCACGCACATGGCTGTCGACGAACTCGGCCTTGGCCGGGTCCATCCCCAGCTGCTTGGCCACGGCGTCGCGCAGCTTCACCGCCGCGGCATACACACCGGCAGTGGAACTGTTCGCACCCCACTGGCCGCCCGAACCGGCCGACGCAGGAAAGCTGGAATCGCCCAGACGCACGTCCACCCAGTCCAGCGGCACACCCATCATTTCTGCGGCGGTCTGCGCAATGATGGTGTAGGAGCCGGTGCCGATATCGGTCATGTCGGTTTCCACCACCACGCGACCGCCCTGCTCCAGCCGCATGCGCGCACCGGACGTCATTACCGGCGCATTGCGGAATGCGGCCGCCACGCCCATGCCGACCAACCAGCGACCATCGCGGGTGCTGGCCGGCTTGGGCTTGCGCTTGGACCAGTCGAAACGCTCTGCCCCATCTTCCAGGCACTTGACCAACTGACGCTGCGAGAACGGGCGCTGCGGGTTCTCCGGGTCCACCTGGGTGTCGTTGACGATACGGAACTTGACCGGATCCATGTCCAGCTTCTCGGCCATCTCGTCCATGGCCACTTCCAATGCCATCAAGCCCGGCGCTTCGCCTGGCGCACGCATCGCATTGCCTTCGGGCAGATCGAGCACGGCAAGGCGCGTGGAAATCAGCCGGTTGGCACCTGCATACAGCAACTGGGTCTGCGCGGCCGCGATTTCCGGCCCGCCCTCGGGCAAGTCGCCGGACCAGCTCTCGTGCGCAATCGCGGTGATCCTGCCATCGCGCTGCGCACCGATGCGGATGCGCTGCACGGTAGCCGGGCGGTGCGTGGTGTTGTTGAAGATCAGCGGCCGCGGCAGCATCACCTTGACCGGGCGTCCGACCTGGCGCGCGGCCAGCGCGGCGAGCACTGCATCGGCACGCAGGAACAGTTTGCCGCCGAAGCCGCCGCCGATATACGGCGACATCAGACGCACGTTTTCGCGCGGGATACCGAGCGTCTTGGCCAGATCGCCCGCGCTCCACTCGATCATCTGATTGGAGGTCCACACGCTCAGCTTGTCGCCTTCCCACATCGCGATCGACGCATGCGGCTCCATCATCGCGTGCGAATGGTCGGGCGTGGTGTATTCGGCATCCAGCTGCACCGGCGCGGCCGCGAAGGCGCTATCGAAATTGCCGACCGCACTGTTCGGCGCCCCCCCCTCCTTGGTGACCTTGGCGCCATCGCAAGCCTTTTCCAGATCGTAGGCGCCGACATGGCGACCGTAGTCGACCTTGATCAGCTGGCCTGCCGCACGTGCCTGCTCGAAGGTCTCGGCAACCACCACCGCAATGGCCTGGTGATAATGCTGGATCTCCGGGCCACCCAGCAATTTGGCGGTGTTGTATTTGCCTTTCTGCAACTTGCCTGCATTCTGCGCGGTGACGATGCCGAGCACGCCCGGCGCAGTGCGCGCAGCGCTCAGATCGATGCTGCGAATGCTTCCCTTGGAGATGCCGGCGCCAACGACATGGCCATAGGCGGCACGTCCAGGCAGGTCGTGATGCTCGTACGCATACGGCGCCTGCCCGGTGGTCTTGAGCGGACCGTCGATACGATCGACCGGCTTGCCGACGACCTTGAGCTGGTCGATGGGGTTGGTACTGGCGGGAGTGTCGAATTTCATGTCAGGCCCTCGTGTCGGCCAGGATCGCGGTCAAGGTGCGCTCAACCAGCGGCAGCTTGAAGGCGTTGTGTTCGGTGGGCTGTGCGCCATCGAGCAGCACGGAGGCGATTGCACGCGCGCCCTGGTGCGACTGCGCTTCGGCCGCCTCGCTGCGCCACGGCTTGTGGGCGACACCGCCGACGCCGACACGCACGCTTCCATCGCGTTGCAAGACCGCCGCAACCGACACCAGCGCGAATGCGTACGACGCCCGGTCGCGTACCTTGCGGTAGACATGCGTGCCACCGAGCGGCTTGGGCAGGCTCACTGCCGTGATCAGTTCGCCGCGTTCCAGTACGGTTTCCAGGTGCGGCGTCTCGCCGGGCGCACGATAGAACTCGGACAACGGCACCGCGCGCGTCTGCCCATCCGGACGCACCGTTTCGACCACCGCATCGAGGACGCGCATGGCAATGGCCATATCGCTGGGATGGGTCGCGATGCACTCCTCGCTCACACCGATCACCGCCAACTGCCGGTTGAACCCACCGATGGCCGCGCAGCCGCTGCCCGGCAGGCGCTTGTTGCACGGCTGATTGGTGTCGTAGAAATACGGGCAACGCGTGCGTTGCAGCAAGTTGCCCGCCGTGGTGGCGCGATTGCGCAACTGCCCCGAGGCACCCGCCAGCAATGCCCGCGACAGCACGGCGTAATCCCGCCGCACGCGGGCATCGGCCGCCAGATCGGTATTGCGCACCAGGGCGCCGATGCGCAGGCCGCCGTCCGGCGTTTCCTCGATGGAATCCAGGCGCAGCCCGTTGACGTCGATCAGGTGCGAGGGCGTTTCGATCTGCAGCTTCATCAGATCGAGCAGATTCGTGCCGCCTGCAATGAATTTGGCACCCGGCTGGCGCGCCGCCTTGGCCGCGGCATCGGCGGGCGAGGTAGCGCGCTCGTAACTGAACGCCTTCATGCGCGCGCTCCGGCAACGTCATTGATCGCATCGACGATGTTCGAATACGCACCGCAGCGGCAGATGTTGCCGCTCATCCGCTCCTGCAATTCCGGCGTGGTGAGCCTGGTCTTGCCGGTCAGATCTTCGGTGACATGGCTGGGAATGCCGCGCTTGACTTCGTCCAGTACCGCCACCGCCGAACAGATCTGCCCGGGCGTGCAATAGCCGCACTGGTACCCATCGTGCTTGACGAAGGCCGCCTGCATCGGATGCAGTTTATCCGGCGTGCCGAGGCCTTCGATGGTGGTGATCTTGCCGCCTTGATGCATCACCGCCAGCGACAGGCACGAATTCATCCGCTGCCCATCGACGATCACGGTACAGGCACCGCATTGGCCGTGGTCGCAGCCTTTCTTGGTACCGGTCAGATGCAGGTGTTCGCGCAAGGCATCCAGCAAGGTGGTGCGATTGTCCATCGTCAGCGTCACCGGCTTGCCGTTGACTTCGAACGCAACCTGGCTCGATGCATTGGCAGGCTCGACTGCCTGCCGCTGCGACATCGCATTGGCGGCAGCCGTGGCCATCGACTGACCTGCGGCAACGCTGGCTGCCGACGCCGTGCCAGCGACCAGTACCTCGCGACGGGTCATCTTGATATCTCTCATGGCTGGCATCTCCAACAATGCTGGCTTATACATTTATTAAATAATGTGCAGCGCAGCCGGTCACAATCGCGTGAGCATGCGGCGAGTGTGGGCGGGCGCCAATCGGCGGTATGGCCCGAGTCCAGAGCCGCTCCAGGCACGCATCAGCGGCATGGACTGCATGCGCCTAGAAACGCGCTCATCCTTGTTGGAATGCGTTGCACGCCTGCTAGCGCATCGATGCGCCCAAACAGCGCGAGCGGCGCGGCGCAGCTTCTGCAGTAACCGGACATGTTTCTACGCGCTGAAAGGGATGACCTCATTCCTGTCAGCTGCGTGGGCGAAGACGATCAGTGCATCTCCGCGGCACGCTCGCTTTCGTGTCTATGCTTCACCATGATCGTCCGGCGCATCCGGGTGCACTGCGTCGAGAACATCCGGATGCGACCGATCAAGCTGGCGCGGCTACCGACGCTTAGCGAGCAGCCGTCAGCCGGGCGTGGACAGCATAGAGGAACGGAGTATCCGAGTGGTGCATGCCGATTCAACGCAGCGGCCGCGCCCGCCTGACGGTAAGCGCAGCAGTTTTGTCCGCCGCTTCTAGAATTCCAGCACGATCTTGCCCAGGTGGCCACCTGCCTGCTGCAGCGCGAAAGCGTCGGCGATATCGTCGAGCGCGAAAGCGCGATCGATCACCGGACGCAGCGACAACGCATCCAGTGCACGCACCAGCTGCTGCTGATGCATGCGGCTGCCGACCACCAGCCCTTGCAGGCGCTGCTGTCGGCCCATCATTGCGGCGGTCGGCACAGGACCCGCTGCACCGGTCAATACGCCGATCAAGGCGATATGCCCGCCCACCCGCGCAGCGCGGATCGATTGCGCCAACGTGCCCGGCCCACCGACCTCGACCACGTGATCCACGCCACGCCCGTTGGTGATCTCCAGCACCTGCGCCGACCACCCGGCATGCTGTCGATAGTTGATGACGTGGTCTGCGCCCAACGCGCGCGCCCTGTCCAATTTTTCGTCGGACGACGATGTCGCAATGACGGTGGCACCCATCGCCTTGGCAAACTGCAATGCAAAGATCGACACACCGCCGGTGCCGAGCACCAGCACGCTATCGCCGGCCTTGAGTCCGCCATTGACCACCAGGGCGCGCCATGCCGTGACGCCGGCCGTGGTCAAGGTCGCCGCTTCGGCGTGGCTGTAACCGGCCGGGGCGTGCGTGAACGCGTGCGCGGCGGCCACGACCGCAGAGCGTGCATACCCGTCCACACCATCGCCGGGCGTGGCGGCAAAGCCGGCGTGCAGCGGCTCGCCATCCAGCCACTCGGGGAAGAAGGTGGACACCACATGGTCGCCGACGGCGAATTCATCCACCTCAGGCCCGATTGCTTCGACCACACCGGCACCATCGGACATGGGGATGCGGCCGTCAGCGGTCGGCATCTGCCCCGACACCACGCCAAGGTCATGGAAATTCAACGAGCTGGCGTGCAGCCGCACTCTGATCTGACCGCGTGCCGGCTGCCCGGGGTCGGGCAGCGCAACAGCGTGTAATGCGTTCAAGCCTGCAGGATGAGCTAAACGGATGGCGCGCATGGGAGCTCCTTGCTGTGATCGGCGTTCGGGATAACACGCCGAGCGTTATACGCATGCAGTCGAGCTGGCTTTGGGCTCTGCTGTCGACTGTCGGGTTTCGTCTTATCGTCAGGTACGGTGGCAACAGCAGGCTGGACAGCGGCGCCGTCGCAAGTCAGGTGAGCTGCCGCGCAGCGCCTGAGGCATCAATCACAGATCGGCATTGCGCCAAGGGTGCAAACGACTCCACGCGACGCCAACAGCTAGGCTGGCACAGCAATTGCAGTTTCCTGCTATCCAGACAGGTAACTTCCGTGACATCGACCACCAAGCGGCGGCGGCAACGTGCACAACGCATTGCGTTGCACTTTGTGCTGGGCATTTCTTGCTTGCTGCTGCTTGGGTCGGAGTACTGGTCCATCCACGAAGAACGCGCGAGCGCGCTGAGTACCGCCGAGGCGCAATCGTTGAACCTCGCCAATTCGCTGGCGCAGCATGCCAGCGACACCCTGACGATCGCCGATGCCGTGCTGTCGGGGTTGGTGTCACGGGTGGAGCACGACCAGGGCTCGGCCAGTGCGCGACTGGTCATGCATGACTTTCTGGTGCATGAGGCGCGTCGCTCGGACCGGCTGCATGGCATCTTCATCTATGCGGCAGACGGCAGCTGGGTGAGTTCGTCACTGGACAGTACGCCCAGGAAGCACAACAACGCCGATCGCGCCTATTTCAAATATCACCGCGACCATCGCGACGCCTTATCGCTGGTCGGACCGCCGGTACAGAGCCGCTCCGATGGCAGTTGGGTGCTCACGTTGAGCCGGCGCCTCAACACCCCCCGCGGCGAATTTGCCGGCGTTGTCCTGGTCACGCTGCAACTGAAGTACTTCCAGAACTACTACAGCACCTTCGAGGTCGGCCCGAACGGCACCATCGGCATGACCAATGACGATGGCATCGTGCTGGTGCGCCGGCCCGACAAACCGGGCGTGATCGGCACCTCGATCGCCGGCACCTCGATCTACATCACCATGCGCGCGCGCAGGCACGGCACTGCCACCTATCGTTCGCCGATCGATGGCGTGGAGCGCATTTCCAGTTTCGCGCCAGCGCAGGCGTATCCATTGACCGTATTGACAGGCGTCTCGGTTGATGACGCGTTGGCCAATTGGCGGCAATCCGCGCGCCAGCGGATCGTGATCGCCACATTGGGATGTGTGTTGCTGTTGGGCGTCGGCATCTGGCTGGATCTGCAATTGCGCCGCATGCATCGCAACGAGGAAAAACTCAGCTCCGAAGCCTGGATAGATGCGCTCACAGGCATTGCAAACCGGCGCGCGTTCGATCACCGGCTCGCGCGCGCCCTGCAGCAGGCTGTACATCGACAAGCGCCATTGTCGGTGCTGATAATCGATGTCGATCATTTCAAGCTCTACAACGACACCTACGGCCATGTAAATGGCGATGCCTGCCTGCGCCTGATCGCGGGCGCGATTGCCGGCTGCTCACGGCGCAGCGAAGACATTGCCGCGCGCTACGGCGGCGAAGAGTTCGGCATGATCCTGCCGCAGACAGATGCCGCCGGCGCACTACGGCTGGCCGACGCGGTCCGCAGCGCCGTCGCCGGGCTCGGCCTGATGCACCTGTCCAGCCCGACCAGCGCGCACGTCACCGTCAGCGCCGGCGCAGCGACGTTCGAACCGGGCCAGGCGCCACGCAGCCCGGATGCCTTCGTGCACGACGCCGACTCGGCGCTTTATCGCGCCAAGCAAAATGGCCGGGACAGGACGTCGGCGTAGCGCAGCGGACAACACGACTGCGCTCAACGCCGGACGGGTGCGACCCACGCTCGGAATCGGCATGTGCCGGGCATGCACCATTCCTGCGCGGCGTTCGCACCCACCTGACGATTGCGCGCGAGGGGTTGTCAGCCACGCTTGGTCGAGATTGGTGAGTGGCGCCGTCGCACCGGCCAAGTCAACCTGCGCGTCCAGGGAGCTTCGGAAGAACCCGGCTTGCGTCGATGCAATCAGTGGCCAGCAAGCAGAAGGCCCGCGCGATGCGGCCTTCTGAATGACAAACAGGCTGGCTGCCGATCAGACCGGTTGTGCACATCTACCGGACGCCCGAGCAAGTGGCCTAGAACGCCTAAATGGCGTGACCCCAAGGGGTGCGTAACTCGCCGACGGCTGGGACATCAACCGAATCCTGGAAAAAATCGGTCAAGAAAGCTGATGGAAGCAGAGTCCCTTCGGAAACTGCGCCAACAGTCCCGGTTGCCCCCACGCCTGCCGTCACCTACCCCTGGGTGCAGCAGTGGATCCACGCAACATCAAGCTGAAATCCAGCGTCTGATGAAGCGGCACGTCCATCCTTTCGATGATGGCGAGCAGCAGGTTGACCGCGCGGACACCGATCTCTCGCATGGGTTGCCGGATGGTCGTCAATGGCGGCGTGAGGTAACTCGACGACGCCAGGTCGTCGAAGCCGGCAATGGACAGGTCATCCGGCACGCGGATGCCCAGGTCCCGGCAGGCGGCCAGGGCGCCCAGCGCCATTTGATCGCTGAAGCAGAAGATCGCGGTCGGCGCGGGCGCACCGGCCAATAGCGCCATCGCAGCCGCATGGCCGGATTCTACGGAGAAGTCGCCCGGTACGACGGTCAGTTTGCGCAGACGGCCGCGTGCCTTGCCGGAAGCCCGGGCCCCTTCCAGTCGTTGCTGGTGCAGCGGATTGCCGGGCGGGCCGCCCACCACGGCGACCCGCTCGTGCCCCAGTCCATACAGGTGTTCCATCATGGCGCGCGCGGCGGCTGCGTTGTCGATGTGGACGCTGGGGATGCCCAGCGCCGGGTCGAACTCGCATCCGTTGACCACCGGCGCGGCGGCGCCTAGCTGCTTGACGATCTCACGCGCCGTCGGCGGGAGGCCGTGCCCCAGCACGATCAGGCCGTCTGCCTCGTTACGTCGGAGCATCTGCGCGTAGCGCTCCTCGCGATCGGGCTGGTGCTGGGTATCACCCAGCAGGACGGCGTAGCCGACGGCCTGCGCCGCATCCTCCGCGCCCTGCAGGATCTGGGCGAAGAACGGATTGGCGATGTCCGGGACGGTGACCAGGAGCTTGCCGCTGCGCTGGGTCTTGAGCGTCCTGGCCACCGTGTTGGGGACATAGCCCAGCGCGGCGGCGGCCTGCTCGATGCGCGTGCGCGTGGCCGGCAAGACCTTTTCCGGCCGGGAAAGCGCCCGCGACACCGTGCCGGCGGTGACGCCGACGTGCTTTGCGATGTCGTAGATGGTTGTTGCCATGACCTTGGTTCTTCTTTCTGCTGTGCAGCGCACAACGGGTCTTGCGGGCGGCCCATGCTAGGATGATTCAATCGATTGCATGAGGGCGAATCACGTTGAAGACGCTCAAGGGTCCGGCGCTGTTCCTGGCACAGTTCATCGCCGACACACCCCCCTTCAATCGCTTGGACACACTGGCCGGTTGGTCTGCGAGCCTGGGGTATTCTGGCGTACAAGTGCCGACCAGCGCGCCCCACCTGTTCGATCTGGCCCAGGCCGCGCAGAGCCAGGCGTACTGCGACGACGTCGCCGGCATGCTGGCCGGGTACGGCCTGCAGGTCACCGAGTTGTCGACCCACCTGCAGGGGCAGCTGGTCGCCGTCCACCCCGCCTACGACCAGCTGTTCGACGGATTCGCACCGTCAGACAAGCGCGGTGATCCCGCCGCCCGCCAGGCCTGGGCGGTTGAACAACTGCTGTTGGCGGCCAAGGCCAGCCAGCGCCTGGGGCTGACGGCGCATGCCACGTTCTCCGGCGCGCTGGCCTGGCCTTACTTCTACCCTTGGCCGCAACGGCCGCCCGGGCTGGTGGAAGAAGCCTTCGCCGAACTCGGCCGCCGCTGGCGCCCCATTCTGGATGCCTTCGACGCCTGCGGCGTGGACCTGTGCTTTGAGATCCACCCAGGCGAGGACCTGCACGACGGCGCGACCTTCGAGCGCTTCCTCGATGTCGTGGACCACCACCCACGTGCCAAGATCCTGTACGACCCCAGCCACTTGCTGCTGCAGCAGATGGACTACCTGGGCTTCATCGACCGGTATCACGCGCGCATCGGCATCTTCCATGTCAAGGACGCGGAGTATCGCGCCAGTGCGCACAGCGGCGTCTACGGCGGATACCAGGACTGGATCGATCGTCCGGGGCGGTTTCGTTCGCTCGGCGACGGCCAGATCGACTTCAAGGCGATCTTCTCGAAGTTCGCGCAATACGATTTCCCGGGCTGGGCGGTGCTGGAGTGGGAGTGCTGCCTGAAGCATCCGGAAGACGGCGCCCGGGAGGGTGCCGCGTTCATCCGCGACCACATCATCCGCGTGACCGAACGCGCCTTCGATGACTTTGCCGATAGCGGCGCCGATCCGGAATCGCTGCGCCGCATGCTGGGGATCTGAGCCAATACTGCCTGGGAGGGCAAGCCATGAGGCACACCATGTCGCGCTTGGGCGCGATGATGTTTCTGCAGTTCTTCATCTGGGGAGCATGGTTCGTGACCCTGGGCACGTACCTGGTGCAGGGCCCCCTGCAGGCCAGCGCGAGCCAGGTGGCGACGGCGTTCCTCAGCCAGTCCATCGGCGCCATCTTGGCGCCATTCCTGGTCGGCTTGGTCGCGGATCGCTACTTCGCGGCACAGCGCATCCTCGCGGTGCTGCACCTCGCCGGCGCGGTGCTCATGTGGCTGGCGTCCACGGCGACGAGCTTCGGCATGTTCTCCGCCTGCGTCATGGTGTACATGCTGCTGTTCATGCCGACGCTGGCGCTGGCCAACAGCGTGGCGATGCGGCACATGCAATCGCCTGAAAAACAGTTCCCGCCCGTGCGGGTGGCCGGCAGCGTCGGCTGGATCGTGGCGGGCGTGCTGATCGGCTGGCTGGGCTGGGAACAGGCGCACCGGCTCGAACTGACGTTCCGGATGGCGGCGATGGCATCGCTGGCCCTGGGACTGTATGCCTTCACCCTGCCGCACACGCCGCCGCTGGCGCAACAGCGCGACGCCGGGCTGGGACAGATGCTGGGACTGGACTCGCTGCGGCTGCTGAAGTCGCGCTCCTATTTGGTGTTCTTCCTGGCGTCCATCGCCATCTGCATCCCGCTGGCGTTCTACTACAACTTCACCAACCCGTATCTCAACGATCTGGGCGTGCGCGGCGCGGCCGGCCTGCAATCGCTGGGCCAGGCATCCGAAGTACTGCTGATGCTGGCCATGCCGTTCCTGTTCGTGCGGCTCGGGGTCAAGACGATGCTGGCGCTGGGCATGGCGGCGTGGGTGCTGCGCTACGCGATGTTCGCCTTTGGCGATGCGGGCGGCGGTTTTTCCTTGCTGGTGATCGGCATCGTGCTGCATGGCATCTGCTACGACTTCTTCTTCGTCACCGGCCAGATCTACACCGATGCACATGCCGGCCCCGCCGCGCGCAGCAGCGCGCAGGGGTTCATCACCCTGGCCACATACGGCGTGGGCATGTTGATCGGCACGTTCCTGTCCGGCGCGGTGGTGGAGCACTACACCACGGCGGCGGGCCCGGACTGGCAGCAGATCTGGCTGTTCCCGGCAGGCGTGGCGCTGGTCGTGTTGGTCGCCTTCCTGTTGCTGTTCCGCGACCGGCCGGTCGTCGCGGCCATGCCCTCCACACACTGAGAACCCCCACCCTGATGAGCAAGCTTGGAATCGCCATCGTCGGCACTGGCATGATCGGCGCCGTGCATCGTCGCGCGGCGCTGCTGGCCGGTGCCGAGGTCCGCGGCATCGCCGCCTCATCCCCGCAACGCGCACGCGACGTGGCGCAGTCATGGGATGTGCCGCGCGCCTATCGCGACATCGAGGATGTGGTCGCCGATCCGCAAGTGCAGGTCGTGCACGTCTGCACACCCAACCATCTGCACCGCGCCATGGCGCAGGCGGCGCTGCAAGCCGGCAAGCACGTGATCTGCGAGAAACCCCTGGCCACGACATTGCAAGACGCCCAGGCATTGGCGGCACTGGCCGCCTCGACCGGGCTGGTTGCCACGGTTCCCTTCGTCTATCGCTATCACCCGGTGGTCCGCGAGGCGCGCGCACGCATCGCGCAGGGCGAGCTGGGGCCGCTACGCCTGATCCACGGCAGCTATCTGCAGGACTGGCTGTTGGACCCTGCCAGCAACAACTGGCGCGTGGACCCGGCGCTGGGCGGCGCATCGCGCGTGTTCGCCGACATCGGCTCGCACTGGTGCGACTTGGTGGAATGGGTCGGCGGCGAGCGTTTCGTCGATGTCAGCGCTGCCTTCGCGACCGTGATCGCCGAGCGCGGCGCCCTAGCCGGGCAGAGCTTCAGCACGCCGGCGGCGGGCGGCGCGATGCAGGCGGTAGCGAGCGAGGACGTGGCCGCGGCGATGTTCAGAACCGGCGCGGGCACGCTGGCTTCATTGACGGTCAGCCAGGTCTCGGCGGGACGCCGCAATCGCCTCTGGTTCGAGATCGACGGCGCCAGGGCCAGCGTGGCGTTCGACCAGGAGGACGCCGAACGGCTGTGGATCGGCCTGCCCGACCAGCGCGAGGAAATCTTCGTGCGCGGGCCGGGTGCCGGCAGTGCCGAACAACGCCGGTTGTCGGCGTTGCCGGCCGGGCACGCGCAAGGCTACGGCAATTGCTTCGAGGCGTTTGTCGCCGACACCTATCGCGCCATCGAAGGTGAGCGGCCGGAAGGCCTGCCCACCTTCGAAGACGGGGTGCGTTCGGCGCTGATCGTCGATCGCGTCATCACATCGGCCAGGACGCGCGCCTGGACGGCCATCGGTTGAATCCCTGGAGGACTTTTTGATGCACACACCTATACGCAGGACCGCGACCCTCGCACTGCTGCTTCTCGTCACCCTGCCCGCCTTCGCACGCGACGCCGCCGGCCCACAAAAACCCATCGCGGTGCAGATGTACTCGCTGCGCAACGCCGGCTCGCTCGACCAACAGCTGAAGATCGTCCACGACGCGGGCGTGGGCGCGGTGGAAACGGTCGGCATGCAAAACGTCAGCGCTGCGGAACTCAAGCAGATGCTGGACAGGTATTCGATCAAGGCGATCTCGTCGCACGTGCAACTGGCCGATCTGCGCAAGGACCTGGACGGCGTGGTGGCCTTCAACCGGTCGATCGGCAACACGACACTGGTGGTGCCTTACCTGGACGAGAAGGATCGGCCGACCGATGCCGCAGGCTGGACCGCATTGGGCCAGGAACTGGGCCGAATCGCCAGGCGGGTGCGGAACAAGGGCATGCACCTGGCCTACCACAACCACGACTTCGAACTGGTCGACTTCGATGGCAAGACCGGTCTGGAGCTGCTGTTCGTAGCGGCCGGCCCCGATCTCGAGACCGAGTTGGACCTGGCATGGGTAGCGCGCGCAGGCTACGACCCGGCGGTGATGCTGGGCAAGTTCAAGGGCCGCATGTTCGCGGTACACGCCAAGGACAATGCCCCGAAAGGCCAGGCCGAGGACGAGGGCGGCTTCGCCGCCGTCGGCCGGGGCGTGCTGGACTGGAACGCGATCCTGCCTGCCGCAGCGGGTGCCGGTGTGCGCTGGTACATCATCGAGCACGACCGTCCGCGCGATCCGGCCACGGTCATCCGGACCGGTGCCGACTACCTGCGTGAACACCTGCCCGCCGGCACCCATCGCTAGGGAAGGTCTCGACAACGAGGCCTGAGAGTGCGGAATGTCGCATCGTTCCGGAGAGTCGCGGTTCAAGTAATCGGACCTTGTTGAAAAACGTTAACAACAAAAAAGGGCCCTTGGCAAATGCGCCAAGAGCCCTTGTTTACATCGTTAAAAAGGTATTCCCTAGAACGGAATATCGTCGTCGGCAAAATCGTCCATCGGCGGTGCCGACTGCTGCTGGGCTGGTTGCTGACGGCGCGGGGCGTAGTCTTGACCGCCGCCCTGACCACCGCCGCCTTGCTGCTGACGCGGAGCCTGTGCACGCTGCGGGCGATCGCCGCCCATGCCACCGCCACCGCCTTCGCCACGGCCGCCAAGCATCTGCATCTCGTTGGCGACGATGTCGGTGCTGTACTTCTCCACGCCGTCCTGGCCGGTGTACTTGTCGTAACGCAGCTCGCCTTCGACGTACACCTGCGAGCCCTTGCGCAGGTACTCACCGGCAATCTCGCCCAACTTGCCGAAGAACACCACGCGATGCCACTCGGTGCGCTCCTGGTTGTTGCCATCGCGGTCCTTGCGCATGCTGGTGGTAGCCAGACTCACGCGCGTGATCGCCATGCCGGCCTGGGTGTACTTGGTGTCGGGATCGTTGCCGAGGTTGCCGACGAGGATGACTTTGTTGATGCCGCGGGCCATAGATGCTTCCGAGATGGTGCGCCGGCGCCGATGGGGCGCGGCGGTGAATGTCTTGGTGCCAATGTTACCGCACCTGCCCGGCCCCGGTCCCGGCGGATCCCCGCACCGCCGGGCCGGGGAATGCCGCGCCGGCAGGTCGGAATCGGGGCGCTCCCGGACACGCCCGACGCTGGCGCCGCAAGGGTTTGCGTCCACGTGCAGGCCTTCGGACACGGCCAGCGGGACGGATCTGGCCCAGACACCTATAATCGGCGTACATCACGAATGCCTGCGCATGACCATCGCCGAAGACCTCCCCACCGTTCTGGGCCTGCCCCAGATCCAGTCCCTCGCCGCGCCCGACATGGCCGCGGTCGACGCGCTGATCCGCCGCCGCCTGGCCTCGGACGTCGTGCTGATCAACCAGATCGCCGATCACATCATCTCCGCCGGCGGCAAACGCCTGCGTCCGATGCTGGTCATGCTGGCCGGCCACGCCGCTGGCGGCTCCGGCCCGGAGCACCATCAGCTGGCGGCGATCATCGAGTTCATCCACACCTCCACCTTGCTGCACGACGACGTGGTGGACGAGTCGGACCTGCGCCGCGGGCGCAGCACCGCCAACGCGCTGTGGGGCAATGCGCCCAGCGTGCTGGTTGGCGATTTCCTGTATTCGCGCAGCTTCCAGTTGATGGTCGAGCTTGATCGCATGGAAGTCATGCAGATCCTGGCCGACACCACCAACCGCATCGCCGAAGGCGAGGTGCTGCAGCTGTTGCACGTGCACAACCCCGACACCGACGAGGCTGCCTACCTGCGCGTGATCGAGCGCAAGACCGCAGTGCTGTTCGCTGCCGGCACTCGCCTGGGCGCGCTGGCTTCGGGCGCGGATGCGCAGGTGCAGCAACGTCTGTACGACTACGGCATGCAGTTGGGCTTTGCCTTCCAGATTGCCGACGACGTGCTCGACTACGCCGCCGACGCAGCGGACCTGGGAAAGAACCTGGGAGACGACCTGGCCGAGGGCAAGGCGACCTTGCCGCTGATCCATGCCATGGCGCATTCGGATGCGAGCACCCGGGAGCGCCTGCGCCAGATCGTCGAACAAGGCGATGCGAGCGCGATGCCCGAAGTGCTGGCGGCGATTCATGCCACCGGCGGCCTGGATTACAGCCGTCGACGTGCCACCGACTATGCCGCCGCTGCCGAACAGGCGCTGGACACGTTGCCGCCCAGCCCTGCGGTCGCAGCGCTACGCGGTCTGGCACGTTATGCGGTGGAACGCACGCATTGATCCAAGCGGCAGGTTTCGCCTGCCGCTCTCATGTAAGGGCAGTCAACCGCAACCCTTGCCAGGATTGCGGCGCCCTGTCACCACGGCCTTCGAACGACTCGCCAAACTAATGGTGCGTGCGACCGTCAGCCCATGCCGGGGTCGGCATGCAGCTCCCGCACTGCATGTCCGCGCGCCGTCCGTAGCCAACGAGGCGGTAAGCCGCGCCTGGCCACCTCATCAATCGCCGAAGCGTTCGTCGAAGAAATCGCCGAGCATGCGGTAGGCACGTTTGGCCGCACGCGGGTTGTACAGGCAGCCTGGCGGGCTGTTGGCATCGGCTTCGGCAAAGCAATGCACGGCCCCACTGAAGTTGACGAACTGCCAGTCCGCGCCGGCCGCATTCATCTCGGTTTCGAACGCGGCGATGTCCGCCTTGGTCACGCTCTTGTCGTCGGCACCGTTGAGCACCAGCAGCGGCGTCCTGGCCGAGCCGGCGGCCGCCGGGCTGGGTGTCGCGATGCCGCCGTGCAGGCTGACCACACCGGCCAGCTGCGCACCGGCACGTACCAGTTCCAGCACCGTGGTGCCGCCGAAGCAGAACCCCACCGCACCAATGCGTGATGCATCCAGCGGCGCCTTGCCGGCCTGCGCCTTGAGCACATCCACTGCTTTCAGCGCGCGGGCGCGCAGCGTCGGCGGGTCCTTCTTCAGGGCACCGGCGAACTGCCCGGCCTCGCTGTCGTTGGCCGGGCGCTTGCCCTTGCCGTAGACGTCGGCAACCAGCACCACATAATCGTCGCCAGCCAGTTGCTTGGCCTTGGTGACTGCCGAATCGTTCACCCCGCGCCAGTTCGGCACCATCACCAGGCCCGGGCGTTTGGCGGCGCCGGCGTCGTCGTAGACCAGCACGCCGCTATAGGTGTCCTTGCCGATCGTCCATTCCAGCGGTTTGGCCTGCATCGCAGCGGCGGCGGGCAATGCCAGCGACGCCAAGACACCGAACAACCCAACGCCACGCCATCTCCATTGCTTGTGCATGTGCTTGTGCCTGCTCCCGGGAATGTCCGGCGAGTGTAGGCGCTGCAGCCGTGCAGGCCGGGTCATCGTGTGCGCCGACGGACCGATCGCGCCGGCGTTCTGCCAAGGACATCTGAAAATCCAGGGCGAACAGCGCCGCCCATCGGCGCGATCAACGCAGCGCTACTGCACGCCCAAGCCGGGAATGGCGCTGATCGCCGCCGGATCGAACCCCGCCAGCTGGGCGAAATGGCGGCCACGCGCGACATAGTCGCCATACGCGCCGAAGCTGGGCGCGCCCGGCGACAGCAGCACTACACCGCCCTGCTCGCCCAGCGCCTCGCGTGCCAGCCGCATCGCGTGTTCCAGGTCGGCGGCGGCATGCAGACCGAAGCGAGCGCGCTCAGCCAGCGGGGCCAGCAACGCATGGATCCGTGGCCCGTTCGCGCCCATGGTGACGATTTCCAGCGGCGCCTGCTGCGCCATCTGCGCGGCAAAATCCTGCCAGTCCAGTCCGCGATCGTGGCCACCCACCAGCAAGGCCACACGGCGTTGCGCAAAGCAGGCCAGCGCTGCCAGCGATGCATGCGGCGTGGTGCTGATGGAGTCGTTGACGTAGCTGATGCCGTCCACGCTGCCGAGCAGCTGCAGGCGGTTCGGCAACGGGCGGAAGCTCGCTGCGGCCGGCGCCAGCGCCGCAGCGTCCAGCCCCAGGGCTTCCAGCGCTGCCAGCACCGCGCACAGGTTGCGCCGATTGTGTTCGCCGGGCAGCGGCACGTTGGCGGTATCGAACACACGCTGCTCACCGCGATACACCATATCGCCGCGCAGATGCCAGCCATCGGGATGGTTGAACCAGCGCACCTGGCTGTCGGGCAACTGCAGCTGGGTCAGATGCGGATCGGCCGCGTTGAGCAAGGCGATGCGCGGGCGGCCTTCGGTAACCAGCGCCAGCTTGTCGCGCATGTAGCGCGCCTCGTCGCCATGCCAGTCCAGGTGCTCGGGAAACAGGTTCAGCACCAGCGCCAATTCCGGACGCGCGCCGCTGCGCCCGACCTCGCCGGTCTGATAGCTGGACAACTCGATCGCCCAATAGGTCGGCGGCGGTTGCGGCGCCAGCACTTCCAGCAAGGGCTGACCGATGTTGCCGACCAAGGCGGTGCGATGGCCGGCCGCGCGCAGCAGATGCGCCAGCAGCGCGGTGGTGGTGCTCTTGCCCTTGGTACCGGTGACGCAGATGGCGCCAGGCACATAACCGTCAGGCTGCGCATGCTCGGCAAACCACAACGCGGTGCCGCCGATGAATTGCGTGCCGTGCCCGGTTGCGGCGATGTGCGCCTCGGGGCGATACGGGCTGATACCAGGCGATTTCACCACCACCTCGAACCGGCCCAGCGCCTGCGCGTTGGCGTCTGTTTCAACATGCAACGCAGCATCGGCCAGCGCATCGAGCTCGCGTGCTTCTTCGGCGTTGCAGAACACCGTCAGCGTTTGCGTCGGCAACGCGGCGCGCAGTGCGCGATACGCGGCGCGTCCTTCGCGCCCCCAGCCCCATAACGCAACCGCCTTGCCCTCAAGCTGCGAAATGCGCACGCACGCGCTCCCACAGCGCCGACGGAATCCGGTGCTCGCCGTCGATGGCCAGCAACGGCTCCAGCTGCAATGCCTGCTGGTCCAGCTGCGGCTGGATCTCGCGGATGAAACGCATCACCAGCGCGTCTTCCTTCCATTCGGCACGGCTGGCCAGCACCGCCATTGCCGCGCGCGATTCGCGGCCTTCGCCGACGCATTCGAACGGCTTGTGGTCCTGGAATTCCAGCAGCGCATCGTAGCCGCCGGCCTGGCTTGCATCGTCGAGCAGATTGCGCCCGAAGATCTTGACCAGGCGCGTCTTGGGCATGAACGGTGCCAATGCCAGGAACACGAAATGGCACTTCGGGCAGACCCCGCACCAGCGATGCACCGGGCGCTCGCCCATGATGTGGAAGTTGCGGTTGCAGCTGGAAAAATGCGCGTCGTAGTGGTCGGTCTTGGCGAACTGGCGCGCCACCGCCAGCTCCGACAACGGCCGCAGCAACGAGTAATAGCGCAGGTCGGCCGCCACGTGCCGCTGCACGTAATCGCCGAACGCCTGCTCGAACGCCCAGCCCTTGGACCACTGGTGATTGACCTCGCCGGTGCCGGGAATCTGGCTGCCGTAACTGGCCGAGCGCTCGTTGGAAAACACCACCTGGTCCACGCCATTGAGCAGGGCGGACAGTACCAGGATGGCCGAGTTCACCGCGGTGACCGGGATATGCCCGTTCCACGCCCCCTGGCGATTGAGCTCGAACAGTTCCGGCGCCAGCACGCGGCCGATATTGAGCACCGGCAAACCGGTGCGCTCGGCGCAGGCACGGATCAGCTGCGAGCCGCCGATCCAGCTGACGGTCTGATCGATGCCGGCGTGCCGCAGCGCTTCGATACTGACCAGCGAATCCTTGCCGCCACCGATCGCAACCAACGCATGCTCGCGCAGGCCCAGCGCCGGCGCATCGGCAGTTGCCGGTGCAGCCACCGGAAAGCGGATCTTGCCGTGCAGGTTCAAGCCATTGCGATAGGCGAACTCGCCCAGGCCGTGCAGGTAGACGCTTTCCACCAGCGCAGCGGTATCGGCATCGATGCTGTAGCTGTCAATGGCAATGGCCGGCGGCACCGCCGCCTTGAAATAACTGACGCCGGCGATGAGGTGCAGCAGGCGCAGCGCCTGTTGCACGGCAGCGCCCTTCGCGCCGTCCAGCGCGAAGGGCGCGCCCGGCACCGCGACGGTCTCGACCAGCTCCGGCCCTTGATCGAAGGCATACACCAGCGTCGCCACGCCGGTGTGCGCGTCGAGTGCACAACGCACGAAACGGAAGGTGGAGATCTGGTGTTTGTCGAAAGCGCTCATGGACTACCTGCAG
Source organism: Xanthomonas arboricola pv. populi (assembly GCF_002939945.1). Lineage (GTDB taxonomy): Bacteria > Pseudomonadota > Gammaproteobacteria > Xanthomonadales > Xanthomonadaceae > Xanthomonas > Xanthomonas arboricola_A. The sequence goes on along the minus strand of NZ_MDEB01000003.1, from coordinate 350,131 downwards.
GAACACGTACGCGACGCAGATAACGTCGGCACAGGACATATTCAATCATGGAAAACGGCACCGCAGCCCATAGCAACGGCAGGCAGCCGAACAGCACCGCCAGCGACAGAAAATCGAGACTGCTGGCCTGCGCTTCGCCAGACAGCGCGAAGGCGAGCGCAACATACAGCGCCACCGCCGGCACATAGCTCAGCGCACTCAGCAGCACCGTGCGCACCGCCATGCCGCCGCTTCTGCGCGCAGGCGGCAGCACATCGCGACGCCGCTGCCAGCGCCCGGCCAGGCACGCACCGATGCCGGCCGCGATCAACGCAGGCAGCGCCCACTTGAAACTGTCGGTCCACGGCACGCGCAGGCCCACCTGGTCGATCGCGGTGGCAAACACCACCGCTGCGCCACCGGCCAGCGTACTGAGCGCAATGAACTCAGCCTGCGGGCGCATCGATCACCTCTTCGCGCGGCAATTCGCGCTGGTTGTAGCTGCTGGCCATCGAATAGCCGTAGGCGCCGGCATCGGCCACCAGCATCACATCGCCCGGCGCGGTGGCGGCAGGCAGACGACGGCGCTTGCCGAACACGTCGGAGGATTCGCAGATCGGCCCGACGATATCGAAGCTGTCATCGGCCGGCGCGTCGAGCTGGCTGAGGTTTTCGATGTCGTGCCAGGCGTCGTACAACGCGGGGCGGATCAGCGTGTTCATGCCCGCATCCAGGCCCACGCGCTGCACGCCGTCCTTTTCGATCACCTGGGTCACCTGCGCCAGCAGCACGCCGGCTTCGGCCACCAGGTAGCGGCCCGGTTCGATCGCCAGCCGGTAACCCGGGTGCACGGCCTTGACCTCGGCCAGACCCTTGGCCCACACCTCCAGATCGAACGGCTCGTCCTCGGCGCTGTAGGGAATCGGCAGCCCGCCACCGATGTCGATGGTCTCCACCGTGCCGATGCGGCGCGCAAAGCCGGCCAGTTCGTCGTACATCATCCGCCAGTGCTCGCCGGTCTCCACGCCACTGCCCAGGTGCGCATGCACGCCGGTGATGGTGACTTCGAGCGAGCGCGCCACTTCCACGAACTCGTCCACCCGCGTGGACGACAACCCGAACTTGGACGCCTTGCCGCCGGTGTTGACCTTCTCGTGGTGCCCGTCGCCATGCCCAAGGTCGATGCGCAGCCACACGTTGCGGCCGCGGAACACCTCCGGCCAGCGCCGTAATGCTTCGACGTTGTCCACGGTGACAGTCACGCCCAGCGCGAATCCGGCTTCGTATTCGGCCTTGGGCGCGAAACTCGGCGTGAACAGCACGCGCCGCGGCGACAGCTCGGGCAAGGTGTCGAACACGCGGCGCAGCTCGCCGTGCGAGACGCATTCCAGGCCGAACCCGGCCTGTTCCAGTGCCATCAGGATAGCGGGATGCGCATTGGCCTTGATCGCGTAATAGCGCTGATCCACCGCCGCGATCTGCGCCAGCGCCTGCGCACGCGCGCGCACCGTGGGCAGGTGATAGACGTAACGCGGCGTACCGGCCTTGGACAGCGTCAGCAGATGCGCGCGCTCGGCATGCCACCACGGCGTGGGCCGCGGCCGCACCGAGCCGATGATTTCGCGCCAACGCGGCCCGAACACCTCGCCTTCGCTCACCGGCATCGCGCCGCTGTCGATCAATTCCGCATGCAGGATCGGCAGCAAGCCATCGGCATCGGCTTCGTCGATGACGAAGGTCAGATTCAGGTCGTTGGACGACTGCGAAATCATGTGCACGCGCTCCTGCCCGAACGTGGCCCACACATCGGAGAGCTTGTGCAGCAGCGAGCGCATGCCGCGCCCGACCAGGGTGATCGCCGCGCAGGGAACAATGATCTTGACCTTGCAGATCTGCGACAGATCGGCCGACAACGCCGCCAGCACATCGGTGTTGACCAGGTTCTCGGACGGGTCCAGTGACACGGTGACATTGGTCTCGGCCGAACCGATCAGGTCCACCGACAGGCCATGCTTCTTGAACAGCGTAAACACATCGGCCAGGAAGCCCACCTGCTGCCACATGCCGATGCCTTCCATCGACACCAGCACGATGCCGTTACGCCGGCTGATCGCCTTGACGCCCGGCACCGGCTCGGCATTGCCGTCGATGCTGGTGCCCGGCAGATCGGGGCGCTCGGTATCCAGGATCGCCATCGGCACACCGGAATCGCGGCATGGCTTGATCGAGCGCGGATGCAGCACCTTGGCGCCGGTGGTGGCGATTTCCTGCGCTTCGTAATAGTCCAGGCGGGTCAGCAGCCGCGCGTCCGGCACCTCTTTGGGATTGGCGCTGAACATGCCGGGCACGTCGGTCCAGATTTCCACCCGGCTGGCGCCGAGCAGCGCACCGAAATACGCCGCCGAGGTATCCGAACCGCCACGCCCCAGGATCGCGGTGCCGCCATCGGCGTGCCGCGAAATGAAGCCCTGGGTGATCAACAACCGCGTGGGCTGCACATCGAAACGCGCGCGCCAGTCGGCGTCGGACTGCCATTGGCAGGACACCGACAGGCGCTTGGACCATTCGCTCTGATTGGGCTGCGGCGGCAGCGCCGACAGCCATTGGCGCGCATCCAGCCAGCCCATGTCCAGGCCGCTGGCATGCAGATAGGCCGCACCGATGGTGGAAGACAGCAACTCGCCCTGCCCCAGTACCTCGGCCTGCCAGTCCAGCGTGCGCGTCGCCGCGCGCGCGTCGCCGATCAATGCATGCAAGGCGGCCAGGCGCTCGCCCAGCACCGCATCGGCATCCAGTTCCAGCTCGGCCAGGAATTGGCGGTGACGCTGCTCCAGCGCGGCAACGCGCTGCGCGCTGTCGGCGGCGCCATCGGCGATCGCGGTGAGTTCGTTGGTCACGCCCGACAGTGCAGACACCACCACCAGCACACGGCCACCGGTTTCCTCGGCCCGTTTGCTCGCCAGTTTTCCAATCGTGTCCCAGCGATGACGACGCGACACCGAGGTGCCGCCGAACTTGAGGACGATCCAACGATCGGTAGAGTGGGGAGCTGACATGGAGATAGGCGTTTAGGATAAGGGGGAAAACGCCCGGTACGCCGGGCGGAACCTCCGATTCTACTGCCAATGTCGCCCGCATGACCCCGCGTGCGGTTACAGCATGCCGGCGGCCGCTTCCATCACCGCAACGGTTTGCGCTGCAACCATCCACGCGCATTCCATCGATCGAGATCCACACCCATGAGCAAGCACCTCTACCTGCAATTGGATGTCTTCGGCGGCCAGCACGGCAACGGCAATCCGTTGGGCGTGGTCCTCAACGCGCAGACGTTGTCGTCCGGGCAGATGCAGCGGATCGCCGCCTGGCTGAACCTGTCGGAGACGATTTTTTTCCTGCCGGTCAGCGCGCCCGATGCGGATTACCACATCCGCATCTTCACCCCGCGCGCCGAGCTGCCATTCGCCGGCCACCCCAGCGTCGGCGCCGCATGGGCGGCGGCAACCCACGGGCTGGTGGCGTTCAAGCCGGACGGCCGGATGCGCCAGCAATGTGCGGCGGGCGTGCTGCCGGTGCAGGTGGTCGACCGGCATGGCGCCCTGCTGGTGCGGCTGCAGGCACCGCGTGCGCAAGCGATCGAAACCGGCGATGTGCATGTTGCCGCGTTGCGCGATGCCTGCGCCGGCCTGCGCATGGCCGAACGCCCGGCCGCACTGTGGAACAACGGCCCGGGCTGGTGGCTGCTGGAACTGGCCGACGCGCAAGTGGTGCGGCAGGCGACACCCGATCTGGCTGCGATCACCCGCCTGACCCAGGCCAGCGCGGCCACCGGCCTGGCCATCTACGCGCCGCAGGCCAACGGCGACGCGGACCTGGTGGTGCGCGCGTTCTGCCCCGGCGACGGCATTGGGGAAGATCCGGTCACCGGCAGCGCCAACGCCTGCATTGCCGCACGCCTGCACGGTGAAGGCCGCGTTCCGGGCGAGGCGTCGCGCTATGTCGCCAGCCAGGGCCGCGAGGTCGGCCGCGACGGCCGCGTGCACGTGGAGGTGGATCACGAAGGCGAAGTGTGGATCGGCGGCACCACCAGGCAAGTGATCGAAGGCCGCATCGATTGGTAAGCTGCCGCGCCCTGTTCGCGGACCCGCCACCATGACCACCCGCCGTTTCCTGCAACTGGATGTGTTCTCCGCCCGCCCGGGCAGCGGCAACCCGCTGGCGGTGGTGCTGGATGCCGAAGGCCTGGACGATGCCGCGATGCAGGCCATCGCACGCTGGACCAAACTGCCGGAAACCACCTTCGTGTTTGCGGCACCGGATGCGCACAGCAGTTATCGGCTGCGGATGTTTTCCCCGCACAAAGAAGTACCGTTTGCCGGCCACCCCAGCGTCGGCACCGCACACGCGGTGCTGGAGGCCGGCCTGGCCGCGCCCAACGACGGCGTGCTGATCCAGGACGGCATCGCCGGCCAGCTGCCGCTGCGCGTGGAGCAGATCGCAGGTCACCGCAGCATCGCCATCCGTACCCCGCGCGCGCGCGTGGCCGAGCAGGTGCAGGCCAACGACCCGCGCCTGCGCGAGGCATTGCGCGGCTGGCCCCTCGGCGGACTGCCGCCCGCGTTGATGGACGGCGGCCGCACCTGGTGGGTGGTGGAACTGGCCAGCGAAGCGGCACTGCGCGGCCTGCATCCGGATTGGGACGCGATCGCCGCGCTGGCCGAATCCACCGGCAGCATGGGTGTGTTCGCCTATGCCGGCGCCGCAGCGCCCGGCGCCTACGATCTGGCGGTGCGTGCCTTCGTCGGCAATGGCCGGCGCTTCGAAGATGCCGCCTCCGGCGCGGCCAATGCGGTGCTTGCGGCCTGGCTGGACAGTCGCAACGCATTGCCGGGCAAGGAACGCCGCTACGTGGTCAGCCAGGGCCGCGAGATCGGCTTCGACGCCTTGCTGGAGTTGCTTGTCGATGCGAATGGCGATGCATGGTCTGGCGGCCAGGTGCAGACGGTGATTCGCGGCACGCTGGATTGGACATGACCGAGCCTGATCCCACCGGCTGAAGGGTGCCTGCGCGGGAACAAAAACGCTGCGGTTTTCCGCAGCGTCTGCTTCATTCAACCGGCCGATGTCGATCGCCTGACCGCAGAGCGCGACAGCGCACCGGTCAGTCGGGACGCACGTCCACGCGTACGCGGATGCGATCGCCCGGGTTGTAGTCGCTACGCGTGTGATAGGTGCGGCCCGCGTATTCGTAGGTCACGTCATAGCCATCGACACGATCGCGTTCGCGGCGGTAGGACACCGGCTCGCAGACGCTGACGTTGCCCTGGTGATTGCGATTATTGGCTTCGTAGATCGAGCGGCCCGCCGCGACACCGGCCATGGTGCCGACTGCGGTACCGACCAGACGGCCATTGCCGCCACCGACCTGGCTGCCGAGCACCGCACCGGCGATCCCGCCGATCACGCTGGCCACCCCACGATTGGAAACGCCGGCCTGGCCGTAGCTGCCGCCATCGCGGTAATAGCCATCGTTGCTGGTGTAGTAGCCGTCGGCCGGGCGGTTGTAGCAGCGTTCGCTGCTGCGCTCGTTGTACGCATCGGTCACGATGATCGGATCCACGCGCACCACCCGCGCGTATTCGTAACGACCATCCTCATAGCCGCCACGTCCGTTGTAGCCGCTGTCATAGCGCTGTGCCGTTGCATTACCTGCAACTGCCAGACCCATCACCAGAGCACCAAGCACAAGAGTTTTCATTGCGGCAGCTTCTACACAGGGAGGACACGCTGCCGATGCTCGGCCTGCGCCAGTGAAACCGCCCTGAACCGAACCGCGCCTGCAAAGCCCTATTCAGGTTGCCGCCAGCTGCGTGCGCCGGCAGCCATCGCCAGCGCACGCAGTGGGATCACGCCTGGCTGGAAAACTCGGTTTCCAGGCTGATCGGCACCGCGCTCAGCGCCTTGGACACCGGGCAGTTCTTCTTCGCGACGTCGGCCAGTTCGCGGAACTTGGCTTCGTCGATACCCGGCACCACGGCCTTGAGCTTGAGGCGGATCTGCGACAGTTGCGGGCCGCCTTCCATCGACAGGTCCACGTCTGCGCGCGTATCCAGCGAGGTCGGCGGAAAACCGGCTTCGCTCAGCTGTGCGGACAGCGCCATGGTGAAGCAGCCGGCATGCGCGGCGGCGATCAGTTCTTCCGGGTTGGTGCCTTTCTCGTCGCCGAAACGGCTGTTGAAGGCGTAGCGGGTCTTGTCCATCAGCCCGCTTTGCGGCGTGCTGAGCTGGCCCTTGCCGGTCTTGAGGTCGCCTTCCCAGTGAGCGGTGGCGTGACGTGAAATACCCATTGCGATCTCCTGCGATGAAAGGAGCCGTCACGATAGGCGAGTGGATGTTATGGCGTGGTGCCGGGAATCGGGAATCGGGACTCGGGACTCGTAAGAGCAGGCCGCGCGTGCGTTCTGATGGCAAGGGCTTTGCAAGCGTCTGCGCGAAGACGCTCGGCCGGCGGCGACCGCGACCGCATTGCGGGTGTGCGGTCGCGTTGCTGCGCTCGCTCAGCCGAGCAAGGTTTCCAGTACGGCCATGCGCACCGCCACGCCGTTGGCGACCTGGCGCAGCACGCACGATTGCGCGCCGTCGGCCACTTCGTCGGTGATTTCCACACCGCGATTGATCGGGCCCGGATGCAGCACGGCGGCGTCACGGCCGGCGCGTGCCAGGCGCTCGCGGGTGAGTCCGTAGCCGGCGTGATACTGCTCCAGCGACGGCACCAGGCCTTCTTCCATGCGCTCGCGCTGCAGGCGCAGCATCATCAAGGCGTCGGCACCGTCCAGCATGGCGTCGAAGTCCTGGCCGACCACGCATCCGTCCAGCATGTCGTCGTCGGGCAGCAGGCTGGCCGGACCGCAGACGCGGATCTCGCCGGCGCCCAGCGTGCGCAGTGCATGCAGGTCCGAGCGCGCCACGCGCGAATGCTTCACGTCGCCAACGATCACCACCTTGAGCTTGGAAAAATCGGTGCCCTTGGCCTGGCGCAGGGTGAGCATGTCGAGCAGGCCCTGGGTGGGATGCGAACTGCGTCCATCGCCGGCGTTGATCAAGGCGGTGCCCTCGCCTGCGGCTGCGGCCAGCGCCTCCACCGCACCGTCGTCGGGATGGCGCACCACGAAGCCGCGCACGCCCATCGCCTCGAGGTTCTTCAGCGTGTCGCGCGCGGTCTCGCCCTTGCGGGTGGACGAGGTGGAGGCATCGAAGTTGAGCACGTCTGCACCCAGCCGCTGCGCAGCCAGATGAAACGAGCTGCGCGTACGCGTGGACGGTTCAAAGAACAACGTGCACACCGCGGTGCCGGCGAGCACGCTGCGCTTGCCCACGCGCCCCACCGCCGCGTCGCGGATCTGGCCGGCACGATCGAGTAGCTGCAGCAGCGTGGCGCGCGGCAGTCCTTCCAGGGTGAGCAGGTGGCGCAGGCGTCCGTCCGAATCGAGTTGCATGGTGGTCATCGCAGGTCGGGAGTGTCAGGGAAGAGGGGTGGCTTGGTCGGGTGCGGCCAACCAGCGTTCGACGATCACGGCAGCCGCCATCGCGTCCAGCGCCTCGGCATCGCGGCGGCGCTTGCGCCCATCGGCGCGCTCGCGCGCGAAACGCTGCGCGGCTTCGACCGAACTGGAGCGCTCGTCGATCAGCACCACCGGCAGCGCATAGCGCTGGCGCAGTTGGCGGGCGAAGGCATGCGCGCGCTTGCGTGCGGGTTGATCCTTGTCGTCCAGGGTCAGCGGGTCGCCGATCACCAGGCCGTCGGGGCGCCATTGCTTGTGCACGCGATCCAGCGCGACCCAATCGGGGCCGTTGGCATGCACATGGATGACGGCCACCGCACGCGCGCCGGCGCCCAGCGCGGTGCCGACGGCCACGCCGATCCGGCGCGACCCCACGTCGAAGCCCAGCACCGTGCCATCGGGGCGGATCGCGCCCGCCTCAGGCATGCCCGGAATAATCCGTCAGCCGGAACAGATCCACGCCGATGCGCCCGGCAGCGGTCTGCCAGCGATCTTCCAGCGCGGTGGAGAACAACACATTGGCATCCGACGGCGCGGTCAGCCAGCTGTTCTCGCCCAGTTCGAATTCCAGCTGGCCCGCGCCCCAGCCGGCACAGCCCAGCGCCACCAGCGCATTGCGCGGGCCTTCGCCGGCCGCCATGGCTTCGAGAATGTCGCGCGAGGTGGTCAGGTAGACGCCCTGCCCCACTTCCAGGCTGGAATCCCAGTCGCGCGCATCGTCGTGGATGACAAAACCGCGTTCCGGGTGCACCGGCCCGCCGCTGAGCACGATCTGCTCGCGTAGGTGGTCGTCGACGGTGTCGATGCCCATTTGCGACAGGACCTCGCCCAGCGTGTATTCGGAGGGCCGGTTGACCAGCACGCCCATGGCGCCGTTCTCGTCGTGTTGGCAGATCAGCGCGACGCTGCGCGAAAAGGTGGGATCGGACAGCGCCGGAAGCGCGATCAGCAGTTGGTTGGCCAGAGGCGTGGGCAAAACAGACATGGCCGCATTCTAGCCGTTCGCTTCGCCGCGCGCAGAGCCGCTGCCATACTTGCTGTACGCGGGCGGCATGGGACTGCCGATGCTGCCGATGGGCATCGACCTCGCAGAGGCCACCGATGGCTCCCGGCAGGCAAGACCGGCCCGTTCAGATTGCTGGCGGCTGCGCAGCACGTACTTCCAGGCCGTGCTGTGCTGCCAATCGACCTGCTCCGGCACCGCCGTCGTTCGGTGCACCACGCATCGCTGTTCGGTCGTTATCGTCGCGGGTCGGACTTCCGGCCGTCGCGCCCTGATCCACCTACAACTGGTCCACGCACAACAGGCACCTCATGAGCGGCTACTGCAGCATCGCCCCAGGCCATCCGATCCACGGGCACTACCACGATCACGAATACGGCTTTCCGCAGCGCGAGGAGCGCGAGCTGTTCGAGCGCCTGGTGCTGGAAATCAATCAGGCCGGGCTGAGCTGGGAAACCATCCTGCGCAAGCGCAGCAACTTCCAGCGCGCCTACGAGGGCTTCGACGTGGACACGGTGGCGGCCTACGGCGAGAGCGACATTGCACGGCTGCTCGGCGATGCCGGCATCATCCGCAACCGGTTGAAGGTGCTGGCGGCCATCCACAACGCGCAGGTCATCCAGCAACTGCGCGCGGCGCACGGTAGTTTCGCGCAATGGCTGGACGCACAGCACCCACTCGACAAAGCCGCCTGGGTCAAGCTGTTCAAGAAGACCTTCCGCTTCACCGGCGGCGAGATCACCGGCGAATTCCTGATGAGCCTGGGCTACCTGCCCGGCGCGCATCATGCCGATTGTCCGGCGTTTGCGCGCATCCAGGCGCTGTCGCCGCCGTGGATGCACAACGGCAACGCCTAGCGGCAAGTCAGCGACTCCATGCCGGCAAGCAGCCGCACGGCGCCCAGATGCAGCGGCGATACGCGACTGCCGCGTCGGCGTGATACGCGCCGCTGCCGATTCCGGCGGCAGCCATGGCTGCCGACAACCTGCTGGATCACACGCCCATGTAACGATGCGGGCGGTGATTGAACATCAGCACCAGGCTCAGCATCAACGCACCCAGCGCCGAGTAAAGCACCTTGTCAGGAGTGAGAATGCTGAAGGCGACCAGCATCAGCATCGCATCGAAACTCATCTGCACCTTGCCGGCGCTCCAGCCGCGCTCGCGCTGCAGGTACACCGCCAGGATGCCGATGCCGCCCAGGCTGCCGCGATGGCGGATGAAGAACAGGATGCCCAGGCCCGCCAGCGCGCCGCCGACGATCGCCGAAAACAGCGTGCTGATATGTGCGTACTCGGCCCAGCGCGGCATCAGGTCGGTCAGTGCACCGCAAGCACCGACCGCGGCAAAGGTCTTCAAGGTGAATTCCCAGCCCATGCGGCGCACGCTCAGCCAGTAGAACGGCAGGTTGACCAGCACGAACACCAGGCCGAAATTCCAGTGCAGCGCGTAATGCAGCAGGAACGCCACACCGGCCATGCCGCCGATCATCAGCCCGCCCTTGGCGAAGATCGCCAGGCCCAGCGATGCCACCAGCGTCGCCAGCACCATGCCCTGCGCGTCCTCGGCCACCGAGTGGTGATAGGCATGGTCGTCGGCCGCGGTGCCGGCCGAATCCGGTGGCGGCGTCAACGGGCCGGAGGTGACCACAGCGCCGTCATCGGGCAGCGGTTCTTGCTCCGGACGCAGATCGGAATCGGGAAGGGTCACAGGTTCGGGCACTGCAATGGGGTGCGATATTAGACACTATCGGCCCGCCTGGTTACATCTGAAACGTCACAGCATGTGCGCACTGCTGCGCTGCATGTTCATCGACCGACAGCGCGGTCCTTGCCCTGTCTTTTTGCAGCAAACGCCTGCGCGCAGAGATGACGCACCAAGGTCCGGAAGCGTCTGCAGTGAATTGCTTCAGCGTGCTACGCCACGACCATGCACCAGAATGCGCCAGGGCACAGCACTCCTGCGCAGCTCACCGAACCTCGGCGATCTCCACGCCATCCAGGCCCTGCGCCAGGGTCTTGGCGTCGCCGCCCTGCGAGAGCTTGATGCGCAGGCGCACCTCGTTCTGCGAGTCGGCGTAGCGCAGCGCATCTTCGTAGCTGATCTCTCCGGCCTGATACAGCTCGAACAGGCTCTGATCGAAGGTGCGCATGCCCAGGTTGGTGGACTCCTTCATGATCTCCTTGAGCTTGTGGATCTCGCCATCGCGGATGTAGTCCTGCACCAGCGGCGTGCCCAGCATGATCTCCATCGCCACGCGCCGGCCGCGACCATCCGGGGTCGGAATCAACTGCTGCGCGACCACGCCCTTGAGATTGAGCGACAGATCCATCAACAGCTGGTTGCGCCGGTCTTCCGGGAAGAAGTTGATGATGCGGTCCATCGCCTGGTTGGCGTTGTTGGCGTGCAGGGTGCACAGCACCAGATGCCCGGTTTCGGCAAAGGCCACGGCATGATCCATGCCTTCACGGGTGCGCACCTCGCCGATCATGATCACATCCGGCGCCTGGCGCAGGGTGTTTTTCAACGCGTTTTCCCAGCTGTCGGTATCGATGCCGACTTCGCGCTGGGTGATGATGCAGCCTTCGTGCTTGTGCACGAATTCGATCGGATCTTCGATGGTGATGATGTGCCCGGTGGAATTCTGGTTGCGGTAACCGATCATCGCCGCCAACGAGGTGGACTTGCCGGTCCCGGTAGCGCCAACGAAGATGATGATGCCGCGCTTGGTCATCGCCAGCGTCTTGATCACCGGCGGCAGGCTCAACTCTTCCACCGTGGGGATGCGCGTTTCGATCCGGCGCAGCACCATGCCGACCTGGTTGCGCTGGTAGAAGCAGCTCACGCGAAAGCGCCCGACCCCGGACACGCCGATGGCGAAATTGCACTCGTGGGTCTTTTCGAATTCTTCGCGCTGCGACGGCGTCATCACGTTCAACACCAGATCGCGACTCTGTTGCGCGGTCAGCGGCGTCTGGGTGATCGGACTGATCTTGCCGTGCACCTTGATCGCCGGCGGCATCCCCGAGGTGATGAACAGATCCGACGCCTTCTGGTGCGCCATCAGCTTGAGGAAGGAGGTGAAGTCGATGGTGCTCATGGCGTGCTCCTTCGGAGCCGGGAATGGGGAATCGAGAATCGAGAATTGGAAAAGCCAGGAGCCAGGAGCCGGACCAGTCAGGGAAACGTGCTGTTGCGATTCCCCATTCCCGATTCCCTATTCCCGAATCACTCAAATATCCGCTTGTCCTTGGCGTATTCGCGCGCCTGGTTGCGCGTGATCAGGCTGCGCTTGACCAGGTCCTGCAGATGCTGGTCCAGCGTCTGCATGCCGTATTGCTGGCCGGTCTGGATCGAGGAATACATCTGCGCCACCTTGTCCTCGCGGATCAGGTTACGGATGGCCGGGGTGCCGACCATGATTTCCCAGGCGGCGGTGCGTCCGCCGCCGACCTTCTTCAGCAACGCCTGCGAAATCACCGCGCGCAGCGATTCGGACAGCATCGAGCGCACCATCGGCTTTTCGCCAGCCGGGAACACGTCGATGATGCGGTCGATGGTCTTGGCCGCCGAGCTGGTGTGCAGGGTGCCGAACACCAGGTGGCCGGTTTCCGCGGCGGTCAACGCCAGGCGGATGGTTTCCAGGTCGCGCAATTCGCCCACCAGGATGATGTCCGGGTCTTCGCGCAGCGCCGAGCGCAGCGCCTCATTGAAGCCGTGCGTATCGCGATGCACTTCGCGCTGATTGATCAGGCACTTCTGCGAGGTATGCACGAACTCGATCGGATCCTCGACAGTGAGGATGTGGCCGTATTCGTTCTTGTTGATGTAGTCGATCATGCCGGCGAGCGTGGTCGACTTGCCCGAACCGGTCGGGCCGGTGACCAGGATCAGGCCCTGCGGCTGGTCGATCAGCTGGCGGAAGATCGGCGGGCAGCCCAGGTCCTCCAGCGTCAGCACTTCGGACGGAATGGTACGGAACACCGCACCGGCGCCGCGGTTCTGGTTGAAGGCATTGACGCGGAAGCGCGCCAGCGACGGAATCTCGAACGAGAAGTCGACCTCGAGGAATTCCTCGTAATCGCGACGCTGCTTGTCCGACATGATGTCGTAGACCAGCGCGTGCACCTGCTTGTGGTCCAGGGCCGGAATATTGATGCGACGGACATCGCCATCGACACGGATCATCGGCGGCAAGCCCGCCGACAGATGCAGGTCCGATGCCTTGTTCTTGACAGAAAACGCCAATAGTTCAGCGATATCCATGCGCTGCTTTTCCCCTAGGCTGCGATTGGAAGGTACTCCCCGGGCGGCAGTATAGCGTTCTGGCTGCTGGCGGGAAGCGGCCCGCAGCCGGTTCAGGCCGGCACCGTCGGGCGGGCCTGAAGGCGTTGGTTTTGGGGACGCGGTGCGGGCACGGGCCTTGCCTGGGCCAAGCTCGGGCGTCGATCGCCAGCTCGCCTCGCATGTGGGCGGGGCCCGGCGCGTCCGCGCGCCATTGCAGCATCATTGGCCGGCCCGGTTCGGCGACCCGGCTGGAAGGACGCAGCCGGGGGCGGCACTATAGCGTTCCTTTTCCGCCTGGATTGCCACGTGCCGGCTTCGTCGCTGCAGCAGATTCTCGATGCCATCCACGCCGCCGCGACTCGGCACGCGCGCGCCGATGTGCGCCTGCTGGCGGTGTCCAAGACCCGGCCGGCAGACGCGATTGCCGCGCTGGCGGCGCAGGGCCAGCGCGCATTCGGCGAAAACTACGTGCAGGAAGCGCAAACCAAGATTGCCCAGCTGCAGACGCTGGGATTGGAGTGGCATCTGATCGGCCACCTGCAATCCAACAAGGCCGAACTGGCCAGCCAGTGGTTCGACTGGGTGCAGACCGTGGACCGCGCCAAGCTGATCGTGCCGCTGGCCAACCACCGTCCGGCCGATCGCACACCCTTGAATGTCCTGATCCAGGTCAACATCGACGACGAGGACAGCAAGCACGGCTGCGCGCCGGAGGCGGTCGACGGACTGGCCGAGGCCATCGCGCTGCAACCCCAGCTGCAATTGCGCGGCCTGATGGCGATTCCCGCGCCCTTCCCCGAGCAGGTGCGCCGCATGGCGGCGTTTGCCCGCATGCAGGCACTGTTCGAAGACCTCAAGCGTCGCTATCCGCAGGTGGATACCTTGTCGATGGGCATGAGCTCGGATTTTGCCGAAGCGATCGCGGCCGGCGCGACCATGGTGCGCGTCGGGACGGCGCTGTTCGGCGAACGCGCCTCGTCGGCTGCCGCAGCTTCCTGACCGTCTTTTCCGATCAGCCTCGCGTTAGCGCGTCGCTGTTTCCTCTTACTTAAGGTGTCGCAATGACTCTGCCCTCCTCGCCCGCGCCCTCGCCTTCCGCCACTGCGCTCACCGCATTCGTCGGCGGCGGCAACATGGCGCGCAGCCTGATTGCCGGGCTGATCCGGCAGGGCGTGCCCGCTGCCAGCATCCGCGTCGCCGAGCCGGTGGCGGAACTGCGCGATGCGCTATCACGCGACTTTGGCGTGCACGCCGTGGAACAGGCGCGCAGCGCAGTGGACGGCGCAGCCGTCTGGGTGTTGGCGGTCAAGCCGCAGGTGCTGCCAGCGGTATGCGCGCAGCTGGCCGATCTTGCGCAGGCGCAACAGCCGTTGCTGCTGTCCATTGCCGCCGGCATCACCGCTCCGCAGCTGGAGCGCTGGTCCGGCGGCGAGCTTGCGGTAGTGCGCGCAATGCCCAATACGCCCGCTCTGCTCGGTGCAGGCGTCACCGGGTTGTACGCCAATCCACGCGTGTCCAAGGCGCAACGTGCGCAGGCGACCGGCTTGCTGGAGAGCGCCGGTGTCACCGTCTGGATCGACGACGAGGCGCAGATGGACACGGTGACCGCCGTCTCCGGCAGCGGGCCGGCCTATGTATTTCTGCTGGCCGAAGCGATGGAAGCGGCCGCGCGTGCGCAAGGCCTGCCAGCCGAAACCGCACGCACGCTGGTGCTGCAGACCCTGCTCGGCGCCTCGCGCATGCTGACCGAATCGGGCGAAGCACCGGAGCTGCTCCGGCGCCGGGTGACGTCGCCCAACGGCACCACGCAGGCGGCAATCGAGACATTTCAGGCCGGCCAGTTCGAAGCGCTCACCGCCAAGGCGATTGCCGCAGCGACCGAGCGCGGCCGCAGCCTGTCGGCGGCCAATGATTAGTCGGCCTGTGGCTGGGCGTCATCCAAAGTCGGAATGTCTCGCAGCGGCCGGCGGGCCGCGCGCAGGAGTGCCAAGGCAAGTGCGCAGTGAAGCCGTAACGACACCCAGCGCGTCTGCGCCTGTGAGCCGCTGAAAAACCCGGCACGCGCGATGGGCGCACATGGCAGCAGCGACGCGAACGCAGCGGAGCGACGGATCAAAACAAGGCATCCAGCGCATACAAACAGTTGGCGATGCCAAACGTATCCTGCACAGCGCAGCCACGCAGCCACGCAGCGACGCTTGGTCGCCTCAGCGGACGCCACCGCTGGCTGTACATGTTGACAATGCTCGGTGCCACGCACGATGCAAAAACGCACATATGCCTTCGCGCAAACGATCTGCTGCTATGCGTCAGACACCGCATCGCCCTGCGCATCGCAGCCGCTTTGACAGCGCTTTCGCGGAGGTTTTCTGCCGCCGGTGAACGAATCCCCGTCAAAATACGCTTTTTTTCGGTTGTTTCATCGTTTACCTATTGGCGGCGCGCAGCAGTTGCCCTACATTTCGCGTTGCCGACTGGGTCGGCAGGCCCAACACCACCAACGATCACGGAACACATAACTCATGGCAAAAACCGCCGCTAAGAAGGCTGCCCCCAAGAAGGCAGTGAAAAAGGTCGCCGCGACCAAGACCGCAAAGCCGGCCAAGGCCGCTGCTGCCAAGTCCGCTGCGCCGAAGCCGATCAAGGAAGCGCTGAGCAAGACCGGCCTGGTCGCGCACATTGCCGAATCCACCCAGCTGGCTCCGAAGGACGTCCGCGCCGTTCTGGCTACGCTGGAATCGGCCGCGCATTCGTCGCTGAGCAAGAAGGGCGCCGGCTCGTTCACCCTGCCGGGCATGCTGAAGCTGACCAGCGTCCATGTGCCGGCCAAGCCGAAGCGCAAGGGCATCAACCCGTTCACCAAGGAAGAGCAGACCTTTGCAGCGAAGCCGGCCAGTTTCAAGGTCAAGGCGCGCCTGCTGAAGAAGTTGAAGGACGCCGCGCTCTAATCGAGCACGCCTGCGGTGTCACCAAGGCGGCCTGCGGGCCGTCTTTTTTTTGAGCGCGCTTGACCGCCCGCGTCACTACCCACATGCCGCTCATCGCCGCTTGCCTACCCTGCACGCTGATTGGCAACCCAGCAGGTGCATGTGACCGATCCATCGTCTCCTCGCCCATCCACACCGCCGTCGCCGGCAACCCGCAGCCCTGCACGCCGCATGCGCCACCTGCTGGTGTCGATTGCGCTGCTGTGCGCCCTGGGTGTCGCGGCGCGTTGGGCATGGCAATTGCCGATTGCCGAACAACTGCGCACCAGCTGGGAGCTGTCGCGCATGCCCCCACCCGTGCAGTTACACGTTCCGGTCGAAGGCGTGCAGGCGCGCCGCATCGCCGACACCTTCGGCGCAGCGCGCGGTCGCGATCGACGCCATGCCGGCGTGGATATCTTCGCGCCGCGCGGCACGCCGGTGCTATCCGCGACGCGCGGGGTGGTCAGCGCCATCCGCGATCACGGCCTGGGCGGCAAACAGGTCTGGGTGCTCGGGCCGGCGATGGAACGCCACTACTACGCGCACCTGGACGACTGGGCCGCCGGCCTGGCCGTTGGCGATGTCGTCGAGCCCAACACACCGCTCGGCATGGTCGGCACCACCGGCAACGCGCGCGGCACGCCGCCGCATCTGCACTATGGTGTCTATGGGCGCAACGGTGCGTACGATCCGCTGCCGTTGCTGCGCAAACCCGTGCCACAGTCGGCACAGTGAGCATGCTGGAACACTGCGTCATGGCCTGAGCTATCGAGGCCGTTGCTGGCTGCGCCTATGGTGGAGTCAGCCCAAGGAACGACGCCCCTTCCATGTCCCGAAAACGGTATCGCATTACGGTCACGCCCATCGAGAGCGATGGCCGCCCCTGCAGCGATCGCTGCACCATCGAATTCGAACAGCGCTCGCGGGCCGACTGGATGCGGCTGCTCGAGGAGTTGCACCTGCGACGCGATCTGAGCAGCGACGAATGCGCGGCGCTGACAGTCGGCTCGCAGCTGCTGGAAGACCTGGCTGCCCGCCCGCGCGCTCAACCAAGCGATGCACTGGAGGCCTTGCGGCCAAAACTGCAGTTGCTGCTGGAGCGCCTGCAGCGCGTGCAGCCGGCCCCCAGCCCCTGAGACCGGCGTCGCGGCGATCGCTACACTGCGCGCATCGGGGACGGGAGATGCGCCATGCGTGGGTTGGGGATCGTCATGCTTGCAGCGGCAATCGCCGGCTGCAGTTGTCATCGCACTGCAGACCAGGAAGCAGACAACGCGGCATCGTCCTCGCAAGTAGCGGCGACGGAAACGCCGAGTGTTGCCACCGAGCGCAATGCGCCCGCACGACCCGCAACCGATGCCACCCCTGGCGATGCCATCGAGCGCGCCAATTTCGCCAAAGCAAGCGCAACCGTGCAACGGTATCTGGGCGCGTTGCCTGGCGCGGCACGCGGCGATGCCGATGCACTGTGGAGCGGCGGTCGCCCTGCGCCGGTGCCGGACGATGCGGCGCTGCGCGGGATCGGCAATATCCAGTCGATGCGCATCGACAACGACCCGCCCATCGCACTGGATCAGGGACAGCCCCCGCGCCGGATCGAAGTGCCGGTACAACTGATCGTGCGCACCGACGTCGGCACCCAACGCCTGGTCGGCGCCTACCGGCTGCAGCCGCGCAACGGCAGCGACGGCTGGGAGATCTATTCGGCCACCCTGCACCCGGTATTGCGCTAACCCACGGTTCACCGGCACCGACTAAGGTGATGTCACCTGTTGCCGGAGTCACCCGATGAAACTGCGTTCGCTTGCCGGATCTCTGCTTGCCCTCGCTCTGGCGATACCGACGACCGGCGCGTGGGCGACGCCGCAGATCCAGGGACACCAGATCAGCGTACAGGGCAGCGACCTGCAGCAATTCCTGGGTGGCCGCTTCCCGCAGACGCACGATGCGCTGGGCGGCCTGGTCGAGATGACGGTCAGCAATCCGGCGCTGTCGCTGCCGCCAGGCGACCGGCTCAAGATGGCCTTCGACCTGGCGCTCGCCACTGCCGGCGGCGCGCCCGCACCGGTCGGCAATGTGACCCTGACCAGCGCACTGCGCTACGACACGGCCAAGCAGGGCTTTTATCTCGATCAACCCACCATCGACGATTTCCGCCCGGCCAACGCTGGCGCAAAACTCGACCACAGCACCCGCCAGCTGCTCAATGCCTGGCTGGCCGACTACGCGCGCAAGGAGCCGATCTATCGTATCGACCCGGCCATCGCGGCGGCGATGGGCAATGTGCAGGTGGAGTCGGTCGGCATCCAGAACGGCCGCGTCGCGGTGAAGTTCAACCAGAACATCGAGCAACTGGTGCCGGCCGCTGCATTGTCCGGGAAATAGGCTGACGCGCCAGTTGCGACGCAGGACTGAAGTACACCGTCATGCCGTCGCGCCGATCTGCGCGAACGGCCATTGGATCAAGACAAAGGCCCGGCGCCACCACGCCGGGCCTTTGTTTTCATCCTTGTCAACGTTGCAACGGACCGATCAGACCACCAGGGCCTTGGCCACTGCAGCGGTGAAGGCCGGGATATCGTCGGGCTTGCGGCTGGTGATCAGCGCCCCGTCGACCACCACCTCCGCATCCTGCCAGCGTGCGCCGGCATTGCGCAGGTCGGTCTTGACCGACGACCATGAGGTGACATCGCGGTCGCGCACCAGATCGCTTTCCACCAGCAGCCACGGGCCGTGGCAGATCGCGGCAACCGGCTTGTCTGCACTGGCAAAGGCCTGAATGAATGCGATCGCCCTGGCATCGCCGCGCAAGGTATCGGGGTTGAGCACGCCGCCGGGCAGCACCAGCGCATCGTAGGTGTCGACCTTGGCCTGATCCAGCCGCTGGTCCACCGGCACCGAATCGCCCCAGTCGGTCTTGTTCCAGGCGCGAATCTGCGCAGCGTCGCCGGGCGCAATCACATCAACCTTGGCGCCCCAGGATTCCAGCAGGCGCTTGGGCTCAGTGAGTTCGGATTGTTCGAAGCCATCGGTGGCCAGCACTGCGATGGTCTTGCCGGAGAGCGAATACGACATGCGGGAACTCCTCTCTGAAAAGAAGCCCGCACGCTAGGCATGTGCCTGTTGCGCATGAGTGAATCGATGTGTGCGCCGCGTCAGTGCGGCGCCAGGATACCGGTGCTCAGCGCTTGGGCTGCAGCATCGTGCCGGTGCAGTTCTTCGACCCGCAGCGGCATGCCCAGATCTTCTTCAAACGCGGTGTATGCCGCTCGGCCAGGGTGATGCCGTAATTGTAGGTGAGCTCTTCGCCGGCCTTGATCGCGCGCTTGGCCTCGATGAAGATCTTGTCCTTGCTGCGGTCGTCGCCTTCGGCCTCTTCGATTACCGCTTCGCAATTAGGGTTGCAGCTGTGGTTGATCCAGCGCGCGACATTGCCCTCGTAATTGGCATCCAGTACATAGTCGTCGCTGAGCGTGAACAGGAAGGTGTGGCCGCTCTCCACATCGCCGGTGTCGTCGGCATCCACTTCCGCGTGCGTGCGCAGGCGCCCCTTGTACTGGATGATGCGCTCGCCTTTGCGGAGCGCGGCGAGGGCGAACATGCCATTGCCGTGGATACGTGACTTGCGGGCGGCAACTTTGCGCGACATGTAGGGGTCCGGTGAGGGGGCCGCTCATTGTGACTGCAGTGCGACGATGCGCCAAGCACAAGCGCAGCAGTACCGGCAACGGCTGCTGCTTGCCGGCGGCTGAACCGGGCAGGTGGCCCTGCCTCGGCCAAAAGCGTACAATTTCGGTCCGCTTTAGGATTTATCGCCTTCTCATGTTGCGCGTCACCAAACTCACCGATTACGCCACTGTCGTGTTGACCGTCCTGGCAGCGCGCTGCGGCCAGGTGCTCAGCGCCAGCGAACTTGCCGAGCAGGCCGGCCTGGAAGCGCCGACCGTGAGCAAGATCCTCAAGCCGCTGTCGCAGGCCGGCCTGGTCGAAGGGTTGCGTGGCGTGCATGGCGGCTACCGGCTGGCGCGCTCGGCCAGCGAGATCACGCTGGTGGAAATCGTCGAGGCGATGGAAGGCCCGCTGGCGATCACCGAATGCAGCCAGGACCACGGCCAGTGCGGCATCGCGCAGACATGCGGGGTGCGCTCCAACTGGCGCCTGATCAACGACGTGGTCGGCGATGCATTGCGTCGCGTCACGCTCGCACAGATGTTGCAGCCCCTCTCTCTCCCTGGCGACAGCCGTCGGCGTTCGATCGCCGCACGCGTCGCGACCACCTGACCCTGTAGGCAGCCCGATGGCCACCGAACTTGCACCCCCGCAGAATGCCGAAATTATCGAACGGCTGGGCCGACGCTATGACGCCGGTTTCATCACCGAGATCGAATCGGACTCGCTCCCGCCCGGCCTGGACGAGGACGTCATCCGTGCCTTGTCGGCCAAGAAAGACGAGCCGCAATGGATGACCGACTGGCGTCTTGAGGCGTATCGGCACTGGCTGAAGATGCCGATGCCGGAATGGGCGAAGCTAAAGGTCTCGCCGATCGATTTCCAGGCGTTGAGCTATTACTCCGCACCCAAGGGGCCGAAGTACGCCTCGCTGGACGATGTGCCCAAGGAACTGCTCGACACCTACGACAAGCTCGGCGTGCCGCTGCACGAGCGCGCCCGGCTGGCCGGCGTGGCGGTGGATGCGGTATTCGACTCGGTCTCGGTCGGCACCACGTTCCGCAAGGAACTGGCCGAGAAGGGCGTGATCTTCTGCTCGATGTCCGAGGCGATCAAGGAACATCCGGAGATCGTCAAACAGTATCTGGGCAGCGTGGTGCCGGTCGGCGACAACTATTTCGCCGCGCTCAACTCGGCGGTGTTCTCCGATGGTAGCTTCGTGTTCATTCCTGCCGGCGTGCGTTGCCCGATGGAATTGAGCACCTATTTCCGCATCAACGCCGGCCACACTGGGCAGTTCGAACGCACCCTGATCGTGTGCGAGGACAAGGCCTATGTGTCGTATCTGGAAGGCTGCACCGCGCCGATGCGCGACGAAAACCAGCTGCACGCGGCGGTGGTCGAGCTGGTGACGCTGGAAGATGCCGAAATCAAGTATTCGACCGTGCAGAACTGGTATCCGGGTGACGAGGAAGGCCGTGGCGGCATCTACAACTTCGTCACCAAGCGTGCCGAGTGCCGTGGCGCGCGTAGCAAGGTCACCTGGACCCAGGTCGAAACCGGTTCGGCGATCACCTGGAAGTATCCGTCCTGCGTGCTGCTCGGCGACGATTCGGTCGGCGAGTTCCACTCGGTGGCGCTGACCCATCACCGTCAGCAGGCCGACACCGGCACCAAGATGATCCATATCGGCAAGCGCACCAAGAGCAAGATCGTCAGCAAGGGCATCAGTGCCGGGCGCGGGCAGAACACCTATCGCGGCCTGGTCAAGGTGGACCGCAATGCCGACGGCGCGCGCAACTACACGCAGTGCGATTCGTTGTTGATCGGCAAGCAGTGCGGCGCGCACACCTTCCCCTATATCGAGGTAAAGAATCCCGGCGCCACCGTCGAGCACGAGGCCACCACCTCCAAGATCAGCGACGACCAGCTGTTCTATTGCCGCGCGCGCGGCATCAGCCAGGAAGACGCGGTGTCGCTGATCGTCGACGGCTTCTGCAAGCAGGTGTTCCGCGAACTGCCGATGGAGTTCGCGGTGGAAGCCAAGAAGCTGCTGGAAGTCTCGCTGGAAGGCAGCGTCGGCTGACGCCGACGGAATCGGGAGTGGGGAATGGAGAATCGGTATCGGTTCTCTTTCCTGCTCCTTGCCGCGCCAACGTCTCGCATTACCCATTCCCTATTCTCGATTCCCTATTCACATGCTTACGATCAACAACCTCCACGCCAGCATCGCCGGCAAAGACATCCTCAAGGGCCTGTCGCTGGACATCCAGCCGGGCCAGGTGCACGCCATCATGGGGCCCAATGGCGCCGGCAAGTCCACGCTGGGCAACGTGCTGGCCGGGCGCGACGGCTATGACGTCAGCGCCGGCACCGTGCAGTTCGAAGGCAAGGACCTGCTCGAGCTGCCGCCGGAAGAACGCGCGGCAGCCGGGCTGTTCCTGGCCTTCCAGTACCCGGTGGAAATCCCCGGCGTCAACAACACCTACTTCCTGCGCGCGGCACTCAATGCGCAGCGCAAGGCGCGTGGCGAGGACGAGCTGGACTCGATGCAGTTCCTCAAGCTGGTGCGGCAGAAGCTGGCCGTGCTGCACCTGAAGGACGAGCTGCTGCATCGCGGCGTCAACGAAGGGTTCTCCGGCGGCGAAAAGAAGCGCAACGAAATCTTCCAGCTGGCCGTGCTCGAGCCCAAGCTCGCCATCCTGGACGAGACCGATTCGGGCCTGGACATCGATGCGCTCAAGAGTGTGGCCGACGGCGTCAACGCGCTGCGCTCGCCGGAGCGTTCGTTCCTGGTGATCACCCACTATCAGCGTCTGCTCGACTACATCACCCCGGACGTGGTGCATGTGCTGGCCGAGGGACGCATCGTGCAGAGCGGCGGCCCGGAGCTGGCGCTGGAGCTGGAAAAGCACGGCTACCACTTCCTCAAGGACCGCGTGGTGCCCGAGGCGGCTGCCTGATGAGCGCCCTGCTGGAATCCCTCGCCCGCGGCTTCAACGGCAACGATGCGCGCCGGGTCGAACTCGATGCCGCGCTGCAGACCGGCCTGCCCGGCCCGCGCGCCGAAGCCTGGAAATACACCTCGCTGCGGCAGCTGGAGCGACGCAGTTTCCAACCCGCGCCGCTGGTGCCGACGTTGATCGACGCGGCGCTGCTGGCCGACATCCCGTCGCCGCGGCTGGTGTTCGTCAACGGTCGCCCGTCCGACGCATTAAGCGACCTGTCGACGCTGCCGGACGGCGTGCAACTGGACACCTTGTCCGCGTCGCTGGCCGCCGGCGACGACGCCCAGCAGTTGCTTGGCCGCCGTTTCGAAGGCAGCGATGAAATCTTTGCGCGCCTCAATGCCGCACTTGCCGACGAAGGCGTGCTGGTGCGCGTGCAGGACGGCGCGCAGATCGAGGCGCCGCTGCATCTGGTCTTTATCGGCGTGGCCGGCGAGCACGACCTGTCCTGGCATCACCGCCATCTGATCGAACTGCGCGCCGGCGCGGCGCTGAACGTGGTCGAGCACCACCTGCATGTCGGCGATGCCGCGCATCTGCACAACAGCCTGATGCATGTCCATCTGGCCCAGGATGCGGTGCTGTCGCATGCGCGCGTGCAGGCCGACAGTGCACACGCAACGTCGCTGCTGCGCACCGATGCGGTGCTGGCACGCAATGCGCGCTACCAGCGCGTGGATCTGGAACTGGGTGCCAACCTGTCGCGCCACGAGCTCAACGTACGCCTGGAAGGCAACAATGCCCAGCTCACCGCCAATGGCGTGCTGCTCGGCAACGGCCGCCGCCATGTCGATACACGTCTGGGCATCGCACACATCGCACGCGACACCACCTGCGAGCTGGTCTGGCGCGGCGTGGGCGCCGATCGCAGCCGGGTGGTCTTCCACGGCGGCATCAACATCCGTCCCGGCGCCGACGGCACCGACGCGCGGCTGTCGAACAAGAACCTGCTGCTGTCGGCCAATGCCGAGATCGATACCCAGCCGGTGCTGGTGATCGATGCCGAGGAAGTGCAGGCCGCGCATGGCGCCACCGTCGGCCAGCTCGATGACAATGCCCTGTTCTATCTGCGCTCGCGCGGCCTGCCGCAGGCCGAGGCGCAGCGTTTGCTGAGCGCCGCGTTCTGCCACGAGCCGCTGCGCATGCTGCCCAGCGCGCTGGGCGCGGTGCTGGCGCTGCAGCTGGACCGCGCACTGGCCTCGGCAGGCGTGGCATGAACGCGCCCGCCACCACGCACCCCGCCGCGCCGGACTGGGAGCGCGTGCGCTCGGATTTCCCGTTGCTGATGCGACAGGTGCATGGCAAGCCGCTGATCTACTTCGACAACGCCAACACCGGGCAGAAGCCACTGCAGGTCATTGCCGCGACCGACGAGTTCTACCGTCGTCAGAACGCCAATGTGAGCCGCGCAGTGCATGCGCTGGGCACCGAGGCCACCGATGCCTTCGAAGGCGCGCGCAGCAAGCTGGCACGCTTTCTCAACGTACGCGCCGACGAACTGGTGCTGTGCAGCGGCACGACCTTTGCGATCAATCTGGTCGCTTATTCCTGGGCGCTACCGCGCCTGGGCACCGGCGATGTGA
Organism: Xanthomonas arboricola pv. populi; assembly: GCF_002939945.1. GTDB lineage: Bacteria > Pseudomonadota > Gammaproteobacteria > Xanthomonadales > Xanthomonadaceae > Xanthomonas > Xanthomonas arboricola_A. The sequence goes on along the minus strand of NZ_MDEB01000003.1, from coordinate 326,074 downwards.
TCCTGATCTCGCGCATGGAGCACCACGCCAACATCGTGCCGTGGCAGCTGGTGGCGCAACGCACCGGCGCCACCATTCGCGTGGCCGAGATCACCCCGGACGGCGCGCTGGATCTGGACGCCTTGCGCAAGGCGATGACGCCGGAGGTCAAGCTGCTGGCGGTCACGCATGTGTCCAATGTGCTGGGCACGGTCAATCCGGTGCGCAAGATCTGCCGCGAGGCGCGCAAACGCGGCATCGTCACCGTGGTGGATGGCTCGCAGGCGGCGCCGCATCAGCGTATCGACGTGGCCGGCATCGGCTGCGATTTCTACGCCATCACCGGCCACAAGATGTGCGGGCCCACCGGCACCGGCGCACTGTGGGCGCGTCGCGAACACCTGCAGGCGATGCCGCCGTTCCTGGGCGGCGGCGAGATGATCAAGGAAGTCAGTTTCGAGGGCACGGTGTTCAACGATGCCCCGCACAAGTTCGAAGCCGGCACGCCCAACATCGCCGGTTTCATCGGCCTGGGCGCGGCGGTCGATTACCTGGAGTCGGTCGGCCTGGCGCATGTGGAAGCGCGCGAAGCCGAGCTGCTGGCGCACTTCACCGAAGAATTGCAGCGCATCGACGGCCTGCGCATCTTCGGCACCACGCCGGACAAGGCCGCGGTGGTGTCGTTCCTGATCGAAGGCGCGCATGCCCACGATCTGGCCACCCTGCTCGACCTGGAAGGCGTCGCGATCCGCTCGGGCCAGCACTGCGCGCATCCGCTGCTGCAGTACTACGGCGTCGCCGCCACCTGCCGCGCATCGCTGGCGTTCTACAACACGCATGACGAGATCGAGCGCTTTGTTGCTGCGTTGGTGAAGGTGCGTCGCCTGCTGGGTTGATTGGAATCGGGAATCGGGAATCGGGAATGGAGAATCGACAAAGCGGCTCTCCCGAGCAGCCTTGCAGTTCGATACGTGGAGCGCAGCCCTTAAGCAGCGCAACGCTTTTCCCGATTCCCGATTCCCGATTCCCGATTCCCGATTCCCGATTCCCGATTCCCGATTCCCGATTAAACTGCTCCCATGCAGACCACCACCTTCCGTACCGCCACCGTTGACGACATCGACGCCCTCGTGTCACTGGTGACCTCGGCCTATCGCGGCGATGTCAGCCGCGTTGGCTGGACCACCGAGGCCGACTTTCTCGACGGCGCGCGGATCGATCCTGCGGTGCTGCGCGAGGACCTGTTGCGCGATCGCAGCCTGGTGCTGCTGGTCGAACAGGACAGCCGTTTGCTGGCCTGTGCGCATATCGCCGACGACCACGGTGCCGGCTACTTCGGCATGTTCGCAGTGGACCCCTCGCTGCAGGGCAGCGGGCTCGGCAAGACGCTACTGGCCGAGGCCGAGCGTATCGCCTACACCGAGTGGCAGTTGCCGGTGATGCGGATGACGGTGATCGACATCCGCGACGAGCTGATCGCGTTCTACCAGCGACGCGGTTACCGCCGCACCGGCATCACCAAACCGTTCCCGTATGGCGATGAACGTTTCGGCGTGCCGCTGCGCCAGGACCTGCGCTTTGAGGTACTGGAAAAACCGCTTGGCGGCGCAGCGCTGTGAGCGACACCTGGACCTTCGTCTGCGCCAGCGAGGCACTGCTGCCCGGCGAGCTGCAGACCGTCTGGGATGAGGTGACCGACGCCCCGATCGTCATCTTCAATCTCGACGGCGAGCTGTACGCGCTCGAAGACCGCTGCAGCCACGAAGACTACGAATTGTCGCCGGGCACGTTCGACCCGGCAGAAGGCAGCATCGAGTGCCTGCTGCACAGCGCCCGCTTCGACATCCGCGACGGCCGTCCGCTATGTGCACCGGCCTACTCTGCCGTGCCCAAGTTTCCGGTCAAGCGCGAACACGGCGGCATCTGGACCCGCGACGACCGCTGACAACGACCGGATCCGCACGTGATACGGCAGCCTTGAGTTGAGGCCACTGAGGGCTCTGGCCTGCAGCCCCGGTCCCGTCCGGCATGCACACCAGAAGGCCGCAGATCCGCGCACCCGTGAGAAGACTCGCTGCCATGTCAGCGAGATCGACCAGGCTCGATAGCGGCACTTCGCCCCGCTAGCAGGCACAGACCCGCGCATTTCCATGTGCGACCCCGCATTGATTACTGCAGTGGCCTGACGCCTCGGACAGCGCGATTGCCTCGGTACGTGGCGTCAGCCGGCAACGATTGCAAAAAAGAATGATTTTCATTTAATATCACAATCCTTCAGGCCTTCTTAACAACTGGCCTGCCCTGCGATCCCATGCGCCCAGCTCTGCTCGACACCTTTTTACTGACCTTGCCCCGCATGCGCCTTGCTGCGCAGTGCCTGTGCGTGTCCGGAGACTGGTCGGGCCAACTGGCCGCCTCGGGCTAGCGGGCGCGCATTCTCCGATCCGCCTTCCCTCCCGCATCCGCCGAGCCATCGCCAGGCCGAATCCTCGCTTTCCTCTTCGAGACGCCTCATGACTCCCAGGATTTCCCCGCTCACCTCGGCCGTGCTGCTGACGCTGTCCGCTCCTGCCTTCGCCAAGCCTGCCGATGCACCGGCGCCGCCGGGTGCGGTCGATCTGGACGCCATCCGGGTACAGCAGGAACGTGCGCAAAAGGCGTCCTCGCCCAAGTACACCGAGGTGCTGCGCGATACGCCGCAGACGATCACCGTGGTCACCAAGCAGACCATGGACCAGCAGAACCTGCTGTCGCTGCGCGATGTGCTCAGCACCCTGCCCGGCATCACCTTCGGCGCGGGCGAAGGCGGCGGTGGCTATGGCGACAGCATCAACCTGCGCGGCTTCACCGCCAGCAGCGACATCACCACCGATGGCGTGCGCGACAGTGCGCAGTACAGCCGCAGCGACACCTTCAATCTGGAAGCGGTGGAGCTGATCAACGGCGCCAACTCGGCGATGTCCGGCGCCGGCTCGGTCGGCGGCAACATCAATCTGGTCACCAAGACCGCCGGCCAGGGCGACTTCACCAACGTCGTGGTCGGGGGCGGCAGCGACCGCTACGGCCGGCTGACCGCCGACAGCAATTACGATTTCGAAAACGGCACCGCCGTGCGCCTAAACGCGATGGGCCACACCCAGGACGTGCCGGGACGCGATGAGGAGTTCCGTCATCGCTGGGGCTTTGCGCCGTCGGTGGCGTTCGGCCTGGGCTCGGATACACGCTTCACCCTGAGCTACCTGCACCAGCACGACAACAACCTGCCGCAGTACGGCGTGCCGTTCGCGCTCAGCCGGTTCAACGACGGCCCGCTGCCCGGCGTGGACCCGGAGACCTTCTTCGGGTACCGCAACACCTCGCGTCAGCAAATCGACGTGGACATGCTGACCGGCGTGCTGGAAATGGATTTCGACGACAACGTCAAACTGCGCAGCCTGGCGCGCGTGCAGCGGGTCGACCAGACCACCAACGCCACCGCGCTGCAGGGCACCTGGTGCCTGCCCGACGGCACCGATCCGTACACCGGCCGCGCCTGCGCCGGCCAGCCAGCGGCCAGCTGGAATCCGAACAGCGGCCCGCGCGGCCTGGTGCGCGAGACGGAGAACTTCATCGCGCACAGCCAGACCGACCTGACCGCCACCTTGCACACCGGCGCCATCGAGCACCGCGTGGTCGCAGGCGTGGCCTTCAGCAAGGAAGACTTCGAACTCGATAGCGGCACTACCTTCCGCAATGCCGATGGCTCCACCGCCGGCATCACCTACCCGGTGCAGTCCTTCGACAATCCGTACAACATCTGGACCGGCCCGCAACATTATTTCCGCACCGGGCGCAGCAAGGGCAGCCTGACCAATCAGGCGGTGTACCTGTTCGACACGCTGCAGTTCAACGAACAGTGGATGCTCAACCTGGGCGGTCGCTACGAGCACAACGAAGGCGACAGCACCACCTACACCCTCAACGCCGCCGGCAACGTCACCGGTGTGAGCCCGGGCTTCCCGGCCGGCAGCGAAGAGGACCTGTTCTCGTACCGCGCCGGCCTGGTGTTCAAGCCGGCCGAGAACGCCAGCCTGTATCTGTCCTACGCCAACAGCAAGACGCCGTCCAAGGCCTCGGTCAACGGCTCGTGCACGCCGATCGCCACTGCCACCGCCGGTGCCAACTGCAATGTCGAGCCGGAAACGGCGGTCAACATCGAACTGGGCGGCAAGTGGGACGTGCTGGACCAGCGCCTGGCACTGACCGCTGCGCTGTTCCGCAACGAGCGCGAAAACTACAAGGTCAACAGCGGCGATCCGCTGATCCCCGAGCAGGTACTGGACGGCAAGGCGCGCGTGGACGGCATCGCGCTCGGCGCCGCCGGTTACCTGACCGAGCGCTGGTCGATCTTCGCCAACTACACCTTCCTGGACAGCGAAGTGCTGCAGAGCGTGTCCAACCGCACCGAGAGCCTCACCGGCGACCCGGTGGCCGGACGCGACCTGGTGCAGACCCCGCGCAATGCCGGCAACATCTGGACCACCTACACGCTCAACCAGTGGACCTTCGGCTACGGCGTCACCTACCAGGGCGGTTTCTATCCGAATAATTCCTCGGCGGCCGCCTATATCAAGACCGATGACTACTGGGTGCACCGCGCGATGGTCGGCCTGCGCCTCAACGATCGGCTCAGCCTGCAGTTGAACGTCAACAACCTGTTCGACGAGGAGTACTACACCAGCGTGCGCAACAACCTCACCGTCAACGCGGCAGGAACTGTCACGGCGGGCAACGGCTGGGCGCTTCCTGGCGAAGGCCGCTCGGCGGTGTTGAGCGCCACGTTTAGTTTCTAAGCCTCCGGCACGCCGTCCGCACAGCGCGGGCGGCGTGGAGATCTGCGCATGTTGCTGCCCATTCCCGATGTCCTCACCCCCGCACAACTCGGCGAGTTGCGGGCACGGCTGGACGCAGCCGACTGGGCGGACGGCCGCATCACTGCCGGCCATCAGTCGGCGCAGGCCAAGGACAACGCACAACTGCCCGAAGACGGCGCGGTGGCACGCGAGGCCGGCGCGCTGGTGCTCGAGGCGCTTGCCCGCAACAGCACGTTCTTTTCGGCGGTGTTGCCGCGGCGCATCTATCCGCCGCTGTTCAATCGCTACAGCGGCGGGCAATCGTTCGGGTATCACGTCGACAACGCGATCCGTTACGACCGCAGTCGCGGCGGCGCAGATCCCATCCGCACCGACGTCTCCGCCACCTTGTTTCTCAGCGACCCGGACAGCTATGACGGCGGCGAGCTGGTGATCGAGGACACCTACGGTACGCAGTCGGTGAAGCTGCCGGCCGGGCACCTGGTGATCTATCCCGGCACCAGCCTGCATCGGGTGATGCCGGTGACCCGCGCCGCCCGCGTGGCGTGTTTCTTCTGGACGCAGAGCATGTTGCGCGACGATGCGCAGCGGCGCCTGCTGTTCGAACTGGATGTGTCCATCCGGCGGCTCACCCAGGACACCCCCGGCCATCCGTCGCTGATCCAGCTCACCGGCGTGTACCACAACCTGTTGCGGCAATGGGCCGATGTCTGAGCCCGCACTGGACCCGGCGCAGCTGATCGAGCTGCTGCACACGCACCCAGATCGTGCGGTCGCGCTGCTGCGCAAGGCCGCCGAGCGCCAGGATCTGGCGGCGCAACTGCTGCTCGCCCAGCTCTACGCCGAAGGACGCGGCATCCGCGCCGATCCGGCCATGGCGATGCTGTGGTACGAAGTCGCCGCCAACGCCGGGCATGCGGAAGCGATGAACCAGTTGGGGCGCTGCCACGAACTGGGCTTTGGCACCGCATGCAACGAGGTGCTGGCGGCACTGTGGTATCGCCGCGCCGCCGAGCATGGGCTGGATTGGGGCATGTACAACCTCGCGCATCTGTACGGTTCCGGCCGTGGCGTGGCGCAGGATCACGCGCAGGCGCTGGCGCTGTATCGCACCGCCGCCGAACGCGGGCATGCCAAGTCGATGAACTTCCTGGCGCGCTATCTGGACCAGGGCCTGGCCTGCGCCGCGGATCCGATCGCTGCGCACCACTGGTATCGCCGCTCTGCCGAAGCAGGCGATTTTCGCGGCCAGGCCGGTTATGCCACCTTGCTGGCAGACGGCGGCGACATCGACCAGGCCGAGCGATGGATGCGCCGTGCGATCGCCGGCGGGCATGCCGGCTTCCTGCAACAGCTCACCCCGTTGCTGGCGGGTGCAACGCAACCACGTCTGCGCGCGTTGCTGAGCGAGGTGGCCGTGCGGCAATCGCAGTTGCAGCCGTCGCCCGCAGCGGATGTGGCCTGAGCGCGGCATGGCGACCTCCAACGACAGCCTTGCCACCACACAGCAACGCCGCGGTTTCTGGCTGCGCATGCTGCATCAGTGGCATTGGATCAGTTCGGCGCTGTGCCTGATCGGCATGCTGCTGTTCACCATCACCGGGCTGACCTTGAACCATGCCGCGCGCATCGAAGCCAGCCCCTCGACCGAACACCGCACGCTCACGCTGCCGCCCGCCCTGCTGAAGTCCCTGGGCAGCCGCGAGGACGGCGACGCCCCGCTGCCGCCACGCGTGGCGCAGTGGCTGGGACGTGAGCTGGATATCAGCATCGGTAACCGTGCCGGCGAATGGTCGGCCGACGAGGTGTATCTGGCGCTGCCGCGTCCTGGCGGCGATGCCTGGCTGAGCCTGGACCGCAGCACCGGCGCGATCGAATACGAGCGTACCGGGCGCGGCGCCATCGCCTATCTCAACGATCTGCACAAGGGACGCAATGCCGGGCCGGCCTGGGGCTGGTTCATCGACGTGTTCGCCATTGCCTGCCTGGTGTTCTGCATTACCGGGCTGTTCCTGCTGCATCTGCATGCGCGCCAGCGCCGCATGACCTGGCCATTGGTCGGCCTGGGTTTGCTGATTCCGTTGCTGCTCGCCCTGCTGTTGATCCACTGACCTTTCTACCGGAGACGATCATGCGCGCCACCCTGACCATCGCCCTGAGCGGCCTGCTCGCCATGCCGGCATACGCCGCCACGCTCGACATCAATGTCGAGATCCCCAAGCTCAACGTCGCCGAATATCACCGCCCGTATGTGGCGATCTGGCTGGAAGGTGCGGACCAGAAGGTCGCCGCCAATCTGGCGGTCTGGTATCAATCCAAGGACACCGCCGAAGGCCACGGCACCAAGTGGCTGCCGGATCTGCGCCAGTGGTGGCGCAAGAGCGGGCGCACCCTCGAGGTGCCGGTCGACGGCGTCACCGGCCCCACCCGTCCGGCCGGCGCGCATGCGCTGTCGTTCTCCGACACCAAGGGCGCATTGAAGTCGCTGCCGCCCGGCCAGTACACGCTGGTGGTGGAAGCCGCGCGCGAGGTCGGCGGCCGCGAGCTGGTCAAGCTGCCTTTCAGCTGGCCGGCGACGTCTGCGCAAACCGCCAAGGCCAGCGGCAGCAGCGAGCTCGGCGCCGTCAGCCTGGTCGCCAAACCCTGAGCCTGGCGCCGCTGTTGTCGGCCGCAGGCAACATGCGCGGCAGGCAACGGCGCATACGCGCATTGCATCGCGTTGCCAGATACACATCGCTTCCCACGCATCCACGCAGCGCCATACCTGCGCGCTGATCAGACACGTGACCCACCGTCCTGATCATCCTTCAAGGAGTTGTCATGAAACGTTCGCTCGTCCTGATCGCCATGCTCGCCGCACTGCCGCTCAGCGCACTCGCCCACAAGGCCTGGTTGCTGCCGTCGCAGACCGTCATCGCCGGTGAGGCGCCGTGGATCACCGTGGATGCAGCGGTGTCCAACGACCTGTTCTACTTCAACCACGTGCCGCTGCGCCTGGACAACCTGAGCATCACCGCGCCCGATGGCAGCGCGCTCAAGCCGGAAAATCCGGCCACCGGCAAGTACCGCAGCGTGTTCGACCTGCAGCTCACCCAGCCCGGCACCTACAAGCTGAGCATCGTCAACGCCGGCCTGTTCGCCAGCTGGAAGGAAGACGGCAAGCCCAAGCGCTGGCGTGGCAACGAAGCCCGCTTCGCCACCGAGGTGCCGAAGAACGCGCAGGATCTGCAGGTCTCGCAGTCCTTCAACCGGGTGGAAACCTTTGTCACCCGCGGTGCGCCGACCACCACGGTCTTCAAGCCCGCCGGCAAGGGCATCGAGTTGATTCCGGTGACTCATCCCAACGATCTGGTTGCCGGCGAAGCGGCACAATTCACGCTGCAGCTGGATGGCAAGCCGGCGGCCGGGCTGGAGATCGAGATCGTGCGCGGTGGCACCCGCTATCGCGATGCGCAGGACGAGATCAAGCTCAAGACCGATGCCAAGGGCGGCTTCAGCGTGACCTGGCCGGAGCCGGGCATGTACTGGCTGGAAACCACCACCGAAGACACCAAGACCTCGCTGCCGCAGGCCAAGCAGCGCCGCCTGGGCTATGTCGCCACGCTGGAAGTGTTGCCGCAATAATCTGCCGGCACGCGGCAGGAGCGCGCATAGCGTGCATCCTGCCGCCCCATCTTCATAAGATCCGCCCATGCCCGCACCGTCTTCCACCGACCACGCCATCGCCACGCTCGGCGGCCGCAGCATGGGCACCACCTGGAGCGTGAAGCTGGTGGTGCCGCGCGGACGCGATCTGCACCCCTTGCATGCGTGCATCCAGGCCGCACTGGATCGCGTGGTCGCGCAGATGAGTCCCTGGGAAGCTGATTCGGATATCAGCCGTTATAACCGCGCACCGCCAGGCAGCTGGCACCGTCTGCCAGACGAGTTCCACGCAGTGCTGAGCGCCGCACTGGAGATCGCACAGGCCAGCGGTGGCGCCTTCGATCCCACCGTCGGCCCGATGGTCGAGCTATGGGGTTTCGGTGCCGCCGGCGCGCGTCAGCGCGTGCCGGCAGCGAAGGCGATCGCATTGGCGAGGCTGCGCTGCGGCTGGCAACGCCTACAGCTGGATGGCATGCGTGTGCTGCAACCGGGCGCAGCGGCACTGGATCTATCCGGCATCGCCAAAGGCTTCGGTGTGGACTGCGTGCATCGCGCCTTGCTGCAGTCGGGTATCGACAGTGCATTGATCGAGGTCGGCGGCGAAGTGTTCGGCTACGGACGCAAGCCCGATGCCAGCACGTGGCGCGTGCTGGTCGAATCCGCCCCCGACGAAGACGCCGGCAGCGCGCTACCACCACGCGTGCTGGTGCTGGACGCTCTGGCGGTCGCCACCTCCGGCGATCGCTGGCACCGCTTCGAAGCCGATGGCGCACGCTACACGCACACCTTCGACCCACGCACCGGCGCGCCGGTGCCGCACGCGCCCGCAGCCGTCACCGTGCTCGCGCCCGATGCGATGCAGGCCGATGCCTGGGCCACCGCGATGACCGTGCTTGGCGTCGAGGCCGGTCTTGCCCAAGCACGCAAGGCGGAACTGGCCGTGCGATTTCTGGCACGCAACGACGGCATCCTGCTCGAATCCATGAGTCCCGCATTCGAACGCCATTTGTCCGCGTCATGACCAACGCCAACTCACGCGTGTGGCTGGGCAACGGGCTGGTTCTGCTGGCGCTTGCCGTCATCGTCGGCTGGCTGGGCGGCCTGCATGACGGCACATGGTGGAATGCACCCACGCCGCAGCGCTGGCAACTGGCAGCTCTCGGGCTGGCGCTGTATCTGGGTCTGTGCACGGCCGTGCTGCTGCGTGCGCGCAAGCGCGTCGGCGCACAACGCGCAGACGCCAGCGGCGTATTGATCGTATGGGCAAGCCAGACCGGATTTGCGCGTGAGCTGGCGCAACGCAGCGTTGCCGCGCTGCAATCGGCAGGCGTGGGTGCGCATGCGCTGCCGATCGAAACCGTCGATAGCGATCAACTCGCATGCGTGCCGCGGCTGCTGTGCATCGTCAGCACTACCGGCGAAGGCGATGCGCCCGACCATGCGCAGGCAGCCGAGCGCGCTTGGTTGGCCGACGACGCGCAGGATCTGACTGCCGTGCGGTACGCGGTGCTGGCCCTGGGCGACCGTGGTTACGCGCACTTTTGCGCGTTCGGCCGGCGCCTCGACGATCGCCTGCAGACGCGTGGCGCCACGCGCCTGTTCGAACGCATCGAGGTCGATAACGCCGACCCGAACGCACTGCAGCACTGGCAGCGCCGTCTGATGGAACTGGCGCCCGCACTCGCGACGCAACCCGACTGGAGCCTGCCGACCTACACCACCTGGCAGCTACGCGAGCGTGTCCACGTCAATCCCGGCAGTGCGGGTGCGCCGATTTACCGACTGCGCCTGGTGCCATGCGATGGCGCATTGCTGCAGTGGAGCGCAGGCGATATCGCGGAGATCGCACCGCATAACGCACCGGATGCGGTGGAGTCCTGGCTGCAGCGCAACCACAGCTATGGTGGACAGCGCATCGACGGCCGCACTCTGCGCGACTGGCTCGGCGGCGCGCAACTTCCCGTCGATGCCGATGCCGATGTTGGTATCGGTATGGGTGCCAGTCCCGATGTCGAGGCCGAAGTCAACATCGGCCAAGGTACGGGTACGGGTACGGGTACGGGTACGAATACAGGTACAGGTACAGACATAAGTTCAATAATGGACGCAAAAGCATTCGTGCGTCGCCTGGCCGCCCTGCCCCATCGCGACTACTCGCTTGCGTCCATCCCCGAGGAAGGCCACGCCGAACTGCTGGTGCGCGAACACCGGCACGCCGACGGCAGCCTGGGTCTGAGTAGCGGCTGGCTCTGCGTCCATGCACCGATCGGCGCGCACATCGCGCTGCGCTTGCGCAGCAACCCCGGCTTCCACCCGCCCGCACCCGACCAGCCGATGCTGCTGATCGGCAACGGCACCGGCATTGCCGGTCTACGCGCGCATCTGCGTGCACGCATCGCAGCCGGCGCGCGTCGCAACTGGCTGCTGTTCGGCGAACGCAATGCCGCACACGACGCGCTGTATGCCGACGAGCTGCAGCGGTGGCAGCAGGACGGCTGGATCGAACGCCTGGAGCTTGTCTACTCGCGCGATCAACAACGGCCACCGCATTACGTCCAACACGCACTGGCCGCAGCCGCCGACCGCCTGCGTCGTTGGATCGATCAAGGCGCCTGCATCTACGTCTGCGGCAGCCTGCGCGGCATGGCACCCGAGCTCGACCACACGCTGGATTCCATTCTCGGTGCCGAGGTCAGACAGGAACTGCTACGCAACGGCCGCTATCGCCGCGACGTGTACTGAACCATCGCGTGCGGCACTGCCAAGAGCGATGAAAACAGCTGCTCCGTAGCAGCCATCCCAGCGCCAATGTTATCGCTCAATCACCGCGTTACGCTGCCAGATCGACCAGATTGCTCGTTGTCGCGCTGCCACCGATGCTGCGGTACTGCCCCACGGCCATCTGTACCAACGCTGCATACGCCTGCTGCGTACCGTCATTGCTGGATGCATCGGCCGATGACGGCGGTCGCGGCGGCGGATCGCGCGGCGGCATCGCCTCTTGCAGTTCCTGCAGACTCAGCGCGCCGCTCTTGTCGCTGTCGAGCAGGTCCAGCAGTTGCGTGCTCGATGCGCTGTCGCCATTGACCAGCGTGCTCAATTCACCGCTGCTGACACTGTCGTCGCCATCGCTGTCCAGGCCGGCGAACAACGACTGCACGTCCTGTCCTTGCTGCCCCGGCGGCGGAGGCGGCGGCGGCAGTGCCTGCGCCAGTTCGCTCTCGCTGACGGTGCCGCCACCATCCTGATCGAGCATGCTCAGCAACCCATCGATGTCGATCTTGCTGTCGTCATCGCTATTGGACGACAGCGCGGTCGACAGCTCCGACGCGGTCAGGCTGCCATCGCTGTCGCTATCGATGGACTTGAACAATTGTGTCAGCGGATTGGTTTTTTCCGACTGCGCAGCGGATGCGCTGTTGCCGGTGGTCGCACTACGGCTTGCATAGGACGTGTAGGCGGCATAGCCGGCTCCGACCGAGCTGATGGTACTCATTGATTTCCCCCTGGAATTGCCGGAACCACTCCCGACGTTTGCACTATTCCCGAGCCAGGTGGCACGGCGATACCATCGTTTGTCTGCGTTGACACGAATGCGCCAGGGCGCGTGCTGAGGGGGCACGAGCTGCTTACGGATAAAGATGAAGCGTCCTAGACCGGACTGATCCGGATCGCCAGTAACTCACCGCCGCCATCGAGCACATAGCGGGTACGCGTGGAGGCACTCAGCCACGCGGTATCGCCGGCAGCCAACGGTGGCAAGCCGCTATCGCGCCCAAAGCTGGCGTGGCCTGCAAGCAGATGGATCGCCCAGGCGCTGCCCGGATCGGCGAAAAACAGCATGGTGCCGACCAGCGGCCGATGCAGCAGTTCGGTCTGCACCAGATCGCGCCGCCACATCAGGTTGAAATCCCGGGTCGGCCCGCCGAGCAGCGTCGCATGTACCGTTTCTTCGCCTGCGAATCGGACGCGCTGGTGCGGGGGCAGCAATTCGTAGCTGCGATGACTGCTGCCAGGAACATCGGTACCGCCATCGGCGCCGGCGTCATGGCCGCTACAGTCAGCGCCACAGCCCTCATTGCCACTGCCGCTATCGCTTTTGCTGCCATTGCCGCCGCCAGTAGCAATACCAATGCCAATGCCTGCACCGGTGCCTGTGCCTGTGCCTGTGCCTGTGCCGCTGGCAGCATCGCCAAACTGCAGCCGCATGCCATTGCCGTGCAACAGCACCAGCTCGCGATCGATGCCCGGGAATGCGGAAAACGCCGCGTCCTGCTCGATCTCGGCGATCGACAGGCGTAGCGACCACGCGTCGGCTTCGCCGAGGCGCAAGATCTCGCGCGTCCAGCCCAGTTGATTGCGCCATCGTTCGCGCCGGTAGTCGGTGGCCGGAATCACCCGGCTGCTCAGGTCTGTCAGCTGCATTGGCGCATTGTGCCCCAAGCGCTGCGGTGCTCCGTCATTCCCCGGCTCGGCGCACTGGCGCGTAGACCAGCTCCACTGCAGATGCGTGCAACAGCGGCAGCCAATGCCAACCACGTGCAGGCAACCAGCACTCACCTGCAAGACGCCACTCATCAGGCGGACGCCTGCAGCTGAAAATATGCTTGTAGGCAGACGGTCGATCAGCGGAATCGGCCTACCGCCGGAAGCAGATCGCCGCGAACGGCACCCACTGCGCCACTCCATTTCCACCGCACGACCGGTATCCCCGGAACGGCCGCTCGCGACAGCCAATCCACCGCGCCAAACCCCAAAACGAAAAACGCCCGGCTGCACATCCAAGTGCAACACCGGGCGATTCCACGTCCTTGTCGGCTTCCAGCCATCCCCCGGACATCCTGTCCAGTTAGGTTGCGGCCACGCATCCTCGCGTCGAACCGTATCTCGGATCCCTTCCCCTTAACGTCGTCCCACCGGTTTCACCGCCGCCCCCTTGGCAGCCTTCTTGGCGGGAGCCATCGTGGCTCCTACTTCGATCAGGTCTCGATTCCGTTCGACCGTCTTGAGTCCGATGCCCTTGACCAGTGCCAGTTCCTCGGCACTTTTGAAGGGACCGTTTGCCTGACGGTGCTCGACGATTGCCTCGGCTTTTGATCGCCCGACATTCGTCAGCACCTTGTCCAATTCCTCAGCAGACGCGGTGTTGATATCGACCTTGTCGAGTGCATACGCATTCGAGGACAACAGCAACGCCAGTAGCAGGGACTTCAGGGCTACGGTAAATGACTTCATTGCAACGCTCCTTGTGGCTTGGGTGATGGTCCTAGCCAGCATTCCTGCCGGCGGAGCCAGTGTCCCGCGCCACATGCAGCAATCCTATCGTCAACGAACTTTTCACACAGCCGGTGAACTGCGCGCCGCCCTGTAGGGAAATACCTACCCCCATGCGCGGGCGTAGAATGTGCCATTACGTAACGTATTCGGAGTCTCCATGGACAGCGCCAAGATCGACCAATTCATCAGCGACACCTGGGACCGCGAAATCGTCCCGCAATTGGTCGATTACATCCGCATTCCCAATAAATCGCCGATGTTCGACGCCGATTGGGTCGCCCATGGCTATATGGAGCAGGCGGTCACCCTGATGGAAACCTGGGCGCGCGCGCAGGCCATCGCCGGCATGCAGGTCGAGGTGGTGCGCCTGGAAGGCCGCACGCCGTTGATCTTCATCGAGATTCCGGCAACCGGCGCCGAATCGGGCGAGGACACCGTGCTGCTGTACGGCCACCTGGACAAGCAGCCGGAAATGACCGGCTGGGACGCCGACCTTGGCCCGTGGGAACCGGTGCTGCGCGACGACAAGCTGTACGGGCGCGGTGGCGCCGACGATGGCTACGCGATCTTCGGTTCGCTGGCGGCGGTGCTGGCGCTGCGCACCCAGGGCCTGCCGCATGCGCGCTGCGTGGTGCTGATCGAGGCCTGCGAGGAATCCGGCAGCTACGACCTGCCGGCCTATGTCGATCATCTGGCCGCACGCATCGGCAAACCATCGCTGGTGGTGTGCCTGGATTCGGGCTGCGGCAACTATGAGCAGTTGTGGTGCACCACCTCGCTGCGCGGGCTGACCGGCGGCAATCTGAGCGTGAAGGTGCTGGAGGAAGGCGTGCATTCGGGCGATGCCTCCGGTGTGGTGCCGTCCAGTTTCCGCTTGCTGCGCCAGTTGCTGTCGCGGATCGAGGACGAAACCAGCGGCCGCATCCTGCTGGATGGACTGCATGTGGACGTGCCGGCCGAACGGCTGACGCAGGCCAAGGCCGCGGCGGCGACGCTGGATACCGCCATCTTCGACAAATTCCCGATGGTCGATGGCCTGGTGCCGATGCATGACGACCTCACCGAGCTGGTGTTGAACCGCACCTGGCGCCCGGCGCTGTCGATCACCGGCGTGGACGGCATGCCGCCGCTGGCTTCGGCCGGCAATGTGCTGCGTCCGCAGACCGCAGTGAAGCTGTCGCTGCGTCTGCCGCCGACCGCCGACGGCAAGGCCTGTGGCGAACTGCTCAAGGAAGCGCTGCTACGCGACCCGCCCAATGGCGCCCAGGTGACGCTGGAGCTGGAAAAGGCCTCGTCCGGCTGGAATGCGCCGGCGATGGCGCCATGGCTGGAAAAAGCCATCGACGACGCCAGCCTGGCGTTCTTCGACAAGCCGGCGATGTACATGGGCGAAGGCGGCTCGATTCCGTTCATGGGCATGCTGGGCGAGAAGTTCCCCGGCGCGCAGTTCATGATCACCGGTGTGCTCGGCCCGCATTCCAATGCGCATGGTCCGAACGAGTTCCTGCACATCCCGATGGGCAAGCGGGTGACGGCCTGCGTGTCCAAGGTGATCGCCGAGCATCACGCCGCCTGCCTGCGCGGCGAGACCAGCGGCTCGCCGGTGGCCGCCGACAGCGGCACCCGTCATGGCGGGCATGGCTGCTGCTGAGTTGGCGGTTTAACCGATGCACGCCCTTGGCGTGCATCGGCTGATGGAAGTGCTAGATCGCACTGAGTGAGGGTTCGCGCGCAGGTGCGTGGGTGGTTGGCTGTGTGGTTTTTACGCATCGCCTTGCTGCGTATCCCCACCCCAACCCCTCTCCCGATGGGAGAGGGGCTTGGAGCTTGCTCTTGGTGAAGTGCTAGTCTGCCGATCCCACTTCCCTCAGTGCCTGCGATGAACACTCTCTTCGGTAGCGACAGCTGGCTTTACATCATTCTGGTCGGCTTCGTGGTCGGGCTGCTGGCCCGTTTCATCACGCCCGGCACGCAGCGACTGGGTTGCCTGCTGACCATCGTGCTGGGCATTGCCGGTGCAGTGGTGGCCAGCTGGTTCGGCCGCTACATGGGCTGGTACCACGCCGGCGAACCGGCCGGTTTCGTCGGTGCGTTGCTGGGTGCGATCGCGATCCTGGCACTGCTACGTCTGTTCAGCGGCAGCAAGCGTTGATCGACCCGGCATCGCTTTCGACCTGGCTACGCCTCACTTCACGACACAGCACTCACCCATGACGTCATCGTTGCTTCCCGATACCGCGCGCGCTGCGCTCCGTCTGCAGTGGGCGCAGCATGCGTTGAACGATCCTGAAGTCACGCTGCAACGTGCTTCCGTGGATGCGGGATTCCGCAGTTACTGGCGTACGCAGGGACGCGGCGTGGATCGAATCCTGATGGATGCGCCGCCTGCACTGGAAAATGTGGCGCCCTGGTTGCGCATGCACGCACTGCTCGGCACGCACGGCGTGCGCGTGCCGCAGGTGCTTGCGCAAGATCTTGAAACGGGCTTCTTGCTGTTGGAAGACCTGGGCGTGCCGACCTTGGCGCAGGTACTGACCGACGCCAACGCCGACGCGCTGCTGGATGCTGCGATCGGTCAGTTGTTGCTGCTGCAGCGCATTCCGCCGCCCGCCGACAGCGGCGTGTTCGGCGAGGCGCTGCTGCAACGCGATGCCGGCCTGTTCGAAGAATGGTTTCTCGGCCGCCACCTGGGCCTGCAGCTGGACTGCGGGCATGCCGAACAGCTGCAGTTGGTGCAGCGCCGCTTGATGGACAACGCACTGGCGCAATCGCGCGTCTTCACCCATCGCGATTTCATGCCGCGCAATCTGATGCCGGTCGGCGACGGGCCGGCGGTGCTGGATTTTCAGGATTGCATGATCGGGCCGATCGCCTACGACCCGATCAGTCTGTTCAAGGACACCTCGGTGAGTTGGCCGCTGGCGCGCGTGGATGGCTGGCTGGAGCGCTACCACGCACGTGCCGCAGCGGCCGGATTGCCGGTGCCGCCGCTGGCGCAATTCCTGCGCGATGCGGACTGGATGGGCGTGCAGCGGCACCTCAAGAATCTCGGCATCTTCGCGCGCCTGAGCCATCGCGACGGCAAGCATTGGTATCTGGATAACGTGCCGCGTTTTATCGCCTATCTGGACGAGGTGTTGCCGCGTCATCCCGACCTTGCGCCGCTGATCGTCCTGCTGGAAAACCTGATCAAACCTGCCCTGGCGGCACGCTCCGCACAGGCCGGCGCATGAAGGCACTGATCTTCGCGGCCGGTTTCGGCGAGCGCATGCGTCCGTTGACCGAGCGCACGCCCAAGCCGCTGCTGTCGGTCGGCGGCACGCCGCTGATCGTCTGGCATCTGCGCAAGCTGGCCGCACTGGGCGTGGACGAGGTGGTGATCAATACCTCGTGGTTGGCCGAGCAGTTTCCGCAGGGACTGGGTGATGGCAGCGCGTTCGGGCTGCGGCTGACGTACTCCTTCGAGGGCACCACCCCGCTGGAAACCGGCGGCGGCATGCTGCATGCGTTGCCGTTGCTGGGCGATGCGCCGTTCCTGCTGGTCAACGGCGATATCTGGACCGATTTCGATTTCGCGCGGCTGTCGGGTGCGCCGGCGGGCCTGGCGCAGCTGGTGCTGGTCGATCGCCCCGCCTATGCAACGCGCGCAGACTTTGCGTTGGATGCCGATGGCAAGGTGCGCGCAGATCTACCCGCGACGCTGACCTACGCCGGCATCGGCATGTATCGACCGGCACTGCTGCACGATTGGCAGTCGGTCATCGGCCAGCTCCCAGAGCCCACCGGCACGGCACCGCGCTTCGCGCTGGCGCCGATCCTGCGCGCGCAGATGGCAGCAGGCCTGATCGACGGCATCCACCATGCCGGACGCTGGACCGATGTCGGCACGCCGCAGCGGCTGGCGGAACTGGATGCCCAGTTGCTGCGCGACGGCGGCTGATCGCATCCAAGCCGCTGCAAACGCCCGGCCACGCGTCGTGCATTGCTCGATCGCCCATCTCGATGGGCTTGCAGCCAACCTGCAGCTCTGCCGCTCTGCAACCGATCTCTCCGCGTTGCTCAGGTCTCCCCCTGAAGCAAATCGAGACTTGGAGCGTGGCGGCGAATAGGTGCAGTCCGATGCTTGAATCAACGGCCTGGTTCGTCGAGGGCGCGATGCCCTCACCACTTCCGGGACACGCTGTGAATCCGTCCCTGGAGGCTCCTTGGCGGCATCCATGCCGCCAAGGGTCCCGGAACCGGTAAGGACATCACGCCTGCCAAGTTGGTCGTGCGCTGATGGAACTGCACAAGCGAGATGACTTAAGCCAGATGACTTAAGGTAGCGGCATAGTCGCCTGTATGCATGGATGCATGGCTATGTCGCGACAGGGGCGATCCAGATCGCCTCTCCGCGCGCATTCGACGGACAGTGTCGCTGCAATCAGATCACGTCGGTCAGATCACACAAGGTCCATGGAACCCGTCGACCTGACTCGCCGACCGCCGCTCCTGCTGTATCCATGCATACCGACCATCCCGACAGGTCCTTGTCCGCCCACCGTCGCGGGACCTTACGCGGCATGGATGCCGCGCCGGAGCCTGCATGGACGTACTTGCGGCGTGTCCCGCGATGGTGGGCGGGCAAGGGCCCTGCAGCAGAACCACAGACCATCCGCTCTGTGAGCTTTTAGGCGTTGTGCCTCAGGTCCCTGGGCACTGCGATAGCTGTGCTGATGGGAAGCGCTAAGCAGCCTGCTTCTGCCTAGCGGTGAGCGTGGCAATTGCGTCAGCTGCTCGAAGAGCCGCGATCTTCCAGCACCCGCCGCAGGAACGGAACGGTGATGCGTCGCTTGGCAGCCAGCGATTCGCGATCCAGCCGGTCCAGCAATGCCACCAGTCCGGCCAGTTCGCGTTCGCTGTGGGTCAGCAGCCAGTCGATTGCCGCCTCGTCCAGCGCCAGTCCGCGCCGTTGCGCGCGATCGCGTAACACGGCCGCGCGCCCTGCATCGTCGAGTACCGGCAGGCTGATGCGGATGCACTGCGACAGCCGCGAGCGCAGATCCGGCAACACCAACGCCAGGCCGTCGGGCATGTGCCGCGCGGTGTACAGCAAGGTCGTGCCGGCAGCGCGCGCACGGTTATGGAAATCGAACAGCGCCACTTCGTCGTCGCGCTGCCCGGCAATGCTGTCCACGCCGTCCAGTGCGACCAGGCTGCGTCCTTCCAGCGCTTCGAGCGCATCACGCAATCGACCGGTGGCGGCGTGCAGGGGCAGGTATGCCGGGGCACGCCCGGCCTGCTCGGCGGCCGCGCACAACGACAACGCCAGATGCGTCTTGCCGGTGCCGGCGGGGCCGGACAGATACAGCCAGTCGTTCACCTGCCCAACCGCCAATGCCTGCAATTGCGACAGCAGGCCGGCGGGCGCGGCGATGTAGCTATCGAATCGCTGGTCGGGCGGCGCGCGTAACGCCAGTGGCAACTGCGGAACACTCACGAGCGATCCGTGTCCTTGCCTGGGTCGATGATCACGCTGCGATCGGGCGTGGACTGCAGCACGATGCCGGCACGTTCGCCCGCATACAGATCGCTGCGCGTGTACTGCTCATGCGCATAGCGCAGCAGCACATTGGCCACCGCCGCCACCGGCAGCGCCAGCAGCATGCCGAGAAAGCCGAACAACTGGCCACCGGCCATCACCGCGAAGATCACCGCCACCGGATGCAGGCCGATCTTGTCGCCGACGATACGCGGCGTCAGCACATAGCTTTCCAGCAACTGGCCGACGGTGAACACCACACCGACGCCGATCAGCAACTTCAGGTCGAAGCCCTGCGCCTGTACCACCGCCGCCAGCAGGGCGAGCACGATGCCGGTGGTGGCGCCCAGGTACGGAATGAAGCTGATGAAGCCGGCGATGATCCCGATCAACAGGCCCAGATTGAGCCCGATGATGGACAGGCCGGCAGCGTAGATCGCCCCAAGCGCCAGCATCACCAGGAACTGGCCGCGGATGAAGCCACCCAGCACGTCGTTGGATTCCCGTGCCAGCCGGCTCACGGTGCCGATGTAGGCGCGCGGAATGACCGCGGCCACACGCTCCACCAGGCGGTCCCAGTCGCGCAGGAAGTAGAACGCCAGGATCGGCAGCAACGCCAGGTTGATCACCCAGGTCACCATCGCAAAGCCGGAACGCTGCACGTAGCCGAAGAAGGTCTTGGCGGCCCCGCCGGCCTGTTCCCAGTGGCTGCGGATCCAGTCGATCAGGCGCTCCGGGTCCAGCCAGCCCATCAGTTCCACGCCGGTCTTGGCTTCCAGCCACGGGATGGCGGTACTGATCGCCCAGGCACGCATCTGCGGCAGCGCGTCGATCAGGGTCATGATCTGGCGCTCGATCATCGGCACCAGAATCATCAGCGCCAGCACGAACAGCAGCAGCGCCAGCACGAATACCAGCACCACGGCGATGTTGCGCGAGCGGCCGGCGCGCTCGATGCGGTCCACCAGTGGGTCGCCCAGCCAGGCCAGCAACAGCGCCAGCACGAACGGCGTCAGGATCGGCGACAGCAGCGACACCACCCACAACGCGCCGACAGTCACCGCCACCCATTGCAGGCGACGCAGAAACAGGGCGATTTCGGCTTCGGGAGTCAAAGTCATTTCAGGCGGTACTCGGCGTGCTCGTTTTCGAGAATGATCGGGCCCTCGGTCGGCACCGAAACGGGTACCAACGGGCTGTTGTCGCCGAGCATACGGTTGAGACCGGAAATGCCCGTGAGCAATTCCAGATCCACTTCCATGCGGTCGCCGTTGGCGCTGATTGGGCGGATGCTGCGCACCACCGAGACACCCTGCAGCGCGGCAGAGACGCGCAGGTAATCGTCGGCGCTGCCGATGCCGGTAATCACCGCGCGGTAGACCCCGGGCACACCCGAATCCACGCGCTTGGCGTAACGCTTGACCAGGGCATCGGCCGCGCCGTCGGCACCGGCGGCCATCGCGCGACGCGCGTCGCCGTCGCTGCTGGTCCAGCTGGACAGCACATTGCCGTTGTCGACGAAGACCCAATCGGCGGTCCAGCCGGCGTCATTGCGGTAGAGCTTGCCGATCAACTGCATCGGCGGGCTGTACTTGGCTGAGGCGCGCGCCACTGCGGCGGCGTCCTTGCGCCAGATCGCGCCGGCCAGCACCTGCTCGGCGGCGGCACCGCCGGGCAGGCCGAGCCGGTAGCCGCGCTCGATCGCCCGGTCCAGCACGCTGCGCGCGGCATTGGCCTGCGCCACACCGACCAGGCGCGGGCCGCTGCCGTCGTCGATGGCCAGCCACAGCACCGGCTTGGGCCGCGGCAGTGGCCACACCGGCAGGCCCAACGCAGCGATCAGGCCATCCACGTCCGATTGCCGGAAGCGTGCCACCAGCACGGTGCGGAAGGTCGGCGCGCCGGTGCGCGAGGTGCCCTGGTCCTGACGGTAATCGTAGTTTTCGACATAGCCCGGCGCGCCGCGCAATGCCTGCGAGACGCCGGGGCGGCTCATCACGCCGCGGTCGCCGGAGACCTTGCCCAGTACCGCGCCGAGCGCGCGCGCCAGCGCACCGGGGCGATCGGACTCGCTCTGGCTGTTGACCGGCACTTCGGCCTCGTAGGCACTTTGCGCCTTGGCGACGTCGCCTTCGGTGCGTAGATCGGCCTGCGCAAAGGCCGGCGCGAGGGGCATGGCGACCACGAGGGCGAGAAAGAAAGCGAGACTGCGGCGCATCGACGGTTCCATGACTTAAGCGTATCCGGGTGAATTGTTGCCCGAATGGGACGCCAGCGCCAACGTGGCTGCTAAAATCGCCGCCTTTACAGCCGAGCCCTCCCCGCCCGTGACCAGCCCAACGCCTTCCAATTCCTCGCCCATGACCTACCGTGAGGCAGGCGTCGACATCGATGCCGGCAATGCATTGGTCGAACGCATCAAGCCGCTGGTCAAGCGCAGCTTCCGGCCGGAGGTGATGGGTGGCCTGGGCGGGTTTGGCGCCTTGTTCGACCTGTCCGGCAAGTACAAGGAGCCGGTGCTGGTGTCCGGCACCGACGGCGTCGGCACCAAGCTCAAGCTGGCCCAGCAGCTGGGCCGGCACGACACCATCGGCATCGACCTGGTCGGCATGTGCGTCAACGACGTGCTGGTGCAAGGCGCCGAGCCCTTGTTCTTCCTGGATTATTTCGCCACCGGCAAGCTGGACGTGGACACCGCCGCGGCGGTGGTCGGCGGCATCGCGCGCGGCTGCGAGCTGTCCGGCTGCGCCCTGATCGGCGGCGAAACCGCCGAGATGCCCGACATGTATCCGCCGGGCGAGTACGACCTGGCCGGCTTCACCGTCGGCGCGGTGGAAAAATCGCAGCTGCTGGACGGCGCGCAGGTCCGCGCAGGCGACATGCTGATCGGCATCGCCTCGTCCGGCCCGCATTCCAATGGCTACTCGCTGATCCGCAGGATCTACGAACGCGCCGGCTCACCCGCCGAGCTGGTGCTGGACGACGGCGTCAAGCTGATCGATGCGCTGATGGCGCCGACCGCGCTGTACGTCAAACCGATCCTGGCGCTGCTCAAGTCGCATGGCGACAGCATCCACGCCATGGCGCACATCACCGGCGGCGGGCTGACCGAAAACATCATCCGGGTGATCCCCGACGGCCTGGGCCTGGACATCGACGCCACCGCCTGGACGCTGCCGCCGGTGTTCGCCTGGCTGCAGCGCGAAGGCGCGGTGGCCGATGCGGAAATGTGGCGCACCTTCAACTGCGGCATCGGCTTCGTGCTGATCGCCGCGCCCGGGCAGGCCGCTGCGCTGGAACAGGCGCTGGAGGCGCAGTCGCTGGCGCATTGGCGCATCGGCCAGGTGGTGCCGGCGCAAGGCGACGAGCGCGTGCGGATCGGTTAATCGAGGAGACCTGCATGGACGCTGCCCCACTCGCACTGCCGGCACCGGCCAGCGCTGACGATCTCCAGCACCTGAAACTGCTGTCGATCTTTCACTATGTGCTGGCCGCCATCACTGCCCTGTTTTCGCTTTTCCCGTTGATCCACCTATTCATGGGCATTGCGATCATCAGCGGGCACCTGCCCATGACAAATGCCAATGCGGATGCAACATCGATGGATCCGCGATTGTTCGGCTGGTTCTTCGTGGCGTTCGCAGGTGTGTTCATTGTCTGCGGCCTGACGCTGGCAGGTTTCATGGCCTACGCCGGTCGTTGCATTGCCCAGCGCAGACGGCATCTGCTGTGCCTGATCGTGGCCGGCATTTCCTGCTCCTTCATGCCGTTCGGTACCGTCGTCGGCGTGTTTACGCTGGTGGTGCTGCTGCGCCCGCAGGTCAAGGCCTTGTTCGCTCCCACCGCCACCGCAGCGTGACGCGCACTGCCCCATGACTTCAGCGAATCCGACCACATGAGCCTGCGTCTGGCCGTTCTGGCCTCCGGCCGTGGCAGCAACCTGCAGGCCATCCTGGATGCCATCGCCAGCGGCCGGCTGCGGGCCGAGGTGGTCGGCGTGTTTTCCGATCGCCCGCAAGCGCCGGCCCTGCACAAGGTCGATGAGGCACTACGCTGGAGCGCCAGCCCGCGCGACTTCGCCGACCGCACCGCCTTCGACGCCGCACTGGGCGATGCGATCGCCGCCGCGCGGCCGGACTGGGTGATCTGCGCCGGCTACATGCGCATCCTCGGCGAGCCGCTGGTGCGTCGCTTTGCCGGGCGCATGCTCAATATCCACCCCTCGCTGCTGCCCAAGTACCGTGGTCTGCACACCCACGCCCGCGCACTGGAAGCCGGGGATGCCGAACATGGCGCCAGCGTACATCTGGTGGTGCCGGAACTGGATGCCGGCACGGTGATCGCGCAGGCGCGCGTGCCGGTGCTGCCCGACGACAGCCCCGAGCAGCTGGCCGCGCGCGTGCTGGCGCGCGAACACCCGCTGCTGCTGGCCACGCTGGACCTGCTTGCCAGCGGGCGCGTGGACGTACGTGGCGATGGCGTCCACATCGACGGTCAGTGCCTGTTTACGCCATTGCGACTAGAGTCCGCTGACACCGCACTCGCCTGAATGCGGATACGCCCTCCTCATCCTGTCTCGGACATCCTGGCGGCCCCCTGCCTCGCTCTCAGCGCATGAAACTCCTCCCGATCGCCGCCGCGCTGCTGACCACTGCCCTGCTCGCCCCGGCCGGTGCCGGCCGTGCGCAACAGGCGCCTGCCGTGCCTGCGCCAGCGGCCCCTGCTCCGACTGCGGCGCCGCCGGCATCAGCCGCCCTGTCTGCAGGCACCTGGACGCCGCCGCCACTGCAGCCCTTCGTGGCGACGTACCAGGCGTTCTACCGCGGCAAGGAAGCCGGCGATGCCACCATGCAGGTCAGCAACGGCGAAGGCAGCCAGTGGCGTATCGACATGTCGGTGCGCGGCCGCAAGGGTTTTGCCAGCATCCTCGGATTGAATCTGGAACAGAGCACGGTGTTTCGCGTCGATGGCGACACCTACGTGCCGTTAAGCCAGAGCACCGTGCGCAAGGCGATGTTCTTCGGCAAGAAGGTCACCGGCGTCTACAACTGGCAGACCGCCAGCGCCCAGTGGGACGGCGATCTGAAGAAGGAGCGCCAGCAGGCGATTCCCTTGCAGCGCGGCGACCAGAGCGCGCTGTCGCTGAACTTGTCGCTGATGCGCGACGCACAACCCGGGCGCAGCCTGAGCTATCGCTACGTCGATGTCGGCCGGGTGCGCAAATACGACTACAAGGTCGCCGATGCCACCGAAGTGGTGCAGGTCGGCGATCTGAGCTACGACGCGTTGCGCGTGTACCGCGTCAACAGCGGCGACAACGAAACCATCCTCTGGATCGCCAACGGAGTTCCCACGCCGGTACGCATCCTGCAACGTGACAAAGGTGAGGATCAGGTCGATCTACGCCTGGTCGAATATCAAGGAGCCTGACCCATGCACACCGTTTCCCGCACCTGTTCGCTGATTGCCGCTGCCGCACTGGCCGTGGCCAGCCTGCCCGCGTTCGCCATGCAGCCGTTCCAGGCCGATTATTCGGCCAACTACATGGGCATGCAGGCCAATGGCACCATGACCCTGGCCGCCGCCGGCGCCAATCAGTGGCGCTACACGCTCACCATCCAGAACCAGCTGGCCAACCTGACCCAGAGCACGGTGTTCGAAGAGAGCAACGGCCAACTGCGCCCGGTCAGCAGCAACGACACCTCGTCGATGATGGTCAAGCGCCGCAACGTCACCGCCAATTACGACTGGAAAACCAGCCAGGCCACCTGGGGCGGCGACATCAAGCCGGATCGCCGTGGCCCGGTGAAGTTGCAGCCCGGCGACATGGATGCGCTGCTGATCAACCTGGCGATCACCCGCGACCTGGCAGCCGGCAAGCCGCTGAACTACCGCATGGTCGATGAAGGCCGCATCAAGCCGATGAGCTACAAGGTGATCGGCAAGGAAACCATCACCGTCAACGGCAAGCAGGAACAGGCGACCAAGGTGTCGCGCGTGGACGGCGACAAGGAATTGATCGCCTGGGTGGTCAAGGACCTGCCGGTGCCGGCGCGCCTGTTGCAGAAGGAAAAAGGCCAGGACGCGCTGGATCTGACCATCAAGGGCCTGCGCTAAGCGGGATGCACCTGGCATTTTAAGAGCGCGCCAAGGCGCAAGGCTTTAGGAGTCAGTGGGTCGAAGGCGCGGTGCCCTCACCGCTCGCGGGACACGCCGTGAACCCGTCCCTGGGGGCTCGGTGGCGGCATCCATGCCGCCACACGGTCCCGCAATCGGCAAGGACACCGCACCAGAGAGTGAGTGGGTTGTTTTGTTGAAAACATGCACACCGACCATTTCGACGGGTCCTTGCCTGTTCACCGTCGCGGGACCTTACGCGGCATGGATGCCGCGTAAGCGCTTACAAGGACGTACTTGCAGCGTGTCCCGCGATGGTGGACGGGCAAGGGCCCTGCAACCAAGCCGCAGATCAGCCGCTCAACGGCTGATCTATCCACACCGACCTATCACTCCTCAGGGCTTGGCCGCAGCCTTGTCATCGCCGCTGGAGAACACCGTGCGGCAGTCCACGCGGATCTGCTGGTCATTCTTGCGCCAATAGAACAGATCGCAATGACGCTTGCCTTCGACGGTCTTTTTCACCGCCACCGCATAGAACGACTGCGCGATCTCGTCGCGGCTGGCGGTGCCGTCGTTGTTCCAGTCCATGTCCTTGAACTCGACGCCTTGGGTGATCGCCATACCGACCGACCAGGCATACGCCAGCCACGCCAGGATCAGCACGATCGCGCCGAGCAGGATCTTGCGCCGGGTGGTGAACCGCCCGCGCAGGATCATGCGATGCGCCGGATGGTCGCGCCCAGCGCCCCCAGCTTCTCCTCGATGTTTTCGTAGCCACGGTCCAGGTGGTAGATGCGGTCGATGGTGGTATCGCCGTCGGCCACCAGTCCGGCCAGGATCAACGACGCCGAGGCGCGCAGGTCGGTCGCCATCACCGGCGCGCCACTGAGACGCTCGGTGCCGCGCACGATCGCGGTATGGCCTTCGACCTGGATGTCCGCGCCCAGGCGCAGCAGCTCGTTGACGTGCATGAAGCGGTTTTCGAAGATGGTTTCGTTGATCACGCCCACGCCATCGGCCACGCAGTTGAGCGCCATGAACTGCGCCTGCATGTCGGTCGGGAACGCCGGGTACGGCGCGGTGATCAGGTTGACCGCGCGCGGGCGCCTGCCGTGCATGTCCAGCGTGATGCTGTCGGCGGTGGTGGTGATGCTGGCGCCGGCTTCGGTGAGCTTGTCCAGCACCGCGTCCAGGGTGTCCGGACGTGCACGACGCACGGTGACGCTGCCGCCGGTCATCGCCGCGGCAACCAGGAAGGTGCCGGTCTCGATGCGATCCGGTAGCACCGCATGGTGCCCGCCGCCCAGGCGCTCGACGCCCTGCACCACGATGCGCGGCGTGCCGGCGCCCTCGATCTGCGCACCGAGCGCGGTCAGGCAGTCGGCTAGGTCGGTGACTTCCGGCTCCATCGCCGCGTTTTCCAGCACGGTGGTGCCGTCGGCCAGCACAGCGGCCATCAGTACGTTCTCGGTGCCGGTGACGCTGACCATGTCGAACACGTAGCGGCCACCCTTCAGGCGCCCGTTGCTGGTGGCCTTGATGTAGCCGTTTTCCACGCTGATCTCCGCACCCAGCGCCTGCAGGCCCTTGATGTGCTGGTCCACCGGGCGCGAGCCGATCGCGCAGCCGCCGGGCAGCGACACTTCGGCGGTGCCGTAGCGCGCCAGCAGCGGGCCCAGCACCAGGATCGAGGCGCGCATGGTCTTGACCAGCTCATAGGGCGCAACCTGGTGGGTCACCGAGCGCGGGTCGACCAGGATCGAGCGGCCCTTGGCCAGCGTGCCTTCGTCGATGGTCACCTCGGCGCCCAGTTCGCTGAGCAGCTTCACCGTGGTGATCACGTCGTGCAGGTGCGGCACGTTGCTGATCTCCACCGGCGCATCGGCCAGCAGGGTCGCGCACAGGATCGGCAGCACCGCGTTCTTGGCGCCGGAAATATTGACTTCACCGTGCAGCGCTTGGCCGCCGGTCACTACGATTTTTGCCATGGGAGCTTGGGGAATCCGAAAAGGGACGTCGGGGGAAAGGTAAGGGCGCCAGGAGCGGCCGGGCACTTGGCAGTCGGGGCGGATGCACAGCCCGACCAGCCCAATGTCCGACAGACGCTCAGCCTTCGTCGGGCGTCAGCGTCTTGAGCTGCAGCGCGTGGATCGCTCCGCCCATCAGTTCGCCCAGGGTCGCGTAGACCATGCGGTGGCGCGCCAATGGGGCCTTGCCGGCGAAGGCGGGGCTGATCACGGTCGCCTCGAAGTGCACGCCGTCGTCGCCGTGCACGTCGACGCGGGCTTCGGGCAAGCCGGATTCGATGAGTTTACGGATGGTTTCGGCGTCCAAAGGGCGTTTCCTCATAAAATGAGCGCACATTCTACTCTTCACCCGAGTCCCGCATGGCCGTCTCGCACCTGCCCTCCGCCACCGCCAGCGACGCCAGCCTGGTCGCCAGCGGCCAGCGCGTACTGGATATCGAGCGCGAGGCCCTGGCCGGCGTGGGCGCGCGGATCGGCAGCGACTTCGCCGCGGCCTGCCGGCTGGTGCTGGCCTCGCGCGGGCGCGTGGTGGCTACCGGCATGGGCAAATCCGGGCATATCGCGCGCAAGATCGCCGCCACGCTGGCCTCCACCGGCACCCCGGCGTTTTTCGTGCATCCGGGCGAGGCCGGGCACGGCGACCTGGGCATGATCACCGAGGCCGACATCGTGCTGGCGCTGTCCTACTCCGGCGAATCGGACGAGGTGCGCATGCTGTTGCCGGTGCTCAAGCGCCAGGGCAACCCGATCATCGCCATGACCGGGCGCCCGAGCTCCTCGCTGGCCCAGGCGGCCGACGTGCATCTGGATGTGAGCGTGTCCGCCGAAGCCTGCCCGCTGCATCTGGCGCCCACCTCCAGCACCACCGCCTCGCTGGCGATGGGCGACGCGCTGGCGGTGGCGCTGCTGGACGCGCGCGGCTTCACCGCCGACGACTTTGCGCGCTCGCATCCGGCCGGCAGCCTGGGCCGGCGCCTGCTGCTGCACATCACCGACGTGATGCACAGCGGCGATGACCTGCCGCGCGTGCGCGAGGACGCCAGCCTGAGCGAGGCGCTGATGGAAATGAGCCGCAAGCGCCTGGGCATGACCGCGGTGGTTGATGGCGAGGACCGCCTGATCGGTCTGTTCACCGATGGCGATCTGCGCCGCGCACTGGACAGCGACATCGACGTACGCAGCGCCGGCATTGCGCAGGTGATGACGCGCAACCCACGCACCATCGGCGCCGACCAACTGGCCGCCGAAGCCGCGCGGTTGATGGAGGATTACAAGATCAACGGTTTGATCGTGGTCGACGCGCAGCAGCGCGCGGTCGGCGCATTGAACATTCACGACCTGTTGCGCGCCAAAGTGGTTTAACAGGTTCAGTTTTCTACCGTTGGAACCCCGTTCTCACCGATCCGTGCCGATGCCCTACTCCCCTTTGCAGCACCTGCCCGCCGACATCACCGACCGCGCCGCGCGTATCCGCCTGGCCTGTTTCGACGTCGACGGCACCCTGACCGACGGCCGTCTGTACTACGACCACGCCGGCAACGAGAGCAAGTCCTTCAATGTGCTCGACGGCCAGGGGCTCAAGCAGCTCGACCATGCCGGCATCCATGTCGCGCTGATCACTGCGCGCGCCAGCCTGTCGGCGGAGAAGCGCGGCCAGGATCTGGGCCTGCACGTGCAGATCGGGGTCAAGAACAAGCGTCTGGCCGTGCTGGCCTTGTGCCAGGAGCACGGCCTGTCGCTGGACCAGGTGTTGTTCATGGGCGACGACCTGCCCGACCTGCCGGCCCTGCTGTCGGTCGGCCTGCCGGTCGCACCGGCCAACGCGCACCCGTGGATCGCCGAGCGCGTGCAGTGGCATACCCGGGCACGTGGCGGCGAAGGTGCCGCGCGCGAGGTCTGCGATGTCGTGCTGGCCGCGCAAGGCCAGGTCGAGGGCATCATCGAAAGGTTTTCCGCATGAGCTGGAACTGGCGCACCACCCTGGGCGTGGTGTTGTTGGCTGCCGCGGTGATCTCCGGCTGGTCGGCCTGGCAGCAGCGCGCGCGCCCGGTTGCGGCGGCGGTGGACGATTCGCGCGCCGATTACGTGCTGCGCGATTTCGAACTGATTGCGCTGGACAAGGAAACCGGCAAGGAATCGATGACGCTGCGTGCGCCGGAGATGCATCGCAACCGCGCCGATCGCACCTCCGAGGTCACCACCCCGGTGTTCCTGTTGCCCGACAACACCAATCAACCGTGGACGCTGCGCTCCAAGACCGGCTGGATCAGCCCCAAGGGCGACGAGTTGCGCCTGCGCGGCGATGTCGAGGGCGACAGCCCCACCGGCGGCGCGACCCCGCCGACCACGTTCCGCACCCAGAGCCTGGACGTGTTCCCGCAGCAGAATCTCGCCAAGACCGCTGCCCCGGTGAGCATGAGCCGGCCGGGTATCATGCAGAGCGGGGTCGGCTTCGAGGCCGATCTCAAATCACGCCAGTACAAGCTCCTTTCCCAGGTCAAGACCCGTTATGAACCGAATGCTGCCCGCTAAGCTGGCGTTTGCCGCGCTGCTGCTGCCCGCCCTTGCGATGGCCAAGACCAGCGACCGCAATCAGCCGATGGCGATCGACTCCAATGCCAACGACTGCAACATGCTCGACGACAGCGGCAAGTGCCGCTTCAGCGGCAATGTGGTGATCACCCAGGGCACGCTGGAAATCCACGCCGACACCGCCGACATTTTTCAGAAGAACGGCCAGACCGACCGCGTCGTGCTGACCGGCAAGCAGGCCACGCTGAAGCAGCAGATGGACGACGGCGCGATGATGAACGGCCAGGCCGACACCATCGAGTACCAGGTCGCCAACGAAGTCATCGTGCTGACCGGCAACTACAAGGTCGACTCGCCCAAGGGCACCAACGCCGGCCAGCGCATGGTCTACAACACCAAGACCGGCAACATGCAGAGCGGCGGCGACGGTAGCCGCGTGCGCACCATCATCCAGCCGAAGACGGCGGCGCCAGCGGCAGCCACGCCTGTTGCCACGCCGGCCGCCAAGCCCGCGACCAAGCCGCAGGGGAAGAAGTAATGCTGGTCGCCACCGGTCTGCGCAAGAAGTACAAGCAACGCGAAGTGGTCAAGGAATTCGGCCTCACGCTCGAGGCCGGCGAAGTGGTCGGTCTGCTCGGGCCCAACGGTGCCGGCAAGACCACCTGCTTCTACATGATCGTCGGCCTGGTCGAGGCCGATGCCGGGCGTATCGAGCTGGACGGCCGCGATCTCACCGCCGAGCCGATGTACGCGCGCGCCAAGCTCGGCGTCGGCTATCTGCCGCAGGAGCCCTCGATCTTCCGCAAGCTCACCGTGGCCGACAACATCCGCCTGGTGCTGGAGCTGCGCGAAGAACTGGATGGCGCCGGCCGCGAGAAGGAACTGGTCTCGCTGCTGGAAGAACTGCAGATCACCCACGTGGCCGACCAGCTCGGCGCCAGCCTGTCCGGCGGCGAGCGGCGGCGCTGCGAGATCGCGCGCGCGCTGGCGGCCAAGCCGCGGATGATGCTGCTCGACGAACCGTTTGCCGGCGTCGATCCGATTTCGGTCGGCGAGATCCAGCGCATCATCATCCACCTCAAGGAACGCGGCATCGGCGTGCTGATCACCGATCACAACGTGCGCGAAACCTTGGGAATCTGTGACCGCGCGTATATTCTCGCCGAGGGGGGCGTGCTGGCGCAGGGGGCACCAGATGCGCTGCTAGCCAATCCCGACGTCCGTCGCGTGTATCTGGGGGAAACTTTCCGCCTTTGAGCGCGTCGCCGCGCCATCGATTTTTCCAGTCAGTGCCCGCATGAAAGCCCGGCTTCAGACATCGCTAGGACAGCAGTTGGTCATGACGCCGCAGTTGCGTCAGGCGATCAAGCTATTGCAGATGTCCACCACCGAGCTGGAACTGGAAATCGCCGAAGCGGTGGAGACCAACCCGCTGCTGGAATGGGCCGACGAAGCCGCGCATGCGGCCAACGAGCTGCCGGTGGAAGCGTCGTTGGCCGCCTCCACCGACGACACCCCGCGCGAAGAGCCCGCGCCGGCCGAGCGCGACGACGACTGGTCGCAGGACGAGTTGCAGTGGACCGGCTCGGGCAGCGGCGGCAGCTTCGACGACGACGAGTCCGGCGATGCCGCCGAGCGCGTGGCCGAACCCGAAACGCTGGCCGACCACCTGCTTTGGCAGCTGCACCTGTCGCCGCTGTCGCCGCGCGACCGCCAGATCGGCGCGCTGCTGATCGATGCGCTGGACGAAGACGGCTACCTGCGCGAACCGCTGTCGGCCATTCTGGAAACGCTGGCGCTCGGCGCGGCGGTGGACGAGGCCGACGTGCTCACCGTGTTGCACCAGATCCAGCGCTTCGACCCGGTCGGCGTGGGTGCCCGCACCCTGGGCGAATGCCTGGCACTGCAGCTGGCCGCGCTCGACCCGGCCACCCCGGGGCGCGAGCTGGCGCTGCAGATCGTCGCCGGCCCGCTGGAGCGCCTGCCGCGCAGCGGCGTGGCCGGGGTGGCGCACGAACTCAAGCGCTCCACCGCCGATGTCGACCAGGCGGTCCAGCTGGTGCGCTCGCTAGACCCGCGCCCGGGCAAGCAGATCGGCGACCTCTCGCAGGACACCTATGTGGTGCCGGACTGCGTGATCTGGCGCCAGCGTGGCGTGTGGCGGGCCTCGCTGGCCGGTCGTGCGCAGCCCAAGGTCACCATCCACCGCGGCTATGAGAACCTGATCCGCAGCTGCGGCGAGTCCGACGCCGGCTACCTGCGCGGCCAGCTGCAGGAGGCGCGCTGGCTGCTCAAGAGCCTGGCGGCGCGCGGCGAGACCCTGCTGCGGGTGGTGCGCTGCCTGCTGCAGCACCAGGCCGGGTTCCTGGAATTCGGGGCGCAGGCCTTGCGCCCGCTCACGCTGCGCGAGATCGCCGGCGAGCTCGGCCTGCACGAATCCACCATTTCCCGCGCGATCGCCCGCAAATACGTGCGCACCCCGCGCGGCACCATCGCACTGCGCTCGTTCTTCGCCTCCGGGATCGACACCGACAGCGGCGGCGAGGCCTCCAGCACCGCCATCCAGGCCATGATCCGGCGTCTGATCGAGGCGGAAAACCCGCGCAAACCGCTCTCGGACGCCAAGTTGGCGGATCTGCTGAAAACTTCCGGCGTGCCAGTGGCGCGGCGCACGGTTGCGAAGTATCGTGAGGCCATGAACATTTCCGCCTCCCACGAACGCGTCCGTATCGCCTGACGTTGCACCCACCGCAACGCCGGCCTGCGCCGCGTTAGTCGGATCACCGGAAAGGTTCATTGGCCCACCGACCAATGGAGGTATCCGATGCGTATCGAGACGTATGGCCACCAGCTTGAAGTGACCCCCGCGCTGCGGGAGTACGTGGCAAGCAAGCTGCAACGACTGCAGCGCCATTTCGACCAGCACTGTGAAGTCCGAACCCAGCTGGCCGTTCGCAAGCCAGACCATCACGTGGTCGCCACCGTCAACCTTCCCGGTCGCACCCTGCACGCAGATGCCAGCGGCTCCACCATGTATGCGGCCATCGACCTGCTGGTCGACAAGCTCGACCGCCTGGTGCTCAAGCACAAGGAAAAGAAATGTAACCACCATGCACGCGAGGTGCGCGACAATCCCGCATGACGCTTCCCGCTTGATGCCCTCATGCCTTTAACCGATCTGATGGCGGCCGTGCGCACCGTGGTGTCGCCGGCCGCCGATCGCGACACCGTCCTGCATACCGCCGCCGACCTGCTGTCCTGCCGTCAGGCCGGCGCCGACGAGCTCTACGCCAACCTGTGCGAACGCGAGGCCCTGGGCAGCACCGCCATCGGCCACGGCATCGCCATCCCGCATGGGCGTTGTCCCAATCTCACCGAACCCCGTGGCGCATTGCTGCGGCTGGACACGCCGGTGGCCTTCGGTGGCGATGAGCCGGTGGACCTGATCTTCGCGATGGCGGTGCCTGCGCACTACACCCACCAGCACTTGATGCTGCTGTCGGAACTGGCCGAGCGATTTTCCGATGCGGACTTCCGTCAGCAGTTGCGCGCCGCCCCCAATGCGGACGCCTTGATGGCGCTGCTTACCGACGCACCGCCAGCACAGGCCAGCGCCGCATGAATACCAGCATCACCGCACGCGAACTGTTCGACCAGCAGCGCGACAAGCTGGCGCTGCGCTGGGTCGCCGGCCAGAAGGGCGAGCACCGCGAGATCGAGGCTGGCAGCAACAATGCGCGCCGCCCGTCGCTGGCCGGCTATCTCAACGTGATCTATCCAAACAAGGTGCAGATCCTGGGCACCGAAGAGCTGGCCTGGCTGGACTCGCTGGATGCGCGGCAACGCTGGGAAACCATCGAGAAGATCATCCAGGTGCAGCCGCTGGCGCTGGCGATCAGCAAGAACCAGTCCTGCCCGGAAGACCTGCGCGCGGCCGCCGACGAATCCAACACGCCGCTGTGGATCTCGCCCAAGCGCGGCCACGAGCTGCTCAATCATCTGTCCTATCACCTGGCACGCACGCTGGCGCCACGGGTCACGCTGCACGGCGTGTTCATGGAGATCTATTCGATCGGCGTGTTGATCACCGGCGAAGCCGGCTCGGGCAAGAGCGAGCTGGCGCTGGAACTGCTCAGCCGCGGCCACCGGCTGGTGGCCGACGACGCGCCCGAGTTCACCCAGATCGCGCCCGACGTGCTCGACGGCACCTGCCCGGAACTGCTGCAGGACCTGCTGGAAGTGCGCGGCCTGGGCGTATTGAACGTGCGCGACATGTTCGGCGACACCGCGGTGAAGAAGAACAAGTACCTGCGCCTGATCGTGCACCTGACCCGCCCGATGACCGAGCCCACCCCGTCCGGCTACGAACGCCTGACCGGCGATTCCGGCAGCCGGCATGTGCTGGACCTGGACGTGCCGCTGATCACCCTGCCGGTGATGCCCGGCCGCAACCTGGCGGTGCTGACCGAAGCTGCGACGCGCCTGCATATCCTGCGCACCAAGGGCATCGACCCGGCGGCGATGTTCATCGCCCGCCACAGCAACCTGCTGGAGCGACGCACGCCATGAGTACCGCGCCCTCCACGTTGATGATCGTGAGCGGGCTGTCCGGCTCGGGCAAATCGGTCGCGTTGAAGACCTTCGAGGATCTGGACTACTACTGCTCGGACAACCTGCCGGTGGAGCTGCTGCCGGATTTCGTGCGCAGCCGCCTGCGTGGCAACCCGCTCGGCGATCAGCGCCTGGCGGTGGGCATCGATGTGCGCAGCCGCAGCGATCTGACCCAGCTGGCGCAATGGCGCCAGGCCGCGCAGGAATACGGCATCGAAGCACGGCTGCTGTTTTTCGAGGCCAGCGACGAGGCGCTGATCAAGCGCTACGCCGATACCCGCCGCCGCCATCCGCTCAGCCATCTCGGCCTGGCATTGCCGGAAGCGATCACCCGCGAGCGGCAGTTGACCGAACCGCTGCGCACGCAGGCCGATGCCATCATCGACACCAGCACGCTCAACGTGCACCAGCTGCGTCGCCGCGTAGTCACCGAATTCGCGCTCGGCAGCAACGACCGGCTGTCGCTGCTGTTCGAATCGTTCGCCTACAAACGCGGCGTGCCGGCCGAGGCCGACTTCGTGTTCGATGCGCGCGTATTGCCCAATCCGCATTGGGACCCGGAGCTGCGCCCGCTCACCGGCCGCGATGCAGGCGTGCGCGACTATCTGGACAAGGAACCGGACGTGGTGCGCTACAGCGCGCAGATCGTGGACCTGCTCGACACCTGGCTGCCGCGGCTGCGCAACGATACCCGCAGTTACGTGACCATCGCCTTCGGTTGCACCGGCGGCAAGCACCGCTCGGTGTATCTGGCCGAGCGCATGGCGCGGCATGCGCGCGAACAGGGCTGGCCGGAGGTGGCGACGTTTCATCGGGAGCAGGATTGAAGGGCTGGGATTGGGAAATCGGGATTCGGCAAAGCGGTGTCATGCGGTCTGCAAAAAACATGTCATTGGTGCATTTCATCAGCGTATTTCGATCATGCGTTGCTTGCCCGCCTACTGAC
Organism: Xanthomonas arboricola pv. populi; assembly: GCF_002939945.1. Classification (GTDB taxonomy): domain Bacteria; phylum Pseudomonadota; class Gammaproteobacteria; order Xanthomonadales; family Xanthomonadaceae; genus Xanthomonas; species Xanthomonas arboricola_A. The sequence goes on along the minus strand of NZ_MDEB01000003.1, from coordinate 290,563 downwards.
TGCAGCGCTCGCTTGTGATGCGGAACGCATCGAAGACGACCGACGTCACGGATCGTGGCCGCGCCGGCCGCAGCGCGCGTTGCAGGCATTGCGCGCGTGACGTTATGGCGTCCTAAACGGCTATTCATTTCGCAACACATCGGTGCCGGCAAACGCTATCGCGCGGTCATGCCGACCTGTTAACGTTTCGGCATGGCCTGTGGCATTCTCCTCATTACTCATCCCGGCATCGGCGCGGCGTTGTTGAACGTGGCGACGGGGCTGTTGCGGCAGTTGCCGCTGAAGACCGAAGCCTTCGATGTGCCGCTCGATGCAGACCTGGACGCGTTGCTGCCCCAGGCCTCGTCGGCGATGCGACGGGTCGACAGCGGCGACGGCGTGCTGGTCATGACCGACCTGTACGGCGCCAGCCCCAGCAATCTCGCCAGCCGGTTGGCAAAGCTCGGCACGCCGGTTCGCCGGGTGTCCGCGCTCAGCCTGCCGATGCTGCTGCGGGTGATGAACTACCCCGAACAAGGATTGCAGGAGCTGCCCGCCACCGCGGCGGCAGGTACCCGCAACGGAGCGATCATCGACGATGCTTGAACGCGAACTCATAGTTTCCAACCGACTCGGACTGCATGCGCGGGCAACCGCCAAGCTGGTGCAGACGCTGTCGTCCTATCGCAGCAACGCCACCCTGGCGGCCAAGGGCCGCGAGGTGAATGCCAAGAGCATCATGGGCGTGATGCTGCTGGCCGCCGGCCAGGGTACCAGCGTGGTGGTGCGGCTGGATGGCGAAGACGAAGCGCAGGCCCTGCAGGCGCTGGTGGACCTGTTCGAGCGTCGTTTCGACGAGGACAGCTGAGCATGCGCTGCGTCGGTGCGGGGCTGACCGACAGGGCGCGGCCGCGCCAGGGCCGCACATGAGCCTGCGTCTGCGTGGACACGCCGCCTCGCGCGGCAACGCGCTCGGACGCGCGCGCGTGCGCCAGAGCCACACGCTGGAAGTGGCCGAACAGCGCGTGCCTGCCAGCCAGGTGGAGACGCAGCTGCAGCGCCTGCATGTGGCGATCGAGGCGGCACGCACCGAGATGCAGCAGCTGCGCGATCGCCTGCATGGCGCGCTTGCGCGCGAGGTCGGCGAATTCCTCGAACTGCATGCGCTGCTGCTCGACGACCCGGAGCTGCTACAAGGCCTGGACGAGTTGATCCGCACCCACCGCTACAGCGCCGACTACGCCTTGCGCGTGCAGCGCGACCGGCTGGCGGCGGTGTTCGACGGCATGGAGGACGCCTACCTCAAGAGCCGCATGGACGATCTGGATCACGTCATCGGCCGCATCCATGCGTTCTTGCACAAGCGCGCGCCCGACCTCAAGGGCGTGGCCGGCGAGATCCTGGTCTGCGACAACGTGGCGCCGTCGGAGCTGGCGCAGCTGCAGGCACAAGGGGTGGTCGGCATCGTCACCACTGCCGGCAGCGCGCTGTCGCATAGCGCGATCCTGGCGCGCAGCCTGCACCTGCCGCTGGTGGTGGGGGTGAGCGATGCGGTACAGCGGATCGACGATGGAGATGTATTGATCGTCGATGCCGGTTCCGGCCAGGTGATCGTCGATCCCAAGCCCGAGCATCTGCGCGACTACCGCGAGCGCCTGCGCGCGCTGGCCAAGGAACAGCGCGAACTCGGCCGGCTGCGCTCCAAACCCACGCGCACGCGCGACAACGTCGATATCACGCTGCTGGCCAATGCCGAATCGCTGGAGGACGTGGCCAAGGCGCACGCGCTCGGCGCCAGCGGCCTTGGCCTGTATCGCACCGAATTCCTGTTCCTGCAGCGCAACGAGCTGCCGGACGAAGAAGAACAGTTCCACACCTATCGCGACACCGTGCTGGGCATGAGCGGCCGACCGGTCACCATCCGCACGCTGGACCTGGGCGCCGACAAGGCCGACCGCACCGGCCTGACCTTGAGCGATGAGGACAACCCGGCGCTGGGCTTGCGCGGGGTGCGGTTGTCGCTGGCCCGCCCTGCGGTGGCGCAGGCGCAGTTGCGCGCAATCCTGCGCGCCTCCGGCTACGGGCCGGTGCGCATCCTGGTGCCGATGGTCAGCGGCCGCGAGGAAGTCCAGCTGCTGCGCCGGCAGATCAAGAAGCTGGCCGCGCAGTTGCGCGAACAAGGGCACGAGATCGCCGAGCACGTTCCGCTCGGCGCGATGATCGAAGTACCGGCTGCGGCCCTGGCGCTGGACTGCTTTGTCGACGATATCGATTTCCTGTCGATCGGCACCAACGATCTGGTGCAGTACCTGCTGGCGGTGGATCGCAACAACGAGGCATTGGGCGAGTTGTATTCGCCGCTGCATCCGGCGGTGTTGCGCCTGATCGCGCAGGTGATCGCCACCGGGCGCGCGTATGCCAAGCCGGTGGCGGTGTGCGGCGAGATCGCGGGCGACCCGCGTTTCGTACCGATGTTGCTGGCCTTGGGGCTCACCGAGTTCAGCCTGCATCCGGCCACGCTGCTGGAAGTGCGCCGTGCGGTGCGCGACATCCACCTGGGCGAGTTGCGCGTGCAGGGCGACAAGCTGCTGCGCGCGCGCGACCGCAAGGGTATCGAGAAGTGGCTGGCCAACGTCGCGCAGGGCCTGACGCGCTGAGTGATTGCGTCATCGCGCAGGCGATGTTCAAGCGCGTTGCGAGCGGCACTGTATGTTTCGTCACCATGCGCAAGCGATAATGCCGTGCTGACTCAGCACCGCGTCTTCCATCGGGACGTGTCCACTCTTCCAGGGAGCCGCGCATGGCCGAAGCCGTCCGCCACGACAAGACCGCGCGCCAGCTGCGATTGCTGTCCGATGCGCTCGATAGCGGACGCCTGGGCCCGGTACGACGGCTGGTCAATACGTTGGCGCCGGCCGAGATCGGCAACCTGCTGGAGTCGCTGCCGCCCGGCAAGCGCGAAGTGGTGTGGGGGCTGGTCGACCCGGAAGACGACGGCGAAGTGCTGTTGCATGTCGGCGATGAAGTGCGCGAAAGCCTGCTGGCCGACATGGACACCGACGAGATCGTCGCCGCGGTCGAAGACCTCGACATCGACGATCTGGCCAATCTGGTCGAAGACCTGCCCGACACCGTCATCGACGAAGTGCTCAAGTCGATGGACCGCGAGAACCGCGAGCGGCTCGAGCAGGTGCTGTCGTATCCGGAAGACACCGCCGGCCGCCTGATGAATCCGGATGTGGTGACGGTGCGCGCCGACGTCAATGTCGATGTGGTGCTGCGCTATCTGCGCCTGCGCGGCGAACTACCCGATCACACCGATCACCTGTACGTGGTGAGCCGGCGCCATCAGTACCTGGGCCGGGTGTCGCTGGCCGCGCTGGTCACGCATGAGGACAGCACGCCGGTCAATCGCCTGATCGACGACGAACAACCGGCGATCGATGTCGGCGATGGCTCCGACGAGGTCGCGCGGCGCTTCTCGGATCACGACTGGATCTCCGCGCCGGTGGTGGACGACAACAACATCCTGCTCGGCCGCATCACCATCGACGACGTGGTCGACATCATCCGCGAACAGGCCGAACACCAGGCCATGAGCGCAGCCGGTCTGGACGAGGACGAGGATATGTTCAGCCCGGCGCGGCGCGCATTCCGCCGCCGCCTGATCTGGCTGGGCATCAACCTGTGCACCGCGTTCCTTGCGTCCAGCGTGGTCAGCCGATTCGAAGGCACGATCGAGAAGCTGGTGGCACTGGCGGCGCTGATGCCGATCGTCGCCGGCATGGGCGGCAACGCCGGCACCCAGGTGCTGGCCCTGATGGTGCGCGGCCTGGCACTGGGCCAGATCGGCTCTTCCAACGTGATGACCTTGCTCAAGAAGGAGCTCACCGTCGCGCTGATCAACGGCCTGGTGCTGGGCGTGGGCCTGGGCCTGATCGTGCTGGCCTGGTTCCAGCAGCCGATGCTGTCGCTGGTGATCGGCACCGCGCTGACCTTGAACATGCTCACCGCCGCGTTCGGTGGGGTACTGGTCCCGGTGACGCTGAAACGGCTGGGCTTCGATCCGGCATTGGCCGGTGGCGTGATCCTGACCACGCTGACCGACGTGATGGGGTTTCTGAGCTTCCTCGGCCTGGCGACGCTGATCCTGCTGCCGTAGCCGTCGTGTCCGGCAATTGCGCCGAACTTCGTGCCGGGCACACAGCGGCAAGGATCGGACGAAGATTCGGCAGAAATCGCCGCAATGCGACATGCCAGCACGCCTGCCTGCGGCGATACTGCGGGTATGTCATCGGTCAGGAGGTGGGCGTGATCCGTCGTTGTCTTGTTCTTGCGATTCTTGCACTGGTACTGGCCGGCTGTTCCAGCATGGCTGAGCGCCACCACGACGGACGCCGCGGCCATTTCGTCACCCGCACGCTGCAGCTGGAAGGACGGCTCTACCGCTATCAGGTGTTCGTGCCGACCTCCAAGGCGCCGCAACCGCGCCCGATCGTGCTGTTCCTGCATGGCTCGGGCGAACGCGGCGACAACGGGCGCGATCAGGCCGAAGTGGGCGTTGGCCCGTACCTGAGCGAACACACCGCCGAGTTCCCCGCCCTGGTGGTGTTGCCGCAGGTGCCCGACGACGAGGAGTGGCTGGGCATCAATGCACGCATGGCGATCGCCGCGCTGGATGCGGCCAGTGCCGAATTCGATGCGGACCCGCAGCGTACCTATCTCACCGGCATCTCGATGGGCGGTTATGGCGCCTGGGAAATTGGGCTGATGCAGCCGCAGCGGTTTGCCGCGATCGTGCCGATCTGCGGTGCGCTCAAGGCGCCCCGCGACGAGCGTCGCACGCTCTATGTCAGCCTGGTGGCCAAGGAAGCCGACCCGTATACCGCTGCGGTCACCCAGCTCAGGCACGTGCCGATCTGGATGTTCCATGGCGCCAAGGACGACTCGGTGCCACCGCACGACGACCGTGCGCTGTACCGCGCCGCCAAAGGCATCGGTGCCAACGTGCGCTACAGCGAATATCCGGACGGTAACCACAACGCCTGGGACGCGACCTACGCGGACCCGGCGATGTGGGAGTGGATGTTCAAGCAGCGCCTGCGCTGAGCGGGCGGCGCATCGCGCGGATGCGGTCTGCGCTCGATCAATGGTGGTACCCGGTATCCGCGGTGACCTTGCCGCGGAACACGCGATACGACCATACCGTGTAACCCAGGATCAGCGGCAGCAACACCACCAGGCCGATCAGCGCGAACAACTGCGAAGACGACGGCGCGGCGGCCTGCCAGATGGTGTAGACCGGCGGCACCAGATACGGCCACATGCCCAGCACCAGGCCGAGAAAGCCGAGCACGAACAGGCCCATCGCCAACAGGAATGGCGGCGTATCCGGCCGCCCCACGTCGGTACAACGCCAGAGCGCGAACCCCACGATGGCGACCAGCACCGGCACCGGCACCAGCCACAGGTAATGCGCACCGCTGAACCAGCGGTCCATCACATGCGATTGCAGCGACGGCAACCACGCGCTGACCAGGCCGATAAAGATCAACACGCTGATGGTCAACGGCCGGCTCAACTGGCGCGCGAGCTGTTGCCCATGGCCTTCGGTCTTGAGGATCAGCCAGGTGCTGCCGAGCAGGGCGTAGCCGAACACCAGCGCCGCGCCGGTCAACATCGCGAAGGGACTGAACCAGCCCCAGATGCCGCCGACATAGCGGTCGTCTTCGATCGGCAGGCCCTGCACCAGCGCGCCCAGGATCACGCCCTGCGCAAACGTCGCCAGGATCGAGCCGGCAGCGAAGGCATTGCTCCACAGCCGCCGCGAGCGATGCGCCTTGAAGCGGAACTCGAACGCCACGCCGCGGAACACCAGCGCCATCACCATCAACAACACCGGCAGATACAGCGCCGACAGAATCACCGCATACGCTTTGGGAAACGCCGCCAGCAGCCCTGCCCCGCCCAGCACCAGCCAGGTCTCGTTGCCGTCCCAGATCGGCGCGGCGGTGTTCATCATCAGGTCCAGCTGCGCTTCGTCCTTGCGAAACGGCGCCAGGATGCCGATGCCGAGCACGAAGCCGTCCAGCACCACGTACATCAGCACCCCGAAGCCGATCACGGCGAACCACGCCACCGGCAATACGCTGCTCATGTCCATCATGCGGCTCCGTCGATCGGTTCATCGGCCGCCGACAGCGGGCGTGCCGGCGTGTGTTCGCCGTGGTCCAGCTGCGGCGCGTCATGCGGGGTCGGCCCGATCTTGCCGATCTTGACCAGGTACCAGATGCCCCAGCCGAACACGAAGGCATAGCCGACCACGTACACCGCCAGCGAGATCGCGGTCATCAGCGTCGATTGCGGGCCCACTGCATCGCCGGTGCGCAACAGGCCGTAGACCACATATGGCTGCCGCCCCATCTCGGTGACGAACCAGCCCGACACCAGCGCGATGAAGCCGCTCGGCAACATCCAGCGCCAGGTCGCCAGCAGCCAGCGCCACTGCAATAACTTGCCGCGCCACCAGGCGAACGCCGAGACCCAGGCCACCAGCAGCATCAACGAGCCCAGCCCGACCATGATACGGAAGGCGAAGAACACCGGCATCACCGGCGGGCGATCGGCGGGCGGCACCGAGGTCAACGACTTGATGCTGCCTTCCAGACTGTGGGTCAGGATCAGGCTGCCCAGGCGCGGGATCGCCACCTCGTCATCGTTGCGCTCGGCCTGCGCGTTGGGCAAGGCGAACAGCACCAGCGGCAAGCCCTTGTCCTGGCCCTCGTCATGCCAGTGCGCTTCCATCGCCGCGATCTTCATCGGCTGGTGCTTGAGCGTGTTCAGGCCATGCATGTCGCCGACGAAGATCTGCAGCGGCACGGTGATCGCCGCGAAGGCCACCGCCAGCTTGAGCATGCGCAGCCCGGCCTCGCGGTGCACGCCGCGATGCAGATACCACGCCCCCACCGCACCGACCACGAAGCAGGTGGTGATGAACGAGCCCAGCGCCATGTGCGCAAGCCGGTACGGGAACGAGGGATTGAAGATGATCTTCAGCCACGCCACCGGATGCACGATGCCGTCGACCACCTCATAGCCGGCCGGGGTCTGCAGCCAGCTGTTGGACGACAGGATCCAGAATGTGGAAAACAGCGTGCCCAGCGCCACCATGCAGGTTGCGAAGAAATGCAGACGCTCGGAAATGCGCCCCCAGCCGAACATCATCACGCCCAGGAAACTGGCTTCGAGGAAGAACGCGGTCAACACTTCGTAGCTCAGCAACGGGCCGATCACGCTGCCGGCGATCCGGCTCAGCTCCGGCCAGTTGGCACCGAACTGGAAGGCCATCACGATGCCGCTGACCACGCCCATGCCGAACGACACCGCGAAGATCTTCTGCCAGAAGAAATACAGCTCGCGCCACACCGGCAGCCGGGTGCGCCGCCAGCGCCATTCGAGAAAAGCCAGCAGGCTGGACAGCCCGATGGTGAAGGCGGGAAACAGCACGTGGAATGCGATGACGAATCCGAACTGGATCCGCGATAACAGCAAGGCATCCATGGAGAATCCTCCAGGAAAACGGGGAGACCGCAGCGTACCGGGTGCAGATCGATCGCCGAGACTCGCTGCGGTGGTCGATCGCAACCGCCTGCGCTACCGCATCATGATAGGGAAGCTCGAGCAGGTTCCCGATGCGACACGGGGTCGCATCTGCGTCAAACCGTCGCGCCTGTCCTGCCGCCAGACGGTACGCATGCAAGGCGCTGCAGCATGCTAGGCGGCGCTGCGCGTCCGCCGGGCAAGCTCGCTGACCACCGCAATGAAGGCAGTCAAACCGACCATCGACAGGAACTGCGCGCGGGTGTCCGCAGACGACGCCAGCAGCACGAAGATCACTGCCAGGATCGCCAAGGCCAGCAAGGTCAGAAACGGGTAACCCCGCATGCGGAACGGCAACGCGATGCCGGCGCGGTCGGCGCGTGCGCGCAGGATCAGTTGCGACAGCAGAGAGATGGTCCACACCAGCAGACAGGTGGCACCGACGATGTTGAGCAGCATCGGCAACACCTTATTGGGGTACAGCAATTCCAGCGCCGCCGCGGCAAAACCGAACAGCACGCTGGCGATCACCGCCACCAGCGGCACCTGCTCGCCGCTGGTCCTGCCGAGCAACCGCGGCGCTTCGCCGCGCTGCGCCAGCGAGAAGATCATCCGCGAGGCGCCGTACAGATTGGCGTTGAGCGCCGACAACAACGCCACCACGGCGACCAGGGTCATGGCGGTGGCCGCGCCGGGAATGCGCGCCACCTCCAGCACGGCAGCGAACGGCGAGCTGAGCGTCGCGCTGGTCCACGGCACCACCGCCACGATCACGCTGATCGAGCCGATGTAGAACACCAGGATGCGCCAGGCCACGGTACGAATCGTGCGTGCCAGGCTGCGGCCCGGGTCGGCGGTTTCCGCAGCGGCCACTGCCACGATTTCGGTGCCGCCGAAGGCGAACACCACCACCAGCAGCGCCGAACCGATGCCGGCCAGTCCCTTCGGCGCGAATCCGCCGTTCCGGGTGAAGTTGGACACCCCCGGCGACGCCACGCCGGGCAACCAGCCGGCCAGCAAGGCCACGCCGATCAGCAGAAACACCACGATCGCAACGACCTTGAGGATGGCGAACCAGAATTCGAACTCGCCGAAATTACGCACGCCGAGCAGATTGATCGCAGTGAAGGTGGCCATGAACACCACCGCCAGCAACGGCACCGACAACGCCGGCCAGACCGAGGCGAGCAGGCCCGCTGCACCGACCGCTTCGGCGGCGATCACCACCACGATCTGCAGCCACCACAACCAGCCCACCGTCGCACCGGCGGTCGGCCCCATCGCGTCGGCTGCATACACCGAAAATGCACCGCTGGCCGGCTTGGAGGCGGCCATTTCGCCCAGCGCGTTCATCACGATGATCACCAGCGCTCCGGCGATCAGGTACGACACCAGCACTGCCGGCCCCGCCGCGTGGATCCCCACGCCCGAGCCCAGAAACAGTCCGGCGCCGATCGCCGTGCCCAGGCCCATCATCATCAATTGCCGCGGTTTCAGCGCATGGCGCAACGCGGGCGCGGCGGACGGAGCGTGCTCAGCAACGGGATCGGTCGGAAGCGGCATGGACGGGCTTGGATGGATGGGATCGCGACACGATACCGCGTCGCGGCGCCTGCCGCGCCTCTTGACGCCGGCCCGGGAGCGGGAGTCGATCGGCCCGAAGCGCTCTTGCCTGCATCCACCGCCTGGGGATTCACCTCCAGGTGCGCAACAACCAGTGACCGCCGTGCCTGGCTATACGCGGGCGATGCGCGAATCGTCTGCATGCCGCACCCCACAGACACGAATCCCCGGACAGGCCGGGGATCCGTGCGACCGCAACCCGTTGCCGCTTACTCGGCCAGGTTGGTGCCTGCACCGGCGGTGGCGATCACCTTGGCCTTGACCTGTGCGGCCGGGGTGATGCTGTAGGTGTAGCCCAGCGGTTCGGGGAATACCTTGGTGGTAATCCAGTTGGTGGCGTTGGCGTAAGGCTTGCTGCCATCCGGGGTGCCCCAGGTGATGCCGCCGCCGACGTAGTTGTTGATCAGGTCCCAGTAGCCGATCTCGCTGCTGTCGCGCGAGGTCACCGGGTTCTTGATGTTCTCGAAGTAGTTGGACTCGATCTTGGCCACCCCGCCCATGCGCACATTGATGCCCGAGGTGGTGACGTTGTTGAAGTAGTTGTTGTAGATGTGGCTCAGCCCACGACGTTGCAGCGGCACGCGCGATTCGACGTTCTCGAAACGGTTGTGGTGATAGGTGGTGCGTGCGGCCGAGTTCTTGGTGTCGCTATCGCTGTATCCGTTGAGCGCGACCTTCTGATAGTTGTAGACGTGGTTGTAGGACACGGTGACGTGATGAGCGCCCTTCTTCATGTCGATGCCGCCATCGAAAGACGCATCGCCAGCGCCCGAGCACTTGGTCAACGAGGCGAACACGGTGTTGTGGTCGACCCAGATCTTGGACGGCGAGCCGCTGGAATTGCCTTCCAACGAAATCGAGTCGGCATCTTCGCCGCCCTGCAGCAGGCCGATGGTCATGTTCTGGATGATGACGTTGCTGGAATTGCCCACCACCCAGAGCCCGAAGTTGGCCGACGAGCCGTTGGCACCCTTGATGGTGATGTCGCTCTTGTTCTTGATCTGCACGGTCTTGGCCGGCAATTTCCACTGTGCGCAGACGTCCTTGATGGTGTTGAAGTCGAACTTGCCGGTGTAGTTGAGCACCAACCCGCCGCTGCCGGAATAACTGTCGATGGCGGCCTGCATCGCCTCGAAGGTGGCTACGTTGAGCGGTGTCTTGCTGCCGCCGCCGGTGGTGGCGGCACCGTACCCGACCGGGCCGGCGATGGCGCCCGCAGCGCAAGCGGACAGTGCAAGCGCAAGTGCACCCTGGAATGTCTTGATCATCATGCAGCCTCTCCCAAAGAAGTGGAAAAGCGATGCGTGCTGCCTGCGCCGGAGCGACGACAACAGCAAAGCGGTGCGTGGGGGCCGCATTCTTCGCGCGATTTAAAACATAAAACAATTATCCATCACTGAAACTTTGACGCGCCACGGTGTTCTCCTTGCAGGACATGCAAAAGAGACAGCAAGGGACACCCGGGACAGGACACGGTTGCGGCGCGCGCTATTTTTTTCCGTATGCAGATGTGTTTTTCATGCATGCAAACGCAGACCGATGCTGGTTTGCTCACGCGCGCTTTCGAGCGCAGTCGGTAGCGGCAAATGCGCTTTCAAGCATCCACATGCGCTACCGGACGCTACGCAGTGACAACTGCACACGGATGGGTGTTGCGGCGGTCATTGGTGGGTCGCGGCAACGCCATCGCAGGGGCGCGTGGTTTGTACGGCATCACATGCCACTGCGCTGAAGACGGGGCGTGATTGCGCCTGTCCGGTTCAATCGCGACAGTGGGCGAGCGCTGGCGCTACGCTGCCTGGTTCGACAATGCCGGGCCGCTTCGGCCCGACCAGGCGGCGCCTCCGATAGCGTGCGACCGCAGCGCGGCGATCCGGGTTGGATGCACCGATTCGGCCACTCGTCGAGGCGCACCTGCGTGGCGCGATACCACGACGCTTCACGACCGCTCTGCGGACATTGCTGGCACCGACGCAGGCGACACGCAGCGCAGGTCATGCATCCATCACGATGCGGCGCAGCAGCGCCTCACAGGCTGGGCACGCTCGGGGTCGTGCGGACTCACGCGCCCCGCCCCATCCGCTCACACCGCGCGGCTGGCCAGCGTGGACGTATGCGCCAGGTCCGCGCCCGGCCACGGCGTGTGGTCGTCGAGAAAGTTGCCGACCAGGCGCATGCACGCCTGGCGTTCTTCCACATGCGGCATATGGCTGGAATTGGCGAACACATGCCACCGCACGTCCGGAATCAGGCGCGCGTATGGCTCCACCGTTTCCGGTGTGGCTTCGTCGTACTTGCCCGATAGCACCAGCGTAGGTGCGCTGATGCGATGCAGACGCTCGACGATGCTCCAGTTGCGCAGGCTGCCCACCACATGGAATTCGGTCGGGCCATTCATGGCGTGATACACGGTCGGGTCGGCATCGATGGCGGCGAAGGTGCGCGCCACGTCGGCAGGCCACGGCAACACGCGGCAGACGTGCTGGGCGTAGAAGATCTGACTCGCGGCGCGATAGGCCGGGTCGTCCAGGGTGCCGACCGCTTCGTGCGCGTCCAGCACTGCCTGGATGTCCTCGGGCAGGTGCGCGCGCAGACGTAGCGCGGCAGCGCGCCACAAGCCCATCGATGCCGGCGAGTTGGCGATCACCAACGCACGCAGGCCGGCCGGCCGGCGCACCGCATGCTCGGCCGCCAGCATCCCGCCCCAGGACTGCCCCAGCAGCGCGTACTGCGACAGCCCCAACTGCGCGATCAGGGCCTGCAACTCATCCAGAAACAGCCCCACCGTCCAGAAACCGGGGTCTGCATCGGGAAGGTGGGTGGACTTGCCGTTGCCGAGCTGGTCGTAATGGATCACCGCGCGGCCACTGGCCGCCAGGTCCTTGAAGCTGTCCACATAGTCGTGGGTGCAGCCGGGGCCGCCGTGCAGCACGATCAGCGGGCAGGCGTCGCTGCGCAGGTCGCCGGTGATGCGGTACCAGGTCCGGTACCCACGAAATTCGACGTAACCCTCGGTGGACTGCATGACCTGCGCCTGCTAACGGCAAGAATGAGCGCCGAGCCTAGCGAGCGAACCGCCGCGCGTTAACTGGCAAAACTCACAGGTTCGTGGCGCTTTCGAAGGTCGGAGCCCGCTGCGCGATAGCCGAGCGCGTAGTTGGTCGCCAGGACGGGCACCAACCCGTGCAGCGATTGCGCCTACCGATCGCAAATTTTCCCCGCTGGCAACTCGTCTATCGCGGCCTGCCGTCGCAGCTGAACACGCCGCGCTTACGGCTCCAGCAATCGATAATGCATGCCGCGTACCACGGCCTCGACGCGATTGCGCGCGCCCAGCTTGCGTGCTGCCGAGTTCAGATGCAGGTTCACCGTGGCGGTGGAACGGTTGAGCGCAGCGGCAATGTTCTTGGCCGTCAGCCCCTTGGCCGAGTACTGCAGGCATTCGCGCTCGCGGCGGGTCAACGCGATGTGCTGGCAGCGGCGCTCCTGCGGATCGAGCAGCTCCTGCGCGCGTGCCTGGAAGGTATGCGCCAGCAGCAGGAAGGGCGACAGCTGCGCTTCGGCCAGCCGTGGCGCCTCGGCCGCGACCGCGTCGACCGCGGCGCTGAATGTCGCGAATGCGCCGCCCGGCAGGTGCAAGGGCACGGTGACACCGGTTCCCATGCCGCTATCGCATAGATAGCGCGTGACCTGCCGATGCTGGTTGCCGACGTATTCCACGCCCTCCATCTCGCCGTCGCTGCGGTAGGACCACACGAATGGCGTAGTACGTCGCGTCGCGCGCTGCTGCACCGGGTCGTGCTGGTAATAGCCGTGCTCGCACCAGACGTGCTGCATATCGCCTGGCGCATTGCGCTGCAAGAACACCGACGGAGTGATCAATGCGCCTTCCAGACTCAGCGGGACCGGCGCGTAGTCGTAGACCAGCGACTGGAAGCCCAGCCCGCAGACATCGGCAAACGCCCGGTCCAGGCAGGCATTGAGCGTGGGCAGCGCCTGCAGATCGCGGCCCAGGCTGGCCAGAGTGTCGAACATGTGGGGTCCCTTCGGTGTCGACGTATGCCGCTGGATGACATCCGGCATGGAAAACCTAGCACTTTTACCAATGGATGGGCTTGGCGGCCACATTATCGTCACAATGCAAGTCAGACGGCTGCACTGCAGCATCGACGTTCGGACGCTCCCACGGCGCCTGCGTCGCGACCTGGCATTCCTTTCAGCGGACACCTGCATGACCGACACCCCCCGCCGCGACGACGCGGCCGCGCTGGAACGCTTTGGCTATGCCCAGGAACTCAAGCGGCGGCTCACGCTCAAGGACCTGCTGATCTACGGGCTGGTGTTCATGGTGCCGACCGCGCCGTTCTCCATTTTCGGCGGCGTGTTCGACATCAGTGCCGGGATGGTGCCGCTGACCTACCTGATCGGCTTCGTGGCGATGCTGTTCACCGCGTTGAGCTACCAGCAGATGTCGCAGGCGTTTCCGGTCGCCGGCTCGGTGTATGCGTATGTGGGGCGTGGCCTGAGCAGCGGCATGGGCTTTCTGGCCGGCTGGGCGATCCTGCTCGATTATCTGCTGGTGCCGACCCTGCTCTACGTGGTCGGCGCCAATGCCATGCACAACGTGCTGCCGGCGGTGCCGCAGCCGGCGTGGATCGCCTTCTTCGTGGTGCTCAACACGCTGGTCAACCTGCGCGGCATCGAAACCACCGCGCGTGCCAATCGCTTCTTCCTCTACGCGCAGCTGGTGGTGCTGGCAGTGTTCGTGGTGCTGGCCACCGTGGCGATCCAGCGTGGCGTCAATGGCGCGCACTGGAACCTGCGTCCGTTCTACAACCCGCAGGCATTTTCGCCGCAGCTGATCTTCAGTGCCTTGTCGGTGGCGGTGGTGTCGTTCCTGGGCTTCGATGCGATCTCCACGCTGTCCGAAGAAGCCCGTGGCGGCAACCGCGTGGTTGGGCGGGCAACCCTGCTGGCGCTGCTGCTGGTGGCCGGCCTGTTCGTGCTGCAGACCTGGCTGGCCGCGCTGCTGCAACCCACCCTGCAACGCTATCCCAACGCGCAGGCCTCCAACGATGCCTTCTTCGAGATCGGGCGCTTGATCGCCGGGCCTTGGTTGCAGATCGTCATCGCGCTCACGGTGGCGATCAGTGCGGCGATCGCCAATTCGCTGGTGGCGCAGGCGGCCACCTCGCGCCTGTTGTTCGCCATGGCGCGCGACCGCCAGCTGCCGGCCTTTCTGCGCTACATTCACCCGCGCACCGGCGTGCCGCAGCGCGCCATCGTGCTGGTGGCAGGCTTGAGCATGGTGCTGGGCGAAGTCTTCGTCGGACAGATCGCGCTGCTGTCCTCGTTGTGCAATGTCGGCGCGCTGACCGCCTTCATCCTGTTGCACGTGGCGGTGCTGTGGCATTTTCGCGGGCGCGGCCGCAGCATGCTGTTGCATGTCGCGACGCCGTTGATCGGCATCCTCATCCTGGCGTATGTGCTGATCAATGCCGACCGGCATGCGCAACTCGGCGGCACGGCCTGGATGGTGGTCGGGCTTGCAGTGCTGGGGTTTTTGAACGCCAGCGGTCGCTCGACCGACTTCCGCGCCAGCGACGCGCTGGAATAGCCTGTCGCAAGCCAATGTGCAGCGCTTACAGCTGGTGGCTGGCGCGCGTCGACATGCCCGCTTGCAGGTACGTAGCGCACGCCGTCTGCAAGCCTGCAAGCCTGCAAGCCTGCAAGGATTCTCGCTGCAGGCCTTCACGCACGCAGCGGGCCTGACTGCATCGCCTGACAGGTTGATCAAGGCGTCGCTGCAGTTGCACTGCGCGATCGCGTTACCGCAGGTGGAGCGGCGCGGGTGTTGCAGACGATTCCTATGATGCCGCGCTGCGGCGCCGTGCAGATGCGCAAGGCGACTGCCAAGGCATGCACATGTAGACCGCTGCACGTAAGACACGATTATCTTTTTATCGGCCGCAGATCTCTGAACGAGATTTTCAGCACACATTCAGCTTCAAACATTCGCTAGGCTCATTCGGCGCCAACGATGGCGCCCGCAGGGTGCGGCCCCCGCCGCAGCCTGTCGTTCCCTGACGAGAAGGACTATCCATGAATCGCAAGAATGCGTTGTACCTGGCGCTGTTTTCCGCCGTTTCCGGCTCTGCACTGGCAACGCCACCGACCGAAATGGACGCAGCGCCGGTGAGTACCGCCCCGCAGGCGATCAAACTCGGCGCGGCGACATTGCAGTCGGCAAGTCTGCGTGGCGGCATCCTGCCCACGCGTGTGGCGCAACTCACTGCGCCCACCAGCACCGAGATCACTCGCGTGCGTGAGCGTCGCATCGCACAGGTCAAACATGGGCAGCCCCTGCAGATCGGCTTTTCGCGCGCGGTTGCCAAGCCCTTGGTGAATCTGGCCACGCTCGATTGGCAGATGGCCAAGGATGGCTCGCGCGTGGCGACCTTGAAGGTCGGCTCCGCGCAGGCGGCCTCGCTGCGTGCGTCGCTGATCCTGCGTGGCGCTGGCGCCACGCCGGGCGATCCGTCCAAGGTGACGCTGCGCTTTGCCGGCGACGACGGCCGGGTGTTCGAACAATCCGGTGCCAGCTTCGCCGCCAGCGGCGAGGCGATCGGCTGGTCGCCGACCGTCAGCGGTGAGAATCTGTTGGTGGAACTGTCGCTGCCGGCCGGCCAGTATCCGGAGAACTTCAGCCTGAGCATCCCGCAGCTGTCGCATCTGGATATCAGCCCCACCGCCAGCACGCGCGACATGATGACCATTGCCATCGGCGAGAGCGATTCCTGCCAGAACGATGTCGTCTGCCGCGCCAATCCCACCGCCGGCTTCACCAATGCCGCAAAGGCGGTGGCGCGCATGGTGTTCACCACCAGCGAGGGCTCGTTCCTGTGCACCGGCACGCTGCTCAACAACACCAACTCGCCCAAGCGCAACCTGTTCTGGACCGCGGCGCATTGCATCAGCACGCAGACCGTCGCCAACTCGCTGCAGACCTACTGGTTCTACGATGCGGCCAGCTGCAACGGCAACACCGTCAGCTCGCAGGCCACCACATTGACCGGCGGTGCGTTCCTGCGCCACGCCAATACCACGCGCGACACCGCGTTGCTGGAGCTGAAGACCGCACCGCCGAGCGGCGCGTTCTACGCGGCGTGGAACAGTGCGGCGATCGGCGCGACCGGCACATCGATCGTCGGCATCCACCACCCGGCCGGCGACGTCAAGAAGTACTCGCTGGGCACCGTCAATGGGCTGAGCACCAGCATCGACGGCAAGAGCCCGCTATACCGTGTGGTCTGGAGCGATGGCGTCACCGAGGGTGGCTCGTCCGGCTCGGGCTTGTTCACCATCGCCAGCGGTGGCGCCTATCAGCTGCGCGGCGGCCTGTACGGCGGCTACTCGTTCTGCACCGCGCAGACCGATCCTGACTACTACTCGCGCTTCTCGGACGTGTATTCCACCATTTCCACCTATTTCGGCCAGTAAGCGGTCGGTGCACGTGGCAGGCGGGTATCGCCTGCCACGTTCGACTGCGCTTGGCCTGCGCGAAGTGTGGTCGATTGTTTGATGTGCTTTGTGGATCGATCGATGTGCATCGATGTTCGGCGCGCCGATCCGTGGACGTTATCCAACAGGTACGTCGATCAGCATGCAGCACTTCGTCTGCATCGCCCGGATGATGCAGACTGGGCAGATCGTCCTTCACCTGGATCGGCATGCCCGTTCAACGCAATCCTCACCTCATCGCCGCAACTGCACTCCTGGCCTTGTCGCTACAGGTCACCGCCAGCGCGGCCGGCAAGCCAGCTCCTCGCGACGACGTCAAGGCCTACGCGCTCCAGCTGTGCCTGGACAACAACTATGAGCGCAGCGGCAAATACACCTCCGACCAACTGCGCGATCGCTCGTATCTGCTGACGACCTATGCGCTCGACAATACCAAGGCTGGTGCCACCGACCGCCTGCATCGCTTCGTGGCCGAGCAGACGGCAGACTTCCATCGTGCCGACGTGCCGATGAAGGACGAAGCGCGCCGGGGCCCGTTCAACAGGATCTTCGCGCAATGCATGGCGTTTTATCGTTCGCCTGCGTTGAACGAGTTCATCGCACAGGAGCTCTGACGGCAAACGATGAAAGCTCACCGTTCGAAGGCGACGGATGGATCGGCGTGACCGATTCAGATCAAGTCATCGGACAGGTCGCTCTACACATGGGGTGCGCCGCAATTGCGGCCTCCTGACATCCGGATGCGGGCATGCCCTGGCGCCTTGCGTTACGCAGTCGCAAATCGATCTGGCCGCGCACTGCGGTCAGTAAGGGCGACCTTTTGCCGGCCGCTCTAAGTCATCACCGGACTGCGCAGGCCCCACACGCTCGCCCCTGCCTTGCAATACGCGTCGATAAACGCCTGCTGCGAGGGCATCTGGTCCACCGCGTGCCGGATCGGCTGGGCAATGCCGTCGAGCAGGCGATGCAGATCGCGATCGGACACTGCGCGCGCCAGCGGGTGATGCTGCGCGGGCACGACGCCCTGCCCCATCAAGACGTGGGTCCAGGCGTCGACGCGGAACAGTTCATCGGCCGCTTGCCAGGCATGTGCGCGTTCGCGCCAGGCGCGCAGGCGCAACGCGAGCGATGCGGGCAGCTCCATCGCGCGGCACTGGCGCCACAGCGGTTCGTCGCGCTGGGTGGCGTGGTAATGCAGCATGATGAAGTCGCGCACGTGCTCCATCTCGGCGCGGCTGATGTCGTTGAACAGGCCCACCTGCGAGGGCGCGATGCCATCTGCAGGGAACAAGGTGATCAGACGCACCACCGCGGCAATGGTGAGATGGATGCTGGTGGATTCCAGTGGTTCGATGAAGCCGCTGGCCAGGCCCAGCGACACCCCATTCCTGTTCCAGGCCTTGCGACGGCGGCCGGTGCGGAACTGCACCAGCCAGGGATCCTTCAGCGCAGGCGCGGCCACATCGCGCAGCAGCTTGGCATGCCCCTCGTCGTCGGACAGGTGCTTGCTGGAAAATACCAGACCGTTTCCCACACGATGCTGCAATGGAATATGCCAACGCCATCCGGCCTCGTGCGCGATGGCGCGGGTGTACGGCACCGCGGGCCGAGCGCTTCGGTCTGCACCGCAACGGCGCGGTCGCAGGGCAACCAATGGCTCCAGTCTTCGTAACCGGTGTGCAGCGCCTGTTCGATCGGCAGGCCGCGAAAGCCGCTGCAATCGACGAACAGATCGCCCTCGATCACCTGCCCGTCTTCCAGCAGCAGGCTGGCGACATCGCCACTGTCCGGTTGCAGCATTACCTGCCGGATCCTGCCTTCGATGCGCCTGACACCGCAGGCCTCGCTGCGCGTGCGCAGGAACCTGGCATACAGCGCCGCATCCAGGTGATAGGCGTAATTGACTGCGGGCTCGCGCAATAGTGCGAAACGGTCCACGCGCGAGGCCACGGTTTCCATGCAGTAATTGCCAAATGTGCCCGGCATGCCGCGGCGCTGGCTTTCCAGCCATAGATGATGGAAGGCGCACACCAGCGTGCTTTGCCTGGTGCTGCCGAAGGGGATGCTCGCATCGGCAACTGCTAGCCGATCGTATTGACCTGATTGTCGCCACGCTGGGCATCGGGCAATACATGGTCCGGATCCAGCGTCACATGCAGCACTTTCTGCGTGGTCGGCAGCGTCAGCCTGGGCGCGGTGTTCTGCAGCCAGGTTTCCACCGGCACGCGGCGGTCCAGATGACTGCCGTCGGCCAGGTCCACCCGCACGGTCACCGGCATCACCAGTTTCTGGCTGCTGCGCAGCGTGAGTTGCAGGCCCTTGGCAGGATCGTGATCGACGTAATGGGCCTCGCTGATGCCCATATCCAGCTGCCAGTTGTTGAGATACCAACCGCGCCACCACCAGGCCAGATTCTCGCCACTCTCGCTTTCCATCAGCCGGAAGAAGTCCGACGGCGTGGGGTGTTTATAGGCCCAGGTCGCGATGTATTTGCGGAAGGCCGGATCGAAGCGTTTCGGCCCCAGGATCTGCTCGCGCAACAGCACCAATCCCAGCGCACCCTTGAAATAGGTCAACGAATGACGGTAGGTCTCGCTGGTGGAATCGGCGTTGTCCATCAACGTCGGCGCGCCGGTATCGGCCAGCAGCGGCAGGATTTCGTCGACCGGGTTGCCGCCCTTGGGCGCATATTCCGAGTCGCGCTTGGGCGCGTACTCGCCCTTGTTGAACGCATCGGACGCATAGACGTCGATGAAGGTATTGAAGCCTTCGTCCATGAACGCGTGGCGGCGCTCGTTGGAGCCGACGATCATCGGGAACCAGGTGTGGCCGATCTCGTGCGCGGTGATCCAGAACAATTCCTTGCCGCTGTCTTCGAAACCATCGAAGACGATGCCGGGATACTCCATGCCGGCACCGTACCCGCCCAGGTTGATCGCGGCCGGCCAGGGATACGGGTACCACTGCGAGAAATGTTCGATCGCGCCCTTGACGTATTCGGTGGAGCGGTTCCACTTGTCAGCGCCAACGCCTTCCAGCGGATACACCGACATCGCCAGCGACTGCTTGCCGCCCGGCAACTTGATGCGCGCCGCATCCCACACAAACGCAGGCGATGCGGCAAACGCCACATCGCGGGTGTTGTCCATATGGAAGCGCCAGGTGCGCGTGGCGCTCCCCGCTGGCTTGGCAGCGCGCGCGCTCACTTCCTCAGGCGTACGGATCAGCACCGTGCGATCGCTGCCGCGTGCCTGTTGCAGGCGTTGCTGCTCCCTGCGGCTGAGCACCTCGGCCGGATTGGTCAGCGTGCCGGAACCGGCCACCAGAAAGCCCTCCGGCACGGTCACCGCATAGTCGAAGTCGCCGTATTCCAGATAGAACTCCGAGCCCAGGTACGGCTGCGTGTCCCAGCCGCGCAGATCGTCGTAGACGGCCATGCGCGGATACCACTGCGCGATCTCGTAGATCTCGCCCCGCTTACTGGCGCTGACCGCGGTGCGCCCGCCCCAGGTGCCCGGAATCGTGTAGCGGTAGCGGACATGCACGGTCAGTGCCTTGCCCTGCCCCGCCAACGGCTGCGGCAGGTCCACCCGCATGCGGGTGTCGTCGACGACGAAGTGCGCAGGCTGGCGACGCCCGCCATCGTCGATCTCGACGCTGGCGATCTGCATGCCGTCGGTGAACCGGGTGCGGCGCGACGGCCGGCTGGCGGCAGCGCGGGCATCGGCGCGGTAGATGTTCTGGTCCAGCTGCAGCCACAGCACGTCCAGCGTGTCCGGGCTGCGGTTGGTGTAGTGGATCGCCGCCTCGCCCGTGAGCGTGTGCGTCGCCGGGTCGATGCTGGCGTTGAGGGTGTAGTCGGCACGGTTCTGCCAGAACAACGGGCCGGGGACGCCGCTGCCGCTGCGGTAGGCGTTGGGTGCATCGGGCAGTTGCAGCGGCGCGAACAGGGCCAGCGGGTCGAAAGCGCTCGGCGGCGCGGCGGCGCTGGTTGCGGGCGCGGCATGCGCGTACGCGGTGATGCACGCCAGCGACAGCGCGACGGCGAGCGATCGGCGCAAAGTGGGGAACATGCGTGAAGTCCTGCGGTGGAGGGGGATCCCCATCCTACGGTCGCCTTTGCCCCTCACGGCACTGCCATTGGTCCCGGTTGCGGCATTGAACCCTTGAGGGTGACAGGCTGTCCGGGGCGTAGAAACGGCGCAGCCGCCGTGGTCCGTGCGCGATCTGCAAAGGCCGATCATGCCAGCGCTGCCCCGGCGGCGGCGCAGCCCGCGCGCGCCACCTCACTCGGCAGCAAGTGGCGACAGTCGCAACGCGCCATCCCCACCTTCGGCCAGCGTATCGCCCGGATTGCTCAACCGGCAGCGGCGCAGCGACAGACAGCCGCAGCCGATGCAGTCGGTGAGCTGGTCGCGCAAGGCCTGCAGCTCGGCAATGCGCGCATCCAGCTGCCCACGCCAACGCGCCGACATGCGTGCCCATTCCGCACGTGTGGGCGTACGCTGGTCCGGCAGCACCGAGAACGCATCCAGCACCTGCTGCAACGGCACCCCGAGCCGTTGCGCGACGCGGATCACGGCGATGCGCCGCAGCACGTCGCGCGCATAGCGACGCTGGTTTCCTGCCGTGCGCAGGCTTTGGATCAGGCCCTTGCGCTCGTAAAAATGCAATGCCGACACCGCCACGCCACTACGCCTGGCCACCTCGCCCACGGACAACTCACGCTGCATTGCCTTGACCTCAACCTTGGTTGAGGCAGGATGCTGCGCCGCCACGACCGGTGCAAGCACCGTCGTCATGGCCCTACACACTGCCGTCCTGGATGTTTGATGCCCACCGATACCGCCCTGCCCGCCAGCTCACCTGGCGACACCCGACCCAGCTCCATCCTGGCCGCTCCGTACCGTGCCGCAACGCTGGGCATGGTGGCGCTGGTGTCGCTCAATGCCTTCGAATCGCTGGCGGTGGCCGCCGCCATGCCGACCGTCGCGCGCGCATTGAACGGCCTGCCACTGTACGCGCTGGCATTTGGCGGCACCCTAGCGACCAGCGTGGTCGGCATGACGGCTGCCGGGCGCTGGAGCGATCGTCGCGGCCCGGGCGGCGCGCTGGCTTACGGCCTGCTGTGTTTCGTGATCGGCCTGCTGGTGGCAGGACTGGCACCGAGCATGCCCGTGCTGATTGCCGGGCGCCTGCTGCAGGGCCTGGGCGCCGGCGCGTATTCGGTGGCGCTGTACGTGATCGTCGGGCGCCTGTATCCGGACGCCTTGCGGCCGCGCGTGTTTGCCGCGTTTTCGGCCGGCTGGGTGGTGCCCTCGTTGATCGGGCCAGGCATCAGCGGGTTGATCGTGCAGCACGTGGGCTGGCGCTGGGTGTTCCTGTCGGTGCCGCTGCTGGCGATTCCGGCCGGGTTGATGCTGTGGCCGGCGATCCGTGGGCGCACGTGGTCGAGCGACACCACCGGCGCATCGCATTCCGCGTTGCGCTGGGCGATAGGCGCGGCCTTGGGCGTGCTCGGCGTGTATCTGGGCGGACAGCTGCATGGCCTGAGCGCGTTGCTGGCGATGGCGCCGGCACTGGTGCTCAGCGTGTGCTGCGCCTGGCAGCTGTTGCCGACCGGCACGCTGCGGCTTGCGCGTGGGCTGCCCAGCGTGATCGCGCTGCGCGGTATCGCGGCGGCGGCCTTCTTCGGGTTCGAAGCGTTCCTGCCGTTGCTGCTGTCGCGCGAGCGCGGCCTCTCGCCGCTGCTGGCCGGCGTGGCGCTGAGCGTCGGTGCGCTGGGCTGGTTCAGTGGCTCCTGGTACCAGGGCCATAGCCGCGCCGGCTGGTCGCGCCCACGCCTGCTCAAGACCGGTGCGTGCTTCATGTCGCTGGGCATCGTGATCAGCGCAGGTGCGGTGTGGCCGGTCATCCCGGTGCCGGTGGCGATTGCCGGCTGGGCGCTGACCGGCCTGGGCATGGGCCTGCTGTATCCGAGCCTGTCGGTGTTGACGTTGTCGCTGTCGCCGCCAGCGCAACAAGGCGCCAACAGTTCGGCGCTGCAATTGAGCGAGGCGATCGCGGTGGCCGGCATGCTGGCGCTGGCCGGCGCATTGTTTGCCGCCCTGCTGGCCTGGGCGACTGCGGCCGCCTACCTGAGCGTGTTTGCCTTGGCGTGGCTGCTGGCTGTGGCAGGCTTTTTCGTGGCGCGGCGGGTGTGAAGGGCGCGCGGTGTGCGGCGTGCGCAAGGTGTCGAAGCAAGGGAGCACCGGTCGCGAGCGCTGGCACATCGCGGTCGGTCGATGCGTATCGCTCGCCTCGCATGCACCGCGCGTGCGCCCTGCATGGCTTGCAGGATCCGTATGCTCACCACTGCGCGTTGGCACGGCGCACTGCAGGTCAGGACATCGCAGTGATCAAGGCGCAACCGACTTTGCCGATCCTGTCGAGATCGCTGCGATCGAGACTGAAAAAACGCAACCGCGGGCGACTGGTCATTTTTTCGCCACCCATCTTGACAGCGTTGCAGGCCGGGGCCTGCACCCACTTGTCCACAGCCTTGTGCAAGTTCCATCCACAGGGGGTGTGGAAAACCCGCGCTGCCCGGCAGGCCGCGCAGGACTTGCGCGCCACTGCAGCGCGTGTCAGGCGATGCGGAGCGGCAGCTGCGTCACGCAGCGCGAACCGTGGCGTCCGACGCGGCTAAGCACAAGACGATCCCCACGCGTCACCAGACGCCAGGCAATAACGACACACGGCATCGCCACGTCGCAGCGGCGATGCGCAATCACTGCTGCATCAGTCCACGATCACGTGCGGCACGAAGCGCGAGGTGTCGCGGGTGATCGGGCCATCGTCGTCGCGCATGCCCAGCCCGGCCGGACGATCGGCGACCACCCAACTGCCGACCAGGGCGTGCCGCCCATCGAACACCGGCAACGGATGATGCGCCTGCAGGATCGCCGGCCCGTCCACATACGGGCCGTCGGTGTGCACAGCGTCGCCCTGTGCGGTGATCAGGGAGATATTGGCGCCCTCGCGCGACAGCAGCGGCTTGCGCACCCAGCCTGCCGTCGGCGCTTCGCCGGTTTGCGCAAAGCGCGCCGGCAGCAGATTGGGATGGCCCTGATGCCGCTCCCACAACAGCGGCAGGATGCCCTTGTTGCTCAGCACCGATTTCCACGCCGGCTCGATCAGGCGCACACGGTTGGCAATCAATGCCGGCCCGAAGCGTTCTTCCATCATGAATTCCAGCGGGTAGAGCTTGAACAGCGTATGGATCACCCGGTCCTGCTCATCGGTGAACCAACCATCGGCGCTCAGGCCGATGTCTTCGATGGCCACTTCCTCGGTGCTGATGCCCACCTGATGCGCGCAGTCGCGCAGGTAGCGCACCGTGGCGCGGTCTTCCAGCGAATCGCGCACTGCGGAGAAATGCATCTGCGCACCGAGCGCACCATCGGCGGCCAACGCGCCCAGGGTCTCGCACAGCAGGTCCTGGATCAGGTTGTACTGATCGGTGCCCTTGGGCAACGCACCGGCGGCAATCTGCTGCTCTAGCCATAGCCACTGGAAATACGCCGATTCGTACAGCGAGGTCGGCGTGTCGTAATTGAGTTCGTAGAGCTTGGCCGGGCCGTTGCCGGCATAGGCCAGGTCCATGCGGCCGTACAGATGCGGGTCGCGGTCCTTCCACGAGGTGGCGATCCAGTCCCAGTAGAACGGCGGGATCGCCAGCTGCGTCATCAGCTGTTCCGAGCCCACCACCTCGTCCACCAACTGCATCGCCATGTCGTGCAGTTCCTGCGTGGGCGCTTCGATGTCGTCCTCGATCTGCTGCAGCGTAAACGCGTAATACGCGCTTTCGTCCCAGTACCGCTCGCCGTCGATGGTGTGGAAATGGAAGCCGAGCGATTCGGCCTGTTCGCGCCAGTCCGGGCGCTCGGCGATTGCGATCCGTTGCATGTCAGCCGCCGTATCCGGAGCTGCGCCCGCCGCTGCCGAACGAGCTGCGCGCCGCCGCACTGGAGCCGAAACCCGAGCGCGACACGGTGATTGCCCGCGATGGCATGTCGATGGCGCCGCTGCGCCCGCGGACGGTGCCGATGCGGTTGCTGGCCAGATCGCCATTGGGCTTGTAGTACCCGCCGCTGCGGTAATCACGGTACAGCGGAATCGAGCCGCCATAGCGGTAGCCGCCACCACCGGTCATGTTGCCCAACGCGTAGCCCAGCAGGAACCCGCCCATCGGCGGGATCCAGCTCTGCTGGCCCTGGGCCGTCTGCACCGCCGTGCAACTGCCGAACTGCTCGTCGCACTCGTAGCGCGTGTTGAAGCGCGGCGCGGCCTGCTGATGCTTGGTCACCGCCTCGTCGTATGCCTTGAGGCATTGCTGGATGTCGGTCTGTTCCTGCTTGATCTGGTAGCAGTCGGAGGCCGACTGCAGCACCACGCCGGTTTCCGGTTCGGAACCGCAGCCGGTGACGAGGGCGGCCGGCAATGCGGCCATCAGGGTGAGCTTGAGGTTGCGTGATCGCTTCATGCCTGCGCTCCGTTACGGCGTGATCGCCGCGGCATTGATCAGCCCGACCGCGATCGACACGCCGGCCGAAAAGATGCCGGCGGCGGTGACGTTGTCGGTGATCTGCCGCGAGATGCGGCCGGCCACCAGGTTGGCCAGCAGATACGCCACGATCTGGATGCCGCAGGCGACCGCGCCCCAGATCAGCGCATCGACCAGGCTCACCGAATGGGTGATGGCCGAATGCAGCGGCAATGCCACACCGATCAGGTTGCCGGCCAGGGCGGTGGCCGCCGCCACGTTGCCCTGCCGCAGCAGGGTGAAATCCTTGTGCGGGGTGACCAGGGTCACCAGCACCACCGCCACGATCAACACGCCCAGGCCGGTGCCGAAGTAGGAAAGAAACGCGAGAAAACTCTGCAGGTTGATCGGGTTCATGACAGGACCAGGGTAAGTGGAAGACGAGCGCGCACGCTCAGGTGATATCCAGATCGGCAACGGTGACATCGATGCCGACTGCATAGGTGACGCAGAATTCATTGGGGCCGGAATCCTCGCCGGTGACCAGCAGGAATTCCTCGCGCTGCAGCTCCGGCACATCGCGGCTGTAGAGCATGGCGTAGTGGGTCAGATCGCCATCGCGGCGCGGCGGCTGATAGCGGTACAGCACTTCGTCGTAGGCGATCGGCGGGATCCGCGCGGCATCGTCGGTGGACTGCGTGGCGCGTTGCCAGCGCTTGCCGGCGTAGTCGATCTGCGCCGCACCCAGATGCGGATGCTGCATCACGAACTCCTGAAACGCCTGCTTGCTGGGCGGATTGACCGTCTCGCAATACACGAAGGCCTTCATCGCCTCCAGGTCGCCGCCGACCGTGGTGACCTGCAGGAACGCGTCATCGTCCAGGTAGAAACGATGCAGGGAATAGCCATCGCCCAGATTGACGTGGCCGTAGCACGGAATGCCCTGGTGCCCGCCCGGCAGCTCGGCGGTCATGGCCTCCGGTGCCATGCGATACAACGTGGTGTCGATCTCCACCTGGCCACCCACACGCAGCCCCAGCGGCAGCGCGTGACCGATGGCGCCCGTGCCGGAGCTGGGCAACGGCGGCGGTTGCGGTTGACCGAACAACTTGCTGAAAAAACGCATCGTCATGCACCTTGTGGCGATGGGGAACGGGACACGGCGGCGGCGCGCAGGGCCTGCCATGCGATGGCATGCACGGGCACGCGCTGCTCGGCCAGGGAATACAGCATGGCACCGGCCGGCACGGCGGTGTGTGCTGGCGGGTTCAAGCGCGGTGCGCCATCGGGCGCGCGCAGGCCCAGCAGCAGGGTGCCACGCTGGCTGAAGTCGGCGGCCAGCACGCGGTAATCCAGCGGATCGACATCCGCAGGAACCGCCAGGCTGGACTGGGTCGGACCATCGTCCACCGACAGCAGCTCGGCGGTGATCGCCGCGCTGCCCGGATCCTGCGCAGCGCGCGCCAGGATCTCGGCGGTCATCGGCGGTGTGCATTCGATCGCCGGATAGTGGCAATTGACCAGCCGCGCGGCGCTGCCCGAGTCGAAGTGGGCCACGACGTGCGCACGCGGCGCGTGCGCCATCAGCGCGAACACCGCCGCCAGGGTCTGGTCGTCCGAGGGCGGGTTGACGATCACCCGCGCCGCACCCGCGATGCCGGCACGCAGGTACACCTCGCTATGCGTGTACGACTCGGCGGCGATGAAGCGCATGTGGTCGGGCATCGGGTTCTCGGCCACGCCCTCGGCGATCAGCACCACGCCTTCGTCGTCGGTGGCGGTGTCGGACAGCAGCAGCTCCAGCAAGTGCGTGGAGGCGGCGCCCTGCCAGCCGATCAGGATGGTGTGCCCGCGCAGATCGGCGTAAGCCATCTTGCCCATGTGGTGGCGCCTCCAGAAAGTGATGAGCACGCCGCTGGTCTTGGCCAGCACCGTGGCGAACAGCGCCACCGCACCCGGCATCAACACGAACGCGGCGATATAACGCCCGGCCACCGAGCCCGGCGACAGGTCGCCATAGCCGATGGTGGTGGCCGTGGTCATGTAGTAATACGGAAACGCGTCCAGGCCGACGAGCTTGTACTCGCCGGCCAGCAGCAGCAATACCCAGCTCAGCCCCATGTGCGCCAGCAATGCCAGCGCCACCATGCCCCAGCTGACGCGGCGCACGTGGCGCCGCAGTACCCGGATCAAGCGTCCGACGATGATCATGGCGCGTCCTGTGCCGTGGGGTGGATCAGCTGTCGCTGCGCGGAACCTGCTGCACGTCGCGCACCTGGCCGATCAGCGGCGCGCTGCCGCTGGCGCTGTCGTGGCCGAGCTGGGCCGGCTTCTTGAAGCGCGCCAGCACCGCGGCGGCGTTGGACTCGCCTTCCATCAGGCCGGCCGCGGCCAGACGCCGGTTCAGATCGCCATCACCGCTGGACGCTTCCAGCTCTTCGGCCGATTCGATGCGTGCGGAGGTTTCGGCCTGACGCGCCTTGATCCGCTCCAGCGATTCCAGTGCCGAGCCCATCTTGCTGCTGGCGCCGGAATGGCGCGCGGCAATCGCTGCCTGCGCCTTCTGTACCGCGTCGGTGGCTTTGACCGTGTCGATCTGCTGGCGCATGCCGCGCAGCTGGTTCTCGGTCTTCTGGATGGTGGCCTTGAGCGTCACCACCGACTGGTCCAGCGACGTCTTGGACGCCTTGTCGCCGGCATCCTCGCTTTCCAGCGCGGCCAGTTTGGTCGCCACATCATGGGCCAGCGATTCGTCGCCCTTGGCCAGCGCACCTTCGATATAGCGCGTGTACTCGGCCATCTTGCCGGCGCGCGCGTCGATCTTCTGCTGGGCGAGCTTGCTCTGCGCCATCAACTTGGTCAGCTCTTCGCGCGAGCGCGTGAGCTGGGCGCCGGCATCGCGCATTTCCTGGTCCAGGATGCGCAGCGCATTGGCGTCGACCGCCTTCTGGCCGGTTTCGTGTGCAGTGCCACGCAGCAGCGTGATCAGCTTTGAAAAGATACTCATGACAACACGCCTTTAGGAAAAGAACGGCTTGAGAGATTCGGCGGCATCCAGCGTATTGGCCGCCAGGGTCTGGATTTCCTCGTCGATCTGGTCCAGCGTGGACGACGCCGACAGTTCGCCGAAGACCACATAGCTATCCTTGCCGTCGACCTGCACCAGGCCCAGGTTGGACAAGGGGTTGAGCGGGTTCAGCCGCAGGCAGGCGTCGTTGAACGCCGCGCGGTCGCTGACCTGGTCGGCGTTGGCCAGCAGCGTGGAAACGAACACCTGCGAGCCGGAGGCGGCGACCTGGATCTGCATGTCGCCATGCTCGGCCAGGGTGAGGTTGATGGCCGGTTCCAGCCCGTCGATCAGCTCGACCTCGATCGGCTGGTCGCGGTAGCGCTCGGCCAGCAGGCCGTGCAATTCGACAGTGGTGTACTGCGTCATACGATGTCCTGTCCTTTGGTCATGCAGCGGTGGTGATGCAGATGCAGCGGCGGTCTTGCAGCAGCAGCCGTGCAATGGGCGGACATACTACAGACTGTCCGCGACCGGCAGAAAGGGCCGCAAGTCAGCCGGTCAGGCCAGCTGCAGGCGGTAGTAGACCACCCGTTCAGTTGGCTCGAAGCCGCACGCCGCACGCGCCGCCTGGGCGCCGCCGTCTTCCAGCAGCGCATCGGAGGCCAGCTCCGTGCAACCCTGGCCTCGCCACCCGGCCTGCACGCTCACGGATACAGCATCCGCTTGCTCCAGTGGCTGGCCGCATCGGCCTCGTAACGCCAGCGCTCGTGCAGGCGGAACCTGGCGCCATACCAGAACTCGAACGCCTGCGGCACCACCCGGAACCCGCCCCAGCCATCCGGGCGCGGCACCGCGCGGCCCTCGAAGGTGGCCTCGACCTTGGCGATGGCCGCGTCGAACTCCTCGCGCGAGCCCAGCGTCTGCGACTGCAGCGAGGCCCAGGCGCCGATCTGGCTCATGCGCGGGCGCGAGGCGAAGTAGGCATCGGATTCCTCCGCGCCGACCAGTTGCACGCCGCCTTCGATGCGCACCTGGATGCCGGCCTCGCGCAGGCTGCGCCACAGGAACAGCAGCGCGGCCTGCGGATGGGTCTGCAGGTCGCGGCCCTTGGCGCTGTCCAGATGGGTGTAGAACACGAACCCGCGCGCATCGAAGGCCTTGAGCAAGACGGTACGTGCGCTCGGCCGGCCGTCCACGTTGGCAGTGGCCACGGTCATTGCGCTGGCTTCGAGCTCGGCGCCGGCGTGCGCTTCGGCGTACAGCGCGGTAAAGGTGGCAAGGGCTTCTGCGTACAGATCGGTCATGACGGTGCGAGGGCAGCAAGATTGGCGCCTATTGTGGGCGCATCGCGCCTGCTTCGCCTATGCGCGGCGGTCGACAGGCCCGCGCTCACTGCCAGGACCTGCGGCTGGCGCCTGAAAAGCACGTCGCGCGTGTGCTCTTCGGCGTCTTCGCATCACTGCCGCTGGCTGCCAAGCACTCGCCACAGGTTGCGTGCAGCCAATCGATCTTCAGCAGTCGCTGCGGCCGTTGTCCGCGCAGCGCGGGCGTCGATGCTGCTGCGCGCAGCCGACGGTCGCCGCGCCGGAATGGTTTCAGTCCATGCCGACCGGCCCGATGCGCGGGCCCGAATGCTACGATCCCTGCGCATGAACCCCGCTCCCAATCTCGTGATGGTCGGCCCGATGGGCGCCGGAAAAAGCTGCATCGGCCGCCGCCTGGCCGAGCGCTTCGGGCTGGAGTTCGTCGATGTGGACCAGGCCATCGTCGAGCAGGTCGGCAGCAGCATTCCGGCCATTTTCGAGCAGCACGGCGAAGCGCGGTTCCGGCAACACGAGGTCCAGACCCTGCAGACGCTGCTGGAGCAGGACAACAAGCTGATTTCCACCGGTGGTGGCGCGGTACTGGACCCGCTCAACCGCCAGCGCATCCGCGCGCGTGGGTTCGTGGTGTACCTGCACGTCAGCGTGCCGGCCCAGCTCACCCGGCTGGCGCGCGACCGCAACCGGCCGCTGTTGCAACGCGCCGACCGCGAGCAGGTGCTGCATGCGATGGCCGCGCAGCGCACCCCGCTGTACCAGGAGGTCGCCGACCTCAGCCTGGAAACCGATCACTTCTCCCCCGCCGAGGCCACCGCGCAGCTGGTGCTGCGCCTGGCCGCGCAATGGCGCATGTCGAGTACCCCCGCATGACACTTCCCCGTTCCTCGCGCAGCGTCGATGTCGACGGCGCGCAGCCGTACACCATCACCATTGCGCCGGGCCTGCTGGCCGACGGCGCACGTCTGGCCGGCCATGTGCGCGGTCGCCACGTGCTGCTGCTCAGCGACTCGCAGGTGGCCCCGCATTACGCCGCCGGGGTGCGCAAGGCGCTGTTGCAGGCGCGTCCGGACCTGCAGCTGGGCGAGCTGGTGATCGCCGCCGGCGAAGCCTCCAAGACGCTGGACAATTTCGGCGCCGCGATCGCGGCGTTGGCCGAGCTGAGCGCCACCCGCGACGCCTGCGTGTTCGCGCTCGGCGGCGGCGTGGTCGGCGATCTGGCCGGGTTCGCGGCGGCGTGCTGGATGCGCGGGGTGGATTGCGTGCAACTGCCCACCAGCCTGCTGGCGATGGTGGACTCCTCGGTCGGCGGCAAGACCGCGGTGGACATCCCGCAGGGCAAGAACCTGGTCGGCGCGTTCCATCCGCCACGCGCCGTGATCGCCGATACCGATACCTTGCATACCCTGCCCGCGCGCGAGCTGCGCGCCGGGCTGGCCGAGGTGATCAAGTACGGCGCCATCCGCGACCCGCTGTTCTTCCAGTGGCTGCATGCCGAACGTCGGGCGCTGCTGGAGGGCGATGCCGACGCCCTCGCACAGGCGATCGCACGCAGCTGCGAGCACAAGGCCGACATCGTGGCGCGCGATCCGCTGGAAAAGGGCGAGCGTGCCCTGCTCAACCTGGGCCATACCTTCGGCCATGCGATCGAGACCGAACAAGGCTACGGCGCGCCCGGCAACGACAACCTCAACCATGGCGAAGCGGTCGCGGTGGGCATGGTGCTGGCGGCCCGGCTGTCGGCCGCGCTGGGCATGAGCGCTGCACAGGACACCGAGGCGCTGCGCGCCCTGCTGCGCGACTTCGACCTGCCCACCGACATTCCGCCCGGCCTGTCGCCGCAGGCCTTGCTGGGGCGCATGCGGCTGGACAAGAAGAACATCGCCGGCCGCCTGCGGCTGGTGCTATGGCGCGGCATCGGCAAGGCCGAGGTGGTACCTGACGTCGACGAGGCGGCGGTGCTGGAGATCCTGGCGGGCTGAGGCCTGCCGGCCAGGCAGGCACGGAACGCTGGACGGCCGCGCATTTGTAGAAGCGCCCCCGGGCGCGATGGGGCCTTCTCGGTAAATCCCCATCGCGCCCAGGTGCGCTCCTACGCAATGCCTGTCTGCCGCCTCGCCTGCGCAGGCGAGGCGGCACGTCGCTCGCGCAGAGCGCGCTGGCACGCGCGGCCATTGCCGACGCGCCCTACTGCGTCCGCAGCGCCTATCCGCCACCGCGTCGACAGCCTGTCACCAACTCGGCAGATAGCCCCCGCTCAACGCGCCTGCCTGCGGGCATCCACGGCACCGGTTGCCAGCACTGCCCGCTGGACCTTCGCACCCGGAGCAACCCGGCGCGCCCACCGCCTCCCAGCCTTCAGCACCGCCCGGCTACAATCGGCGTCATGCGCATCCACTTGCAACACGATCCTGGCGGCAACGCGCCGCTCCGCTACGTCCAGCTGACCCTGCAACCGGATCTGTTCGGCGGCTGGGAGCTGCTGCGCGAGAGCGGCGAGATCGGTGGACGCTCGCAGTTGCGACGCGACCAATACCTGCTGCAGGACGAAGCGGACCGGGCCTTCGACAAGGCGCGCGACACCCACCTCAAACGCGGCTTCCAACTCATCACCGGCGGCGCCGACGCGCCGCTTTGAGGACATCTCTTCCCATGCTCAAGAACGATCGCCTGCTGCGCGCCCTCAACCGCCAGCCCGTGGACCGCACCCCCGTTTGGCTGATGCGCCAGGCCGGCCGATACCTGCCGGAATACCGCGCCACCCGCGCGCGCGCCGGCAGTTTCCTGGGCATGGCCAAGAACCCCGAGATCGCCTGCGAGGTCACCTTGCAGCCGCTGCAACGCTTTCCGCTGGACGCGGCGATCCTGTTCTCCGACATCCTGACCATTCCCGATGCGATGGGCCTGGAGCTGTATTTCGTCGAAGGCGAAGGCCCCAAGTTCCGCCACCCGGTGCGCGATGCCGCCGCGATCCATCGGCTGGGCGTGCCGGACATGGAAACCGAGCTGCGTTACGTGATGGATGCGGTGCGCCTGATCCGCAGTGAGCTGGACGGCGCGGTGCCGCTGATCGGCTTCTCCGGCAGCCCGTGGACACTGGCCTGCTACATGATCGAAGGCGGCGGCAGCAAGGAATACGCGCGCATCAAGGCCATGGCGTTCAACGCGCCGGACGTGCTGCATCACCTGCTCGGCACCGTCACCGATGCCGTGATCGCCTACCTGTCGGCACAGCGCGCGGCCGGCGCGCAGGCGCTGCAGGTGTTCGACACCTGGGGCGGCGTGCTGTCGCCGGCGATGTACCGCGAATTCTCGCTGCCCTACCTCAGCCGCATCGCGCGCGAGCTGGAGCGCGGCGACGGTGCCGAGCGCACCCCATTGGTGTTGTTCGGCAAGGGCAACGGTGCCTACGTCAGCGAGCTGGCGGCCAGCGGCGCCGAAGCGGTAGGTGTGGACTGGACCATCTCGCTGGCCGACGCTGCCCAGCGCGCCGGCGGCCGCGTCGCACTCCAGGGCAACCTGGACCCGGCCACCCTGTACGGCTCGCCCGAGGCGATCCGCGCCGAAGTCGGCAAGACCCTGGACAGCTACGCACAAGGCAACGGCGGCTCGCGCGAAGGTCACATCTTCAATCTCGGCCACGGCATGTCGCCGGACATGAATCCCGAACATGTTGGGGTGTTGGTGGAAGCGGTGCAGACACTGAGCAAGCGCTAATGCACCACGCGACCAAGCGTGCGTTACACGCGGTTGGTCGCTGCTAGATCCAGCGTGACGTGCGGTGTGAGGCGATGATCCATCCCAGCGTGGTGTGATGGACTGATTGCAGGACACGCGTTGAATGCCTGGGCCGCGGATGCGCATGTTTTTCTGAGTTCCTGCACATCGGCACGGGGATAATGCCCAGTTCCTCGACAGTGGTCACCATGTCTCAGCCCGTTCCCGCCTTGCGCGCCTACGACACCATCAAGCCGCTGCTGTGGCTGGTGTCGCTTGCGATCTTCATGCAGATGCTGGATGCCACCATCGTCAATACGGCGTTGCCGTCGATGGCGCGCAGCCTGCACGAGAGCCCGCTGCAGATGCAGTCGGTGGTCTTCAGTTATGCGCTGGCGGTGGCGATGTTCATTCCCGCATCGGGCTGGATTGCGGACCGCTTCGGTACCCGGCGCACCTTCCTGGCGGCGATCATCGTGTTCACGCTGGGCTCGCTGCTGTGCGCGGCCGCGCAGCAGCTGCCGCAACTGGTGGCCGCGCGCGTGGTGCAAGGCATCGGTGGGGCGATGCTGCTGCCGGTGGGCCGGCTGGCGGTGCTCAAGACCGTGGCGCGCGCCGACTTCCTGCGCGCGATGAGCTTCATCGCAATTCCCGCATTGATCGGCCCACTCATCGGCCCCACGCTGGGCGGCTACCTGGTGGAAGTCGCCTCGTGGCATTGGGTGTTCCTGATCAACCTGCCGATCGGCGTGATCGGTTTCATCGCTGCGCTGAAGATCATGCCCGACCACTACGGCGATGCGCGCCAGCGCTTCGATCTGATCGGCTATCTGATGCTGGCGTTCGGCATGGTGGCGCTGTCGCTGGCGTTGGACGGCATCTCCGAACTCGGCCTGCGCCACGCGTTTGTCATGCTGCTGGCCATCGGCGGGCTCGCCGCGTTGGCCGGTTATTGGTTGCATGCGGCCAGCACCCCGGCGGCGTTGTTTCCGCTGGCCTTGTTCAAGGTGGCCAGCTATCGCATCGGCATCCTGGGCAACCTGTTCGCGCGGGTGGGCAGCGGCTCGATGCCGTTCCTGATTCCGCTGCTGCTGCAGGTTGGCCTGGGCATGAGCCCGATGAATGCCGGGCTGATGATGGTGCCGGTGGCGTTGGCCGGCATGGCCGCCAAGCGGGCCGCCGTGAAGCTGGTCGGCCGCTTCGGCTACCGCCGCGTCTTGATGCTCAATACCGTGCTGGTGGGCCTGGCGATGGCCAGTTTCGCCTTGATCGATGTCGGCCAGCCGCTGGGGCTGCGGCTGCTGCAGCTGGCCTGCTTTGGCGCGGTGAACTCGTTGCAGTTCACCGTCATGAATACCGTGACCCTGCGCGACCTGGATCGCGAGCAGGCCAGCCCCGGCAATAGTTTGTTGTCGATGGTGATGATGTTGGCCACCGGCTTCGGCGCGGCGGCAGCGGGCAGTCTGCTGGCCGCCTTCAACACGCATCTGGGCGACAGCCACGGCGCCACCGCCGCGCTGCATGCGACCTTCCTGTGCGTCGGTGGCATCACCTTGTCCTCGACACTGATCTTCTGGCAGTTGGCCGAGACGCGGCCGCATCCCAAACAGGTGGAAGAAGTCGCCGAATAGCAATGCCTGGTCGACAGTGCGGGCGAATGGCGCGCGATCTTACCCGCGGCACACGGTTCTAGATCTCATCGCGCGGGCGTTCGCGTTGCAGTGCCTCGGCGATGGTGTCGGCCAGCATGTCGCCGGTCAGCGGCTTGCGCAGGAAACTGTCGAACCCGGCATCCTGCGCGGTGGGCTCGGCCTCTTCGTCCGAGCGTGCGGTCACCGCAATCAACGGCATGTCGTAACCGAACACGCGCAGCTGCCGCGCCAGGGCGAGGCCATCCAGCCCGGGAAGATCCAGATCCAGCAAGGCCACATCGAAGGTGTTGTCGGCCGCTTCGGTCAGCGCGGCCAGCCCGTGCGGTGCATGTACCACCGAGTGACCTTGCGAACGCAGCAGGCCAACGATGACCTCGGCGATCGTGGCATCGTCTTCCACCAGTAGAATGCGCTGCGGGGCGACCGCGCCCCCGGTGCGCGCCACCTCGCCGCCGAGCGTGGCGTTGGAGGCGACCCAGCGCAGCGGCAGATCGACCACGAAGCGCGTGCCGGCGCCCAGCCGGCTGATCACCTCGATATGCCCGCCCATCGCCATTGCCAGTTCCTGACAGATGGCCAGGCCCAGACCGCTGCCGCCGTAGCGCGAGGCGGTCTTGGCGCCGTCGCCTTGCTCGAAGCGCTGGAACAGGCGCGCTTTCTGATCGGCGTTGATGCCCGGCCCGGTATCGGCCACCTCGAAACGCAGCCCTTGATACGACCCCAGCGTGGTCAGCTTGAGCCCGACCACGCCGCGCTCGGTGAACTTGATCGCATTGCTGAGCAAATTGAGCAGGATCTGGCGGATGCGGGTGACATCGCCGCTGGCGGTGATGTCGCCAAGCAGCCCGACTTCCAGGCTGAAACGCAGTCCGCGCTCCTGCGCCAGCGGCGCCATCAGGCCTTCCACCTCGGCCACGAGCTGGCGTACCGAGAAGGGCTCCAGGTCCAGTTCCAGGCGCCCGGATTCGATCCGCGCCAGGTCCAGCGCATCGTTGACCAGGCGCAGCAGATGCGCGCCGGCACGGCGGATCGATTCGGTATAGCTGCGCTGTTTGTTGTCCAGCGAGGTCTTGAGCAACAGCTCGCTCATGCCCAGCACACCGGTCATCGGCGTACGCACTTCATGGCCGAGCGTGGCCAGAAAACGCGTCTTGGCCAACGACGCCTGCTCGGCCAGTTCCTGCTTGTGCACCGCCAGTTGCCAGGCATTCAAGCGCCGCAGGCGGCGGCGATACAACAGCACCGCTGCAGCGGTGACGCATAGCGCGAGCAGCCCCAAAACAGACAGTCCCCATGGCGCCAGCCACCAGGGCGGTAGCACCTGAAAACGTAGCGTCCGGCTGGCCGACCAGATCCCGTCGGCGGTGCGCCCCTGCACTTCCAGCGTGTAATGCCCTGCGGGCAGTCGCGAAAACAGCCGCTCGCCACTGGGTCCGACATCGATCCAGTCCGGGTCGTAGCCACTCAGGCGGAAGCGGTAACTGTTGGACTCCGAATCGGCCAGGCTGAGCAGGCGCGCGACGATGTGCAGATCGCGGTCGCCGTCCTGCATCGTGAGCGGCTCTTGTCCAGTGATATCCAGACCGCGCTCCCCGCGCCGCAGGCCCACGCGTTCGATAATCAACCGCGGCCTGCGTGTGCTGGGGCGCATCGTGGCCGGATCGAACACCACCACGCCGTCGGGCGATGCAGCCACGATCCGCCCGCTGCCGGCCTGCACCAGGGTATTGATCTGCAACTGCTGGTTGGGGAGCCCATCGTGCACCCCATACACACGTACCAGTCTGCTGCCGGGATCGATCCGGATCAGACCGCGCTGACTGGACACCCAGGCCACCCCACGCGCGTCGACCACAAGGCCGTTGGGCGCCACCAGCGGAAATTCCTGCTCTTTTCCGACCGTATCCAGGTGCTTGAGCCGCTTTCCGTCCCACAGATACCGCCGGATCTCGCCGGCCAATCCGGTCCAGACCACGCCCCCCTCTCCAAGCCGGAACAGATACGTCGGCAGGAACGGCGTACCGTCGACGGGGACAAAGCGGTCGGCTGCGGGGTCCCAGCGCCGCAGACCGGCGTTATTGCTCAGCCATATCTGACCATCCGGGCCAAGGCGTATGTCCAGGATGGTCAGCACCTCCAGTCCATGACTGCCATTGAGGATGGTCCGCAGCAGCTGGCCCTCCTGGTTGCGGATTTGCAGGCCGTATTCCAGCACCGTCACCCACAGTCGGCCCTGCGCGTCCTCCGCCATCCAGCCCGGTCGGTCCGCGGCACCGTCGGGATCGGGCTCGACATCCTCACGCAACTGCCAGCGTTTGGCTTGCCGGGTCTGCGGGTCATACCGGATCAATTTTCCTTCGACGCCGATCCATACCAACCCGCGCCGGCTTTCGAGCATGGAGTCGGGCGGACGGGCGTCGATGTTGGCCAGGTGCGTCTGCAGCTGGCCGGTCGCGGCATCGAGATATTCCAGCACATGCCGTGAGCCAGCCAGCCAGACTCCGCCCGCAGCCGAAGGCGCCGTCGCCAGCACGGACGGGTTGGTCAGCGATTGTGGATCACCGCCGGGGGGGGCCACTACCGCAAAGGTGTCCCAATGCGGAGGCAGGTGCCACAGGCCGCCTTCGAGCGCCGCAAACCAGAGCCCGCCCTCCCGATCTTCGTAGGCCGCAATCCAGTTGCGCCTGACCAGGCCGTGCGCCGACAGGCTGTAGACCGGTACGCTGCTGATCTCGGTTCCTGCGACAGACAGGCCCAGGCCGCTGTCAGTGTCCAGCCAATAGCGCCCGCTGCGATCATGCAGCAACACCCCCATGACCCGCCGCTTGCTCACGGCTTTCTGCCACGGCTGGGGCCGCGCCTGGCCGTCGGCGTCCACGCGAAACGCATCGCCGACCACATCCGATACCCATAACGTGTCGCCGCTGCGCTCCATGTGCAGCCGATTGACCGCCTGCGTTGTTCCAGGCAGCGCCACCCGCTGAAAACGCGCGCCGTCCCAGCGAGCCAGCCCGCCATGGGTCCCGATCCACAATGTCCCATCGGGCGCGACCGCGAACCCGATCACGCTGTCGGACGGCAGGCTGGTCGGGTCGCCGGGCACATTGGAAAATCGCTGCACGCTGCCGTCGGGACGCCGCCGATACAGCCCATGGGCAGCCGTGCCGAGCCAGACATCACCGTTCGTGGTGTGGGCCAGCGCCCAGACCGTGATTTCGCGCAGCTCCGGAAACTGCGGGCTCTCCAACCGCCTGAACGTGCGTGTCTTGGGCTCCAGAAAGCCGGCACCGCCGTTCTCGAAACCCATCCACACCCGATTGTCGCGATCGACGCAGATAGTCCAGATCGCGTTGCTGGTCAGCCCTTCTTCCATCCGCCAGATGCGGTAGTTGCGGCCATCGAATCTGGCCAAGCCGTCATCGCTGGCGATCCAGAGATAGCCCTGCTGGTCTTCGGCAAGCTCACTGACGGTGTCCGAGGGCAACCCGTCGGCAACCGTGACCTGGCTCGGCACCGGCGTGAGCAGCGCGCGCGTGGCCGCCAGCGCAGGTTGCATCGTGACGCACAGACACAGCGACGCTGCCGCGATCAACCAATAGGAAAGACACAAAAAAAGGCGCACTGGACAGGTTTCACGACAAGTCGCCGCATAGTGCGGGCCGCGCGCGGTGCGAGCAAGCCCGAGCGAGCTTGCCGCGTGGCTCATCCGTTTTCACTCCACGGGGATTCCTCCACCGTCTCCACCCGAGCCGCGCGTGCCTGCTGCGCAGCCGCGATCGCTTCGACCAACAGGTCGGCCGTGACCGGCTTGCGCAGAAATCCATCGAAGCCTGCGGCCTGCGCCTGTGTTTGGGCATCGCCGTCGGCGCGTGCGGTCACCGCCAGCAGCGGAAACGCGTGGCCGAGCTGACGCAGCTGCGATGCCAGGGCGAAACCGTCCAGACCGGGCAGATCCAGATCCAGCAGCGCGACATCGAAGCTGCCATCGACAGCCTCCGACAATGCAGCCAACCCGTGCGCGGCATGCACCACGCGATGACCGCGGCCGCTCAGCAGGCCGGCGATCACCTCGGCCACGGTCGGGTCGTCTTCCACCAGCAAGATGCGCAGGGACTCACCGGCAACCGCACGCACCTCGCCACCGCCAGGGCGCGTGCCGGAGCGGTCGATCGGCAACGGCAGATCCACGGTGAACTGGGTGCCGACGCCGATCCGGCTGCGCACCCGGATCTGGCCCTTCATCGCCACGGTCAGCTCCTGGCAGATGGCCAACCCCAGACCGCTGCCGCCATAGCGCGAACTGGTACGTGCGCCTTCGCCCTGCTCGAAGCGCTGAAACAGGCGTTTCTGCTGCTCCGGCCCGATCCCCGGCCCGGAATCGCGCACCTTGAAGCGCAGGAGTTCTGCATGCTGACTGACGGTCAGGGAGACCTCGCCGCGTTCGGAGAACTTGATCGCATTGCCGAGCAGGTTGATCAGGATCTGGCGTACCCGGGTGGCATCGCCCAGCACGACCAACGGCGCAGGCAGTTGATTGCGATAGTGGAAGCGCAATCCGCGCGCTTCGCTGATCGGATGCATGAAGTCTGCCAGCTCCTGGGTCAGTTGCCCCGGGTCGAACGGCTGCTGCACCAGTTCCAGTTTGCCGGCTTCGATACGTGCCAGATCCAGCGCGTCGTTGACCAACCGCAGCAGATGCGAGCCCGCTTTGCGGATCGCATCGACGTGACTGCGCTGTCTGGCATCCAGCGGTGTGGCCAGCAGGAGCTCGCTCATGCCGAGCACACCGGTCATCGGCGTGCGTACCTCATGCCCCAGCGTTGCCAGAAAATGCGACTTGGCGAGCGATGCCTGCTCGGCGAGTTGCTGCCGCTGTTGCGCCAGCACCCATTGCTGCTGCCGCCGCACGCGTCGCCGCCGTCCCCATACGCCCAGGCAGAACAACAGCGCGCACAGCGCTGCGGCGACCAGTTGCGCCGCGGTACTCAACCACCACGGTGGGCGCACTTCCAGCTGCAGCGTCGGCGCGACGACCCAGTCGCCATCGCCGGCCCGCGCCTGCACTTCGACGCGGTAGTCGCCCGGCGGCAAGCGCGAGATCACCCGCTCGCCGCTGGCGCCCTGCTCCACCCAACGTTCGTCGTAGCCATTGATACGGTACCGATAATGCGTAGAGGCCGGGTCGACGAACGACAGCAATCGCGCACTGATGCGCAGATCGCGGTCGCGCGCCTGCAGGACCACTGGCCGGTTGTGCGCGACCGGCTGCGAGCGCTCGGCATCGTTGCGCCGAACCTGCACCGATTCGATGACCAGCCGCGCCGATGGGGCCGGAGCGAACGGCCGCGCCGGATCGAACAGCACGATGCCGCTCGTAGTCAGCGCCAGCACCTGCCCATTGGGTCCGGTGACCGGCGGACGCATCGAAAATTCGCTGTCCGGCAGGCCATCGCGTTGGCCGAACATGCGCACCTGGGACTTGCCGCGCTTGTAGGCGAACAGGCCTCGCGAGGTCGTCGCCCACACCGTGTCTGTGCCGCCCAGGGCCAGGCCGCGTATTTCGGTAGACGGCAGACCGTGGTCGCGCCCGACCCGCTTCAGCAAGCGCGCCTGCCGGCCATCCCAGTGATAGCGCTCCAGCGCACCCGGGCGACCGACCCAGAACTCCTGCGGCGATATGAACGCCAGCGCGTAGACTTCGCGATTGGCATCGCCGATCACCTGCCGAAAGCGCTCGCCTTGCCAGACCCATAGCCCATCACCGGCTGCAACCCACGCCGAGCCATCGGGACGTATCAGCAGTTGCTGCACCATGCCTCCAACCTCACCGAAATCGGTGCCGAAGCGGAACGTCGACAGCACATGTCCATCTGCCGCACGCCGCTGCACGCCTCCTTGCACGATCGACAGCCAGAACTCGCCATCGATACCCGGCACCATCAGCTCCACACGGTGGATATCGGGCGTGCCGACATCCACAGGAAAGTCGCGGCGCGCGCCGGTGGCAGGCGTGTAGCGCGTGATGCCCTCGCGCATTGCGATCCATAGGCTGCCACGACCTGCCGGCAACACCGACTGCACGGTGCCACCGCCCAGCACATCGCTATGCACCACTGGCACCACCGTACCTTCTTCGCCGACCCGATACAGGCCCTCCCCGGTGGTCACTAAAAAATCATCACCATCAGCGGCGACGTTCACCAGATACAAACTCTCCAGAGATTTTCCCTGGGTTTCGAAAAATGTGGAGAACCGTTGCCAATCCGGCGGCAGATACGCCATGCCTTGCGAAATCATCCCGAGCCACAGACCGCCCTGGCGGTCCTGCATAACATCAAGAACGCCGCTATGAGCAGTAAGAAACCCACTACCACGATCGCCTTCCATGACCCGCAGTGCAGTTTCGCCAGGCGCAACTCGAAAAAAACCATCGGCCGCACCGATCCAGTAACCGCCGTGGGCATCGTGCACCACGGTGCCGGCACGCACGGTAGCTGACCCGGCCCAAGGTGCGGGCTCCAGCACACCTGCCGACGTTACGCGGAACAAACCCTTGCTGCTGCCCACCCACAGCGTTCCGTCAAAATCCTTGCTCAGCTTGATCACGGTCGTACTCAATTGCGTCGGAGCAATGCGCACGAAGCGCTCGCCGTCACGCATCACCAGACCACTGGCCGTGGCAATCCAGAGCCGACCACGCGCGTCGGTCGCCATGCTCAAAATGGTATCGCTGGGCAGACCGTCCGCTGCATTGGGTGTCGCATGAAACGAGGTGACTCGGCCGTTTTCTTCGCGTCGGCACAAGCC
The DNA here is from genome assembly GCF_002939945.1 of Xanthomonas arboricola pv. populi. Taxonomy (GTDB): domain Bacteria; phylum Pseudomonadota; class Gammaproteobacteria; order Xanthomonadales; family Xanthomonadaceae; genus Xanthomonas; species Xanthomonas arboricola_A. Next base: position 248,812 of record NZ_MDEB01000003.1, on the reverse strand, counting down.
ACCATCGCTGGTGCCTATCCAAATGGCGCCTTGCGCCTGCGCTAACGACCAGATCTGCCCCTCACAGGCCTCGTTGATCTCCGGAAACCGCGTGAAACCCTTGCGCTCTGCATCTAGCATGCCTACAGGCGAGCCGTTGGCGCCGATCCAGACCCGGTCACGATCATCGACAAACAGAGTCTCCACCTGATTACCAGGGAGCGAGCGCGGCTCGGCCGGATCGTGCCGCCAGACCTGCAAACCGATGCCGTCATAGCGTGCCAATCCGTCGCTGGTGGCTGCCCAGACATAACCCTGCCCATCCTGCGCCAAGGCCAGCACCATGCGCGAAGGCAAGCCTTCGGCCGGCCCGAACCGGCGCATGCGCGGGGTCTCGATCTGGTTCACCGCTGTTGCATCCGCGCCAAGCAGCAACAGCAAGAGTGCAAGCAACGACAGCAGCACGTTTTTCATGTTCATCCCTGTCCCTATCGCCACCTGCGCGGCCGCGCGCACTCCCTGGCGGGACTGCACTTTACCCGCTCCACAGCAACCGGCCTAAAAGCGGCCAACAAAACGATTGCGCCGCCGTCAGGCGGGCGCGGCCGGTGCTCGGAATCGGCCTGTATCAATCGTACACTCCGGTTCTGAGCGCGCCGTCCGTACCCACCTGACAACCGCTGCCTACGTTGTGTTAGCCGTTCCTAGTCGGCGGCCGGCGCATCGTGCGCAGCGGCGGCGGCGGCGGCGGCGTCCAGCACACGTGCCAGTGCCTGTGCCAGCAACTCGCCGGTGACCGGCTTGCGCAGGAAGCCATTGCAGCCGGCAGCCATCGCCTGCGGTTGGGCGTCGGCATCGGCACGGGCGGTGACCGCGACGATCGGAAAGCCCACGCCGCGCGCGCGCAACTGCGCCACCAACGCCGCACCGTCGATGCCCGGCAGGTCCAGATCGCACAGACCCGCGTCGAAGGTGCGGGTACTCACCTCGGCCAACGCCGCCAGACCATGCAGGACATGGGTGACCTGATGACCACGCGTCTGCAACAGGCCAACGATCACTTGCGCCACGGTCGGGTCGTCTTCGACCAGCAGCAACTGCAATGGCGCCTGTGCCTGCGGCGAGCTTGCGCGTGCAGGTGCAGGTATCGCGGGGAGCGCACTCACCCAGCGCAGCGGCAGTTCGACCACAAAACATGCTCCTTGCCCCAGTTCGCTGCTGACCGTCACCGCACCGCCCATCGCCGCTGCCAGTTCGCGGCAGATCGCCAGGCCCAGGCCGCTGCCGCCATGCCGGGCAAGCGTCACAGCGCCTTCGGCCTGCTCGAAGCGCTGGAACAGGCGCCCGCGTTGTTCTGCACTCATGCCCGGGCCGGTATCGCACACTTCGATCCGGATCCCTTGCTTATGGCTTTGCGGCACCACCGCCACACGCAGGCTGACGCTGCCACGCTCGGTGAACTTGACCGCGTTGAACAACAGGTTGAGCAGGATCTGTTGCACCCGGCTGGCATCGCCGTGCAATGCCGGCGGCAGCGCGTCATCCAGCTCGCACGCGAAGGCCAACTGCTTCTGCGCGGCGCTCGGGCGCACCAGCTCGGCCACCTGGCTGATCAGTTGACGCAGATCGAAGTCGCGATAATCCCACGGCAGCTTGCCCGCCTCGATCCGCGCCAGATCCAACGCATCGTTGACCAGCCGCAGCAAATGCTTGCCTGCCGACTGGATCGCGCCGGCATAGCCCTGCTGACGTCCATCCAACGGCGTCTGCAGCAACAACTCGCTCATGCCCAGCACACCGGTCATCGGCGTCCGCACCTCATGCCCGAGGGTCGCCAGAAAGCGCGTCTTGGCCAACGATGCCTGTTCGGCCAGCTCGCGCTTGTGCTGGGCCAGCTGCCATTGCGCGCGCATGCGCACACGGCGGCGATAGGCGGCGGCGAGGAATGTGCTCAGCAGCAATACAAGCAGGCAAATGAGCGCGATGCCTGCGTCACTGCGCCACCATGGTGGATTGACCGAGAACCGCAGCGAGCGCATCTGTGAGCGATTACCCAGCGGATCTACTCCCTGCAGCGCGAGCTCGTAGCTACCGGCAGGCAAGCTGGCGAATTCCCGGATTCCCGCGTTGCCCGAGGTCTGCCATTCGGTGTCGAAGCCTTTCAAGAAAGTGCGATAACGATTGGAAAGCGGATCGCTGTACGACAGCAGGCGGCTGACGATCTGCAACTGCCGATCACTAGGACCCAGCTGAAACGGGCGATCCATTGGCAACGCGATGCGTGCGCCATTGCGCAGCACGCTGACATGCTCCAGCTGCAATGCCGGAACAAACGGTGCGACATCGGGCATCGCTGTATCCAGCAGCACGGTAGAGCCATCGCTGGTCGCCCCGATCAAGGTATCGCCCGCCATCAGCAGACAATGCTGAATGAACTCCTGACTGGTCAGTCCATCGCGCGTGCCGATATTGCGCAGCCGTGCCGGCGTCACCGAAGGGTCGATCCGCCACAGCCCGCGCAAGCTGGAAATCCAGACCCTGCCACGCGAGTCGATCCGCATGGCGGACGCGTCGAACCCGGTCAGGCCGTCGGCCTGGCCCACCTGGCGCACGCGCATCCAACCTGCTGCGGTTTTTTTCCATTGCTCTGCACCGCTGGCTCGATACACCCACACCATCTCCGGCGATTGGCTGGCAAACGCCTGGATCTGTGTCCCTTCCAGCCCTGCAACCGGCACGAACTGGTGTGACGCTTCGTCCCAGGCAAACATGCCGCCTTCGCCTGCAACCCAGACACGTCCGTCCGGACCTTGTTCCAGCTGCTGTACGGCGATATCGCGCAGGCCGTGCAAGTCTTGCTGCGTGATGCGCTGCAAGACACGCCCGCTACGCAAATCGCGCTGCTGCAGCATGTCGATGAAGGCCATCCACACCGTATCGCCATGCTCGATGATCCAGTCAGGCGCCGATAGCGCCGACGCCGGTTCAGGGCCATCGGACGGCCAGTGGATGAATTCGCCGGTACGCAGATCCATGCGAGAAAGGCCAAAGCTCAAATTGCCCAGCCAGACACGTTGCAGGCGATCTTCCAGCGCCGACACCAATTCCATGTCCTTGAGATGCGACGACTGCAACCCTGTCCGAAACGTGTCGCCAGTGCTTGGATCGACACGCAACAAGCGACCTTCCGCATCCACTTGCCACAAGCCACCGGAACGTGTGGCAGGGGCCAGGTTGCAATAGATGGCATCGCCCGTCGGCACGGCGGGTTTGAGCACCGCAGTGCGCTTCCAGTCTGCCGGCAAATACCCAAGGCCGGTGCCGTGCATCGGAACCCATAGCCCTCCATCAGCCGCTCCGAGCAGGCCGATGACATTACGGCGTGACAATGGCCCCTCTCCGCTGAAGGCGGGGACCGGTGGACGCTCGCCGCGGGTACGCCACAGACCGCGTCCGCTTCCCAGCCAGAATTCGCCGTCCGGGGCAGCCACTGCACCCCAGAATTCGTTGCCGGTGCCGAACATCGTCCCCCAGGGCAGCGGCCGCCATCGATCGCCGGGGCCCATGACGTGCAACCCCGACTCACTACCCAGCCACAGACGGTTCCCCGCCCATTGCAGACCGAAGATGGCAGACTGACGGTTCGGTTCGTCCGGGACATAGACGCGGTGCAGACGTTTTCCGTCGTAGTACGCCAGTCCACTGCTGGTTCCGATCCACAGCCGCTGCCGGTTGTCCGCCGCAAGATTCATGACCATGGCCTGGTCAAGGTCGCCATCGACCGCACCCAGATCCACCGACGACATCGCCCCGGACGTATCGATACGAATCAGCGCACCGGTCGTGGTTCCGGCCCAGATAGCGCCGTCGAACGCAGCGATGCTGTAGATCTCGCCATCTTTCATCGCCGGGTGGTCAACCGTGCGGTAGTGCCGAAAGTGGCTTCGTCCCGCATCCATGACGCTCAGCGTCTTGCCGCAGCCGATCCAGATCCTGTCTAGGGCATCGATGTGCAGCGCCTGGATCGCGTTGCAGGGCAACGATGCCGGGTCGGAAGGATCGTGTCGCCAGGTCCTGAATCCTGCGCCGTCGTACCGCACCAAACCATCCAGGGTGCCAAGCCACAGATAGCCGGCACGATCCTGGTGGATCGCAACCACCATGGTCGATGGGAGTCCGTCGCTGGGACCTACGATCCGGAAACGGGGAATCTCCGGAATCTTCGCCGCACAGGGCAGTGCGCCCAGCAGCAAGACCAGCAAAACAGCAAGCGCACGCATGTGGGCATCCTTTCCACGTCCAGCCCGCATGCTCGCAACGGATCGTTGCGAGCGCAAGCCGAGCGCGCTGCAGCGGGATATGTCTAGAATCCACCCATGACAACCCTCGCCCGCCTGTTGCTGCTTCCCGCCCTGTTCGCGACCAGTCTCGCCGCAACCGCCGCGCCGGTGCGTTATGCGCTGGATCCGGTGCACACGCGGGTGCTGTTCGCGGTCGAACATGCCGGCTTTTCCAAGGCATTGGGCACCGTTTCCGGAACCAGCGGCACGCTGGTGTTCGACCCGGACGACTGGGCCTCGGCACGGCTGGACGTCACCGTGCCGCTGCAGCGCGCCGACCTGGGCGATGCCAAGTGGAACGAGGCCACCCTGGCACGCAACCTACTCGACGCCGAGCGGTTTCCCGACGCGCATTTCGTCTCCACGCAGGTGGAAGCCAGCGGGCAGAACCACGCCAGGGTCACCGGCAATCTGACCCTGCACGGGGTCACCCGCCCGGTCACCCTGGATGTCACCCTCAATGCGCTCAAGCGCCATCCGCTGCCGCCGTTCCGCCGCACCGCCGGGTTCTCGGCCACTGCAACGCTGAGCCGTGCGGAGTTCGGCATCGACGCGTGGAAATCGATGATCGGCGATACGGTGGAACTGCGCATCGAAGCCGAAGCCGTGCGCGAAGGCCGCGCCGACGACGACGCGCCGCAACCGCAAAGCGCACCCGCCGCCCCTGACACTGCCACCAGCCCGGAATCCTGAGCATGACCCTGAAGAACGTCGAACGGTGGGGCGGTGTCAGCCAGACCCTGCACTGGCTGATCGCACTGCTGATCCTGGTGCTGGGCATCGTCGGCCTGACCATGGGCGAATTGCCCAAGACGCCGAAATACTTCTGGGTCTACACCGCGCATAAATCGGTGGGCCTGACCGTATTGGCACTGGTGATCGTGCGGCTGGGCTGGCGCGTCTACGCGGGCGCGCCGCCGCCGGTGGCCGGCACCCCGCGCTGGCAGGAACGCATCGCCGGGCTGACCCACTGGCTGCTGTACGCGATGATCTTCGCAATGCCGCTGTCGGGCTGGTTGTACGACTCCACCAGCGGACTGCGCCCGTTCCGCTGGTTTGGCCTGTTTGCCGTCCCCAAGCTCAGCCCGCCGGACGAACAATTGCGCGCGATTGCGCACTTCATCCACGAGTGGGGCTTCTGGTTGTTGATTGCGGTGGTGCTGGCGCATGCCGGCGCTGCGCTCTACCACCACCTGTTCCAGCGTGACGCCACCCTGGTGCGGATGTTGCCGCGCGGTTGGCTCTCTTCCAAACCCTAAAGGATTCCCCATGTCGTCCAGGTTGTTCGCCTCTCCCCTGCTGGTCGCCGCCTCCCTGGTGGCCACGTTCGCTGCCGCCCCGGTCCTCGCTGCCGACTACGTGCAGGCGCCCGGCTCGTCGCTGGTGTTTGCCAGCAAGTACGACGGCGAAGTGTTTACCGGCAAGTTCCCGGGTTTCAACACCACGCTGAGTTTCGACCCGGCCAATCTTGCCGGCGCCAAGCTCGATGTGCGCATTCCGCTGGCCAGCGCCATCAGCGGCAACAACGATCGTGATTCGACCCTGCAGGGGCCGGACTTCTTCAACGTCGCCAAGTTCGCCACCGCGCGCTACCGCGCCGACAAGTTCCGCGCACTCGGCGGCAATCAGTACGCTGCCGACGGCACGCTGGAACTGCGCGGCGTCAGCAAGCCGGTCACGCTGACCTTCACCTGGACCCCGGGCGCGCAGCCGGTGCTGGCCGGCAAGGCGACGGTCAAGCGCCTGGACTTCGGCGTGGGCGGCGGCGACTGGGCCGATACCAAGACCATCCCCAACGAAACCGCGATCAGCACCAGGGTCGTGCTCAAGGCGAAGTAACGCCACCGGCCGCAACCGGATGCGGCCATTGGGCGGCGGACTACCTCGTCGGGTCCGCCGTCTTTTTATGCCTGGGGACCGGATGACACCGCGCGACAGCTAGACTCGGCATCCATCCCGGGTACGGCTGACAGCTTGAACGGGCGGCCGACAAAATGAGTTCGTTGGCCCCATCTTGTTAGATGCAGTCAAAAGCCAAGGTCAAACGCTGAGTCGGTCGAGGGTGCGGCGCCCTCACCGCTCGCGGGACACGCCGTGAACCCGTCCATGGGGCTCGGTGGCGGCATCCATGCCGCCACACGGTCCCGCAACCGGCGAAGACACCGCACCAGAAAATTTGCCGATTGCTCTGTTGAAAGCCATGCAGACCGACCATCTCGACTGGTCCTTGCCCGCCCACCGTCGCGGGACCTTACGCGGCATGGATGCCGCGTAAGCGCTTACAAGGACGTACTTGCAGCGTGTCCCGCGACGGTGGGCGGGCAAGGGCCCTGCAGCCCAGTGGCAGATCGCCCTGCAGCGAAGGCCCAGATCATCCGCTCTGCACCAGGCCGGCGCGACGTCGTTTTCAGCCGCTCAGAATCCACATCTGGCGCGTGCCGAGTGCGCGCACGCCACATCATCGCGTGCCGGCATCCAACCACTCGCGCAAACGCCGGCTGTCGAACGGCCAGTCCAACTCGCGCCCATCCGCATCGCGCAACACCGGCACACGCTCACCGTAAGCGGACTCAAGCGCCGCATCGCCATCGATGAAGACGCTGCTGAACTCGCCAGCGCGTGACTGCGCCAACACTTCCACGGCCTGGTCGCACAGGTGGCAGTCGTCGCGCTGGTACAGGATCAAGGCCATCGGGAGGTCTCATGCTGCGCTGCAGCCGTGCCGCAATCGCCGACCGACTAGAATAGCCGCCTTTACGCTCACCTCTCCGGCAAGCATGGCTGTCAGCACGTTCGACCTGTTCAAGATCGGCATCGGTCCGAGTTCCTCCCACACCGTGGGGCCGATGCGCGCGGCCGAGCGCTTCGTGCATCGCTGGCTGCTCGACGCCGGCCGCCTGCAGGATGTGGTGCGCATCCGCGCCGAAGTCTTCGGCTCGCTGGCCCTGACCGGCCGCGGCCATGGCACCGACAAGGCCGTGCTGCTCGGCCTGGAAGGCCACCGCCCCAACCTGATCGACCCGGACATCATCCCGGCCACGCTGGAGCGCATCCGCGCCAGCAAGCGCATCAGCCTGATGGGCCAGCACGCCATCGCCTTCGACGAAAAGCGCGACCTGCCGATGAACAAGCGGCAGAAGCTGCCGTATCACACCAACGGCATGCGCTTCACCGCGTACGACGCCGATGAGGCGGTGATCGCCACGCGCGATTACTACTCGGTCGGTGGCGGCTTCGTGGTCAACCAGGACGATGCCGCCGACGACCGCATCGTGGCCGACGAAACGCCGCTGCCTTACCCTTTCCTCAGTGGCGACGAACTGCTCGCGCAATGCGCGCGCAGCGGCCTGAGCATTGCCGCGTTGATGTTCGAAAACGAAAAGAGCTGGCGCAGCGAAGACGAGATCCGCGCCGGCCTGCGCGAGCTGTGGGCGGCAATGCAGTCCTGCGTGGCGCGCGGCATCCGCCAGGAAGGCACGCTGCCGGGGGGCCTGAACGTCTCGCGGCGCGCACCGGCGTTGTACCGCGAACTGTCGTCCAAACCGGAAGCGGCAATGCGCGATCCGCTGACCACGCTGGACTGGGTCAACCTGTACGCACTCGCCGTCAACGAAGAAAACGCAGCCGGCGGCCGTGTGGTCACCGCGCCCACCAACGGCGCGGCCGGCATCATCCCGGCGGTGCTGCATTACTTCGACCGCTTCTGCCCCGGCGCGTCCGAGCAGCGCATCTTCGACTTCCTGCTCACCGCTGCGGCCATCGGCATCCTCTACAAGGAGAACGCCTCCATTTCCGGCGCCGAGGTCGGCTGCCAGGGCGAAGTGGGCGTGGCCTGCTCGATGGCGGCCGGTGGCCTGGTCGCCGCGCTGGGCGGCAACGCGGGGCAGATCGAAAACGCCGCCGAAATCGGCATGGAACACAATCTGGGCCTGACCTGCGACCCGATCGGCGGCCTGGTGCAGATCCCGTGCATCGAACGCAACGCAATGGGCGCGGTGAAGGCGATCAATGCCAGCCGCATGGCCATGCGCGGCGACGGCAAGCACAAGGTGTCGCTGGACAAGGTCATCAAGACCATGCGCGACACCGGCCGCGACATGCAGGACAAGTACAAGGAAACCAGCCGCGGCGGCCTGGCGGTGAACGTCATCGAATGCTGAGCCGGGCGCGGCCGCGGGCCGCGCCATGCATGTCCACCCGGCGCAGCGACGCTGTACGTCCCCACCACATGCGGCCGTGTACCGTCTTATGCTGGATTCCGACGGAGATCGCGATGCGACAGCTTGTCTGCACTCTCGCCCTGGCCATTGCCTGCGGCCCCTTGATGGCACAGGAAACCAGCTACGGCCCGCGCCTGGAAGGCTTCGACTACCCCTATCCGGTCAAGACCTTTGCGTTCACCTCGCAACGGCAGCCGCTGGAAATGGCGTACCTGGATGTCGCGCCCACCGGCAAGCCCAACGGGCGTACCGCCGTGCTGCTGCACGGCAAGAACTTCTGCGCCGCCACCTGGGAGCAGACCATTGCCGCGTTGAGCACCGCCGGCTACCGCGTCATCGCGCCGGACCAGGTGGGCTTCTGCAAATCCAGCAAACCGGCCACCTATCAGTTTTCCTTCGCCCAGCTGGCCGACAACACGCAGGCACTGCTGAAGAAGCTGGGCATTGAGCGTGCCGTGGTGGTCGGTCATTCGATGGGCGGCATGCTTGCCATCCGCTATGCGCTGATGTATCCGCAGGCCACCGAGCAGTTGGCATTGGTCGACCCGATCGGCCTGGAAGACTGGAAGGCCGAAGGCATTCCGTGGCGTAGTGTCGATGCCTGGTACGACAACGAGCTGAAAATCAGCTTCGAGCGCATCAAGAAGTATCAGATGGAGGTCTACTACGCCGGCCAATGGAAGCCCGAGTTCGAACGCTGGGCGCGCATGCAGGCCGGCATGTCGCTGGGCAACGGCAGGCAGGCCGTCGCCTGGAACCAGGCGCTGACCTACGACATGGTGTTCAACCAACCGGTGGTCTATGAACTGCCCAAGCTCGCCGTGCCGACCACGTTGTTCATCGGCCTCAAGGACCGCACCGCGATCGGCAAGGACACCGCGCCGCCCGAGGTCAAGGCACGGGTCGGCGATTACACCAGGCTGGGCAAGCGCGCAGCCGAGGCGATCCCGAACGCGACGCTCGTCGAATTCGCCGAGCTCGGACATTCGCCGCAGGTGCAGGACCCGACGCGTTTCAATGCCGCGTTATTGAAGGCGATTGCGCAGTGAACAGTGCCGGCGGCAATGCGATTGGCATGACCAGCACGTCTCCGAAAGCTGCAGCTCGCGCACAGGCGGGCTGCAGCTGGATGCGTTTGCAACGTGCAGAACGGACGGCAGGTCATCCGTGCAGTCGATGAGGTAATCGACTGCACGCGCACCGGCAGCCGCGCTCAAGCAGAGCCGGCGCCTCTCCACTTCTCGAGCGGTTACCCAGCCACAATCCGCAACACATCATCCAGCAAGGCCGCCGCGGTCACCTCGGCACCCGCGCCCGGTCCCTGGATCAGCAACGGCTGCTCGCGATAGCGATCGCTGCTGATGGCGACGCGGTTATCGGTGCCGGCACCACCTGCCAGCGGGTGATCCAGCGCCAACTCGCGCAAGCCGACGCTGGCACCATGCGCATCCACACGGCCCACAAAGCGCAGGCAACGTCCTGCGCCGCGCGCCTGCTGCCAACGCGCACCGACCACGGCATCCAGCGCGTCCAGCTGCGCATCCAAGGCATCAAGCGGCACCCGCGCAATGCGCGTGGGCACCAGCGATTCCACATGCACCTGTTCGGCTTCCAGCTGCCAACCCGCCGCGCGCGCCAGGATCAGCAACTTGCGCCGCACGTCCTCGCCCGACAGATCGATGCGCGGATCCGGCTCGGTATAGCCGGCCGCCATCGCCTCACGCACGCAATCGGAAAACGCGCCATTGCCGTCGTAGCGATGGAACAGCCAGGCCAGCGACCCGGACAACACGCCTTCGATCGAATGGATATGGTCGCCGCCCACCACCAGCGCGCGCACGCTGCTCAACACCGGCAAGCCCGCTCCGACGGTGGCGCTATCGCCGTAGTGCGCACCGCTGGCGTGACGCGCTGCGTGCAAGGCCTGCGCCCGCGACAACGCGGTGCCCTGTCCCAGCTTGTTGGCAGTGACCACGTGCACGCCGCGCAGCAGCCATTCCACATGCCAATCGGCAACGACATCGCTGGCGGTCGCATCCACCAGCACATCGCCGGCACGCAAGGCGGTGGTCTCCGCCCAGGGCTGCAGCACGGCCTGACCACGCGGCGCGGCGTTGGCCTGTTGCAAGGCCTGGGCGGCGCTGGTGCCGCAATCGTGGGCAATCCGCGAATTGGCCAGCCAGTCGAAGCGCGGCAACTGCAGCTGGCGCTCCTGCAGCGCGGTGTAGCGCGCCACGAACGCGCGCCCCACCGTCCCGGTGCCCAGCAAGGCCAGCCGTGGTGTCGGCGTCACCGCTGCCACCGAAGCACGACGCGAAACAGGCAGCACGGTGCTCACGCGTCGACCTGTTTGCGGCTTGCGGTGCTCAGCGTCGCTTCGGCACGCGCCAGGCCGGCGCGCAGGTCGATCAACAGATCCTCGGCCGATTCGATACCGATCGACAAGCGCAGCAGGCCATCGGAAATACCGGCGGCAGCGCGTGCTTCGGCGGTCATCGCCGCATGCGTCATCGAGGCCGGATGCGCGATCAGGCTTTCCACACCGCCCAGCGACTCGGCCAGGGTGAAATAACGCAGGCCATCGACAAACGCGCGCACCGCGGCTTCGCCACCATCGAGCTCGAAACTCATCATCGCGCCGAAGCCCTTCTGCTGGCGCGCGGCCAATGCATGACCCGGATGCGCAGCCAAGCCGGGGAAATACACCTGATTGACCACCGCATGTCCGTCCAGCAGCTCGGCGATCGCGTCGGCGTTTTCCTGATGCACGCGCAGACGCGCATCCAGCGTACGCAGACCGCGCAAGGTGAGGAAGGCATCGAACGGCGAACCGGTCAGGCCCAGCGCATTGGCCCACCACACCAGCTGCTGGTGCAGCTCGGCATCGCGCGCGACCACCGCACCGCCCACCACGTCGCTGTGGCCGTTGATGTACTTGGTGGTGGAATGCAACACCAGATCCGCACCGAACTCCAACGGCTTCTGCAATGCCGGCGACAGGAAGGTGTTGTCCACCACCGTCAGCGCGCCCACCTTCTTCGCCGCTTCGATGACGAAGCGCAGATCGGTGATGCGCAACAACGGGTTGGACGGGGTTTCGATCAGCACCAGCTTGGGCGACTGCGCCAGCGCATCGGCAAGCGAACGTGGGTCGGTGAGGTCGGCCGTGATCAACGCGAAGTGGCCCTTCTTGGCCAGCGCATTGAACAGGCGCCAGCTGCCGCCGTAGGCATCGTGCGGCACCACAAGGGTATCGCCAGGCTGCAGCAGCGCATTGAGCACCAGGTTGATCGCGCCCATGCCGGTGGAGGTGACCACCCCGCCGGCGCCGCCTTCCAGCTCGGCCAACGCTTCGCCGAGCAGATCGCGGGTCGGGTTGCCGCTGCGGGTGTAATCGTACTGGCGCTTGTTGCCGAAACCATCGAAGGAAAAGTTCGACGACAGCACGATCGGCGGCGTCACCGCACCGTAGGCGGTGTCGCGATCGATGCCGGCGCGGACAGCGGCGGTAGCAGCGGTACAGGGGGCGTCGGTGGGGTCACGAAAGCTCATGCGGTTTCTCCGGTGAGGCGAAGGGCAGTGGCGAGGATCGCGTCGATGCGATCGATTTCTTTCAGGAAGGCGTCGTGGCCATACGGCGAGCGCAGCACGCGCAGGCTGCCGCGCGGCCCCAACCCTTCGACCAGGCCGACCAGGTCGGCCAGCGGCACCAGGCGGTCGCCTTCCACCGCAACGACGACGGTGGGCACGCGCACCTGCGCCGGGTCGATGCGATGCAGGTCGATGGATTCGGACAGCCGCAAGTAGGCGTTCACCGGTGTGCGCGCGACGTACTGCGCGCCGGCGGCATCCAGGTAGTCTTCGGCCGCCACGCGCACGCGGCCATTGATCACTTCCGGCGGCGCGTCGAAGCGCTCGCTGAATTCTTCCGGGGTACGGTAGCTGAGCATGGCGAACTGCCGTGCCAGCGCCAGCCCATGATTTTCGGCGCATTGCAGCTGACCCAGCGCCACCGCGCGACGCTGCAGTGCACGCCAGGCAGCGGCATAGGGATGGGCGCGATGCGCGCCACTGACCGCGACCAAGGTGCCGACGCGGGCTGCATGACGGGTCGCGAATTGCAAGCCGACCAGCGCGCCGTACGAGTAGCCGACAAAGCCATGCAAACGCGCGATACCCAGCGCATCCAGCAATGCGGCGATCGCATCGGCCTGATCGGCGGTATCGATCGGCGCATCCAGCGTGCCGTCCGCACCTAGAAAATCGAATGCCAACAGACGACGCGATGCCGGATCCAGCGCGCGGCCGGCGCCAACCAGGCCATCCACCCAGCCCTTCTCGGGGAACAGGCCGCTGGGGGCCAGATGGCGATGCGCGGAAATCCCGCCGGCCACGAACACCACCGGCGCATGGGCGGCGCCGACCAGCTCATAGCGCAGCCGTAGCTCGCGCATGCCGGCATGGCGCATCGGCAAGGCAATGACACGCTCGCCGCGCACGGCAAGCAAGCCGTCATCGGTAGCGGCGGGTGTATCGGCGTAATCGGTCGGTGACGGCGATGCTGTATTCACGAGACTCATGGCGATATCCGGGGGTGGATCGGCCATCGAGCTTCGCGGGAGCTCGCGTTCGACGTGCGCAAGGCACGATTCGAACCATCTTTCGGCGGACGCGGTGGTCCCCGCAGGATTTGGCACCAAACGCGGGCGCTTGCGCGCTCCGCTGGCTGCCCCGGCATCAAAGGGCCTGTCCCTCCGCCGGTCTCGATGGTGAGGCTAAGATGCCACCGCTTTTTTGCGATGTCAATCTCTTCATGCGGATGGAAAGATATATTTTCATCCGATACCACTCTCGCCTGTGATGGACCGCATACTTGAGGCCCCTGTGTTCGAGCTGATCGCGTGCGCCACCACGTGTCTCGCAGCGCCCCGACCGCCCTCGCCTGGTCTTTCATCATTGCGGCCCTGGCGTGCGTAGCGCCCGCCAACGCGCAGCAACGCTGGCATTGGCCCGGTGCCGCAAACACGATTGCGAGCTCGCCAGCAGTCGCAGCTGCGCAGACTGCGACCGCATCGCCCGGCGCCGGCCCGTCACTGCAGCTGGAATGGCAGGCCCCGGCTTATCTGGCCTGGGTGAACAACCCACTGTCCGGACCTGCACAGGTGCAGCTGAACGCACCGCCCAGCGAGGATTACCGCGCCGTGCCGCAGTTGCCGCTGACGGTGCAACTGGCTGCGCACGAGCGCCGCCTGCTCGCCCGGCTGTATCCGGCCAGCAACCGGCGCAGCCTGGGTGGGCTTGGACTCAAACTCGACGTGGTACCCGGCGATCCGCAGGCCCACCCGCAGCAGCAGGTGCGCTACCAGCTCCCGTTTCGCGATGCACCGATCCAAGTCGACCAGGGCTTTGGTGGGGCCTTCAGCCATACCGATGCGCCCAACTGGCACGCGGTAGACTTCGCGCTGCCGCAGGGCACGCCGGTGCTGGCAGCGCGCGAGGGCGTGGTGATGGAGGTGCGGCAAGATGTCATCGAAGGCGGCCGGCAGGACCAGGCAGCTGGAGGCGGCAACCTGGTGCGGGTGCTGCACGCCGACGGCAGCATGGCCATCTATGCCCACCTGGCGCCCGATGGCGTGGCGGTGCGCCCGGGCCAGGTGGTGCGCACCGGCGAGCGCCTGGGTGCCTCGGGCAGTACCGGCTTCAGCACGGCCCCGCACCTGCATTTCGCGCTCCAGCGCAATGCGGACATGCGGCTGATCTCGCTGCCGTTCCGGATGCTGGGCCCGCAAGGCGAGTTGCAGTTTCCCTCGCCGGCACCGTGAGCGGCGGCCGCCCGGGAGCGCCAACCTGCCGACCGGGGAGGCCCAGGCCAGGGCCAGAGAGGCCCGCCACAGCGAAGCCGCTATAATCACCGGCTTCCTCAGTTTCCGCAGGCGTCCGACCGGGCGCGCTCAGCCCATGTCCGACGTCTCCAACGAAGCCGCGCGCCGCCGCACCTTCGCCATCATTTCCCACCCCGATGCGGGCAAGACCACGCTGACCGAAAAGCTGCTGCTATTCGGCGGTGCGATCCAGATGGCCGGCTCGGTCAAGGGCCGCAAGGCCGCCCGTCACGCCACCTCGGACTGGATGGCGCTGGAAAAGGAGCGCGGCATCTCGGTCACCTCCTCGGTGATGCAGTTCCCGTACGAGGGCAAGATCGTCAATCTGCTCGACACCCCCGGCCACGCCGACTTCGGCGAGGACACCTATCGGGTGCTGACGGCGGTGGACTCGGCGCTGATGGTCATCGACGTCGCCAAGGGCGTGGAAGAACGCACCATCAAGCTGATGGAAGTCTGCCGCCTGCGCGACACCCCTATCATGACCTTCATCAACAAGCTCGATCGCGAGGGCAAGAACCCGATCGACCTGCTGGATGAAGTCGAAACCGTGCTCGGCATCCAGTGCGCCCCGGTCACCTGGCCGATCGGCATGGGCCAGCGCCTGAAGGGCGTGGTGCACCTGATCACCGGCGAGGTGCACCTGTACGAACAGGGCCGCAATTTCACCCGTCAGGATTCGACCATCTTCCCGTCGCTGGATGCGCCGGGGCTGGCCGACAAGATCGGCCCGCAGATGCTGGCCGAGCTGCGCGACGAACTGGAACTGGTGCAAGGCGCCAGCAATCCGTTCGACCTGCAGGCCTACCGCGCCGGCCAGCAGACCCCGGTATTCTTCGGCTCGGGCGTCAACAACTTCGGCGTGCAGCCGCTGCTGGATTTCTTCATCGAGCACGCACCGCCGCCGCAGGCGCGCGACACCACCGGCCGCCGGGTCGAGGCGACCGAAGCCAAGCTCAGTGGCTTCGTCTTCAAGATCCAGGCCAACATGGACCCGCAGCATCGCGACCGCGTGGCCTTCATGCGCGTGTGCTCGGGCAAGTTCACTGCCGGCATGAAGGCACTGCACGTGCGCAGCGGCAAGGACGTCAAGCTGGCCAACGCGCTGACCTTCATGGCCTCCGACCGCGAGATCGCCGCCGAAGCCTGGCCGGGCGATGTCATCGGTATCCACAACCACGGCACCATCTCCATCGGCGACACCTTCACCGAAGGCGAATCGCTGTCGTTCACCGGCATTCCCAACTTTGCGCCAGAGTTGTTCCGGCGTGCGCGCCTGCGCGACCCGCTCAAGCTCAAGCAGCTGCAAAAGGGCCTGGCACAGCTCTCCGAAGAAGGCGCCACGCAATTCTTCCGCCCGTTGATGAGCAACGATCTGATCCTGGGTGCGGTAGGCGTGCTGCAGTTCGACGTGGTGGCCTACCGGCTCAAGGACGAATACGGTGTGGACGCGATCTTCGAGCCGGTGAGCGTCACCACCGCGCGCTGGGTACATTGCGACAATGCCAGGAAGCTGGAGGAGTTCCGCGAGAAAAACGCCGGCAATCTGGGCATCGATGCGGCCGGCCAGCTGGTCTATCTCGCACCCACCCGCGTGAATCTGCAACTGGCGCAGGAACGCGCACCGGACGTGCGCTTCTCGGCAACGCGCGAGCATGCGCATGCCAAGGCGATCGATTGACCGCGGCTTGAACCGACGCATGCAACCGCGCCTGCCGGCGATGCGAATTGCTCGCAATTGCGGTACCTTTTTGGCATGAACGCAGACGCCTCCCCCTCGACCGACCTGCGCGACGAGATAGCCAGTGCCGTGACCCACGGCCTGGGTGCCATTGCTGCATTGGCTGGCGGCTCGGTGCTGATCACGCTGGCCGCCATCTATGGCGACGGCTGGCAACTGGCCACCTCCATCGTCTTCAGCGCCACCCTGGTCTTGCTGTACGTGGCCTCCACGCTGTTTCATGCCATCCCGCATCCGGGCGCCAAGGCGCGCCTGCAGGTGCTCGATCACTGCGCGATCTATCTGTTGATCGCCGGCACCTACACCCCGTTTACGCTGATCAATCTGCGCGACTCCTGGGGCTGGGGGTTGTTCGCCGCGATCTGGACGATCGCCGCGGCCGGCGTAGTCTTCAAACTGTTCTTCACCGGCCGTTTCCGCCTGCTGTCGACGGTGCTGTATCTGGCGATGGGCTGGCTGATCGTGGTGGCGATCCAGCCACTGCTGCGCTCGGTCGATACCTGGTCTCTGTGCTGGCTATTGGCTGGCGGACTCTTCTATACCTTGGGCACGTATTTCTACCAACGCGACACGCAGCGCTATTTCCATGCGATCTGGCATCTGTTCGTGCTGGCCGGCAGCGCTTGCCACTTCGTTGCGGTGATTGCGCAGGTGATGTGAGGCACGATCTGCGGCACGTTCGCGCGCCGTGCACGAGGCATCGCCAACCATGGCCGCGTGAACAACGTGACCGACACCTCAACCGCACCTTCTTCCCGCACGCCGCGTCGTCGACGCTGGCTGACCGGGCTCGCGATCGTCGCCGCCATCGTGGTGGTTTTCGTGCTGCTGTTCCAGTGGAACTGGCTGCGTGGGCCGGTCGAGCGCGTGGTCAGCGCCAAGACCGGTCGCGAATTCCATCTTGGCTATCTGGATGTGAAGCTGGGTCGCACGACCACCGTGCGTGGCAATCGGCTGAGCCTGGCGAACGCAGCATGGTCCAAGCGCGGTCCGATGGCCGAGCTCAACTCGGCCGAGATCGATGTCGAGTTGTGGCCGCTGCTGCGCGGCAAGCTGCGTCTGCCGGAAATCCGTCTGGATCACCCAACCGTCTTGCTGGAAGCCGGCGACGACACCCATCCCGGCAATTGGGTATTCGATCAGGACGATAGCGATGGCACGATGCCGCGCCTTGGCCGCCTGCTGGTGAACAACGGGCGCCTGCAGTACATCGATGCAGCCAATCGCTCGGACGTGGATGTGGCGATCAACAGCCTCGCCCCGCCGAGCAGCGACCAGCGTGCGGCGCCGATCGGCATCGACGGCAAGGGCCGCTGGAAGGGCTATCCCTTTACGCTCAAGGGCAATACCGCCTCGCCGCTGGAGCTGAGTCAGAGCGAGCATCCGTTCCGTATCGATCTGCGCGGCAGCGCCGGCGCAACTCGCACCCATGTACGCGGCACCTTGACCAACCCGTTCCAGTTTCAGGTGTTCGATCTGCAAATGGCCCTGAGCGGCCAGGACATGCAGGATCTGTATCCGCTGACCGGCGTGGCCATGCCGTCGACACCGCCGTACAAGCTCGATGGCCATCTGCGCCGCAACGGCCAGCTCTGGCGCTACGAAAAGTTCACCGGCATCGCCGGCGACAGCGATCTGTCGGGCACTGCCGAAGTGGACCTGCGCAACAAGCGTCCGTTCCTGCGTGCCGATCTGGCGTCCAAACGCCTGGATTTCGACGACCTGGCAGGGTTCGTCGGCGCGCCACCGAAAACCGGCGCGAACGAGTCGGCAAATGCCGAACAGAAAAAGCAGGCGGCACAACTCGCAGCCAGTGCACGCGTGCTGCCTAGCACCCCTTACGACTTGTCGAAGCTACGCGCGATGGATGCGCAGGTACGCTGGCGTGCACAGCGCATCAATGCGCCATCGTGGCCGCTGGACGACATGGATGCCTCGCTCACATTGAAGGACGGTCTGCTGCAGCTGGATCCGCTCAACTTCGGCGTTGCAGGTGGCGATATCCGCTCCACCATCCGCATGGATGCGCGCAAGCAAGTGATCACCACGCAACTCAAGGCAGGCCTTCGCGGCATTCGGCTGGATCAGCTCTTCCCCGATACCGCGCTTGCCAAGCAGGCCTCCGGTGCCATCGGTGGCGAATTCGATCTGCGTGGCCGCGGCAACTCGATCGGGGCGATGCTCGGTACCGCCGACGGCACGATCGGCGTCGGCATGGGCCGCGGTCATGTGGGCAATCTGATCATGGAACTGGCCGGGCTGGATATCGCCGAGTCGCTGAAGTATCTGTTCACCAAGGATCGCCAGATTCCAGTGCGCTGCATCTTCGGCGACTTCGGGGTGCAGGACGGTCTGATGCAATCGCGTGCGCTGGCCTTCGACAGCACCGACACCATCATCATTGGCGAAGGCAGCATCAGCTTGAAAGACGAGACGCTGGATCTGCTACTGCGCCCACGCCCGAAAGACCGCAGCATCCTGAGCTTGCGCTCGCCATTACGGATCGGCGGCAGCTTCAAGGACCCGACCTTCCGTCCCGACTTCAAGGCATTGGGTCTGCGCGGCGCGCTTGCGGTCGGCCTGGGCATGATCGCCCCGCCGGCTGCCTTGCTCGCAACTTTCGAACCGGGTCCCGGCAAGGACAGCGACTGCGGCGGCAAGTTCGCGAAGTAAGTGCACTACACCACTTTGGGCGACCAGCAAACCTGTCCAGCGCTGTAACTCGGTGAGTCGAGCGCGCGGTGCCCTCACCGCTTGCGGGACACGCCGTAGATCCGTCCCTGGAGGCTCCGTGGCGGCATCCATGCCGCCAAGGGTCCCGCAACCGGCAAGGACACCGCACCAGAACGTTGGTCGGTGGTCACGTGAAAAGCTGCGGGTAGCGCAAAGGGCATCGGACGCTGACACGCATCGTTATCGAACAACTGCATCGTGCATTGCTTACACCATGCACACCGACCATCTCGACTGGTCCTTGCCCGCCCACTGTCGCGGGACCTTACGCGGCATGGATGCCGCGTAAGAGCTACATGGACGTACTTGCAGCGGGTCCCGCGATGGTGGGCGGGCAAGGGCCCTGGCAGCAACCCCGCAGATCAATCGCTCTACCGCTGACCTATCCGCCCGCCACACGCCTCAGCAGGCACACGCAGCCATGTCGCGCAGCAGCGTGGTTCAAGACAAGACGCAGGGAACTCAGCCGGCACGGCTCTAGCTGGCGATGTAACGCTGCAACTGATCGATATCGCGCTGCTGGTTCTCGATCACCGCCTTGACCAGATCGCCGATGGAAATCACGCCCTGCACGCGGCCGTTGTCGACTACCGGCAGGTGCCGGAAGCGTCCGTTGGTCATCAACTGCATGCAGCGCTCCACCGTGTCCGATGGCGACACCGTCACCACCTGGGCACTCATGATGTCGGCAACGCTGGTGGTCGATGAGGCGCGATCGCGCAGCACCACCTTGCGCGCGTAATCGCGCTCGGACACGATGCCGACCAGGCGTGGCCCGTCCATCACCAATACCGCGCCGATGCCTTTCTCGGCCATCAGCCGGATCGCCTCGATCACTGCGGCGTCTGCCGCTACCGCGAATACCTCAACCTGTTTGGTCCCCAACAGCTGTCGTACGGTCTGCATGGCCCGCTCCGCGCTTGGTCTGGTGGTCGCAGACTACTCCCACCGCGCCGCGGTGGGTATCGACCAGGTACAGCGGACGCTGCTTGGCCTCGTCATATAACCGGCCCAGGTATTCGCCGATCAGGCCCAGGGCGATCAGCTGGATGCCGCCAAGGAACAGGATCACCGACATCATGGTCGGCCAGCCGGCCACCGGGTCGCCCATCAGCGCCGCCTTGATCACCACCCAGCCACCGAACAGGAATGCCACCAGCGCGGTGAGCAAGCCCAGATAGGTCGCCACGCGCAGCGGCACGGTGGAAAAACTGGTGATGCCATCCAGCGCGAAGTTCCACAGCCGCCACACCGTGAACTTGCTGCGCCCCGACAACCGCGGCGCACGCCGGTACGGCAATGCCACCTGGCGAAACCCGACCCAACCGAACAGGCCCTTCATGAAACGATGGCGCTCGCGCAGCTGCTGCAAGGCCTCCACCACCCGCGGCGACAACAGTCTGAAATCCCCGGTATCGGCCGGAATCGGTGTGCGCGACAACTGCCGGATCACCCGATAAAACGCGTGCGCCGCACTGCGCTTCAACCAGCTCTCGCCCTCGCGAAAAATCCGCGTTCCGAAGATGTTGTCGTAACCGGCCCGCCACAGCGCGACGAACTCGGGGATCAACTCCGGCGGGTCCTGCCCATCGGCATCGAGCAGCACCACCGCACCGGGCAACACATGGTCCAGACCTGCAGAAATGGCCACTTCCTTGCCGAAGTTACGCGACAGGCGCACCGCGCTCACCTGTGCGTCTGCATCGGCAAGTGCCTGCAACACGCCCCAGGTGCCATCGCTGCTGCCATCGTCGACATACAGCACATGCGTCTGCACTCCACTCAGGCCTGCCAGCACTGCGCACAAGCGCGGATGCAGCAGCGGAATGCTGGTCTCCTCGTTATAGGCTGCAATCACCACCGTCAGGCGATCTGCTGCCACCGGCAACTGTGCGGGGCCGGACGTGCGCATGCTCACGGCGCCTGCAGATACGCAGGGCCACCCAGCTGGCGCGCCTGCCGCTGGATCCATGCCGTCCGCCGTTGCACATAGGCGCCGGGACGACGCGCGTCATAGCGGCGCGGCGAGGGCAGCACCGCCGCCAGGCGCGCCGACTCGGTCGGCGACAGCCCCGCCGCATCCTTGCCCCAGAACTGCCGGGCAGCGGCCTGCGCGCCATACACCCCGTCGCCGAACTCGGCCACGTTGAGATACATCTCCAGAATGCGCTGCTTCGGCCACAGCAACTCGATCAGCACCGTGTACCAGGCCTCCAGGCCCTTGCGTACCCAACTGCGGCCCTGCCACAGGAACACGTTCTTGGCGACCTGCTGACTGATCGTGCTGGCCCCGCGCACGCGTCCGCCGCGCGCATTGTGATCGCGCGCCTTTTCGATCGCCTGCAGGTCGAAGCCGTGATGCAGCGGAAACTGCTGATCTTCCGCAGCCACCACCGAAATCGGCAGGCTGGCGGCGATCCTGTCGTAGTCGCGCCATTGCTGGTGCAGCGAAAAATCCCAATCGCCCTCGCCCCAGGCTTCCAGATAGCGCCCGACCATCATGCTGCTGATCGGCGGATCGATCACCCGCAACACCAGCACCTGCAGCACGCTCGCGGCGGCAAACAGCAGCGGTGCTGCCAACAGCCAACGCAGCCAGCGCCGCACACGCCGCGGTGGCGCCACCTGCTTGCCATCCAATGCATCCGTCCCCATTGTTCGCTACGACCTTTCATCCCGATGCTCGTTGCATTATCCGGCAACCGGCGTCCCTTACGTCCGATGTTCCCATGACCGATCACGATCAGCTTTCTCGTTTCCTGCTGCCTGCTGCCGGCGTGCGCGGCGTCCACGTCCGCCTGACCCAGGCTTGGCACGACATCCAGGGAGCCGCCGACTACCCGCCCGCCGCACGCCAGTTGCTCGGCGAGGCAGCGGTGGCCGCAGCCTTGTTCACCGGCCACACCAAGGTCGATGGGCGCCTGTCGGTACAACTGCGCGGCAACCAGACACTACGCACCCTGTTTGCCGAATGCACCGCGGCCGGCACCTTGCGCGGCATCGTGCAGCTGGCCGACGGCGCCGATGCGCCCACCGACCTGCGCGAACTGGGCGAGGCAGCGCTGCTGGCGATCACCATCGAGAACCCCGGCCTGGATCCGCGCGAACCACAGCGCTACCAGAGCCTGGTGGGCATGCAGGCGCCGGATCTGGCAGAAGCCTTCGAAACCTATTTTCATCAGTCCGAGCAGCTGCCGACCCGCCTGCTGCTGGCTGCAGGCCCGGAGCAGGCCGCCGGCCTGTTGCTGCAAAAGCTGCCCGGCGACGAAGGCGACAACGATGGCTGGACCCGCATCGGCGCGCTGTTCGACACCCTGGGCGCAGCGGAATTGCTCTCGGTCGCCAGCGAGGACCTGCTGCACCGGTTGTTCCACGAGGAAGACACCCAATTGCTGGGCAGCAAGCCGCTCAGCTTCGGCTGCTCCTGCTCGCGCGAGCGGGTCGCCTCGATGCTGCAGTCCCTGGGCGAAGACGAGGCGCGCGCCGCTGCCGAGGCGACCGGCGAGGTCGAGGTCCGTTGCGAGTTCTGCGGGCGTGAGTATCACTTTCCGTTGACCGCGCTGGACGTACTTTTCAGCGGGGCCCAACCGTCGTTGGACGCGCCGGAAAGGTTGCAATAGATAGCGTTGACGCCGCCTTCCGGGGAACGCGGCCACTTGTTAAATAATCATAAACACCCTAGCATTCTCATTGCCCGCTCTCGGGAACTTAACAACTGCCCCTGGGTCTGAACTCTGGTATGCGCCACCGTCTTCGCCTTCCGCTCGCTTTGCTGGTTGCCCTCGCGGCAGCCACGGGTGTGCACGCGCAGTCGGCATCGCAGCAGTTGCGCGAGAGCACCATCCTGCCGGTGTGGAACAAGGGCAGCGGCAAGGTCGAGGCCTTTCTGTACCTGGAGCCCACGGGCGAGCAGAAAGCCGGTGCACGCTGGCACTTCGGGCGCAACTCGCTGGACGCAGCCTTCGGCCTGACCTCCGGCGATTCGCTGGGCCTGATCTGCAACAGCAGCCGCGGTACCAACATCAACGGACTCGCCAGCCACTGTCTGCTCGCAGGCATCGGCGATGACGAAGAAGACAGCGCCGCTGCATCGCGCCGCGTCTCGGCCACCCTGGGCTTCAACCGTGCCGGCGCCCGCGCCGGCGTCACCGCCGGCACTGGCCGCGACACCCTGCCGGCCTGGTTGATCGGCGCCGGCAAGGCACCGCTGACCCGCGTCGAACAGAACGACCTGACCGTATTCGGGCAGAAGAACATTGGCCGCGAAGGCTTCGTCTCGATCGGCGGCACCTATGCGCGCGCGCGCCTGGTACCGCTGGCCGACGTCTCGCCGGCGATCGCCGACCAGTGGGACAGCAAGACCCTGAGCGTCGGTGGCGGCTACGGCGCCTTCAGCGCCAACGTCATCGGCCGCGTCGTCGACGTCCCCGGCCAGCCGGAAAAGTGGGAAGGCCTGGGCCTGGGCCTGACCTGGCGCACCCCCTGGAGCGGCCAGTTGACGGTCGGCGCAGAGAACGTGATTTCCCGTGGCAAGAACCCGTTTGCGCCGAGTAACGAGAGCAACAGCGACGGTACGATTCCGTACGTCCGATACGAGCAAGACCTCTAAGTCATTGATTTTAGATGATTTAACGTAGCGCCACCGGTTTAAAGCCGGCGGCGTTCTGCGTTCCGGGTCTGTGCTTACAGCCGCCCTTCACGCCTTCCTTCTTTTTCGTTAACGGGACTTTAATTTCTCGCATAACGCATATACCATCGGTTCACCCTGACGTTTTGGATCCGCTTCTTTCGGACCCCCGACAGGCAAACAACCCTTGGCAGTACCCAAGATCACTTGGAGAGAGAGCTAATGAATTGCAAGTCCAACAAGCTGCGCGATGCAGTCGTCCTCGCGCTTGTCGTGGGCGTCGGCGGTACCGGTACCGCCATCGCTCAGGAAGCCGGCACCACCAACCTTGACAAGATCGAAGTGACCGGCTCCCGCATCAAGAGCGCAGACGTTGAAACGTCGCAGCCCGTCCTGACACTGACTCGTCAGGATATCGACAAGCAGGGCGTCACCTCTGTTGCCGATGTGTTGCAACGCGTGGCAGCCAACGGTGCGGCGCTGAACCGCACCTTCAACAATGGTGGCGACGGCAGCTCCGGCATTGCGCTCCGCAACCTCGGCAGCGCACGTACCCTGGTGTTGGTCAATGGCCGCCGCTGGACCACAGGTCTGGATGGCAGCGTCGACCTCAACACCATTCCGACTGCAATGGTTGAGCGCATCGACATCCTGAAAGATGGCGCTTCCACGATTTACGGCTCCGACGCCATTGCCGGTGTGGTGAATATCATCACCCGCAAGAACTTCGACGGCGCAGAGGCCGGTGTCAACGTTGGTCAGTACAGCGATGGCGATGGCCAGCGCCAGGCGTACGATTTCACGATCGGCACCACCACTGACCGCGCAAGCTTGCTGCTGGGCGCCTCCTACGTACAGGAAGAGTCGGTCATGGCGGGCGATCGGCAGATCTCTGCTGGCGGTCCTCCGTTCTTCAGCGGTCAGAGCGGTACCGGCTTCCCGGGTTCGTATGTGCGTAATGGTACGCGGCGTATCTTGATCAATGGCGTCGAAACGCCGTACGTGGCCAATGTGCACGGTTACAACACCGCGCCGGACAACTACCTGCTGACTCCGCAGGAACGCACCTCGCTGTTCGCTCAAGGTAGCTTCAACTTCACCGATAACGTGACGTTCCGCACCGAGGCGATGTACAACGAACGCAAGTCCGAGCAGCTGCTGGCAGCAATGCCAGTCACCGGCTTGACCCTGAGTGCAGATAGCCTCTACAACCCGTTTGATCAGAACCTGACCAGTGTCAACCGTCGATTCATCGAAACCGGTGGTCGCTCGTTCAATCAGAACGTCAAAAACTGGCACTTCTACGGTGGCCTGGAAGGCTTCTTTGAATTTGCTGATCACAGCTTCGATTGGGATGTGGGCTATCGCTACGACAAGTCCGATCAGAATGACCTGACCTACGGCTTGTTCAACCTTGCTAATCTTAATAACGCCTACGGCCCCTCGGAGCTGCGTGGTGGCGTGCCGGTATGCGTCTCCGCGCCCGGCGGCGATGTAATTCCTGGATGCGTCCCGGTCAATCCGCTGGGACCGCGTGGCTCGATCAGCCAGGCGGCGCTGGATTACACCAGCTTCACCGCGCACGATTCGTCCTCCGTCGAGTCCAAGGGCTACACAGCCAATCTCAGCGGTGACATCGTCGATCTGCCGGCTGGCCCGCTCGCCTTCGCTGCCGGCTACGAATACCGCAAGGAGAGCGGCCAGTTCGATCCGGACGCGTTTATCGCAGCAGGCCTTAGCACCGGCAACGGCGCGCGTCCGACTGCAGGCTCCTACAGCCTGGACGAGTTCTATCTGGAACTCTCGGTCCCGGTTCTGGCAGATCTGCCGGGCGCCCAATTGCTGGATTTCAGCCTCGCCACACGTTATTCGGACTACAGCAATTTCGGCGATACCGTCAACAACAAGTTCGGTTTCCGCTGGAAGCCTATCCAGGACTTGATGATCCGCGGTAACTACAGCGAAGGCTTCCGCGCTCCGAGCATCAATAACCTGTTCGCAGGTAATGCGGATTCGTTCGAAACCTACGCCGATCCCTGCTCTACCCAGGCGGGTCAGCTGAGCAACCCGGTTGTGGCACAGAACTGCGCCGCAGCAGGCGTGCCTGCCAATTTCATACAGCCCGGTGCAGGTACCGGTGCCAAGCAGACGCTGGAGCCGTTCACCTACACCTCCAATGAGCAATTGCAGCCGGAGACATCGACCAGCCGCACCCTCGGTTTCGTGTTCAGCCCCAGCTTCGTGCAGGGCCTGAATGTGACGTTGGACTGGTGGCAGATCGAAATCGAAAACGCCATTACGCGCCCGGCGGCGCAGTTCATTCTGGACAAGTGCTATGGCGGCAGTGCTGGCGAGCAGGCCGAATACTGCGCGCTCGTCACGCGTGATCCGAACTACAGTGATGGCGCCTATACCGTCACCAACATCAACATGCCGCTATTAAACCTGGCGTCGTACAAGGTGGAAGGTTGGGATCTGGGCATCAACTACCGCTT
The DNA here is from genome assembly GCF_002939945.1 of Xanthomonas arboricola pv. populi. Lineage (GTDB taxonomy): Bacteria > Pseudomonadota > Gammaproteobacteria > Xanthomonadales > Xanthomonadaceae > Xanthomonas > Xanthomonas arboricola_A. Next base: position 222,795 of record NZ_MDEB01000003.1, on the reverse strand, counting down.
GCCGGAAACGGCTTTCGGCCAGTTCACCATCAGCTGGGATTCAACCTATCTTTCGAGCTGGGAAACCAAGGCTACTGCAGACTCCGAGCTGGAACAGTTCCAGGGACGTTACCTGAATCAGGATCCGTACTGGCGCATTCGCTCCAACCTCTATGTCGACTGGTCGTTCGGCGATTTCGGCATCAATTGGGGCCTGCGTTACAAGTCCGGCATGGAGGAAGTCTGCCCGTTGTCGGCAGCACTGGCGCAGGCTTATTGCTCCGAGCCTGACCGCGTTACCGCCGATGGCGCATCGCCGCGCAACCACATCGGTGCAACCACGTATCACGACATCCAGGTGCGTTACAGCACTCCTTGGAATGCAACGGTATCGGTTGGTTTGAACAACGCCTTCGATAAGGATCCGCCGGTCGCGTATAGCACCGCATACAACATGTTTGACCCGCAGTACGACCTGCCGGGCCGCTACATGTACATGCAGTACCGTCAGCGCTTCTGATAGAGGCTGCGGGATGAAAACAACTACGGCCCCAAATGGGGCCGTAGTTTTGTCTGAAGTTTAAAAAGGGAGTGTTGAACTCAGCACCCAACGGGTGTTGCTCACCCCGGAATCAACGTCTGGATCACATGCTCGACGTAGGCTTCGAAGTCTTCGCGGGCTTGCTTGGGTTGCTGCAGTTGCAGCGAGAGCTGCAGGAAGCCGACGTAGGCGGCGTAGGCCAGGCGGGCGCGGTGTTGGGCGTCGGTGCGGCTCAGGCCGGCCTGGCGGAACGAGGCGATCAGGTAATCGAGGCGGCGCTGCGAGACGCGGTCGATGACCGGGCGCACGGCCGGGTGGTCGAGTGCCTTGAGCAGTTCGCTATAGATGACGTGCGGTTTGACTTCGTGCGCCACCAGTTGGAACAGCGCGCGCAGGCGTGCGCTGGGATCCGGGACGTCTTCCAGGCTGCCGAACACTTCCTTCTGTTCGAAGATCTCCCAGCGTTCCAGGGCTGCCTGCAGCAACGCATCGCGCGAGGGGAAATGCCAGTAGAAGCTGCCCTTGGTCACCCCAAGACGGCGTGCCAGTGGCTCGACCGCGACGGCGCCCACCCCTTGTTCGGCGATCAGGTCCAGTGCGGCCTGCGCCCAATCGTCCGCGCTGAGGCGGTTGCCGCGACCGGACGTGGCGCGGGGCGTGGTGAGGCTTGGATCGGTGATGTCATTCATTGCCGCGATTTAACCATACGCTTGAGTCAGTTGCAGTATGCATCACAAAAAGGACACACAACTGCCACGATTCAATGGCTTAACCGTCCATACCAGGCAGTATTGACAGCAGCCCAGGCAGGTCCATACCATGAGGTATGGTCACCTCTTCTCCTAGCCTCGCCCACAGTGCGTCCACCACGCGCATCGACGCTGGCGAGACATCGCTTGCGGTATCGGTGCGAGGCGCGGCCCACGCGCCGACGGTGCTGTTGGCACACGGGTTTGGACAAACTCGGCATGCGTGGGAAAGCACTGCGGCCCGATTGGCCGAAGCCGGCTACCGGGCATTGGCCTACGACGCGCGCGGTCATGGCGATTCCGGGTTCAATGACGTGAACCTGCCCTACTCGGCAACGCAATTCACCGATGACTTGATTGTGCTGGCAGGCGAGCAGGCCGCGCCGCCGGTGCTGGTCGCCGCATCGATGGGCGGCCTGTTCGGCCTGCTCGCGGAAGCGCGCTGGCCAGGTCTGTTTCGCGCGCTCGTGCTGGTCGACATCACGCCGCGCTGGGAGACTGCAGGCGTGGAACGCATCCTGCGTTTCATGACCGCGCATCCGGGTGGCTTCGCATCGCTGGATGCCGCTGCCGACGCGATTGCCGCGTATTTGCCGCAGCGCCCGCGCAAGACGGCCGAGCAGTTGCAGGCTTTGTTGAGGCAGCGTGCGGACGGCCGTTGGCACTGGCACTGGGATCCGCGGCTGGTCGATGAGCTGGTAAGACAGGAGCCGCACGCACAGCAGCAGACCTTGCTGGACGCCGCCGCGCAGGTGCGTTGCCCGATGTTGCTGATCAGCGGCGGACGCAGCGATCTGGTCACGCCGGACAATATCAACGAATTCTTATCGATCGCGCCGCATGCGCAGCACGTGCATCTGCCCGATGCCACGCACATGCTGGCAGGCGACGACAACACCACGTTTACCGCAACCGTGTTGCATTATCTGGACGCACTGCCCTCGGTTGGCACCATCGCAGCGTCCAACATTACCGAGCATGTCACTGGAGCAAGACCATGAGCATCGTTGCACCGTTCCTCTTCGTCATCCTGGCGGCGGGCATCGCTGCCTATCACCGCATGCGCCTTGCCACCTGGGTTGCGCTGAGCGCCTGTGCCCTGGTGGCCTGCTGGTTGCTGGGTGCCAATCTCACCGCAACCATCGTCGCTGCCGTGCTGGTGGTGCTGGTCTCGGCGCCGGTGCTGTTGCCGTTCCTGCGCAAGCCGCTGCTGACCACGCCGCTGATGGGCTTCTTCCGGAAGGTGCTGCCACCGCTGTCGCAGACCGAACGCATCGCGCTGGAAACCGGCTCGGTGGGCTTTGAAGGCGAGCTGTTCACCGGCGACCCGGATTGGCAGAAGCTGCTCAACTATCCAAAGCCGCAACTGACCGCCGAAGAGCAGGCATTCCTGGACGGCCCGGTCGAAGAGCTGTGCAAGATGGTCAACGACTGGGAGATCACCCATGTCCACGCCGACCTGCCGCCGGAGCTGTGGGAGTACATCAAGAAGAACAAGTTCTTCGGCATGATCATTCCCAAGCAGTACGGCGGCCTGGGCTTCAGTGCGCTGGCGCATCACAAGGTGATCCAGAAGCTGTCCTCGATCTCCAGCGTGGTCAGCTCCACCGTCGGCGTGCCCAACTCGCTCGGGCCGGGTGAACTGCTGCTGCATTACGGCACGCCCGAACAGAAAGACTATTACCTGCCGCGTCTGGCGGTGGGTGCCGAGGTACCGTGCTTCGGTCTGACCGGCCCGTTCGCCGGCTCCGATGCCACCTCGATTCCCGACTACGGCATCGTCTGCAAGGGCGAGTGGAACGGGGCCAATGTGCTCGGCGTCAAGCTCACCTTCGACAAGCGCTACATCACCCTGGCGCCGGTGGCCTCGCTGATCGGCCTGGCGTTCCGCGCCTACGACCCGGATGGCCTGATCGGCGACAAGAAGGACATCGGCATCACCCTGGCGCTGCTGCCGCGCGAGACACCCGGCGTGGAAATCGGCCGTCGCCATTTCCCGCTCAATTCGCCGTTCCAGAACGGCCCGATCCACGGCGAGGAAGTGTTCATCCCGCTGAGCCAGCTGATCGGCGGCGTGGAGATGGTCGGTAAAGGCTGGAACATGCTCAACGAGTGTCTGGCGGTGGGCCGCTCGATCACCCTGCCCTCCACGGCCAGCGGCGGCGGCAAGTACGCCGCAGTGGTCACCGGTGCGTACGCGCGCATTCGCAAGCAGTTCGGCCTGTCGGTCGGCCGCTTCGAGGGCGTGGAGGAGGCGCTCGCGCGAATCGGTGGCAAGGCGTACGCGATCAGTGCGTTGTCGCAGGCCACCGCTGCGGCGGTGGACCGTGGCGATGTGCCGTCGGTGCCGTCGGCGATCGCCAAGTATCACTGCACCACCATGGGGCGCGAAGTGGTCAGCGACATGATGGATGTGATCGGCGGCAAGGGCATCATCCTGGGGCCACGCAACTTCGCCGGCCGTGCCTGGCAGGCTGCGCCGATCGGCGTGACGGTGGAAGGCGCCAACATCATGACCCGCAGCCTGCTGATCTTCGGTCAGGGCGCGATCCTGTGCCATCCGTGGGTGATGAAGGAAATGCAGGCGGCGCAGGATCCGGACACGCGTCGTGGCCTGGAAGAATTCGACCAGAGCCTGTTCGGGCATATCCGCTTCGGTATCTCCAACGCGGTGCGTTCGTTCTGGTTCGGGCTGACCGGTGCGCGCATCGGTGCGGCGCCGGGCGATGCGTACACGCGTCGTTTCTTCCGCAAGCTGGATCGGTATTCCGCCAACCTGGCGCTGATGGCCGACGTGTCGATGCTGATGCTCGGCGGCAAGCTCAAGTTCAAGGAATCGTTGTCCGGCCGTCTGGGCGATGTGCTCAGCCACATCTACCTGACCAGCGCGATGCTCAAGCGCTATCACGACGAAGGCGCGCCGGCGACCGATCAGCCGCTGCTGGCCTGGGCGTTCCACGACAGCGTGCACAAGATCGAAACCGCGCTGTCCGCGGCGCTGCGCAACTTCCCGATCCGGCCGGTGGGTTGGTTGATGTGGGTGCTGATCTTCCCGCTGGGCCGGCGTGCCGAAGCGCCGGGCGACCGCCTGGGGCACCGCGTGGCATCGATCCTGATGACGCCGAACGAAGCGCGTGACCGTCTGGGCCAGGGCGTGTTCCTGACCCCGTGCGCCAACAATCCGGGCGGACGTATCGCCAGCTACCTGGCCAAGGCCGTGCTGGCTGAGCCGGTGGAGCGCAAGTTCCTCAAGGCGCTCAAGACCAAGGGCATCGAAGCGCTGGATTTCACTGCGCAGCTGGACGAGGCGGTGGCCGAAGGCGTCATCACCGGCGACGAACGCAGGCAGCTGGAAGAGCTGCGCGAAATCATGATGGACACCATCACCGTTGACGACTTCGATCCGCATGAGCTGCGCGCGGCCAGCTATTACGACAAACCGCAGGCCCAGCAACCGCGCGAAGCGGCGTAAGGCTCAGGCCAGGGTGACAGCAGACGACGGCGGGCTTCGGCCCGCCGTTGTCGTGTGTGGAGACTGGCTATTGTGGAGACCGACCATCTCGCGGCTGCCTGCCTGTCGCCGTGGTCTTCGACGAGTTCATCGCAGCTGCAATGCCAGCGTGCTGCCAGGTAGGAGCGGACCTGGCCGCGATGAGGCGTTACCGGTGAAGCCCCGTCGCGGCCAGGTCCGCTCCTACAGAAGGCGGGGACTCCGCCTCACCGCGGCAACCACAGCAACGCCAGGGCAATCAACGCAGGCAATGCCTGCACGAAGAAGATGCGGCGGTTGACGCTGTAGGCGCCGTAGCAGCCCGCCACGACGACACAGCCCAAAAAGAAGCTCAGCACGTCGGTGCGTGCCTGCAACGCGCCCCAGAACAGGCCCGCCGCCAGGAAGCCGTTGTACAGGCCCTGGTTGGCCGCCAGCACGCGCGTGTCCTGCGCCTTCTCAAGGGTATTGCGGAAGGTCTTCAAGCCCAGTGGCCGCGTCCACAGCACCATCTCCAACACCAGGATGTAGACGTGCAGCAGAGCGACGCACAGGCCGGCGACGATGGCGAACAGGGGCATGGCAGATCGGCATGCTGGATGTGGCGGCCAGCATAGCTGCGATTGCGGCCCTGCTGTTCAGAGCAGGCGATGGAACCCAACGCGCCAGCGCGATATGGACGTACGTGCGGCGTGTCGCGCGATGGTGGGCGGGCAAGGGCCATGCAACCAGGCCACAGATCATCCGCTGTATAAGTGATCTATCCGCACTGTCTTACCAACCCCGGACAAGACAACCGAACACCGAGTCAAAGCGACGTTTGGTAGATCGATCAAAAAAACTGGTCAACCGAATCCACGCCGCCCTCACCACACGCGGAGGTTTGCAGGTTGCGTTGTCGAAAACCCTACGCACCGGCTGGTCCTCCCACACCATGTCGCACCGAACAACGGTCACGCCCGCCTGATGCCCACGAAGTCGTTTGTTGGCCGCGCCTAGTCGGAGGTCTGCCTGCTCGTCTGCGCATCGCGCTCTGCGGGCAGCTTGCGCGCCTCGCGCAGCAGGCCGAACGCGCCCAGGGTCATGCCCGAGGCCACCAGCAGACCGACGCCGAACACCGCGCTGGAGCCGAAGGCCGACACCAGCTTGTGCACCCACACGAAGGTGAGATCGCCACCGCGGTAGATCACGGTGTCGATCGCCGCGCCGGCCTTGTAACGCCACTGCCGATCCACCCGCGTGTACAAGGTCTCGCGCGCCGGCTTGGCGAGTGCGAATTCGCTCGAGCGGGTGATCACCTGCACGATCGCAAGCATCATCGGCAACGGCGAGGCCGTCAGCACGGCATAACCCAGCATGATCGCCACGCCCGGAATCAGCAGCGCCGGCGCGATGCCGAAACGCGATAACAGCGCGCGCGTCACCAGCAGCTGCAACACCAGGGTAAGCGCGTTGATGGCGAGGTCGATGCTGGCGTAATACGCGGTAGCCGCCGCTGCGTCCGTGTAAAGCCGCCGTACCAGCGCTGCCTGCTCGTTGTAGAGCAAGGTGCCGACGCCCACACCGAACAACACCATGAAGGCCAGCCAGCGCAGCAACGGCTCGCGCACGATCAGCTTGAGCCCGCCCAGCACATCGCCGCCCATCGGCACTTCGCCGGAGCTCAGCTGTCGCTCCTGCTCGCGCACAACCGCCCACAAGCGCAGACGCAGCACGCAGACCACGCACACCGCCAGAAACCCTGCCGACACCAGCATCAGATGCGCGATGCCGATGCGTTCGACCAGCGTGCGGGTGAGGATCGGCCCGAGAAACGCGCCCAGCGTGCCGGCCGCACCGATATAACCGTAGTAATTGCGCGCTTCGGCATTGCTGAAGACGTCGGCCATGAAGCTCCAGAACACCGCCACCGCAAACAGGTTGAAGACGGTCACCCACAAGAAGAACGCCATGCCGCGCCCGGGCACGCCGCTGTCGAACAGCACGTAGAAGAGCAACAGGGTCGCGATGAAGAAGCCATACACCGCCGGCAGGAACACCCGGCGCGGATAGCGGCTGACAAGCGCACCGTAGACCGGCTGCAGCAACACCATGATCAGGAAGGTGCAGGTAAACAGCACCTGCAGGGTGAAGTCTTTAAGCGGCACGCCATGCGCGGCGAAGAAGGCGATCATGCCGGTGGGGAAGATCGCCTCCACGTCCGCCGACGCGCTCATCGCCTCGCGCACCGGGCGCAGCACGTAGTAGCCGCTGAGCAGGCAGAAGAAGTACAGAAACGACCACGCCAGCGGCGGCGAGCTGCGCAATGCCGCGCTCAGACGGCCAGCCGCAGAGCGCGGCGAAGATGGGCTGGTCATCGGGTAAAGCTCGCTCGCATCAACGGGCGCGACAGCAAGGACATGGCGGCGGCAATACCCGCGAAACAAGCGCGCAAGTTAGCCGATGCCGCGCTGCATCACCAGCAGCAGCGGCCGGCACGGACCACATCGATCGCGTAATCGATCGCGTATGGATACGGCACGCTGCTTGCATCCGTCTTCGCACAGGCTCCGAGTTGCGCTGCAAAGGCGCCGCGCAGGGCGAATTATGAACCTAAAATCATCAATAGGATCAATATGATGCCCATTCATCTTCTGGCAGTTTGTGCTATTGGGAAGCGCGGCGCTAGAATCGCCGAAGGCAGCGGAACAGGCAGGACAACCATGACTCAGATGCGCAGGCGCCGACGGTTCCGACCGTTGGCCATCGGGCTGCTCGGGGCGTTATTGCCTTTGGCTCTCTCCTCGACCGCGCAGACACCCGCGCCCACTGCCTCTGCGCTGCAGCCGGCCGGCGTCGTGCAGTCGCCCACCGCCCCGCTGCAATACCGTGCGTCGCTCCCGGCCAGCCAAGTGCTGGCCCCGGCCGCCGGGTTCGATGTGGCCGCGTTCGAATCGATGGCCAACCAGTTGACCTACGGCAATCGTTTGCCCGGCATGGCGATGGCGATCGTGCAGGGCGGCAAGGTACTGAGCGCGCGCGGCTATGGCGTCACCGACGTCAATCACCCGCAGCCGGTCGATGCCCACACCGTGTTCCGTCTTGCATCGCTGTCCAAGGCGTTTGCCGGCACCATGGCCGGGCTGCTGGTCAACGACGGCGTGCTGCGCTGGGACAGCAAGGTGGTGGACTACGTGCCCGGCTTCCAGCTCAGCGATAACGTCGCCACTCGGCAGCTCACCGTCGCCGAGGTGCTCAGCCACCGCGTCGGGCTGACCCGCAATGCCTACGACAGCGATATCGAATCCAACGTCGATTACTACTCGCTCAGCCACAAGCTGGCCGCCGCCCCGCTGCGCTGCGCGCCCGGCAATTGCTATGCGTATCAGAACGTGGCCTTCAGCCTGGTCGGCGATGTGGTGTTCGCTGCATCGGGCAGCTTCTACGAGCAGTCGGTGGAACGCCGCATCTTCAAGCCGCTGGGCATGAACGATGCGAGCATGGGTCTGGCCGGTATCCAGGCCAGCCCGCGCTGGGCGCGCCCGCACGTGCGCAGCCGCAATGGCTGGGTGTCGCTGACGCCCAAGCCCACCTACTACCGTCTCGCCCCCGCTGCCGGCGTCAATGCTAGCGCCAGCGACATGGCGCAGTGGCTGCTCGCGCACACCGGCCACCGTACCGACGTGCTGCCTGCGCCGCTGCTGGCGACGCTGCACGCGCCGCTGATCTCCACGCCAGGGGAGATGCGCTCGGGTTGGCGCCACGAGCGTGTGGACGCTGCCAGCTACGCGCTGGGCTGGCGCGTGTTCGATTACGCAGGCCATCAGGTCGTCTTCCATGCCGGCGCAGTGCAAGGCTATCGCGGCCTGGTCGCGCTGCTGCCCGAGCGCGATCTCGGCATCGCGATCATGTGGAACGGCGAGAGCGGCCTGCCCTCCGGGATGCTACCGACCATTCTGGATCGTGCGCTGGGTCTGCCCGCCAAGCGTTGGCTGGATATCGATGTGGATGGCGACTTCGGCAGCGAGAACATGCTGGCCGAGCGTCCCGATCCTGCCGGCAAGGGTGCCTCGTCCGGCAAGTCGGTGGCATCGCCGCGCTGAGTGGGCCTTGCTGCGACCTCACACAGGCGGCTTCGGCCGCCTGTGTTGTTTCTGGCCTGCAGGATTGCATCGTGGCGTATCGACATCAGTAGCCGGAAGGCCGGACATCGATCCACCGCCATGCGGTGCCGGTCATTGCCGGTGCACGCCCGGGCAACCTTGTCGAGTGCGTGCGTAAGACCTCGCCGAGAGGCGGGCGGATAGCTCGCCCCACGCACGATGCTACCCCCTGCATCTCCTCACTTCGCACCGACCAATACATCGCACCGCGACGCCAATCGACGGCGGCACTCCCGATCGGGATAGACGATGGCCAGCTGCATGGGTGGCGCAGCGGCCCAGCCCACCGGCAGCGTTGGACCGGAGCAAGCGAGTGACGAATGGCCAGTGGCGATGGTGCGGCGATCGGCACGGTCACCCGGCCCCGACATCCCGGCATACGGATCGCGCGCGTCCGGTGGCGATAGCTGCGGTTGTCTGCGCGCGATCGGCACTCCCGAGATCATGGGCGCCTTCGGCCATCCAATAAAAAAGCTCCCTCCCCGCTGGGCGTCGGGGAGAGAGCTCGATGTTTACGGCGATCGGGTAGTGCGGATCAGATCAGCGGCGCCGGGGTTGCGGGCAGCGCGACCGGAGCGGCCTTCTTCTTGCGAACGGCCGGCTTCTTCTTGGCGACCTTCTTCACAGCAGGCTTCTTGGCGGCAGTCTTCTTGGTGGCGGACTTCTTGGTCGCCTTCTTGGCAACTGCCTTCTTCGCGGTCTTCTTTACTGCCTTCTTTGCGGTCTTCTTGACGGCCTTCTTGGCGGCGGTCTTCTTGGTCGCCTTCTTTGCAGTCTTCTTCACTGCCTTCTTGGCGGCAGTCTTCTTGGTTGCCTTCTTTGCAGTCTTCTTCACTGCCTTCTTGGCGGTTGCCTTCTTTGCAGTCTTCTTGACGGCCTTCTTGGCAGCAGTCTTCTTCACTGCCTTCTTGGCGGTTGCCTTTTTGGCGACCTTCTTGACTGCCTTCTTGGCGGCAGTCTTCTTCACTGCCTTCTTGGCAGTGGGTTTCTTTTTCGCAGCTTTTGCAGTGGCCATGTAATTGGCTCCTCGTCAGTGAACTATGGAGGTGAAACGCCCAGTTGAAGCAAACCCCGCAACGGCACGCCGTCGGCGGGAACCATCCGCAGGTAATGCGCGACGGGACGGATACAGAAACACCCGCATCGAACAGCGACGCGGGTGCGTGATCGGAGCGACTGCTGCTTTTTTGGAGAGAAGCGGACCCGACTCCACCGTGGATAGCGCTTGGGTGGACATCGGGAACAAGCGTGTCGGCTTGATGTCGATTCTGCTCACTCTCTTTCGCAGCAACGTCTGCTGGGCGAAACCTAATCACGCTTTTTTTTACTGTCAACACTCTTTTGCATTTTTTTTTCGACACCGTGTCGCGATGCGTCCTGTCGAGATGGTCCAAAGACGCCGCGCGATGGCGCGCGCAGCTGTCCTCCGTAGGCAGTCGCGCAACGGGGCTTTCAAAAAAGCACTTCTTTTGTGCTGTTTTTTTTTAGCGAGGCAAACGAGTGCGATATTCCCCACTGCACCGACGTAGCGGCGCACGCCTGCTCGCCGCAGTGCGTGCCGCCTGTCCGCCAGCTGAAAATTTTTTATCCGCCAACCTTGCTCGAGGCGTCGCACAAGCAGAAATGCGCAAACTTATTGCGCCGTTCTCGACCCATGCGTGCATCCGCATGCGCTGCCAACGGCATGCGTTGCACACTGTGTCGAGGTTGGACGCACGCGATGCTGCAAACATTTTTCACCTGCCGCACGCCATCTCCTCACGACTGGCTCACGTCAGAAAGCCGACACCGCGACAGTCGCGTCGCGTTCGACGATATGGCGCGCATGGCGCCGGCGAGTGCGTGATTGTCGAACCTCGGCAAAGGCTTCGACTACGATCGACAGCCGTCGCCGGTCGGTCGCACGCAGCACGCCATCGCCAGGAGGATGGACGCGCGGTCACCGCCGCGCAGGCAAGAAAAATGGCCGCTCCAAAGAACGGCCATCCCGGTCTGCGACTGGCGAGGCGAGGTCAGTGCGCGTCGTCTTCCAGCAGCTCGGCGTAGTCGTCCGGCGACAGCAGGTCGTTGAGCTCTTCCTTGTCGTCGAGTTCGACCACGAAGATCCAGCCGTCGCCGTAGGCGTCTTCGTTGATGGTTTCCGGCTTGTCGGTGAGTGCGCTGTTGACCTCGACGACGGTGCCGCTGACCGGGCTGTAGACGTCGGAGGCGGCCTTGACCGACTCCACCACCGCCGCGCCGTTGCCGACCTGCACGGTGTCGCCGACGCCCGGCAATTCGACGTAGACCAAGTCGCCCAGCAAGCCCTGCGCGTGGTCGGAGATGCCGACAGTCACGCGGCCGCTGCTTTCGACGCGGGCCCACTCGTGGGATTTGAGGAACTTGAGGTCGCCAGGGATCTCGCTCATGGGTGTGCTCCGGGAAAACTGATGGGTTGGGGACAGGTGGCTAGTTTAGACCGCACGACAAGACAGGTGCACGCGTGTCGGCTGGTGGGTGGCGATGGATGCTGCACGCTGCCGGACGTTTGTGCGCCCGGCAGCGTTTGACTCATTCGCCGAGGACGCCGGGCTGCGCCTGGCCGTCGCGCACGAACGGAAACTTCACCGCGCGCAACGGCACCTGCTTGCCACGGATGTCCACGCGCAGTGCGTCGATGCTGCCGGCCGGCACGCGTGCGAATGCGATCGCCTTGCCAAGTGTGGGCGAGAAGGTGCCGGACAGGATCTCGCCTTCGCCGCTGGCGCTGAGCACGGTCTGGCCATGCCGCAGCACGCCCTTCTCATCCATCACCACACCGATCAATTGACGCGGTGCGCCCTGCGCCTTCTGCGACTCAAGCACGGCGCGACCGATGAAGTCGCGGCCTTCGTCCAGGGCGATCGTCCAGGCCAGCGCGGCTTCGTACGGACTGACCGTGTCGTCCATGTCCTGGCCGTAGAGATTCATGCCGGCCTCCAGACGCAAGGTGTCGCGTGCGCCCAGGCCGGCCGGCTTGACGCCTTGCGCGAGCAGCGCGTTCCAGAACGTCACTGCCGCATCCTGCGGCAACACGATTTCGAAACCGTCTTCGCCGGTGTAACCGGTACGCGCAAGGAACAGCTCCACGCCATCGCGCGAGCGCGTCTGCAGCGCTGCGAAACGGCCGAGCTTGCTCGCCGCTGCGGTATCGGCCGGATCCACCAGTGCGATGACCTTGGCGCGCGCGTTGGGGCCTTGCACGGCGATCATCGCAAAGTCGCCGCGCTCTTCCACGCGCACCTCGAAAGGTGCGGCCTGTTCGCCGATCCACTGCAGGTCCTTCTCGCGGGTGGCGGCATTGACCACCAGGCGGAAGAAGTCCTCGCGCAGGAAGTAGACGATCAGGTCGTCGATCACCCCGCCCTGCGGATTGAGCATGCAGGTGTACAGCGCCTTGCCGGAGACCTTGAGCTTGTCCACCGAGTTGGCGAGCAGATAGCGCAGGAGCTCGCGCACGCGTGGACCGTGCAGGTCGACCACGGTCATGTGGCTGACATCGAACATGCCGGCGTCGCGACGCACCTGATGATGCTCGTCCAGCTGCGAGCCGTAATGGATCGGCATGTCCCAACCGCCGAAGTCGACCATCTTGGCGCCTAGCGCACGATGGGTGTCGTTGAGGATGGTCTTCTGGGTCATGGGCGCCGGTCCAAGGGAAAGGGGACCATTATCGCCGCCCAGCCGCGCTTGGGGGAACGGCGCAGGCGACGCGGCAGTGCGCTGCCGCGCCCTTGCGGTTGGGCGCGGTGACCAGCGCCTTGAACGCCTCCACACATTTCCGTGCGACGAAGCAGTTGATCGCCTGCACGCTGCCGTTGGCGATCGCATCGGAGCGGCGCTGTGGCGCACTCCCTCGGGCAGGGTGTCGTCGTTGCGTATCTCGCCGCAACGGGCAGGCAGCCGTGGTTTGCGCCGCGCCGACGCTGGTGCGCGTGCACGCTCAGGCGCTGCGCGGCGAGAACATGATGATCGCCATGCCGAGCAGGCAGCACACTGCGCCAAGCAGATCCCAACGCGTCGGCGTCACCCCATCCACCCACCACAGCCACAGCAGCGCGCTGGCGATATAGACCCCGCCATAGGCGGCATACACGCGCCCGCTGGCATCGGGATGCAGGCTCAACAACCATACGAAGATGGCCAGGCTCAACGCCGTCGGCAGCAGCAACCAGATGCTGCCGCCTTTGCGCAGCCACAGATAAGGAAGATAGCAACCGACCAGCTCGGCGACGGCGGTGGCCGCGAACAGCAACAGCGTGGTCGGTGCGACATTCATTCGCGTACTGGCTTGTCGAAGCCCTGCTTGCCAATGTCAGCCTGCTGCAGCTCCGAGGTGTCGCGCGCCTGATCGCCGACCACGGGCGCGTCAGTGGCAGGCGTCGCGGCAGCCGGCTGACCGAGAGCAGACGGATCGCTACCACGTTCGCCGCGCTTGACCTGTTGCCACAGCGCCTCCTGTTGCTGCAGCGATAGGGCGGGCAACGTGGTGCCGTCCGCCTGCGCCTGTGCCTCCATTGCGCGAAAGCGGCGCTCGAACTTGAGATTGGCGTGCCGCAGCGCCGCACCCACGTCGACCCTGGCATGGCGCGCCAGGTTGGCGCAGACGAACAACACATCGCCGAGCTCGTCTTCCAGCCGGGCCTGGTTGTCGGCGACCGGGCCACGGGCGAACTCCACGCGCAGCTCCTCGATTTCTTCCTGCAACTTTTCCAGCACCGGTGCCGGGCCGGGCCAATCGAAGCCGACCCGTGCCGCACGCGCCTGCAGCTTGGTGGAGCGTTGCCATTCCGGCAGGCCGCGTGCGATGCCGGCGAGTGCGGAGTCGTCCTGATGGCCCGCCGCGCGACGTTCGTCGCGCTTGATCTGCTCCCAGTTGGCGCTCACCGCCTGCGCATCGTCGGCGCGCTGATCGGCGAAGACATGCGGGTGGCGGCGCACCAGCTTGTCGCTGAGCGTGGCGACCACCTCGGCGAATCCGAACGCGCCCTGTTCGGCCGCCATCTGCGAATGGAAGACCACTTGCAAGAGAAGGTCGCCCAACTCGTCGCGCAGACCGGGCAGGTCGTTGCGATCGATGGCGTCGGCGACTTCGTAGGCTTCTTCGATGGTGTACGGCGCGATGCTGGCGAAGGTCTGCGCCACGTCCCACGGACAGCCGTGCTCACGATCGCGCAGACGCGCCATCAGCTGAAGCAAGTGCTGGAGGTCGCCGGTCGGCGGGGACTGAGGCATGGTGTATTCCTGGCAGGTGTGGTGCAGTTGGGTTGTGTGCCCAGGCGATGCCGCCGGCACGCGCAGCGTCACCTGGCGGCAGGCGATGGACAAGGACCGCGTTGGACATGACCGCTTCGGCACGACGCGCCGCCGCCGGATCCATCCGGCGAGCGCGCAGGCTGCGATCGGCGCTGCTCACACCAGCCAGCTGCGCCACGGCAGATTGGGATCGCCCAGCGCGATGAAATCGCCGTTGAGCAAGGTGTCGCGGCGGTTGTAACGGAACGGTTTGCCGGTGCCGCCGGCCAGCAGCACACCGCCGGCAGCGTGCAGCACGCACTGGCCGGCCGCAGTGTCCCACTCGGAGGTGGGGCCGAAGCGCGGATACACATCCAGGTCGCCTTCGGCGATGCGGCAGAACTTCAACGACGACCCTTGCGCGACCACCTCGATCTCGCCCATGCGCTCCAGCGCGGCGGCGGTGCGCGCGTCGCGATGCGAGCGACTGGCAGCGACCCGCAGCGGCGTGGCCGCCGGCGTGCGCGTATGCAGCATCTCGTCGCGGTCGCCATCGCGGCGGTAGGCGTTCTCGCCCCGCGCGGCGTACCAGACCCGGCCATCGACCGGCGCCTGCACCACGCCGAGCACCGGTGCGCCCATGTGGATCAGTGCGATATTGACGCTGAACTCGCCGTTGCGCTTGACGAACTCGCGGGTGCCGTCGAGCGGGTCGACCAGCCAGTAGCTGGTCCAGAACTGACGGTCTTCCCAGGCAACGTGCGCGGATTCTTCCGACAATACCGGCACGTCCGGAGTGACCCGGCGCAGCGCATCGACGATGACGCGATTGGCGGCCAGGTCGGCCTGGGTCAGGGGACTGGCGTCGTCCTTGATCTCCACCGCGAACTCCTGCGCATAGACATCCATGATCGCCTCCCCCGCCTCGCGGGCGATGGCGATCACGGTTTCGCGCAGTTCCATCGGGATGCGGATCATGGGTTGCGCTCCAGCCACTCGCGCGCAATGAACAAGGCGGCCAGCGAACGGCCTTCGGAAAAATCGTCGCGCAGCATCAATTCGTCCAGACGGGCGATCGGCCAGGGCACCACTTCCATCTCTTCCGGCTCGTCGCCCACCAGGCGCTCGGGATAGAGGTCGCGTGCCAGTACCAACCAGGATTGGTGACTCATATAAGTAGGAGCGAGCGTCATCGCACGCAGCACCTGCACCTGGCGCGCGCCGTAACCGGCTTCTTCCTTGAGCTCGCGGTCGGCTGCCTGCTCAGGCGTTTCGCCGGCATCGATGCGGCCCTTGACCAGACCCAGCTCGTAGCGATGCACGCCGGCGGCGTACTCGCGCACCAGCAACACGGTCTGCGCGTCGAGCATCGGCACCACCACCACCGCGCCATGGCCCTGGCTGAGCTGGCGCTCGTAAAGGCGACGCTCGCCGTTGGAAAATTCCAGATCCAGCTGCTGGCGACGGAACGGCCCGTCGCCCAGATCGATGATCTTGTGGATGGTCGGCAGGCGCGGGCTCATGCGTCGCACGCAGCGGCGGAGCCGACCGATAGAATAGGCGTATGCATCGACATGTTCATGAGCCCGAAATCCTAGCAGACCCGGCAGCCTCTCAAGCTGACGAACATTGGCGGCAACGCGATCTCGAGGTGCTGTGGCACCCGTGCACGCAGATGCGCGAGCACCCGCACACACTTCCGCTGGTGCCGATCGCCCGCGGCGATGGTGCGTGGTTGATCGGCCACGACGGTCGCCACTATCTGGACGCGGTCAGCAGTTGGTGGACCAACCTCTTCGGCCATCGCGAACCGCGCATCGGCGCGGCCATCGCGCGCCAGGCTGGCGAACTGGAGCAGGTGATGCTGGCCGGCTTCACCCATGCGCCCGCCGTGCAGCTGGCCGAGCGTCTGCTGGCGATCGCGCCGCGCCAGGCCGGCCGCGCGCCGTTGTCCAAGGTGTTCTATGCCGACAATGGCTCGGCCGGCGTGGAAGTGGCCTTGAAGATGGCCTTCCATTATTTCCACAACCGCGGCGAGCATCGCCGCACGCGTTTCGTCGCGCTGGAAAACGGCTACCACGGCGAGACCATCGGCGCGCTGTCGGTCGGCGACATTCCGTTGTATCGGCGCGTGTATGCGCCGTTGCTGCTGGAGTCGATCTTTGCGCCCTCGCCCGATGCCTACCTGGCCGAGCCTGGACAGAGCGCGGAAGACTACGCACTGCAGGCGGCCGATGCGCTGCAGGCGGTGTTCGAACAATCGCCCGGCGAAATCTGCGCGCTGATCCTGGAACCGCGCGTGCAGTGCGCAGGCGGCATGCGCATGTATCACCCGGCCTATCTGCGCCGCGCGCGCGAACTGTGCGACGCGCATGGCGCATTCCTGATCGCCGACGAGATCGCTACCGGCTTCGGTCGCACCGGCAGCCTGTTCGCCTGCGAACAGGCCGCGGTCATGCCCGACCTGTTGTGCCTGTCCAAGGGGCTGACCGGCGGATTCCTGCCGCTGTCGGCAGTGCTGGCCACGCAGCAGTTGTACGAGGCGTTCCTGGACGACTCGCGCGAACGTGCGTTCCTGCATTCGCATAGCTACACCGGCAATCCGCTGGCGTGCGCCGCCGCGCTGGCGACCCTGCAGATCTTTGCAGACGACGATGTGATTGCGCGCAACCGGCGCACCGCCGCGCACATGACCACGCTCGCTGCGCAGATCGGCGAACACCCGGCAGTGGCGGACGTGCGCCAGGCCGGCATGATCGTGGCCTTCGAACTCACACAGGGGGGCGACAAGCGCACGCCATTCCCGTCTGCGGCGCGGGTGGGCCTGAAGGCCTATCGCGCCGCACTGGACAAGGGGGTGGTGCTGCGCCCACTCGGCGACGTGCTGTACTGGATGCCGCCGTATTGCGTGGACGACGCGCAGCTTGCGCTACTGGCGGCGACCACCCGCCACGCCATCGAGGAGGCCGTGGCATGCGCCTGACCCGCTCCCATGTCGCACTGCCGCTGTACTGCGACCAGGAGGTGACGCTGCCGGAAGCGTCGGCCAGTCACCTGCTACGCGTTTTGCGACTGCGCGAAGGCGATGCCTGCGTGCTGTTCAACGGCGACGGCAGCGACTACCACGCGCGCATCATCCTGGCCGGCAAACGCGAGGCGCGCGTACTGGTGGAACGTGTCGAGCCGCTGTGCAACGAATCGCCGTTGTCGATCACCCTGATCCAGGGCATCGCACGCGGCGAGAAGATGGATCTGATCCTGCAGAAGGCCACCGAGCTGGGGGTGACGGCAGTCGTGCCGGTCAACGCCGAGCGCACCGAGGTCAAGCTGGATCCGGCGCGCATGGAAAAACGCCTGGCGCATTGGCGCAGCGTGGTGGTGTCGGCCTGCGAACAATCCGGGCGTGCGCGTGTTCCCACGGTCGCTGCGCCGCACGGCCTGCAGGAGGCGGCGCAGGCCAGCGACCCACAGGCGCTACGGCTGACGCTGGACCCGCACGGCGAGCATCGCCTGAGCAGCCTGGCGCTGGGTGCGCAACCGCATGTGATCGTGGCGATCGGCCCGGAAGGCGGCTGGTCGCCGCGCGACCGCGCGACCCTCGCCGAGTCCGGCTTCAGCGGCCTGCAACTGGGACCGCGTATTTTGCGCACCGAAACGGCGGGGCTGGCGGCGATTGCGGCGCTGCAGTCGCGGTTCGGGGATTTATAACGCGCTGTCGTCGCAGGAGCGCACCTGGGCGCGACGGAGCGTCATCGGCAACACCTCGTCGCGCCCGGGTGCGCTCCTACGGGGATGTAGAGTTGATCGGTTTGGTGCAGCCAGACTGCTGCACCTGGCGATGCGCGGGCGCTCAGCGGCCGTGCTGCAGGAACCAGCTGGCCGCGCCGATCACACCGAGCTGGCCGTGTTCGACGATGCTGACCGGCACCTGCTCCAGCGCCGGACGCAATGCGCCCTTGTCGAGCAGACGTGCGACGAAATCGCTCGCGGCCACGAATGCGGCGATCTGCGGCAGGAATCCACCCGCCAGATAGACACCGCTGCGCACGCCGTAGAGCAGCATCATGTCGCCCACCACGCTGCCCATGAAGCCGCAGAACGCCTGCAGCGCATCGCGGGCCAGCACGTCCTCGCCAGCCAGTGCGGCGGCGGTGACCTCGGCCGGGCTGGCGTGCAGCACCGGCACGCCACGCAGCGCGGCCAGTGCGGTATAGAGATTCAACAAGCCCGGGCCGGAAAGCAGGTGCTCGGTGGCCACGTGCGTGCGGGTGCGGCGCAGCTCCTGCAGCAAGTCCACTTCCAGATCGCTGGCGGCGGCGAGCGCGGCGTGGCCGGCCTCGGTCGGCAACACCACCGGGTTGGCGCCGTTGGGAATCCACAACGCCGCGCCCAGGCCGGTGCCCGGGCCCAGTATCAGCGCCGGACCCGGCGCGCCCTGCGGCGGGCCAGACAACTGCAGGACCTGATTGCCGGCCATGTAATTGGCCGCATGCGCCACCGCTTCGAAATCGTTGACCAGATGCAGCGCCTGCATGCCGAGCTGGCGACGGATCTGCTCGGGCGCCAGCACCCACGGCAAATTGGCGGTGATCACGCGGCCGTCTTCCAGCGCATAACCGGCACTGGCGATGACGCCGCGCGTCACCGGTGCGCAGCCCAGCTCCGCAAAGAACGCGGCCATGATCTCGCCCAGGCCCGGATAATCGGCGCACCGGTACTTGCGATAGTCCAGCACCGTGACCGGCTGGCGTGGATCGACGCTTTCGCACACCAGCGCCAGGCGCACATGCGTCCCGCCCACATCTGCGGCAACGAAGGTGTCGGGGCGCGGAAAGGCCGCCGCTTCCATTGGACTGCTTGCGCTCACGCATTCTCCTGATAAGTGGCCGCGGGCTGGCGTCATCTTCCGTTGTCCGACGAACGGTCACGGATAGACAACGTTGTCAGCAATCGCCTTGTAACGCAACCGTGGCGATCACGATTTGCAAAGGATGCTGCCAATTTCATCATCCACTAAAAATCCGCACCTGGGGCAACGATTTCAGCACAAATCGCACCCGCTCACCTGCGTGCGCGTGATTGCCCATAGAAACAGCTAATCGCAATGCGGAGGCCCCATCGGCGCGCTGCGCAGCCGTCTCGGCGCAGTGCGCGGCACCACCGGGAAATGCTGCATTGCAGCGCAATCGCAGCAGCGTCAGAGATCTGTGACGATGTGTTGACAACGCTGTCAACGCTACGCGAGACTCGATCCAAATCGGAGTTCTGGCAGGAGGGGCCACGGACTGTTCGGTACTCAGGAACGGGCTACTCCCTCGCCGGCGCATTCCAGATTCGTGAGCGGGACATCACCCGATGTTCGACTCGCTGAAGTCGCATTCGCTTCACCGCTTCACCACACGGGGGACACCTCCTCTACCACGCGAATCACCTGGACCGGCCTCTCACGACACGCGCCAGTGCGATCACCGCGATCGGTCAGGGCGTGTTGTTTTGCCGGCCACGCCGAGCGCGTGACGCCTTTCAAAGGCAGCGCGCTCACAGCACTAACCAACGAGGTTTAGCCATGCACAGCCGCACCACGACGTTAGCACTCTGTATCACTGCCGCTCTGTACTGCTCCGGCTCTGCAATGGCTGCCGGACAAGACCAACAGGCTTCCGCCGCCACACCGTCGGCGACCACCGAGCTGGATGCCATCACCGTCACCGGTTACCGCGCATCGCTGGAAAAGAGCCAGTCGGTCAAGCGCTCGGCCAACTCGATCGTCGATGCGATCAGCGCCGAAGACATCGGCAAGTTCCCGGACATCAACGCCGCCGAATCGCTGTCGCACCTGCCGGGAATCAGCGTCGATCGTCAGTTCGGCGAAGGCGAAAAGGTCAGCATCAACGGCACCGACCCGGCCTTGAACCGCGTGCTGCTCAACGGCCAGACCATCGCCTCGGGCGATTGGGGCGGCAACCCGACCGACACCAGCGGCCGTACCTTCAACTACACCCTGCTGTCGCCGGAAATCATCGGCCTGATGGAGGTCTACAAGACCCCGGAAGCGCGCATCGACGAAGGCTCGATCGGCGGTACCGTGATCGTGCACACCCGCAAGCCGCTGGACCTGCCCAAGAACACCATCCGCGGCTCGGTCGGCTACAACTACAACGACCGTTCGGAAGAAGGCAATCCGCGCGGCTCGGCGCTGTGGAGCTGGAAGAACGACGACGAAACCTTCGGCGCGTTGATCTCCGCCACGCATGACAAGCAGGACCTGGCACGCGCCGGTATCGAATATTTCGGCTACACCACCGGCCAGGGCATTCCACCGACTGCCACCATCACCGGCGACGGCAGCGATGTGGCTACCGCACGCGTTCCGGCCGGCATCAGCAGCGCGTTCTTCCAGCAAACCCGCGAACGCAGCGGCGTGCAGGGCGCACTGCAGTGGAAGCCGAACGAGCAGAACGAGTTCAACCTGACCGGTCTGTACATCAAGGGCAAGTACAACAACTTCAGCCAGGCGCGCTACGTGTGCCCGGCATGTAATGACGACCGCCAGAAAATCACCAGCGCCAACGTGGAAAATGGTGTGGTGACCTCGGCCACGGTCAGCGATGGCGCCGCCGGGCAGCCCTACGCGCAGCTGGATGCGAACTACCGCGAAAGCACCGTCACCACCAAGAGCCTGAACCTGCGCCACGACTGGTCCGGCGAGAAGTGGGTGTTCACCAGCCAGGTCGGCAGCACGCAGGCCACCGGCGGCAAGAACCCCGAGTACTTGATGAAGTTCCTGATGCAGGACGGCGGCTACAACTACGCCTTCGACGGTCAGAACACCTCGGTGAACTACGACAACGGCGGCGCCTCGAACTGGGTGTTGCCGGGCAATCCCGCAGGCCTGGCACCGGGTCAGCAGGGCAATATTCCCGGCACCAACACCGGCATCATGCAGGCCGGCGGTATCGCGTACCAGAAGAGCAAGGACGAGGAAAAGTACTTCCAGTGGGATGCTTCGCGCGATCTTGAGTGGGGCCCGTTCACCAAGTTGCAATTCGGCTACAAGTACATCAACCACAACAATGGCGTGGACGCGCGCGGCAACCGCATCAACTCCACCGATGCGGTCTCGCTGACGCAGTTCAATCCGGGCAGCACGCCCAGCAGCCTGTACGACGGCCTGGGCGCCAGCGGCGACCTGACCACCTGGCCGACCGCCAACCTCAATGCCGTGCGCAACTATTTGTTGTCGCAGCCGCAGGGCCCGTACCGCACCGATTTCGGCGCCTCGTTCCAGGTCAAGGAAATCACCCAGAACGTCTACACGCAGTTGAACTTCGAATCCGGCCAGTGGCGCGGTAATGTCGGGGTGCGCCTGGTCGACACCACCGACAAGTCCGAGTTCTGGCAGAGCAACGACGGCGGCACCAACTTCGACCGTGTCGCCGAGACCAACGACTATCGCAAGGCGCTGCCGAGCTTCAACATCGCCTACGACATCACCGACGACACCGTGCTGCGCTTCTCGGCGGCCAAGGTCATCGCACGTCCGCGCTACGCCGATCTGGCGGGCACCTTCACCATCAACAGCGGCACCGGCGATCTGACCGCCAATGGCGGCAACCCGGATCTGAAGCCGTACGAATCCACCAACTACGACCTGGCGGCCGAGTGGTATTTCGCTCCGTCCAGCATGTTGTCCGGTGAAGTGTTCTATCGCGACATCAGCTCCTACATCGTCAGCACCACCACCACCCAGCAGCTGAATCCGGCACCGCCGGCCATTGCCGGCCTGTATCAGGTGACCACGCCGGTCAACGTGTCCGATGCCAAGGTCAAGGGCGTGTCGGTCAACTACCAGCAGACCTTCGGCCTGGGCTTTGGCTTGCAGGCCAACTACACGTTTGCCGAATCCGATTCCAGCTCCGGCCTGAACCTGCCCTACCTGTCGCGCGACACCTACAACGTGATCCCGTACTGGGAACACGGCGACTGGACGGTGCGCGTGAACTACAGCTACCGCTCCAAGTACTTCACCCAGATCGGCCGCCTGGAATCGCGTGACTTTGCAGATGCCTACAAGCAGCTGGATCTGAATGCCTCGTATCAAATCACCGATTACATGGGCATCACCTTCGGCGCGACCAACCTGCTCGATTCCACCTATCGGGTCTTCAGCAACACCCGTGATACCCCCACAGCGTTCTACAAGAACGGCCGCGGTTATCAGGCCCAGCTGAACTTCAAGTTCTGATGTAGCACCGGCGCGCCACCGACCCTCCACGGTGGCGCGTTTTTTTGAGCTGTGCGTTGCATGCAGCGCACAGCTCGATGTTGTACCAAGGAGTGGTACTGGCCACGCCCCTTCGCGGTTGAGGGAGCATGGCCAGGCCCGCTTTTGCCATCCACGTGCCGGCTGCGCTGCAACCGACATGTCTCGCTTGAAGGAGTGCAGTTCCCATGACGTCCGATAGCCGCCCTGCGGCTCCATCCCGCCGCCACGCCGGAGCTGCACCCAAAACGCGAATGCTCGCGCTCGGTCTGCTGCTCGCGTTGCCTGCTGCCACGCTCAGCGCGCAATCGCCCACCGCGCCCACCGCGCCCACCGCCACCACGCTCAGCCCGGAACAGATCGACCAGCAGTGGCTCAGCGCCACCGCCAAGTACGCACCCGAGCGCGAGCGCCTGGTACATGAGGCAGAACAAGGCGCGCGCAAGGGGCCGTTCCGTCCCGATTGGGCCGCACTCAAGGCCTATCAATCGCCGGCGTGGTACGACAACGCCAAGTTCGGCATCTTCATCCATTGGGGCGTGTTCTCGGTGCCGGCGTTCGGCAGCGAGTGGTACTCGCGCAACATGTATCTGCAAGGTTCCAAGGAGTTCGCGCATCACGTGGCGACCTATGGCCCGCAGGCCAGCTCCGGCTACAAGGATCTGATTCCCAAGTTCACCGCGCCCAAGTTCGACCCCAATGGCTGGGCCAAGCTGTTCCGCGACTCCGGCGCACGCTATGTGGTGCCGGTGGCCGAGCACCATGACGGCTTTGCGCTGTACGACTCCCGGTTGTCGGATTGGACCGCGGTCAAGATGGGCCCAAAACGCGATCTGCTGGGCGAGTTGTCCAAGTCGATCCGCGCACAGGGATTGCACTTCGGGCTGTCCTCGCATCGCGCCGAGCACAACTGGTTCTTCGACGGCGGGCGCAAGTTCGATTCGGACGTCAACGACCCGCGCTATGCAGCGCTGTACGGCCCGGCGCAGGTGCGCCTGCCGGGCAAGGACGATGCCGATGTGGCCAACGACTGGACGCCGGTGTCGCAGGCCTGGCTGGACGACTGGCTGGCGCGCACCACCGAGCTGATCGACACCTATCAGCCGGACCTGATCTATTTCGACTGGTGGATTGCCCACCCCACCTTCCGCAGCAGTCTGCCTACCATGCTGGCCTACTACTACAACCAGGGTGCAGCGCGCACCGAAGCCGATCGCGGCGTGGTGGTGAATTACAAGCTCGGCGCATTTCCGGAAGGCGCCGGCACGCTGGACATCGAGCGCGGCCAGCTCACCGGCATCCATCCCACCCACTGGCAGACCGACACTTCGGTGAGCAATGCGTCGTGGGGCTACATCGAGAACGACACCTACAAGTCGCCGACCTTCATCATCCACATGCTGGCCGACGTGGTGGCCAAGAACGGCAACCTGATGCTCAACATCGGCCCGCGTGCCGATGGCTCGATCCCCGACACCGAGCGCGGCATTTTGCTTTCGATCGGCAAGTGGCTCAAGACCAACGGCGGCGCGATCTACGACAGCAAGCCGTGGCGCGTATATGGCGAAGGCCCGACCGAGGTGGTCGGCGGCACCTTCCAGGACGTCAAGACCAAGCCGTATACGGCCGAAGATTTCCGTTTCACCACACGCGATGGTGCGCTGTATGCGATCGAACTCGGCTGGCCGGCCGGTGGCAAGGCGGTGATCCGTTCGCTCACGCCGGCCGATGGCGTGCGCGGCGTGACGCTGCTGGCCAACGGCAGGAAGGTGCCGTTCGAGCAACAGGCCGACGGCCTGCATCTGAGCCTGCCTGCCAAGCCGGTCGGCGAGCACGCCTACGTGCTGCGCATCGATCTTTCTTCTTCCTCCACTCCCTGACGGATGCTGTTTTCATGAGCAAGCGATTGACCTGGATCCTGCTGGCGCTGGCGCTGGTGTGCGCGCCGGCCTTGGCCAAAACCCCCACGGCGTTGTTCTATCTGATGAACACGCAGAAATCGACCAACTCGTTCCTGGCCAATGTCGACAAGATCGACGTGGTGGTGCCGACCTGGTATGGCGTCGACCAGAACGGCCTGGTCAACGGCACGCCCAATACTTACCTGTACGACATCGCCAAGCAGAAGAACCTGCGGGTGATGCCGATCCTGTCGATGACCACCGGCCGCGACGGCTTCCACAAGCTGATGCACGACGAAGCCGCCAAGAAGCGCATGATCGAATCGCTGCTGATCCACGGCAAGCAGCACAAGTACTACGGCTTCCAGTTCGATTTCGAGAACATCGCCTGGACCGACCGCGACGCCTATACGCTGATGGTCAAGCAGACCGCCGATGCGCTGCACAAGGCCGGCTTCAAGATGTCGGTGGCGGTGGTGCCCAATGCCCCGGGCCATGCCGAAGGCGGCCAGTTCTCCAAGTGGATGTGGGAATACTGGCGCGGTGCGTACGACCTCAAGGCGCTGGGCCAGGCCGCGGATCTGGTCAGCATCATGACCTACGACCAGCACACCCGCTGGACCACGCCAGGCCCGGTCGACGGCATGGTGTGGCTGAAGAAGCATCTGGATTACGCGATCACCCAGGTGCCGAAGGACAAGCTCTCGCTCGGCATCGCCACCTACGGCTACCGCTGGTACACCGGCAACCCGGTCAAGGAAGACGGCACCGAGGCGTCGAACATCTCCGCCACCTACATCGATGCCGACGAATCGTTCCCCCTGGCGATCGAGCAGAACGCCACCGTGCAATGGGATCCGGTCGAGCAGGAATCGTGGTTCTACTTCTACCGCGACGACATGCGCGAGTGGGTGTTCCGCCCGGACGCGCGCAGCTTCAAGGCACGCTACGACCTGGTGAAGCAGTACGGCCTGGAAGGTTTCAGCTGCTGGGTGCTGGGCGCCGAAGACCCGAAGGTGTGGGACGAGTTGCCGACTGCACAGCGCTGAACGCGTCATCGCACTGCTGCACGACATGACGGGCGCGGTCGGTGTTCGCATCGAAATGCATCCACTGCAAGCCGACGCATGCACTGCCCGCGCCCCTCCTGCAGCGAATGAGGCGAATGCGCGATCGCTGCAGGACACCACACATCGCGCACCCCGGCGAAGCGTGCGCCAGTCCCTGCGCCATCCGGCACGGCTTTGCTACTGTGCGTGGCTGCCGTATTTCCCTCGCCACACCGGGATGTGATTGCATGATGTCGAACTCCGCACCGAGCGTGCGCTCACCGTTATCCAGGCAGCCGTCGCCGCGCAGCCTATCGTCGCGCCTGCCGTCATCGCACGGACCGTGCTCGCGCCTGCTTGCGATGGCGCTTACGGCGATGGTGTTGGCCGGTTGCGGCCAACGCGATACGGCGAACGCGCCGGCTGCGGCCAATCCCCGCACCATCTCGACACTGCCTGCGACCACTGCGCCGCTGCCGCTGATTCCCGCCCCGGCCGAAGCCAGGCGTGGCACCGGCAGCTTTCGCGTCGGCACCGGCACGGTGATCTCCATTCCCACCGGCAATGCCGAGGTGCGCCGCAGCGCCGAGTCGCTGGCCAGCCTGTTGCAACGCACCCGCGGCCTGACCCTGGAAGTGCGCACCGAAACCAGCGCCTCACCGCACAGCATCCGCCTGGAGCGCACACCGCAGGCGCCGGTGGCGCACAGGGAAGGCTATAGCCTGGACGTGGATGGCAACGGCATCCGCATCGCCGCGCGCGATGGCGCGGGCCTGTTCTATGGCGCGATCAGCGCCTGGCAACTGATGACGCCGGACGCGCGCAAGGGCGATGTCGCCGTGCCGGCGGTGGCGATCCGCGACTGGCCGCGTTTTGGCTGGCGCGGCCAGCATCTGGATGCGGCACGCCACTTCCACGATGTGGCCACGGTCAAGCATGTGCTCGATGCGATGGCCGCGCACAAGCTCAATGTGCTGCACTGGCATCTCACCGACGACCAGGGCTGGCGCATCGAGATCAAGCGTTACCCCAAACTCACCGAGGTCGGTGCCTGGCGCACCCCGCCCGGCGCCGGCCAGCACGGCACACCGGAGCGCTATGGCGGTTTCTATACCCAGCAGCAGATCAGCGAGATCGTCGCCTACGCGGCGCGCCTGCACATCACCGTGCTGCCGGAGCTGGACATGCCCGGGCATGCGCAGGCCGCGGTGGCGGCGTATCCGGAAGACGTCGGCGTGCCCGGCCAGCGCACGCAGGTCGGTGTGAACTGGGGCGTCAATCCGTACCTGTTCAACACCAGCGAGCGCAGCCTGCGCTTCATCACCAATGTGCTTGATGAGGTGCTGACCTTGTTCCCGTCGGCGTATATCCACATCGGTGGCGACGAGGCGATCAAGGATCAATGGGAAGCCTCGCCTGCGGTGCGCGCGCAGATGCGCAAGCTCGGGGTCAAGGACGCGCATGCGATGCAGGGCTGGTTCAACGCGCAACTGGCGCAATACCTCACCCAGCACGGCCGGCGCATGATCGGCTGGGATGAAATCCTCGAGGGCGGCGTGCCGGCCAGTGCCTCGGTGATGTCGTGGCGTGGCATCGAAGGTGCGGTGACGGCGGCCAGACAAGGCCATGATGTGGTGCTTGCGCCAGGCGACTGGCTGTATCTGGACAACCTGCAGACCACGCGCAGCGACGAACCCAACGGCCGCCTGACCATATTGCCGTTGTCCAAGGTCTACGCCTTCGACCCGGTGCCTGGTGAACTCAGCGCCGAGCAGTCCACGCATGTACTCGGCGCGCAAGGCGCGTTGTGGGCCGAATACATTCCATCCAGGTGGCATATCGATCACGCGCTGTTCCCGCGTCTGTCCGCCATCGCGGAAGTGACCTGGTCGCCGGTGGCTGCACGCAACTGGAAGGATTTCCTGGCGCGCATGCCGGCGCAGTTGCAGCGCTACAAGGCATTGGGCATCGACTACAGCGACGGCGCCTTCGCCGCCGATATCGCACTGGAAAGCGGACCCAACCCGGTGCTGGCCGGTGGCCCGGCCAAGGTGGCGCTCGGCACCCAGGCCGGTGCGGGCACGCTACGCTACACCGTCGACGGCAGCGATCCCACGCCGGCATCGCCGCGCTACGAGGCGCCGTTTACGATCCAGCTGCCGACCACGGTCAAGGCGACCGCCTTCGATGCCGGCGGCACCGCGTTGGCGGCCACGCGCAGCCGCACGTTCGATCGTGCCGGCCTGTTGCGCATGGACACCCAGGGCCTGCGCGATTGCGTTGACACAGGCGCGCTCGGCCTGCGCCTGCCGCTGCTGCCGGAACTGGCCGCTGCCGATACGCCGGTCTACAACGTCGACCTGTTCCATGCCTGCCGCCTCTATCCGCAGGCGCGCCTGGACGGCGTCCGCGCGATCCGCATCGAGGCCGCACGCCTGCCGAACAACTTCGGCCTGGCGCACGAGCAATCCAAGGTGGTGCAGTACCCGGCCCAGAGCCGCCGCGGCGAGCTGGAAGTGCGCCAGGGCTGCGAGGGCG
Organism: Xanthomonas arboricola pv. populi; assembly: GCF_002939945.1. GTDB lineage: Bacteria > Pseudomonadota > Gammaproteobacteria > Xanthomonadales > Xanthomonadaceae > Xanthomonas > Xanthomonas arboricola_A. The sequence goes on along the minus strand of NZ_MDEB01000003.1, from coordinate 194,890 downwards.
AGCTGATCGCCAGCGTGCAATTGCCCAACAGCGCCACGCTGGGCGAACAGTTCACGCTGGAAACCGCACTGCCTGCACGCACCGGCATCCACGATCTGTGCCTGCGCTTCACCGCGCCGATTCGCGGCCCGTTGTATGCCATCGGCGCCGTCCAGTTGATTGAAACCACCGCGCAGGCGCCCCCCGCCGCCACGCGCTGATCCATCCAAGGAGAGTCATCCATGCCCCTGTCCCGTCGTCGTTGCGTTCCCGCCCCCGCCCGCCTCGGGCTTGCCCTGGCCGTTGCCGTTTCGCAGGCCTGGGCCGCCCCGCCCACCGCAACGCCCCTGGACAGCGGCTGGCAGGTGCGGCTGGTGCCGGGCCAGGAACAGGCCAGGACCTATCCGAAAGCGGCGGCCTGGTTGCCGGCGCAGGTGCCGGGCGCGGTGCAGACCGATCTGATCGCCGCCAAGATCGTGCCGGACCCGTTCTATCGCGACAACGAAGGCAAGATCCAGTGGGCGGGTCTGAGCGACTGGCAGTACCAGACCCGCTTCAACGTGGATGCGGCCACGCTCAAGCGCGCGCATGTCGAGCTGGTGTTCGACGGCCTGGATACGTTTGCCGAGGTCACCCTCAACGGCAAGCCGCTGCTCAGCGCCGACAACATGTTCCGGCAGTGGCGCGTGGACGCCAAATCCCTGCTCAAGCGCGGCGACAACGTGCTGGAGGTCAGGCTGTTCTCGCCGATCAAGAAGATCCAGCCGTGGCTGGCCAAGCAGCCGTACGCGCTGCCGGGCGCCTACGATTCCGCCTTCGGCGACGAGCCCGAGTCGCGCCACAGCTCCACCTATGTGCGCAAGGCGCCGTACAACTTCGGTTGGGACTGGGGCCCGCGCATGGTCAATGCCGGTATCTGGAAGGACGTGCGTGTGGAAGCCTGGGACGCGGTGCGCGTGGACGGGCTGCATATCGCCCAGCAACGCGTGGACGCCGATAGCGCGCAGCTGCAGGCGCAGCTGGAACTGCAGGCCGGCCGCAGCGGGCCGGTGCAGGTGACGCTGGACGTGGTCGGCCCGGATGGGCAGAAGGTGGGGCAATTCACGCAACAGGCGGTGGTCGACCCGGGGCAGAACCGCATCGATCTGCCGGTGCGGATCGCCCAGCCCAAGCGCTGGTTCCCGGCCGGCTACGGCGCGCAGGACCGCTACACCTTCGTGGCCAGCGTGCGCGATGCCGATGGCGACAGCCAGCAGATCAAGCGGGTCACCGGCCTGCGCTCGGTGGAGCTGCGGCGCGAGAAAGACACGTACGGCAAGAGCATGGAGATCGTGATCAACGGCATCCCGATCTTTGCAAAGGGGGCAAATCTCATCCCGCTGGATGCGTTCCCCGCGCGCGTGAGCCCCGAGCGCATGCGCAGCACCTTGCAGGACGCGCGCGATGCCAACATGAACATGCTGCGCATGTGGGGCGGCGGGCATTATCAGGACGACCGCTTTTATGAGGTGGCCGATGAGCTGGGCATCATGATCTGGCAGGACTTCATGTTCGGCGGCGCGGTGCCGCCGTACGACGTGGAGTTCCGCGAGAACACCCGGCAGGAGGCGATCGAACAGGTCAAGCGCCTGCGCGACCACCCCAGCATCGTGCTGTGGTGCGGCAACAACGAAGTGCAGACCGGCTGGGAAAACTGGGGCGACCGGGTCAAGTTCAAGCAGTCGGTGGACCCGGAAGAACGCAGCCGCATCGAGCGCGGCATGACCACCTTGTTCGGCACCGTGTTCCGCGAAGTGGTGGCCACCTACGACAGCGACGTGCCGTACTGGTCCACCTCGCCGGGCACCAACTTCGACGGCGCCGCCGACCAGGCCAACGATGGCGACATGCATTACTGGAAGGTCTGGGGCGGCCCCGCGCTGCCGGTGACCGAATACCTCAACGTCACCCCGCGCTTCATGTCCGAATACGGCCTGCAGTCGTTCCCGGACATGCGCACCGTGCGTGCCTTCGCCGAACCCGGCGACATGGATCCGGAATCGCCGGTGATGCGCGTGCATCAGAAGTTCGACAAGGGCAACGGCAACAAGCGGCTGATGCTGTACATCCGGCGCGAATTCGGCGAGCCCAAGGACTTCGAGAGCTTCGTCTACCTGAGCCAGCTGATGCAGGCCGAAGGCATCAACCTGGCCGCCTCGCATCTACGCGCCTCGCGCCCGCAATCGATGGGCTCGTTGTACTGGCAGCTCAACGATGTGTGGCCGGGTGCGTCGTGGTCCAGCGTGGACTACTACGGCCGCTGGAAGGCGCTGCACTACCACGCACGCCGCTTCTACGCGCCGGAGCTGATCGCCGCATTGCGTAACGACAAGGGCCAAACCGAGGTGTCGCTAGTCTCCGACCGCACCACCCCGCTGGCGGCCCGCTGGCGCATGCGGGTCATGCGCATGGACGGCAAGCTGCTGAGCAAGCGCGAGGAAAAGGCCACCGTCAAACCGCTCAGCAGCCTGCAGGTGGGCAACTTCAGCGACAAGCAACTGCTGGGCAGCGCCGATCCCAAGCGCAGCTACGCGGTGTTCGAGTTGTTCGACGGCGACAAGCTGCTGTCGCGCGCAGTGGTGTTCTTCGCGCCGGCCAAGCAGCTGGCCTTGCCGACCGCGAAGATCGACAGCCAGTGGCGCGCCGATGGCGATGGCTACGCGCTGACGTTGTCCAGCAACACGTTGGCGCGCGAGGTGTGGCTGTCGTTCGGCGATGTGGACGTTAGCGTGGCCGATAACGCCTTCGACCTGCTGCCGGGCGAACCGCTGACGGTGCACGTGTCCAGCAAGCTGCCGATGGCGCAGGTGCAGTCTGCGTTGCAGGTGCGCGACCTGGCATCGACGCTGGCAGGCGCTCCGCCGGAGCCAACGGAGGCAGCGGCGGCGAAATGACCCGCGAGACGGCCCTCATCCGCCCTTCGGGCACCTTCTCCCGCCAGGCGGGAGAAGGACTCGATGTCCGGTATTGCATGCGCGTCTTCCGCGTATGGGTTCTTCCGCGTATGGCGGCTCCAGCGTATGGCGGCTCCCGCAGCGCGTGGAGAAGGACTCGATGTCCGGTCTTGGATGCGCGTCTTCCGCGTATGGGTTCTTCCGCGTATGGCGGCTCCAGCGTATGGCGGCTCCCGCAGCGCATGGAGAAGGACGTGATGTCCGCTCAGGCACACGCTTGTTCCGCGTATGGCGTCTCCAGCGGATGTGGTTTCCTGTCATACGTGCTCTTTCGCACTTTCGCATGGCATCTACCGCGCGCGGGGAGAGGACTTGATGTCCTGTCATGCGTGCACTTTCCCACAGGCGCGCGCCTCTCCTTCCTCGCGTGGCCTCGTCCCGCGTTGGGTGTCCTTCTCCCGCTGGCGGGAGAAGGTGCCCCGCAGGGGCGGATGAGGGCCCGCAGTACTGGCAACAGCCACCACACCCATTGGCGTGCGTGACGCCGCCACGCCAGATCCTCAACCCGCCGCAGCCCCCTGCGGCAACACCAGAACAACGCCGGGCGAATCTCGCCGCTGCGCAGGAGTGAATCGATGTCATCCGTGTTTGTATCGCGTCTTGCCATGGCACTGGGCCTGAGCCTGGGCCTGCCCTGCATCGCGCACGCCGACCGCAACAGCACACCGGAGCAACGCGCTGCCGCGCTGGTCGCGCAGATGAGCCGCGAGGAAAAAGTCGCGCAGGCGATGAACGATGCGCCGGCGATTCCGCGCCTGGGCATCCCCGCCTACGAATGGTGGAGCGAAGGCCTGCACGGCATCGCACGTAACGGTTATGCGACGGTGTTTCCGCAGGCGATCGGACTGGCCGCGAGCTGGAACACCGCGCTGATGCAGCAGGTGGGCGCGGTGGTGTCGACCGAGGCGCGCGCCAAGTTCAATCAGGCCGGCGGGCCTGGCAAGGATCACAAGCGCTACGCGGGCCTGACCATCTGGTCGCCCAACATCAATATTTTCCGCGACCCGCGCTGGGGCCGTGGCATGGAAACCTACGGCGAGGATCCCTTTCTCACCGGGCAACTGGCGGTGGGCTTCATTCGCGGGTTGCAGGGCGAGGACCTCAATCACCCGCGCACCATCGCCACGCCCAAGCACATCGCCGTGCACAGCGGCCCGGAGCCGGGCCGGCACAGCTTCGATGTGGACGTGTCGCCGCGCGATGTGGAGGCGACCTACACGCCCGCCTTCCGCGCCGCATTGATAGACGGTCAGGCCGGCTCGGTGATGTGCGCGTACAACTCGCTGCACGGCACGCCGGCCTGCGCGGCCGACTGGTTGCTCAATGGCCGCGTGCGTGGCGACTGGGGCTTCAAGGGCTTTGTGGTGTCCGACTGCGACGCGGTGGACGACATGACCCAGTTCCATTACTTCCGCCCCGACAATGCCGGCTCCTCGGCCGCCGCGCTCAAGGCCGGGCACGATCTCAACTGCGGCTACGCGTATCGCGCATTGGGCACGGCCATCGAACGCGGCGAAGTGGACGAAGCCCTGCTCGACCAGTCGCTGGTGCGCCTGTTCGCGGCGCGCTATCGCCTGGGCGAACTGGAAGCGCCGCGCAAGGATCCGTACGCGCGGCTTGGCGCCAGGGACATCGATAACGCCGCCAATCGTGCGTTGGCACTGACAGCGGCCGCCGAGTCGATCGTGTTGCTCAAGAACCAGGCCGACACCTTGCCGCTGAAGGCCGGCACGCGGCTGGCGGTGATCGGCCCGAATGCCGATGCGTTGGCGGCGCTGGAAGCCAATTATCAAGGCACCTCGTCCGAGCCGGTGACGCCCTTGCTCGGCCTGCGCCAGCGCTTCGGCGTGCAGCAGGTCAGCTATGCGCAAGGCGCGCCGCTGGCCGCAGGCGTGCCCGGCATGATTCCGGAAACCGCGCTGCGCAGCGACGGCAAGCCGGGCTTGCGTGGCGAATATTTCGACACTGTCGATCTGAACGGTGCGCCGCGCGTGGTGCGGCAGGATCGCACGGTGAGTTTCAACTGGGACCAGGTCACCCCCGCAAAGGGCGTGCCGGCCGATCGCTACGCGGTGCGCTGGAGCGGCGAGTTGCTGCCACCGAGCGCGGGCGATTACACGCTGGCGGTGCGGGTGGCGCGCTGCTTCGATTGCGCCGGCCACGATCCGGTGCGGCTGTACATCGACGACAAGTTGGTGGTCGCCGGCAATGCCGAAGACAAGCACGTGCCGGCCGGCATGCACAATGCCGACGGCCGCAGCGTGGAAACCGTGCTGCACTTCGACGACGCCCGCCCGCGCAGGATCCGCCTGGAGATGGAACACCGCGGCCAGGATCAGGGCGTGCGCCTGGAGTGGCTGGCACCGGCGGCGGCGCAACTGGCCGAGGCCGAGCAGGCGGTGGCGCAAGCCGATGCGGTGGTGGCCTTCGTCGGCCTGTCGCCGGATGTGGAAGGCGAGGAACTGCGTATCGACGTACCTGGCTTCGACGGCGGCGACCGCAACGACATCGCCCTGCCCGCCCCGCAGCAGGCGCTGCTGGAACGCGCCAAGGCTTCCGGCAAGCCGCTGGTGGTGGTGCTGATGAGCGGCAGCGCAGTGGCCCTGAACTGGGCCAGGACGCATGCCGATGCGATCGTGGCGGCGTGGTATCCGGGCCAGTCAGGCGGCATCGCGATCGCGCGCATGCTGGCCGGCGACGACAGCCCCGGCGGGCGCCTGCCGGTGACGTTCTATCGCTCCACCAAGGACCTGCCGCCCTACATCAGCTACGACATGAAGGGCCGCACCTACCGTTACTTCAAGGGCGAGCCGCTGTTTCCGTTCGGCTACGGTTTGAGCTACACCCGCTTTGCCTACAGCGCGCCGCAGCTGTCCACTGCAACCCTGCAAGCTGGCAGTCCGTTGCAGGTGACCACCACCGTACGCAATACCGGCACGCGTGCCGGCGACGAGGTGGCGCAGGTGTATCTGCAATATCCGGATCGGCCGCAGTCTCCGTTGCGCAGCCTGGTCGGGTTTCAGCGTGTGCATCTGCAACCGGGCGAGCAGCGCACGCTGCGCTTCACCCTGGATGCGCGCGCCTTGAGCGATGTGGATCGCGCCGGGCAGCGTGCAGTGGAAGCCGGCGATTATCAGTTGTTCGTCGGTGGCGGGCAGCCAGGCACCAGCGCACCCGGTGCAGCGGCCGCGCTGACAATTCAGGGGCGTTCGCCGCTGCCGAAGTAAGCAACGCGGCCGCCAACTACCCGCAGACATCGGCTGTATGGCCACCGATCGGCAACGGTCATTCCAGCCGGCAAACCACCGGCCCCCGCGGCGTGGCCAAGGCCTTGCGCACGTACCGGTGGCGCTCGACCGGGCGCGCCTGGCCGAGCGGCTGAGTCCGGACGCCCGGCGGGTCAGCTTCATCAACCCGGCCGGGCTGATCCCCCAGGCCATCAGCGCGCATACCCGCGTGCGCGTGGTCAGCAGCGGCGACATGCCGGTGGCGCGGTGCCCCACCATCGCACGCACTCGGCGAGCCGGACGAAGATGCCGTCCGCCGCGGCGTCGGCGATGGCGCCTGCCTACTGGGCACGCCGCAGCGCAGGCGATGTCGGTCGGCAGCGTGTTCGGCGCTGCACGCGCCTCCGGATCCAGCTGTGGTTTTTCCGCGCCCACGCCCATAGCAAGGCGGCAAGGCGATGGTAACGAGACAGCAGACGTCGTGGCCGGCTCCGTCGCACCCGCTTCCGCAGGCCACGCATACCGCAGCGAATTGTGCGGACGCACTATGCACGTTCGGCGCACACGTTGTATGGTCATCGAGAATTGGTCATGCATAGGTCTCATCATCCACCGGGCACGTCATGCCGTCGATGGAAGGGTGCCCGTTGCGTCGACCGCTTGCTGAAATCCCAGGGAGCTCCAGGTCATGCACACCCGCCGCGACATCCTTCAGCTGCTCGGCGCCAGCGCCGGCGCCGGCCTGCTGGCCGGCGCACTGCCCGCCTTCGCCGCCGGCACCTCCACGGCCGCCGGCAACTTCGTCAGCAAGCGCCCGCCCAAGGCGCAGCGCCGCTTCGTCAGCAAGGCGGTCGAGCAGCAGATCGTGCAGATCACCGCGCGCATCGCCGATCCCGAACTGGCCTGGCTGTTCGAGAACTGCTACCCCAACACGCTCGACACCACGGTGGAAACCGGCACCCGCAACGGCAAACCGGACACCTTCGTCATCACCGGCGACATCCATGCGATGTGGCTGCGCGACTCCTCCGCCCAGGTACATCCATACGTGCCGCTGGCCAGGCGCGACCCCGCGTTGCGACGCATGTTCCATGGCCTGATCCAGCGCCAGGCCGCGTGCATCCGGCTCGACCCCTATGCCAACGCCTTCCTGCCCGATGGCCAGACCCAGCGCCTGAAGTGGTCGCTCAACGACATCACCGAGATGAAGCCCGGCGTGGGCGAGCGCAAGTGGGAAATCGATTCGCTGTGCTACCCGATCCGCATCGCGCACGAATACTGGCGCGCCACCGGCGACAGCGCCCCGTTCGACGACGACTGGCGCGCGGCGATGCACGTGGTGGTCAGGACCTTCCGCGAACAGCAGCGCAAGGACAACCGCGGCCCGTACGTGTTCCAGCGGCCCTCGCCGCTGGCGACCGAGACCCTGGTGCTGGAAGGCTACGGCCAGCCGACCCGGCCCAACGGCATGATCCACTCGATGTTCCGCCCCTCCGACGATGCCTGCGTGTATCCGTTGTTCGTGCCGGCCAACCTGTTCGCGGTGGCCTCGCTGCGCCAGCTGGCGACGATGAGCACGGCCTTGCACCGCGATGCCGAGTTCGCCGCCGACTGCACCGCGCTGGCCGACGAAGTGGAAGCGGCGACACGCAAGTTCGGCCAGCAACGCGACGCCGATGGGCAGGCGTACTGGGCGTTCGAAGTGGACGGTTACGGCAACCAGTTGTTCATCGACGACGCCAACGCCCCCGGCCTGCTCAGCCTGGCCTACCTGGGCTGCTGCGACCGCGCCGACCCGGTGTTCCTGCGCACGCGCCAGCTGGCCTGGAGCGAACGCAACCCGTATTTCTCGCGCGGCAGTGCGGCCGAAGGCGTCGGCAGCCCGCACAGCGGCATGGGCACGATCTGGCCGATGTCGATCATCCAGTACGCACTGGTCAGCGACGACGACGCACAACTGCGCCAATGCCTGCAGTGGCTGAAGACCACCCATGCCGGCACCGGCTTCATGCACGAAGCCTTCGACAAGGACAACCCGAGCACCTTCACCCGCGACTGGTTCGCCTGGGCCAACACCCTGTTCGGCGAACTGATCATCGACCTGCACCAACGCAAGCCCCAGCTGCTGCGCAGTAGCTGATGGTTCGAAGCGCGCGATCTGCCACCCCGGGCAGAAACGGCGCAGCACTTGATGTTCCCTTCTCCCGCCGGGAGAAGGTGCCCGAAGGGCGGATGAGGGTCCCCCGGCATCGGCCCGCAAATTCAGAGACCACACCATGGCAACACGACGCGGTTTTCTCCAAGGCGCCATCGCAGCAGCCCTGTTCGGCAGCACCGGCCTGCCCGGGCTTGCCCGCGCACGCGCCGGCAACTACGCACTGCCGGCCGATGCGCGCACCCGCGCCGAGCTCACCCGCCATGTCGATGTGTTCATCGGCACCGGCGGCCATGGACATACCTTCCCCGGCGCGACGCTGCCGTTCGGCATGGTGCAGCTGAGCCCGGACACCTACAACGCGGTGTGGGATTCGTGCTCCGGCTATCACGCGTCCGACGGCTCGATCATGGGCTTCTCGCACACGCACCTGTCCGGCACCGGCATCGGCGACATGCTGGACGTTCTGCTGGTGCCTGCCACCGGCGACGTGAAGCTCGTGCCCGGTGCACTCGACGCACCGGACAGCGGTTACCGCTCGCGCTACGACCATGCCGACGAAGCTGCCTCGCCCGGCTACTACCGCGTGCGGCTCAAGGACAGCGGCGTGCATGCCGAACTCACCGCCACCGCGCGTGCCGGCCTGCATCGCTACCACTTCCCCAAGGGCAAGCCGGCGCATGTGCTGCTGGACCTGTGCCACGGCATGCAGGACAAACCCGGCATCCCCACCCGCATCACCGACGCGCACCTGCGCGTGGTCGACGAGCGCACCCTCACTGGCGGCCGGCGCGTCTACCAGTGGGCGCAGGGCCGCTACATCTATTTCGCCATGCGGCTGTCGCGGCCGTTCAAACACGTGCAGCTGTACAACGACGACCAACCGCTGGCCGCAGGCACGCGCAGCGTCGACGGCGTACACCTCAAGGCCGCACTGCACTACCCCGACGCCTCCGACGCACCGCTGCTGATCAAGGTCGGCATCTCCGCCGTCAGCGCCGACAATGCGCTGGCCAATCTGGATGCGGAACTGCCGGACTTCGACTTCGCCCGCGTGCACGCGCAGGCCGTGGCCGCCTGGGAAAAGGAACTGGCACGCGTACGCATCGACAGCGATGACGACGCGCAGCGCCGCATCTTCTACACCGGCCTGTATCACAGCCTGCTCGCGCCCACCCTCTTCAGCGATGTGGATGGCCGCTATCGCGGCATGGATCTGCAGATTCACACTGCGCCCAAGGGTTATCACAACTACAGCACCTACTCGCTATGGGACACCTACCGCGCCGCGCATCCGCTGCTCACCCTGGTGCAGCCCGAGCGCGTACCGGACCTGCTGCAATGCCTGGTGCGCGGCGCCAACGAATGCCCGGATGGCGTGGGCATCTGGCCGCTGCAAGGTGTGGAAACCGGCTGCATGATCGGCTACCACTCTGCGGTTGTGCTGGCCGAAGCGCATGCCAAGGGCTTCACCGGCATCGACTACACCGCCGCCTGGCCGGCCTACCGCAAGCGCGCCATGGACGACACCACCCACGGCCTGGCGTATTACCGCAAGCTCGGCTACATCCCCGCCGACAAGGTGGACGAAGCGGTCAGCCGCACGCTGGAATACGCCTACGACGACTGGGCCTGCGCGCATCTGGCGCAGGCCGCCGGTGCCACCGACGATGCACGCGCACTGCGCGAGCGCTCGCGCAACTACCGCAACGTGTTCAATCGCGACAGCGGCTTCGTGCAGGCGCGGCTGGAAGACGGCAGCTGGGCCACACCGTTCGACCCGCGCGGCATGGGCCACATCGGCAAGTGGCGCGACTTCACAGAATCCAACGCCTGGCAGGCCAGCTTCCTCAACCAGCACGACCTGTACGGCTACATGGACCTGTACGGCGGCCGCGACGGCTTCGTCGCCAAGCTCGACGAGCTGTTTTCCACCAGCTCCGAACTGCCCGCCGATGCGCCACCGGATATCGACGGCCTGGTCGGCCAGTATGCGCACGGCAACGAGCCCAGCCATCACGTGGCCTATCTGTTCGCCTATGCCGGCCAGCCGTACAAGACCCAGGCGATGGTGCGCCGGCTGCTGCGCGAACAGTACCACGACGCGCGCAATGGCCTGTCCGGCAACGAGGATTGCGGGCAGATGAGCGCGTGGTTCGTGCTCAGTGCGCTCGGGCTGTATGCGGTGGACCCGGTCAGCGGCAACTACATCCTCGGCAGCCCGCTGTTCAAGCGCGCAGAACTCGATGTCGGCAACGGCCGCACGCTGCGCATCGTCGCCCACAACAGCAGCGCGCAGAATGTCTATGTGCAGTCGCTGACCTGGGACGGCAAACCGATCAACCGCAGCTGGATGCGGCATGCCGATCTGGCCGCTGGCGGCACGCTGGAATTCACGATGGGTGCCAAACCGAATCCGGCCTTCGGCGCGAACAAGGAGGATCTGCCGCCTTCGTTCGCATAGCGTACTTGCCCGGCATCGCGCCGATCGCAATGGGAGGCTGCCCCTCCCTTTCCCGCAAGCGGGAGGCTTGCTTTTCCTTCTCCCGCAAGCGGGAGAAGGTGCCCGAAGGGCGGATGAGGGCCAACACGCAAGCGGCCTCACGCAAAAACCAATCCACCCCCATCGTCACCAGTCACTCGTTACCGCCGAGAATCGCCCATGTTGCGCAGCACCCTCAGCCCCCTCGTCCTGGCCCTCGCGCTGGCGCTTCCCGTCGCCGCCAGTGCCGCCGACACCAACGCAGACACCTGGCCCAGCTTCGGCACCCAGGGCACGCAGTTCGTGCGTGACGGCAAGCCGTATCAACTGCTCTCCGGCGCCATCCATTTCCAGCGCATCCCGCGCGCCTACTGGAAGGACCGCCTGCAGAAGGCGCGCGCACTGGGCTTGAACACGGTGGAGACCTACGTGTTCTGGAACCTGGTCGAACCGCAGCAAGGCCAGTTCGATTTTTCCGGCAACAACGACGTGGCCGCGTTCGTACGCGAAGCCGCCGCGCAAGGCCTCAACGTGATCCTGCGGCCCGGCCCCTACACCTGCGCCGAGTGGGAAGCCGGCGGCTACCCGGCCTGGTTGTTCGGCAAGGACAATATCCGCGTGCGCAGCCGCGACCCGCGCTTTCTCGCCGCCAGCCATGCCTATCTGGATGCCGTGTCCCAACAGGTACGTCCGCTGCTCAATCACAACGGCGGGCCGATCATCGCCGTGCAGGTCGAGAACGAATACGGCTCCTACGACGACGACCACGCCTACATGGCCGACAACCGCGCCATGTACGTCAAGGCCGGCTTCGACGACGCCTTGCTGTTCACCTCCGACGGCGCCGACATGCTCGCCAACGGCACCTTGCCGGACACCCTGGCGGTGGTGAACTTCGCCCCCGGCGAGGCCAAGAGCGCCTTCGACAAACTGATCAAGTTCCGCCCCGGGCAACCGCGCATGGTCGGCGAATACTGGGCCGGCTGGTTCGATCACTGGGGCAAGCCACATGCCAGCACCGACGCCAGGCAACAGACCGAAGAGCTGGAGTGGATCCTGCGCCAGGGCCACTCGGCCAACCTCTACATGTTCATCGGCGGCACCAGTTTCGGCTTCATGAATGGTGCCAATTTCCAGGGCAATCCCAGCGACCATTATGCGCCGCAGACCACCAGCTACGATTACGACGCCATCCTGGACGAAGCCGGCCGCCCCACGCCCAAGTTCGCACTGATGCGCGACGCCATCGCCCGCGTCACCGGCGTGCAGCCGCCCGCGCTGCCGAAACCGATCGCGATCGCCGCACTGCCAGACACCCAACTGCGCGAATCCGCCTCGCTGTGGGACAACCTGCCCGCACCGATCGCCATCGACACCCCGCAGCCGATGGAGCACTTCGGTCAGGACTACGGCTACATCCTCTACCGCACCACCGTCACCGGCCCGCGCAAGGGGCCGCTGTACCTGGGCGAGGTGCGCGATGTGGCGCGGGTGTACGTCGATCAGAAGCCGGTCGGCAGTGTCGAACGCCGGCTGCAGCAGGTCTCCACCGATGTGGATATTCCTGCAGGCCAGCACACGCTGGATGTGCTGGTCGAAAACAGCGGCCGCATCAACTACGGCCCGCGCATGGCCGACGGCCGCGCCGGCTTGGTCGACCCGGTACTGCTGGACAACCGGCAGCTCACCGGTTGGCAGGCCTTCCCGCTGCCGATGCGCTCGCCCGACAGCATCCGCGGCTGGACCCGCAAGCCCGTGCAAGGCCCCGCCTTCCACCGCGGCACCCTGCGCATCGGCACACCGACCGACACCTATCTGGACATGCGCGCCTTCGGCAAGGGCATGACCTGGGCCAACGGCGTCAACCTGGGCCGCCACTGGGCCATCGGCCCGCAGCGGGCGTTGTATTTCCCGGCCCCGTTCCAGCGCAAGGGCGACAACAGCGTGGTGGTGTTCGACCTGGACAGCACCGCCAAGCCCGGCGTGCGCGGCCTGCAGCAGCAGGTGTGGATTACGCCGAAGGAGTAACGGGCACGCGGGTGGCGGGCCGCTGGCGATCGCGCACCGGTCCGGCCCGGCCTGGCGTGGCAATCGCAAGCCGCACGTCCATGCCCGCCGACGCCCAAACCAACCGCCAGGCAACCCGCCGGGCGCTCCCGGACTGACGGGCCTTCAGACTGCCGCGCGCGCGCCGCTATCTGGACGTCCGCTGCCCGCGCAGCGTCTGCTACCGATTGCGGTATCGGACCGATCGCATTCCAGGCAAGATCACCGGCTCACGCCGTTGTGGAAGGCAGTGGTGCATTCCCGTCGTTCCATCGGGCGACGGTCAGTTCGTGAGTTCCAGGAGCGTTTCATGTCGTCGTCCACCGTTACGCAAGACCCTGTCTCCGCGGTGCCGGAGCAGACCCAGCACGCCTTCGCCGAACACGTCCACAGCAAGCCCGCCCCCGGCCAGCCGATCGGCAGCACCGAAGCGGCGCACCTGATGACCTTCCTGAGCCAGACCCACTCGGCCAGGCAGCCGCAGATCCTGCTGCCGCCACAGGAACGCAACGACAGCGCCGCCTGAGCGCAGCCGCGGCGCCGGCGACAGCGCAGGCGCACTGTGGCCGCGCGCAACCGCTGGGCGATGCCACCTGTCACCACATGGCCAATCGGCTCCCGATCGGGAGCCGGTCCGGGCCATCGGCACGTTCGTTACGTGCCAACAACCCGATCAACCGCGCTCAGCGCGTCGCCGTACCCTTGCCGGTATTGAACAACTGGAACTCGCGGATATGCACCGCATCCGCACTGGACTGGATGTTCAAGCGCACCCGCGACGCGGTCACCGGCGCGAAGTGATCGATCTTCATCCGGCCGATCGCCTGCGCCTTCGCCAGCGGCACCCACTTGCCGTCCTGCCAGGCTTCCACCGCGTATTTCTGCACCAGCTGGCCGTCGTTGATCCACTCCATGCTCAGCGCACTGTCGAAGGTCACCGGCTGCTTGAACTGCAGCTCCAGCACCGCGCTATGCGAACCGGCCGGCGCGCTCCAGAACGTCTCGCGATCGCCGTCCACTGCCGCGTCGATAGCATCGGTTTTCTTGATGTTGCCGGCCACCAGATTCCTGTCTGCGCCGTAGCGCGCCTGCAGCGCCTGGCCAAGTTCCTGCAGGCGTGCAACGTCGGCTTCCGGCAACAGGCCGCGCTTGTCCGGCGCGAGACCCAGCACCAGCTGGCCGCCCAGGCCGACGCTCTTTTCCCAGATCTCCACCAGCTCATCGACGCTCTTGAGTGTCTGGTCGCTGTTGGGATGCCAGAACCACTGCAGCTTGTGCAGCGGCGTATCCACTTCCACCGGGCGCCAGCGCAGATAGCCATGGCGATCGATCACGTTCCAGTTTTCGCCTTCGATGAAGCCGGCCTCGTTACCCACCCAACGCACGTCGCCGTACTCGAACAAGGCGGTGTCGGCAAACACCATCGCATTGGCCTGATAGGTGCGCAGCTCTTCCATGTACTTGTCGAAGTTGTACACGTGGCCGGCGCTGCCGGCGCCGTCCAGCCACCACTCGGTGATCGGGCCGTAATGCGAGGCCAGCTCCACCAACTGCGCAGCGTAGAACTTGTCATAGGCCTTGGAATCGGCATATTTGGGCTCGTGGCGATCCCACGGCGACAGGTACACACCGAAGCCCATGCCCTCCTTGCGCACCGCATCGCTGGTGAGCTTGACCAGGTCGCCCTTGCCACCCATCCACGGACTGTTCTTGACCGAATAATTGCTCTCGGCGGTCGGCCACAGCGCAAACCCGTCGTGGTGCTTGGCCACCAGGATCACGTACTTCGCACCGGCCGACTTGGCCGCGCGCGCCCACTGGCCCGGGTCCACATTGGTCGGGTTGAAGGTCTTGGCGCTGGCGGTCCCGTCACCCCACTCCTGGTCCAGCCAGGTGTTGGGATTGAAGTGCACGATCACGCCGAATTCCAGATCCTGCCAGGCCACCTGCTGCGGCGAGGGTTTGACCTCGGCAACGTTCTGCGCGATGGCGGTGGGCAGGGTCAGCGCGGTCAGGCCGAGGGCGGCCAGCCAGCGCAACGGGGAGAGCGGGTGTGATGACATCGCGGGTCCTCGCAGTGGTCGGCGACCACGGCCGCCTGGGATGACCAGAGCATATGGTATTTAATAGATGATAAATAGGTATCTTTAAAATCCGCACAGGACTGGACCACGATGCATCCGTCACGCCTGCTGACCTGCCTGGTCGCAGGCCTTGCCGCCTTCGCAGTCCAGGCCGAATCGGGCACATCGCCGCAGTTGCCACCGCGCTCGCCCATCGTGCTCAGCGAGTTCATCGCCGACACCGCACCGACGCCACAGGCGCACGCCTCCACGCTATTGGAAACCCGCGACGGCACGCTGCTGGCGGCTTGGTTCGGCGGCGCGCACGAGGGAGCGGCCGATGTCGGTATCTGGCTCGCACAACGCGGCGCGCAGCAATGGCAGCCGCCGCGACGTATCGCCGACGGCGCGCATGCCGGCGTGGATGGCGCCGCGCTGCCGGCCTGGAATCCGGTGCTGTTCCAGTCTGGCACCGGCCCGGTGCAGCTGTACTACAGGCTCGGTCCCAATCCGCGGCAGTGGTGGGGCCTGCGCATCAGCTCACGCGATGACGGTGCGCACTGGTCGCCACCGCAGCGCCTGCCCGACGGCATTCTCGGCCCGATCAAGAACAAGCCGGTGCAGTTGCCGAATGGACGCATCCTTGCACCCAGCAGCAGCGAAGACCGTAGCTGGCGTGCGCATCTGGAATGGAGCGACGACGACGGCGCGCATTGGCAACGCGGCATGCCGCTCAACGAACCGGCGGTGATCGGCGCGATCCAGCCCAGCGTCCTGCTGCATGCAGACGGGCGCGTGCAGGTGCTCGGACGCAGCCAGCAGAACAAGCTGTTCAGTACATTTTCCAATGATGGCGGCCTGCATTGGCAACCGATGCAGTTGCTGGACGTGGAGAACCCCAACGCCGGGACCGACGCGATGATGCTGCGCGACGGCCGCGCCCTGCTGGTCTACAACCCCGGTATCGCCGGCAAGGACTGGTGGGACGGTCGCGGCACGCTTGCGGTGGCGCTATCGACCGACGGCGTGCACTGGCAACGCGCACTCACGCTGGAACACAGCGCAAAGGACGAGTTCTCCTATCCGGCGGTGATCCAGACCCGCGATGGCCTGGTCCATATCAGCTACACCTGGAAGCGCCAACGCATCAAGCATGTCGTCCTGGATCCGACACGCCTTGGCAACAAAGCGGATGACACGACGTCACTGCCACACAGTCCGGAATAGGTCGAGCGCGCAGCGTCCTCAGCGCTGCGCAATTGATTTGCCGCCGTTTCAACGCAACAAAGCCTGGTTGGTCGAGGGCCCGGCAGCCAAGCTACAGATCCCATGCTACGTCTTCGCTTCACCTAAATTGCCAGCCACAGCTTGCAAAAAGGCCCCAGATCACGTGCTCCACAATCGGCACACAGCGCCTCACATCTGCTGCAACAACCCCACAATCCGCCGCACACGCGCCACATCGGTACGCTGGTAATCGCCGCCCAGGTCGGAGATGTACGCATGCGGCGCATGCACCTGCGCCGCAACCGGCCCGCGCGAGGAGGCATGGAACTCGCGCGCGCCGGTGCTGGCGCGCAGCGCAAGCACGTTGCTCTCGGACACGCCTGCACCCGGCATGATGCTGATACGGTCGCCCGCCTGCTGCACCAGCGCAGCGATGGTGTCGACACCTTCCATCGCACTCGCACGCGCACCGGAGGTCAGCACGCGCTCGCACCCCAGCGCGATCGCATCTTCCAGCGCGCGCGGCGGATCGGCACTGACGTCGATCGCACGATGGAAGGTCACACCCAGCGACCCGGCTGCGGCGGTCAACACCCGCATTGTGGGAATGTCGACCTGCCCATGCGGATCCAGCGCCCCCAGCACCACGCCATCGCAGCCCAGCCGCACGCATTGCTCCACATCGCGCCGCATCACCTCGACCTCGGCCGCATCGAAGACGAAATCGCCCACGCGCGGACGGATCAACACATACAGCGGAATCTGCAACCGCTCACGCACCACCGCCAGCGTGCCGAACGACGGCGTCAGCCCGCCGCCATCCAGGCCACCGCAGAGCTCCACGCGCATCGCACCGCCTTCCTGCGCCGCCAGGGCCGACCCCACCGAATCGGCGGCCACTTCCAGCCCCAACGCACTCATGCTGCAGGCTCGGTGGTGTAGTGGCTTTCGCCAGGCACCAGCAGATCCTGCCGCTGCGCATCGCAGACCGCATAACTGAAACCCTTCTGGATCGCGAACGCTCCCACCTCGCCGCGCTTGTTCATCGCCAGAAATCCGACCTGCAAGGTGCGGGTGAGTTCGGGCTTGCGCCGGATCAGCCGCATCACCACCTCGCGGCAGGCATCGGCTGGCGACTTGCCCTGGCGCATCATTTCCACCACCGCAAAACTGCCGACATTGCGGATCACCTCTTCGCCAACGCCGGTCGAGGTCGCACCGCCCACCTCATTGTCCACATACAGGCCCGCGCCGATGATCGGGCTGTCGCCGACCCGGCCGTGCATCTTCCACGCCATGCCGCTGGTGGTGCACGCGCCGGACAGGTTGCCGTGCGCATCCAGCGCCAGCATGCCGATGGTGTCGTGGTTGTCCTTGCCACCCGGCAGCTTGGCATCGCGCCAGGCGCGGTTTTCGATATTGGCTTCCGGCGAATACTTCGAGGTCTTCAACCACTCTTTCCACGCCGCTTCCGAACTGGGCGTGAGCAGCTTGGTCTGCGGAAAGCCCTGTTCCAGCGCGAACTGCCGCGCGCCGTCGCCAACCAGCATCACATGCGGGGTCTTTTCCATCACCGCGCGTGCCACCGAGATCGCGTGTACCACGTCTTCCAGCGATGCCACCGCGCCGCAATTGCCCAGGTGATCCATGATGCAGGCATCCAGGGTCACCCGGCCGTCGCGGTCCGGATAGCCGCCCAGCCCCACGGTGGGATTGCTCGGGTCCGCTTCGGGCACCCGGACGCCGGCTTCCACCGCATCCAGTGCGATGCCGCCGCTGCCGAGGATTTTCCAGGCCGCCTGATTGGCGGCAATGCCGAAATCCCACGTGGAAATCACCCGCGCCGCGCCGCGCGGCAACGCGGTAACGCGTCCGCCCGTACCGGCACCGACGGCTGCCTGCGCACGTGCGCCCCACCCGGCCAGACCGGAAGCGATCGCACCAAGCGTGGCGCTCTTGAGGAAGTGACGACGTTGGATCATCCGGGCGAACTCCATGCAGGAAGAAGACAGGCAGCCGCACTGCGCGGCCACAGCCTTCCATCATGCGGCAGCGCTGCGCGCGGATAAACCGCCTTGCGGCGCTGTCGGCTGCGGATCCGCGCACAACCGCCGCTGCGTCGGGCCCGCTGTGTGCGCGCTACAGCCGGGCCGCCCCCACCATGAGGGGCGGAAAGACTCACCCGGCACAGGCGTCGGCGTCGGCGCGCAATTTGCTGGTCAACACATGGTCGCGCCAGACGCCGTTCAATTGCAGGTAACGGCGCGCATAGCCTTCGATCTGAAAGCCCAGCCGCTGCAGGACGCGCGCACTGCGCAGATTGTCGGGGACGTATTGCGCCATCACCCGGTGCAGGCCAAGCGGGCCGAACGCAAACGCGATGCCCTGCGTGGCCGCCCACTGGATCAAACCGCGTCCCTGCTGCTGCGCATCCAGGCCGTAACCCAGATGACAGCCCTGGAAGGCACCGCGCTGGATCTGGGTGAAGCCGACCGTGCCGATCGCCTGCGCATCGCGCAGCAACACCAGTTGCAACTCGCGCTCGCCCGGCACTGCAGTGCGGTAGGCGATGCTCAGCCGGCGCCAGCCGTCGGTGGTGTAGAACGCCGGCGGCCGCAGCGGCATCGCAGCGGCCAGATGCGCGCGATTACGGCGGTGGTAGTCGGCCATCGCGGCCGGATCGACGATGGCCAGATCGCACAGCAGTACACCCTCGGCATGCTGGACGGGGGCGAAGACGGGAAGACTCATGACGGCCGCGGTCGCGCCTTGCGCGCGTCATGCGTGTTGTGTGGATCAGGCTGCCGCATACAGATCACGCCCCCGCAAATGGTCGCCGAAAGCCAGCAAGAGGCTCAGGCATCTGCCATGCCGGCAGCGACTGCACGCAGCAAGGCCGGCGCCCGACCGGCCGTTACAGCCCCCATCCCGATCCTCATCCCGACACTGCCCGCAAGTGGGCAGCGTCGTCGTCCAGCAATGGCGCTTTACGCGGCAATCGCCCCAAGCGCCTGCGCGACCTGCGCTTCGATCGTATCCAGATTCGGCAGCAATGCGCTCTGCTCGCCCAGCAGCACGCGCATGTGCACGCCATCGGGCAACGCGTCTTCGGAGGCGTCGGCCAGCAGGCCGTCGCGCGGCACCGAGATCAGCTGCGGGAACGAGGCGGTGAGCAAGGCGAAATACGGCAGCCCCGGATTGCCGCCCAGCGCTTTTAACACGATCACCTTGTTGTTGACTGCGGTCGGCTCATCGCCCATGCCGCTCAAGCGCGCGAACGACAGCAGCGGCACCTTCCAGCCGTACCAGTCGATGCGCCCGACTACCCAGCGCGGCATATCGGCCATCGGCTCGACCGCCACCCGCGACATCACCTCGGCCACCGTGGCGTTGGGCAGCAGCACGCGCTCGGTGCCGGCCTGGATCAGGACGCCGCGGATTTCGTCATTGTTGGCGTAGCTCATCGCACCTGTTCCGATCTTGAGAGGAAGCGCCCGGCTTACGCCGGCCAGCGCTGTGCCAACGCCTGCGCCAACTGCGCAGGGTCGCCGGTCAGAATGCCCTGGCGTGCCAGACGCGCCGCCGCGGCCGGGTCGTAGCAGCCGTCGGCGGATTGACCCGCCAGCCAGCCGCCCTGCTCGGCCAGCGCCAGCGCTGACTCGACCAGCGCCTCGTTGGCGCCGCTGAGCATCAGCACCGCGCTGTCGGCCGGCGGCAACGCGGCCACCAGCCCGGCCGGATCGGCCTGCGCGACAAACGCCAGCGCGCCGGCATGTTGCTGCACACCGATGTCGTCGGACAACACGTAGACCTTGCCCGATGCAATCACCTGGCCGGCTTCGCCCAGTTCGACCGGCAACGCCGATACGCGTCCCATCTGCCGCACCAGGTTGCCGTACTGGCCGCCGTCCAGGGTCATGCGCACCAGCACGGCGCGCGGAAACTCCGGCGGCAGCGCGGACAGCAGGCGGCGGATCGCATCCGGGCCGCCGATACCGGCCAGCACCAGCACCGCACCGGTGATGTCACCGGCCTGGTCCAGCTCCACCAGCGACAGCCCGCCGGTCGACAACGCGTCCATGTTCAATTCGGCGCGCGGGCGCACCACCACCGCGACCTCGTCGACCAGGCCCCAGGTGCTGGAATCGCCCAGCGTCAGGGCCGGTTTGTCGACCGCCGCTGCGGCCTCGGACGTGCCCGCGCCACGCGCGAACAAGGCATCGCCGGGCACGCTGTCGAAGGCGTGCGCGGCTGCCTGCAGGTGTTGGTCCAGCTGCAGATCCGAATGCTGCCGCGGCGCCAGTTCCAGCCCCGGCTCGGGATGCAGCGACGGCTCGCTCTCGGTGCCCGGCGGCAATACGTCGGCGTGGCCATGCAGCTTGGCGGCCAGATGGCGCACCCAGCGCTGCGCTTCCCAACCCTCGCGGCGCACGGTCAGCTCGGCCTCGTCGAAAATCACCGTGACGCCGGGCATGTTGAAGGCCGGCTCCAGCGCCTCGAGCGCATCTTCGATCGACGGCTCCAGCGCGACCAGCACCGCCACCGGTTCGGCATCGCGCAGCATCTGCACGTCCACCGCCGCCGGCTCGTCTTCCAGCACCACGTGCGCACCGGCCAGGCCGAGCGCTTCACGCAGACGCTCGCGCGCCTGCCCGGGACGGCCCAGCAGGGCGACCGGAGTTCCCATTGGGCCATTATTCTCGGACACGGGCGATCCCCAGCAGGTCATACACGTTTCGCATCAGATCCAACTCTTGGTAAGGCTTGCCCAGATAACGCTGCACGCCGATCTCGAAGGCGCGCTGGCGATGCTTCTCGCCGCTGCGTGAGGTGATCATCACGATCGGCACCGCCTTGAAGCGCGGGTCGGCATGCATCGCGGTCGCCAGCTCGTAGCCGTCCATGCGCGGCATTTCGATGTCCAGCAGCATCAGGTCGGGCACGCGCTCCTGCAGCAGTTCCAATGCCTCGACACCATCGCGTGCGGTGGTGACATCCAGATTGTGGCGTTCCAGCACGCGGCTGGTGACCTTGCGCATGGTCAGCGAATCGTCCACCACCATCACCAACGGCACCTGGCGCTGCGATTCGGCCGGTGTTTCCAGCGCCGGACGCGCCGGCTGGCTGAGATAGCGACGCACCAGCGGGGCCACGTCCAGGATCACCACCACACGGCCATCGCCGGTGATGGTGGCGCCGTAGATGCCCGGCACCGAGGCGATCTGCAGGCCCACCGGCTTGACCACGATTTCGCGGTTGCCCAGCACCTGGTCGATCGCCACCGCCGCGCGCAGATCGCCCGCGCGCACCAGCAGCAACGGCACCTGCGCCTGACCATCGGCACGCGCGGCGGCCTGGCCGACCAGCGAGCCGAGATCGTGCAGGACGTACTCTTCGCCAGCGTAGTGGTAGCCGCCCTGCCCGGACTCGTAACGGCTGCGCGAGATGCGGCCGATACCGCTGACCGACCCCACCGGCACCGCGAAGGTGGTGTCGCCGATACGCACGAACACCGCCTGGGTGACCGCCAGCGTCTGCGGCAGGCGCAGGGTGAAGGTCACGCCCTGGCCGCGCACCGAGTGGATGTCCACCGAGCCGCCGAGCTGACGCACTTCGTTGCGCACCACATCCATGCCCACGCCACGGCCGGCCAGCTGGCTGACCTGCTCGGAGGTACTGAAGCCGGAGGCGAAGATCAGCCCATCGAGTTCGGCCTCGCTGAGCTCCTGGCCGGGTTCGATCAGGCCGCGCTGCTCGCCGCGGCGACGGATCGCCTCGCGGTCCAGCCCGGCGCCGTCGTCGGCCACTTCCAGCACGATTTCCGAGCCTTCGCGGCGCAGACGGATCGCGATGCTGCCCTCTTCCGGCTTGCCTGCGTCGCGCCGTTGCTCCGGCGTTTCCAGACCATGCGCCACCGAGTTGCGCAGCATGTGTTCCAGCGGCGCGACCATGCGATCGAGCACGTTGCGATCCAGCTCGCCCTGGGTGCCTTCCAGCAGCAGATGCACCTGCTTGCCGGTGTCGCTGGCGGCCTGGCGGACCACGCGGCGCAGACGCGGCACCAGGCCGTCGAACGGCACCATGCGCGCGCGCATCAAACCGTCCTGCAGCTCGGAGCTGACGCGCGACTGCTGTTGCAGCAGGCCGTCGTATTGACGCGAGAGATCTTCCAGCACCCCTTGCAGACCGCCCAGGTCGGCGGCCGATTCGTTCAGCGCGCGGCTGAGCTGCTGCAGGGTGGAGAAGCGGTCCAGTTCCAGCGGGTCGAAGGTGCGATCGCCCTGGTCCTGCTCGCGCTGATAACGCGCCACGATCTGCGCTTCGGTTTCCAGATCCAGACGCCGCAACTGGTCGCGCAGACGGGCGTTGGTGCGATCCAGTTCGCCCATGGCGCCGCGGAACGCGCCCAACTGCTGCTCCAGCCGCGAGCGGTAGATCGCCACTTCGCCGGCGTGGTTGACCAGGCGGTCGAGCAGGTCGGCGCGCACGCGCACCTGCTCCTGCTGCACGCGCGGCAGGAAGTCTTCTTCGCTCTGGCCCTCGACCGGCACCGGCGCCGACAGCGGTGCCGGCTCCACCGATGCCTTGGCGATCGCACGCGCATCGGCGTCGCTGGGCGCGGCGGCATTGCGGCCACGGGTACGGGTCTCGAAGGCGTCCACCAGGTCGGTCGGCATCGCCACGGCGCGGTGCATGCCGGTGCGGGTCAACAGCTGGTGCAGACGGTCGAAGCCGCGCTCGAACAGGCGCACGTCGTCGCGGTCGATGTCGGTACGGTTGGCCGCCACCGCTTCGAGCAGCGATTCGATCGCATGGCCGAGATCGCCGATGGCATTGATGCCGGCCATGCGCGCGCCGCCCTTGAGCGTGTGCAGATCGCGCTGCAGTCCGTTGAGGACCTCGCGGTCTTCCGGCACTTCGCGCATGCGGGCGAGCAGACCATCGCAATGGTCGAGCAGATCGCGGCCTTCCTCGACGAAGATGTCGACCAGTTCGCCATCGAGCTGGTCGAAGTTGAGCGGGCCGGTATCGAAGGCTGCGCCCACAGCGTTGGCGGCGATATCGGCTGATGCGGCGTCTTCCACCGGCGCGCTGAAGGGCACGGCTGCAGCGCCTTCGTGTTCGCTTGCGGATTCGGCTTGTTCGACTTGCTCGACTTGGTCGGTGTGTCCGACTTGTTCGGTGTGTTCGACTTGCTCCGGATGCCCGAGAGGATCCGTTGCGTTGGTAGCCTCGAGCGTCGCGTCTGCGTCTGCGTCTGCGTCTGGATGCTGCGCGTGGACCTCGGCATCGGCATGGGTATCCGCCTCGGCGTCCGCGACGACGTCCGACTGCAGCTCCGGCGCGATGTCCGACTGCGGATCGCCGGTCTCTTCGACCCGATCGGCGACCTGCGCCATCTCGAAGGCCTGCACCGACTCGATGGTCTGCTCGGGTAGCGCTTCGGCAGCCTGCTGGGCTTCCGCCGCGTGCTCTGCATCTGCGGCCTGTTCTGCCGCTACAGCGTGCTCCGCTTCTGCAGCGTGGTCTGCCTCCGCAACGTATCGGGCTTCGTTGGCATGCGCGTGTGCGTGTGCGTCCGGGCGCTCCTGCTCGCTCGAATCGACGGGCGCTTCCGATTGCGCAGGCGCGTACGCAGATTCCTGCGGCTGCGCCTGCTCGCCCGACAGGGCGTGCTGTTCGGAAGACGACCGCTCGCCCAACGACGGCTGCTCGGCGTCTGCACGTTCGGCATCAACATGCCCGGCTTCGGGCGCGGCGAGCGTCTGCGCGTCGCCCAACACGGCTTCGGCGTCGGACAACTCGTCCACTGCCACGTGCTCGCCAGCTTCCGTTACGTCGCCTGCTTGATCATGCGATGCAGCATCGACGCTGCCGGCCTGCTGCAACCCGGTCGCATCCCAGGCATCGGCGTCGACCACCGGCTCATCGGCCGGCGTGTCGTGCGCATCGACGCCAAGCGACTCGGCTTCGTCTGCGTGCTGGCGCTGTTGCTGGTGCTGGCTAGTACCGCCGTGCAACGCCTCGGCGACCTGCTCCGTTCCCGCATCGGATGCGCGTGCATCCCCGGCCGTTACCTGCGCGGTATCGACCGATTCGACACCCTGCTCCTGCTCCAGCGCAGCAACGTCAGCCGCCTGCGCCTGTTCGTGCGGTGCCGGTGCTTCCAGCGCAAGCGCCGAGGTGTCTTCGGCCTCGGCCTCGGCCAGCTCGTCCACCGCGATCGCTGCGTCGGCGGGCGCATCGGCATCCTGCGCCGCGTCATCGGCGACATGCACGGGCGCACGGGGATCGGTCGCATCCGACGGCAGGGCGCTGGCGTCCAGATACTGCGACAGATCCTGCGCACCGGTCAGCTCGACCGCCGACTCGCTGCTGATGGCCGTTTCGCCCGGCGCCTCCAGTTCCTCCAGTTCGTCCAGGAGTGCCTGCGGTGGCCACTGCGCTTCCGGCAGCGTCTCCACCAACGCGCGCAGGCGCTCGGTCAACGGCGCAAACGACGGAATCAACGGCGCATCGGCGCGCAAGGCGGTCACGGTGGTGGCGATTGCCGCTGCCGTTGCGGCGATGGCGTCGATGCCTTCCTGCGATGGAGTCAGCGATGCGGCGAGCAGACGCTTGACGTAGCTTTCGGCCGGGGTGGTCACCAGGGTGATTTCCGGCACGTCGGTCATCGCAAACGCGCCACTCATGGTGTGCACGGCGCGCAGCAATGCTTCGCTCGCCAACTGCGGCTCGGCCTGGCTGGCCTGCAGCCATGCGTTGACGGTGTCCAGATGGGTGGCGACTTCGGCTTCCAGGATCTCGCGCAGCACGCTGTCCACCGAGGCCGGGGTGCCGCCGCTCGCAGCGAACACGCCTGCCACTGCCGGAACGAAGGCGACCTCCGCAGCCACCGGCATCGCCGGCGCGGCCACGTAATAGGCCTCTTCGCCCGCGGCCACACGCTCGGCAACTGCCTGGATGTCCTGCAGATCGGCGCTGATGCGGCCCTGGCCGCGCAATGCGGCGTTGCACTGCGGCAGCACTTCGTAGGCCAGTTCGACCATCGCCACCACCGCCGGGCTGGCCGGCCGCGAATTGTCGAGCACGCGATTGAGCATGCTCTCGATCTTCCAGCTGAACTCGCCGAGCACCTGCGCGCCGACCAGGCGGCCGCTGCCCTTCAAGGTGTGGAAGACGCGGCGGATCGGGCGCAGGTTGTCCTGGCTGTGCGGTGCGGCACGCCATACCGACAGCAGCTGGCCCAGGTTGACCAGTTCTTCGTCGAATTCCTCCAGGAACACGTCGCGGATATCGTCGTCGATATCGCTGTCGCCAAAGCCGCCGAAGATGCCGGCATCGGCATCGGCCTGGGCCGGTTCGCTCCCTGCAGGCTCGGGCGCTGCCTTCGCAGCCTGGGCGTCGGCAGCGGTCGTCTGCGCTGCCTGCAGATGCTGCACGTCGAACTGCGCGGCGGCCGCGTCGAGCTGGGCCAGGAACGCCGTCGATGCGGCGTCCAGTTCGAACTCGCTGACCACGGCCTGCTGCACGCGTGGCGTGCCGTGCTCGGAGCCTTCGTCGGCCGGGGCTGGCTGCGGTTCGGGTACGGATTCGACGAACGGGTCGTCCAGCTCCTTTGGCGCGACGGGCGGCAGCGATGGCGGCGAGAACGCATCGTCCATGCTGGTCTGCGCGCGGCCGGTTTGAGCCTGCGCGATGAAGTCCAGCGGTGCCCCGGTCTGGTCGGCGTCGCCGGGCAGCTCGATCTGCTCGATCTGCAGCGGCGCTTGGTCGGCAACCGCCGGCGTGGCGCTGTCGTCCTGCTCCAGCGCACTCAGGTCCACGGTGTAGCTGACCTGCGTGGCATCGGCCGACACGCTGCCGTCCTGCTCGGCCGACACCGGGTCGAATACGGAGGTGGCGATCGGTGCGGTCTGCTCGGTGGTTTCCAGCTGCCAGTCGCCGGGCGCCTGCGCGCCATCGTCGGACAGGTCCAGCGGTGCAACCGTCAACGGCACATGCGCCTGGCCGGAGACGGTTTCCTCGGCGGCGACCGGGTCGAACGAGAACACCGTATCGGTGGCGGCAGCGCCGGTGTCGTGCACCACGCTGGCGGCAAACGGCACCTCGACCACGGTTTCGTTGGCCCACTCAAGCGACGGCGTCGGTGCAGCGTCGTTGGCCGCCAGCGCCGGAGCACCGGCTTGCTGTGCGAGCGATGCGGCGAGCGGCTGCGGCTCGGCCACGCTGCCCGGCTGGTCGGCACCGACCGGCAGGTCGGACGGCTGGCCCGAGGGCAGCGGCCAGTAGCGCAGCGTTTCCAGGCTGTTGCGGGTGATCTCCAGAATCTCCTCGCGGCCGGGACGGCGCTCGCGCAGGGCTTCCAGGTAGTACTCCAGGCTCGCCATCGCATCGGCCAGGGTGTCCAGCTGGCGACCGCTGGGCACGCGCTGCTTGCCGATCAATTCCAGATCGACGTAGCGGCGCACGCCTTCCAGATAATCGGCCGCCTGCGGCAGTTCGAGGATGCGCAGGCCACCGCCGACTTCGCCGAGCAGATGCGGCACATCGGTCAGACGGGCATGATCCCAGTTGGTCTCGATGAAGGCGACGAAATGCTCGCGCGCCGCACCGAAATTGGCGATCGCCTCCTGCGCCAGCACGTCCACGGTGCGCCGCACTTCCGAAGAAGTGGCGCTGTTGCTGGCTTCATTGCCGTCGCCGACATCGGCGCCGAGGCTGGCGACCTGGTCATCCAGCGAGGCATCGACATAGAGCAGCGCGCCGGCGATATCCAGCAGCACGCCTTCGTCCATCTGCACCTGGCCGTCGACCACGCGCGCCAGCGCATCGCGCTGCTGCACGACCACATTGCGCGCCACGCCCAGTCCCATCATGCCCAGGGTGTCGGCAACGCTACCGAGATCCTTGACCTGGGTCTGCAGTTCGGCGATCTCGCCGCCGGTGCGCAGGTGCAGGTCAAGCGCATCCTTCACGCGCAGCAATTCTTCCTTGACCGCGTTGCCGACGGTGTCGAGCAATTCGCGATTGCGCCCGCTCAGACTGCCGCGGGCATGATCCAGTTCGGCCTCGGTGGCGACGCCGGCCTGCGGATCGAACGCGAACAGCACGCTTTCGTTCAGACCGAGCTGACCACGCGTGGCACGGATTTCATTGAGCAGCGGCAGCAGCACGATCGGAATGTCGCGGTGACCGTTCTGCAGGCGCTCCAGGTAATCGGGCAGCAGCACGGTGCCGCGCATCAGCATGGCGCAGGCTTCGTCGCGGTCGGCCACCTCGCCGACCTGCACGGCCTGGGCCAGCAGCTCGAGCTCTTCGGCCACCATCGCCGGGGCGTACAACTCGACCATGCGCAAGGTGCCCTGCACCTGGTGCAGATAGCCGGCGCAGAAGCGCATCCGGCTGGTGTCGGACGGTTCTTCGGCAAAGTACTCGATCTCGTTGCGCGCCTGGCGCAACGTCTCGTCCAGCTCCGGCTTGACCCAGCCCAGCGCGGCGTGACTCATCGCATCGCGAAGCGCACTCATTGCAGCCCCCTGCCTACGGCCGGCGTACCGCCAAGGCGGCCACCGGTCTGTTCCTGCATCGACGTAACGCGACTACGCGCCATCTGCTGATCCTTTCCCGTTCCGCGTCGTGCTCACGCCGGCAGCTTGAAGTCGGCGACCGAACGCCGCAGATCGGCAGCGAGCTGAGCCAGGTTGCCGATCGACTCGGCCGTCTGCTCCGCACCCTGCGATGTCTGGCTGGTGATCTGACGGATCACGCCCATGGTGTGTGTGATATCCGTCGCTGCGGCCGACTGCTGGTGCGCGGCGATGGAGATGTTCTTGATCAGGTTGTTCAAGGCGTTGGACACGCGCTCGATTTCGGTCAGCGCGGTACCGGCGTCTTCGGCCAGGCGTGCACCGGACACCACTTCGGAGGTGGTCTGCTCCATCGAGCTGACCGCCTCGTTGGTATCGGCCTGAATGGTCTGCACCAGGCCCTCGATACGGCGGGTCGCACCGGAGGTGCGTTCGGCCAGGCGCTGCACTTCGTCGGCCACCACCGCAAAGCCGCGACCGGCCTCGCCCGCCGAGGCCGCCTGCACCGCGGCGTTGAGCGCCAGGATGTTGGTCTGCTCGGAAATGTCGTTGATCAGTTCCACGATCGAGCCGATCTCCTGCGAGGATTCGCCCAGACGCTTGATGCGCTTGGAGGTTTCCTGGATCTGGTCGCGGATCTGGTCCATGCCCTGGATCGTCTCGCGCACCACGCCGGCACCTTCGGCGGCGATCACCACCGAGCGCTGCGCCACTTCGGCCGACTCGGTGGAGTTGCGCGACACCTGTTCGATGCTGGCGGCGATTTCGCTGATGCGCTCGGAGGCGGTGGTGATCTGGTTGGCCTGCTGGCCGGCCGCGTCGGCCAGCTGCATCGCCGTGGCCTGGGTTTCCTGGGTCGACACGGCGACCTTGGCCGAGGTGTCGTTGATGGTGGTCACCAGGTGACGCAATTCGTCCACGGCGTAGTTGATGGCGTCTGCAATCGCGCCGGTCATGTCCTCGGTCACCGAGGCCTTGACGGTCAGGTCGCCCTCACCGAGCGAGCTGATTTCGTCCAGCAGCCGCATGATCGCCTGCTGGTTGCGGCTGTTGAATTCCACCTGCGCCTGGTAACGCACGTCCTGTTCGCGCGAGCGCACCCGCACCCAACTCCAGACGAAACCAATAATGGCCAGCAGCGCCAGCAGGCCGGACACCACGCCCAGCCAGAAGTTCGGAAACAGGCGCGTGTCGCGCACCGAGCCGAACGCCGAGAACGCATCGAACAGCTTCTTGCTGTCGTCCAGCATCCTGTTCGAGCCGGCGGTCAGCGCGGCGGCCGAGGACTGCGCGGCGAACAGGTTGCGCGAGCTGGTCAGGATGGCGTCGACGTCCTTCTTCATCGTCGCCCACTGCGCCTGCGACTGCTCCAGCGCCGACAGCGCGGCCGGGTTGCGCACTGCGACGATCCCGAGTTCCTCGTTGCCTGCGCGCAGGCCTTCGAGCATCTGCGTGAACACCACCGAGTCGCGCGCCAGCGCATCGCCGGAGGCGGCGGCACTGGCGCCGCCGGCGCGCATTTCGGTCACCCGGCGCGCCATGGTGCCGGCGACCACGACCTGCTGCAGCGTGTTGTAGACCTGCGACGCGGGCGCGCCGCTGACCGTCATCGCGCGCACCACTTCGTTCAACTGCGCCTGCAGCTGCGGCACGCTGCCGGAGAAGCGTTCGGCGTTGCCGGCCAGACCGAGCACCGCCGGTTCGCTGGCGATGACCTGATCGGCGTTCTTGCTCAGCGGCACCCAGGTCGCCTTGAGCTGGGCCATCGCACTGGCGACCGAGCCTTCCTGGCCGTAGCGGCCATCCAGTTCGCTGACGGTGCTGTCGATGCGGCCCTTGGTCTCCTTGAACGCGGCGAACGCCTTGGGGTCGCCGGAGACCGCTTCGCGGCCCTGGTTGGCCAGCTGCTGCGACAGCACCTGCAGATCGGCCGCGCCGGTGCCGGCACCGGCGAGGCGACTGCCCTGCCAGGTGGCGACGCCGGTATTGGCGCCGAACACGATCATCGACAACACCAGCAAACCAAGCCAGAAGCTGGTGCTGACGCTGCCGAGCTTGTTGGTCTTGCGGGCGTCCGGGGCGGTACTCATGGTTCGACCTCGATCTGTATGACGTGGCGGGGTCGCGGCTTAGGCCGCGGCCTGCCGGAATTCAGGAGTGCGCGACAGCAACGCCAGGGAGAACACACCCCAGTCCTGCGTCTCGTTGCGGAAGGCACGGTCGATGAAGTGGGCGTAGCGGCCTTGCGCCAGCTCGCCGGGTTCGACCGCCTGGACCTGCTCGAAGCTGCGCTGGCCGTACAGCTCATCGATGGTGAGCGCGACGTCGCCGCCGCTCTGGCGCATGATCAGCACACGCTGGCCTTCCTGCAGCACCGTCCGCCGGCCCTCCAGGAACTGCTTCAGATCGATCACCGGGAACAGGTTGCCGCGCAGGTTGCCCACGCCGAGCAACCAGGGCTGTGCGCCCGGCACCGGCGTGACCGGCGGCATCGGCACGATTTCTGCGACTTCGCGGAAATCCGAGACCAGCCGCCGGGTACCGACGCGATAACCGACGCCGCGCCAGATATCGGCCGAGAACTGGCGTTCCGGCAGCGGCGTGGCGTGCGCAAGACTACGACGCTCGTAGTCTTCGAGAATGTCGAATGGAGAACGCATCAACGCACCAGTTGTTTGATGCGGGCGATCAGGTCGTCTTCGCGCGGCGGCTTGACGATGTAGTCGCTGGCACCTTGTCGCAAACCCCAGGCCTTGTCGGTTTCCATGCCCTTGGTGCTGACCAGCAGCACGGGGATGTCCTTGGTGGCCTGGTCGCGCGCCAATGCACGCGTTGCCTGGAAGCCGCTCATGCCGGGCAGCACCACGTCCATCAGCACCAGATCGGGCGCCTGGCTGCGAATCAGCGCAAGTCCCTCCTCGGCATTGTCGGTGGCGACGACCGTATGGCCTGCTTTTTCCAGCCATTGACTGAAGACTGCCCTGTCGGTGGGCGAGTCCTCGATCAATATAATTCGAGCCATGTTGCCTTTCCCCCTGGTCAGGCGTGGACGTACGTGCGAATCGCGCTCAATAGTTCTTCACGTGTGAACGGCTTGGTCAGATATTGCTCGGAGCCGACGATGCGGCCGCGTGCCTTGTCGAACAGGCCGTCCTTGGACGACAGCATGATCACCGGCGTCGACTTGAAGAGCTGGTTGCCCTTGATCAACGCGCACGTCTGGTACCCATCCAGGCGCGGCATCATGATGTCGACAAAAATGATCTGAGGTTGCTGGTCGGCAATCTTGGCCAGTGCCTCGAAACCATCGGTCGCCGTCACTACTTCACAGCCTTCCCGCTTCAGCAGCGTCTCGGCGGTGCGGCGAATGGTCTTCGAATCATCGATCACCATCACCTTCAGTCCTGCGAGTTCCCCACCCGCAGCAATATTTTCAGTCATGCAAAGATCCCCGGACGCGCGACGCTTCTTCACCTTCCGGCGTCGCTACGAAACTGCATGTATATCCCAAGACCCGCATTGACTGTCAAGGGCGCGTTGCCGGGGGCCCGCCGGGCGGACGTTCCGACTGTGCGCAGCTGCGGGCCGACCGGCAAGTCGCGCATTCACGCCCGGCCGGGCGCGCCATCGCCCACCGCTTGAAGTTACCATCTGCAGCCTGTTCTAAAGGTTTGGCTTCCCATGTCGCTCGACGTCGTTGTGGTGATGGATCCCATCGCCTCCATCAAGATCGCCAAAGACACCACCTTCGCCATGTTGCTGGAAGCGCAGCGGCGTGGTCACCGGCTGCAGTATGTGCGTCCCGGCGGACTCAGCCTGCGTGAGGGACGCGCGGTGGCACAGGTCGCGCCCTTGAGCGTGCGCGAGGACAAGACCGGCTGGTTCAGCCTGGGCGAGTTCGCCGAACTGGAATTCGGTCCCGGACAGGTGGTGCTGATGCGCAAGGACCCGCCGGTGGATGCGGAGTTCGTCTACGACACCCAGGTACTGAGCGTGGCCCAGCGCGCCGGCGCGCAGGTGGTCAACGACCCGCAGGGCCTGCGCGACTACAACGAAAAACTGGCCGCGTTGCTGTTTCCGCAGTGCTGCCCGCCGACACTGGTCAGCCGCGATGCGGCGGCGCTGAAGGCCTTCGTGCTCGAACACGGCCAGGCCGTGCTCAAGCCGCTGGACGGCATGGGCGGGCGTTCGATCTTCCGCAGCGGCGCCGGCGACCCCAACCTCAACGTGATCCTGGAAACGCTGACCGACGGCAATCGCAAGCTGACCCTGGCACAGCGCTTCATCCCCGACATCACCGCCGGCGACAAGCGCATCCTGCTGGTCGATGGCGAGCCGGTGGACTATTGCCTGGCACGGATTCCGCAAGGCGACGAATTCCGCGGCAATCTGGCCGCCGGCGGACGTGGCGAAGGCAGGCCGCTGTCCGAGCGCGACCGCTGGATCGCCGCGCAGGTGGGCCCGGAAATGCGCCGCCGCGGCATGCGCTTCGTCGGCTTGGACGTGATCGGCGATTACCTGACCGAGGTCAACGTCACCAGCCCCACCTGCGTGCGTGAGCTGGATGCGCAGTTCGGCCTGAACATCGCCGGGCTGCTGTTCGACGCGATCGAGGCCGGCGCGGCGCAATGAGCGCGGCCGCGGCACCGGCGGCTCTCAGGGACGAGCGTCGACGGCTGACCGCGACGCTGGCGATCTCGCTGCTGCTGCACGGCGCGCTGATCCTGGGCGTAGGATTTGCGGTCAGCGAGGACGCACCGCTGGTGCCGACGCTGGATGTGATCTTCAGCCAGACCAGCACCCCGCTGACGCCCAGGCAGGCCGATTTCCTGGCCCAGGCCAACCAGCAGGGCGGCGGCGATCACGCCACAGCGCAACGCCCGCGCGACAGCCAGCCCGGGGTGGTGCCGCAGGACCGCAGCGGGCTGGCACCGCAGGCGCAACACGCGACCACGGTGCAGGCGCCGGAACCGACCCAGACCCGCGTGGTGGTCAGTCGCCGCGGCGAGCAGGCCGTCCCCACCCCGCAGCCGAACCCGCAGACCGACCCGTTCTCGCCCACCGATGCGCAACGCGTGCAGCGCGATGCGGAAATGGCCCGGCTCGCCGCCGAGGTGCATCTGCGCTCGGAGCAATATGCCAAGCGCCCCAATCGCAAGTTCGTCTCGGCCAGTACCCGCGAGTACGCCTACGCCAACTACCTGCGTGCCTGGGTGGACCGCGCCGAGCGCGTCGGCAATCTCAACTACCCGGATGAGGCGCGCCGTCGCCGACTCGGCGGCAAGGTGGTGATCAGTGTGGGCGTGCGCCGCGACGGCAGCGTGGAAAGCAGCCGCGTGCTGATCTCCAGCGGCACCCCGGCCCTGGATGCGGCAGCGCTGCGGGTGGTGCAGCTGGCACAGCCGTTCCCGCCGTTGCCCAGGACCAAAGACGACGTGGATATCCTGCAGGTCACCCGCACCTGGCTGTTTTTGCCCGGCGGCGAACTGCACGACGATCGTTGAGCTGTCGCGCGTCCGGTCGGGACGCGTCTTTCTGCGGCATGCCTTCCCGCGGACTGCGTTGGCCAGTGCGCGGTGCGGCGTTACGCGACCTGCGCAGCTGCGTACAGCCGATCGGCCAGGTCGACGATCGCGTCTGCATCCTGCACGCGCGCGCGCCAGGCGGCGGGAATCCCGTCGATGCCATGGAACGCACCGGCCAGCTGACCGCAGATGGCCGCGGTGGTGTCGGCATCGTCGCCCAGGTTGGCCGCACGCAGCACCGCATCGGCGAACGTGTCGGTGGTGGCGACGCACCAGAGCGCCGCCGACAGCGCATCGACCACGTAGCCGGTGCCGCGGATCCGGGCGGCGGGAACCGCCCGATGGTCGCGCACCGACAACGCACGCAGCGCCGGCGTCGACAGCCCTTCGCAGCGGGCCTGCAACACCTGCTGGCGCTGGCTGCCGAGCAGCGCGGCACGCAACTGGAAGGCGAACAGCCGGCAGGCATCCAGCGCTTCGTCAGCGGCATGCGTGGTGCGCGAGCTGTCGGCGGCGCGCTCGCCCAGCTCGGCGGGGCGGTGCGCGTAATACATCGCCACCGGCGCCAGCCGCATCAGCGAGCCATTGCCGGCCGAGCGCGGATCGGTGCTGCCGCTGAAGGCCGGCCCGCCCTCCAGATAGCGCTCCAGCGCCTGCCGCACGGTTGCGCCGATATCGAAGCAGGCGCCGGTGCTGCTGAGGTAACCGTGCTGGTACCAGTTGCAATAGCGGTTCATCTGGTCGGCGGCGTCGAAGCCTTGCCGATACAGCAGGCTGTGCGCCAGGCACAGGGCCATCGAGGTGTCGTCGGTCCACTGCCCGGCGCGCAGCGCGAACGGGCCGCCGCCGCACATGTCGTCGATCGGGGTGAAGCTGCCCGGCGCGCAGAATTCCAGCGTGGTGCCGAGCGCATCGCCCACCGCCAGGCCCAGCAGGCAGCCGCGGAAACGTGCGCGCTGCAACGCGTCGGTCATGGCGCGGCGCCAGCGGCCTTGGCTGCGCGTGCGGCCTGCTGCTCGAGCAGGGTCAGCGCCACGTTGTCGCGCAGATACGCCGGTTCCACCCGCTCCGGCGCCACGCCTTCGCCGCGCAGCAGCGCCGGCACGGCCAGCGTGAGCAGATCGGCGGCATGCGGCAATGCGGCGGCATCGATACTGCTCAGCCGGGTTGCAAATCGCTGTTGCAGCACTGCATCGGCAGCGGCGAATCCGCTGCCGACACCGGCAAAGCGGTGCAGCGTGTCCGGCACGACGCATTCCTGCGGTGCGCACACCACTTCCGGCACCAGCTCCCGCAGCGTGTCGCTATCGCGCGCGAAGACGCCGGCATACACCTCGCCCATGCGCGCATCGATGCAGGCCACCACCTGCGCCGCCTCGGCGGGCGCGCGCAGAGCCAGCACCTGCAGCGTGGACACCGCCAGCACCGGCACGTCCAGGCCCAGCGCGATGCCCTGCGCAATGCCGATCGCCAGACGCACGCCGGTGAAGGCGCCCGGGCCACGACCGACCGCGATCGCATCGAGCTGGCGGCGCGCGATGCCGGCGTCGGCCAGCAGTTGCCCGGCCCATGGCAGCGCCAGTTCGGCATGGCGACGCGGCGCCAGTTCGAAGCGCTCCAGCACGCGGCCATCCACGTGCAGCGCGACGGAACAGGCTTCGGTGGAGGTCTCGAACGCGAGGACTTTCATGGCAGGACCGCAGGCAGGAAGGGAGAGCTCAGTCGTCGCCGAACGGCAACGCGAGCACGCCATTGTCGCCCACCGGCTCGGCGACGCCAAAGAACGCGCGCACGTCGCCGATCTCGCGGGTGCGCGCAAACGGCGGCAGCGACTTCATGAAGGTGCGGCCGTAGCCCTTGTTCACCAGCCGCGGATCGCACAGCACCAGCACGCCGCGATCGGTTTCGCTGCGGATCAGCCGGCCCACGCCCTGTTTGAGCGCGATCACCGCCTGCGGCAACTGTTCGTCGCGGAACGGGTTGCCGCCGTCGCGGCGGATCGCATCCAGGCGCGCTTCGAACACCGGGTCGTCGGGCGCGGCGAACGGCAGCTTGTCGATCACCACCACGCTCAGGGCATCGCCGACCACATCCACGCCCTCGCGGAAGCTGGCCGACCCCAGCAGCACGCCGTTGCCGGACGTGCGGAAACGCTGCAGCAAGGTGGCACGCGGCGCTTCGCCCTGCACGAACAATGGCCACGGCGCACCGCGCAATGCGTCGGCGGCCTCGCGCAGCGCGCGGTGCGAGGCGAACAACAGGAAGGCGCGGCCGTTGGAGGCGTCCAGTACCGGCGTCAGCGCCGCGATCAGCGCCGTGCCGAATCCGCGCGCAGCCGGATCGGGCAGGTTCGGCGGCAGATAGCACAGCGCCTGGCGCGCCCAATCGAAGGGACTGGGCTGCAGCAAGGTCACCGGATCGCTCAGGCCCAGGCGCTGCGCGATGTGGTCGAACTCGCCGCCCACCGCCAGCGTGGCCGAGGTGAACACCCAGGCCGCGTGGGATTTCTCGCGGTGCTCGCGCAGCGGCCCGGACACGTCCAACGGCGTGCGCTGGCAGCGGAAACCGCGCGGGCTGAGCTCGTACCACAGCACGTCGTTGTCGACAGTATCCGGCAGCTCCTGGTCGAAATCCGGCACCGGCGCGTCCTCGCCCAGCCAGCGCGACAACCGCGCCAACGCTTCCTGCGCACGTGCAGAACAACCATCGAACCCCGGCGAGGCCTCGCGCAACGGCAGCAGGGCCTCGCCCAAGCGCGCCAACGACGACAACACCGCATCGAAGCCTTCGCGCACCTGCGGCCTGGACAGCGCACGCCATTGCGTGCCGCGCGAGGGCAGGCCTTCCATGCCCGCACGCAGGCCGCGCAAGGCCTCGTCCAGGGCCAGGATCGGTTCCTGCAGGCTGGCCTGCGCACCGGCGACCAGGCGCGCTTCGACCATGCAATCGCGCGCCAGTTCCTGCCACGGCCGCATGCCGAAACTTTCGCCGAAGAAGTTCGCCGCCAGTTCCGGCAGCTGGTGCGCCTCGTCGATGACGAAGGCCTGCGCGCCGGGCAGGATCTCGCCAAAGCCTTCCTGTTTGAGCGCCAGATCGGCGAGCAGCAGATGGTGGTTGACCACCACCAGATCGGCCGCCTGCGCGCGCTGGCGCGCCTGCACCACGAAGCATTCGCTGTAGAACGGGCATTCGGTACCCAGGCAGTTGTCGACGGTGGAGGTCACCAGCGGCAGCAGCGGCGAATCGTCCGGCAAGGCTTCCAGCTCGGCCATGTCGCCGAACTGGGTGCGCCCGCTCCAGGCCACGATGCGCTGGAACTGCGAGACCTGCTGGGGCGTGGCAAAGCGCGGCTCGCCCCGCGCCTGCTGGGTGCGGTACTTGCACAGATAGTTCGCGCGCCCCTTCAGCAGCGCGCTGCGCAGGCCGATGCCGAGCGCGGCGCGCACGCGTGGCAGGTCGCGATGGAACAACTGGTCCTGCAGGGCACGCGTGCCGGTCGACACGATGGTCTTCAACCCCGACAGCAGCGCCGGCACCAGATAGGCGTAGGTCTTGCCGGTGCCGGTGCCGGCTTCGGCCAGCAGCACCTCGCGCGCCTCGAACGCTTCGGCGATGGCGCCGGTCAGGCGCAACTGCGCGGCACGCGGCGCAAACGCATCGAGCTGACGCGCAAGCGCCCCGCCCTCGCTGAGCGCCTCGATGCTGGCAGTGGCAAGTTGGGACATGGGACCGGAAGCTGGGGCAGGAAGCGCGACAGCCTAGCGCGTGCGCGGTGACGCTGCCTGGCTTGCGCTTGTGGACCGGTGGCGGCACCAGCCGCGCAGCGGCACTTACGACCCACGGCGAACTGCGCAGCGCCGCTGGCGGTCGTGCGCGGGCAGGAATCGCTCGCGTCGTGCAGGTGGGCGCAAGTGGTACAGGCCACACGCTTGCCGCGCCTGCCTTGCGGCAAGCGCAGCCGGCGTCGCTGCCGTGCTCAGTAGCGTTTCACGCCGGGCACCGTGCACCCGGCAATCTGCGACTTGGCCGAGGCGGCGTTTTCCTTCTCGCCACGCGCCAGCCGCGACTGTTCGATGGTGGCCCAATGCCGACGGCACAGCGGCCCGGTCTTGGAGCCCAGCTCGATGGCCTGCTTGGCGAAACCCTCGGCGGCGGGCCAATCGGCCTGCAGCACCGCCACTTCGGCACGCTCCTGCAGGATGGCCGGATCGCCGGAGACCAGGCCCACGGCCTGATCCAGCGCCGCAGCCGCGCCGGCCAGGTCGCCGGCCTGGCGCTTGCTCTTGGCGGTCTCGCGCAGATCGTCCACCTGCGGGTCGCGCAATGGCTGCACCGACAGCTCGGTGTCGTCGACGCCGGCCTCGCGTTCGATCAGCAACAGGCGCTGTGTCGGCGTGGTCGGGTCCACCGGGGCCGGTGGTGGCGCGGGCGGCGCGCTGACGCAGGCGGTGAGTGCGGCAGACACGCCAGCGAGGGCAAGCAAACGGTGCAGTCGGTTCATCGGGTCACTCCAGTCAACGTGCAGGTGGAGCCGCGGCGGGTGCCGGCGCGGGGTCTTCCGGCTTCTTTTCCAGACCGAAGAAGCGACGCCAGCCACCACCGCCGGATTGTTCGGCCGGCGCGGATGCATCGCCAGGCACGCCTTCGATCGACGGTACATTGCCGGCACAGGGGGCATAGGCCGGGGTGAAGCCGACCACGAACGGGAACTGACGCGCGCCCGGGCAGCCGGCATCGGTGACGCCGGTGCCGGCCGCATCCACCCACTGCCAGTCCAGGCCCTTGCCGCTGACCTTCAACGGCGCACTCGGCAGCCGCGCGAAGATGCTCGACCACACCCGCATCGCGCCGGTGGCGCCGTACAGGCCGGTCTGCTCGTTCTGGTCGTTGCCCATCCAGATCACCGCCAGATGGTCGCCGGTGTAGCCGGCGTACCAGCTGTCGCGGCCGTCGTTGGAGGTGCCGGTCTTGCCAGCCGGCGACAGCCGCCCCAGGCCATCGCCCAGCAGTTGCCGTGCGGTGCCGCCGCTGACCACCTGCTGCAGCGCGATGCTGATCAGGTTGGCGGCCACCGAATCGCCCTCCTGCGCCGGCGCCGGGGTCTTGTCGTAGCGCTTGAGCAGCTTGCCCTGCGGATCGAGCACGCCGCGCACCGCATGCAGCGGCTGGATTTCGCCGCCGGCGGCCAGGAACTGGTACAGCTGCGCCATGCCGTACGGGCTCTGGTCGGTGGCACCGAGGATCAGCGAGGGATTGGTGTCGGCCTTGATGCCGGCCAAGACCTGGATCAGCTGGGCGATGCGCTCCGGGCCGACCTGCATGCCCACGCGCACCGTGGACTGGTTGTAGGAATGCGCCAGCGCATCGATCAGCCGCACCGTGCCGTGGCTGCGGTTGTCGGAATTGCCCGGCGACCAGGTCTTGCCGCGGCTGAGCTGCACCGTCACCGGCGCATCGTCGACCCAGCTGGACAGAGCCCAGCGGTCCGGCGAGGCCAGCGCCAGCAGGTACACGAACGGCTTGAGCAAGGAGCCGACCTGCCGCTGCGCTTCGACCGCGCGGTTGAAGCCCGGCTTGGCCACGTCGCGGCTGCCGACCACCGCCAGCACATCGCCGTTATGCACGTCGGTCAGCACCAGGCCGGCCTGCAGCGGCGGGCGCTTCTTGTTGTCCAGCCGCTTGATGGTGCCGGTCACCGCGCCTTCGGCATACGCCTGCGCGGACGGCGACATGCCGGTGAGCACGCTCATGCCGGCGCCCTGCAGCACGCCTTCCGGATAGTCGTGCGCCAGCTGGCGCCGCACCAGATCCACATAGGCCGGGAAGCGGTTGGCCGCGACCAGGCCGGGCTCGGTCGGCACGCCCAGCGGTGCGGCCAGTGCGCGCTTGTATTCGGCCGCGTCGATCAGGTTGTTTTCGTGCAGCTTGCCCAGCACGAAATTGCGTCGATCCAGCGCGCGCTCCGGGTTGCGTCGCGGGTCGTAGTAGGACGGCCCCTTGACCAGCCCGATCAGCAAGGCGATCTGCTCGGTGGTCATCGAATTCAGCTCGCGGCCGAACCACAGCTCCGCACCCGAGGACACGCCGTGGATCGCCTGCCCGCCGCGCTGGCCCAGATAGACCTGGTTGAGATAGGCCTCCAGGATGGTGCGCTTGTCGTAACGCGCCTCCATGATCACCGCGTACAGGATCTCGTTGAACTTGCGGGTGAGGGTCTGTTCCTTGCCGATGCCGAGCAGGCCGCTGCGCGCCAGCTGCTGGGTCAGGGTGCTGGCGCCCTGGCGGACCTGGCCGCCGGAGCGCGCCATGATCCAGGCCGCGCGCACCATGCCGCTCAGGTCGATGCCGTGGTGGCTGTTGAAGTCGCGGTCCTCGACCGCCTGCAGGCCGGTGACCAGCAGCTCGGGCACTTCTTCCATGCGCACCAGGCGGCGTTCTTCCTGCTTCTGCCCGTACAGCGTGGCGATGCGCGCCGGATCCAGCCGCGCACTCTTCAGCGCCTTGCGGTCGCCGGCGTCGCGCAGGCTGGCCACGCGCCCACCGGAGAGGCTGACCTCAACCCGCCGCGCGGGCACGCGCCCGTCCACATCGATATAGCCGCGGCTGGCGATGGTGAAGCGGCTGCCGTCCTGCTGGTAGGTGCCGGCCAGCTTGGCCTGCCCGTCGTCGCGGTACGAGGCTGCGTCCAGCTCGGTCTTCAGGGTGGCCGCATCCAGCG
Organism: Xanthomonas arboricola pv. populi; assembly: GCF_002939945.1. Lineage (GTDB taxonomy): Bacteria > Pseudomonadota > Gammaproteobacteria > Xanthomonadales > Xanthomonadaceae > Xanthomonas > Xanthomonas arboricola_A. The sequence continues at coordinate 154,884 of NZ_MDEB01000003.1, read as the reverse complement.
CATTGCCCGGCGCCAGCACCAGCGGCCGCCCGTACACGCGGGTCGGGATCTGCCAACGCAGCTCGCCGAAACGCTGGGTGACCTGCTTGTTCAGATATACCGTGTAGGGAATCAGGAACCCGAGCGCCAGCGCGAATGCCGCAAAGGCCCAGACAATCAGCCTGCGTTGCCAGCGGGAGCCTTGCTCGGTGGAATCGTCCTCGAAATCGTCGGGAGCGTCGTTGTCGTGGCGTCGGGGCACAGGGATGCGAGAATGTAGAGTCCGGCGAGTCTAGCGCAGCGCTGTCGTGGTTGTGGTCAGCCGGACCCTTTGACTTAAGAGCGGCTAACAAAACCTGCGACGCCTGCCGTCAGGCGGGCGAGGACCATCCTCGGCATCTGCGGGTACCCTGCGTACCCCGCGCTTGCCTTGCGCCGTCCTCGCCTGCCTGGCCACTGCTCGCCCGGTTTTCCTCGCCACGCCATGTCTGGAGTTCCAACGGAATGTCGATGTCCCTGGCCGACGCACGCTATCTGTTCAATCGCGTGCTCGGGCTGATCCACCGCAGCGTGGCGAGCATGCGCACACGCGGCTGGCGCGCCACCTGGCAGCGCATTCGCGTGCATACGCAGGCACCGCCGGTGGCGCTCGGCACGCCGTTGTGGTTGCCGGAGGCGGCGCCGTTTGCCGCGTTTGCGGTTCCGCACAGCGACGCCCCGCGCGTGACGCTGGTGATTCCGGTCTACAACCACATCGCGCACACGCTGGCGTGTCTGCGCGCACTGGCGGCGCATCCGCCGTTGCTGGAGGTGGAGATCATCGTCGTGGACGACGGCAGCAGCGATGCCACGCAAGCGCAGCTGCCGCAGGTGCAGGGGCTGCACTACCACCGGCGCATCAGCAATGGCGGTTTCATCGCCGCCTGCAACGACGGCATCGCGCTGGCACGCGGCGAGTACGTAGTGCTGCTCAACAACGACACCATCCCGCAGCCTGGCTGGCTGGATCGGCTGATCGACACCTTTGCCCAGCACCCCACCGCCGGCCTGGTCGGCGCGCAGCTGGTGTATCCGGATGGACGCCTGCAGGAGTCCGGCGGCGTGGTGTTCACCGATGGCAGCGCGTGGAGTTATGGCCGTTTCGAATCGGCCGACGACCCGCGCCATGCCTATGTGCGTGCGATGGACTATTGCTCCGGTGCGGCCATCGCGCTGCCACGCGTGCTGTTGCAGACGCTGGGCGGGCTGGATCGCCGCTACATGCCGGCGTATTACGAGGACACCGACCTGGCGTTTGCGGTGCGTGCGGCCGGCCACCGGGTGCTGGTGCAGCCGGCCAGCGTGGTGGTGCACGACGAGGGCACCAGCAATGGCACCGACACCCGCACCGGGGTGAAGGCGTATCAGGTGCGCAATCAAGGCGTGTTCGCCGACAAATGGCAGCAGGCGCTGGCAACGCAACTGCCGGTCGGCACGGTTCCCGGACCTGCGCTGCTGCATCGTGGCCAGCGCCAGGTGCTGATCCTGGACGAATGCGTGCCGCAACCGGATCGCGACTCCGGCTCGTTGCGGCAGTTCAACCTGATCCGCCTGCTGTGCGATGAAGGCGCGCACGTGGTGTTCGTGCCGACCCGCCGCGAACACGCCGGACGGCACACGCAGGCGCTGCAGCAACTGGGCGTGGAAGTCTGGTACGCGCCGTTTCTTGAGGGCATCGGCAGCTGGCTGCGCACGCACGGCCCGCGGTTTGCCGTGGTGCTGCTGGTACGTCACCACGTCGCGCATGCCTGTCTACCGCTGCTCAGACGCTACGCCCCGCAGGCGCGCACCCTGTTCGACACCGTCGACCTGCATTACCTGCGCGAGCGCCGCGGCGCCGAGCTGGCCGGCGATGCCAACCTGTTGCGCGCGGCAGAGCGCACCCGCCTGCGCGAACTGGAGATCATGGCGGCCACCGATGTCACGCTGCTGGTCTCGGCGGCCGAGCAGGCGCAACTGCAGGCGGACGCACCGCAGATCCGCACCGCCCTGCTCTCCAATCTGCATGAGGTGGCCGGCAGCGGGCAGCCTTTCGCGCAACGCCGCGATCTGGTGTTCGTCGGCGGCTTCCGGCATCCACCCAATGTGGATGCGGTGCAGTGGTTCATCAGCGCGATCTTTCCGCAGGTGCGCGCGCAATTGCCGGAGGTGACCTTCCACTGCATCGGCGCGGACATGCCGCAAGCGCTGACGCTGCTGGCCGACGAATGCCCCGGCGTGCAATTGCACGGGCATGTGCCGGATCTGCTGCCATTCATGGAGACCGCACGCATCGCGGTGGCGCCGCTGCGCTTCGGCGCCGGCGTCAAAGGCAAGATCAACCTGAGCATGGCGCATGGGCAGCCGGTCGTCGGCACCACGTGTGCGGTGGAAGGCATGCACTTGCGCGATGGCGAGGATGTCTGCGTGGCGGACGACGCCGACGCGTTCGCCGATGCGATCGTGCGTCTGTATCGCGATGCGGCGCTGTGGCAGCGCCTGGCCGACAACGGGTTACATAACGTGGCCCGGCATTTTTCGCTGGATGCGGCGCGTGGCACGGTGCGCGAGCTGTTCATTGCGGGGTGAGTGTGCGCCGGGCGCTCGGGCATTGCGCTCTGGGTGGTGCCGTCGAAGACAGCCGCCGCGTCAACGCTGCTCCACCACGGCCTTGACCCGGCGCGTGAACTCGGCCAGTTCCGGCAGCCCCGGATCCAGCTGGTGCGCTTCGTGCTGCGCGCGGCGCGCGAACGCTGCGTCCTCTTGTCCCAGGCGTTCGCTGCCCACCGCAACCCAGCGCTGCGCAAGTCGGCGGCGCGCGCCGGCCAGCGCATCGCCATTGGGCGTCAGCGCCTGCCAGGCATCCAGACAGCCGCGCGCGGCACGCAGGCGGTTGTTGCGCAGCTCGTCCTCGAAGCAGCGCTGACTCGCCGGCACCACGCGTGCGGCGGCCTGCAGCACGCGTGGATCGCGCGGCGCCAGCGCCTGCGCAGCACGCACCGCGTCGTAGGCACTGGCGCCGGGCGGCGTCATCCACTGCTGTCGCGCTTCGGCATCCGTCACCCGCTGCAGCAGCGCGCGCAGGCGGCGCTCGCGGGCACCGCGCGACAGCCCGGTTTCCGGGCTGCGTTGCGCATCGCGTGCACGCGCAATCGCCTGCTCGGCCTGCGCGATCGATGCAGCGCCCGGCAGCAACGCTTTCGCTTCCTGCAGCGACTGCAACGCGGCGTCGAACTGAAAGTCCGCCGCCTGCCGGCCGGCTTGCGCGGCATATTCGCCTGCCACCCGCTCAAGCCCACGCTGGGCGGCCGCATCCTCCGGTTCGGCTCCCAGCACCGCGTTGAAATCGCGTGCAGCCGGTGCCAGGCGCCCACGCCGCAACAGGCCTTGCGCGCGCTGACGGCGCTGTTCGAGCACGCGGTGGTAGTGGCCCTCGGTCAGCGGGACATCGGCATGCCCGGGGTCATAGCGCTTGGCGGCGGCCAGCAGCATCGCCGCATCGCCGAGCGCATCGCGTGCCAGTGCATGGCGGGCCTGCGCCAGCAGATCGGTCAATGCGTCCTCGCGCCCTTCCAGTGCATCGGTACGGTCCGGCGCCAGGGTCAGAATGCGCTGGTACAACGGCAGCGCGCTGTCCGGGCTGCCATCCAGGCGTCCTTGCTGTTGCGCGGACACCGCCTGTGCGAACAAGGCGTCCAGTCCGGCCCGACGCGCCTGCAGCGCGCGCAGGCGCAGCGCGACCGGGGCGGTCTGCGCCTGCGGCACCTCCAGCGCGTTCGCCAGCGTCAACGCACGTTGTGCAGCGGCGGCGTCCCCGGCTGCGACCGCCGCACGTGCCTGCACCACGGCGGCGGCACCAGTGCGCGCCAGGCCGGCGCGGGCCTCGCCACGGTCGCTGTCCAGGGCAAGCGCAGCAGCGAACAGTTCGCGCGCGCCATTGCCATCGGCCGCACTGAGATGGCCGCGCGCCAGCGCCGCATCGCCCCGTTGCAGGAGTTGCTGGATGCGCGTGTCCGGCCATAGCCAATCGGCCAACGGCTTGCGTAGCACGACCGTGGTCAGCAATAGACAGGCACACAACGCCAGGACCACGCGCCATAGCGCGCGACTGCGCAATGGCGCCCAGAGGCGGGGCGATCTGGCCCAGCGCGGAAGCGGGAACATGCGGTGGCGTCCGTCCTTGGCGCGACCTGAGGGGGACGCTTTCACCCAACCATGGTAGCTGTCTGCTGCGAAGACGATGTGGGTTTGGGGAATCGGGAATCGGCAGGCAAGCACACCGCGCTTGCTGTGGGTGCCGCCTGTTTCAAAGCGATTGGCGCCGGCGAGCTGCGGCGCACTCAACCGAGTCGCCGCACCTCACTCACCCCAGGCAAAGCATCAAGTTTGCCGAGCAAGCTGGACAGCTGATCGTAATCGCTGACCTTCAGGCGCAGGCGCAGCTGCGCCCTACCGGTGTCGCGCACGTTGTCGCTGTTGATTTCCAGCACGTGCGCGTCCTCCTGCGCGATCAGGTTGGTGATGTCCTTGAGCAGCCAGCGGCGGTCGACCGCGCGCACCTGCACATCCACCTCGTAGCCGCTGCCGGCCTGGCCCCACTCCACCGGCAACACCCGCTGCGGATGTGCCGCTGCCAGACGCGACAGTGCCGCGCAATCGGTGCGATGCACGGTGATGCCGCGGCCGCGGGTCAGATAGCCGGCGATCGGCTCGCCCGCCACCGGCTGGCAGCAACGCGCCAGCTGCACCAGCAGATTGCCCACGCCCTGCACGGTGAACTTGGATTTGCCCAACCCCTCGCGGCGCGCGGTGGGCCGTGGCGGCGCCGGCACCGCGGGTTGCGAGGCGGCCCGCTCGGCTTCCAGCAAGGCGCGGCTGACCTGGTTGGGCCCGGTATCGCCCAGCGCCACCTGGATATACAGATCGTCGACAGTCTCGGCGTGGAACTTGCGTGTGGCCACGCCCAGGTCGGCGTGCTGCAAGCCCAGCCGCTTGAGTTCGCGATCGAGCAGGTCCTTGCCGGCCTGCACGTTGCGCGCGCGGTCAAGCTTGTGGAACCACGCGCGCACCTTGTCGCGCGAGCGCCCGCTGGCCAGAAAACCGTTGGACACCAGCAGCCAGTCGCGACGCGGGTCGGCTTCCTTGGCGGTCATGATCTCCACCCGGTCGCCGCTGCGCAGCCGATAGGTCAGCGGCACGATGCGGTCGTTGACGCGCGCGCCGCGGCAGCGATGCCCGACCATGGTGTGCACGTGGTAGGCGAAATCCAGCGGCGTGGCGCCTTGCGGCAGGTCGATGACCTCGCCCTTGGGCGTCAGCGCATACACGCGGTCTTCGATCAGCTCGGCATCCAGCGCACCGGCCAGCTCGCCGTGGTCGCCTTCCTGCACCTGTTCCAGCAGCTGGCGCATCCACAGGATCTTGCGGTCGAAGGCCTTCTCGCCGCCCTTGCCGCCTTCCTTGTACTTCCAGTGCGCGGCCACGCCCAGTTCGGCCTGCGCATGCATCTCGTGGGTACGGATCTGGATTTCGATGGTGCGCCCTTCCGGGCCGACCACCGCGGTATGCAGCGAGCGGTAGTCGTTGGCCTTGGGCCGGGCGATGTAATCGTCGAACTCGCTCGGCACCGGCGCCCACAGCGAGTGCACCGCACCCAGGGCGGCATAGCAGGCGGCCACGTCCTCGACCATCACCCGCACCGCGCGGATGTCGTACAGCTGGTCGAAGGACAGGCGCTTTTTCTGCATCTTCCGCCAGATGCTGTAGATATGCTTCGGCCGCCCGCTCACCTCCGCGCGCAGGCCCTGCTGGGCCAGCGTCGTCGACAGGGTGCGCTTGACCGCGTCCAGATAGCGCTCGCGCGCCACGCGGGTTTCGTCCACCTCGCGGGCGATGCGGCGGTAAGTGTCCGGCTCCAGATGCCGGAACGCCAGGTCTTCCAGCTCCCACTTCACCTGCCAGATGCCCAGCCGGTTGGCCAGCGGCGCATGGATGTCGCGGGTGAGCTGGGCCAGTGCACGGCGCTGTTCTTCGCTCAGACGGTCGGCCACGCGCATGCGTGCCAACTGCCGCGCCAGCAGGATCGGCACCACCCGCAGGTCGTGGATGATGGACAGCAACAGCCGCCGCAGGCCTTCGCTGTTGCGCCCGGCCTCGCGACCGGCGTGCAGGGCCCAGACCTGGTCGGCCGCATCCAGCCCCTCCAGCAGTCCTTCCACTGCCACCCGGCGCTCCGCCGGTTGCCACGGCAGGCCGGCGATCGTGCCGCGCAACGCCGGCAGGTCGAACAGCAGTGCCGCGATCAGGGTGGCCTCATCCGCCGCCAGCAACGCCAATGCGTCCAGCGTGTCGGCGAGCAGCGCCCAGGCCATGTTCTCGCTCGGCGCCGGCAGCTGCTGCCAGGCCTGCGCCAACGCATCACGCAAGTCCGGCGCGATCGACGCAATGGCGGGACGCTGCAGCAATGTATGCAGACGGTCGAATGAAGAACTGGTCACAGCGGTGGACACGGCGATGGGCAACAACAGGGAACTGACAGCTACGGTAACGTGCGCGTCACCTTCTCCACAACGCGCAATCGCTGCATCGTCGGCGCAATCCCGCACGCTTGCGCTTATGGTCGGTTCACCCGCCAACGCCTTGATTCGCAACCGCTGTGCGCCGCAACAGGTGCAGCGCTGCAGGCCGATCGGAACGCTCAATCGGCTTTTTACATGCTTTTTACAACTCGCTTAAACCGCCTGCCTATCCTCCAGTGGCGTTGTCGCTGCGTCCTGCCGCGGCGACGTCACCCCAACCAACTGCGAGGTAGCCGATGAAGACCTGGAAGAAGCCTGTCGTTCGTGAAGTCAACTGTGGCGCCGAGATCAACTGCTACGTCTCCGGCGAATTCTGAGTTCACCTGCCGCCCTTGCTCCCGATGCATGACCGGCAGTCGCCGGCAGACAGGTAACAGTTCTCCATGCGCATCATCGTTCTGGGATCGGCGGCCGGCGGTGGGCACCCGCAGTGGAATTGCCATACACCCGCCAGTCGGCGGGCATGGCAACAAGCCGACGGTGCCCGACGTCGTACCCAGGCCAGCATCGCCGTCAGCGCCGATGGCCAGCGTTGGGTCCTGATCAACGCCTCACCCGATTTCCGTCAACAAATTCTTGCAACGCCGGCACTCTGGCCGCAGCACGGTCTGCGGCATTCGCCGATCGAAGCGGTGCTGCTGACCAGCGGCGAGATCGACCATATCGCCGGATTGCTGTCGATGCGCGAAAGCCAGGCGTTCTCGCTGCATGCCAGCAGCCGCGTGCTCGATCTGCTGTCGCAGAACCCCATCTTCGATGCGGTCAATCCAACGTACGTGCAGCGCCAGCCGTTTGCGCTGGACACGCCGTTGGCGCTGCTGGGCCTGCAACTCACGCCATTCTCGGTGCCCGGCAAGGTGCCGCTGTTCATGGAATCGCGCAGCGGGGGCGACCTGGCCGGCTCCAATGAAGAAACCCTCGGGTTGACCATCGACGATGGCCAGCACCGCGTGCACTACATCCCCGGCTGCGCGGCGATGACCGATGCCTTGCGTGTGCGCCTGCAAGACGCAGAACTGGTGTTCTTCGACGGCACGCTGTGGCGCGACGACGAGATGGTGCAACTGGGCATCAGCCAGAAGACCGGTCAGCGCATGGGCCACATGAGCATCGATGGCCCCGACGGCAGCATCGCCGCGTTTGCCCCGCTGGAGGTGGCGCGCAAGATCTTCATCCATCTCAACACCACCAATCCCGTGCTCGACATCCACTCCCCGGAGTACGCCAGCGCGCGTGCCAGCGGCTGGGACGTCGCGCACGACGGCCTGGAGATCACCCTGTGACCACCCTGCTCACCCCGGACCAGCTGGAGGCGGACCTGCGCGCCATCGGCGCCCGCCTGTACCACGACCAGCATCCCTTCCATGCGCTCCTGCACGAGGGCAAGCTCGATCGCGGCCAGGTCCAGGCCTGGGCGCTGAACCGCTTCGAATACCAGCGCTGCATTCCATTGAAGGACGCCGCGATCCTGGCGCGCATGGAAGACCCGGCGTTGCGGCGGATCTGGCGGCAACGCATTGTCGATCACGACGGCAACAGCCCCAGCGATGGCGGCATCGCGCGCTGGCTGCACCTGACCGATGCGCTCGGCCTGGATCGCGCACTGGTGGAATCCGGCCGTGCGCTACTGCCCGGCACCCGGTTTGCGGTGCAGGCCTATCTGCACTTCGTGCGCGAAAAAAGCCTGCTCGAGGCGATCGCCTCCTCGCTGACCGAGTTGTTCGCCCCCAACATCATCGGCCGGCGCGTGGCCGGCATGCTCAAGCATTACGACTTCGTCTCGCCCGAAGCGCTGGCGTATTTCGAGCATCGCCTGACCGAAGCGCCACGCGATTCGGATTTCGCGCTGGACTACGTCAAGCGGCACGCCGATACCGTCGAGAAACAGGACCTGGTCAAGGCCGCGCTGCACTTCAAGTGCTCGGTGCTGTGGGTGCAGCTGGATGCATTGCACGTGGCCTACGTCGCCCCGGGCATCGTGTGGCCGGATGCGTTCGTGCCCGACCGCGACGCCAGCCGGGCCGCGGCGTGAGCAGCATCACCCGCGACAGCCAGCCAGCCCTGCGCGCAGGCGTGCGCCTGCAGCACGACCGCGCACGCGACCAGTGGGTGCTGCTGGCGCCGGAACGCGTGGTCGAGCTGGACGAGATCGCAGTGGTGGTGGCACAGCGCTACGATGGCGCGCGCTCGCTGGCGCAGATCGCGCAGGAACTGGCTGACGAATTCGATGCCGACGCGGCCGATATCGAACGCGACGTGATCGAGTTCACCAACACGCTGCATCAAAAGCGTCTGCTGCGGCTATGACCATCGCCCCGCCGCCACTGTCGGTGCTGCTGGAGCTGACCCATCGCTGCCCGTTGGCCTGCCCGTATTGCTCCAACCCGATCGCATTGGCGGCGCTGCGCGAGGAAATGGATACCGCCGGCTGGCGCTCGCTGCTGCAGCAGGCCGCCGACATGGGCGTGCTGCAGGCGCATTTTTCCGGCGGCGAGCCGATGCTGCGCAAGGACCTGCCCGAGCTGGTGGCGCATGCACGCGCGCTCGGGCTGTACAGCAATCTGATCACCTCCGGCGTGGCCGGCGGCGAGCCGATGCTGGACCAGCTGCAGGCGGCCGGACTGGAGCATGTGCAGCTGAGCGTGCAGGACGTCGACCCGGCCGGTGCCGACCGCATCGCCGGTTACCGCAACAGTCTGTCGAAGAAGCGCGAGTTCGCCGCCGCCGTGCGTGCACGCGGCCTGCCGCTGACGCTCAATGCGGTGCTGCATCGCCATAACGCCGAGCGCGTGCCCGGCATGATCGCGCTGGCGCTGGAATGGCAGGCCGAACGCATCGAAGTGGCGCACACCCAGTACTACGGCTGGGGCCTGCGCAATCGCGCCGCGCTGATGCCCAGCCGCGAGCAGCTGATGGCCACGATTGATGCGGTGGAAACCGCCCGCCGCGAGCTCGGCGACCGCCTGGCGATCGACTTCGTCACCCCCGATTACTACGCCCGTCAGCCCAAGCCGTGCATGGGCGGCTGGGGCCAGCGCTTCGTCAACATCTCCCCGCGCGGCGACGTGCTGCCCTGCCACGCGGCCGAAACCATCGAGGGCATGCGCTTCGACAACCTGCGCGAGCGTTCGCTGGCCGACATCTGGAACAACGGCGAGGCCTTCGTGCGCTTCCGCGGCACCGCATGGATGCCGGAGGTCTGCCAGGGCTGCCCCAAGCGCGAGATCGACTGGGGCGGCTGCCGCTGCCAGGCGCTGGCGCTCAGCGGCGATGCCGCCACGCTGGACCCGGTCTGCGAACGCTCGCCACGGCATGCCGAGGTGCGCGCCACCGCCGAACGCGAGGCCGCCGCAACGCCGCCGGAGTTTGTTTACCGCCGTCCCGAGCGTGCGAAAGTGCCCGCGTAGACCTTACGTCGCCGGTGGCGGAGCGCCCCCACACGCTGGTGGTGTCTCCACGCTGTGCGAGGCGGTTTGGGGCTGTCCCGCACACATCAGCACCTGTGGTCTCAGGCTGCACGCTGCGCTCCAGCGTCTACACTAGCGGCCTCTTCGTCTTCTGGATGGCTTCCATGTCGCTCGCGCGCCGCATTCCCTTGCTGGTCTGCCTGATCCTTGCCCTGAACGCCAGCCCGGCCCTGGCACAGCGCGCGGTGCAGGGCGACCTGCAGTCGCAGATGAGCGCCGAACAGTTCAAGGCCGCCGGCCTGGACAAGCTCGATGCCGGCGAACTGGCCGCGCTCAACGACTGGCTGCAGGGCAAGGTCGCCAAGGAAGCTGCGGTCGTGGTCGAACAGGCCAAGGAAGCCGGCCGCCAGGAAGTGATCGTCAAGAACCGCGGCTTCTTCGATTTCGGCAGCAAGGAGCCGATCGAGAGCAACATCGTTGGCGAGTTCAAGGGTTTTTCGACCGGGCGCGTCTACACGCTCGCCAATGGCCAGGACTGGGAGCAGACCGACGCCGCCACGTTGTCGGGCGTGCGCAAGGCCGCGCCCAAGGTCAAGATCAAGCCGGGTCTGGTCGGCGTGTGGTATCTGCAGATCGAGGGCTACAACACGCAGGCTAAGGTCCGCCGGATCAAGTAAGCGCGACCGGGGCGCGGCGCGGCCCACCACCGGGGACTGACGCACGCACGACACGCGGAGGACACCCATGCGTTCGATGACACGTTGCAGCCTGGTGTTGCTGGCGTCACTGGGCTGGTTGGCGGGCGCTGCGCCTGCAGCGACGGCCACTGCACCCGCCCTGTCAGCGCAGCAGTGCGCCGATGCGCCCGAGGTCGGCTTCAGCCAGGCGCTGGTGTGCTATCACGATGCCATCGAGCGCCAACCGCTGGTCTACCGGCGTGTGGCCACCAGCACGGTGGCCGGCGTCGAGCGGCGCGATTACCTGCTGACCTCGCAGCAATGGTCGCCCGAGGCACTGGTGCAGCCGGCCAGCTGGCAACACGATGTCGCGATCTATGTACCAACGGATGCGCTGCCGACACGTGCACTGTTGATCTCCACCAATGGCACCCGTCATCCAGTCGATGGCGGCGCGCCGCAGCCGTCCAGCGAATTGTCGCCCGATGCCCTGGCGGCGCTGGCAAAGCGCAGCCGCACCGTGGTGATCGCGCTCGGCGACATCCCCAGCCAGGCGCTGACCTATCGCAACGATGGCACGCCGCGCCGCGAAGACGACAGCGTCGCCTACAGCTGGTCGCTGTTTCTGACATCGCCGCACCAACGCAAGACCATGCCGCTGCATGTGCCGATGGCCGCGGCGATCGCGCGCACCATGAGCCTGGCCGAACGCGAATTGGCGCCGTTGCGGATTCATCGCTTCATCCTCGCCGGCGCCTCCAAGCGCGGCTGGGCGAGCTGGCACGCCACCATTGCCGATGCCCGCGTGGAGGCCGTGGTGCCGTTCGTGATCGACATCCTCAATCTGCCGGCCGTGCTCGAGCACATGTCCCGGGCCTATGGCGGCAACTGGCCGATCGCATTCGGCGCCTACGCCAGGCACGGAATCACCGCGCAGCTGCACACGCCGGCATTTGCGCAACTGGTGCAACTGCAGGACCCGCTGAGTTATCTGCACACGCCGCAGCGCAAACGCCTGGCCGTGCCCAAGTACATCGTCAATGCCTGCGGCGACGATTTCTTCCTGCCGGACAACACGCAGTTCTTCTACAACGCGCTACCCGGCAGCAAGGCGCTGCGTATGGTGCCCAACAGCGCGCACAACGGCATCCGCGCCTCGATCGTCGACAGCTTGGTGCCCTTCGTGACCCGTCTTCAGCAGCAGCGTACGTTGCCGACGGTGCGCGCTTCCCTGCGCACGGGCGAGCACCCGCAGATCCGCTTCCACTCCTCCGAGCGGCCTGCGCAGTTGCGTCTGTGGCAGGCGAGCAACCCGGCGGCGCGCGATTTCCGCTATGCCTGCGGCATTCGTTACAGCGCAACGCCGGTCGCGCCTGTACGCGGCAACACCGTGTCGGTACCGGTGCAGATTCCCGACACCGGCTGGAGCGCGTACTTCGTCGAGGCCACCTACGCGGATGGCTTCGTCGCCACCAGCCAGACCTACGTGCTCGGCAAGCAGCACTACCCGACGCAGGCGCCACCCACCGACGGCGCGGCCTGCAGCACCCTGCCGGACGCTGCCTCTGCGGCGGCTGCCCGATGAGTCTGCGACTCCTCCGATAGCAGACGCAACCAACACGCTGTCGGTATCGAATATCGAATATCTGCGGCGACCGCGACGATGGTCAAGCGTCCAGATAGCGACAACAGACGCCACCGTCGCAGACGGACAATGACTTGTGTGGAAACTCTCCCGCAGTGCGCAAACACATCCGCGCACACAGCATTGAGCCGGGCGATTTCGCACTTGAGTCCGCCAGCAAGATCGATCCAACCCGACTGAACCATTGACATCGTTGTCACCAACTTCTACACAGGCCGCTACCCGCCGATCGCATTGGCCGGTCGGACGAATCCAAAGGACTGCACGTGGCTGCGACTTCGCGTTCTGCTCTCGCTTCTGGCTTGCCCACCGCACCGGTTGCCACCGGTTTCATCGCGGCCGACGTGGGTGGCACGCATGTGCGGGTCGGCCACATCGCGCGGGCGGGCAACGCTGCGATCGAGTTGTCGCATTACCGCACCTACCGCTGCGCCGAACATGCCGGTCTGGACGCCATCCTTGCCGATTTCCTGCAGCAACGGCGCGATGTCGAGGCGGTGGTGATCGCCAGTGCCGGGGTCGCGCTGGACGATGGCAGCTTCATCAGCAACAACCTGCCGTGGACGATTTCGCCTGGCCGCATTCGCGCCGCGCTTGCCGTGCCCAGCGTGCACCTGGTCAACGATTTCGAAGCGTTCGAAGCGGTGGCCTACGCCGCACCGTTGATGGAACACCGCGTCGCGCTGCAACTGAGCGGGCCGACGCCGCCGCATGCGCGCGCCACCGGCCCGATCCTGGTAGTCGGCCCAGGCACCGGGCTGGGTGCGGCGGTCTGGATCGATGCCAGGCCGCGGGCGATCGTGCTCGCCACCGAAGCCGGTCAGGTCGCCCTGGCCAGCAACGACGAGATGGAAGTGCAATTGCTGCGGATCCTGCTGCGTGGCGAGCGCTATCTGCCGCTCGAACATGTGCTGTCCGGACCCGGCTTGCTGCATCTCTACGACGCCGCGTGCGAGCTGCAGGGCGCCACGCCGCGCCATCGGCTGCCGGCCGCAATCACGCATGCCGCGCTGCACGAAGACGATGCATTGGCACGCGATTGCCTGCAGATCTTCTGCGCCATATTAGGCAGCGCGGTCGGCGACATGGCGCTGGCCTACGGCGCGGCCGGCGGCATCTATCTGACCGGCGGCTTCTTGCCGACGATCGGGCCGTTCCTGCAGAACAGCGCTTTCCGCGAACGCTTTCTGGCCAAGGGCCGCATGCGCGCGGTGCTCGAACGCATTCCGGTCAAGTTGGTCGAGCATGGGCAACTGGGCGTGCTCGGCGCGGCCAACTGGTATCTGCAACACCACGCTGACGTGTCGTAAGCGATTCACCACGCGCTCGGCCACGAGCGCGCGTCTGCAAGACCCCGCATCCGGCGAGCAGCAGCCCGCCGTCCACCCCTGTGCGTGATGAGGAGAGACATCATGAAATACAGCATCACCCTGCTGTCCAGCGCGATCGCGTTGTCGCTGGCATTCGCTGCGCAAGCCCAGGACACGATTGACCGACAGGCCACCGATCTGGATGCCGTGCAAGTGGTCGGCATCCGTGCCAGCCTGGAAAAATCGCTCGACACCAAACGCAACAACACAGGCATTTCCGAAGCGATCACCGCCGAAGACATCGGCAAGTTTCCAAGCACCAACGTGGCCGAGGCGCTGTCGCAGATTCCCGGCGTCACCCTGGACCGGCGCTTCGGCCAGGGCGAGCGCGTCAGCATCGACGGCACCGACCCCAGCCTCAATCTGTCGTTCCTGGACGGCCACCCGGTGGCACAGGCGATCTGGCTCTACGGCGAGCAACCCAGCCGCGGATTCGACTACACCTTGCTGGCACCGCAGATCCTGGGCCGTGCGGAAATCCTCAAATCCTCCGAAGCACGCCTGACCGAGGGCAGCCTGGGCGGCACCGTGTTGATGCACACCCGGCAGCCGCTGGACCTGGACGTCAACGAGGTCGCCGCCTCCATCGGCTACAGCTACAGCGCGCAGGCCAGCGAAGGCAAACCGAACGCTGCACTGCTGTATAGCTGGAAAAACGCGGCCGACACCTTCGGCATCGCGGTGTCGGCGCAGCATTACGAAGAACGCGTCGATCGCCGCGGCATGGAAGTGTTCGGCTACGCGCCGGCCGGCACGTTCGCCAATGCCGCAGGCGGCGTGCCCGCCGATGCGGACGTGCCCAACTCCATCAACGCGGCCTGGTTCCAGCAGGATCGCGAGCGCGACAGCGCCGTGGTCAACCTGCAACTCAAGCCCAGCCAGGCGCTGGAATTCAACCTCAGCGGTTTGTACATCAACGAGAACTTCGACAACTACAACCAGTCGATGTACAGCTTTTTGACCTGGAATGCCGGTACGGTAGCGGCAGTGGATCGACTCGGCGGCCTGCGCAACGGCGTGGTGACCAGCGGGCACTCCGGCGCCAATGCCGACCCGCTCGGCGGCACCGTGATCTACGACAACAACGTGCGCGAATCGGAAGTGACCACCAAGGGCCTGGACCTGCGCGGCGCGTTCCGCGGGGATGGCTGGGGATTGAACGGGCAGGTGGGCCAAAGCAGATCCGAGAACAGGGACCTGTCGCAGTACTTCATCGAGCCGTTCTACAACGGCGGTTTCAGCTGGGACACGCGGCGCGGCATCCGCTTCGACGATCCGGCGCGCGCGCGCGATCCGGCCAACTGGGGCTCGGCCGGCGGCTGGTTCGGCAATAACGGCATCTTTTCCACCGAAAGCAAGGACACCTACGGCCAACTCGATATGAATCTGCAGTTTGACAGCGTGTTCAACCAACTGCTGCTGGGCGTGCGCCATGGCAAGCATGAGGAGCGCTTCGAGCTCAACGTCTATGGCGGCGTGACGCCGGGCACGCTGGCCGATGTAGGCACGATCGGGCTGACCGATCTGCAGGATTTCCATCCCGACCACGGCCGCCATGTGCAGGCAGGCCGCAACAACGTGCTGAATTGGATCCGCAACAGCCCGGTCGACTACGGCGCGCCGGATCCGGCCAGCTTCCTCAACAACACCTGGGCGCTGCAGCAGACCAATAACGCCGCCTATGCCCAGTTGAACGTCTCCGGTGGCGGCCTGCGCGGCAACCTCGGGCTGCGTTATGTCGATTCAAAAACCGACGGCAGCGGCTTCGTCTACAGCGGCACGCCCACCCTGCAGAACGCCGACAGCCTGTGGCAGACCCGCACGCGCAAGGAGGATTTTTTGCTGCCTTCGCTCACGCTGGCCTACGAGGCCGCCGACGATTGGGTGTTCCGTTTTGCTGCGGCCAAGGTGATCGCCTGGGCACCGTACAACCAGATGGTCAACAACACCTTCCTCAACGACACCACGCTGACCGGCAGTGGTGGCAATGCCGAGCTGTCGCCGTACGAATCCTGGAACTTCAACCTGTCGGCCGAGTATTACTTCGCGCAGCAGTCGGTGGTGGCGTGGTCGCTGTTCTACAAGAAGATCGACAACTACATCGACACCAGTGCCAGCGTGGAGCGCCAGTACAACGCGCTGCGCGATACCGCGCCGCAGAGTTGGGCGCAGTTGCTCGGCAGCAACGGCTGCACCGCCGATGGTTATTGCGATTACAGCATCCAGCGGCCACGCAATGCCGGCGATGGCAAGGTCAAGGGCTTCAACATCGCGTTCCAGCAGCCGTTCGGCGACAGCGGCTTCGGCCTGACCGCCAACTACACCTACGCCAACGGCGAAAACAACACCGGCGATGCCCTGCCCTACCAGTCGCGCAACAGCGTGGCAGTCAGCCCGTACTACGAAAAAGGCCCGCTCAATGCGCGGCTGACCTACAACTGGCGCGACAGCTACCTGGCCGGCGGTTACGTGGCCGGCGCCGCGCCGGCAAGCGTGGACGACTATGCCGAACTCGGCGCAAGCATCGGCTATGCATTCAGCCCGAACTGGTCGCTGCAGATCGACGCGCAGAACCTGCTGGACGAGCAATACCTGCAGTATCTCGGCGACACCGACCACCTGGCCGGTCGCTACAGGAGCGGGCGTCGCTACATGGCGAGCCTGCACATGAAGTTCTGACAGCGGCTGGCAACAGGACGGCGCGCACCGCCAGGCGGTGCGGCCGGTGCCCGGAACCGGCATGTACCGGGCGTACACGCCGTTTTTCCCGGCACCGTCCACGCCCAGCTGACCACTGCGCGCTGGGTTGCGTTCACCGCTCAAAGCGCAGCGCTCGGCCTGAGCGGCCGGTCGATGGCAGGACCTGCGCTGAGGCAGCGCGCTGGCGATGACGGCAAGCCGTCCTCATCAGCGCATCCAGCATCATTCAGTTGCGCAACGCAGCCACCCGCTGCGACAGCTTCTTCGCCGACACGCCCGACCTGGCACCGAGCTCCTGCGCGAACACCGACACGCGCAATTCCTCCAGATCCCAGCGTAGCGACTGCCACGCATCACGTTGCTGCAGACCACGCGCAGCCGCCTCGTCCAGCGCATCCACGAACGGCTTGAGTTCGAGCATGCGCGCCTGGTCGCGGGCCGGATCGCGTTTGGCGCGCTCGGTCCGCAGGATCATCGCCTTGAGATAGCGCGGATAATTGGCCAACGCCTCGGCCGGTGTTTCGCGCAGGAAGCCGGCATGCACCAGCGCGCGCAACTGCTGCTCCATATCGTCCAGATTGCCGCGCGCCCAGCCCATCAACGGCGCTTCCAGCAAGGGCTTGAGTTCGGCCACCGAACCGAGAATGCTTTCGGCCAGTTTTAGCCGTTCCATCGCCTCGCCGAACAGGCGCTTGATCGCCTCGTCGCGGCGCTGCGCAAAGGCGCCGGGGTCGCGAATCGCCCCCAGACCATCAGCCAGCAGCGCGTTGAGCGCGGCATCGACCAGATCGCCGCGCAGGCGCTCCTGCGATTCGATCGCCGCGTACAGCAGGCCGGTCTTGGGCGACACCGGCAGCTGCTTGCGCGCCTGCTTGATCTTGTCGGCCAACGCGATCTCCAGCAGCCGGCGCACGCCGCGCGGATGCGTCTGCGCCGCTTCGTTGCGGTCGGCAAAGATGCGTAGCGCTGCGTCTTCGCCCTGATCCACCAACGCCGGGTACGCCGGCACGCCGGCTTCGCCGGCGACCTGTTCGGGAATCGGCGTGGACGGAAAGTCGCGCAAGCCCTCGGCCGCCAGGGCGCGTCCTGCACGGGCGGCGAAGGCGTGGCCGGCACGCTCGCCAAAGCGTGCGCGCAATCCGTCCAGGTCGCGCGACTCGGCCAACACCTTGCCGTCGTCATCGCGCAGGCGCAGGTTCATCAGCAGATGCGTGTCCAGCGACTCCTCGTCGAAATCCAGCGCCGCCACCTGCGTGCCGGTGGCCTTGGTCAGAAAGCGCGCCAGCTCGCCGCGGAGATCGTCGGCCGAGGCGATGCTGTAGGCCTCGTAGAACGCGCGCCCGAAATCCGGTGCCGGCACATAGTTGCGCCGTTGCGCCTTGGGCAGGCTGCGAATCAAGGCCGATGCCTTGTCGGCAACGAAGCCCGGCGCCAGCCACGACAGCCGCGCCGGATCCAGCGCGTTGAGCAGGTGCAGCGGCACGTCCAGCGTCACCCCGTCATCGATGGCGCCCGGCTCGAAGCGGTAATGCAGCGGCAGCCGCGCATCGCCCAGCGGGAAATACTTCGGAAAACGATCGGCCTCGCTGCCTTCGCCCGGCAACAGGTCGTTCAACGTCCAGTGCAGGCTGCGGCGCTTGTCCGGCGGCAGGGTTTTCCACCATGCATCCAGCCCGCTGGCCGAATGCAGTTCGGCCGGAATGCGGTCCAGATACCAGCGCGCCTGCCAGTCTTCATCGGCAACGATACCGGCGCGGCGCAGCTTGGCTTCTTCTTCGCGCGCCTGCTCCAGCACCTTGAGGTTGTCGGCAATAAACGCCGCACGCGTAGTGATCTCGCCCGTGACCAGGCCCTGGCGCACGAACAGGTCATGCGCGCCGGCCGGGTCGATCTTGCCGAAATGGACCGGCTTTTTCGGCGCCAGCACCAGGCCGAACAGGCTGATCTGTTCGGAGGCCACCACCTGCCCCTGCGCACGCGACCAATGCGGGTCGAAATGCTTGCGTGCCAGCAGATGCCCCAGCTCGGCGATCGCCCAGTCCGGCTCGATCGCGGCATTGGTCATGCCCCAGACTTTTTGCGTATCCAGCAGCGTGGCCGCCAACATCCACGGCGGTGGCTTGCGTGCCAATGCCGAGCCGGGGAACGGCACGAACCGGCGTTGCCGCGCGGCGAGAAAATCGCCTTTTTCGGTGCGATGGCCGATCTGCGTCGGCAGGCCGGCCAACAGCGCGCGATGCAAGGCCTGATACGCCGCTGCGCGTTCGCGCTCGCTGGTGCGTGCCGACGCCTCGGCCGCTTCGGCCTGCCTGCTGGCAGCGGCGGAGGCGTGATGTGCAGGTGGCGCGTTCGGATCCGGCTTGCCTTCGCGCGCCAGCCGCGCAGCGCGATGCAGCTGCCCGCGCGTCGGCCGGTTGGCGTTGTGCCCGTCCTCGCGCGCAGGCGCGCTGGCACCGGCCAGCAGCGGCGCCAGCATCGCAGCGGCCGGCTCCTCGCTCCAACCCAGCTCTTCGCACAACAGGCGCAGCTGCCGATGCAGCTCACGCCATTCGCGCATGCGCAAGAAGCCGAGGAAATGCCGGTTACACCAGTCGCGCAACCTGGACTGGGTGAGATCCTCGTGCACCTGTCGATACGCCTCCCACAATCGCAGGATGCCGACGAATTCCGAGCGTGCATCGGCAAACAACGCATGCGCGTTGTCGGCCGCTTCGCGTGCCTCGGGCGGGCGCTCGCGCGGATCCTGGATGCCCAGGAAGGAGGCGATGATGATCATCTCGCGCAGGCAGCCATGCTGTTGCGCGGCCACCAGCATGCGCGCCAGCTTGACGTCCACCGGCAGGCGCGCCATCTGGCGACCGGTCGCGGTCAGGCGCCGATCGGCATCGATCGCGCCCAGCTCCAGCAACTGCTGCCAGCCGTCGGCGACTGCACGCTCGTCCGGCGCCTCCAGGAACGGGAAATCCTCGATTCGCCCCAGCCCCAGTTGCAGCATGCGCAGGATCACGCCCGACAACGACGAGCGGCGGATTTCCGGATCGGTGAATGCCGGCCGCGCGGCAAAATCCGCTTCGGCATACAGGCGGTAGCAGATGCCCTCGGCGATGCGTCCGCAGCGGCCCATGCGCTGGTTGGCGCTGGCCTGCGAAATCGGCTCGATATGCAAACGGTCCAGCTTCTGGCGCGGGCTATAGCGCTTGATCCGCGCAAAACCCGGATCCACCACATAACGGATGCGCGGCACCGTCAGCGAGGTTTCGGCCACGTTGGTGGCCAGCACCAGGCGCCGGCGCGGCCCCGGGTTGAACACGCGGTCCTGGTCGGCCGCCGACAGCCGCGCGTACAGCGGCACCACTTCGGTTTCGCGGTACTTGCGCCGTTCCAGCGCCTGGTGCGCGTCGCGGATCTCGCGCTCGCCGGGCAGGAACATCAGCACGTCGCCACGCGGATCGATGCGGGTGATCTCGTCGATCGCCGCCACGATCGCATCGTTGACGGTGCGCTCGCCATCGCGGCCATTGCCACGCTCGCCATCGCCGTCGCCGCCGTCGTCGGCCTCGCCTTCGAGCGGCCGGTAGCGCACCTCGACCGGGAAGGTCCGGCCTTCCACATCGATCACCGGCGCGTTGTCGAAATGCCGGGCGAAGCGTTCGGTATCGATGGTGGCCGAGGTGACGATCAACTTGAGATCGGAGCGCTTGTGCAGCAGTTGCTTAAGATAGCCGAGCAGGAAATCGATGTTGAGGCTGCGCTCGTGCGCCTCGTCCACGATGATGGTGTCGTAGGCCGACAACCAGCGGTCGCTGGCGATCTCGGCCAGCAGGATGCCGTCGGTCATGAACTTGATCCGCGACTGCTCGCCGACCCGGTCGGTAAAGCGCACCTGGAAGCCCACCGTGGTGCCCAGCGGCGTCTTCAGCTCCTCGGCCACGCGCGCGGCCACCGCCCGCGCGGCGATCCGGCGTGGCTGGGTGCAACCGATCATGCCGGCCGCACCGCGCCCGGCGGCCAGACACAGCTTGGGCAGCTGGGTGGTCTTGCCCGAGCCGGTTTCGCCAGCGATGACGACGACCTGATGGTCACGGATCAGCGCGATGATGCGCTCGGCCTCGCGCGCGATCGGCAGTTGCTCATCCAGCGTGATGGCCGGCTGCTGCTCGACGCGCGCCTGGCGTTGCGCCTGCGATGCCGCCAGCGCCTGCTCGAACGCCTCGCGCACCTGCGGGTTGCCGGGCTTGCCCTGCCAGCGCGACCATAGACCGAGCAACCGGCCACGGTCGCGGCTCATCGCGCCATCGACGGCGCGGCGGCGCTCACGCAAGGTGTTGGCAAGATCGGTGTCGATAGCGCTCATTGATGGAAAAATGTGAAAGATTGAATGACAAGAGATCCTTTAGCCTGTCTATTGTGACCCGATATCAGTTTCCTCAGGAGGACCATTCCCATGTCCAAGAAAAAGAACGCCAACAAGCCCGTCGTCGTCAATGAAGCATTGGACGCACTGCCGGTCGCCGCAGCATCGGCACCACACATCGATATCGGGATCAAGGACAGCGATCGCAAGCAGATCTCCGATGGTCTGGCCCGCTACATGGCCGACGCCTTCACCTTGTACCTGAAGACCCACAACTTCCACTGGAATGTCACCGGGTCGATGTTCAACTCGCTGCACACCATGTTCGAGACCCAGTACACCGAGCAGTGGGCCGCGCTGGACGAAGTGGCCGAGCGCATCCGCGCCCTGGGCTACAACGCACCGGGCTCCTACAGCGAGTTCGTCGCCCTGACCTCGATCCCGGAAGAACAGGGACTGAGCGACAGCGCCGACTGGCGTGAAATGGTGCGTCAGCTGGTCAGCGGCAACGAAGCGGTCTGCCGCACCGCGCGCAAGGTGCTGGGTACCGCCGACGACGCCGGCGACGACCCGACCGTGGACCTGCTGACCCAGCGCCTGCAGACCCACGAGAAGTACGCCTGGATGCTGCGCTCGCTGCTGCAGTAAACCCTTGGGCTTGACCCCTGCCGGTTTGCCCAAGGTTTCGCTGCGCCGAAACCTTGGGCCCCTGCTCCATTCCCTGCCACACCCCGCGCCTTTGGCGCGCCCCTGACTCAGGGGCTCTTGGTGTCATGTTCATGGTGATGGAGCGCAGGGTGCACCGGCTCTGCAGTACACAGCATTCCTTTGCCACGCCATCCGCATCGACGATCGGAAATTGAGCCCCTCTCTCGCCGGGAGAGGGGTTGGGGTGAGGGTACGGCGCAAAAGCCCGACTATGTCAGCTGCAGCGTCTACTTGGCATCGCCCGCGCCACGCAAACAATGCCCCTTCCCCCCTGCCCTTCCCCTGGGCATTGTTCGTCACACCCTCACATCACGGCAATCCCCGACCCGCCATCGCGCGACACCGCCGGCACGACACCGACCAGGGCTTGACCCTCGCGGTATCCTAAGCGGATGTCTTCCCCCGCCCACGAACTGCTCAGCCGCGTCTTCGGTTACGACGACTTCCGCGGCCCACAGCAAGCCATTGTCGAACACGTCGCTGCAGGTAACGATGCCCTGGTGTTGATGCCCACCGGTGGCGGCAAGTCGCTGTGCTATCAAGTGCCGGCGCTGTTGCGCGACGGCATCGGCATTGTGGTCTCGCCGCTGATCGCGCTGATGCAGGATCAGGTCGAGGCCTTGCGCCAGCTCGGCGTGCGCGCCGAATTCCTCAATTCCACGCTGGATGCGGAGAACGCCCAGCGGGTCGAACGCGCCCTGCTGTCGGGCGAGCTGGACCTGCTCTACGTCGCGCCGGAGCGCCTGCTGACCCAGCGCTTCCTGTCCTTGCTGGAACGCAGCCGCATCGCGCTGTTCGCCATCGACGAGGCGCATTGCGTCTCCCAATGGGGCCACGATTTCCGCCCCGAATACCGCCAGCTCACCGTGCTGCACGAACGCTGGCCGCATATCCCGCGCATGGCGTTGACCGCCACCGCCGATCCGCCGACCCAGCGCGAGATCGCCGAACGGCTGGATCTGGTCGACGCGCGCCACTTCGTCAGCTCCTTCGACCGCCCCAACATTCGCTACACCGTGGTGCAGAAGGACAACGCGCGCAAGCAGCTGCAGGAGTTCCTGGGCCGCTACCGCGGCTCGGCCGGCATCGTCTATGCGATGTCGCGGCGCAAGGTCGAAGAGACCGCGCAGTATCTGTGTGCGCAAGGCTTCAATGCCCTGCCCTACCACGCCGGCCTGCCAGCCGAGGTGCGTGCGGAAAACCAGCGCCGCTTCCTGCGCGAGGACGGCATCATCATGGCCGCCACGATCGCCTTCGGCATGGGCATCGACAAGCCGGACGTGCGCTTCGTGGCGCATGTGGATCTACCCAAGTCGCTGGAAGGCTACTACCAGGAAACCGGCCGCGCCGGCCGCGATGGCGACCCCGCCGAGGCATGGCTCTGCTACGGCCTGGGCGATGTGGTGCTGCTCAAGCAGATGATCGAACAGGGCGAAGCGGCCGAGGAGCGCAAGCGCCTGGAGCGCGCCAAGCTCGATCACCTGCTCGGCTACTGCGAATCGATGCAATGCCGCCGCCAGGTGCTGCTGGCCGGCTTCGGCGAGACCTATCCCAAGCCCTGTGGCAACTGCGACAACTGCCTGACGCCCGCCGCCGCGTGGGACGCCACCGTGGCCTCGCAGAAAGCGCTCAGTTGCGTGTACCGCAGCGGGCAGCGCTTCGGTGTAGGCCATCTGATCGACATCCTGCGCGGCAGCGAGAACGAGCGCATCAAGCAGCTCGGCCATGACCAGCTGAGCACCTATGGCATCGGCCGCGACCTGGACGAGCGCACCTGGCGCGGAGTGTTCCGCCAGCTGGTGGCGGCCAGCCTGCTGGAGGTCGACAGCGAAGGCCATGGCGGCCTGCGCCTGACCGACGCCAGCCGCCAGGTGCTCAAGGGCGAGCGCCAGGTGATGATGCGGCGCGAAAACCCGGCCGCCGGGCGCGAGCGCAGCGCGCAACGTACCGGCCTGCCGGTGCAGCCGCAGGATCTGGTGCTGTTCAACGCCTTGCGCGGCCTGCGCGCGGAGCTGGCCAAGGAGCAGAACGTGCCGGCCTTCGTGATCTTCCACGACAGCACGCTGCGCAATATCGCCGAACAGCGGCCGACCAGCATCGACGCCCTGTCGCGTGTCGGCGGTATCGGTGGCGGCAAACTGGCCCGGTATGGAGCGCAGCTGATCGAGATCGTGCGCGAGCAGGGCTGATGCGACAGCATGTGTCATCGCAGTGACGGCGCTGGCACAAAAATCCGCACAATCGACAGCGCGCATTCAATCAGCCGTTGCTAGTTTCACAAGGCGATCTGGCACGCGCTGTCAGTCACTCTTGGTAGAGTCCACCCGATGAAACGCAGCCTGCTTCTCCTGGCCACTCTGTTTGCCGCCGGCAGCGCGCTCGCCCAGGCCGGCGAGAGCAGCGCCGAGCCGGTGTCGGCGCGGTCGCTGGACCTGAGCGTTCCGCAGGCACCGGTACAGTACCGCTCCGATCCGGAATACAGCACCGACCCACCGGGCACCTTCTACGGCGACAAAAGCGGCCCCAAGCCTGCGCTGACCCGCCCCGGCGCGGCCTCGCTTGCTGCCGAACGCGCCGAGCAATGCCAGGGCAAGCTGCATGGCGCGGTCGAAACCGGCATGGGCTACTCCAACCGCGGCGGCAACAGCAACTGGCAGGCCGTCAACCTGAATTCCTGCAAGACCTATTACGACGACGACGGCAAGGCGCATCAGATCGGCGTCAGCATCAGCGTCGGGCGCGGCGAAGGCGCGCTGTTCGGACCGCGCTACGGCCCCGGCGGCTATGGTCCGGGTCCGTTCGGCTGGTAACCGTACGGCTCCGTCTGCGTTGACAGAGGGTTCACTGCCGCATCGCTGAGAATGTGGCCTGCCTTACGAGACGTGCTCATGTCACAGAACAAGGAACGGCCAGTTGTATTCGTCGTCGAAGACGGCGATGGCACCCGACAACTCAGCTGCCTTGTGCTTGAAAGCTATGGTTTTACCTGCCGTAGCGCAGGCTCGGTCGAAGAGGCCCTGGCCCTGATCGAAAGCGACCCGCGCGTCGACGTGCTGTTTTCCGACATCCATTTCCCGGGTGGTCTGACCGGCGTGGATCTGGCACTCAAGACGACGCACGCGCCCTATAACCTGCCCGTGCTGCTGACCTCCGGACTGGCGGTCGAGTATGTGGAAGAGATCCTGCCGGACGGTGTGGCCTTCCTCGAAAAGCCTTATACCCCCGAGCAGCTGTTGAGCGCGATCCGCAGTGTGATGGCCAAGCACCTGGTGCTTTCTACCCCGGTTGCATGACGTAGACGGCCGCAACGGTATGGCGGAACGCAATGCGGTGTATTTCACACTATCAAGCAGGTCGCTCGCTAGGCTGATGTCAGTGCAGCGCTTGGCTGCGAAGACTTTCAGGAAATTCTCATGGGCGACAATTCGTTTCTGTCACCGGCCTTCATCATTCTGGTCGTCGGTGTGATTGCCGTTGTGTTCTGGCTGGTGACGCGCGCCAAGAAGAAACGCAACAAGAAGTAAGCGGTGAAGGGAGCGGGTCGGATATCGGGATACGCAACGCAGCTTGCGTTCGATGCGCAATCGTCCTGAATTGCTGATCTGCCGGGCCCGGTCTAAATCGGGCCGGCCATTTTCTGATATGAGCCGTTATGCTCCAGTTCCCGCGCAAAAACGCACCAGTGCTGAAGCTGCCCGAACAGCAGCGCTCGGTAACGACGCCGCGGGGTCAAGGCCGCGCGGTGTTCGATGCATGCGAGGTGTCCACAATATCGGCAGACGACCGCGTTGCAACCACACGCGTTTTACGTGCAATGCCAATCAAAAACGTTCGCCTGTCGGCAGATAGCGCCATTGGCCGATGGCCAGCTTGCCCAGCGACACGCGGCCCACGCGCAAGCGCCGGATGCTGACCACCTCCAGCCCCACCTCACCGCACATGTAACGCAGCTGGCCGGGTTGCACGTGCTTGATCGCAAACCGCAAGCGCTCCTCGTTCTGCCAGCTCACCTTGCACGGCGACAGGCTGCGTTGCTGATACACCAGGCCATGCGCAAGCCGCGCCATGCCGTATGGGCGCAGCTCACCGCGCACCTCCACCAGGAATTCCTGTTCGATCGAGGATGCATCGGCACTGAGCCTGCGCAGGACGCGGCCGTCCTGGCTCAGCACCAGCAGACCGCTCGCTTCGTCCTCCAACGGCAGCGGCGCGTTCAAGCGCAGGAAGTGCCGCTTCAGCACACGCATCTCGAGCTGGTCCAGTGCGCTGCGCGTTTCGGCAGTAGCCAGTGCCAGCGCCGCTTCGGCGCTCATGCCTGCCGGTTTGTGCAGCAGCAGCGTGGCAGGCTCGGCAGGTTCGAGCACGGCGTTGTCCGCCAGCGTCACCTGCGCCGCGGTCGCCAAGGCTTGCGGCTCTTCGACCACGACCCCGTCCACACTGACCCAGCCGCCCTCGATGTATTGCTGCGCCTCGCCACGCGAGCAGCCGAACAACGCGGCCACGCATTTGTCGAGACGGATCGGATCGGACATCGGGCGAGCTCGGCTTCAGGGGACGGCAGTGTACGTGCTGGGTCGACGGATGCGTGAGGCCGGCTTCTGCGCTGCCCGACAAAGTGGGAAACTGGGCGCTCACACAGGAGATTGCAGATGTTCATCAAGTTCGGCACCACCCGGGTCCGCCTCAACCATATCTCCGTCATCAGCGATCCCTTCAATGCAGGCGAAAACTTCGGGTCGTATTGCCATTCGGTACGGGTCGGCCTGCTCTCCGGCGAGGAAATCTTTGCACGCTTCAATACCGAAAGCGGCGCCGAGCAGTTACATGCAGAGGTGCTTGCTGCGCTGGAAAGTTGAGCGCAACACCCACAGTGCCGCCACACGCGTGATGCCTCAAGCGCCGNGTCGGCCTTGTCGCACCGCATCACAGCCGATCGAATCGCGTGACCACTCCGCAGCACCGGCACCGGCACTGCCTGAAGACAGCGTATTGACGGTACCTCGACACATGACGCATTCGCTCCTGTCCCGAGATCTGACTTGCTCCAGGTGCGTTTCGGCAGAACGTCGGAAAAGGGTTCCGCTGCTGGCGTGCGTCGATCCAGCCGTAACGCAATGAAGACACAGTTTCTGCGCGCGCGTCAGGTCGCTACTGACAGCTGTCGGGAAATTTCTTCCACACGATGAATTCAATGTAAGTATTTTTAAATACGCGCCTTTAGCTCGTCGCGATCCGGCCGCTAGCTGAGCAAGACGTTTGGGTGGATGACCTCATCCACCGAGCCCTCAGTTGCCCTACCTGGATGCGGTAATGAACACATATCTGCAACGCCTCAATGTCGGTCGTCGCCTGGGCATGGCCTTCGGCATCCTGATCCTATTGTCGGGCCTGCTTGTTGCGATCGGCATGGTCACCATGTCCAACGCTCGTCTCGAGCTGGATACCATCGTCAACAGCAACATGGAGAGGATCCAGCTATCCTCGGAAATGCTCGACGCCAATACCAATGTGGCGATCGGTCTGCGCGATATCGTCATGGTCGCTGGCGAAGCCGCCAATCGCCGCGCGATGGACACGATCGAAAAGAACCGCGCACGCTACAAGCAGGCACACGACGCTTTGGCCGCAATGCCCAGCAGTGAGCCTGAAAAGCAGGCGCTCAAGCTGTTAAAGGACAAGCGCGACATCTCGGTCAAGCTCAATAACCAGGTTCTCGAGTACGGCCTTCGCGATCAGAATCAGGAAGCACAGGCGTTGCTGCAAGGCGACGCCGCAACAGCCATGGACGCGCAGCAGACCGCGATCCGCGATAACGCTGCACTGGAACGCCGCCTCAGCAAAGATGCCTATGCGGCCGCGGTTGCATCGATGCATAAAGCTAAAGTCACCCTGATCACTGGCGGTATTGCGGCACTGGTCATCAGCGGCCTGCTCGCATGGTTGATTACACGCAGCCTGACCCAACCGCTCAGCCAGGCCACACGCACTGCGGAAGCCATCGCAGCCGGCAACCTGCACAACGATGTGCACACCAGCGCCACCGACGAAACCGGCCGTCTGCTGAAGGCCATGGACAACATGCAGCTGCAGCTGCGCAATCTGATCGCCGCGCAAACCGACATGGCCAGGCATCACGACAACGGCCAGATCAGCTTCCGTATAGATGCGGCGGCATTCCCGGGCGACTACGGACGCATGGCCAACGACACCAACCTGCTGGTCGCCGCGCACGTGGCAGTGCAAACCGATCTGGCACGCATCATGGGCCGGTATGCCGTCGGCGAACTCTCGGAAGACATGCAGCCGTTGCCGGGCGAAAAGGCCGTTTTCAGCGAAACCATGTCGCAGGTCAAGCTCAACCTGTCGGCGATGAATCATGAGATCAAGCATCTCGCCCAGGCGGCCGCCAATGGCGACTTCAGCGCGCGCGGCGATGCCGAGCGCTTCCAGTTCGATTTCCGCATCATGGTCGAAAGCCTCAACCACCTGATGTCCACGGCCGACGGCAATTTGCAGTCGCTGTCGTCCTTGCTGCAGTCCATCGCCTCTGGCGACCTCACCGCACGCATGAGTGGCGAATTCCACGGCGTCTTCGCACAGATGCGCGATGACGCCAATGCCACGGCCAGCCAGCTGGCGCAGATCGTCGGCGACATCCAGGAATCGGCTGTGTCGATCAACTCCGCGGCCAGCGAAATCGCCGCCGGCAATCAAGACCTGTCGCAACGTACCGAACAGCAGGCGGCCAACCTCGAAGAAACCGCAGCATCGATGGAAGAACTGACCTCAACCGTCAAGCAGAATGCCGAAAGCGCACGCGAGGCCAATCAGCTGGCGATCGGCGCCGCACGCGTTGCCTCGCAAGGTGGCGAGGTGGTTGGCAAGGTGGTGGACACCATGACCGGTATCGAGGCCTCGTCCAGGAAGATCGCCGACATCATCAGCGTCATCGACGGCATCGCCTTCCAGACCAATATCCTGGCACTGAACGCGGCGGTGGAAGCCGCACGTGCCGGCGAACAGGGGCGCGGCTTTGCCGTGGTGGCCTCCGAAGTACGCACGCTCGCGCAGCGTTCGGCCGGCGCCGCCAAGGAGATCAAGGGCCTCATCGACGACTCGGTGCAACGCGTGGCCGAGGGTTCGGCATTGGTGCACAGCGCCGGCAAGACCATGGGCGAGGTGGTGGCCAGCGTGCAACGCGTCACCGACATCATGGGCGAAATTTCTGCAGCCTCCCAGGAACAGTCGGCCGGCATCGAGCAGGTCAACCAGACCATCACGCATATGGACGAAACCACGCAGCAGAACGCCGCACTGGTGGAAGAAGCCACTGCCGCTGCACGCGCGATGGAAGAACAGGCGGTGCAGCTCACCGATGCGGTGGCGATCTTCAAGATCGATGCACGGCAGGCGCGGCAGTCCGCCACGCGCGCAGCAGCACCGGTCGCACAGTTGCTGAGCAAGGTCCGAACTGCCTGAGCTGGCGGTCGGCACTGCGCCGTCGATCAGATCCTCGGCGCAGGCATGTTGACGCGACGGTGCGGATGTGGCCGCCGCCATTGACCGATGTCGCACACGAAGAAAGCGCCCGCAAGGGCGCTTTCTTCGTTTATCCCGAAACGCTCCACCGGCATCCGCCGCATGCACTCCGGGCAATCCGGAACGCGCCCCATTGCACACAAAATAACTACGAAAACAAACACTTGAGTTATCGAAGAGTGCTTTTTTGAATGCCATGCCTGGTTACGCTGCGCCAGTCGAAAGAGAGCAGGCCGGATGGTAGCCCGGCCACCGTCTGCAGCGCAGGCGGCATCTTCGCCATCGGTACCCACGACATCCGCAGCCGGCAATGCCGGCATTGCAGGTGTGTCCGTGCGTGCTCTCGTCACCGCTCGGCACGCCTTCTCAATCAGGAAGGATCATCGGCGAGGTCGCAGTGCACGCCTAGCATCGCTCGGCGTGGCGGCGTGGCGGCGCGTTTGAACCGTCCTTCTGCCTCGACGCAGCGCCATGCCGGTGCAGCCCTGCAGCAGTCGGCGTAAAGCGGCTAGCGCGTGTAGAGACCGGGAAGATAGCGCTCCATCAGCGACTGCGGAGACAGCGGCGGGGTGAAGCCGTAGCGCGCATAAAGACCATGCGCATCGCTGGTCGCCAGGCTGAAACGGCGCAGCCCCTGCAGATCGGGGTGCGCCATGACCGCGTCCATCAATCGCTTGCTATAGCCCTTGCCCTGGTGCTCGGGCAACACGAACACATCGCCCAGATACGCGACGGTTGCGTAGTCGGACACCACCCGCGCAAAGGCCACCTGCCCGCCCTCCAGAAACCCGCCGAAACACAGCGAGTTGGCGATGGAGCGCTGCACCACCGCAAGCGGGATGTCCCTGGCCCAGTTGGTGTGCTGCGCCAGGTAGCGATGGATCAGCGCAACATCGAGCTCGGATTGATCGGTAGAGACGCGCAGCGGCGACATGACAACAACTCCAGGACAGTGAGGCCTCAGAGTAGCGCCTGCGAGGGCAACAGCAACAGTGCGCACAGCATCAGCATGAATCCTGCGATCGCCGCATCCAGCACATGCCATGCGCGCGGATCGCGGAAGGCCGGCTGCAGCAAACGCGCGCCATAGTCCAGGCCGGAAACCACGTGATGCTGGCTAGGCACGCGCCCGAAGCGAACGCCCAGCGCAACTGGCCCGAGTAGCGCGCGGCCAGACTGCCGAGCAGCAGCATCGTGTGCAGATAGACGTGCGGGTTGAGGAAGGTATCAGCGCGATGTCGCCGAACGCGCAGATCGCCACCACCAGACCGACATGCTGGCGCCGCGGTCCCTGCCGCAGCACAAATACATTCTGCGCACCGATTGCGATGATGAGACCCGCGCTGGCGATTAAGCCAGCGATTGCGGTTTGAAGAAACACGGGCATCTCCCGGATCACAGGGGCAGATGCTGAGCGTTATCGAACCAACTCGCTGGCTCGACGTACCGCTTTATTGGCAATGCGCGGCAGTGCGCTCGCGCGCCTTGCAGCAGCCTGGCCAGACATTGCGCAAGGCGGCGGCTGCGAGCCTGCGCTGAGGCCGGCCATAGCGCGCGCAATCTCGGCTGGCGGCGTTGGCGCCTGGGGCGCGCAACCGCTGGCGGAGTGCCGCACTGGATTGGAGTGCAGAGGGAGCGCTGCCCTGCCCTCGCGCGGTTGGCACAGACGCCGTGTCTGGCGCCTCGCTGTCGCGCCGCAGCGATTGCCGGGTCGCCGTGCCACGCCGAGCCTGCTAGCCTTTCCGCTTATTCCGCTGTGATTGCCGATCCGTCATGAAAAAAGCCGTTGTTCTGTTGTCCGGGGGCATGGATTCCGCTGCCGTCATCGCGCTTGCGCAGGAGCAGGGCTTCGCCGTGCATGCCTTGAGCGTGCGCTACGGCCAACGCCATACCTCCGAGCTGGACGCCGCCGCTTGCGTGGCGGCGGCGCAAGGCGTCATCGCGCACAAGGTGGTGGACGTGGACCTGCGCAGCATCGGCGGCTCGGCGCTCACCGACGACATCGACGTGCCCGATGCCGGTGGCGCCGGCATCCCGGTCACCTACGTGCCGGCGCGCAACACCATCATGCTGTCGCTGGCGCTGGGCTGGGCCGAGGTGATCGGTGCCAACGACCTGTTCTGCGGCGTCAACGCGGTCGATTATTCCGGCTACCCCGACTGCCGGCCCGAATTCGTGCGCGCCTTCGAAGTGCTGGCCAATCTGGCCACCAAGGCCGGCGTGGAAGGCGCCGGCCTGCGCGTGCACGCGCCGCTGCAGTTCCTCAGCAAGGCCGACATCGTGCGTGAAGGCGTGCGCCTGGGCGTGGACTTCGGCCTGACCGTGTCCTGCTACCGCGCCGACGCCGACGGACGCGCCTGCGGCCATTGCGACGCCTGCCGCCTGCGCGCGGCCGGTTTTGCCGACGCCGGCGTCCCGGACCCCACCCACTACGCCATTTCGCCTTGACGCCGGTGTAGGGTAGAATGCGCACCCCGGCGCACTGCCGGGACAGTGGGCCGTTAGCTCAGTCGGTAGAGCAGAAGACTTTTAATCTTTTGGTCGATGGTTCGAATCCATCACGGCCCACCAATCGAATCAGCAGCTTGAAGAGCGCCGAAGGCGCTTTTTTTTGTGCCTTTGAAAAATCATCGGAAAGGTGAGCGGCCGGGAGAGCCTGTCCTACGTCCATGGGATTGGCCAGAAGCTTCGCACCACTGTTTCCACCACCGGTACCCGAGCGTCTGTTCCAGCGCCGGCAGGTCGATGACGGTGCCTTTCGAAGCCTGTCAACGCACAAGCGCAATGCTGCGGCGACGGTTGCGAGAAAACCCAGCGGAAGCACTGATAGTGGGACCATCAAAACCTGAAACTCCGGCACATCCCGCCCGAGGATCAGCTCAGCCGATACCCCTGCGCCCATGCATTGCAAGCCTTGGCAGCGATGAACTGGCGCCGCAGCAAATGCGAATTCACAAGCCGCACCACGTTTCCTATCGTTGTTGGCTCAACGACACGCGAGCGCAACGCCATGACCAACATCGATAAAGCCGGCACGTTTCTTCTTGGAGATCGCAGCGTCGTCCGCATCGGCTACGGCGCGATGCAGCTTGCCGGGCCTGGCGTGTTCGGCCCGCCCAAGGATCGCGAGGGCGCGTTGGCGGTGCTGCGCGAAGCCGTTGCGCTGGGCATCAACCATATCGACACCAGCGATTTCTACGGGCCGCACATCACCAACCAGCTGATCCGCGAGGCACTGCATCCCTACCCGCAGGCGCTGACCATCGTCACCAAGATCGGCGGTGCCCGCGGCAATGACGGATCCTGGTGACCGGCCTTCTCGCCACAGCAACTGGTCGAGGCGGTGCACGACAATCTGCGCAACCTGGGCCTGGAAACGCTGGATGTGGTCAACCTGCGCGTGATGTTCAAGACGCAGGAACCGGCAGAAGGCTCGATTGCCGAACAGCTGGAGACCTTGGTCAAACTGCAACGCGATGGCCTGGTGCGGCACATCGGCATCAGCAACGTCACCGCGACGCAGGTGGCCGAGGCACGTGCCATGACCGACATCGTCTGCGTGCAGAACATGTACAACATCGCGCATCGACACGACGACGCACTCATTGACGCGCTCGCGCGCGACGGCATTGCCTACGTGCCGTTCTTCCCGCTCGGCGGCTTCTCGCCGTTGCAATCGTCGACGCTCACCGCTGTTGCCGAGCGCCTGGCCGCAACCCCGATGCAGGTGGCACTGGCATGGCTGCTGCAGCGCTCGCCCAACATCCTACTGATCCCGGGAACGTCATCGGTGGCGCATCTGCGCGCGAATCTGTTCGCAGCAGAACTGAAACTGCCGGCCAATGCCGTCGAGGAATTGAACAGGATCGCGGCGTAACAACGCAGAGCGCTGCCTCTTGGCAGGCAGCGCCTTGCACTAAGGACCAGAGCGACCAACAAAACGTCGCGAGTGGTCAGATAGTGCGGACGGCGTGCCAGGAAACGCAGTGTATGAGTGGCACATGCCGATGCCGAGTAACGCCCGTGCCTGCCTGGCGGCAAGCGCAGGCGTCGTGTCGGTTGCGCCTAGCGCCCCGGCTCGTCGTTCCACAGCAGCTTGTGCAGCTGCATCTGGAAACGCACCGGCAGACGATCGGCCACGATCCAGTCGGCCAGCTGCCGCGGCGTCACTTCGCTCTTGCTGGGCGAAAACCACACCGTGCAGCGGCGGTCCAGCGCATGCGCAGCGACGAGCTTGCGCGACCACTCGTAATCTGCGCGGCTGCAGATCACGAACTTGATCTGGTCGCGTGCGGTCAGCAGCGGCAGATTCTCCCAGCGATTGCGCTGTTCCTCGCCGGATGCGGGGGTCTTGATGTCGACCACGCGCGAGACGCGTGGATCGACGGCCGACACATCCAATGCGCCGGACGTTTCCAGCGAGACATCGAAGCCGGCATCGCACAGTCTCTGCAGCAGCACCAGGCAGCGCTTCTGCGCCAACGGTTCGCCGCCGGTCACGCAGACATGGCGCACACCGTGGCTGGCAACCTCGGCAACGATCGCGTCGATGTCGTGCCATTCCCCGCCGTGGAAGGCGTAGGCGGTGTCGCAGTAATGGCAGCGCAGCGGGCAACCGGTCAGACGCACGAACACGGTCGGCCAGCCTGCGGCCTCGGCTTCGCCTTGCAGGGACAAAAAGATTTCGGTGATCTTCAATCGCGGCAACGGCGACTGGACGATCTCGCTGGGGACGGCTGCGGCGTTCATGGACAAAGTATGCGCCACGCCCGAAGGCGCGCGCGCGGGCTCAGCGCAGTTGCTGGCCGAGAC
The DNA here is from genome assembly GCF_002939945.1 of Xanthomonas arboricola pv. populi. Lineage (GTDB taxonomy): Bacteria > Pseudomonadota > Gammaproteobacteria > Xanthomonadales > Xanthomonadaceae > Xanthomonas > Xanthomonas arboricola_A. Next base: position 121,097 of record NZ_MDEB01000003.1, on the reverse strand, counting down.
GGATGGACTGCAGACGCTCCTGGGCCACACGCGCTGCGTCGGAGCCGGGATACTGCGATGCGACCTGCTGCAAGGTCTTCTGGGCTTCGTCGTTCTTGCCTTCGCCGTACTGCGACAGGCCAAGCTTCAACAGGCCGCCGGAGGCCTTGTCATGCGTGGGATAGCGGCTGACCAGATCGCGGAACTGCGCATCGGCCAGCTGGAAATTTCGGGTGGCGTAATAACTTTCGCCCAGCCAATACAAGGCATTGGGGGTGTAGACGCCGTTTGGATACAGCTCCAGGAAGCTCAGGAACAACTGCGAGGCATCGTCGTACTTGCCGTTCTTCAATGCATCGAAGGCGACATTGTAGGCAGTGCGTTCTTCGTTGCTGACGGCCATCGTGCCTGGATCGCCATGCACGCTGGGCGGCTTCTCGGAAGTTGCCGCCGCTGCAGGCCGCGCGGCCGGAGCCGGGGCGGGTGTGACGCTACCGGTGGGCGATGGCAATGGCGGTGTTGCGCCACCTGCACCTTCCAGCCGATTCAGGCGTCCGTCCAGATCGAGATACTGATCCTTGGACTGCTGCTTGAGTTGTTCGTTGTCGTGCTGCAGCTGCTCCACCGTCGCTCGCAAGCCCTGCAGGTCCGAACGCGCCTGCTGCAGCTGATTGAGAAGATCGTTGTTGGCCTGACTGTTGGCCTGCTGCTGCTCGAGAACGGCAACACGATCAGCGAGACTGGCTCGCTGCGCGTGAGCGGGCGCGGCGACCACAAAGGCCGCCGCGACCAACAGGGATGTCACTCGAAAGCGCATCGCTTATTACTGAGCCGTGTACACGATTTCGACACGACGGTTCTGCGACCAGCAGCTTTCGCTGGTTTCGGTGCAGACCGGACGCTCTTCACCGTAGCTGACGACGGTCAGCTGGCTGGCGGAACCGCCAGCAGCCTGCAACGAGGACGACACGGCATTGCCGCGACGCTCGCCCAGACCCATGTTGTACTCACGCGAACCGCGCTCGTCGGCATTGCCCTGCAGGGTGATGCGCGAGGAAGGACGGTCACGCAGGTACTTGGCGTGGCACGCCATGATGGCCTGGAATTCCGGCTTCAGGGAGTCCTGATCCAGATCGAAGTAGACAACGCGCTGGCGCAGGCAGGCATCGGTATCCAGGTCGCCCGGGCCGTACAGGCCAGAGGTGGCCGGGCCGGTGGGAACGGAGGAACCAGCGGTGGTGTCAGTCGGAGCAGGCGGAGTTTCCTTCACCTTCTTCGAACAACCGGCCAGCACGGCAACGGACAACAGGGAGACAAGCAAGACGCGGGTGGACTTGTTCATGGGATACCTATGGAGGCTCTGGGCCAATGAGTGGTTTAACGCAGCGAAATATTAACATTAATGCGCGGTTCGGTAAGGCCCCCATGCAGGTTCTCTCACATCGCCATCGGCCAGGACCAGACGCTGGCGGACGCGCGCGTCGGAGGAGACGGCGTAGAGCACGCCGCGACCACCCTCACGTGCGGCGTACAGCACCATGCTGGCGTTCGGCGCGAAGCTCGGCGACTCGTCCAGGGAACCCGGCGAGAGCGTGCTCCAGCTCGGCGAACCCAGGCTGCGATCCATCATGGCGATGCGGTAGCTATTGCCGCTGCCCTGCGCCACGGCGATCTTCTTGCCGTCGAACGAGACGCTGGCGGTGGCGTTGTAGTTGCCCTGGAAGGTCACGCGGTTGGCACTGCCGCCGCTTGCGGCCACCTGGTAGATCTGCGGGCGACCGCCGCGATCGGAGGTGAAGTAGATGCTGCCGCCGTCCGGCGCCCAGGTCGGCTCGGTGTCGATGCCGAAGTGATTGGTCAGCTGGGTCAGCTGCTTGCTGCCCAGGTCCATGACGTAGATTTCCGGGTTGCCGCTGCGCGACAGCGCCAGCGCCAGGCGGCGACCGTCCGGCGAGAACGAAGGTGCGCCGTTGATGCCGCGGAAGCTGGACACCAGCTCACGCGCGCCGGTGGCGATGTCCTGCAGATAGATCGACGAATTGCCGCGCTCGAAGCTCACATAGGCCAGCTTCTTGCCGTCCGGGCTCCAGTTCGGCGACAGCAGCGGCTCGGCCGAACGCACGATGGTCTGCGGGTTGTAGCCGTCCGAGTCGGCCACCATCAGCGCATAGCGCATCGCGCCGCCCTTGCCGCTGGCGGTCACGTAGGCGATCCGCGTCCAGAACGCGCCGCGCACGCCGGTGATCTTTTCGTAGATCGCATCGGCCATCTGGTGCGAGACATCGCGCATCGCATTGGCACGCGCCGTCATCGCCAGACCGAGCAGGCGCTCGCCCTTGGCCACGTCGAACAGTTCGTACTCCACGCGGTAGGCGCCTTCGCCGGCATCCATGACGCGGCCGACCACGATGTAGTTCTGCTTGAGCGTGCGCCAGGTCTGGAATTGCACCTCGGTGCCGCGGGTCGGCTTTTCGACGATCTGCGCAACCGGCAACGTGCGGAACTGGCCGGAACGGTCCAGATCGGCGCCGACGACGGCAGACACATCGGTCTGCGGCGCAGTGCCGGAGCCCTGGTACGGCATTGGAACGACAGTGATCGGCGTCGCCGAAGCGCTACCGCCCACGATATCGATGGTGAGCCCTTGCTGCTGCGCGAGTGCGCTCAGCGGCAACAACAGGGCGGTCAAGGCAGCTAGCCAACGCAGCGGTTTTTTCATGGACGGCTCGGATATGGCAGGAAAAGTGTGCAAGGGATACCAATCAGCGAGTGAACATACTCGCAATCGTGAACGAAACAGCGTGAAAATGGAGCGAGTGGTCGACCATCAGGCAATTGCGTCGATGCAAACGAGCGAGCATGCGTGCGGTGGTGCGCAACATCGACCACCCGGCAAACCTGCGCCAGACAGTCTGCCACTACCCGCAAACCCGCACCCCAGCCCAGGCGCAGCGCAGGTCATGCTGCCGCACCCCGACCACCCGGGACCTGGGAATCGCTAGTCCTGCGGGGTGAACACAAACGTCAGGTTGCGCTGGAACACCGACTCGAACCCACGATACGGCAATGGCTGCGCACTCAGCACCGCGGCCTCGATCGAGCGCTGGCCGGCCTCGTCGTAGGGGCAACCCGGCGCCACCTTGGCTTCCATCACGGTGCCACCCGGCAACTGGCGGATGTTGATGCTGCACTTCTGACCTGGCGGCACCGACGGCGGGCGCACCCACTGCGCCAGCACCTTCTGCTGGATCGCCGCGGCGTACTTGGCCGACAGATCGGTATTGGTTCCACCCTGCCCTGCGGTCGGTTGCGCAGTGGCGGCGGCAGCCGACGAGGCCTGCTGCGCACGCGCGGCGGCGACCTGGCGCAACTTCTGCTCGGCCAGCGCGGCTTCCTTGGTGGCCTGCTCGCGCTGGCGGCGGATGTCTGCGATCTTCTTCTCGCGCTCGGCATCGGCGGCAGCCTGTTGCGCTGCGGCCTGCTTCTTCTTGGCGTCGGCTTCTTCCTGCTGCTTGGCCAGGCGCAGTTTCTGCTCGGCCTCTTCCTGGCGCTTGCGCTCGGTCAGGTCGATCTGCTCCTGACGGCGCTTGGCCTCCTGTTCCTGCTTGGCCTTTTCCGCCGACAGCGCCAGCGCGTCGACGCGGTCCTGGTCGACCTTGTCCGGCTGCGCGACGCGCTCCTGCGCCTGCGCCTGCTGCGGCGTGGGCGCATCCTGCGGACGCGGCTCGGGAATCGGCTGCGGCGGCGGAACGGTATCTTCCGGCGCGGGCTCGGGCAGCGGCGCCGGCGGTGGCGGCGCTTCCACCGGCGTGGCCTTCAGTGCCTGGCGCGCGACCCGTGCTTCAGCCGCGGACACGTCCAGCGAGGCTTCCATGCTGGGATCGCCCGCTGCAGGCTCGACCGAGCGTTCGGGCGACCACAACCAGCCGGCGATGAACACCAGCGCGACCAGCACGTGCACGACCAGGGCCAGCACGACCGGCCGCAGCCAACCATCCTCGCGCGCCGTCTGGGGGGAGAGTGCGTCAGCGTGCATCGCTGCCTGCAGTGCCGCCGGAGTCGGAGATCAGGCCGACCTTCTCGACCTTGGCCTGCTTGAGTACGTCGATGGCGTCCATGATCTTTTGATAGGGTGCGGCACGGTCGCCGGCCACGACCACGCGCGCTTCCTTGTCCTGCGCCACGATGGCAGCCAGTTGCGCCTGCAGCGCAGCCACGTCCATTGCCTGCGGCTTACCCTTGGGCAGCTGCAATGCGAGCTGGCCGTCGGCGGCGACCACCACCACGACCGGATCCTGCTTGCTCTCCAGCGCCTTGGCGCGGGAGCTCGGCAGGTTGACGTCGGTGCTCAGGGTCAGCAGCGGTGCGGTCACCATGAAGATGATCAGCAGCACCAGCATCACGTCGATGTACGGCACGACATTGATGTCGGATTTGAGCTTGCGCTTCTTACGGCGGGAAATACCGGAAATCATCGCGGAACGTTCCTATTGATCCCCCGCACATGGATGTGCGGGCTCTTGCGAGGGACTCGCCCATCCAATCCCTCGCACACGTATGTGCGAGCTGTCGCGAGTGGCTGGCCTGTCCGAGCCTTGCGCCGCGCGAAACGGGCACGAGCGAACGCCGCACCTGCCACGCCCGCGCACCGTGATGCGCGGGCCACGGCGAGCGACCCGCCTGCCTGCCAGCTGGCACAGGGCACGCGCATCACTCGTCCGCGCCGGCCTGGCGCTGCAGGATCGAGCTGAACTCGTCGGCGAAGGTCTCGTAGCGCACCGACAGCCGTTCCACGCGGGTGGTGAAGCGGTTGTAGGCCCACACGGCGGGAATCGCCACGAACAGACCGATGGCGGTGGCGAACAGGGCTTCGGAAATACCTGGCGCCACGGCAGCGATACCAGCCTGCTCGCCACTGCTGACCATGTCGTGCATGGTCACCATGATGCCGAACACGGTGCCGACCAGGCCGACATACGGCGCGGTGGAGCCGATGTTGGCCAGCAGCTCGAGATTGCGCTCGAGCTGGTCGACTTCGCGGGTGAAGGCGGTGCGCATGGCGCGCTGTGCGCCTTCCAGTTGCACCCGCCCATCCAGCCGGCGGCGGTCGCGCAGGCGCGAGAACTCGCGGAAGCCGCTCTCGAACATTGACTCCAGACCGCCGACGGTGCGGTTGCGGTCGGTGGCCGACGCGTAGAGCTTGGCCAGATCGGCGCCGGACCAGAAGCGGTTTTCGAACTCGTCCGCCTCGCGGTTGGCCTGCTTGAACGCGCGCGCCTTGCGAAAAATGATCACCCAGCTGATAAACGAGCCGATCAGCAGCAGCAACACGATGATCTTGACCGGGATACTCGCCCGCAGGATCAGATCGACATAGTTGATGCTGCTGTTGTGCGCCACGCTGGCGGTCTGTGCCGCAGCGGCGGCAACGTCCTGCGGTAGTGCTTCCACTACCGTGTCCTGCAGGGCCAGGAGCAATGCAATCGACATCCGTTTGTTCCTCAGTAATCGGATTCTGGAGTTTCTAGAGCTTTCAACACGTCATACAGCGCATCGTCCATTCCGCGTGGGCGGAAGTCGCTGGTGCCGAGTGCGGCAATGCGCACCTCGGCGGTCAGCAGCACTTCGCCCTCGCGACGTACCGACTGCGCAAACAGCAGGCTGGCCCGTTTGCATCGCAGCAATACCGCCGACACTGACAGCGCGTCGTCGAGCCGGGCCGGCTTGAGGAAATCCAGTTGCATCGAGCGGACCGCGAACACCAGATCGTGATGCTGGCGCATGCGTTCCTGCCCGTAACCGAGTGCGCGCATCCACTCCGTGCGCGCGCGTTCCATGAAAGCGACGTAGCGCGCGTGGTAGACCACGCCCCCGGCGTCGGTATCTTCCCAGTACACGCGTGTCGGCCAACTGAATACAGGCGGGGATTGGGGAATCGGGAGTCGGGAGTCGGCGGTCATGTGCAAGGATTGTTGGTCGAGACGGCCCGGGCGAGCGACGAACGGAGCGTCATCAGAACAGGTCTCCCGGCTCGCCGATGCCCGGAGAGCGGTCGCGCGGCGGCTTCAGGCCCAGGTGCAGATAGGCCTTGGTGGTGACCATGCGGCCGCGCGCGGTGCGGATCAAAAAGCCCTGCTGGATCAGGTAGGGCTCGATCACGTCTTCCAGCGTACCGCGCTCTTCCGACAGCGAAGCGGCCAGCGACTCCACCCCGACCGGACCGCCGTCGAAATGATCGACGATGGTGCGCAGCATGCGGCGGTCGAGCTCGTCGAAGCCTTCCGGGTCGACCTTGAGCATTTGCATCGCCGCCTGCGCCACCGGCAGATCGATATGCCCCGCCGCCTTGACCTGAGCAAAATCGCGCACCCGCCGCAGCAGCCGATTGGCGATACGCGGAGTGCCGCGCGCGCGGCGTGCGATCTCGGCCGCGCCCTCGGGCGTGCAGTCGATGCCCAGGATCGCCGCCGAGCGGATCACGATGCGGGTCAGTTCCTGCGGCGAATAGAACTCCAGCCGCTGCACGATGCCGAAGCGGTCGCGCAGGGGCGCGGTCAGCAGGCCGGCGCGGGTGGTGGCGCCAATCAGGGTGAACGGCGGCAGGTCGATCTTGATCGAGCGCGCGGCCGGGCCGTCGCCGATCATGATGTCGATCTGGAAATCTTCCATCGCCGGATACAGCACTTCTTCCACCACCGGCGAGAGGCGATGGATCTCGTCGATGAACAGCACATCGTGCGGCTGCAGATTGGTCAGCAGCGCGGCCAGATCGCCGGCCTTTTCGATCACCGGGCCGGAGGTCGAGCGCAGGTTCACGCCCAGCTCGTTGGCGATGACGTGACTGAGCGTGGTCTTGCCCAGGCCGGGCGGGCCAAAGATCAGCACATGATCCATCGCCTCGCCGCGCGCCTTGGCCGCCTGGATATAGATATCCATCTGCTCGCGCACCGGCTGCTGGCCGAGGTAGTCGGCCAGGCGCTTGGGACGGATGCTCGCATCGGCGGCATCGTCTTCGCGGGTGGCACTGCTGGCGATGATGCGGTCCATTGAAAAGCCGGGAATGGGGAATCGAGAATGGGGAATCGAGCGGACAATAGTAGCGGTTACCGGCACGGCTGGTGCCCTTTTCAGCCGCCGCCGGGTGTCTCGGGCTGGCGCAGTCCGTTGCTTTTCCTATTCCCCATTCCCGTCTCCCGATTCCCAAGGCCGCGACGCTGTCGCGGCCTCAGATCTCGACCTGCGCGCCCAGCTCGACCAGGCGGTTGCCGGGGATGCGGAAGAAGCCGGTGGCCGGGGCGGCGTTGCGATGCATCAGCGCGAACAGCTTGTCGCGCCAGATCGGCATGCCGCGGTTGGCGCTGGCCACGATGGTCTCGCGGCTGGCGAAGAAGGTGGTGTCCATCGGGTCGAAATGGATGCCTCCCTGGTCGCAGGAGCGCATCAGCGCCAGCGGCACGTCCGGCGTCTCCATGAAGCCGAAGCGCACATAGACGCGGTAGAACTCGTCGCCGATCGATTCGATCTGCAGGCGCTTGTCGGCCGGCGCATACGGAATCGGCAAGGTGTCGACGTTGAGGAAGATGTTGCGCTCGTGCAGCACCTTGTTGTGCTTGAGGTTGTGCATCAGCGCATGCGGAACCACCATCGGGTCGGCGGTGAGGAACACCGCCATGCCCGGCACGCGCGCCGGCGGGGCCAGCATCAGGCCCGGCAGGAAGCTGTCGATGCGGATGCCGTCCTTGCGGATTTCCTCGCGCAGCAACGCGCGGCCGCGGCGCCAGGTACGCATCAGGGTGAACACCACGATGCCCAGCGCCAGCGGGAACCAGGCGCCCTGCAGCAGCTTGGCGCCGTTGGCGATGACGAAGGCCAGCTCGATGAAGAAGAACACCACGCACAGCGGCAGCACCCAGTTGCGCCAGCGCGGCCACAACGAGCGCGCCACCAGCGCCAGCAGCAGCGTGTCGATCAGCATCGTCATCGACACCGAGATGCCGTAGGCCACCGCCAGGTTGGTCGAACTGCGGAAGATCAGCACCAGCGCGATCACCATCACCATCAGCAGCCAGTTGATGCCGGGCACGTAGATCTGGCCGATGGTGGTACGCGAGGTGTGCTTGATCAGCATGCGCGGGATGTAACCCAGCTGCATCGCCTGGCGGGCCACCGAATAGGCGCCGGTGATGACCGCCTGCGACGCAATCACGGCCGCCAGCGTGGCCAGGATGATCATCGGATACAGCGCCCAGCCCGGCACCGCTTCGAAGAACGGGTTCTTCAGTGCGGAGGGGTGATTGAGCACCAGCGCGCCCTGCCCCAGGTAGTTGAGCAGCAGCATCGGCAAGACGAAGAAATACCAGCCATGGCGGATCGGCTTGGCGCCGAAGTGGCCCATGTCCGCATACAGCGCCTCGCCGCCGGTCACTGCCAGCACCACTGCGCCGAGAATGAACACCCCGTGCCAGCCATGTTCCATGAAGAAGCGGATCGCCCACCACGGGTTGAAGGCCTTCATCACTTCCGGCGCATCGACGATGTTCCAGGCACCGATCGCTCCCAGCGACAGGAACCACAGGCAGGTGATCGGGCCGAACACCTTGCCGACCTTTTCGGTGCCGAAGCGCTGCACCATGAAGACCACCAGCAGCACGATCACGGTGATCGGCACGATGAAGGGATGCAGGCTGGGCGCGGCGATTTCCAGGCCCTCCACCGCGCCCATCACCGAGATGGCCGGGGTGATCACGCCATCGCCGAAGAACAGCGAGGCGCCGAAGATGCCGAGGATGCCGACCACGTACGCCGAGCGCGAGCCCTGCTTGAGGGTGCGCTGGGTCAGCGCCATCAGCGCCATGATGCCGCCCTCGCCCTCGTTGTCGGCGCGCATGATGATGGTGACGTACTTGAGCGTCACCGTGACCATCAGCGCCCAGAACGCCAGCGACAGCACGCCCAGCACGGTGTCGTGATCGCTGGTCAGCCCGTAGTGCGGCGAGAACGCCTCCTTGAGGGTGTACAGCGGACTGGTGCCGATATCGCCGAAGACGACGCCGATGGCGCCGATGACCAAGGCCATGTGGCTATTGGCAGGCGCGTGGCCGTGGCCAGCTGCGGAAGTGGGGGTCTGGGACATGAAGTGGGCAGGGTATCGCCAAGTGGCGTGAAGGAGAGGAGGACGGCGCGGCCTAACGCAGCGCGGCCTGGAGGGCCTTGCGAATGACCGTGGCGACGTCGTCGCCTTCTGCCCCGGCCTCGCGTGCCATGCGTGCGGCCTCGGCCGGCTTGTAACCCAGTTGCTGCAATGCCACCGTGGCTTCGGACACCGCATCCGGGCCGAGCTGGCCGGTGATCGGCGCACCGCTGCTGAAGTCGGCGGCGCGGTCGCGCAGCTCCACCACCATCCGCTCGGCGGTCTTCTTGCCGATGCCGGGGATGCGGGTGAGCGCGGTGATGTCGCCGCTGGTGATCAGGCGGGCGAACTCGTCCACGCTGACCCCGGACAGCACCGCCAGCGCGATCTTGGCGCCGATGCCGGTGACCTTCTGCACGTCGCGGAACAGCCTGCGCTCGCCTTCGCGCAGGAATCCGTACAGCGACACGCTGTCTTCCTTCTGTGCGTAGTGGGTGAACAGGATCACGTCGCGGCCGACATCGGGCAGGTCGTAGAAGGTGCTCATCGGCGCCTCCAGCTCGTAGCCCACCCCGCCCACGTCGATCACCAGCCACGGCGGCTGCTTGTAGGCCAGCAGCCCGCGCAGGCGGCCGATCATTGGGCACCGCCTTGGCGGTGCCGGGAATGGGGAATCGGGAATGGGGAATCGCAACAGCGCGCGCTGCCGTGGACTCTGCGTTTGCAATTCCCGATTCCCGAATCCCGAATCCCGATTCTCATCTTTTGCGGCTCCAGGCCTGTTGGGTATTGACGCCAAGGCGCTGCGCGGTGGCGCGCACGTGGGCGTGAGTGATGGCGACCGCCAGTGCGTCGGCGGCGTCGGCCTGCAGCTTGCCTTTCAGGTTGAGCATGATGCCGACCATGTGCTGCACCTGCACCTTGTCCGCCCCGCCCTTGCCGACCAGCGCCAGCTTGATCTCGGTGGCAGCGTACTCGTGTACCGGCAGGTCGCGCAGCACCACCGCGCAGATCGCCGCGCCGCGCGCGTGGCCCAGCTTGAGCGCGGAATCGGCGCTCTTGCCCATGAATACTTTCTCGATCGCCACTTCCTGCGGCCGGTAGGTCTCGATCACCTCGCCCAGCCCGTGCAGCAGGCGCTTGAGCCGCTGGGCGAAGTCGCCCTCGCCCAGCAGCACCAGCGGCGCGTGATAGACATGCCGGCTGCGACCGCTTTCATCGACGTCGATGATGCCGAGCCCGGTGCGCTGGGAGCCGGGATCGATGCCCAGGATGCGGGTCATCGAAGCGCCGGGAATTGGGAGTCGGGAATCGGGAATGGGTGACGCGGCCTCCTGGCGTGCTCGACGCTGCCGAGCAATGCGGGATGCGGCTGTTTCGATTCCCGAATCTCCATTCCCAATTCCCGGCGCTTACGCGCCGAGCGCCGCTTGGTCGACGTTCGAATAGACGTCCTGGACGTCGTCCAGGTCCTCGAGCATGTCGAGCAGCTTGCGGACCTGCACGGCGGTGTCGCCGTCGACGGCGATATCGTTTTCGGCGCGGAAGGTGATTTCGGCGTGCTCCGGCTCCAGGCCGGCGGCGGTCAGCGCCTGCTTGACCTGGGCGAAGGCGTCCGGGGCGGTCAGCACGTCGATGGCGCCGTCCTCCGGGTAGACCACCACGTCGTCGGCGCCGGCTTCGATCGCCGCGTCGGTGAGGGTGTCCTCGTCGGTGCCGGCGGCAAAGCTCAGCACGCCCAGGCGCTTGAACATGAACGCCACCGAGCCGTCGGTGCCCATGTTGCCGCCGCACTTGCTGAAGGCATGGCGCACGTCGGCCACCGCGCGCACGCGGTTGTCGGTCAGGCAGTCCACGATCACCGCCACGCCGCCGGGGGCGTAGCCCTCATAGCGCACTTCCTCGTATTCCACGCCTTCCAGCTCGCCGGTGGCTTTCTTGATGGCGCGCTCGATCACGTCCTTGGACATGTTCGCCGACAGACCCTTGTCCACCGCCACGCGCAGGCGCGGGTTGTTGGACGGATCGCCACCGCCGCCGCGCGCGGCGACGCTGATCTCGCGAATGATCTTGGTGAACATCTTGCCGCGCTTGGCGTCGGAGGCGTTCTTGCGGCCTTCGATGGAGGGGCCTCTACCCATGGGTGGTTCCAGACTGGCTTGGATGACAGGGCGCGGATTTTACCTGATTGCTCGCCCGCACCGGGGCGGCGGCGTTCAGTGGCCGAACCGGCCCTGGCGCAGGAAGCGCAGCACCTGCTGCGCGGCCTCGGGCGAGCGCAACAGACCGCTGTGGCTGGCCGGTACCACGCAATGGTCGCGCAGCCCGGGCAGGCGGGTTTCGGCCAGCGCCACGGTGCCGTCCGAGCCGCCGTCCAGCGGCGCCAGCCAGCGCCCCACCCCGCGCGCGACGGTGCCGGCGATCTGGCCGATCTCCGCCTCACCCTCCCATTGCACGACCCCGTGCTGCAGCAAGGCCGCGCTGCGCCCCAGTGCCCATCTCCCGCCGCGCCGGGCCAGACCGCGCGCAGCAGCGCTGCCGCACAACGGCGAGCCCAGACAGACGACGCGGCGCACCGGCAATTCGGGCGCCTGGCGCAGCGCCTGCAGCGCGATCAGCCCGCCCAGGCTGTGACAGACCAGCAGCTGTACGCCGGTCGCCTGCAGGCGTTCGATCAGCCGCGGCACTGCCTGCGCGGGGCCGCCGAGCACACTGGCGTAGCCGAACAGCGCCGGCGCCAGGCCCTCGGCACGCAGCCGGCGCGCGAGCGGCAACAGCCAGTGCGCGGTATTCCAGATGCCGTGTACCAGCAGCACGTCGGCGGTCGTGGTTGTCGCCTGCCTGCGCAGGATGTGCCGTGGCGGGACGGGGATGCTCGAGGATGCGCCGGACACGGACGTCATGACCGCGACGTGGCGCCGGCATCAGGCGAGGGCGAAGGCGCGCCTGATTTGCAGGGGGTCGCTTGCGCGCGAATCAACGACACGCGTGCCGGGCCGGCAGGCCGGCAAACGATTGGCGCTGGCGGTCGTGGTCGCACGCCGCGCAAGCCCGGCAGAGGAGCGCCGTTCAATCGGCCGCAATGCGCGGGTGACGGCGCAGGATGAATTCGCGGTCGAGGATCTTGCCGACCGGGAAATCGTACTCGCCGACCTTCTCGAACCCGTAGCGGGCGTAGAAGCGTTGCGCGCCGAAATTCTCCGACCACACGCCGATCCACAGCGTGCGCGGGCCGTCGCGCTCCAGCCATTCCAGCGTGGTTTCGAACAGGCGGCTGCCCCAGCCGCTGTTCTGGTAGTCCTTCAACAGATACAGCCGCTTGAGCTCACCGTCGCCGGGACGCACGTCCTGGTGCGGCAGCCCGCAGGGGCCGGCGGCGGCATGGCCGACCAGCAGGTTGTCCATCTCCAGCAGCCAGATCGCATAGTCAGGATGCGCCAGCACGATGCGTGCGCGCTCGACCGCATAGGTCTCCTGCACAAAGCCTTGCAGGTCTTCTTGCCGATACAGATGCCCGAAGGTTTCGGTAAAGGTCTGCGCAGCCAGCAGCGACAAGGCTTCGGCATCGTCCGGTGTGGCGCGGCGGATGCGGGTCATGCGGGTGTCTCATGCCGGGTGGACGTGGCAGCTTCGCGCATGCGGCGGCGGTGTCGCAAGCGGGGATTGGGGATTGGGGATTGGGGATTGGGGATTGGGGATTGGGGAATCGGGAATCGGGAAAGCATCCGGGATCCGCGTTTCCGGGGCGATGCGGGTGTGGGCCGCTCGCAGTGGATTGTCGAGGGCGAGCGAGGGGCGCGGCCCTGCGTCGCGGCTGCGGCACGGCATGGCCTCCGGACGAGGACATCGACAGTTCGGCAGGTGTGCATCGCGCCCACGGCATCTACGCATGCGACACGCCGCACGCCGCAGCGTATCGGCAAGACGGCCACGCGCTGGCGTGGCCGTGTGGTGGCAGGTCAGACCTGCTTGGGGCGTACCTGCACGTGCACTTCGGCCAGCTGATCGGCGGCGATCGGCGACGGGGCGTCGGTCATCAGATCCTGCGCGCCGGTGGTCTTGGGGAACGGGATGACGTCGCGGATCGATTCGGTGCCCGCCATCAATGCAGCGATGCGGTCGATGCCGAAGGCGATGCCGCCGTGCGGCGGTGCGCCGTAGTTCAAGGCGTCCAGCAGGAAACCGAACTTGGCACGCGCTTCGTCGGCGCCGATGCCGAGCAGCTCGAACACCGCGCTCTGCATGTCCGGGCGGTGGATACGGATCGAGCCGCCGCCGATTTCGTTGCCGTTGAGCACCATGTCGTAGCCGCGCGACACCGCGGTGCGGGCATTGGCGCGCAGGTCGGCGATGTCGTCCACCGCCGGCGCGGTGAAGGGGTGATGCAGGGCCACGTAGCGCTGCGCCTCCTCGTCCCACTCGAACATCGGGAAATCGGTGACCCACAGCGGCGCCCAGCCATCGGCGACCAGATTGAACTCCTTGCCGGCCTTCAAGCGCAGCGCGCCCATGAAGTCGGACACGGTGTTGTAGCCGCCGGCACCGAAGAACACGATGTCGCCATTGGCCGCACCGACGTGCCTGAGCAGCGCAGCGAAGGCCTCTTCGCCGAAGAACTTGGCGATTGGCGAACTGATGTCGCCGGTCTCCGACAGCTTGATGTAGGCCAGGCCCTTGGCGCCGTACTTGGCGGCATGCGCGGCGTAGTCGTCGATCTGCTTGCGGCTCAGCGTGGCGCCACCGGGGATGCGCAGCGCGGCCACGCGGCCGTCGGCGTCATTGGCGGCGGCGGTGAACACCGGAAATTCGCTGGATTTGACCAGCTCGGCCACGTCGACCAGTTCCAGCGCGATGCGCAGGTCCGGCTTGTCCGACCCAAAGCGACGCATCGCCTCGGCCCAGGTCATGCGCGGGAACTGCGCGGCCAGTTCGACGTCCACCACTTCCTTGAAGATGGCGCGGATCATGTCTTCGACGAAATCCTGCACGTCGCGCTCGCGCACGAAGGCAAATTCCATGTCCAGCTGGGTGAATTCCAGCTGGCGGTCGGCGCGCAGCGCTTCGTCGCGGAAGCAGCGTGCGATCTGGTAGTAGCGGTCGAAGCCGGCCACCATCAGGATCTGCTTGAACAGCTGCGGGCTCTGCGGCAACGCATAGAACTCGCCCGGATGCATGCGCGCAGGCACCAGGAAGTCGCGTGCGCCTTCCGGGGTGGCCTTGGTCAGGATCGGGGTTTCGATGTCCTGGAAATCGCGTGCGTCCAGGTGCCGGCGCAGTGCCTGCACCAGCTTGATGCGGGTGCGCTGCATGCGCTGCATTTCCGGACGGCGCAGGTCCAGATAGCGGTACTTCAGGCGCGTCTCTTCGCCCGGGTTTTCATGCGCGTGGAACGGCAGCGGCGCGGCCTTGTTGAGGATGCTGATGCGGGTGGCGATCACTTCCACCTTGCCGGTGCGCAGCTTGTCGTTGACCGCGTGACGCGCGCGCACCACGCCTTCGACCTGCAGCACGTCCTCGTAGCCGAGGCTGGCGGCCACCTTGAACAGCTCGGCGCTGGCGTCGTCGCCGGCCACCGGTTCCACCGTCACCTGCACGATGCCTTCGTGGTCACGCAGGTCGATGAAGCACACCCCGCCCAGGTTGCGGGCCACGTCGGTCCAGCCGGCGAGAGTGACGGTTTGGCCGATCAAGGTCTCATCGACCAGGCCGCAGAAGTGGGTACGCATCGAAAGCTCCGCTGAAAACCCGACACAGGACAGCGCCGGAGAGCCGGATATTCTGGGGCCGGCGGGCGGCAGGAGCAAATCTGCGGGCGCTCATGGTCGCTTAAGTCAGCGCCCGGCTGAATAGGCGCCAGCCCTTCCGCACCAAGGACGTCACGATGCTGCGCACCGCCCTGCTGCTCTCCGGCTTCGGCCTGATCACCCTGACCGGCCTGCTGACCAGCGCGCCTGCCGCCGCGCAGGACCGTGGCTGGAACGGCCCCAGCATCACCTGCTCCAGCAACGACAACCGGCGCCGCGAGTGCGATACGCCGTTCCGCGGCCGCGCGGTGCTGGTCGAAAACATCTCCGGCACCCGCTGCATCGAAGGCCGCAACTGGGGCAGCGACCGTGGCCGCGTCTGGGTGGACAACGGCTGCCGCGCGCGCTTTGTCGATGGCCGCAACGGCGGCGGCTGGGGCGGCAACACTGGCCCCGGCGGCGGGGGCGCCGGTACGGTGCGCTGCGAGAGCAACGACCAGCGCCAGAAGATCTGCGACACCGGCTGGCGCCGCGCCATGCTGGTGCGCCAGCTGTCCAACACGCCCTGCGTGGAAGGCCGCAACTGGCGCCAGGACGCGGGCCGGATCTGGGTGGACGACGGCTGCCGGGGCGAGTTTGCGCAGGCACGCGGCGGCGGCTGGGACCGTGGTGACGGCGGTGGCGGTGGCCGCGACGACCGCCGGCGCAACGATTACGCCATCACCTGCGCCAGCGACGACCGCCGCCTGCGCACCTGCGGCTGGGATGGCCGCTATGGCCACCCGGTGCTGACCCGCCAGCTGTCCGACACCCGTTGCGAGGAAGGCCGCAGCTGGGGCTACGACGAGCGCCGCGCGACGGTGTGGGTCAACGATGGGTGCCGGGCGCGCTTCGAGGCGCATTGAGGCAGCGAATGATCGCCCCGCTCGCGGGTCTCGGGGAGGGGTTGCGGTTTCAGCACTGCCAGCCGCTGCCCGGCACCACCCGTCGTTGCGGCGCGCTGGCCCGGCTCAGGCAGGGCCGGCCGCGGGCTTGGCAGCAGCGGGCTTGCTCTCGGCGGCCGCCGGCTTGGCCTCGCCACCGGTGCCGCTGCTTTCGGTGAGGTTTTTCTTCTTCTCGCCCGCCGACTTGAAGTCGGTCTCGTACCAGCCGCTACCGGACAGACGGAACGACGGCGCAGTGATCTGGCGCTTGATCGTGGCCGCCGCACAGGCCGGACAGGTCTGCGGATCGGGGTCGGCCATCTTCTGCAGGCGGTCGAAGGCGTGACCGCAGGTGGTGCACTGGAAACCGTAGATGGGCATGGCAGGATCAGCTGAAGACGATGCAGGGGCGCAGATTCTAGACGGATGCGGGCAGGCACATGCGCGCTTGACTACGCGCGGCGCGTTGCGGGGTCGCTTCAATCAAGCCGCACGACCCAGGCTGCTACACTCGAACAGGTGATCGACGCGCCTCTTCCCCCACGAGGACCGCATCCATGTTGCGGCTGACTGCCTTATTGCTGGGCGTTGCCCTGCTGCTGACCGGCAGCGGGCTGCTCGGTACCCTGCTTGCCGTGCGCGGTGGCCAGGCCGGTTTCGATGCGCGTGCGCTCGGCCTGATCATGTCCGGGTATTTCGCCGGTTTCTTTCTCGGCACCTTCTTCGCACCGCCGCTGATCCGGCGCATCGGGCATATCCGTGCATTCGCCTTCTACGCGGCGCTGGCGGCAATCGCGGTGCTGCTGCATCCGATCTGGTTGAACGCCTGGGGCTGGGGATTGCTACGCTTGGTCACCGGCGCGGCACTGGTCGGCCTGTACACGGTGATCGAAAGCTGGCTCAACGCCGAGCCGGACGCGCGTCGGCGCAGCCGGGTGTTTTCGGTGTACATGGCGATCAATCTGTCGGCGTTGGCGCTGGGCCAGATCCTGCTCACCACTGGCGATGCGGGCGCACCGGCGATGTTCACGCTGACTGCGATCCTGATCTGCGCGGCAGTGATGCCGGTGATGACCACGCGCCTGATTCCGCCCGAGGTACCGCACGTGTCGCGCCTGCGCCTGAAAACGCTGTACGCACTGGCGCCGGTGGCGACCATCGGCGCAGGGTTGTCGGGCCTGGCGATGGGGGCGTTCTGGGGCTTGTTGCCGGTGTACGCCAACCGTATCGGGCTGGATGCCGATGGCGTGGCGATGTTCATGCTCGCCGCCATCATCGGCGGTGCGGTGTTGCAGTGGCCGATCGGGCGCATCAGCGATGGCCATGACCGGCGCATCGGCCTGGTCACGATCAGCGTGCTGGCGGCCGGCATTGCGATTGCCGCCGCGGTGCCGATGGTGCAGGCACAGACCACCCTGTTGTTCGTGCTGTTCTTCGTGTACGGCGGGTTGGCGTTCTCGCTGTATCCGTTTGCGGTGGCACACATGCTCGATTACCTGCCGCGCGAAGATCTGCTGTCCGGCTGCAGCAGCCTGCTGCTGGTGCATGGCGTGGGCGCGGCGATCGGTCCGGCCCTGGCCGGTGGCGCGATGCAGAAATTCGGGCCTGCGGCGCTTCCGGTGTATTTCGCGGTCATGCTGCTGGCACTGGCCGGATTTACCCTGACACGCTTGCTGCGCTTCACGCGCCGCCGCACCCACCCGATCTCCTTCCGCCCGATGCTGCGCACCACCCCATCGGCGCTGGAGTTGATGCCGGAAACGCAGCAGGCCGAAGCACCGCCGCACACCAACAGCGGCTAACGCCCCTGTTTCGCGGGCGTTGGTCGCAGAGCCGATGATCTGCGGCTTGGCTGCCGGTCCTTGCCCGCCCACCATTGCAGGACACGCCGCAAGAGAGAGCAGTTGGTAGACGGCTTTGTAGATCAGCTGTAGAGCCGATGATCTGCGGCTTGGCCGCGGGGCCCTTGCCCGCCCACCATCACGGGACACGCCGTGAATCCGTCCATGGAGGCTCTGGCGCGGCATCCATGCCGCTCAAGGTCCCGCGACGGTAGTCGGGCAAGGACCTGTCGGGATGGTGGGTGCGCAAGGTAAGAGCGGTGCTCGATACGCCTTGTTCGATCATGACGCATCGACTCCACGTCTGGTGCAAGCCTCACTACAGACAGTTTTTCAAGTGAGCGCCGACCAACTGTCTGGTGCGGCGTCCTTGCCGGTTGCGGGACCGTGTGGCGGCATGGATGCCACCACCGAGCCCCCAGGGACGGGTTCACGGCGTGTCCCGCAAGCGGTGAGGGCGCCGCGCCCTCGACGACCTGAGCTTTTGACCCAAGCACTTGACCACCCCTCCAACGACGCGACGATTCGCATCGCCTGTCTTGGAATGAATAGCCCACGGTATGACACGCAGTTTCGGAGGTGTCGTTCAACGACCCAACGCGAAAGTATGCAGACGGCACTAGTCCGCAATCGTCCTTGCGGCAGGGCTTCGTAGAACCATCCAGTGATCCCGACCACACCTTTTGTGCGGTCATCATCACGCAATGCAAGCGCGGCAGTCTTTGCAGACCTCCCCTCTTGTTGGATTGCAATGGATTCGACGTCCTCCTCGCGCGTGCGCCATCCGGCCACGCTCGCGTTGTTGCTGGTTCCGCTCACCCTGCCCGCTTACGCACAGCAAGTCCCCGATGGCGCAGCGTCTGGCCCGGCTGCGGCCGAGTCGAGTGCCACTGGCGAGCAGCAGGTGTCCACGCTGGATCAGGTGCAGGTGGTCGGCCAGGCGATGACGTATTCCAAGACCAATGTCAGCAAGGAAATGCTGGACCGCCAGTTCGTGCTGGGCAGCGTCAACGATGCGCTCAACGAACTGCCCGGCGTGGTGGTAACCGAGGCCGATGCCTTCGGCTCGTCGGATTGGGGCACCCAGATCAGCATGCGCGGCTTTGTCAGCAACCGCGATACCCAGCAGATCGGCACCACCATCGATGGCGTGCCCAACGGCGGCTCGGCCTATGGCGGCGGCTCCAAGGCCAACCGCTTCATCGACATGCCGGATCTGGAAACGGTGGAAGTCAGCCAGGGCACCGCCGACATCGCCTCGCGCTCCAACGAAGCGCTGGGCGGCACCTTGAACTATCTCACCGGCGAGCCGCTGGAAGAGCAGCGCGTGCGCGTGATCGGCGGCATCGGCGACAACCAGGCGCGCAAGTATTACGCGCGCTACGACACCGGCCTGCTCGGCGGCACTACGCGGGCCTGGGTCAGCGGCTCGTCGGCACGCAACGACGACTGGATCGACGGCAGCGGCCATACCAGCCGCGATCACCTGGCTGGCAAGTTCGTCAGCGTGTTGGACAAGTGGACGCTCAGCGGCTACGCGTCCTACGACGATGCCGACGAATCCGAATACACCAGCGTGACGCCCGAGCAGTTCGCGCGCGACCGCGAGCACGACCTGCTGACCGGCACGCTCACCGGCATTCCGTACCTGGACCAGAACTACCGCTCCGGCTCGCGCGCGCTGCGCAAGAACACCTTCGGCTATCTGCGTGGCGCCTTCGACGGCGGCAATGGGTTCAAGACCACGCTGACCGGCTACGCGCACCGCATGCAGGGCCGCGGCGACTGGATTCCGCCATATCTGGTGGATGTCAGCAACGACGGCGCCGGCGCAGCGGAATCCGAAGCGCGTGGCGGCAACACCGTGTATGCCGGCAGCGACCTGGGCAAGCTGTATTACCTCACGCCCGGCGGTGCAGCCGCGACCATGCTGGCCGGTTGCGCCGGCAGCGATGCGGTGCCTGCCGAATCCAACCCGGCCTGCTATCCCGCCGGCTCGGTGCCGGTGCAGTCGTATCGCCACAGCCACTACGACAACCACCGCGCCGGCGCGATGGCCGATGTGGAATGGCGCGCCGATCTCGGCGCGATCGACAATACCGTGCGCGCCGGCGCCTGGCTGGAGCGCGTTGAGCGCAGTGTCACCCGCGACTGGCATCGCCTGCTCAACGTCGGCACCAACATCGGCTTCGATCATCAGCCGTACTGGGTGCAGTTCAAGGACAACTACCAGACCGACGAGCAGATGTATTACGTCGAGGACGTGATGCGCTACGGCGCCTTCGCCTGGCGCGTGGGCGTCAAGCAGTTCTTCGTCGACCAGACCCGCGAGCGCCGCATCGGCGATGCGCAGCATGTGGAGTCGGATTCGCATTCGGACCCGCTGCTGTCGGCCGGCCTGACCTGGACCACCCCGGTGCAGGGCCTGGAAGCCTTTGCCGGGTATTCGCAGAACTTCGCCGCGATTCCCTCCGGTGTGCTGGGCGAAACCGACCCGGTCGCGCTGAGCCGGGTGCAACCGGAAACCGCCGACAACGTCGAACTCGGCCTGCGCCTGAGCCGCTGGCCGTTGACCGGCAGCGTGACGCTGTACGACATCCGCTTCGACAACCGCATCGTCTATGTGCCGGCCAACTTCGTCACCGGCATCGACTACCTGGGCGAAACCGACGGCGTGTACGAGAACTTCGGCGGCGTGCATGCGCGCGGCGTGGAAGCGGCGCTCGGCTATGGATGGGACAACGGCTGGCGCATCAACGGTGCCTATACCTACAACAAGGCCGATTACCTGGGCAGCGGCGACGCCGCACGCGACACCGCGCTGGAGATCACCCCCGGCGCGCAGGTGATCGGCCAGCCGCGCAACACCTTGGTCCTGTCGGCCGACTGGCGCGGCCAGGCGTGGCGCTTCGGTGTGTCCGGGCGCTACCTGGGCAAGCGCTACCTGGACGCCTCCAACCGTGCGGCACTCGATGGCGTGACCACCTTCGATGCCAACCTGGGCGTGGAGCTGTCGCAGCTGTCGTCGCAGCTCAGGGGCCTGCAGCTGGCGCTCAACGTCAGCAACCTCACCGACAAGCGCTATCTGGAAGGCGTGGACGGCAGCGACAGCGCGTTCATCGGCGCGCCACGCACGGTCGGGCTGACCTTGACGCTGGATCTGTAGCGTAGACGGCGCATGGCCGACCGACAGGGAATAGGATTTCCAATGTATGGGGAGCGCATCGGGTAAAAAGCACGCCACCCGATCCGCCCCCTGCATTGCCTCCTGCGCAATTGCAAAAGGGCAGGATTGTCAACACGCAAGAGAACACACGCGCTGACGCGTTGGGTACGCTCGACCCGCTCCAGCGCCGACAGGATTGGCGCGCCAACCAGGTGACACGATGATCGATCTTCCCCGCCGCCGCGTTCTGCAGACCGGGCTTGCCGCCGCCGCCGCGCTGCTGCCGCCCAGCATCGCGCGGGCCGCCGCCATCGCGCCGGACCGCCGCACCGGCACGCTGGAAGATCTGCAGCATGTGGTGATCCTGATGCAGGAAAACCGCGCCTTCGATCATTACTTCGGCGCCCTGCCCGGCGTGCGCGGGTTCGGCGATCGTTTCCCGATTCCCGCACCGCCGCTGGCGGGCGCGCCCGCGCGCACGGTGTGGCTGCAACCCAGCGAAGACGGCCGCCAATGGCTGACGCCGTTTGCGCTGGATACCGCAGCGCAATTCGGCTTCATGCGCGTGCAAGGCACGCCGCATAGCTGGGTGGATGCGCAACGCGCCTGGGATCACGGCCGGCTCGGGCACTGGGCCGCGGCCAAGCACGACCACGCGCTGGGCTATTACCGGCGCGCGGATCTTCCGTTCCAGTACGCGCTTGCCGACGCCTTCACCCTCTGCGATGCGTACCACGCCTCGATCCAGACCGGCACCAATTCCAATCGCGTGTTCCTGTGGAGCGGCGGCAACGACCCGCAGGCGCGCGCCGGTGGGCCGGTGATCGGCAACTCGCACGACAACTTTGCCGAGCTGGGCGGTTTTGCCGAGCCGTATCGCTGGACGACCTACGTCGAGCATCTTCAACGCGCCGGCGTGTCCTGGCAGATCTATCAGGACATGGCCGACAACTTCACCGACAACCCGCTGGCGGGCTTCGTACCGTTCCGGCAGGCCTTCAACGCGGCGCCCGGGCACGATGCGCAGCTGCGCGCGCGTGGCGTCAGCACACGCGGTGTCGAGCAGCTGCGCGCCGATGTGCTGGGCGGGCGTCTACCGTCGGTGAGTTTCGTCATCGCCGATGCGGCCGGCAGCGAGCATCCGGACCCGTCCAGTCCTGCGCAAGGCGCGGCCTACACCGCGCGCGTGCTGGATGCGCTGACCGCCGATCCGCAGGTATGGAGCCGCACCGCATTGCTGTTGATGTTCGACGAGAACGACGGTTTCTTCGATCACATGCCGCCGCCCGCACCGCCATCGCCGGACCCAAGTGCGGCCGGCGGGTTTGCAGGCGCATCCAGCATCGCCACCGACGACGACTACCATCGCCACCCGGCACCCGGCGAGCAGAAAGTGGATCTGCCCGAGCTGCGCGGCCGCCCCTACGGCCTGGGTCCACGCGTGCCGCTCTACGTGATCTCGCCGTGGAGCCGCGGCGGCTGGGTGGATTCGCAGGTGTACGACCACACCTCGGTGTTGCGCCTGCTGGAGCGCCGCTTCGGCGTGAGCGCGCCGGAGATCACGCCGTGGCGGCGCGCGGTCTGTGGCGATCTCACCAGTGCATTCGATTTCCGCAATGCCGATGCGCGCCCCTTCGTCGCGGCGTTGCCCGATGTCAGCGCCGCCGCAGCGCGCGCGGCAGCCCTGCGCGAACACGCACTGCCGCCGTTGCCTGCCTCGTTGCAACCGCCGCAGCAGGCGTTCGGTGCACGCCGTTCGCGCGCGCTGCCGTATCGCCCCAGCGTGGAATTGGCCTATTTGTCTGAGCGCGGCGACGTGCTGCTACGCATGTCCAACGCTGGCGCTGCGGTGGTCCTGCACGTCTACAACCGCTTCGATCTTGCCGCGCTTCCGCGCCGTTATACCGTAGGGAGCGACGCGGCAGTGGACGGCACGTGGACCACCGACGATGGCCGTTACGACCTATGGTTGATCGGCCCCAATGGATTCCATCGTCACTATCGCGGAGAGCTGAGCGCACCGTTACTGATGGCTGAGATCACCCAGGATCCGAACGACGCCGCAGCGGTGTCGCTATCGCTGCGCAATGCTGGCAGCACTGCGGTGCAGGTGGAGCTGCAGCCGGGCGCGTATGCCACCGCACAACCGCACGAACGCCTGCGCATTGCACCCGGCGCCACCGAACAACGCCGTTGGAAGGCGGTGGCAACTGGCGGCTGGTACGACCTGTGGGTGAAGCACGACGGCGCAGCGCAGCGGCTTGCCGGGCGCATCGAAACCGGCGCAGACAGCGTCAGCGACCCGGCCATGGGCGGGCCGGCACGGCTGTATCAAAGCGATACAGCGAGATTGCAGGATCCCGGCTAATCAGTACCGAAGACGGCCGCCGCGCCGCGTTGCATGCGGCATTGTCTCGGGGCCCCGCATGGCAACGGTCATCCGCGACGGACGCTGCATTGACCTCCAACACCTCACGCAACTGAGCACGGCGGATCGCAGGCTGCCGCTCGGCGATTCGATCGCGGTGTGAGGCGGCCCCTCAAGCGCAGTTCGCGCGCACGCGCGCGCATCAAACAAAGACAGACGTCGCGACTGCCTGCGCCACTGCCTTCACCGCTGCATCGCGCGCATCGCTGTCGACGCTGGCGCCATTTAAGTACGCGGTGAGCAGCAATGGCGCCTTGCCTGCCGGCGGCCAGATGATGGCGATGTCGTTGCGGGTGTCGGTGCCGTTGCTGCCGGTCTTGTCGCCGATCTTCCAGCCGCGCGGCAGGCCGGCGCGCAGGCAGGTATCGCCGGTGCGGTTGTCGATCATCCAGTCGGTCAACTGCTTGCGCGAGGCCGGCTTCAGCAAGTTGCCCAGCAGCAGGGTGCGCAGGGTGGCGGCCATCGCCGCCGGCGTGGTGGTGTCGCGCGGGTCGCCCGGGGCGAACCGGTTCATCTCCGGCTCGTGGCGGTCGCTGCGCGTGCGCGCATCGCCGATGCCACGCAGGAAGGCGGTCAGGCCGGCCGGATCGCCGACCAGCGGGAACAACAGGTTGGCGGCCGGGTTGTCGCTGTAGATCATGGTGGCCCGGCAGAGCTCGGCCACGCTCAGCGACCCGCCGACATGGCGCTCGGTGACCGGCGCGTGGGACAGCATGTCCGCAGCGCGGATCTTCACCCGTTGCGCCAACGTCAGCTCGCCCTTGTCCACCCGCTGCAGCACCGCCGCAGCCAATACAAATTTGAAGGTGCTGCACAGCGGAAAGCGCTCGTCTTCGCGCAGGCCGATGCGCTTACCGGTGCCGCTGTCGAGCAGGCTGATGCCCAGGCGGCCGCCGCTACTGCGTTCGATCTCGGCCCATTGCGCTCGCAGCACATCGCCCGGGAGCATCGCGGGAGTCAGCGCCCACGCGGGTCTGGACGCGGCAAGCAACACACTTGCGCCGGTTGCGTACAAGAACTGTCGACGGTTCAACATGGAGCAGCCTCCTGGGGAGAGCCCCCAGTATCGGCGCATGCCAGCCACCGGACTATTGCGATGTTTCGATCCCTGGCATGAATTGAACTAATCTCTGCAGATGCACCGCCCTCGCCTTCCGCTCAACGCCTTGCGCGCCTTCGAGGCCGCCGCACGCCACCAGAACCTGACCCGCGCCGCGGGAGAGTTGTGCGTCAGCCAGGCCGCGCTCAGTCATCAGATCAAGGCGCTGGAGCAGCAGCTGGGCAGCAGCCTGTTCCACCGCCTGCCGCGCGGCGTGGCGCTCACCGACGAAGGTGCGGCACTGGCACCGGTGCTCGGCGAAGCCTTCGACCGCATCGCTGCCACCCTGGAGCGCTTTGCCGATGGCCGTTACCGCGAGGTGCTCAGCGTCGGCGTGGTCGGCACCTTCGCCACCGGCTGGCTGCTGCCGCGCGTGGAGGCCTTTCATGCGGCGCATCCGGAGATCGAGCTGCGCCTGTCGACTCACAACAACCGCGTCGATCTTGCCGGCGAAGGGCTGGATCTGGCGATCCGGTTTGGCGATGGCGACTGGCAGGGGCAGATTGCCGAGGCGTTGATGGAGGCGCCGTTTGCGCCGGTGTGTGCGCCGACCATGGCACGTGGCTTGCGCACGCCAGCCGATCTGGCACAGCTGCCGTTATTGCGCTCGTACCGTCTGGACGAGTGGCCACAGTGGTTTCGCGCCGCGGGTGTGGCCGAAGTCGCCGCACGCGGGGCGATGTTCGATTCGTCGTTGACCCTGGCCAGCGCCGCGGCGGCCGGTGCCGGCGTGGCGTTGTTGCCGCTGCCGATGTTTCGCCAGGACCTGGATGCCGGGCGTCTGGTGTGCCCGTTTCCGATCCAGATCAACGCTGGACGTTATTGGCTGACGCGGCTGCGCTCGCGGGCGGAGAGCGAGGCTGGGCGGAGGTTTCTTGCGTGGTTGTTGGTGGAGCAAACGCTGGGGTGAGGTTGGATGCGCCCCAGTGGTGATGGCCTGCGTGCACTCGACACAGCCGCTCTTGTGAGATGGCTGCGCCGCACCTCACCTAGCCCCTCCATCAGGATGGCTGTCTTCCGCCGTACCCGTACCCTCACCCCAACCCCTCTCCCGCAGGGAGAGGGGCTCTTAATCACCAGAGCTGCGGCTTACTCTCTTCTCCCGCTGGGAGAAGGTGGCGCATAGCGCCGGATGAAGGTGCGGGCGCGAAGCGCACTTCCATCACCGTCGAGCTCCATGCATCATCGATCGACAGGCACCATCACCAGCCCCATCACCGCGACCCAGCTGCTACACCCCCTCGATCAACTCCATCCACGCCGCTTCCGCAGCCGCCAGTTGCTGCGCGGTGGCCTCGCGGTCGCGGCCCAGCACCGCCATCTTCTCGCTGTCGGCATAGTTGCCCGGGTTGGCCAGTTCGCGGTCCAGCGCCGCCAACGCCGCTTCCAGTTCGCCGACGCGCTTTTCCGCGCTGGCCAGCTTGTGTGGGTTGACGGCCTTCTTCGGCGGCAGCGGCTTGGTCGGCGGTGGCGGTGTCGGCGCCACTTCGGCCATCTTCTGCTTGGTGCCCTGGGCGGCCGGGCGGCTGCGCAGCCAGGCGGCGTATTCGTCCAGGTCGCCTTCGAACGGCTCGACCACGCCATCGGCCACGCGCCAGAAACTGTCGCAGACCAGGCCGATCAGATGGCGGTCATGGGAGACCATCACGATCGCACCTTCGAAGTCGCTCAGCGCTTCGGCCAGTGCCTCGCGCATTTCCAGGTCCAGATGGTTGGTCGGTTCGTCCAGCAGCAGCACGTTCGGCTGCTGCCAGGCGATCAGCGCCAGCGCCAGACGCGCGCGCTCGCCGCCGGAAAAACCATCCACCACTTCGAACGCACGGTCGCCGGCGAAATTCCATTTGCCCAGGAAGTCGCGAAACGCCTGGTTGGCACCATCCGGCGACAGCTCGCGGAAGTGATCCATCGGCGACTGGCCCTCG
The DNA here is from genome assembly GCF_002939945.1 of Xanthomonas arboricola pv. populi. GTDB lineage: Bacteria > Pseudomonadota > Gammaproteobacteria > Xanthomonadales > Xanthomonadaceae > Xanthomonas > Xanthomonas arboricola_A. The sequence continues at coordinate 94,865 of NZ_MDEB01000003.1, read as the reverse complement.
TGCAGCGACTCCACCGTGTGCTGGGCGAAATAGCCGATCCGCAGGTCCGGATGCGCACTGCGCTCGCCAGACAGCGGCGCAAGCTCGCCCACCAACGTCTTCACCAGCGTGGACTTACCCGCACCATTCGGCCCCAGCAACCCGATCCGGTCACCAGCCTCCAGCCCGAATCCAACATCGTGCAACACGGTAATCGCATCGCTGGACCCACGCCTTTGCGATTCCCCATTCCCGATTCCCGGCTCCCGCGGCGCAGCCGCATACCCGCAAGCCGCGTGATTCAACCGGATCAACGAAAACGGCAGCCGATTGGGCTGGGCGAACTGGATGCGGAACTCGCGCTCGGCGCGGACCGCTTCGGTGCCGGCCATCTTGGCCAGCCGCTTCATGCGGCTCTGCGCCTGGGTGGCCTTGCTGGCCTGCGCCTTGAAGCGGTCGATGAAGCTCTGCAGATGCGCGCGCTCGGCCTGTTCCTTGTCGTGGGCGATCTGCTGCTGGCGCAGGTGCTCGATGCGCTGGCGCTCGAAATCGGTGTAGCCGCCGACGTACAGCTTGGCGGTGCCGCCATGCAGGTGCAGGGTGTGGGTGGCGACGTTGTCGAGAAACTCGCGGTCATGCGAAATCAACAGCAAGGTGCCCGGGTACTTGAGCAGCCATTGCTCCAGCCACAGCACCGCGTCCATATCCAGGTGGTTGGTCGGTTCGTCCAGCAGCAGCAGGTCGCTGGGCATCATCAGCGCGCGCGCCAGATTCAGGCGCACGCGCCAGCCGCCGGAGAACGAGGATACCGCGCGGTGATGGGTGTCGGCCGGGAAGCCCAGGCCGTGCAGCAGCTTGCCGGCGCGCGCCTCGGCATCGTAGGCGCCGAGTTCGGCCATCTTCTGATGTGCGTTGGCGACCGCCTCCCAGTCTTCGCGCGCGGTGGCCGCGGCCTCTTCCTGCAGGATCGCGGACACCTCGATATCGCCGCCGAGCACGAACGACAGCGCCGGATCGGGCAGCGACGGGGTTTCCTGCGAGACGCTGGCAGTGCGCACCTTGCCGGGCAGGTCGACATCGCCCTTGTCTGCTTCCAGCTCGCCCTTGACCGCGGCGAACAGGCTCGACTTGCCGGTGCCATTACGGCCCACCACACCGACGCGGTAGCCGGCATGCATGGTCAGGTCGACGTTGGACAACAGCAGACGCTCACCGCGTCGCATGGAGAAGTTGCGCAGGGAAATCATTGATGGACAGTCCGATAGAACGAAAAGGAATGAGCAGATGAGCAGCACTCCTGCGACGCCATTCTAGCGTTAACGAATAATTAGCGCCTTCGGGCTGGCCGTCGCCTCCTTCGCGTCGCCACGACCAGACCCCGCCCAGCCTTGCTGGTCCTGCATGGACCCCCGTTCGGAGTTGTCATGAATTACCCGCTGTCCACGCTCGCAACCGCTGTCGTTGCGACGCTGCTCGCCTCCCCGGCCTTCGCCCAGACCGCCACCCCGGCCAGTGCGCCCGCCAACACGCTGGACACCGTCATCGTCACCGGAACCCGGGTGTCCGACCGTACCGTGGCCGAGTCGCAGTCGCCGATCGACATCATCAGCGCCGAGTCGCTGCAGGCTACCGGCACCTCGGAGCTGGCCACCGCGCTGGCCCGGGCGCTGCCGTCGCTGAACTTCCCGCGCCCGGCCCTGAGCGATGGCACCAGCGCGATCCGCCCCGCGCAGCTGCGCGGCCTGTCGCCGGACCAGGTGCTGGTGCTGGTCAACGGCAAGCGCCGCCACACCTCCTCGCTGCTCAACCTCAACGGCACCATCGGCCGTGGCGCCGCAGCGGTGGATCTGAACACCATTCCGGTGGCGGCGATCGCACGCGTGGAAGTGCTGCGCGACGGCGCCTCGGCGCAATACGGCTCCGATGCCATCGCCGGTGTGGTCAACATCGTGCTCAAGGGCGCCGAGAAGGGCGGCAGCCTGCAGGCCGGCTTCGGCCAGTATTCGGCCGGCGACGGCAGCAACTACGAGCTGTCCGGCGACACCGGCGTGGCGTATGGCAACGAGCGCGGCTGGCTGCATGTGGCCGCACAGCTCAATCAGCAAGACCCCACCGACCGTGCGCGCGGCTATGCCGGCGCACCCAGCGCCTCGCAGCCGGCCGTCGGCCAGAAGGCGTTCAAGATCGGCGACCCGGACGTCAACGCGCAGGCGGTGTCGGCCAATACCGAGTTCGCCTTCAGCGACAGCATCACCGGCTACGCCTTCGCCACCGCCAGCAACCGCGACATCAGCTCGTTCGCGTTCTTCCGCGCGCCGGGCAGCACCCAGAACATCCTGTCGATCTATCCGCAGGGCTTCCTGCCGGAAATCCAGACCTACGCCAAGGACCGCTCGCTGGTGGCCGGCGTGCGCGGGTCCACGGCCAGCGGCTGGGACTGGGATGCCAGCTACAACTACGGCTACAACAGGATCGATTTCCACACCCGCAACACGCTCAACGTGAGCCTGGGGCCGACCTCGCCGACCTCCTTCTACGATGGCGCGCTGGAGACCACGCAGAACATCGTCAACCTGGACGTCAAGCGCGGCTTCGACTGGGGCCTGGCGTACCCGGTGACGGTGGCCTTCGGTGCCGAATACCGTAACGAGAAGTGGAACCAGTCGCCGGGCGAAGTGGGCTCGTACTTCCAGGCCGGCACGTTGGCCGGTGGCGCGCAGGGCTTTGGCGGATTCGCGCCCAGCGTGTCCGGGCGTTACTCGCGTGACAGCTACGCGCTGTATGCGGACCTGGAAGCCGATTTCACCGACAAGTTCTCCGCCGGCCTGGCCGGGCGCTACGAAGACTTCAACGACTTCGGCAGCCAGGCATCGGGCAAGTTGTCCGGGCGCTATGCGTTTACCGACAAGATCGCGCTGCGCGGCACGGTGGCGTCGGGCTTCCGCGCGCCGTCGCTGGCGCAGCAGTATTTCCAGTCCACCAGCACCACCTTCCTGGCCGGCAATCCGAACCCGTTCGAGATCCGCACCTTCCCGGCCGACAGCACCGTCGCGCGCGCCCTGGGCGCAGAGCCGCTGGATGCCGAGACATCGCTGTCCTATAGCCTGGGCCTGGTGCTGCAGCCGACCGATGCGCTCTACCTCACCGTGGATGCGTACCAGATCGACGTGGACGACCGCATCGTGCTGTCGTCCAACCTCACCGGCACTGCAGTGCGTAATCTGCTCGAGGCGCAGGGCATCTTCGGCATCAACGGCGGGCGCTACTTCACCAACGCGGTGGACACGCGCACGCGCGGTGTGGACGTGGTCGGCAGCTACCGGTGGCAGCTCGCCGCCAGCAGCGTGGACCTGACCGCCGGGTACAACTATTCGGAGACCGAGGTGCGCAGCGTCGCCGCCAACCCGGCCGCGTTGTCGGCCAACGGGCTGAGCCTGGAGCGCATCGACCGCACCGAACGCGGCCGCATCGAAGAAGGCTTCCCGCGCGACAAGTTCCTGGTCAACGGCAGCTGGAACCTGGAGCACTGGACGCTGGCATTGGGTGCCACGCGCTACGGCAAGTACAGCACGCGTCCGGCTGCGGCGATCAACGACCAGACCTTCGATGCCAAGTGGGTGGTGGATGCCTCGGCCAGCTACAAGATCGATCGCTGGACGCTGACGCTGGGTGCGGACAACCTGCTGGACGAATACCCGGACGAGAACAATTTCGCCAACTCCACCAGCGGGCAGTTCCCGTACAGCAACCTGTCGCCGTTCGGCTTCAACGGTGCCTACGTATACGGCCGCATCAACTATCGCTGGTAACCCGGCGATCCACCCTGCTGCGTTGTTGCCAGGCGTTTGTTGCTGAAGCACGCGGCACGCTCGCATCCTGACGCCTGACCACACGCCCCGGCCTGCCCGGGGCGTGTGGGTTTTTGCCCCGCGTACGTGCGGCGTTTTGATGCAGCCACCCAGACGCGGGTATCGCTACGCCGTGAAGATTTGCCGGCGGACGCGGTGGTATCAACAGCGCTTCCACCTGCCGGAGCACCCACCATGGAAGCAGTGCAGCTCTCACGCGGCCGTCTGATCGATCACCTGCATCTGGTCGTCCACGACCTGGCGGCCAGCCGACGTTTCTACCAGGCGGTGTTCGATGTCCTGGGCATTCCGCTCGGTGGTGAGGGCGAGGGATTCTTCTGGGCCGACGAGCTGTTCGTGTCCGATCGCGACACGGTGGCGCAAGGCGAACTCACCGGCCGCCACCATCTGGCCTTCCAGGCGCACGACGTCGCCATGGTGCATGCGTTCCATCAGGCCGCCCTGGCCCACGGCGGTCGCGACAACGGCGCGCCGGGTGTGCGCCCGTCTCACCCGAGCTATTACGCCGCCTTCGTGCTCGACCCGGATGGCAACAACATCGAAGCGGTGTTCCATGGTCCTGCGCAACGCAGTGCCGACGCGGTGCAAATCACGTTCTGATGCAGAAGTTTCATAACTCCTATCGATGTCCATGATGGTGCAAACAAACCCGCGGAGCAGCACGTCGGGTGCAATCAACGCATCACCCTGGTGCAAGCTGGTAACGTTTTCATAAGCATATTTGCGATGACGGTTGCACGCGCAACGTAACCAAAATTTGACATGCGGTTATACGTGGTTAATGGTTGGGAACGCACCGCAGCTGCCGCAACGGACGCGGCCCGGGAAGGGAGCCCCTGCGATGCATCCGTTCCCCACTCGGAGTTGTCACCGCATGAATTGCAAGACCAGTCCACTCGCAGTCGCCGTTGTTCTTGCACTGTCGTTTTCCGCGTCAAGCGCATCCGCGCAGTCACAGGCTCCCACCCAGAAAACCCTCGATACCTTGATCGTGACCGGCACACGCGTGGCCGATCGCACCGTGGCCGAATCGGCATCGCCGATCGACATCATCTCGCCACAGGCACTGGAATCGACCGGCACCACCGAGCTGGCGACCGCGCTGTCACGCGCGATCCCCTCGTTGAACTTCCCCCGCCCGGCCATCTCCGACGGCTCAGACGCGGTGCGCCCGGCGCAGCTGCGCGGCCTGTCGCCCGATCAGGTACTGGTGCTGGTCAACGGCAAGCGCTATCACACCACCGCGTTGATCAATCTCAACGACACCCAGGGGCGCGGCTCCTCGCCGGCCGACCTCAATACCATTCCGATCGCCGCGGTCGAGCGCATCGAAGTGCTGCGCGACGGGGCATCGGCGCAGTACGGCTCGGACGCCATCGCCGGCGTGATCAACATCGTGCTCAAGGGCAGCGGCGAAGGCGGCAGCGTCAATGGCCGCTACGGCAAGTACAGCGCTGGCGACGGCGAGCAATATCAGCTATCCGGCGATGCCGGCTTCAGCTTCGCCGGAACCGGCAAGGTGCATCTGGCCGCGCAGGCCGGGCATTCGGACCAGACCAACCGCGCGTTGCCGTTCCAGGGCCGCGTGGAGCAGCGTTACGGCGACCCGGACATCGACCAGGGCGCCATCTCGTTCAACGGCGAATACAGCCCCACCGATTACCTGACCTTCTACTCGTTCGGCATGGTCAGCCGCCGCGAGGTGCTGTCCAACGGCTACTTCCGCTTTGCCGGCGACAACCGCAACCGCCCGGAAATCTATCCGGACGGCTTCCTGCCGCAGATCTACAACGTCAGCAAGGACGTATCGTGGGTCGGCGGCTTGAAGACCTCCACCGAAGGCGGCCTGAACATCGATCTGAGCTACAACTACGGCCAGAACAATCTCACCTTCGACGTGCGCAACAGCCTGAACAACAGCCTGGGCGTGACCAGCCCGACCGACTTCCATGCCGGCACGCTGGAAGTGACCCAGAACGTGCTCAACGCCGACTTCACCAAGACCCTGGACTGGGGCCTGGCGTATCCGGTCACGCTGGCCTTCGGTGCGGAATGGCGCGGCGAGAAGTTCAACCAGTCGCCCGGTGATGCGGCGTCCTCGGCCAACGGCGGCATTCCCTCGGCCAATGGCGCGTTGATCCCGGGCGCACAGGTGTTCCCGGGCTTCAAGCTCTCCGATGCCGGTTACTACAACCGCAACAGCCACTCGGCCTATGTGGACCTGGAAGCGGATCTGACCGACAAGTTCTCCGCCGGCCTGGCCGGGCGCTACGAGAAGTACAGCGACTTCGGCGATACCGCCACCGGCAAGCTGTCGCTGCGCTATGCGTTCACCGACAAGATCGCAGTGCGTGCAACCGCTTCCACCGGCTTCCGTGCGCCCTCGTTGCAGCAGCAGAACTTCCAGTCGATCGCCACCCAGTTCCTCAACGTGGCCCAGCCCAACGGCACCGTCACCGCGATTCCGTTCGAGATCGGCACCTTCCGTACCGACAACCCGGCCGCCATCGCACTCGGCGCCGAGCCGTTGAAGGCCGAGGAATCCAAGAACTACGGTCTTGGCGTGGTGCTGCAGCCGATCGAAAACCTGTACGTCACGGTCGATGCGTATCGCATCGAAATCGACGACCGCATCGTGCTGTCGGAAAACCTCACCTCCATTGCGGCGCGCAATTATCTGCAGGCCAATGGCTTCCCGGGTATCGGTGGCGGGCGCTACTTCACCAATGCAGTGGACACCAAGACCCAGGGCGTGGACGCAGTCGGCACCTATCGCTGGAACCTGGACGGCGGCAGCGCGGAGCTGACCAGCGGCTACAACTACAACAAGACCGACGTGGAGAAGATCGCCGCCAATCCGGCAGCGCTGGAAGCGATCGATCCAGGTGCGGTGCGCATCGGCCGTGCGGAAATCGGTCGCATCACCGAAGGCACGCCGCGCGACAAGTTCTTCCTGGGCGGCACCTGGTCGCCGGGCAACTGGTCGTTCACCGGCACCGCCACGCGCTGGGGCGAGTTCAGCACCTTCGGCACCAACGCAGGCAGCGATCAGACCTATGCGGCGAAGTGGACGCTGGACCTGGCCGCATCCTACAAGTTGAACGACTGGAACTTCACCATCGGCGGCGACAACGTGCTCAACGAGTATCCCGACCGCCAGCAAGCCGGCCTGGGCACGCGCACCTACCTGCCCTACAGCGGCGCCTCGCCGTTCGGTTTCAACGGCGCGCTGGTGTATGCCAACGTGAGCTACAAGTGGTAAATCGCCGCGTGCCGGTCGGCAGCGACCGGCGCGTCGATCGCCTCGTCGCGCTTGGCTAAGACGAGGCAGCACGCCCGCAGCATCGCTCGCCCTTTCCGATTGTCGCCAAAGGGCGGGTTCCCCCTTCTTTCGCAAGGATGCGCCACGCAGCAGACGCTGTGTCGCAGTCCGTGTCCTTGCTGTACACGCCGCCTCGCCAGCGCACACGCGCTGCGCGCAGGCGACACGGATCACGCAGTCGCAGTCGTACTCCCCGGCAACATGCGTAGCGCATCGCTGCGTCCATCACCCCCTTTGAGTCTCCATTCCCATGCACACCTCAAATGCACTCTCGCTTGCGATCTCGGTCGCACTCACCGTCTGTACGTTCGCTGCCAGTGCGCAGTCGCAGCCTGCCCAGCCGCAGAAAACCCTGGATACCCTGATCGTCACCGGTACGCGCGTCAGCGACCGCACGGTGGCCGAATCCGAATCGCCCATCGACATCATCACCGAGCAGTCGCTGCAGGCCACCGGCGCCACCGACATCGCCACAGCGCTGGGCAAACTGCTGCCGTCGCTGAACTTCCCGCGCCCGGCGATCTCCGACGGCAACGATGCCTCGCGCCCGGCCACGCTACGCGGCCTGTCGCCGGATGCGGTGCTGGTGCTGGTCGACGGCAAGCGCTATCACACCTCCTCGCTGATCAACTACAACCCGTACGTCGGCCGCGGGTCGGCGCCGGCCGATCTGAACTCGCTGCCGATGTCGGCAATCGCGCGCATCGAAGTGCTGCGTGACGGCGCCTCGGCCCAATACGGCTCCGATGCGATCGCCGGCGTGGTCAATATCGTGCTCAAGCATGGCGCCGATGCGGGCAGCAATAGCGTGTCCATCAATGGCGGCATCATGGACAAGGGCGATGGCGAGCAGAACGGCATCGACGGCTCGGTCGGCCTGCCGTTCGGCGGCAGCGGCGGCGATACCGCACCGGGCTGGGTACGCCTGTCCTGGAACTACCAGAACACCATGAGCACCAACCGCGGCGAGAACACCAACCGCGCCACCACCGTGCCGGGCACGCCCAATCCGGGCGGTGTGCCCTACCAGCGCCACGGCGACCCGGCCTCCAATTTCTATCAGGGGCTGGCCGCCTTCGGCTACGCGTTCTCGCCGAACCTGGAGCTGTACGGCCACCTCAGCATGAGCCGGCGCGAGGTCACCTCCAACGGCTATTACCGCGCCGCCGACAACACCGCGCGCAACGTGCAGGCGATCTACCCGAACGGCTTCCTGCCGCAGATCTACAACCCCACCAACGACCGCTCGGCCGTGCTGGGCCTGAAGGGCAGCACCGAGAGCGAATGGAATTGGGACGTGTCGGCCACCTACGGCAAGAACGACATGAACTTCAACATCCTCAACAGCATCAATACCAACCTGTACTACACCACCGGCAGCTCGCCGACCAACTTCAATTCCGGCGGCTTCGAAACCGAACAGGGCACGATCAACCTGGACGTCAACAAGTCCTTCGACTGGGGCCTGGCATATCCGGTCAACGTCGCTTTCGGCGCCGAGCATCGCCAGGACCGCTACCAGATCACCGCCGGCTCGCCGGAGTCGTACTTCTTCGATCCCGACACCATCAATCCCGACGACGGCGCACCGTATCCGGGCGGCGCACAGGTGTTCTCCGGCCTGGAGCCGTCGGTGGCCGGCAAGTTCGGACGCCACAGCAATGCGGTCTATGCCAACCTGGAAGCGGACATCACCGACAAGCTGTCCGGCGGCATCGCCGGGCGTTACGAAAACTACAGCGACGCCGGGTCCACGCGTTCTGGCAAGCTGTCGGCGCGCTACGCCTTCAGCGATACCTTCTCGCTGCGCGGCACCATCTCCAACGGCTTCCGCGCACCGTCGCTGGCGCAGCAGAACTACGCCTCGGTGGTGACGCTGATCCAGAACGGCGAGCTGGTGCAGGTCGGTACCTACCGCACCTCCGACCCGGTCGCGGTGGCGCTGGGCGCCGGCCCGCTGAGCCCGGAAAAATCCACCAACTACGGTCTGGGCGGTGTTTGGCAGCCGACCGCCAACTTCACCTCCAGCCTGGACGTCTATCAGATCCGCATCTGGGACCAGATCCTGTATTCGGACCAGCTGCAGCTGGCGCAGCCGATCGGCCAGGTGGCCGCGGTGCAGTTCTTCGTCAATGGCGCCACCAGCCGCACCCGCGGCGTGGACTGGATCAACAGCTATCTCGCCGACCTGGGCAGCTACGGCAAGCTCAATCTCAGTGCCAGCGCCAACTACAACAAGACCACGATCCTGGAACTGTCCAACCCCAACTTCGGGCGCGCCAGCCAGGGCCTGCTCACCGACGCCACCCCGCGCACCAAGTACATGGCGGCGGCCGACTGGACGCTGGGCGGCTTTGCGCTCAACGTCAACGCCACCCGCTATGGATCGATCAAGCGCATCAGCGACCCGGTCGATGGCAGCCAGGACCAGACCTACGACGCGCGCTGGCTGTTGAATCTGGCCGCCAGCCAGACCTGGAACGCGTTCACCTTCACCGTGGGCGCGGACAACCTCACCAACCAGTATCCGACCAAGGCGCAGCTGACCACTGCCTACGACGACCGCGCCGGTGGCCTGCAGTATTCGTCGTTGTCGCCGTTCGGCTTCAACGGCCGCTACTGGTACGGCAGGGTCACCTACCGGTTCTGATCGGCGGTTTCGAGCGGACGTGCCGATCCGCGCATGCGTATAAGCAAACACCGCCGAGTGATCGGCGGTGTTTGTCGTTGCGGGCATCTCGATTCGCGTGCAGCCGCCGTGCGTCATCTGCTGCGGTGATTGCCGGCGCATTGTCGGTGAATTGCAGGCTGTCGTGATTGGCCGCGCACAGCATCTGATACAGCATGGCGCCCTGGGGAACGGCTACGCCCTCGATCTCGGAATCCTGCAACGCCGTGCGTGTGGCGATCTGCACCGAGCTGTCGTAGCGCATGCATTCGCGCACCGCATTGGGTAGCAGGCTCGGGGTTTCCTGCAGCAGGCGCAATTGCTGCGGATGCCGATGCAGGGCGACCAGCGCATTGCAGATCATGTTGGCGGTGGCTTCGTAGCCGGCAAAAAACGGCAGAATCGCGTCGGAGACGATCTCCTCATCGCTCACGCGGCGGCCGTTGTCTGCGGCCTGGACGAAGCGCGCGATCACATCATCGCCGCCATCGCTGCGACGTTGCGCGATCGCGCACGGGCCACTACGGTTTACGCGTCGCGTCCGACGCATCCGTCCGTGTGCGTACGTACATGCGCTGCGTGTCGCATCGCGTTAATCAAGCGCTGTGTACTATGGGCGTCCGGCCACCGGACCAGCAACGCGGTCCTGTTCCCCCGCGCCGGACTCCAGCCATGACCACGCAATGCCCGCAGGCGACGCCCGGCGCAGTGCCGTTGGCTGGTCGCGCCCGCGACGCTCTCTCGGACACTCTCACAACGGATTGGAATGCATCACGACACCAGCCTCATCGACATCATCGCCGTCGGCCTCGCGGTCGCTTTCGTGCTGGGCACGCTCGCACAAAAAGTGAAACTCTCGCCGCTGGTCGGCTATCTGCTGGCCGGTGTCTGCGTCGGGCCGTTCACGCCCGGCTTCGTGGCCGACCAGACCATGGCCAACCAGCTGTCCGAGTTGGGCGTGATGCTGCTGATGTTCGGCGTGGGCCTGCACTTCTCGCTCGACGACCTGATGGAAGTGAAATGGATCGCGATTCCGGGCGCGTTGGCGCAGATCGTGGTCGCCACGCTGCTCGGCTGGGCGCTGGCCTGGAGCATGGGCTGGCCGTTGATGCATGGGCTGGTGTTCGGTCTGGCGCTGTCGGTGGCCAGTACCGTGGTGCTGCTGCGCGCACTGGAAGAGCGCCGCCTGCTGGAAACCCAGCGCGGCCGCATCGCGGTGGGCAGGCTGATCGTCGAAGACCTGGTGATGGTGATCGCGCTGGTGATGTTGCCGGCGTTGGCCGAGGTGCTGGGCACGGCCGCGCCGGCTGCGGCGCACGCGGGCGAGTCCACCTCGCTGCTGGCCGCGCTGGGCTTGACGCTGTTCAAGATGGTGGCGTTCGTGGCGGTGATGCTGGTGGTCGGGCGGCGGGTGATTCCGTGGTCGCTGGAAAAGGTCGCCGCCACCGGCTCGCGCGAGTTGTTCACCCTGGCCGTGCTCGGCATCGCGCTGGGCGTGGCGTTCCTGTCGGCCACGCTGTTCGGGGTGTCGTTCGCGCTGGGCGCGTTCTTCGCCGGCATGTTGCTGAAGGAATCCGAGCTCAGCCACAAGGCCGCCAGCGATTCGCTGCCGTTGCGCGACGCGTTCGCGGTGCTGTTCTTCGTCTCGGTGGGCATGCTGTTCGACCCGCTGATCCTGGTCGAGCATCCGTGGCAGGTACTGGCCACGTTCCTGACCGTGACCCTGGGCAAGTCCCTTGCCGCGTTCGTGATCGTGCGTGCGTTCGGCCACCCCACCGGCACCGCGCTGACCATTTCCACCAGCCTGGCGCAGATCGGCGAGTTCTCCTTCATCCTGGCCGGGCTGGGCGTGCAGCTGGCGATCCTGCCGGAAACCGGGCGCGACCTGATCCTGGCCGGCGCGCTGCTGTCGATCATCGCAAACCCCTTCCTGTTCTCGTGGCTGGACCGCTGGCAGGCCAGGCAGGCGCAGGACGCCCCGGCCAAAGTGGAGCCGGAACTGCCGCCCGGCCCGCCGCTGCCACTGGACGGCCATGCGATCGTGATCGGCTATGGCCGTGTGGGCAGCGCGCTGGCGCAGTTGTTGCGTAGCCGCGGCGTGCCGGTGCTGGTGATCGACGACAACAGCGATCACGTGGCCAAGGCGCATGCGGCCGGCATTCCCGGCATCCGCGGCAGCGCGGCGGCCGACCGCGTGCTGGCCGAAGCCCGCCCGGAGCACGCCAAGATCGCGATTCTTGCGATCCCGCAGCCGCTGGAAGCCGGCGAGGCGTTGGCCAAGCTGCGCGCCATCAACCCGGCGCTGACGCTGCTGGCGCGTGCGCACAGCGATACCGAGGTCAAGCACCTGCTCGAACACGGCGCCGACGGCGCAGTGCTGGCCGAACGCGAGCTGGCCTATTCGCTGGCCGAGATGGTGATGTCCACTCCGCCGTATCGGGCGTTGCGCGTGCCGGCGTCGTAACCGCGCGGCGGGATGACGCAGCGCTGCACAAAACGAAGACCCGCCGGCAGCGCCTGCGGGTTTTTTGTTACGCGCAGGTGGTTCAGTGCGGAACGGCGCGTGGTCGCGTTTTGATCGAACTGCGACCAGGGAACCGAAAACTGCCCTCCAAATCCACTTGATAATCATTCCCATCAAGAGCAGGATGAGCGCCCGTTCCCTTGCCGGCCTCATCCATGGCGTTTGCGGTTGGTGTTCTCAATGCAGTGCCGAGCGTGCAGTTGTGCGAACTGCTGGGACGCATCGGCTATGGCTTTGTGGTGCTCGATCTGGAACATGTGCTGCGCGCGCCGGACGCACTGGAACACGCCATCCGCGCCTGTGAGCTGTCCGGTTGCGAGGCCTGGGTCCGCGTGCCGGAGGTGGACGAAAAACTGATCGGCCGGGTGCTGGATGCCGGCGCGCGCGGGATCGTGATTCCGCGCGCCGAGTCGGCCGCGCAACTGACCGCTGCCATCGCCGCGGCACGGTTCCCGCCCCTGGGCCGGCGCGGCATCACCGGCGGGCGCGTCACCGGCTTCGGCACTGTCGACCTGCCCACCTACATCGCGCACGCCAATCGCGATATCCGCATGGTGCCGATGATCGAAAGTGCCGCCGGCATTGCGGCGCTACCGGAGATGCTGGCAGTACCCGGCGTGGCGCTGGTGATGGAAGGCGCACTGGATCTTGCGCTGGATCTGGGCCTGGGCCCGCAACCGACCCATCCACAGGTGTGGGAGCTGCTGCTGCAACTGCATGCGCAATGCGTTGCGGCCGAGGTGCCGTTCTGCCCCAATCCGCGCACCGAGGCGCAGCGCACGCACTGGCTGCAACAGCCCGATCTGCGCTGGCTGCTTGCCGGCGAAGACCGCGCGCTGATTCAACGCGCACTGCGCGCTCACCTGGCCACCTTCGCCGCACCCACTCCACCGCCCGCCTGCAGGAGCACGCCGTAGATGTCGACGTTCCGTTTCCACGCCCTGACCATCGCCATCGCTGCGGCTACCCTGACCCTGCCGCCGTTGGCGTACGCCATCGAGTCGCCGGATGTGGCGGCCACCGATGCGCAAACGCCGATCCGCGCGCTGGACGCGATCCAGGTGCAAGGCAGCCTGCTCGGGCGTTCCAAGCCAGACGACGTGCAGCGCTATGCCGGCAGCCGTCAGGTGATCGACCGCGAACAACTGCGCAATGGCGGCAACCGCTCGCTGGACGATGCCTTGCAGCGCGTACCGGGCATCAAGATCTTCGACGAAACCGGCACCGGCGCGTTGCCGCAGCTGATGCTGCGCGGCCTGTACGAAAGCCGCAGCGGCCGCGTGCAGGTGCTGGAAGACGGCATTCCGCTGGCACTGGCGCCGTACGGGCAGACCAGTCTGTCGTTGTTTCCGGTGGGGCTGAATCAGATCGACCGCATCGATATCGTGCGCGGTGGCGCGGCCGTGCAGTACGGGCCGAATAACGTCGGCGGGGTGATCAACCTGGTCAGCAAGGAGATCCCCAGCCAGTGGAGCACCACGCTGGCGCACAAGGTCACCGCCGGCGGCCAGGGCCAGTTCCTGCAGGACAGCGCGCTCAGCAGCGGCGGCTACCTCACCGACAACGTCGGCCTGCAGGTCGATGCCAATCGCAGCTACGGCGAGTATTGGCGCGCGCACAGCGATACCGACATCAGCAACCTGCGCGTGCGTGCGGAGTGGTGGCTGGACGACACCAAGTTGCTCAAGGCCAGCGTGCAACGCTATCTGGTCGACATGGATCTGGCCGGCGCACTCAGCCCGGACGACTACCGGCGCGACCCGCGCCAGTCCACGCGCCCATTGGACAGCTTCAATGGCCGCACCACGCGTGCATCGTTGGGGTATGAGCAGCTGTTCGGAGACTGGGGGCCGCTGCAGGATGTCCGGTTGTCCTGGACCAACTTCAGCGCGCGCAGCAGCCGCAACTTCATCGTCGGCATGCGTCAGGCGGCCGCCGAAACCTGGCGTTCGGACCTGCCGCCGCAACTGCGCCAGACCGCCCCGCGCGACTTCCGCGTGGCCGGCAGCGAGCCGCGCCTGAGCTGGACCATGGGCGATGCCGGTGGCGTGCGTCAGCAGTGGACCGCCGGCGTGCGTACGGTGCGCGAGGACATCGATTTCCTGGTCGGCAATCTGCGCCTGCGCGATGGCCTGTTCACCAGCGTGCGCGACTGGCAGTTCGAGGATCGCGCCCTGGCGGCCTACGTCAGCAACGCGATCACCCTGCCCGACGAACGCCTGACCATCACCCCGGGCCTGCGCTACGAGCGGCTGGATTCGCGCTATTTCAACCGCGCCACCGGCCTGCGCACGCGCAACCAGACCCGCGATGTATTGCCGGGTTTGACGGTCGGTTTCCAGGCCAACGCACAATGGTTCTTCTACGCGGACGGACAGCGCTCGCTGCGCGCGCCGCAGGTCACCCAGATCATCTTCGGCAACAATCTGGATGCCGAACTTGCGTGGAATTACGAAGCCGGCACGCGGTATCAGCCCAACGACCGCACCCGCATCCAGCTCGGTGCGTATCTGATCGATTTCGATCAGCAGATCCAGCTGGATAACACCACGCGCGTGTTCCGCAACCTTGGCAAGACCCGCCACCAAGGCGGTGAGCTGGAACTGCAATGGAGCCCGGAAAACCTGCGCGCGCTCACGCTCAATGCCGGTTATGCGTATCTGGATGCCAGCCAGGAATCGGGCGCATTCCGCGGGCTGCGCGTGCCCTACACCTCGCGCAACCAGATCACCCTGGGCGGCAACTACACGCTCGGTCACACCACTGTCGCACTGTCGAGCTACTACTTCAGCAAGGCCTACAGCGATGCCGCGAACACCATGCAGGATAACGCCATCGCCTCGGTCGGCGAGCTGCCTTCGTACTGGGTCTGGAACACGCAGGTAAGCCATACCCTGTTCGAACGCGATGGACAAAAATTCAGCGCATCGCTGGCGATCAATAACCTGTTCGATCGGCAGTACTGGTTCCGCGGCGTGGATACCAGCCCGTGGGGCCGCCAGGCCGCGCCGTCGCGCACCGTCACCGCCGGGCTGGAGTACACGTTTTAAGCATTCAACCCGGCACATACCGTCGCGATCGACGTACAGGGGCGTCGGTCGCCTGACGGCAACGGCGCTCGCGCTGGCGAGCGCCGCAGACCACACGGCGTGCACGACGCGCGTCGCCCTGCCGCAGCATGCGGCATGCGATCACCGTATCGCAGGCCACCCAACGCCCCCGCGGCGCCAGGCAGCCCGTTTCGGTACCGGTTTTTCCACCGTCCTGTTGAACGAGAGCTGCCATGACTGCGACATCCGCTGCACCGTTGGTGATCCTCACCCATGTCTGCCATCCAGCCATCACCGAAGGCTTTCTGCCGGCCGCGCACGCGCTCGGCCTGCCGGTGTGGCTGCTGACCGACCACCGACTCGATCACCTGAGCCATTTCCGCGAGCACCCCGAGCACGCCCCGCAACGGGTCATCGAATGCGATGTGTTCAATCCGCTCGGCGTGCTGGATGTGCTGCACGACGCCGATGTGTCGCCGCGCGCGGTGTTCAGCAACAGCGATCATCTGCAGACCAGCACGGCGCTGGTCGCAGCGGGTCTTGGCCTGCCCGGCAAGGATTGGCAGGTCTGCTACGCGGCCAAGAACAAGGCGGCGATGCGTCAGCGCCTGCGTGCGCGTGGGCTGCCATCGCCGTGGTTCTGCGCGCTGGCGCCGGGCGCCGCGTTGCCGGCCGACATTCCATGGCCGGTGGTGGCCAAACCGCGCGAGGGCGTGGCCAGTCTGGACGTGCGCCATTGCGCCGATATCGCGCAATTGCAGGCATACCTGGACGATGTGTGGCAGCGCCATCCGCAGCGCACCGTGTTGCTGGAAGGCATGCTGGAAGGCGCGCTGTTTACGCTGGAAACGCTGGGCGACGGCCACACGCTGCAGGCACTGGGCGGCTTCAAGGTGCGCTTGTCGCCGCCGCCGCACTTCGTGGAATGCGAGGCGCAGTGGGATGCCCGCGTGGACACGCCGGTGATTGCGCAGGCACTGCAACAGCTGCGCAGCTTCGGTGTGGGCTTCGGGCTGTGCCATAGCGAGTTCGTCCTCACCAGCGACGGCCCGGTGCTGGTGGAGATCAACTACCGCAGCATCGGCGACCGCCGCGAGTTCCTGCTCGACGACATGTTCGGCAGGCAATGGTTCACTGCCGCGCTGGCGCCGCATCTGGGCCTGCCGCTGCCGCAGCTGCGCTGCGATCGCGCCCATGCCCTGCTGCGTTACTACGTCGCCGAGCAGGACGGCGAGCTGGTGACCGCCAGCGAAGATCGCCGCCACCACGATGCGCACAGCGATGTGCAGTACCGGCGCATGCGCGCACCAGGCGAGCGCATCCGCTTGAGCCATTCCAACAAGGATTACCTGGGCGTGCTGAGCGCAGTGGCCAGCGATGCACAGGCGCTGCAACGGGCGGTGGTGCATGCCGAAGCGGGGCTGCAGTGGCGGATCGATGGCGCGGAGCTGCGCGCATGAGCAGTGCCGCCGACCAGCGCTATATCGCCACACGCATCATCGATGCCTGCCTGCGCGAAGACCTGCGCGGGATCGCCACGCGCGGCAGCGCCGCCATACCCGACACAAGCGTACTGGCGGCATGGACCGACCCCAGCCCGGTGGAGGGCTGGTGGCGCATCGCACATCTGCCCGATGGCACGCTGTGGTTGCCGATCCATCGGCAGGGCTATCTGCAGGACATCAGTGCCTGCGGCGACAGCTGGATCGTGCAGACCGCCGCTGGCACGCATGTCGAACGCGGTGCGCAGGCGTGGCTGCAGCGCATGAGCGCGCAACTGGATGTGGAGACGCAACAGCTGCATCGCGCCTACGCCGAAGAAGCCGAGTGCGCTGCCGCCCACCTGGGCCTGGCGCGCCAGGCCTTTGATGCGCAGGCGCCTGCGCTGCTCAACGCATTGCAGCATGCAGATGCGGCCGAGCGTGCGTATCGCTGCGATCAACTGGCCAGCTATCGCGATCATCCGTTCTATCCGACCGCACGCGCCAAGGCCGGGCTGGATGCCTCGGAACTGCGTGGTTACGCACCGGAGTTTGCGCCCACCTTCGCGCTGCGCTGGCTGGCGATTCCGCGTGCGCAGGCCAGCTGCACCAGCATGGCGCCGGCCGGACTGTGGCCGGACTTCGCCACGCTGGGCCTGTCGCCCGCGCTGGCCGACACGCATGTCGCCTGGCCAGTGCATCCGCTGGTGTGGGCGCGCCTGGAGCAGGACGGGTTTGCGCTGCCGGCAGGCAGCCTGCGAGCGCCGCAGGCCTGGCTGGAAGTGCGGCCCACCCTGTCGGTCCGCACGCTGGTGCCGCTGCAGCATCCGCAGCTGCATCTCAAGTTGCCGATCCCGATGCGCACGCTGGGCGCGCTCAATCTGCGCCTGATCAAGCCCTCCACGCTATACGACGGTCACTGGCTTGAGCGCGCACTGCGTCGCATCGATGCGCTGGATCCGGCCTTGCGCGGCCGCTGCGTGTTCGCGGACGAATCGCACGGCGGGCACGTGGGTCAGACGCGTCACCTGGCTTATCTGCTGCGGCGTTACCCACCGCTGGACGACGCCACGCTGGTGCCGGTGGCCGCGCTATGCGCGCTGTTGCCGGACGGCCGCCCGATGGCGGTCCATCTGGCCGAGCGCTTTGCGCACGGCGATGTGCTCGGCTGGTGGCGCCAGTACACCGAGCTGATGCTGGCGGTGCATCTGCGCCTGTGGCTGCGCTACGGCATCGCACTGGAAGCCAATCAGCAGAACAGCGTGCTGGTCTACGCCGATGGCCAGGCGACGCGGCTGCTGATGAAGGACAACGACGCCGCGCGCATCGTCCTGCCGCAGTTGCGCGCACAGCTGCCGGATCTGGACGCGTTGGGCCCGCTGCACGATGCGCGCATCGCGGTAGACGCGCCGCACGCCCTGGCGCAGATGTTCTGCACCATCGTGCTGCAACTGGATCTGCAGGCGGTGCTGGAAGGCCTGGCCGAATGGCGGCCCGCGCTGCGCACGCCGCTGTACACGCAGTTGCAGACGCAGTTCGCCTTGACGCTGGCGCAGCTGGACGTCGACGGCATCGACACCGGCCCCGCACGCCGCCTGCTGGCCGCACCGCGGCTGCCGGTGAAGTACCTGCTCAGCGCCGGCAGCCTGCTCAGCAAACAGCTCACCGGCGCGAGCGACATCAACAAGTTCTACGGCGATAGCGCGCCCAATCCCTTCGGCGACGCCTTCGCTTGTGCGCAGCAGATGCCGCACCGGCAGGGGGGCGGTCAGCGATGAGGCGCATCCTGGGCCCGGTGCTGGCGGCGCATTACCTGGCCGCCTTCACCGCATTGGGCATGCCGTTGTTTCTGCCGCAGGTGCTGGCAGAGCTGGCACCGTCTGCGGCGGTTGGCTGGAGCGGCGTGCTGTACGTGTTGCCGACGCTGTGCACTGCGTTGACGGCCGGCACCTGGGGGCGCCTGGCCGACCGCTATGGACGCAAGCGTTCGTTGCTGCGTGCGCAACTGGGGTTGGCGCTGGGCTTTGCGATCGCCGGCTTTGCGCCGTCGCTGAGCTGGTTGGTGATCGGCCTGATCGTGCAAGGCACCTGCGGCGGCTCGCTGGCGGCGGCCAATGCGTATCTGGCCAGCCAGCCGCAGGCCGGCCCGCTGGCGCGCGCGCTCGACTGGACGCAGTACTCGGCGCGCCTGGCGATGGTCAGCGCGCCTGCGTTGTTGGGTCTGGCAGTGGCGCTCGGCCCGGCGCAGTCGCTGTATCGCGCGCTTGCGCTGCTGCCGCTGCTGGCGTTCGCGCTGACCTGGCGTCTGCCGGCCGACCGGCCTGCGGTGCGGCCGACAGCGTCCACTGCGCAGTCGGCACCCTCCAGGCTTGCAGCTGCGTCGTCGCTGTCGGCGTCAGCACAGACCACCACACCGGCCAGCGCACTGTGGCCTGCGTTGCTGAGCGCGCAATTCCTGTTCTGCTTCGCGATGGTGGTGACCTTCCCCTACTTCATCCCGTATGCGCTGGCGCGCGGTGCCGCTCACGACGCCTTGGCAGGCTTGCTCTACAGCCTGCCGCACCTGGTCTATCTGGTGGTGCTGCCGTGGTGGCGGCGCGGCGATGGCGAGGCCTGGCTGGTGCCCGGCCTGGTGCTGTTCGCCGTGGCCTGCCTGTGGCAGGCGCTGCTGCACGACCCCATCGCATTGGCAGCGGCGCGGCTGCTGTTCGGCCTGGGCATGTTGTTCGGGCTGCGTGGGCTCAACCGCAGCCTGGCGCTGGTCGCCAGCGGGCATGGCGCCGGGCGCCTGTTCGGCCGCTTCGATGCGTGCGGCAAATGGGCCGGCGTGTTCGCCGGCGCCGCTGCCGGCGCGCTGGCCCAGGCGGCCGGCCCTGCCACCCCCTTCCTGGCTGCCGCGCTGGCTGCGGCGGCCGCTGCGCTCACCGTTCTGGTGCGCTTCCCTTCGAGGAGATCCACCGATGTCGCCGCACACGATGCATGACCCCTGGTACGACAGCATGGCCGACGCGCAGGCCTGCACCTGCTGGTTGAACTGCTACCTGCGCGAGTTCGCGATTCCGCAGCGCGCAGTGGACTTCGATTATCGCGGGCTCGATCGCCCCGGCCCGCGTGTGGCCGAACAACGCTGGCTGCGGATCGATCTGGGCGGCACCGGCGCGCTGTGCGTACGCATTGCCTATGCCGATCGCCTGGGCCGCTGCCGCTTCGCCTCCACGCCGTTTCTCAAGAGCGCCGGCCAACCGTGGCAGAGCCTGGACGCGCATGCGTTGGCGCGCTGCCTGCTGCAGGCGCTGGGCAGCGCGCAGGCGGTCAATCCGGAACTGCTCGCGCAAAGCGCCAACAGCGTGGCGATCACTGCCACACTGCTGCGCCAGGCACAGGGCAGCGCTGCGACCGGCGAGGCGATGATCGACGCCGAACAATCGATGCTGTGGGGGCATGCCTTGCATCCCACGCCCAAGAGCCGCGAAGGCGTCGATCTGGCGCAGGTGCTGGCCTGCGCGCCGGAAGCACGCGCCGCGTTCCAGCTGTTCTGGTTCCGCATCGACCCACGGCTGCTGCGCATGCAAGGCCGCGATGTGCGTGCCAGCCTGCGGCAGCTGTCCGGCAGCGACGACTTGTATCCCTGTCATCCGTGGGAAGCGCAGCGTCTGCTCGACGACCCGCTGCTGCGCACCCTGCAGGCGCGCGGGCTGATCGCGCCTGTCGGCGTACTGGGCGACGCACTGCGGCCGACCTCGTCGGTGCGCACGCTGTATCACCCGGAGCTGGACTATTTCCTCAAGTGTTCGGTGCATGTGCGCTTGACCAACTGCGTGCGCAAGAACGCCTGGTACGAGCTGGAAAGTGCGGTCGCGCTCACCGAGCTGCTGGCGCCGAGCTGGCGTGCGCTGGCGGCGCAGGTGCCGGGCTTCGATGTGATGCTGGAGCCTGCGGCGACCTCGCTGGAGGTCGCGCAGGTCGATCCCGCCCTGCACGACGCCGACCCGCTGGCAGCGCGTGGCTTGTCGGAGAGCTTCGGCATCCTGTATCGGCAGACCATTCCTGCGGCGCAACGTGCGCGTTGGCAGCCGCAGGTGGCCGCCGCGTTGTTCACCTGCGATGCGCAGGGCAACAGCGTGTGTGCATCCAGGTTGCAGGCATTGGGCAGCGCACAGATGGATCGTCACACCGCCACGCTGCTGTGGTTCCGTGCCTATGCCGGCTTGCTGCTGGAGGGCGTGTGGAGTGCGTTGTTCCAGCACGGCATCGCGCTGGAACCGCATCTGCAGAACACCGTGATCGGGTTTGCCGATGGCTGGCCGACGCGGGTGTGGATCCGCGACCTGGAAGGCACCAAACTGCTCGCACACCATTGGCCCGCCACGCGCTTGCAGGGCGTGGGCGAACGCGCGCGACAATCGCTGTACTACACCCCGGAACAGGGCTGGAATCGCGTGGCGTATTGCGCGCTGGTCAACAATCTGGCCGAGGCGATCTTCCATCTGACCGAAGGCGATGCGGCGCTCGAAGCACGCCTGTGGCAATGCGTGGGCGAGATCGCCGCACGCTGGCAGCAACGTCATGGCGCGCAAGCCGCGCTGCAGGGCCTGCTCGACGGCGCGCCGCTACCCGGCAAGAACAACCTGGGCACGCGGCTGTGGCAACGCGCCGATCGTCAATCCGACTACACCGCCCTGCCCAATCCGATTCCACCCATCGCAGTGGCACGGCGGGTGGCGGCATGAGCCTGCGCATCGACAGCGCCGCATTGATGCAGGCATTGGCCCGTGTGCGCGACCGCAGCGATGGCCCGCTCTGCGCCTACGTCTACGACCTGGCCGCACTGGATGCGCATGCGGCCTGGATGCGCGCGCAACTACCGGCCGACTGCGAGCTGTTCTACGCGGCAAAGGCCAATGCGGAGCCGCCGATCCTGCAAACGCTCGCACCGCACGTGGATGGCTTCGAGGCGGCCTCCGGCGGCGAACTGGCCTGGCTGCATCGGCAACAACCCCAGGCCGCGCTGTTGTTCGGTGGCCCGGGCAAGCTCGATGCCGAACTGGCCCAGGCCGCCGCGCTGCCCGACTGCACCGTGCATGTGGAAAGCCTGGGCGAACTGGAACGCCTGGCCGCCATTGCAGCGCAGGCCGGCCGCTGCGTGCCGGTGTTCCTGCGCATGAACATCGCCGTACCCGGCGCACAGAGCACGCGTCTGATGATGGGCGGCCAGCCCTCGCCGTTCGGCCTGGACCCGGACGATCTGGACGCGGCGATACAACGGCTGCGGGCCAGCGCCTCGCTGCGGTTGGAAGGCTTCCATTTCCATCTGATGTCGCACCAGCGCGATGCCGGCGCGCAGCTGCATCTGATCGCCGCCTACTTGCGCACCGTGCAGCAGTGGCGGCAGGCCTACGGGCTCGGCCCGTTGCGGGTGAATGCCGGTGGCGGTTTCGGCGTGGAGTATCTGGCGCCGGAGTCGTCGTTCGACTGGGCCGGCTTCTGCGCCGGCTTGCCCGCCCTGCTGGGCGAACACGGCCAGGCGCTGCGCCTGCGGCTGGAACCCGGCCGCTACGTCAGCGCCAGCTGCGGCTGGTACCTGATGGAAGTGCTCGACCTCAAGCGCAGCCACGGCAAGTGGTTTGCGATCGCCCGCGGCGGCACCCATCACTTCCGCACCCCGGCCGCGCAAGGCCACGATCACCCGTTCCTTGTGTTGCGTGGTGCGCATGCTCCTGTGCTGCGTGACACGCCGGTCACCCTGGTCGGGCAGTTGTGCACGCCCAAGGACGTGCTGGCACGCAACCAGCACGTCGCGGCGCTGGCACCGGGCGACTGCCTGGCCTTCCCGCTGGCCGGCGCGTATGCGTGGAATATTTCGCATCAGCAGTTCCTGATGCATCCGCCACCGCAGATGGTGTTTTTGCCAGTAGCGGGGCAGCCGGCAGCATCAGCGTCCGTCGAAGGCTGGGCCGGCACGCGGAGGTCGGCATGCAGTTCGGCCTCTACCACCGCTTCGGGATCGTCCAGGTAGAGATAGTGCAGCGGCGCATCGCACAGGACGTCGCAGCGTCGGGCCGCCATTGGGCGAGCACGCGGTCGAGCGCGTCTTCCAGACTCGCATACGAGCCCACATGGCGCAGCACCGCATGCGCGCCGCCGTCGAGCGGCGCAGTTGCAGCGGCGCCGGCGGCGACGGTGCGGCGTCGAACCGCAGTCGCTGCGCTAACCGGTGTCGCCGTGCCGCAGCAAGGTGATCTGCGCACTCATGCGTCGGACACGCCGGCTTCGGCAAAGGTGGCCATGCCGTTGTGCAAGGCGCAGGCATGACGCAGCAGCGGAATCGCCACCGCTGCGCCGCTGGCCTCGCCCAGGCGCAGGTCCAGCTGCAGCAACGGCTCGGCATCGAGTGCACGCAGCAAGGCGGCGTGGCCGCGCTCCTGCGAGCGATGCCCGAACAACAGCCATTCGCGCACGCCGCCATTGAGATGGGTGGCGACCAGCGCCGCGGCGGTGCTGATGAAACCGTCCACCAGCACCGGAATCCCGGCCTGCGCCGCGGCGATGTAGGCGCCGACCAGGGCGGCGATCTCGAAACCACCCAGCCGGCGCAGCCGCTCCAGTGCGGTGGAGGCATCGGCATGCAAGGCCAGCGCACGGGTGATCACCATCGCCTTGTGCGCGATGCCCTCGGCATCCAGCCCGGTGCCGGCGCCGGCCATCGCCTGCGGAAATTGCGACAGCAACGCGCAGCCCAGCGCCGCAGCCGAGGTGGTGTTGCCGATGCCCATTTCGCCGCCGACAAACAGCTGCGTGTCGCAACTTTTTGCCTGCGCAACGCTTTCGGCGCCCGCGGCAAGCGCATCGCGCAACTGGGTGGAGCTCATCGCCGGCTGATCGCAGATGTTGGCGCTGGCCGGCGCGATCCAGGCACGCCGCACACGCGGCAACTCGCCCGGGTCGTTGACCACGCCCAGATTCACCACTTCCAGGCGCGCACCTAGCTCGCGCGCCAGCACTGCGATGGCGGCACCACCACGGGCGAAATTGCGCACCATCTCCCCGGTGACCGCCTGCGGAAACGCAGACACGCCCTCGGCAGCGACGCCGTGGTCGGCGGCATACACCGCGATCCAGACCCGCTGCACGGTGGGGTGCTCGTTGCGCTGCCAGGCCGCCAGTTGCACCGCCAGCTGTTCCAGCCGGCCCAGCGCGCCGGGCGGCTTGGTCAGTTGTTCCTGCCGTGCCAGCGCAGCCGAGCGCACGCGCGCGTCCGGCAGCGCGCAGGCACCATAGATCCAATCGCTTGTCACACTACCTCTCCCTTCAGAACCATCGGCAAACCTTTCACCACCAGCACGACACGCGCGCACTGTAGCGCCAATGCCTGGTGCAGCCGGCCGGCCTCGTAGACAAATCGACGCGTCAGTTCGCACAACGGCACGATGCCCTGCCCCACCTCGTTGCCGACCGTGGCCGGTGCAACAGCCGCGCTTACTGCGCGGCGTGATAACGCAGTGTCAGCAGATAATTGCGCCCCGGCTGCGCATACCAGCGTGCGGTTTCGTATTGGCGATCGAACACGTTGTTGGCGGTGAGCGACACCTTCCAGTCCGCATTAACTGCATAGCTCACGCGCAGATCCAGCAACCCGTAACCGGCCAGACGCTCGGTGTTGGCCAGATCGTCGAAGCGCTTGCCGGACCCGAACAGGCTCGCGCCGACGCCGAATGCACCGAAGCTGCGGTCCGCATCGATGCGCCCGCTCTGCCGCGCGCGCCGCGGCAACCAGTTGCCATGATTGACCTCGCCATCGGCCTGCGGCTGCAGCCAGGTCAAGGCGCTGCGCACGGTCCAGCCGGCCAGCTCGGTGTCGTAGCCGGCTTCCACGCCGCGGATGCGCGCCTGATCGATATTGTTCGGCTGCCCGAACGGATGCGCCGCATCCACCAACGACGCGTCGTAGGCGATCAGATCGTCGATGCGGGTCTGGAACGCGCTCAGCGTCCAGGTGCCCCAGTCGTAGCTGCCGCGCAGGCCGAGCTCGGTGCTGCTGGAGGTTTCCGGTCCCAGCAACGGATTGCCGAAATCGGGGTAATACAACTCGTTGAAGGTCGGCGCCTTGAACGCGGTGCCGTAGCTGGCGGTCAGGCGCAGATGTTCGGCGACATCCCAACCCCACAGCAGGCTGCCGGTGGTCTTGCCGCCGAACTGGCTGTTGTCGTTGCGACGCAGGCTGGCCTGCAAGGACTGCGCACCGAAGCGCTGCTGCCACTGCGCAAATGCGGCGCGGTCGATGCGGCTGTCGGCATCGTAATTGTCGCTGCTGGCGATGGCGTCGCGCTGCCAGTCGAAGCCGACCGTGAACAGGCCCGCTCCGGCAGCGATATCGGCCTGCAATGCGCCCTGCTTGCGGCGGGTGTCGTAGCTGGACAGATACACACCGTCGTAATACGCATCGCTCAGATCGGAACTGCTGCCGACGCTGGCAGTGAGCGTGAGCGCATCGGTGGGCGCGTAACGCACGCGGCCGCCGACCGCCTGCTGCACGCCCTTGGACAGGTTGCCGCCGAAGGCCGAGCCATCGTATTCGTTGCGGCTCTGCGTGCGCAGGCCATGCACGTCGGCATCCCACTGGCGATTGAAGCGCCAGCCGCCCTGCACGCTCAGCGAATCGTTGCGGTAGCCATCGCGATCCGGGTCGTAGTCGCTGGAGCTGGTGTCCAGATACGCGTTGATGCCATCGGTTTGGTCATGCACCGCGTTGGCCGAGTACCAGCCGCCGCGCTCACTCAGATCGCCTTCGCTGCGCCCGGCCACGCCCGCGCTGTAACGATGCGCGTCGTCGCTGCCGGCGGCCGCGCTGAAGGTGGGCACAAAGCTGCCTTGCGGGCGGCGGGTAAAGATCTGGACGACACCGCCCAACGCTTCGGAACCATACAAACTGGAGAACGGGCCGCGCACGATTTCGATGCGCTCGATCTGCTCGATCGGCAGATCCTGCAACGCCACGCCGCCCGAGGTGGCCGAACCGATGCGCACGCCATCGATCAGCACCACCACCTGGTCGGACTCGGTGCCGCGCAGGAACAGCGAGGTCGGCTTGCCCGGGCCACCGTTATTGGCCAGCGACACCCCGGCTTCGCCACGCAGCAGATCCTGCAATGCGGTGACCTGGCGACGCTCGATCTGCGCGCGGTCGATCACGGTGACCGGCGCCAACGTCTGGTCCTGGGTCTGCGCGGTGCGCGAGGCGGTGACCACGACCTGGTCGAGATCGGTGGCGGCCTCGGCGTGGGCCAGGTTGGCCACGCACAGCGACAGCCCCACGGCCAGCACCGCACGACGCGGCAAAACGGAAGAAACGGACATCGACTGCTGCTCCTGGAACCGCGCCTTACCCGCGCGGGGGCAATGGGGCGACAAACAGCAACGGGCCAGGCGCCCGACGCAGCAGCGCCAGACGAGCAAGGCCACGCCCACCGCGTGCCGGTTCAATCCCTCGGGCCGGTCTCCGGGCTCGCGAGTGGAGGCGTGCGCCTCCGATGCCGCGCCTTCCCATGCGATTGCACAGTGGCTTGTTGCGGCACCTGACCTCGCCCACCGTTGCGGGGGCAGCTCCGGCATTGCAGCTCGCCAAGGCGATCCACGCACCGGATTCCCGTTTAAACCACCGCAACTGCGGCAGTCACCTCAGGGGCGCGCATGGTAGCAGGATTGCCCGGGGGCGCCTCGGCAGTCTCCGGCAACCGGCCACGCGCAGCGCGTCGCCACGCGCCTAAAGAGTGAATTGCCTCTTTCTTCTCCCACCGGGAGACGGTGCTCCGCAGGGTGGTCGGGTTCATGCTGCGGCTGTAGATAGTGCCCTGCACCCTGAGGTCGAACAGGTCCGCGCCATGCAGGGTGTCGTCGAACGCGTAAGCGACGGTCATGGCGCGGCTCGCTCGGACAGGCGTACCGACCATCGTCGGCTCTGCACGCGCGTCCGCAAACCAGCGGCGATGAACTTATACCGCCGCATTGTGAGCGCTAACGAAGCGCTGCATGCACCATCCACATCACGCCAGCGGGCACTGCCTGCACAGTGACCGTTGGTTGCTTCAACCTCTGCAAGCCATGTGGCGCATAACTGCCGCCGCGCCTCAGCCCTTGGTGAACACCAGGCGCCCACCCTCGGCACGCACGCGCACGGTGTCGCCGCCGAGGTACTGGCCGGACAGGATCTGCTGGGCCAGCGGGTTCTCCACCTGCGACTGGATCGCACGCTTGAGCGGGCGCGCGCCATACACCGGGTCGAAGCCGACATTGCCGAGCAACTCCAGCGCCGCATCGTCCAGGTCCAGCTTGAGGCCGCGCTCGGACAGGCGTTTTTCCAGCCCATGCAACTGGATGCGCGCGATCGACTTGATCTGCGCCTTGTCCAGCGGATGGAACACCACGATATCGTCGAGCCGGTTGATGAACTCCGGGCGGAAATGCGCCTGCACCACACCCATCACCGCGGCCTTCATTTGCGTGTAGGCCTCCGCGCTGCCGTCGCCGGACAGCTCCTGGATCTGGTGCGAGCCCAGGTTGGAGGTCATCACGATGACGGTATTGCGGAAGTCCACCGTGCGGCCCTGGCCATCGGTCAGGCGGCCGTCGTCGAGCACCTGCAGCAGGATGTTGAAGACATCGGCGTGCGCCTTTTCCACCTCGTCCAGCAGGATCAGCGAATACGGGCGCCGACGCACCGCCTCGGTCAGATAGCCGCCCTCCTCGTAGCCCACATAGCCCGGAGGCGCACCGATCAGCCGCGAGACCGAATGCTTCTCCATGAACTCGCTCATGTCGATGCGGATCATCGCCTCGGTGCTGTCGAACAGGAAGTCCGCCAGCGCCTTGCACAACTCGGTCTTGCCCACGCCGGTCGGCCCCAGGAACAGGAACGAACCGCTCGGGCGATTGGGATCGGACAGGCCGGCACGCGAACGCCGCACCGCGTCGGAGACGACCTTGATCGCCTCGTTCTGGCCGACCACGCGCTGGTGCAGCTCGTCTTCCATGCGCAGCAGTTTGTCGCGCTCGCCTTCGAGCATCTTGTTGACCGGGATACCGGTCCAGCGCGATACCACTTCGGCGATTTCCTCGGCGGTGACGCGATCCTGCACCAGCTTGAAGTCGTGATGTTCGACCTCGTTGGCCAGCGCCATCTGCTTTTCCAGCTGCGGCAGCACGCCGTACTGGATCTCGCTCATCTTGGCGTAGTCCTGGCGCCGCTGCGCGGCTTCCAGTTCCAGCTTGGCGTGCTCGATCTGCTCCTTGACCTTGGTGGTGCCCTGCAGTGCGGCCTTTTCCGACTTCCACAACTCGTTGAGGTCGTAAAACTCGCGTTCGAGCTTGTCGATGTCGGTTTCCAGATCGGCCAGGCGCTGACGCGAGGCATCGTCCTTTTCCTTCTTCAGCATCTCGCGCTGGATCTTGAGCTGGATCAGGCGGCGCTCCAGGCGGTCGAGTTCCTCCGGCTTGGAGTCGATCTCCATGCGGATGCGCGATGCCGCCTCGTCCATCAAATCGATCGCCTTGTCCGGCAGCTGGCGGTCGGTGATGTAGCGGTTGGACAACGTGGCGGCGGCAACGATCGCCGGGTCGGTGATCTCCACGCCGTGATGCACCGCGTAGCGCTCCTTCAGCCCACGCAGGATCGCGATGGTGTCTTCCACCGTCGGCTCGCCCACGAACACCTTCTGGAAGCGACGTTCCAGCGCGGCGTCCTTCTCGATGTACTTGCGGTATTCGTCCAGCGTGGTGGCACCGATGCAATGCAGCTCGCCACGCGCCAGCGCCGGCTTGAGCATGTTGCCGGCGTCCATCGCGCCATCGGCCTTGCCGGCGCCGACCATGGTGTGCAGTTCGTCGATGAACAGGATGATCTGGCCCTCGTTCTTGGACAGATCGCTGAGCACCGCCTTCAGGCGTTCTTCGAACTCGCCGCGGAACTTGGCGCCGGCGATCAGCGCCCCCATGTCCAGCGACAGCACGCGCTTGCCGCGCAGGCCTTCGGGCACTTCGCCGTTGATGATGCGCTGCGCCAGGCCCTCGACAATCGCAGTCTTGCCCACGCCGGGTTCGCCGATCAGCACCGGGTTGTTCTTGGTGCGCCGCTGCAACACCTGAATGGTGCGGCGGATCTCTTCGTCGCGGCCGATCACCGGATCGAGCTTGCCGCTCTCCGCACGTGCGGTCAGGTCGATGGTGTATTTTTCCAGCGCCTGGCGTTGTTCCTCGGCATTTTCCGACTGCACGGTTTCGCCGCCGCGCAGCTTGTCGATGGCGGTGGCGATCTTCTTCTTGTCGCCGCCGGCCGCGCGCAAGGCCACGCCCAGCGGGCTGGCATCGTCGGCGGCCGCCAGCACGAACCACTCGCTGGCGATGAACGCATCGCCATGTTGCTGGGACAGCTTGTCGGTCTGGTTGAGCAGGCGGTTGAGATCGTTGCCGATCGACAGGTTGCCTTCCTGCCCGGAGACCTTGGGCAGCGTGTCCAGCGCCTCGCCCAGCCGTTCGCGCAGCAGCGGCACGTTGACGCCGGCCTGCGACAGCAGCGGGCGCGTGCTGCCGCCGCTCTGGTCGAGCAGCGCGGCCAGCACGTGCACCGGCTCGATGATGTTGTGGTCGCGGCCCACGGCCAGCGACTGCGCGTCGGCCAGCGCCTGCTGGAACCGCGAGGTGAGCTTGTCCATCCGCATGGGGGAATCCTCTGAACGGGTGGCCGGCGACGCCGGCGATACCGTGCAGATGCGGCTGCTATGCGGGGTTTCAAGGTGTGGCGGGCGCCGCAGGTGCAGATGCGGGGCACCAAGGCCGGTGCACGCTGCCTGCTGTGGGGCTGCGCGATGTCTGCTTTGCGCATTGGCATTGGCTTGGACAGACCCGGGCCGACGATCCGCCCACTAGACAATCCGCCGCAGCGGCACAGTGGCGTGCGTCACACCGCCCTGCCCCGCATCGACATCCTTGGCGTCCTCTGCGTCCTCGGCATCTTCAACGGCCGCCGACGCCGGCAGCTGCGCGGTCCCCAGCAGACGCGCCAGCACCTGCGCCTGGATTGCCGCCAGGGCCGGCGCGCCGGGGGCACGCGGATGCGGCACCGGCACCGGCAGATCCAGGCCGACCTGGCCGTGCTCGATCAGCACGATGCGATCGGCCAGCGCGCTCGCCTCGGCCACGTCATGCGTGACCAGCACCAGGGTGAAGCCATGCTGCCGCCACAACTGCACGATCAGCTGCTGCATCTCGATGCGCGTCAACGCATCCAGCGCGCCCAGCGGTTCGTCCAGCAACAACAGCCGCGGCCGATGCACCAGTGCACGCGCCAGAGCCACGCGCTGGCGCTGGCCGCCGGACAGCGCCCCCGGCCAATCGCCGCCACGTGTGCCCAGCCCCACCGCGTCCAGCGCCGTCTGCGCCTGCGCCCGCCCGGCACGCCCCAGGCCCAGCGCCACGTTGTCGATCACGCGCTTCCACGGCAGCAGCCGCGCGTCCTGGAACATCAGCCGCACCGCGTCGCGCTGCGCCGCCAGCGCTGCATGGCCGCTGTCGACGGTGCCGGTATCGGCCGCCTGCAGCCCGGCGATCACCCGCAGCAAGGTGCTCTTGCCGCAGCCACTGCGCCCGACCACCGCCACGCAGGCGCCAGGCGCGATCTCCAGGTCGATGCCGCGCAACACATCGCTGTCGCCGTAGCGCTTGCCGATGCCGCGCAAGCGCAGCGGCAGACCGGTCTCGGTCGCGCTCATCGGCGCAGCTCCGCACGCTGTTGCTGCGCCGGATGCCAGCCCAGCCACCAGGCTTCCAATCCGCGTGCGGCCAGATCGGCCAGCTTGCCCAGCAGCGCGTATAGCAGGATGGCAACCACCACGATGTCGGTCTGCAGAAACTCGCGCGCGTTGGTCGCCAGATAGCCGATCCCGGAACTGGCGGAGATGGTTTCGGCCACGATCAGGGTCAGCCACATCAGCCCCAACGCAAAGCGCAAGCCGACCAGAATCGACGGCAACGCACCGGGCAACAACACATCGACAAACAGCTGCGGGCCGCGCAAGCCGTAATTGCGCGCCATCTCGATCAAGGCCGGGTCCACGCTGCGGATGCCGTGATAGGTATTGAGATAGATCGGGAAGAAGGTGCCCAGCGCCACCAGAAACAGCTTGGCCCCCTCGTCGATGCCGAACCACAGGATCACCAGCGGAATCAGCGCCAGATGCGGCACGTTGCGCAGCATCTGCAAGGTGCTGTCGAGCAGGCGTTCGGCCACACGCGACACGCCGGTCAGCAGGCCCAGCGCAAACCCGATGCTGCCGCCGATGGCCAGGCCCACCGCCGCACGCCAGCTGCTGATCGCCAGGTGTTGCCACAACTCGCCGGTTTGTACCAACGTCACTGCGGCACGCAATACCGCATCCGGTGCGGGCAGGATGCGCTGCGGCAACCAGCCGCCGGAGGCCGCGACCTGCCAGGCCACCAGCAAGGCCAGCGGCACTAGCCAGGGCACCAGCACGTTACTTAAACGCTGCGAGCGGCGACTCATCGCGCGGCCTTGCTGGTTGGGCGATGCAGCGAGACAACGGCATGCGCCTGGCCTCTCATGGATGCTGGGCACGCGTTTTTGCTTGCGCATGCGCTCCTGCTTGCGCGTGTAGTCCTGCTTGCGCGCATCACTTGCCCGCCGCCTGCTTGCCTGCCGCTTGCGGGCCGGCAACCGCGGGCGCACGCCACACCGCGGGCGCCACCAGCACGCGCCTGGGCAGCAGGTGCTGCGCGTAGAACAGATCGACAGTGGCCTGCTGCGCCTTGATGACCTCGGCGCTGAGCGGCTGCACGCTGGCCGGCGGGCGATGGGTCAGCGTGCGCTCGACCACCGCAGGCGACAGCCCGCTGACCTGCGCCAGCACGCGAATGCTGCCGGCACGATCGCGTTCCAATAGCCCATCGGCCTGGTTGAGCTGCGCCATCACCTGCTGCACGAACGGACCCCACGCGGTGGCGTAACGGCGCGAGGACAGGAAGAACCCACCGGTCAGCCCCAGCCCTTCGCCATTGGCGAGCAGGCGTGCGCTGCCATCCAGCGTCAGTGCCGAATACCACGGGTCCCAGATCGCCCAGGCGTCCACCTGCCCGGCCGCGAACGCTGCGCGTGCGTTGGCCGGCGACAGATACAACGGCGTGATGTCGCGCATGCTCAATCCAGACTTGGCCAATAGCCGCAGCAACAGGTTGTGCGCGCTGGAGCCTTTCTGAAACGCAACCCGCTTGCCCTTGAGATCGGCCACGCGCCGCAGCATGCTGCTGGCCGGCACCAGGATGGTCTCGGCCTTGGGCGTGGGCGGCACCCAGCCCACGTACAGCAGGTCGGCACCGGCGGCCTGCGCGAACAGCGGCGGAATATCGCCCGCACCGCCCAGGTCGATGCTGCCCACGTTCAGGGCTTCCAGCAGCTGCGGGCCGGCCGGAAACTCGACCCAGCTGATTTTGGTGCGCGGAAAGCGCTGCTCCAGCAACCGATGCTGCTTGGCCAGCACCAGGCTGGACACCGCTTTCTGATAGCCGATACGCAGCTGCGCCGGCTCGGCGGCCGCTGCGGGTTGCAGCCACGCGATGCCGCACAACAGCAACGCAGCAATCAAAAAGCGGTAGCGCATCGGAGTGTTCCTCATTGCCAATCGGTGGACGGTTTTTCCCAGAGGTTGACGCCTCCCTCGACCGCAAAGCGCTCGATCTCGGCCAGCTCTTCCGCACTGAATTCCGGCGTCTGCAAGGCCGCGACGTTTTCGATCAGCTGCTCCGGGCGACTGGCGCCCAGCAGTGCCGAGCTCACCCGCCGGTCGCGCAGCACCCAGGCCAGGGCCAGCTGCGCCAGGCTCTGCCCACGTTGCTGCGCGATCGCATCCAGCCCGCGTGCGCGCTGCAGGTTGGCTTCGGACAGATGTTCCGGCCGCAGCGAGTCGCCACCGGGCCGGTTCACCCGCGCATCGCCGGGGACGCCATTGAGGTACTTGCCGGTCAACAGGCCCTGCGCCAGCGGCGTGAAGGCGATGACGCCGGCGCCGACCTCCTCGGTTGCGTCGAACAATTCGTGTTCGGCCCAGCGATTGAACAGGTTGTAGGCCGGCTGATGGATCAGCAGCGGCACCTTCCACTCGCGCAGCAACGCGGCGATTTCGCGCGTCCGCGCTGCCGAGTACGACGACACGCCCACATACAGCGCCTTGCCCTGCTGCACCGCGCTGGCCAATGCACCGGCGGTCTCTTCCAGCGGCGTGTCGGCATCGAAGCGGTGCGAGTAGAAGATGTCCACGTAGTCCACGCCCAGGCGCTGCAGGCTCTGGTCCAGGCTGGACAGCAGGTACTTGCGCGAACTGCCGCCCTGCCCGTACGGACCCGGCCACATGTCCCAGCCGGCCTTGGTGGAGAGGATCAATTCATCGCGATACGGCTTGAAGTCCTCACGCAGCAGGCGGCCGAAGTTGATTTCCGCGCTGCCATACGGCGGGCCGTAGTTGTTGGCCAGATCGAAATGGGTGATGCCCAGGTCGAAAGCGGTGCGCAGCAACGCGCGTTGCGTGTCGATCGGCGTGCTGTCGCCGAAGTTGTGCCACAGGCCCAGCGACAGCGCCGGCAGCACAAGGCCGCTGCGGCCGACACGGCGGTAGGCGATACGATCGTAACGATCGGGGTGTGCAAGATAGGTCATCAAGGTATCCGGTGAGTCAGCGTGCGCTGAAGCGATTGACGGGACGTGCCAGCCCCAGATGATCGCGCAAGGTGCGCCCGGCATATTCACGCCGGAACAGTCCACGTCGCTGTAACTCGGGCACCAGGTGCGTGGCGACCTCGGCCAGGCCGCCGGGCAGATGCGGCACCAGCACGTTGAAGCCGTCGGCCGCGCCCTGCTCGAACCAGGTCTGCAGCTCGTCGGCAATCTGCGTGGGCGTGCCGATCAGGCTGTAATGCCCGCGCCCGCCTGCGATGCGCCGGCCGAGCTGGGCAATGCTCAGTTGCTCCTGTCCGGCCAGCTCGGTAAACAACTGCTGGCGACTGCGTTGCCCGGTTTCGGTGAGCGGCAATTCCGGCAACGGGCCATCGGGCGGATAGCCGGACAGGTCGAAATTGCCCAGCATGCGCGACAGCAGCGCGATGCCGACCTCCGGCTCCACCAGCGCCTGGAACTGCTCGAATTTTTCCTCCGCCTCGGCCTGGCTCTGCCCGACCACGATGAACACACCCGGCATCACCTTCAACGCATCGCGCGAACGCCCGAACCGTTCCAGCCGCCCCTTGATGTCTGCATAGAACGCCTGAGCCTTGGCCAGCGACGATTGCGCGGTGAACACCACCTCGGCGGTTTCCGCCGCCAGCGCGCGCCCTGGCTCGGACGAGCCGGCCTGCACCAGCACCGGATGCCCCTGCGGCGCACGCGCGATGTTGAGCGGGCCGCGGACCTGGAAGTGCGCGCCGCGATGATCCAGCACATGCAACCGCGCCGGATCGTAGTGCACGCCGGCGACGGTATCGGCGATGAAGGCATCGTCGTCCCAGCTGTCCCACAGCCCTGCGACCACTTGCTGGAATTCGCGCGCCCGCGCGTAGCGCTCGGCATGCACGTAATGCGCGTCGCGGTTGAAGTTCAATGCTTCATCGGCGGCATCGGAAGTAACCAGATTCCAGCCGGCGCGCCCGCCGGACAGATGGTCCAGCGAGGCGAACTTGCGCGCCACGTGGTACGGCTCGTTGTAACTGGTGCTCATGGTGGCGATCAGGCCGATGCGCTCGCTCACCACCGCCAACGCACTCAGCAGCGTGAGCGGCTCGAACAGGCTGGAGCGCGCCATCCGCGACGCCACCGGCCCGCCGGCTGCAGCCAGGCTGTCGGCGACGAACACCGCATCGAACCTGGCGGCCTCGGCGATGCGCACCATCTCGCGATAATGGTCGAACACCAGCGGGTCGGCACTGGCCTGCGGGTGCCGCCACGCGGCCACGTGGTGGCCCGTGGCCATCAGGAACGCCCCGAGCGAGAGCTGTCGTGCAGCGCTCATCGCCGTCCACCGTGCGCCGCGCCTGCACTGCTCGGATCACCATCGAAACGCATCACGGACATCGTCAAAAATCCTTGTGCACTTGCAGCCCGACATAGCGCTGGTCGTCACGCGGCACCAGCCGGTACACGTTGCCGGTGGCATTGGCCAATAGCGGCGCGTACGCGCGGTCGCCGAGATTGCGACCGAGCACCGCCACCCGCCAGCCATGCGCATCGTCGGCCAGCGCGATGCTGGCGTTCCAGATCGCATACGGGCCCTGGATGGTCTGCGGGGTCTGGCTGAGGTCGTACTGCACGCTGTCCTGCCAGCTCACGTCGCCGTTGAATTCCAGCGCCAGGCTGCCGCGCAGCGGCAGGCGATACCCGGCACGCAGATTGCCCTTCCAGTCCGGCGAAAACGGCAGCGGCCTGCCGTCGACATTGCAGTTGGCCGCCGCTGCAGCGGGGCAGGCAAACCGCTGGATGCGCGCCTGCGTGTAGGCCAGCGAGGCGGCCAGGCTGAGCCGCTCGGTGGGCCGGTAATCCAGGTCCAGCTCCAGGCCCTGCGTGCGCACCTGCCCGGCGTTGATCAGGCGCGTCACCACCTGCCCGGCCACGGTGTCGAAGAAGTTGGCCTGATAGTTGGCGTATTCGGTATGGAACAGCGCGACGTTCGCACTGAGGCGATCGTCCAACGCACGCGCCTTCAGGCCCAGTTCCCAGGCGTTGGAGGTCTCCGGCTTGAGCGCCGGCGTATCGCGCGGCTGCGTGTTGAAGAACACGTTG
Organism: Xanthomonas arboricola pv. populi; assembly: GCF_002939945.1. GTDB lineage: Bacteria > Pseudomonadota > Gammaproteobacteria > Xanthomonadales > Xanthomonadaceae > Xanthomonas > Xanthomonas arboricola_A. The sequence goes on along the minus strand of NZ_MDEB01000003.1, from coordinate 59,146 downwards.
TAGGCCGGGCCCTTGTAGCCGCGCGAATAGGTGAGGTAACCGGTGGTCTGCGCATCCAAGTCGTACTGCAGGCCGGTGCGGCCCGACACCCCGTCTTCCGCGGTGCTTCCGCTGCTTGCCGTGGACGGCTGGATACCGGTGACTGACGTTGCGGAGCTGGACACGCGCTGATGCCGGTAGTCGAGCGTATCGCGGGTAAAGCGTGCGCCCAGCAGGGCGCGCAGATCCGGGCGCCAGTGCCAGGTCGCTTCGCCGAATGCCGCATAGGTTTCCGCGCGGGTGGCGTAATCGGCCACACCCACGTCGCTGGCGGTTGGCGTCGTCACCGTGCGGCGATAGGTTTCGTCATTGCGCGCATGCAGGTAATACAGCCCGGCGACTGCTTCAAGCGCACGATCGCGCGGGGTCTGGATGCGCAATTCCTGCGAATACTGCGTGTAGCCCAGGTCGCCACGGTCGTGCGAGGACGGAAACGCCGCGCTGCGTTGCGCGGTGCGATCGCCATCCTGGAACTGGGTGTTGTCCCACTGCCGCCACGCGCTGATCGAGGTCAGCAGCGCATCGCCGAGCTGCTGTTCCAGCTGCAGCGAGGCGCCCTTGTTGGTGTCGTCCAGCTGCGTGCGGTAATCGCTGTTGATCTGCCGGTTGTCGGCGCTGGCGACGACCGGTGCCAGCGCCGCGGCGAAGTCCGCACGCGTGCTGGCCACCACCACCCCGCTGGGCGCATCGCTGTGCGATTGCAGGTAGTCGGCGAGCAGCGTCGCGTTCAAGCCGGGGTTCGGGGTCAGGTCCAGCCGCAGCCGCGCGCCGGAGCGCCGGTCGCCGTTGACGGTCTGGCCGTCAGCCACATTGCGCACGTTGCCGCCGTAGTCGGCCCACAACGCCGACACGCTGGCCTTGAGCAGCTCCGGCACCAGCGTGCCGCCGACACTGGCACGCACGCGGTCTTCGTCGCCGCCACCGAAGTGCGAATAATCCACATAGCCGCCGAACAGCTCCGGCGCCGGCTTGCTGACGATATTGAGCACGCCGGCCGAGGCGTTCTTGCCGAACAAGGTGCCCTGCGGCCCGCGCAGGACTTCGATGCGCTCGACATCGAGCAGGTCCAGCGTGGCCTGGCCCGGACGCCCCAGCACCACGCCGTCGATTACCGTGGCCACGCTGGGCTCGACCCCTGGCGATGTGGAGATGGTGCCAACGCCACGCAGGAACAACGAGGTGTCCTTGTTGGAGGCACCGGTGCGGAAGGTCAGGCTGGGCACCAGCGCCGGCAGGTCGGCCACGCTGTTGCGGTTTTCGCGCTCCAGCGTCTCGCCCTGGACCACCGATACCGCCAGCGGAACTTGCTGCAAGGTGGTTTCGCGGCGCGTAGCAGTCACGGTGACCGCACCCAGGGTCTGCGCGGCACGCTCCGGCGTCGCGGCAGCCTCGCCCACCTCATCTGCCAGCACCGGCGTAACTGCCCACGCCAGACTCCACGCCAACACCTGCGGCCTGGCCAACCATTTCGAAGCAGCGAGGATCCTTGCAGGGGTCCGGTGTCGCGCAGGCATGTACGTCCTTTCGTGGCGTCGGCTGTCTTGCAGCAGCGTGGGGAACTGCGAGTTGGCGGTCGCTGTGCATGCACGGCGACCCTTGCGCAGCGCAAGCCGAAACGGCGCTGCAATGCAGTAGCGCATGCTGTTTGCAGCTGGCTCAAGCGTCAAATAACCAATGTTTAGATGGTTATTCACTCACGCGTCGCAGCGTGCCGGTCATCCGTGCCCGGCGCTCGCCAAGACCCTCGCTGCACGACACCCGGCCAATGGCGATAATGGGTACATGGATGCATCCAAGCCCTGGCACCTCTACCTGCTGCTGTGCCGCAACGGCAGTTATTACGTCGGCATCACCAACGATCTGGAGCGGCGCTTCCAGGCACATCAGCGCGGAACCGGCGCGCGCTACACGCGTGCACATCCGCCGCTGGAAATGCTTGCCAGCCATCCGTATGCGGACCGCGCCGCCGCCTCACGTGCGGAATGGCAGCTCAAGCAGCAGCCGCGCGCACGCAAGCTGGCCTGGCTGCTGGCGCAACCGCACGACGGTACCGAGTCACAGCCCGCTGACGCTTCGATCACGCCCGCCTAGCCGCGCAGTTTCTAGGCTGTGGCGCTGTCAATCGCGGAGCAGCACATGCACTACCAGCTCTACTACTGGACCGGCCTGCAAGGCCGCGGCGAATTCGTCCGCCTCGCACTGGAAGATGCCGGTGCCGACTACACCGACGTGGCGCGTGTCGAAGGCGATGAGGTGATGAATGCCTTTCTGGAAGGCAACAGAACCGGCGCCCAACCGTTCGCGCCGCCCTTCCTCAAGGCCGGCGACACGGTGGTTGCGCAAGTCGCGGCCATCCTGCATGCCATCGGGCCACAACTGCGGCTGGTGCCGGACTCGGACGCACAGCGCATCCAGGCATTGCAATTGCAGCTGACCATCGCCGATCTGGTGGCCGAGGTGCACGACAGCCATCATCCGATCGCCACCGGCCTGTACTACGAAGACCAGAAAAACGAAGCGGCCAAGCGTGCGGAGGATCTGCGCGACAACCGCCTGCCCAAGTTCCTGGGCTACTTCGAGCAGGTGCTGCAACAGGCCGGCGGCACCCATGTGCTGGGCGCGCACTCGTACGTGGACCTGTCGCTGTTCCAGCTGGTCAGCGGGCTGGACTACATGTTCCCCAAGCGCATGAAGACACTATCGTCCGATCTTCCCGGCCTGAAGGCCTTGCAGCAGCGCGTGGCCGCGCGCCCGCGCATCGCGGCCTATCTCGCCTCCGAACGGCGAGTGGCGTTCAACACCAATGGCATCTTCCGCCATTATCCGGAGCTGGACGCGGCGTAAGCAATGGCGGCACGTGGCGTAGCGCGTGCCGCCGAACTTGCGTTGCTTCCCTGCTGGAATGGAGCTTACACCGCTGTAAGACGTGCAAGGCCGTACTCGGACGGCCTTATCCTCGCGTCACCACACGCCGCTTCAACGTCCCTGCAGCAACGCCGTCCGGATCTGCTGCAACTGCGCCTTCACTGCAGCCGCTTGCGTCGGCCCCAGCCGCAGCAGCGCCTTTTGACCGACCGACAGCGACTCCAACGCCGGGTCGACAAAACGATAACGGCCGCGCTCGTCGCGCTGCACCTTGATCGGCTGTGCCGGGTCGGGCGTGCGCAGCAGATGATCGATCACATCGATCACGCGGTCGTTGAAGTAGCGGTCCGGCGCGCCCAGATCGGCATACGCCTGTTGCAACAGCGGATAGAAACGCACATAACTGCGTACCAGCGCCTGCGCATCAACCTGGGTGAATGCCGCCACGTAAGGCGCGTAACGCGCCGCATTGGCCTGATCGATCACCGCACTCCCGGTGGCATCGGACACCGAAAGCTCACCCGGCACCGGCTGCAGCACCGAGGCGCGACGACTGATGCTGGGCTGGGTGAGATTGTCGATCATCACCACCACGCGCTCGATCAGATGCTTGCGCAGCACGATCGACAATGCACCATCGTCCTGCACCAACGCCAGCAAGGCCTCCCACGCAGCCGCATCGCTCTGAGCCAGCGCAGGGATCGCGGCGTCAGCGGCATCGGCCGAGAGCTGCTGCACCGGATGCCGCGGCCCCGCCGGCACCGGCGGCGCCGTGGTCACCGCCGCTGCCACGGCGCTGGCGGTCCGGCTGATCGGCGCTGGCAAGGCGCCCGGCGCAGTGGGTGACCCGCTGAACAGCCACCAGGCAGCGCCGACCACCACCGGCACCGCCAGCAGCCACGGCCAACGCGAAGACTTGGATTGCATCATGGAACTCCTTACATCGACACCATCCACGGTGTGACCATGAGAGATCGCGGTGGTTCCATCGATGTGCGGCGATGCTGCAATCGAGCACTGAATCGAGGGCGCGGCGCCCTCACCGCTTGCGGGACACGCCGTGAACCCATCCCTGGGGGCTCGGTGGCGGCATCCATGCCGCCACACGGTCCCGCAACCGGTGAGGACACCGCACTAGACAGTTGGTCGGCGCTCGTTCGAAAAGCTATCTGTAGTGCCGCGCCCCTCAGACATGGAGCCGATACGTCATGATCGAACAGGGCGCATCCAGCACTGCTCTTCCATGCGCACCGACCATCTCGACCGGCCCTTGCCCGCCCACCGTCGCGGGACCTTACGCGGCATGGATGCCGCGTAAGAGCTTACAAGGACGTACTTGCAGCGTGTCCCGCGATGGTGGGCGGGCAAGGGCCCTGCAGCAAACTCGCAGCGTCGAGGACGCCGAGCCAGACAACTGGTCGGCGCTCACTTAAAAAACTGTCTGTCGTGCTGTGTGCATCAGACGTGGAGCCGATGCTTCATGATCGAAAAAGGCGCATCCAGGACTGCTCTTACCATGCACACCGACCATCTCGACGGGTCCTTGCCCGCCCACCGTCGCGGGACCTTACGCGGCACGGATGCCGCGTAAGAGCCTCCATGGACGGATTCACGGCGTGTCCTGCGACGGTGGGCGGGCAAGGACCCTGCAGCCAAGCCGCAGATCGCATGCTTTGGCTTTGGCTCATCCACATCACCTGGTCTCGGACCAGGACGACCGCGTTGCCGCACCAAGCGACACCGCCACCCGCCTGAAATCCGAGAGCAGGCGTGCCCACCGCTCTCAGCTCGCGAAATCCAGCCGCGCATTTACCCAGGCCGCCACGATCGCGGCGGCCGCCTGCTCGGCCTGTTTCGCAGGCAGGCGCTTCTCGCGCACCAGCCATGCGGCAGTGTCGGCGCGCACCTTCGGCAGCAACGCGCGCACGGCCTTGCGCTGTGCCGCCGGCCAGTCGCTGTCTTCCCCGGTCCAGGCGGCAATCGCCTTGTCCGGATCCTCGCCGTAGCGCTTGCGCAACGCCGGTGTCAGGTACAGCAATGGCGACACCGACGCCCGTAGCGCGATGATTTTCCACTCGGCGTAACTGGCATAGCGAATGGTGCCGGCGTCCTTGCTCAGGGCCTCGATCAACCCGTCGAAGCCGGCATCCAGCTGCTTCCAGCTGGCCAATGCAAACAGACCGCCCGGCGGCTGGCAGATCGGCGCGAACCCGTCGCGGCTGGAGCCATACAACGAGCCGAACGCATCGTACGCCGGCTCCCCCACTGCAGCGAAGATGAAGCAATGCACGTACGGGCGCTGATCGCTGTCGTCGCGTTCGATCCACATCCGCAGCAATGTCAAAACGCGTTCCTGCGCCTGCATGGCGGGCATGCCATCCACATCGTCGAGCAAGGATGCGGCGAAGCCGTCGACCTTGCGCAGCGCCTTGCGCGCACTTTCAAACCGCGCACTCGCCAGCGCCGCATCCACGCCGGCTGCAGGGACGAACTGATGCAGATACGCCAGCCACGCCGAAGCCAGCGGCGTGTCGTAGCCCTGCAACTGGCGCGCGGCGTCGGCCGGCGCGGTGGGAATACTGGCAATGATGCGATCCAGCGCCTGTTGCTGCGCGGTGAGCGCCTTGGCCAGCACATCGGCCCTGGCCTTCAATGTGCGTTGCAGGCAGTCGTCCAGCTTGGCGTCCTGCGCGCAGGCATTGCGCTGCCGCAGCCAGGCGCGTTGCTGATCACGCACGCCTGCGACCGCGCTACGCGGCGTGGTGTCCAGCAGCGCCCGATAGGACTCGTCCAACTGATCGTCCAGATTACCCAGCGCCGGCACCGCGCACAGCCGTTTTTCGACTGCGGTGCCTGCCTGCTTGCAATCGAACGACGCCGCCCAGGCACCGCCGGCGCCAAGCAACAGCGCGCCACCGATGACCACGCGCAACACACCTGAGCAGGATGTCATTGCACTGCGTCCTTCCGTGCGGGCAGCAACGAGAGCAGCAGCAAAGTCACCGCCAGCGCGACATAGGCACCCACGAACTGCCAGCTGATCACGCGCGCCAGGCCGTGCAGCGACCATGGCAGATAGATGCCACCGCGCGGGTCCACCGAATGGATCAGGCCGAACAGCGTCAGCCCGGCGGCCACCAGCAGAAAGACCGCGCTGCGGCGCAGCCGGCCATCGATCATCGCCGCCACGGCGGCGATCCACAGCATCGCGGTGATGATGAAGCCATTGCCCAGCGCGAAGATCACCGCCAACTCCGGCAGGCCGTGTCCATCGAGTTTGGTGGTGAGTGCCACAAGTTGATCCGGCGCGATCCAGCCCGGTGCCTTGATGGTCAGCAGATACGCCACCGACGGCAGAAAGCCCAGCACCATCGCACCGGCATGCTGCCTGGGCGTGGCCTGGAACGCCTGCGTGGTGATGTCGATCGACACGTACACGATGATCGGCGCCAGCACCGCCAGCGGCAGCCACTGCACCAACCCGGAGATCACACCGAGCATGCCGCCGATGCCGACGAACACGCCGGTCAGCAACGTATAACCGGAGCGCGCGCCCATATGCTTGTAGGCCGGCTGGCCGATGTACGGCGTGGTCTGCGCCACTCCGCCGCACACGCCTGCGACCAGCGTCGCCAACGCCTCCACCAGCAAAATGTCGCGGGTGCGGTAGTCATCGCCTGCGGCGCGTGCGCTCTCGCTGACATTGATGCCGCCCACCACCATCAACAGGCCGAACGGCAGCAGCAGCGGCAGGTACGCCACCGTGGCGGGCAGGCCGTCGATGAAGCCCAGGTTCGGCAGCGGCAACACGATCTTCGGCGGCGTGAATGTTGGCACTGCGAAGCCCGGTGCGCCCAGGCCCGCCAATCCCAGCCCGTAATACAGCGCAGTGCCGATCACGAATGCCACCAGCACGCCGGGCAACTTGGTCGGCAACCGGCCCTTGGCCAGCAACACGTACAGCAGCAGGCCCAGGGTGACGAAGCCGGCCACCGGCGAACGCAGGGTTTCCAGCAGCGGCAACAAGCCCATCAGCACCAGCGCGATGCCGGCGATGGAACCGAGCAAGGCCGCGCGCGGCAGCGCGCGCGTGACCGCTTCGCCGACGAACGACAGCACCAGCTTGAGCAGGCCCATCACCACCAGCGAGGCCATGCCGAGTTTCCAGGTGGCGATGGCGGCCGCCTGCGGATCCAGCCCCTGCGCCTTGAAGCCGACGAACGCCGGGCCCAGCACCAGCAGCGCCATGCCGATGCTGGTCGGCGCATCCAGGCCCAGCGGCATCGCGGTGACGTCGTCGCGCCCGCTGCGTGCGGCCAGCCGTCGCGCCATCAAGGTGTAGAGCAGGTTGCCTACCAGCACGCCGAACGCGGTGCCGGGAAACATGCGCCCGAACACCACTTCGGCCGGGAACTGGAACATCCCGACCAGTGCCATCGCGATGAAACCGAGGATGGAGAGATTGTCGACGACCAGGCCGAAGAAGCCATTGAGGTCGCCGGCGACGAACCAGCGCGGCGATGCCGCAGTACGCGAGGAAGGGGCCGACATGGGAGCCAGGAAGCATGGGGATCGGCCGATGGTAGCCGCTGCCCAGCATGCGCGACAGCGGCAAGGTGGATCAGAGCGTGTTGCCGCGATTGCGCCGGTCTGTTCCGTGCCAGGCGGCTGCGTGGCACCAACGGCCCTACTTCATCGCCGCAGCGACCTCGATCCAGCCGATGCTGTCGCCGCGCTTGGCGCTGCGATAGCGCACCTGCACCCGCGTGGCGTCGGCGCTGACATCCAGCGCGTCGGCCCGATCGCCCTGTACCAGATAGCGCCTGGTGCTGGTCGTCGTAGGGGTGGCGTATAGCGGCAGACGCGCAACCTGCACGTGCAACTGCACCGGCATCGGCATCGGCGCGTCCAGCGTGGTGCCGATTGCGCTGGACACCCGCACGCCACGCGCGTCGTAGCGCGGCCATACCGACAGCGGCATGCCATCGTCGCTGCCCGGATCCAGCAAGGTCTGGATGTCCGGCGAGGCGATCGGCTGCTGCGTCGTGGCCACATACAGCCGCCCATCGGCGGCGTAGCGATACACGTCGGCGTACCACATCGGCCCGCTGCGGCAGGAGCTGGTCAGGCTGCGCTGCTGCGTGTCTGGCGTCAGATTAAAGAAGCCTTCGCATTGCACTGCCGGGCGCGTGGGCGCGGTCAGTGCACGAAAGCGCCGTTGCGCCGGATCGAACACAAATACCAGCACCGCTTCGTTGACCTGGCCGAGCATCGCCGACACCGCAAGATCCGGATGTCCGTCGAAGTTGTAGTCGTCGCTGTCCACGCCGGTGCCGCCTCCGCCCTGATCCATGTTCGCGTCGATCCATTGCTCCTTGCCGCCCGGGGTGAACACCACATGCAGGCGTTCGCCGACCAACGTGGCGGCCGCATGCGTGTGCGCGTCGATCGTCACCTGCACGCTGGTATCGCGCGCCACGGCCGCAAACGACAGGCCGGTGAGCGCAGTCGACAACAGCACGCGGGCCGCGCCCACACGCAACCGCCGCAGATAGCCAAGCCGAAGGGTCGCCAGGGTCGCCAGGTCACCCGGCACGGCACTGCCCGTTGGAAAGACACGAATGCGGCGCATCACTGCACCGCACGCGCAGCGCTCGCCGGTACCGATGCCCACGCCGCGGCCGCACAACAGGTTCGGCGGCCGCTCCAGGCGGCGCCACTCAGAACGACACCTCCACCGCCTGCCGCGACCACAGCACCGACTGGTGGCCGGTGGCCTGCTTCCAGGCCAGGCGGATCGCCTCGATGTCGTTGCGCCGCTGCGGGGTGTCTTCATGCAGGATCACCAGCACCTTGGTGCCCAGCCGGTTCGGCTCCTTGGCGCCGCGGAACAGCCACTGGCCGTAGGCGTCGAACACGGTCAGGCCGTCGGGAAAGCGTGGGGTCACTTCCTTGTCCAGAAATGCGCGCCACTGGGTTTCGTCGATGGTGCGGGTCTGCGGGCGATCGGCCGGGCCGGTTTCCTCGCCCACGCCGAAGTACAGCTCGCTGCGCACCCAGCCGCGCGCCGCCGCCGGCCGCGCCGCATCGCCTTGCAGGCTGGCAGTGGTCGAACCCGGCGCGCCGCCGGGGGTGGTGGCGCAGGCGGACAGCGCCAGCATGGCGGCAAGCAGGCAGGACGGCAGCAACTTCATCGACTTCTCCACAACGAGTATTTTTACGACGGATCGGGGGCGGGCTCATGCAGGGCCGGCATCAGCCGATGCCGGCGTGCGCGCACTGTGCCATCTCGCACGCGCCTGAACAACGCGATAATATCTTTCCATCCGGATGAATGTGGACGATCCGAACCCTTTGCGCCCTGCCCGGCCGGATGCCGACCGCGCGGCGCGTTCGCAGTTGCTGTCGCAGGAGAGAGAGATGACCCGCCCCACCCTTTCGGCCATCGGCCTGGCCGTGGCCGCCGCGTTGAGCGCCAATGCACAGGCCCAGCAGGCCGCCCCCGGCGCCACCACGCTGGACACCGTGATCGTCACCGGCACCCGCGCCAGCGACCGCACCGTGCTGGAATCGACCGTGCCGGTGGACGTGCTCACCGCCGAGGACATCCGCAAGGCCGGCGTGGTCAACGGTGAGCTGGGCAGCGCGCTGCAGGCGCTGCTGCCCTCGTTCAACTTCCCGCGCCAGTCCAACTCCGGCGGTGCCGACCATATCCGCGCCGCGCAGTTGCGTGGGCTCTCGCCCGACCAGGTGCTGGTGCTGGTCAACGGCAAGCGCCGCCACACTTCGGCGCTGGTCAATACCGACAGCAAGATCGGCAAGGGCACCACGCCGGTGGATTTCAATTCCATCCCGATCAATGCGATCAAGCGCATCGAAGTGCTGCGCGACGGTGCCGGCGCGCAATACGGCTCGGACGCGATCGCCGGCGTCATCAACGTGATCCTGGACGACAACCCCGAGCGTGGCGAGCTGGAAGCCAGCTTCGGCGCCTACAACACCGATGTGGAGCCGATCAATCGCCGCGTCACCGACGGCCAGACCAGCTACGCCAGCGCCAAGGTCGGCAGCCTGCTCGGCGATGATGGCGGCTTTTTCAAGGTCGGCCTGGAGCTGAAGAATCGCGAGGCGACCAATCGCGCCGGCTTCGACCAGATTCCGTCGTTCGAAGAACAGACCCCGGCCAATCTGGCGCTGGCCGGCAAGCGCAATTACGTGCTCGGCGATGGCGCCACCAAGGGCCTGAACGCCTGGCTCAACACCAAGGTGCCCTTCAGCGCCAACGGCGAGTTCTACGCCTTCGGCACCTACAACCAGCGCGACACCGAAGGCGCCAATTACTTCCGTTACCCGGACGGCAGCGCCAACTGGCGTGAGATCTATCCCAACGGCTACCGCCCGATTTCCGAAGGCGAGAACCGCGATCTGCAGGTCGTCGCCGGCGCGCGCGGGCAACTCGGCAACTGGGACTACGACGCCAGCGTCAACTACGGCCGCAATGACTTCACCTACCGGCTGCGCAACTCGCTCAACGCCTCGCTCGGCCCGGGCAGCACCACCCGCTTCAAGACCGGCGATTTCGCCTTTGCGCAGACCGTGGGCAATCTGGACCTGACCCGCGTGTTCGATGCGGCCGGCGCCACCCACACCTTCGGCACCGGTGCCGAATTCCGCCGCGAGCAATACCGCACGCATGCCGGCGACCCGGCCAGCTATGCGGCCGGCCCGTTCACCGATCGCCCCACCGGCTCGCAGGCCGGCGGCGGGCTGACCCCACAGGACGAAGCCGATCTGTCGCGCAATGTGGCCAGCGCCTACGCCAACGTGTCCAGCCAGTTCGGCGACAAGTTCTCCACCGACCTGGCCGGCCGTTACGAGCATTACCAGGATTTCGGCAGCCAGTGGACCGGCAAGCTGGCGGCGCGCTATGCCTTCGCCCCGGCATTCGCGCTGCGCGGTGCGGTCTCCAACAACGTGCGTGCGCCCTCGCTCAGCCAGATCGGCTACGAAGCCACGTCCACCGGTTATGACGCCGCCGGCCGCCTGACCCAGGGCCGCCTGCTGTCGGTCAACAACCCGATCGCACGCGCGCTCGGCGCCACCGATCTGAAACCGGAAAAATCGCTCAATTACAGCCTGGGCTTCACCAGCCAGCTGGGCGATCACTTCGACCTGTCGCTGGACTTCTTCCAGATCGATATCGACGACCGCATCGCCCTGTCCGAAGACATCACCGGCACCACGCTGACGGAGTTTGTGCAGCAGAACTTCGGCGTCAGCGGCGTGCAGAGCGCCAGCTATTTCCTCAACGCCGCCGACACCCGCACCCGCGGCGCCGAGCTGGTCGGCAACTGGCGCCAGTACGCCTTCGGCGGCGACCTGCTGCTGACCGGCACCTACAGCTACGCCAAGACCGAGTTGAAGAACGTCATCGGCACCCCGGCGCAGCTGCTCGCGCTGGACCCGGACTACGTGCTGTTCGGTATCGAAGAGAGCAACACGCTTACCGATGCGGCGCCGCGCACACGCGCCGCGCTGGCCGCCAACTGGAACAACGAGCACTGGAACCTGCAGACCCGGGTCAATCGCTACGGCAGCGCCACGCGCGTGTTCGACTTCGGCGGCGGTTTCGTGCCACGCCAGACCTATGGCGCGGAATGGCAGCTGGACCTGGAAGCCGAGTACCACCTGGGCACGCAGTGGACGCTGGCGATCGGCGGCCAGAACATTCTCGACAACTACTCGGACCGCTCCATCGACGACATCGCCTACTTCGGCAACCTGCCGTACGACGTGCTCTCGCCGATCGGCAGCAATGGCGCGTATTGGTATGGGCGGGTGCGGTATAGCTTCTGAGCAACAGCGCAAGCTGCAACCCCCCTTTCCCCTCGGGAGCGTGCTCTAGCCCCTCTCCCGCGGGAGAGGGGTTGGGGTGAGGGTACGGGGCGAAGCCCTGCGTTACTCCAACCGCACGAGGCTTCGCCCGTACCCTCATCCGCCCCGTCGGGGCACCTTCTCCCGATGGGAGAAGGGATGGCAGCCGCCGTTGCATAACCTGAATATCACATCGCCTTGCGCACACTAGCGCGATGGCAGACGTGCACTCCCCCCTTCCGTCGCCGCCATTGCTGGACGATGCCTGCGCATTGTTTCTGGACGTGGACGGTACCCTCATCGACTTTGCCGACAGCCCCGAGGCTGTGCGGCTCCTGCCCGAGGTCCGCGCGGCCATCGGCCAGTTAAGTGACCGCCTGCATGGTGCAGTGGCACTGGTCAGCGGACGACCGCTGTCGCAACTGGACGCCTTGTTCGCGCCGCTGCTGCTCCCGGCCGCCGGCCTGCACGGACACGAACTTCGCAGCGATATCGCTGCACGCGCGGCGATGCCGCAGGACACCTCCGAGTGGCTGCATGGCCTGCACCAACGCGCCGCCGCACTCACGCACCGTCATCCCGGTGTACTGGTCGAAGACAAGGGCGTCAGCGTCGCGCTGCATTGGCGCGCGCAACCGCTTGCCGGCCCTGACGTACTCGCCTTCGCGCAGCAGGAAATCGCCCAGCTTTCCGGCTATCGCCTGCAACCGGGCGACCATGTGGTCGAATTCGTGCCCGAAGGCAGCAACAAGGGCCTGGCGGTCGAACAGCTGATGCAGCACGGCGCATTCGCCGGCCGCACGCCGGTGTTCGTCGGCGACGACCTCACCGACGAATTCGGCTTCGAAGCGGCCAATCGCCTCGGCGGCTGGAGCGTACTGGTGGGCGATCGCGCCCAGACCAGCGCGCGCTTTCGCGTCGATGGCACTGCCGACGTACATGCGTGGCTGCAACGCAACGCGCGCCAGGCCTGAGCACAGCGCGCCTTCTCTACTTCCCTTCAAAAGGATCGTTCGCACTCCATGACCGAGCCAAACCTGGATCTGGGCGTCATCGGCAACTGCAGCTTTGGAGCGTTGGTCGATCGGCAGGCACGTGTGGTGTGGAGTTGCCTGCCGGCCTTCGACGGCGACCCGGCATTCTGTTCGCTGCTCTCGCCCAAGGGCGAAGGCGGCGACTTCGCCGTGGAGCTGGAAGATTTCGCCAGCAGCGAGCAGCACTACCTGCCCAATACCGCCGTGTTGCGCACCGTGTTGCGCGACCACCACGGCGGCGAAGTGGAAGTCATCGACTTCGCGCCGCGTTGGCGCAATAACGGGCGTTTCTACCGGCCCGTCAGCATCATCCGGCAGATCCGCCCGCTCGCCGGCAACCCGCGCATCATCGTGCGCGCCCGCCCGCTGGCCGACTGGGGTGGCCGCAGCCCGGAAACCACCTGGGGCAGCAATCACATCCGCTGGGTGCTGCCCGAATTCACCCTGCGCCTGACTACCGATGTGCCGGTGCGCTTCGTGCGCGACGGCCTGCCGTTCGTACTCAGCCACCCGGTCAACCTGGTGCTGGGGGTGGACGAATCGCTGACCCGCTCGCTCACCGGCTACGTGCAGGAAGCGCAGGAACGCACCGAGGAATACTGGCGCGAATGGGTGCGCTATCTGTCGATTCCGCTCGACTGGCAGGAAGCGGTGATCCGCAGCGCAATCACGCTCAAGCTGTGCCAGTACGAAGACAGCGGCGCCATCATCGCGGCGATGACCACCTCGATCCCGGAAGCGCCGAATACCCCGCGCAACTGGGATTACCGCTATTGCTGGCTGCGCGACGCCGCATTCGTGGTGCGTGCGCTGAATCGATTGGGCGCCACGCGCACGATGGAGCAGTTCATCGGCTACATCTTCAACATCGCCACCGCCGACGGCACCCTGCAGCCGCTGTACGGCATCGGTTTCGAATCGCAGTTGGAAGAGCACGAAGTCGAGACGATGGACGGCTATCGCGGCATGGGCCCGGTACGGCGCGGCAACCTGGCCTGGATCCAGAAGCAGCACGATGTCTATGGCAGCGTGGTGCTGGCCTCCACCCAGCTGTTCTTCGATCTGCGCCTGAAGGATCAGGGCGATGCGGACACCTTCCGCCGCCTGGAGCCGCTGGGCGAGCGCGCATTCGCGCTGCACAACGTCCCCGATGCCGGGCTATGGGAATTTCGCGGCCGCGCCGAAGTGCATACCTACACCGCCGCGATGTGCTGGGCCGCCTGCGACCGTCTGTCCAAGATCGCCGATCGGCTGGTGCTGCCCGAGCGCAGCGTGTACTGGCGCGAGCGCGCCGAGACCATCCGCGAACGCGTGCTGAGCGAAGCATGGAGCGAAGAACACGGTCATTTCACCGATACGCTGGGCGGTCATCGCCTGGACGCATCGCTGTTGCTGCTGGCCGATATCGGCATCGTCGCCAACGACGACAGCCGCTTCGTGCGCACGGTCGAAGCCGTCGGCCGCGTGCTCAAGCATGGCGATGCGCTGTACCGCTATATCGCACCGGATGACTTCGGTGAGCCGGAAACCAGCTTCACCATCTGCACGTTCTGGTACATCGACGCGCTGGCCGCGATCGGCCGCAAGGAGGAGGCACGTGAATTGTTCGAGCGCATCCTCTCGCGCCGCAATCACCTCGGCTTGCTGTCCGAGGATCTATCGTTCGAAGACGGCGAAGCCTGGGGGAATTTCCCCCAGACCTATTCGCATGTGGGTTTGATCATTGCAGCGATGCGCTTGTCGCGGAGCTGGCAGGAGGCGTCATGAGTCGTTTGGTGGTGGTATCCAACCGCGTTGCCGTGCCCGGCGAAAACCGGGCCGGCGGCCTGGCGGTGGGCTTGTTGGCCGCGCTCAAGGAGCGCGGTGGTGTGTGGTTCGGCTGGAGCGGCAAGACCGTGCGCGGCGACAGCGGCGGCATGCACGAGCAGACCGAAGGCGACATCAAGTTCGTCACCATGGACCTCAACAAGCGCGACATCGATTCGTACTACAACGGCTTTGCCAATCGCACGCTGTGGCCGCTGCTGCACTTCCGCCTGGACCTGGTCGATTACGACCGCGCCACTCGCGAAGGCTACATGCGCGTCAATCGGCTGTTCGCCGAAAAGCTGGCGCCGTTGTTGAAGGACAGCGACACCTTGTGGATCCACGATTACCACATGATTCCACTGGGCGCGATGCTGCGCGAGCTGGGTGTGGGCTGCAAGATGGGCTTCTTCCTGCACGTGCCGATGCCCTCGGCCGACCTGATGCAGGCCATGCCCGATCACGCGCGCCTGTTCAGCACGTTCTACGCCTACGATCTGGTCGGCTTCCAGACCCAGCGCGATGCAGAACGCTTCAAGGCCTATGTGCGCCTGTTCGGCGGCGGCCGCATTCTGGATGGCGACATCGTCGAGGGCCCGGGCGGACGTCGCTTCAGCGCCGCGGCGTTCCCGATCGGGATCGATACCGAGTTGATCGCCAACCAGGCCAAGGCCTCGGTCGGCAAGCAGGCCGTGCGCGACCTGCGCGAAAGCCTGCGCGGCCGGCAACTGGCGATCGGCGTGGACCGGCTGGATTATTCCAAGGGCCTGCCGGAACGCTTCCAGGGGTTCGAGCGCTATCTGGAGCGCTATCCGGAGCAATCCGGCAGCCTGACCTACCTGCAGATCGCGCCGGTGTCGCGCGGCGATGTCAACGAATATCGCCGCTTGCGCGGGCAACTGGAGCAGATCGCAGGCCATATCAACGGCGGGCATGCCGAGCCGGATTGGACGCCGCTGCGCTACGTCAATCAGAATTTCAGCCATGCGACCTTGACCGGTTTCTATCGCGCCGCCTCGGTCGGCCTGGTCACGCCGCTGCGCGATGGCATGAATCTGGTCGCCAAGGAATTTGTGGCTGCGCAGGATCCGCAAAATCCGGGCGTCTTGGTGCTGTCGTTGCTGGCCGGTGCAGCCGACGAAATGAAGGAGGCGCTGCTGGTCAATCCGCACGACCTCGACGGCGTGGCCGATGCGATCGCCACCGCGGCAAGCATGCCGTTGGCAACCCGCATCGAGCGCTGGCGGGCGATGATGGATCATCTGCGCAAGAACAACATCAACCACTGGCGCCAGCGGTATCTGCAGGCGCTGGCCGATATTTGAATCCGGTTTTCGCAAGGCAAGCTGCCAGCACCACGCTATCAGCACAGACGCGCTGCGCACCGGCAGCGCTTCCCTTCTCCCCCCGGGAGAAGGTGCCCGAAGGGCGGATGAGGGTACGTGTGCACGTCGGATTTGAGCAATTCCAGCGCCCCAGATGCACAGCCTGGAACGCTGGTTCTCATTCCGTCACGGACACGAGCGTCGTTGCGGTCTAAAATATTCAGATGAGTAGCGCTGAGGACCCTGGGAGGGGCTGCGCGTTCATATCCGGGCGTTCTCGATGTAGGACGTTTTTGTTAGATCGGGGCCGCCCTTTGCCAGCCCGTGATCTTTCTCCCTCCACGACTCGCCACCGCCTGCCGGTGCCTGGGTCCTTCCTGACATCTCAAAATGACTGATCAATCCTCAAAACGTGGACTAGGCACCTGGTTGCTGGTGGTCTATGCCGTGGTGATCGCCGTGCTTGGTGCGGTGCTTGCCTACGAGGGCGGCCGCCTGGTCGCCGTCGGTGGTTCCTGGTATTACCTGCTGGCGGGCATCGGCCTGTTCCTGGCCGGCGTGTTGCTGGCACTGGGCAGGCGTGCCGGCCTGTGGCTGTTTGGTGCCACGCTGGCAGCCACCATCGCCTGGGCGCTGTGGGAAGTGGGCCTGGATGGCTGGGGTCTGGTCCCGCGCCTGGCATGGATGTCGGTGCTGGGTCTGGTGCTGCTGCCGTTCTGGGGCGTGGCCCGTCGCCGCATGCAGCCGTTGTCGGGTCTGGGCTATGTGCTGGTGACCGGCGTGCTGCCGATCCTGGGCGCGACGCTGATCCTGTGGCCGTTGCTGGTGCCGCGCAATGTCGAACTGGCCGATGCCTCCAAGCTGCCGGCCGAGAACGCAACGCCGTTCAGCCGCAACAATGTGCCCAGCCCGGACGGCAACGTCGCGGCCAATCACGATGCCAGCAACTGGACCTCGTACGCCGGCTCCAACCTGTCCAACCATTACACCCCCGGTGCGCAGATCACCCCGGAGAACGCCAAGAATCTGAAGGTCGCCTGGGAATTCCATACCGGCGATCTGAAGCCGGCCGGTTCCAAGCTGGGCTACGCCTTCCAGAACACCCCGCTCAAGGTCGGCGAGCTGCTCTACATCTGCACCCCGACCCAGAAGGTGATCGCGGTGGAAGCGGCCAACGGCAAGGAGCGCTGGCGCTTCGACCCGCAGACCAACCCGAAGGCGATGGCCGGCGTTGCCGCCACCACCTGCCGTGGCGTGTCGTACTACCAGGCGCCGCAAGGCACCGCCGAGTGCCCGACGCGGATCTTCTGGCCGATGGTCGACGGCCGCCTCGGCGCGCTGGACGCGCAGACCGGCAAGCTGTGCACCAGCTTCGGCACCAACGGCTTCGTCGATCTCAATGCCGGCACCGGTAACACCAAGCCGGGCTTCGTCGGCCCGACCTCGCCACCGGTGGTGATGCGCGGCGTGGTGATCCAGCCCACCGGCCAGGTCCGCGACGGCCAGGAAGGCGATGCGCCGTCCGGCGTGGTGCGCGGCTTCGATGCGCTCACTGGCCAGCTGCGCTGGGCCTGGGACCTGGGCAACCCGACGATCACCACCGAGCCGCCGGCCGGGCAGACCTATACCCGTTCGACCCCGAACGCGTGGTCGCTGATGTCCGCCGACGACGAGCTGGGCCTGGTCTATCTGCCGACCGGCAACGCCTCGGGCGATTTCTTCGGCAAGGGCCGCACCCCGCAGGATGAGGAATACACCGCGGCACTGGTTGCGGTGGATGCGGCCACCGGCAAGGAGCGCTGGCACTTCCGCACCGTCAACCACGACCTGTGGGATTACGACATCGGCCCGCAACCGAACCTGGTCGACTGGCCGGTCGCCGGCGGCGCTACCCGTCCTGCGGTGATCCAGGCCACCAAGTCCGGCCAGGTATTCGTGCTGGATCGTGCCACCGGTGCGCCGCTCATGCCGGTCAAGCAGATCGCCGTGCCGCAGGGCACCGATCACGGCGACTGGACCGCGGCCACGCAGCCGATCTCGCCGGGCATGCCCAATACCGTGGGCGCACCGAGCCGCGAGTACGAGACCATCGTCGAATCCGATGCCTGGGGCATGACCCCGTTCGACCAGCTGGCCTGCCGCATCCAGTTCAAGCAGCTGCGCTACGAAGGCATGTTCACCCCGCCGACCCTGCAAGGCTCGCTGGCCTTCACCGGCAACCACGGCGGCATCAACTGGGGCGGCGTCTCGGTCGATCTGCAGCGCGGCATCATGGTGATGAACAGCAATCGCCTGCCCTACACCCTGCAGGTCTACACCCGCGAAAAGATGAATGAGCTGGGCGTGGTGTCGGTGTTCGACGGCAAGAGCAAGACGCCCGGCTACATGGCGCAGAAGGGTCTGGCCTACGGCGCCCGCAAGGAGCCGTGGATGTCGCCGCTCAACACGCCGTGCGTGGCACCGCCGTGGGGCTACATCTCCGGTGTGGACCTGCGCACCCAGCAGGTGATCTGGCGGCGTCCGCTGGGCACCGGTTACGACCAGGGCCCGATGGGCATCCCGTCCAAGACCATGTTCGAGATCGGCACGCCCAACAACAGCGGTTCGCTGGCCACCGCCGGTGGCGTGACCTTCATCGGCGCGACCCTGGACGACTTCATGCGCGGCTTCGACACCCGCACCGGCAAGCAGGTCTGGGAGACCCGCGTGCCGGCCGGCCCGCAGGCCGCCCCGCTGAGCTACACCATCGACGGCAAGCAGTACATCGTGGCCGCCGTGGGGGGACACGACCGCATGGAAACCAGGTCGGGCGACAGCGTGATCGCCTGGGCGCTGCCGGACGACGCAGGCGCCAAGCCGGCGAAGTAAGCCGGCGCAGCGTCAACTAGTGCGGCATCGATAGACCGGCCATCGTGAGATGGCCGGTTTTTTTTTGGGGGATTGGGGAATCGGGAATCGGGAATCGGAAAAGCGTCTTTCTGTCGCTGCTTGGGCTGGGCTGGCCCTGTAAGCCGCCCGAGTCCCCGATTCCCGATTCCGCTCTTCGATGTCTATTCGTGGC
Organism: Xanthomonas arboricola pv. populi; assembly: GCF_002939945.1. GTDB lineage: Bacteria > Pseudomonadota > Gammaproteobacteria > Xanthomonadales > Xanthomonadaceae > Xanthomonas > Xanthomonas arboricola_A. The sequence continues at coordinate 40,142 of NZ_MDEB01000003.1, read as the reverse complement.
GTTGCGCTGATCTGGGTCTGTAGGGCACCCGATTTCCTATTTCCCGATTCCCGATTCCCGATTCTCCATTCCCGATTCCCGCGCCTCGATGTGTATTCGTGGCGTCGCGCTGATGGCGCTGCGGCCAGTCTTGGCGACAGGCAGGCGATCAGATCGCGTGGAGTCGAGGTCTACGAAGTGTTGACGGCACCCACCGATATTTCACGTGGAATTTACAATTTGGAGCAGGGTGTCCAGCTACGGATCACGGTTCTACGGTGCACCGGGAGGCACTGGAACCGCTTCCAAATCAACTACATCGGGTTCTCCAGGGGTCCGGTCGACAGATTCCGACCAACGGTGATTTCACGCCGTCATGATTCGGGTTCGGCCGCCGATACCCCATAGCAGCCCATGCAGCGCACGACATCGCTCCCCATTCCGAACCACTCAGTTGGACTAGCCTATGTCGCCCTCACCCGATGCCAGCGCCATTTCCCGCCCGCCTTCCGGCCGGAACCTTGCGCCCGCCACCACGGCCGCATGGCTGCCTGCCGCTGCACAGATCGGGCTGCTGGCCCTGCTCACGCTCTATGCCGCCACGCTGCTGCCCGGCGGTGTCTGGGCTGGGTTGGGCCGTTTGCTGCCGGCGCTGCTGGTGCTGGGCGCGGCAAGTGTCGGGCTGTGCTGGTGGTCGCATCGTCGCAACGCCGCGCAACTGCAACAGGCCGTCGGCACGGTGACGGCCATCGGTGACGGGCGCTTCCAGCGTCTGGATCTGCGCAACGCCTCCGGCGAACTCGCGCCGTTGCTGCACGCCCTGCAGGCAACCCAGGACAAGCTGGCCATCCGCATCGATGTGATGGAACAGGGCCTGCGCCACGGCCAGTTCGTGATCAAGGCGCTGGACGATCTGGACACCATGATCCGCATCGCCGACGACGACGGCCAGGTGCTGTTCGCCAACCGCAAACTGCTCGCGATGCTCAAGCTGATCGAGCCGGATGTGCAGAGCTTCCGCCCCGACTTCCATGCCGAAGGTTTCGTCGGCGGCAGCATCGGCGACATCTATCCCGACAGCCAGGCCGCGATCGACCGCATGCGCGCATTGACCGCCTCCAAGGCGGTGCGCGCGCCGTTCTTCGGCCGCCAGATCGATTTCGTCTACAGCCCGATCATCGCCACCGACGGCGCCAGGCTGGGCACCATCGCGCAGTGGGTGGACGTCACCGCGCAGGTCAACGCCGAGCAGGCGCTGATCCAGATCATCGATGCCGCCGCGGCCGGCGATTTCAGCCGGCGCATGCAGATCGACGGCATGGACGGCGTGCTGCTGTCGCTGGCCCAGGGCATCAACCGCATCTACGACTCGGTGGAAATCCACCTGGCCGCGTTGGCGCGCGTGATCGGTGCCCTGGCCGAAGGCGACCTCACCCAGCGCGTGGACGGCGATGCGCACGGCATCTTTGCGCGCCTGCGCGACGACACCAACCAGACCGTGGCCCGGCTGACCGAGATCATCGGCGGTATCCAGATTGCATCGGACACGATCCGCCGCGCGGCGGTGGAAATCGCCGCCGGCAATACCGACCTGTCCGAGCGCACCGAGCAGCAGGCCGCCAATCTGGAAGAAACCGCCAGCTCCATGGAGGAACTCACCTCCACCGTGAAGCAGAATGCCGACAGCGCGCTGCAGGCCAATCGGCTGGTGGTGGGCACCGGCGAAGTCGCGCAGACCGGCGGCCAGGTGATGGACGATGTGGTGTCCACCATGGATCAGATCAGCACCGCCTCGCGCAAGATCGGCGAGATCATCGGCGTCATCGACGGCATCGCCTTCCAGACCAATATCCTGGCGCTCAACGCCGCGGTGGAAGCCGCACGCGCCGGCGAACAGGGCCGCGGCTTCGCGGTGGTCGCCTCGGAAGTGCGTGCCCTGGCGCGGCGCTCGGCCGATGCGGCCAAGGAGATCAAGACACTGATCGCCGACTCCTCCGGCAAGGTCGAACTGGGCTCGGGCCTGGTGCATCGCGCCGGCGCCACCATGCGCGAGATCGTCGGCTCGGTCAAACACGTCACCGACATCATGAGCGAGATCACCGCCGCCAGCGCCGAGCAATCCAGCGGCATCGAACAGGTCAACCGCACCGTCGCGCAACTGGACGAAGTCACCCAACGCAACGCCGCGCTGGTGGAAGAAGCCACCGCCGCCGCACGCAGCCTGGAAGAGCAGGCCGTGGAGCTGGCCGATGCAGTGTCGATCTTCCGCCTGCAGCCTGCGCACAGCGGCAACCCGAAGGTAGTGCGCGCAAGTTTCGGAAACGCCGCGACGTAAGCTGCCGTCACCCAAAGCGCAGAATCATCGCAGGAGCGCACCCGGGCGCGATGACGCTTTCCCGGTAATGCCACATCGCGCCCAGGTGCGCTCCTACACCAAGCGAGCATGCCTGTCCGCCACCCCAAATCCAGCACACACAGCCGACCGGTACTCCAGATCAGCCAGACATCATAGAAATCGGCGCGCTGTCGTAGGAGCGCACCCGGGCGCGATGACGCTTTCCCGGTAACGCCGCATCGCGCCCGGGTGCGCTCCTACACCGGGCAGCGGGCGCTAGTCGAGAAACCGCTCGCGCTGCTACGGGCTCGGCAACATGCAATGGTCGGTGCGACCGCACCAGCGGTAGCGATTGCGGGCGATCAGGCGATAGCCGATGTCGCGCACGCTGCGCGGCATCGTGCGCAATACCGTGGCCGGCCGCCAGAAGCCGCCCAACCCGGCCAGCACCCGCATGATCGCGTCGCTGTCGGTCCACGTACCGCGCTCATTCACCAGCAGAAACGGCGTGGTCAGGGCGCGATCCAGGCCAGCGTGGCCATGCGTCCGCTGCGGCGGTCGCGACGATGCGAGAAGAAGCGTTGCGGCTCGGAAATGGTGCATAGCCCGCCGCCGTGAATGGCGCTGGCCGGTACACCGGCACGCTGCAGGCGCTGACGCGCCAATGCATACAAGTCCACCAGCCAATGCCCCGGGCGGGTCGCAACGAACGCGGCGTGTGCCTGCGCATCGTGCGCGACGAAGGCGTTGAACACGTCCTGGCCGATTTCATACACCTGCGGCCCCGCTGCAGGCCCCAACCATGCCATCACCTGCTGCGGCGGCGTGCGCATCGCCGCCACGCTGCGCTCCAGCATGCCGTCGGCCAGGCCGCGCCACCCGGCATGCGCGGCGGCCACTTCGCTGCCGTCCCTGGCCGCGAGCACGACCGGCAGGCAGTCGGCTGTGAGGATGGCCAGCACCATGCCGGGCACAGCGGTCACCGCTGCGTCGGCGACCGGCTCCTGCGCACCTGGCGCGACAGTGCCCGCGGCACGCACCCGCTCGCCGGGCGCAAGCGCGGGCGCATCAACGCGCAGCACTTCCACGCCATGCACCTGACGCAGCCACTGCGGGCTGCCGGGCAGTGCCAGCGCCTCGACCAGCAGCGCCCGGTTGCATTCCACCTGCTCCGGCGCGTCGCCCTCGGCATTGTTGCGGTTGCCGAGGTTGAGCGTGTCGAACGGTGCCTGCGAGCCGCCCAGGCCATAACGCAGCGTGGTCAGCGCATGGATGCGTGGTGGCGCCGGCCAGTCGGCCGGCAGCACGAAGGGCGCGGCGGCAGCCATGTCAGCGGCGTGCCAGCTCGGCGGCGCGCGCACTGTCTTCACGCAGCGCGGTCATCAGACGCTGCAGGTCGGCCGGCACCGGCGCGCTGGCGCGCACCGGCTCGCCGCTGACCGGGTGCAGGAACTCCAGGGTTTCGGCATGCAGCGCCTGGCGCTTGAAGGTGCGCAATTCATGCACCAGTTCGTCGCTGGCGCCCTTGGGCAGCTTGAGCGCTCCGCCGTACAGCGGGTCGCCGACGATCGGCGATTTCAGATGCGCCATGTGCACGCGGATCTGATGGGTGCGCCCGGTTTCCAGCCGGCACTCCAGCGCGGTATGCGCGCGGAAACGCTCGCGCAGGCGGTAATGGGTGACCGCATCGCGGCCATCGTCGCGCACCGCCATCTTCAGGCGATCGCGCGGATGGCGGTCGATCGGCGCATTGGCGGTGCCGCCGGAGACCAGCGCGCCCACCACCACTGCCAGGTACTGGCGATGCACATCGCGTGCGGACAGCTGTTCCACCAGCGCGGTCTGCGCCTGCACGGTGCGCGCCACCACCATCACCCCGCTGGTGTCCTTGTCCAGCCGGTGCACCACGCCGGCGCGCGGCACCGCCGCCAACGCCGGGTCGCGGAACAGCAAGGCGTTGACCAGGGTGCCGTCCGGATTGCCGGCGCCCGGGTGCACCACCAGCCCGGCCGGCTTGTCGATCACCAGCACCTGGTCGTCTTCGTACAACACGCTCAGCGGGATGTCCTGCGGGGCGGCGTGGGTCTGGGTTTCCAGCACCACCTGCACCTGCACGCTCTCGCCGCCGCGCAAGGTGTCGCGCGGGCGCGCCATTTCCCCGTTCAGCAGCGCATCGCCGGACTTGATCCACTCCGACAAGCGCGAGCGCGAGAATTCGGGGAACAGCTCGGCGAGCACCGCGTCGAAACGGCGCCCTGCGGCGTTGTCGGGCACGATGGCCTGGCGAATGGACGGGTCGAGGGGTTCGGCAGATGGGTCGGACATGGACACGGGCACTCAGGCAAAAGCGGAAATTTGGGGGTCCGGGCGGCGGGAGTCAGTCGCCGGACAGGCCACTAGGCTATCATCGCGCTCTCGTTTTCCTGATGCGTCCTGCCCAGACCCATGATCCGACGGTCCATGTTTTCCGCGCCTGTGCGCCTGATTGCCCTCCTGCTGGTCATGGCGTTCGTCGTCACCGGCTGCCACCGCGGCGCCAAGGACAAGAATCCCGACGAAGGCATGCCCGTCGAGCAGCTTTACGGCAAGGGCCACGGCCTGATGGAGAAAGGCAACTGGGCCGGCGCCGAAGCCAGCTACAAGCGCCTGATCGCCCAGTACCCGTACGGGCCGTACACCGAACAGGCGATGATCGAAACCGCCTACGCCCAGTACAAGGCCGGCAAGCACGACGACACCGTGTCCAGCGTCGACCGCTTCATCCGGACCTACCCGACCCATCGCAATATCTCCTATCTGTATTACCTGCGCGGGCTGGCCAACAGCAACCGCGACACGGTGTTCCTGCGCCGCGTGTGGTCGCTGGATCCGAGCCGTCGCGATCTGTCCTCGCCGCAGCAGGCCTACAACGACTTCAACACCGTCACCGACCGCTACCCGAACAGCCGCTATGCGCCGGATGCGCGCAAGCGCATGATCGAGCTGCGTGACGTGTTCGCCCAGCACGAACTGGACAACGCGCTGTATTACCTGCGCCGCAATGCCTGGGTGTCGGCGGCCGGTCGCGCCAACTACCTGCTGGAGACCTATCCGCAGAGCGCCTACCAGTACGACGCGGTGGCGGTGCTGGCCGAGGCCTACACCCACCTGGGTAACAAGACCCTGGCCGCCGACGCCCGCCGCGTGCTGGAGCTCAACAGCCCGCAGCATCCGTGGCTGACCGGCAATTGGCCGAAGTACCCGTGGGCCATCCGCAAGCTCAACCCGTTCGCCGGCGAGAAGTCCGCCGCCACCGGTCAGCGCAATGCACAGATGAGCCGCGACTGAGAGATCAGCCGCCGGTGTGATGAGAAGGGGCCGCAAGGCCCCTTTTTCATTGCGGCAATGCGGATGCGGCAACGCGCCTGTAGGCGGCGGCGCGGCTGATTGCCGCAGGCGCTTGCGGTGCCTGAGGACGGCCACGTCCGATCGAGCGACAGATCGGCGATCCAGCATTACGTGCCCGCGTCCCACGCTACCTCGCACCGCCCGAGCGCGCCTGCCTGCGGCCGTTGCGCGCACGTCGCCAGATCCGGCACCAGGTCACCGAACCGCGCCTGCGCGCTGCCTATACTGCACCTCGAAGAAGATCCGACTCCCCGCTGGCGCCCGCCCAGGAGGCCGCATGTCTGGCTGCATCGTCCCGCTCATGCTTAGCCTGTTGCTGGCGGCCATGACCACGACCGCCACCGCGGCGCCCATCGTCTACGGCGTCAACGCCCACGACAACCGCCCCGGCTATCCCATGGCCCAGGCCGAGGCCCGCTTCAAACTGCTGGCCGCGCGCAATCTGCGCAGCTACCGCTTCGATGTGGACCCGCGCGATTACGCAACGCTGGATGCGCTGGTCCCGCTGGCGCGCAAATACGGCATCACGCTGCGCCCGATGGTCTACCCGATGTCGCGCGAGATCGGCTACCAGCTGGCACGCCGCTATGCGGCCGACATCAAGGTCTGGGAGATCGGCAACGAACAGGATCTGGTGCGCGCCGAGGCCGATGCCCGCATTGCGGCAATGACCACGATGTACCTGGGCATGCGCCAGGCCTCCAACGAGCTGGGCGCCGGCCTGCGCTTCACCATCAACATCACCGCCTGCAACAGCGACGACCGCAGCGCCAGCGCGCGCTGCCCGGGCGATCGCAATGGCTCGCTGTGGTTCCTGGCCAAGGCCAAGGCGGCCGGCTTCGACTTCGACCACATCAGCTTCCACTACTACGCCTTCCACCAGGATGCCGGCTACTGGACCGAGTTGTATCTTGGCCAGCTGCGCACGGCCGCGCAGACCTACAACACACCGGTGTTCTTCAACGAGCTCAACTGTGCGGAGATCTACACCGGCAACACCACCGGCGGTGCGGAAGGCGACCGCGGCTGCTACGACAGCCTGGCGCAATTGTTACGCAACGTGCGCGACAACTACGCCGACGTGGTGTCCGAAGTGAACGTCTACGAATTGCTTGACCAGGCCACCATCCAGGGCGCCGAAGGCCATTTCGGCCTGATGTACGACCTGACGCGTCCCAAGCCCACCCTGGACCTGCTCACCCGCTTCGCCCAGGCACCGGCCACCGCAGCGTTGGCCGGTCTGCCGGGGTACCGACCGGAATAGCCATTCGGGCTACTGCCCGGAGTACCCATTGGTGATCGGGTAACGCCGCTCGCGACCGAATGCGCGCCGCGACACCTTCGGCCCGGGCGCGGCCTGGTGGCGCTTCCATTCGTTGAGCCGCACCAGCCGCAACACGTGTTCCACCGTATCGGCGGCGTAGCCGGCCGCGACGATGTCGTCGCGCGACTGTTCCTGGTCGACGTAGCGATACAGGATCCCGTCCAGCACATCGTACGGCGGCAGCGAATCCTGGTCGGTCTGGTTGTCGCGCAACTCGGCCGAGGGCGGGCGCGAAATCACGGCCGGCGGAATCACCGGCGCCCCGCCCACGGTATTGCGCCACTTGGCCAGGCCGAACACTTCGGTCTTGTACAGGTCCTTGAGCGGAGCATAGCCGCCGCACATGTCGCCGTAGATGGTGGCGTAACCCACCGCGTACTCGCTCTTGTTGCCGGTGGTCAGCAGCAGCCCGCCGAACTTGTTGGACAGCGCCATCAGGATCACCCCGCGGCTGCGCGACTGCAGGTTTTCTTCGGTGATGTCCGGCTGGGTGCCTTCGAACATCGGCCCCAGCGCGGCGAGCAGCCCTTCGAACGCCGGCTCGATCGCGATGGTTTCCAGCTTGACGCCCAATGCGCGGCATTGCGCGTCGGCCAGATCGTTGGACAGATTGGCGGTGTAGCGCGACGGCAACCGCACCGCGGTGACGTTGTCGCCGCCCAGCGCATCGACCGCCATCGCCAGCACCAGCGCCGAATCGATGCCGCCGGACAGGCCCAGCCAGACCTTGCTGAAGCCGTTCTTGCGGCAATAGTCCTGCAGCCCGCGCACCACCGCGCGCCAGGCCAGTGCGTCCATGCTCTCGTCGCCATCGTCCACCCACACCACCGGGGTGAAGCTGCGCTCGCCGGCGGCGTAGTCCACCACCAGCCACTGATCGACGAAGGCGGCAGCGGCCGGATGCACGGTGCCGTCGCCATCTGCTACCACCGATGCACCATCGAACACCAATGCGTCCTGCCCGCCGACCACGTTGAGATAGGCGATCGCCGCCCCGCTCTCGCGGGTGCGCTCGGCCAGCAAGGCATCGCGCTGCGCGTGCTTGCCGCGCTCGTACGGCGAGGCATTGGGCACCAGCACCAGCTCGGCGCCGGCCTGCACGGTCCTGGCCAGCGGCTCGGCAAACCACAGATCCTCGCAGATCACCACGCCCACCTGCACGCCCTTGACCGTGACCACGCAGTTGTCGCTATCCGGATCCACGTCGAAATAGCGGCGCTCGTCGAACACCGCGTAGTTGGGCAATTCGCGCTTGCGATACGTTGCTTCGATACGCCCGTCGCGCAACACGCTGGCGGCGTTGTAGACCACGCTGCCGGCACTCTGCGGCCAGCCGACCACCGCCACGATCCCCCGCGTGCTGGCGGCGATGCGCGCCAGCGCTTCCTCGCAATGGGCGAGAAAGCCCGGCCGCAACAGCAGATCTTCCGGCGGATAGCCGCTGATCGCCAGCTCGGGGAACAGCACGATATCGGCGCCGAATTCGTCGCGCGCGGCCGCGATGAAATCGACGATGCGATCGGTGTTCTGCGCCACCGCACCGACCGGGAAATCGAACTGCGCCATGGCGATGCGGAGGGTCTGGGACATGTCAACGGCCTTGTGGGTGTATTTTCCGAAGCACGGAAGCGGGGAAGGGAGAACGAGCCGCAAGCAGACCTCGCGCGATCATGTCGCAGACGTCGTCGCCACTCGCCAGAACCGCATTATTCCAGAAGCGCAGCACCTGGAAGCCCTCGCGGTGCAGGAAAGCATCGCGCGTGGCATCCGCGCCCGGCAGCAGGTGCTGGCTACCGTCGATTTCGACGATCAACGCCCGGGCAAGGCAGACGAAATCGACGATATAGGGCCCGATGGGGAACTGACGCCGGAATTTGAAGCCGAGCAGACGTCGATCGCGCAACCGATACCAAAGCGCGCGCTCGGCTGCTGTCATCTCACGACGCAGGTGCTTGGCGAATCCGGTCTTGGCGGCGTGGCGCATCGACATTCTCGGCAGGAGAGATGGCTACGGTGCTTGTGCCGCCCTGGTGGCGCTATCGGTGCTGATGGCGCTTTGGTGTCGGGAATCGCCGCGCGGGAAGCGCCCTCACCCCTGGCCCCTCTCCCGCAGGCGGGAGAGGGGATGTCGCGTCCTGCGGGGGTTGGGCAGCGGGAGTTCAATGACCGTGGTGTGCTCCGTCGATCTGGCGAGGAACGACCAACCCGACGTGCTTGAGAACATGACCGGGCTCCTGCTCTTGCTCTTGCTCTTGCTCTTGCTCTTGCTCTTGCTGCTGCTCCTGCTGTTGCTCCTGCTGTTGCTCCTGCTGTTGCTGTTGCTGTTGCTGTTGCTGTTGCTGTTGTTCTTGCTGTTGCTGTTGCTCCCTTCTCCCGCCTGCGGGAGAAGGTGCCCGAAGGGCGGATGAGGGGATGTTTCCAAACGCCCACAAAAAAGGCCGCCCGAAGGCGGCCTCTCACATCCCGCGCCTGCGCGCGACCTGCTTACTTCACCAGCGCAGCGATCGCCGCACCCAGATCGCCCGGCGAACGGACGGTCTTGACGCCAGCGGCTTCCATCGCCGCGAACTTGCCTTCGGCGGTGCCCTTGCCGCCCGATGCGATCGCACCGGCGTGGCCCATGCGCTTGCCGGCCGGAGCCGACGCGCCGGCGATGAAACCGACCACCGGCTTCTTCACGAACTGCTTGATGTACTCGGCACCGGCTTCCTCGGCGTCGCCACCGATTTCGCCGACCATGATGATGCCTTCGGTCTGCGGGTCTTCGTTGAACAGCTTGAGGCAGTCGACGAAGTTCAGGCCGTTGATCGGGTCGCCGCCGATACCGATGCAGGTGCTCTGGCCCAGGCCCACTTCGGTGGTCTGCTTGACCGCTTCATAGGTCAGCGTGCCCGAACGCGACACGATGCCGATCTTGCCCGGCTTGTGGATGTGGCCCGGCATGATGCCGATCTTGCACTCGCCCGGGGTGATCACGCCGGGGCAGTTCGGCCCGATCAGCACGGTGTCCGGATGCGAGCGGGTCAGCACGTTCTTGACGCGCAGCATGTCCAGCACCGGGATGCCTTCGGTGATGCAGACGATGACCTTGATGCCGGCCGCGGCCGCTTCCAGGATCGCATCGGCCGCGTACGGCGGCGGCACGTAGATCACCGACGCGTCTGCGCCGGTGGCCTTGACGGCGTCGGCCACGGTGTTGAACACCGGCAGGTCGATATGCGTGGTGCCGCCCTTGCCCGGCGTCACGCCGCCGACGACCTGGGTGCCGTACTCGATCATCTGAGTGGCGTGGAAGGTGCCCTGCTGGCCGGTGAAGCCCTGCACGATCACCTTGGTGTTCTTGTTAATCAAAACGGACATGGATAGTTCCTTCGGTGTCGTGAATCAGGCGGCGTTCTTGACAGCTTCGACGACCTTCTTGGCACCGTCGTTGATGTTGTCGGCCGGGATGATGGCCATGCCGCTGTCGCGCAGCAGCTGCTTGCCTTCTTCCACATTGGTGCCTTCCAGGCGCACCACGACCGGAACCTTGACGCCCACTTCCTTGACCGCCGCGATGATGCCCTCGGCAATCATGTCGCAGCGGACGATGCCGCCGAAGATGTTGACGAAGATGCCTTCGACCTTGTCCGAGGACAGGATCAGCTTGAACGCCTCGATGACGCGCTGCTTGTTGGCGCCGCCGCCCACGTCCAGGAAGTTCGCCGGCTCGCCGCCGTTGAGCTTGATGACGTCCATGGTGGCCATGGCCAGACCGGCGCCGTTGACCATGCAACCGATGTTGCCGTCCATGGTGACGTAGTTGATGTCCAGCTCCGACGCGGTCACTTCGGTCTCGTCTTCCTGCGTCTTGTCGCGCATGGCGATCAGCTGCTTCTGACGGAACGCGGCGTTGTCGTCGCTGTCGAACTTGCCGTCCAGCGCGTACAGGTTGCCGTCGTCCAGGATCGCCAGCGGGTTGATTTCAACCAGCGCCAGGTCCTTTTCGTTGAACAGGCGATACAGGTTCACCATGATGCTGGCGAACTGGCCGGCCTGCTTGGCGGTCAGGCCGAGCTTGAAGCCGAAATCGCGGCCGTGGTAGCCCTGCACGCCTTCGACGAAATCGACGTTGAGCGAGTGGATCAGCTCCGGCGTTTTGGCGGCGACCTGCTCGATCTCCACGCCGCCCTCGCTGGAGGCGATGTAGGTGATGGTCTTGGTGCCGCGGTCGACCAGGATCGACAGGTACAGCTCCTTGACGATCTCGCCGGCGGTGGTCACCAGCACCAGGTTGATCGGCAGCTCGACGCCGGCGGTCTGGTAGGTGGACATCTTGGTGCCGAGCATCTTGGCCGCTGCGGCCTTCACGTCGTCGGTGGTCTTGCAGAACTTGACGCCGCCAGCCTTACCGCGACCGCCCGCGTGGATCTGCGCCTTCACCATCCAGGGGCCCTTGCCCAGGGAATTGGCGACTTCAACCGCTTCGTCCGGGGTCGCCGCGACCTTGCCGGCCGGAACGGGGATGCCGTACTCGGCAAGCAGCTGTTTTGACTGGTATTCGTGGAAATTCATGCGTCACCGTGGGAAAAGGAAACGACCGCTGCGTGCAACGCAGACCGCCAGGGCGGCACGTCAAGAGACGCGAACGGGCCGCCTATTGTGGCCGACCACGCCGTGCGGCGCAAAAGCCGGCCGGAGTGCCCCCCGTTGGCGGCGCTTGCGCCCGGCCCTCCACTGTGCGCAAGCGCTGCGCGGGCCGTACACCTGCCTATACTCGCGGCTTGCTCCAGCGGGGAACCGGTTTGCCATCCAGCCCATCGCTTATCGACCGGATCCAGTCCGCGCCGCAGCGCGAGCTGTACTTCTTTTCGCTGTACCGGGTGCTGGTGGCCGGGCTGATCGCCGCACTGGTGTTCAGCCCCCTGTCCGACGCGATCCCGGAACCGCGCTACCCGCGCCTGGCGGCCGGTGTGGCGATCGGCTACCTGTCGATGGCCATCCCGCTGCTGTTCTGGGGCCGCAACGGGCGCCGCCTGACCGCCACCGTGCTGTGCGCGGTGATCGCCGACATCCTCGCCGCGACCCTGGCCACGCATGCGCTGCCCGGCGCCAGCGCCGGCATCGCGATGATGCTGCTGTTCAATGTCGCCGCCGCCTCGATCCTGCTGCGCCTGCGCTATGGCATGAGCATCGCCGTGCTCGCCAGCTTCGCCACCGTGCTCGAATACCTGTGGACGGTGCTGGAAGGCGGCGGCGCCACCCGCCCGGTGGCCGAACTGGCGATGTTCGCCACCAGTTATGTCGCGGTGGCCTTCATCTGCGAACAGATCGCCTCGCGTGCGCGCCGCAATCAGGTGCTGGCCGAGGAGCGCGGCGCGCAGGTCGCCAATCTCTACGAGATCAACGAGCTGATCATCCGCCGCATGCGCACCGGCGTGCTGGTGGTCGATACGCACAGCCGCATCACCCTGGCCAACGAGGCGGCGCTGGCGCTGCTCGGCGACGGCGACCAGCGCAACGCCCCGGTCGACCTGTCGCTGGCCGCGCTCACGCCCGAACTGTCGCGCCGCCTGCAGCGCTGGCGCAGCGGCTGGCGCCAGGAAGAAGCCCCGCTACAACTGGGCGCCGACCGCCCGGAAGTGCAGCCGCGCTTCGTGCGCCTGCTCGCCGACAGCGACCTGGTGCTGGTGTTCCTGGACGATGCCAGCGTAGTGTCGCGGCGCGCCGAATCGCTCACGCTGTCGGCGATGGGGCGCTTTTCGGCCAGCCTGGCGCACGAGATCCGCAACCCGCTGGCGGCGATCAGCTACGCCTCGCAGTTGCTGGAAGAATCCCCGGACATCGGCGATGCCGACCGCCGCCTGCTGCAGATCATCCACCAGCAATGCCAGCGCACCAATGGCATCGTCGAAAGCGTGCTCGCGCTAGCCCGGCGCGAACGCGCCAACCCGGACAACCTGGATCTGGCCGCGTTCGTGCGCCGCTTCGTGGTCGAGTACCGGCAGACCCTGTCGATGGAAACCGACATCCTGGAAGCGAGCATTCAAGGCGCTTCCGTGCATGCCCTGGTCGACCCCAAGCATCTGCACCAGATCCTGACCGCGCTGGTCCACAACGCGCTCAAGTACGGCCGGGTCATGGACGAACCGGCGCGGGTGAAGCTGCGCGTGGAGCGCGTGGAGCGCATGGCGGTGATCGACGTGGTCGACCGCGGCCCCGGCATCCCGGAGACGGTGGCCGCACAACTGTTCCGCCCGTTCTATACCACCTCCGAACACGGCACCGGGCTGGGCCTGTATATCGCCCAGGAACTGTGCCGCGCCAACCAGGCGCAACTGGACTACGTGTCGGTGCCGGGCGGCGGCGCCTGTTTCCGGATCCTGTTGCAGGGGCCCAATAGCCTGCTCGGGAAATGAGCGGGACCGTTGCGTCACGCCTGCGACAAGCCAATGGCGCATCCGCCTGCAACGGCGCGGCGATCGTATGTCTGCGGCCAGCCGCTGCGCATCGTGCGTCCCGCCGCGCACCATTTCAGATCACGTGAATCGTCAGGCCCGGACTCGACCGGCAATTGTCGACTGTCATCGCCGTGGGCTATCGTGCGCCACATGAACGAACCGAAAAGTGCCCTGGTTGTCGATGACGAGCGTGACATTCGCGAACTGCTTGTTCTCACCCTGGGCCGGATGGGCCTGCGCATCAGCACCGCCGCCAACCTGGCCGAAGCGCGCGAGCTGCTGGCCAACAATCCCTACGACCTGTGCCTGACCGACATGCGCCTGCCAGACGGCAATGGCATCGAACTGGTCACCGAAATCGCCAAGCACTATCCGCAGACCCCGGTGGCGATGATCACCGCGTTCGGCAGCATGGACCTGGCGGTGGAAGCCTTGAAGGCCGGCGCCTTCGACTTCGTCAGCAAGCCGGTGGACATCAGCGTGCTGCGTGGCCTGGTCAAGCACGCGCTGGAATTGAATAACCGCGATCGTCCCGCCCCGCCACCGCCGCCGCCGGAACAGGCCAGCCGCCTGCTCGGCGATTCCAGTGCGATGGAAAGCCTGCGCGCCACCATCGGCAAGGTCGCGCGCAGCCAGGCGCCGGTCTACATCGTCGGCGAATCCGGCGTAGGCAAGGAGCTGGTCGCGCGCACCATCCACGAGCAAGGCGCACGCGCGGCCGGCCCATTCGTGCCGGTCAACTGCGGCGCCATCCCCGCCGAACTGATGGAAAGCGAGTTCTTCGGCCACAAGAAGGGCAGCTTCACCGGCGCGCATGCCGACAAGCCCGGCCTGTTCCAGGCCGCGCATGGCGGCACGCTGTTTCTGGACGAAGTGGCCGAATTGCCGCTGCAGATGCAGGTCAAACTGCTGCGCGCGATCCAGGAAAAATCGGTGCGCCCGGTCGGCGCCTCCAGCGAGTCGCTGGTGGACGTGCGCATCCTCTCGGCCACCCACAAGGACCTGGGCGACCTGGTCTCGGACGGCCGCTTCCGCCACGACCTGTACTACCGCATCAACGTCATCGAACTGCGCGTGCCCCCGCTGCGCGAACGCAGCGGCGACCTGCCACAACTGGCTGCGGCCATCATTGCGCGCCTGGCACGCAGCCACGGCCGCCCGATTCCGCTACTGACCCAGTCCGCGCTCGACGCGCTGGACCAGTACGGCTTCCCGGGCAATGTGCGCGAGCTGGAAAACATCCTCGAACGCGCGCTGGCCCTGGCCGAAGACGACCAGATCAGCGCCACCGACCTGCGCCTGCCCGCCCACGGCGGCCACCGCCTCGCCGCCACCCCCGGCAGCGCCGCCGTCGAACCGCGCGAAGCCGTGGTCGACATCGACCCCGCCTCGGCCGCCCTGCCCTCCTACATCGAGCAACTGGAACGCGCCGCGATCCAGAAGGCGCTGGAAGAAAACCGCTGGAACAAGACCAAGACTGCCGCGCAGCTGGGCATCACGTTTCGGGCGTTGCGCTACAAGTTGAAGAAGTTGGGGATGGAGTAGAAGAGCCGGGGAGTCGGGATTGGAGAATTGGGAATCGTAAAAGCACAGGCGCCGCTTCGATGGTTCTTGCGGGAAACAGCGCCGTGGATTGGCTAATGCATTACCTCGCGGTGGCCCGCCGCAATCCTTGACGCTGTTGTCCAAACAAAAAAGCCTGGGACGTATAGGCCCCAGGCTTTTCCGATTCCCCAATCCCGATTCCCGATTCCCGGCGCTCAGTCCTTCGTCACCCGATTGATCTCGGCCAGGCTCGTCACCCCATGCGCCGCCTTCACCAGTGCCGACTGGCGCAGGTCGCGAATGCCGATCTTCTGCGCCGCCTCGGCGATCTGCATCGCGTTGCCGCCTTCCAGCACGATCGCACCGATCTCGTCGGTCATTGGCATTACCTGATAGATACCGGTACGGCCCTTGTAGCCTTCCGTGCACTCGTCGCAACCGACCGCTTCGTATAGCTCGATACCGGCAGCGAGCTGCTCTGCAGTAAACCCTTCCGCCAGCAACGCATGCTCGGGCAAGGTCGATTTGCGCTTGCAGTTGTTGCATAACCGCCGTGCCAGACGCTGCGCAATGACCAGCGTCACCGACGAGGTGATGTTGTAGGGCGCAATGCCCATGTTCATCAAACGCGCGATGGTCTGCGGCGCGTCGTTGGTGTGCAGCGTGGACAGCACCATGTGACCTGTCTGCGCCGCCTTGATCGCAATCTCTGCCGTCTCCAGGTCGCGGATTTCGCCGACCATGATGATGTCCGGGTCCTGGCGCAGGAACGAGCGCAGCGCCGCAGCAAACGTCATACCGCGCTTGACGTTCTGCTGCACCTGATTGACACCAGGCAAGCGGATTTCGACCGGATCCTCGGCCGTGGAGATATTGCGCGTCTCATCGTTGAGGATGCCCAGCGCCGTATACAGCGACACCGTCTTGCCCGAACCGGTCGGCCCGGTCACCAGCACCATGCCGTACGGCTTGTGGATCGCATCCAGGAACAGCTTCTGCTGGTCCGCCTCGTAGCCCAGCTTCTCGATGCCCAGCTTGGCTGCGCTGCCGTCCAGGATACGCAGCACCACCTTTTCGCCGAACAACGTCGGCAAGGTGCTCACGCGGAAGTCGATCTGCTTGGTCTTGGACAGGTTGAGCTTGATGCGCCCGTCCTGCGGCACCCGCTTCTCGGCGATATCCAGCTGCGACATCACCTTCAGGCGCGCCGCGATGCGCTGGTTCAGCTTTACCGGTGCCTTGGCCACGTTCTTCAGCAAACCGTCGATCCGCAGCCGCACCCGGTAGTCGTCTTCATAGGGCTCGAAATGGATGTCGGAGGCTCCCCGCCGGATCGCATCCACCAGTACCTTGTTGACGAACTTCACCACCGGCGTGTCGTCGCCCTTGGCATCGACCCCGGAATCCCCGCCGGCGCCCATGTCCTCGTCCCCGGAGGAGACATCCAGATCCCCCATGTCGTCATCGTCGTCACCGAGCGACGAGCCGAGCGCCGCATTGCTCGCCTGCCACTGCTCCAAGGTACGACGGATCTGGTCCTCATCGACCAGGATTGGCTCCACCACCAGATTGGTGTGGAACTTGATATCGTCCAGCGCCCTGGTCTGGGTTGGGTTGCTCACCCCCACGAACAACCGGTTCCCGCGCTTGAACAGCGGCAGCACCTGGTACTTTTGGAGCAACTCTTCGCTGACCAGCTTGACCGCGTTCTGGCTGGCGTCGAACACCGACACATCCATCAGCGGCATACCGAACTCAACCGCATTGGCTGCGGCGAGCTGAGATGCAGTGACCAACTTTTTCTCCGAGAACCACTGCGGCAACGGCACTTTAGCGGTAGCGGCCTGATCCATCGCCGTACGCGCAGCGCCTTCATCCAAAGCACCGTCCTGCACAAGGCGGCGGGCGATGCCGGTGATACCAACCAAGTTGGCAGTGACGACGCTATTCATAGATTACTACCCCTAATTTCTTTGCACCTATGGTATCCCGGCACTGGCAGCAACGGATGTATACCCGACCAGCCTAGCCACTCGCATCCCCGCAGTCTTGCAATACTTGAAAACATCTTTGGATCAACCCCTCACCAGCACTTGCGCTTCTAGACATCACGCACGTAGAGCGCCTGTATTTCATGATGTGTAAACCAATCGCCTAGCCAGCGCTTATCGAACGGAAAATAGCGCAAGGTTTGCAACTTGAAACCTGCTGCGGCCACCAGCTCTGAGCCCGAAAGAAATTGGCTATCGATGAATGTCAAATGTGTGGGATCGCTGCGAAAACCCGCCTTGCCTGGCACGATCACCAGCAGTCTTTGTACGCCCAAACGACGAGCTGCCCGAGCCAAATTGCTGAAAATCGCTGCCGGCGCCTCAAGGTGCTCCAGCACGTGACTAACCACCATCGATTCGAACCGAATCGAATCGGGAATAACGCTCAACTGCCAGTTATCAGCGAAACCGTCATAGTGATCCACCACAAGACCCCGGCGGCGGCAATACGCAACCGTTGCACCGTTGTACTCCAGCCCCCTGGATCCTTCGGGCAGTCTTCCAAGCAACTCCCCTACGCCACAGCCGAAATCCAGCGTCGGGCCACGCAGCAAAGATTGCGCACTGCGCAGGTAGATCTTGCGCACCAGCTTCCTCAGCGGTGCGCGATCGGTCTGATAGCTGGTGTAGCGCTCATCGAACTCAGTCACGCACCACTCCTCACCCCTTTTTCTTATTGACTAGCAGGTGCAATGTCCGCGATGGCACTGCGGCGATGTCGTACGCAAGGAAACCTAGAACGAGCTGGATTCCCACGATCACCTGCAGCGCTGCGAGCATTACGCTACCGGCAGAACTGAAATACCCCGTCTGTGCCGATTGCAGCCAGAAGAACACACCTGTCGCTGCGCCGGAGAACAGAAAAAGTACGCCTGCAACCAGCTCCAACGATGCAAGGGACAGGTCGCGCAAGAAGTAGTTGTAGAAGATCCGCTTTCCAAAATTGCGTAGGTGGCGGACAGCGAAGTCCAGGACAATCTTGCGCACACTCAGGTTGCTGACCTCGTCGCCATACCGTGCATCCATCGGTACATCGACCACCACTGCACGGATGGTATTCAAGCGAAACAGCATGTCGCTTTCGAAAAAGTACCGGCGGCTGATCTTGTCCAGCGGCATGCGTGCCACCACGCTCGCATGCACGGCCGTGTAGCCATTGGTCGGATCGAAAATGTCCCAGTACCCGGAGGAAAGCTTGGTCAAAAAAGACAGCGCGGCGTTGCCGATGATCCGTAGCTTCGGCATCCGGCCGATCTGCGCCAGGTCGTAGAACCGGTTGCCCTTGGTGTAATCGGCCTCGCCTCGAACGATCGGCCCGATCAGCTCCGGCAACGCATCCGGATCCATCTGACCGTCGCCGTCCATCTTCACGATGATTTCCATACCATCGGCAACCGCCGCCCGATAACCAGTTATGGCGGCCCCTCCGACACCCAGGTTGGAGGGATTGCGGCACACCACCACCCGCGGATCCGCACAGCGCTGCTCCACCCAGGCACCACTGGCGTCGGGGCAATGATCGTCGACCACATAGATACGTTCAACCTGCACGGGAATCGCCGCCAGCACATCGAGCACCTTGTTCCTGACCCGGTAGCAGGGAATGACAACCGCCAGGCGCACCTCGAACCTGGCCTCGTCGGCGCCGGGCAATGCATTGGTGGCGTATTGCACTGCAGCCTGCATCTTCATCCACCGGTGCTGTAGGAGAGACGATAGACGCGCGCTAACAACGCGGCGACCGCGCGCGGCCAGAAGCGTTGGAACATCATCAGATCCTCAGTGGCACGCATGCCCGACAGCACCCCGTCGCTGGTCGTGCTTGCGGCATGCACACGGTGCAGCATCGCGACCCTTCGCACACGCACGAACGGCCCTTGCTGATCGGCTGCGCGCGTCCACGCGTCCCAATCCAGGTTCAGCCGGAGATCTTCGCGAAAAACGCCCCAGCCGGCGTCCTTGCGGACGGTCACCGAGGGGCATGGCACTGCGCAGCCGAACATCAATAGCCGCCGCTTCGATGCCCTGGACCGGATCATCCCTGTTCCAAGAAACGCGATCTCCTGCAAGACCCGCTTGACTGCCAGCATCGGTGTCATCACGCGCTGCTGCTCGCCAGCCAGTTCGCCATAACCGGTCATGACCAACACCGCGCCAGGCTCTTGCGCAATGGCGGCCTTGGTCTCGCCTGCGAAGTCGGGCAGATAGACGTCGTCCTGATGTGCCAAGGTGACCCAGCGCGCAGCTGCCACGCCCAGCGCCAGATTCCAGTCGTGGCCGATGCCCCGCTGCGCCTGATGGTGCACCACCAATCTGGCCCCATAGCGCGCCGCCAACAATTCGACTTGCGGGCTCGGCGTGGAGGTGCTGATCCAGATAGGCGATGGCGACCACTGCGCTGCCAGCGAGCGCAGACAGGCATCCAGATAAGGCGAATCGCCATAGGCTGGCACCACGAACGCATGATCCACTTCGCCTGACATCTCGTCAGCCCGCCTGCGCGGTGAGCGAAACCAGCGCTACGCCTGTGGAGATCAACACCAACCCCACCCACTGCCAGGGCGTCAGTCGCTCCCCATAGAGCAACCAGCTGAGCAGGGCCAACAACAGATAGAAGAACGCGCCAGAAATCGCAAATGCCACGCCGAGCTTGACCTGGCGGACCACCAACATCCAAACGATGAATCCGATGCCCTGGACTGCCACTGCCGTGATCACACTGGGCGACAGCACCGCCGCCGCCAACCACGCCCGCCCGGTCGGCGCCGGCGTCCGCGCAGCGATCTGAGTCAATCCATGCTTTACCAGCAACTGGCTCCCGATAGTGGAGCACGTCACAAAAAAAATTAGAGGTATTTCACGTATCATCGCATTGCCGCGTTCGGGATGGGGCCTGACCGCGCATCGAATGCCTGCGTGTCGTCGTGAACAGCATAAGTGCTGCGAACCGACCGCACCACTTGCGCAAATCAGCCAGAAAGAGTGACAAATTTGGTCACCCTCTGACCCATTTGGTCGCCGCGCAGAGCTGCAGTTACGGAAGAGTTCGCCTGAGCGCTTGTTAAACGGCAAGGTGCGAGAGTTGGCACGTCCTTTGCTTTGATCAACACGTGGTGGTCACGCACAGCCACGGCCCGATCCCTGCCGCGCAGGGCAAGGGTCACCGAAGTGCTCTCATCCAGTCCCAATCCAATCCAAGCCAAGGTCGAATCAATGAAAAAGAATATGCAGCAGGGCTTCACCCTGATCGAACTGATGATCGTGATCGCCATCATCGCCATCCTGGCCGCCATCGCGCTGCCGGCCTACTCCGACTACACCAAGAAAGCCAAGGTCTCGGAAGCCGTGCTGGCCGCCTCGTCTGGACGCACTAGCATTTCCGAATATGTCGCCGCAAACAATGGCAGTTGCCCGTCTAGCAGCATCCTTGAAACCCAGTCCTCGGCTTATGTGACCGGCGTTAGCAATAGCGGCTGCGTGATTACCGCAGTTAGCAAGGTCCCGGGCGCAGAAGGCAGCATCATCCTGACTGGTACAGTGAATCCGTCGACGTTCCAAGTCGATTGGACCTGCGGCGGCAGTGTCAATACTAAGTTTCGCCCGGGCTCCTGCCAGGGCACCAAGCAGTAATCGAATTGTTTAGCAGAAACCCCGGGGAACCGGGGTTTTTTTATTGGACAGGAAAATGCCACCCCATTTCAACCGCATCAATCCAATTTTTCTGCTATTGAGCGCGATGTTATTGGCCGCGGCTATCTACTGGCCCGGATTGAGCGGTCCATTCCTGATGGACGATCAACAGCATCTACTACTTGTTCAATCATGGCACCAAGGACATATTGGTTTCTGGGACATGGCTGCAGGCAACGGCAACTGGCTATTTCATCGATCCCTCGCCATGGCAAGCCTAGCACTGAATGTCGTCATCGGGGGAGACTCAAGCTTTTCTCTCAAGCTCGGTAATTTACTGGGACACCTTATCTGTGCTGGGGTTGCATTTGGCTTGTTTCGCCAACTGCTAGCCTTTGATAAAAATTTATCAAGCAATACTGGCTTGGTTGCCGCACTGATTTGTGGGTTGTGGTTATTGCATCCAATCAATGCAAGCACTGTGCTGTACGTTGTACAGCGAATGAGCGAGATCGCCGCTATCTTTCCGTTGCTCGGGGTGGCGCTGTACGTGCTTGTCCGACAACGCATGCTGGCAGATAAAATATCGGCGATCAAATCACTGTTCTTGTTGTTTTTTTGCATTCCTGCGCTGACATTACTAGGTATACAGGGCAAGCAGAGCGCCGTAGTACTGGTTGGTCTGTGCCTAGTCGTGGAGATAGGTTGGTTTCAGGAGCCTCGTGAGTGGAACTGGGTCCTGAAGAGCTTTTACATTTTTTTTGTTGTCATGCCGCTGGTGATATTGCCGTTTGCACTTTATCACTACTGGCACTCACTCGAAGCAGCGATGCTCGAATGGGGAATGACGCCGTCCGAGAGACTGCTTACTGAACCGCGCGTGCTCTGGCAGTATCTGCATATGCTGGTAGTTCCGTACTCGCCCGCAATGGGGATCTACAATGACGACTTCGTCATATCACATGGTCTGCTCACACCCATCTCGACCCTGCTTTCGATAGTTGGACTGATCACAGTCAGCGCTTTTGCTTGGAACGTACGCAAGCGCCTACCAGCAACCTTTGTCGGATGGTTTTGGTTTTTGGTAGCGCACTCCGTTGAAGCAAGCATTGTTCCTATCGAGCTCTATTACGAGCATCGCAATTACCTGCCGCAATTTGGCTTGTGGCTCATGCTCATAGACCTTGTCGCCGCTGCATTACGCCATTTGAAAAAATCCGAGATAAAAGTCAAAGTTTTAGGCAACACTCTTGCATGCGGCTTTATCGCAGTGCTGGCCTTTCAAACATGGTCCAAAGCAATGGTTTGGCAAACCTCGCTTGGCATTAGCCTTGCAGCGGTGGAAACCCACCCCAACTCTGCCAGAGCTCATGTCGCATTCGGCTTTGCTGCCATGCAAGCCGGGCTAGTTGGAGAAACCTACCAAGCCTTTGATCAGTTAGCCGCCAACCCGGACCCCGCGCTTGCTGCGATAGGAAAAGTGGAACTGACTGTGCTGAACTGCCACCTGAAGCGCGACAGCGATCCAGAACTGTTACAACAGGCCGGACAGCAATCGGCTGCCTTCATCAACCCCGTCATGCCCTATGCGATATCCAACCTTCTAGAGGTCCATGCGCGTGGAGGTTGCGGTCGAGTCACAGCAAAAACGATCGCTCGGACGATCGAAGCAATGCTTGCAAACGCAACAATGCAGCGTGAATCCTCTCAAGCAATATGGACACTCCGCTACAACGCTGCTCTTGCCTACGACCAGGCTGGTGACTGGCGTAGCGCTTTGAAGCAAACCAGAATTGCTTGGCCCAACAGCCCCGATCCTACAATCGCTTTGTTTCATGTAAGGCTTTTACTCAAAGCGGATGACCTTAATGCCGCAAAGAACGCGTTTTGGGATGTCATGCGGCGCGCTCGCTACACGCGGGTGAGCGAGCTTGAGAACGCGTCGCGCGGCACCGCATTACGCGCAATTCTCAAGGAAATCAATGATTACGCCGCAAGGAACGGTGCCCAAGAATTGAACTGAACCAGCGGAAGGCAGCCGATTGGATCAGGACAGCGATCATGTCAGCAAATGCGTAAACCGCTATCATCATAGGTGTACCGGCATGGGGTGTCGGTGGGGAGACTTCGCAATGTCCGCAGTTAGCAGAACGGTGAAAAAGGGGACCAAGCCGGTCAGCCGCGCCAACGCGATGACCATGTTCGTGTGGGAGGGGACAGACAAACGCGGCATCAAGATGAAGGGAGATGAGCTCGCTCGCAATGCCAACATGTTGCGTGCAGAGCTACGGCGGCGTGGGATCATACCAACTGTCGTCAAGACCAAGCCCAAGCCACTATTCGGTGCGGCAGGCAAACCCATCAAAGCCAAGGAGATCGCGTTCTTCAGTCGACAGATGGCCACCATGATGAAGTCTGGCGTGCCCATCGTGGGCTCCCTCGAAATCATCGGCGAGGGTGCCAAGAACCCTCGCATGAGAAAAATGGTTGGCGAAATCCGCACCGACATTGAGGGAGGCTTATCCCTCAACGAGGCTGTCAGCAAGCATCCAGTACAGTTTGACGAGCTCTACCGCAATTTGGTGAGGGCGGGCGAGAGCGCAGGTGTGCTTGATACTGTCTTAGACACGGTGGCGACCTATAAGGAGAACATTGAGGCGCTCAAAGGGAAGATCAAGAAGGCGCTGTTCTATCCTGCAATGGTGATGGCCGTAGCTTTGATAGTCAGTTCTATCTTGCTGATTTGGGTGGTCCCGCAGTTCGAAACCGTGTTCTCTAGCTTCGGTGCGGAACTACCGGCGTTTACCCAAATGATCGTTAACCTGTCGCGATTCATGGTCTCCTGGTGGTTCCCGATGCTGCTGGTTGCCATCGGGTCGGCCATTGGCTTGGTCATGGCTTACAAGCGTTCGCCGAAGATGCAGCATCTATTCGACCGGTTGATCCTGAAAGTGCCAGTCATTGGCAAGATCATGCATGACAGTGCCATTGCAAGATTCGCACGCACTACTGCGGTGACCTTCAAGGCCGGTGTTCCATTGGTGGAAGCGTTGAGCATCGTCGCCGGGGCCACAGGCAATAAGGTGTATGAAGAGGCTGTGCTGCGCATGCGCGATGACGTGTCTGTCGGTTATCCCGTTAACATGGCAATGAAACAGGTCAATCTCTTTCCACACATGGTGATCCAGATGACCGCAATCGGCGAAGAGGCTGGCGCACTCGACGCCATGTTGTTCAAGGTGGCTGATTATTACGAGCAAGATGTGAACAATGCAGTGGATGCCTTGAGTAGCTTGCTTGAGCCGATGATCATGATCTTCATCGGCACCATCGTAGGCGGCATGGTCATCGGCATGTATCTTCCGATCTTCAAACTCGGCGCAGTGGTTGGATAAGACGTAATGGCATTTCTCGACCAGCATCCCGGTCTCGGCTTTCCTGCCGCGGCCGGACTGGGACTGCTGATCGGCAGCTTCCTGAACGTGGTAATCCTGCGCTTGCCCAAGCGCATGGAGTGGCAGTGGCGGCGCGATGCGCGCGAGATCCTGGAGCTGCCTGACATCTACGAGCCGCCGCCGCCTGGCATCGTGGTTGAGCCCTCGCATGACCCGGTCACCGGCGACAAGCTCAAATGGTGGGAGAACATCCCGCTTTTTAGCTGGCTGATGCTGCGCGGCAAGTCGCGCTACAGCGGCAAGCCGATCTCGCTCCAGTACCCGCTGGTGGAGTTGCTAACCTCGATCCTGTGTGTAGCCAGCGTCTGGCGCTTTGGCTTCGGCTGGCAGGGTTTCGGCGCGATCGTGCTGAGCTGCTTCCTGGTGGCGATGTCGGGCATCGACCTGCGCCACAAGCTGCTGCCGGACCAGCTGACCCTGCCGCTGATGTGGCTGGGCCTGGTCGGCTCGATGGACAACCTCTATATGCCCGCCAAGCCCGCCCTGCTGGGCGCGGCGGTCGGCTATGTCTCGCTGTGGACGGTGTGGTGGCTGTTCAAGCAGCTCACCGGCAAGGAAGGCATGGGCCACGGCGACTTCAAGCTGCTGGCCGCGCTTGGCGCGTGGTGCGGGTTGAAAGGCATCCTGCCGATCATCCTGATCTCCTCGCTGGTCGGCGCCATCCTCGGCTCGATCTGGCTGGTGGCCAAGGGCCGTGACCGCGCCACCCCGATCCCGTTCGGCCCCTACCTGGCCATCGCCGGCTGGGTGGTGTTCTTCTGGGGCAACGATATAGTCGACGGTTACCTGCACTTCGCAGGGCTGCGTTGACCCGGGCACGGCGATGAGCGATTTCATCGTCGGCCTTACCGGCGGCATCGCCTCCGGCAAGAGCGCCATGGCCGCCGAGTTCGAGAAGCTGGGCGTGCCGGTCATCGATGCGGATGTGATTGCGCGGCAGGTTGTGGCGCCCGGCCCCATTCTCGACGCCATCACCGAGCAGTTCGGCCGCGAGATTCTGTTACCGGATGGAACACTGGACCGCCAAGCGCTGCGCAAGATCGTCTTCGCCGATCCAGCCCAACGGAAAGCGCTGGAAGCGATCACCCACCCGGCCATTCGCGCAGAACTGCAGCGCGCCGCGCAGGAAGCCTTGGGCCCTTATACGGTCGTCGCCATCCCCCTTCTGACCGAAGCGGGTGGACGAGCGACCTATGCCTGGCTGGACCGCATTCTGGTTGTCGATGCGCCGGTGTCGCTTCAACATGCTCGCCTGATGCAACGCGACGGGAGCACATCGGTGCTTGCCGATCAGATGATTGCCGCGCAAGCGTCTCGCGAACAACGATTGGCCATTGCCGATGACGTAGTCAGCAACGAAGGCGACACGGACCGACTGGCGCAACAAGCGCGAAGCCTGGATGCGAGCTACAGGGCAATTCTACAAACGCATCGAATCGGGCGCTGACGTCCACGGCCGAGCACCCAAGATGCTCCCGCGGTCAGCCGGCTGCCATTACCAGCGGCGAGTTAATTGGCACACGCTGCACGGCGTCCGTTCCCTCAGCACGCAGCTCCTCCGGTGTGCATGGCATGTTTCCCAGGCAGCGTGACGTACTCGACGCCGAATTAGCGCATCAACGCCGACCGGACTTATTTACTGCATTGACATTCCAGAAAACCAGTAGCAACCTCTGCCTCAAGGAGCGTAGAAACTCCTCTCATAGCGGTACCCACCTCCGTCAAACTGGTGGGTTTTTTGTGCCTGTTCGCAGGCGCAAGCCGACGCGATGCCTGCGTCGGGAGGGCGGCTAATACAACACTCCTTCGGGAGGAATACGCCCGCCGGCTATGAGCGGTTTCTAACCTCCCGACATCCCGTCGCCGGCCGGCGACGGTGCCTGTTCTTCGAAGGAGGCGTTGTCATGACAGATGCATCGGTATCGCAGATTGGTGGGCGTCGTCGCTCCGTGGTGCTGGCGGGGGTGAGGCGATGAGCCGGACGCAGTCTCCAACCGCCAAGCGGTACAAAGAATCAAATGCCAAGCACAACGCGACCACCAAGCGGGCAGCTACGCCGGTAAAGGACGCGCAGCCCATGCAGCTGGTGCCCTCGCCCAAGTTCGATGTGGACAACCCCGACGTCGACCGTCGCCACAGGCCCCGCGTGGACGATCTGCCGCCGCGGCCACCGCGCAAGGCACGCACGCCCACGCGCTGCACGGTGGGTTATGCGTTCTACGATGCAGAACCGGGCCGGCCGCACAGCCAGCGGATTCCCAGCGTGCGCTTGCGCGGGCTGTGGCTGGAGCAGTTGGGGTTTGCGGTTGGGTGCAAGCTGCAGATCACGGCGCGTGCGGGCGAGTTGGTGGTGACGGTGGTGGAGCGCTGAGGGGTGTTTTGGGTGCGGTTGTTGTTTGGAGGCGCTGCGTTGGTGAGGCGTTATGGGTAAGGCTGTCGCGCCCGGGTGCGCTCCTACGGACGTGCGGATGGTGGTTAGCGGTAGAAGGCTAGGGTTGCGATGACGCCGCGCTGCTGGCCTGGGCGCACGCTGACGCGCCAGCCGTAGAGGTCACAGAGCCGGCTGACGATCGATAGGCCGATGCCGCCGCCTTGCGAGTGGCCGGCGTGGGTGCCGCGGTAGCCACGCTGGAACAGCTTGGCGGCGTCTTCCTCGCTCAGGCCGGGGCCGGAGTCGATGACTTCCACGCAGTCGCCGCGCACGCGCACCCGCACCTGGCCGTCCTGGGTGTACTTGACCGCGTTGCCGATCAAGTTGCCCAGCGCCACCGACAAGGCGGATTCGGGCGCGTCGATGACCAGGTCGCGCTCGCCTTCCAGCAGCAGTTCCAGCGGCTTGCCGCCGAGCTGGGCGCGGTGCGCGTCGATCAGCTGTTCGGCCACCTTGGCGACGTTGCTGCTGCCCTGCCCGCGTTCATTGCGCGAGAGCAGCAGCAGCGAGCCGATCAGGTCGCTGCACTGCAGTTCGGCGCGCTGGATGCGCTGCAGGCGCTGCAGCATCTTCTCGTCGAGATTGGGCTTGGTGAGCAGCAGTTCGGTGGCGCCACGAATCACCGCCAGCGGGGTGCGCAGTTCGTGGCTGACGTCGGCGTTGAATTCGCGGTCGCGCTGTACCACTTCGGTGAGGCGGGCCGAGTAATCGTCCAGCGCTTCGGCCAGCTGGCCCACTTCGTCGTCGGGGAAGTGCGCGGCCAGCGGCTTGGGCTCGCTGGTGCCGCCACGGTAGGCACGCAGGCGCGCGGCCAGATCCGACACCGGGCGCATCACCTTGGAGGCGGACCACCAGCCGATCAGCAGCGAAAACCCGCTGAACACCAGCACCGAGAGCATCAGCGTGCGCTTGAGCTGGATCTCGCCCTTGAGCGTCTGGGTCATGTCGTAGGCGAGGAAGAACCACTCGCTTGGCGTCTTGCGCACCGCCAGCTTGTACGAATACGCGTTGCCATTTTCGTCCACGCCGGAGATGGTGTGGATGCCGTCCGGGAACTGATACCACTCCGGCTGTTCCAGCCGCAGCGCTTCGAACTTGTCGCTCTTGACCACGCGCCCGCGCATCTGCTGTACCGGCAGATCGGGGTTGCGCAGCGGGTCGGAATAGAAGCGCTGCGCGAACGCGTCGATATTGCGGTTCATCACGTCTTCGACCAACTGGTTTTCCACGCGCGAGCGCGCCCAGTTGGTGGCGAAGGCGAACAGCGTGGTCAGGCAAAAGCCCAACAACACGAACGACAGGATGATGCGACTGCGCAGACGCCGCCGGTAGCGGCCGCGCTTGCGCGCCGGCCGCGCGCCGTTATTGCTTTCAGGCATCGGGCGAGGCGATGCGATAGCCGATGCCGTGACGTGTCTGGATCATCGGTACATCGAAGGGCTTGTCGACCACCGCGCGCAGGCCGTGGATATGCACGCGCAGCGAATCCGAATCCGGCAGCTCCTCGCCCCAGACGCGGGTTTCCAGCTCCTGGCGGGTGACCACGGCCGGCGAGGCCTCCATCAGCGACTGCAGGATCTTCAACGCCGTGGGGTTGAGCTGCAGCAGCTTGC
The DNA here is from genome assembly GCF_002939945.1 of Xanthomonas arboricola pv. populi. Lineage (GTDB taxonomy): Bacteria > Pseudomonadota > Gammaproteobacteria > Xanthomonadales > Xanthomonadaceae > Xanthomonas > Xanthomonas arboricola_A. Next base: position 11,952 of record NZ_MDEB01000003.1, on the reverse strand, counting down.
CGCGGCGACGCACTTCCAGCGTGTCCAGGTTGTATTCCAGATCGCCGGTTTCCAGCACGCGGGTGTGCACGCCCTTGCCTCGACGCGACAGCGCATTCAGCCGCACTTCCACTTCCTGCAATGCAAACGGCTTGATCAGGTAGTCGTCCGCACCGGAGTCGAAACCGGCCAGCTTGTTGTCCAGCGAATCGCGTGCGGTGAGCATCAGCACCGGGGTCTGCTTGCGCGCTTCGTTGCGCAGCTTGCGGCACACCTCGATGCCGTCCATGCCGGGCAGGTTGAGGTCGAGCACGATGGCGTCGAACTCGTGCACCACGGCCAGGTGCAGACCGGTCACGCCGTCGGCGGCAAAGTCCACCGTGTGGCCGCGGTCTTCGAGATAGTCGCCCAGATTGGCGGCGATATCGCTGTTGTCTTCGATTACTAGAATTCGCACTGGAACCTCATTGGTTAAGCTGTTTTTGGCGCTGGCGCCGAGAAATGTCGTGTTGACTCACAGTCGTATGAGGGCGGCACTCGGCGGCGGTCAGACACTGCTTGGTACTGATCTACGAACCAGGTGCACGCGCGCGCCGGCAGTTGGCCGACCATCATCGCCTGCCATGGTCAAAATCTGGGTGACGGGCTCCTGATCGTTCTGCAACGCTGCGCGCTGGTCCGGGTGCAGCACGGTGACATCCGGCTGCGCCTCCAACGCAGCTTTGCTGCAATCAAGTGCAGCTGTCACCTTAGCGCGCTCATCCTGACTGATCTCGGAGTGCTTCGCGCCTGTGTGCAGCTCGCTCCGCACCTGCTCCGCCGGTGGCTTGGGCGGCGCGTCGCCATCGACCGCCATTGCGCAGGCAGGGCTGATCAGGAAACCGATCACGCTGAGCAGCATTGCGGTGCTGACTTGCCTTGCCATGCCGACGCCTCCTTGTGTGCCCGAGCGATTTAACATCAACGAATGTAGACGCGAAGCCTGGGGGCAGCAAGCCACCACATAAAAAGGCCCAAGTGCGACAACGCACTTGGGCCAAAAGTTCATCCCGATCACCGTCACTGCCGAGAGCGGAGCTACGGTCGGGTGAGGCTAGCGAGGAAAGGATTATATTTCCGTTAAATTTTTGATAAGAAAGCTGGTGGCCCGATCAGCGGACAGACTGCTCCAGGTGCTGGATGATCGCCGCCGCCACGTCCACCTCGCAGACCCCTTCCACGCCCTCCAGTCCGGGTGTCGAATTGACCTCGAGCACCAGCGGCCCGCGCCTGGAACGAATCAGGTCCACGCCGGCCACCGCCAGGCCCAGCGCGCGCGCCGAACGTACCGCGACCTCCTGCTCCTGCTCGGTGGCCTGGGCCACCGCGGCGCTGCCGCCTAGATGCAGGTTGGAACGGAAGTCGCCCTCGGCAGCCTGCCGGCGCATGGCGGCAACCACCCGGTCGCCGACCACAAAGCAGCGCAGGTCCGCGCCCTCGGCCTCGCCGATGAATTCCTGCACGATGAAGTTGGCGTACAGCCCGCGCAGCGCCTCGACCACGCCGCGCGAGGCGCTGGCTTTTTCGGTGAGGATCACCCCGGCGCCCTGCGCGCCTTCGTTCAACTTCACCACATGCGGCGGCGGGCCGAGCATCGACAGCAGGTCCTGGGTGTCGTCCGGGTTGTCGCCGAACACGGTCACCGGCATGTCGATGCCTTGCGCGGCCAGCAACTGATGCGCGCGCAGCTTATCGCGCGAGCGCAGGATGGCGTCGGAGGGGTTGGGGGTGTAGGTGCCCATGAATTCGAGCTGGCGCAACACAGCGGTGGCATAACGCGTGACTGAGGCACCGATGCGCGGGATCACCGCGTCGAACCCGGTGATCGGCTTGCCCTTGTAGTGCAGGCTGAAGCCGTCGGCGGCGATGCGCATATAGCAGCGCAGCGGGTCGAGGATGCGCACGGTGTGGCCACGCTTGCGCCCGGCCTCGATGAGCCGCCGGGTCGAATACAGCTTGCTGTTGCGGGAAAGAATGGCGATTTTCATCGCGGCAGGTATACGGCGCGGCCTGGACATGGTCGGAGTCTGATGACGGAGTGACCCAAGTCCGCAGGTCTGCCGGTCGATTACGCGCGGGCAGCGTCCCTGCCCTGCACGTTGCGTTCGACGGGTGTGCGACGGCCCCGAGAATGGGAAACGGAAGCGATGCAGCAAGGCAGCTGTAACACTGCATGCGCTGCGTCGCTTCGACCGGCTGGATGCTAGCAGGGCCGCTGCGCAGCGCTCAAGCGCGCGCATGCGTGCATCGGGACGGGTGATGCACAGTACTCATTTGTCTGACGACCATCGCACACGCAACGCACCAGATGCGTTCGATTCAATGCGTCAGCTCACCCGCATCGGCATGCGTCGTTCTGTCACCGCCGCCAAGAATGACCGGCAGCGCGCGCCGCATGGCCGCCCTCACGCCGCCCCCCTGTCGTCGTGACGCGTTTTGCACAGCTGAACCCGCAATGCTTGAGTCCCCTCAATGCCGGCATGCCGGCGCACCCGAGACTCTCAATGCGACGTCCAGCAAGCGCGGCTTACGCCAACCCCTCCCGCATCCGCCAAGGACGCCCGTTTCCGCGTGGCGCCGTCTTCGATGGCAAGGGCACCAATTTTGCATTGTTTTCCGCGCACGCCACGCGCGTGGAGCTGTGCCTGTTCGACGAACAGGGCACCGAAGTGCGGGTGGATCTTCCGGAATACACCAACGAGATCTGGCACGGCTACCTGCCCGACGTCAAACCCGGCCAGCGCTACGGCTACCGCGTGCATGGCCCCTATGAACCGACCGAAGGCCACCGCTTCAACCACAACAAGCTGTTGATGGACCCGTACGCGCGCGAGATGGATGGCGACCTGATCTGGGCGGACGAACTCTATGGTTATACCGTGGGCCACCCGGACGGCGACCTGAGCTTCGACGAGCGCGATAGTGCGCCGTTCATGCCCAAGTGCGTGGTGGTCGAAGACACCTACGACTGGGAAGACGACGCACGCCTGCTGACGCCGTGGAACGAGACGGTGATCTACGAAACCCACGTGCGTGGCTACACCATGCGCAACCCGCAGGTGCCGGAAGCCGTGCGTGGCACCTTTGCCGGCCTGGCACAGCCGCAGGTCCTGCAATACATCAAGGACCTGGGCATCACCGCAGTCGAACTGTTGCCGGTGCATGCGTATCTGGACGACCAGCATCTGCTGGACAAGGACCTGCGCAATTACTGGGGCTACAACACCATCGGCTTCTTCGCGCTGAAGTCGCGTTACCTGTCCAGCGGGCATCGCGACGAATTCCGCGACATGGTCAAGGCCATGCACAAGCAGGGCCTGGAAGTGATCCTGGACGTGGTCTACAACCACACCGCCGAAGGCAGCGAGCTGGGCCCGACACTGTCGTTCAAGGGCATCGACAACGCCAGCTACTACCGCCTTGCCGAAGACAAGCGTTACTACATCAACGACACCGGCACCGGCAACACGCTCAACCTGAGCAACTCGCGGGTGATCCAGTTCGTCAACGATTCGCTGCGCTACTGGGCCGGCGAGATGCATGTGGACGGCTTCCGCTTCGATCTGGCCACCATCCTGGGGCGCGAGCCGAGTGGCTTCGACCAGCGTGGCGGTTTCCTGGATGCGTGCAACCAGGACCCGCTGCTGTCGGAGGTCAAGTTGATTGCCGAACCCTGGGACTGCGGCCCCGGCGGCTACCAGGTCGGTCACTTCCCGCCCGGCTGGTCGGAATGGAACGACAAGTTCCGCGACAACGCGCGTGAATTCTGGAAGGGCGAGGACGGCAAGCTCGCCGAATTCGCCACCCGCTTTACCGGCTCGGCCGATCTGTTCGATCGTCGTGGTCGCCGTCCGTGGGCGTCGGTCAACTTCATCACCGCGCACGATGGATTCACCCTGCGCGATCTGGTGAGCTACAACGAAAAGCACAACATCGCCAATGGCGAGGACAATCGCGACGGTTCGTCCAACGATGGCTCCTGCAATTACGGCGAAGAAGGCGACACAGACAATACGGACGTGCTGCAGATCCGCGAGCGGCAGATGAAGAACCTGCTCGCCACGCTGCTGCTCTCGCAAGGTACGCCGATGATGCTTGCCGGCGATGAGCGTGCGCAGTCGCAGGGCGGCAACAACAATACCTACTGCCAGGACAACGAGATCACCTGGCTGGACTGGCAAAACGACCCCACGGACGGCCGTTTGACCCAATTCGTCAAGGCGCTCACCGGCTTGCGCAAGCGCTACCCGATCCTGTCGCGCGGTCGCTTTCTCAACGGCCAGTACAACGAAGAGGCCGGCCTGCGCGATCTGACCTGGCTCAATCCCGGCGGCACCGAGATGGACGACGCGCATTGGACCGATGCCGGTGCGCGCTCGGTGGGTTTGCTGCTGGAAGGCAAGGCGCAGACCTCGGGCGTCAAGGAACTGGCCAACGACGACACCTTGTTGATCGTCATCCATGCCTACCACGAAGGGGTGACCTTCACCCTGCCCTCGTCCGATGAACCGGTGCACTGGAAGCTGGTGCTCTCCACCGACGAAGCGCTGGCAGTAGATATGATGCCGGCCGGCGCCAGCGAGTTCCTGGCACCGCCGCGCAGCGTGTCGGTATTCGAGTGCAAGAGCGACCAGTAGCCCTGTAGCGATAAGCGAAACCCGCTGCCTGCCGGAATTCCGGCGGGCAGCGGGTTTTTTATTGCTTGGACATTTGCGCCGGATGCTTCTGTTTGAAGCGGATCTGCGCTGTCGCTCTGCAAACGCCGCCGCTGCTTTTCGTGTGCGATTACAACCCTGCTGGTGACACCCAGAATCGGCGTCGAGCGCGGCGCAAACAGAATCGCTCCTGGCAATGCCGCAATCGCAGATAGAGCTTCGATTTGCTTTATCGGCTAAAGCGCTTGAGGCAATGGCTTGGCATCAATTACTGATATGGCGATGCGGGCTGGCGCAACACTTATCGATTCATCACGCGTCATTATCGATAGTCGATCAGCGGACCGACAAGCCAAAACAGCCGTACCCGGGATCGCGCCGTTCGAGTACACCTATCGAAAACACCCGCTGGCTGACTGCGCCGCAATGCATCGAACAACCACATCGCTGCACCAAGCTGGACGCGCAACTTTCCGTCTCCGGCCTGGCGTACGGCCACATCGGCAAGCCTGGATCACATCCAGCATCGATCGCATGGTCCGCCGGCGCCTAAAATACAGCGCAGCAGTGACAGCGATAAAATCAACGTGCGCAAAGCCGCGAATCGCCAGGCGCCAACGCGCCCCTAGCCCGGCTCTTAATACGCAAAAACTCAGCCCGGATACAGCGGGAATCGCTTGTCCGGATGATTGGCCTTCCATTCCTTGTAGGAGCTGGTGCCTTCCCATGCCTTGAACGCGCGCGGCGTGCGGCCCCGCCCGGACCAGGTTTCGCCGGAATGCGGAATCCAGTACTTGGCCACCACTTCGCCCGTGGACGACAGCGGCCCCTTGGATTTTCCGGTCATCGCCAGCGAAGCGATCTGGGACTTCTGCTTGGCATTGAAGCGGCTGCCGAACTGGGTCAGCACCTCGACCACCTGGTCGAAGGCTTCCAGGGTCTGGGCGTATTTCAGCTGGGCTTCTTCCTGCTCGAGCTTGCGCAGCTCTTCCAGCAATTGGGCTTTGGCGGCGGCAGAGGGTGAAGCGGGCGGAACCTGGCGCATTGGCAAAACTGAGGTTGGGAGGGGTCAGCGAGTATTGCCGTTGCGCCGGCTAGCGTAAAGCGGCAGGGCGTGCCCGAGGCTGGCTGCGCTCAGCGATGGCGCAGCAAGGCATGCTCGCGGGCCATGGTCAGCACCGGCCCGATGCGCCCGGCCCGGATCAGCTCACGGCAGTGCTTGCCGACGAACTCGACCCTGGGCGCCGAAAACCACTGCACCACCCGATCCAGCTCGCCGGCGTTGATGGACCAGGCATGGCAGACCGCCTCGCCCAGCTCTTCCACGCCCACCAGCCCCAATTCGCGGATCTGCTCGGAATCCAGCGCGAACATCTCCAGCACCTTGCCCGCATCGTCCGGCGTGCCATAACCAGAACTCATCTGCCCGGCCGACCCGGCGCAATACGCGATAGAGGCTGCACGCGCGGATTCGGCGCGTCGCATACCCTTGAGAAGTGCGCCGATGAGTTGAGGATGCGTGGCGGTCATGGTGCTCGCTCGATGATGGCTGCCACTATGCCCATCGCCGCGAACCCGCTCAATCAGGAGGTTCCTGACCATGGGGAAGGAAATAGCGAAGCGCGCAACTCGCGTCATTCGCTCTGGGCGCGCTGCAATCGATGTCGGTCCAAACGCCAAACGTCATGTCCGACCGCGTCGTCCCAATCGGTTGTAGCAGACAGAGGTACACCCGATCAGAGGTTAAAAAGCTGACAGCTGAAAAACCAGTCGCTGCCATCACTGCAAGAGACCTGAGCCTGCGCCTGCAGTCGCATATCAGGAAAATAAGCGCGCTCGTGCAGCGGCCGCCCGAGAAGAAAAGCAATTCAGTTGGGAACGGATCAGATATCGAGCGATCACGCTCCGGCAGAGCGGACAAGATCGTCAGCGGCGCCTGCAGGACATGGAGCGGGCGATGGGAACAGCACTTCGCGCCCAACCCATTGTAATTAAAGAAATTTATCCCGTATGGTCTACAGGATTAGACCGCATTATGTACCGAGGCCCTGTTCTCGACAAGCCAACTGTATCCACTCAGCGCCGCTGACCTCCAAGAACAGCTATCAAGGCTACGACGGTATGGCTCTGTTGCCGAAGGTGTCGGCTATGGGCATGTCGTAGTTGACGATGATCTTATCGGCACCCCTTTCACGCGCTCTGACGCGTGTCAGTGGGCTTCGCCATGCCGTATGGTGCGCACCCGACCATGCCCAAGACGCCGCCTGCCGAACCCGACCGACCGCGGCCATTTCTTCATGCGACCAGTATGTGCCCCGTGCCACATCATCCCTCTTGCTTGTCACAAGGTTAACGGGCATGGAGTGTAGGAACAGTCTTGGCGGCGACAGGGCATTGGCACTCGGTGTGGCTGGTGCGAGACTGATAAAAGGCTCTGGCGGCCGAAAGTGCTTGAGCGGTTAGGTGCCAACGGTGCTTCGAGCCGACACGCGGGCTGATGCTGCATAAGAGGCGACCTTAGAAGTGCAAGTAAGACTGTGGGTAAGGCCATCTGCGGACTTCGCCAAGGCCTTTCTGACTCAGTAATTTGCTCAGCCAGCGCGATCGCTGGTGGGACAGCCGCATCAACGCACGCTTCCCCGGTAGCCATCGAGGAAGAAGTCCACACGGGCGCAGACCTGACTTCGGTCGGCGTTCGCCAAGCCACAGGGAACCTTCGCAAGCACGGCCGCCCGCACCGCCGGAGCCACAACCAGATCCCAGAGATGCCCGGCCGACACGATGGCTGGGTCTTCAGCGGCACGCTTTTTGCGAGACGTCCGGGCCTCGCCTTCACGGCCTCGTTCGAGAATGCCTGCGAGATAGCGCAGCGCCTGCCCGCGCGCGGCTTCGACGCTGGCCACCAGTTCCGGGAAGCGCACCGATTCAGCCACGATCACGCGCTCAAGCGCGATGACGTCGGTGGCGAGCACGACCTCCAGGACCCGCAGGCAGCCATCGAGGATGCGATCCTTGAGCGGGCTCGCATCCTCGGCCATATCCGGCAGGTGCCCCAGCGTCTGGTCCGAATAAGTGCGCACGACGACCCGGAACAGCGTCTCCTTCGTGGGGAAGCGGGCGTAGAGGCTGCGCTTGGCCACGCCGGCCGATACGGCGATCTGCTCCATGCCGGTGTCGGCATAACCCTTATCTAGGAAGGCGCGGGTCGCGACCTGGACGATACGCGTGGTTATCTCCGCAGCGGACTCCGCGGTGGGGCGTCCACCTCTCCTCATACTGTCTTTCTCTTGTCTCAAATCGCTGTCTCTCTCGCTGTTCATATGCCTGAGCCGCAGGGTGGGCGACTTGCTCGGGTGCGCCAATAATGCAACACTTGCGTTGCATTATTGGCGCACCGTTCCCCGCAGCCAGCGGCGTCGCCCCGTGCTTGCCTCCGTTGGTTGCCGAAGCAGGAGAACCCCATGCCGCAACTTTACACGCCGCTGTCCTTCGACGTCTCCAAGCCGCATATCCGCTCGCCACAGGAGGAGTGGCGACCCCACGCCCGCATGAGCGAGAAGTCGTACGAGTGGTGGTACGTGACGCTCCATGCCTTCGATGCCTCGGGGCGGCGCTACTTTTTGTTCTTCGACATCGTGCACTATCCCGGCGACGGCTGGCACACGCGTTTCGGCGTGCCGTTCGAGGAGGGCAAGCGCTTCGCCCACCTGGTCGGCATGGTGAGCGATTACGAGCGGCAGGACTACCGGACCCTGCGCACGGAAGGACTCATCTCCGACCAGCAGATATGGGACGCGGATCGCCGCGCAGTCCTGACACGGCTCGGGGAAAGCTCGGCCGACTGGTCGTACACGGACCAGGGCATGCAATTGAGAGCAGAGGTCGGCGATACCCGCCTCGATCTGCGCTTCTCCGAAACCGACGAGGTGATCTGGCATCAGGACAAGCTCGGCGTGAAAGGCCTGATCCAGCAGGGTGCCGAGGACGACTTCAGCTTCTACTTCTCGATCATGCGCGCCGCCGCCCATGGCACGTTTTCGCTCAAGGATGCCGACGGCAGCTGGCGCACGTTGCAGATCGCCGGGCAGGCCTGGATCGATCGCCAGTGGGGGGACTTCTTCACTCTGACCTGGGAATGGTCGTCCTTCCGTTTCGACAACGGTGCGCGCTTCCATCTTTACAACTTCTACAACGGCCACCAGGAGGCGGTCTACGTGACCGCCGACGGCGAGGTCCGGTATCTCGATGGCGTGGTGGTGAAACAGAACGGCTACGCCAAGGCGCCCGATGTCGGCACGTGGGTGTCCTGGGGCTGGAGCTACGAGTTGCCGGTCGAGGTGGAAGGCTCGCGCCGGTTCCGGGTGGAGCCGCTGTCCTCCAGGGAGTTCCTGGAAATCCCGGAAATCCGGTATGCGCTCTACGAAGGCGGCGCTCGCCTGATCGACGAAACGAGCGGACGACAGGTCGGCGTATCCGTCAACGAGTCGGCCGACATCCGGATTATGCAGAACGCTCCCTACGCCAGCCGCCAGCGCTGAAAGCCCTCGCCCCTCGGGCGCGGCCATGCCGCTCCCGACCCCATTCCACCGACAGACAAAGGATAATCACATGGCCGACAAGAACGGCAGGCTCCTGGACGACCAGGCCAGTTTCGACCGGCTCGGCATCGATCGCGACCACCCCCAGACATGGGAGGACGCGTTGCGGCTAAAGCAGCCGTTCAAGCCCGGCGAATGGGAATGGTGGTATGCCGACGCCCATTTCTCCGATGGCCTCTATTGCGTGGTCTCGTTCCATATCCAGGTGGATGCGGAGGGCAGGAACACGCCATTCATCAATCTCAACATCGCCCGCGATGGAACCAAGCTCGCCGACATCACGACGCCCTTCGACGACGGCCGCTTCGAGGTCTCCGACACCCAATGCGACGTCAGAATCGGCAAGTCGTTTTTCCGCGGCCTCGATGGCCTGGAGCGCTACCACATCCACGTCGATCCGGACGAAAACCAAGGTCACGGGTTGGACCTGGTGCTCGAGCGTACGGTGCGCCCCTACCGCCCGGGCACCGGCCGCTGGGAAAACGCCGACGGGCATTTCTCCTGGTTCAGTGCGGTGCCCGGTGCGCGCACCAAGGGCAGCCTGTTCGTCGCCGGGAAGGCCATCGAGGTCGAAGGCAATGGCTACCACGACCACAACTGGGGTGATGTCCCGATGGATCATTTGCTCAGCGACTGGCTGTGGGGACGGGCGGAAGTGGAGGGCGTCACCGTGGTGGCGTCCTCCGTCCGCTTCCGCACCGAGGCCGGTGGGCTGGAAACTCCCCTGCTGTACGTTGCGCGGGGCGAGCAGGTCCACGCGGACGTGATCAACGACCAATTGATCTGCCTGGAGGGCGTGAAAGTCCCGGTGCCGCAGACAGGCAAGAAGGTCAGTAGCGATTGCGTCTACATCGTCGATCTGGATGGACTCAAGGGAAACGTGCGCTTCGATGGCCAGCGCACGATCGTCGCGTCCTTCCCGTTCACCAATTCCTCGCCCGACTGGGAGACCTGGCATGCCAAGTTCGTCGCGAAGGTGAGCGTGGACCTCGCGACGGACGAGGAGCACCTGCAGGTGAGCGGGGTCGGCTCGTTGGAAAACATGGATTTTCTCGGACGCCGTCGCCAATTGCAGTAACTACGCTCGCGATGCAATGTGGAGCCTCCCGGCAACGCCGCGGAGGCTGGAGGCCCGGCAGGGTGAGAAAGCCGGATACCGTTGAGTTGATACGCCCAGGGTTTCCTAGACATCTCAAGGCCATGGAAAATGGCTAATTCGGAGGTGTCCATGAGCAGTAAGCGGTATACGGATGAGTTCAAGATCGAGGCGGTCCGGCAAGTGACTGATCGTGGGTTCAAGGTGGCAGAAGTCGCCGAGCGACTGGGTGTCACCACGCACAGCCTCTACGCCTGGCTGCGCAAGTTCGGCAAGCCTGGCGTGGTGCAGCGCGCCGAGGTGGACCAGAGCGCCGAGGTTCGGCGGCTGAAGGCAGAGTTGCGTCGAGTGACCGAGGAGCGCGACATCCTAAAAAAGGCCGCCGCGTACTTTGCCAAGGGGTAAAGGCAAAGTACGCCTTCATGCAAGCCCACTGCGGGGAATTCAGGGTGTGTGCGATGTGCCGGGTGTTGCGGGTCAACCGGGCGGGTTATTACGCCTGGTTACGCTCGCCCGACAGTGCGCGCGCAAAGGAAGACCAACGCCTGCTGGGATTGATCAAGCACCACTGGCTGGCCAGCGGCAGTGTCTATGGGCATCGCAAGATTACGAAGGATCTGCGCGATCTGGGTGAGCGTTGCAGTCGCCATCGGGTGCATCGGCTGATGCGCACCGAGGGACTGCGTGCCCAGGTGGGCTATGGTCGCAAACCGCGCTTCCATGGAGGAATGCAGCGCAAGGCGGCGGCCAACCTGCTTGACCGACAGTTCGACGTGACTGAGCCGGACACGGCCTGGGCGAGCGATTTCACCTTCATCCGCACGCATGCAGGCTGGATGTACCTGGCTGTCGTGATCGATCTGTTTTCCAGGCAGGTCGTCGGCTGGGCGATGCGCGATCGGGCCGATACCGAGTTGGTCGTGCAGGCCTTGTTGTCTGCGGTGTGGCGGCGCAAACCCAACGCTGGTTGCTTGGTTCACTCGGACCAAGGGTCGGTCTACACCAGCGATGACTGGCGCAGTTTCCTGGCGTCCCATGGCTTGGTGTGCAGCATGAGTTAGCGTGGCAACTGCCACGACAACGCACCCGTGGAGAGCTTCTTCGGCCTGCTCAAACGCGAGCGGATCAGGCGGCGGATCTATCCCACCAAGGACGCCGCTCGCGCCGAGGTATTCGACTACATCGAGATGTTCTACAACCCCAACCGCCGCCACGGTTCAACTGGCGACCTGTCCCCTGTAGAGTTTGAACGGCGCTACGCGCAACGAGGGTCTTGAGTGTCTACGGAACCCTGAGCGTATCATTGTTTCAACGAAAGGCCGCCATCCTGCCACCTATTGCGGCAGTGACCGAGAATGCGCTTGGCAAAGGGCTGTTGCACCCCAAGCCGGCAGCGGAACTACTCACCACACCTCGACGCCAGAAGCTTCTGGAACATATCTGGCAGCGCACCTCTCTATCCCGCAAGCAGTTCCACACGCTCTATCGAGTCCCGATTGAGCGCTATGCGGATCTTGTGCAGCAATTCCCAGCGTCTGTGTCGACTCCCCGTAAAATTGATCCATCCATAACTAGAGGTCTCCGG
>NZ_MDEB01000002.1 GCF_002939945.1 Xanthomonas arboricola pv. populi | reverse complement strand
CCGATGTCACATGTCTCGTCATTGGGTAGCGTTGATCAGACCATCCCTAATTCGATGACATTTGAGCGCATCTTCAAGGGCGGCGATGGACGTTTGCAGTGGAACGGGAATAGTTTCTTTAGTTCAGCTGGTGTCTTTTTTAATTCTAGCGAGTCGTGTACAAATAACGTTTCTGACTGTTACGTTTATTTATTTCCGCACTCGGGATATAATACGAATTATTCTCCTGGACGTGCCATCCCTCCGCTTGACGTTTTCGGATTTTCGCGCTCGCCGAATTATAATGCTGGCTACTATAATCCCAGCGTTCTCTATGAGCCATGGACTCCTCCCGCGCAGACGTCAACAAGCGCCAATCTTTGGCCAGCAGCGGCATTCGACCAAGCCCGAGTCGATCCGCGTAATCCTCTTGTCTATGGTAATGATTTCAGTGCGGGGTACAACACTATCTATGACCTTGCCTATCGTGAGAGCGACGGCGAGTCGTTCCAGTTTTTGACGGGAATGACAATTCCTGCTGGAACACGCTATCGATCGAGTGGGCGATCATGTAACTCAACCAACGGCAATGGCTTGCCAAGTAGTGGCGGGCGCTGGACTACGTTGAATTCAACAGTCTCGGTCGCGGCGAATTGTGTAGTGCAAATGGGTTATGTGCCGGCAACTTTTTATCTGCCCGTGGATGCCCCGGCTCCAGCCGGATATCTGACCAGTGACGTCAATAGACCAATCATCGCAAATGCCTGTGGTCCAGGGTGCAACATGCGTCGTTATCAGATATTGGCGGCGAATTATGGATCCAATACTGCGGCGTATATTGCTGCACAGCAGAATTTTGCCAATTGGTTTCAGTATAATCATAACCGCATCTTGTCGATCGTCGGGTCCGCTTCCCGATCGTTGGCCGACGTAGACAAGATGCGGGTCGGCTACTTCACGATCAATAGCTTGACCGCGGCGACCATGTATGACATGGATGACGATGCCGCGCGTACCTCGTTGTTCGATTTGATCTACCGTCTCAAGCCGAATGGAGGCACGCCCAATCGTACGGCCGTCGATTACCTGGGAAGGCAGTTTTTGCGAACCGGGGATGGTGCACCGATATTACGTGCATGCCAAAAGAACGGCGGCATGTTATTCACCGACGGATATACGAACGCTAACAATTCCGTCAGTGGGTATGGCAATGCCGACTCTACCGGCACGGTGGATTTCTCTGGCACCCCATTCGCTGACTCGTATAGCAATACGATTGCCGACATCGCTGCGAGCTACTATTCGGGCACTTCTACTCCACTTGTGACTGGTCCAAGTTTTCCGGCCGGACTTGTGCCCGTTGACGAAAAGTGCGCGACACTCTCCAAGACGTCCGCTGACTGGAAGCGACTAGACTGTCAGAAAAATCTGCATATGAATTTCTATGCGATCACTCTTGGGGCGCAGGGGAATATCTACGAAGTTAATCAAGCAGCTACTGGCGATCCATATGCCAATCCCCCCGATTGGAACAGCAATGGTAATCCAACTGCGGACGATGACGGTCGCGTAATCGACGAGCTCTGGCATGCCACTATTAATAGTCGCGGTCAGTTCATTAATGCCAAGAGCCCTGATGAGGTGACTAGTGCGATGCGCCGAGTTCTGTCGGCAGCCAGTGCGGCTAATTCTCCTTCTGGGACGCTAGCCTTAACGGGTGCTCGCATTGGTGCGGGCTCCCTGACCGTGTCGCCTGAGTACCAGATCAAAAATAACGGGACCGATTGGTCCAGTAAGCTGAAGGCCAGTCAGGCATCTGTCGATCCGGAAACAAGAGAGGCCCGTTTTACACCGTTTTGGGAAGCCTCCGAACAAATGCCTGCACCTAGTGCTCGCAATGCTTTCTTCAGTGACGGTACTAATGTTCGCAAATTCGATGGTACGACAATCAGTTTGAGTGGTCTTTGTGGTTTGTCACGGGCACTATATCCCAGTCAAGCTATCTGTTCGGAGCAAGATTTGATCAATCTTGGAGCAACGGCGGCGACAGCGGCTAGCTATCTATTGGGAGATCGAAGTGGTGAGGTTCAGCAGAAGGGCAAGTTGCGAGACCGGACCACCGTCCTAGGCGATATCATCAACTCCGCACCGTTGATCAGCGCGCCTGTCGACGACTACGGATACCGTGCTTTGGGTGGAACGCTGGGAACGACCTATATCAACTACTTGAATACCAAGCGCGCCAATCAAGGTTACATGGTATATGCGGGGGCCAACGACGGCATGTTACATGCCTTCGACGGCGGGATGAATGGTAGTGGGACGGTCACCGGTAGTGGTGGGCGTGAGCGCTTTGCCTATATTCCGGCAACATCCTATGGCCACATGGGTAATCTTCTACTGCCCTATCAACCCAACAAGGCGTCTGCTCAGCCGTTTGATCATCGCTATTTCGTCGATGGTCCGCTTGCGGTAGGAGATACCTACTACAACAACAGCTGGAAGACGACACTGGTTGGTACGACTGGAGCTGGTGGCCGCGGCGCGTTTGCGCTGGATGTGACCAACCCGGGGGCGTTTGGGAGTGGGAGTCGCCTGTGGGAGATTAACGATCTCAGTGGTGATGCCACGGTGCGTTCCAATATCGGACACGTGCTCGGCAAGCCTGTCATTGTCCCGGTGCGTGCTGCCAACGGCGCGGTGAGCTGGAAAGCGATCTTCGGCAACGGCTATGACAGCGCCAGCGGCAAGGCTGTCCTGTTCGTGGTGGACATCGGAACGTCCTCAACTCCGGTCGTTCGTATGATCGAAGCAACGGAGTCTGGGAACTCTATTAGTGGCCGGAACGGGCTGGGTAATATTACTGTCCTGGATCGGGTAGACAACCTGGCGATCGACCCGTCTGGTATGCCGGCTCGTACACGTGATGGTTATGCCGATACGGTTTATGCTGCCGATCTTCGTGGTGCCATCTGGAAGTTTGATCTCACCTCGACCGCAGCTTCGGTGACTGTGCCTGCATTCACCACGGGGACGTATGCCGAAGGTGGGCGCACCTATCGGCAACCTATTACCGGCGGACTGCAGGTGGCTTCCGGTGAAAACGGCGGGGTCCTCGTATTATTTGGTACCGGTAGTTTCTCGTTCAACGACGACAGCCTGCCAAGCTCCGCGCAGCACATACAGAGCTTGTATGGTTTTACGGATCAGGTGGATGGCGTGATCACTACGACCTTAACCAGGACGAGCCTGACGCCATATTCAGTCACGACCACCGGCGGGACGCGCACCTTGCAGGTAGGCACTGTCCCGGCAATATCGCTGGGATGGTATGTAGATCTCCCGGCCGGTGAACGATTTGTGGGTTATCCGGAGCTTGTCTCGGGAATTCTCTTCATGCCAACGTATGCGCCGCTGGCTGCAAATAGCGGCTGCAGTACCGATGGTGTGAATTGGTTGTTTGGCCTGAATCCGCGGACTGGCGTAGGCGCATTGTCTGGAGTTCGAATGGGGAGCATCGGTGGTTCCACGCTTGCCACCGGTTCTGCTGGTATTTCTCTCAACACCGGTGGGAACGCTCCGGTCAAGGATGTAGGCGTCTCAGTCGTGCCCCGGCTTGAGCCCCAAGTCAATCCAAAGGATGGCTCGGCCGCGCCAGCTGTCCCGGCAGGCTCCGGTTGCTGGATGGTCGTCAACGTCGCAGGCGCCGCGCCCATGTATGTTCCTTATCCTTGCGGCCGCCAATCTTGGCGCCAGATTCAGTGACGGAGGTCCTCAATGTCGCTAAGCCTATCTCGTTTTGTCCCGCGTCGGCTGTCTCAGTATGCTAAGGGCGATGGTTTCACCTTGATTGAGTTGATGGTGGTCGTCGCTATCGTCGGAATTCTGGCGGCAGTGGCGTATCCGTCCTATGCCGAGCATATCCGCAAGTCGCGCCGCGCGCAGGCCAAGGCAGACCTGGTCGAATACGCGCAATTGGCGGAGCGCTCGCACACGACGAACAACACCTATGCGAGTTTTCTTTTCGGCAATGGCTCCACGACCATCCAGTCGCCGCGTGAGGGCGGTACTGCCCAATACACCATCAGGTTCGTTGGTAACCAGTCCACCTTCACGATAACTGCCGCGCCACAAGGCAATCAGGCCAGGGATACGTGCGGCACGATGACGCTGAATCAGGCAGGCGTGAAGACGCCGAGTGCCTCTGTCACCCCGGGTTGCTGGTAGCCAGCCTTGGGTGTTGCACTATCGAACTCTTGCATCTAGAATACGCCTCCCCGCCCGAATAGCTCAGCCGGTTAGAGCACTTGACTGTTAATCAGGGGGTCGTTGGTTCGAGTCCAACTTCGGGCGCCAAGATGTTGAAGAGGCCGCGACTAGTCGCGGCCTCTTTGTTTTTGCTGGGACTCATCGTGCAGGGCAGGTGGTTGGTTGCCTGTAGCGGACAGAGCGCGTTCGCCCTGAGTTATTGACGATGACATCTGCCAGGCGCTGCGCACGCGTGCAGAGGCTGATCGTGATGTTGGTGCCGCTATTTCGGCCGTTCGGAAGAAATCGGACAAGTGATCGGCCGATCGTTCCAGTGATGCTGATGTTGTCGCTCGCAGCATACTGCTCGACCCGCAGGATCGAGTCCGCGTCCGCAGGTTGCCCACTACGGAGAGGATCCTTGAAAAGGATCCAACCCTGGCTCCAGTCTCTGCCAGGTCGACAATTTTCCCCATCAATGGATGGGCAGATGCTGATCGGCAAGCGATGCGTGATGGCCAGGCTCCTAGCCATCGCCAGATGCGCGGTGAGCAGATGAACCCGTGCCTGTGCTCGCTGCCAGTCGATCAAAGCTTTGAAGCTGGGCAAGCCGATGGCCGTCATGATGCCGACGATCGCCATCACGATCACTAGCTCTACTGCCGTGTAACCTTTTGTGCACGAACGAGTCACTGCTTTCACCGTCTTGCTCCCTGGCTCGGAGCAAGCAGTCTCTACGGCGTCTAAGGCTCAGGTAAGCTCGGCTCTCACGTGATGGGGTGTCAGACTTTTACCGAAAGGGGCCTCCGCCATTCGTGCAGTCCTCTCCCGAGACCCGCTCCATGACCGACCGTTTTCAGCTTGTATCCCCGTATTCCCCAGCCGGCGACCAGCCTGCCGCCATCGACAAGTTGGTGGCCAGCTTCGAGGCCGGTCTGGCCAAGCAGACCTTGCTGGGCGTGACCGGTTCCGGCAAGACCTACACCATCGCCAACGTGATCCAGCAGGTGCAGAAGCCGACACTGGTGATGGCGCCGAACAAGACGCTGGCGGCGCAGTTATATGGTGAGTTCAAGTCGTTCTTTCCGCACAACGCGGTGGAGTACTTCGTCAGCTACTACGACTACTACCAGCCCGAGGCCTATGTGCCGTCGTCGGACACCTTCATCGAGAAGGACAGTTCGATCAACGAGCACATCGAACAGATGCGTTTGTCGGCGACCAAGACCTTGCTGTCGCGTCGCGATTCGCTGGTGGTGGCCACGGTGTCGGCGATCTACGGCCTGGGCGCGCCGGAAGACTATCTGTCGCTGCGCCTGATCCTGTCGGTGGGCGAACACATCGACCAACGCCAGTTGATCCGCCACCTCACCGACCTGCAGTACACCCGCAATGAATTCGAGCTGACCCGCGGCGCGTTCCGCGTGCGTGGCGAAGTGCTGGACGTGTTCCCGGCCGAATCCGACACCGAAGCGCTGCGTATCGAGTTGTTCGATGGCGACATCGAGCGACTGACTCTGTTCGATCCGCTGACCGGCGAAACGCTACGCAAGCTGCAGCGCTACACCGTGTACCCCAAGACGCACTACGCGACCACGCGCGAGCGCACGTTGAGTGCGGTGGATACGATCAAGGAGGAATTGAAGGAGCGCTTGGAGCAGCTGTATTCGCAGAACAAACTGGTCGAAGCGCAGCGCCTGGCGCAGCGCACCCAGTTCGATCTGGAAATGATGGCCGAAGTCGGCTTCTGCAACGGTATCGAAAACTACTCGCGGCATCTCACCGGCAAGGCGCCCGGCGAGCCGCCGCCGACGCTGTTCGACTACTTGCCGCCGGACGCGCTACTGGTCATCGACGAGTCGCATGTGACCATTCCGCAGATCGGCGCGATGTACAAGGGCGACCGTTCTCGCAAGGAAACGCTGGTGGAGTTCGGCTTCCGTCTGCCGTCGGCGCTGGACAACCGGCCCCTGCGTTTCGAGGAGTGGGAGGCGCGTTCGCCACGCAGCATCTATGTCTCGGCCACACCGGGGCCTTACGAACTGCGCGAGTCCGCGGGCGAGATCACCGAGTTGGTGGTGCGTCCGACCGGGCTGATCGATCCAGTGGTCGAAATTCGCCCGGTCGGAACGCAAGTGGACGACCTGATGTCCGAAATCCACGAGCGCATCAAGCTCGGCGACCGCGTGTTGGTGACGACGCTGACCAAGCGCATGTCCGAGAACCTCACCGAGTACCTCGGCGAGCACGGCATCCGCGTGCGCTATCTGCATTCGGATATCGACACGGTGGAGCGCGTGGAGATCATCCGCGATCTGCGCCTGGGCAAGTTCGACGTGCTGGTCGGCATCAATCTGTTGCGCGAAGGCCTGGATATGCCGGAAGTGTCGCTGGTGGCGATCCTGGATGCGGACAAGGAAGGCTTCCTGCGTTCGACCGGTTCGCTGATTCAGACCATCGGCCGCGCCGCGCGCAACCTGCGTGGTAAGGCCATTCTGTATGCCGACAAGATGACGCGTTCGATGCAGGCCGCGATCGATGAGACCGACCGCCGCCGCGAGAAGCAGGTCGAGTACAACCTGGAACACGGCATCACGCCCAAGTCGGTGGCGCGTCCGATCTCCGACATCATGGAAGGTGCGCGCGAAGACGCCGCCGAGAAGAAGGCAGGCAAGGGGCGCGCGAAGTCGCGCCAGGTGGCAGAGGAAATGCCCGATTACCGCGCCATGGGGCCTGCTCAGATCGCCGGCAAGCTCAAGAGCCTGGAGCAGCAGATGTACCAGCACGCCAAGGACCTGGAGTTCGAGGCGGCCGCGCAGATTCGCGACCAGATCCAAAAACTGAAAGCTGCCAGCCTGGCGTAGGGCGGGGCGACAGCGTCGCAGTTCGGATGCAGGGAGGGCTTGTGGCGATCCAAACCCTGCGCTAGAATGCGCGCCCTGCACAGCGCAATGCTGACGCAGGAAACGGGCGGTTAGCTCAGCGGTAGAGCACTACCTTGACATGGTAGGGGTCACAGGTTCGAACCCTGTACCGCCCACCACTTTAAGTCCAGACGTCATGGCGACTTGGGTGGTTTCAACATCGGCAGCGACTGCTGCCACGGATTTCAAAGTGACATGCGCAGCAGCTCTTGCAGCTTCCGCGCGTCCTTTATTTGGTCTTCGACGATCGATTTCACTTCCTTCCGTGCATCGCACACGCGTGTTCGGCGAATTTCGTGCAGTGGTCGAACGCCGCTGGCGGCGAAGCGGTGTCCTGGCAAGCCGGGCGCTCTTGCGCCTGTGTCGAGATCCCTGGAGTCAGGCTCCGGCATCTGCAACGCGTGTTATTTCGTAGCGGCGCGGGCCACCTCATCCGCGAAGCATCAGGCAAATTTTTACCGCCAGGCAAGTGTGTGGCTCTGAAAGTGCACTAACTGAATTTCGCAGGCGCTGACCCATCCCGATCCTCGCCTTTCGTCGAATGCGCGCACGGTTGTGCCGGCTTCGCCGAAACCGCTTTCTCCAGCGCACGTCTTGCTTTAGCATCGCCTCCGCGCTGACGAAAAGGAAGGCTGGCGATGGACGAGTATCAGCACACCGTGCTGACCAGGGGCGGGTACCGTGTCGTGGCAATCACTCGGGAAGACACCTACGCGCCCGACGCTGTGGTGGCCTATGCCGTCGTGACGGATGCCGGAACTCGGATCACGCCGGATCTTTCCCTGGATCAAGCCAGAGTCTGGATAGACTCGCTCGTCGAGAGCGAGAGTGGCGGACGCAAGTCGGATCTGGTCGATCACAAACCCGTCGTCCGTCGCTAGGTGGCCGTCAAGAAGTAAGCCAAGGAGTAAGGGCGCGTGTCCAAAGCCAAAATAATCGCAATCGCCACCGTGGTGACATTGCTCGTTGGATATTTTTTGTCCGGATATCTGACGCTCCTGTTGTTGCGGCTCGATACCGGGCTGTACGCGTGGGATACCTACTACCGCTACGTCAAGGCGCTGGGCTTGCCCGAAGTGGCGCCTTATGCAACCAAGATCAAGATGTCCGGCATTCTCGGCTTTGGTCTGCCCGGGATCATCTGGGCCATCACGGTCGTGCTCTTGATCAAGCCGAAGGAGCGGGCGCTGCATGGCGATGCGCGTTTTGCCGGAGCGGCAGACCTTTCCAAGCACGGTTTGTTCAAGCCGAGCGGCAACGGCATCGTCGTGGGCAAGTTCAACGGCAAGCTTGTTCGGCTGAGCGGGCAACAGTTCGTGATCCTCGCCGCGCCGACGCGCTCCGGCAAGGGCGTCGGCGTGGTCATTCCCAACCTGCTTGAGTACCAGGAATCGGTCGTGGTTCTGGACATCAAGCAGGAGAACTTCGACCTCACCAGTGGCTGGCGCGCCAGTCAGGGGCATGAGGTATTCCTCTTCAACCCCTTCGCCGAAGACCGTCGTACGCATCGCTGGAATCCGCTGACCTACGTGTCCAGCGATCCCGCCTTCCGGGTGTCGGATCTGATGAGCATCGCCGCGATGCTGTATCCGGACGGGTCGGACGACCAGAAGTTCTGGGTCAGCCAGGCGCGTAACGCCTTCATGGCGTTCGCCCTGTATCTATTCGAAAACCAGGACGAAGAGTTGTCGCTCGGCTTTCCGGGCGGGGCAGGGGCTCCCACGCTCGGCGGCATCTACCGCCTGTCGTCCGGCGACGGCACAGACCTCAAGAAGTACCTCAAGTCGCTGTCCGAACGCAGGTTCCTCAGCAGCAATGCGCGCTCGGCATTCGCCAACATGCTGTCGCAAGCCGATGAAACCTTTGCGTCCATCATGGGCACCCTGAAAGAGCCGCTCAACGCATGGATCAACCCGGTCCTGGATGCGGCAACCAGCGCGGACGATTTCCTGCTCACCGATCTGCGCAAGAAGAAGATGACGATCTACATCGGCATCCAGCCCAACAAGCTGGCCGAAAGCCGCCTGATCATCAATCTGCTCTTCAGCCAGATCATCAACCTCAACACCCGCGAGCTTCCGAAGTCCAATCCGGAGCTGAAGTACCAATGCCTGCTGTTGATGGACGAATTCACCTCGATCGGCAAAGTCGACATCATCGCCACCGCGGTCGCCTACATGGCGGGCTACAACCTTCGTCTGCTGCCCATCATCCAGAGCATGGCGCAGCTGGATGCGACCTACGGCAAGGACCTGTCGCGCACCATCATCACCAACCATGCGCTGCAGATCCTGTATGCGCCGCGCGAGCAGCAGGACGCGAACGACTATTCCGAGATGTTGGGCTATACGACGATCAAGAAGAAGAACGTCACCCGCGGCAGGGAAACGACCCGAAGTGTCTCAGAGGAGCGACGTGCGCTCATGTTGCCGCAGGAGCTGAAGGCGATGGGCAACGAGAAGGAGGTCTTCCTGTACGAGGGCATCCCGCACCCGGTGAAGTGCGACAAGATCCGCTACTACGAAGATCGATATTTCACAGCACGCCTGTTGCCCAAGACGGATGTGAAAACGCTTTCCATTAAATTGTGACTCTTGTCACGAAATTAGCGGGGAGGGGTGCCGGTGATTCTTGACTCATGTGTTCGTTAAGAGCAAAGTTACCCAGAATTCGCGCAATGTTGATTTTTTGTTAAGGGGGCGGCGCCGGACGGGGTCGTACAGGAGTAAGGCTATGGATGGTTCTTCAGCGTATTCATTTTTATCGGTTGCGCGCACGCATGGTGCCGACTGGCCCGTTTTGGCTGGCTCGGATGGATGCGCGCGCCCGAAAGTTCCATCAAAGGCACGTTCCCTCCGCCACCTGAAGGTGAGCGGGGCCGTAGTGCTGTCCGTCCTATGCCCGAAATCTCATGAGTTGGAGAAGTCAGAGTGAATCCGATGTGTGTGTCCAAGCTGTCGCTGGTCTTGGTGGTCGCTGCGTTGGTCGGTGCCTGCGCGACCAAGCCTGCTCCCGATTTTGGTGGACGTTGGAAGCACGTCAATCACTTTGACGAAGCCCCCACTGAAATTCCGCTTTACACCTCCTATACGTATCAGGCGACGCCGATGGACGGCACGCTGAAGACGATGCTGGAACGGTGGGCTGCGGATTCCAATATGCAGCTGTCCTATAACCTGCCCTCGGACTACACCCTGATCGCCCCGGTTTCCAATATCAGCACCACCAGCGTGCAGCAAGCCGCAACCGAGCTGAGCGCGGTGTACGCAGCGCAAGGCGTGTCGGTCTCGGTTTCCGCCAACAAGTTGCTGGTACAGCCGGTGCCGGTGTCGTCTGGAGCCAAGCTCTAAGAGCCGACTGCTGATCCGATGCTCTCCAGCATTCGGTCGGCGAGTCAGCTCAAGCCTCCCATGCGTCCGCGCTCGTCGCGGTAATAGTTTCAGGCCTGACAAGGCCCTACGGTGACGGATCTAGACATGTTGCGTAAGAAGGTCAGTGAAAAGGACGGATCTGCCCAAGTGGGTGCGGCCGTCCAGAAAGCGGTGAACTACGAGGTCAGCATCGCCGACCTCGCACGCCGCAGCGAAAAGCGCGCATGGATGGTGGCGACCGCTTCCATGATCATTACCGTCATGACGGCCGGCGGTTACTACTACATGCTGCCGCTGAAAGAGAAGGTGCCGTACCTGGTAATGGCTGACGCCTACTCGGGAACCAGTACGATTGCAAAACTCGAGGCGAATTTTGGTGGGCGGACGATCAGTACCAGTGAGGCGTTAGCGCGCAGCAATATTGCCCGGTTCATTATTGCCCGCGAATCATTCGACCTTACCATCATCGGTCAGCGCGACTGGAATACTGTGTCGGCAATGGGCTCCACGAATGTTGTAAATGAGTATCGGGCGCTGCACTCCGCGAATAATCCGTTACGGCCCTTGAATACGTACGGAAAGCTGCGTGCCATCCGCATCAATATTCTGAGTATTACGTTGATTGGCGGAAAAGGACAGCCCTACAAAGGGGCGACCGTACGTTTTCAACGGACTGTGTATGACAAAAATTCGACGGTCTCTACGCTGCTTGACAACAAGATCGCGACGATGGGATTTGTGTACCAAGATAATCTGGAGATGAACGACAGCCTGCGAGTCGAAAATCCCCTAGGCTTCCGAGTAACTGATTATCGGGTAGACAACGACTACTCCTCGTTGCCAGCTGCTCCTGCCGGTGGCGCCGTGATCAACCCGCAGCCTCAGTCAGCGGTACAGCGGGCTGGTACTGGCATGATCGATCCTAGCGCGGCAAACGTCTCTGGTGCAGTTCAGCAGGGGGGCGTCCCGTTGCAGCAGGGAGCACTTCCGCAGGGTGGCGTGCCTCAACAGCAGGTGCAGCCCGCGTTTCCCGATCAAATGCAGCCGGCAGCTCAGCCTGCGGCGCAGCCCGCGATTCAACCCCAGGGGATGCAGAACAATGTCAATGGAGCGAGTGGTCGATGAAACTTTTTAATCGGTACAGCGCTGCGTTATTTTCAGCACTGCCACTTGCAATATGCGCTTTCGCGGCTACCGCTCAAGTGGTTCAGGAATATGAGTATGCCCCGGACCGCATCTACCAGGTACGCACGGGTCTTGGGATTACCACTCAGGTCGAGCTAAGCCCGAACGAAAAGATCCTGGATTACAGCACAGGCTTTACTGGTGGTTGGGAACTGACGCGGCGCGAGAATGTCTTTTATCTAAAGCCCAAGAATGTCGACGTCGATACGAACATGATGATTCGTACGGCAACGCATTCCTACATTCTTGAGCTCAAGGTGGTTGCAACAGACTGGCAGCGCCTCGAGCAGGCGAAGCAGGCCGGCGTTCAATACAAGGTCGTGTTCACCTATCCGAAGGACACAAGCTTCAACAATGTCGAAGACGCGGATACGTCGAAGAAAGGCCCGTTGTTGAATGCCAAGATTTTGAAGGATCGGCGTTATTACTACGACTACGACTATGCGACACGTGCCAAGAAGTCCTGGCTTATTCCAAGCCGCGTCTATGACGACGGCAAGTTCACCTATATCAATATGGATTTGACGCGGTTTCCGACCGGGAATTTCCCGGCAGTTTTTGCCCGCGAAAAGGAACACGCGGAGGATTTTCTCGTCAATACCACGGTGGAGGGCAACACCCTGATCGTGCACGGGACTTACCCTTTCCTGGTGGTTCGCCATGGCGATAACGTCGTCGGTCTGCGAAGGAACAAGCAAAAGTGAACTCGAATATTCCAAACAGCCCTGATGAGCGCTCCCCGAACAATGGCGGGGAAGAGCTGCGCAACGGTGAGTACAACGAGCGCAACAATCCTTACTTTGCGCGTCAGCAGGCAGGTGCCGAGCCGGACCTCGACGCCAATGAACCAGTGTTGCGTTCCAGCGACATCAAGCGTCTGAATCGCAAGGCGCTGGTGTTTCTGGCTGCCATTGCGGCCTTGTTGATTCTCGTCATCTTCTGGCTGGCGACACAAAGCGGAGAGGATTCTCCCCCGCCGAAACAGCGTACGGAGACGGTGGTTGCGCCAGCGTTGCCGCAGAACATGACTGCGCCGGTGGAGGAGGCGCCAGTTCCACTCGCCCAGCAACCCAGCTTGCCGCCCCTGCCGCCAATGCCGACTGATGACAGCGAAGAGGGCAGCTCAGCGCCGGAGCGTCAGCGCGGCCCGACATTGCTGGAGCGCCGTATCCTCGCCGAATCCGCTGCAAACGGTGCCGGCATGCCCGGGCAAACTGGCGCTCAGCCCGCACCCGTGCAGGAAGAAAGTCCTGTTACGCTGGCTAAGCCGATCAGCAACCCGGACGGCCTGTTGGTACGCGGCACCTACATCCGGTGCATCCTGGAGACACGGATCATTTCCGACTTCGGTGGCTATACTTCGTGCATCGTCACCGAGCCGGTTTACTCGATCAACGGCCACAACCTGCTCCTGCCGAAGGGTTCCAAGATGCTCGGCCAGTACGGCGCCGGAGAGCCGACGACCAGGCGCCTGCAGGTAGTGTGGGATCGCGTCACAACGCCGACCGGACTGGATGTCACGCTGGTCGGCCCTGGTATCGACACGCTCGGTAGCGCTGGCCACCCGGGTGACTACAGCGCGCATTGGGGTAACAAGATTGCATCGGCGCTGTTCATCAGCTTGTTGAGCGATGCATTCAAGTATGCGGCTGCTGAATATGGTCCAGAAACGACCACAATCGGTGTTGGCAGCGGAATTGTCACTCAGCAGCCCTTCGAGAGTAATACTGCTCGCAGCATGCAGCAGCTCGCCGAGCAGGCTGTCGAAAAGTCTGGGCGTCGTCCGGCAACCTTGACGATCAATCAGGGCACCGTGTTGAACGTTTATGTTGCCAAGGACGTCGATTTCTCGGCGGTCCTGCCGAAGTGAATGAACAGCCTGCCATGACGATTGACGATTCCCCGACAGCGCGCATTTCGAATGATTTCCTGGATTACCAGTACTCGGTGCTGGGCATCCTGGACTACCTGAATTCGCCTGACGTGACTGAAATCTGCATCAATCGGCCTGGCGAGCTATATCTTGAAACGATCCACGGATGGCAGCGGGTCGACGTGCCATCCTTGACATATGACCGCGCCCGCCAGTTCTGCACGGCGGTTGTGAACGAAAGCAACACCGGGCAGCGCATTACCGATGCAGATCCCGTGGTCTCGCTGACGTTTCCTACAGGGCAGCGTGCGCAGTTCGTCATGCCGCCTGCGTGCGATGCAGGCAAGGTGTCTATCACCATCCGGCTGCCCTCCAAACACACCAAATCGCTCGAACAATACAAGCACGACGGGTTCTTCGACGAGGTGCTTGAGCAATCGGCAGACGTCAGCGATCACGATCAAGAATTGCTGGAGTTGCGCCGCAAGCGCGATTACGCAGAATTCTTTAAAAAGTGCGTGCTGTACAAGAAGAACGTCGTCGTCGCCGGGGCGACAGGTAGCGGAAAGACCACCTTCATGAAGGCGCTCGTCAATCATATTCCGAGCGAAGAGCGCCTGGTGACGATCGAGGACGCTCGGGAACTGTTCATCAGTCAGCCCAATTCCGTGCACCTGCTGTACTCGAAGGGCGGGCAGAGCGCCAGTAACGTGACAGCAAAAAGCTGCATGGAAGCCTGTTTGCGCATGAAGCCGGATCGCATCATCCTGGCCGAGCTGCGCGGTGATGAGTCGTTCTACTTCATTCGTAACTGCGCATCCGGGCATCCGGGTTCCATTACCAGTTGCCACGCCGGAAGTGTCGAGCAAACGTGGGACCAGTTGGCGTTGATGGTGAAGGCATCGAACGAAGGCTCCGGTCTGGAATTCGAGGTGATCAAGCGCTTGCTGAGAATGACCATCGATATCGTCGTTCACATCAAGGCTCATGCCGGGCGGCGCTTCATCACGGGCATCGATTTCGACCCCCTGAGAACATTGCGCGGCGGCTGAGACATCGATTTTGCAATTGAGGTTGAGCTGTTCTGGAAGGAGAAATGACATGCTGCCTGGCATGGAACTGATGGGGTGCACTGGACTGGCCGTCCCTGGCGAGGTGATGCAGCACGTTGTCCGTGTCGAGTCGTCGCGCAACCCTTACGCCATCGGCGTGGTTGGCGGGCGGCTGGTGCGTGAGCCACGTGGTTTGGCTGAGGCGGTTGCCACCGCCAAGATGCTGGAACAAAAGGGCTACAACTTTTCCCTGGGACTTGGCCAGGTCAATCGGTACAACCTGCAGAAATACGGCCTGACCACCTATGAAATGGCTTTCGAGAAGTGCCCCAATCTGGTCGCCGCCTCGAGAATCCTTGCTGAGTGCCACTCGCGCTCTGGCGCCAATTGGGGCAAGTCGTTCTCCTGTTATTACTCCGGAAACTTCGAAACCGGCTTCAAGCATGGCTACGTGCAAAAGATCTATGCGTCCATTCGCCAATCGGTAGCGTCTTCTGCATCCGCAGCCGAACCCATTGCGGTCGTTCCGACCCGCCAAGTGCAGCTGCGACCTGCCAACCCGTTGCGGCAAGCGGCCGCTGAATTGGCAGATGCGATCGTGTCAAGGCGTATTCAGGATTTTTCCGGTACGGGCCACACGGCGGCTTCACCATCAGGGCCTATGCTATCGGCGCCTGCCGTACCTTACTCTCTGCCTAGCCGGGCCACCCCAACAGCTCCTGCGGCGCAGGACGAGCTGTACGTAGTGAAGCCGACGGGGCAGGGGCGAGGTGTGGCATTGCCAGCGACTGCGCCACAGGCTACGACGACTGATCAATCGGCAGCCTCCGTCTCCATGCAACGTGCACCGCAGACTGCTCCGCAAGTAGATAGCGCATTTGTTTTTTAGGATGAAAAATTGCCAAGGATCTGGCTGCTAGACCCCCTCTGTTCCCAAGGAGTTAGACATGAAGTTTGAAATCGACAAGAAGACAGTTGCAGATGCCAAGATGGTCGGCACACAGGCGATGAAGGCGCTGCTGTTCACATCTTTGTTAGTGGTGGCTGGCGGCGCCGGCGCGACCGGTGGCGGTAATGGTCTTGCAAATACCGATACCCGTGTTTGCGGCTTTCTTAACAATGTGACTAAGCTGCTGAATATGGGCTCGATCGCAGTGGTCACCATCGCCGTCATCGTGGCTGGTTACCAGATCGCCTTCGCACACAAGCGCATCTCCGAGGTGTCCCCGATTCTCATCGGTGGGGTGCTGATTGGCGCAGCTGGTCAGATCGCCAACATGATTCTGCAAAACAACGGCTCGGATTCGGGCGAATGCTCCACGATCACAGGTTCGTTGGTGCAGGTCGCTCAGTACTATGCATAAAGACGTGCTCTTCCGCGGATGCACCCGTCCGGCGATGTTTTTGGGGGTGCCCTATATCCCCTTCTTCATCGGCGCGGGCGGTGGCCTGCTGTTGGGGATGTACATCAATCTTTGGTACCTGTTGACCATCCCGGTCATCATCTTCGGCATGCAACAGATGGCCAAGCGTGACGAGATGATCTTCAGGTTGCTCGGATTGCGCTGGCTGTTTCGAATGCGTGCTCGAAACATCCAGCGTTATTCGGGGATGTGGGTGTTCACTCCAAATGAGTATCGCAAGGGTCCTCCGGGAAAACCTCGATGAGTATGTGAACCGATGAACCAACCCCACGCGTGCAACCTGCGTGGGGTTGGTGTTTGCGATGGTCATGTTGGTGTGATGCTTCCTTCTTAATTGGTACGACCATGTTCAGTCCAGACAGTCCGATCAGTGAGTTCATTTCCATTTCAACCCATGTGGCGCCGTCCGTCGTCAAGACGACCGGTGGTGACTACCTGTTGATCTGGCACCTGGCTGGCTTGCCGTTCGTGGGGCGGGACGAGTTCGAGCTCGAGCAGCGACACAACACGTTCAATCGTTTACTGCAAACGCTGCGTGCACCTGATTTTGCCAACATCGCATTCTGGGTACACGATGTTCGCCGTAGGCGCAGGATTGGGACTGGCGGGCGCTTCAAGCAGGGGTTCAATCAGAACCTGTCCGACGAGTATTACACTGCATTGTCGTCGCAAAAGATCATGCAGAACGAACTATATTTCAGCATGATTTATCGGCCGGTTGTGACGGGTCGCCGTTTGGTTGAAAAGTCTGCCGATCCCGAAAGGCTGCGTGTGGAGGAAGAGCAAGCTGTTTCCAAGATCGTTGAGCTTGCTACTAACGTTGAAGCGGTTCTGAAAGATTATTCGCCATATCGTCTTGGAATGTATGAGGCCAAGAATGGCGTGGTGTTCTCCGAGACCTTGGAATTTCTCGGTTATTTACTTAATCGCATTGACGAACCGGTGCCGGTACTGCAAGCCCCGGTGCCTGCGTACCTGCCCGTCAGCAAGCATATGTTCGCCAACAAGACAGGCGACTTCGTCGTCCGGACCCCGGATGGCATCAATCACTTCGGCGCGATCCTTAATATCAAGGAGTACGCCGATGGAACCTATCCCGGCATTCTCAACGGTCTGAAGTATCTCGATTTCGAGTATGTCATGACGCATTCCTTCAGCCCGGTCGGCCGCCACGATGCACTGAAGGTGCTGGAACGCACCAAGGGCATGATGATTTCGTCGGGCGACAAATCCTCCAGTCAGATCCGCGACCTGGACCTGGCGATGGATGACGTGGCCTCCGGCAATTTTGTGTTGGGCGAGTACCACTTCACCCTGGCGGTGTATGCCGACAGCCAGGAGAAGTTGGCAAGGCAGATCGCGACGACGCGCGCAGAGCTCTCCAATGCCGGCTTCGTCTCGGCCAAGGAGGATCTGGCGATCGCCTCGTCGTTCTATGCGCAGCTGCCGGGTAACTGGCGCTTCCGCACGCGTATCGCCAACTTGAGTTCGCTCAACTTCCTCGGTTTGTCGCCGTTGCATAACTTTGCCCAGGGCAAACAGCACAACAACCCTTGGGGCGATTGTGTCACCACCCTGCAGACCACTAACGGCCAGCCGTATTATTTCAATTTCCACGCGACCCACCCGGCCGAGAACTCCCTGGGTGAGAAGGCGATCGGCAATACGATGGTCATCGGCAAGTCCGGTACTGGCAAGACGGCGCTGATCAACTTCCTGTTGAGCCAAGTGCAGAAGTTCGACCCGATCCCGACGATCTTCTTCTTCGACAAGGATCGCGGCGCGGAGATTTTCGTGCGTGCCTGTGGCGGGAACTACCTGGCGCTGGAGAACGGCTCCCCGACCGGCTTCAACCCGTTTCAGTGCGAGCGCAATGAGGCCAATACCCAATTCCTTGCTGAGCTGATCAAGGTGCTCGGTGGCAAGGCCGAGTACAGCGCCCGCGAGGAGGAAGACATCTACCGCGCGGTGGAAGGCATGCTGGACACGCCGATGCATCTGCGCAGCATGAGCAACTTCCGCAAGAGCCTGCCCAACATGGGCGACGACGGGCTGTATGCGCGCCTGCGTCGTTGGACCGTCGGCAATTCGCTGGGTTGGGTGTTTGATAACCCGGTGGACACCATCGACCTGACGCGCGCATCGATCATCGGCTTCGACTACACCGACGTGATCGACAACGCGGAAGTGCGCGTGCCTGTGATCAACTACCTGCTGCATCGCCTGGAGGCGCTGATCGACGGGCGTCCGCTGATCTACGTGATGGACGAATTCTGGAAAATCCTCGATGGCAAGGGTGGCCTGAAGGAGTTCGCCAAGAACAAGCAGAAGACCATCCGTAAACAGAACGGCCTGGGCATCTTCGCCACGCAGAGCCCGGAAGACGCCCTGGCCAGCGACATCGCTGCGGCGCTGATCGAGCAGACCGCCACGATGGTGCTGCTGCCCAACCCCAACGCCAGTCGCGACGATTACATGGAAGGACTCAAGCTCACCGATGCCGAATACCAGGTGGTCGTCTCGCTCGATGAGCGCTCGCGCTGCTTCCTTGTCAAGCAAGGCCATGCCTCTGCGGTGTGCCAGCTCAACCTGCGTGGGATGGACGACGCACTGTCGGTCATTTCGTCCTCGACCGACAACATCGAGATCATGCATGAAATCCTGGCCGGCAAGGCCAGCAAGTTGGGCGTCACCGTCGATCAGCTGACGCCGGAGCAGTGGCTGAGCGATTTCTATGCCAACCGCAAGGGGTCGGGTAAGCGCAAAGCCGTCAAAGACAAGGAGGCCGAAGATGCGTAGTCCTCATCATCGGCAACACACTTTCTACGCATCAACTTCATCTGTGTCAGGAGGCAAAAACACCATGGCAACCAAGTTCAGACATTTTTCTCGCGTGTTCACGGGACTGGTGCTGCTCTGCATGGCCGGAGCCGCCAGTGCGCAGTGGGAAGTGGAAGACAAGAAGTTGAATGAGAAGGTGGAGCAGATTCGCAAGAACCAGACCATCAAAAATGGCGATGGTAAGGAATCCAGTGGCAAAGAGGTCGAGAAGCCAAAGGTGACTCTGCCGAAGCTTGCCGACGACTTCGGTGTGAGCGCGTGCTCTTCGTCCACCTCCGGGACGCCCGTCTCAAGTGTGCAAAAGCAGGTCTGCGAGATGACCCAACGTACACGCAATGCGCAGTACAACTACATGCTGGCGATGAACGAGATTACCGCCAAGCGTCTTGAGCGCCTACGCACGATCGAGGAAGAGCGCAAGAAGATCGGCGATCAGAAGATCGGCGAGCTAGAGAGCAACACCAACAAGCTGCTCGCCCTGAAGGCGATGATGGATATTGACCGTCAGCAGATGGAGTCGGCGATGTTCGCCTACGACCAGCGCATCGCGTATCTGACGGACAAACAGACGGGAGCGGCATTGGCGGCGATGAGCGGCACCAAGCCGCCCGATCCCGAGGGCGAGTCCTCCTGGTGGTCTCAGATTACCGGTGATTTGATGAGCCTTGGTAAGACGGCCGTTGCGGGTTTGGCGATGAAAGGTGCGTTTGAGACCATCAGGAGCAAGGAGCCTGATGGCTACAAGCCCCTGATGATCGATAAGGATTGATACGCAAACACTGTGGTGGAAGCGTGTATTGCAATGGACTCAGTATCGGGCAGCAGTTGCCCCACGGCGCAGCCGTCTCAGTGGATGTGGTGACTTATGAATATCAGTGATTTCCTAACGAACATCGCTAACTACGAATTTTTTCGTCTCATCAACGATTACCTTCGCGACGAAATTTCCATCTTCCAGTGGGAATTGTTGCAGCGAACGACGGCTTGGGTGGGGATGGTGTCCCTAACAGTGTTGACGCTGTGGATCTTCATCCAGGGCTACCGCATCGTCACCGGCCAGTCGCGCGAAGCGGCGATGGGCTTGGTGGTCACGGCGTTGCGCGCCGCGCTGATCATTGGGTTGGCAACGAGCATGGCCAAGGGCTCGCCCCAGCTGTATTGGACCCTGACCGACGGCATCAGTTCAGCGATTACCAAGACAGTCACAGGTGACTCCGATAGCCCCTACAAGTCGATCGACCAAAACCTGATGCTGATGCAGATGGCGTTGGCCGGGTTGGATCAGATCAAGACCGGCGGCGATAAAGAAAGCGAAGACGCCAAGAACCGGGCGCGCTGGTTCACTGGTATCGGCATGGCCGGCCCCGGGGTGGTGGCAGGCTCAATGCTGCTGTTGAACAAGCTTGCGATGGCGATGGTGGTGGGGTTTGGCCCGCTGTTCATCCTGTGCCTGTTGTTCCAGGCGACCAAGTCGCTGTTCAGCAAATGGCTGCTATACGGATTAGGCACTATGTTTTCATTGTCTGTGCTGACCTTTACCGTGAGCTTGGCGACCAAGGTGGTTGGAGCGGTGGGTGTGGCGTTTCTTGCGAAGTGGGCGGTCAGCGGCGGCAATGGTGAAGGCATCAGCAGCATGGCGTTGCAGCAGGGAGGAGTGGGCTTGGTGTTGACTACCTTGATACTTACCGCACCACCGATGGCGGCGGCGTTCTTCCAAGGCACGCTGGGCCAGTTTGCCCCGTATTCGGCGATTGGCTCGCTGGGTTCGTCCGATGCGGCGTCCAATGCCAATAGGCAGGGGGCTAACGCTCAGCAGTCTTACACACCACCCACTCCAAGTCGCGAAAGTAGTTCTGCTAACAGCAATATTCAGCAGGCAAACCAAGTCGGCACACGGAACAGTAGTGGTGAGATAAATTCTCCAACGAGCAATAGCGGTGATCGTGGTCTTGCTCAGAGGTAAATCATTAAATTACGGTGACGCTATGAAGCGATTTTTTTTACCAATCTCAATATTGCTCCTAATTGCTTTTTCCGGGAGCGTGTATGGGCAAACTCGATGCCCAATGGGTGTTCAGATGGGAAGCATTCAATGCATTCCCGACACGCCCGAAATGGGAGGTCAACAAATCCCATCTCCTAAACCAATGCCCAACGGGGAGTGGATAAAAACCTGGGGTGCAATTGTTAACTCCAAGCAAATTTCTAAGGCGTGGGCTTCAGTCGGCAAACCTACTAAGAAAAGCGCAGAGGATGATGCTTTAGATCAATGTGGCTCGGAAGGTTTTCAAGAGTGCTACGTTAGCTTTACGTATATGAATCAATGTGTCGCTCTTGCATCGCCAGCATCCGGGAACACGGGAAGTGGCGTCTCTTCTGCTGCTGATATCAATGTGGCTTCCAGAAATTCTTTAACTACTTGCCAAAAGAAAGGCGGGGTTAATTGTTCTGTAATATATAAAGAATGCACAGAGCCTTTCTTTAGAAAATATTGAATTGCGTGCCAGTTAATTTAAATTTAATAATGGTGAATTACTATTTTTACGTGAGATTTAACGCATTCCTTATGGGCGGCGGCGTCGGCATGGCTCTGTAGCAAGGAGGGGGGAGGATTGGTGGTGACCACACCGATCATCACGGCACCACCAATAGCAGCAGCCTTCTTCCAGGGCACGCTGGGCCAGTTCACGGCGTACTCGGCGCTGGGGCAGCTGGATCGGGCAGGTCAGTCTCCGGCAGCTGGGCGGCCTTGTGAGCCGGCGGCGCCGGCTAGGGATAATCAACGTTATGAAATTACTCCTGTCCCTCAAGTGAGTGGCCGAGTTTCGGGCGATGAGTCCAATCCTAGCCATGCCGCAAGCGGTAAAATGGGTAACGCTAATAACGTGGATAGGCAGCGGGGTTAAAATGCATAAAATTATTTTATTATTAGTGGTTATTCCTGCGTTTGCGTTTGCGCAAACGGCGTGTCCAGTTGGTGTTGCGCCTGGCAGTCCACAATGTGGGCCTGATTCTGGGACATCAAGAGGAGACATTCCTGCTCCGCCGCCGCGGCCTACGGGTGAGTGGATAAAAACATGGGGTGCCATTGCCATCGCTGACAATGGCGATGCTGGTTACACTAAGGGGCGTCTCACTAGCAAAGAGGCTGAAGATGCCGCCCTGCAAAACTGCCAAAAATTGGCTGGCATGCAATGTACCATCGTGTTGAGGTTTCATAATCAGTGTGCTGCCATTGCGTCGCCTGCTTCTAGTCGTGGTAAGGGGGCGATAACTGGAGGCCCATCCTTGAATGATGTGGAATCCAGAGCAACGAAAACTTGCGAGAAGAATTCGGGAGGAGATTGTAAAATTGCAATGTCAACTTGCAGCGATCCCATCTTTAAGAAGCTCTGATTTTTCTGTCATAAATGCCGCTAGCAAAGTGTCGCGAACCGAGAGGCGGGCACAATTTGTTCGGAGCTGGTATTTAAGAAATATTGATTTGAATTGGAAGGATTTTCTATGGTGGAACGTACACTAGCAAGAGCGGTCGTGGGGGCGCTGTATTTAGCTTGCGTCATCTCGATCACAGCGTGCAGTCCTGGCAATACTCCGTCCGCAGAGGCTGACGGAGCGAAATTATCCGCCCAAGATCAAACTGGCAAAAAGCCTGAATCCTCGCCGCAAAAGGACTTGAAAATGCAATCTACTGTCAATGCCAAGCTCAACGACCGGGGCGAGATAAGCGCAGATATCAACGGCATTGCTGTCTCAATCAAGGCGCAGGGCTGCAGCGAAGATAGCCCAGGGATCATGCTATGTAACCGTTCGCCGGTCGTGGAGGTGACATTCCCCGGAGCCAAGCCGATTGCACTGGAGCCTGAGGCTTTGTACTTGGATAGTAACTCCACGTTCTATCATGGTCCGTTAGACGACACTTACAAGAAGAACCGCCACTCAATCATTTTGACAGATATCAATGGCGATGGGCACGAAGATGTAGTGGTGTGGTCTGGAAAAGAGGGTAATTATGGTGGTCCCTCTTACAGTGTCTATCTTTTCGATGCTGCGCAGAAAACCCTTGTTTTCAATGAGTCGCTATCCGATATTACGGTAATGGCCAACGGTCTATTCTCCGTGAAAGGAAATATGCTGACGTCTACTTCTGGTGATGGATGTTGTATCCACGTCTTCGATACCTACGAGCTTAAGAATAACGAGGCAGTGCTGATAGAGCGGTTAACCGAAGACACGAATGATCCGGCTAATCCGAAGAAAAAGATCGAGCGGCTTCAAGACGGTGAAATGAAGGAGGTGTCCAACTAGGAAGTGATTGGTAATTGGTAGTGAGTACATGCAAGGCATCTTCGGGTCTGCAATGCCGGTAGATGCAACAACAAATTCTAATGATATGCAGGTACGGAGAATACTATGAGCGATGGACGTGGTCGGAGCACCGAAGGCTTTGGTGTGGATCGGGAGTCTTCTGTTAGGTTGATCGTCAAAACCGCTCTTGAGAACGGTGTGACAGATCCAAAGCAAATATCGTACATGTTGGCGACGGCTCAACATGAGACGCGTAATTTTCAGGCGCCTGAAGAAGATTTCGGACGCAGCCAAGCGCGCAAGCTTGGATATAGCGGCGGCGAGGAGTTCTATGGCCGTGGTTACGTACATCTTACCCATGACTACAACTATGCGAAGTTCGATAAGTTGCTAGGCCTTAACGGTGAAATGGTCCGCAGCCCGGACATGGCCAAGCAACCGGAAATCGCTGCAAAGGTTCTAGTTGTAGGTATGCGTGACGGCTTATTTACAGGCAAGCCTCTTGATCGCTACATCGATAATGATAGTCATGATGTCTACAACGCGCGGCGCGTGGTCAACGGAGTTACTCCTAGCAAACCCTGGAGCGTGAAGGCAGCCAAGGAATGCGAGGAGTATGCGGGCAATTGGGAACGTCGCGTTCCCGATTTGATCGAAAGCGTCAAGCGCGATGGGGTCGACCTCAAGCACAGCGTGACGTCTGGTTCGACATCCCATCAAGTTTCGAAGTCCAATGATGGCAAGCTCGAACAAGGCGAGCGCGGCGAACAAGTGAAGCAGTTGCAAGGCCAACTTGCGCAACTCGGCGCCGTTGGCCGCGATGGCAAACCCTTGAAGCCTGATGGCGACTTTGGCGGCAACACCAAGCACGCGGTTGAGCAATTCCAGCGCGAGCACGGGTTGCAGATAGACGGCGTCGCAGGTCAGCAGACCCAGGCCGCTTTGGCCAAGGCGTTGACCCAGGCGACACCCAAGCAACCTGAGCACACGGCCGCGCCTGCTGCACAGGCACAGGCAGCCTCCAGCCCCTTGTTGTCTGACCCTCGCCATCCCGACAACGCGATGTACAACGGCGCGGTGAGCAAGCTTGAGGCGCTGGGTGAACGTGGCGGCTTTGCCAACCGCAAAGAACTAGAGCAGGCAGCCGGGCAAATCGTGTTCGAGTCCAAGGTCAGCGGTCTCCAACGCATCGACCATGTGGTGCCCAATAAGAGCGGCGACGGCTTCTTCGCAGTGCAGGGCGAGATGACCGACCCGGCAATGCAGCGGATTTTTGTGGATCGCAGCCAAGCGCAGAATCAATCGTTGGAAAACAGTAGCCGGCAAGCAGCCGAGGAAAGCCAGCGTCAGGCCACTCAGGTGCAGGCACAGGAAACTGCTTCACGTTCGATGTCCATGTAAATCGGGCGTGTTGGTCGTTGCGTTTCAGCGATCTGGTAAGTCGCCAAGGCAGTCAGGAATGTCCGCCTTGGCTCTATTTCCTGCGACCTGCGCGAAGAAATTTCCATCTTTCAATGGGAAGTTGTTGCAGCGCACGACCGCCTGGGTCGGTACGGTGTCATTGACGTACTGACGCTTCGAATCTTCATCCGTGGCTACCGCATCGTGATCGGCCAGTCGTGCGAGGCGGCGATGGGGTTGGTGGTGACGGCACTGCGGGCGGCGCTGATCATCGGATTGGCCACTAGCATGGCCAAAGGTTCTCCGCAGTTGTACTGGACGATGACCGACGGGATCAGCTCGGTGATCACGCAAACGGTGACGGTGACTCTGAGAGTCCTTATGAGGCGATCGTTTATTGTGGTTGGTGAACCATTACTTGGTTGCCCGTGTATATCGTTCAGCGTGCAGAATATGTCTATTTTCAGGTACGCAGACGATGCTCCCATGCCGCATACGCCGCTTCATTAACTGCGTGACCTGAGCAAAAAGCCGCTGAGTCGTGACATATGTGGCTGCTCATGAATACGTATGCACGGGCACGCTCTGGGTCTGTTACGCCGCTACGCTACGCTCTTGGCTGGGTGCTCATCTCTGTACCCGCAGTGGCCCTGGAGGGGCGTACATGTCGCAGACACCATGGTGGCGCGGGGCCGTCATCTATCAGATTTATCCGCGTAGTTTTCTGGATTCTAACGGCGATGGGGTGGGCGATCTGCCCGGCATCATCGCCAAGCTCGACTACATTGCCGGGTTGGGTGTGGATGCGATCTGGATCTCGCCGTTCTTCAAGTCGCCGATGGCCGATTTCGGCTACGACATCGCGGACTACCGTGCGGTGGATCCGCTGTTCGGGACCTTGGACGATTTCGATCGGCTTCTCGACAAGGCGCATGGCCTTGGCTTGAAGGTGATGATCGACCAGGTGTTGAGCCACACCTCGATCGCGCATGCATGGTTCCAGGAGAGCCGGCAAGACCGGACCAACGCAAAGGCGGATTGGTACGTGTGGGCCAATCCGCGCGAGGACGGGACGCCACCGAACAACTGGTTGTCGCTGTTTGGTGGGGTGGCGTGGCAATGGGAGCCGCGGCGTGAGCAGTATTACCTGCACAACTTCCTGGTGGATCAGCCGGACCTCCATTTTCACAACGCCGAGGTGCAGCAAGCGACGCTGGATAACGTGCGCTTCTGGCTGGATCGCGGGGTGGATGGGTTCCGGCTGGATGCGATCAACTTCTGCTTCCACGATGCGCAGCTGCGTGACAATCCGGCCAAGCCGGCCGACAAGCGGGTGGGGCGTGGGTTCAGTGCCGACAACCCTTACGCGTATCAGTACCACTACTTCAACAACACGCAGCCGGAAAATCTGGCGTTCCTTGAGCGCTTGCGCGGGCTGTTGGATCTTTATCCGAATGCAGTGAGCCTTGGCGAGATCTCGTCGGAAGACTCGCTGGCGACCACTGCCGAGTACACCGCTCATGGCCGCCTGCATATGGGCTACAGCTTCGAGCTGCTGGTGCAGGACTACAGTGCTGCTTATATCCGCGAGACGGTGAGCCGGCTCGAAGCCACGATGCTGGAAGGTTGGCCATGTTGGGCCATTTCCAACCACGATGTGGTGCGTGCGGTGACGCGCTGGGGCGGGGCCGCTGCGTCGTCGACGTTCGCGCGGATGGTGGTGGCGATGCTGTGTTCGCTGCGTGGGTCGATCTGCCTGTATCAGGGCGAGGAACTGGGCCTGGGCGAGGCGGATGTGGCGTTCGAGGATCTGCGCGATCCGTACGGCATCACCTTCTGGCCAACCTTCAAGGGCCGTGATGGCTGCCGCACGCCGATGCCTTGGACGGACGCGCCGTCGGCAGGCTTCAGCAGCGGCAAGCCGTGGTTGCCGCTGGTCGAGAAGCATCGTGCGAATGGGGTGAGCGTGCAGCAGGACGATCCGTTGTCCGTGCTCAGTGCGGTGCGCCAGTTCCTGGCCTGGCGCAAGGGCGAGCCTGCACTACGCGAGGGTGCGATCACGTTCTACGACACCGCCGAGCCTGTGCTGATGTTCCGGCGCGAGCATGCTGGCCAGGTGATGTTGCTGGCATTCAATCTGTCGGCCGACGCAGCCGAGCTTGGGCTGCCGGCTGGTGCGTGGAAGCAGGTCGATGTGCCCGGCGTGGAGCGCGGAGCCATCGAACATGGCCACCTGCGCCTGGCCGGGCATGCGGTGGTTTGCGCGATCGAGGGTGGTTGACGGTGTGTTGCGCCAGCTAATTGTTGGTGCGTGATTGTCTGGAACGCAGCGAGGCATTCCTTTGGGGAATGCCTCGCTTTTTTTGTAGTTGACGATTGCTTGGTTTGCCAAGCATTTATAGCGTTACGCCAGCTGTGCGGCTATTCCCTGTCGATCAGGTCCTTGCTCTGTGGATGAGGCAGGGTGTGCTGTTCTCCACGCCAGTCGGGTGTTTTGACCAGAACGCCGCACAGGGATTGCGATTGACTGTGAGGACGTCAGCGTTACCGGCGGCCTCGTAGCAGTGGCTTGGATTCGTGTTGGTGCAGGCAGGCCCTGATGGCGCCTGGAGTGGTTCCGTTTTGGTGCTACAAGCGACTGCTATGCGCAGGGGAGTGCTGATGCGCAAGGGTTGCGTGATTGGCGGCCGACCGTGTGCGCTTTGCAGAGGGCGATGCAAGTTTGGACTCTGAAAAGTTCTAGACCAAAATAAAACCCGCCGGTATCACCTCAGCGGGTTTTCTTTGGTCGATGTTGTCTTTTTGATCAGGAGAGCATTCGGTTCTTCTAGTTGGAAGCCGCATCTTGGGTGATCGCCCATGGAGCAGATAGAGCAGAGCTGGCTCTGCTTGATTGGTGCGCGTTGCGCTTGTGCCGAACCCTCACCCCAACCCCTCTCCCGGCGGGAGAGGGGCTTTGGTGTCCCGGTGGAGAGGGCTGGCGCCGGAGCCGGCCAGCCTGGTAATGTGCCGATTGTCGCGTAGGTAGCGTAGCCACAGTTAGCGATGTGGCCACAGGTAACGTCGTAGCCACAGATAAATATGTAGCCAATCAGCGCATCGTTTGCAGTTCACATCTCATCAGAACTTGTAGTTGACGCCCAGCACGAAGGTGCGGCCCCATTCGATGTATTCCAGTGGGCGGTCCTTGGTTTCGGCATAGGTGCGGTAGGGCGAGTTGCTGAGGTTGCTGGC
Organism: Xanthomonas arboricola pv. populi; assembly: GCF_002939945.1. Taxonomy (GTDB): domain Bacteria; phylum Pseudomonadota; class Gammaproteobacteria; order Xanthomonadales; family Xanthomonadaceae; genus Xanthomonas; species Xanthomonas arboricola_A. The sequence goes on along the minus strand of NZ_MDEB01000002.1, from coordinate 635,624 downwards.
CTGCAGCAGCAGGGTCAGGCCGGCAAGATCGCTGCTGTCGTTGAAGCTGTAGCTGATCTGCGCGTCGGTGATGTTTTCGCCGACCACGTAGCGCAGCGTGCGGTTGCCGTTGAAGTTGCCGATCTCGCCGATGAAATCCGAGCGGCGGCGCTGGCTGACGCGTGCTTCGAAGCCCTTGTGCTCGTAGTAGGCGGTGAGGTTGTAGACGCGTTCGGACAGGCCCGGCAGGCTGATGTCGCCGTCACCGACGCTGGAGGCGCTTTCCGGGTCGCGGATCTTGACGTCGCTGTCGTTGAAGGTGGCGCTGGCCTGGATGCCGAAACCTTCCAAGGGAGCGAAGACCAGATCCAGCGGCAGCGAAGCGGTGAGTTCGACGCCGCGCAGCGTGCCGCCCTTGCCGTTGAACGGGGCGCTGAAGGTGCCGGTAGTCAGCACCGGTGCCGAGCCCGGTGGCGGCACGTAGCCGGCGACCAACGCGGAGAAATCGTAGTTATCGCGGCTCTGGGTGTAGATGTAGCTCTTCAGGTCCTTGTAGAAGAACGCTGCGGCCACATAGGCGCGCTCGGCGAAATATTTTTCGTAGGAAAGATCGATGGCGTTGGCGCGCCAGGGATCCAGCATCGGGTTACCGCCGCTGGCGCCGGGGCGGCCGGTGGAGGTGTCGACGCCGAATTCCAGCGAGGCGCGCAACTGGTCCACGCGTGGGCGCGCAACCTGCTTTGCCATCGCAAAACGCAAAGTCTGCTCGTACGGGAACTGGAAGGCCAGGTTCAGGCTGGGCAGCCAGTCGCGATAGGTTTTGCCTTCGTCGATCGGGCGCACTTCGCTGCCCGCCGGCTGCGACGCATCCCAGTAATTGGCGCGCGAGGATTGGTCGGCGCTCTGCAACTGCACGCCGATATTGCCGCGCACGCCCACATCGCCCCATTCGGTATCGAGATTGGCACGCAGCCAGGCGGTGGTGATCTTCTCTTCGACGGTCCAGGCCTTGGACACCAGGAACGAGGCATCGTCGCTGGGATTGAACAGCATGTAACGCGAGACCACGGCCGGGACGTTCCAGGCGGGCAGGGCACCGATGCCGGCAAAGCCCAGGTTGACCGGCGCGTATTGCAGGTCCGGTGCGATGGTGGATTCGCCCTGCGCGCCGAGGGTGATGTTGCCTTCGGGCTGGGTTTTCTGTTTTTCGCGGTTTGCGTAGTTGACGCCCACATCCAGATCCGAGAACCAGCTCAGCGCTTCGGGCATCGGAAAGCTGGCCTGCAGGCGCGCACCCTTCAGCACGTCTTCCACGCTGGGCACCTTGCCGTAGCCGGAGCCGTAGATGGTGTTGGTCAGAAACAGCTGATCGGGATTGGAGTAATCCATTCCGGGCGCAAGCTGGGAGAAACCGTTGCCGACAACCGATACGCCAACGGTATCCAGCTGCGGCATGGGCGCACGCTGGAGATTGTTCTCCAGGTTCAATTCGTCGCGGGTAGCCTTGGAGTAGTTCAGGTCGGCGATGATCTTGACCACACCGGCAGTGATCTCATTGTTCCAGCCGAACGCGTCGATGGTGTCTTCGCGCTTGTTGTACATGCCGCGGACCAGCGGATAGACGCCACTAGCGTCGCCGCCGATGAAGCTGTTGTTGTCGTTGACGCGCACGTTGCTGATGTTAAGGCCCGGCGTGTAGCCACCGTTGTAGTTGCTCAGGTTGAGCTCGAACTGGTTGGCAGTGTCGATCTGCTCGGCCTTGGTGTGGAAGGCGTCGAGCGTACTGGTCCATGCGTTGGACGGGCGGTATTGCAAGGTGGCCATGACGCCGTCGCGCTTCTGGTTGCCGGTGCGGCGCAATGCCTTGATTCCGTCGGAAAAATACACGCCGTCCGCCACGCCGGGACGCGGGCGCTGTGCGTTGACTGGCTGCCATGGTTCGTACAGGCCGACCTGATTTTCCTGGATCGGCATGTCGGTGTGTGCGTAGCCGATGGTCAGGCCGATGGTGCGGTCGGCGAACTGGTCGATGTAGCTGACATTGAAGCGGTTGCCGTACGGATCGACGTTGGCAGCCTTGCCCAACGAATTGCGTTGGTAACGGCCACCGATGGCGATCACGCGCTCGTTGTAGCTGAGCGGGCGTGCGGTCTGCATGTCGACTGTGCCGGACAGGCCCTGGCCGACCAGGCCGGCGTCGGGCGTCTTGTAGACGGTGACGCCGCTGACCAGTTCGGACGGGTACTGGTCGAATTCCACGCTGCGGTTATCGCCGGTGCTGACCACTTCGCGGCCGTTGAGCAGGGTGGTGGAGAAGTCCGGCGACAGCCCGCGCACGCTGATGACCTGCGCGCGACCGGCGACACGCTGTGCCGCCAGGCCAGGCAGGCGCGCGAGCGATTCGGCGATGCTGACATCCGGTAACCGGCCGATGTCTTCGGCCGAAATGGCTTCCACGATCGAGGTGGAATCCCGCTTGACCGAGATGGCACCTTCGATCGCGCGACGCAGGCCGGTGACCTGAACCTTGTCCAGGTCGGTCACCGCGCCGGCGGTTTGTTCGGAAGCGGCTTGTTCGGTGTCGGTTGCTTGTGCCGGCGTCGCCGATTGCGCGGCGGCGAATGTCGGTGCGATGGCAACGGCCAGGGCGATACTCAGCGCGGAGCGCTTGTGCTTCAACATTTTCCCCTCCCAGGTACATGTTGTTCTTTGATTTTTTTCGATCCGGCAGACGCCTGGATGCAGTGCATCGCGCGCCACGACGGACGTCACGACTGCGACGTATGGTAGACACGGCACCTGGATGCGAACGGGCACTGCATACGTATTCAACCCGGCTGATGGCGCTGGAATCGATTCCACGCCGGCTTTGCTGCGGCGCGGTACGCTCCTGGCCTGTCGTGAGGCAAACGCCAATGCGCAATCTGCAGCGGTTGCGGTGCCGTTGCGTGATTCACTCGGTCGCGTTGAAGGGCTCTTCAGCCCGTTGCGACCAAATCAGCGTCTGCCATCCACCGGCACGAAGCGAATCGCCTGCCCACCGCCTGGCGCGAGACGCAGTTCCAGCGTGTCGGCGCTGCTGAGCTGGCGTTGTTCGCTGACAAAGGCGAACGGGTTGCTGACATAGTCTGCGCCGTCACCATCGCGATAGATCTGCGCGGTGTAGCGCACGCCCGGCTCAAGGAATCCGAGCGGCACCTGCAGCAGTCGGCCATGCTCGTCGGTGATGCTGCCCAGGAACCAGTCGCGGCTATGCCGGTCCTTGCGCGCGATGGTAACGTAGTCGCCGACTTCGCCATTCAAGGCGCGGGTCTGATCCCAATCCACCGCCACGTCCTCGATGAAGCGGAAGGCATCGCGGTGCTGCAGATAATGCTCGGGCAGATCGGCGGCCATCTGGATCGGGCTGTAAAGCGTCACGTACAGCGCCAGCTGGCGCGCAAGCGTGCTGGGAATCGCCTGGCCGTTGCGGCCTTTCAGGCTGACGATGCCGGGCGTGTAATCCATCGGCCCGGCGAGCAGGCGGGTGAACACCAGGTTGACCTCGTGCTCGGGCGGATTCGGTGGCTGGCCCCAGGCGTTGTATTCCATGCCACGCGCGCCTTCGCGCGCGATCCAGTTGGGATAGGTGCGGCGCAGGCCAGTGTCCTTGATCGGCTCGTGCGCGTTGACGGCGATGTGGCGCGCGGCGGCTTCCTGCACCACGCGCAGATGATGGCGCGCCATCCATTGGCCGTCGTGCCATTCGCGCAGCGGTGTGCCGCCTGCCGGGTTACGACGTTCCACCTGGCCGTCGTCGCAGACATAGCCGGTCTTGACCGAGTCCACGCCGAACCGGGCGTACAGGTCCATCGCTTCGGCAATCTGGTCTTCGTAATGATCCACTGCGCACCCCGTTTCATGATGGCCGATCAGATGCACGCCCTTGCCGGCGGCGTATTTGCTCAGCGCGGGCAGGTCGAAATCCGGTGTCGGCCTGGTGAAATCGAAACTGCCGCCATTGCCGAACCATTCGCCGTCCCAGCCCGGATTCCAGCCTTCCACCAGTACGCCACGAAAGCGATGTGCTGCAGCGAAGTCGATGTAGCGCCTGGTGTTGGCCGTGGTGGCGCCGTGGGTCGGCCCGGCCGCCCAGGTCTGCTGGTTGAGATGCATCGACCACCACACCCCGACATATTTGGACGGCTTGACCCAGCTCACATCGCCCAAGGCGTTGGGCGCGTTGAGGTTGAGGATCAGGTTGGACTCCACCAGCCCGGTGGCCTGGTCGGCGATCTGCAGCGTGCGCCACGGCGTATCGAACGGCAGCTTGCGCCGCACCTTCCAGCCTTCGGCGGCGGGCGACAGCTGCGCGCGCAGGCGCTGGCCTTCGGTACGGCGCAGCCACATGCCGGCGTAGTCGAGCAGCGCGGCTTCATGCAGTGCGATATGCAGCCCGCTCTCGGTACGCAAGGTGAGCGGCGTATGCGCCAGCGCGACCTGGTTCAACGGCGTGCGCTGATACAGGTATTCGTAGTGGATCGGCGCGCCGGCCGGAATCCACCATGCCTCGGCAGGCTGCGCGATGGCGAATTCGGTGACTTCTTCGTCGATGATGGCCTCGCGCAATCCCGCTTGTTCGGGAAAGCGATAGCGCAGGCCGATGCCATCGTCGTACACACGGAAGATCACATCGACCCTGCGTTGCGCGCCACTGCGTTCGCCCAGGCTGACGCTTAGTTCGTTGTAGTGGTTGCGCACCAGGCGCGTCTCGCCCCAGGGTTGTTCCCAGGTATCGTCATGATGCTGGCGTGCCTGCGAGAGGACGACCAGGCCGCGGTCCAGCCGGCCGTCGCGCAACTGGAAGCCTAGACGCGAGCGTTCCAGCACTGGCTGGCCCAAGCGTTGCACGCGGTAGTAGGGCGTGCCGCCATCGACCTCCAGCGTGACCTGCAGGATCTTGCCGGGCGAATCCACGTTGACGGTAGTGATTTCAGCCTGCACTGCGCCAGCAAGACTGGTGAGCAGCATCAATACCAGCAGTCGCGCACTCCATGCGACGCGCGATATCGAACGCACGCGATGTGAAAACAGCGGCATATCCCCTCCCAAGGCGGCCGTTGCGCAAGCGTCGACTATGCAGCGACAAAGGGTGGATGGCGCATGCTGCACTGCGGCCATTGCCATGAATACGTATGCAGTGGTGCGGAACCCCGGAGCGCGCGTCTACCATGGCGCCACGGCACCTGGGAGGGTCCGCGCCCGTGGCACGCCAGTGCCGCGCACTACAACGCGTGCAACGAGGGAGGGAGGCCGACGGTGCAAGCCGTCTCGCCGCTTCGATGCTGAAGATGATCTGCATGGCTGCAACGCTCGGCGTTGCGGCAAGCTCGCCGGCGTTGGCCGATGAGCTGGAGTTCCAGGGCCGCTGTGCGCAGGCGCAGGCACTCGAAGACGGCGGTTTTGTGCTTCGCTGGCCGCAGGGCGAGCGCCGTATCGGGCCGCAACCGATGCGCACCTACACCGCCAGTGCGTTGTTCGACGCCTTGTTCGCCATGGCGCAGCAGGAAATGGCCGACGATCGTGTCGAGGCCATTCGCGATCCGGCCTTCAACGACGGCAAGCCGGTGCCGTGCGCGTGTTTCGAAACCGGTGAGCGCTGGCCCTACGTATGGACGCGCGATGTCAGCTTCGCCGCCGATCTGGCGTTGGCGCGGCTGGAGCCGGAGCGCACGCGCACTGCGCTGCGCTTCAAGCTGTCGGCGGCGCGCGACGGGCAGACGCCTGGGGTGTTCGTCGCGCAGGACACCGGCTCCGGTGGCAGCTGGCCGATCAGCAGCGACCGCGTGGTGTGGTTCCTCGCCGCGCGCAGCCTACTGGACGACCAGCCATTCGCCGAAGAGGTCTGGGGCGCATTACAGGCCACCATCGCGCAGGACCGCGCAGCGGTCTTCGATGCGCAGATCGGGCTCTACCGCGGCGAAACCTCGTTTCTGGATTGGCGCGAACAAACCTACCCGGAGTGGACGCGCGAGGATGTGCGCTTCATCGCCGAGTCCTTTGCCCTGTCCACCAACGTGTTGCACTACCAGGCCCTGCGTCTGGCCGAGCAGCTGGCGCGCCAGCATGGCGACGCGCGCGCGGACCAGTACGCCCAGTGGGCCGATGCCTTGCGCCAGGCCATCGCTGCGCGCTTTTGGGATGCACGCAGCAACCAGTACGTGAGCTATCTCGGCAATGCAGCGCATCCGGTGCGCTATGCCAAGGTCGACCTGCTCGGCGTGTCGCTTGGCGTGCTGGCTGAGGTGTTTCCGAAAGACCGTGCGCGTACCGCGCTGCGCAGGTATCCGCTGGTTGCCGGCGGCAGCCCGGTGGTGTGGCCGCAAGAAGCCGAACAGCCGATTTATCACAATCGCGCCGTCTGGCCCTTCGTCAGTGCGTATGCGCTACGCGCCGCACGCCAGCTGGACGACGCGCCGCGCATTGCGCTGGAGCTGCAATCATTGATGCGCGGCAGCGCGCTGGCCGGCTCCAACATGGAAAACTACGAGATGCAGAGCCTGGCCGTGCACGTGGAGGAGGGCGCCCGCAGCGGCCCGGTGGTGAATTCGCCGCGGCAGTTGTGGTCGGTTGCAGGCTATCTCTCTGCGGTGCTGGAAGGCGTGTTCGGCATTGGCACCGATGGCAGCGTCGCTCCGAAATTGCCGCGTACGTTGCTGCCCTTGTTGTTTGGCGACCGCCAGCAGATCGTGCTTGAACAGGGCGCCCGACGGTATGTGCTGCAGCGGCCGACGACGCGTGCAGGTGAGTTGTTGGTGGCGGGGAAGGTCGAGCAACAAGGCCAGACCACGTTGGTGCATCTGATCGGTCGCACGGCCGACACCACGGCCCCGCCGCAGCCCGGCCAGGTGTTCGCACCCGGCACGCCCGAGGCGCCCGTCGCGCAACGGCAGGGCGATGGCTACCGCATCGCGATTCCGGCAGGGGCGACGCTGTACATGGATGGGCATGCGTTGGACGCCGCGCGGCACTGGGATCTGCGCGACGACGGCCTGCTGCATGTGCTCAGCCTGACCCGTCGCGCCGATGGCCTGGAGTCGTTGCACAGTCCCTCGTTGACGCTCGGCCCGTTGCAGGAAGTCCCGGGTAGCGAGGCCTGGGTTTGGACTCCAACGCGCGCGGGCCAGCATCGCGTATCGCTGCGTTATCGCAACGCCAACGGTCCGATCAATACCGGCGTCACTGCGGCGGTCAAACGGCTGCTGCTGGAATGCCCTGGACTGGCCACGCAGTCGCAGGTCGTCGTGATGCCGCATAGCGTGGGCGAGCAGCTGTCCACGCAGGTCAGCTTCACGGCGGTGGCCGGGCAGCAGTGCCGGTTCCGGTTGGAAGATGGCTTCAACATGAGTGCGCTCGCGCATTTTGCGCAGTACAACGGCGGCCGCGGTGGTCGCGATGGCGTAGTCAACACCGCGCAGGTGAGCGCGCTGCAGGTCGGACCGGCGGCGAGCACGGAGGCTGCGCAATGACCGCCAAGCCACGCCTGAGTTTCTGGCAGATCTGGAACATGTGCTTCGGCTTTCTCGGCATCCAGTTCGGCTTCGCGCTGCAGAACGCCAATGCCAGCCGCATCTTCCAGACCCTGGGTGCGCAGGTCGACGACGTGCCCGGTTTGTGGATCGCCGCACCGCTCACCGGTCTGATCGTGCAGCCCATCATCGGCTACCTGTCCGACCGCACCTGGACCCGATGGGGCCGCCGGCGCCCGTACTTCATGGTGGGCGCAGTCTTCACCACACTGGCCTTACTGGTGATGCCCAATGCGCCGATGCTGTGGATCGCCGCCGGCACGCTGTGGGTACTGGATGCATCGATCAACATCTCGATGGAGCCATTCCGCGCCCTGGTCGGCGACCAACTGCCAGCCGCGCAGCGGCCCACCGGCTATGCGATGCAGAGCTTCTTCATCGGTGTAGGTGCGATCGTGGCGAGTTTCCTGCCATGGCTGCTGACGCATTGGGGCGTGGCCAATACCGCGCCGCCAGGACAGTTGCCCGACAGCGTGCGCTACGCCTTCTACCTCGGTGCCGCGGTGCTGTTTCTTTCGATCAGCTGGACGGTGTTGCGTACGCGCGAATACAGCCCGCAGCAGCTGGCAAGCTTCGACGATGCGCATCCGCCTGTCGCGGCTGCAGCGATCGCCGGCACCTTGCCATCGCAGCGTGCGAGTGTGTTCTGGTGCGGCATCGGTGTCCTGCTCGCCGCTGCGATCGCCTGGCAACACGGCGACCGCATGCTCTATGTGCTGGCCGGCTTGTGCATCGCTTACGGTGTGCTGCTTGCATTGGCGCGCGTGCTGCCGTCCACCAGCATGCTGGTGGCGATCGTGCAGAATGTGCGCAGCATGCCGCTGACGATGCGGCGCCTGGCCTGGGTGCAGTTCTTCTCCTGGTTTGCGCTGTTTGCGATGTGGATCTACACCACTGCTGCGGTCACCCAGTTGCACTTCGGTGCGCACGACACCGTGTCGGCGGCCTATAACGAGGGCGCGAACTGGGTGGGCGTGTTGTTCGGCGCCTACAACGGGTTTGCGGCGTTGGCGGCATTGGTCATTCCACTGCTGGTGCGTGCGATCGGCCTGCGCTGGAGTCATCTGTGCAACCTGTGGCTGGGTGCGGCCGGGCTGTTGTCGATGCTGGCGATCCGCGACCCGCAGTGGCTGCTGCTGTCGATGCTGGGCGTCGGCTTTGCCTGGGCCTCGATCCTGTCGCTGCCTTACGCCTTGCTGTCCGACAGCGTGCCTGCCGCCAAGATGGGCGTGTACATGGGCATCTTCAATTTCTTCATCGTGATTCCGCAGCTGGTCGCAGCCAGCGCTTTGGGCTTGGTGTTGCGCGTGTGGCTCGGCGGTCAGCCGATCTATGCATTGGCCATCGGCGGCGCCAGTCTGCTCATTGCCGGCGTGTGCGTGGTGCGTGTTCCAGTGGCTTCGGGAGAGCAGTGATGCGTCATGTGATGATGGCTGGAGTGATCGTGTATGCAGGAGTGGCGAACGCAGCGGCTATACCTGGCGATTACTACGGCACGCTGGAACCGTTCGCTGCCGACGCGGTGTATTTCGTGGTGACCGACCGTTTCGTCAATGGCGACCCCGGCAACGATCAACGCGAACAGGGCGGTGCGCATCGCACGTTCGATGTGCCGACGCCTTGTGCCGATAGCGTCGGCGACAACATCGGTTATCTGGGTGGCGACTTCAAAGGCATCGTCGAGCATGCCGACTACATCCGCGACCTGGGGTTTGGTGCGGTCTGGATCACGCCCATCGTCGACAATCCGGATGAAGCCTTCACCGGCGGCAAGCCGATCAGCTGCGGCAGCACGCTCAGCGATCACGGCAAGACCGGGTACCATGGATATTGGGGGGTGAACTTCTACGAACTCGACGAGCATCTGCCCAGCCCGGGCCTGGACTTTGCCGGTTTCACCCGCGCCATGCATGCCAGCCGCTTGAAGGTTGTGCTGGATATCGTGGGCAATCACGGCTCGCCGGCCTACACCATGCCGATTGCACAGCCGGGCTTCGGCAAGCTGTACGACGCCAATGGCCGCCTGGTCGCCGATCACCAGAATCTGCCGCCGGCACAGCTGGATTCGCAGCACACTCCGTTGCATGCGTTCTACAACACCGGGGGCGGTCTGGCCGAGTTGTCCGATCTCAACGAAAACAATCCCGCGGTGCTCGATTATCTGGCCGGCGCGTATCTGCAGTGGATGGAGCAGGGCGCCGACGTGTTCCGTATCGACACCATCGGCTGGATGCCGGACCGCTTCTGGCATGCGTTCGTTGCACGCATTCGCGAGAAACGTCCGGGATTTTTCATGTTCGGCGAAGCCTTCGATTACGACGCCAACAAGATTGCCGGGCATACCTGGGCCCGCAATGCCGGCGTCAGCGTGCTGGATTTCCCGTTGAAGCAGCAGCTGTCCGCTGTCTTCGGCCATGAGCAGGCCGGGTTCGAGAAGCTCGCCGCGCCGCTGTTTCTGCGTCACGGGCCGTATGCCAATCCGTACGAGCTGATGAGCTTCTACGACAACCACGACATGGCGCGCCTGGATGCCAGCGACACCGGTTTTATCGATGCGCACAACTGGCTGTTTACCGCGCGCGGCATCCCGGTGATCTATTACGGCTCGGAAACCGGCTTCATGCGCGGGCGTGCCGAACATGCGGGCAATCGCAATTACTTCGGCCAGGAGCGCATCCGCAACGCACCGCAAAGCCCGATCTTCGGCCCGCTGCAGCAGATCGCGCGGCTGCGTCGCGACACGCCGGCATTGCAGCGCGGCGTGCAGGTGGATGTGCTTCTACGCGGGGATCAAGCGGCGTTTTTGCGTGTCTATCAGCATGCGGGCGCCAACCAGACGGCGTTGGTGCTGCTCAACAAGGGCGATGCGGCGGCGAACATCGAGGTGACGCGTTTTCTGCAGCCCGGCACCTGGCGCGACGCGATGAGTGGCGAGCAGGTGCCGGTGCAGCGCCGGCTGCTTGCGCCGGTGCCCGCGCATGGCGTGCGGGTGCTGCTGTCGGACGCGCCGATCACCGACCCGGCCTTGCGCAGGCAGCTCGATGCGCAAATGGCTGAGCAAGCCGCGCGCGATGCCCGCAACAGGTAGGAGCGCACGCACCCGGGCGCGATGGAGCGTTGCCGGTAACGCCCCGTCGCGCCCGGGTGCGCTCCTACGAGGCATCAATGGTCGCGGCCGATTTCGCAATCCTTCGCGCATGCTCCAACGATTCCCGATTCCCGATTCCCAAGCCTCGGCACCCAGCGATTCCGCTGGTCACCTGTCCGCATGTCAGCTTGAGAGCTTCCCCAGTCGACGGTGGCTTCGATCCTGGTAACGCTGCGGGCCGCGGCTGCATGAGGGCAGACGGGCGAGCAAGCCGCGCGCGATGCCCGCAACAGGTAGGAGCGCACCCGGGCGCGATGGGGCGTTGCCGGTAACGCCTTATCGCGCCCGGGTGCGCTCCTACGAGGCATCAATGGCCGCGGCCGATTTCGCAATCCTTCGCGCATGCTCCAACGATTCCCGATTCCCGATTCCCGATTCCCGATTCCCGAATCAACGCCTGACAACCCCATCAGCGGCCCGACCAAGCACCGCGTCGCCGGTCTCCGGGCCGGACGGCCTCCACCCCAACGGCGGTTGCAGACCGCTGCTACGCGAGGAGTCGCGTACCGCCAGCTTCACCGGGATCGTGCGGCTCTGCGCCGCTTCGCCGCGGATCAGCGCCACCAGGCTTTCCACCAGCAGCGTGCCGGCCTGCTTGGTGTCCTGCTGCACCGTCGACAGCGCCGGCGCCACCGACGCGGCCAACGCGATATCGTCGAAGCCGCTCACTGCCACATCCTGCGGCACCCGCAAGCCACGCTCGCGCAAGGCGCGCATGGCGCCGATCGCAATCAGGTCGCTGGCCGCACACACCGCATCGAACGCCTTGCCGCTGTCGAGCAGCTCCAGACATGCGGCATGGCCGGACGACTCGGTGGTAATCGCATCGAACTGCAGCGCGCGATCGGCGACCAGGGCCTGTTGCTTCAGTGCAGCCACGTAGCCGCGGTAGCGCTCTTCGAACTCGGGGTAATGATTGGACGCATGGCCAAGAAAGGCGATGCGGCGACAGCCCTGCGCGAGCAGGTGCTCGGTGATATCCAATCCGCCCTGATAGTTGTCGCTGCCGATCGAAATGCCCGGCTGCCCCGGCAGCGCCGCGCCCCAACGGACGAAGTGGGTACCTTGTTCGACCAACAGCTGCAGCCGCCGGCGCGACTGCTGGTAGTCGCCGTAGCCGAGCAGGATGATGCCGTCGGCCTTGTTGCTGTCTTCGTAATCGGCCTGCCAGTCCTTGGACAGCTGCTGGAAGGACACCAGCAGGTCGTAACCCTGCAGCGCGCAGGCGCGGGTGATCGAGCCCAGCATCGAATGGAAGAACGGGTTGATCAGCGAATCGTCGGCGGTGGGGTCTTCGAAGAACAGCAGCGCCAGCGTGCCGGCATTGCGCAGCCGCAGCGACGAGGCGTTCTTGTCGACCTTGTAGTTCAACTCGTTGGCGATGCGCAGGATGCGCTTGCGGGTTTCTTCGTTGACCATCGGGCTGCCGCGCAGTGCGCGCGACACGGTCGGCTGCGACACGCCGGCCAGGTAGGCGATATCCAGCGAGGTGGCTTTACCCTTGATGGTCATGGTCGGCACTGGGAGCACAGGTGGTCGGCATCATGCCACGTGCCCGCCGGCCCCGTGCCGGCGTGCGCAACGGCGGGCCGATTGGTTTACCATTCGCTTCCGAGACCCCTTGCGAGAAGGTGGCCCGCGCCCCGCGCCGGCCCAGCGTGCGACATGAGTACTACCACCGCCCACCGCTGATTCCGGCCGCGCCAGTCCGCAGGGCGCCCGCCCGGCGTTCGTTCTGCACCACCTCTCGCCATACGCTTATCCGAGCCTGTCCCGCAATGGGCAGATCTCCCTTGCAGCCGTCGCGCTGCAGCCAGCACAGACCTCATTCTTGCCCATGATCAACATCACGCTCCCCGACGGCAGCCGCCGCGAATTCGAATCCCCCGTCTCGGTGATGCAGGTCGCCCAGTCGATCGGCGCCGGCCTGGCCAAGGCCACCATCGCCGGCCAGGTCGACGGCCAGCTGGTCGATGCCAGCGACGTCATCGACCACGATGCCAGCCTGCGCATCATCACCGCCAAGGACGCCGAAGGCGTGGAGATCATCCGCCACTCCTGCGCGCATCTGGTCGGGCATGCGGTCAAGCAGCTATACCCGGAGGTCAAGATGGTGATCGGTCCGGTCATCGCCGAAGGCTTCTACTACGACATCTACAGCGAGCGCCCGTTCACGCCGGACGACATGGCCGCGATCGAGCAGCGCATGCAGGAATTGATCGCGCAGGACTACGAGGTGATCAAAAAGGTCACCCCGCGCGCCGAGGTGATCGAGGTGTTCGCCCAGCGCGGCGAGGAGTACAAGCTGCGCCTGATCGAGGACATGTCCGAGGACATCACCGCGATGGGCCTGTACTACCACCAGGAATACGTGGACATGTGCCGCGGCCCGCACGTGCCCAACACGCGCTTTCTCAAGGCCTTCAAGCTGACCCGTATTTCCGGCGCCTACTGGCGCGGCGATGCAAAGAACGAGCAGCTGCAGCGCATCTACGGCACCGCCTGGGCCGACAAGAAGCAGCTGGATGCCTACATCCTGCGCATGGAAGAGGCCGACAAGCGCGACCATCGCCGCATCGGCAAGCAGCAGGACCTGTTCCATCTGCAGGAAGAGGCGCCCGGTCTGGTGTTCTGGCACCCCAAGGGCTGGTCGCTGTGGCAGGTGGTCGAGCAGTACATGCGCAAGGTCTATCGCGACAGCGGCTACGGCGAGGTGCGCTGCCCGCAGATCCTGGACGTGTCGCTGTGGCAGAAATCCGGCCACTGGGACAACTACCAGGACGCGATGTTCTTCACCGAGTCGGAGAAGCGCACCTATGCGGTCAAGCCGATGAACTGCCCCGGCCACGTGCAGGTGTTCAACCAGGGCCTGCACAGCTACCGCGACCTGCCGATCCGCTACGGCGAGTTCGGCGCCTGCCACCGCAACGAGCCGTCCGGCGCGCTGCACGGCATCCTGCGCGTGCGCGGCTTCACCCAGGACGACGGGCACGTGTTCTGCCTGGAATCGCAGATCGAATCAGAAGTCACCGCCTTCCATCAGCAGGCACTGGCGGTCTACACCGCGTTCGGCTTCGACGACATCGAGATCAAGATCGCGCTGCGTCCGGAAAAACGCCTGGGCGACGACGTGACCTGGGACAAGGCCGAAGCCGCGCTGCGCAGCGCGCTGGGCGTGTGCGGGGTGGAGTGGCAGGAGCTGCCGGGCGAGGGCGCCTTCTACGGCCCCAAGATCGAGTACCACCTCAAGGACGCGATCGGCCGCACCTGGCAGCTGGGCACGATGCAGGTCGATTTCATGATGCCGGGCCGCCTTGGCGCCGAGTACGTGGACGAGCACAGCCAGAAAAAGCATCCGGTCATGCTGCACCGGGCGATCGTCGGCTCGATGGAGCGTTTCATCGGCATTTTGATCGAACACCACGCCGGCGCCTTCCCCGCCTGGCTCGCCCCGGTCCAGGTCGTTGTCGCAAATATCACCGATGCACAGGCAGACTATGTCGACTCGGTTCGGAAAACCCTTGCAAATCAAGGCTTCCGTGTAAACGCCGATTTGCGTAACGAGAAGATCGGATATAAGATTCGCGAGCATACGCTGCAACGCGTGCCTTATCTCCTCGTCGTCGGTGACCGCGAGAAGGAAAACGGCGCCGTCGCCGTGCGGACACGTTCGGGAGAGGACCTCGGGACCATGACGGTCTCGGCCTTCATCGAACGGCTGCAGGCAGAGCAGGCAGCGTGAGCCAACCCCGGCCGGTCTGGATGATCCGGATGCGCCGGTTCGATTCCCCTGGGAGATTGCAATATCAGTACCCCTGACAACAAACAGAACCGCAAGAACCAAGAAATCCGTGTGCCGCGCGTCCGCGTGATCGGCAGTGACGGTGAGATGGTCGGCGTGTTGTCGCGCGACGAAGCGCTCGCCAAGGCCGAGGAAGAAGGCCTGGATCTGGTCGAAATCCAGCCGCAGGCCGATCCGCCGGTCTGCAAGATCATGGATTTCGGCAAGTTCAAGTTCGAGCAGCAGAAAAAGGCCAACGAGGCCAAGAAGAAGACCAAGCAGGTCGAGATCAAGGAACTCAAGTTCCGTCCGGTGACGGACGAGGGCGACTACCAGATCAAGCTGCGCAACATGCGCCGCTTCCTGGAAGAGGGCGACAAGGTCAAGGTCAACATCCGCTTCCGTGGTCGTGAAATGAGCCATCAGGAGCTGGGACGCGAAATGGCGTCCCGGATCGAGGCCGACCTGGGCGAGGACATCGTCATCGAGTCGCGCCCGCGCCTGGAAGGGCGCCAGATGGTCATGATGATCGCGCCTAAGAAGAAGATCTGATTCCGCGCTGAGACGGGCCCTGCTGGGGTCCGTCCGGCTGGCGACAGCTTCCATTTGCAAGAATTCCCGGCAACGGGCATACTGCGCGGCCCGGTTTTGCCGGGGCGCCGCGCAAGCGGCACAGGACCTGTCCGGATCGTGTTCGATCAAGGACTTACAAGCAGGCAAGGGCAGGGATGGAAAGCGTGGTCGCAAGACTGCCGCCCGGGTCAGTGACAAAACACCATCAAGGACATTGCAATGCCCAAGATCAAGACCAACCGGGCGGCGGCCAAGCGTTTCCGCAAGACCGCCTCCGGCAAGTACAAGTGCGGCCACGCAAACCGTAGCCATATCCTCACGAAGAAAGCGACCAAGCGGAAGCGCAACCTGCGGCAGACGAACCACGTCCGCGCCGAGGATGCAGGCCGTCTCGATCGTATGCTTCCCTATCTCTGAGGACTGAACCATGGCACGAGTAAAGCGTGGTGTGCAGGCGCGCCGCCGCCACAAGAAAATTCTGACCCTGGCGAAGGGCTACTACAATGCCCGTCGCAAGGTTTTCCGCGTCGCCAAGCAGGCGGTCATCAAGGCACAGCAGTACGCCTATATCGGCCGCAAGCAGAAGAAGCGCGTGTTCCGTTCGTTGTGGATCACCCGCATCAACGCGGCTGCCCGCATCAATGGCCTGAGCTACAGCCGTTTCATGAACGGCCTGCTGAAGGCAGGTATCACCCTGGACCGTAAGGTGCTGGCCGATATCGCCGTGCACGACGCCGCCGGCTTTGCCGCGCTGGCTGAGAAGGCCAAGGGCGCGCTGGCGGCATAGGTGCGAGTCCCTCGCAAGAGCCCGCACATCCATGTGCGGACTGTTGAAGGGGTAGTTTCTCGAGGGAGCTTGCACATTCGTGTACAGGCCTCCGGCGAGGGCAAGCAGATATGCAGGGGGAAGGGCGCGAGTCCTTCCCCTTTTGCGTTTTAGACAGCCGGCATCGGTCGATTCGATGGCTGGCAAGAGATGTGGCAATGCGTTCCGGTGCATCCGGAAACACTGTTCGGTTGACGCAGTTGAGGCGCGAGTGCAATGAGTGAGATTCAATCCCTGACCGAGCGTGCGCTGGCCGATGTCGCCGCCTCGCAGACGCCGGACCAACTGGAAGCCTTGCGCGTCGCATTGCTGGGCAAGAGCGGCAGCATCACCGCCCAGCTCAAGCAGCTCGGCACGCTGCCGGCCGACCAACGAAAGGCCGCTGGCGAAGCGATCAACCTGTCGCGCGATGCGCTGACCGCGGCGTTGTCCGAGCGCAAGCACACGCTGGAAAACGCCGCGCTGGACGCGCGTCTGGCCGGGGAGCGGATCGATGTCACCTTGCCGGGCCGTCGTAGCGAACGGGGCGGATTGCACCCGGTCACGCGCACGCTCGAGCGCATCGTCGAGATCTTTGCGCGCCTGGGCTATGAATTGTCCGATGGCCCGGAGATCGAGGACGACTGGCACAACTTCGAAGCCCTGAACTTTCCACCGCACCATCCGGCGCGCGCGATGCACGACACGTTCTATTTCGGCGATGGCCGCCTGTTGCGCACCCACACCTCCGGCGTGCAGGTGCGCTACATGGATGCGCACACACCGCCGCTGCGCATGATCGCGGCCGGCAAAGTGTATCGCTCCGATTCGGACCAGACCCATTCGCCAATGTTCCATCAGGTCGAAGGCCTGCTGGTGGACGAGCATTCCACCTTCGCCGACCTCAAGGGCACCTTGTCCGAGTTCGTGCGGGCGTTCTTCGAGCGCGATTTCGAAATGCGCTTCCGCCCCAGCTATTTTCCGTTCGTGGAACCGGGCGCGGAAGTGGATATCGCCTGGCAGCAGCCCGACGGCAGCACGCGCTGGCTGGAAGTGCTCGGCTGCGGCATGGTGCACCCGAACGTGCTGCGCAGCGTCGGCATCGACCCGGAGCGCTACACCGGCTTCGCGTTCGGCCTGGGCGTAGAGCGCTTTGCGATGCTGCGCTACGGCGTCAACGACCTGCGCGCGTTCTTCGAAAACGATGTGCGTTTTCTCAGGCAGTTTGCTTGACGGCGGGGAATCGGGAATTGGGAATGGGGAATCGTTGGAGCCACGCGCTCCGCGGATCCTGTTCCGAATACCCGGCGCCCCCGCTTTTGCGATTCTCCATTCTCCATTCCCGATTCCCGGCTCCTCATGAAATTCTCTGAAAATTGGCTGCGCAGCCACGTTCCCATCCAGGCGAGCCGTGACGAGCTTGCCGCAACGCTGACGGCGATCGGTCTGGAGGTCGAAGAGGTCACGCCGTTGGGCGAAGCGCTGGGGCAGGTGGTGGTGGCGCGTATCGTCGAGGCGGTGCGTCATCCGGAAGCCGATCGTCTGCAGGTCTGCAGCGTCGATGCAGGGCAGGGCGAGTTGCTGCAGATCGTGTGTGGCGCGCCCAATGCGCGTGCCGGTCTGGTGGCGCCGTTGGCGCTGGTCGGTGCGCAGATCGGCGCGCTCACCATCACCGCGGCCAAGCTGCGCGGGGTCGCCTCCAACGGCATGCTGTGCTCGGCCAAGGAGCTGGGGCTGGACAGCGATGCGTCTGGCCTGTTCGAGCTACCCGACGATGCGCCGGTGGGTCAGGCGCTGGCCGAGTATCTGGGGCTGCCCGATGCCAGTATCGAGATCAAGCTGACGCCCAATCGCGCCGACTGTTTCAGCGTGCGCGGTATCGCCTTCGATGTGGCGGCCGCATGCGCCAGCGAAGTGGTGGCCTTCGACGCCGGTGCGGTAGCGCCGGTGTCCACGCGCACGCTGGCGGTGGAATTGCATGCCGGCAGCGAAGCGCCGCGCTATTGCGGACGTGTGATCGAGGGCATCGACCCTGCCGCGAAAACGCCGGTGTGGCTGGCAGAGCGGCTGCGCCGCAGTGGCGTGCGTCCGGTCTCGCTGCTGGTGGATATCACCCAGTACGTGATGCTGGAGCTTGGTCAGCCGATGCATGCGTTCGATCTGGACACGCTGCAAGGCCCGATCGGCGTGCGCCGTTCGCGCAGCGGCGAGCAGCTGGCGCTGCTGGATGGCCGGCAGGTCACGCTGGACGACAGCTTCCTGACCATCACCGATGCCGACCGCCCGGTCGCCTTGGCTGGTCTGATGGGTGGCCTGGACACCCGCGTCACCGAGACCACGCGCAACGTGTTCCTGGAGTCGGCGTACTTCGATCCGGCCGCGATCATGGGGCGTGGCCGCAAGTTCGGTCTGCATACCGATGCCGGTCATCGCTTCGAGCGTGGTGTGGATCCGGCGTTGCCTCCGCAAGCGATCGAAGTGGCGACGCAGCTGGTGCTGGAACTGGCCGGTGGTACGCCGGGACCGGTCGTGCATGCGCAACTGCCGCAGCATCTGCCGCAGCCGGCGTGCATCCTGCTGCGGCGTGCGCGGATCGCGCGCGTGCTCGGTATCCAGATCGACGATGCCGAAGTTGCGCGCATTCTGGGCGCGCTCGGCATGCAGCTGGAGGCGGTTGCCGAAGGCTGGCAGGTGATGGCGCCGAGCCGTCGCTTCGATATCGCCATCGAAGAGGATCTGATCGAAGAGCTGGCGCGTATCCACGGTTACGACCGCGTGCCGACCACGCTGCCGGGCGGCGCAAGCCGGATTGCGATGCCGAGCGAAACCCAGCTCGATGAGCTCAGCGTGCGGCGCCAGCTGGTGGCGCGCGAGCTGCAGGAAACCATCAATTACGCCTTCGTCGATGCCACCTTGCTGGAGCGCTGGCAGCTGACCGACGGCCTGGTGCCGTTGGCCAATCCGCTCAGCGCCGAGCTTGCGATCATGCGTCCGCGCCTGTTGCCGGGCCTGGTGGCGACGCTGGGCCGCAATGCCGCGCGCCAGGCCGGACGCGTGCGCCTGTTCGAGCTGGGCAAGGTGTTCGCTGCCGCGCCCGATGCCGGCGCTGCGCCGCAGGAGTCGCAGCATGTCGCCGCGGCCGTATGTGGCGATGCCTTGGCGCTTCAGTGGGGTGAGCCCACGCGCAAGGTGGACTTCCACGACCTGAAGGGCGACCTGATGGCGCTGGCTGCGGCCAGTGGCGCAGTGCTGGACTTCCAGCCCTCTGCCCAGCCTTTCGGGCATCCGGGGCGCTCGGCCGACATCCATCGCGGTGGCGTTTGCATCGGCTGGATCGGGCAGGTGCATCCGCGCCTGGCCAAAGCGTTGGACATCGACGTGGATGTGATCGCGTTCGAGCTGCAACTGACGGCGCTGGTCGAACGGGCGCTGCCGCGTGCCGGCGAACTGTCGCGCTTCCCCTCGGTGCGTCGCGACCTGGCCTTCCTGGTGCCGGAAGAGGTGAGCTGGGCGGCGCTGTCGAGCAGCGTGCGCACCACCGTCGGGCCGTTGTTGCGCGAGGTGCAGTTGTTCGACCGCTATGTCGGGCAGGGGGTCGAGCCAGGTTTCAAGAGTCTGGCTATGGGCTTGATTTTGCAGGATAACTCGCGCACTCTCACCGACCGGGACGTCGACGCAGTCGTTGCCGATGTGGTGGCCGTGATCGAGCGCGAGCACCGCGCCCGGATCCGGAGTTGAGGCGGTAACCAGGGGATTGGCATGGCATTGACGAAAGCGGAGATGGCCGAACGTCTGTTCGACGAGGTCGGTCTGAACAAGCGCGAGGCAAAGGAATTTGTCGACGCGTTCTTCGATGTGCTGCGCGATGCGCTGGAGCAGGGTCGTCAGGTGAAGCTTTCCGGTTTCGGCAACTTCGATCTGCGGCGCAAGAATCAACGGCCCGGTCGCAATCCCAAGACCGGTGAGGAAATTCCGATTTCGGCGCGTACGGTGGTGACCTTCCGTCCGGGCCAGAAGCTCAAGGAGCGGGTGGAGGCTTATGCTGGATCCGGGCAGTAATCGTGAACTACCGCCAATTCCGGCCAAGCGCTACTTCACCATCGGCGAAGTCAGCGAGCTGTGCGACGTCAAACCACATGTGCTGCGCTATTGGGAAACCGAATTCCCGAGCCTGGAACCGGTCAAGCGGCGCGGCAACCGGCGCTACTACCAGCGCCACGACGTGCTGATGGTGCGCCAGATCCGTGGCCTGCTGTACGAGCAGGGCTACACCATCGGCGGCGCACGCCTGCGTCTGGAGGGCGATGGCGCCAAAAGCGAGTCAGCGTTGAGCAACCAGATCATCAAGCAGGTGCGCATGGAACTGGAAGAGGTTCTGCAGCTGCTGCGCCGCTAGGAAAACGCGTCGCAAAGCCGCTATAATCGCATGCCGCTCTAGCAGCGGGTGCAACATCTTCGGGGTATAGCGCAGCCTGGTAGCGCACTAGTCTGGGGGACTAGTGGTCGTCGGTTCGAATCCGGCTACCCCGACCAAACACGGAGCCCATGTCTTCACGGACATGGGCTTTTTGTTGCGCCGCAACATGTGATTCGTGGGGTGTCATGCAGGTGGCACGATATGTACATCGGCATACCGCAGAGCAGCATGGAGTGGTCGGTCGAGCCCGGTTGCTTGCGGTTTCGCACGCTGTGGACCTGGATCACGGAATGCTGCTAAGTATCCGTAAATGTTCCGAATCATTAGCGCTGGATTACTACGTGGATCACGTTTTGTTAACGTTGTAACGACGAACTTGAATCAATAGGCCAACGCCGTCAAAAAAATGGCGAGCAGCGTCTTGCGATGCGTTGGTTCTATGCCATAGTGCACTGCAACACGTCACACCTGTCGTGATCCCGAGCGTCTTGGGATGAATTTCTCTGTCGTACGTTCTTGCTGGCGTGTTGGCCGGTCGAATGCTGCGCGAGGTCCTGTCCCACCCAACCGAGGCAGCCAGCCACACGCATGAAAAAACTGATCGGACGATTTTGCCAAGGCCTCAGCCTGGCGTTGATCTGCTCGATGGCACTGAGCGCATGCAGCACCGGTCCGAAGATGGCGGATTCTCTGCCGCTTCCGGATCCGCTCGCGATGTCCGCAGTGCAACCGGAGTATCGACTCGCCCCAGGCGACTTGCTGTTGTTCAAAGTGTTCCAGGTCGATGATCTGGAGCGGCAGGTCCGCATCGATCAGAACGGCCATATCTCGCTGCCGTTGATCGGCGACGTCAAGGCGGCCGGTCTGGGTGTCGGCGAGCTGGAAAGGCTGGTGGCAGAACGCTACGCCGCCGGCTATCTGCAGCAGCCGCAGGTGTCGGTATTCGTGCAGGAATCCAATGGTCGCCGGGTGACGGTGACCGGTGCGGTCGACGAGCCGGGCATCTATCCGGTGATCGGCGCAAACCTGACACTGCAGCAGGCCATTGCGCAGGCCAAGGGTGTCAGCACGGTGGCCAGCCGCGGCAACGTCATCGTGTTCCGCACCGTCAACGGGCAAAAGATGATTGCCAGATTCGATCTGACCCAGATCGAGAAGGGTGCCAACCCGGACCCTGAGATCTACGGCGGCGACATCGTTGTGGTGTACCGCTCGGACGCACGCGTCTGGCTGCGCACCATGCTGGAACTGACCCCCCTTGTGATGGTGTGGCGCGCTTACCGATGAGTATGAATTCAGACAATCGTTCCTCCCCGTCTCATCGTCATGGGCATCTCGAGCTGGCCGACGTCGGCTTGCTCGACTACTGGCACGCTTTGGTGTCGCAGCGCTGGTTGATCATCCTGATCACCGTTGCGGCCGTGGTGCTGGCGTTTGGCGTCACCCTGCTGATGCCGGAGAAATACCGCGCCATCAGCACACTGCAGATCGAGCGCGACTCGCTCAATGTGGTGAACGTCGACAATCTGATGCCGGTGGAATCGCCGCAGGATCGCGACTTCTACCAGACCCAATACCAGCTGCTGCAGAGCCGCTCGCTGGCCCGTGCGGTGATCCGCGAAGCCAAGCTCGATCAGGAGCCGGCGTTCAAGCAGCAGGTCGACGAAGCGCTGGAAAAGGCCGCTGCCAAGAATCCGGAAGCCGGCAAGTCAGTCGACTCGCGCCAGGCGATCGTCGAGCGCAGCCTCACCGATACCCTGCTGGCCGGACTGGTGGTCGAGCCGATCCTCAATTCGCGCCTGGTCTACGTCAACTACGATTCGCCGGACCCGGTGCTGGCTGCCAAGATCGCCAACACCTACACCAAGGTCTTCATCGTCAGTACCCAGGAACGTCGCATCAAGGCGTCGTCGTTTGCGACCAAGTTCCTGGCCGAGCGCCTGGAGCAGTTGCGCGACAAGGTGGAGGACTCGGAGAAGAATCTGGTCTCTTATTCCACCGACGAGCAGATCGTGTCGGTGGGCGACGACAAGCCATCGCTTCCGGCGCAGAACCTGAGCGACCTCAATGCGATGCTGGCATCGGCGCAGGACACCCGCATCAAGGCCGAAGCAGCCTGGCGTCAGGTCAGCAGCGGTGATGCGATGTCGCTGCCACAGGTGCTGAGCAACCCGCTGATCCAGAGCTTGCGCGGCGAGCAGATCCGCTTGAACACCGAATATCAGCAGAAGCTGTCGACCTTCAAGCCGGACTATCCGGAAATGCAGCGCCTGAAGGCGCAGATCGAAGAGTCGCGTCGCCAGATCAATGGCGAGGTCATCAATATCCGCCAGTCGCTGAAGGCGACATACGACGCGTCGGTGCATCAGGAGCAGTTGCTCAACCAGCGCATCGCCGGACTGCGGAACGATGAGCTGGATCTGCAGAGCCGCAGCATCCGCTACAACATGCTCAAGCGCGACGTCGATACCAACCGCCAGCTCTACGATGCGCTCCTGCAGCGCTACAAGGAGATCGGTGTGGCGAGCAATGTCGGCGCCAACAACGTGACCATTGTCGATACCGCAGACGTGCCTACGTCGAAGACTTCGCCGAAACTCAAATTGAACCTCGCGCTAGGCTTCATCTTTGGCGTATTCCTTGGTGTGGCTGTGGCTCTTGTGCGCTACTTCCTGCGTGGCACGGCAGCGCAGACGCGGGTGGACTGACATCGTGGTGTTGCACAACGATGGTTAATTGAAGTGACAACTGATTCAGCGTGGAAAAGGTTGGATCCCGTATGTTTCGGGCTCCTTCGTTTGAAAGTTTGTCTCTGTTGAAACAAAGGGCTGTCGTGCGATCTGGGGTCGGTAGGTATTACCGCGGTGATCGCTCGACGGAGATGATTGAAAGCTCGCGTGCGATTCGTATGTTCCCCCGCATGCGCCGTATCGAGTTTGGAGGACATCCCCATGCTTTTGGCAGACTTGAGTAGCGCGACTTACACCACATCCTCGCCGCGATTGTTGTCCAAGTATTCGGCTGCAGCCGATCTTGTCCTGCGCGTCTTCGACCTCACCATGGTCGTGGTCTCCGGGCTAATCGCCTATCGCATCGTCTTCGGCTCCTGGGTGCCTGCAGCACCGTATCGGGTCGCCATCGCCACCACGCTGTTGTATTCGGTGATCTGCTTTGCGCTGTTCCCGCTGTATCGCAGCTGGCGCGGTCGCGGGCTGTTGAGCGAGCTGATGGTGCTGGGTGGCGCGTTCGGCGGCGTATTTGCGCTGTTCGCGGTGCACGCACTGATCGTGCAGGTTGGCGAGCAGGTCTCGCGCGGCTGGATCGGCCTGTGGTTCGTCGGTGGCCTGGCCTCGCTGGTGGCGGCCCGCACGGTGCTGCGCGGCTTCCTGAACCACCTGCGCACCCAGGGTGTGGACGTGCAGCGGGTGGTGGTGGTGGGTCTGCGCCACCCGGTAATGAAGATCAGCCACTACCTCAGCCGCAATCCTTGGGTCGGCATGAACCTGGTCGGCTACTTCCGCACGCCGTACGACATCGCCGTGACCGAGCAGCGTCAGTCGCTGCCGTGCCTGGGCGACCCGGATGCGCTGATCGAGTATCTGCAGGACAACCAGGTCGAGCAGGTGTGGATCTCGCTGCCGCTGGGCGAGCGTGACCACATCAAGCAGCTGCTGCAGCGTCTGGATCGCTATCCGATCAACGTGAAGCTGGTGCCGGATCTGTTCGACTTCGGTCTGTTGAACCAGTCCGGCGAGCAGATCGGCAACGTGCCGGTGATCAACCTGCGCCAGGGCGGTGTGGACCGCGACAACTACTTCGTGGTCGCCAAGGCGCTGCAGGACAAGATCCTGGCCGTGATCGCGCTGATGGGTCTGTGGCCGCTGATGGCTGCGATTGCCGTCGGTGTGAAGATGAGTTCGCCGGGTCCGGTGTTCTTCCGCCAGCGTCGTCATGGCCTGGGTGGCCGCGAGTTCTACATGTTCAAGTTCCGCTCGATGCGGGTGCATGACGACCACGGCACCACCATCCAGCAGGCGACCAAGAACGACACCCGTATCACCCGTTTCGGTGCGTTCCTGCGCCGCAGCAGCCTGGACGAGTTGCCGCAGATCTTCAATGTGCTCGGTGGCAGCATGTCGATCGTGGGGCCGCGTCCGCACGCCGCGCAGCACAACACCCATTACGAAAAGCTGATCAATCACTACATGCAGCGCCACTACGTCAAGCCGGGCATCACCGGTTGGGCGCAGGTCAATGGCTTCCGTGGCGAAACCCCGGAGCTGCGTACGATGAAGAAGCGCATCCAGTACGACCTGGACTACATCCGTCGCTGGTCGCTGTGGCTGGATATCCGCATCATCGTACTGACTGCAGTACGTGTGCTCGGACAGAAGACCGCGTACTGATGATGGCGGGGAGTGTGCGACCTGGCGCGCCGAGCGCCGCGGGCGGCTGCATCGCAGCCGCCCCTCTCAAGCAGGCGTATGCATGCTGATCCGAATGAGCGACAAGGCCCGCATTCGCTGGCACAACCTGCTGATCGAGCTGACGCTGCTGGTCGGCGTCGGTTACAACCTGGTGCTGGCGCTGATCAACGCGAATGTGTTCACCGTCCGTCCGGTGATCACTTACGCGGTCGAGTTCATGGTCTACGCCGCGTGTTTCCTGCTCGGCCTGGGCTCGATGAGCCGCAAGCGCATTGCATTGATCATCAGCGGCCTGGGACTGATCGTCACCTTGATGTTCGTGCGCTTCCTGGTGAACTGGCAGATCGATCCGAAGTTCTTCCGCGACGCGCTGGTGGTGTTTGCGTTCGTGGTGCTTGGTTCGGCTTATACCGGGTCGGTGCCCAAGCTGTTCGTGCGCATGACCATCATCGTGTCGCTGGTTGCGGCGTTCGAATTGGCGATGCCCAGCGCCTACGGCGATCTGGTCAACCCGAAGAGCTTTTTCGTCAACGCACGCGGCATGAGCGCGGAAGGGTTCTGGAACGAAGACAGCAACCTGTTCGTCAGCGCCACGCGACCGGGCGAGCGCAACTTCCTGCCGGGCTCCAATCTTCCCCGTGCCTCCTCGATGTTCATCGAGCCGGTGACGATGGGCAACTACATCTGCTTCTTTACCGCGATCGTGCTGGTGTTCTGGCGCTGGATGCGGCCGGCGATGCTGATTCTGTCGGTCGGCCTGATCGGTTTCATGATCGTGGCTTCCGACGGCCGACTTGCTGCGGGCACCTGCGTGCTGATGGTGCTGCTGTCGCCGCTGTTGAAACGCCTGGATCAACGCCTGGCGTTCCTGGTCTTTCTGATCGTGATCATGACTGCGTGGTTGCTGGTGTGGATCACCGGGATCACCGCCTATCAGGACAACACGATGGGCCGGGTGTTCTTTACCGTCAATTCGATGAACAACCTGTCCTTCAACTCGTGGATGGGCCTGGACTTTGCGCAGGCGTACCGTTACTTCGACAGCGGCATTGCCTACTTCATCGCATCGCAGTCGATCGTCGGCGTGCTCGCATTCCTGCTGTCGTATTCGTTCCTGTTGTTGATGCCGAGCAAGGAAGGGCAGTTGTTCAAGAACCAGGCGATCTTTGCGTTCGCGTTGAGCTTGCTGGTGTCCAACGGCTATTTCTCGATCAAGACGTCGGCATTGTGGTGGTTCGTGTGCGGCTGCCTGTGGCATATGCGGCCGACCTGGTCCGCTGCAACCGTTGCGCAGCTGCCCAGACAGGATCCGGCCGACGACCAGACGCGATTGCCACTGCCCGCAGGAGGCGCGCGATGAGCGTGGCGGCGACGCAAGCGCCGCAGCCGGCCGCACCGGTCGTCGGCGCGTACGTTGCCACCGGTGGGCGCAGCCGCGACCCGCGGATCGATGCCACCAAGGCGCTGGCGATTCTGCTGGTGGTGTTCTGCCACGCCAAGGGCGTGCCGCAGGCGATGACGTTGTTTGCCTACAGCTTTCATGTGCCGCTGTTTTTCATGGTGTCCGGCTGGCTGGCATCCGGCTATGCGTCGCGGACCACCGGGTTGCCGCAGACGATCAGCAAGCAGGCGCGCAGTCTGTTGCTGCCGTACGTGACGTTTTATCTGCTCGGTTACGCGTACTGGTTGCTGACGCGCAATATCGGCGAGAAGGCGGCACGATGGGGCAGCCATCCGTGGTGGGAGCCGATCGTGGCGATGTTCACCGGCATTGGACCCGATCTGTATGTGCAGCCTCCGCTGTGGTTCCTGCCGGTGATGCTGGTGACGGTGCTGAGCTATGTGGTGCTGCGCCGCTGGATGTCGCCGGCTGTGATCGCGGTGGCGTCGTTGATCCTGGCCTGGTGCTGGATGCGCTGGTTTCCAGGCCAGCAGGTGCGACTTTTCTTCGGCCTGGACGTACTGCCCGTGTCGCTGTGTTTTTACGCGTTGGGCGCCTTGCTGATCCACGCTTCCGCACGTCTGCCGACCTCCCTTTCGGTGAGCGCGCTGGCGACGGTGTTGTTGGCGTTGCCGGTGGCCTGGCTGGCCGATCGTAATGGCCGGATCGATGTCAACATGCTGGAATTCGGTCGTAACCACGCCGGGTTCGTGATCGGTGCGGTACTCGGCTCATTGATGGTGATCTGTGCGGCACGGTTGGTGCAGGGCTGGGCATGGATGCAGTGGATCGGCCGCAATACCTTGCTGATCCTGTGCACCCACATGCTGGTGTTCTTCGTGCTCTCCGGTGTCGCGGCGCTGGCTGGTGGGTTCGGTGCCTCGCGCCCGGGCCTGGGATGGGCATTGTTCGTGACGGTGTTTGCGCTGCTGGCCTGCGTGCCGCTGCGCTGGCTGCTGATGCGTTTTGCGCCGTGGACCCTGGGTGCCCGCCCGGTGGCGGCATGAGCGGCGCTGCGCCATGACCACCGCGCCGTATTCCAGCGCAGCCGGGCACGGTGACCTGGCGGCCAAGGCCGCGCCAGCGCCCGCCTTGACCCGCGATTGGCAGATCGATGCAGCAAAGGCGCTGGCCATCGTCCTGGTGGTGTTGGGGCATGCCAACGGCATGCCGGCCGCCTACAAGTTGTTCGCCTACAGTTTTCATGTCCCGCTGTTTTTCGTGCTGTCCGGCTGGGTCGGCGAGCGCTTCGGCCACCGCGCGATGACGGTGGCGACGATCAGGAAGCTGGCGCGTACGTTGCTGGTTCCCTACCTTGCGTTTTTCCTGGTGGCCTACGCCTGCTGGTTGCTAATGGGAGTGACCAGCCGTGCGGCGCATCCATCGCATGTGCTGCCGTGGTGGGATCCGTTCGTCGGTCTGTTCTGGGCCAACGGCACGCGTCTGTATGTGCTTCCGGCGTTGTGGTTCCTGCCGGCCTTGTTCGTCACCACGCTGGCCTATCTGGCCTCGCGCACGCGCCTGACGACGGCGGCCCTGGCTGCAGCCAGTCTGTTGCTCGCATTGGCGTGGGCGGGCTGGTTTCCGTCATTGCACCTGCGGCTCCCGTTCGCGCTGGATGTATTGCCCGTTGCGCTGTTCTTCATCGCCGTGGGCGGATGGCTGTCGCGCTATGCCGATGCACTGCGCGCGCTTGGCGCTTCGGTCTGGGCGTTGGCCCTGCCGGTGCTGGCGGTCGCGTGGTGGTGGCTGGCCGGATGGAACGGACAGGTGGATGTGAACAATCTGCAGTTCGGGCATTCCGCTGCGGCGTTCCTGTTGGTCAGCCTGCTGGGCACCGCAATGACCTTGTGTGTGGCGTATTTCGTTCGACAGTGGCGTTGGCTGCAGTGGGTCGGTGGCAATACCTTGCTGATCCTGTGCACGCATACCTTGGTGTTTCTGGTGCTCACCAGTGTGGTGGCACGAACGGGTGTGATCGCACCCAGCACGATCGGCACACCGGCCTGGGCGATGGGCCTTGGCGCGGTTGCTGTCGCTATCAGTGTGCCGATGCGCGCCGTGCTGGTGCGCGTTGCGCCGTGGATGTTGGGATTGAAACGTAAATGACGAGCTTCCAGAATGATCAGCCGAGCATGCAGATGCGTCTGCGTCGCTGGCACAGGAGATTGGCGTAATGAAAGTGGTGCATGTCGTCCGCCAATTTCACCCTTCGATCGGAGGCATGGAGGAAGTCGTTCTCAATGTGGCCCGTCAACATCAGGCCACCAGCGCCGATACGGTGGAGATCGTGACCCTGGATCGGGTGTTTACCGATCCGGGTGCGCAGCTTGCGGCGCATGAGACCCATCAGGGCTTGCCGATCCGACGCATCGGTTATCGCGGCTCGTCGCGTTATCCGTTGGCGCCGTCCGTGCTGAGCGCGATCCGTTCGGCCGATCTGGTGCATCTGCATGGCATCGATTTTTTCTACGACTATCTGGCGCTGACCAAGCCGCTGCATGGCAAGCCGATGGTGGTGTCCACGCACGGCGGCTTCTTCCACACCGCGTATGCCTCGCGGATGAAGCAGCTGTGGTTTCAGACGCTCACCCGCACCTCGGCGTTGGCGTATGCGCGGGTGATCGCCACCAGCGAAAACGATGGCGAGCTGTTCGCCAAGGTGGTGTCGCCGGCACGTTTGCGGGTGATCGAAAACGGCGTGGACGTGGAGAAATACGCGGGGCAGGGCGCAGCGACGCCGGGGCGGACCATGATGTATTTCGGCCGCTGGTCGGTGAACAAGGGCCTGATCGAAACCCTGGAGCTGCTGCAGGCGGTACTCAAGCGCGATCCGCAGTGGCGCTTGATCATCGCCGGGCGCGAATACGATTTGAACGAGGCCGATCTGCGCAAGGCAATCGCCGAGCGGGGCTTGCAGGACAAGGTGCAGCTCAGCATGTCGCCCTCGCAGGAGCAGTTGCGCAGCCTGATGCAACAGGCGCAGTTCTTCGTCTGCCTGTCGCGCCACGAAGGCTTCGGCATCGCCGCGGTCGAGGCGATGAGTGCAGGTCTGATTCCCATCCTCAGCGATATCCCGCCGTTCGTGCGTCTTGCCAGCGAATCGGGCCAGGGCGTGATCGTCAACCGCGACAGGATCGCTGCGGCCGCAGACCAGGTGCAGGCGCTTGCGCTGCAGGCGGATGTGGACTTCGATACGCGTCGTGCAGCGTCCATGGCGTACGTGAGCCGCTACGACTGGAAGCATGTGGTTGGGCGCTATGTCGACGAGTACCACACCGCGTTGGGCACACGCCGTCCGCAGGAGGCAGTGCGATGAGCGCGCCTGCATCGGCAGCGACTGCGCGGTCTCCCACGCAGCCGCAGGTCACCGTGCTGTTTTCCACCGAAAAGCCCAGTGCCAGCACCAATCCGTATCTGACCCAGCTGTACGCGTCGCTGCCCGATGCAGTGCAGCCGCGCTTCTTTTCGATGCGCGATGCGCTGTTGTCGCGCTACGACGTGCTGCATCTGCATTGGCCGGAGTATCTGCTGCGCCATCCCAGTGCGGTCGGCACCCTGGCCAAGCAGGTGTGTGCGGCACTGTTGCTGCTCAAGCTGCAGCTGACCGGCACGCCGGTGGTGCGTACCCTGCACAACCTGGCGCCGCACGAGGATCGTGGCTGGCGCGAGCGCGGCCTGTTGCGCTGGATCGATGGGCTGACGCGTCGCTGGATCCGCATCAACGCAACCACGCCGCCGCGGCCGCCATTCACCGACACCATCCTGCACGGACACTATCGCGAGTGGTTCGCAAAGATGCCGCAAGGTACGCCGGTTCCTGGGCGGCTGCTGCACTTCGGCCTGATTCGCCCGTACAAGGGCGTGGAAACGCTGCTGGAGGTGATGGGTCAGGTCGACGATCCGCGCCTGAAGCTGCGTATCGTCGGCAACCCGGCCACGCCGCAGATGCGTAGCCTGGTGGAGGAGGCCTGCGCGCAGGATCCGCGTGTGAGCGCCTTGCTGGCGTATGTCGAAGAACCGGTGCTGGCACGCGAAGTCAGCCAAGCCGAGCTGGTGGTGCTGCCGTATCGGCAGATGCACAACTCCGGCACCTTGTTGCTGGCGTTGTCGCTGGCGCGCCCGGTGCTGGCGCCGTGGAGCGAATCCAATGCGGCGATCGCCGAAGAAGTCGGTCCGGGGTGGGTGTTTCTCTACGAGGGAGAATTCGATGCGGCATTGCTGACCGGTATGCTGGACCAGGTGCGCGCCGCGCCACGCGGGCCGGCACCGGATCTATCGCAACGTGACTGGCCACGGATCGGACAGCTGCACTACCGCACCTACCTGGAAGCGCTCGGCAAGGATGGAGACGCCGCGCTGTGACCGCAGAGATCCCAACGATGAATTCCCCCACGCCGCCGCCACAGCGCAGCCTCGGTTCGCGCGCCGCCGGTGGCGCAGCGGTGACCATGATCGGTCAGTCGGCCAAGATGGTCGTGCAGTTCGGCGGCATCATCCTGCTGGCGCGCTTGCTGACCCCTTACGACTACGGCCTGATGGCAATGGTGACCGCGATTGTCGGTGCGGCCGAGATCCTGCGCGATTTCGGCCTGTCTGCCGCTGCCGTGCAGGCCAAGCATGTCAGCCGCGAGCAACGCGACAACCTGTTCTGGATCAACAGCGGCATCGGCCTGTCGCTGTCGGTGGTGGTGTACGCCTCTGCTCACGTGATCGCCAATTTCTACAAAGAACCGGACCTGGTGACGATTTCCCAGGCGCTGGCGGTGACCTTCCTGATCAACGGCATGACCACGCAGTACCGCGCGCATTTGAGCCGCGGGCTGCGTTTTGGCCAGGTTGCGCTCAGCGATGTGGGATCGCAGGTGCTGGGCCTGGGCGCTGCCGTCGCTGCCGCGTTGCTGGGCTGGGGGTACTGGGCGCTGGTGGTGCAGCAGGTGGTGCAGGCAGTGGTCAATTTCATCATCGCCGCGAGCTGCGCGCGCTGGTTGCCGGGCGGGTATCAACGCTCGGCGCCGATGCGCGACTTCATGAGCTTCGGTTGGAACCTGATGGCCGCGCAGTTGCTGGGCTATGCCAGCCGCAACGTCGGCCAGGTCATCATCGGTTGGCGCACCGGCCCGGACGCACTGGGCCTGTATAACCGCGCGTTCCAGTTACTGATGATGCCGTTGAATCAGATCAACGCACCTGCCACCAGCGTGGCGTTGCCGGTGCTGTCGCAACTGCAGGACGACCGCGAACGCTTCAGCGCCTTCCTGCTGCGCGGGCAGACGGTGATGGTGCACCTGATCGTTGCGCTGTTCGCCTTCGCATGTGCGCTGGCCATGCCGCTGATCGTGCTGGTGCTCGGCGAGCAGTGGCGCGAGGCCGTGCCCCTGTTCCAGGTGCTGACGCTGGGCGGTATTTTCCAGACTGCGTCCTATGCAACCTACTGGGTGTTCCTTGCCAGGGGCCTGATGCGCGCGCAGTTGCTGTTCTCGCTGGTCAGCCGCATCGTGCTGATCGGCTGCATCTTCGTCGGCTCGCGCTGGGGCGCGATGGGCGTGGCGATCGGCTATTCGTTCGGTCTGCTGGTGACCTGGCCGTTGTCGCTGGTCTGGGTCGGCAAGATCTCTGACGCGCCGGTGGGCGCATTGTTCACCAATGCGGTGCGCGCGATGACCGCATACGGCGTGGCGGGGGTGTGCGCCTATTACGCATCCATCACCGTCGGTGGCCCGCTGTGGCAGCAACTGGCCGTTGGTGCGGCCACGATGGCGGCGGTCTGTCTGCTGGCGTTGGCGATCTGGCCGGCGTTCCGTCGCGACGTCATCGCCATCCTCAACATCCGCAAGTTGCTGAAGCAGGCCAAGGCACGCCAATGAGAACGACATCGCCTTCGCCTACGTTCTTGCATGCTTTCTCCCACTCATCCATAGGACACGGCCCATGAGCGATACACCCGCCGCCGCTTCCGGCATTCGCCGGCCTTGCTATCTGGTCCTGTCCGCCCACGATTACCGCACGCCACGGCGCGCCAACATCCACTTCATCACCGATCAGCTCGCGCTGCGCGGCACCACGCGTTTTTTCTCGCTGCGCTATAGCCGGCTGTCGCGCATGAAGGGCGATATGCGGCTGCCGCTGGACGACACTGCCAATACCGTGGTGTCGCACAAGGGCGTGGAGTGCTATCTGTGGCGCACGACGGTGCATCCGTTCAACACGCGCCGCGCCTGGCTGCGTTCTGTCGAAGATGCGATGTTCCGTTGGTATGCCGCGCACCCGCCGCGCCAGTTGCTGAACTGGATGCGCGAGGCGGACGTGATCGTGTTCGAAAGCGGTATCGCGGTGGCCTTCATCGAGCTGGCCAAACGCGTCAATCCGGCAGCGAAGCTGGTCTATCGCGCTTCCGATGGCCTGAGCACGATCAATGTCGCGTCCTACATCGAGCGCGAGTTCGATCGGGTTGCACCGACACTCGATGTGATCGCGTTGGTGTCGCCGGCAATGGCGGAGGAAGTGGCAAGCCGCGACAACGTGTATCACGTCGGTCACGGTGTGGATCACAACCTGGATCAGCTGGGTGACCCATCGCCGTATGGCGAGGGCATCCATGCGGTCGCGGTGGGCTCGATGTTGTTCGATCCGGACTTCTTCGTGGTTGCCAGCAAGGCGTTCCCGCAGGTCACGTTCCATGTGATCGGCTCGGGCATGGGCCGGCACCCCGGCTATGGCGACAACGTGGTCGTCTATGGCGAGATGAAGCACGCCGAGACCATCGGCTACATCAAGCACGCCCGTTTCGGGATCGCGCCTTACGCATCCGAGCAGGTACCGGTGTATCTGGCCGATAGTTCGATGAAGTTGCTGCAATACGATTTCTTCGGCCTGCCTGCGGTGTGTCCGAATGCCGTCGTGGGGCCGTATCAATCGCGTTTCGGCTACACTCCCGGCAACGGTGAGTCGGTCATTGCAGCCATCAGTCGCGCGCTGGAAGCACCGCGCGTGCGTTACCGCCAATGCCTGAATTGGTCCGATACCACCGACCGCGTACTGAATCCCGGTGCGTATCCGGAAACCCGCTTGTACCCGCAGCCAGATGGCGCAGCTGTGCGTGCTTCTTCGGAGGCCGCGCTCTCGCATTGATGCCGCGCACCCAACTTTAGAAGGAGACACCTCGTTATGGCCAATGCTTTGCTGCAGAAATGGATCGAACATGCGGAACGCCGTGCTTTGTTCTGGTGGCAGCCGAAGAACGCTGGCGTCAACATGGGCGATCATCTGTCCAAGGTGATTGTGTCCTGTGTGCTCTCCTTGCAGGACAAGACGCTGATCGAGAAGCGCGATCTCAGCAAGAAGCTGATCGCCATCGGGTCGGTGCTGCATTTCGCCAAGGACGGCGACACCGTCTGGGGTAGCGGCATCAACGGCAAGATTCCCGCCGAGCGAAATACCTTCAGTACGCTCGATGTGCGTGCGGTGCGTGGCCCGAAAACGCGTCAATTCCTGCTCGATCGCGGGATCGCGGTGCCGGAGGTCTATGGTGACCCCGGTCTGCTGACACCGATGTTTTTCCCGGCCGATGCGCTGGGCACGGCGAACAAGCGCCCCTTCGCCATCGTTCCGCATTTCAACGAGCCGATCGAGAAGTACAGCGCGTACGCGGATCATCTGGTATTTCCCAACGTCAAGCCTGCGACGTTCATGAGTGCGTTGCTGGGCGCCGAGTTGGTGATCAGCAGCTCGCTGCACGGGCTGATTCTTGCCGAGGCATACGGGATTCCGGCGGTGTACCTGGACTGGGGCAACGGCGAGGATCGCTTCAAGTACGACGACTACTACAACGGCACCGGACGCATGCAGTGGCACTCGGGCAACAGCGTGGAAGAGTGCCTGGAGCTTGGCGGTAACGGCGATTTCGACCTGGAAAAACTGCAGGCCGGGCTGCTGGCCGCGTTTCCTTACGACCTTTGGTGATTCGATGATGCAGGGCCGGCACGTGGATACGGAGACGACAGCAACCGCCGACGCGACGCCGCAGGGCGTGGTGATTCCGCTCGGCGGATTTCCGGTGCTCTCCACCACGCAGGAAGCGTTTGCACTGGAGTTGTTTCACGCGTTGGCCGCCCGGCAACCACGCCGGGTGTTTTTTGCCAACACCAATTTCATCGTGCAATGCCAGGCACTGCGCCTGCGCATGCGCGAGCCCAGCGTGCGCATCGTCAATGACGGCATCGGCATGGATCTGGCAGCACGCCTGATCCATGGCCGCCGCTTTGCCGGCAACCTCAATGGCACCGACCTGATTCCATATCTATGTCGCCAAGCCGCGCAGCCGCTCAAGTTCTTCCTGCTCGGCGGTCGCCCGGGCGTGGGCAAGACCGCTGCCGCGACCTTGACCGGGACACTGGGCCAGCAGGTGGTGGGCATGTGCGACGGCTACGGCGAATTTGCCGCAGCCGGCGAGGGCCTGGCCGAGCGCATCAATCGCTCGGGCGCCGACGTGCTGCTGGTGGCCTTCGGCAACCCGCTGCAGGAGCGCTGGATCCTGGATCACAGCCAGGCCTTGAACGTGCCCCTGGTGTTCGGTGTCGGCGCGTTGCTGGATTTCCTGTCCGGCACCGCCAAACGTGCGCCGGATTGGGTACGTCGCCTGCATATGGAGTGGATGTACCGGCTGCTCAACGAGCCGCGTCGTCTGCTCAAGCGCTATAGCTGGGATTTGCTGGTGTTCTTCCGCACCTGCCTGCGTGCGGGCAAGCAACTGCCGTGATGCACGCGCGGCGTTGGCTGGCTTAGCATCTAGGCATGCATCCGACCGCCGCCAACCTGATCCGTTCGCTCGAACTCGCCCCGCATCCCGAGGGCGGGCATTTCCGTCGTGTGTATGCGTCTGCGCGCCAGGTGACCGAGGGTGGCCCGCCGCGCCCGGCGTTGACCGCCATCCGCTTCCTGCTCGCTGCCGGCGAATCCAGCGCCTGGCATCGCGTGGATGCGGACGAAAGCTGGCATTGGCAGCAAGGCGATGCGCTGGAGCTGTCGATCTACGACGAGGCCAGCGGACAGCTGCAACGCCTGATTCTGGATGCCGCCGGGCGCGGCGAGCCGATGCACGTGGTGCCAGCAGGGTGCTGGCAGGCGGCGCGGTCGCTTGGTGATTTCACCCTGGTGGGCTGCACGGTCTCGCCGGGGTTCGTGTGGGAGGGGTTCGCACTGCTCGACGGCGCCTCGCCGCTGGCTGTGCAGCTGGCCAGCCTGGACCCACGCTGAGCCATCGGCGAACGTTTCCCTAACGCGGCCATGGCCGGCTTGGCGTAGTGTCCGCCTCTCACACAGGGGGCGAGACGTGATGCAAGGCCAGCGGGCGGTATGCGGCGTGGGAGCGATGCTGGTCTCGTTGCTGGCGGCCGCCAGCGATGGAACGAAGCCGCAGGCGGCCGCGCCGTCGCCACCGGCCGTGGTCGACCTGGAAGCGATGGTGGTACGCGGCGTGCAGCCCGGCCCGGGTTTGTGGAAGGTCAGCAAGGGCGATCATGTGCTGTGGATCCTGGGCACCGTGTCGCCACTGCCGAAGCGGCTGCAGTGGCGGTCGACCGAGGTGGAAACGATCATCGCCCAGTCGCAGCAGGTGCTGATGGCACCGACCGTCCAGATCGATGCGGACATGGGGTTGTTCGGCAAATTGACCTTGCTGCCCTCGGCGATGAAGGCGATGAAGAACGAGGACGGCCGCGAACTGCGCGAGCTGCTGCCGGCCGAGCTGTATGCGCGCTGGTCGGTTGCCAAGGCACGCTATCTCGGCAGCGACCGTGGAGTGGAGCGCAAACGCCCGATGCTTGCCGCCGGTGAGTTGTATCAGGCGGCGATCAAGCGCTCCGGCCTGGCACGCTCGCCGGTGATCTGGTCGGTGGTGGAGCGTGCCGCCAAGCGTGCCGGGATCAAGCCGACCCCCACCGCACTGGATTACAAGATCGCCGACCCGCGCCAGGCCATCAAGGAGTTCCGCGCCGGCGGCATGGACGATACCGCGTGCTTTCGCAGCATCCTGGTCACCGTCGAGCGCGACCTGCCCACGATGGTCGAGCGCGCCAACGCCTGGTCGGTGGGCGACATCGAGGCACTGCGCCAGTTGCCACGCGAAGATCCGCAAGCGGCCTGCATGAGCGCCATGGCCAGTTCCGGCGCCGCCAGGAAGCGCGGCATCGACGATCTGGAACGGCGCATGCGCGAGCACTGGTTGAGCATCGCCACCGCCGCGCTGCAACGCAATCGCAGCACCTTCGCGGTGCTGCCGATCAGCCGGCTGATCGCGACGGATGGCTATCTGGCGCGACTGCAGGCGCTGGGATACGTGGTGGACGCGCCCTGAAACGTGGGCACGCATGCGCGTCGATCGTGGACTGGAACGAGGTGGTGAGCGGCTGAGCGCTCGCTGTCCTCGCCGGCAGGCGGTGCGCACCGCGCGATCCGGTGACCGATCGGCCCGGCCCACGCCCGCCACGGTATGCTGCGCGCCTTGTCCAACGAGACCTCCGTGTTGAACGCATTGCCGCTGCGCATTCTGGGCACCGGGCGCCATGTCCCCGCCACGGAGGTGACCTCGCAACAGCTGGATCAACGCTGGCAGCTGCCGGCGGGCACCACCTTCGCGCGCTCGGGGGTGGCCACGCGCCATTACGTGGGCGAGGGCGAGACGGCCTCGTCGATGGGTGCGGCAGCGGCGACCCAGGCGCTGGCAAGCGCGGGCATCGACGCCGGTCAGATCGATTGCCTGATCTCGGCCTGCAGCGTCATGGAGCAGCCGATTCCCTGCCAGGCGGTGCTGATCCAGCGCGCGCTCGGGCTGGGCGATTCGGGTATTCCTGCCTTCGACATCAACGCGACCTGCCTGAGCTTTCTGGTGGCGCTGGACATGGCCGCGAATGCGTTGGCGCTCGGGCGCTACCGACACGTGTTGATCGTCTCCAGCGAGGTGGCATCGCGCGGGCTGGATGCGTCTGCGCCGGCCACGGCCGGCTTGTTCGGCGATGGTGCGGCAGCAGTGGTCGTGGCGCGCAGCGCCGCCGATGATGGCTCGGCACTGCTGTCCAGCCGCCTGGCCAGCTATGGCGATGGCGCGGAGCTGTGCCGCATTCGCGGCGGCGGCACCCGCTATCCGCGCGGCGAAGAACAGTCGCCCGATGCCTTGCGCACCTTCAGCATGGATGGGCGTGGCGCCTATCGGTTCGCGGCACGCCATCTGCCTGCATTCTGGGAACAACTGCTGTGCGAGGCCGGCACCACCACCGCAGCGTTGCGCTGCCTGGTCCCGCACCAGGCCTCCGGTGGCGGTCTGGAGCATGTGGTGCAGGCGCTGGGGCTGCGTCCCGATCAGGTGATTCGCATCCTGCGGGCCACCGGCAACCAGGTCGCCGCATCGCTGCCGCATGCCTTGCATCACGCCCGGGTCGAGCAACGCGTGCAGCGCGGCGATCTGTTCGCGCTGCTCGGTACCGGTGCCGGGCTGGCGATCGGCGGCATGGTGTTGCGGTACTAGGGCGTGTGCGCATGTTCCGACCAGGTCGCGCCCTGATGCCGCCGCGCGTGTCGCTTGAGTTGCTGCGCATCGGCCATTGCCGCCATTGCGAGCGCATGGTGCGTGCGGACGGCCACTGGCATGCCGTGGAATTCCCCGCGTTGAGCGTGCTGATCCGGCATCCGCAGCGCGGCGCGCTGTTGTACGACACCGGCTATGCCGCGCATTTTTTCCGCGCGACCGATCCCTGGCCCGAGCGCCTGTATCGCTGGACCACGCCGGTGCGCTTGCCCGCGCACGAAACGCTGGGCGCACAGCTGGCACGCCGTGGTGTGCAGCTGGAGGAGATCGCCTGGTGCCTGATTTCGCATTTTCATGCCGACCATGTCGGCGGTCTGTGCGATCTGCCGAACGCGCGCTTCATCTGCCTGCGCGCGGACTATCAACAGTTGCGCAATTGTTCGCGCGTCGGCGGCCTGCGGCGTGCCTTGTTGCCGCAGCTGTTGCCGGCCGATTTCGATCGACGCCTGCAGTTTGCCGAGCAAGCGCCGTTGCGCGCGCTGACCGGCGCCTGGCAAGGCCTTGGCGCGGCCTACGATCTATTCGAAGACGGCAGCGTGCTGGCCGTGCCCTTGCCCGGGCACGTGCCCGGGCAGATGGGCCTGTGGTTGCGCGATCAACACGACCGCGAGGTGTTGCTGTGCGCCGACGCGGTGTGGTCGTCGGCGACCTGGGCGACGCTGCAGTGGCCCGCCTGGCCCACGCGGTTATTGATGCACGATTGGCACGCGTTCCGACGCACCGTGCAGCAGCTGCACGCGCTGTCGCTTGCACATCCCGAGTTGGCCATCCTGCCTTCGCATTGCCAACCCAGTCTTGACCGTTATCAACCGGAGTGGCGATGAGCCTGCGTATTCTCGTGACCGGCGCATCCGGCTTTGTCGGTGGCTCCTTCCTGCGACGTTTTCAGGGGCAGCCGGGTGTGGAGATCCACGGCATCGGTCGTCGTGCCAGCGATCTGCCCAACTACCATCGCATCGATCTGAGCCAGCCGTTCTCGCTACAGTGGCAGCCGGATGTAGTGATCCACGCCGCGGCATTGGCCTCGCCGTGGGGCACGCGCGCGCAGTTCCAGCGGCACAACGTCCAGGCCACCGCCAACGTCATCGCGTTCTGCAAGCGCCATGGCTGTCCGCGTCTGCTGTATGTGTCGTCCAGTTCGGTGTTTTATCGCGAGGAACATCAATACGACCTCAGCGAAGAGAGCCCGATCGGGCCGCAGTTCGTCAACACCTATGCGCAAACCAAGTATCTGGGTGAAACCTTGCTCGACGCGTATCCGGGCGACACCTCCGTGCTGCGCCCGCGTGCGGTGTTCGGGCCCGGGGACACGGTGCTGTTCCCGCGCGTGATCGCCGCTGCGCGCAAGGGGGCGCTGCCACGCTTCGTCGGCCAGACGCAGCCGGTGATCGGCGACCTGATCTACATCGATACGCTGTGCGATTACCTCTATCGCGCTGCGACGGCGCCGCAGTTGCAGCCGGCCTACAACCTCACCAATGCGCAGCCGGTGGATCTGCAGCAGCTGTTGCTGGACCTGCTCACGCGCCTGCAGCTGCCGCTGCCGCGACGCGAGGTGCGCATCGCCACTGCGCTGCGCATGGCCAGCGTGGTGGAGGCGGCATATCGCGTGCTGCGCCTGCGCGGTGAACCGCCGATCACCCGCTTTGGCGTGGGCGCGTTCGCCTATTCCAAGACCTTCGATCCACGACGCACGCTCGCCGATCTCGGGCCTCCCAGCGTCAGTCTGGAACAGGGTATCGAGGCATTCGTGCGTTGGCAGGCGGCGCAGTGGGCGTAGTCGTCCTGGGACTGGCAGCTGCCTATCTGGCGGTGCTGACGGTCAAGACGGCTGCGGTGCTGTGGGTGATGCGTGGTGCGCGTGCGCGGCCACCGGGTGGCGCCAACGCAACCCCGGCGGAGGTGGCGATTCTGCAGCCCGTGCTGGGTGGCGATGCGCATTTGCAGCAGGTGCTTGCCGCCAATCTGCAAGCGTTGTCCGACGCGCAGTTTGTCTGGTTGCTGGATGCAGACGATATCCCGGGAAATACCGTTGCCGACGCCTTGGTCGCACTGCATCCGCATGTCCGCATCGAGCGCATGCAGGTGCCGGCCGCGCCAGCCGGCATCAACCCCAAGGCCTGGAAGCTCGACCACGCGCTGGCGCATGTGCGCGCGCCGGTCAGCCTGATCCTCGACGACGATGCACAGTTGAGCAGTGATGCGCTCGCACGCTTGTTGCAGGATCTGACCGACGCAGATGTGGTCACCGCATTGCCGTACTACCAGGACAGCACCACGCTGGCAGGCCGGCTGTTGTCGCAGTTCGTCAACAACAACGCGGCACTGACCTATCTGGGTTGGCTGCCGTTCGCCGCGCCGCTGACCATCAACGGCATGTGCTATGCCGCGCGGACCGAGCAACTGCGCGCCTGGGGCGGGTTTGCCGCGTTACTGCAGCAGCTCACCGACGATCTGGCCGTTGCCACGTTGGTGCGTGAGCGCGGCGGGCGACTGCACCAATCCATCGCGCCGGTGGCGATGCGCACCGCGATGCCGGATCTGGCCAGCTACGCGCGCCAGATGCACCGATGGATGCTGTTCGCGTCGATCCTGCTGCGTCGGCAGACAGTGGGCGTGGGCCTGGCCATCGGCCTGCTGCAGGGGCTGCCGCCGTTGTTGCTGCTGGCCTTGCTGGCCTTCGCCTGCCTGCAGGCGAGCTGGCCGGTAGTGGCCTGTGTGCTGTGCATCGTGCTGCTGCGTGCGCTGCTGCTGTGCCTGGTGCAATGGCGGGTGACCGGCGCGGTGCGCCACCGTCCGCTGCTGTCGGTTGTTGCGGAGTGCCTGCAGCCGCTGCATCTGCTGCATGCTGCGCTGGTGCGCACGATCCGCTGGCGCACCCGGCGTTATCGCGTGTTGCCGGATGGGCGTTTTCGTGCGGACTGACGGCGCCACTCTGCAGATTGCCTTCCTCACCGGGCAAAGCGATCCGGAGCGCTGCGCGTTGAGCGGGGAACAACGGCAGTTTCTGCAGCAGCTACACGGCGCGGGCCGGCGGCTGATCGACTGCAATTATCCGTATCGCTCCGCGGGCCCACCGCACCGGCGCACACCGCTGTGGCGCGCCAGCGTCTCCAACGCGCGCCAGTATCTGGCAGCGCGCGCCGCACGCGTTGCGGCTGCCGATCGCATGCGCGTGGTGGCGCTGCTGGAGCAGGCGCCGACGACGGTGCTGTTGGCCGGCAGTTGTGGCCTGCAGTTGCTGACAGGGTTACAACTGCCGCAAGCGCTGCGCGCGCGTCTTGCGGTGTTCGCCTATGGCCCGGTGTGCAGTGCGCCTGCGCCGTTCGGACAGCTGCGTCTCGTCCAGGGCAGCGGCGACTGGATCTCGCGCACGCTGTTCGGCGGTGCGCCAGATCTGACCCCTGCGTGCGGGCATATGGACTATCTGCGCGATGCGACGGTGCTGGCCGATTGCCTGGCCTTTATCGCGCAGCTCGAGCAGGCAGTGCAGGGGAGGGAACATGCGCATTGATCTGATCGCGCCGCCGTATAGCGGGCATCTGCATCCGATCCTGGCGATCGCCCGGCAGTTGGCGCCACATCACGAGGTCCACGTCATCAGCACGCCGGCGGCGCTGGCGCGCATCCATGCCTGCGGGCTGAGCGGCGTCGGCGTGCTGGATGCGCAAGCCGACCGACACTTGCTCGACATCGCCAATCCGCCGCATGCGGTGGGCCACAATCCCTTGCGGCTGCGCCGACAGCTGCACAGCGCGCTTGGTCTGATGGCGCGGGTGGGCGATGCGGTACGGCAGCGCTGGCGCGACCACAGGCCGGACCTGGTGATCGCCGATTTCACCTTGCCCAGCGCGGGATTGGCGGCGCAGGCGATGGGCATCGCCTGGTGGAGCAGCATGCCGTCGCCATGCGTGATCGAAACCGGCGACGGGCCTCCGGCGTATTTCGGCGGCCTGCTTCCGCCATCCACGGCAGCGCAGCGGATCTGGCAGGCGATGGCGCGGCGGCTGACGCGTGGATTCAAACGGAGCCTGCACCTGTGTTATCGCCGTCGGATGCGCGCATCCGGATTGCCGGCGATCTATCGCAGCGACCGCAGCGAGGCGGTGTATTCGCCGCACTGCATCCTGGCCCTGGGGTTGCCGTCGTTCGAGTTGGCACGGCGCTGGCCGGCGGCGGTGCGCTTCGTCGGGCCGCAGCTGTGCACGCCGCCAGCGACGGTTGCGCCGCCGCAGTTCGTCTCCGGGCGTCGGCATGTGCTGGTGACGCTGGGCACGCATCTGCAATGGGTCAAGCAGCGGATGGACCAGGTGCTGCGTGCCGTGGCGGTGCAGCTTCCGCAGGTGATCTTCCATTTCAGCGATGGCGATACCGCCGCCCCGCCAGCGCAGACGCACGGCAACTACCAGCGTCTGCCGTACGTGGACTACGCGCAGCAGCTGCATCGCTACGATCTGGTCGTCCATCATGGCGGTGCCGGCATCCTGTATGCCTGCCTGGCTGCGGGACTGCCGTCGATCGTCTATCCGCTGGATTACGATCAGTTCGACCATGCCGCGCGCCTGCAGCGCGCAGGTGCGGCGTTGTGGCTGCGCGAGCTGGATGGTCTGCCTGCGCTGTTGCGCGAGGCACTTGCCACCACCGGGCTGCCAGCGGGCGTGCGTGGATTGCAGACAGAGCTGCACGCCATCGATGCGCAGGCGCGCATCGTGCGGCTGGTGGAGGTGTTTGCACGCACCGGTGCGGTGACGCAGGTTTAATACGTTATTGCGCGGGACCGGGTCGCGTTTCGCGTCAATGTATCAGCGTCAACACGCGGCATACGGCCCCACTGGCATAGGCAGGCGATTCTGCAACCGCCTGCCGCAACTCCCGCCGCATGCAACCAGCGCAGGCCTCAGCCTGCAGCGGCATTCAACGCGGGCGGCTTGCCTGCCATCAACTGCGGCCAGCGCTTGAGCACCGCGGCGCGGATGCCGGCCTGGTCGATGCCGGCTTCGGCCAGCAGGTCTTCGCGGCTGGCGTGGTGTTGGAAGCTGTCCGGCAGGCCCAGGTGCAGCATCGGCATGCTGACCGCTTCGGCGTTGAGCAGTTCTGCCACGCCGGAACCGGCGCCGCCGGCAACGACGTTGTCTTCGATGGTGACGAAGCCTTCGTGGCTGCTGGCCAGCTCCAGCAGCATGGCTTTATCGAGCGGTTTGACGAAGCGCATGTTGACCACGGTCAGGCCGAGCTCGCGGCCGACCGCTTCTGCCGCATCCACGCCTGCGCCGAAACCCAGCAAGGCGATGCGTGTGCCGCTATGACGCAGCTGCGCCTTGCCGATCGGCAAGCTGGTGAGCGATGCGTCGAGCGCGCTGCCCGGGCCGGTGCCGCGCGGGTAGCGCACTGCCGCCGGGCCTTCGTAACGCACGCCGGTGGTCAGCATCTGACGGCATTCGGCCTCGTCGGCCGGCGCCATCACCACCATGTGCGGGACGCAGCGCAGGAAGCTCAGGTCCAGGTTACCGGCGTGAGTGGCGCCATCCGGGCCGACCACGCCGCCGCGGTCGATCGCGAACAGCACGTCGAGCTTCTGCACCGCGACGTCGTGCACCAGCTGGTCGTAGCCGCGCTGCAGGAAGGTGGAGTAGATCGCCACCACCGGTTTGGCGCCCTGGGTCGCCATGCCGGCGGCCAGCGTCACCGCGTGTTGCTCGGCGATCGCCACGTCGAAATAGCGCTGCGGATATTCCTTGCTGAAACGCACCAACCCGGAGCCTTCGCGCATCGCCGGAGTGATCACCAGCAGCTTGGGCTCGGCCGCGGCCATGTCGCAGACCCAGTCGCTGAAGACATCGGTATAGGTCGGCTTCTTGGCGCCGGCCTTGGCGACCAGGCCCTTGCTCGGGTCGAACGGACCCACGGCGTGGTAACCGATCTGGTCGCCTTCGGCCAGCTCGTAACCCTTGCCCTTGGTGGTGATGACATGCAGTAGCTGCGGGCCCTTGAGCGTCTTCAGGGTCTTCAGTGCGCCGACCAGGCCGGGCAGGTCGTGGCCGTCGATCGGGCCGGTGTAGTGGAAGCCCATTTCCTCGAACAGCGTGGACGGCACGAACATGCCTTTCCAGTGTTCTTCCCAGCGCCGCACGAACCGCGCGGTGGGGTTGTTCTTCTTGTCGCCGAGGATCTTCTTGCCGCCCTCGCGGATGGCGTTGAGGGTGCGGCTGCCGCTGGCACGCCCCAGCATCTTGGTCAGCCCGCCCACCGCTTCGGAGATCGACATGCGGTTGTCGTTGAGGATCACCAGCAGGTTCGGCTCCGGGTCCATGCCGCCGGCATGATTGAGCGCCTCGTAGACCATGCCCGCGGTCATCGCGCCGTCGCCGATCACCGCCACCACCTTGCGCTCGTCGCCATTGCACTGCGCGGCGATCGCCATGCCCAGCGCGGCCGAGATCGAGGTCGAGGAATGACCGACGCCGAAGGTGTCGTAGACGCTCTCTTCGCGCTTGGGGAACGGCGCCACGCCGTCCTTCTGCTTGACCGTGTGGATCTGGTCGCGGCGGCCGGTGAGGATCTTGTGCGGGTAGGTCTGATGGCCCACATCCCACACCAGCTGATCGACCGGGGTCTGATACAGGTAGTGCAGGGCGACGGTGAGTTCGATCACGCCCAGGCCGGCCGCAAAATGCCCGCCGCTCTTGCCCACCGATTCGATGAGGTAGGCACGCAGTTCTTCGGCGATCGCGGTGAGATCGGCCTCGTCGAAAGTGCGCAGATCGTCGGGGGTCTGGATGCGGGACAGGCGCGGATAGCGGGTGGAGTCGATCATCATCGTGTCAATGTTCTGAATCCGTATTGTCCTCCCCATGCGAAGGCCCGGCAAGCAAACCGGTTCAGCTGTCAGCGGGAAGTGATGGCAGCGCCCGTCGGCAGTGCAGGCGCGCGTGCCGAGTGCTCAGGGCTGCGGCAATCTGCCGCACCCGGGTCAGGGGCACGGATCAGGGGTCGGGGGTGTTGCGTGGACGTTCGTAGGGCTCTCGGGTGGAGCCAGCGCGCAGTGGGAGGAGAGGCGCGGGCGATGGGTCGTCGTGAACCGACGCGCTCGACACGGTATGCGACGCCTTCTCCCGGTCGGCCGAGACCGACGCTCGTACTCGGCGCTCAAGCCGGATCGTCGTGCCGAGCCAGCACATAGCGGACTACAGCGACAGTTTCGAGCGCTTGGGCAACTGCGCGCGCAGGAACGCCATCTGGTCGGAGAGGATGTTGCGATTGGACAGGATCAGATGTTCG
This sequence comes from Xanthomonas arboricola pv. populi, assembly GCF_002939945.1. GTDB lineage: Bacteria > Pseudomonadota > Gammaproteobacteria > Xanthomonadales > Xanthomonadaceae > Xanthomonas > Xanthomonas arboricola_A. Next base: position 590,626 of record NZ_MDEB01000002.1, on the reverse strand, counting down.
ATCCAGCTGGGGCGATACGGCACGGCCAGCAGCGGCATATGCGCCTGCTGTGGCGTCCGGTTGGCCTTGCGCGAGTTGCACTGGAAGCAGGCGGTGACCACGTTCTCCCAGCTGTCGCGGCCGCCCTTGGACACCGGCATGACGTGATCGCGGGTCAGATGCGGGCGACTGAAGTGCTGGCCGCAATACATGCACAACTGCGAGTCGCGCGCGAACAGGGCGGTGTTGCTGAGGGTCGGCGTCGGGTCCAGCGCACGCGAACGCGCGTGCCCGCGTGCAGCGATGATGGGATGCAATTCCAGCACGCTGCGCTCGCCGGTCAGGCGCGAGATGCCGCCATGGATCTGCATGCAGGGCTCGCCCAGCGTCCAGGACACCGCATCGCGTGCGTACAGACAGGCGGCGTCCTGCCAGTTGATCCAGTCCAGTACGCGACCATGCGCATCGAGCGAGAGCAGGCGCAACGTGGGAAGTTGCCGGATCGCACCGACAGCGCTGCCCGCGACCGGAGCAGAACAGCCTCCGGGGAAGATCACATCACCTGCGTGCGTGTCTGTCTCCATCGGGAAAACAGCTTATACCCGATCGTTGACAGTTTGTGTATCGCAGCGAACCGCTTTGGCGCGCGTCTTGCAATCAGGGGATCAGCACGTCTCCGCCCGGCCGCGATGCCGCCGTGCTGCGTCATCAATCTTCGGACGCGTCGCAGGCCTTGTTTAGCTGTAGGAGCGTACCCGGGCGCGACGTCTCGCCGATCGGTGATGCCTCGTCGCGGCCAGGTCCGCTCCTACGACAGCTGCGGAATCCTGCGATGTTGCCGTAGGAGCGTACCCGGGCACGACGTCTCGCCGATCGGTGATGCCTCGTCGCGGCCAGGTCCGCTCCTACGACAGCGGCGGAATCCTGGGATGTTGCCGTAGGAGCGCACCTGGGCGCGAGGTTTCGCCGATCGGTGATGCCTCATCGCGGCCAGGGCCGCTGTTACGACGGCGGCAGCTCGCCGCGAGGATGGCGCTTGCTCAGGCTTCGCCGAACAGTTCCGCTTCCAGCGTCATCAACGGCGTGGCGCCGCTGCGGATGGTGGCGGCATGGGTCAGCGTGCGCGGCAACACGCGTGCGAAGTAGAAGCGGGCGGTTTCGCGCTTGGCACGTTTGAAGTCCTCGCCGTGCGCGGAAGCATCGGCAGCGGCCACGCTACGCGCCCACCAGTACGCCAGCACCACATAGCCCGAATAGAACAGGTAGTCGTAGCTGGCGGCACCGAGTTCGTCCGGGTTGCGGGCGGCGCGATCGAGCACGTCGCGGGTCAGCATCGCCCACTCGCTGCACTTGTCGCGCAGTGGCTTGATGAACTCGGCCAGCGCTGCGTTGCCTTCCTGTGCATTGGCAAAGGTTTCCACATCGGCCAGGAACAGCTTCAGTCCTGCCGCCTGGCTGGCAGCGGTCTTGCGGCCGATCAGATCCAGCGCCTGGATGCCGGTGGTGCCTTCGTAGATGGTGGTGATGCGTGCGTCGCGGGCCAGCTGCTCCATGCCGTATTCGCGGATGTAGCCGTGGCCGCCGAAGCACTGCAGCGCGTGGTAGGTGTTCTCGATCGACCACTCGGTCTGGCAGGCCTTGGAGATCGGGGTGAGGAAGCTCACCAGGGTCTCGGCGTCGGCACGTTCCTGCTCGGTGGCACCGCGGTGGGCCACGTCGACCAGGCTGGCAGCATGCAGCGCGAGCAGGCGGCTGCCCTCGGTCAGCGACTTGATGGTCAGCAGCATGCGGCGCACGTCCGGATGCACGATGATCGGGTCGGCCGGCTTGTCGGGAAACCTGGCGCCGCTGAGCGCGCGCGATTGCAGGCGCTCGCGGGTATAGCGCAGCGCGTTCTGATACGCCCGCTCGGACAGGCCGATGCCCTGCAGGCCCACGCTCAGGCGCGCGGTATTCATCATCGTAAACATGGCCTGCAGACCCTTGTGCGGCTTGCCGACCAGATAGCCCTGCGCGCCTTCGAAGTTCATCACGCAGGTCACCGAGCCCTTGATACCCATCTTGTGCTCGATCGAACCGCAGTGCAGCGCGTTGCACTCGCCCACGTTGCCCTCGCGGTCCACCTTGAACTTGGGGGTGACGAACAGCGAGATGCCCTTGGCGCCGGCCGGTGCATCCGGCAGTTTGGCCAGCACCAGATGCACGATGTTGTCGGTGAGATCGTGCTCGCCGGCGGTGATGAAGATCTTGGTGCCGGTGATGGCATAGCTGCCGTCGGCGTTGGGCTCGGCGCGGGTCTTGAGCAGGCCCAGGTCGGTGCCGCAATGCGGCTCGGTCAGGCACATGGTGCCGGTCCAGCGGCCGTCGATCAGCGGCTTGAGGAAGACATCCTGCTGCCAGGTTTCACCGTGCTGGCGCAGCGCTTCCATCGCGCCATGCGAGAGCAGCGGGAAGTTGCCCCAGGCCAGGTTGGCGGCATTGATCATTTCGCTCAACGGCACGCCCAGCGTATGCGGCATGCCCTGGCCGCCGAATTGCGTCTCGGCGGTGAGCCCGTTCCAGCCGCCTTCCACGAACTGGTCGTAGGCCGCGCGGAAGCCGGGCGGGGTGGTCACCGCGTGAGTGCTCTTGTCGAAGGCGCAGCCGATTTCGTCGCCGATGCTGTTGAGCGGCGCCAGCACCTGCGCGGTGAAGCGGCCGGCCTCTTCGAGCACGGCGTCGATGATGTCGGTGCTGGCGTCGGGATAGCCGAGCCGGGCGAACAGGGCCTGCGCGCCTAGCACGTCGTGCAGGGCGAAGCGGAAATCGGTCAGCGGGGCGGTGTAGCTGCTCATGCGGAATCCTTCAAACGAGTGCGGGAAGGCGTGCGCGTCAGCGCAGCACGCCGTTGAGGCCCGGGGCCGGGCTGAGCGTGTTGCGCGACTCGACGCTGAAATCGCGCTGCTTCTTGTCCTGCGGCGTCGCCCATACCGTGCCCTTGAGCGAGTAAGGCAGCGAGCGGCCAGCGGCGAGCACATCGGCGACGGTGATGCGGCCCAGCGAGGTCGGCTGCACGCTGACGGTCACCACGTCGGCGGTTTCCGGGCCGATCGAGATACCGATTGTCTGGTCGAGCTTGCCGGCGACCTGGTCGCCTGTGGAAATCTCCAGTGCGACGCGCTCGAACTGCATCGGGATGCTGCTGTAGTTCTGCAACCGCAGATCGACCGACCAGGAGCCGTCGGCACGCACGGTCAATTGCTGGATGCTGGCAGCCGGCTCGGACACGCGGCGTACCGCACCGCCGCAGGCGCTCAGCAGCAGGCCGCAGGCCAGCGAGACGATCAGGAGACGGGAGGCGCGACGCATGTATTGAAGTCCTTGGCGGGATGAGGCGGCGCCAAGAATACTACGCAGTACGGTTGCTGCCTTGCTGCCTTGCTGCCTCGCGGCGTGTAAGGGTGCAGGCGTTGCGGCGTGCGCCTCGGCGCGGCGCGCGCTCGGGCCACCGAGTCAACGCAGCGGCGCAGCCACGATCAGCGGCGACAGGTCGTAGCCCATCTGCGCGGCCCGGGCCTTGAGCTGCTCGAACTGCGCGCGCTGCATCTGTGGCGAGCGCGACAGGATCCACAGATAGTTGCGATCCGGTTCGCCGACCACAGCCCACTGGTAGTCCGGGTCGAGTGCGATCACCCAATAGTCGGCCCACACCAGCGGCAACCAGCTCAGCCATTCCGGGGCAAAGCGCACCTGCAACTGTCCGGGCTGGCCGTCGACCGGGCGCGCCACTCCGTCGGCCTGGGTCAGCTCGCCATCGGCGCTGCGGCAGCCGTTGCGCACGCCGATCAGGCCATCGTCGCGCAAGGTGTAGCTGGCGGTGATGTCGCTGCGGCACTTCTTCTGGAACGACACCGGAAGATGCGCGATCTCGTGCCACTGGCCCGCGTAGCGGGAGATGTCCAGTTGCGGCACCGCGCGCACCGGCTGTTGGGCGGCGGCCGTCAGCGGCAGCAACAAGGCGAACGACAGCAGCAGGCAGGGCAGGCGCATGACAATCTCCTCGGGACCTGCGCAGGCTAGGCCATGCCGCCCGCCGCGCGGCGTGAACCGGTGCAGGAAAGCACAGGCGTCGCGCCGGCCCGTAACAAAGTTCATCACAACGCTTGCCCAAACTGCGCCTGCTCGCTATGATGCGCGTCCTCGCAACGCAGGCAGCATGTTGCGATAGTGGCCGAGTAGCTCAGTTGGTAGAGCAGGGGATTGAAAATCCCCGTGTCGGCGGTTCGATTCCGTCCTCGGCCACCATTTCTAAGCGTTGCAGCGCGGGCATTTCGCTCCTTCTAGTCGCTGCTGATCCAACAGCCTTCCAAATGATTTGATCCGATTTTGCACCAGTTGCCAAAGTCGGTAAACGTGCTGCGTCGATCGCCAAGTGTTCCGGCGACAGGTGAGCGTAGCGCAAGACGGATTGGTACGAGCGCCAGCCACCCAGCTCCATGAGCGAGCGCAGCGACGTGCCGGCCATGACGTGCCAGCTGGCCCATGTGTGCCGCAGATCGTGCCAACGCAGTGGCGCGATACGGGCGCGCCGCTGGGCGGCCTTGAAGCCGTGGTTGTTGCCGCGGTCGTACGGCTCGCCTTCGTCGTTCGGAAACACCCAGCGTGGGTGCTTGCCCTTCTGTGTGGCCAGCACGGCCATGGCCTGGTCGTTGAGCGGTGAGCCGATCGCGCGCTTCGCCTTGACCTGGGTGCCGGCGACCCAGGCCACCTTGCGGCGCAGATCGATCCGGCTCCATTCCAGGCGCAACACATTCTGCTCGCGCCAGCCGGTCGCCAGCGCAAACAGATAGGGCGCACGCAGATGCTCCGCCAACTCGTCGTGCAACCGCTCAGCCTCCCTGACCGTGAGCCAGCGGTAGTCCTCTTTTGCCTTGCCGTTCTCTTGCAAGCGCATCGCAGGGACATGGTCTAGCCACCCCCAGCTGTGCGCCGCGCGCAGGATCGAGCGGACCAGTGCAAGCATCTTCTCAGCGGTGCAGCGGGAGGTGGTGCGCTCATCCTTGCGGCCAGCACGCTTCACGCGAGGCTCGGCCATGCGGAGCACCAGCAGCTCCGCAAGGAGATCCGAGTCGATCTCCCCCAGCGTTTTCTCACGCAGATGTGCATCCAGCCAACGCAGGTTATGTAGGTCTTTGCCGAGGCTGCGCTTGGCTTGCTTGTCGGCCAGCCAGCGCGGCACGGCTTCGACCCAGCGGCGCTGGGGTTTTTCGCCTAGGCGGCTCGTGCGGTACGTTTCCGCATGCAGTTTTGAAGCCCACTCGGTTGCGAGCGTCCGGTCGGCAGTCCCAGTGCTTCGAAATACGCGCTGTCCGCTTGGGTCGGTGTAGCGGACGTACCAGGTGTTTTTCTTGCCGCGTGCGACGAGGATGTAGGGACTTCTTGCCATGGTTCACCAGACAGGTAGGCGTCGAGTGCCGACTTATGGAATCGCCACCGGCCGCCGAGTTTGCGGCCAGGTGGATGCTTGCGGGTCTTCATCATTCCGCGGAGGGTGACTGGGTGGAGCTTCAGATAATCAGCGGCCTGTGGGAGCGTCATGACTTCGGATTGATCAGTCATAAGCGGCTTGGCCGGAAATTTGGACAGAGAGAGGCTTTTTCATGCCGCGTCTCCAAGTGGAAGGCCGATCTGTGTCGGCAGTGCCGCTTCGCGCGCGGCTGCCTCGATGGTGGCTGCGATGCGCGCCTCGGCGATCGCGGCGTATGCCGGGTCCAGTTCGATGCCAACGAAGGTGAAGCCTTCGAGCGCTGCTGCCTTGCCGGTGCTGCCGCTGCCCATGAAGGGATCCAGCACGATTCCGCCTGCGGGCGTCACTAGCCGGCACAGGTAGCGCATCAGGTCCGTGGGCTTCACCGTTGGGTGGTTGTTACGCCGATCCTTCACCCGATTCAAGCCAATCGAATGCACTCGGTCTAGGTCGCCGCCGGCTGCGATCGCTGCGCAGCTTCCGCCCGATAGCGCGTGCGGCTTCGCTTCGAGTGACTCCAGGCCGTCGTCTCGATCGGCCTTGCTGGCTTTGGCGCAGTAGAAGAATCGCGCCGCGCTCCCAGCATCCATCCTCCGCATGCCGGGCTTCATCCGGGAGTTAACCTGTCCGGCGTTCTCACTGTCAGCGCTGGGCTCGTCACCCGGACCGCGGCGCATCGCTCCGTAAGTGTTCTGCGTTTTGCGCTGATCGCTATTTGTGCTGGCATTGGCCAGTTGGCCTGGCGCATTCGGGAACGCTGCGAGTACTTCCTCACTGCCGTCGTGCATCACGTTTGCTGGCCATCGGCCGAGTTGATCCGGCAGGGTGACTATGCCGGCGCCCCGCAGCTCATCAGCGTTACGCCGCGGCATGCCGTCGGCGCCAGTATTCGGCTGCATCCTCTCAGCGGCGACACGGCATGGATCAATGCTTAGGCCGCCGGTTCTATGCAGTGCATGGTTTGCCGCTACCGTCCCGATCAGCGGCTTGCGCGCCATGGTGATCGGTTCCAATGCCGGTTTCAGCGCGGTACCGCCCCAGGGGCCATTGAGTGACTTGGGGAACCCGCTCCCATAGATCCATGCGAGCATGTCCCTGATTTCGAAGCCGGCATCCTCGATGCGCACAGCCATGCGGTGTTGCGTGCGCGTTGCGGCAAATCCCAGCAGGTAGCCGCCCGGCTTGAGCACACGTAGGCACTCGGCCCAGATGGCAGTGCTGGGCACGTCGTAGTCCCAGTGCTTGCCCATGAAGGACAGGCCGTACGGCGGGTCCGTGACGATAGCGTCGACCGAGCCTTCGGGCATCCCGCGCATCACTTGCAGGCAATTGCCTACGCGGATGGTGCTTCCAGGAACGGTGTCAGCCATGGGCAAACTCCTGGCGAATAGCAGCCATGGCAGAATGCGAATAGACGCATAGGGGAGTCAGGGAATGGATTGGTGGCTTGGCCTCAGTCAATGTTGGCAGGTTGGGCAAGACGGATGCGTCGTGTGGTGGGACGCCTGGGCGGCAATTGGTGCCTTGGCGGCGGTGATCACGACGTCTGTATTGGGCTTTGTCACCTATCGGTTGGGAAAAGCAGCCAACGACGCGAGTCATTTGGCTGTCAGCTTGGCTAGTAAGGAATCTGACCGCCAGCTCGCACGCGACAAGAAAGAACGAATTCTCCTGCTGATTCAAATAACCGCAGAAATCAGCACCAATCGCCAGCGCCTTCTTGAACTGCATGCACATCTGTCGAAACAGGAGAGCGAGGGCTACTTTGTCGCCAACCTGACCTACCGGAAAGACGTCATGGGCAACATGGGACTGATAGCGTTCCCACTTACGGAAAGGTTGGCGGATCGATATCACTATCTCGACGACCTGACGGGACCCAGGTTGGTCAGAGCCATGGGCATGTTCGCCTCCACACACAACAACTATAAAATCCTGCTTGATGAACAGCCAGTTGAGGAACTTGTACGCGCGCACGAGCTTCTTGTTACGGTGCTGGCGCTGATTGCAAGCGATCTTGAGGCTGTGAGGTCGGCATGTGCCGCTGCGGTAAGGGAGTGTGGAGTAGATGATGCAAAGATCGCTGGCGCCGTGCTTAGAAAAAGCGGACGTGAGCCAGATTGACTGAGTTTCCGCTGTTTGATTGGGATCGGTCATTGCCCAACGCCTTGCTGTCCAGAAGCGGCGAAGTTGGCAAACGCGAGTCTTGCGGCTGCGCGTTTGTGCACCCTGAGCTTGGCTGAAGTGTGTGTAGTCGGGCGAGGCATGGAACCAGCCGATTGGTCGGCCGGCGACGTCCTTGCGCGGGTCAGCGTGCCAGATGTCCTCTCGGTAGTGGATCGTCAGCGGATGGTTGGCCGCGTGCATGCCGATCGCCCACTCATCGTGGTTGTAGGCCAGCGCCGGATCGACGCCCAGCGCTTGTTTCAGCGCCTCGCTCGCGCCGTCGCCGCCGGCGAACAGGTCGACCACGCTCTCGCTCTGGCGCAGACAAGACACTTGCGGTGAGGGAAAGTTGAAAGCGAAAGAGCCATCAGCCACCGCGTGCCTCCCGCAGCGCCTGATCGCGCTGATGCTGCAGGGCTGGTAGATGGGTCAGTCGGATCAGCTCATCGCTGACGGCCGCTTCGCGCGCTCGGCTCAGCGCCCAGTCCAGCGCGGCGAGCTTGTCGTTCGGGTGAAGATTGATCATGGCAGACTCGCTTTCTATATCAGGGAGATCAACTGATGGGCATGCTGGATGGCGTCAGCCAGTGCTGGTGGCTGAGCAAGAACTGCGTCGTGAACTGGGATGCCTGGGCGGCAATCGGAACGCTTGCTGCGGTTGCCGTTGCGTTGCTCATGTCGATATACCAGACCTCCAGGGCTGACCGCGCGCAGCGTTCGCGCGCGCGATGGGTCGCGCTTGAGCTGCGTCGCGTTCTTCCAAGTTGGCGCGGCCGTGTCGTGTGGGCAATGCAAGCGGGTGATTCTGATCTCTTCTTTCTGCTCGACGATGATCCGCTGAGGGATCCTGTAAAGATCCCCCCGGATCTGACCGCAGTTTTGCCTCAGCTTCATGAGTTGGGGGATGACGCTGCCTCTATCGCAGATGCGATTTGGATTGCTCGTACCCTTGATGCCATGCCAATCCACGCGGCTCTCGATGGCAGCATTACTCCGCAGGCAAGTGCCCAGAAAGTGATTCGGCAATACCGGGCCGGACTCCGCTCGCTCACTGCGTGTCTGCGTGCCGCAGAACGGATAGTTGAGCGTGCCACCGGCTTGAGTGCGGCTGATCCGGACAGCCATACCTTCGGCAGCCCCGACGTATAGGGCGATCACGCGCTTGATTTGCGTCTTCCGACAAATACCCAGCTCAAGCGAAGCATTAGAATTTGCCGTCGAGGGAAGCTGAGGTTGCTTATGAGTGGAGATCGTGAAGGGACGTCCAGTGATTTTCAGAAAAGATGGGGGAAACGGCGTCTGCGGCGGATAGACAATCTCAAGGCCGAGGCCTTTGATAACGCCATGAAGCGATTTGTCGAATTGACAAAGTGCATGGCTCTCGGGGTGTCGCTTCTGTTCGCCGGCGCAGCTGTTAAAGAATCTGCGCCCCTTGACGTGTTGAGGGCAATTAGTGCGTTCGGCTGCATGTTGGCTGGAGCTGCTTCGATGGGCTGCGGAATGTTTATTTACCTCAAGCCTGTGTTGCATGGTGTGCCAGCTGAAAAGCGTAAGCGGGTCAAGCCGATCGGTATTTTTATGCTGATGATGCTGGTCGTTATTAGCACCATGGCTACTAGCATGGAAATTCTTAAAGAGCGCCGGGACTTGACGCGCGCAGAGAGCGGCGCGCAGCTGAAACCCAAATGATGCAGTAGGGCCTCTGCAGAGCTGACGGAGGTGCATTGTCATGTTTTGGCTAGGCATCTTTCTTGATCCGCGCATCATTTAGTTCGCGGCGCGACATGCTCTTGCGCACCGGCGTAGCACCCAGCTTCTGCACCTTGCCGCCGCGCTTGGCGAAGGCCTTGAGGTCGTTGGCCAGGTCGGCGCGTTCGCGGTCTTTGTGGCGCACGGTGGAGAGGGCGAAGGCGCTCATCGCGCACCTGCCTTGTCGCGCGCAGCGGGTTCGGCGCGCAACAGCTGCTCGGCGTAGGCGATGCCGCGCGGGTTGAGGGTGATGACGTTGGGGAATTGCGGGTCGTCGAATTGCACCAGGCCGGCTTCGTCGAGCCAGTTGATGCAGCGGCGGGTGAACGCTTGGATCTGCACGGGGCCGCTGGTCTGCACTTGTGCGGGCATGGCGGCAAAGCCGCCACGGGTGCGGCGCAGGGTGCGGCCCTGGGCGCCGTAGGCCGCCTTCAGCGCGGCCTGTGCTTTGGGTTGTAGATGCATGGTGACCTCAATCAGGCGGCGTGTGCCGCATGCGCCAGCTGGGCGAACAACTGCTCGCGCGCACGGCTCAGGTGGGACAACGGGATGCGGTGCTGGCCGGTGGGTTCGGTCCAGCGGCTTTCGGTGAGCGCGCGGCTGGTGCTTGGCGCGGTGGCCTTGCCGCAGCGGCAGCACTCGATGTGGAACGTGGTCGGCGCCGGGCCGCCGATGCGGTAGCGGTGCGGCGCGCCGTGGGTGGTGACCAGCTGCGGGCGGTGGCCCGGCTGGCACTGCGGAACGGTGGACGGCAGCGGCATGGCTTCCTGGCGCATGTCAGTCCTCCGCCTGCGCCAGCCGGACGTGGGGGAGGGCAGGCGATTGCTCGCTATCCACCACGTGCGTTGCGCCGGCGCTGCGATGCGCCGCGTGAAGTTCGGCCAGGCGCAGCGGCACACAGATGGCCGCGGTGATCGCCACGACTGTCCAGCCAACGGCGAGGGTGCGCTGATAAGTGCGGCTCATGCGCGTGGCTCCTGTACGTGCACGCCGTGTTGCCGCAGCCAGCGCGTTGCACGCAGCAGCACGCGTGGTGCCAGTGCGAACGTGTCGCGGCCGATGCACAGGTGGCGGGCGGTGGTGCGCGCGCGCAGGCGCGGCGCAACGGCGCAGCCATCCAGCGACGGAGTGACCTTGCCGTCGTACAGGCCAGCCCAGATCCAGTCGGTGCAGATCATCAGCGCCAGCGTCTGGCCGGCATGCCCGGTGGGGAAAAAGGCTTCTAGCGGGCGATTGCTCATGGCGTCGCCGCCACCGATGCACCGTGCGCCGCCATCCATTCGCACATGGCCTGCAGCGCGTCGTCGCCGGCGGTGTACGCGGTCTGGCCGAGTTGCAGGGCGCCTTGCATGCGGCGCACATCACGAACGCGGCACACCGTTACCGCGATCTTGTTGCTGCGATCAGTGCCATACAGCGCAGCGCTGACGGCGTCGCCCTTGATGCACAGGCGTAGCAACGTGCCTTGGCCGCTGCCCAAGCAAAAGTTGGCCGAGGGAAAGCCACTCATGCGGCGCTCGCTTCTGCCAGTGCGGAGCGAAAACGCGCTACCTGCTCCCTACGCTTGGCGATGCGTTTTTGGAGGCACGAGGCATAGCTCGCAGAGGCGTAATCGCCAAGCGTGGTGAGGGTGTGCGTATCCTCGCGAATGGCGTCTTCGGCCCAGATGATCGCGGCTGTCAGATCCTCAGGCGTCAACCTTGCGGCGAGAGCGCTCATGCGCGCAACTCCCGAACAAAGTCACGGCTGGCTGCTTCGGCCCGCAAGCCAGTGAGCTCGATACGATCGCTGCGCTTTGGGTAGCGCTTCGGACCCTTCGACATTCCCCGGCGTTTGAGTGCTTTGGCGTGTAAGTGGTCGGCAGCTGCACAGGCTTGAAGACACCTGCGAGCAATAGCAAGCAATTCTTGGTCGGCAGCGACGGTGGCTGCCTGCGCATCTATGGCGGGTGTGCTGGTACGCATCGCGTTCTCCTGCCGCGACCTCGCGGCAGGAGAACAATAGCGGAGCTATCTACAACAATCAATAGCAAGGCTATCTATGAACGGTATGGGCGGCTGAGCGGTTAAAACTTGCAGCCGTTGCCGCCCTCGACCCAGCGCTTCAGGCGGACAACTTGCCGCTCCCGGGTAGCCTTTGCATACAAAGTGACCTCCGTCCGCCCAGTCTCGACTTCTTTGACGGTGATGACGGTATAGATCTGCGTTCCTACGCCGGACGCACCCTGCACGATCTTTGCCTCTCGCAGATCAGGGTAGTTCTGCACGTCGTTGATCGTCTGACCAACCGGTACCAGCGGTTTAGGGCGGCACTCTCCGTCTGCTTCAACAATGCGCTTAAGGGCGAGTTGATAGGGAATCTCCACAACGAAAGCGGAGGCGAACTCCGGCTTCTCCAAGCCCTTAGGGCTACTTGCACACCCAGTCAGGATGAGCAAAGTGATACAAGCAGTTCTTTTCATGTCTTCCTTACGATATTGATCGCAGCAAACCGGCATCTTCAAACCTGATGTCCTCCCGGATGCATTCGATGCCTCTGTCCATGTCACGCATCAATTGGCGCAGTTCTTCATCGCCTAGTTGCTCAAAACCGGCCACCTCCCTGCATGCTTGATCGATCAGAATCTGCATGGGTCGCCCCCAGAAATGCCGATAGTGGCGAATCATGCGGTAGTGCCCTTCGCGAGTGATGTCGTCCATCTGCGACTTGGGCGTCGGGGCTGGCGCGCCGGCAACCTCTCTATGCAGATTTTCGCGCCCGACGAGGCGCAGGCTCGCTTTTTTCCCCAGCTTGCGCTGAGCGCGTAGGGCGACTGACTCGGCCAACCGTTCCATCTCTTCCTTCAAACTCACTACTTCCCTCCAACGCGTTCTTCATTTCCAAGGTTGCGTTGATTGCATCTGCCATCTCTTCCGGCCGATGCTCCACGGCGAATGAATCGTCAGCCATCAGGCCCGCGACCTTCTTCGCATACGCAACCGCCGCGACGATTATTTCCGCATCGAGTCGCTGCGGATGAGATCGCGTGAAATGATCTTGCAGCCGTCGATACTCCGCACTGATCAACGAGGGTGGCAGCCCAATGAGGGCGGCAAGCGGCTCTGCTTTGTCCCAAGGTACCGGCCTGTGGCCGCTGGCAAATTGGGAGATGAATCCAGCGCTTACATCGAGCGCGTCAGCAAGCTTGGCCTGCGACTGCCTAGACCGCTGAATTGCCTCAGTGATGGCTTGGCCTTCGGGGGTCTTTGGATTTGCAGGTCTAGGCATGTAGCAATGCTATTGATAGGTCATTGCGGCTACCATCAGCACTGCTATTTACATGCGTAGATAGCGTCGCTATGCTTCCGGCATGGAAACCCCAATACAGACAGCGATCCGGGCCGCCGGTGGGCAACGCGCTCTTGCTAATGCGCTCAATGTCCATCCGGCGATGGTGTCGCAGTGGGCTACTGCGCGTAGGCCGGTAGCGGCTCACCACGTTCTCGTCATCGAGACCTGCACTGGTGTGTCACGCCATGCCCTTCGTCCAGACGTATTCGGCCCGATACCAAACACACAGCAGCAGGTTGCATGACAGCCCTATGTAGCCACATCGAGATCGCCGATGTGCAACTCGCCTTCAACCGTGGAGTCGCGAACGTGATTGCACCCGAATATCTCCAGAGCCTCACGGCAAAGGTCGTTGCTGGGCTCTCCAATAGGAAAGAACAGATCCAGCTGGCGCATGCACTGGGCGCATCGGGTACAGCTTTCGTTAGAGAGGCGCTGCGTCGTTGTCGGGGCACGCTGACTCGATTGCATCCACCAGAAGGGGCAGCGCCGTGTTGTCCGACATGTGGGCAGGTGGTGCGTCGGCCAGGTCCAACAATCGCCGTCGAATCTGACGTTGATTTGGAGCGTTGCTGATGAGCATGGGCAGCACGACTTCTAGCACCAATTCGATAGCGTCCAGCCGTTGGTCGCTGACTTCTTTCTCGGACAATTTGTTTGGCATGCCTGTGGCCTCTGCGCGTGAGATTGGGACTGACGTCCGATCGTACATCGCCGGTGGTTGCTCGCAGGATGGCAGATACATCACGCCTCTCAGCGAGCGCCTGGACGCAGGCGAGCTTGCGTCCCTGGTGGGCCTTCCTATCTACAACAACGGCGACACCGCCGACCTGACCCTGACCGCCGACGAGTGGGCAGCGCTCATAGAGCGCCGCCGTCGCGTGGGTTGGCCTCTTCTGGCGATCGATTTCGCAGATATACCGGAGTGGCTCTGATATGGCGCTTGCCCGCGGAACTCTGATTGTTCGATACGAGGAAGACGGCGCGATGCACATTACTGTTGCGATCGTCGATGGCTCTGCGCGTGAGATATCGGACGCGCTCGCCGCCGCCTTGCGCGACATTGCTATCGATGTGCGCCCTCGTTGCGTTCGCGCTCCTCTGAATGCCCGCAAGCGGCGCACTCGTAGGAGTCGAGCTTGAGCCCCGCGAACCCAAAGTCCGGATGCTCGCGCGACCTTGTTCTCTTGAATCCAGCTGCATTGCAGATGGGGCAGAGGGCACCGGGCTTTCCGGCGAGTTGTGCTTCGAGGGCGGCCACGCGCTCTTGCAATTGCTCGACTTGGTCGGGCAACACGCTGACCCGTTTCCAAAGCGGGATCCGTTCCAGCGCCTTGATCACATCTTCCAACATTCCCATGCGTGCGGCCTTGTCCTGTGGCGATTTGGATCTGTCCGAAGGCTATCACGGTCGTCGTCTGGTCAACGGAGAGCAAGCTCATGCGTGAGAAGCGCCAGAAGGCAGTGCTCGACGCTGTGCGCCGTACGTGGGAGCAGGGCACGCGCTCGCGGGTCTGCTCAACCATGCCGGGAGGACTGCGTATCGCTGCGGCGATTCTGCTTAGCGTGAGCGGCTCGTTCGCTTTCATTGCCGGTTTGCTTGGCAATGAAGAAGACAGCGACAACATCGCCAATGCCGGTGCGAACGTGGTAGCGCCGCAAGGCAGTGAACCGCAGGAGTGGGGTGGTGGTGTGCATAACGCACATGGTGCGTCTGCCAGCCAGACCACCACCACGATGAACTGCTCACCGTTTCAGGGTGTTGCGCAATGACATGCCAACGCTCAGACATCTATTGGCGCGACGCGCTGTACAACGCGGTGTCGCAGATGCCGGGCAATGTGCGCGCGGCTGCCGCCTATCTGACGGAGCGGCGCGGCAAGACGATCACGGCGGAATCGCTACGCAAGAAGCTGCGAGGCCTGGAGGGCGAGTCGCTGTCGATGGAGATGGCGGAGATGCTCACCGAGTGGATGCAGGAGCTGAGCGCCGGCCAGGCACTGGCCACCTGCTGGATTCAATCGCTGGGCGCGCAGTTCGAGCTCGCGATGGACTTCGTGCCGCCGGCGCCGGAGCACGGCTGGCCGGATGAAGTGGCAGCCATTCAAGCCAAGCTGCTGCATGTGGCCAAGCATGCGGGGCGCCTGTCTGGTGTGGCGCTGGAGGCGCTGGACGATGCGCACCTGTCACTGCAGGAAGCCGACCTCATGGTCGACGAGCTGCAGGCCATCCGCACCATGTGCCACCGCCTGGAGCGCAACGTGCGCCGTGCAGCGGCTAAGGGCCGCAAACGTGGATGACATGACCATCAACCGCGCGCCGCACATTCGCCGCACCTTGAGCCCAGCCGCACAGCAGCACGTGGCCGAAGCGCTGCGCCTGCTCTATAGCGGTGCGCCAGGCCTGGCTGGCGACGATGCACTGGCCGAGCGTGAGCGGTTGCGCATGCAGGACGAAGCGCATCACAACCCGCAGGCCGCGCTGCCGCTGGATCGGCAGCGATGAGCGTGAGCCGCTGCATCACCAAGGCGCTGGACATCGCCAAGGCGCCGCGCCAGCAGTGGAAGGCCGCCGTTGATGCGCTGCCGGAGCACTGCCAACACACCGAGATTTGTACCGGCGGCATTGGCTGCCGGGCGCGCATCGCCGACTACCTGCGCGTGCAGTACCGAGCGCAGGCCCGGCGCGAGCAGTTGAAAGGGGGAAGGGCCCGATGAGCCAGATCAAAATCGACGTGGACGAGCTCAAGGCCACGGTGGACCTGGTGGCGGTGGTTGAGCGCTATGTGCAACTGCGCCGCGCCGGCAAGGAATATGCGGGCCTGTGCCCCTTCCACAACGAGTCTTCGCCATCCTTCACGGTGATTCCGGTGAAGGGGTTTGTGCACTGCTTCGGCTGCGGCGCACACCACGATGTGATTGGCTTCTTGATGGCCATCACCGGCTGCGATTTCCACGAGGCGTGCGTGCAGCTGGGCGCGCAGGACTTCCGCCAGGCGCGCGACGACGTGCGCATGGACGTAGAGGCACCGCTCGACGTGACGTGGGTGCCGCTGATGCCAGTGCCTGACGATGCGCCAGACCTGCTGGCCGGCAACGGCTGGACGGTGCCGATCTGGAATCCCAAGCGCGGGCGCCTGCGACGCATGCGCGTGGTGCGTACCGACGCCTACCGCGATAGCGAGGGCCGCCTGCTGGGCTACGTGCTGCGTGCTGAGTTCACGGACCGCCAGACACGCAAGGTGAAGAAGTGGACGCCGCAAGTGACGTGGTGCGTAGGGCCGGACGGCAAGCGCCAGTGGTGCATCCAGCATTTCCCCACGCCGCGGCCGATCTACGGCCTGGACGCCCTGGCGGCCAAGGCTGATGCCGACGTGTTGTTGGTGGAAGGCGAAAAATGCCGCGCGGCTGGCGCTGGCGCGTGGGAGCGGTATGCGGTCGCGTCGTGGCCAGGTGGCAGCAATGCGGTGCCCAAGACCGACTGGCGGCCGTTAGCCGGCCGCAACGTGGTGTTGTGGCCCGACGCCGACGCGGCAGGGCGCAAGGCGATGCTCGGGTGGCGTAATGATGCCGGCCACTACATCCCGGGCCTGGCCCAGCTGGCTATGCGCGCAGGTGCTCACAGCGTACGGCTGATCGATACCGATGGCATGCCGGACGGCTGGGATATTGCCGATGCGCTGGAGCGCGACGGCTGGACGCCACGGCAGTTGTCCGCATGGGCAGCCGGGCGAGTGATCGAAGTCACCGTGGTGCCAGGCCATGCGCAGTGACACCACGCAATGCGACCTGTGGCGTGACCGACAACCAACTGCCTCCGATTGGCGCGCCTCGGCTGAGGCAGCACTACGCAACCCATACGAGACACCGGCGCGATGCCAGCGCCGGCACGACTACTGCCTGCAGCAGGCGCAACGCTGCGAAGAGGGCGAGCGGGGATGACATTGACCAAACGTAAGACGCTCACCGTGGTTGACGGTGGGCTGGGCACGGCACCGCCCGGCGGTGGGGATCACAACCCGGACGCCTGGAAGGCGCAGCTGACGTACAACCGCGACCGCAACGTCGAAGGCACGCTGCACAACCTGATCCTGATCATGGAGCACGACGAGCGGCTGGCTGGGTTGTGGTGGCTCAACGATTCGAGCAACCAGGTGAAGCTGGAGCGCGACCCGCCGTGGCGCGGTGGTAGCCGCGAGGAGTTCATCGACTCCGATGCATACGAGCTTGCAGCGTGGCTGCAGCACCCTGACCGGTACGCGATGAAGTGCAGCGACGAGCTGGTGCTCAAGTCGGTGATTGCGGTGGCCAGGCGTTACCGGCGCCATCCCATCCGCGAGTTCCTCACCGGCCTGCAATGGGATGGGCAGCCGCGCGTGGAAAGCATGCTGGTGAATCTCTTCGGTGCGGCCGATTCGGCCTACAGCCGGCGCGCAGCGCAATGTTTCATGGTGAGCGCAGTGGCGCGCGTACTCTGGTTCGACGCCAAGCAGCCGTCGGTCGGCGCGCAGGTGGACTTCATGCTGGTGCTGGAGGGCGAGCAGGGCAAACGCAAGTCCAGCGCGCTGCGCGCCATCTTCGGCAGCCAGTGGTTCGTGGAGACCAGCGAGTCGCCCAGCGGCAAGGACTTCTATCAGGTCATCCAGGGCGCGTGGGGTGTGGAGATCGGCGAGATGGACAGCTTCTCCAAAGCCGACGTCACCAGCGTCAAGACGGCCATCACCCGGCGCGTGGACAAGTTCCGAGCGCCCTACGAGCGCGTGCCGCGTTCCTACCGCCGTGAGTGCGTGTTCGCCGGTACGACCAACGAGCACCAGTACCTGCGCGATCCAACAGGTGGCCGCCGCTTCCTGCCGGTACGCACCGATGGAGAGGTGCTCATTGATGCGATCAGTGCACAGCGCGAGCAGCTGTGGGCCGAGGCGATGCACATGTTCGATGGCGGCTTCGAATGGTGGCAGCTGCCCGCCGAGGCAGCCGAGGAGCAGGCCGCGCGCTACGTGGGCGACAGCTGGGAGGGGCGCGTGGAGAAGTGGCTGGATGGCCGCATGGCCGAGGACCGCTACCCAGCGCGCCTGAAGTTCTCTGCAGCCAAGGTGGACTGGGCCACCACCGACGAGATCCTGGTGCATGCCATCGGGTTAGACCCAGGCAAGCACGGCAAGCCGGAGCAGATGCGTGTGGCGGCCATCCTCAAGACGCTGGGCTGGGAGAACCACCGACGGCGATGGCCGGACGGTGGGCGAGAGCCGCGATGGTTTCGTGCTGGCCTGACGGTGGACGAGTGGCTGGCCGGCGCCAGCCGAGAGCAGGCGAGCCAGGAGGCGACGGATGCACCGGACTTCTGACCAGACCTTGCCGCCAACGTCCACACCTGTCCACACCTGTGTCCAGACCTCCCGCTCACTGCGGCAAGGCCGTCCACACCGTCCACACCTTTCGCGCGCGCCTACGTACATGACCCTTTTTCACCATCAATCAAAAACTCTCAACAGGTATGGACAGTGTGGACAGTCTGGACACCTCAATGATTCCAAGGGCTGCGGCCGTCCAGACCTCGCGGCCGAGGTGCGGACGGTGTGGACGTGCCCGCGTGGCGTCGTGTTCCACGGGAATCGCCGCGCAGGTGGGCAGGGGCAGGGCGGAGCGACCGCGACCGTAGTGGCCGGGGTGGCGGGCGCGACCGTGGCGCGGGTCCTCCTGGACCTTGCCCGTCTGCGGGTAATTCGGACCCCACTTTTCGTGCATCTTTTGTTCCGGGCTTTGGTTCCGAACGGAACAGGGATGGCCGCATGAGTTCCGAAACCATGACCGCAGCGGAATACGCGGCCCACCGGAATTGCAGCGACTCCTACATCCGCCGCATGCGTCGCTCCGGCAAGCTGGTGATGCACGCCGACGGCAAGCGGATCAACGTGGCCGCCAGCGATGCGCTGCTGGATGACATCACCGACCCGCTGCGCGGCGGCGATCGCACGGCTGGCGCCGACGCACGGCTGGATGTGCCCACCGCCCGCGTGCTGCCGAGCGATGTGCCCAGCGTGCAGGAAGCCGTACGCCGCGAACGGCTGGCGCGGGCGCGGTTGGCAGAGCTGGAGCTGGGCGAAGAGTCCCGCGAGCTGACGCGCACGAAGGGCGTGGAGCGCGCCGTGTTCACCCTCGTGCGCCAGGCGCTCAACAGCATGATGAATCTGCCCGGTCGCCTGCGCGCCAAGCTGGCCGCCGAAAGCGACCCGCGTGCGATCGAGGCGATGCTGGAGGCCGAGGTGCGCCTGATCGCACAGGCGATGCAGAAAGAAGCGCGGCAGCTGCTGGCACCACCGGGGCAGCGCAACGACGCCACCGAGGACGACGCATGACGCTGGATCTCAACGCCTTTGACGTGGAACTGGCCGAGCCGGCAGCGATCGTGTGCGACGCCTGGGAGCGTGCGTGGGAACTGCCGCCGATCCAGACGGTGAGCGAGTGGGCCGATGCCAACCGCATCATCGCCAAGGGCTCCGGCGCGGAGCCTGGCCGGTGGCGCACCAGCCGAAACCCGATCCTGCGCGAGATCATGGATTGCCTGAGCGACCACTCCCCGGTGCGCCTGGTGGACTTCATGAAGTCCGCACAGATCGGCGCCACCGAGATCGGCATCAACTGGACCGGCTATGTGATCGACCGCGGCGCGGATTCGATGATCGTGGCACAGCCAGTGAAGGATCTGGCACGCAGCTGGGCGGCGTCGAAGTTCGACCCGGCGGTGATGGAGATGCCCGAGCTGCTGGCCAAGCTCCACACCGACAACATGCTGGAGAAGCATTTCCCCGGCGGCACACTCTGGGTGATCTGGAGCAACTCGGCAAAGCAGCTGCGCCAGCGCACCGCGCGCTACATCTTCATGGACGAGGTGGACGAATACCCCAAGGACATCGGCGGGCAGGGGCCGGCCGACCAGCAGTTGGAAGCGCGCGCGATGTCGTATGGCGACCGCGCGAAGATCTACCGCGCCTGCACGCCGACAATCGCCGGCGCCAGCGCGATCGAGGCCGGGCATGCAGCAGGCGACATGCGCGTGTACATAGTGCAGTGCCCGCATTGCGGCGGTGAGCAGACGCTCGATGTGGAGCGCTTGCAGCCGGATGGCACGTTCGCTTGCCTGGCGAGCGGCTGCGTGATCGAGGAGCACCACAAAGATGTGATGTTTGCCGAGCGTGGGCACGGCGGCACCGCGTACTGGAAGCCGACCAATCCCGATGCGGACCCGTATCACCGCAGCTACCACGCGTGGGCCGCATATGCGCCGTTAGGCCTTGGGCCGTCGTGGAAAGACCTGGCCGATGCAAAGGCCGAGGCCGACCGTGACCCGAATAAAGCCGCCGGCTTCCACAACCTCAAGCTCGGCCTGCCATTCGCGGGCGAGCGCCAGGAACAGGACGCAGACGAGGTGGCCAAGCTGGGCGAGCCTGGCGTGCTGCGAGGCGTCGTTCCGCTGGGCGGCCTGGTGCTGACAGCGGGCGTGGACTTCCAGCACGACCGCGCCGAGATCCAGGTGATTGCCACCGGTCGCGGCCAGCGGCGCTGGGTGGTGGACTACGCCATCATCGACCTGGACCCCACCATCCTCGACACCTACCCGGCGCTAGACGAGTACCTGCGCGGCACATGGAAGACCACACGCGGCATCGATATGCCCATCACTGCGGTGGCGCTGGACGGCGGCAACTGGACCGAGACGGTGGCGCAGTTCGTGAAGCAGCTGGTCAACCAGAGCGGCCAGGCGCGCATCGTGGAGACGCCGAACGGCTTCATCAAGCAGACGGTGTATCTGATCCGCGGCCGCAATGAGCGCAAGTCGGAGCGTGCGGTGTATCGCCCTGCAAAGACCGAGGTCAACAACCGCGACAAGACCGTGGCGCGAAGCGTCGGTGTGTGGGGCGTGGGCACGTCTGTGCTCAAGACTATGGTGTATGGCTGGCTCACCGCTGCTCTCGCAGCAAAGGACAAGGCCGACGCGGAAGGGCAAGCGGAGGATCTGGCAGCGCGCATGCTGCGCTTCCCTGGCGGCCGCGGCGATGAGGTGCCAGATCCGATCAGTCCGGATCCGGGTGCGCTGCTGCCGGTGTACTACAAGGGGCTGACGGTCGAGTTCTACGACAAGGAATCGGGCTATTGGATCAAACCAAAGGGGGCGCGGAACGAGCCGCTCGACACTGCCGTGTATGCCATCTGGGCATCTCTTGCTCCAGCAGTGAAGGCCGATGTGATCCGCGACTCGCAGTGGGAGGTTCTGGAAAACCAGTATCAGCCGGCGACGAAGGGCTTGTTCGATCAGGATGTCAGCACTTTTGAACAGGATTTGCCTAGTATGCAAAAGTCATCACGGGATACCCATGAAACTGCGGTCTTTAATCAGGCGCGTGTGAACGGATTTGCGCGGGCTGGGTGGTCGTTCTGATGGAAGCCCAAAAGAAACCATACGATCAGCTTCGCGAGCGCATCATATCTGCAATGCAGCGAGATATCGGTGTAAGTCGGCAGCTCGCTGCGCCGTTTGCGGATTCCATTTTGGAGTGCTTTGCAGGTGAACGGCCATATTTCCCTGCCAGACAAAGAGTCCATCACATGCAAGAGATGGAGTCAGCCCTGAACGCAGGCGTTCCGGTCGTAGACGTGGCAGCTAAATACGGTTTGTCCAGAGCCCATGTCTACAGATTGTTTCCAGGTGGGCTGAAAGCCCGTTCCAACAGGGTCGGCTCTTGAAACCTCCCTGGCGCGAGGCGCCAGGGAGCGGGACTGCTAGTTTTTACAAGTGTATTGATGCTGGAATTCGCCGCCTTGTACATTATATCGGTCAAATATTTTTGTCTTGGCGATATAAGTTAGCGGCGCATTTAAAGGCCCTGGGCAATAAAACTCCAGCTCTATGGTTTTATTTTTGATATCCGCGTTGTGAACCTCGGAGAACTTCTTTACCTTGCAGTCGTTGGTGGGGCAGCTGATGAAGGTCGTTTCGGCATGGAGCCACGTATCAAAATCACCGGAATACGTGAGTTTTGGATAAACGCTTTGCCAAGGGCCCGCAGTTGCGTTTTCCACGTCAACTAATGTAAAGGGTGAGCAAGGTTCGTCTCGAAGTCGTAGGCCCTTCTCGATCGCTCTTGCAAAAGCATCCCGAAAAAATTGGTCCTTTAACGCTTGGGCGTCTCCGGTGTCGGTTGTATAACCAACTCCTATGCTTACGGCTGGCATTGTGCTGAGGCGATTTTCGATCTTATCCAGCTCAGTAACACTGCCCGCGATTTTGAAGTCTTTATAAGTGGGATCAGCATGTATCTGTTCTTTGGCATAGCAAAGAATGCTATTTCCGAGTTTTTGGGCGCCAGGGCTGCCGGTTTGCACCACGACTTCAATGCCTTTTTTTACCGCCGACCCTCCATTCGTGTGAAAGGTGATGAGATAATCCGCGCTCAAAAAGTTCGCATAGAGCGCCCTGGCGGCATAATCTTCATCCCATTCGCGTAAATGACTTCTTGCTGAGTCGTCGGTGCCCTGAGGGAAGATGTTCCACAACGTAGCGCCTTTATCAGGGTATAACGTCTTCGTGTAATACCTTGTGCCAAGCCTCTCATAAGGCACTTTGCTTACGGGGTCAATCCAAATGTTGCCGAGATCTCGGCTGAATACAATATTGGAAAAGTACGGTTTGTACGTTAGGTTTGGCGAATAAGATTTAATCTTGGTATCAGTCAGTGTCGCAAAGGTCCAGGTGATTCCGTCCTCGTCTATTTCGTTTGCTTTGGCTTGTTGCGTGACCCATTTCTTACTTTTCAGATTGTAATAATATCCGCCCCCTGGATTTAATAAGAGGGTGGGGGCGGATGGGGGGTTGGGTGACTCAATCCTGGCAACTTGTACGGGGAAATCATCTGGGAATATCTCGTTGATGGTTAATCCATCAAACCGGAGTGATACAGTCGAGACATCAAAAATGTTGTCAACCAAGTCATGGCCATACTGACTGACTTGGTTATAAGTAGGACTAAAGGCTTCCTTCCACTTTGTCATGTCTTTCGGAATGAAGCCGCGTCCTAGTTCAACAATCACCAGTCTGGTTGATGGCTCGTACGAGACGCGCGCGACGATCTTGGTGTCTTGACCTGGATACCTTTTCTGCTTGTTCACATAGGTTTGTATCGCGGCCTGAATCTGCGGCTGCACATCGGCCCAGATATCCGCATTAACAGCTTGCGGTACGGCGTCCTTCGATTGTGCAGCTACTAGGCTTGGCGAGAGTGCCAGCATCGAAACAGCAGCCGCGCGATGAATCCACTTCATGTGTTGCTCCTTGTGATGAAAACTCCCCTGCCCTAACAGAATAGCAGCCTGGGTAAGCGTCTACCCGCAAGACCTCTCAATTCGTTTGTGCAGCTCGTTTCGTGCATCAGCCCACCATTGGGTACGCGTGAGTAGTTTGGCAAAGGTTGAGACTAATTTTCGAAATAAGTAATAATTTCAATGAGTTGGGGGGAGGGGTGCTCTCAGTTTTTACCTGGTTTTGAGATGCGTTGATCACTAGCCTGACTCTTCATGAAGACGGCTCAGGAAATGCTCACCATGTACCAGCAGGCAGAAATTGCCGTGCTGCAAGGGCAGAGCGTTCGGTTCGGTGAGCGCATGCTTACCCGCGCGGATCTGGCCGAGATCCGCAAGGGCCGTCAGGAGTGGCAGGCCGCCGTTGACCGGCAGGCCTGCACTGGCCGTCGCGCTCGCTGGGCGACGGTTGATTTCGGTGGCCGGACTTGATGGCTACCGCTGTTGTTGCCCGCGACCGGCTGAGCGTCGCTATTTCCCACGACCGGAACGTGCGTGCCATTGAGGCCCGCGCCGCCAATGTCATCACGGCTAAGGAAACCGAGCTCGCCCAGCGCAACGAGCAGTTGCGCGTACTAGCACGCGCCCATGAGGTGACCCGCCCATCGCGCAGCCGCAAGTTGGCGCGCGACTGGGGCAGTGGCAATGCGATTGCCGGCATGGACGCCCGGCAGCTGCGTGACCAGGCGCGCCACCTTGAGCGCGACCTGGACCTGGCCGACAACGCACTCAACGTGCTGGTGCAAAACACCGTGGGCTCGGGCATCGACGTGCTCTCTGCACCGCGCTTGCCAGGCCAGCCGATCAACCGCGACTTGGCCCTGCAGCTGGATGAGCTGTGGGACGTCTGGTGGGACACGCCCGAAGTGACCCGCGCGCATGACTATGGCGCGTGCCAGCAGTTGCTGGCACGCAGCTGGTTGCGCGACGGCGAGGCGTTCTACCAAGACCTGAGCGGCGGTGTGCCGTATCTGGAGCATGGCGGCGGCGTGCCCTACAGCATCGAGATGTTGGAGGCCGATCTGGTGCCGCTGGACTTCAACGACCCGGCCCGCAACATCCTGCAGGGCGTGGAGCGCAACGCATGGGGCCGCCCTGTGGCCTACCACGTGTACAAGCAGCACCCGGGCGACCCGCTGGGCTGGACCACCGAAACCAAGCGCGTGAGCGCCGAAGTGATGCACTGCATTGCCCACCTCAAGCGACTGCATCAGGTGCGTGGCTTGAGCGTGTTTGCCAGTGCGATGTCGCGCTTTGAAGACGTGAAGGACTACGAAGAGTCGGAGCGCATCGCCGCAAAGGTGGCGGCGTCGATGACGTTCCAGATCAAAAAAGGGTCTGGCGAGGTGTATCAGCCACCGGGCGAAGGCCTGGGTGGTGTGGCGCTGATGCAGCAGGGCGTGCCCGTGCGCGAGTTGCGCATGGCGCCCGGTGCGATCTTTGACGACCTGCTGCCGGGCGAATCCATCGAGAGCCTGGGCACCGACCGCCCAAACCCAAATGCGGCAACCTGGCGCAAAGAACAGCTGCGCGCCGCTGCCGGCGGCATTGGTGTGAGCTTCTCCAGCCTGTCGCTGGACTACAACGGCACTTACTCCGCACAGCGGCAGGAGCTGGTGGAAAAGTGGGGCAGCTACCTGATGCTGGCCGAGCGCTTCATTGCCTTGTTCGTTCGGCCCACGCGCCAGCGCTTTATCGAGGCGGCTGTGCTATCCGGCAAGGTGCGCATGCCGCGCGGCTGGACGCTGCGGCATCTGGCCGCCTCCACCTACGTGCGGCCGATCATGCCGTGGATTGACCCGCTCAAGGAGGCCTACGCCAAGGGCGAGGCCGAGGACCGCGGCTGGGTGAGCCCGCAGCAGAACACGCTGCAATACGGCAACAACCCCGACGAAGTGCTGCGGCAGCGCCAGGACTGGCAGCAACAGCAGCAGCAATTGCAGCCGGCCGCGCCGGCACCTGCGGAAGCCCGCGCGCAACTGCGTGCGGACCTTTCGCGCGACATGTTGAGGGACATCTGACTATGCGACCCCACGCACTGACCGCGGCACTGGGCCGCGTGCTTGCCGATGCCGGCCCGGCGCTCGGCCCGTGCCTGCTCAAGATCGAAGCCCGCGCCACCGACGTTGCCGAGGTGATGATCTACGGGACCATCGGCGACAGCCTCTGGTCTGAATCTGTTTCCCCGCTGCAGCTGGCCGAGCAGATCGGTCAGATCACCGCCGGCACGATTCATGTGCGCATCAACAGCGGCGGCGGCGCGGTGGCCGATGGCATGGCCATCTACAACGCGCTCAAGCAACACGCCGCGCACAAGGTGGTGTTCGTGGATGGCCAGGCCGCCTCGATTGCCTCGCTGATTGCCATGGCCGGCGATGAGCTGGTGATGTACGCCAGCTCGCTGCTGATGGTGCATGCACCGCACACCATCGCCGCCGGCAATGCGTCCTCGTTCCGCCAATACGCCACCGCGCTGGATGCACATGCCGGCGCGATGTTGGAGGCGTACGCCACCAAGACGGGCAAGCGCGCCGAGGTAGAACAGCTGCTCACCGATGGGGCCGACCACTGGTACACCGGCGCGCAGGCGGTGGAGTTCGGCTTTGCGGACCGCGTGGCGGACACCGCTGCCACCGCCCGCGCCGAGGCCGCGTCTGTTGTGGCTCTTACCGGCTACCTGCAGGCCATCACCCAAGCGCCGGCGCCCGTCGCCGCGCAGCTGCGCGGCCATATCGCCGCCGCGCTCAGCCCCAGCGTTTTCGCCTCACTTCCCGAGGTCACCCAAACGGCCGTCGTTGGCCACATCGAGGATCCTATGACCCAACAAACCTACCTCCGCATCCTCGCCAACGCCGGTGGCGGGCAGGGTGCTTCCACCACCACGGCTACGCCGCCTGCGCCTGCACCGGCACCGGTCGTCGCTGCTGCGCCAGACGCCGCGGCCGCCGTGCAAGCGGCGCTGGTCGCGATGCGCGGCCGCAACGCCGACATCATGGCGATGGCCGAGCCGCACATGGGCAATGCGGAGATCCGCGCCTATGTGGACGGCGTCATTGCCGCCGCCGACCCTGCGGTGACCCCCGACAACGTGGGCCGCCACATCCTGGCGTTGATGGGCCGCAACAGTGAGCCGCTCAACGGCCGTGCCGGCGTTGTTGCTGGCGGCGACCAGCGCGACAACGTGCGCGCGGCGATGACCAATGCGATCCAGGCGCGCGTGGGCCTGGCGCAGGCCACCGGTGACAACCCGTACCGCGGCCATTCGCTGGCGGAGATGGCGCGCGAGTGCCTGGTGCAGGCCGGCGTGAATCCGCGCGGCATGGACCGGCGCGAGATCGTGGGCATGGCCTTCACCCATTCCACCTCGGACTTCCCGGCGCTGCTGGGCGATGCCGCACGCCGCTCGGTGCTGCAGGGCTACCAGGAAGTGGAAGAGCGCTTCAGCGAGTTCACCCGCGCTGTGAGCGTGCCAGACTTCAAGCCGACCAATCTGGTCGGCCTGGGTGCGTTCTCGGATCTGCTGCCCGTGCGCGAGGGCGGTGAGTACAAGCAGGGCACCTTCAGCGAGCAGTCGCAGTCGATGCAGATCGTCACCTGGGGCCGGCTGTTCACCATCACCCGCCAGGCCATCATCAATGACGACCTGGGCATCTTCAGTGATGTGCCGCGCAAGATGGGCCAGGCCGCAAAGCGCACGCTGGCCAAGGCGGTGTTCGATCTGATCGTCAAGAATCCGCGGCTGGCCGACGGCAAGACGCTGTTCCATGCCGACCACGGGAACCTGCTTCCGGCGGCGACGATCACCACCGAGAGCGTCAGCGCCATGCAGGCGCGCATGGCGCTGCAGAAGGACGCCGACGGCAACGTCATCCGCGTGCCCATGAAAACGCTACTGGTGCCGGTGGCACTCTCCGGCGCCGCATTGACGGTGCGGGCCGCTGAGTACGCAGTGGGCGGCGCCAACAACCAGACCACGCCCAACATCGTGCGCAACACCTTCGAAGTAGAGAGCGACGGTCGTCTTGACCAGGCCGACCCGAAGGCGTGGTACGGCCTGGCCAACTCGGCCTACGTGGATGCCTTGGTGGTGGGCTATCTGGACGGCAACCAGACGCCGTACCTGGAGCAGCACGAAGGGTTCACCGTCGACGGCGTGGCCTGGAAGGTGCGCATGGATGCGGCGCCGGCCATCGCCGACTACCGCGGCATCTACAAGAACCCCGGCCAGTAAACCGCCTGCCGCACCGCAGGCGCGGTGCGGCGTCTCTTCGCATCTGGAGTACTTCCCATGAAAAACGCATACCAAGACGGCCGCGTGCTGGACGTGACCCTCACCGCTGCCGTACTCAGCGGCGGTGTGATCGCCGACGGCAAGCTGGTGGCCATCGCCGTCACAGACGGCGCCGTTGGCGAGACTATCGCCGCCCACGTGGAGGGCGTGTTCGCCCTGCCCAAGTTGCCGGCCGCCGTGATTGCGCGCGGCGCCTCGGTCAACTGGGACGCCGACACGAAGCAGGCCATCTCGGCTGCCGGTGGTGCCGGCGATACCAACAACATCGGCTACGCGATCGAAGCGGCCGGCAACGGCGCGGCGACTGTGCTGGTGCGCCTCACCCCGGGCACCGCAGCGCCGGTGGCCGCCTAAGCCTTACCCACCACCGCACGCAGATGCCCGGGTGGCGCGGGCGGTGGTGGCTCTTTTCGACTCGACCCAAGGATCAGCACATGGCCCCGCCGCGCGGCGTCCGCAACAACAATCCAGGCAACATCGATCGTACCGGCGTGGCTTGGCAGGGCGAAGATCGCACCGCGGCTGCACGCGCAC
This sequence comes from Xanthomonas arboricola pv. populi, assembly GCF_002939945.1. GTDB lineage: Bacteria > Pseudomonadota > Gammaproteobacteria > Xanthomonadales > Xanthomonadaceae > Xanthomonas > Xanthomonas arboricola_A. The sequence continues at coordinate 562,716 of NZ_MDEB01000002.1, read as the reverse complement.
GCGAGGCCCGCTTTGCCGTGTTCGACACGCCCGAATACGGCTTCCGTGCCTTGGTCAAGACGCTGTTGACCTATCAGCGCAAGCACAACCTGCGCACCGTGCGCGGCATCATCAACCGTTGGGCGCCGCCGGTGGAGAACGACACCGGCGCGTATGCGCGCCAGGTCGCCGCCGCGCTGGGCGTGGATGTGGACCAGCCCATCAGTGTGGAGGCGCCTGCCACAGCGTTTCAGTTGACCAAGGCGATCGCCAGGCACGAAAACGGCGGCAACTTCTGGGGCGACGAGGTCATCTGGGATGGCGTCGAGCTGGCCGGTGTGCGTCGATGATGGATGGCGGCGCCACTGTACTGCTCAAGTCGGCCGCACTGTTGGTAGCCACCAGCGCCGGCAGCGTGGTGGTCACCGAGGTGATCACCGGCAGCGAGCACCTGTTCCTGGGGATTCCGCAGTCGTGGTTTTTGGCTGCGGTGGTCGGCGCACTGCTCGGCCTGCTGGTGCTCAGTGAGATCGACGTGGGCAAGGTGTCCGCGCCCAGCGGCGGGCCTGGCGTGCAGTGGTTGACGTTGCTGCTGCGTGTGGGCCTGCTGGGGCTGTTCGTGCTGGGCTTTGCCCTGGCCGCCGGATGGATCGTGGTGGCGCTGGCCAACTACTTCCCGTCCATCCACCGGATCGGGATCGCGGTGAGTGGGCTCAGCGGCTTCATCATCAAGCCGATGCTGCCGCACTACCTGGGCGCCTTGCAGAAGTGGTCCGATCGCCTGGCCGGCCGCGCGGGAGGTGGTGCATGACCATCTACCTCCTGAGCCTGGTCAGCACGCTGGCAGTGTTCTGCGCCACCACATGGCAGCTGCTGCACACGTTCCACCTGGGTGACCGCGCAAGCGATCGCGCCGCCTGGGCGCTGCGAGGCGCCTGCTTTATCGGCCTGGCCGTCGGCATGCTGGGCATCTTCCTGCGCGATCTGGCGCAGCACACCCCCACGCCCTGGTACGTGCTGCTGGTGCGCGTGAGCCTGACGGTGTTGCTGATCTACCCGTGGCGTCGCCGGGAGAGCGAACGATGAATATTCTGGTCTTCCTCAAGGCGCTGCTGGCGCTGGTCTTCGGCTGGGCGGCGGATGCGCTGACCTGGCTGCGCAAGCCGGGCAGCCGGCTCAAGGTGATCTGCGCGTGTCTTGCCGCGCTGCTGTCGATCGCTGCGCTCACGTCCTACCGCAAGGGTCAGCAGGTGATCGTGGTAACGCGCCAGGTGGCGCAGTGCCAAAGCGACCGCACGGCAGCCCTGGAAGCGGCCCAGCTCAAGCGCGCCGAGCTGGAGCGCAACAACGCCGACAAGGACGCCGCGCTGGCCACCATCGCCGCCAAGTTGCAGGCCGAGGCCGAAAAGCTGCGGATGCTGCAGGAGCGCAACGCCGGTCTGCGCGACAAGACCGAGATCGCCAAGGCAGCAGCTGACCGCAGCGCCAAGGCATTCAAGCAGGAATACGACCAGCGGCCGGCGGAGTGCAACGCGGCCCTGCAGGCGCTGGCGGCTGCGTGCCCAAGCCTGGGAGGCTACTGATGTTGCGTTCTCTGTTCGTCATTGCGTTGGTCGTTGCCTTGGCTGGCTGCGGCAAAAAGGGCATCACGCGCGAGGATGCTGCACGCCCGGTGGTTGTGACCCCGGCGCCGGCCGTGATTGCCGTGCCGGTGCGCACCTTCGTGCAAATCGAACCGCGCCTGACGCAGCGCTGCAGTTGGGTGAAGAATGGCGCCCTCGAGCAGGTGCTCGATGTTTCGCGCGGCCGCAAGCGCTGCCTGGAGTTCTACGAAGCCAACCTGAGCGAGGTCGAGCAGGTGCAGGGTACGCCAGCGGGCGAGGGCAGCCCGTGAGCCAGATCCGCATCGCTGTAGATGCCGATAACCTGCTGGGCCGCCAGTTTTCCGCCCTGGAGCGTGAGCAGCTGCCGTTTGCAGTCATGCAGGCTTGCAATGCGACCGCCTTTGAAATCCGCGAAGTGTGGAAGCGGACGGCGCCGCGCGTGTTCGACCGGCCGACGCCGATGACCATTAATGCGGCGCTGTATCGCAAGGCGACCAAAGGACGCCTGTTTGCCGAAATCTTCCTGCGAGACGAGGCATTCAAGGGCACGCCGCCAGCCAAGTACCTGCAGCCCGAGGTGGAAGGCGGTACCCGCCGCAAGAAGCGCATGGAACTTCTGTTGCAGGCAAAGGGAATGATGCCGGCTGGGACGTTTGCCGTGCCAGGCAAGCGCGCTCCGCTAGATCAGTTCGGCAATGTGCCCTCGAGCCAGATTCGGCAGATCCTGTCGCAACTGCGCGCTGGTGGCGAACAGGGATATGTGTCCAATGAGACGAACGAGCGTCGGACCAAGCGCCAGCGGCGTGAGGCGCGCAAATTCGGACGGAGTTACGAGTACATCGTCCTGACCAAGCGCCGAGGCCGTCTGCTGCCCGGGTTGTATGAGCGCAGCAACGACCGTAGCCGCGCAATTCGCTCGATCTTCATTTTCACGAAGCAGGCCAACTACAGCCCGCGTTACGACATCTTCGGCCTTGCGCAGCGTACGTGGGACAAGCTGATGCCGTTCTACTTCAATCGCGAGCTGGAGAAGGCTCTGGAATCAGCTGTTCGTGGAGCTGGCGTATGAACCAGCGCCAGTTCCTCGAAGCGTTTGATTATGACGCCTTTGCCGCGTTTGCGGTTGTCGGCATGGCGGATGTTGCTGCCTACCAGGCGCCAGGCGCAGATACGGTGGTGTCTTGCACCGTTCAAATCGATCGCAACGTGCGCGACTTCGGTGACGACATCATGCCAGTCAGCACGGGCTACACACTGGTGACGTTCCAGCGTGCAGAAGTGGAACCCGCCAAGCGCGGCCGCCTGGTCCTGCCAGGTGAAACGCTGGTGCTGGCGGAACGCGTGCGTCAGGACGAATCCATCAGCCAGTGGGTAGCTGACCATGGCTAGCCCACGCGAAACATTGCGCGCCGCCGCGGGTGACTGCCTGCAGCGCATCAGCATTGACGGTGGCTACCAGACCAACGCCGGCGCCGCGTTCACCCTGGAGCCGGGCCAGGTCAATGAAGACGCCACTGCCGTGCTGACCGCGCTGGTGGCCAAGCAGGAGCGCGCTAGCGATGCCGCGCTGGTTCGCACCCACCGCCTCACCACGCTGGTGATCCTGATCAAGATGCCTGCGCCTCTGGATACCGCGCAGGCGCGTCTGGACGCAGCCGTGGCCGATGTCGAGCGCGCGATGGCTGACCAGCAGTTCCGCTACCCGCCGCGCATCCAGGTTCCGCAGTACGTCTCCATGGAGCCGGTCAAGCCGGAAGCCGGCATGAGTTGGGTCGGCGCGCTGCTCACCTACCAATCCCATATCCCCATTACCTGACGCCGGCTGCCGGCACCTACGAGGACACCATGCCCATCAACTCCCCTGACTACAGCTATCTCGGCAGCGGCGAAATCCACCTGCGCAAGCGCGGCGCTGCCAAGCCGTTCCGCGGCATCGGCAACTGCTCGGCCTTCAGCTTTGCGCCGCAGACCAACCGCATCAACCTGCTCGACAACACCCAGCCCGGCGGCGGAAACCGCAATTCGGTCGACCGCGTCACCGAGGTGCAGGTGAGCTTCACCATGCACGACTTCAGCGCGGACAACTTCGCAGACGTGTTGCGCGGCACCGCGACCAGCATCGTTGCGGGCGCGGCGGTGGATGAGCTGGTGGTGGCCTACAAAGATGGCGTCACGCCGCTGCTCAACCTGGCAACCGATATCACAGCGGTCAAGCCGGCCACCGGCTCCACTTCCTTCGAGAAGGGCAAGGACTGGGACATCAAGAACGGTGCCCTGTACCTGCCGGCTGACTCGGCGATTGTGGACCCGGTGAGCGGTGCGCCGAACATCAAGGTGTCGTATGCATTTGGGGCTGCTGAGCGCCTGCAGGCGCTGGTCAACCCGAACGAGGAATACGAGTTGCTGTTTCTCGGCTTCAACGAGGCGCGTAGCGGAAAGAAAGTCCGCGCGCAGGCCTACCGTGTGTCCGGTGGAGTGATCGGGGAAATGGCACTGATCGGCGAGCAGTATGGCGCCGGTACCGTCACCGGCACCATCAACAAGGACACCAGCAAGCCGGCCGGTGTGTCGCAGTACTTCACCTGGGATGCCGAGAAGTGAGCGACGACATCGACATCTTGACGCCGCCCACGCGCACGATCACCTACCGCGGCGAGCAGCTGGAACTGGCACCTCTGACGTTGGCGCAGATCGGCCCCTTCATCAAAGCGACCCGGCCGATCATCGGCCGGGTGATTGTTGCAGCGAGCCTTGTCAGCGCGGGCGGAACCGTCGAGGTGGCCGCGCTGATGATGGATGTGCTCGAGCAGGATGCCGCCGCCTTCGCAAAGGGTGGCGCCATCGTGGCAGGCAAGCCGGAGACGTGGATCGCCGATGCCTCGCTGGCAGATGCCGCTGCGCTGGTCGAGGCGGTGGTGGAGCTCAATGAGGATTTTTTCGGCCAGCGCCTGCCGAGCCTGATGCGAGCCGCCGGCAAGGCGGTCGACGCGGTGGGAATGACGCAGGCGCAACCGGCTGGGCCGACCTCGTCCACTTCCTCGTCGCCCGCGGACACCAGCGGCGAGACGTCCTGACGTACACCCTGGCGCAAGCCAGGGCATTTGCTGAAGCAGCTGTGCGCGATGACCGCGAGCAACTGCTTATGCGCGAAGCATCCACGGCGCAAGCCGTGCGGATGGCGATGGGTGCTGAGCCCGCCGCCTTTACGAAGTACCTCGACGATCTGAACCGGTAAATGGCCGACCAATCAGCAAATTTGCGCGTCCGCATCAGTGCGGACCTCAACGACATCAAGCAGGGTCTGGCCGTGTTGCGCGGTCAGCTGTCCGACGTGCGCAAGCAGGCCGGCCAGTCGTTGCCTGGAAACAACGTCATCACGCAGTTGGGCAAGACCTCGGGTCAGACAAGCCAGGCCCTTGCGCAGCTGCCAATGCAGTTCACCGACATCTTCACCAGCCTGCAGGGCGGCATGCCGTGGTTCACGGTGCTGGTGCAGCAGGGTGGGCAGATCAAGGACAGCTTTGGCGGCATTGGCCCTGCGCTGAAGGGCGTCTCCGGTGCGGTGCTGGCAATGGTCAATCCACTGACTCTGAGCGCTGCTGTGGTCGCGGCGCTGGCCTTGGCCTGGAAGCAGGGCGAGGACAGGTCGTTTGCCTTTAGCAATGCACTGGTTGCCACGGGTAACTACGCAGCCGCATCCACTGGGCAGCTGGAGGGCTTGGTCTCGAAGCTGGACCAGCTGGACGGTGTCTCCCTGGGCAGTGCCCGCGAGGCGGTGCTCAAGGTCGCTGAGTCCGGGAAATTCACCGGAGAGCAGTTCGACCGGGTCGCGGCCAGCGCCGCGCTGATGCAGGCCGCAACCGGGCAGGCGATCGACGAAACGATCGCCAAGTTCGAGGACATCCGTAAGGACCCGGTCGAGGCGCTGCTCAAGCTCAACGAGACCGAGCACTTTCTCACCCAGACGCAGCTGGACCGCATCAATACCCTGGTCGAAGAAGGCAACAAGCAGCAGGCTGTTGCTGAGGCAGTTCAGCTCTACGATTCCCACCTGGAGAGCGTGGCGCGGCGTGCGCAGACGGACATGCCGGCAATGTCCCGTGCGTGGACAAGCATCAAAGATGAGGCCTCTGGCGCCTGGGGCGAGGTCGAAAAGTACGCCGATCTTCTGGACCGCGTGATCTCCAAGCAGGACGCGCTCGGCAACAGTGTCGTCTGGAAAAGGCTGAGCGCCGCATTGGCCAACTCAGGTGGCGTCGTCGGCGGCCTTGCTCGTTACTCGGGCCTGTTGGACGAGATCGCCGAAAAGCAGGAACAGGCCGAAAAGAGCACCGCTGGTCAGACGATCGGCGGTGGCATGCTTAATTCGCTGGGTGCGCTGGGCAGCCTCATCAAGGCATCCAAGGGCGCGCTGGAAAGCGCGGCCGGGCCGGACTTTTCCAACGTGATCGCAACCGTCGATCGTGGGCCGACAGTCGACTCTGAGCAAGCGCGGGCCAGCCTGAAATTCCAGGATGACACCAATAGCCGCTTGAGCAAGACGCTTGACCTCGAGGGTCAGATCAAGCAGATGAAGGTGGATGCGGCGAAAGCGGGAGTAACCGACGCAAAGCTGCTCGCCGAGCGCGAAAAAGTAATGCGCGCCGAAGCGGCGGCCAAAGGCGCTAGGGGCGCCACAAGTCTCGCAACCGCCAGCCGCTCTGCGGGCCTGCAAAGCATCAAGGATGCGTTCACCGCCGAGCAGGCGCAGATCACCACCAGCACCAAGGTGCTGCAGGCGCAGTACCAGGCGCGCGAGGTGACGGCCGAGACCTACTACCAGCGCATGCGTGAGCTGGCCGAGCGGGGCACCGCCGCAGAAGCGCAGTCGCTGCAGAAGCAGATCGACTACCTCAATAGCCGCAACGTCAGCGGCAAGCAGTCGATCGACGTCAACAAGCAGGTCGGCGAGTTGGAGGCGCAGCTGGCCAAGGTGCGCACCGAGGGCGCCGCGGCCCTGCAGGTGTTGTCCACCGAAGAGAGCAAGCTGAAGAAGCAGCGCGAGGACGCGCTGGCCTCCTACAAGGCGGCGCTCAACGCCAGCACCGATGCGCTCCAGGAGGACATGGACGCCATGATCGCCCGGGTTGGCGCGGGCGATCGCGAGTTCGAGATCCAGCAGCGCCTCAACGGCGTCTACCGCGAGCAAGCGCAGCGGCTCACCGAGCTCGCACTGCAGAAGAACACCGGCCGAATCGATGAAGCGACTGCCGCCGCTGAAGAGGCGGCGGTGCGTGATGCTACCGAGCGCCGTGTGCAGGTGATCCGCGATGGGTACGTGCGCATGTCGGAGGCACAGGCCGATTGGGGCAGGGGAGCGGCGGCTGCCTGGGCGAACTACCGCGATGAGGCGAGCAACGCGGCCGGTGCGGTGGAAAGTGCCACCACGTCGGCGCTGACCTCGTTTGAGGACATGGTGGTCAAGGCAACGACCAACAGCAAAGTCAGCTTCAGAGACATGGCTAACTCGATCATCGCTGACTTTGCGCGGATCACGGTGCGCAAGGGGATGACCAGCCTGCTGGGTGGGGTGTTCGGTGGCAGCCAGGTCGGAGCCGTACAGCGCGAGACGATCCCGCTGCAGGGCTGGGACACCGGCGGGTACACCGGGCCGGGCGGCAAGTTCGAGCCGGCGGGTGTTGTGCACAAGGGTGAGGGCGTGTTGAGCCAGCGCGACATCGCCTCTATTGGCGGGCCTGGCGCATTTCTTTCCCTGCTCAGCACGATACGCAGCGGCCGAGGTTATGCGGCGGGCGGATTGGTTGGCAGGACCGTGATGCCCGCTGCCGGACGCGGTGGGGGCCAGATGGCTGTGGAGATCAATAACTATTCGGGCCAACCAACGCAGCAACGCGAAGAGCGCAGCCGCGGTGCGGATGGCAGTGAGCTGCGCAAGATGATCATCGACATCGGTGCTGCCGACATTGCAAGTGGCGGGCGGATGGCCGGTGCCATCGAAAGCCGCTTCGACACAAGGCCGCGACGCTGATGGCAAGCCTACCGAGCTATGTCGGCGTGCTTTACGACGCCATCCGCGAGCGGCCCGTGCCCTCAGTCAATCGAACGGAAATGGATCGCGGCCTGCCCAAACAGGAGCGGATCAACTCGCGGACTGTGGTGAATCTGCTGCTGTCCTTCGATTTCTCCACGGAGGATGACGCCACGGCATTCCTGGATTGGTACTTCGATGTGATCAAGGTTGTCGGCACGTTCACGATGGCGCACCCGCGAAGTGGACAGCAAATCACCGCGCAGTTCATCGGCGGAGACATTGGCGAGCTGCGCGCCGTGGAAGGCGTCGATCGCCCGTACCAATGTGACGTGCAGATCGAGTACCTGCGATGAGCACGTTCCAGGAGCGCCGCCAGCGCGTCACCGACACCGACGGACCGCTCGAACTATTGGAGATGACCGCGCCATCGTTTGGTGCAGTCCTGCGCATCGTCAACGACACGCAGGACTGGGTCAGCAATGGCAACCTCTACATCCGCTGCCGGTTTCGGTTTACGCCGCCAGCTGATCAGGCCGGGCAGACACCACGCGCGCAGCTCGAAGTGGACAACGTGGGTCGCGGCATTACCGAGGATCTGGAGCGCGTCCAGCCTAACGAGCTGGTGATGTGCCGTGTCCTGATCACGGATCGTGTGCAGCCCGACGTCATCGCCCGGCGGTTCTACCTGCCGCTGACACAGGTGCACGCTGCCGGCCCGCTGATCACCGCGCAGATTGGCGTGGACTTCTTCATGCGCCAGCAGGCGGTAAAGCTGCGCGCGAATCCGCACACGCTGCCGGGGATCTTCTGATGCGGGCCAGCGAGGTGGAGCGGTTCCTCAACATCCCGTACGACGCTGACAGCTACGACTGCGCCGACCTGGTGATGCAGGTGCAGCGCGAGCTGTTCGGCCGCGACGTGCAGGTGCCGGCGCGGCGCCCGCGTGGTGCTGCAGGGCAGGTGGCGCTGGGCGAGTTGTCCCGTGCATATGCGGCGCCAACCAACAGGCCGGCCGACGGCGACCTGGTGCTGATGTTCGACAAGGGCCAAAGCCGGCCCGGGCACGTCGGCGTCTTCTTCTACCTGGCCCACGAGGGTTGGGTGCTCCACACAACCAGCGCGCTCGGCAGCAGCTGGCTGCATCGGGTGCGCGAGCTGCCGGACTACGGCGCACGGATCGAGGGGTATTACACATGGGTCTGATGACCACGCCTGCTTGCGACGGCCAGTTGGTGCTGACGCCGCATCCGGTGACGCTGGAAGGGCAGCGCCACATCGCGATGGACCTGCAGCCAGGCGAGCGCCTGTGCGATTTCCTGCATCGGCACGTGATCGATCTGGACCAGGGCGATTGGTCGGTGTCGATCGGTGGGCGCGTCGTGCCGCGGCATCTATGGGCTTACGTCTATCCGAAGGATGGCCAGGTCATTGAGGTGCGCGGCGCTGTCGGCAGGAATGCGCTGTACATCGTGGCCATGGCCGCGTTGATCTACTTCACTGGCGGCGCTGGTGCGACGTGGGCTGCGGGGCTGGGCACTACCGGTGCGGCGGTTGCGTACACGGCAGCCTTTGTTGCTGGCTCGCTCCTGATCAATAAAACGCTAGGGCCGAAGGTGGAGAGCCCTGCGGGCCCGAGCGCGGCGGGCACGGTTTACAGCCTCGCGGCGCCGCGGAACCGTCTGCGCCCGTATGAGCCGGTGGGCCTGCTGTTTGGTCGCATGCCGATCGCCCCCGACTTCGCCAGCAAGCCCTATACGTTCTACGAGGGCGACAACCAGTACATCGGCATGGTGCTCACGCCGGGTATCGGCGTGGGCCGCGTCGGCGTGTTCACCAATGCCGGCACACCGCTGTCCAGCTACGAAGGCGTGAGTGTCTACCACTCCGGCTATAGCCAGATGCCGGATGAAACCATTCCGCTTTACAGCAACGTGGACACCACCGACGGCGGCGAGCTGCCGGATACGGCCGATTTCGTTACGCGCACCACCAGCGCAGACACCGTGCGCATCCAGATCAACCTGGAATACGTGCTGGGCGGCGTGGGCACATCGGGGAAGGCCTACAACGTCTCCGAAACTGTGCAGGTGCAGTATGCGCCGGCCGGCACCGGCATCTGGGCCACGCTGGCCACGCAGACGTTCACTGGCGACAAGCTGGACGTGAGCAAGCGCGCCACGCTGTCGGCGGATGTGGCCAAGGGCCAGTACGACGTGCGCGTGCGTATCCTGGGGCAAGGTAACTACGAGGGCGATAACACCCAGCGCAACGACTTTCAGTGGTCGACGATGGGCAGCGTGCAGGCCGACACTGCGACGTACGCCGGCCTTGCGCGCAGCGGCATCCTGATGAAGGGCACCGGCCAGCTCAATGGCCAACCTGATGAGTTGGTGGCCGAGCACATCGCCGCGCCGATCCCTGTGTGGCGCAACGGCAGCTGGGTAACGGAGGAGACGAGCAACCCGGGCGCCCACATCCTCAAGTACGTCCGCGGGTATTACGACCAGAACGGCAAGCTCATCGCCGGCATGGGCAAAAGCGACGAGGAGATCGACATCGAGTCGCTGCAGGGCTTCATGGGTCACTGCGAGGCGAACGGCTACACCTACGACTACTGGCTGACCGAAGAGCGCAACCACGACGAGGTGCTGCAGGCGATCGCTCTGGTTGGCATGGGGCAGACCAGCTGGGCCGGCGGTCGCCTTTCGGTGGTGTGGGCAGCCGACGAGCAGCCGCTCTCGGGTGTGGTCAACATGGCGGAGATGAAGAAGGGCAGCTTCAGCGTGGACTACACGCTGGCCAGCGCTGCCGACGGCATTGAGTACAGCTACTTCGACAGCACGACCAAGAAGGTCGAAATGCTGCGCGTGCCGGCACCGGGCATCAGGATCGAAGATATGCTCAGCCCTGCGCGGCTCACCGGTGAGGGCATTGGCCGAGAGGCGCATGCGGCCGAGATGGCGCGCTACCACCTCGCGCAGAGCCTGTTCCAGTACAAGGACATCGGCTTTGCGCAGGACCTGCAGTACCTCTCTTATCGCCGCATGTCGATGCTGTCGATTTCGCACGACCTCACGCAGTGGGGATTCGGCGGGCGCATCGTCGCGGCAGAGCGGAGCGCGGTACTGGGCACGGTTACGCTGACGCTGGACGAGCCGGTGCCGCCGCCAGATGCGCGCAGCGCCTTCATTGGCCTGCGCATCCCGGGCGAGGCGGTTTATCGCACGTTCCGTGTGCGCAACTTCACGGAGGCGACCGACACCATCCAGCTGGTCGAGGAATGGCCGGACGATGCGCCGCTGCCAGGCGAGGGCTATGAGGATTCGATGGTGCAGGGCGGGTGGCAGGACAACCCGGCCCACGACACGGTGTGGATCTACGACTTCAAGGCCACACCCGGCCTGCGCGCGCGCGTGGTGGTGATCGAGCCGGAGAGTGATCTCAAGGGCGCAAGCATCAACGTGGTGCCGGAGGGCCCCGAGTTCTGGATTTACGTCAAGACCGGACAGTACATCCGGCCGGAGAATGGCTCATCGCTGGCAACCCGGCCGATCCTCAGCAACCTGGCAATCAACGAGGACCTGATCACCACGGGTGACGTTACGGCTACCGATTTGGTGGCCACCTTCGACATCACCGGCCCGTTCGATCACGCGGTGGTGTACGCCTCGGCGTCGGACGGCAATGGCGAGCTGGTGGAGGTGGCGCAGACGCGCACGCGCACGGCGCGGTGGCGCATCCCACGCGCCGGCACCTACACCATCAACGTGCGTCCGTTCGGCCCGGAAGGGCAGATGGGCGTGGGCGCCTCGCTGATCTTCACGACCATCGGCGCCGACGCGCCGCCGGTGAACTACGACCTGTTCGACGTGGAGGAGATCTCCGGCGGCATCCGGCGCTACACCTGGGGCTTCTGGAACGACACCATCCAGTCGGCCAACCTGGCGGGCGCGGAGATCCGCTACGTCCAGGCCCCGGAGCAGGGCGCGCCGATGCCGGCGTGGGACGCCATGACGCCGGTCGGCGACAGCGGTTACCACACCGGTGCATTCGACTCGCCCATCCCGTCCTCGGGCAAGTGGACGTTTGCCATCCGCGCGCGCAACACCAACGGCACGCTGTCGGTGGCGGCCAAGTACGTCACGAAGACGCTGGGCAAGAACCTCGGCGAGCTGCAAGAGGAGATGCAGCAGGCGATCGACAAGACCACCGAGGAGATCCGGCAGGGCTTTCTCGAAGCTGCGGCGCGAGACCGACAGATCGCAGAGCAAGCTCTGGCTGCGGCAAACAAGGCGCGCGAGGATGCAATCGCACACGCCGACGCGCTCAATGCCACCCTGGGCGATCTGGTCAACGCCGATGATTGGACATCCACGGGCTCCTACCCGAAGGGCGACTTCGTACGCTACGACGGGCGGCTGTACCGGGCGCGGGTGCCAAACTCCGATGTGGTGCCGGTGGGTAACGATGCCACCTGGCAGAACGTCGGCAACTACGCGAGCGCCGGCGAGGCGATGGCTGCGGCGATCGACATGGCGACGCAGACAGCGAACAACCTGGCGGCCGAAGTGACTCGGCTTTCGGGCGTGATTGCCCGATTGCCTGCGGGTGCGGGGCAGGTGGCCAGCTCTGCATCTGTTGCTGATGAGATGACGGCGCGAGCAAATGGCGATCAGGCACTGGGGCAGCGGGTGGGTGTCGTGGAGGCGCGGATGCCTGCGGGCTCAGGAGGCCTCGCAACGTCTGCGCTCGTGACTGAAGTCAATGAGGCCAGCGCCTTCAGAGACAATGCACTGGGTCAGAGGGTGGGCGTCGTTGAGGCGCGCATGCCATCGGGTAATGGAGGTGTGGCCACCTCCGCGAGTGTGACTGCCGTGGATCAGGCTCGCGTAAGTGGTGACCAGGCTCTCGGCCAGCGTATCGAAGCCACTAACGCTGCTGTTGCGGGCAAAGCGGAGACAGCAGCGCTCAATGCGCTGAACTCACAGGTGCAACAAGTGGGCAACCAAGCCACTGCGACCAGTAACGCGCTCACCGCGGTCACTGCGAGGACGAACGCAAACTCAAACATGCTGGTTAATCCAACATGGGCGCAAGGTGGGTTGGGTTGGTCAATTCCAGCCGGTGTGACGATTGGATATGAAGCCAGGTTCGGGTACTTCGTGGACAATGGCGGTGTCGCTGGCGGAACGGCGATGTCTCAAGATTGCGCCGCTGCCATAGGCGATTACACATACTCGATCGATGTGTTCCGCAATAATTCAACCGGTACTGCGCGAATTGAACTGATTTACTTCAATGCCCAAGGCCAGAACTTGGGCAGTTCCAGTGTTTCCTCTGTCCCAACTACTGTTGGCGGGTGGCAGCGTGTGGTAGTGACGCTGGCTCGCGGGACGGGAATGGTGAGTGCCAGGGTCAGAAACATCATCGAGGGCACGAATAGCACCGTGAGATTTAGGCGAGCAAAGCTTGAGCCAGGGACAACGGCGACAACATATACCGATGAAAATGCGGTGAGCACGCTGGCGTCAGCTACCCAATCTCTCGAAGCCCGGACGACGATCAACGAGAATGGCGTCGCCAGCTATTTCGCATCGTACACATGGGCGCTGGATGCGGGTGGAAAGGTTATCGGCATGCAATCGGTGAACAACGGCACCATCGGCAAGATCACGTTCTCGGCGGACGTCGTGGAGATCATCGGTGCCACACCGGGTGGCGGTCGCAACGAGTTCGTCGGCGGGAAGTTCTACGCCTACGCGCCCAACGGCCGCCGTGTGGTGGCGCTTGGCTACGGTGTTACATGACCAACGTCCTGATCATCAACGACGCCGACACCGGCGTCGTGCTCTTGCAGATCACCGATCAGGCCGACTCGGATCTGCTGACACAGCACATGGGCGCTGTCGCGATCGCGAGCGGCAGCAATGGCTCCGTGCCGGTGCCAGTGACCGGAAGCGCCAACCAGTTGTACTACTGGTTCGTAGCCGACACCGGCGCAGGCAACAGCCTGCTGCCGTACGTCAGCGATGACGGCAACACGATCAGTTGGTCGTCGGCGGCGGCGAACTTCGGTGCGCGAGCCGGCGGCACTCTGTTCTATGGGAGGTTCTGATGGCCTATGCAATCTTCGAGGCCGGCCCGAATCGGGTCGTGATCTCCGAGACATGGAAGAATTTGGCGAAGGCGTCCACGCAGACGATCACACCGACCGGTAGTGGCGTCTTGAAGACGTGGAGCCTGACGGTCACCGGCACCAATCCAGTTCTTGCGTTTCTGGGTGAGAACAATGCCACGCTTGCAACGCGAACCCAGAGCGGGAACAGCTTCACTTTCACCGGTTTCACCACCAGCGGCAGCTTCAGTGCCATGGTCTTCGACTATCCGAACTTCGGGCGGCGAGACTATTTGGTGGTCACCAATCCCGACACCGACGAGGTGCATTTTGATGCCACCCTCAAGTACATGAAAGTGCGCGGGCTGCTGCAGGGCAATGCCAATCAGGGTGGGTCGATCACCTTGCCGGCAGGCCGCACCTACGCCGCGCTGGCCGGCTCCACCGGCAACATCATGCTGGCTATCGGCGGCCTGGTCGGCGGCGGCCCGCAATGGCAGGTGCAGCAGTTGTGGCGCAAGGGCGTGGTCAATATCAACGGCAATGTCGCGTCGATTGCCACCATTGATACCGCCCAGGATCTGCGCACAGGCACTAGCGGAACTCCCCAGCCGCCCCCTGGCAACTACGGCCAGGCCTGGGTGCGCTCTCCCATCCTCGACGTCACCGGATACTAATTATGATCACGTGTCACACTGGAAATAGCATGAAGATTCGACCTCACCGTGGGGCCTTGGCGGACGCCATGGCCAACTGCCGAAACATCGAACCGACACTCGGTGCCGTCGTAGAATTTCTGCGCGGGGACAGCGGTGGGGCCTTCGTGGTCACGCCAGACATGGTCAGTGTCAAGAAGTACGGCAGTGGTTTGGATGAGCGAACCGGCTGGGATACCTATGTAATTTCCGTGCGCGGCATGGGAATCATGGCGTGGATCGACGGCCCTCTGGAAGGAATGGAGGTAGCCAAATGATCATCAGCGAAAACCCTACCTTCGGCACGCAGACCAAGATCGTGTCGCCGCGCATCGAGATCCGATGGGACCCGGTGACCAACGACGGGCCGGTCGAGTTCCATCTCGAGCAGATGACCACCAAGCCACATCCCGATGGCTGGACGCAGACGCTGGAGCGCTTCTTCCTGCGCGTACTCACGGTGCAGATCAGCGACCTGATCGGCCGCAGCCACGACATCACCGCGCCGGCCACGACTGATATTGATCCGGCGACTGGCAAGTCCGTGGAGGTGCCGGGCGAGACGTTCACCGAGCCTGGCATGCATCTGCTGCTGGGCATCAAGGCGGCTACCCGCGCCGCCTACGATGCGGACGTGGTGACACCCGATCCCGATGCGGACCCGCTCGCGCATCAGATCACCATCATCTGGAATCCGACCAACGACACCGGCACCGTGACGTTCCAGGTCGAGGACCGCGGTGCAGTCCTCGGCGTGCTTGCGGCGCCGATCGCCGACCTGATTGCGCCGACCTACGCCATCCGCTATCCAGGAGCGGAGGCGACGCAGGACCTAGCCGGCTGGAAGCTTAAGGCGCTGATCAAAGCTGCGACCGATGCGGCGATTGCATCGAACGTTACGGTTGCTGCAGCGGAGTTGGCGGGCGCTTAGATCCGGCGAATTAGCCCGGCCGTCTTGTCGCTTTGCAGCTGACATAAACAAGCGTGCCTTTGCTATGCTCGATCGGCGGACAGTGAGTTCGCATGGATCTAAAGGACTTGTAATGAAAAACTTTTTCATCGCTGCGGCGGCTGGGCTCGCCCTCGCTGCCACTTGTAACGCCGCTGCGCAGGACGTTCGATATCTTGGAGTGACTTCACGTGTTGCAGCCGAGGCTGCGGCGCAGCCAGCACTCGTGCCGGACGGAGTGACGCTTGTTTCGCTCGAACGCTGGTATTTCCAAAATGACACGTTCTCGGCTAGGCCAATCACGACTGTGGGACAAAGTCATCCAGGCAAGCGTCAGGGTGTACTCGGGTTCATTTCGTTCACGCCGTTTGCCGGTGGGCACACGCTTTACGCGTGCATCACCAGCGACTATCGCGATCGGTTCACTTCCCGTGACCCGAACTGCGAAGGCCAGGTCCCGTACCCGTCGTCTCTGCCTATCACCGGGTATGTTGCATCAACGCAGCTTCCCGGCACGGTGCCGCTCTATCGCTGCATGCGCGGTGGGCTGCAGCCCGGTAATTGGGCCGATCACTTCGAAACCTTGGACGTGAACTGCGAAAATGTGAGGTTCCCCGCGAGCGACGGAATCATCGGCTACATCTGGCTCTGATTCTCTTCGCTTGTCGAAGTCACGATAGATTCGTGTGTAGTTTGCCGGCGGGTCAGGAGACTCTGGCCCGCCGGCGCGGCATTCGGCAATATCTACAGCACGTAGCTTTCGCAGCCAGTCTGGCGAAGGCCGAGCAACCTCCGGCCTGACCAGCTGAGGTGCTGCCTCAACGACCGACGGCGCCGACCTTGCGCACTCCACTACGGTCCTGGAACTTGATGCTCCACGGAGTGACCAGATAGCCGGGCCGGAACCGGTTGGCGATCGAGAAGTGGTCCGCGCGCGCGTCCTTGGCAATTCCGTTCACCAGCACATAAGGTGCGGCGGTTTTCGGCACGCGGCAGTCGTCGGGATAGCCATCGGTCTTGAGTGCCAGGGTGTAGGGGCCGCTGCCCAGTATCTCGCCGCAAACGATCGCCCGCGTGCTGACGGATGCAGCACGGGCGCGTGGCGCGATGCGAACGACAAAGGCGTCCAGCGTCTCGCCGTTGGTAGACGTTTCTTGGTACAGCTGGGCGGTGCGGCCGAACTGACTGGGTTCGCCGGCAGCGGCAGGGATGGCGACGCCAAGAAGCGCCGCGGCGGCGGTGATCAGCAGTGCGTGCATTACGTTCTCCGAATGTGCTGCGCCGGTCAGTGCCGGCGGCGCGAGGTCATCTCGGCGCAACGCCAAGATGCTTGGCCCGCACATGCAAAAAAACGTTCATTTGAGCTATGCCCGCACGCTCCGGCTGGTTGGTAAAAAGCCGGACGCGGCTCATGATTGAGCGGTCCCGATTCGATAAGATGCCTTGGCCAGCTGATCACGGAGACGACCATGGAATGGATCAAAATCGGACCTGGTTGCGAGATGCCTGCTGAGGACGAAACAGTCCTCACGTTCGACGTCCATCGTTTCTGGAGTGAGGCAGTGCACCGATGCGCGCGCTTCTATTGGGACGAGGTGCATGAGATCGAGGGCGTCACGCACTGGATGAGGATCGAACTGCCTGCGTAAGCACCATCGGGCAATTCTGACCTCAAGATGGGTAACAGGCCGATATGGAAAATACCATGTGGCTGCCAATCTACATCTGCCGGTCGCGGTGCCAAGATGGCCGCTCAACCCGCGAGGCGCCTGAGCAGCGCCCAGCCGGCACCCTATACGTAACCCTCAAGGTCGTCGTGTGTGAGTACGCCCAGACGATGACCCCAGGATGTGACCAGCTCGACGATCACGGCCGCCTCGCCAGGGAAGGCAAACAGCAACCCCGCCTCGAACTGGTTGAGGACTTCCAGCGGTTCGGACGTGGCCGCCAGGCGCTGCTGCAGCTGTTCGAAGAGGCTGGGGGTGGTGGTGTCCATGCCAGCAGTCTACGGCCACCTGTCTCATGTCCTGAGACGGTGCTGCCGATACTGCGGGTATGGACAGAGCCCAACTCCGGACGCACCTTGATCACCTAGACGCTGCTGTGCCGGCGCTGCTGCAGAGCAGCCCCGACCGTTGCCACTTCTGGCAGGCCTTTGCCGGCATGGCGGACGTCATTGAGGACGGCGCCATCACGGGCGAGGATGCCCAATTCGTCTCCCGGCGGCTCGATGAGATCTTGGCCTGGCATGGCCTCCAAGATACCGACCGCGACTGTTAAGAGGCGGCCATGTGTTACTCCGCGCTGATCCGAGCCGAGTTCAAAGAGTTCCAGCGGGCGTTCGGCGCCGTGATGGACATCGACACCTATGTGAAGACCTTCTGGTGGGGCGAGGGTGCCCAGGCGCGTCGCATCAAGGCGCCACGTGCGATGGTGCGTGAGTTGCTGGAGATCGGCCCGCCTGAGCTGCAGGAGAACCTGCGCGCGGCGGACGCGGCCGAGGCAGACACGCTCACCCGTGAGATCTTCGACCAGAAGCGCCGTGTCGGCGATGCCGAGCGGGCGCTGCAGCTCAAGGAAACGAAGAAAGCGCGCGAGGACGTGCGCATTGGCACGAACAAGATCCAGCAGGCCCAGCGGCGCCTCGACACGCTCAAGGGCACGCGGGGTCAGGACGACAGCCGGATATTCCCGGGCGTCTATTGCCCGGTGCTGGTGTTCGAGAACGGCCAGCGTGTCGTCAAGCCGATGCGCTACCAATGCCGCCCGGCCGGCACGCCGGCAATGTACGACCGGAAATTTCCTGGCACCTACAACGCCCGCCGGGACAACCTGGAAGGCTTCTGGCGCCGGCAGTTCGGCTACACCCACGGGTTGATGGTGGCCGAGCGGTTCTACGAGAACGTCGAAGGCCCAGACGGGCAGAACCAGCGCATCGAGTTCGTGCCGCGCACCGGCGAGCCGATGCTTGTGGCGTGCCTCTGGTCGCACTGGCGCGATCCCGCAGGCATCGAGCCCGACCTGCTGTCGTTCGCCGCGATCACCGATGAGCCAGAGCCGGAAGTCGCCGCCGCTGGCCACGATCGGACGATCATCAACATCAAGCCCGAGCACGTCGACGCCTGGCTCAATCCGGGTCCGCGCAACCTGGATGCGCTGTACGCCATCTTCGACGACAAGCGGCACCCGTTCTACGAACACCGGCTAGCAGCGTGACCAGCAGCAGCCACAACCAGGATAGATAGCCATGCCATCCCGATCTGCGCACCGCGCTGCGCTTCAGCGATCTAAGGAGCCGAGCGTCATTGCTCCCGAAGGTGTGACGCTGCCGCCTCTCCCTCCCAACATGACCTGGCACAACCCCGTCATCGGCGGGGACGTCGATCGAGGCGAATGGTGCCTTTTGCGTGTCGGTCCAGGAGGGGCAGATGTCCTGGCAAGGGTTCGGCGTAATGGGGAAGCTGGGGCAGCTGTGTGGCTGACGATCGCCGGAAGCCCAGTAATACCGCCGCCTGTGACGCTGCCAATCGCTCAGGCCTTCGAAGTGGCGGCCGAGTTCGCACGTAACTCGGCTAGGTAATTCTCTCATCGCGCTGTCCGGCCAACTGGAGGCTTGATTTTTCTTGAGCGGCGAGTGTCCTGGTAGCGGACCCCTATCTCCGTCACCAAATACCCGGGTCGCTTCCAGTCTTCTAGGCTGAAGGTCCAGCAATCCTTCAGCAGGCTCGGATGGGTATGCACGTATGGCAGCCCATCTCGCTCGACGAAGCAGCTGTACCGATCATGGTAGGTGCGGATGTCCACGGCATGCTGACCCTGCTCTGTGCGAATTGTCCCGCACACTTCCGCGCGCAGGTCCGCTGTGAACTTGTTCAGCTTTGGCGCTATGCGGAGGATGAAGTCATCCATCGTCTCCCCGGGTTCGGAGAGTTCGATGGATAGGTGGGTCATCCGTTGAGCGGCGCTTGCTGGGGTGATCCAAATGGCCCAAGTCAGTAGCAAAAGCTTGAGCCAATTCTGCACCAGTGCCGGCTTGTCATGCCGCGTTAGAGCCTTCTGTTTCATTGCCGCTTCCTCCAGCTGAATTGGAGGAAAGCTTTAGGATCAGCTACTTAGATTTGCGGTTCCGGATTGAAAATCCCCGTGTCGGCGGTTCGATTCCGTCCTCGGCCACCATTTCCAAGCCTTCGTTCGCAAGGCTTCACGGCAATCGCCGGATGTGCAAACTCTCTTCCCGGTTTTGTTGACGCCACATCGCAGCGATTGCTGCAGGTGGGTGCTTGCGTTTGCCGGCAGATGTGTCGCCTGCGGCGGGACGAACTGCTGTGTTGCTCCGCGCTGCAACGCCGGCGTCTGGGCGGGGCGTGCGCTGCGCAAACTCCAGCTGCTGCGCAGCGCCTAATTTTTCCTTCTCCCTTCGATAGAAGGTGCCCGAAGGGCGGATGAGGTACGGCTCGCCCTTGAAGGGGCTTGGCAGATTGCGTCCGGTGAGTGACCCAAGCGATAGGAGCCGGGTCGCGCTGCCGGATCGCGGTAGTTTTTTCTACGTTGTCTTCAACTGCACGTGGCGATACTTCCGCGCATGACGCACAAAACACTTCGACGCACGTTGATTCACGGCTACTGCGGAGAGTTCCGCGTGGAAACGATGGAAAGTCAGGCTCCTGGACAGACGCAGTGGTCGTCGACGGCCTTTGTGTATCACCGCGACCGCGACTCGCCGATCGCCACGATCGAAGGCGCAGGGCAGGGCGAATACCGCGGCGATGCGCGCGAGCAGGCGCTGCGGGTGGGCTCCTGTCTGGCCGAGTTTCTGGACCCGAAGGAATATCGGCTCTGAAGGTCCGGCGCCGGCACCGCGACGCCATACTCCGCCGATGCGCATGAGCGGGCACTAGGAGATCAAGGCCGATCCGCGCAAGTCGATCGGACTGTCTGCCTCTATCCCTGCAGCCGAGTGACGCGGCGAGGCGATCAGCCGCCCGCCGGCCACCAGTTGTCCATGTTGCGCCGATAGACGAACAGGCGCGGCGCCTTGGCCACCTGGGCCGCTGCCTGGCGTTCGCCGGCGATCAACGAAAACCCGATGTCCGCCAGCATGCGTGACAGCGCGTTGGCATTGCCGCGGCCCGGGTCGCTGATGACGATCTCGCACGATGGCTTGGCCAGGGCGGGAATGAGTTTGGCCAGCATGGTGGCGTGACGGCTCTCGTAGAGCACGTCGCTG
The DNA here is from genome assembly GCF_002939945.1 of Xanthomonas arboricola pv. populi. Taxonomy (GTDB): domain Bacteria; phylum Pseudomonadota; class Gammaproteobacteria; order Xanthomonadales; family Xanthomonadaceae; genus Xanthomonas; species Xanthomonas arboricola_A. The sequence goes on along the minus strand of NZ_MDEB01000002.1, from coordinate 542,116 downwards.
GCGATGATCATGTCGAACTGGCCCATGTTCGATGCGCCGGCGTCCCAGTCGAGCCGGCGATACGGCACCGAGTCCAGCGAATTGAGTGCGGCGTTGTACGCCAGAAATACCTCTGCCAGCGGGTGATGATCGCTGGCGACCACATCGGCGCCGCGCCTGCGCAACACCAGGCTGGCCAGCCCCAGGCCGCAGCCGAGTTCGAGAATGCGCCTGCCTTCGATCGGGCGCGTGGCCATCGCTTCGGCCAGTAGCTGACCGGCAGGCCAGACCTGTCCGAACAGGCTCCACTGCGCCGAGGAGATGCCGGCATCGGCCGCACTCTCGTCCGGATCGGCGTATTGCTGTTTGTCGGCAAGTGCGCGGATGACGTAGGTCAGTTGCCCGAAGGTCAACTCGTGAATCTGGGTCTGGTAGCCCGGCATGGTGGCATCGCATGGTCGCCAGAACCTGCGCTGGCTGGAAAGACGCGCGCAACGGCGCCAGAACGGCCGAACGAAGCGCAAGAGCTGCTTGTTGCCCGCGCATGCTACGGCAAAACGGCCGATGCGCCTGCCCGCCAGTGACTGCATGCCGTGCCGGCACTGGCCTGCTTGCAGCGAGCGACGGCGCAGGCAATGGCTCACCGCTGCGCGCTTGCATGCAGGCCGGTGCCGGTGGCCATGGTCGCCGCATTAGCGCGTGCTGCATCAAGCGCGGCGGGTTGCATCGGCGGGCGTGGGCGTACCGGAAAGGCTCATGGATGTGAGGGATCAGCTCACCGGCCCCAACTAGACTATCGCCATGGGAATGGCCCCGCGGAGGACATGCACTTGAACGATCCTGGTTACGGAGAGCCGCGGGCGCCTCACACCGGCCAATCGTGCAGTCTTCCTGTCGACACGCATCGCTCGGATATCTTCTTTGCGGCGGTGGAAACCACGCGCATGCCGATGACGGTGACCGATCCGCATCTGCCGGACAACCCGATCGTGTTCGCCAACCGCGCATTCCTGGAGATGACCGGGTATTCGGCGGACGAGATCATCGGCAACAACTGCCGATTCCTGCAGGGGCCGGACACCGATCGCTCCAGTATCGACGATGTCCGCGAATCGATCGACAACCGGCGCGAATTCGCCACCGAGGTGCTGAATTACCGCAAGGACGGTTCGTCGTTCTGGAATGCGCTGTTCGTTTCGCCGGTCTTCGACGACAGCGGCCGTCTGGTGTATTTCTTCGGCTCGCAGCTGGACGTGAGCCGTCGTCGCGATGCCGAAGACGCCCTGCGTCAGGCGCAGAAGATGGAAGCGCTGGGTCAGCTGACCGGCGGCATTGCGCACGATTTCAATAATCTGCTGCAGGTGATGTCCGGCCATCTGGAAGTGATCCAGATGATGGCCAACAAGGGTGGCGACAACGCGCAGCGCATCGCCTTCAGTGCCGGGCACGCGGCCGCGGCGGCCGCCAAGGCGGCCACGCTGACGCAGCAACTGCTGGCGTTTTCGCGCAAGCAGAAGTTGCGCGGGCGGGTAGTGAATCTCAATGCGTTGGTGGCGGGCATGAACAACATGGCCGAGCGCGTGCTGGGCGGCGGCATCACCATGCAGCAGTCGCTGGACGAACGGTTGTGGAACTGCCAGATCGATACCACGCAGGCCGAAGTGGCACTGCTGAACGTGTTGATCAACGCGCGCGATGCGGTGGCGCAGGCCGAGCGCAAGCAGGTCACCGTGCAGACGCAGAATGTGGAAATCACCAGCCACGATCTGGCGATGTATCACCAGCTGGCACCGGGCCGTTATGTGAGCCTTGCGGTGAGCGACACCGGCTCGGGCATGCCGCCGGACGTCGTCAGCCGGGTCATGGAGCCGTTCTTCACCACCAAGGACGAAGGGCAGGGCACAGGTTTGGGATTGTCGATGGTGTACGGCTTCGTCAAGCAATCCGGCGGCACCGTGCGCATCTACAGCGAAGTGGGCGAGGGCACCACGGTGCGTCTGTATTTCCCCGCATCCAGCGAGTTCGAGAACGATCTGCAGGCGGCCAAGGGCCGCGCGATCGACAAGGGCGGCAGCGAGACCATCCTGATCGTGGAAGACAAGCCGGATGTGGCGGTGGTGGCCCAGATGTTCCTGGAAGGCGCCGGTTATCGCATCCTGACCGCATCCAGCGGACGCGAGGCGATCGAGGTGCTGGAGCAGCATCCGGAGGTGGACGCGGTGTTTACCGACCTGATCATGCCCGGCGGCATGAATGGCGTGGTGCTGGCACGCGAGGCGCGGCGCATGCTGCCCAGGATCAAGATTCTGCTGACCACCGGCTATGCCGATGCCAGCATTCAGCGCACCGACGTGGGCGGTGCGGAATTTGACGTGGTCAACAAACCGTATACGCAGAAAGAGTTGCTCAAGCGGATCCGCATGCTGCTGGACGGGCCGACCGGCGTCGGTTGAAGTGCATGCATCCGGGCATTGCGATGCCCGGATGGCGGTCGCAGTTGATCGGTGCGATCGTGCAGCGGCTGCTGCGTTGCCGGTATTGCCCGCGCTGCGCCCGGCCTATCGCGCTTGAGAACGGCCAACGCCGTGGTCAGCAGTCCTCGGCTCGAAGCAGACGGCGTGCAGGATCGGAGGGCACACGTGATGCAGGCCGATCCCGGGTACCGGCCGCGCCTGCCCGACAAAAACGCGGCCGTTTGTGGATCGCTCTGAATCCTGGTGTGCTTACTCTTCGCTCATCGGCGCGACATAGCCGTCCGGCTTGTCGGCATTGCGTTCGAACAGGAACTTCTGCAACTCGGCTTCGAGAAACGCGCGGTGCTTGGGGTCGCGTGGCGAGAGCCGGTTTTCGTTGATCAGCATGGTCTGATGCGCCAGCCACGCCTGCCATGCGCTCTTGCCGATCTGCGCGAACACGCGCTGGCCGAGCTCGCCGGGATACGGCACAAAATCCAGGCCTTCTGTGTCGCATTGCTGATACTGGCAGAACACGGTACGGGACATGCGGATTCCTTTGAGTGCGCGCTTAGAGGGCGTCGAGCAGTTTGCGGATCGGTGCCGGCAAGCCCAGCGATGCCAGATCGGCGCGGGCGACCCAGCGCAGATCGTCATTGTCGCGTACCGCCGGGCGCAGCGCGACCTTGCGGATGCGCAAGGGCTGCAGATGCAGGCGGTAATGACTGAAGGTGTGCACGATCAGCGGCATGTCGTCGGCGCGTTCGTAGCTGCCATCGATGTGTATGTCGAACCATGCGCGCATGCCGCTATCGGTCTCGGCCTGCGGCAGCGTCCAGAGCGAGGCCCAGATGCCGGTCGGCGGGCGGCGCTGCAGCAGGATCTGCCTGTCTGCGTTTTCCAGCAGCAAGGCGGTGGCTTCGCGCTCGGGTAATTGCTTGCCGGGCTTGGGCGTGGGCAGTGCGTCCACCAGGCCATCGCGGCGCGCCACGCAATCGCCCTGCAGCGGGCACAGCACGCAGGCCGGTCTGGCACGTGTGCACAGCGTGGCGCCGAAATCCATCTGCGCCTGCGTGTAGTCGGCCAGGCGGCCGGCGGGCACGTGTGCCACATGCGTCGTCGCCAGTTGCCACAACTGTTTTTCGATCACCGGCAGGCCGGGATAGCCGGCAACGCCGTGGAAGCGCGTCAGCACGCGTTTGACGTTGCCGTCCATGATCGCGAAGCGGTCGTTCCAGGCCTGGCTGAGGATCGCGCCCGCGGTGCTGCGGCCGATGCCGGGCAGTGCGAGCAATGCATCGACGTCGCGTGGCAGTTCGCCATCGTGCAGGGCCACGCATTGTTTGGCGGCCGCATGCAGATTACGTGCGCGTGCGTAGTAGCCCAGCCCGGCCCAATGCGCCATCACGGTGTCGTTGTCGGCTGCGGCCAGATCGGCCAGGGTCGGAAAGCTGGCGACGAACTTGTGGAAATACGGAATGACCACCGCAACCTGGGTCTGCTGCAGCATGATTTCCGACAGCCACACCCGGTAGGGCGCGCGCGGATGCTGCCAGGGCAGGTCGTGGCGGCCGTGGCCGTCGAACCAGTGCAGCAGGCGGTCGACAAAGGCGTCGGCGGTGGGAGTGGCGTGGTCGGCTGGCATGGGTTCCGCTGGCAAGGGAAGGCGATGGCTTGCGATGGCGTCGGGTCGTCTGCTTGTGCCCTACGATGGGTCCGCTCAGTGCAGCGGAAAGGCCATTCCGACCAGGCACTGGCCGCAGAAAACGCCCTCATCGCCAGGCCAGTGCGGTGTGGCCGGTGCATGGTAATGAACCACCTCTGCATTGCGCCGCGCCTGCTTGCGCAACGCCGCGGGCAACGGCTGGGAGAACTCCAGTACACGTCTGGCGCGCGACCAGTAGCGGGACACATCCCGCACCGTGCAGCCTGCCTGCAGCGCCTGCGCGCACAGCGCTTGCAGATGCGGGCAGGCATCTTTCACTCAGCTGCCCAAGGCTTCCGGCAGCAAGGCATCGACGAAGGCGACCGGGTCGAACACGCGCAGGTCTTCCGGGCGTTCGCCGATGCCGGCGAAGCGGATCGGGATATTGAACTCGCGCGCCAATGCGAACACCACGCCGCCCTTGGCGGTGCCATCGAGCTTGGTTACGACCAGGCCGGTGACGCCAACCGCGGCATGGAACTGGCGCAGCTGCGAAATGGCATTCTGGCCGGTGGTGCCGTCGATGACCATCAGCACTTCGTGCGGCGCGGCAGCGTCGATCTTGCCGAGCACGCGGCGGATCTTGCCCAGCTCGTTCATCAGCCCGGTCTGGGTGTGCAGGCGGCCGGCGGTGTCGGCGATCAACACCTCGGTGCCGCGCGCCTTGGCGGCCTGCAGCGCGTCGAACGCCACCGAGGCGGCGTCGGCATTCTGTCCCTGTGCGATCACGGCCACGCCGTTGCGATCGCCCCAGGCCTGCAGCTGCGCCACGGCGGCGGCGCGGAAGGTGTCGCCGGCGGCCAGCATCAGGCTGGTGCCTTCGTCCTTGAAGCGCTTGGCCAGCTTGCCGATGGTGGTGGTCTTGCCGACGCCGTTGACGCCCACGGTGAGCACCACGAAGGGCTTGGCAGAGCGGTCGATGACCAGCGGTTTGGAGACCGGCTGCAGCAGGGCGATGAGATCGGCGCGCAAGGCCTTGAACATCGCCTGCGCATCCACGAACTCGCGCGACTTCATGCGCTTGCGCAGCCCTTCGACCAGGGCGGTGGTTGCGCCGATGCCGACATCGGCGGTGATCAGCGCGGTTTCGATCTCGTCGAGCAGATCGTCGTCGAGCTTGGGATTGCGCGAGAACAAGCCGCCGAAGCTGCGCGCGAAGCTGCTGTTGCGCAGACGGTCGCGCCAGCCCGGTTTGCCGGCCGGGGCGGCCGGTAGCGCATCGCGCTGGCCGTCGATGCTGTCGTTGTCGGAGCTGGCCGGGGAGGCGCCGATCACGCCCGGGGCGACGACAATGGGCGCGGCCACGGGGGGCGGGGCCACGACCGGCGTCGCTGCGGGCGCAGCTGTTGCGGCGGCAGGCGTAACGACAGCCGGTGCAACGACGGTAGGCGTAGCGGTCGAAGGTGCGACTGCGGGCGTGGCGCCTTGCGAAGGCGTCGGTGCCGGCGTACCTATCGACTGCACGGGTGCGCTTTGTGGCTGCGCGGCCACCGGCGGTACCACCACTGTCGTGGGAGCGTGTGGCGTGGCAGACGGAACCGGATCGGGCAGCGCCTGCAAGGCCGCAGGCGCCGGCGTTGCCGGGGGCGTGGGTGCGCTGGGGACTGCGGCAATGCTCTGCGCCTGGCCGGTCCGGGTGGCGATGTCCTGCGCGAGTTGTTCGGTCGGTGCCGCGGCTGGCGGCGTTGCGGCTGGCGTCGGCGCTACCGCTTCGCTGCGCGCGGGGGCGGCAGGGGCGGGCGACACTGCAGTCGTTGCCGATGTGCCGGGTTCCGCAGTCGGCATTGCCTCGACCGGCGACGCCGGGGTGGCGGCAGAGGGCGCGGTGGGGAATGCGGCTGCCAGTTCTTCCAGGCTATAGCGCGAAGTGCGCGCGCTGTCGGGCGTGGTTGGCTTGTTACGGCGGAAAAAGCTGGCCATTGGCAACGCAGTAGGGGAAACCCGGAATTCTACCATCCGGGCCCCGGTTCGCCTTGACGCGACCTTCAGTGCGGCCTTGTCCGGGCAACGCCCTGCACGCCGCAACTGCTGCGCAACAACACAGGCAAACCGCATCGCCACGGCATCACGAATGCTGCCGAATTCGGCATTTGTGCCAGCGATGTGTCAGCGGGTGTTTGCGTGCCTACAACTGACCCTTGAGCGCACGGTAATCGCGCGGGGTCATGCCGACGGTTGCCTTGAACTGACGCGCGAACGCGCTCTGGTCGGCGAAGCCGCAGCGTTGCCCGATGCTGGCGATGCTGTCGTCGCCGTACAGCAGCCGCATCGCCGATTCGATGCGCAGCTTGGTCAGCAGTTGCTGCGGGGTCACCTGGAAAACGCGGCGGAAGTGCCGTTCCAGTTGCGCCACCGACAGGCCGGCCAGGTCGGCCAGGCTCTGCACGCGCAGGTTGTCGCCGAAGTTGGCCTGCATGTGATCCATCACCTGGCTCAGGCGCTCGTACGCCGAGTGCCGGCTGTCGGGCTGGCCCAGATCGCGCGAAATGCCGACCACGCCAATCACCTCATTGGCCTCGCACAGCGGGCGTTTGAAGGTCAGGCACCAGCCGGGCAGGCGGTTGGGATACAGATGCACCTCCAGCTGGTTGTCGATGAGCTCGCCACACAGCACGCGGCGGTCCTGCATCATGTAGCTTCCGCCCAGCGGCAGCGGAAACACCTCCAGCGGGGAGCGGCCGATGATTTCGCTACGCAGCTTGCGCCCGAGCCGGCGTACCAGCGTCAGGTTGCAATGGGTGTAGCGGCCCTCGCTGTCCTTGATGAAGAACACCACGTCCGGCAGCGCATCGAACAGCGTCTGCATTTCCAGCGCGGGAAGGTTGAGGTCCATCGGCGTCATGGTGGCGGTCACGATTGACGGCTGCACGAAAGGTGCGGCCCTGTATTGATCCTAGCGCAAACGCGGGGCCGTGAACCGGGTTGTCGATTGTGCGGATTTCCGCATTTGCAACTCGCATTGGACGCTAGTCGTGTGCCAGCCGGCAGTGGGAGCATGAGCCATGCACATCATCGACGTCATCGACTCCCATACGGCCGGCGAACCTACCCGCGTGGTCCTCTCCGGCTTCCCCGATCTGGGCGATGGCGATCTGGCGCAATGCCGCGAGCGGTTTGGCCGCGATTTCGACCAGTGGCGCAGCGCGATCGCCTGCGAACCGCGCGGCTCGGACACCATGGTCGGCGCCCTGTTGCTGCCGGCCCGCGACCCCGGCGCCTGCACCGGGGTGATCTTCTTCAACAACGTCGGCTACCTGGGCATGTGCGGGCACGGCACCATCGGGGTGGTGCGTACGCTGGCCGAATTGGGGCGCATTGCGCCGGGCCAGCACCGCATCGAGACGCCGGTCGGCACGGTGGGCGTGGAACTGGCCGAAGACGGCACGGTGTCGGTCGACAATGTCGACAGCTATCGCGTCGCGACCGACGTGGAGGTGGACGTGCCCGGTTACGGGCCGGTACGCGGCGATGTGGCCTGGGGCGGCAACTGGTTCTTCATCACCGGGCAGGCGCCGTGTGCGCTGGAGCTGGCGCATCAGCGCGAACTGACCGCCTATACCGAGGCGATCCGGCTGGCGCTGGAAGCGGCCGGTATCACCGGCGAGGCCGGAGGCGAGATCGACCACATCGAAATCAACGGCGCCGCGCCCGACAGCAGCGGCGTGGCGCGCAACTTCGTGCTGTGCCCGGGGCTGGCCTACGACCGTTCGCCGTGCGGCACCGGCACCAGCGCCAAGCTGGCTTGCCTGGCCGCCGACGGCAAGTTGGCCGAAGGCGAGCGCTGGGTACAGCAGGGCATTCTTGGCAGCGCCTTCGAAGGCAGCTATCGCCTGAGTGGGCGCGGCATTGCGCCACGCATCAGCGGGCAGGCCTACCTCACTGCACGCACGCAGCTGCTGATCGACCCGGCCGACCCGTTCGCCTGGGGCATCGTGGCCTGATGGACGAGCAGCTGCGCGCGCAGGAGGGACACGCCGGCGCAGCGTCTGCTGCTGCGGCCCGCTTGCCCGATGCGTCGCTGGCCGCAGCGGATGCGCCAGCCACCGACACCCGCAGCGTGCCGGCCGCTGCCGGTACGCGACGCAGCTACGACCTGATCGTGGTGGGCGCGGGCATCGTCGGGGCGGCCTGCGCCGAGGCGGCGGCCGGCGACGGGCTGCGGGTGGCGATCGTCGAACCGGGGCCGATCGGCGGTGGTTCCACCGCCGCGGCGATGGGGCACCTGGTGGCGATGGACGACGACCCGGCCGAGCTGGCGTTGTCGGCGTATTCGCTGCGCCTGTGGGAGCGGTTCGCGCAACTGAGCGAAGCCGAATTCAGCCGCTGCGGCACGCTGTGGGTGGCGCGCGATGCGCGCGAACTGGCGGCGGTGCCGGCCAAGATCGCGCGCTTGGCCGCAGCCGATCTGCATGCGGAAGTGATCGATGCGAGCCGGTTGTATGCACTGGAGCCGCAACTGGTGCCGGGCCTGGCCGGCGGCATGCGCGTGCCCGGTGAGGCGGTGGTGTATCCGCCGCGGGTGGCGCGGCATCTGGTGAACCTGGCCTGCAAGGCGGGCGCGCAGCTGTTTGCCGGCCGCAAGGTGGAGCAGTTGCAGGCGCATGGGGTGCGTCTGGACGATGGCCAGCTGTTGGCCGGCCCGGTGCTGGTCGCCAGCGGCGTGGCCTTGCCGCAGTTGTTGCCCGAGCTGGCGCTGCGCCCGCGCAAGGGCCATCTGGTCATCACCGACCGGCATCCGGGAGTGATCCGGCATCAGCTACTGGAACTGGGCTACGCCGATTCTGCGCATGGCGCCGACGACACCAGCGTGGCCTTCAACGTGCAGCCGCGGCCGACCGGGCAGATCTTGATCGGCTCCTCGCGCCAGTTCGGCGAGCACGATCGCGCGTTGTCGATGCCGGTATTGCAGCGGATGCTGCAGCGCGCCTTCGCGTATCTGCCGGTGCTGCGCGAGTTGCAGGCGATCCGGGTATGGACCGGTCTGCGCCCGGCGACACCGGACGGGCGCCCGTATCTCGGGGCGGTGCCCGGCCGGCGCGATGTATGGGTGGCCGCCGGTCACGAGGGGCTGGGGGTCACCACGGCGCTGGGGAGCGCCCGGGTGATCGTGGACAGCCTGCTCGGGCGCACGCCGGCGATCGACCCTGGCCCGTACGCGCCGGCGCGCGCCGTGCACGGTGCGGCCGCATGAGCGCGACGGTGCGCCTGCACGTGGATGCGCAACCAGTCGAGGTGCCGGCCGGCGCCAGCGTGGCCGCCGCGGTGGCACTGGCGACGCTGCAGTTCCGGAAATCCTGCAGCGGCCAGCCGCGCGCGCCGTTGTGCGGCATGGGCGTGTGTTTCGAATGCCGGGTGCGCATCGATGGCATCGGCCAGCAACGTGCGTGCCTGGTGGATGCGCGCGACGGCATGCAGGTGCGCACCGATGGCTGAGCGCGTGCAGCATTTCGATGTGCTGGTGATCGGCGCCGGCCCGGCCGGCCTGGCGGCGGCGCAGGCCGCGGCCAGTCATGGCGTGCGGGTGGGCGTGGTGGACCTGCAGCCGCGTGCCGGCGGGCAGGTGTGGCGCAGCGATGTGCGGCACGGCGCGCCGGCCGATGCACGCGCGCTGTTGCGGCAGGTGCAGGGCGCGGCGTCGATCACGCTGCTGACGCGCACGCAGATCCTGCTGGCGCAGCCGGGCTGGCTGTTGGCCGATGGCCCGGACGGTTCCCTGCAACTGCATTACGCCGCCCTGGTGCTGGCCACCGGCGCACGCGAATTGCTGCTGCCATTCCCGGGCTGGACCTTGCCCGGCGTCACCGGCGCCGGCGCGGCGCAGGCACTGGCCAAACAGGGCTGGCCGCTGGCCGGCAAGCGCGTGGTCGTCGCCGGCAGCGGCCCGCTGCTGCTGGCCAGTGCGGCCACGCTGCAACAGCATGGCGCACGGGTGCTCGGTATTTACGAACAAACGTCTGCAGCTGCGTTGCGACAGTTTGCGCTGCAGCTGTGGCGCTGGCCGGGCAAGGCGGCGCAGGCGGTGGCGTTGCGCCTGCAATTGCGCGCGGTGGCCTATCGCACCGGCAGCGTCGTGGTTGCCGCGCATGGCGACACGCAACTGCGCGAAATCGAGATCGAAGGGCCCGCCGGCCGCACGCGTATCGCCTGCGATCAGCTGGCGGTGGGCTATGGCCTGGTGCCGAACACCGAACTTGCGCAACTGCTTGGTTGCCGGCTGGACGCGTGCGGCGCGCATCAACAGGTGCAGGTGGATGCGTTGTTGCGCACCAGCGTGCCCCAGGTATTTGCGGCGGGCGAAGCCTGCGGCATCGGCGGGCGCGATGGCGCGCTGATCGAAGGTGCGATGGCCGGGCATATGGCTGCAGACGCACCGAACGCTGCGCTGCGCCTGCAGCCGCGGCGGCGTGCCGCGCGTGCGTTCGCCGACGTGCTGCAACAGCAGTTCGCACTGAATCCACGCATCCGCACGCTGGCGCAGCCCGACACGCTGGTGTGCCGCTGCGAGGACGTGCCGCTGGCTGCGCTGGACAACTTCGACGATGCACGCGATGCCAAGCTCGCCTCGCGCTGCGGCATGGGCGCCTGCCAGGGCCGCATCTGCGGCACCGCGCTCACCGAACTGGGGCGGTGCCCGCCCGCGCTTTCCACCGACGCCGGCCGCCGGCCGCCGTTGTTCCCGGTCCGCCTCGCGGCGCTGGCCGACCCGTTCACTTCCGACTCGCAAGGGAATCATCCATGAGTATTGCTGCGTTCTGGCATGGCGTGTTGCCGGCCATCACCACCCCGTTCACCGCCTCCGGCGAGATCGACCACGCCTTCCTGGGCAAGCACGCCAATCAACTGGTGGACGCCGGCTGCACTGCGATCGTGCCGCTGGGTTCGCTGGGTGAAGCGGCCACCTTGAGCGTGGACGACAAGATCGCCGTGCTCAAGACGCTGATCGGCGCATTGAACGGCCGCGTGCCGGTGGTGCCGGGCATCGCCAGCCTGGCGACCGGTGAGGCAGTAGAGCTGGCCAAGGCAGCCAAGGAACTCGGTTGCGGCGGGCTGATGGTGTTGCCGCCTTACGTCTACTCCACCGACTGGCGCGAGATGGGCGGGCATGTGCGCGCGGTGATCGCCGCGACCGATCTGCCGGTGATCCTCTACAACAACCCGGTGGCCTACAAGACCGATTTCGGCCCGGCGCAGATCGCCGAATTGGCCGCCGAATTCCCCAACCTGCAGGCAGTCAAGGAATCCTCGGGCGATGTGCGCCGCTTCGCCGCGCTGCAGGAACTGCTGGGCGATCGTCTGGCGTTGCTGGTGGGCATGGACGATGCCATCGTCGAAGGCCTGAGCATGGGCGCCAAGGGCTGGATCGCCGGCCTGGTCAACGCGTACCCGAAGGAATCGGTGCGCCTGTTCGAACTCGCGCGCGATGGCGGTTATCCGGCGGCCAAGGAGCTCTACGACTGGTTCCTGCCGCTGCTGCGCCTGGATACCGTGCCCAAGTTCGTGCAGTTGATCAAACTGGTGCAGGAAAAAGTGGGCCTGGGCAGCGAGCGCGTGCGCGCGCCGCGCCTGGTGGTCGACGGCGCCGAGCGCGAGGCGGCGCTCAAGGTCATCGATCACGCCATCGCCACTGCGCCCAAACTGTCCTGACGATGAGGTCTCGCCGCACGCCACGGGATGAGCGCCGCGCACGGATGCACTCGCGGACGTGGTGGCCGATGTAGCGAGACGTGGGTCGACGAGGATGTCGCATCAGCGCGACATCCTCGTCGCTTTCTGGTCGGCCGCTGCCGCACAGTGCGCAGGGTCTGTCCTCCTGTAACCGAAGGTGCCGCAATGAACGAGACGCTCCAATCCACTTCCAGACAGGCGGCCGAGGTATTGCTGGCCGGCCGGTGGCAACCCAGCCGCGCCGCGACCGGCAGCTTCCGTGCGGCCGACCCGAGCACGGGCGAGGCGATCGGGCCGCAGTTTCCGGTCAGCGGTGCGGAGGATGTCGAAACCGCGGTTGCGGCGGCGCAAGCGGTTGCAGCGGAACTTGCGGCGGCACCGGTCGAAAGGATCGCCGCATTCCTGGACGCCTACGCCGACGCGCTGGATGCCGATGCCGACACCCTGGTGGCGCTTGCCCATGCAGAAACCGCATTGCCGGCGCCCACGCGCTTGCGCGGCAACGAACTGCCGCGCACCAGCGGGCAGTTGCGTCAGGCCGCACAGGCGGTACGCAGCTACAGCTGGACCCAACCCATCATCGACACCGCTGCCGACCTGCGTTCGCATCTGGCGCCGCTAGGCAAGCCGGTGTTGGTGTTTGGCCCGAACAATTTCCCGTTCGCCTTCAATGCGATTGCCGGCAGCGATTTCGCCTCGGCCATTGCCGCGCGCAACCCAGTGATCGCCAAGGCGCATCCGCTGCACCCGGCCACCAGCCAGCGCATGGCGCAGCTTGCGCACGCAGCCTTGCTTGCGGCGGGCCTGCCGGCTGCGGCGGTGCAGTTGCTGTATCACGTCGACAACGCCACCGGCCTGCGACTGGCCGGCGATGCGCGGCTGGGGGCGATCGGCTTCACCGGCAGCCGTGCCGGCGGGCTGGCGCTGAAGGCCGCCGCCGATGCGGCCGGTGTGCCGTTCTATGCCGAGCTGTCCAGCGTCAATCCGGTATTCCTGTTGCCGGGCGCACTGGCCGAACGCGGCGCTGCGCTGGCGCAGGAATTCTTTTCCTCGTGCACGCTGGGCAGCGGCCAGTTCTGCACCAACCCCGGGGTGGTGGTGGTGCCGCACGGCGAGGCCGGCGATGCGTTCGTGGCCGCGACCACGGCGCATTGCGAGGCTGCCATGCCGATGGTGCTGTTTTCCGGTGCAGGCGTGGAAGGCGTGCAACGCGGTGTGGCGGCCCTGCGCGCTGCCGGTGCCGCGCTGCTGGCCGGTGGACATACCGGCGAAGACGGTTATCGCTACGCGCCGACCTTGCTGAGCGTGGATGGCCAGGCGTTCCTCGCCAATCCGCATGCGCTGCAGACCGAGGCCTTCGGCCCGGTGAGCCTGCTGGTGCGTGCACGCGACCTCGCCCAGATGACGCAGCTTGCCGCGGCATTCGAAGGCAACCTCACCGGCACCTTGTATCGCGCAGCCGATGGCAGCGACGATGCGGCCTGGCAGGCCATCGCCCCGGTGTTGCGGGCGCGGGTGGGGCGCTTGATCAACAGCAAGATGCCGACCGGCGTGGCGGTGAGCGCGGCGCAGAATCACGGCGGGCCATTTCCCAGCACCGGGCATCCTGGCTTCACTGCGGTGGGCATGCCCGGTTCCATCCGCCGCTTTGCCGCCCTCCATAGCTACGACGCGGTACCGGACGCCTTGCTGCCGGCCGAACTGCGCCAGCGCAATCCGGGCGGGGTGGCGCGTCTGGTCGATGGGCAATGGAGCACTGCCGATCTTGGAGCGGGCGCATGAGCGGCCAGATCGGCGGGGTGTCGCTGGAGCAGGCGCGCGCGCAATTGGCGCCGTGGACGCAGCGCGCCGCGCCGATCGCAGCGGACGAATACGCACAGCGCATCGAACGCGCTCGCAGCCTGATGCGCGCGCACGGCGTGGATGCGCTGTTGATCGGCGCCGGCACCTCGCTGCGCTATTTCACCGGCGTGCCCTGGGGCGCGAGCGAGCGCCTGGTCGCGCTGCTGCTCACGCTGGACCGCGACCCGGTGCTGATCTGCCCCGCCTTCGAAGAAGGCTCGCTGGATGCGGTGCTGAAGATTTCGGTCGCCAAACATCTGTGGGAAGAACACGAGGACCCGTACGCGCTGGTGGTGCAGGCGATGGACGACCGCCACGCGCATGCACTGGCGCTGGATCCGGGCATCGCCTTTGCCGTGCACACCGGCCTGCGCGCGCACCTGGGCACGGCGATCCGCGATGCCGGGGTCATCATCGACGGCTGCCGCATGTGCAAATCGCCGGCCGAGCTGGCGCTGATGCAGCAGGCCTGCGACATGACCTTGCTGGTGCAGCGGCTGGCCGCCGGCATCGCGCAGGAAGGCATCGGCACCGATCAACTGGTGCGTTTTATCGACGAGGCGCATCGCGCGCTGGGCGCGGACAACGGATCGACCTTCTGCATCGTGCAGTTCGGCCATGCCACCGCATTCCCGCACGGCATTCCCGGCGTGCAGCACCTGCGCGCAGGCGAGCTGGTGCTGATCGACACCGGCTGCACCGTGCAGGGCTATCACTCCGACATCACCCGCACCTGGATCTACGGCACGCCCAATGACGCGCAACGGCGCATCTGGGACCTGGAACAGGTAGCGCAGGCAGCCGCGTTTACGGCAATCCGCCCCGGGCTCGCCTGCGAAGCGGTGGACCAGGCCGCGCGCAGCGTGCTGGAGGCGGCAGGGCTGGGCCCGGACTACCGCTTGCCGGGATTGCCGCACCGCACCGGTCACGGCTGCGGGCTGGCGATCCACGAAGCGCCGTATCTGGTGCGCGGCAATGCGCAGCCGCTGCAGCCGGGCATGTGCGCCAGCAACGAGCCGATGATCGTGGTGCCCGGTGCGTTCGGGGTGCGCCTGGAGGACCACTTTTACGTCACCGACAGCGGCGCGCAGTGGTTTACGCCGCCGTCGCCGGCGATCGACCAACCGTTTGCATGAGCCCGCACAGGCTCACGCACGCGTAGGAGCGCACCCGGGCGCGACGGGCAGTCCCGATAAAAGCCGTCGCGCTCAGGCGCGCTCCTACAGCCGCCATTGCATCTTGGAGTAACTGCATGAACCACCTGCGTCCTGTCGCCATCGGCCTGCTGGCCGCCGCCTTGTTCACTGCCTGCAAGCCGGCGCCGCCGGCACCGGAAACGGCGGCTGCGGCCACCTCTGCGCCGACCGGCGAACAGGCCGCCAAGGCCTTCGATGCGCTGCTGGACAAGCAATGGCAGTACCAGTTGCAGCACAACCCGGAGTTCGCCAGCATCATCGGCGACAAGCGCTACAACGATCGTTGGAGCGATTATTCGCTTCAGGCCGTGCAGGCCGAGCGCAGCGCCACTGCCGAGCTGCTCAAGCAGTTCGAAGCGATCGACAGCAAGACGCTGGACGAACAGCGCCAGCTCAGCCTGCAGATGATGCTCGGCCAGTTGCGCGACAAGCTGGAAGGCATCGACCTGAAGACCTATGCGATGCCGCTGGAGCCGATCGGCGGTATCCAGCTGGGGCTGGCCGGTTACGGCGATGCGTTTCCGTTCGAGAACGCCAAGGATTATCAGGACTACATCAAGCGCCTGCAGACCATTCCGACGGTGATCGACCAGGTGATTGCGGTGTCGCGCCAAGGCGCGAAAGAAGGCCTCACCCAGCCGCGTTACCTGCTGGAGCGCCTGCCCGAGCAGATCGACAAGATCGCCGCGCTGACCGGCGAGCAGAGTCCGTTCGCCTCGCCGCTGAAAAAACTCGATGCCGCGGTGCCGGCCGACCAGCGCGCTGCGCTGCGCACCCAATTGCTGGCCGCGATCGAGCAGCAGGTGCGCCCGGCCTATGCCAAGTTGGCCGCATTCGTGCGCGACGAATATGCCGCGCAAGGGCGCGCGCAGGAGGGCCTGTGGTCGCTGCCCGATGGCGAACGCCGCTATCGCTACGCCATCCACACCCAGACCACCACCGACATGGCGCCGGAGGAGATCCATCAGATCGGCCTGAAGGAAGTCGCGCGCATCGAAGGCGAGATGACGGTGATCGCCAAGGCGCAGGGTTTTACCGATCTGGCCAGCTTCCGCAAGGCGGTGGACACCGACAAGCGCCACTTCGCCAGCTCCGGCGAGCAGATCCTGCAGCAATACCGCCAGTACATCGCCGCGATGGAACCTGAGTTGCCCAAGTTGTTCGGTCATTTGCCGAAGACGCCATTGGAAGTGCAGGCGATGCCGGCGTTCCGACGCAGCGCGCCCGGCGCCGAGTACTGGCAGAGCAATCCGGAAGGCACCAAGCCGGCCATCGTCAAGGTCAACACCAGCGACTTCGCCAGCCGCACGCTGGTCAATATCGAAACCACCGCCTATCACGAGGGCGTGCCGGGCCATCACCTGCAGATCTCGCTCGCCCAGACGTTGCCATTGCCGCCGTTCCGCCAGCAGGCCGGCTACAACGCCTATATCGAAGGCTGGGCGCTGTACGCCGAGCGCCTGGGCAAGGAGATCGGCTTCTTCAAGGACCCGTACAACGACTACGGCCGGCTGTCCGGCGAGCTGTTGCGCGCCAACCGCCTGGTGCTCGACACCGGCGTGCATTACAAGCGCTGGAACCGCCAGCAGATGGTGGATTTCTTCCATGCGCATCCGTCCGATGACGAGCCCAGCATCCAGTCCGAAACCGATCGCTACATCGTCTGGCCGGGCCAGGCCCTGGGTTACAAACTGGGGCAGCTGCAGATTCTTGCGCTGCGTGCGGAGGCGGAAAAAGAACTCGGCGATCGCTTCGATGTGCGCGCCTTCCACGATGCGGTGCTCGGCGGCGGCGCGATGCCGCTGGCGATGCTGCAGCAGCGCGTGCGCCACTGGATTGCGCAGGCCAAGGCGGCGCCGGAGGGACGCGGATGAGCACCCATAGCATCTGGCGCGCGAGCGCACTGAGTCTGCTGATTGCTGCCAGCCTGGGCGGCACCGCCGTGCAGGCGCAGGCCGCAGCGCCCGCAGCAACCACGCAAGACAGTGCAGCGGCACGCTTCAAGGCGCTGTACACGCGCGAATGGCGTTGGCGGCAGGCGCAGCTGTCCGGCGCGGTGGATGAAGACAACCAGGCCACGCAGGACAGGCAGTCCGACCATCTGCCCAAGGTCGATGTGGCCACGCAAAACCTGCGCACTGCGTACTGGCAACAGGCCTTGAAGGAGCTGGATGCGATTCCGGCAGCGCAGTTGCCGGCCGAAGATCAGGTGAGCTACCAGGTGTACCGCCAGCAATTGCTGGTGCTGCTGGACCAGCAGCACTTCCGCGCCTGGGAAATGCCGTTCAACAGCGACTCGGCGTTCTGGAGCGACCTGGGCTTCAGCGCCGAGGCCAAGCTGCGCACGCGCGAGGACTACCAGCGCTATCTGAAGATGCTGGCCGATATCCCGCGCTATTTCGCCGAGCACACCGACAATATGCGCGCCGGGCTGGCGCGCGGTTTCAGCCAGCCCCGGGTGACCCTGACCGGGCGCGACCAGTCCATCGTCGACGTGGTGCAGGCAAAGGGCGAGGCCAATCCGTTCTACGCACCGTTCAAGCAGATGCCGGCGACGCTGCCTGCCGATGTGCAGGCGCAATTGCGCCAGCAGGCAGTCAACACCATCGATACGCAGGTACTGCCGGCCTACGCCAGGCTGCTGGACTTCATCCGCAACGAGTACCAGCCGCACGCACGCACCACGCTGGCCGGCGAAGCCTTGCCGGACGGGCAGGCGTACTACCGCGCGCAGATCCGCGAGTTCACCACGCTGGAGTTGAGCCCGGAGCAGATCCACCGGATCGGCCTGCAGGAAGTGGCCAGGCTGCGCACGCAGATGGATCAGACCATCGCCGCCAGCGGTTTCAAGGCACCGGCCGGGCAGGCGGTGTTTCCGGCCTTCCTGCAGTTCCTGCGCAGCGACCCGCAGTTCTATGCCAAGACGCCGGAACAGTTGCTCAAGCAGGCGGCGTGGATCGCCAAGCGCGTGGACGCCAAGGTGGGCGATTACATCGGCCGGCTGCCGCGCAGACGCTTCGCGATCGAGCCGGTGCCGCCGGAACTGGCGCCGTTCTACACCGGCGGGCGCGGCGGCCCGGGCATCTATCTGGTCAACACCTACAACCTGCCATCGCGGCCGCTGTACAACCTGACCGCGTTGACGCTGCACGAGTCCTCGCCCGGCCACGCGCTGCAGATGCCGCTGGCGGCAGAGGCGCAGGGGCTGCCGGAGTTTCGCCGCTACGCCTACATCTCTGCCTATGGCGAAGGCTGGGCCCTGTATTCGGAGTACCTGGGCCAGGAAATGGGCATGTACGACACGCCTTATGACCGCTTCGGCTATCTCACCTACCAGATGTGGCGCGCCTGCCGCCTGGTGATCGACACCGGCATCCACCACAAGGGCTGGACGCGCGCGCAGGCGCAGGCCTATCTGCGCGACAACACCGCCTTGAGCGAGCATGAGGTCACCACCGAGGTGGACCGCTACATCGCCTGGCCGGGGCAGGCGTTGTCGTATTACCTGGGCGAGCTGAAGATCCTGGAGCTGCGACGCAAGGCCGAAGCCGCGTTGGGCGAGACGTTCGACCTGCGCCATTTCCACGATGCGGTGCTGCAGACCGGCTCGGTGCCGCTGCCGGTGCTGGAAGCGCGCATCGACCGCTTCATCGCCGACGGTGGTGTCTCGCCGTATGCCGCCGAAGATGCTGACCGGTCGGCGGCAGCAGAGGCCAGGGCGGCTGCCAGCGACTGATCCACGACACAACTAGTCGACGTTCTCCGCAACAACAACCACGCTATCCACGCTTCGGGGCGACCAATGAGCACACACGGTGCGACCACGCAAGGCAAGTTCCACAAGCGACTCAGCCTGACCGACCTGACCTTTATCGGGCTGGGCTCGATCTTCGGGTCGGGCTGGTTGTTCTCGGCCAGCCATGTCTCTTCCATCGCCGGACCGGCCGGCATCCTGTCGTGGATACTGGGCGGCATCGCGGTGTTGCTGCTCGGCCTGGTGTATTGCGAACTCGGCGCCGCGCTGCCACGTGCCGGCGGGGTGGTGCGCTACCCGGAGTATTCGCATGGCGCCTTGCTCGGCTCGTTGACCGGCTTCATCACCCTGATCGCGTTTTCCAGCCTGATCGCGATCGAGGTGGAAGCCGCGCGCCAGTATGCGGCGGCATGGTTCCCGCTGCTCAACCAACCCGGCGGCAGCCATCCCAGCGTGTGGGGCTGGTTGGTGCAACTGGCCTTGCTGGTGCTGTTCTTCCTGCTCAACTATTTCAGCGTCAAGACCTTCGCGCTGGCCAACAACATCGTCAGCATCTTCAAGTTCCTGGTACCGATCCTGGTGATCGTGCTGCTGATGAAGCACTTCAATCCGGGCAACCTGCGCGTGCACGGGTTTGCGCCCTCGGGCATGGCCGGGGTGGAGGCGGCGATTTCCGCCGGCGGCATCATCTTTGCCTATCTTGGCCTGACCCCGATCGTGTCGGTGGCCAGCGAGGTGCGCGACCCGCAGCGCAATATCCCGATCGCCCTGATCCTGTCGGTGGCCTTGTCCACGGTGATCTATGTGCTGCTGCAGCTGGCGTTCCTGGGCAGCATTCCGGCCGCGCAACTGGCACCGGGCTGGAGCGGTATCGACAAGGTGTTTGCCTTGCCGTATCACGACATCGCGCTGGCGTTGGGGATGGCGTGGTTGGCTGCACTGGTGATCTGCGATGCGATGGTCTCGCCCAGCGGCACCGGCAACATCTACATGAATGCCACCCCGCGCGTGGTGTACGGCTGGGCGCGCAGCGGCGGGTTTTTGCCGGTGCTGACGCGGGTGGATCCGCAATCGGGTATTCCGCGGCCGGCATTGTGGTTGAGCCTGGGCTTGTCGATCTTCTGGACGCTGC
Organism: Xanthomonas arboricola pv. populi; assembly: GCF_002939945.1. Lineage (GTDB taxonomy): Bacteria > Pseudomonadota > Gammaproteobacteria > Xanthomonadales > Xanthomonadaceae > Xanthomonas > Xanthomonas arboricola_A. Next base: position 522,390 of record NZ_MDEB01000002.1, on the reverse strand, counting down.
CGTTCCCCTCGTGGGAGACCTTGATCGGCGTGGTGTCGGCCGCCCTGGTGCTGAGCTATGCGGTGGCACCGGTGACGGTGGCGGCGTTGCGCCGCAGTGCGCCGGACTTGCCGCGGCCGTTTCGCGTCCGTGGCCTTGCCGTGCTGGGGCCGCTGTCGTTCATCGTCGCCGCCTTGATCGTCTACTGGTCGACCTGGCCGACCTTGTCGTGGTTGCTTGGCCTGCAGGTGCTCGCGTTCGCGCTGTACGTGCTGTATCGCCTGCCATCGCGCCAGGGCCGTGCACGTCTGCTGCGCCAAGTACGCGCATCGCTGTGGTTGATCGTGTTCTTCGTGCTGGTGATGGCGGTGTCGTGGGCCGGGACGTTCGGCGGTCACGGCTGGATCGCGCATCCGTTCGACACCTTGAGCGTGGCGGCGATTGCGTTCTTCATCTACCACTGGGGCGCGCGTAGCGGCTTGCGCAGCGATGAGCTGGCGTTGGAGGAGGACGATGGCGAGTGAGCTGCGCCGCGACGCGGGGGTATCGCGCTGGCTGCGGGGCTGCTTGAATGGGCTGGTTGCGTGCATCGTGTTGCTGTCGGCTGGGGCACAGGCCGCGCCCGGTGTGGCCGATTACCAACGCGCGCTGGGGTTGCGCGCGCAATGGAGCACGCTGACCGAGAACGTGGCGTGGCCGGCGCAATGGCAGGACGCTGGCAGCTTCCATTACCGCAAGACGGTGCCGGGTGGGTTCGCCTTCGTCCGTGCGGATGTCGCCACGCTGCAGAAAATGCCGGCGTTCGACCAGCTGCGCGTGGCGCAGGCATTGAGCGCGGCGACCGGCACGCCCTACACCGCGTTGCGGTTGCCGTTCGAGCGCTTCGCCTATGCAGCAGACGGCGAGCGCGGCGATGGGGCGATCCGGTTCGAGCTTGGTGAAGCGCCCTGGCGTTGCAGCTTGACGGGCTATCGTTGCGCCCGCGACGACGCCGGTGCGCAGCAGCGTCCACGGGGCTTTGGTGTGGTGCGCGACCCTGCGGTGCCCGCCGACAACACGCCACGCCGTTCGCCCGATGGCCGCTGGGAAGCGTTTGCCGATGGCTGGAACCTGCTGCTGCGTCGCGTCGCCGACGGGCAGCTGACCCGGCTCAGCGACGACGGCCGTGCAGACGATTACTTCGACCCGGAAAGCATTACCTGGTCGCCTGACTCGCAGCGGCTGGCGGTGTATCGCGTGCGTCCCGGGCTGGCCCGCCGCGTCACCCGTGTGGAGGCGGCGCCTGCAGGCGGCGGCCAGCCGCGCGTGCGCACGCAGCTGTATCCCAAGCCGGGCGATGCGGTGGATGTGGAGCGGCCGGTGCTGTTCGCCGTGGACGGCACGCGCCGCGAGGTGGAGACCGCCTTGTTCGCCAATCCGTATGCGCTGTCGCCGCTGCAGTGGCGCCGCGATGGCCGCAGCGTGAGCTTCGACTACGTGCAACGCGGCTTTCAGCGCATGCGGGTGATCGCGGTGGACGCGCAGAGCGGTCGCGCGCATGTGGCGGTCGGCGAAGATGCGCGCACGTTCGTGTATGCCGACCGCAGCTTTCGCCATGACGTGGACGGGCGCGGCGACGAGCTGCTGTGGATCTCCGAGCGTGACGGCTGGCGGCACCTGTATCTGGTCGATGGCCGCAGCGGCAAGTTCAAACGCCAGCTCACACGCGGGCCGTGGATCGTGCGCGATGTGCTGCGGGTGGACGACGCGCAGCGGCGCATCTGGTTCACTGCCAGCGGCATGGATGCGGGCAAGGACCCATACTACCGGCAGCTGTACAGCGTGGATTTCGACGGCCGCCGGTTGACCCGGCTGACCCATAGCGATGCCGATCACGATGTCGCCATTGCAGACGACGGCCGGCACTACGTCGATGTCTACTCGCGCCCGGATCTGCCGCCGGTGATGGAGCTGCACGCCATCGATGGCCGGCTGCTGCAGCAAGTGGAACAGGGCAACATCGACAAGCTGCTGGCGGCCGGCTGGCGCGCGCCGGAGACCTTCGTGGCCAAGGGCCGCGATGGCCGCACCGACATCTGGGGCATGGTGGTGCGCCCGCGCGACTACGACCCACGCAAGACATATCCGGTGATCGAGAACATCTACGCCGGCCCGCACGACGCCTTTGTGCCGAAGACGTTCTGGCCGTTCGGCTATCACTCCGGTGGCGACAAGCAGATCGGCATGCAGGCGCAGGCGGACCTGGGCTTCATCGTGGTGATGATCGATGGCATGGGCACCGCCAACCGCTCCAAGGCCTTTCACGATGTGGCGTGGAAGAACCTCGGCGATTCCGGCTTTGCCGATCGCATCGCCTGGCATCGTGCGCTGGCCGCCAGGGACCGGTCCTACGACATCGGCCGGGTCGGCATCTACGGCGCCTCGGCCGGTGGGCAGAGCACGCTGGGCGCGCTCGAACGCCATCCGGACTTCTACAAGGTGGGCGTGGCGTTTGCCGGTTGCTACGACAACCGCATGGACAAGATCAGCTGGAACGAGCAGTGGATGGGCTGGCCGGTGGATGCCGGTTATGCGCAGGCCTCGGGCGTGGTCAATGCAGGCAAGCTGCAAGGCGACCTGCTGCTGATCGTCGGCGAGCAGGACAGCAATGTGGACCCGGCCTCCACCGCGCAGGTGGTCGATGCGTTGATCAAGGCCGGCAAGGACTTCGAGCTGCTCAACGTGCCTGGCGGCGAGCATTCGGTGGGCCGCTCCAGCGGGCCGATCGACTATGTGCAGCGTCGCCAGTACGACTTCTTCGTGCGCCATCTGCGCAATGAACCCACGCCGCATTGGAATTCACTACCGTCGGAGGCGCGATGATGCGTTTGTTTGTCCTGAAAATGCCGCAGCCGCGCGGCCGCATCGCGGCCCTGCTGTGGTCGCTCGCGATGTTGGCCGGCGGTGTGGCGTTGGCCAGTGCAGAAGAACTGCCGCGCTTCGTTACCCAGAATGGCCGCCATGCGCTGTTTGTCGATGGCGCGCCGTACACCGTGCTGGCCGCGCAGCTGCACAACTCCAGTGCCTGGCCGGCCGTGCTGCCAAAGGCACTGGACGAGGTGGTCGCGCTGCATGCCAATACGGTGGAAGCGCCGGTGTACTGGGAGCAGTTCGAGCCGGCGCCCGGGCGCTTCGATACCGCCAACGTGGATGCGCTGATCGCCGGCGCACGCAAGCGCGGTTTGCGCGTGGCCTTGCTGTGGTTCGGCAGCTGGAAGAACGGCCAGATGCATTACGTGCCGGAGTGGATCAAGCGCGACGAGGCGAGCTACCCACGCATGCGCGATGCCAATGGCGAACCGGTGGATGTGCTGTCGCCGCATGTGGCCGCCAACGTGCAGGCCGATGCGCGCGCCTTCACCGCGTTGATGCAGCACCTGCGCAAGGTCGATGGCGACCGTCACACGGTGATCCTGGTCCAGGTGGAAAACGAGCCCGGCGCGATCGGCACGGTGCGCGACCATGGCCCGGCCGGCGAGGCGGCGTTCGCACAACCGGTGCCCGCGGCGATCGCTCAGGCGTTGGGCAAACCGCAGGGCAGCTGGCAGCAGCTGTTCGGTGCCGAGGCGGCCGAAGCCTTCAATGCGCATGCAACGGCGGCATATATCGACCAGGTGGCTGCCGCCGGCAAGCGTGCGTATCCGCTGCCGCTCTACGTCAACACCTGGCTGCGCTACAAGGGCAAGCGCTATCCGGGCCTGGATTATCCGTCCGGCGGTGCGACGGTGAACGTGTTCGCGCTGTGGCGCGCGGCCACGCCGTCGATCGACTTCATCGGCACCGATATCTACACCAACGACTACAACGAGTACACCAAGGTCATCGGCCAGTACGCGCGGCCGGACAATCCGGCCTGGGTGTCGGAGACCGGCTTCGAAGCGGCCACCGCGCCATACCTGTTCCATGTGCTGGGGCAGGGCGGGATCGGCTTTTCTGTGTTCGGTATGGATGGCAACCCGGACAGCGCGGCCAACCGCGCCGCGATCGCTGCGCACGCGGCCAACTTCAAGCTGCTGGCGCCGCTGCAGCGCGTGATCGCCCAGGCGGCCTTCGACGGCCGCCTGCAGGCGGTGGCCGAACAGCCCGGCGCGCCGCAACGCACGCTGCGTTTCGGCGACTGGGAGGCCAGGGTGTCGTTCGGCGCGCCGCTATGGGGCGATGCGCCGGCCATCCTGCCCGGTAACGACGACCACGCCGGCCGGCTGCTGGTGGCCCAGCTGGGGCCGGAGGAGTTCCTGGTCACCGGCATGGCCGCGCGCATTGAATTTTTCCGCGAGGCGGCCGATACCCGTCATGGACAACTGTTGCGGGTGGAGCAGGGGCGGTATGTGGACGGGCGCTGGCAGGTCGAAAGACAGCTCAACGGCGACCAGACCGACTACGGGCTCAACTTCGGGCGGGTGGATGCGGCCGGCGAGGTGCCGGTGGTGTTGCGTGTGCGGGTGGGCACGTATTGAGCCTGCGTGAGGCGACTGCGTAGCCGTGAGGTGGGCGTGATCGGAATCGGTGGGTGGGACACGTCATTGCGGTTCCTGTCAGCTGGTTCCACTTCGTGAGAAACGCTCGCCACGCGCCTCGGTGGGCGTAAGAACGACAGCAGTGCGGCGCGACTGCCGGCAACGATTGTGTTGATTGGTTGGTAAACAAACGTCATTGGTTATTTCTCTGTTCTGCACCGGAGCCATCATGAGCATCAGCAGTATCGCCAGTTCCGGAATGCAGGTCGCCGCACTGCGCCAGCAGGTGGCCGCCAGCAATGTGGCGCGTCAGCCGGTGGACGGCAGTCCGCGTCAGGCCGTTGCAGCCAGCACGCAGCTCAATGGTGGAGTGGCAGCCAGCGTGGTCGACGCCAACGCCGATCCATCGGCACCGGCCAGCGATTTGGTCGAAGGCCTCTCGGCACGCAACGATTTCCAGGCCAACGCCACTGCGCTGCGGCGCTCCGACGAAATGCTGGGTAGCTTGTTGGATGTGCTGACCTGAGAGCCTGGATTGGACGAAGGCCGGTTGTCGATCTAGTGCAGTAGGTGCGCGGCCTTCGCCTTGATGCCGCATCTGGCTGCACCTGAAACCGGATTTACGTTCTGCATTTCGTGGAGTCAGCGAAGTGATGGCTGCTGCTCATGCCGGTATCGATAACTGCAGTTGTCTTGTCTGCGGGTGTTAGGACCGTGCGGGCAGCTCGCAAGCGTAGAGCGGCTGATCTGTTACCTGGCTGCCGGGCCCTTGCCCGCCGACCATCGCGGGACACGCCGTGAATCCGTCCATGGAGGCTCTTACGCGGCATCCATGCCGCGTAAGGTCCCGCGACGGTAAGCGGGCAAGGACCAGTTGAGATGGTCGGTGTGCATGTTTTTAACAAAGCAGCCGACTCACTCTCTGGTGCGGTGTCCTCGCCGATTGCGGGACCGTGTGGCGGCATGGATGCCGCCACCGAGCCCCCAGGGATGGGTTTACGGCGTGTCCTGCAAGCGGTGAGGGCGCCGCGCCCTCGACGCTGCGAGTTTGCTGCCGGGCCCTTGCCCGCCCACCATCGCGGGACACGCTGCAAGTACGTCCCTGTAAGCTCTTACGCGGCATCCATGCCGCGTAAGGTGCCGCGACGGTGGGCGGGCAAGGACCAGTCGAGATGGTAGGAGTGCATGGTTTCAACTAAATAATCGACAACTCTCTGGTGCGGTGAGGGCACTGCACGCTCGACCGATCAGCTGTTTGATTTAGGGCGTCACGCTGAATTCGTTGTGCTCATTGCCGGTCACTTCCCGTCTGTTCCCAACACCTTCTCCGCGTCGACAATATCCACCCCCTGCAGTTGCCCCAGCAAATTGTCGAACCACGGCTTGTGCATGGCGCCAACCACCGCCAGCACGTTCGCGCCGGGTTGGTCGGCAAAGCTGGCACGCACGTTGGACACCATGCGCAGGTTGCGGATCTCCCAGCCGGATACGTAGCGATAGCCGTAGCGCTGCGGCGAGCCCTCGCTCAGTGCGGCGCGAAAATCCACCGCGATGGCCAGTTGCTGGCTGGCCGGCAGGTTGATCGCGCGATAGAGCTCCAGCAACTTGCCTTGACTAGCCAACTGGTCCTCGCGCTCACGCATGGCGCGCGCCCGCGGCGCGGCCTTGTCCCAGGCGGCCTGGATTGCCTTGCCGTACACCGCCGGGTCGCCCAGGTCAACGTTGTCGCCGGTGTGATCATCGGCCGGGTGGACGCGCTGCAGGCCAAGGCGTGCCGCCAACCGTGCGGCGATCTGGTAACTCTCGTTGGAGCGCTGTTCCACGCTGCGCAGTCGCGCGACCAGCGCCGCATCCAGGCCATCGCCGCTGCGTTGTTCGGCCGACGCAAGCTGCAGCCATTGCACCAGCGCAGATGGTTGCTCGCCCGAGGCCAGAAACAGCGCAGCCAGATGCCGACGCTGTGCCGGTGTGGGCGCACTCGGCCAGGTCTTGAGCGTTGCACGCACCTTGCCGATGGCGGCCGGAACATCCAGCCCGGTGGCACGCGCTGCCTCGCTGGTGTCGGGGCAATAGGTCGTGGTGTCCTCGGACAGATACACCGCCGGATGGCGTCGCATCAGGTCGCAGCTTTCGCCCGACAGGTCCTCTGTGGTGATGATGGTCGGCGCGTACGCGGCTAGCCGGTCCATCAATGGTTGCAGCCGTGCTGCACCGATATCGCTGCCCTTGGGCAACTGCGACAGATGCACGCTGCCAAGCACCAGCACCTGGGTGCGTGGCGCGGCCATCTCGGCATCCAGTTGCGACAGATCCACCTGCGCCTGCGCGATGCAGGGCGCGATCAAGGCCAGCCACAGCCAGCAATGCGCCGGACGTTTCAACCGCCTGGCAGACGCGCTGCCGACATCGAAAAATCGCGCTGCGACGCGGGCACTGTGCGCGATGCGCGGTAGGGATGGCTGCATGACGGTCCTTGTGGGTGGGCTTGGGTTGCGTGGCGGTCTGGCGACGATGTCGCCTGCGTCTGTGCAGCCAGTGTGGCTGCCACCGCAGGTACCGGCGTGGCCAGAAAGTCACGTGGCTAAATGGCAGGGGGCGGCAACTGGGCGCTGCGCCGTTGCTGCGATGGCAGCGCAGCAACAGCTGCTTGTGTGCGGATTTCCGCATACGTGCCAGACAGCTGCCACAAGACGCAAGCCGCGCCGTCGCGCAGGATGTGGATGAGATCAACCGAGGGCGCGACGATGGACCGCAGAAGCTTTTTGCGTCAGGGCATGGCGGCAACCGCGGCGGTGGGCGCAGGTGCCGCGCTCGCAATGCCGGGCACGCCGCACACCCCGGCGACGTTGCCGCCACCGGCGCTGCCACGTCTTGAGGCACTGCCATCGGCCGCGCATGTGGGCAGCAAGCTGTGCAGTTTTGAACACCTGCAGCAGCAGTGGACCGTCTACGAGCATCTCGACGACCCGCAGGGCCAGCTCACGCTATGGACCGACAGCGGCATGCTGCGCCTGGACAAACGCACCGAGCCGGCCTATCCGACCGAGAGCAAGCCGTACTTCGGGATGCCGCTGGCCGAGGTGGCGATGGCCGAGGCCGATCTGCTCGCCGACCGCCTGCTGCGCGATGGCGACCCGGACGAGGCGCAGGTGCGCGATGTCGCGCCGCCGCCGGCCTCGCTGCTCGACCCCAAGGACAATGGTGGCCGCTGGCCGTGGACCACCTTCGTCGGCACGCGCGAAAGCCTGGATACCATGCCGATCCTACCCAACGGCCGTAGCCGCACCTCGCGGCCGGAACACGCCTTCGCCGAGTTGGGCGACGAGGCGCTGATCAAACGGCGCGAGGAAGGCCTGCTGGGTGGCTGGATGCCGGCGGTGCGCAAGGTGATGCGGCGCGAAGGCGAGGCCGATAACTGGTACGACGTGCTGGTGTTCGCCGATGTACGTGCCAGCGATCGCTTCGTGGTACAGACCTGGCACCGCACGATGCAGGTGCGCGGCGGCGAGATCGTCGGCGTGCACTACACCCACAGCTATCCCGCCTTCGCACCGTCGCGCAAGCCGGCCACCGCTGAGCAGTTCTACGCGGGGTTGATCGATTTTGCCGCGTACTGGCAGCAGGCCCTGGACGGCACGGTGCAGGCGCAACTGCCCGATGCCAGCTGGAACGACATGGCGCAATTCGCGTTCGCGCGCGAGCTGGTGGTGCGCCCCGGTGGCGATTACCCGAAGTACGGTGCAGTGGAGCGCGACTACTACGGCAACGAGTACGACGGCTTCCAGGACACCTTCACCAGCTCGTTCTACGCCAATCTGGAATGGGGCCGCTTCGCGCAGGCCGCTGCGGTATTGGACAACTATTTCGACGACTTCGTGCAGGACGATGGCCTGCCGAACATGCGCGGGCCGGAGGTCGGGCAGTTCGGGCTGACCCTGTCGCTGCTGGTGCGCTATCTGCGCTACACCGGCGATGCGGCCCGGCTGCGCCGCCTGCTGCCCAAGATCGCCGCCACCGCGGAGCTGCCATGCGAGCTGCATGACCAGGCGCTCGCATTGCCGCGCAGCGCGCATGGCCATGGCCTGCTGCACGGCTGGAACGAATCCGATGCCTGCCTGTTCCCCGACCCGTCGCTGTGGTGGAAACCGTATTACGCCAACAGCGCGCTGACGATACGCGGCTGGGAAGACATCGCCCAGGTCTGGAGCACGCTCGGTGGCGATGTCGGTCTGGCTACGCAATGGCAGCATCGCGCCAGGCAGTTGCGCATACGGCTGGAGGCGAGCCTGCGTGCCAACGTGCGCCGCGAGCTGTCGCCGCCGTATATCGGCCCGTTGCCGGGCACCAAACTGACGTTTCGCCAATCGCTGCTGCAGGAAAAGCCCAGCGAGCAGCAGTGGCCGCACCGCGCGTATGCGGAATTGCTGCAGGCCGATGTGCTGCCCGACGACCTGGCCAACCTGGTGATCGATTGCCTGCGCGGCCATGGCGGTACCAGCATCGGCGTGGTGGCCAACATCGCACCACCGGAGCCGGGCAGTCGCGATCTGCTCGGCTTCATTTCCTACGGCTATGCGCAGCAGCTGCTGCGGCTGGATCGCATCGAAGAGTATCTGTTGTTCGTCTATGCGCACCGCTACCAGGTGCATACGCGCGGCAGCTGGACCGCCGGCGAGGTCAGCGGCATCACCGGTGGCATGCCGCTGTTCTGCATCCCCGCGCAGATGACCATCCCGTTGCTGCTGCGCTGGATGCTGGTCAGTGACGACAGCGCAGGCGAGCAGTTGTTCCTTGCGCGTGCGCTGCCGCGCGCATGGCTGGGCAGTGGCGCCGCGATCGGCATCACGGCGGCGCCCACACGCTGGGGCAAGCTCACGCTGACACTGCGCACCGATGTGGAGGCACGCCGCATCGATGCCGAGGTGCAACTGCCGGAACGGTCACCCAGGCACACCTGGCTGAGCTTGCGCGTGCCCAAGGGCACAACGCTCACCCGCGTGCTCGTCGACGGCAAGCCGGCGCGTGCGCAGGGCCCGCATGCCGATCGCGTGGCGTTGCCCGCCAGCACAGCGGCGGTGAAGGTGCAGGCCTGGTACGGGTGATGGCCCATTGGCGCGACGACCATGCCGCCCTTGTCGTTTCACCATTGTCCCATCACCAGGGAGGCCTTGAGCGGCGATCGCTGAAGCGGTGTTGCAGTCTGCCGTGTCATGGGCTGCCGCATGCATACGTCTGTTCGAAGCCCGGATCGACTGTCATCGCACATGGTTGCAGGCGATACATCGCCTCGGGCGTATCACCCATCGTCTTGTACGTGATGTCCAGCTACCGACATCGCTGCAGAGCGCATCGACACAGGCTGGTTCATTTGCGAACCATGCGGTTATCCGCATGCGCTGTCGCCAAATGCGACAAGACGTGGCGCGTGCGCACAGGCACATTGTGACCAGCTGATGAAACTGGAGCGCATGGGCGCCTCCGGTGCGGAACCAACACCTTTTTCGACAACACGCGCTGCTGCTTGACCCTGGGTGGTCGTGCGCGTCGCAGGTTGCCTGCGTGTCTGCAGCACGGCCGTGGCGAGAGATGTCGCTGCGTGTGCGGCTGCCATCCATCTTGCCCTGCGCTGGTGTCCGCCGGCACGGGCGTGTGTTGCCCATCGTTTGTCCGCCATACGACTCAGGAGCCCTGCATGCCGATGTCGCTGTTGCCTCTCTCCCGGACCACCGGCACGCCCACGCGCCCGGTGCCGAGCATGCTCACCGCCGCACTGCTGCTGGCGCTCTCTGCGGGCGCCGCCGCTCCCGTGTCTGCGCAGCAGGCAGGCAACAACGGCGATGGCCCACAAACGCTGGACAGCGTGGTCGTCACCGGTTCGCGTCTACGCCGCGTGGATACCGAAACCGCCAACCCGGTGGTCACGGTCAGCCAGGAACAGATCGCCGCGACCGGCAAGGCCACGGTCGGCGATCTGCTGCAGGAGCTGCCGTCGATCGCCGGCAACGCCACCAATCCGTATACCAACAACGGCGGCGGCACCGGTGCGTCGGCCATTTCGCTGCGCGGTCTGGGCGACAAACGCACGCTGGTGCTGGTCAACGGCATCCGTCTTGCCTACAACGACGTCAACGCGATTCCGTCCAGCATGATCGAGCGCATCGAAGTGCTCAGCGACGGTGCCTCCGCGGTCTACGGCTCCGACGCCATCGGCGGCGTGGTCAATTTCATCCTGCGCAGCCAGTTCGATGGTGTGCAGTTCAGCAGCGACTTCGGTACCAGCAGCGAAGGCGACGGCAACCGACGCAACTTCACCCTGACCACCGGCAAGACCTGGGAGCGCGGCAGCCTGATCGGCGGCCTGTCGTATCACAACATCGATCCGGTCTCGGCAGCGGCGCGCGACTATTCCAGGGACGCGCTCGCACTGACCAACGGGCAACCGGTGAAGCAGGGCTCGTCCGCAACGCCGACCGGTACCGTGAATTTCAACGATGGCTCTGATCAGTCCGCGCAGCTGGCGCAGGCCAACGGCTGCGGGCGCGTCACCCTCAACAGCGGCGTCAGCGGTCGTGCCGGCCCGGGCGATTTCCACTGTTACGACGCCAGCGCCGACTCCTACAACTACCAGCCGCTCAACCTGTTGCAGACCCCGCAAAAGCGCACCAATGCGTTCTTGCTGGGCAGCTATCGCTTCAGCGACAACGTCGAGGGCTACGTCAACACCTGGTTCAGCAAAACAGAGTCGGCCTCGATCATTGCGCCGATTCCGATCTTCGCCAACGGCGACAACATCCTGGTGTCGGCGCAGAGCTACTACAACCCGTTCGGCGTGAACTTCGGCACCGATCGCAGCACCGGCACCTCCTACAACGACCTCAACACGCGCGCCACCGTGCTGGGCAATCGCAGCTATCAATACAACACCTACAACGTCCAGATCAGCCCCGGCCTGCGCGGCCGCTTCGGCGACAGCTCCTGGCAATGGGATGCCACCTTCAACTACGGCAAGGTCAAACAGAAGTCGATCAATAACGGCTTTCTCGACTATGCCGCGTTCAACCAGGCCATCGGCCCCTCGTTCCTGGACAGCGACGGCGTGGTCACGTGCGGCAGCGCAGGCGCGGCGATCGCCGGCTGCACACCGCTGAACTTCTTCAACCTCAACGACAGCTCCAACCTGTCCACGCTGCAGGGGATGGTGGTCAACCCCATCGTGACCAGCGTCTACACGGTCAAGCAATTCGAGGCCAATGCCAACGGCTCGCTGTTCGAACTGCCGGCCGGCACCGTCAGCCTGGCGACCGGCGTCTCCTATCGCAAGGAGCGCTCGACCACCGCCTCCGACCCGCTGTGGACCGGCGACGAAGACGGCCTGTGCGGGGTGATCGAATTCTGTTCGTCCACCCTGGCCGGCAGTTTCGACGTCAAGGAAGCCTATGCCGAGGCGCTGTTTCCGCTGCTGAAGGACTTGCCCGGCATCCAAGCCCTGAACATCACGCTGGGCACGCGGTTTTCCGATTTCAGCTCGGTCGGCAGCAAGACCAACAGCAAGATCTCGCTGGAATATCGCCCGATCGAGAACCTGCTGATCCGCGGCACGGTGTCGGAGGTGTTCCGCGCGCCCAACATCAACGAACTGTATGCCGGTGTGGCCGGCGACGCGGCCACCGTCAACGACCCGTGCAATGGCTACACCGGTGGCAATGGTGTGGCCTGCGCCAATGTGCCCACCAACGGCAGCTACCAGCAATCCGATGGCCAGGTGTCGGGCAAGGTGTCCGGCGCGGCGGTGGCCGGGTACCAGCTCAAGCCGGAAACCGGCAAGTCCTACGACGTGGGGCTGGTGTACGACCCGCAGTGGATCGATGGGCTGTCGCTGAGCGCGGACTGGTGGCGGATCGATCTGGAAGACACCATCACCACGGTGTCGGCGCAGACCGTGCTCAATCAATGTTTCGCCAATTCGGCCAGCGCCTTTTGCGCGTTGATCCATCGCAACGGCAACGGCACCATCAACTACATCGCCGAACCCACCGTCAACCTGGGCAAGCTGTGGGCCAAGGGCCTGGACGTGAACCTGACCTATCGCGCGCCGTCCACCGCGTGGGGCAATCTCAGCGCCGGGCTCAACGGCACCTATCTCACCCGTTACGACGTGCTGCCCGATACCACCGACCCCAGCTCGGTCACCATCCACAACGTCGGCCGCTACACCCAGGCCTACGGCAACTTCCCGCGCTGGCGTGCGCTGGGCACGGTGAACTGGGCGTTGGACGACTGGAGCGCCACCTGGCGCATCCGCTATGTGGGCCACACCGCCATCGGCAATTCGGATCCGGACCAGAGCCTGTCGGCCGATTCCAGCGAGCCGATGGTAGTGCGCAAGATCGGCGCCTACGTCTACAACAACCTGCAGCTCGGCTACAACGTCGAGCCGTGGCACACGCGCTTCGAAGTGGGCGTGGACAATATCGCCAACAAGCAGCCGCCGCTGTACTACTCCAACAACGTCGGCAATGCCAATACCGATGTGGCCACCTACGATCTGCTCGGTCGGTTCTACTGGGCGCGTGCCACGGTGAAGTTCTGATCGTGCCGGTGTATCGCGGTGGCGTGCGGCCAGATGCCATCGGTCGCGCGCATGGCTGTGCGGTCGCGGGCGTACGCGGCTGCGCAGGCGTGTGTCGCAATGGCGCGCAATCCGCGCGCGCCGACAGGAGCTAAGCTGAGCCCATGACGGATATGCATGCAAGCGAGTTGCCCGACGACCACACGCCGAGCCTGTCGCGGCGGCGTTTTCTGGCCTGGAGCAGCCTGGCGGTTGCGGCGGGTTTCCTGAGGTTTCCGGCGCAGGCCAGTGCCGCGCAACCCGGCAGCGTGCGCGCCGTGCCGCTGGCGCAGGTGCGGCTCACACCGTCGTTGTTCCTGGACGCGCTGCAGACCAATCGTCGCTATCTGATGCGGCTGCAGCCGGACCGGCTGTTGCACAACTTCGTGCTGTACGCCGGCCTCGATCCCAAGGCGCCTGCATACGGCGGCTGGGAGGCGGACACCATTGCCGGGCATACGCTCGGTCACTATCTCAGCGCATTGGCACTCATGCATGCGCAGACCGGCGATGCGCAATGCCGCACGCGCGCCGGGTACCTGGTCGCAGAGCTGGCACGCTGCCAGGCGCACGCAGGCGATGGTTACGTGGCCGGCTTCTCCCGCAAGAACACGGCAGGCAAGATCGAGAGCGGCCGTGCGGTGTTCGATGAGCTCAAGCGCGGCAAGATCGACCCGGCACCGTTCTACCTCAACGGTAGCTGGGCACCGCTGTACACCTGGCACAAGCTGTTCGCCGGCCTGCTCGACGTGCATGCGCATTGCGACAATGCGCAGGCGCTGCAGGTGGCGGTGGGCCTGGCCGGCTATCTGCAAGGCATCTTCACCGCACTCGACGACGCGCAGCTGCAGAAGGTGCTGTCGTGCGAATTCGGCGGCCTCAACGAATCGTTCGTCGAACTGCATGTGCGCACCGGCGACGCGCAATGGCTGGCGCTGGCGCAGCGCCTGCACCATCACGCCGTGCTCGACCCACTCATCGCCCAGCGCGACGAGCTGGTGCACCAGCATTCCAACACCAACATCCCCAAGCTGATCGGCCTGGCACGCGAGTACGAAGTCACCGGCGATGCCGCCTCGGGCGCGGCGGCGCGCTTCTTCTGGCACACCGTCACCGACCACCACACCTACGTGATCGGCGGCAATGGCGACCGCGAGTATTTCCAGCAGCCGGACAGCATCTCGAAGTTTCTCACCGAGCAGACCTGCGAGCACTGCGCCAGCTACAACATGCTCAAGCTCACCCGGCATCTGTACCAGTGGGGCCCGCAGGCCGAGTTCTTCCACTACTACGAGCGCACCCTGCTCAACCACGTGATGGCGCAGCAGCATCCGCGAACCGGCATGTTCACCTACATGACACCGATGCTGGCCGGCGAAGCGCGCGGCTGGTCCTCGCCATTCGACGATTTCTGGTGCTGCGTCGGCAGCGGCATGGAAGCGCATGCCCAGTTTGGCGACTCGATTTACTGGCAGGACGGGCAGGGCGTCTACGTCAACCTGTATGTGCCCTCCAGCGTGCGCGACGCCGCCGGGCTGGACATGACCCTGCACAGCACGATGCCGGAGCAGGGCAGCGCCTCGCTACGCATCGATGCCGCGCCGGCCGAGCAACGCACGCTCGCACTGCGCGTGCCCGGCTGGGCGCAGTCGCCGCTGCTGCAGCTCAATGGCCAGCCGGTCGATGCCGCCCTCAGCGAGGGCTACCTGCGCATCACCCGCCGCTGGCGCGCTGGCGACACGCTCGCCCTGTCGTTGCAGATGCCGTTGCGCCTGGAAGCCACACCGGACGACCCGGCCTGGGTCTCGCTGCTGCGCGGGCCGCTGGTGCTGGCGGCCGACCTGGGCGCTGCGGCAAAACCCTGGTCGGGCAAGGCCCCGGCATTGATCGGCGGCGATGAGGTCCTGCAGCGCCTGCAGCCGGTGGCAGGCCAGACCGCGTTCGACTACCGCGATGGCGATCAGCAGTGGCGCTTCTCGCCGTTCTACGCGCAGTTCGATCGCCGCAGCGCGCCCTACCTGGAGCATCGCGATGCTGTCGCATGGCAGCAGCATCAAGCCGAACAGGCCGCAGCAGACGCGAAGCAACGGGCGCTGGACACGCGCGCACTGGACTGCATCGCCCTGGGCGATGAAGCATCCGAAAAAGCCCACTGCCTGCACAGCGAAAGCTCCTACGCACTGAGCTACCGCCGCCGAGCCGGCCGCGACGCCCGCACCGGCGGCTTCATCGCCTTCACCCTGCGCAACACCGCCCGGGCCCGCATCCTGCGCCTGCGCTACTGGGGCGACGAAACCCGCCGCCGCTTCCGCATCCTCGCCGACGGCGAACTCATCGCCAACGAACGCCTGGACGGCAACCGCGGCCTGGACTTCGTCGACGTGGATTACGCCTTGCCTGCAGCGGTCGCCGGCCGCGCCACCTTGCAAATCCGCATCGAGCCGGAAACCGGCTATTCGGCCGGGCCGGCGTTCGGATGTTGGGTGCTGGAGTCGGCGTAAGCGCCGCTGCGGCTGGTCTTCAATGACGTTGCCAGCGCTTTGGCCGGAGCGCGCACGATGCGCGCAGGCATCGCGACGCACCTGACCATGATCCCGACAACAAAGACCCGATAAACGCCCGACTAATTTTTCCTAGTGCCGCATTCGGCAGGATTGTCGTCATCGTCCCATGTGCACGCTGCGTTATGGAGGAGTGCGAGCCGTTACCGAAGCGGTATGGTGTCGGACACCGCCGTCGCCGCTCTTCCAATCGTCGCCATGAGACAGGCCCAAAAAAAGACCGGCGCAAGCGCCGGTCCTGGTGTGTCACCAAAGGTGTCGTAAACCTTACGCAGACAACTCCAACAACAACTTGTTCAACCGCTTCACATAGCCGGCTGGGTCCTTGAGGCTGTCGCCCGCCGCCAACGCAGCCTGGTCGAACAGCACCCGGCTCAGATCGGCGAAGCGGTCCATGTCGGCTTCCGCATCCAGCTTTTCGATCAGCGGGTGGGCCGGGTTGAATTCGAACACCGGCTTGGTTTCCGGCACGGCCTGGCCGCTGGCTTCCAGCAGCTGGCGCATCTGCAAACCCAGGTCGCCCTGGCCGATGGCCAGGATCGCCGGGGAATCGGTCAGGCGGTGCGAGACGCGCACTTCGGCCACGTCGTCGCCGAGGGCGGCCTTGATGCGCGAGGCCAGGCCTTCCTTGGACTTGGCGACTTCTTCCTGCGCCTTCTTGTCTTCCTCCGAGTCCAGCTTGCCCAGGTCCAGGTCGCCGCGTGCCACGTCCACGAACGACTTGCCGTCGAATTCGGTGAGGTAGCTCATCAGCCACTCGTCGATGCGGTCGGTGAGCAGCAGCACTTCGATGCCCTTCTTGCGGAACACTTCCAGATGCGGGCTGTCCTTGATCTGCGCATAGCTTTCGCCGGTGAGGTAGTACAGCTTGTCCTGGCCCTCGGCCAGGCGGCTCACGTAATCGGCCAGGCCCACGCTCTGCGCGCCGGTGCTGTCATGCGTGGAGGAGAAGCGCAGCAGGCCGGCGATCTTTTCGCGGTTGGCGTAATCCTCGGCCGGGCCTTCCTTCAACGCCTGGCCGAAGTTGCGCCAAAACGTCGCATAGTCGTCCGGCTTGTCCTTGGCCAGTTTTTCCAGCATGTCCAGCGAGCGCTTGGTCAGTGCCGACTTCATCGAATCCACGACCGGGCCGGATTGCAGGATCTCGCGCGACACATTGAGCGACAGGTCGGACGAATCCACCACGCCCTTGATGAAACGCAGGTACAGCGGCAGGAACTGCTCGGCCTGGTCCATGATGAAGACGCGCTGCACGTACAGCTTCAAGCCCTTGGCCGAATCGCGGTGATACAGGTCGAACGGCGCGCTGCCGGGCACGAACAGCAGCGAGGTGTACTCCAGCTTGCCTTCGACCTTGTTGTGGCTCCACGCCAGCGGGTTGCCGGCATCGTGGGCGACGTGCTTGTAGAACTCCTGGTACTCCTCGTCCTTGATTTCGGACTTGGGCCGCGTCCACAGCGCGCTGGCGCGGTTGACCGCTTCCCACTCCGGCTCGGCCGGCGCGTCGGCTGCTTCGCCGTGGTGCTCCTTGCGCATCTCGATCGGCAGGCCGATATGGTCGGAATACTTCTTGAGGATGCCGCGCAGCGTCCAGCCGTCGGCAAAGCTGTCTTCGCCTTCTTTCAGCTGCAGCACGATGCGGGTGCCGCGCTCGGGCTTGTCGACGCTGGCCACTTCGAACTCGCCTTCGCCACGCGAGGACCAGTGCACGCCCTCGTTGGCCGGCAGGCCGGCGCGACGCGAATACACGTCGACCTGGTCGGCGACGATGAAGGCGCTGTAGAAGCCCACGCCGAACTGGCCGATCAGGTTGGCGTCCTTCTTCTGGTCGCCGCTGAGGTGCTTGAGGAAATCGGCGGTGCCGGACTTGGCGATCGTGCCCAGATGCGAGACCGCATCCTCGCGGCTCATGCCGATGCCGTTGTCGTCGATGGTGACGGTGCGCGCGTCCTTGTCGTAATCCACGCGGATGCGCAGCTCGCCGCCGCCTTCCAGCAGCTCCGGCTTCACCAGTGCCTCGAAACGCAGCTTGTCGGCGGCGTCGGCGGCATTGGAGACCAGCTCGCGCAGGAAGATCTCCTTGTTCGAATACAACGAATGGATCATCAGCTGCAGCAGCTGCTTGACCTCGGTCTGGAAGCCAAGCGTCTGCTTGTCGGTATCAACGGTCATTGGGGTCGTGCTCCATGGTGGCCCAGGCCGCAACGCGGCCGATGGCCTGGGGGATGAGGCCGTGCGGGGATTTTTCAAGGCGGGCGTGCGCCAGATGGCCTGCGTCGATGCCGGTCGGGGGAGGGCGGTTGCGGCGATCGCGGCGGTATCATGGCCGGCCAACCGTCCTGTCTTGAGCCATGTCGCCATCCGTGCTGCCGCCGTCCTGCATCCGTTCGCCCGCACCCGGCGCGCGGCGATGAGCCGCCCCGCACGGCCGGCACCACGCGGCGCGGAAGGGCAGGTGCGCATCGTCGGCGGGCGGTGGCGCAACACCAAGCTGGCGGTGCCCGACCTGCCGGGCCTGCGCCCGAGCAGCGACCGCGTCCGCGAGACGGTGTTCAACTGGCTGATGCCGCGCCTGCCCGGTGCGCGCGTGCTGGACCTGTTTGCCGGGTCCGGCGCGCTGGGCCTGGAGGCGGTGTCGCGCGGCGCCGCGCAGGCGACCCTGATCGAGCGCGACCCTGGCCTGGTGCAGCGCTTGCGCGAGCACGTGACCAGGCTGGATGCGGCCGATCAGGTACAGGTGCTGCAGGAGGATGCGCTGCGCTGGCTGGAGCGCGCGCCGGTGGCGCAGGCCAGCATCGCGTTCGTCGACCCGCCGTTTGCCGCGGGCCTGTGGCCCAGCGTGCTGGAACGCCTGCCCGCGCACCTGAGCGCCGACGCCTGGCTGTATCTGGAAGCCCCGGCCGAGCTGCCGCCGCAGGTGCCGGCCGGCTGGCATCTGCACCGCGAAGGTGCCACCCAGCAGGTGCGCTATGCGCTGTACCGCCGGGCCGCTGCTACACTGAACGGCGATCCGACCCCGGTAGTTTCCGTATGAGCGTGGCCAATAGCCGCACCGCCGTCTATCCCGGTACCTTCGACCCGATCACCAACGGGCATATCGATCTGGTGAACCGCGCCGCGCCGTTGTTCGAGCGCGTGGTGGTCGGCGTGGCTTACAGCCCCTCCAAGGGCCCTGCCTTGCCGCTGGAACGCCGCGTGGAGCTGGCTCAGGAAGCGCTGGCTGCGCATGCCAACGTAGAAGTACGTGGCTTCGACACGCTGCTGGCCCACTTCGTGCGCGACATGGGCGCCGGCGTCCTGCTGCGCGGCCTGCGCGCGGTGTCCGACTTCGAATACGAATTCCAGATGGCCAGCATGAACCGCCATCTGATCCCGGAGGTGGAGACGCTGTTTCTCACCCCGGCCGAGCAGTACAGCTTCATCTCGTCCTCGCTGGTGCGCGAAATCGCGCGGCTGGGCGGGGACGTGTCCGGTTTCGTTCCGGCGTCGGTCGTCGAAGCCTTGCGGCAGGTGCGGCAAGTCCGCGCGCAGGCCTGATTCTCTAGCAGTCACATCACCACATGCTTTTCAAAGGGAGGAGTTTCATGAAACACACCATGCGCGCGCTGGCGCTCGCTTCGATCGCTGCTCTGGCCGTCACCGCCTGCAAGAAGGAAGAGCCGGCACCGACCGCCGCCGCCGCTCCGGCTGCGCTGACCGCACCGGGCAAGGACGACAACGCCGGCTGGAAGAAGTACCTGCAGGGAGTGGTCGGCCAGAACCTGGGCGCCACCACCAACAGCCCGTTCCTGTACTACTTGCCGCCGGAGTCCGATGCCGAGTTCGCCGGCAGCTACGAGCGTCAGCTGGAAAGCGTCAAGACCGCGCTCGCCCGTGGCGTGCAGCCGGGCAACATGCTGGCCTTCGGTTCGTCCGCCTCGACCAAGATGGCCGACCTGATCGACGTCGCGTTCAAGGACGTGCCGCCGGATTCGATGAAGGGCGTGCGCGTGCTGTTCATCGGCAATGCGGCCGAGAATGCGCGCGTGCAGGCCATCGTCCAGCCCAAGGGCGTGGAATACACCTTCGTTGAAGCCAAGTAATGCCGTACCGGGCCGGATGCGCGGGAGGGCGCGTCCGGCCGCCGTGTGGAATCGCGGCATGCTGCTGATTCCGCACGCCATCGGAGCCGGTCCGCTTGGACCGGTTGCCGACCACGCGCATGGCGTTGTCCGTGCATCGCGCCACGCCCCGTGCGTCCGCGTCCGGCAGTACGTTGCGTTCCAGCGCCTGGCGTTGCATCGGGCTGCGTCGCATCGCATGGTGGTGCCGATATGTCGCTGAAGATCAACGAGCTCTGCGTCAACTGCGATGTCTGCGAGCCGGCGTGCCCGAACCAGGCCATCTCGATGGGCGACACCATCTACGTGATCGACCCGGCACGTTGCACCGAGTGCGTGGGCCATTTCGACGAAGCGCAATGCGTGGTGGTGTGCCCGGTCGAATGCATCGACCCGGACCCGGCGATACCGGAAACCCACGATCAATTGCTCGCCAAGCTCATGCAGCTGCAGCGCGACCACCCCGAACTGTACGAACAGGAGCCTCCCGCCCCGTGAGCATCTTTTCCCGACGTTTTCCTTCGCGCGGCCTGTTGCTGCTGGCGTTCGTGCTGGCACCGCCGGCCTGGTCTGCCGATGGCGCCAAGCCTGCGGCGGCCGCGACCTCGCCGGTGGCGGGGCATCCGCCCGGCGCGGCGATTGCCAGCGGTCACGTGCTGGCCACCGACGCCGGCCTGCAGATCCTGCGCGAGGGCGGAAATGCGTTCGATGCGGCGATCGCGGTGTCCTCCACCCTGGCGGTGGTCGAGCCGATCAGCTCGGGCCTGGGCGGCGGCGGCTTCTTCCTGCTGCACGATGCCAAGGCCGGCAAGGACGTGATGCTGGACGCGCGCGAGACCGCGCCCGAGTCGGCCAGCGAGGCGCAGTTCCTCGACAAGCAAGGCGCGCTGGACCGCGACCGCTCGGTCAACGGCCCCTGGTCGGCCGGAATTCCCGGGCTGCCTGCAGCGCTGGTGGAGCTGGCCACCAGGCATGGCCGGCTGCCGCTGAAGCAGTCGCTGGCACCGTCGATCCGTATCGCCACCGAAGGTTTTCCGGTGTACGCGCGCATGGCCAAGGGCTATGCCTCGCGGCGCGAGGTGATGGAGCGTTACCCCGGCACGCGGCAGGTCTATCTGCGCGGCGGAAAGCCGATTGCAGAGGGCGACATCTTCAAGCAGCCCGAATTGGCCCACACCTTGAAGCTGCTCGGCGACAAGGGCTTTGACGGCTTCTACAAGGGCGAAACCGCCAGCAAGCTGCTGGCCGGCGTCAAGCAGGCCGGCGGGCAGTGGAAGGCCGCCGAACTGGCCGGGTATCGGGTCAAGCAGCGCACGCCGATCCATTTCGATTACCGCGGCTGGAAGATCACCACCGCGCCGCCGCCGTCCTCCGGCGGTATCGCACTCGCCGCCATGCTGCAGATCCTGGAAGGCTGGGAGCTGGACACGCTCGACGATGCGCACCGCACCCATCTGGTGGTGGAAGCGATGCGCCGCGCCTACCGCGACCGCACCTTCTTCCTGGGCGACCCGGACTTTGTCGCCGTGCCGCAGCGCGTGCTGACCAGCAAGGATTACGCACAAGGCCTGCGCGCCACGATCAACCCGGACAAGGCCACCCCCAGCGACCTGCTGTCGGGCAACCCGACCCCGCTGGAAGACGACGAGACCACGCACTTTTCCATCATCGACGGCGAGGGCAACCGCGTCGGCGCCACCCAGACCGTCAACCTGCTGTACGGCTCGGGGCTGATCCCCAAGGGCACCGGCGTGCTGCTCAACGACGAGATGGACGACTTTGCGCTCAAGCCGGGCACGCCCAATGCCTTCGGCGTGATGGGCTACGCGGCCAACGCGCCCAAGCCGGGCAAGCGCATGCTCAGCTCGATGACGCCGACCTTCATGGAATCGGCTGACAAGGTGGCGGTGATCGGCACCCCGGGCGGCAGCCGCATCATCACCATGGTGCTGCTCGGCATCCTGGGCTACGACGCCGGCCTGGACGCGCAGCAGGTCAGTGCCTTGCCGCGCTATCACCACCAATGGCTGCCGGACGTGATCGAGGCCGAGAGCAACGCGTTCTCGCCGCAGACCGTCGAGGCGTTGCAGGCGATGGGCCATACGCTCAAGCTGCCGGGCGACACCGCCGAGGGCGGCCGCGGTTCCAGCCACGTCTGGGGCAACCTGCAGACAGTGGAATGGGACAAGCGCAGCAACGTGCTCACCGGCGGTAGCGACCCGCGCAACCCGGTGGGCAAGGCGCAGGTCCAGCTGGCGACACCTGCACGGTGAGTGCCGCATGCCTGCTCCGTGCGGCGGGGCAGGCATTACACGGCGAACGATGAGAACCGGCTTGCGCTGAGGCGCGGGCCTGGCCTGCCGGTTCGGCGCAGGCGGCGCAGGTGCCGAACACGCAGCGCGGCGAACCATGTCCCGACCTCGGCAACTACGTGCAGCATGCCTGCACCAGCCTGAGTGGGTGCCGGAAGGTCACTTGCTGCCAGCAGCAATACGGTTTGGTGCCGTGTCCTATGTCGGGATTGGACTTGTCGCTGCGCGTCGATTTGGCGACCATCGTGGCATGACCATTTTGCAGACCCTGCTCACCGCCATGGTGATTGCATCGCCCATCGCCGCCTGCGCGGCCGATACGACCGGCACTGCCGGCAGCACGGCGGCTGCCGGCGCCGCGATCCACGTCAATCAACTCGGTTATCTGCCGGGCTCGGCCAAGCTGGCGGTGGTCGGCTTGCCGCCGTCCGCAGCGGCTGTGACAGACCGCTTCACGGTCGAGGATGCCAACGGCCGTCGCGT
Source organism: Xanthomonas arboricola pv. populi (assembly GCF_002939945.1). Taxonomy (GTDB): domain Bacteria; phylum Pseudomonadota; class Gammaproteobacteria; order Xanthomonadales; family Xanthomonadaceae; genus Xanthomonas; species Xanthomonas arboricola_A. The sequence continues at coordinate 499,851 of NZ_MDEB01000002.1, read as the reverse complement.
GCTGGAGGGCCGCTTGTCGCCGGCGGCCACCTGGGCACCAGCGGGGCAAGAGGCACGCGTGGCCGACTTTTCCGCGCTGCGCGTCCCGGGGACATATCGGGTGAAGATCACCGGCCTGCCGACGTCGGATCCATTCCCGATTGCGGCCGGTGCCTACCAGCCCGTCGTGGATGCCTCGCTCAAGGCGTTCTACTTCAATCGCGCCAGCACCGCGCTGCCGGCGCAGTTCGCCGGGCGCTATGCACGTGCGGCCGGGCATCCGGACACCGATGTGCGCATCCATCCTTCCGCGGCCTCGGCCACGCGCCCGGCTGACAGCGTGATCCGTGCGCCCAAGGGCTGGTACGACGCCGGCGACTACAACAAGTACATCGTCAATTCCGGCATCAGCACCTACACCCTGCTGGCCGCCTACGAGCAATATCCGGCGCTGTTCAAGGCGCAGCCGCTGACCATCCCCGACGACGCCCCCGGCGTGCCCGGCATCCTGCAGGAGACCTGGTGGAACCTGGAATGGATGCTGGCCATGCAGGACCCGGCCGATGGCGGCGTGTACCACAAGCTCACCGACAAGCAGTTCGATGGGCTGGTGATGCCGGACCAGGCCAGGCAGCAGCGCTACGTGGTGATGAAGGCCACTGCCGCCACGCTGGATTTTGCCGCGGTGATGGCGACAGCCAGCCGCGTCTACGCACCGTTCGACACGCAGTATCCGGGCGCGTCGGCACGCATGTTGAAGGCCGCGCGCAATGCCTGGGCATGGGCGCAGCAGCACCCGGATGTGATCTACCGCCAGCCCGACGACGTGCGCACCGGCGGCTACGACGACGCGCAGGTGGACGATGAATTCGCCTGGGCCGCGGCCGAGCTGTATGTGAGCACGCGCGAAGACGGCTTCTATGACGCAATGATGGCGCGCAACGTGCCGGCTAGCGTGCCGGGCTGGAGCAACGTCGGCGGCCTGGCCTGGATGTCGCTGGCCGAGCATCGCGACCAGCTCACCCCGCATGCCGATCGCGCACGCATCACCCGTGAGATCACCGGTCTGGCACAGCGTCTTGCCGAACAGTGGCAGGCCTCGCCCTGGCGTCTGGCGATGACCGACACCGACTTCGTGTGGGGCAGCAACGCGGTGGTGCTCAACCGCGCAATGATGTTGATGCAGGGCTATCGGCTGACCAGGCAGCGGCCGTATCTGGACGCCGCGCAGTCGCAGCTGGATTACATCCTGGGGCGCAATCCGTTGGGCCTGTCGTTCGTCACCGGTGTTGGGCTGCGCAGCCCGATGCATATCCACCATCGCCCCTCCGAGGCCGACGGCATCGACGCACCTGTGCCGGGCTGGCTGGCCGGTGGTCCGCAACCGGGCCAGCAGGACGCCAAGGACTGCAAGGTTGCGTACCCCTCCAAACTGCCGGCGCTGTCGTATCTGGATAACGCCTGCAGTTATGCCAGCAACGAAGTGGCGATCAACTGGAACGCGCCGCTGGTGTATGTGAGCGCGGCGATCGAGGCGTCGACGCGGTAAGGCGGTGGGCTCCAGTGCGGCGGCGCGATTTTCCCTTCTCCCATCGGGAGAAGGTGGCGCGTAGCGCCGGATGAGGGGCGACAGCGGCAGCAACACCGACGCACCGTACCCTCACCCCAACCCCTCTCCCGTAGGGAGGGGCTTCAATGCGCCGATTACCTCATCGGCGCTGCTTCAGCGCGATCGGCAATCGTCCAGCGCGCATCAGCTTTTTGATTTGGCCGCTTCAGACACTCACTCCACCCGCGTGCCGAAGATCCGGTCGCCGGCATCGCCCAGACCGGGCAGGATGTAGCCCTTGTCGTTGAGATGGTCGTCGATCGCGGCGGTGTAGACCTCCACGTCCGGATGCACGGCTTCCAGTGCCTTGAGGCCTTCCGGTGCGGCGACCAGGAAGATGCCCTTGATCCGCCGCGCGCCGGCGCGCTTGAGCATGTCGATGGTGGCGATCAGCGTACCGCCGGTGGCCAGCATCGGGTCCAGGATCAGTGCGTCGCGCTCTTCCAGGCGGCCGGTGAGGCGTTCGAAGTAGGGCACCGGCTGCAGGGTCTCTTCGTCGCGCTGCAGGCCGACCACGCTCACGCGCGCGGCCGGGATCAGCGCCAGTACGCCGGGCAGCATGCCCAGGCCTGCGCGCAGGATCGGCACCAGGGTGATTTTCGCGCCGGCAATCCGCTGCACGGTCACTGGGCCGGCCCAGCCGGGTTGCACGTGCGATTCGGTGTCCAGATCGGCGGTGGCCTCGTAGGCCAGCAGCGTGCCCAGTTCGGTGACCAGTTCGCGGAAGCCCTTGGTGCTCAAGGCGGCATCGCGCAGCAGACCGATCTTGTGCTGGACGAGGGGGTGACGAACTTCGACGATTTTCATGGGCAGCGACAGACGGGGGAGACCCACAGTGTGCCGCAGCCGGCGGCAGCGTCGCCACACATTGCGCGTGATCGCGCTTGCAGATGTCATGTCAGTGAAACGTCGCAGACATAGTGTGCCCACCCATTCTTAAGCGATTGGGGAAGCACCCGTGTTGAACAAGACTCCGCTGTGCCTGGCGATCACGCTGACGTTGGCGGCGGCCGCGTGGAGCCCGCTTGCGCAGGCGGCCGAGGGTGCGGCAGCTGCGACCGGCGCGTCCGGCGCGGCAGCCATCGATCTGGAGCGCCTGGAAGTGCGCCCGCAGGTGGAATCGCAGGTGCGCGCAGTCGATCTGAAGCGTGGCTCCGATGCGATCCAGGATGCAGTCGCCTCCGACGCGATGGGTCGTTACCCCGACAAGAATGTTGCAGAATCCTTGCAGCGCCTGCCCGGCGTCAGCGTCACCCGCGATCAGGGCGAGGGTCGCTTCGTGGTGATCCGCGGCCTGGATTCGGCGCTCAACAGCGTCACCATCGACGGCATGACCATGGGCACGCCGGAAGACGGCACGCGCTCGGCGCCGCTGGACGTGATTCCGTCCGACTCGACCGAGCGCCTGAAAGTGGTCAAGTCGCCGACGCCGGACATGCCGGGCGATTCCATCGGCGGCGCGATCCAGGTCGAGTCCACCTCCGCATTCGATCGCGATGGCCGTACGCTGCGCGGCTCGATCGAAGGCAGTCACCAGTCGCTGTCGGGCAAGACCAGCCCCAAGGGCGCGTTCAACTACAGCGATATCTTCGACGGCACGGTTGGTGTGGCGGTGGGTGTGAACTACCAGGATCGCGAATTCGAATCCGACAATACCGAAGTGGCCTACGACAGCTTCGATGGCGGTGCGGCCGACGATCTGTTCGCCGGCGAAGTGCAGCGCCGCAAGTACTTCATCGAGCGCACACGCATGGGCGCCAACCTCAATCTGGACTGGCGCCCGGACGCGGACAACCGCTATTACCTGCGCACGCTCTACAGCCGCTTCGACGATGCCGAAACGCGTCAGCGCACCATCTTCGGCCTGGCCGACGGGCAGGTCAGCGCCAATGGCGATGGCACCTACACCGTGGCCGATCTGCCCGCCGATGCCATCTCCAAGCGCGTGCGCCATCGCACCAAGAAGGAGGACACCATGGCCTTGAGCGTGGGCGGCGAAAACCGTCTGAGCGCGGCCACGGTCGATTACAAGCTGGGCTACACCAAGACCACCGAGCGGGTGGACGATGAGATGGAGGCGCGCTTCAACTATGCCGGCGACGATCTGTCGGCCACGGTCGATCAGAACAGCGGCATCCCGCGCCTGGGGTTCTCCGACAATGGCTGGCAGAGCAACGACGATTTCGTGTTCGACCGCTTCGTGCTTGCGCCCAAGCGGGTGGACGACAGCGAGCGCAGCGCGCAGATCAACGTGCGCTTCGATGGCGAGCATTCCAGCCTGAAGATGGGGGTGCTCGGCCGCTGGCGCGAGCGCGATGTCGATGTGGACGAAAGCGAGCTGCGTCGCGGTCCGGCGATCGATCTGAGCGACTGGACCACCGCCGCGCCGGAACACCGCGGCGGCACGCTGGGCGAAAGCATCGGCTCGGACGGCATGCGCCGTTACTGGAACACCTCCGGCACTCTGTACAGCGCACGTCCGCAGGATGTCGGCGGCAATCTGCAGACCTCGCTGCAGGACGACTACAGGGCCACCGAAGATGTGTTTGCGACGTACGCGATGGGCACCTGGGACATCGGTGCGCTGCGCATGATCGCCGGCGTGCGTGTGGAGAACACCCAGTTCGACGCCACCGGCAACCAGGTCGACGTGGCCGAGAACGGCCGCACCGCCACGGTGACGCCGCGCGACGCCTCCAGCAGCTACACCAATGTGCTGCCTGGCCTGCACCTGCGCTACGACACCGGCAACGACTGGGTGCTGCGGTTTGCGGCCAACAAGACCTTGTCACGGCCTGCGTTCGGCGATGTCTCCCCGCGCGTGAGCATCAATCGCGGCGACAACGAGGTGAGTCTCGGCAATCCCGACCTCAATCCGTATCGCTCAAAGAATCTGGATCTCTCGTTCGAAAAATACATCGGCAGCACCGGGCTGATCTCGCTGGGCGTGTTCACCAAGTCGATCGACGACTACATCGTGCAGACCATCAGCACCAACGATGCCGAGTTCCCCAACCTGCAGGTCACGCGCTCGATCAACGGCGACACCGCAAAGGTACGCGGCGCCGAATTCAACTGGCAGCAGGCGCTGGACTTTCTGCCCGAAGGCTGGAACGGCCTTCTGGTCGGTGCCAGCGCCACCGTGCTGGACAGCGATTTCGATCCCGGCCTGAGCGATCGCGCCGGCGACGACTTCACCTTGCCGCGCTCGTCCAAGCGCATCTACAGCGGGCACCTGGGTTATGAAAAATACGGTTTCAGTGCACGGGTGGCGGCGGTGTATCGCAGCGAATACCTGGACACCATCGGCCAAAGCCGTGCGTACGATATCTATGTCGCCCCGCATACCCAGCTGGATTTCAGCATGAACTACCAATTCAACAGCCACGTCAGCCTGTATCTGGAAGCGCAGAACCTGCTGGACGAACCACTGGAGCTGTACCAGGGCGTGCCCTCGCGCACGCTGCAGAACGAAGAATACGGCCGCACCTATGCGCTCGGCCTGAAGGTGGCACTGTGATCGCATCGCGCACACTGCTGCACACCACGCTGCTTGCCTCCGCGCTGGCGCTGGCGCTGACCGCCTGCGCCAGCGCTCCGGCCGACCGCGAAGCCGACGAAGCATTGCTGAAAGATCCCTTGCTCAGCGAGGCGAAAGTGGCGCACGAAGTGGTGCCGGAAGCCTTCATCACCGCGCTGACCCCAGCCGACAATCTGGATTCCCCGGCCAGCTGGATCGCGCCCGACGGCAGCCGCTGGTTGATCGCCACCGCCAAGGCCACGCATGCGCTGGTGGTGTTCGATGGCGACAGCGGCAAGCGCCTGCGCGTGGTCGGCGGCAGGGGCAAGGCCCTGGGCAAACTGGATCGCCCGAACGGGATTTCGGTCGTCGACGATCTGGTGTTCGTGGTCGAGCGCGACAACCGCCGCGTGCAGGTGTTTGCGCTGCCCGATTTCACACCGTTGACCAGCTTCGGCCAGGACGAACTGCGCGAGCCCTATGGCCTGTGGGTGCGCAAGCACGACGGCGGCTACGAGGTGGTGGTCAGCGACAACTACATGTCGCCGGCCAACAAGGATGAGCCGCCGCCGCTGGCCGAACTCGGTCAGCGTTTCCGTCGCTATCAGTTGGCCAACGCAGGGCAGGGCTGGCAGGCGCGGTTGACGCAGAGCTTCGGCGATACCACCGAAGCGGGTGCGGTGCGGATCGCCGAATCGGTGTTCGGCGATGAAGCCCATGCGCGCCTGATGATTGCCGAAGAAGACGTCGCCGTGGGCACGCAGTTGCGCGAATACGGTATGGACGGACGCTATCGCGGCCGCAATGTCGGTACCGGTCTATTCAAGGCGCAGGCCGAAGGCATGACGCTGTTTGCGTGCAAGGACGGTAGCGGTTACTGGATCGCCACCGATCAGTTCAAGGACCGCAGCGTGTTCCAGGTGTTCGATCGCCAGAGCCTGGCGCATGTCGGCGCCTTCGCTGGCCGGGTGACCGCCAATACCGACGGCGTATGGCTGGATCAACGCGGCGATGCGCGCTTTCCGGGCGGGGTGTTGTACGCCTTGCACGACGACCAGGCGGTGGCGGCCTTCGACTGGCGCGATATCGCGCGCACGCTGCGCCTGAAAGAGTGCGCACCATGATCGCCGCACGTGCAGCACTGTCTGCAGCGGTGTTGCTGGCCGCGGTGACGGGGACGCGATCGTTCGCCGCCGAACGCGCGGCCGAACCCAACACCCAGGTGCCGGCGGGCTCCACCCACTATGTTGCCGATGGCTTTCCGGACCGCATCGTCGCCACGCCTGCGCAGGCGGCGGCGACCGGTTTCGCAGTGGCCTGGCGTACCGATGCCAGCGTCGATCAGCCGTGGCTGGAACTGGTGGTTGCCGGCGACTCGCCCGACGTGGGCACGCCGCGGCGCATCCGTGCCAGCACCGCCACGCTGACCAGCGAGAACGGCAACTCGCATCACCACCGCGCCGATATCGACGGGCTGACGCCGGACACGCTGTATGCCTACCGCGTGCAGGGCCACCGCACCTGGGGTGCGTGGAATCATTTCCGCACCGCGGCTGCCCCCGACACGCCGCTGACGCTGCTGTATTTCGGCGACACCCAGAACAAGAACCTCAGCCTGGTCTCGCGGGTGATCCGCCAGGCCTGGCGCTCGGCACCGGACGCGCGACTGGCCCTGTTCGCCGGCGATCTGGTCAGCGGCAAGGACGGCCAGGACGACAACGAATGGGCCGAATGGTTCGACGCCGGGCGCTGGTTGCTGGAAGGCACCGCAGTGGCGCCGGCGCCGGGCAATCACGAGTATCACGAAGAGGGCGAGGACACCCCGCAGCCCAAGCGCACGCTCGGCAACCATTGGCCGGTGACTTTCGCCCTGCCGCGCAACGGGCCGTCGGCCACCGCGCGCACCAGCTACTGGTTCGACTATCAGGGCGTGCGCATCGCCGTGCTCGATGGCACCTCGGTGCTGGATCAGGGCACCGGCCCGGCACAGGCGCAGTGGCTGGACACCGTACTGGCCGACAACCCGCATCCGTGGTCGATCGTGCTGATCCATCAGCCGTTCTTTTCCCCGCGCGCCGATCGCGAGAACGAGAAGCTGGTCGAGCAGGTGCTGCCGGTGATCCGCCGTCACAAGGTCGATCTGGTGCTGCAGGGGCACGACCACACCTATGGCCGGCGCGGCGATGCGGCAGGGCAGGCGACGCCGGTGTTCGTGGTCTCGGTGGCCGGGCCCAAGCAGTACCGGCTCTCGGAGATGGCGCGCAAGAGCATGCGTCCGGTCGGCGAGGACACCCAGCTCTACCAGGTGCTTCGCATCGACAACCAGAAGTTGCGTTACGAGTCGCGCACCGCCACCGGACGCCTCTACGATGCGTTCGAGCTGGAGCGCGGCGGCGATGGCCGCAAGCGGCTGGTGGAGCAGGAAGCCGGACGCATCGCGCCGCGCGATTGCCCACGTAGCGCGACCCTGAAGGGACGCGCAGACCGGTGTTGGGAGTGAGGGGATGCGACAGACACGAAGCCGTTGGCGGGGGGCGGTCGTGCCGGATGACGACGCTGTGAGCAAACTTCGGTTCTGCATTGATTCTGCAAATGGACGGCAAGCGTAACCATTTAAAATTGTGAATTACGTCACGCTAACAATGGGACTACTGTTGTGAACGACCGGATCTCCATCCGGGTAGCCGGCTTCGACGCGGTGCTTCGATGGAGGTGTGGTTCCCCCAGTCCCGAGAAGCCCCCCATGATTCCCCACGTGTTTCATCTCACTGCGCCGACCAAGCACCTGCTTTGGGAAGAGCGCAAAATCCAGGCCCGCCTGCAGCGGCTATTGCCGGGCTGGACGTGCCATGTCTGGGACGATGCCGACAACTCCGCACTGATGCGTCGCGCATTTCCGGAATTCGCCGACCGCTACGAGGCAATACGCTTCGGTGTGATGAAGGCCGACATCGCCCGCTGCGCCTATATGCACACTGATGGCGGGTTCTATTTCGACACCGACTACAAGCTGCTGCGCACCCTTGGCGCGGACGTACTGGCGCAGCAATGCGTGTTGCCGATCGAAGAAGGCGCGCCCGGCAACGAGCAGTTCAAGATCGGCAATGCGGTGTTCGGCTCGGAGGCAGGACATCCGTTCTGGCGCGCCTTCATCGAGCACATCTTCACCACGCATGCGCCCGAGACGTTGGAAGACCATCGGCAGATCCCGATGATTTCCGGTCCGCGCGGGTTGACGCGTTTCTACAACGCGCACGCCGGCGAGTTTGCCGGCATCGTATTCCCAGCGCGCGATGCGTTCCATCCGGATCGCACCTGGTTCGGGCTCGGCCACCGTGGCGGCGCGGTCGCGGTGGGCTCGCATCTGTGCTGGGCATCCTGGCGCGGCAAGTCGCCACGCCGGGCAGTGACCAATTACCTGCGCCGCAAGCTGAGCGCCGTGCCGATCTGAACGGACCGGGCAACCGCGCCGCGGCGCGTTCCGCCAAGGGCGCACGACGGGCTTCGGGGCGGCCGCGCGCCCGTCTGGCAGGCGCGCGGGGGCGGGCTGCGTCGCCTTTACTTTAGGCGGCGCACAAAACCACGGGGCTCACCGGCAGGCGGGCGCGGCCGATGGACGGAATCGGCCTGCATCACTCGGACACTGCAGTTCCTCCGCGGCGTCTGCCCCGCACCTGAAGACTGCTCGCCATGTCTTGTGGTGACTCTCAAGCCGCCTCGGCCCGGGTCTGGCGTGGACCTTCCTTCAGCGCACGCGCGATCAATCCGACCAGCAGATCCAGCTCGTCTTCGTCCATCGCAAAGTGCGGGGTGAAGCGCAGCGAATTCTCGCCGCCATGGATCACGTTGACGCCGCGATGGCGTAGCCACTCTTCGGTGGAACCGGCGCCATAGCACTTGAATTGCGACGCCAGCTCGCAGGAAAACAGCAATCCGGTACCCTGCACCTTGGTGATCAAACCGCCCAGCTCGGACTGCAGTGCCTGCAGCTTGGCGATCGCCTGTGCGCCGCGGGTGCGGATGTTGTCGCGCACCTGCGGGGTGAACAACGCCAGCGTGGCGCAGGCGACATCCAGCGCACGCGGATTGGTGGTCATGGTGTTGCCGTAGGTGCCCTTGCGGTACACCTGCGCGGCGTGTGCGGTCACCGCCAGCACCGACAGCGGGTATTGCGCGGCGTTGAGCGCCTTGGAGTAGGTCTCCAGATCCGGCGGGTCGAGCTGTTCGAAGCCGGGATAATCCACCACCGACAGCACGCCGTGCGCGCGCAGGCCGGCCTGGATCGAATCCACCAGCAGCAGGCTGCCGTGCAGGCGGGTCAGCTCGCGCGCCGCGGCATAGAACGCGGCCGGCAATGCGCGGCCCGGGTCGCCTTCGCCCATCACCGGCTCCAGGAACACCGCCTCGATGAACCAGTGATTGCGCGCGGCCTCGTCGAAGGCGCGGTGCAGCGCCGCCACGTCGTACGGCGCGATCGCAATCACCGAGTCTTCGTCGCGGTAGCTGGCCAGATACTTGGTGTAGGTCTTGCGGCTGGAATCGGAATACAGGCCGGGGCGATCGGTGCGGCCGTGGAAGCTGCCCTTGACCACCACGCGCTTGATGGTGGCGCCGGCATGGCGCGCGCCCGGGTCGGTGTGCAGCTTGGCATTGGTATCGACGATGCGCGCGGCCAGGCCGACCGCCTCGGAACCGGAGTTGAGACACATGAAACGTGCGAACGGACAGCCGCCGCGCGTATGGCCGATCTCGGCGCGCAGGGCGCGGTCGAGCCGGCGCTGCGCCAGGCTGGGCGTCATCACGTTGGCCATTACCTGCGGGCGTGCCATCGCCTCGAGCACCGGCGCGGGGGTGTGGCCGAAGCCGAGCATGCCGTAGCCGCCGGCGTCGTACAGCACCGCGCCCTTGAGCGTAATCACCCAGGGGCCGCACGCGGCCAGCGCCACGTAAGGGGTCACCGCATCGTCGGCGTAGAAATTGATGAAGCCGTCCTGCACCGCGCCGATCTGTGCGTCTTCGTCCAGGTCCAGCAGGTCGGCGGCCTCGGCACGCACCAGCGCGTACTCGGCGGCCGCCGCGTCGATGGCGCGTGCAAGATCCGGGTGATTGGCGGCCAGACGCGCGATGCTGGCATCGTCCAGGCCATCGGTCAGGCGGCGGCCGGCATGGGCGCGCAACGGGGCGAGCGGGGCGAGGACGGACATGGCGCATCTCCTGCAAGGTGGCGTTCCCTTTCTATTATCGGCAGAAGATCGGCGTTTGGCAGCGTGAATCCGGGCAGGAAGTCGGGTATTTTCGTCGAATCGACGAACCATCTGGGCAAAAGTGAAAATCACTCCCTCCGACGAACGCCTGCTGTCGCTGCTGCGCGAGGACGCGCGCGCCTCCACCGCGCAGATTGCGCGCCGGCTCGGGCTGTCGCGCACGACCGTGCAGAGCCGGATCGAAAAACTCGAACGCGACGGCGTCATCAGCGGCTACACCGTGCGCACCCACGACGCCTACGAACAGGGCCGCATCCGCGCGCATATCCTCATCACCGTGCTGCCCAAGAAGATGCCCGCCGTGGTCAAGGCGCTGCGCGACATCCCGCAGGTACGCCTGCTGCACTCGGTCAGCGGCGCCTACGACCTGATCGCCCTGGGCGTGGTCGGCGGCGTCAACGAGATGGACGTGCTCACCGACGCCATCGGCGCGATCGACGGCGTGGAGCGCACGACGACGTCGATCATTTTGTCAACGAAGTTCGAGCGGTGAGGGGCGGGGAATCGGGAATCGGGAATCGGGAATCGGGAATCGGGAATCGGGAATGGGGAATGGGGAATGGGGAATGGGGAATGGGGAATCGTAAGAGCCAGATCCGGGGGCCGGAACTTTTACGACGCAGACCGGCCCGCTTTTACCATTCCCGATTCCCGAATCTCCATTCCCGGCCGCAGTTACAATAGCCGGCTCCTCAGCCATCTAATCCTGCGGCCTTGAAGAAGTCCGATTTCCACTATTCGCTGCCCGACGAACTGATCGCCCAGGCGCCATTGGCCGAACGGGCGGCCAGCCGCCTGCTGGTGGTGCCGCCGTCGCCGCAGGCGCTGGTCGACCGGCAGGTGCGCGATCTGCCCGCGCTGTTGCAGCCGGGCGATCTGCTGATCTTCAACGATACCCGGGTGATCCCGGCGCGCCTGTTCGGGCAGAAGGCCAGCGGCGGGCGGGTGGAAATCCTGATCGAGCGCCTGCTCGGCGAGCGGCAGGCGCGCGTGCAGATCGGCGCCAGCAAGTCGCCCAAGGCCGGCAGCCTGATCACGCTGGATGCCGGCGGCCAGGCCGAAGTGCTGGGCCGCGACGGCGAGTTCTATCTGCTGCGCTTCGATATCCCCACGCCGCTGGAGCACTGGCTGCTGGAAGCCGGGCGCCTGCCGCTGCCGCCGTACATCCGCCGCGAGCCGGGCGTGGAAGACCGGGAGCGCTACCAGACCGTGTTCGCGCGCGAAGTCGGCGCGGTGGCCGCCCCCACCGCCGGGCTGCATTTCGATGAGGCGCTGCTGGCGCGGTTGCGCGAGCGCGGGGTGGAATTCGGCCACGTCACCTTGCACGTGGGTGCCGGTACCTTCCAGCCGGTGCGCGTGGACGCGCTCGATCAGCATGTGATGCACACCGAATGGCTCAACGTCGGCGCCGCGCTGGTCGAACAGGTGCGCCGCACGCGCGCACGCGGCGGCCGGGTCATCGCGGTGGGAACCACGGTGGTGCGCTCGCTGGAAAGCGCCTGGCGCATCACCGATGCCGCGCCCGAGGGCGAACTGCTGCCGTTTGCCGGCGAAACCCAGATCTTCATCCTGCCCGGCTACCGCATCCGCAGCGTCGACGCGATGGTCACCAACTTCCATCTGCCCGAAAGCACGCTGCTGATGATGGTCTCGGCCTTCGCCGGCCGCGAGCGCATCTTTGCCGCCTATCAACACGCCATCGAACAGCGCTATCGCTTCTTTTCGTATGGCGATGCGATGCTGCTGTGGGGCAGGGAATCGGGAATCGGGAATGGGGAATCGTAAGTCGGCATCCGCCGAACGATCAGCCACCTGCCAACCGCTTCTGCGATTCCCCAATCCCGATTCCCTATTCCCGGCCCCTCCATGTCCCGACTCCAGTTCCAGCTTCAAGCCACCGACGGCCTTGCCCGCCGTGGGCGTCTGACCTTTCCGCGCGGCACCGTCGAGACGCCGGCGTTCATGCCGGTGGGCACCTATGGCTCGGTCAAGGGCATCCTGCCCGAGCAGATCCGCGCGCTGGGTGCGGAGATCATCCTGGGCAATACCTTCCATCTGTATCTGCGCCCGGGTCTGGATGTGATCGGCGATCACGGCGGGTTGCACGGGTTCGCGCGCTGGGACGGGCCGATCCTCACCGATTCGGGCGGTTTCCAGGTGTTTTCGCTGGCGCATCGCCGCAAGATCACCGAGCAGGGCGTGACCTTCGCCTCGCCCACCGATGGTGCGCGGGTGTTCCTGGGTCCGGAAGAGAGCATGCAGATCCAGAAGGTGCTCGATTCGGACATCGTGATGATCTTCGACGAATGCACGCCGTACCCGGCCACCGAAGAGGTGGCGCGGCGCTCGATGGAGCTGAGCCTGCGCTGGGCGCAACGCTCGCGGCAGGCGCATGACGGGCTGGGCAACGACGCGGCGCTGTTCGGCATCGTGCAGGGCGGGGTGCATCCGGACCTGCGCAGCCGCTCGCTGGACGGGCTGCAGGGTATCGGTTTCGACGGCTACGCCATCGGCGGGCTGGCGGTGGGCGAGCCGGAGCATGAGCGCAACGCGATGCTGGAACACCTGCATCCGCGCCTGCCGGCCGACCGCCCGCGCTATCTGATGGGCGTGGGCCGGCCGGAGGACCTGGTCGAAGGCGTGGCGCGTGGCGTGGACATGTTCGACTGCGTGATGCCCACCCGCAATGCGCGCAACGGGCATTACTTCACCTCCTTCGGCACCGTGCGCATCCGCAACGCCAGGTACGAGCGCGACCTGGACACCATCGAGCCGGGCTGCGGTTGCCATGCCTGCAGCAGCGGTTACACGCGCTCTTACCTGCGCCATCTGGACCGCTGCAACGAGATGCTGGCGCCGATGCTGGGCACCCTGCACAACCTCTGGTACTACGAGAAACTGATGGCCGACCTGCGCGCGGCGATCGCCTCGGGAACCTTTGCGCAGTTCCGGCGGTCCTTCTATGCGGCACGCGGCGCCATCACGCCGCCGTTGCCGGGGGAAACCAGCTGAGACCGGCCGTCCGCGCCCCTGCGCGGACGGTTTGGAACCCGCATGGCATAATTCCCGGCTGTTCCGCTCCGGCGGTACCTGAATAGCGAGCGGCCGGTTGGCGCGCTGGCACCAAACTAGGATGCACTGAATGAATCTGCTCGATTTCCTGATCCCCGTCGCCCAGGCGCAGGCCACTGGCGGCGCGCCGGCGCCCGGCCCGATGGGAAGCCTGTCCACCTTCGCGCTGCCGATCATCCTGATCGCGGTCATGTACTTCCTGATGATCCGCCCGCAGATGAAGCGTCAGAAGGAGCACAAGTCGCTGCTGGACAAGCTGGCGCGCGGCGATGAAGTCATCACCTCCGGCGGCGTGGCGGGCGTGATCACCGACATCGGCGACAACTTCATCACCGTGGAAGTGGCCGACAACGTGCGCATCCGCGTGCAGAAGAGCGCCGTGGGCCACGTGCTGCCCAAGGGCACGCTGAAGTCTGCCAACTGAGCGGCAACCAGAACCGCTGCGCTCACTGTCAGGTGGGCGCAGTCGGTGCCTCGAACCGGCGCTCACCGCTCCGGTCCGCGCGCACCGCCGCATCCACCTGACGACCACTGGCGACGTTGTGTTGGCCGCTTGAAGTCGTTCTCACTGCTAGGCGCGTCGCCGGGATGGTGTCGCGCGGGACTGTCGCAATGCTCGAATTTCCTCGCTGGAAGTATTTCCTGATCCTGCTGGTGCTGGCGTTCAGCGCGTTATACGCGTTGCCCAACATCTACCAGAAGGACCCGTCCGTGCAGATCACCGCCAGCCGCGGTGCCCAGCTCGACGACGCCTTGCGCAGCCGCATCGACGCCGACCTCAAGGGCGCCGGCATCACCCCGAAGGCCGTCACGAAGGAGGGCGACAGCCTGATGGTGCGCCTGCCCAACCTGCAGGCACAGACCCGCGCCAACGACGTGCTGCGCCAGCAACTGGGCGAGAACTACACGGTGGCGCTGAATCTGGCCTCGACCGTGCCGGACTGGCTGGCCAAGCTGGGCGGGCGGCCGATGGTGCTGGGCCTGGACCTGGTCGGCGGCGTGCACTTCGCCATGCAGGTGGACCAGAAGGCCGCGCTGGAAAAGCGCCTGGACGGCTTTGCCGAAGACATCCGCACCACGCTGCGCGATGGCCGTATTGCCTATCGCTCGGTCGAGCGCCGCGGCGACAACAGCATCCAGGTCAGCCTGAGCGAGGGCGCCAGCGTCGACGCCGCGCGCACCGCGCTGGCCAAGTCGCAGCCCACGTTGACCTATGACGTCAGCGGCCAGAACATCTCGGTCAAAGTGCCCGAGGCCGAGCTCAAGCAGATCGCCAGCGGCGCGATCGAGCAGAACCTCACCACCTTGCGCAACCGCGTCAACGCGCTGGGCGTGTCCGAACCGACCATCCAGCGCCAGGGCGAAGACCGCATCGTGGTCGAACTGCCCGGCTTGCAGGACACCGCCGAGGCCAAGCGCCTGATCGGCGCCACTGCCTCGCTGGAATTCCGTGCGGTGGTCGAAGGCAATGCCGAAGACGCGGTGCGCAGCGGCAGCATCCCGCCCGAAGCCAAGGTCTACCGCGTGCGCGATACCGGCGCGCCGGTGCTGCTCAACAAGCGCGCGCTGGTGACTGGCGACCAGATGGTCAGCGCCAGCGTCAGCACCGACCAGAACGGCATGCCGGCGGTGGCGGTGACGCTCAACAACGTCGCCGGCCAGCGCATGCTCGACTACACCAGCGCCAACGTCGGCAAGCTGATGTCGGTGGTCTACATCGAGCGCATTCCCACCGTCAGCATGGTCGACGGCAAGGAAGTGCGCAGCGTGCGGGTCAAGGAAGAGGCGCTGTCGCCGACCCGCATCGCCGGCGTGTTCGGCAAGAACTTCCAGACCACCGGTCTGGAGAAGGTGGAGGCCGAGAATCTTGCCAAACTGCTGAAATCCGGCTCGCTGGCCGCACCGATGGATTTCGTCGAGGAATACGTGATCGGACCGAGCCTGGGCGCGGAGAACGTGGAGCGCGGTGTCACCGCGGTGATCTACTCGTTCCTGTTCACGCTGGTGTTCTTCACCGTCTACTACCGCGTGTTCGGCGCGATCACCTCGGTGGCGCTGCTGTTCAACCTGCTGATCGTGGTGGCGGTGATGTCCTTGTTCGGCGCCACCATGACGCTGCCGGGGTTTGCCGGTCTGGCGTTGTCGGTGGGCCTGTCGGTGGACGCCAACGTGCTGATCAACGAGCGTATCCGCGAAGAGCTGCGCCTGGGCGTGCCGGCCAAATCGGCGATTGCCGCCGGTTATGAAAAGGCAGGCGGTACCATCCTGGACGCCAACCTCACCGGCCTGATCGTGGCCGTCGCCCTGTACGCATTCGGTACCGGGCCGCTGCGCGGTTTTGCGTTGACCATGATGATCGGTATTTTCGCCTCGATGTTCACAGCGATCACCGTGTCGCGTGCGCTGGCGGTGCTGATCTATGGCCGTCGCAAGAAGCTGAAGACCGTCGCCATCTGAGATGCGAGTCCGGCCTTGTCCCCTGCAGCCAGCTGCCAGGGGCGGGGAATGAATCCCTTCGCAAGCGTTGCGCATCCTGACGGTGCGCAACGTCTAAACGGAAGATCTTTTCCATGAAATTGTTCCCGCTCCATCTCATTCCCAACGACACCAAGATCGATTTCATGCGCCTGCGCAAGCCGGTGCTGATCCTGATGCTGGTGATCGCGGTGGCCTCGGTCGGCGTCATCGTCGGCAAGGGCTTCAACTACGCTCTGGAATTCACCGGCGGCACGCTGGTGCAGACCTCGTTCCAGAAGACCGTGGACGTGGACCAGGTGCGCGAGCAGCTGGCCAAGGCCGGCTTCGAGAACGCCCAGGTGCAGAACGCACGTGGCGGCAACGAAGTGATGATCCGCCTGCAGGCGCGCGAGCAGCACAACAACCGCGACGATGCCGCCAGCACCGTGGCCGAAGAAGTGCGCAAGGCCGTCAGCACCGAGCAGAACCCCGCCACCGTGCAGCCGGGCGAATTCGTCGGCCCGCAGGTCGGCAAGGACCTGGCGTTGAACGGTGTGTACGCCACCGTGTTCATGCTGGTGGGCTTTCTGATCTACATCGCCTTCCGCTTCGAGTGGAAGTTCGCGGTGGTCGCCAGCCTGACCGCCTTGTTCGACCTGCTGGTCACGGTGGCCTTCGTGTCGCTGACCGGCCGCGAGTTCGACCTGACCGTGCTGGCCGGCCTGCTGTCGGTGATGGGCTTTGCGATCAACGACATCATCGTGGTATTCGACCGCGTGCGCGAAAATTTCCGCGCGTTGCGGGTGGAGCCGCTGGAAGTGCTGAACCGCTCGATCAACCAGACGCTGTCGCGCACGGTGATCACTGCGGTGATGTTCTTCCTGTCGGCGCTGGCGCTGTACATCTACGGCGGCGAGTCGATGGAAGGCCTGGCCGAAACGCACATGATCGGCGCGGTGATCGTGGTGATCTCCTCGGTGATCGTGGCGGTGCCGATGCTGAGCATCGGGCCGTTTGCGGTGACCAAGCAGGATCTGCTGCCCAAGGCCAAGGACGTGGAGGCGCTGGCGCGTCGTCCTTGATTGGTCATCGATCTTCGATCACGGAAAAAACCGCGCACTGCGCGGTTTTTTCGTTTTGGCGCATCGCGCAGTGCAGTGCAACGCGTCGTAGGAGCGCGCTTGAGCGCGACCGGGCTTTATCGGTAACGCCTCATCGCGCCCAGGTGCGCTCCTACCGGGCCGGGCGAGCGGGCTGGCTGAACCCGCTGGAGCCAGGTCAGCCATGCAATGCAATCCGTCGTAGGAGCGCGCCAGAGCGCGATGAGGCTTTATCGGGAATGCTTCATCGCGCCCGGGTGCGCTCCTACCGGGCCGGGCGAGCGCCCTGGCGAATTCACCAAACCCAGGTCAGCCATGCAGTGCAATGCGTCGTAGGAGCGCGCCCGAGTGCGACCGGGCTTTAGCGGGAAGGCCTCGTCGCGCTCGGGCGCGCTCCTACGAGCTAGGTGAGTGCGCTGCAATGTCCCGCGACGCGCGCACCGATCCTCGCGGACTCACAGATTCCAGTCGATCCGCATGCCCGCGATCAGGGCGTTCTTCAGATCGCTGGTGCGGGTGGGTTCGTTGAACTGGTCGGGGTTGATCACGTAGTGCAGGTTCGGCGCGATGCGCAGGCGCTTGGTGACCTGGATGCCGTAGCTGAGCTCCATCATGATCTGGTTGTCGGCCGGGGTGCCGGTACCGCCGGCCGAGGCGCGCGCCAGGCGCAGGTTTTCGATCGCCTCGTCGCTGTACTTCTGCTGGGTGATCACAAACGCAATGTTGTCCTGCGGGCGGCTGGCGAAGGTGCCTTTCTGCACCAGGCCGAGCTGGATGAAGTGATCTTCGATGGCCTGGCCAGAGGTGCTCTTGAGCACCGCGCCGAATACGGTCAGGCCGCGGCTGCCGGACGGGTCGGGGTTGGTGACCTGTTGTTCGAAGCGGCCGAACACGCCCGAGCGACCCTGCCTGTTGTCGTAGCCCAGGCCGCTGAGCACGGCCGGGTTGCCGTTGCGGTCGCGCAGCGGGTCGGTGTAGTCGGAGTTGTCCTGCCAGCCACCGAGTTCGTACATCGCGGCCATGCTGCCGTCGCCGCCCTTGTTCTTGTAGCCGACCGCGTAAGGCACCACCACGCCGGTGGTGTCGTCGGTGCTCCACTTCAGGCCGTGCTGGCCGTCCCGGGCCTGCACCGGGTTGACCTCGTAGGCGCCCACATGCACGTAGACCTTGGGCGTGACCCAGGCGGTGGCATGCGCGGCCCAGCTGGACACCGGCCAGTAGGTGAAGTTGCTGGTGCGGAACACGAAGGTGGGATTGCCGCAGGCCGAATTGCCCTGGAAGTACTGGCACAGGTCCGAGCCGAGGAATTGGATGTTGGCCACGCTGCGGCCGGCTTCCAGTTCCAGGCGGTCGTCGAACAGTTTCTGCAGCAGGGTGAAGTTGGCCAGCCGCGTGCCCTGGCCGCCGTAGATTTCCTGCACCGAGGTGCTGTTGCCGATACTGCTGTTGGCCAGGTTGGTGCCGTGGCGGTTGGTGACGTATAGCTTGACGGTGGCGCCGCCCCAGCCGAACAGGCGGTCCATGTCGACGTCGGTGCCCACCATCAACTGGCCGGCGTAGGCGTCGCCGTTCTTGCGCCCGCCATCGATCATCGATGCCGCTTCGCCGGTGTAACCCAGCTTGAGCTTGAAGGCATCGGCGGCATCCTGCGCATGGGCGAGCGGGGTCAGCGCCAGTGCCAGCGACAGGCACAGCAGGCGGGGACGGGCATGGCGGGGGGCGAGGGCGGTCATGGCAGGGCTCCGAACAAGGAAGGCGTGGCCGGGGTGGCGAACGCGACAGCTAGGGGAAGGGCAAGCCGCCGGCCGCGCACCAAGGCGCGCAGCGCAGCGGTGAAACCAGTCAGCGGGAAGGCGGGTTGGCGATCAGGCGTGTCGAATGCGGGGGGCGGCAAGCGGCAGCGACGAGGCAGCCGAACGTCAGGCGACCACGTCGGCTACCGGCTTCTTGAGCAGGCGCAACGCCACCGCGGTGACCACCACGCCGACCACCAGGGCCAGCACGTAGTTCAGCAGGTGGGTCACCGCGTTGGGGATCAGCAGCACGAAGATGCCGCCGTGCGGTGCCTTCAACTCGGCACCGGCGGTCATCGAGATCGCGCCGGCCACGGCCGAGCCGATCACCAGCGCCGGGATGGTGCGCAGCGGGTCGCGCGCGGCGTACGGGATGGCGCCTTCGGTGACGAAGGCCAGCCCAAGTACGCCGGCGGCGGTGGCCGAGCCGCGCTCTTCCACGGTGAAACGGTTGCGGAACACCCAGGTGGCCAGCGCGATGCCCAGCGGCGGGGTCATGCCGGCGACCATGGCGGCGGCCATCGGGGTATAGACCTGGCTGGCGATCAGGCCGGTGGAGAACGCATAGGCGGCCTTGTTGACCGGCCCGCCCATGTCGAAGGCCATCATGCCGCCGAGCAACAGGCCCAGCAGCAGCGCGCTGCTGCCCTGCATGCCGCGCAGCCAGGCGGTGAGCCAGGCCAGCAGGTCGGCGACCGGTTGACCGAACACATACATCATCGCCAGCCCGACCAGCAGGGTGCCCAGCACCGGCAGGATCAGCACCGGCTTGAGCCCTTCCAGATTGCGCGGCAGGCGGATGTAGCGGTTGAGCGCGGCCACGCCGTAGCCGGCGATGAAGCCCGCAATAATCCCGCCGAGGAAGCCGGCATTGAGGTTGGCCGCGACCAGGCCACCGATCATGCCGGGCGCGATGCCGGGGCGGTCGGCGATGGAATAGGCGATATAGCCGGCCAGCGCGGGCACCATCAGGGTGAAGCCAGCCTTGGCGCCGATCTGGAACAGCGACCAGGCCAGCGTGCCCTGGTGCGCATCGTCGCCGGCGTAGATGCCGCCGAGTGCGAATGCCAGCGCGATCAACAGGCCGCCGGCGGTGACGAAGGGCAGCATGAACGACACGCCAGTCATCAGGTGCTTGTAGGCGCCGGTGCGGCCGTTGCCTGCGTTCTCGGCTTTTGCGGCGCCTGCGACCGGCGCCGCGCCGCCGTGCACGCCAGCCTCCGCCAGCGCCTTCTGGATCAATGCCGGGCCATCGTTGATCGCTGGCTTGGTCCCGCTCTTGAACAGACGCTTCCCACCAAAGCGGGCCAGGTCGACCTCGCGATCGGCGGCGATCAGCACCAGGTCGGCGTCGCGGATTTCGGCGTCGGTCAGTGCGTCCTGCGCGCCGACCGACCCCTGGGTTTCCACGCGGATCTGGTAGCCAAGTTTCTTGGCCGCCTGCTGCAGGCCTTCGGCGGCCATGAAGGTGTGCGCAATGCCGGTGGGGCAGGAGGTGATCGCGACGATGCGCTTGCTGCCAGCGCTGGCGCTGCCTGCGGCAGCCGACGCGTTTGCAGCCGCCGGTGCGGCAAGCTGGTTCACCGCGGCGGCCGGGTCGTCCAGTACCGCGCCCAGGCTCAGGCGCAGCAGCTGCGCATCGCCGAAGCGGGCGGTGTCGGCATCGGCGTCGCCGATCACCAGCACCTGGCCGGCGCCGCTGGCCAGTTCATCCGGCAGTGCGCCGAGCACGCCCTGGTCGCTGCGGATTTCGATCGTCACGCTGCGCCCGGCGGCGGTGGCCGCGCGGCGCAGCGCTTCGGCCGCCAGGACGGCTTCGGTGCTGCGGTCGCCAGCGGCGATGACCACGATGGAAGAGGACATGCGAATCTCCTGCGTTGTTCGGTCGCCGGCGAGCGCCGGCGGGATACGTGGTGTCTTGCGCAAAACCCGGACGCGTGGCGGTGGTTCCCCCACCGGGCGCGCCGGTGGCCTTGCTACGAGAGCTGGTCGATGACGATCTCGCCGGCGAGCTTGCGTACCTGCTGCGGGTTCAGCCGGCGCGCATCGCCGCTTTCCAGCCGGCTGACCGAGAACGCGGTCGCCAGCCGGGCGCACTGTTCCAGATCGGTGGACTCGTCGAGCAGCGCGGCGGCCAGACCGGCCACCATCGCGTCACCGGCGCCCACGCTGCTGCCCTGCGCCAGGCGCGGCGGACGCGCGATCAGGCGCTGGTCGCGCTGTACGAACAAGGCGCCTTCGGTACCCATCGAAACGACCACCAGCTGGATGCCGCGCGCGATCAGTTCGTGCGCGGCGGCGCTGAGGGCGGCGCGGTCGCTCAGCGGGCGACCGGTCCAGGCTTCCAGTTCGTGCCGGTTCGGCTTGACCGCGTACGGCAGCGCCTGGCGTGCGGCGCCGAGTGCGGCCACCAGTGGCGCGCCGCTGGTGTCCAGCAGCACGCGCGCACCGGCGGCGCTGGCCTGGGCCTGCAACTGCGCCCAGCTGTCGTCCGGCAAACCAGCTGGCAGGCTGCCCGACAGCACCACCGGCAGGCCGGGGCGTAACAGCGGGGCGAGGAGATCGGCCACGCCTTGCAGGTGCGGCTGGCCCAGACGCAGGCCGGGCAGGTTGATGTCGGTGGTGTCGTTGCTGCGCGTTTCGACCAGCTTGAGGTTGGTGCGGGTTTCGCCGGCAACGCGCTGGCAGTGATCGGTGATGCCGCGCTCGCGGAACAGCGCCTCGAATACGCCGGCATTGCCGACCCCGAGCACGCCGAGCGCGGCGACCTGGCTGCCCCAGTCGGCCAGACAGGCGGCCACGTTGATGCCCTTGCCGCCGGCGTCGTTGCGCACGCTGCTGGCGCGATGCACCGCGCCCGGCTGCAGGCTGTCCAGTTGGATGGTCTGGTCGATCGCCGGGTTCAGCGTGACCGTGATGGCGTGCAGGCTCATGCCTGGCCCTCGCGCCGGGCTTCGAGCGCGCGCACCTGCTCTGCGGTTTCGCAGTTCAATGCCTGCTCGGCCAGCTGCTGCAGCGCGCTCAATGCGGTGCCGCGCAGGCGGGCCTTGACCGCCGGGATGTCGTTGGGCGTCATCGACAATTCCTGCACGCCCAGGCCGGCCAGCAGGCTGGCGCCGAACGGATCGCCGGCCAGGCCGCCGCACACGCCGACCCAGCGCTCGTGTTTGCGCGCACCATCAATCGTGCTGCGGATCATGCGCAGCACCGCCGGGTGCAGGCTGTCGGCTTCGGCGGCCAGCTCCGGGTTCTGGCGGTCGATCGCCAGCACGTACTGGGTGAGGTCGTTGGTGCCGATGGAGAAGAAGTCCGCATGGCGCGCCAGCACGTCGGCCTGCGCGGCGGCGGCGGGCACTTCGATCATGATGCCGATCGGCACCTCGGGCGCGTCGAGTTCGGCACGGATGCGCGCGCAGATGGCGCGCAGGGTGATCAGCTCCGGCACCGAGGTGATCATCGGGAACATGATCGACAGCCGCGCCCCGTCCTTGGCGGCGCGGTACAGCGCACGCAGTTGCGGTTCGAGCAGGTCCGGGCGACGCAGCAGCAGGCGCGCGCCGCGCACGCCCAGGAAGGGGTTTTCCTCGTGCGGCAGCTCCAGATGCGCCACCTGCTTGTCGCCGCCGATGTCCAGCGCACGCACGATCAGCGGGCGCCCATCCAGCGCCTGCGCCATCGCCAGGTAGGTGGCGTGCTGCTCGTCCTCGCTGGGCGTGCTGCCGCTTTCCAGGAACAAGAATTCGGTGCGCATCAGGCCGACGCCTTCGGCGCCCTGGGTCAGCGCCATCGCGACCTGGTCGGGCAGGTTGACGTTGGCGCCGATGTCGATGTGGTGGCCGTCGGTGGTCTCGGCGGGCAAGGCGCGTTGGGCGGCCTCGCGCTCGCGGATGGCCTGCTGCTCGGCGATATGCGTGCGGGCCGCGTCCAGATCGAGTTCGGACGGGTTGATGTACAGCCGCCCGCTGCTGCCGTCGATGATGGCAGTGACGCCGTCTTCGATATCCAGCAACTGGCCGCCGGCAGCGACCAGCGCCGGCAGGCCCAGCGTGCGCGACAGGATCGCGGTATGCGAGGTCGGCCCGCCTTGCGCGGTGGCCAGGCCGAGCACGCGCGCGGTGTCCAGGTTGGCGGTGTCCGACGGCGACAGATCGCCGGCGAGCAGGATGCAGGGCTGCTCCGGCAGGTCGGTCAGGCCGGCACCGGCAGCGGCCGGGTCGAGCTGGGCCAGCACGCGGCGGCCGACGTCGCGCAGGTCGGCCGCGCGGCCGGCCAGCACCGGGTTGCCGAGCGCGGCCAGGCCCGAGGCGATCTGTTCCACTGCCTGATGCCACGACCACGCCACGCCATGGCCTTCGACCATCAGCTGGCAGGTACGGGTGATCAGGTCGGTGTCGTTGAGCAGCTCGGCCTGGGCCTTGAAGATCGCCGCGTCAGAGGCGCCGAGCCGGCGCTGGGTGTCGTCCTGGATCGCCGCCAGCTGTTGGCGGGTGCGGGTCAGCGCGTCGTGCAGCAGCGCGCCGCCATCGCCCAGGCCGACCGGTTGATCGGCCACCTCGGTCTGCGCCGCACGCAGCCGGTGCACGATGCCGATCGCCACGCCCGGGCTGGCGCCGATGCCGACGATGACCGGCTGCGCCTGCGGCGGCGTCCAACCGGCCACCGGGGCGGCGCGGCGTTGCGCGGCACGCTCGGCATCGGCCTTTTCCTGCGCGGTCAGGCTGTCCATCACTGCGCGCAGGCGCTTGAGCAACGCGGCGGCATCGCTGCCTTCGGCCGAGACGGTGATGCTGTCGCCGGCACGCAGGCCCAGCTGCAGCAGGCCGACCAGGCTCTTGGCATCGGCGGCCTGGTCGCCAGCGCGCACCTGGGCGCGCGCCGAGAAACCGCGCGCGGTCTCGGCCCAGCGGGTGGCGGGGCGGGCGTGCAGGCCGCTGGGGTAGGCGATGGTCCATTCGAAGGATTCGGCCAGGTCGGTGGCCGGTGCGGCGCTGGTGTCGGGCGCACGGTCCCCGGTGAGTGCGGCCACGATCACGCCGGGATCGTCGGTGGTGAACAGCGCTTCCAGCTGGGCCGGGTCCTGGATCAGGCGGGTCAGCCGGCGCAGCAAGGTGATGTGGGTGTCGGACTGGGCGGCGATGCCGACCACCAGCCGGGTGGTCTGGCCCGGGTTCCACTCCACGCCCTCGGGCAACTGCAGCACCGCGATGCCGTCGCGGCGCACCAGATGGCGGTCTTCGCCGACGCCGTGCGGGATCGCCAGGCCGTGGCCGAGGAAGGTGTTCGCCAGGCCTTCGCGGCGCCGCATGCTGGCGTCGTAGCCCGGCGCCACGCAGCCGGCGGCGACCAGCAACTGGGCGGCCTGTGCGATGGCGTCGTCCTTGTCGCGGGCATGCGCACGCAGACGCACGAGTTCGGGAGTGACGGGGGCGGCTGGCGACGGAGAGGACAAGACGGGCTCCGGGGTGGGGACGGGCTGGGCAGTATAGTGGGAACGTTCCCACGCTTCAGGTCAATGTGCGCTGCACAAAAACGGTGTAGTGCTTTCGGGTTAGCATCGAATCAGGCACCGCACCTGGCTCCAGGTGCGCAAATGGAGCGGGAACGGTCCCAGTGAGTATCAGCATCAATGACGTGGCCCGTGTGGCCGGGGTTTCCAAATCGACCGTCTCCCGCGCGCTGGGCACCGGCCCGGTCAGCGAGGAGGTGCGGGCCAAGGTCGAAGCGGCAGTGCGCCAGACCGGCTACCGGCCCAATCTGATGGCGCGGCGTCTGCGATCCCAGCAGTCCGGCATCCTGGGGGTGATCGTCGCCGACATCCGCAACCCGTACTTCACCGCGCTGATCCGCGCGGTGGAAGAGGTGGCCTATCGCGCCGGCATGCGCGTGACCCTGTGCAATACCGACGAAGACCCCGAGCGCGAAGCGCTGTACCTGCAATTGATGCAGGAAGAACGCATCACCGGGCTGATCTTCGCACCGACCCGCGACACGGTCGGGCGCATGCATGAACTGGTGCTGGACTACCCGAGCGTGCTGGTCGACCGCGCCGGCCCCGGCAGCCGCTACGACAGCGTGGTGCTGGATAACGCCGCGGCCATGGGCGAGCTGGTCGCGCATCTGCAGGCGCAGGGGTATCGGCGCATCGGCGGGCTGTTTGGCACCAGTACCACCGCGACCGAGCGCCGCAACGGTTATCTGGCCGCGATGGGCGCGCAGGGGCTGACGCCGGCCTACCGCGAAGTGGCGCCCACCGCCGAAGCGGCGATCGCCGAAGTCGGCCAATGGCTGGCCGGTACAGACCGCCCCGACGCCATCGTCACCAGTAACAGCCTGCTGTTGATGGGTGCGCTCAAGGCTGCCCGCACCGCCGGTCTGCGCATCCCCGACGACCTGGCCCTGGCCGGCTTCGACAACGAGCGCTGGACCGACCTGGTCGAGCCGGGCATCACCGTGGTCGAGCAGCCGGTCGAGGACATGGGCCGCGCAGCGATGTCGCTGCTGCTGGAGCGCTTGCGCAATCCGCAGCTGCCGATCCGCCGCATGGTGATGACCGGCCGCTGCGTGGTGCGTGGCTCCACCGGCCCCTGCACCCTATCGTAGGAGCGCACCCGGGCGCGACGGGGGGGTACCGGGAAAGCCCATCGCGCCCAGGGGCGCTCCTACAACGGCGTGGCGGTTGTGGCGCATCCCGCAGTGCGGGCATTGCCCGAGCACGGCATGTCACCAATCCCCCCCACCCGTAGGAGCGCACCCGGGCGCGACGGCGTTGCCGGTAATGCCCGTCGCGCCCGCGTGCGCTCCTGCGAGACATCATTGTTGCGCAGCCCAAAAAAAAGCCCCGGCATTGCCGGGGCTTTTCGTTCTACGCCATGTCCCGGATCAACGATCCGGACGGTGGCTTCCGGCGTCGCCCTGTGCCGCGAGGTATTGCTTGGACTGTTCGTCCAGCTTGTCGCCCAGCATGCGGCGCACCACCACGAAGAACAGCGGGATGAAGATCACGCCGAGCACGGTGGCGAACACCATGCCGCCGATCACGCCGGTACCGATGGAGTGACGCGAGTTGGCGCCGGCACCGGTGGAGATGGCCAGCGGCAGCACGCCCAGGATGAAGGCGAACGAGGTCATCAGGATCGGGCGGAAGCGCAGATGCGCCGCTTCCAGGGTCGCCTCGCGCAGTGTCTTGCCCGCCGCACGCTGTTCCACTGCGAACTCCACGATCAGGATCGCGTTCTTCGCCGCCAGACCGATCACCGTGATCATGCCGATCTTGAAGTACAGATCGTTCGGCAGGCCGCGCAGCATCGAGAAGGTGATCGCACCCAGCACGCCGATCGGCACCACCATCAGCACCGCCACCGGAATCGACCAGCTCTCGTAGAGCGCGGCCAGGCACAGGAACACCACCACCACCGACAACGCGAGCAACAGCGTGGCCGCATTACCGGCGATGATTTCCTGGTACGACATGCCGCTCCAGTCGAAGCCGAAGCCCGGCGGCAGGTCGTTGTTGACGATCTCCTCCATCGCGTTCATCGCCTGGCCGGAGCTGCCGCCCGGCGCGGGGTTGCCGACGATGTTCACCGCCGAATAGCCGTTGTAGCGGTTCAGTGCCGGCGAGGCGTAGGTCCATTCGGCCTTGACCACATTGCTCAGCGGGATCATCCCCGGCTGACCATCGGCACCGGTGGCCGTGGCGCTGGGGCTGAAGAAGCTGCGCAGCGACTCCGGGCCGGTCCGGAACTGGTCGTCGGCACGGATGTTGACGCGCTTGATGCGGCCTTCGGCGAAGTAGTCGTTGACGTAGACCGGCGCCAGCATCAACTGGATCGAGCTGTAGATGTCGCTGACGTCAAGGCCCATCGACTGCGCCTGCACGCGGTCCACGTGCAGCTGCAGCTGCGGCGAGTTTTCCAGGCCGTTCGGGCGCACGCCGACCAGGATGTCCTGTTTTTCCGCCGCCTTGCCGAGCACGATGTTGCGCGCCTGGGTCAGCGCCTCCTGGCCTGCGCCGGAGCGGTCCTGCAGCCACATGTCGAAACCGCCGAACTGGCCCAGGCCCTGCACGGTGGGCAGGTTGACCACGAAGATCTGCGCGCCCTTGATGCCATAGAACATGCCGTTGAGTTGCTTGATCAATTCGTCCGCGGTGATGTCGCGCTCTTCCCACGGCTTGAGCCGGATGAAGCCCATGCCGACGTTTTCGCCCGAGCCCAGGAAGCTGAAACCGGCGATCTGCAGCATGCCCTCGACGGCCGGCTGCTTTTCCAGCACCGCCCGCATCTGCGTGAAGGTCGCGTTGGTCCGGATCTTGGTCGCGCCCGGCGGCAGCTGCACGATCGCCAATGCAAAACCCTGATCCTCTTCCGGCAGGAAGCTGCCCGGCATGCGGGTGAACAGGAAGCCGCACAGCACCACCAGCACCACGAACACGATCATCCACGGCGGCGAGCGCTTGAGGGTGTGGCCGACCACGCCGACATAGCGATGCGCCAGCTTGTCGTAGTACTTGTCGAAGGTGCGGTAGATCCAGTTCTTCTTGGTCGAATGGGTCGACTTGAGGAACGCGCCGCACAGCGCCGGGGTGAAGCTCAACGCCAGGAACGCGGAGAAACCCATCGACATGGCGATGGTCAATGCGAACTGCTTGTAGATTGCGCCCGAGGCGCCGGGTTGCAGCGAGGAGGGGATGAACACCGCCGCCAGCACCACGGTGATGGCCACCACCGCGCCGGTGATCTGGGTCATCGCCTTCTGCGTGGCCGCCTTCGGCTCCAGGTGTTCCTCGCTCATGATGCGTTCGACGTTCTCGATCACCACGATCGCGTCGTCGACCACGATGCCGATCGCCAGCACCATCGCAAACAGCGTCAGCTGGTTGATGGTGAAGCCGATCATGTACATGCCGAAGAACGTGCCCAGCAGCGCGACCGGAATCACCAGCGTCGGAATCACGGTGGCGCGGAAGTTCTGCAGGAACAGCAACATCACCAGGAACACCAGCACGATGGCTTCCACCAGCGTCTGGATCACTTCCTCGATGGAGATGCGCACGAAGGTGGTCGATTCGTACGGCGCAAACCAGGTCACGCCCTGCGGGAAGGTCGGCTGCAGTTCGTCGAGCTTGGCACCGACCGCCTCGGACACGTTCAGGGCGTTGGCGCCCGGCAGCAGCTGGATACCGAAGGCGCCGGTGGGCTTGCCGTTGTACTGGGTGTCGAAGCCGTAGTTGCTCGGCCCTACGGTGACCCGCGCGACATCCTTCAGACGCACCGTGGCACCGTTGTTGTCGGTGCGCAGGATGATGTTTTCGAACTGGTCCGGCGAGCTGAAGCGGCCCTCGGCCGACACGGTGGCGGTGAAGCTGATGCCTTCCGGGGTCGGGTCGGCGCCCACCGAACCGGCAGCGAACTGCACGTTCTGGTTGCGCACCGCGGTCAGCACCTGGGTCGCCGACAGGTTGTAGCCCTGCAACTTCTCCGGGTTCAACCAGATGTTCATCGCGTACTCGGCGCCGAACTGGTTGGTGCTGCCCACGCCGGGCACGCGCGAGATCTGCTCGAGCACGCGCGAGCCGACGATGTCGTTGAGCGCGTCGCGGTTGATCGACGGGTTGTCCGAGCGCAACGCGGCCACCATCAGGAAGCCGGCGTTGGCCTTGGCCACCACCACACCCTGCTGGGTGACTTCCGAGGGCAGGCGCGGCGTGGCCAGCGACACCTTGTTCTGCACCTGCACCTGCGCGATATCCGCGTCGGTGCCGGTTTCGAAGGTCAGCGTGATGGTCACGCGGCCGTTGGCGGCCGAGGACGAGTTGAAGTACAGCAGGTGATCGATACCGGTGAGCTGCTGCTCGATGACCTGGGTCACCGCTTTTTCGGTGGTATCGGCGCTGGCGCCGGGGAAGTTGGCGGTAACGGTGACCTGCGGCGGGGCGATCGTGGGGTACGACTCGATACCCAGATTCAGGATCGAGATCACGCCCGCAAGCGAGATCAGGATCGCCACCACCCACGCAAAGATCGGGTGTTCGATAAAAAACTTAGGCATGTCCGGGTTCCGTCACTGCTGCTTGGACTGGGGGTCGGCCGGCTGCGCCGCAGCGTCTGGCCTGGACTGTTCCTGCGTCGCCGGTGCCGCCGCATCGGCCTTGTCGGCTGCCGGTGCGGCCTGCGCATCGCCACCATGGGCTGCGGCGGGAGCCGCGCCTGCTGCACCCGGCTGCCCCCCCTGAGCCGGCTTGTTCGGATCCCACGGCACGCCCTTGGCCGGCTGGCCTTCCTTGGCCTTCTGCACGCCGTCGACGATCACCTGATCGCCCGGCGTCATGCCACCGGTGACGATCCACTGACCCTTCTGCTGGCCATCGACGGTGAGATTCTTGCGCACCACCTTGCCATCCTTGCCCAGCACCAGCGCATAGGCGCCGGTGGCATCGCGCTGCACGGCCTGCTGCGGCACCAGGTAGGCGTTGTTGCGCTGGCCAAGGCTGGCCTTGAAGGTCACGAACGCGCCCGGCAGCAGTGCCTGTTCCGGATTGGGCAGGGTCGCGCGCAGCGACACCGCACCGGTGCTCGGGTCCACCGTCACCGCCGACACATCCAGCGTACCCGGGTGCGGGTACTGCGTGCCGTTGCCCAGTTCCACATTGATGGTGGACTTGCCATCGCCGCTGAGCTGCACGTTGCCGCTGCTCTGGGCCTGGCGCAGGGCGGCGAGTTCCTCGCTGCTCATCGCAAAGTTCACATACAGCGGGTCGATCTGGTCGACCGTGGTCAGCAGGGTCGCCTCACCCGAGCCCACCAGCGCACCTTCGGTCACGCGCTGGATGCCGGCGCGGCCGGTGATCGGCGAGGTCACGCTGGCGAAGCCGAGCTGGATGCGGGCGGACTGGACCTGGCCGCGTGCCTGCTGCACGTTGGCGCTGGAGGAGCGCTCGGTGGCTTCGGCGTTGTCGATGTCGGCACGCGACACGTACTGCTGCGGGGCCAGGCTGCGCGCGCGCTTGGCGGCGACCTGGGCATTGGCGTAGGTCGCCTCGGCGGCGGCCAGCTGGCCTTGCGCCTGCAGCAGGGTGGCCTTCAGCGGCGCCGGGTCGATCTCGAACAGCGGCTGGCCTTCCTTGACGTCGGTGCCTTCGGTGTACAGGCGCTTGAGCAGCACGCCGTCGACACGTGCGCGCACGTCGGCCGAGCGGAATGCCGACAGCCGGCCGACCAGGTCGCGTTCCAGCGGCAGGGTCTGCGGCTTCATTTCCAGCACCGACACTTCCGGCGGCGGCGGCGCCTGCTGTTGTTCGGGCTTGCTGCAGGCAGCCAGCGCCAGGGTGATGGCACAGGCCAGGCCGAATGTGCGGAGCGGGGCGATCATCAGGAGGAACTCCGTTAGGGTCTTGAAGTGAGAAAGGAAAGCGGGGACAGCGAAGGCGTGGCAGCGACCGCGGCAAATGCGCGCAGGAAGGTGTCGACAGCGAACTGCGCCCACTGCTGCCTGGCGGAGAGGCCGGCGCGATGGGGAACCTGAAAGCGTTGCCGGTCGAAATCCAGACCGACGATCATGCTCAACAGCAGTTCGGCCATACAGTGCGGATCGTCATGGCGCAGCTGGCCGGCCTGCATCGCCTGTTCGAAACGCTGCGCCAGGCGTTGCTGCATTCCCACGACCCCATCCTGGAAGATCTGCTGCGACTGATCGGGGAACCGATGCGATTCGGCTTCCACCAACCGGCAGGTCTGTAACACATCGGGGCGGTTCAGGCGGTCAAGGTGGGCCAGTGCGAAGGCCAGCAGATCCTCGCGCAACTCGCCCGAGGCGGTGCCCAGCGGCACCGTGGCCAGATGCACATGGTCCTGAAGCACATCGCGCAACAGGTTTTCTTTACAACCGTAGTAACTGTAGAGCGTCTGTTTGGAACAGCCGGCACGCTCGGCCACCGCGTCCATGCTCAGCCGCATGCCGCGCTCGGCAAGCAGCGTATGCACAGCCGCATGGATGCGGCGGTCGCAGTCCGAGCGCCGGGCAGCACGGTGGGAACGGGGGGTCATGGCGGTAGACTATACCGTCCAGTTCAGTTTTTAAACAGGCTTGACGGTCGCAGTTCTGTCTGTACAACGCCTTGTGCCCCAAGCACCGGGCCTGACTTTGCCGGTTGTGGCGATCTGCGGGTGGCCATGCAGGCGCCAATCCGGTGCCGCTGCAGGAATTACAGTCGGGTAGTGCTTTCGCGCCGCGCCGGGGGTGGGCGTCCGGCCAGGAATTTGCGCTATGCAGCAAGGCGTCTTCATCCGGCGCCGGTACAATTCAGGTTTTCCACCGAGCATCCCAGCGCTCTCATGACAGCCAAGAAAGCTGCTTCGAAATCGTCCACGACGTCGGTCAAGCCGGTCGCCGACCATGCCGTCCCCGTGCTTGCCACCGCGCCGCAGGCGGTCACCCTGGAGCCGGTCTTTGCCGCGTTGCGCAAGCGCTACCCGGCTGCCCGCCAGTCCGAGGTGCAGCTGTTTGCAGCCGACTTCTACCGGCGCATGGAAGAGGACGAGTTCCCCAACCACCCACCCGAGCAGTGGGCGGCCCTGGCGGCCGACATGCTGGAGTTTGCGCGCACGCGCAAGGCCGGCACGGTCAATGTGCGGGTGTTCAACCCGACCCTGAAGAGCCACGGCTACGAGTCGCCGCACACGCTGCTGCAGATCGTCAACGACGACATGCCGTTCCTGGTGGACTCGGTGAGCATGACGCTGTCGGACCTGGGCATCGGCGTGCACGTGCTCGGCCACCCGGTGCTGCGCATCGCGCGCGACAAGGCCGGCAAGCTGACCGCGGTGGGCGAGGGCAAGAGCGAATCGCTGATGGTGCTGGAGATCGACCGCCAGCCTGCCGACGACATGCCCAAGGTGGAAGCGGCAGTGCGCAAGGTGCTGGCAGAAGTCCGCGCGATCGTGCACGACTGGGCGTCGATGCGCGAAAAGATGGTGATGCTGGCCGACGACCTGGCCACCCGCCGCCTGCCGATGGACGACATCAGCCGCCACGAGGCGCAGGAATTCCTGCGCTGGGCGGCGGCCGACCACTTCACCTTCTTCGGCTATCGCGAATATCGCGTGGAGAAGCAGGACGGCCAGGACGTGCTGGCGCCGGTGGAAGAAACCGGCCTGGGCCTGATGCGCGGCCACGACACCTCGCCGGCGCGCCCGGTGACCACGCTGGCGGCGCACGGCCTGAACACCGCGGCCAAGCTCAAGGACGCGTTGATCCTGACCAAGACCAATGCGCGCTCGCGCGTGCATCGGGTCGGCTACATGGATTACATCGGCATCCTGGAATTCGACGCCAAGGGCCGCATCGTCGGCGAGCAGCGCTTCCTGGGCCTGTTTACCTCCAGCGCCTACAACCGCCGTCCGTGGGAGATTCCGCTGGTGCGGCAGCGCCACGAATACGTGATGAGCAAGTCCGGGCTGACCCCGAGCAGCCACAGCGGCAAGGCGCTGCGGCACATTCTCGAGACGCTGCCGCGCGAAGAGCTGTTCCAGTCCAACGAGGAAGAGCTGTATCGCACTGCGATCGGCATTCTCGGCCTGCAGGAGCGCGTGCGCAGCCGCATGTTCCTGCGCCGCGACAAGTACAGCCGTTTCATTTCCGCGCTGGTGTACATCCCGCGTGAGCGCTTCAACACCGATGTGCGGCTACGCATCGAAGCCCTGCTCAAGGAGGCGCTGCACGGCGAATACATCGATTCCAGCGTGGTGCTGGGCGAGTCGCCGCTGGCGCAGCTGCACCTGATCGTGCGGCCCAAGAGTGGCGAGGCGCTGGAATTCAACACCACCGAACTCGAGTCGCGGCTGGCGCATCTGCTGCGCAACTGGCGCGATGCCCTGCGCGAGGCGCTGGTGGCGCGGCATGGCGAGGTCAATGGCCTGCGCTTGGCCGCCAACTTCGGGCGTGCGTTGCCGGCCGGCTATATCGAGGACTCGTCGATCGAATCGGCGGTGTCCGA
Organism: Xanthomonas arboricola pv. populi; assembly: GCF_002939945.1. Lineage (GTDB taxonomy): Bacteria > Pseudomonadota > Gammaproteobacteria > Xanthomonadales > Xanthomonadaceae > Xanthomonas > Xanthomonas arboricola_A. The sequence continues at coordinate 467,064 of NZ_MDEB01000002.1, read as the reverse complement.
CGTCGAGCATCTGGCCGCACTGAACGGCCCGGACGATCTGCATCTGAGCCTGCAGGACATCCGTCGCGACGACGGCATGCGGCTGGACGCCGGCGATGGCCTGCGCCTGAAGCTGTATCGCCAGCTCGACGACATTCCGTTGTCCGATGCGATGCCGATGATGGAGAACATGGGCCTGCGCGTGATCTCCGAGCGGCCGTACCGGCTGCAGGTGGGCGAGACGCCGGTTTACATCCAGGATTTCGAGGTCGAATCGACCTCCGGCAAGATCAATGCGGCCAATGCCGACGCCGGTTTCGGCGAAGCCTTCGAGCGGATCTGGAACGGCGATGCCGAGAACGACGGCTTCAACCGCCTGATCCTCGCCGCCGGCCTGCACTGGCGGCAGGTCGCGCTGCTGCGCGGCTATTGCAAGTACCTGCTGCAGACCGCGGTGCCGTTCTCGCAGGCCTATGTCGAGGCGACGTTTACCCGTTACCCGCTGCTGGCGCGCCTGCTGGTGGAACTGTTCGAAGCGCGCTTCGATCCGGCCACCGGCAGCGAGACGAAGGCGCAGATCGTTGCCGGGCAGGAACGCCTGCGCGAGGAACTGTCGGTGCTGGCCGGTGGCGACGAGACCACGCTCAAGGCCCTGGAGCCGGTGCTTGAGGCGCGCGGCAGCGACCGCGATGCGCAGCAGGAAGCCGCGCGCGCCACGCTGCTGAAGTTGATGGATCGCGTGTCCAGCCTGGACGAGGACCGCATCCTGCGCAGCTTCATCGGCGTGATCGACGCGACGCTGCGCACCAACTATTACCAGACCGACAAGCGCGGCAAGCACGGCCACTGCATCAGCTTCAAGCTGGATTCTTCGATCGTGCCGGACCTGCCCAAGCCGCGCCCGTACCGCGAGATCTTCGTCTACAGCCCACGTGTCGAGGGCGTGCACCTGCGCTTCGGCGCGGTGGCACGTGGCGGCCTGCGCTGGTCGGACCGGCGCGAGGATTTCCGCACCGAGGTGCTGGGCCTGGTCAAGGCGCAGATGGTCAAGAACACCGTCATCGTGCCGGTCGGCGCCAAGGGCGGTTTCTACGTCAAGCGCTCGCCGGTGGGCGGCGACCGTGATGCGATCCAGGCCGAAGGCATCGCCTGCTACAAGCTGTTCATCCAGAGCCTGCTCGACATCACCGACAACATCGTCGGCGGCAAGATCGTGCCGCCGCCGCAGGTGGTGCGCCATGATCTGGACGACCCGTACCTGGTGGTCGCGGCCGACAAGGGCACCGCCACGTTCTCCGACATCGCCAACGGGCTGGCGCTGGACCACGGCTTCTGGCTGGGCGATGCGTTCGCTTCCGGCGGTTCGGTCGGCTACGACCACAAGGGCATGGGCATCACCGCGCGCGGTGCCTGGGAGTCGGTCAGGCGACACTTCCGCGCGATGGGGCGCGATTGCCAGAGCCAGGAATTCAGCGTGGTCGGCATCGGCGACATGTCCGGCGACGTGTTCGGCAACGGCATGCTGTTGTCGCGGCATATCCGTCTGCTGGCCGCGTTCGATCACCGGCATATCTTCCTGGACCCCAATCCGGATGCCGCCGCCTCGTTCGCCGAGCGCGAGCGCCTGTTCAAGCTGCCGCGTTCCAGCTGGGCCGACTACGAGGCCAGGCTGATCAGCGCCGGTGGCGGGATCTATCCGCGCACGCTCAAATCCATCGACATCAGCGCGCCGGTGCGCGAGGTCCTGGGGTTGGAATCCAACATCAAACAGCTCTCGCCCAACGAGCTGATGAACGCCATCCTCAAGGCGCCGGTGGACCTGTTCTGGAACGGCGGCATCGGCACCTACGTCAAGGCATCCAGCGAGTCGCATGCCGATGTGGGCGATCGCGCCAACAACGGCCTGCGCGTCAATGGCGGCGAGTTGCGCTGCAAGGTGGTGGGCGAGGGCGGCAACCTGGGCCTGACCCAGCTCGGCCGCATCGAGGCCGCGCAGACCGGCGTGCTGCTCAACACCGACTTCATCGACAACTCGGCCGGCGTGGACACCTCCGATCACGAGGTGAACATCAAGATCCTGCTCAACGACATGGTGCAGGCCAAGAAGCTCACCTACGACGCGCGCAATACGCTGCTCGCCTCGATGACCGACGAAGTGGCCGACCTGGTGTTGTGGGACAACTACCGCCAGAACCAGGCGATCAGCCTGATGGAGCGGATGAGCGTCAAGCGCCTGGGCTCCAAGCAGCACTTCATCCGCACGCTGGAACTGCAGGGCCTACTCGATCGCCAGATCGAGTTCCTGCCCTCCGATGCCGAACTGTCCGCACGCAAGGCACGCGGGCAGGGCCTCTCGCGTCCGGAGCTGTCGGTGCTGTTGTCGTATTCCAAGCTGGTGGCGTTCCAGCAGCTGCTGGAATCGGATATCCCCGAAGACCCGTATCTGTCCAAGGAACTGCAGCGCTACTTCCCGCAGCCGCTGCAGAAGAAGTACGCCGATGCGATGGAGCGTCACCGCCTCAAGCGCGAGATCATCGCCACTGCGGTGACCAACACCACCATCAACCGCATGGGCGCCACCTTCCTGATGCGGATGCAGGAAGACACCGGCCGCAGCATCGGCGAGGTCGCCAAGGCCTATACCATCAGCCGCGAGACCCTGGATGCGCGCGCGCTGTGGACGCAGATCGACGCGCTGGACGGCAAGGTGCCCGAGTCGGTGCAGATCGATGCACTGGAAGTGATCTGGCGCCTGCAACGCTCGTTCGTGCGTTGGCTGCTGCTGCGTCCGGGCCAGATGCCGGGCATCACCGCGGCGGTGGAGCGTTACCACGGCCCGTTCAACGACATCCGTATCGCCTCCGGCGTGCTGTCGGATGCGCAGCGCCCGCAGTACGAAGCGAGCGTGCAGGAATGGCAGGAAAAGGGCCTGCCGCCGCAACTGGCGCAACAGCTGTGCGAGTTGCGTTATCTGGAACCGGCCTTCGACATCATCGAAACCGCGCGCACCCGCAAGCTCAAGCCGGTGGACGTGTCCAAGGTGCATTTCCGCCTGGGCGAAGCGCTGCGCCTGCCGTGGTTGTTCGAGCAGATCGACGCACTGGAGGTCAACGGCCGCTGGCATGCAGTGGCACGTGGCGTGCTGCGCGACGAGCTGGCCGCGCATCAGCGCGCACTGGTGGCGCAGGTGCTGACCATGCCCGGCAGCAGTGCCGAGGACAAGGTGGCCAACTGGCTGGCACGCGACGATTCCAGCCTGCGCTTCACCCTGGCGATGCTGGCCGATGTGGCCGAGCAGAAGACGCTGGACTACCCGACCGTGTCGGTGGCGGTGCAGCGGTTGGGGCAGTTGGCGGCGCACGGGATGTAACTGTGTGCAGCGAGGTGATGGCGGAGCGAGTGATTCGCCATCACCTTGGCTGAGCTGATGCAGTTACGTAGTTGTCTGCCCATGCACAAGGCGGCCCAAGGGTCGCCTTGTTTACATGCGGAATTGCTCCGTACGATCGCGAGTCCAATGCGTCGTCCGGGTGTGACCAAACGCGTGGTCCACATCCGGTCAGCTACGACACGCGTGCTGCCTTTCTGTGAGCATGTCTGCATGCCAGAGGCATGTCAGACAACGCACGCGAGTAGGTGAACAATCCCATGCTTCTTGACACTCTCGAATAGTCCGATGAGTATCGCCTAGTTGCAGTAGATCCTGCAGACGGGTGTGGAAGCCCGAAATCCAAGGCGCACGAGCGCCGGTCGACGATGGCGATGCTCTCCACTATCCAAGGAGATCCCTCATGCCGCGTACCAATCCTGCCCATTCGGCCACTACCGCAACCGCCTCGCAGCCGGCCGCCCATACCATGGCCGATCATGGTGATGAGCGTGAGGACGTGTTCTTCCGTCGCCTGTCCGAGTCACGTGGTGCGGAAGCCACCAACGGCCTCCATTGGTCCGATCTGCCGATGCAATTTGGCCTGGCCCTCAAATGCGCGCATATCGATCATTGCTTGCTCGGGCTGCAGGGCGTGTTGGAGATGCTGCACGCCGGCGAGGCTGCCCGCGAGACTGGCCAACCTGGCCTGGACTGCGAGCTCACCGATCGCCTGCTCTATGCGTCGCGTGCGCTGGCTGCGTCGGGAAAAGAATCGCTGCATGCGTTGCAACAACGTATCGCAGATACGCTGTAAACGCTTCGATTGCAGCCGGGCGGTCTTGATGCCTAAGCCCGGTGCCCGCTCATTTCCTGCCCGGCGTCCTTGTCGAAGCGCAGATGCCACCAGGTTGCGCTGAGCGAGATCAGGCTGACCACGCAGAACGCCAGCGAGAAATCGCGTTGTTGCGGTTGCAGATGATCGCCCGCCAGCATCGCCAGTTTGAGGATCATCGCGCCGGCGCACACGCCGACCGAGAGCATCAGTTGCTGCAAGGTGGTGTACAGGCTGCTGGCGCGGCTCATGCGCGACGCGGGCACGTTTTCGTAGGCGATGGTGTTGTAGGCGGCGAACTGGAACGACATGAAGGCGCCGCAGCACAGCAGCAGGCCGAACATCAGCGCCGGCGGCCAGTCGGGCCGGAACAACGCACACACCATGTAGCCCAGGCTGGCGAGCACGCCGTTGCCGATCAGGCTGTTGCGATAACCGAAGCGGCGCAGCAACTGTGGGGTAATGCTGCGCATCAGCAGTGCGCCGAGTGCGGTGGCCAGGATCAGGCGCCCGCTGTGCGCGGCGCTCATGCCGAAGCGGATCTGGAACAGCAGCGGCAGCAGGAACGGATGCGCGCCCTGGGTGATGCGCATCAGCGCGCCACCGATCACCGATAACCGGAACGAGTCGATCCGCAGCAGGCTCAGGTCCAGCAGCGGAGCAGGGTGGTGGCGTGCATGCCACAGATATCCCAGCGCAGCGCTGGCGCCGATGGCCAGCAGCCAGCTCGCCATGCCGATGCCGTCCTGCTGGCTGACCATTTCCAGGCCGAACAACAGGCAACCCAACGCGGTGCCGCACAGCACGAAACCGCGTAGATCGAAGCGTGCCGGTGCCGATTCGCTGGGAATGTCGGGGATGAAACGGCGCACCAGCACAAAGCCGGCGATGCCGATCGGCACGTTGATATAGAAGATCCAGCGCCAATCCAGATACGAGACGAAAAATCCGCCCAGCGGCGGGCCGAGCATCGGGCCGATAAAGGCCGGCACCAGCGTCCAGGCCATGGCCGACACCAGATGACGACGCTCCACCGTGCGCAACAGGATCAGCCGGCCGAGCGGGGCCATCATCGCGCCGCCGGCGCCTTGCAGCACGCGCGCGGCGACCATGGTGGGCAGGCTGTCGGCCAGCGAACACAGGAGCGAGCCGCCGACGAACACCCAGATCGAGGCGCCGAACACGCGGCGCAGGCCGAAGCGGTCGGCGATCGCGCCGCTGGCCGGAATCAGCACCGCCAGTGCCAGCAGATAGCTGGTCATGGCAATGCTCATCGCCGGCGCGGCAACGCCGAAATCGCGCGCCAGGGTCGGCAGCGCGGTCGCCAGCACGGTGGCATCCATCTGCTCCATGAAGATGGCGCAGGCCAGGATCAGCGAGATGATGCGGTAATCGGGATAACGCGGCGGCGTGACGCCGGCCTCGGACACGCTGGAGGACATCGGACTCTCGGTTGCGGGGCCGCATCGGTGGCGCGCAGATGGCGATCGGATCGGCCCGCGTCGCACGGTGTTGTGCGGCGCAACATTGACATTGTCCGCCGGTGCGACGCGGGGTTCAAGCGTGCAGGGGTAACAGTGCGTGTGTCGTGATGTGGATGCGCTGTTGCGGACGTTGTGTATCGGCGTCGCCGCCCGGATGGCCCACAGCGTTGTTTTGGATTGCCTGGGCGGCTGATACAGGTCACCAGGAGTGATGGCTGGTCGGCTGGCCGTATCCTCATCCGCCCCTGCGGGGCACCTTCTCCCGGTGGGAGAAGGGAGGCACGGCGCTCGTCTCTCGGGAGAAGGGAAGCATCGGCGCTCATCTTTTCCCAGACGGGAGAAGGGACGCAGCAGTGCTCATCTTTCAGATCGACGCGGTGCTGCCGGATTGTCCCAGGCGTCCATGATTTGCAGGATCTGCGGCAACGCCTCGCGAAAATGCTGCACCAGCCGCGGTTCCAATTGCTTGCCCGCCATGCTGTCGAGCTTGCGCACCGCATCGTCCACCGTCCATGGCGCCTTGTAGGCACGCCGCCCGCACAGCGCATCGAACACGTCGGCCACCGCCACGATGCGCGCCGATTCGGGAATGGCGTCACCGGCCAGGCCGTTGGGATAGCCGCTGCCGTCCCAGCATTCGTGGTGATGCAGCGCGATTTCCGCGGCCAGCTGAAACACCGGCCCGCGACCGAGCCGCAGCAGGTCGTGGCCGACCTGCGGGTGCTGGCGCACCACCGAGCGTTCGTGTTCGTCCAGCGCATCGGGCTTGTGCAGGAGGTTGCCGGGCACCGCAATCTTGCCGGCGTCGTGCAGGGGCGCGGCATCCTGGAGAAGCTGCGCCTGTTGCGCCGACCAGCCGACCTTCTCGGCCAGCACCTGCGCATATTCGGCCATGCGCCAGATATGTGCGCCAGTGTCGGCATCCTGGCCTTGCCCGGCGGTACCGAGCAGATGGATCGCATCGCGGTATTGCTGCGCCAGACGCGCGTTTTCGGCCAGTTTCAACTGGGTGGCGATGCGGGCCTTGAGCAGGGCGGGCGAGTAGGGCTTGCTGACATAATCGGCCGCGCCCGCTTCCAGGCCTGTGCGTTCGTCGTGCTCGCTGCTGCGCGAGGTCACGAACAGGATCGGGATGGCCGTGCTGGCGGGCTGCTGCTTGAGCGTGCGCGCCACCGCGTAGCCATCCATGTCGGGCAGCTCGACATCCAGCAGGATCAACGCCGGCGTGTGGCGGAACACCGCCTCCAGCGCTTCGCCGCCGGATTTGGCGAACACCAGCGGGAAGTCGTCGCGCAGCAACTGGCGCAGGGTGGCCAGATTGCTGGATTCGTCATCGACGCACAGCAGGGGACGATGCGGCATGGAGGCTCCTTGCCGACCGGCGTGGTGACCGGTCAGCGCAGGTGAGTGGCTTGCCAGTCGCGCAACGTGGCCTCGGCGCGACGGAAGTCGAAATCCTCCACCGCACGCTGCAGTTCTTCCTGCAGGTTGCGTGACAGACGCGGTGCGCAGATCAGCAGCGCATGGTCGATCTTGTCGGCATCGTCGCTGCCCAGGGCCGCTTCCAGGATCTGCACGCTGTCCGCGTCCAGCGCGACACCGGCATCGCTTGCCGCTTGGTCGCTGTCGCTGTGTTGCAGGAACGCGTGGATCGCGGCGGCGGTGCGCTGCATGGTGTCCTTGAGTGCGATCAGTGACGAGGTGATGTCGTGGCCTTGCTCGATGCGGGTTTCCAGATCGCTGGCGGCACCGGCCAGGGCCGGCAACGCCAGCGACCCGGCCGCGCCACGCAGCTTGTGCGCCAGCGCGCCGATCGCCGGTAGCTCGTTGCGGCGCAGATGCTCGGATGCGGCTGCGGCCGGGTCGGGGTTGTCGCGCAGCAGTTTGAGCAGATAGCGCTCGTACGGTTCGCGCTCGCGCCACAGGCTGCGTGCACGCGCCGCATCCAGCACCTCCGGTTCGGCGTGTTCCCACTCGGGGCCGCCATCTACATCGGTTTCGTGCGGTAGCGACGGAATGCGCCGCACGCCGGGCTGCAGGAAGTGACGGATGGCGGTGACCAGTTCCTCCACATTGAACGGCTTGGCGATGAAACCGTTCATGCCGGCTTCCAGCGCTTTCTCCTGTTGCGGGCGGAAGGCGCCGGCAGTCAGCGCGATCACCGGCAGGCTGGCCAACGCCGGGATCTGCCGCAGCCGTCGCGTGGCTTCATAGCCATCGACCACCGGCATCTGCACGTCCATCAACACCAGCTGGAACAGCTCCGGCGCGCGTCTGAGCGTATTGATGGCCTGCTCGCCATCGTGGGCGACCGTGACCATGGCGCCTTCGCCTTCGAGAATGCGCTGCGCCACTTCGCAGTTGATCTCGCTGTCGTCCACCAGCAGCAGATGCGCGCCTTCCAGGCGACGCGCCACGGAGGTGGGCGTCACCGGTCGTGCGCCGGGGCGTTCGTCGACCAGTTGCTCCACCAGCCGGTGCAGCGCCGCGCTGGTGACCGGCTTGGTCATGACCGCATCCAGATCCTGTTGCTCGGGATGCTGTTCCAGCAGGCGGCGCTCGTACGCGGTGACCATGACGATCACCGGATGCGGGCCGGGCGCGGCGCGCGCGCGGATCTGCCGCGCGATCGCCACGCCGTCGATATCGGGCATGCGCCAGTCGAGCAGGAAGATGTCGTAGGGCTCGCTGGCCTGTTCGATCGCCTGCAAGGCGGCCTGGCCGCTGGCGACCGCATCCACGCGCCAGCCGAGTTCGGTGGCGATGCGCACCAGGTTGTTGAGCGCCGCATCGTGGTCGTCGGCGATCAACACCCGCGGCATCGCTTCCGGCGGCAGCGCGGGCAGGTCGTGCTGGGCCGGCGGTGGGGCCGCTTTTTCCAGCGTCACCACGAAATAGAACTCGCTGCCGCGGCCGGGCACGCTTTCCACTTCCAGCTCGCCGCCCATCAATTCGATCAGGCGCCGGCTGATGGTCAGGCCCAGGCCGCTGCCGCCGTAACGGCGGCTGGTGGAAGTGTCGGCCTGCAGGAACGGCGAAAAGATCAGGCTCTGCTTTTCCTTGGAAATGCCGATGCCGGTGTCGCGCACCGAGAACAGCAGCTTGAGCTTGTTCGGATCGCCGCTGGGGAAGCGCCGTACCGACAGCACCACTTCGCCTTGCTCGGTGAACTTGATCGCGTTGCCGACCAGGTTGACCAGCACCTGGTTGATGCGCAGCGCATCGCCGAGCAGCCAGCGGCAGTCGCGCGGTAGCGGTTCGACGATCATTTCCACCGGTTTGGTGCTGAGCGAGGAACGCATCAGGTCGGCGATGTTGTCGAACAGTTGGTTAAGGTCGAACGGTGCGCGTTCCAGATCGATGCGCCCGGCCTCGATCTTGGAGAAGTCCAGGATGTCGTTGATGATTTCCAGCAACGAGCGCGCGGAGCGGTCGATCTTGGTCACCATGTCCTGCGCCGCACCGGGCAGCTCGCTGCGCTGAAGCAGGTACAGCATGCCCAGGATCGCGTTCATCGGCGTGCGGATCTCATGGCTCATGTTGGCCAGGAAATCGGACTTGGACTGGTTGGCGCTTTTGGCCGCGTCCATCGCCAGGCGCAACTGTTTCTCGTGCAGTTTCTGCTCGGTCAGATCCACCGCCATGCCCAGATAACCGATCACCTGATCGTTGTCGTCGCGCAGGGTGCTCAGGGTCAGCAGCACCGGCAGGCGGCGGCCTTCATGGCTGACGTAGGTCCACTCGCTGGTGTCGCTGCGGCCCAGGCTGGTCAGCGCGGCGATCGCCTCCAGGGTGTGCGCCACCAGCGCGCCGGTCTGCTCGGAGAGCAGGTGCGCGCGCTGCCGCAGTTCCTCGGGCTCGATGAACTGGCCGGCCTTGCGGCGGCCGATCACCTCGTCGGCGTTGTAGCCCAGCAGTTTCTCCGCGGCGCGATTGAACAGCGTGACAAACCCGCCGGAGTCGGTGGCGATGATGGCAAAGCCGGCGTGCGCCAGGATCGCGCGATGCAGCGCGGAGAACTTCATCAGTTCGCTGGTACGTTCGGCGACCTGATGTTCGAGCGATGCATTCAGATCGACGATGCGCTGATGCGAACGCACCCGCTCGGAGATGTCGCGGAAGAAATGCGAATGCCCGCTCAGGGTGGCATCGCGCTCGATGATCGGGGCCTTGCTGGCCAGCACATGGACCAGATGCCCATCGCGATGGCGCATGCTCTGTGCCGCCGAGGTATCGACCGAATGGCGTTCGTCGGCGTGCTCGATGTCGGGAATCGCATACGGCTGTGGCGACAGCAGCATCGTCAGGTTCTGGCCGATCGCCTCGTCTGCGCTGTATCCGAACATCGCTTCGGCAGCGGGATTCCAGTGGGTGATGTGTCCGTCCGGGGTTTCGGCAACGATGGCTTCGCTGGAATGGCTGACCAGCGCCGCCAGCTCCATCTGTTTGCGCAGCACTTCTTCGCGCCGGAGTCCGTTGCTGAAATACAGCGCCAGCAACGCCGCAAACAGCACCGACACGCCCAGCACCAGGCCGCCGATCAGCCATGGCGAGGTCTGGTCGAGCGAGGCCAGGAAGCTGGCGGTGGGGTGGGCGGTGATGATCCAGGTGCGGCCGTAGATCTGCAGCTGCTGGACCACCGGCGGGCGACGCGCACTGTCGCCGGACGGTGTGCCGCTGCGGAAGAAGTTGTGGGTCGGCTCGTTGCTGTCGGACAGATCCAGCGCCATGTCGTCGCGCTCGCCCAAGGTGCTTTGCACCATCTGCCCGACGCTGAAGGGCGCATACACCCAGCCGCTGGTCGCGGCCATGCGCTGTTGCGGCGTCTGCAGCGGCATGCCTTCGCGATAGACCGCCAGCAGCACCAGAAATCCGCTCTCGCTGGGAATGCGATAACCGGACAGCGAGATCGGCGAGGTCATGATGGGCACGCCGCTGCGTGCGGCCTGCAGCGCGGCTGCGCGACGACGTGGCTCGGACGCGATGTCCAGGCCGATCGGACGGTTACCCGAGGACTCCGGTTCGAAATACAACACGATGTAACGCTCGCCATCCCAGGGTTCCAGCGGCCGACGCTGGATGTCCGGCGCGCCGTCTGCGCGGGCGGCCTGCAGGAAGGCCTCTTCGTCGGCGGGCGCGACGCGATGGATGTAGCCGTAGCCCAGCACGCCGGGAAACTCGCGCGTGTAATCGCGCGAGCGGCTGTACAGGGTGAAGCGGTCGCGGCTGATGATTTCTTTGCCGGCACCGATCACCGCGCCGCGTGCGCCTCGCAGCCCGTGTTCGAAGGTATACATGCGCTCGCTGATATTGCGTGTCAGCGTGCGCACGACATAGTTGAAACGCTGTTGGCGCTCGATCTCGTTATGTCGCTGTAGCGACAGGCCGGCAAGAATGGCGGCGATCAGGCCTGCGGCGAGAATCAGCAGTGCACCGATCAACGCACGGCGCCCGTATTTTCTGCGCAGATCCCAGCGGCCATTCGGCATTTCTGTTCCCTTGCCTTGCCTGTTGCGTGCCCAGTGTGCTGGCCGACGGTGAAGTCGGCCTCGTGGTGGCGCCTGACGATCATCAGAGCGCGTGCAGTCTCCCCAGTGTCCGCACGCGTTTCCGGTGGGCGATCAACGTCATTGCCAATGCATCAGAACGCCAGCCAGATCGATAATGCGTGAAGGGCAAGACCGATCAGTCCGCCCACCAACGTTCCATTGAACCGAATGTATTGCAGATCGCGTCCGACACCCAATTCCAATTGTTCGACGAGGTGACGTTCGTCCCAACTTTTCATCGTCGACGCGATATGGTCGGTCACCGACGCGCGCAACCGCGTGGTCAGTTTGTCGGCAGCCTGCAGCATGTGCTGGTTGAGCGCTTCACGCAGCGAGGGGTCCTGCGACAAGGCTTGGCCGAGCGATTGCATGGAGCGCTCCATGTGCGCAGCCATTGACGATTCCTCTCGTGCCAGGTCGTTGCGCAGTGCATCGCGAATCTCGCCCCACAGACCTTGCACGTAGTCCTGCAAGGCTGGATGTTCGATCGCCCGTTGCTTGAGTTCCTCCACGCGCTCGGCCATTGCCGGCTCGTCGCGCAGGCGCGCGATGTAGCGTTGCAGCCACGCTTCATAGTCGAGCCTGATTGGATGCTCGGGCGTCTTGAGGATGTCCTGCAACTCCTCGATCGCCGCACGGGCCATGCGGTCGGCCAGGCTGTCGCCGATCTCTTCGATCGGTTTGACCCAGTTCACCGTGCCGACCAGCTTGGGCCACTCGCGCCGCGCGTAACGCACGATCAACGCCGAGGCGCGCGTCTTGACCTGTTCCTGATCCAGCCATTCGCCCAGGCGCAGCAGCACCTCGTCCAGCAATTTCTGATGCCGGCCATCGGTGGTGAGCAGCGCCATGACATCGCCGACGGTGGCGGCGGCATTCCACTTGCGCAGACGGTCGACCACAAAGCGCTGGATCGCGCGGCGCACCGCAGCCTCGTCCAGCAGCTCCAGCGCCTGCAGCATCCAGCTGCGCGCCATCTGCGCGAGCATGCGCGCCTGTGCGGGTTTGGCCAGCCATTCGCCGAGGCGGCTGGCCGGGTCGAACACGCGCAGTTTTTCCATCAGCGCATCCGGGGCGAGGAACTGGTCGCGCACGAACACCGCCAGGCCATCGGCCAGACGGTCCTTGCCGCGCGGCAGGATGGCGGTATGTGGAATCGGCAGGCCCATCGGGCGGCGGAACAAGGCCACCACTGCGAACCAGTCGGCCAGTGCGCCGACCGTGGCCGCTTCGCAGAAGGCCGAGACCCAGGCCCAGACGCCTTGTTCGCCCATCAGGTGGCTGACGACGAAGCCGGCGAACATGGCCAGCAGCAGGGCCACCGCCAACAGCTTCATGCGCTGCAGCTGGGCACGACGGGGATCGACGGGGCGGGGAGTGCTAACGCTTGGTTCCATCTGCGCAGTGTACCCAGTCGCCGGAGCAGGGCATGTCCACGGCGGAACGTGGTCGGTTCGATAGGCGCGCGCTTGCGCGCGATGGCGGTACCGGGACAGCCGCGTCGCGCCCGGGTGCGCTCCTACGGTGGTTGAAGCGTCTGGCAGGCGACCGGGCGCACACTCAGCCGCGCAGGCGCTCCAGCTGCGATTGCAGCGCGGCTACCTTGGCCTGCAATGCGGTGTTTTCGTTTTCCAGTTCGGTGACGCGGCGTTGCAGGGCTTTCACATCGCGGCGTTCGGCTTCGCCGCTTTCAGCCTCGTCGGGCCTGGGTTTGCGCTTGGCGTCGCGTACGCGCTTGGCAGCCTGTTTGAGCTCGGCCTTGCCAGCCTGCGCGGCGGCGCGTTGCTCGTCCTCGGACAAGGTGGCCACGGCAGCGGCAGCGCTGATCGAAATCTCGCCGGCCTTGACCGCCTGCACCACTTCCGGGGCGGCCTGCTTGTGGATGCGCTCGATCATCACCACCTGGTTGTTGCTCAGACGGGCCTCGCGTGCCAGTTCGGCGCGGCTGACCGGGGTGGAGCTCTCTTCCCACGGCGGGCTGTCGCTGTCGGCGGCGGCCTGTACGGGGCCGTGCTCGATGCCGGCGGCGGGCTGGTCATCGCCGGCAACCGCCGGCGCCTCCGCAGCAGCATCGGCGTCGCGCTGGCTGCGCTGGCGCGCGGCCAGGATCTCGCGCTTGCGCAGCGCCAGCACGCCACGCTGGAAGTCCGACACGCTGCGCCGGCCCAGGTGCTGCTCGATCATCCACAGGTGCACGTCCTGCATCGACTGGAAGCGCGGGTTCTGCACGGTCTGGAACGGCAGATCGTGCTTCTGGCAGATGCCGTAGCGGTTGTGGCCATCCACCAGCACATCGCCCCACAGCACCAGCGCATCGCGGCAGCCCTCGGCCAGCAGGCTGCGTTCCAGTGCCTCGTGCTCGTCGGGCGTCAGCGGGTCGATGTAGGCCTTGAGTTCTTCTTTGACAACGATGTTCATACGGCAACTGCGGGGAAGTGCGGGGGCCGGCATTGTAGTGAGCCTGCTGCGGCTTTGCGCGCTTGACCGCGCTGCGCGCGGGCGTTACACGCGGGCGCCTGTGCCCTCGTCGTCATGGCGGACGCTGGGGAGCGTCCGACCGTACGTTCACCGCGCGTCGGCCGTCACCCCGGCTAAGCGCGACGGCGAGCACGATTTCCGGAGCTGCACGCGCCGATCCGCATGGACTAGTCAATTAGTCGCAGCGTCGGCCGCTAAGCTGTGGGAACGCCTTGCGGCGCGGGCCATGAGGGGGTTTTGACTGGCTGCGGGGCGCGTAGAAGCATTGCAAAGCTTCAACGATCGCCGATGATGCGCCCGACGCGTGCCAGTTGGGCCTGGTAGTCGCCGCTGCCCTTATCGCAACACGTCCATCGATCGCAGCCATCAATCGTATTCGGGGCCACTGACACCGCCTGCGCGCAGTCGTCTTGGCAGGCGCTCCGGACACCCTTCATCGTACTTTTTAGGGGAACGGGAATGACACGAGGGTCCACCGTGGCGAGCGCCAACGGCGCAGACGCCGGCCTGCTGTCCAAGGAGCGCATCGTCGCGCGTCCGGGATTCAATCGTTGGTTGGTACCGCCGGCCGCATTGGCGATCCACCTGTGTATCGGCATGGCCTATGGCTTCAGCGTGTTCTGGTTGCCGCTGTCCAAGGCGCTGGGCATCACCGAAGCGATCGCGTGCCCGGCCGACATGGGCCTGTTCGCACGGATGGTCGCCACCACCTGCGACTGGAAGATCAGCGAGTTGCAGTGGATGTACACGCTGTTCTTCGTGTTGCTTGGCTGCTCGGCGGCGATTTGGGGCGGCTGGCTGGAACGTGCCGGCCCGCGCAAGGCCGGTGTGGTCTCGGCGCTGTGCTGGTGCGGCGGGCTGGTGATTTCGGCCGCAGGCATCCATTTCCACCAGATCTGGATGCTGTGGCTGGGCTCGGGCGTGATCGGCGGTATCGGTCTGGGCCTGGGCTATATCTCGCCGGTGTCGACCTTGATCAAATGGTTCCCGGACCGTCGCGGCATGGCGACCGGCATGGCGATCATGGGCTTCGGTGGCGGTGCGATGATCGGCAGCCCGCTTGCCGATGCGCTGATGCGTCACTTCGCCACGCCGACCTCGGTGGGCGTGATGGAAACCTTCCTGGTGATGGCGGCGCTGTACGTCGTCTTCATGATGGCCGGCGCGTTCGGTTACCGCGTGCCGCCGAGCGGCTGGACCCCGGCCGGCTGGACCGCGCCGGTGGCCAGCAACAACGCCATGATCACCGCCAACCACGTGCACGTGAGCAAGGTCTGGGGCATTCCGCAGTTCTGGCTGCTGTGGGGCGTGCTGTGCCTGAACGTGTCGGCCGGTATCGGCGTGATCGGCATGTCCTCGCCGATGCTGCAGGAAGTGTTCGGCGGCCGGTTGATCGGAGTGGATGTCGGCTTCGGCAGCCTGGATACGGCGCAGCTGGCCAGCATCGCGGCCATCGCGGCAGGCTTCACCGGCCTGCTCAGCCTGTTCAACATCGGCGGCCGCTTCTTCTGGGCCAGCATGTCCGACAAGCTCGGCCGCAAGAATACCTACACGTTGTTCTTCGTGCTGGGTATCTGCCTGTATGCGGCGGCGCCGTCGGCCGGCGGCGTGGGCGGCATCGCGCTGTTCGCGGGCATCTTCTGCATCATCCTGTCGATGTACGGCGGCGGGTTCGCCACCATCCCGGCATATCTGGCCGACCTGTTCGGCACCCAGATGGTCGGCGCCATCCACGGCCGTCTGCTGACCGCCTGGGCTACCGCCGGCATTCTCGGACCGGTGGTGGTCGGCTACATGCGCGAGTACCAGCTGGCCCACGGCAGCCCGCCGTCACAGGTCTACAACACCACCATGTACATCCTCGCCGGCATGTTGGTGCTCGGTCTGATCTGCAACCTGTTGGTGCGTCCGGTGGACGCGCGTCATTTCATGACGCCCGACGAACTGGCGCGCGAAAAGCAGCTGGCGCACGAGAAGGTGGACCGCAGCGGCAAGGCGGTGCTGCCGCCGGAGCAGATGGCGCGCATCGGACACGGCGGTAATCCCGCCCTGGTCGCGCTGGCCTGGCTGGCGGTCGGCGTGCCGATGTCCTGGGGCATCTGGGTCACGCTGCAGAAAGCCTTCGTGCTGTTTCATTGAGGTGAGATGACCACTTCGTCTTCCCGTTCCGTGCGCGCCGGCAGTGTGGTGCGCACGGTCGTCCGCCACCGCGGCGGCCGCAAGGCCACGGTGCAGGACATGGTGGCGGCCGAAATGCCGGTCGCCTTCCACTACAACGGCGTACCGTTCGCGGTGATGATGGCCACGCCGGAAGATCTGGAGGATTTCGCACTCGGGTTCTCGCTGAGCGAGGGCATCGTCGAGCAGCCGCAAGATTTGCGCGTGGTGGCGGTGGAGACCTTTCTGGAAGGCGCCTCGCTGCAGATCGAGATCCCGCCCGAGCATGCCGCCGCGTTGGACCGGCGGCGGCGCAATCTGGATGGACGCAGCGGGTGCGGGGTATGCGGCAACGAATCGATCGAAGCGGTGCTGCGTGTGCCGCCGGTGCTGCAGTCGTCGCTGCAGATCGATGCGGAAGCCTTGGCGCGTGCGCTGGATGCGCTGCATGCACGGCAGCCGATCGCCGCGCAGACCGGTGCGGTGCATGCCGCCGGCTGGGCCGATGCGCAAGGTGTGGTGCACTGCGTGCGCGAAGACGTCGGCCGGCATAACGCGCTCGACAAGTTGATCGGTGCCTTGGCGCGCGCGCGCGTGGATGCATCGCAAGGGTTTGCGGTGGTGACCAGCCGCGCCAGTTACGAAATGGCCATGAAAGCCGCGCAGGCCCGGATCCCGCTGCTCGCAGCGATTTCGGCACCGACCGCGCTGGCGATCAGCCTGGCCGACAGTGCG
Organism: Xanthomonas arboricola pv. populi; assembly: GCF_002939945.1. Lineage (GTDB taxonomy): Bacteria > Pseudomonadota > Gammaproteobacteria > Xanthomonadales > Xanthomonadaceae > Xanthomonas > Xanthomonas arboricola_A. The sequence goes on along the minus strand of NZ_MDEB01000002.1, from coordinate 450,480 downwards.
GGACTGACCCTGATCGGGTTTGCCCGCGATCACGATTGTGTCGTTTACAGCCATCCGCAGCGCCTGGATCTGGGCGTCGCCGTGGGAGAGCCCGCATGAGCAAGAAGACCATCCAGCAATACGACAATCCCGCCGGCGGCTGGGGCGCATTGCGCTCGGTCGCCAAGCACCTGATGGAGCAGGACATCGCGGTGCAGGGCGCCAAGACGCTGCTGCATGCCAATCAGCCGGACGGTTTCGACTGCCCCGGTTGCGCCTGGCCGGACCGCGATCACACCTCCACCTTCGAGTTCTGCGAGAACGGCGCCAAGGCCGTTGCGGCCGAGTCCACTGCGCGCCGCGCCGGGCCGGAGCTGTTCGCCTCGCACAGCGTCAGCCTGTTGTCGCAGTACAGCGACTACTGGCTGGAAGGGCAGGGCCGGCTGACCCAGCCGATGCGTTACGACGCGGCCACCGATCATTACGTGCCGGTGAGCTGGGACGCGGCGTTTGCGCAGATCGCAGGGCATCTCAACGGGCTGGCATCGCCGGACGAGGCGATCTTCTATACCTCCGGGCGAACCAGTAACGAAGCGGCATTCCTGTATCAGTTGTTCGTGCGCGAGTTCGGCACCAACAACTTCCCCGACTGCTCCAACATGTGCCACGAGCCGTCCGGCACCGCGCTGCGTTCGCAGATCGGCGTGGGCAAGGGCACGGTGTCGCTGCACGACTTCGAACTGGCCGATGCGATCTTCATCTTCGGCCAGAACCCCGGCACCAATCACCCGCGCATGCTCGGCGAGTTGCGTCAGGCCTCCAAGCGCGGCGCGGCGATTGCGGCATTCAATCCGCTACGCGAGCGCGGCCTGGAGAAGTTCGCCGACCCGCAGGACAAGCTGGAGATGCTGCACAACGGCTCCACGCGCATCGCCTCGGATTATTTCCAGCTCAAGATCGGCGGCGATCTGGCCGCCGTCAAGGGCATCATCAAGCATGTGCTCGAGCGCGACGCGCAGACCCAGCGCGATGGCACGCCGCGGCTGCTGGATCTGGAATTCATCCATGCCCACACCGCCAACTTCGACGCCTTCGCTGCCGAGGTGCATGGCGAATCCTGGGACACCATCGTCGAAGAGTCCGGACTGGACGAAGCGGCGTTGCGCAAGGCCGGCGAACTCTATCTCAACGCCGAGCGCGTGATCGCCTGCTGGGGCATGGGCATCACCCAGCACAAGCATTCGGTGGCCACCATCCACATGATCACCAACCTGCTGTTGCTGCGCGGCCATCTGGGCCGGCCGGGCGCGGGCGTGTGCCCGGTGCGCGGGCATAGCAACGTGCAGGGCGACCGCACGATGATGATCTACGAAAAGCCGCCGGCCGCGTTTCTCGATAAGTTGCAGACGGTGTTCGGTTTTGCGCCGCCGCGCGAAGACGGTTTCGACACCGTCGGTGCGATCGAGGCGATGCTGGACGGGCGCGGCAAGGTGTTCTTCGCGATGGGCGGCAATTTTGCCGCCGCCACGCCGGATACCGATGCCACGCATCGCGCGCTGCGCAATTGCGAACTCACCGTGCATGTCACCACCAAGCTCAATCGCAGCCATCTGGTGCATGGCCGCGATGCGCTGATCCTGCCGTGCCTGGGCCGTACCGAAATCGACATCCAGGACGCCGGCTCGCAAGGCGTGACGGTGGAAGACTCGATGAGCATGGTGCACCTGTCGGCCGGCATCAATCCGCCGGCCTCGCCGGACCTGCTGTCCGAGCCGGCGATCGTGGCACGCCTGGCCGAGGCGACGCTGGGGGCGCGCAGTGCGATCCGCTGGCGTTGGCTGGTGGGCGACTACGACCGCATTCGCGACCTGATTGCCCAGGTGTTCCCCGATTTTGCCGACTTCAATCAGCGCGTACGTGTGCCGGGCGGCTTCCGCCTGTCCAATACCGCGCGCGATCGCCAGTGGGTGACACCCGAAAAGCGCGCGGTGTTCAAGCCGCACGCGGTACCGACCGACAACCCGATCCATCGCGCACGTCGCAGCCACAGCGGGCAGATGGTGTTCACGCTGGCCACCACGCGCTCGCACGATCAGTACAACACCACCATTTACGGCTTGGACGATCGCTACCGCGGCGTGTTCGGCGAGCGCCGCGTGCTCTTCATCAACGGCGCCGACATTGCGGCATTGAACATGAAGGCCGGCGACTGGGTGGACCTGGAAAGCCTGTGCGAGGACGGCGTGCACCGCGAGGCGCGCCGCTTCCTGCTGGTGGACTACAACATTCCGCGCGGCTGTCTGGCGGCGTACTACCCGGAAACCAATGCGCTGGTGCCGCTGTCGAGCTTCGCCGACGAAGCGCGCACGCCGACCTCCAAGTCGATTCCGGTGATCGTGCTGCCGCATCGCGCCGAAACCGCCGATGCCGCGTCACGCGATATCGGGGCCGTGCTTGTCCGCTGATCCGCAACTCACCGCGCAGCTGCTCACCGCGCTGGCCGACACGCCCGATGGCGTGTCGCTGGCACGGCTATGCAAGCAACTGGGCGTGCGGATGAGCGTGCTGCTGCGCACGCTGGCCTGGCTGGGCAGTGCCAACCTGCATGGTCAGCCCGGCCCGGGCTGGATCCGTGTGGAAGAGCGCGGTGAGCGGCAATTTGCCGTGCTGACGCCCACCGGTCACGCTGCCTGGCTACGCCAAGAGCCAGGCACTCGATCGCCTTGTCAGCCGTGATGCCGATGGCCCGCCGAGCGCTTTTTGCGTGTCATGCGCGGGTTTGCGGTGCCTATGCAATCAGGCGATTGTCGTCGTCCGCTACTTCATATCATTCCAGCGCGATGCCACAGCAGGCTGTTCGGCTAGAGCGATCAACCTGAGCATGCTACCCCATATGGAAGTCCTTCGCTGAATTCAATGCAGATGTTACCGTTCGCAGGTGCATATTTAAAAGTGTGGCCTTTTCCGTTTACTGTGATCAGCATTTCGATGCGGGCGTTGTCATTTCCGTAGTTGTAGGTCCAGTAAATATTCTGTTTCCCGTCACGCCCCTTGTCCCATGTATAGATTAAGCGGCCATCTGCCGTTTTCAGTTCTGCATGGGCATGATATCCCTGCCCGGGATTAGTGCCGATTGAGATGTAATGCTGGGCAGCCTGTGCTTGCGCACTGATGGCAGCGAGTAGAGCAAGGCCGCAGGCAGCTAGTGTTTTATTTGTATATTTATATTTCATTTTAACCTCTGGGCGTGGTCTGGTTCTGGATCTGGCATGCGAAATTCCCACATCGACACAGCTTGAAGCGAATATTCTCTGCGTCTTTGATCCTATGTCGTCCATCTAGTCCGCTGACCTTGTGAGGCCGAAGTGCTGTCCACTTTTCGGATGCGTCTCCGCAAAGATGTCTTTCGAGTGTGCGTTGCGTCCTCTTTCATCTTTGCGTACATAGCGCTATCGCGCCTTCGCAAAAACCTGTGCCGGATTTGCGACAATCCATCACCTTGTTTTTCTGGATGGTGACAACAGATGACTGCAGCTGCGCCGCTTGCCACGCCCGTCAATTCGCCTGCGCGCGTGTTGTTCGCCAGTCTGATCGGCACCACCATCGAGTTTTTCGATTTCTATATCTACGCCACCGCCGCGGTACTGGTGTTTCCCACCCTGTTCTTTCCGGCGGGCGATGGCAGTGCGGCGATGCTGCAGTCGCTGGCGACGTTTGCGGTGGCCTTTGTCGCGCGGCCGGTGGGCTCGGCGGTGTTCGGCCACTTCGGCGACCGGATCGGGCGCAAGGCCACCTTGGTGGCGGCGCTGCTGACGATGGGCTTGTCCACCGTGGCGATCGGCTTGCTGCCCAGCTACGCCCAGATCGGCGTGTTCGCACCAGCACTGCTGGCGTTGTGTCGCTTCGGCCAGGGCCTGGGTCTGGGGGGCGAGTGGGGCGGAGCCGTGCTGCTTGCCACCGAAAATGCACCGCCCGGCAAGCGCGTGTGGTACGGCATGTTTCCGCAGTTGGGTGCGCCGCTGGGCTTTCTGCTGTCCACCGGCACCTTTCTCGGCATGGGCGCGGTGCTCGACGATGCGCAGTTCATGCAATGGGGCTGGCGGGTGCCGTTTCTGGCCAGCGCGTTGCTGGTGCTGACCGGTCTGTGGGTGCGCCTGAGCATCACCGAGACGCCGGATTTCCAGAAGACCCTGGACCACAAGACGCGCGTACGCCTGCCCTTGGGCACGGTGATCTCGCAGCACTGGCCGGCGCTGGTCATCGGCACGCTGGGCGCATTCGCCACTTTCGTGCTGTTCTATCTGATGACAGTGTTCGCGCTGGGCTACGGTACCAAGACCCTGGGCTACGACAAGGAGCAATTCCTGTTGTTGCAGATGGCCGGTATCGTGTTTTTCGCGATCGGCATTCCGCTCTCGGCCAGGTTCGGCGACCGGCATGGTGCGCCGCTGGCGATGATGCTGGCCAGTGTTGCGATCATCGCGTTCGGGTTGGCGTTCGCGCCGCTGTTCCAGGCCAATCACCCGCTGCAGGTACTGGCATTTCTGGGGCTTGGGTTCTTCTTCATGGGCCTGACCTACGGCCCCTGCGGCACGTTGCTGGCCGAGCTGTATCCCACCGAGGTGCGCTACACCGGGGCCTCGCTGTCGTTCAACCTGGCCAGCATCCTGGGGGCAGCGCCGGCGCCGTACGTGGCCACGCAACTGGCCGCACGCTATGGCGTGCAGGCGGTCGGGCAGTATCTGGGCGGCGCTGCGGTGTTGAGCCTGTTGGCGTTGATGGCCGCACGTTCGATGCGGCGTCGTTCGGCATCGGCGATTTCAACCTAGTCAGCGCAGCGCGCGCATCCGCGCGCTACCGCGGAGCCGACGCGGCTCAGCTGGCCAGACGCACCTGATTGCGACCGCCGGCCTTGGCCAGGTACAGATACTTGTCCGCTTCGCCCAACAGATGGTGCAGCGACTGGCCGTCTTCGGTGGCGATGCACACGCCGATGCTCACCGTCATGCTGAGGGTTTCGTCGCCGATCCGCACGCGCAGCGCGCTGATGCGTTCGCGCAGCGTTTCGAAGTAACTGGTGGCGTTGGCGGCATCCAGCCCCGGCACCAGCAGGCAGAATTCTTCGCCGCCGAAACGCGCCACCAGATCCTGCGGCCGCGCATGACTGGAGACCGATGCGGCCACGGCCCGCAGCGCCTGGTCGCCGGCCTCGTGGCCCCAGGTGTCGTTGATGTGCTTGAAGTGGTCGATGTCCAGCATCGCCGCGGTCACCGTCTGGTCCTGCGACAACAGGGTGGGGATCACGCGCTGGCTTTGTTCCAGGAAATAGCGCCGGTTGGGCATGCCGGTGAGGAAGTCGCGGGTGGCCAGGTCCTGCAGCGTGCCGATCAATTCCAGCTGGTCCACATTCTGCGACACGCGGCAGAAGAATTCTTCGCGCGAAAACGGCTTGCGCAGGAAATCGTTGGCACCGTTCTTCAGGAAGCGCGGGACCAGCGATGAGTCGCCGTTGCCGGAAATGCCGATCACCGCGACCTTGTCGCGCGAACGGATCGCACGCAGCCGGCGGGTGAATTCCACACCTTCCATGCCGGGCATTTCCTGGTCGACGATGGTCAGGCGGATGCCGGGATCGCGCTCGATCGCCTGCAGGCCAGCGGCGCCGTCGGCCGCCAGCACCACGCGGTAGCCGTACATCGACAGCAACGCGGCCGTATAGGTCCGTGCGGACAGGGAATCGTCCACCACCAGCGCCGCGATGCGGCGATTGCGCTCCAGGCGCTGGACCAGCCACGCCAGATACTCGATGCTGCCGGGCGCGTTCTTGAGCACGTAATCGATGATCTGCTGCTGCAGCACGCGCTGGCGCAGATCCTCGTCGTAGACGCCGCTGACCACCACGGTGGGCAGTTTGCGCGAGAGGAAAAATTCCACGACCTTGTCGCGGTCGCCGTCCACAAGCACCAGGCCGGTCAGAACCAGAAACCAACCGTCTTCTTCGTCCAGCACACGGGCGGCTTCTGCCAGGGTCGACACGACCGTGACCGGCAGCTCCACGCGTTGCTCGATGGCTTCGCGCAGCATGCTGGTGAATGTGCGCGAGTTCTCCACCAGCAACACGCGTTGCGGCAGGACTGCGCTTTCACTATTGCGATGTAGCGTACCTGGGGACATCGGCTGGCCGTGCGGATCGAACCGTCATAACGCTAACGGCCCTGCTCGCCAAAACTTGAGCGCCGCGTCTCGAAGTGCCCAAGACGGCACACGACTCACCACAACGCATCGCGCAGCCGGTACCAACTCATCGCAGCCACCAGCAGCGGGGTACGCAGCAGCCGCCCACCGGGGAAAGGCCGGTGCGGGATGCGCGCGAACACATCCAGCCGCCGGCTCTGGCCGGCGATGGCTTCGGCGATGATCTGGCCGGCCAGTCCGGTGGCGGCGACGCCATGCCCGGAGAATCCCTGGGCGAAATACACGTTGGACGCCAGCCGTCCCCAGTGCGGGGCGCGATTGCGCGAGATGTCCACATAGCCGCCCCACAGCGTTTCCAGCGGTACGTCGTGCAGTTGCGGGAACACCGTGTGCATGCGCCGGGTCATCAACCGATCCAGGCCGGGCGGCGGGCGCGATGAGTAGCTGGCGCGTCCGCCGAACAGCAGCCGGTGGTCGGCGCTGAGCCGGTAATAATCCAGTGCCCAGTTGGTGTCGGCGACCGCCATGCCGTTGGCGATCAGGGCGCGCGCGCGGGTCGCGCCCAGCGGCGGCGTTGCGCCGACATAGGTGCCGACCGGCATGATGTGGCGTTCCAGCGATGTAGAAATGCCCCGCAGCAGGGCGTTTCCGGCGATCACGCCGAAGTTGGCGCTGACGCTGCCCTGCTCGGTATGCATCGTCACGCGCTCGCCGTGTTGCAGCCGGAAGACGGGCGAGGCCTCGTGAATGCGCACGCCGGCCGCCAGCGCTGCGCGCGCCAGGCCCAGCGCATAGGCCAGCGGATGCAGATGGCCACTGGCCGGGTCGAACATCGCGCCCAGGTAGAGCGGGCTGTCCAGCACCTGCCGCGTCCGCGCGCGGTCCCACCATTCCAGTGGGTAGTCGTAGCGCTCGGCCATGCGCACGATGCCGTGCTGCAAGGCCTGCGCCTGGCGCGATTTCAGCGGCACGTGGGCGTGACCGTCGCGCCAGTCGCAGGCGATGGCATGACGCTCGATGCGCGCGCGCAGCAGGCGCATGCCGTCGCGCGAGAAGTCGAACAGCAGCCGCGCGTCGGCCTCGCCGACCAGCGCTTCCAGCGTTTCCTGCTCGCAGCCGTAGCCGACGATGGCCTGGCCGCCGTTGCGCCCGGAGGCGCCCCATCCGATGCGCCTGGCTTCCAGCACGATGACGGAGTAGCCGGCCTCGGCCAGGGCGAGGGCGGCGGTGAGGCCGGTGTAGCCGGCGCCGAGGATGCAGACATCGGCACGTGCGACGCCCTGCAGGCGCGGTTGCTCCGGCAAGGCCGGCGTGCTGTGGGCGTACCAGCTGTCGGGATAGCCGTTGCCCGGCAAATCGGTAGGCGGCAGCGATGGGGCCGGGCCGTCCATCACACGGTCCGCAGGTACCGGGCGTAGTCCAGATCCGGCACCAGCGCCTGGTAGTCGAGCAGTTCGCGTTGCTTCTGCTGGCCGAACACGTGCTGGAACTGGCTGCCGAGCTGCGCGCCGACGAAGTCGCTGGCGCCGAATGCATCCACTGCGCCTTGCCAGGTGCGCGGCCGGAACACCGATTGCGCGTAGGCATTGCCGGTGACCGGCGCGGTGGGCTCGCCGGGATGTTGCAGGCCGTCCAGCATGGCGGCGAGCACGGCGGCGGCGGCCAGGTATGGGTTGGCGTCGGCGCCGGCGATGCGGTGTTCGATGCGGGTGTTGCGTGCATCGCTGTGCGGGATGCGCAGCGCCACGGTGCGGTTGTTGAAGCCCCAGCTCGCATCCAGTGGCACGAAAGCGTTGCTGACGAACCTGCGGTAACTGTTGGCATGCGGTGCGAACATCAGCAACGCGGCGTCCGCGTGCCGTTGCAGGCCGGCGATGGCATGGCGCAGGCGGTCGGCAGGTGCAGCGGCGCTGCCGGCGAACACGTTGTGCCCGTCGGCATCGAGCAGGCTCACATGCAGGTGCAGGCCGCTGCCGGCCTGGCCGGGAAATGGCTTGGCCATGAAGCTTGCGAGCTTGCCCTGCTGCTGCGCAATCGCCTTGATGGTGCGCTTGAGCAGGATCGCCTCGTCGCAGGCGGCCACCGCATCGGCGCGATGCTGCAGGTTGATTTCGAACTGGCCGGGTGCGTATTCGGCCACGGCGGTGTCGGCCGGGATGCCTTGTTGCCGGCAGGCGGCAGTCACCGCATCGGTGAACGTGCGCTGGTCGTCCAGATCCTGCAGCGAATACACCTGGGTGCTGTCGCTGCGCGCACCGGTCTGCGGGTCGCGCGGCGTCTGCGGACGCCCCTGCGCATCGGGCACCGCGTCGAACAGGTAGAACTCCAGTTCCACCGCAGTGACCGGGGTCAGGCCGAGCGCGGCAAAGCGGTTCAGCACGCGCTGCAGGACCGCGCGCGGTGCGACCTCGAACACGCTGCCGTCAGGCTGATGCATCGCCAGCAGCAGCTGCGCCATCGGCTTCGGTGCCCACGGCACCGGACGCAGCGAGCCTGCAATGGGCCGGCAGATGCGATCGGCATCGCCGATGGCATAGCCCAGCCCGGTTTCCTCGACGGTATTGCCGGTGATGTCGGTGGCGATCAGCGACATCGGCAGGCACACCCCGTCGCGATAGATCTTGCCCAGGACCTCGGCTGTCACACGTTTGCCACGCAGCAGGCCATTGGTGTCGGGCAACAGCAGGTCGACCGCTTCGCAGCCATCGATCCGCGCCAGCGTGGCGGCATCGGTGGCGGGCAAGCACGCGACGGAGTTCTCGGAAACCATGGGCACCACCTGCAAGGTCGCCGCTCAGACTAGCAAAGCGCACGTGATCTTTCGCAGCCGTGCGCTTTTGCACCCTGGCAATGCAGGTGGCCGCACGGTAAGTTCGCAGGCATCCACGACGCACCCCATCAACCCGTGGCGAACACACGCTGACGCGTCGTCGCAGTCGGACGGATGCAGGCGACGCGCAAGACGCCAGCTGCGCTCCACCCGTGTCCTGCATAGTGCCGGCGCCTGCCTGATCGCGAGCGCACGCGTGATGCCAGCCGCGTTCAACCGGGAGATCCGCATGACTGTCTTTCCACTGGTCGGGTTGCCGACCGATCGCATCCAGCAAGGCCCGCATCCGTTTCTGGCCACCGGCGAGAAATACATCCGCGCGGTGGTGGACGCGGCCGGGGCGATGCCGGTGCTGTTGCCGAGCCTGCAGCCCACGCTGGATGCCGGCGCGTGGCTGGATCGCCTGGATGGCCTGTTGCTGACCGGTGCGGTGAGCAATGTGGAGCCGCATCACTACAGCGACGAGCCGAGTTGGGAGGGCAATCCGCACGATCCGGCGCGCGATGCCACCAGCCTCGGACTGATCCCGCAGGCGCTTGCGCGCGGCCTGCCGGTGCTGGCTATCTGCCGCGGGTTGCAGGAGGTCAACGTGGCGCTGGGCGGGCGCCTGCATCAACGCGTGCATGACGTGCCCGGTCTGGCCGATCACCGCGAGGACCGTGTCATGCCGCTGGACACGCAGTACGGCCCGGCGCATCCGGTGCAGCTGCATGCCGGCGGCCTGCTGGCCGGCATGAGCGACAGCGCGCAGGTCATGGTGAACTCGCTGCACGGGCAGGGCATTGCGCGCCTGGCCGACGGCCTGCTAATCGAGGCGACCGCGCCGGATGGCCTGATCGAAGCGTTTCGCGGCCCCGGGCCGGGCTTTCTGCTCGCAGTGCAGTGGCATCCGGAGTGGCGTGTCACACAGCATCCGTTCTACCGTGCCATCTTTCAGGCCTTCGGCGAGGCCTGTCGCCAATACGCCGCCCGACGCGGTCAGTGAGGTTGCATGTCCATCCGCACACGTTCGCGCACATCCACGCCCAAGCAGCCCGAGAGCGCACTGCGTCGCTGGCTCAAGGACCGCCACATCACCGAGGTCGAATGCCTGGTGCCGGATATCACCGGCAACGCGCGCGGCAAGATCATTCCGGCGGACAAGTTTTCGCACGACTACGGCACCCGCCTGCCGGAAGGCATCTTCGCCACCACCGTCACCGGCGATTTCCCGGACGATTATTACGAGCTGACCTCGCCATCGGATTCGGACATGCATCTGCGCCCGGATGCGTCCACCGTGCGCATGGTGCCGTGGGCGGCCGATCCCACCGCGCAGGTCATCCACGATTGCTATACCAAGGACGGCCAACCGCATGAGCTTGCCCCGCGCAATGTGCTGCGGCGGGTGCTGGATGCCTATGCCGAAGCCAAGCTGCAACCGGTGGTGGCGCCGGAGCTGGAATTCTTCCTGGTGCAGAAGAACACCGACCCGGATTTTCCGTTGTTGCCGCCGGCCGGGCGCTCGGGTCGGCCGGAGACGGCGCGGCAGTCGTATTCGATCGATGCGGTCAACGAGTTCGACCCGATCCTGGACCTGATGTACGACTACTGCGATGCGATGGAACTGGACGTGGATACGCTGATCCACGAATCCGGCGCCGCGCAGCTGGAGGTCAACTTCACCCACGCCGATGCGCTCTCGCGCGCCGATCAGGTGTTCCTGTTCAAGCGCACCATGCGCGAGGCCGCGTTGCGGCATGGCGTGTATGCGACGTTTCTGGCCAAACCGATGGAGACCGAGCCGGGCAGTGCGATGCATATCCATCAGAGCCTGCTGCATGCAGGCACCGGCAAGAACGTGTTCAGCGGCAAACGCGAGGGCGGCTTCAGCGACACCTTCGCGCAGTATCTCGGTGGCCTGCAGAAATACATTCCGATGGCGATGGGACTGCTGGCGCCCAACGTCAATTCCTACCGGCGGCTGATGTTCGGCGAAGTGTCGCCGAGCAATGTGCTGTGGGGCTTCGACAATCGCACCTGCGGGCTGCGCGTGCCGATCGATGTGCCGCAGAACATGCGGGTGGAAAGCCGCTTTGCCGGCTCCGACGCCAATCCGTATCTGGCGATGGCAGCGACCCTGGCCTGCGGGTTGCTCGGCATCCGCGAGCAGCTCGAGCCGACCGCGCCGATCAGCAGCAACGGCAAACAGCAGGGCTACGATCTGCCGCGCTCGCTGGGCGAGGCGCTCGACGGGCTGGAGCGCTGCGAGGCCTTGCAGGACATGCTGGGGCGGCGCTTCGTGCGCGCCTATATCTCGGTGAAACGGAAGGAATACGAGACGTTCTTCCGGGTGATCAGTTCGTGGGAGCGGGAGTTCCTGTTGTTGAATGTGTAAGGCGTGTGCGCTCGGTGCAGCGTGCCGCGCCGTTCCCTTCTCCCCTCGGGAGAAGGTGCCCGAAGGGCGGATGAGGGTAGGTCGTCTGGCGATGGTCTAGACCCACGTGCATTGCTGGCGTCCGATGCGTTTTGCGCCAGCTGCTTTTCGTAACGCCACTGCATTCGCGCCACTGGCGTGAGCCACCTTCCGGAGCAAGCCGTGCACCCCACCGCGTTGAAAACCCTGCAGCAGCTCGATGCCGCCCATCACCTGCATCCGTTCAACGACAACGCGGCATTGGCCGAAAAGGGTACGCGCATCCTGACCCGCGGCGAGGGCGTGTATGTCTGGGACGCACAGGGCAACAAGTTGCTGGATGCGTTCGGCGGCTTGTGGTGCGTGAATGTCGGCTACGGGCGCACCGAGCTGGCACAGGCGGCGGCGCGCCAGATGGAACAGCTGGCCTACTACAACAGCTTCTTTCAGTGCACCACCGAACCCACCATCCATCTCGCCGCCAAGCTGGCGGAGCTGACGCCGGGCGATCTGAATCATGCATTCTTCGCCAACTCCGGGTCGGAAGCCAACGACACCATCCTGCGGCTGGTGCGGCATTTCTGGGCGGTGCAGGGGCAGCCGCAGAAACGCATCTTCATCGGCCGTCACGACGGTTACCACGGCACCACCATGGCCGGTGCAAGCCTGGGTGGCATGCGCGGGATGCACAAGCAGGGGGGCTTGCCGATTCCGGATATTCACCACATCGCACCGCCGTATCACTTCGGCGATGGCGGCGAGATGGATCCCGAGGCCTACGGGCTGCTGGCGGCCCGTCGCCTGGAAGACAGGATTCTGCAGCTTGGGCCGGAGCACGTGGCGGCGTTTATCGGTGAACCGATCATGGGCGCGATCGGGGTGTACATCCCACCGCGCAGTTACTGGCCGGAAATCGAACGCATCTGCCGGCGCTACGACGTGCTGCTGGTGGCCGACGAGGTGATCTGCGGCTTCGGGCGGACCGGTGCCTGGTTCGGTGCGGAGTATTTCGGCTTCCAGCCCGACGTGATGACGCTGGCCAAGGGCATCACCTCCGGCTATATCCCGCTGGCCGCGGCAATGTTCAACGATCGCGTCGCCGGAGTGCTCAAGGCGCAGGGCGGGGAGTTGGCGCATGGCGGCACCTATGCGGGGCATCCGGTCTGCGCGGCCGTGGCGCTGGAGAACCTGCGCCTGCTGCAGGACGAGGGCATCGCGGAGCGCGCGCGCACCCACATTGCGCCGTATCTGGCGCAGCGCTGGGCCGAGCTGGGCGAACACCGGCTGGTCGGCGAGGCGCGTATCGTCGGGCTGATCGGGGCACTGGAATTGGTACCGGACAAACGCCAGCGCGGCGTCTATTTTCCCGAACGCGGTCGGGTTGGTGCCCTGTGCCGCGATTTCGCGCTGCGGCGCGGGCTGATCCTGCGTGCCACTTACGATGCAATGCTGCTGTCGCCGCCGTTGATCATCACCCGCGAACAGGTCGATGAGCTGTTCGACAAGGCCTGGGCGGCGCTGGACGATACCGCGCAGGCGCTGGGCGTCGGCGCAATGTAAGTCCCATGCGCCTCTCGCTTTTGCCGGTTGCGCACACCTGCCAAGTGCGGCGGGCATACGCGATTCCGGCACCGGCGGCGCCCGCCTGCCGGGTGCGTGCGGTTGGGTTCCGCCACGCCACGCTGTGCAAACAGAACCACCATGGGTAGGCTGCACCTTCGACCGGCCGCACACCGCCCGCCCTGATCGCTGCTCTGGAGACCCGCATGACGCTGCGACTGCTCGCCCTGACGCTGTCCACCACCTTGCTGGCCGCCTGCGGTGGCAGCAATGCACCCGGCGGTGCCGAGGCGCAGGCCAAGGTGCTCAACGTCTACAACTATTCGGACTACATCGCCGAAGACACCATTCCCGCGTTCGAGAAAAGCACCGGCATCAAGGTCACCTACGACGTGTTCGACAGCGACGAGATGGTGGAAACCAAGCTGCTCGCCGGTGGCAGCGATTACGACGTGGTGGTGCCCACGCTCAACTTCTTCGGCCGGCAAATCCAGGCTGGCGTGTTCCTGTCGCTGGACAAGAGCAAGATCCCCAATCTGGCCAATCTGGACCCGGACATCATGCGGCGCATTGCCGCGCAGGATCCGGGCAATGCCTATGGCGTGCCGTACATGATCGGCACCACCGGCATCGGCTACAACGTGGACAAGCTCAAGGCGATCTTCGGCAGCACCGAGGTCGCCAACAGCTGGGATCTGGTGTTCAAGCCGGAAAACCTGTCCAGATTGAAGGACTGCGGCGTGACCCTGCTGGACACGCCCTCGGACCTGATTCCGATCGCGCTCAACTACCTGGGCCTGGATCCGCACAGCAGCGCACCGGCCGACATCGAAAAGGCCGCCGCGCTGATCAAGACGATCCGCCCGTATGTGCAGAACTTTCATTCCAGCCAGTACGTGACCTCGCTGGCCAACGGCAACACCTGCCTGGCGGTGGGTTGGTCGGGCGACATCATCCAGGCGCGCGACCGCGCGGTGGAAGCCGGTAACGGCATCAAGGTGGCCTACGCGATCCCCAAGGAAGGCGCGCCGCAGTGGTTCGACATGCTGGCCCTTCCCAAGGACGCCAAGCACCCCGACAACGCCTATGCCTTCATCAATTATCTGTTGAAGCCGGACGTGGCCGCGGCCAACAGCAACTTCATCCACTATGCCAACCCGGTGCGCACCGCCACGCCGCTGGTGGACGCGGCGATCCGCAACGACCCCACCATCTACCCGCCGCCGGAGGTGACCGCCAAGATGTTCACCTATGCGATCAATCCGCCCGAGGTGGACCGGCTGTATACGCGGCTGTGGACCGAGATCAAGACCGGTCGCTGACGGCTGCAGTCGCTTCTCGATTCCTGTACGAGCGCTTGCCGGGCGCTCGCTCATAAGTCCGAGCGCGCGCTGACTACGGTCATCACGCAATCTGTACCGGGCGGTTCAAATAATTGTATGGTTGCGCCGCCTTCGCCGAACCGCTGATGCGGCCCCGTCGTCGCGCGCGCCTCGCCCACGACACAGGACACCCCACCTTGAGCAACCACGACCAGCAGTCCAACGACGGCCAGCCTTCGGGCACGGATGCGCAAGGCACCGGCGCGCACAACGAGCAGGAGCCGCCCAAGCCCTCGCCGTTGAAGAATCCCAAGGTCAAATGGACGCTGATCGTGGTCGGCGTGCTGGTGGTGGTGCTGCTGGTGATCTGGTTGGCCTATTACCTGATCAAGGGCCGCTACATGCAGGACACCAACAATGCCTACCTGCAGGCGGACTCGGTGGCCGTGGCGCCGCGGGTCAGCGGCTACGTGACCAAGGTGATGGTGGGCGACAACCAGATCGTGGAAGCCGGCCAGCCGCTGCTGCAGATCGACGACCGCACCTATCAGGCGACCCTGCAGCAGGCCGAAGCCGCGATCGCCGCGCGCCAGGCCGATATCGCCGCGGCCACCGCCAATGTGTCCGGGCAGGAGTCGGCGCTGGTGCAGGCGCGTAGCCAGGTGATCGCTGCAGCGGCAAGCCTGACCTTCGCCCAGGCCGAAGTGAAGCGCTTCGCCCCGTTGGCCGCCTCCGGCGCCGACACCCACGAACACCAGGAAAGCCTGCAGCACGAACTGCAACGCGCACGTGCCCAGTACGAGGCCGCGCAGGCACAGGCCAAGGGCGCGCAGAGCCAGATCCTGGCCAGCAACGCGCAGCTGGAGCAGGCCCAGGCCGGCCTCAAGCAGGCCAGCGCCGATGCCGACCAGGCCCGCGTGGCGGTGGAAGACACCTTGCTGACCAGCCGCATCCACGGCCGCGTCGGCGACAAGACCGTGCAGGTCGGCCAGTTCCTCGGGGCCGGCACCCGCACCATGACCATCGTGCCGCAGGAATCGCTGTACCTGATCGCCAATTTCAAGGAAACCCAGGTCGGCCTGATGCGTCCCGGCCAGCCGGCCGAGATCGAGGTCGATGCCTTGTCTGGCGTCAAGCTGCACGGCAAGGTCGAGAGCCTGTCGCCGGGGACCGGCTCGCAGTTCGCACTGTTGCCGCCGGAAAATGCCACCGGCAACTTCACCAAGGTGGTGCAGCGCGTGCCGGTGCGCATCCGCGTGCTGGCCGGCGACGAGGCGCGCAAGGTGCTGGTGCCGGGCATGTCGGTCGAGGTCACCGTGGACACGCGCTCGGCCAAGGACGCCAAGCAACGGGCCGAGGAGGAATCCGATCGCGTGCAGGCGCAGGAGCGCACGCGATGAATGCAACGGCAGCCACCGGCCAGCGTGCCGGCGGCAGCGCGCAACGCGAGAAGGCCGAGCCGGGCGCCTGGCTGGCGGTGCTGGCCGGCACCATTGGCTCGTTCATGGCGACGCTGGACATCTCCATCGTCAACGCGGCGCTGCCCACCATCCAGGGCGAGGTCGGCGCCAGCGGTACCGAAGGCACCTGGATCTCCACCGCGTATCTGGTCGCCGAGATCATCATGATCCCGCTGACCGGCTGGTTCGTGCGCACGCTGGGCCTGCGCAACTTCCTGCTGATCTGCGCGGTGATGTTCACCGCGTTTTCGGTGGTGTGCGGGCTGTCCACCTCGTTGACGATGATGATCATCGGCCGCGTGGGGCAGGGTCTGGCCGGTGGTGCGCTGATTCCCACCGCGCTGACCATCGTCGCCACGCGCCTGCCGCCGAGCCAGCAGACCATGGGCACCGCCCTGTTCGGCATGACCGTGATCATGGGCCCGGTGATCGGCCCGCTGCTCGGCGGCTGGCTGACCGAGAACGTCAGCTGGCACTACGCGTTCTTCATCAACGTGCCGATCTGCGTCGGCCTGGTGGCCTTGTTGCTGCTCGGCCTCAAGCATGAAAAAGGCGACTGGGCCGGCTTGCTCAATGCCGACTGGCTGGGCATCTACGGCCTGACCGCCGGCCTGGGCGGGCTCACCGTGGTGCTGGAAGAAGGCCAGCGCGAGCGCTGGTTCGAATCCAGCGAGATCAACACCTTGAGCGTGATCGCCCTGAGCGGATTCATCGCATTGGTGATTTCGCAATTTCGCCGGCGCGCGCCGGTGATCCGGCTGTCGCTGCTGCTGCATCGCAGTTTCGGCGCGGTGTTCGTCATGATCATGGCGGTGGGCATGATCCTGTTCGGCGTCATGTACATGATCCCGCAGTTCCTGGCGGTGATTTCCGGCTACAACACCGAGCAGGCTGGCTACGTGCTGTTGCTGTCCGGGCTGCCGACCGTACTGCTGATGCCGATGATGCCCAAGCTGCTGGAGGTGGTGGACGTGCGCATCCTGGTGATCGCCGGGCTGATCTGTTTTGCCGCGGCCTGCTTCGTCAACCTGGCGCTGACCGCCGACACCGTCGGCATGCATTTTGTCGCCGGCCAGTTGTTGCAGGGCTGCGGCCTGGCGCTGGCGATGATGTCGCTGAACCAGGCGGCCATCTCCTCGGTGCCGCCGGAGCTGGCTGGCGATGCCTCCGGGTTGTTTAACGCCGGCCGTAACCTGGGCGGCTCGGTGGGGCTTGCGCTGATCTCCACCTTTCAGGAGCGCCGCATGACCTTCCATACCGAAACCATCGGTAGCGCGATCACCGCCAATTCCTCGCGCGCGCAGGACTTTCTTTCCGGCCTGACCGCGCAAATGCAGGGCAGCGCCGGCGGCGAGGCGGCCATTCGCTCGGTCGCGCAACTGGCGCGCCTGGTGCAGCAGCAGGCCCTGGTGATGACCTATAGCGATCTGTTCTGGATCTTCGGCGTGATCGTGGTCTGCACGATTCCGCTGGCCTTTTTGCTCAAGCCGTTACCCAAGGGGGCGCACCTTGCAATGCACTGATTCCATGCGCCTGATCCGCATGCCCCTGGCTGCGGCGTTGAGCGTGGTCCTGCTCGGCGGCTGCATGCTCGGCCCCAACTACACCAGGCCCCCGGCAGTGGCCGACGCGGCGGTGCAGGCGCCGGCATTGCATCGCGCCGCCGGCGCCGACGTGGTCGCTGCCGCGCCACTGAATCACTGGTGGGAGGAACTGCAGGACCCGACCCTCACCCAGTTGGTCACCCAGGCCCTGGCCGACAGTCCCAACCTGCGTGCGGCGCAGGCGCGGCTGCGCGCCAACCGCGCACTGGCCAGCCAGCGCCGTGCCGAGCGCCTGCCCAAGCTCAACGCCAGCGCGGTGTATGCGTATGCCGAGCCGCCGCAGACCATCGTCGATACGCTGGGCGGCTTGCAGAACGGTCAGAACGGCCAGTCATCGGCACAGGGAAGCGAGGCGCTGGATCTGGAAAAGACCCAGATCTACAGCGCCGGTTTCGATGCCAGCTGGGAGCTTGATTTCTTCGGCCGCCGCCGTCGCGCCGCCGAAGGGGCGCTGGCACAGGCGCAGGCCTCGGAAGCCGAGCTGGCCGATGCGCAGGTGCAGCTGGCAGCCGAGGTGGGGCAGGTGTACCTCAACTACCGCGGCTTGCAGGCGCGGCTGGCGATCGCCGATGCAAACCTGGACAAGATCGGGCAGACCCTGCGCCTGACCCAGCAGCGCCGCGAGCGTGGCGCTGCCTCGGACCTGCAGGTCGAGCAGATCGCCACGCAAGTGCAGCAGCAACAGGCGCAGCGCCTGCCGCTGGAAATGCAATCGCAGGAAGCGCTGGACCAACTGGCGCTGATGGTGGGGCGCGCGCCCGGCGCGCTGGATGCGCAGTTGAGCGCGCCGCAGCCGTTGCCGATGCTGCCCACGCGGGTGCGCGTGGACGATGCCGGCGCCCTGATCCGCCGCCGCCCCGATGTGCGCAAGGCCGAGCGCGAACTGGCGGCCTCCAGCGCGCAGATCGGCGAGGCGTTGAACGGGTATTTTCCGCAGGTGAGCCTGCTGGGCGGCCTGAGCTGGGTGGCCGGCTCGCCGAGCGATTTCAATTCCGACGCGTTGACCACGCTGGCGGTGCCGATGCTGCGCTGGTCGATCTTCGATTTCGGCCGCACCAAGGCACAGGTGGAGCAGGCGCGTGCCGGCAACGCCGGCCGCGAGGCGGCGTACGAGGGCGCGGTGCTGGCTGCGTTGCAGGATGCCAATTCGGCATTGGCGCGCTTCGGCTCGGCGCGCAAGCAGCTGGTGGTGGCGCGGCAGGCCGAAGCCTCGGCCACGCGTTCGGCCGGGTTGATGCAGCAACGGCGCGATGCTGGTGCCACCTCGTCGATCGATCTGCTCGACGTGCAACGCCAGCAGCTGTCGGCGCAGGACGCCGCCGCACAGGCGCAGGTGCAGTTGCTGGTCAATTACGTCGCGCTGCAGAAGAGCCTGGGTCTGGGCTGGAGCGCGCCGGTGCAGGAGGCACGCTGATCGATAGCCGTCGCGGCGGGCGTTGCCGCTCTGGTCGCGGTAGGGTGTCGCCCTGTCGCAGACGCTGCGCTGCTGCGGAACCCGCGCGGGCAGGTGGCCGCCAGATGTGGCAGATCGTCGTCGGCTTGCTGCTGACGACGCTTGAACTGAAAGAGACGGGTGCTGACATTCTGACCGAGCACTGGCGGTACCAGCGCTTTGAGGCGCACAGTCGTTTCCGGGCCACGCTTCGCAATCGAGAGGGTTCATGGCAGTTACCGAGGCCGCAGCGGCGCCACTTTCCCCCGGCGACAACGCCTATCTGAGCATCAGCGAGGTCCGCAAGGAATTCGATGGCGTCGTGGCGGTCGACGAGGTCAGCCTGCAGATCCGCAAGGGCGAGATCTTCGCGCTGCTGGGCGGCTCGGGCAGCGGCAAGTCCACCTTGCTGCGCTGCCTGGCCGGTTTCGAGCGGCCGACCAAGGGCCGCATCGTGCTCGATGACCAGCCGATCGACGCGTTGCCGCCGTACGAGCGCCCGATCAACATGATGTTCCAGTCGTATGCGCTGTTCCCGCATATGAGCGTGGAGCAGAACATCGCGTTTGGACTGAAGCAGGAAGCCCTGCCCAAGGCGGCGATCGCGGCGCGGGTGGGCGAGATGCTGGAGCTGGTGCAGCTCGGCAGCCTGGCCAGGCGCAAGCCGCATCAGCTCTCCGGCGGCCAGCAGCAGCGCGTGGCGCTGGCGCGTTCGCTGGCCAAGCGGCCCAAGTTGCTGCTGCTGGACGAACCGATGGGCGCGCTGGACAAGAAGCTGCGCTCGCAGATGCAGCTGGAGCTGGTCAACATCATCGAGACCTCCGGCGTCACCTGCGTCATGGTCACCCATGATCAGGAAGAGGCCATGACCATGGCCACCCGCATCGCGTTGATGGACCAGGGCTGGATCCAGCAGGTCGGCACCCCGGACGAAATCTACGAACAGCCGGCCAACCGGTTCGCCGCCGAATTCATCGGCTCGGTTAATCTGATCGACGCGGTCATCGTCGATGACAAACCGGACTACGTCAGCCTGAAGGCCCCGGCATTCGACGCCAGCATCCGGATCGGCCACGGCATCACCGGTTTTGAAGGACAGGCGGTGGCATTCGCGCTGCGCCCGGAAAAAATCGTCATCGGCAAGGACGGGCCCGCCCAGGCCTGCAACAAGGTACAGGGCGTGATCGAGGACATCGCCTATTTCGGCAGCCATTCGGTCTATCACGTGCGCCTGCCCGGCGGCTTCAAACTGATGGCCAACTTCGCCAATCGTCAGCGCTGGGCCAGTGAAGCACTGACCTGGGGCGATACCGTATGGCTGAGCTGGGGCGAGGACGACGGCGTGGTGCTCACCGCATGAGGCGCCTGATCCGCGCATTGCCGGGCACGCGCTGGGGCGTGATCGCCGCACCGTATCTGTGGCTGCTGGTGTTCTTCGCGATCCCGTTTCTGATCGTGTTGAAGATTTCGTTTGCCGAGCGTGCCACCGCGATGCCGCCGTACACGCCGCTGTTCGCCGTTGCGGCCGATGGCGCGGTGAGCATCAAGCTGCATCTGGGCAATTATCTGGTCCTGCTGCACGACAGCCAGTACCTGGCGGCGTACGCGAGTTCGATCAGGATCGCGGCGCTGTCCACCGTGTGTGCGCTGTTGATCGGCTACCCGATGGCCTATGTGATCGCGCGTCTGCCGCTGGCCACGCGCAATGTGGCGATGATGCTGGTGGTGCTGCCGTCGTGGACCTCGTTCCTGATCCGCGTGTACGCCTGGATCGGCATCCTCGACGGCAACGGATTGGTCAATCGGGCGCTGCTGGCGCTGGGGGTGATCCGCCAGCCCCTGCAGTTGCTGTACACGCCGCTCGCCGCCTACATCGGCATCGTGTACTGCTATCTGCCGTTCATGGTGCTGCCGTTGTACGCCAATCTGGTCAAGCACGACCAGCGCCTGCTCGAAGCCGCCTACGATCTGGGCGCGCGGCCGTGGCAGGCGTTCGTGCGCATCACCTTGCCGCTCTCGCGCAATGGGATCGTGGCCGGCTGCATGCTGGTGATGATTCCGGCGGTGGGCGAATTCGTGATTCCGGAAATGCTCGGCGGGCCGGACACCTTGATGATCGGCCGCGTGCTGTGGGGCGAGTTCTTCAACAATCGCGACTGGCCGGTGGCCGCTGCGGTGGCCACGGTGATGTTGTTGCTGTTGCTGGTGCCGATCGTGCTCTTCCACCGTTATCAGCAGCGCGAGCTGGAAGGGCGGCTGACATGATGCGCGCCTCTCGTAGCACGCGCCTGCTGGGCGGCGGCATGCTCGCACTCGGCTTCGGCTTTCTGTATCTGCCGATCCTGTTGCTGATGGTCTACTCGTTCAACGCCTCGCGGCTGGCGATGGTGTGGGGCGGCTTTTCCACGCGCTGGTATGGCGAATTGCTGCGCGATCGCCAGTTGCTGGATGCGGCCTGGGTCAGTCTGGAAGTCGCGTTCTGGACTGCCGGGGCATCGACGGTGCTGGGCACGATGGCGGCGATGGCGATGGTGCGCATGCGTCGGTTCCCCGGCAAGACCCTGTTCGGTGCGTTGATCACCGCACCGCTGGTGATGCCGGAAGTGATCATCGGCCTGTCGATCCTGTTGTTGCTGGTCTCGATGGGCGGCGTGCTGGGGATCGCACCGCGCGGCGCGGTCGCGATCTGGGCGGCGCATGTCACCTTCACCGTCTCATTCGTGACCGTGGTGATTTCCTCGCGCCTGCAGGAACTGGATCGCTCGCTGGAGGAGGCGGCGATGGATCTGGGCGCGACACCGCTGAAGGTGTTCTTCCTGATCACCTTGCCGATCATCGCCCCCGCATTGGCATCGGGCTGGCTGCTCGCATTCACGCTGTCGCTGGACGACGTGGTGATCGCCAGCTTCCTGGCCGGGCCCAGTTCGACCACCTTGCCGATCAAGGTGTTTGCCTCGGTGCGGCTGGGCATCAGCCCCAAGATCAACGCGCTTGCCACGCTTATGGTGCTGGCGGTGTCGATTGCCGCGGCGATCGGCTGGTGGCTGCTGGCGCGCAGCGAAAGACGCCGCCAGCGCGATGCGCAATTGGCGCTGCAAGCTGCTTCCTGAGCAGGTACCGGCATTGGTGTGGCGAATGCACCGCAACAAGCGGCGGCCAGACGGCTGCGAACGCCGAAGCCACCGACATCTACGACGGCTGCAAGCCGATTGCGGATGTCTGCTGCGGCTACCGGACGCCGCGCACGGCAGTTGGTTCGGCTGCTGCCGTTACCTGGCCGGAGGCGTGTACCCGCTGTCCCAGGGCTGCGGCTTGGTCAGGTAGCACTGATACTCGGCGCTGATGTCGTAGCCCTGTTGTTCTACTCTAGGTTGTTCGTCGGCGCGATCCTTGTCCCTGTTCTTGCCGTTCTTGTCGCCGTCGTCCTTGGATTTCTGCTTGCTCGGATAGATCGTGACCATGTTCGGCGACGAGTGCGCGGTGACGAATTGGCGGATGGCGGTGTCCGAGCAGGCACGCAGTGCCTCTTGCTCGCAGGGTTGGGTGGGATTGGGCAGCGCGTTGTTGCAGCGCACGGTGACAAATCCGTTCGGGCCGGGACGCGGGCCGTGCAAGATGTCCTGCAGGACGGCGCATCCCGGCAGGCAGGCGCCGATGCCAAGTACAACTAGAACAATCAGATCCCTGCGCATCGTGGTGGTCTTCCGTGAATGGATAAAGCTGCCAAGTGCCGAATGCTAGAGCATTTCGTGCGGCTGGATCGTCGGGACAGGGCAGGGCTGCCTTCATCAGCCTGGCTGGGTGAGTTGTTCCGGCTGCCAGTGATCCGCGAGCGGTGCGATGGAGGTGCGGCATTGCGTCGCGGCGTGGGTAAACACAGCGTTGCAGCGATTTGCTGCGGTTGTGACGCGGCTGCAACTTCCCGGCCACTAGCATGGCGGGCCTGTAACAGGAGACCGTCATGTCCTACGACACCGTCAACCCGGCCAATGGCCAGGTCGAACACACCCAGCACACCCTGGACGCCGCCGCCATCGAGGCGCGTCTGGCTGCTTCCGCCAAGGCATTTCCGCAGTGGGCTGCGCTGCCGTTGGCCGAGCGCGGCGCACTGCTGCGTCGGGTCGGCCAAGAGCTGAGCCGGCGGCGCGACGACCTGCAGCGCATCATGACCGCCGAGATGGGCAAGCTGCGGCACGAGGCGCTGGCCGAGGTGGACAAGTGCGCACAGGCCTGCGCCTATTACGCCGAGCATGCGGCCGACTACCTGGCACCGCGCGATATCCCGACCGAGGCGCAGTCCAGCTATGTGCGCTACGAGCCGCTGGGTTGCGTGTTTGCGGTGATGCCGTGGAATTTTCCGCTGTGGCAGGCATTCCGTTTCCTCGCCCCGGGTCTGATGGCCGGCAATGTCGCGCTGCTCAAGCACGCCAGCAATGTGCCGCGCTGCGCCGATGCGATGAAGCAGGTACTGGATGCCGCCGGTATTCCGCCTGGCGTGTTCGACGTGCTGCATATCGACAACGATCAGGCAGCAGACGTGTTGCGTGACGATCGCATCGCCGCAGTGACGCTGACCGGCAGCGAACGCGCCGGACGGTCGCTGGCTGCAAATGCCGGCGATCAGTTGAAAAAGTGCGTGATGGAACTCGGCGGCAGCGACGCGTTCGTGGTGCTGGAAGACGCCAATCTGGAGCACACCGTCGCCTCCGCCGTGCAATCGCGTTTCGACAACAGCGGGCAGACCTGCATCGCCGCCAAGCGCTTCATCGTGGTGGACGCCATCGCCGATCAATTCATCGAACGCTTCGTTGCCGCCGCCTCCCAGCGCGTGCTCGGTGACCCACAGCAGGACGGCACCACGCTGGCGCCCATGGCCCGCGCGGATCTGCGCGACGAGTTGCACAAGCAGGTACAACACAGTGTGGACAAGGGCGCCAAGGTGCTGCTGGGCGGCCAACCTGTGCCCGGTTCGCATGCAGGCTATCCGGCCACCATCCTCGATCGTGTTGCCCCGGGCATGCCGGCTTACGAGGAGGAGTTCTTTGGCCCGGTCGCGTCGGTGATTCGGGTGCGGGATGAGGCGGAGGCGGTACGCGTGGCCAACGACACCACCTTCGGCCTGGGCGGCAGCGTGTGGACGTCCGATGCCAGACGCGGCGAGCGCGTGGCGCAGCAATTGCAGTGCGGTGCGGCGTTCGTCAATTCGGTGGTCAAGAGCGACGTGCGTCTACCGTTCGGCGGCATCAAGCGCTCGGGATTCGGCCGCGAGTTGGCCGAACATGGCATTCACGAGTTCATGAACATCAAGACGATCTATGTGGCTTGATGGCTGGGATTGGTGATCCGGGATTGGGGATTCGTAAAAGCAGGCCTTCCTTCTCCCGTCGGGAGAAGGTGCCCGAAGGGCGGATGAGGGCACGGGCAGCACATGATGATGCCGACGCCTTCAAACCAGTCAGTACAGAGCCAGCGCGCCTTGCAGTACGTGCAGTGCGGGAACCTCCAGCAGCTCAGTGCCAAAGCAACACTCAGCAGTCAGGAACCCGCTCTATCCATTCCCGATTCCCGAATCCCTATTCAACGCGGCCCTCAAAGCCACCGCGCACGCTTGAACAGGCGATACAGCACCAGACACGAGGCGACCACGCCGGCGACCAGCAGTGGATACGCGTAGCGTTTGTCCAGCTCGGGCATGTGGGTGAAGTTCATGCCGTACCAGCTGGTGATCAGGGTGGGGGCGGCCAGCAGGGCGGCCCAGGCGCCCAGGCGTTTGACGGTTTCGCCCTGGGCCAGGGTCACCATCGACAGGTTGACGCTCAGCGCAGTGCCCAGCATTTCGCGCAAGGTGTCGATGGCGTCGTTGATGCGTACGGCGTGGTCGAGCACGTCGCGCAGATAGATGCCGACTTCGTCGTGGATCAGCGAGCCGGGGTTGCGCTTGAGGTGGGAGAGCACGTCCTGCAATGGCGCCACGACCAGTCGCATCTTGTTGAGTTCGCGCTTGAGCTCGTACAGGCGCACCACGGTTTCGCGCTCGTAGTTGTCGGCGAAGATGTCCTTTTCCAGGCCTTCCAGCGTGTCGCGGAACTCGTCCATGATCGGCAGATAGTTGTCGACCACGAAATCGAGCACGCCATACAGGCAGAACGAGGCGCCCATGCGCAGCATCGCCGGTTCGCGTTCGGCCCGGTGCCGCACGGGCGTATACGACAACGATGCGCCGTGGCGCACCGTCAACAGAAAGCGCGCGCCCAAAAACGCGTGCGTCTCGCCGTAGCGGATGCGCTCGTTGACCAGTTGCGCGGTGTTGACCACCACGAACATGGAGTTGCCGTAGCTCTCGGCCTTGGGGCGTTGGTGCGCCTTGAGCGCATCCTCGATGGCCAGATCGTGCAGGCCGAACTCGTGCTGCAGTTTGTGCAGCACCGATTCCTGCGGCTCGTACAGCCCCACCCAGACGAAACCATCCGGGCGCTGCAGCACGTCGCTGATCTGCTCCAGGCTGATGTCGTGGCGTTCCCCCTCGCCGTCGTAATAGGCGCAAGTGATGACGCAGGAGGGGTTGTCCGGATGGCGGCGGTGGTGATTCATGGACGCATCCTGGATCAGCGCGTGCGCACGGACAAGTCACGCCGCCGCAACGCGATGGCGAGCGCGGTGTGGATCGGCAACAGCAGCAGCACCCATTGCAGGTTGCCCTGTGCCTGGAACGACAGCCAATGGATCAGCAAGGCCAGCAGTGCCGAGGCGGCGACAACCCAGCGCACCACGTCGAACCAGCGTCCGGGCCGGCGCCCGCGCAGCACTGCGATGCCGCCGACCAACAGCAGCACGCACAGCGGGTTGACCAGCAACAGGTTGCGATTGGCCCAGGCCGACTGATGCACGGTGAAGCCCCACAGATACACCAGCAAGCCGCCGCCGATCGCGCACAGCAGCCAGTACGGCAGGGCGAAGGCGGCCAGCACGCGTTGCCGGCGACCGAGCGCCAGCACGCCGGCAGCGACGATCAGCCCGGTCAGCAACCATGGCCACCAATGCCGTTGCTGTTCGGCCGGCTCCGGTGCGATGCGATGCGGCAGCAGGACCTGCGTGGACTGCACCAACGGGCGGCCGGCGCTGTTGTGCACCTGGGTCAGGCTGTCGGCCAGACGCATCGGCACGAACGCTTCTTCCCAGCGCGACAACGGGCGGTCCGCGTACGGCCCCAGTCCCAGGTCGAAGCCCAGCCACATCCACGGCGCAGGGGAGGCCAGGCGTACCGCTTCGCTGCGGAAGGTATTGCCGCGCGAGCGCCCGGCCAGTTGCGATTTCAACGCACCACCCATTGCGCGGTCCAGCGTGTCGCGGACCATCGTGGCACAGTTGGCCACGAAATAATCGTAGTGATAGCGCGCGTTCTCGGGCCGGCTGCGGATGGCCAACCCGTCAGCCAGGGCGCGCGCCTGTTCCGGTGGCAGATCCAGCCACTGGATGCTGACGCCGCGGCCGACCGCGCGGTATTGCTGCAGGTCTTCCTCCAGCGGCAACGCGACCAGGTAGTACATCATCTCGCCGCGCGCAAAACGCGGGACGAAATCCGGCTCGCTTGGGTCGAAGAAGCCGAAGTTGTACGAGGTGGCCTGCCCGGTGACGGGATCGACCACCACGATGGCATCGTGGCCGAAGCGCTCGAAGAACACCTCGCCCGGCTGCATGGTGACCACGCCGACCCGCGGTGCGGACGCAGCGGGTTGTGCGGCCGCCTGATCTGCGATCTGAGCAATGGCGCCAGGCGCCACCAGCAGGGCCAGCAACAGCAGCAGACACGCCGCCGCCCAGCGCCGGATGCTGCCGCGGCCTGGCGCTGCAGCAGTCACGCGGTACGAAAGGTTCAAGCGTCGTCCTGCGGGTCTGGCGGCAGAATGGTCACATGGAAGGCGTGCACGCGCCGCGCATCGGCCTTGGCCACACGGAACGCAAAGCGCCCCAGCGTCAGCTCTTCGCCGGTTTCCGGCAGATGCCCGATCGCATCGGTGACCAGGCCGCCGACGGTGTCGTATTCGTCATCGGGGAAGTCGGCACCAAAGCGCTCGTTGAAGTCTTCGATCGGCGTCAGCGCATCGACCACATAGCGGCCGTCGGCCTGGATCGCGATCAGCGAATTCTCTTCTTCCGCATCGTCGTGCTCGTCGTCGATCTGGCCGACGATCTGCTCCAGCACGTCTTCGATGGTGACCAGACCGGCGACGCCACCGTACTCGTCCACCACGATCGCCATGTGGTTGCGCGACAGCCGGAATTCCTTGAGCAGGACGTTGAGCTTCTTGGACTCGGGGATCAGCACCGCCGGGCGCAGCAGTTCGCGCACGTTGCCGGGACCGTTGTCGGCCACCACGCCGCGCAACAAGTCCTTGGCCAGCAGGATGCCGAGCACTTCGTCCTTGTTCTCACCGTGCACCGGGAAGCGCGAATGGCCGGATTCCACCACCTGCTTCATCAGGTCGATGAAACGCGCCTCCACCGGCAGCGAGACCATCTGCGAGCGCGAGATCATCACATCGCCCACGGTGAGCTCGGATACGGAGATCGCGCCTTCCATCATCCGCAAGGTATCTGCGGCGATCAGACCGTCCTGTTCGGCGGTCCGCAGCAACGCGACCAGTTCGTCGCGTGTGTGGGGTTCGCCAGAGAAGGCCGCGCTCAGGCGCTCGAGCCAGCTACGGCGTTTTTCGGGTGTTTCTTGGGGTTGGCTACTGTCGTCTTCGGACATCGTGACGGGGAACGGCACCCGGCAAACCAGGCGATAGCGATCAGTCTAACAGGAAGCCGCTAAGGCGCTGTGGACGGGGCGGGGCGGGACGCTGCGCCTCAGGGCAGGTCCAGGCTGTAGCCGCAGCCGACCACGGTCTTGCCCGGATGCGACTTCACGTTGGAGACGCTGAGTACGATCGATTCGATCATCGCCTCGCCGGTCTTGGGGTTGGTGGTGTCTTCGCTGACCAGCTCGCGGCCGTACATGACCTTGTCGGCGTTATCCACGCCCAGTTCCAGGTTCAGCCGTTTGGCCAGCGGGCGCGGGTCGGGCAGGTCCAGCAGCGCCATGACGCTGGCGCCGGAGAACGCGATGTGGGTGGTGCTGTGGCCGAACACGCTGATCGGCGTGTTGAGCGTGTACTCGGTCATGAACAGGTTGGCCTGTTCCAGCGGGGTCCAGCCCAGCGCGACCGCCTTGAGCGGGTCGGCCAGCACCGGTGCCAGCGCGTTGAAGTCGCCGATGCGTTGGCGGCATTCGATCAGGGCCGGCAGGTCGGGGCGTGCCGGCAGGGCCTGCGCCCAGGCGCTGGAGGAAGCCAGCCACAGCAACGCGGTGGCCATGCAGGCCCGCATCAGCGCTCTCCCGCATACGGATCGTCGATGCCGAGATCGGCAAGGATGTCGCGTTCGAGTTGCTCCATCGCGTCGGCCTCCTTGTCGTCCTCGTGGTCCCAACCGAGCAGGTGCAAGGCGCCGTGCACGGTCAGATGGGCGTAATGCGCGGCCAGCGACTTGCCTTGTTCGGCGGCCTCGCGCGCCACCACCGGCGCGCAGATCACCAGATCGCCGAGCAGCGGCATCTTGATGCCCTTGGGCAGGCCTTCGGGCAGCTCGGCCGGGAAGCTCAGCACATTGGTGGCGTAATCCTTGCCACGGTAATGGTGGTTGAGCGAGCAGCCTTCCTTCTCATCGACAATCCGCACCGCCAGATCGGCCTCGCGGATGCGTCCCTTCAGCGCGGCCGCCACCCATTTGCGAAAACTCACCGCCGACGGCAGACCGGCGCGCGGCAGCGCATAACTGACAGCGACGTCGAGGCGGACAGGTCCACGGGTCATGGCGAGAGTTCCTGAACAAGAGTGATTCGATGGGAGCAGATGATCGGCGGGATCACCTCGGACCCCTCGGCAATGCGGTAGCCCGTACTGCCGGTCGGGCCACGTCTGCAGCCGCGATTGTAATGCCGGAATTCAACCTTGAAACGATGTCGGATTGTCGCGGTTTATGGCCACCGCAACTGACTCGCCTGCCACCACAATGCCGGCAAGCTGCCTTCACTCAGCCGGTTTGGTGGCGGCAGCGTCCTGCTGATCGCGCTTTTCATACGCCGTGACGATGCGCTGCACCAGCGGGTGGCGCACCACGTCGCGCGCTTCGAAGAAGGTGAAGCTGGCGCCGTCCACATCGCGCAGCACCTCGATCGCATCGCGCAGGCCGGACTTGACGTGCTTGGGCAGGTCGATCTGGGTCAGGTCGCCGGTGACCACCGCGGTGGAGCCGAAACCCAGGCGGGTCAGGAACATCTTCATCTGCTCGATGGTGGTGTTCTGCGCCTCGTCCAGGATCACGTAGGCATCGTTGAGCGTGCGGCCGCGCATATAGGCCAGCGGCGCGATCTCGATGACGTTCTTTTCCAGCAGCTTGACCACTTTTTCCACGCCCAGCATTTCGTACAGCGCGTCGTAGAGCGGGCGCAGGTACGGGTCCACCTTCTGGCTGAGATCGCCGGGCAGGAAGCCCAGCTTCTCGCCGGCTTCCACCGCCGGGCGCACCAGGATCAGGCGCTGCACGCGCGATTCGTTCAAGGCTTCCACTGCGCTGGCCACGGCCAGGAAGGTCTTGCCGGTACCGGCCGGGCCGATGCCGAAATTGATGTCGTGCGTGGCGATCGCGTGCAGGTACTTGGCCTGGTTGGCGCCGCGGCCACGCACGGTGCCGCGTTTGACCTTGATCGCCACGTCCTGGGCCACGTAGGAACGATCGGCCACGTGCTCGACATTGGCATCGTTCAGGCGCAGGTGGATGGCGTGGTTGTCGAACGTGGTGGCGGCGGCTTCCTCGTACAAGGCCGTCAGCAGCGACTGCGCGGCGGTGATCGCCGGCTCCGGGCCGGTGACGCGGAAGATGTTGCCGCGGTTGGCGATCTCCACGCCGAGCTTGAGTTCGATCTGGCGCAGGTGCGCGTCGAACGGGCCGGCCAGATTGGCCAGGCGCTCGGTGTCGTCGGGTTCCAGGGTGAAGTTGCGATGTGCAGGTGAGTTCATGGTCGGATCGGACCGCGCACGCATGCGCTGGTCGGTTGGGCGGCAGACGAGGGTAGCGCGCAGCGTGTGATCCCACCAACACGCCCGGCCAATGCAATCACCCGGTCTGGTCGGGACCCGGCGGCGTGCGCGGGTTTTCCACAGTCGCTGTGGAGTCACGCATCACTAACCTGTGGATAAAAATTGTGGCGCCTACTCGCACAAGGTCCGGCAGGGAGGTGGCGAAAAAATCGCCACTACAGTTGCGGTTGTCCACAAGCGGTGTGGATCGAATTCGGCAAAGCCTGTGGGTAACTGCTCGGACGCCTTGTGCCGCAAGGCGTTGCAGGCAGGTGGTGAAATTTTGATCACTCGGCGTGCGTGCTGCGTACTGAGGCGAGTCGCTGTCGATGTTGTCACTCGTAGTGACACCACGAACGTTGCGACCGACCAACACGCATCCTCCAACCAGCCACCAAGCGCTGCATGAAAAGGCGCCCTGCAAGCCGGCGCCTGTGCCGCATCAGCTCGCGCTGTCATCCACCTGGATAAGACCACGCAGCGAATTACTCATCGCCTCGGTGATCAACACATCGACGAAGTGTCCGATCAGGCGCGGGTTGCCGGGGAAATTCACCGGGCGCATGTTCTCGCTCTTGCCGGTCAATTCGTTCGGATCGCGCCGCGACGGGCCTTCCACCAGTACCCGTTGCACGCTGCCGACCATGGACTGCGAAATACGCGCGGCGTGCGCATTGATCTGCGCCTGCAGGCGGGCAAGCCGCGCCTGCTTGACGGCTTCCGGCGTGTCGTCCTGCAGGTCCGAGGCCGGGGTGCCGGGACGACGCGAATACACGAACGAGAAACTCTGGTCGAAGCCCACGTCCTCGATCAGCTTCATGGTCTTTTCGAAATCCGCTTCGGTCTCGCCGGGAAAGCCGACGATGAAGTCCGAGCTGATCGAAATGTCCGGGCGCACCGCGCGCAGCTTGCGGATCTTGGACTTGAATTCCAGCGCGGTGTAGCCACGCTTCATCGCCGACAGGATGCGGTCGCTGCCGGCCTGCACCGGCAGATGCAGATAATTGGCCAGCTGCGGCACGTCGCGGTACGCATCCACCAGCGAGTCGGAAAATTCCAGCGGGTGCGAGGTGGTGAAACGGATACGGCCAATGCCCTCGATCTGCGCGATGGTGCGGATCAACAAGCCCAGATCCGCGGACTGCGCCGCGTCGCCGGCATCGGCGCCATACGCGCCGCGATACGCGTTGACGTTCTGGCCGAGCAGATTGATCTCGCGCACGCCCTGCGCAGCCAGTTGCGCAACTTCCACCAGTACGTCCTCGAACGGCCGGCTGACTTCTTCGCCACGGGTGTAGGGCACCACGCAGAACGAGCAGTATTTGGAGCAGCCTTCCATGATCGACACGAATGCCGACGGGCCATCGGCGCGCGGCTCGGGCAGGCGATCGAACTTTTCGATTTCCGGAAAGCTGATGTCCACCTGCGACTTGCCCGATTCGCGCCGCGCGCGGATCAGCTCCGGAAGGCGATGCAGGGTCTGCGGGCCGAACACCAGATCCACATAGGGCGCGCGCTTGACGATGGCCTCGCCCTCCTGGGAAGCCACGCAGCCGCCCACTCCGATGATCACCGGCTTGCCGCCGGCCTTCAGTGCCTTCCAGCGGCCGAGCTGGCTGAACACCTTTTCCTGCGCCTTCTCGCGGATGGAGCAGGTGTTGACCAGCACCACGTCGGCGTCTTCGGGATTGTCGGTCAGCTCCAGGCCCTCGGAGGCGGCGAGCACGTCGGCCATCTTGGCCGAGTCGTACTCGTTCATCTGGCACCCGTGGGTCTTGATGTAGAGCTTGCCGCGCACCACGGCAGGCGCCGACGGGCGGGCCACCGGCAGCGGCAACAGGGCAGGTGCGTCCACGGCGGTGGCCGCGGACAGGTCGGAAACGGATGTCCCGGGCATGGCGCTTATTCCAGGCGGGTAGAAGATAGCCGCACAGCTTACCCGCTTGCGTCGGGCCCGTCCGCCTGGGTCAGGCCTTGGCGTTGGTCGCCTCGGCACGTGCAAACGCCGGCCGGTCGGCCATGCGGGCGATGTAGGCGCGGGTGCTGGCAGGCGGGTCGACCAGGCCGAAATCGAGCATCCAGCCCAGCGCGCCGCCCCACAACACATCGGCCGCGCTGCAGCGCTGGCCCAATAGATAGTCGTCCTTGGCCAGTTGCGCGTCGATCACCTGCAGCACCGTGTCGCAGTCGGCGTAGGGGGAGATCGCGCGCGGCGGCGCGTCGCGTTTCATCGCGCGGTCGATGATCGCCGGCTCGAACGCCGAGCCGTAGAAGGCCAGCCAGCGCAGGTAGGCGCCGCGATCGGCATCGCCCGG
Organism: Xanthomonas arboricola pv. populi; assembly: GCF_002939945.1. Classification (GTDB taxonomy): domain Bacteria; phylum Pseudomonadota; class Gammaproteobacteria; order Xanthomonadales; family Xanthomonadaceae; genus Xanthomonas; species Xanthomonas arboricola_A. The sequence continues at coordinate 418,268 of NZ_MDEB01000002.1, read as the reverse complement.
TGCCGGCGACAGGCCGGCTTCCGGATACAGCTCGGCCAGGTACTGGTAGATCGCGCCCTGTTCGGTGACCACGCTGTCGCCGTGCCGGATCGCCGGAATCTTGCCCATGGGGTTGATCGCCAGGTACTCGGGTGCGAGCTGCTCGCCTTTTTCCAGATTGACGATCTGCAGGTCGTAACTGGCGCCGAGCTCTTCCAGCAGCACCAGCACGCCGCGCGAACGCGAGCGGGGATTGTGGAACAGGGTGATGTGGCGCTGGTCGGACATTGCAGGTTCCTTGGTGGATGCGGCAGGCATAGGCCGCGGTGCCAGCGCCATCCTACGCAGCCATTGCGGACAGTTTCTGTCCGCAATACGGTAGCGCGATGGCTTCGACCGCTGCCCGCCTGTTGCGTCTGCTTGCGCTGTTGCAAGGCGGCCGGAGCTGGTCCGGCGTGGCGCTGGCCGAGCGCCTGGAACTGCACCCGCGCAGCGTGCGGCGCGCGGTCGAGCGCCTGCGCGAGCTTGGCTACCCGGTGCATGCCGTGCCCGGCGCCGGTGGTGGCTACCAGCTGGGGCAGGGTGCAGCCGCACTGCCGCTGTTGTTCGAAGAAGACGAGGCGCTGACGGTGGCGATTGCCCTGCGCGCAGCGGCTCCGGCGATACGCGGCATGGATGCGGCGGCGGCGCGGGTGCTACTCAAGCTCGATCCGCTGTTGCCGCGGCGCAGCGGCCAGCGTGCCAGCGCTGCGCATGCGGCCACCGCCAGTTTGCCGGTCACCGAGGACGCTGGTGCCTTGGTGGATGCGGCGTTGCTGGCGCAACTGGCCAGTGCCTGCCGCGACCGGGTCGCGCTGCGTCTGGACTATCGCCGTCATTCCGGCGCGTCGCTCACGCGCTGCGTCGAGCCGGCGTTGCTGGTGAACTATGGGCGGCGCTGGTATCTGCTGGCCTGGGACTGCGAACGTCAGGACTGGCGGACCTTGCGGGCCGACCGGATCGACCAGGCCAGTGCCACCGGCGCCCAGTTCGCCGCTCGCGCACTACCGGAGGAGCCGCTGCAACTCCTGCGCAAGGCAATCGGCGAGTCGCCGTTCCCGTGTCGGGCGCGGGTACGCCTGCATGGCACGCTGGACGCACTTGCCGCGCGCATCCCGCCCTGGCTGGGCGCGCTGGAAGCCGACGGGCCGGCACATTGCTGGCTGGGCCTGGGCGCACCGAGCATGCCGGCCCTGGCGGCCAACCTGCTGCTGCTCGATCTGCCTTTCGAGGATATCTCTCCGCAGACGGTGCACCCACCCCTGATCCAGGCGCTGAACGCGTTGCGGATGCGGCTGGAGCAACTGCCCGGATAATCGCGGCCGCCACTTGGCAAGCACATAGCAAGCTGGGACACTCCGCCGCATGAAGGGGATGTCAAGAGTGCTGGGGCTGTTACTTGTCACGTTGCCGGCGGCGCCGGTCAGCGCCGGGACCTTGTACAAGTGCATCAGCGGCGACGGGATCACCAGTTACCTGAGCAAGCGCCAGAGCGGCGCGACCTGCAGCGTCATCAGCAGCTACACCCCGGACCGGTCTGCGCGCCGCGCCGCGCCGTCCACGCTCCGCCCGACGTCGGCCGTGGTCGCCAGCCAGGCGCGCAGCAGCGCCACGATCGACAGCGGCGCGCCGGCCACGATCATCAGTCAGCCGGTCAGCCAGGCGCCACGTCGCGCTGCCGAGGTCGCCTCGGCAGTGATGCCGCGCGCGCTGCCGGTGTCGGAGACGCAGATCGTGCAAGCGCCCGCCACCGCCGCGGTCAATCCGCGCCGAGTGGTCAGCGGGCAGGTCTATTCGTATATGAAGGACGGCGTGCGCCATTACACCAGTGCGCGCCCGCGCCAGGTGGCCAGCATCCAGGGCTTGCGCACCATCCATTACAGCTTCATCGAAACCTGTTACGCCTGCGCGGCCAAGCCCGGCGTCAATTTCGGCGCGATCCGGCTCAACACCAACGCCTATCAGCAGGAAATCACTGCGGCCGCGCGCGAGTTCGGGGTCGAAGAGGCGATCGTGCGCGCGATCATCCATGCCGAGTCGGCCTACAACCCGCTGGCACTGAGTCGTGCCGGCGCGCAGGGTCTGATGCAGTTGATGCCCGGCACCGCACGCCGCTTCGGGGTCAGCGATGCCTATGATGCAACGCAAAATATTCGTGGTGGTGTGCAATATCTTTCGTGGTTGCTGAAGCGTTTCAACGGCGATCTCACGCTTGCCGCTGCCGGCTACAACGCAGGCGAGGGCGCTGTGGATCGCTATGGTGGCGTGCCGCCTTACAGCGAGACCCAGCGCTACGTCCAACGCGTCGGCCTGCTGGCCGGGCGCTATCGTGGGCAGACCACGGCCGTCAACTGAGCTGTGTGCCTTCGCGCGTATGTGCTACGCGCTGCAGCCTGCCTTGACCGCAACGCATCGAGCCGGATGTCAGGCAGCCATCTGCGCGCAGGCAGCCTCTGCGCGGGCGCGATGGTGCAGCCAACGCGCGGCATATCTTCGCTTGGTGCGGGGCCTTTCTGTCAGCACTGCGTCCCAGCTGTCCGCCTTGTGCGAGGCTGGCACGTGATGCAATCGATGCGCGCCTGCATCCGGTGTTTGCACTGCGCCGGTCCGACTGCGTACATTGCGTTGTCTGTGCATTAAGCGTTCCGCTACACTGCGGTCGATTCATCGCGGCTGGACCCCCCGCCAGCCGTTGGCAGCCTCACGCTACCTAATCAAGATCGGAGAGCCGGATGGCCAACGATGGGGTTAACGCACCTGCTGATATCGGGCGTCGTCGGTTCTTGACCGCGACAACGGCCGTGGTCGGTGCGGTCGGAGCAGGATTTGTCGCAGTTCCGTTCGTGAAGTCGTGGAATCCCAGCGCACGCGCCAAGTTGGCCGGTGCCCCGGTGACCGCCGACATCAGCGCCTTGCAGGAAGGGCAACGGCTGGTTCTGGAATGGCGCGGTCAGCCCATCTGGATCGTCAAGCGCTCCAAGGCGATGCTCGACGCACTGCCATCACTGGATGACCGGCTCAAGGATCCCAAGTCCGAGAACAAGGACCAGCAGCCCGACTACGTACTGAAGAATCCCGAGTACCGCTCGATCAAGTCCGACATCTCGGTGCTGGTGGGGCTGTGCACGCATCTGGGCTGCTCGCCGGAAATGGTCGCCGAGATCCGCCCCGAGCCCTACGACCCGCAGTGGAAGGGCGGCTATTTCTGCCCCTGCCACAAGTCGCGCTTCGACATGTCCGGCCGCGTCTTCGACGGCGTGCCGGCACCGATCAATCTGCTGGTGCCCCCACACCACTATGTGGACGACAACACCCTGGTGATCGGCGTCGATCCCGATGGTGCCGGTACGTCGGCCAACAGCACGGGGGCTGCCTGATGAGCAATATCCTGGTCCGTACCGCCAATGGTGTGTTCGATTGGGTCAACGAACGCGCGCCCGGGCTGATGCCCATGTATCGCAAGCATGTCAGCGAGTACTACGCGCCGAAGAACTTCAACCTCTGGTACTACTTCGGCTCGTTGGCCATCGTGGTGCTGGTCAACCAGATCGTCACTGGCATCTTCCTGACGATGCACTACAAGACCAGCGCCGCCGATGCCTTCGCCTCGATCGAATACATCATGCGCGACGTGGAGTGGGGCTGGCTGATCCGCTACATGCACAGCACCGGCGCCTCGCTGTTCTTCATCGTGGTGTATCTGCATATGTTCCGCGGGCTGATGTACGGCAGCTACCAGAAGCCGCGCGAGCTGGTGTGGATTCTCGGCATGCTGATCTATCTGGTGCTGATGGCCGAAGCCTTCATGGGCTACGTGCTGCCGTGGGGGCAGATGTCGTTCTGGGGCGCGAAGGTCATCATCTCCCTGTTCGGCGCCATCCCGGTGATCGGCAACGGGCTGACCGAATGGATCATGGGCGACTACCTGCCCGGCGATGCCACGCTCAACCGCTTCTTCGCGCTGCACGTGATCGCGCTGCCGCTGGTGCTGTTGCTGCTGATCGTGCTGCACATCGGCGCGCTGCACGAAGTGGGCTCCAACAATCCCGACGGCGTGGAAATCAAGAAGGGGCCGAAGGGCAATCGCTGGGATGCGCACAAGCCGGCCGACGGCATCCCGTTCCATCCGTATTACACGGTCAAGGATCTGGTCGGGGTCGGCTTTTTGCTGCTGATCGCCGCCTTCATCATCTTCTTCGCGCCGGCGTTCGGCGGCCTGTTCCTGGAGCACGACAACTTCACCGAGGCCAATCGCCTGGTGACCCCGGAGCACATCAAGCCGGTCTGGTACTACACGCCGTATTACGCGATGTTGCGGGTCGTGCCCAACAAGCTCGGTGGCGTGCTGGTGATGTTCTCGGCGATCGCGATCCTGTTCCTGGTGCCGTGGCTGGATCGGGCGAAGGTGCGTTCGATCCGCTACCGCGGCTGGATCTCCAAGGTCGCGCTCGGCGTGCTGGTGGTGTGCTTCGTGTGGCTGGGCGTGATCGGCTCCGGTCCTGGCACCGACGCCCACGAGACCTATGTCGGGCGCGTGCTGACCTTCCTGTACTTCGCCTTCTTCATCACCATGCCGGTGTGGACGCGGCTGGACAAGACGAAGCCGGTGCCGGAGCGGGTGACCACCCATGACTAAGCGCATCCTCATGTCATGGAAGTCAGGCGTGTTTGCGCTGCTGTGCGGGCTGCTCATTGGCGGCGGTGCGATCGCGGCCGAAGGCGGTGCGGTGCAGCAGGCCGGCAACGACCTGAGCGACCGTGCCTCGTTGCAGCGCGGCGCGCAGTTGTTCATGAACTACTGTTCCGGCTGCCACTCGCTGAAGTACCTGCGTTATTCGCGCATGGCCAGCGATCTGGGTTTGAGCGAAGCTGAGGTCATGACCAACCTCAACTTCACCGGTGCAAAGGTCGGCGAACATATCGAAGGCACCATGCCGCACGATGCGGCGGCCAAGTGGTTCGGCAAGGCACCGCCGGATCTGACCCTGATCGCCCGCGTGCGTGGCACCGACTGGGTCTACACCTACCTCAAGTCGTTCTATCTGGATCAGACCCGCCCCTTGGGCTGGAACAATCAGTTGTTCCCGAATGCCTCCATGCCCAACCCGCTGTGGGAGCTGCAAGGCCTGCAGCAGGCGCAGTATGGCCCGCCCGACAAGGCGACCGGCGACAAGCCGGTGCAGGCGCTCAAGCTCGGTCAGCCGGGGCGACAGACACCGGTGGAGTTCGACCAGACCGTGCGCGATATCGCCAACTTCCTCGAGTACGCCGGCGAACCGGCTGCCTTGAAGCGGCAGAGCATGGGCGTGTGGGTGATCCTGTTCCTGGCCTTGCTGACCTTCATCGCCTACTTGCTCAAGAAGGAATACTGGAAAGACGTGCATTGATCGTGCTGTGACGCCTGGGCGGCCGCGTGGCGTATGCGGGCGCCGCGCAGTCGTTGTGTTGTTAGCGACCATTGGCGCTATCTAGTTGTTCACAAGTCACGTTGGTCGAGGGCGCGGCGCCCTTACCGCTTGCGGCACACGCCCTGAACCCGTTCGTGGGGGCTCGGTGGCGGCATCCACACCGCCACACGGTCCCGCAACCGGTGAGGACACCGTACCAGACAGCTGGTCGGCGGCCGTAAAAAACCGCTTTCCGCTCGACTTACATCGGACGTTGAGCCGGCGCTTCATGGTCGAACAACGCGCATCAACCATTGCTCTTAACTGTGCACACCGACCATCTCGACTGGTCCTTGCCCGCCCACCGTCGCGGGACCTTACGCGGCATGGGGATGCCGCGCCAGAGCCTACAGGGACGTACTTGCGGCGTGTCCTGCGACGGTGGGCGGGCAAGGGCCCTGCATAGGATCCACAGATCAGCCGCGTGCCCACCCGCCGATGATGCGTAATTGCGCGATGCGCCCGACATTCAACACGAGAATATGGCTTGTTCGTGTTTTTGAGGCCCTATCACCCTTGGCTTTTGCGTGACGTGATTGCACACTCGAAGGACCGTGGTGACGGTCGGCGTTGGGCCGGCCGCGCCGATGCGGCCGGCGGATTCCGGTCGTCGGAGAGCCTTGAATGGCGACGAGTGTGCGTATGCGGAATACCTTGACTTTGTTTTCGTCCAACGACGACGTGTTGTGCCACCGGGTCCGTCTGGTCCTGGCGGCGAAAGGGGTGACCTACGACCTGGTGCCGGTCGACCCGCAAAATCCCCCGGAAGATCTGATCGATCTCAATCCCTATCATTCGGTCCCGACCCTGGTCGAACGCGACCTGGTGCTGTACGCCGCATCGGTGGTCAGCGAATACCTGGACGAGCGCTACCCGCATCCGCCGTTGATGCCGGTCGATCCGCTCTCGCGCGCGCGCCTGCGTCTGGCGATGCTGCGGATCGAGCACGACTGGGTGCCGCAGGTGCAGGCCATCCAGCTCGGCAACAAGACCCAGGCCGAAGCCGGCCGCAAGCGCCTGAAGGAACTGCTCACCGCGTCGGTGCCGCTGTTCAAGGCCAGCAAGTTCTTCCTCAATCCGGAAATGAGTCTGGCCGATTGCGCGATGGCGCCGATCATCTGGCGACTGGACGCGTTGGAGATCGGCCTGCCCAAGGATGGCAAGGCGATCGAAGATTACGGCAACCGGATCTTCCGCAATCCCGGCTTCATCCGTAGCCTGACCGATCAGGAAAAGAAACTGCGCGACCTGCCTGGCTGATGCGACGGCTGTATGCCAACAGACCGAGGCGCCGTCGCGCAGCCGCCGCTGCGGGCCGTGTGCGGGTAAAATGAGGTCATGAGCGAAGATTTCCCCCGCATGACCAGCCATCGCCCGTACCTGCTGCGGGCCTTGGTCGAATGGATCAACGACAACGGCATGACCCCGCACGTTCTGGTGGACGCAGGGCTGCCTGGCGTGCAGGTACCTGCCAGTGCCGTCAAGGACGGCCGTGTCGTTCTGAACATCGCCGAGCGCGCCGTGGTCGGGCTGCAGGTCGACAACGAAAGCGTGCAGTTCACCGCGCGCTTTGGCGGCGTCAGTTATCCGGTAATGGTGCCGATGGCCGCCGTCCTGGCGGTGTATGCACGCGAGACCGGGCAGGGCATGGCGTTGCCGGACGATATCCCCGGCACCAGCACTGAGCCGCCCGATCCGGGCGCACCGCCGCCGCCGAGCGCGCCCGCGCCGGACGAGCCGCCGAGCGCGGGCAAGCGTCCGCATCTACGCGTGGTCAAGTAACTGCACGAGCGGGCGCGCATCGCGCGTCCATCCATTGTTGCGGCATGTACGCTTGCCACGTGCACCGCACGTGCATATTGCCTTCAGAACACGCCGTTGCATGTGCCGTACAGCGTTGTGGATATGCGGCAGTGACCTGATCTTCGGTCGCAGGGCACTGTATGCAGGAAAGGTGTCTGCATACGCACAGATCGATCAAATCGCGGTCAGTTCAGGCGTTGATGGTCCGGGCTCAACGGCGTCACCGTGGCTACTTGCGGTCCGGTGAAGGCGATCAATTGATCGCCGCGCAGCACCAGGCGGCCGCTGTGACGGTCGATGCCATCGGAGGAATACTCGAACCGGAACGTCCGCTCGAAGCCCAGCCAGCCATTGGGCTTGCGGCAGATGCGGATATTGGTGGAATGCACGCTCTGGTCCAGCCATTGCACATCGGCGGCGCGGCAGGCATTGCGGCCGAGGATATCGGCACGTTCGGCAGCCGCGCGCGAGGAATTCCAGAACGCGTACAGCGCGGCGCCGGCAATCATGAAGAGAATAAGGCTGGGCATGGCGTCAATGTGCCATGGCCTGCGCCCGATCGACAATCAGCGCGCCGGGCCGCAGCGTTGCGCTGGTCGCTGGTGACCCGATGCGCCGGCCGGCATCCGGCACTTGTACACGCGGCCACTCGCTGTGCCGCGAACGGCTGTCTCTACGTCGCGCGCGCTCGTCAGCGCGCCGGTCGAACTGGAGCTGACAGGAAAGTTGCAGTAGATCGATTCGGTGCGCCGGGCGCGCCCAGCTTGGCCGCTGCGCAGTCAGGCCGGCACCCGCTTTGACCATTCACCGCCTGCGGTTGGCTTGTGTCGGGCGCAGCGCGACCCCATCCAGTGGACTTGTGCCCCGTTGAATCCACACGCCGCTCGCCCTGGCCTGGCATGACGGCCTGCGGCATCGCCTATGCATCCTGTCCTGCAGCAGTTCCATCCTGTCGTGGCTGCGTGGTTCGCGCAGACCTTCGCTGCGCCCACGCCGGCGCAGATTGCCGCGTGGCCGGCGATCCAGGCCGGGCGCCACACGCTGGTGGCCGCGCCGACCGGCTCGGGCAAGACGCTGACGGCGTTCTTCGCGGCAATCGATGCATTGATCCGCGACGGCCTGGCCAACGGCGGCGCGTTGCCGGACGAAACCCGCGTGGTCTACGTCTCGCCGCTGAAAGCGCTGTCCAACGACATCCACCTCAATCTGGATGCGCCGTTGCAGGGCATCCGCACGGCCCTGGTCGCGAGCGGTCTGCCGGACGTGGCGGTGCGCACGGCGGTGCGTACCGGCGACACCCCGCAGCGTGAGCGGGCACAGGCGCGCCGCACGCCGCCGCATATCCTGGTGACCACGCCGGAGTCCTTGTACGTGTTGTTGGGCTCGGCGTCCGGGCGCAATGCGCTGCGGCATGTGCGCACTGTCATCGTCGATGAGATCCACGCGGTGGCCGCGGATAAACGCGGCAGTCACCTGACCCTGACGTTGGAGCGATTGCAGCGGCTGGCCGAGCGCCCGATCACGCGCATTGGCTTGTCCGCGACGCAGAAGCCGATCGAGACCGTGGCGCAGTTCCTGGTCGGGGCGGGCGATGCCGGCCAGCCGCCGCCCTGCGAGATCGTGGATATCGGCTACACCCGCAGGCGCGATCTGGCGCTGGCCTTGCCGCCGACACCGCTGAGCGTGGTGATGTCCAACGATCAGTGGCTGCAGGTGTATGCCGATGTCGCCAGGCTCGCGCAGCAACATCGCACCACGCTGGTATTCGTCAACACGCGGCGCATGGCCGAGCGCGCTGCGCGCCATCTTGGCGATCTGCTCGGCAAGCGGCGCGTCGCCGCGCACCACGGCAGCCTGTCGCGCGAAACGCGTCTGCTGGCCGAGCAGCGACTCAAGGCCGGCGACCTCACCGTGCTAGTGGCCACCGCATCGCTGGAACTCGGCCTGGATATCGGCGATGTGGACCTGGTCTGCCAGCTCGGTTCGCCACGTTCGATCGCCACCTTCCTGCAGCGTGCGGGACGCTCCGGGCATGCGGTCGGCGGCACGCCGAAGGCGCGCCTGTTTCCGCAGACCCGCGACGAGCTGGTCGAATGCGCCGCGCTGCTGGACAGCGTGCGCCGCGGTGAGCTGGACGCCTTGCGCATTCCGCTGGCGCCGATCGATGTGCTTGCACAGCAGATCGTGGCCGAGGCCGCGTGCGAGGACTGGGATGAGGACGCGCTGTTCGCGTTGGTGCGTCGCGCCTGGCCGTTCGCGCAGCTGAGCCGTGCGACCTTCGATAGCGTGGTGCGCATGTTGTGTGAGGGTTTCAGCACACGGCTCGGGCCGCGCGCGGGCTACCTGCATCGCGATGCGGTGCATCGGCGCCTGCATGCGCGCCGCGGCGCACGCATGACCGCGCTGACCTCCGGCGGCACCATTCCCGAAACCGGCGATTACAGTGTGGTGCTGGAGCCGCAGGCCGAAAAGATCGGCACGGTGAACGAGGATTTTGCGGTCGAAAGTCTTACCGGCGATGTGTTTCAGCTCGGCAATGCCAGCTACCGCATCCTGCGCGTGGATGCCGGGCGCGTGCGCGTGGAAGATGCCAAGGGCGCGCCACCGAATATCCCGTTCTGGCTGGGCGAGGCGCCCGGGCGCAGCGACGAATTGTCGGCTGCGGTGTCGCGTCTGCGTGGCGAGGTTGCGGTGCGGCTGGAGAGCCCGCCACATCAGGCCGCCTGCGACTGGCTGCACACCGTGCTGGATCTCTCGGTGGAAGCTGCACGCCAGCTGGTCGACTATCTCGCCCATGCCTGCACGGCCCTGGGCGCGATGCCGACCCAGCAGTGCCTGGTGATGGAGCGCTTCTTCGATGCCAGCGGCGGCACCCAACTGGTGATCCACTCGCCGTACGGCAGCCGCATCAATCGCGCCTGGGGACTGGCGTTGCGCAAGCGCTTCTGCCGTACCTTCAACTTCGAACTGCAGGCTGCCGCGACCGAGGATGCGATCGTGTTGTCGCTGTCCACCAGTCATAGTTTTGCCCTGGAGGAGGTGGCCCGCTATCTGCATTCGTCATCGGCAGAGCATGTGTTGATCCAGGCGGTGCTGGATGCGCCGCTGTTCGGCGTGCGCTGGCGCTGGAATGCGACCAATGCGATGGCGCTGCCGCGCTTTGCCGGTGGCAACAAGGTCGCGCCGCAGCTGCAACGGATGAAGTCGGAGGATCTGCTGGCGACGGTGTTCCCCGATCAGGTCGCCTGCGCGGAGAATCTGGTCGGCGAGCGCGAGGTGCCTGACCATCCGCTGGTGGCGCAGACGCTGGAAGACTGCCTGCATCAGTCCATGGACAGCGAGGGCTGGTTGCAGGTGCTGCGCGGGCTGGAGTCGGGGGCGATTACGCTGGTGGCGCGCGATCTGGCCGCACCGTCGCCGCTGGCGGCCGAAGCCTTGAATGCGCGGCCGTACGCGTTCCTGGACGACGCACCGCTGGAGGAACGCCGCACCCAGGCCGTGCAAAGCCGTCGCTACACGCCGCAGAGCAGCGACGATCTGGGGCAGCTCGATCCCGAGGCCATCGCCTCGGTGCGCGAACAGGCCTGGCCGCAGCCGCGCGATGCCGAAGAAATGCACGAAGCGCTGGTCGGGCTCGGCGTGCTTCCCGTCGATGAAGCGGGCGATGCGCGATGGCACGCCTGGCTGGCTGCACTTGCCGGCGATGGGCGTGCCAGTTGTCTGGCATTCGATGGGGTGCCCGCGCTGTGGATCAGTGCCGAGCGCATCGACTGGTTTGCGCCGCTGTATGCGCACGCCGTTGCGCAACCGCCGCTACAGGCACCGGCAGATTGCCGCGTTGCCGACTGGCAGCGCGACTGGGCCGTGCGCGAGCTGCTGCGCGGCCGCCTGTCTGCGGTCGGCCCGGCGCAAGTGCCGGCCTTGGCCGGCGCACTGCACTTGCCCGCGTCCGAGATCGTGCTTGCCTTGGCCGCCCTGCAGCGCGAGGGTTACGTCATGGCCGGCCACTTCAGCGCGCAGGCGCAGTCGGAAGAGTGGTGCGAACGTCATCTGCTGGCGCGTATCCATCGCTATACCTTGGGACGGTTGCGCCGCGAGATCGAGCCGGTGGCGCAACGCGATTACGCGCGGTTCCTGTTCGAGTTGCAGCATGTCGATGGCGCCAGCCGGGTGGCCGGGCCGGACGCATTGGCCGGCGTCGTCGGGCAGCTGGAAGGCTTCGAGGCACCCGCAGTGCTGTGGGAGAGCGAGCTGCTGCCGGCACGCATGCGTGACTATCAACCGGCCTGGCTGGACGAGCTGTGCACCGCCGGGCGCACCGTGTGGGCGCGGCTGCGGCCCGGCGGTGGCCGTAGCGGTGCCGCGCTGCGCAGCACGCCGATCGTGTTGCTGCCGCGCCGCGAGGCGCAACGCTGGAGCAGCCTGGCACGCGAGGCTGACGACGCGCCACTGGGCTCGCGCGCGCAACGGGTGGTGGAGGTCCTGCAGCAGCAAGGCGCCTTGTTCTTCGACGAGATCGCCGATGCGGCCCGCCTGATGAGCACCGAGCTGGAAGATGCCCTGAGCGAACTGGTGATGCGCGGGCGCGCGCATTGCGACAGTTATGCCGGGCTGCGCGCGTTGCTGGTGCCGGCGTCCAAGCGGCCCTCTGCGCTGTCGCGCCACCGGCGCCGCGCCAGTGCGCTGGGCATTCGCGATGCCGGTCGCTGGGCGCCGGTGCGCGCGCTGCCGGAGCTGCCGCTGGCCGAAGCCGGCGAGCGCCATCAGGACATGCTCGAACATGTGGCGTACACCTTGTTGCGTCGCTACGGCGTGGTCTGCTGGCGGCTGCTGGAGCGCGAGGCGGCGTGGTTGCCGCCGTGGCGCGAGTTGCTGCGCATGTATCAACGCCTGGAAGCGCGTGGCGAAATCCGTGGGGGGCGTTTCATCGCCGGGCTGTCCGGCGAGCAGTTCGCGTTGCCGGATGCGATCGCCGCCCTGCGCCGCGTGCGTGCGCAAGCCCTGCCGCAACACTGGGTGTGCGTGAGTGCGAGTGACCCGAGCAATCTGTTGGGCAGTCTCCTGCCGGGCGAGCGCGTCGCGCGCGTGCCGGGCAATCGTATAGCCTATCTCGATGGCCTGCCGATGGCGGTGTGGGTGGCAGATCGCTTCCAGCCGCTGCAGCAACTGAGCGACGAACAGGCCGAGCAGGCCTTGCGCCTGCTGCAGCGTGGGCCTGGCGCCGCCGAGCAGACGCCGATGGAGCAGTGGCTGGCTCAGTCGCCCGGCGGCACCGCGCGCGCGCCAGTCGTCCGTGGCAGCGGACGCGACAGATAGCGGCTATCGGGCACCACCCAGCGCCACGGCGCATCCATCGCCTTGCGGATGCCGATGCGCGGCGTTGCCAGCGGCTCGGACGGCGGCGGCAGGCCGTCGTCCTCGATCCATAGGCGTGCGCTGGCGTCGGTCAGATCCAGCCCGTTGTCCGTCGCTTTCACCCCGAATGCCTGGGACAGGCGACCGGGCCCGGTGGTCAAGGTCTTGAGCGGGGCGGCGCTGCGCGCGGCCTGCATGGAGGCGATACCGGCCAGCGGTTCGAGCGCACGGATCAGCACCGCATGCCCGGGCGCACCGCCGCACACTGCGTTGATCGCCCAGTGCATGCCGTAGATGAAATACACATACAGATGCCCCGGCGCGCCGAACATCACCTGCGTGCGTGGGGTCATGCCGCGAAACGAATGCGCAGCCGGATCTTCGCTGCCGCAATACGCCTCGACCTCGGTAATGCGGCCGCGGCGTCCGTCCGCGCTGACCAATACCTTGTTGAGCAATCGCAGCGCGACCTGGCGGGCATCGTGCGCATAGAAACCGCGTGGGAGTGGCTGTGGCGACATGCGCCAAGCCTAACCGCGCAGGCGTGACGTCCCCGCGGACTGTCCCGGACAATGCGCCACTCCGGGGTAGGAATTTTCCGAATGTCAGGCCTTGCTAGCGTATGCCCCGTCACAAAAGCGCATATCCAATGACGTGAATACGCAGTTAGGTACGGTTTTCATCTCAAGCGCGTTTTGGCGTCGCCGATAGCCATTAGCGATTGGTGAGACAAGCCGCGTCAGTGAGCGGCACCCGCACCACGCCACCGGACGACCCTGCAATGCAGGTCGCGCACGCACCATCTTCATGAGAACTTCCCAATGTTAGGCAATTTCAGAATCGGAACCAGGCTGATCGTGGCGTTCCTGATCGTCTCGGCGATCGGCGCATGCATCGGGTGGGTGGGCTATTCCAACTCCGGTCGTATCAGCGAGCTGTCGACCTCGCTTTACGAGCGCGAACTGCTCGGCTTGTCGAACGTGAAAGAGGCCAATATCAACCTCATCTACGCCGGCCGCTCACGCGCCAATCTATTGTTGGCCAGCACCGCCGAAGAGCGTCAGTCGCACGTGCAGAGCATCGACAAGTACACCGCCAAGGTAGTCGATTACATGACGCGCGCGCGCTCCAGTTTCCAGACCGAGGAAGGCAGGAACAAGCTGGCGCAATTCGACCGCGCCTGGCAGAAATATCTGGAAGAACGCGGCCGCTTCATCGACGCCGCCAACCGCGAAGCCTTGCGCGATCCGAATCCGGAACTGGCCGCGTTGTCGCGTGCGGTACGCGCCAGCTCGGACGAAGTCGATAGCCTGATGACCGACCTGAGCGGGCTGCGCGAGCGCAGCGCCGCCTCGGCCAATGCCGAAGCCGGCAGCATCCATGCGCGCAGCTCCAGGCTGCTGATGGCCATCATCTGCGGCGGCGTGCTGCTCGGCGCGATTCTCGGTGTGGTGATCAGCCGTAGCGTCACCGGCCCGATCCGCCGCGCAGTGGCGGTGGCCAACGGGCTGTCGGAAGGCGATCTGACCATGCGCATCGACGTGCACGGCCGCGACGAGACCGCGCAACTGCTCGAAGCGATGCGCACGATGGTGCAGAAGCTGTCGCAGGTGGTCGGCGAGGTCAACACCAGCGCCGAAACCCTGGCCAGCGCGTCGGAAGAAGTCAGCGCCACCGCGCAGTCGTTGTCGCAGGCCGCCAGCGAACAGGCCGCCGGTGTGGAAGAGACCAGCGCCTCGCTGGAACAGATGACCGCATCGATCAGCCAGAACACCGAAAACGCCCGCATCACCGATGGCATGGCCACGCAGGCCGCCAAAGAAACCATCGAAGGCGGCGAAGCGGTGGTCGCCACCACCCAGGCGATGAAGCAGATCGCGCAGAAGATCGGCATCATCGACGACATCGCGTATCAGACCAATTTGCTCGCGCTCAATGCGGCGATCGAAGCGGCGCGCGCCGGCGAACATGGCAAAGGTTTTGCGGTGGTTGCCGCCGAGGTGCGCAAGCTGGCCGAACGCAGCCAGGTGGCCGCGCAGGAGATCGGCGAGGTCGCCAGTTCCAGCGTCGAACTGGCCGATCGCGCCGGCCGTTTGCTCGACAGCATCGTGCCTAGCATCAAGCGCACCTCGGACCTGGTACAGGAGATTTCCGCGGCGTCCGAAGAGCAATCCTCCGGCGTCAGCCAGATCAATTCGGCGGTGGTGCAGCTGAGCCAGACCACCCAGCAGAACGCCAGCGCATCGGAAGAACTGGCCGCCACTGCCGAGGAGATGAGCGGGCAGGCCGAGCAGCTTCAGCAGAGCATGGCGTTCTTCCGTCTGGGAGGGCAGGGGCCGGCGAGCACGGCGCCCAAGCGCGGCAAGGTGGCTGTCGCACGTCCGGCACGTGCGTCCGGTACGCGCGGCTGGAGCACCACCACGGCGCCGGCCTATGCGATATCCGAGGGCCCGGACGAAGGCCAATTCGCTAGCTTCTGAGAGACGGATCGATGACTGCACAGACCCCCGACGTGATGCCTGGCGACGCCGACGCGGCGGCCCAGTACCTGACCTTCCAGCTGGATGGCGAAACCTTCGCCATCAGCATTCTTGGCATTCGCGAAATCATCCAGTACCGCGCACCCACGCCGGTGCCGTCGATGCCGGCCTGCGTGCGCGGGGTGATCAATCTGCGCGGTGCAGTGGTACCGGTGGTGGATCTGCAATCGCGGCTGGGACGTGCCGACAGCGCGATCGGCAAACGCAGCTGCATCGTGATCCTGGCCACCGAACAGGCGCAGGGAGCGCAGGTGATCGGGGTGCTGGTCGATGCGGTCAACGCGGTGATCGAACTGGCCGATCAGGACATCGAAGCGGCACCATCGTTCGGCACGCATATCCGCCGCGACCTGCTGCGCGGCATGGGCAAGGTGGGCGAGCGCTTCGTGGTGCTGCTGGAGATGGAGCAGGTGCTGCAGGTGGACGAAATCGCCGGCAACCCCGAGGCTTTGGCAGCCTGAGTCTGGTCAAGCGCAACTGACAACACGACTGCCTACCGCCTGGCGGCCGCCCGCTACGCTGGATTAGCCGCTAAAGGGGCACGGTCGCGGGTGTGTGCGCAATGCGTCCGAACCGCAACGACTGCAGCCGGACACATGCCTCGACCACTTCGCTGAGGCTGCGTGGCCGTGTCGAGCAGCGCCCTGGTCATCGACCTCGTCAGACCTGGGGGTGGCCTGCCACTCAGTCCTGCCGATGCCAGCCATTGAAACGGTGCACGCAGTTGCGTCCATTGCCGATCGCGTCCTGCAAGGCGTGTCGCGCACGCGCCAGCAAGGCGTTGCTGTCGAGCGACGCACCGGCTGCCACCTCGACCAGGCCTGCACTGATCGTCAGTGCGCCGGCTGGCCAGCGTGCCGCTTCGATCGCCTTGCGGACACGTTCGATCATCTCCACGGCCTCGGTCGTCGCTGTCTCCGGCAACGCGACACAGAGCCGATCGCAGCTCAACCGCGCCACCGTGGCGGTCTCCGGCACCTGCGCTTCGATCATCCTGGCAGCCTGGACCAGCGTGGCGTCCGCTGCCGCTGCGCCAGCCTGCAACTTCAGCCGTTTGAAGCCATCCAGGTCGATCAGCGCCAGGGCGAGCGACGGCATCGGGGCGGTGGCCGAGCTCTGTGTCAGTGTGTGCAGCGCATGCTCCAGGCCGGCGCGATTCCACACGCCGGTGAGTTCGTCACGCAGCGCGTCCAGCTCGACCAGCCTGGCTGCACGCCGCAGTTCGATGGTGTCGACGACCTGCCTTGCCAGCGCCTGCAGCGCGTCGCGCTCGACCGCCGACAGCCGTCGGGGTGTGCGGTCCAGCACGCATAGCGTGCCCAGCGCGATCCCGTCGGAGGTCAGCAGCGGGGCCCCGGCGTAGAAGCGGATCTGCGGCTCGCCGGTGACCAGCGCATTACCCACGAAACGCGCATCCAGCTGGGTGTCGCCCACTTCCATGACCTGATCGGGCTCGAGGATCGCGTGCGCACAGAACGACAGCTCGCGCGGGGTTTCGCTCGGCGCCATGCCCAGCTTCGACTTGAACCACTGGCGCTGCGTGTCGATCAGCGAAATCAATGCCATCGGCGTACCGCAGACTGCCGCCGCGATCGAGGTGAATGCGTCGTAGACCGGCTCCGGCGCGGTGTCCAGCAGTTGGTAGTCCTGCAATGCAGCCAGGCGTTCGTCTTCGTTCGCCGGCATCTGCGCCGCGACAGCGGCGTCGCCCGGCAACAGCGTCGCGTGGAAGAGTTGCAACGCGGGCGCGTCAGGAATCTGCATACGAAGACCACCGGAACAGGGCGCCGTCAGGCGATGGATGTGCGTGCGTGGCGAGGGTGTGTCGCAGCACGCGTTGGTTGGCGCAGACCTCATCCACCCCGGCGGATGACGTCTGTCGCCGATCTTGCCACATCGGGCAGGGAGGTCAGCGGCAGCGACGCCATTCTGATGCGCTGCGAAACCGCCGTGCCTGGCAAGTCATTCGCCCTGGCCGGCGTTGCCCTTGGGACGGCGGGTCTGTTCGTCATGGATCTGCATGTCTTTCTGTCCAGGGCGCTGCTTGGCGGCCTCATCCTGTTTGCGATCCTGCTGGCTCTCTGTAACACCGTGCTGCTTGTCGGCGGCCTTGTCGGGCTGGCTTTGCTCGTTGCTCATGGCTTGCGTCCGGCGTGATGATGAAACGGACGTTAGCGCGCACGATGTGATCCCGGCGACATGGCCGTGACCGGCACGGTCATTGCCCCGCTCCGACGCGCTCCCCCACGCAGGTGCCTCAAACGGAAAAGCCCCGGAAACAGCTGTTTCCGGGGCTTTTCCGTTTGATGCAATGGTGGAGCGGAAGGGGATCGAACCCTCGACCTTCGCGATGCGAACGCGACGCTCTCCCAGCTGAGCTACCGCCCCACGTGCCTGGATTCTAACCACATGTCGCGCGATTCGCCAAGCAGGCCGGCGCCCTGGACGCCGCCCGAGGGCGCGATCCTGCGGCAATCACTCCCGGATCAGCGGGAACTTGAGGTCCGGGTTCTTGGCCTTCCATTCCTTGTACGACACCGAGCCCTCCCAGGCGGCGAAGGCCTTGGGCGTGCGGCCGCGGCCGGACCAGGTTTCGCCAGTGTGCGGCAGTTCGTACTTCGGCTTGACTTCGCTGCGCCCGCTCTTGACCACTTCCTTGCGTGCAGCGGTGGTGCCCAGGTAAGCGGCAATATCATTGCGCTGCTTGGTGTTGAAGTGGCCGGCAAACTGCTCAAGCAGCGAGACGATGGTGGCATGCGCAGAGGATGCCTCGCTCGCGCGCTCGGTCTTTTCCTGTTCTTCCAGCTTCTGCAGCTCGTCCAGCAGCTTGGCTTTGGCTTGCGCGATGGAATCCAGTTTGGAGGTGGTATTGCTCACAGAGGTATAGCCTCGGAATAAAGTGGTGGAGACGTTGCCCGATGGGCGCGCGTCATTATGGCATGTGGCCCGGGGGCGGCCGTTGCATGTGGGCGTGCCTGCACATGACGCGACCATGACTTTCACAGGGTCTGGTCGCGTGTTCGCATTGTCCTGGCGAGGCCGCCGGGCGCTTGCGCAAGCGGCAACCCCGGCCGTAACGATACAGCAGCAGGGCAGGCGGGATGACACATCCGTGCAGCGTTGGCCAGACGCTGACCGCATGACGACCAACGATGTCCCGGGGGGACTGCGCCGGTTTCGACGACGCGATGTGCAAGAGCAGATGCGGCGATGGACAAGGATGCTGGTCGAATGTCTGGTCTGATTCGCGGCCGGCGATGTGGTGACGCAGCTGGCGAACGGCCGCCTGTGCCTTGCCCGCATCGCCATCGGCGCATGCTTGCGTGGTCTGTCGACCACTGCATCACGTCACTGCGCTGCAGCGTCTTCCAGCAGCGGCGTCAGCTGCGCTTCCAGAGCGTTGCGGCGCCATTGCCCCAGCGGTGCGGGCCAGCTGCGTTGCTCGATCAGGGTTTCCAGGTGCCGGCGCGAGGCCAGGATGCCGTCGGGCAGTCCCAGCTCGCGGCTGCGCTGGGCCACTGCATCCTGCAGGCGCTTGAGCACGGCCTTGTTGCCCTCGGTGGCGGCCTGCGCCAGCGGCGCATGGTCCTCGTCGGGCAGCGGCGTGTTGAGCGCTTCCCACACTGCGGCGGCGAGCTTGCGCGGGGCCTTGGGAAACGTGTCGAACTGGCGCAGCAAGGCGTCCAGATCGGCCGGCGGAAAGCGCGCCAGCTGGCTGGCCAGCTCGTTGTCCAGGATCCAGCTGCGCGGGCGATCGCTCTGACGCGCCTGCAGGTCGCGCCAGCGCAGCAAGCGCAACAGCCGACGTTGCGCCGCAGGTTCCAGGAACTGCGCGGTGCGCAGGCTCACATGCGGCCAGCGCTCGCCATCGTCGTGCTCCACCGTGGCGAGCAGGCGCTCGGCATCTTCGGCCAGCCAGCCCAGGCGATCCTGCTCGGTCAGGCGGCGGGTGAGTTCGTCGTGGATGGCGAACAGGTAACGCACATCGTCGGCGGCGTATTCCAGCTGCGCCGGCGACAGCGGGCGGCGCATCCAGTCCGAACGCGTCTCGCCCTTGGTCAGCAAGGTGCCGGTTACTTCCTGCACCAGTTTTTGATAACCCATGCCGCCACCCACACCGGCCAGCGCGGCGGCAATCTGGGTATCGAACAACGGCCGCGGCAACACCCCGCACGCGCATTTGAAGGTGACCAGGTCCTCGCTGGCGCTATGCATCACCTTGACGATGTCGGTGGCGGTCAACCACTCCCTGAGCGCCTCGTTCATGCCCGGGATCAGCGGGTCGATCAACAGGATCTCCTCGCCGATGGCCATCTGTACCAGCGCCAGTTGCGGCCAGTAGGTGCGTTCGCGAATGAATTCGGTATCCAGGCCAATGCGGGACGGACGCGATGCCTGCAGGCGTTCGCTCAGCTCGGAGGGGTGGGTGATCCAATGGGGCACGTGATTTCCGTCGACAGCGAGGGTTTGCGCAGAACGCGCAGAATAGCCTAACGTCGCGATCGCCTGTCGTGCGGCAGAGCACTGGAAGGAGCAGGTGGTGGGTGAGTGCGGTAACCGGATCGCAGCGTGGGCATTGGTTGCGCTAAGCGTGTGCGCCTGTTCGCGGACACCGACGCCGGCGCCTGCCGCAGCGCCGCGACCTGCAGCCGCCGCTGCGGCGCCGGGCAAGCCGAATGTGTCCATCGGTGGCGAAGAATCCGCAGAGACCGTGGCGCACTGGCAGCCGCCACCGGTCGACCTGGGCGATGAGACGCTGGCCCAGGCGCGCAAGCGCGCCGACCAGGCGTTGCAGGACGACCGGCTGTATCGCAATGCGGACGACGCGATTCCGTTGTATCTGGCGATCCAGCAGCGCGCCGACGGCAAGGACGCGTCCAGCCGTCGCGGGCTGGAGCAGGCGCGGCGCCGGTTGATCGAGCGTGGCCAAGCGCTGATCGAGCAGACCGACCGTCAGGACAGTGCGCTGGAACAGGCGCGTGAGCTGGCCATCGTGGCGCTGGCGCTCGCTCCGCAGGATCCGACGGTGCGGGCATTGCAACGGGCGGTGGAAACCGCGCAGCGGGTGCTGAGCTTCAACCGTGCCGGCGAGGAGGATCTGCGCGGCGGCCGCCTGGGCGAGGACGGCAACGGGGCGTTGGTGAACTTTCGCGATGCGGCGCAGCTGGATCCGGATAATCCGCGCACGCGCCAGGGGCTGGCTGCGGTGGAAAGCGGCCTGCTGGCACGCGCCGAACAGGCAGCCGAGGCGAGCGACTTCATCGGCGCACGCTACTGGTTGCAGATGGCCGGGCCGGTGCGTGAGCGCGCACCGACCATTGCCGACGCACGTGCGCGCATCGAGCGCATGCGCCGTGCCCAGATCGCCGCCTTGCACGACGCCGGCCTGCACGATCTCACCTCGCCGCGCGGCCTCAAGGCAGCTGGCGAAACACTGGCAGAAGTGTTGCGCATCGCCGATCCGGGCGATGCGGTGGCCGGCGATCTGCGTCGGCGGCTGGAATTGGCCACCCATTACGGCAGCTTCCGCCCCGGGCAGGTGTTCACCGATGGGCTCAAGGTCGGCGGGCGCGGCCCGCAGATGATCGTGGTGCCGCATGGCGCGTTCCAGATGGGTGCAGGCGATGCCGAGCCCGGCGCCTCCGACAACGAGCGCCCGTCGCATTACGTGCGTTTCGCGCGCGGCTTTGCGTTGTCGATCACCGAAGTGACGGTCGCCGAGTTCCGCCAGTTCATCGAGGCGACCGGCGCCCGCCCGCGTGCCACCCGACGCGGGCATTCGGTGGTGTACGACGAGCGCAGCGGCAACTTCATCCGCCGCAGCGGGGTGGATTGGCAGTCCGACTACAACGGCGCGCAGGCCGCACCCAACAGTCCGGTGATGCACGTCAGCATCCGCGACGCCGAAGCCTATGCGAGCTGGCTGTCGGAACAGACCGGCCGCCATTACCACGTGCCCAGCGAGGCCGAGTTCGAATACGCGGTGCGTGCCGGCACCACCGGGCGCTATCCCTGGGGCAATGCCGGCTCGCCGCCGCTGGACGCGGGCAACTTCACCGGCGGCAACGATGTCTCGCGCAGCGGCCGGCACTGGAACAACGGCTTCGTCGGCTACGGCGACGGCTTCTGGGGCCCGGCACCGGTCGGCAGCTTCCGCGCCAACGCCTGGGGGCTGCACGACATGGGAGGCAACCTGAGCGAGTGGGTGGCCGACTGCTGGCATGCCAGCTACCGTCGCGCGCCGGCCGACGGTGCGGCGTGGTTCAACCCCGGCTGCCGGCAGCGCATGATCCGCGGCGGCAGCTGGGCCAATTCGCCGCAGCAGACGCGTGCGGCCTGGCGGCAGTCGCAGGACTCGGACAGCACCAGCGCACGGATCGGCTTCCGCCTGGCGCGCGGGATCTAGGCACAGGTGCAAGCCGGTGCGCAAGCGCGGTTACGCCTGCACGGACATCGATCGCTGATCGTGGTGCTGTCCGGGTGCCATGTCCACGTCGAAGTGACCTATCGCTGGCGACGACCGAGCAGTTTCCAGGCTGGTCCCGCCGCAAGACAGGGCGCGCAGGCTTAACCGCGGCGAACACTGCCTGCAATCGCGGCGGAACCGGTCGCCTTCGTCGCAGTCCAAGCGCCAGCGCTTGCGAGGATTGTGGTGATGGGCTGGGGAATCAAAGTGTTTCGTTGGGTCGTCGCAGTACTGCTGATCGGCGGCAGCGGCTACGCCGTGGCGCGTCATCTGCATAACGGAAACACCGCCGGGCATTACCGCTCGGTGAAAGTGCTACGTCCGGAAGGCACGCCGAAGGCCATGGTGGTGGTGTTGCCCGACAGCGGCCATGCGCAGGACGGCCAGCGGCTTGCCGAAATGCTGAGCGGCGATCCAGTCGCTGGACGCGCGTCGCCTGCAATGCATCTACGGCGATCAGGCAAAGGACGCGCTGGGCCCTGAGTTGGGCGCGCGTGGCGTGCAGGTGGTGACGCGTCCGGGCGGCATCATTTCGACCATGATCCGGTGGCGCTGGCCGGGCTGCTGATGCAGGGCTGGCAGCAGGCGGCGCAGACGCCCAGTCACGGTTAGAAAGCGCGTGATGCCTTCTGGATGTCAGTTGCCGCCCGGTTCGACCCGCAGCTCGATGCTGCCATCGGCCAGCTGCGCACGCAGGCGCTCGCCGGCGCTTACCTCGGCGGCGCTGCGCACCACGCTGCCATCGGCGGGGCGGGTCACGATGGCATAGCCACGCGCGACGGTGGCGAGCGGGCTGACCGCTTCCAGCGAGCGTGCCAGGCTGCGCAGCCGCAGTTGATCGTGCTGCAGGCGCCGCTGCATCGCTGCCTGCGGATGCAGTGCGCGTAGTCGTTGTTGCAGCGTGGCCAGATCGCGTTGCGGGTTATGTGCGTGCAGGCGCGCCTGCGTCCGTTGCACGCGTGCCTGCAGACGCTCCAGCACCTGGGTCATGCGCGCGCGCAGCTGGCGGCCGGCGTCCTGCTGCCGGCGTTGCAGCAGTTGCAGCCGCGCCTGCGGGCTGTGCGCACGCAGGCGCAGGGCGAGCCGGTCGGCGCGCTGCATCGCATTGCCCAGCGCATGCTGCTGCAGCTGGGCCATGCGCGCATGCGCACGCCGCACGCGCGCGACCAGCTCGCGCTGATCGGGCACCAGCAGTTCGGCTGCCACCGAGGGCGTGGGGGCGCGCACGTCGGCCACGAAATCGCTGAGGCTGAAGTCGGTCTCGTGCCCGACCGCCGATACCACCGGTGTGTGCGCGGCGGCAATCGCGCGGGCCAGGCGTTCGTCGTTGAAGGCCCACAGGTCCTCCAGCGAGCCACCGCCACGGGTGATCAGAATGACGTCGTAACGCCCGGACGCATCGGCGCGCTGCAGCAACGAGGTGATCTGCGCCGCGGCGCTGTCGCCCTGCACCAGCGAGGGCAGCAGGTCCACTTCCAGCAACGGAAAGCGGCGCGCCAGGACGCTGAGCACATCGCGCACCGCCGCACCGCTGGGCGAGGTGATCACCGCCAGCCGCCGCACATGCGCCGGCAACGGCTGCTTGCGCTCGGCATCGAACAGGCCTTCGGCAGCCAGGCGCGCACGCAATTCGTCGAAGGCGCGACGCAAGGCGCCTTCGCCGGCCTCCTCCATGTGGTCG
Source organism: Xanthomonas arboricola pv. populi (assembly GCF_002939945.1). Classification (GTDB taxonomy): domain Bacteria; phylum Pseudomonadota; class Gammaproteobacteria; order Xanthomonadales; family Xanthomonadaceae; genus Xanthomonas; species Xanthomonas arboricola_A. The sequence continues at coordinate 394,958 of NZ_MDEB01000002.1, read as the reverse complement.
AGTACCAGCTGGTAGTCGCCGCGGGCTTCGTACAGGGTGAGACGTCCGCGCGCGAGCACACGCAGCCCTTCGCGCGGCTGGAACTTCAGCCAGGTGCTCTTGGGCTTGAACATCGCGCACCGGACTTGCGCGCGCGCATCCTTGAGCGTGAAGTACAGATGGCCCGAGGACGGGCGCGTGACGCTGCTCAGCTCTGCTTCCACCCACACCAGCGGGAAGCTGCCTTCCAGCAGGTCGCGTGCCAGCGTGTTGAGCTGGCTGGGGGTGAGGATCTGTTCGTTGCGGTCGGCCATGGCCGCATTATCCCGCAGCGGCGATGCGTCTGCGTGAGCGCATCGGGCGGCAACCTACAAACCGTGTTGCGCCAGCGCCCAGCCCACGTGTTCGCGCACCAGCTCCGAGTCGTCGTGGCGGCGCGCCTCCAGCGCCGCCAGCACCTCCGGCGTGCCGGGCGCATTGCCCAGGCCGACGGCGATGTTGCGCAACCACCGCTGATGGCCGCTGCGGCGGATCGGGCTGCCTTCGGTGCGGCGCAGGAAGGTGGCTTCGTCCCAGGCGAACAGTTGCGGCAGCGTTGCCACATCCAGTTCGTTGCGGGCGCGGAAATCGGCTTCGTCGGTGCGCTGGGCGAACTTGTTCCAGGGGCAGACCAGCTGGCAGTCGTCGCAACCGAAGATGCGGTTGCCGATCGGCTTGCGCATCTGCTCGGGAATCGCGCCCTCGTGTTCGATGGTGAGATAGGCGATGCAGCGGCGCGCATCCAGCCGGTACGGGGCGATGATGGCCTGGGTCGGGCAGATGTCGATGCAGCGCGTGCAGGTGCCGCAATGCGCAGTGGCCGGGGTGTCGATGGGCAAGGGCAGATCGAGGTAGATCTCGCCCAGGAAGAACCACGACCCGCCATTGCGATCGATCAGGCAGGTGTGTTTGCCGATCCAGCCAAGGCCCGCGTTGCGTGCCAGTGCGCGCTCCAGCACCGGCGCCGAATCGACGAAGACCCGATAGCCGAACGCGCCGACTTCGCCCTGGATACGCTCGGCCAGTTTCTGCAGCCGGTTGCGCATCAGCTTGTGATAGTCGCGCCCCAGCGCGTACCGCGCCACGTAGGCGCGGCGGCCGTCGTGCAAGGTGTTCCAGGCCTCAGTGTCGTCCTTGCGGCCGTAGTCCATGCCGACCGACAGTACGCGCAAGGTGCCCGGCACCAGCTCCTGCGGGCGCGAACGCTTGTCGCCGTGCTGGGCCATCCAGTGCATGGTCCCGTACAGGCCTTCTTCCAGCCAGCTGCGCAGGTGTCCCTCGTCTTCGCCGAGCTCGATGCCGGTAATGCCGCAGCGTTGGAAGCCGGCCTCGCGCGCGAGCGCACGGATGCGCGCGGCAGCGTCGGTGGGGTCGGGGCGGGCAAGGACGGCAGACATGGCGACAAGTATAGAATTCCCGGCATGTACGCACCGCTCGATCTTTACGACACCGCCTCCGCGCGCAGGCTGGACACGCAGGCCACCACGCTGCTCGGCGGCGACGGCTACATCTTGATGCAGCGCGCCGGGCAGGCCGCCTGGCAGCATCTGCTGGAACGCTGGCCGCAGGCGCGCCGCATCGTGGTGGTGTGCGGCACCGGCAACAACGGCGGCGACGGCTATGTGCTGGCACGCCTGGCGCAGCGAGCCGGGCGCCAGGTGCAGGTGGTGCATCTTGCCGAGCACGGCCCGGCCTCGTCGCTGGCGCAACGCGCCTGTACCGACTATCTGGGCGTGGGCGGTGCGATCGAACTGTTTCCCTCGCCGCTGGCGCAGGCTGATGTGATCGTCGATGCGCTGTTCGGCATCGGTCTCAACCGCGCGCCCGACGCCGAGACCGCCGCCTTGATCGACGCCGTCAACGCCGCCGGTGTGCCGGTGCTCGCACTGGATGTGCCCAGCGGCATCGATGCCGATGACGGCGTGGCCTTCGCTGCCGCAGTGCGCGCAGACGCCACCTTGCAGTTCATCGTGCCGCACCTGGGGCTCTACACCGGCGATGCGCTGGAGCATGCCGGCACGCGCGCAATCGCGTCGCTGGACGTGCCCGATGCCGCATTCGACGGGCTGGTGCCGGCCGCGCACAGCTGGGAGATCGACGCCCTGGCCGCGCAGTTGCGCCCGCGGCGACGCAATACGCACAAGGGCGAGTCCGGGCGCGTGCTGTGTGTCGGCGGCAACCTCGGCAGCGGCGGCGCGATCATGCTCACCGCCGAAGCGGCCCTGCGCAGCGGGGCAGGGCTGGTGCAGGTCGCCACCCGTGCCGAGCACGTCGCGCCGCTGCTGGCGCGCTGCCCGGAAGCGATGGTGCGTTCTGTGCAGGCCGACGACGACATCGCCGCCCTGGTCGACGCGGCCGACGTGGTCGCACTGGGGCCGGGCCTGGGCCAGGACGCCTGGGCGCAGCAGCTGTGGCGTACGGTGCTGGCGTCGGATAGCGCCGTCGTCATCGATGCCGATGGCCTGAATCTGCTGGCCGCCAACCCGGTGCCGACGCGCGGCCCGCGCGTGTTGACCCCGCATCCCGGCGAGGCCGGCCGGCTGCTGGGGATGTCGACCAGGCAGATTCAACAGGATCGGCTGGCTGCCGCAGACGCATTGGCCAAACGTTTTGATGCAGTGGTGGTGCTCAAGGGCGCCGGCAGCGTCATCGCCGCGCCGCACGCGGTGCCGCGCATCATCGATGCCGGCAATCCGGGCATGGCGGTCGGCGGCATGGGCGACCTGCTGACGGGCGTGATCGCAGCCTTGCTGGCGCAGGGCTGGTCGCCCTTCGATGCCGCCAGCCTGGGCGCCCTGTTACATGCCTGCGCCGGCGATGCGGCTGCGCGCGCGGGCGAGCGTGGCCTGCTGCCGACCGATCTGCTGCCCGAACTGCGCCGCCTCGCCAATGTCGGAGCCATCGTATGAGCCAACGCAGCGCACGACTGGTCGATGCGCAGGCCACCGAAACCCTGGGGCAGGCCCTGGCTGCGGTACGGCCCACCCGCGCGATGGTGCAACTGCACGGCGATCTCGGCGCAGGCAAGTCCACATTGGCGCGCGCGTTGCTGCGCGCGCTCGGCGTCACCGGTCCGATTCGCAGCCCCACCTACACCCTGATCGAGCGCTATCCGCTCAACACTGGCGATGAGGCCTGGCACCTGGATCTGTACCGCATCGGGCAGGCCGGGGAACTGGATTTTCTCGGGCTCGACGAGGGCAGCGCGAGCCTGTGGCTGGTCGAATGGCCGGAACGCGGCGCTGGTGCATTGCCGCCGGTGGATCTGGACGTGGAGCTGGCGGTCGACGGCGATGGACGCAGCGTGACGTTGCTGGGCCGCAGCGAAACCGGGCGCGACTGGCTGGCGCGGCTGTCGGAGCTGCCTGAGTTGCAGTCCCTTTTTGTCAGCTCACAGGAAGAATGAACGCCAGGTTGTGGATTATTAAGGGAAATCACCTTGCAATTCACACGTTTGGGTGATTGAATCCAGCGCCATGACACCGGGGTTCCGCCAGTTCTGTGTTTCCGCCCTGACCGCCAGCCTCAGCCTGGCGGTTTTTGCTGCGTGGGCCGGCGAAATCAAGGGCGTTGGCGTCAGCACCGGTGCCACCGGCACGCGTGCCGAGATTCAGCTCGCCGGTAGCGGCGGATTCAAGACGCTGTCGCTGGCCAACCCCAATCGGCTGGTGGTGGATTTTCCCGATTCCTCGGGTGTGCGTGGCCTCAAGCTGCCGCCTGCTGCCGGCCTGGTGACGTCGGTGCGTACCGGTCAACCGGTGCCCGGCACCTTCCGGGTGGTCTTCGAGTTGGCAACGCCGGTCACGCCATTGAAGCCGCAGATGCAGACGCTCGGCAGCGCATCGACGTTGGTGATCGAGTGGCCGGGCGATCCGCCGGTATCCGCCGGCAAGGTGGCCGCCGACGCAACCACCCCTGCAGTGATGCCGCCGCCGCGCCCGGCCGATGCCCAATCCGAAGCTGCCCGCGCAACCGCTGCCTTGGCGGCGTCTGCGCAACGCGCGTCGGTGGTGCCGCCTGCTCCGGCGCCCGCGCCTTATGTACCTGCCGCGGCCATGCCCAGCGTGACTCAGGCACCTGTGCCGACCACGGTGGCTACCGGCGTGCCGACACCGCGTCCAGGCACGGCCACGACCGCGCTGACGACCAGCTCGGCCGCGCCAGCAAGCACCGCCAGCAATACCCCGAATCGTGTCACCGTCTCTACTGCCGGTGCCTCGCCCTCCTCGGCGATGACAGGCAGCGCCGCATCGCCGGCTGTCATCTTGAATGGCGGTAATGCGCCGCTGGGCGCTGTGTCCGGTAATGCCATGGCCGCCACGCCGAATGCGACAACCGGCAGCGTCGTCGCGGCGGATGGCGACGATCTGCCTCCGCGTCCGGTGCTGCCCAGCGAGGCCTCGCGGATCAAGATGGCACCGGGCATGCGGCCGCTGATCGTCGCGATCGATCCGGGACACGGCGGCCAGGATCCCGGCGCCATGGGCCCCACCGGCAAGCGCGAAAAGGACGTCACCCTGGCAGTGGGTCGTGAACTGGCGCGCCAGATCAATGCCACGCCCGGCATGAAGGCGTACCTGACGCGCGATACCGACGTGTTCATTCCGCTGCCGATGCGCGCGCAGAAGGCACGTGCTGCCAAGGCCGATATCTTCATCTCGGTCCACGCCGATGCTGCCGAGAACCGCAGCGCGACCGGCTCGTCCGTCTATGTGCTGTCGACCAAGGGCGCCTCCTCGCAGCGCGCACGCTGGCTGGCCGACAAGGAAAATGCCGCCGACCTGGTCGGCGGCGTGCGTCTACAGCAGACCGAAAGCACGCTGGCCAATGTGCTGCTGGATCTGGCGCAGAGCGGCCACATGAAGGCCTCCGAAGATGCGGCAGGGCACGTGCTGGGCGGTCTCAAGCGGATCGGCAACAATCACAAGCCGCAGCTGGAACGCGCCAACTTTGCGGTGCTGCGCACCTCCGACATGCCGGCGATGCTGGTGGAAACCGCCTTCATTTCCAATCCGGACGAAGAACGCCGTCTGATCGATCCGGCTTACCAGCGCAAGATCGCCGCGGCCGTGCTGGATGGCATCGATACCTTCTTTACCCGCCAGCCGCCGCCGGGCACCCTGTTTGCCGCACGTGCGCAGGCCGAAGCCGATGCCGGTGTCGGCACCGTGGCCGGCGGCAGCCGCTGAGCCGCTCGGCTATCATTCCGCACTGATTCCTTAGATGACGGCGCCTGCGCGCCGCCGGATTGCCGTGCCGACGTCCGCCTTGCCTGTTACACCCTCGATGCGCTTGCCGGTCTGCGTCCAGCGCGAGCGCCCGTGCTGATGGCGATCCGTCAGCTCCCCGAGATCCTGATCAACCAGATTGCCGCCGGCGAAGTCGTCGAGCGGCCTGCGTCCGTGGTCAAGGAACTGGTCGAAAACGCACTCGATGCCGGCGCCACCCGCGTGGATATCGAGCTGGAAGAAGGCGGCGTGCGGCTGATCCGCATCCGCGACAACGGCGGCGGCATCACCCCCGACGAACTGCCGCTGGCGGTGTCGCGGCATGCCACCAGCAAGATCGCATCGCTGGACGATCTGGAGACCGTGGCCACACTCGGTTTTCGCGGCGAAGCCCTGCCGTCGATCGCCTCGGTCAGCCGTTTCACCCTGATCTCGCGTCGCCACGATGCCGAACATGGCTCCGCACTGGAGATCGACGGCGGGCGCCTGGGTGAGGTGGTGCCACGCGCGCACGCGCCCGGCACCACGGTCGAAGTGCGCGAGCTGTTCTTCAACGTGCCGGCGCGGCGCAAGTTCCTGCGTGCCGAGCGCACCGAGCTGGGGCATATCGAAGAATGGCTGCGCTCGTTGGCGTTGGCGCGCCCGGATGTGGAATTGCGGGTTTCGCACAACGGCAAACCGTCGCGTCGCTACAAGCCCGGCGATCTTTATTCGGATGCGCGTCTGGGCGAAACCCTGGGCGAGGATTTCGCGCGGCAGGCCTTGCGCGTCGATCACAGCGGCGCCGGTTTGCGGCTGCATGGCTGGGTCGCACAGCCGCATTACTCGCGCGCCAGTACCGACCAGCAGTATCTCTACGTCAATGGCCGCTCGGTGCGGGATCGCAGCGTCGCGCACGCGGTCAAGATGGCCTATGGCGATGTGCTGTTCCATGGGCGCCAACCCGCCTACGTGCTGTTCCTGGAACTGGATCCGGCGCGCGTGGACGTCAACGTGCATCCAGCCAAGCACGAGGTGCGTTTCCGCGAGGCGCGGCTGATCCACGACTTCGTCTACCGCACCTTGCAGGACGCGCTGGCGCAGACGCGCGCCGGCGCGATGCCCAACAGCATCGGCACGGATGGCGCCAGCGACGCGGGTGCGGCGCCGGGCGGCATGCTGAATCGTCCGGACTACGGTGGCGGACGCAGCAGTGGCGGCGGTGCCGGCTACGGCCACTGGACGCCATCGCAGACCCCGCTGGGCCTGCGCGTGGACGAGGCGCGCGCGGCCTACAGCGCGTTGTATGCGCCGCCGCCCAGTGGCGCGCAGCAACAGTCTGCCGCCTTGCCGGAGGGCGCGGGAATGGGCTTGCCGGCGACTGCCGTGGACAGTGGCGTGCCGCCGCTGGGGTATGCCGTCGCGCAGTTGCACGGCATCTACATCCTGGCCGAGAACGCCGAAGGCCTGATCGTGGTGGACATGCACGCCGCGCACGAACGCATCGGCTACGAGCGCCTCAAGAACGCGCACGACAGCATCGGCCTGCATGCGCAGCCGTTGCTGGTGCCGATGACGCTGGCGGTGGGCGAGCGCGAGGCCGACACCGCCGAGCGCGAAGCCGACACGTTGGCCAGCCTGGGCTTCGAGATCACCCGCGCCGGCCCGCAGTCGCTGCATGTGCGCAGCATTCCCGCGCTGCTTGCCAATGCCGAACCGGAAGCGCTGTTGCGCGATGTGCTTGGCGATCTGCGCGAGCATGGCCAGAGCCGGCGCATTGCCAGTGCGCGCGACGAACTGCTTTCCACGATGGCGTGCCATGGCGCGGTGCGCGCGAACCGGCGCCTGACCGTGCCGGAAATGAACGCACTGCTGCGCGATATGGAAATCACCGAGCGCTCGGGCCAATGCAACCATGGCCGGCCGACCTGGGCACGGTTTACGCTGGGCGAAATCGATCGTTGGTTCCTGAGGGGGCGCTGATGGCTGCATTGCACAAGGGGAACCACTGGCTGCTCGGCATGCTGGTGTGCGCAGCACTGGCCGGCTGCGGCAAGGACGCACCGCCACCGGCGGCGGCGATCGCACTTGACAAGGCCTTCCTGGTCGACAACGCCGCCTGGCGCGAAGCGCGATTGACGCAGTTGCGTGCACCCGATGGCTGGACCAGCCTGGTCGGTCTGCACTGGCTCTCGCTGAAGGCGCATTACATCGGCAGCAGCGCCGACAGCGGCATCAGGCTGGCGGTCGGGCCGCCCAAGATGGGCATGGTCGCGACCGAGGCCGACACGGTCTGGTTCGTGCCCGAGCGCGGCGCGGCAGTGAGCGTCGATGGCAAGCCGCTGACCGGCAGGATCCGGTTCCAGTCCGACCGCGACCCGCAGCCGACCTTCATCCATTTCGATGGCGGCAAGGGCGTGTTGAGCCTGATCCATCGCGGCGACCGCAATGCGTTGCGGGTCAAGCATGCCGACGCGCCGTCGCGCAGCCACTTCGCCGGGCTGGAGTACTGGCCGGCCGATCCGTCCTGGCGCATCAGCGCGCGCTATGTGCCCAACGATGTCGGCAAGACCATTCCGATCGTGGACATCGTCGGCATCAGCAGCGAACAGCCCAACGCCGGGGCAATCGCCTTCGAGCGCGATGGCAAGGCGTATCGGCTGGAGGCCATCGGCGAACCCGGGCGGCCGATGTTCGTGGTGTTCGCCGATCGCACCAGTGGGCACGGCAGCTATCCGGCCGGGCGCTTTCTCGACCTGGACGTGCCCGACGCCTCCGGGCATGTGGTCGTCGATTTCAATCGTGCCTACAACCCGCCGTGCGCGTTCACTCCCTTTGCGACCTGTCCGCTGCCGCCGCCGGAAAACCGCATCGACCTGGCGGTGTCGGCGGGCGAGAAAACCTACAAGGTGCCGCACTGACGTGGAGAGACCGACGTGGTAAAGGCAAGCATGCGCACCCGGCTGGCAGCCTGGTGCGGCGGTGCGGTCATCGCTCTGGCGCTGTGGAGCGGGGCGGTCGCGCCGACCTGGGCACGTGCTGGCAACGACGCGCCGGCCGGTCCGCCGGTGCCGTTGTTGTGGAAGGTCGATGGCAAGGGCGGCACGCTGTATCTGCTGGGCTCGTTCCATGTGCTCAAGCCCAGCGATTACCCCTTGTCGCCGGATGTGATGCAGGCATTCGCCAAGGCCGACCGGCTGGTATTCGAATTGCCGCCGGCCGATGCGCAATCTCCCGAGCTGGCAGGCCGCATGCTGCAGGCGGCGCGGCGCAGCGACGGACATCGCTTGCAGGATGCACTGGATCCGAAGACCTGGCAGGCGCTGACCGCCTACGCCCGCAAGCACGGGATGCCGGTGGACAGCTTGCAGCCCCTGGAACCCTGGTTCGTGGCGCTGACGATCAGCCTGGCGGAGATGAGCCGGCAAGGCATGGACCCGAACGCAGGCCTGGACCATTACCTGATGGCGCAGGCGCAGGCCAGCGGCAAACCGGCCGATGGGCTGGAGCGTGCCGAAGAGCAGATCGCCTTGCTCGATGGCATGTCGCCCGCCGAGCAGCATCAGTTGCTGGAAGAGTCGCTGGACGACGCCGGCGCCACCGACCAGCTGCGTCAGCTGCATGCCGCGTGGCGCAATGGCGATGTGCGCAGCCTGTCCACGCAGATGGCCGAACAGATGCGGCAGCACTACCCTGCGCTGTATCGGCAGATCAATGTCGAGCGCAATGCGCGCTGGGTGCCGCGGCTGGAACAGTGGCTCGGCAAAGGCAGCGGGACCACGCTGGTGGTGGTCGGTGCGCTGCATCTGCTGGGAAGCGAGGGCGTGGTGGAGCGCCTGCGTGCGCGTGGCTACCACGTGCAGCGGATCTGCTCGGCCTGCGCGGAGCAGGCCGGCCGCTGATCGGTTGCGCCCTGGAGCGTGTCACGCTCCAGGCGTCGCGCTTGCGTTACCCGCGGTTGCGGGCCTTGCCGGTGGTGCCGGCGCTACCGGCAGTGCCGTGCGTGCCGGTGCCCATCGGGCCGCTGCCCATGCCGCTGGCGCCTGGCGGGGTCGGCGGTGTGCCAGGGCCGCCCGGACGACCGAAGCCGGCACCGAAGTTGCGCTGGAACTCCTGCCACAACTCCAGGTTGCGCTCGGTCAGCTGGTTCATCATCGCCCACGGGGTCTGCCCGAGCAGGTTGCCCATCTGCTGGCGGAACTGCTGCTGTTGATCCAGGAACACCTGCATGCTGCGCTCCAGATAGTTGCCCATGAAGCCCTGCAGCGAGTCGCCGTAGAAACGGATGATCTGGCTCAGCAACTGGGTCGACAGCATCGGCTCGCCGTCCTGTTCACGGTCGGCAATGATCTGCAGCAAGACGGCGCGACTGAGGTCTTCACCGCTCTTGGCGTCGCGTACCTCGAATTCTTCGCCGTCGATGATGAGCTGGCGCACATCCTCGATGGTGATGTAGCTGGAGATTTCCGTGTCGTAGAGACGGCGATTGGGATACTTCTTGATGATGCGAAGTCCGGCCATGGAACGTTCACTCACAACGATAGTGCGCGCAGGATGGCGCACCGCAGCAGCCCTTGCAACCGCAACAAGGCCTTATTTTCTTAAGTAGACACCTAAAAAATGTTGCGCAGCATGATTTTCAAGGGGTTTTTATGCTGCATCGCAAAGTTGCAGCAAACCTCACCAGCCCATGTGGTGGCCGCCGTTGATATCCAGATTGGAGCCGGTGATCCATGCGGCCTCTTCCGCAACCAGAAATGCCACTGCGTAGGCGATTTCTTCCGGCCGGCCCAAACGGCCGGTGGGAATGTCGGCGACGATCTTTGCGCGCACCTCTTCCGGGACCGCCATCACCATGTCGGTGGCCACATAACCCGGCGAGACGGTATTGACGGTCACCCCGAACGCGGCATTTTCGCGCGCCAGCGAGATGGTGAAGCCGTGCATGCCGGCCTTGGCGGCCGCGTAGTTGGCCTGCCCGTACTGGCCCTTCAGGCCATTGATCGAACTGATCTGGATCACCCGTCCCCAGCCGCGCTGGCGCATGCCTTCGATCACCGGGCGGGTGACGTTGAAGACCGAGTTGAGGTTGGTGTTGATGACGTCGTGCCATTGTTCGGCGGTCATGCGATGGAAGGTGGTGTCGCGGGTGATGCCGGCGTTGTTGACCAGTATTTCGATCGGCCCCAGCGCAGCCTGGACGTCCTCGACCAGGCTGCGCGCATGCTCGGAGGACGCCACATCGCCGCGAAACAGGGCGATGTCGTACCCCTGGGTCTGCATGCGCTGCTGCCACGCCTGGGCTTTTTCGGCGTTGCGGAAGTTGCTGGCCACCCGGTGGCCCTGGTCGGCCAGGCGCTTGCAGATGGCGGTGCCGATACCGCCGGTGCCGCCGGTGACCAATACGACGCGAGATGTCATGACGACTCCAATGGACAGGGAAGACTGGGTGCGGGCAGGGCACAGGCGCGCTGACTGGCCCGATGCCGGTGCCGGGGCGCAATTCTAGTCACGCCGGGGCTGTGATGCGCGTCCGTTCGCGTCCAGATGCAGGTGCCGGGGCAACCGCTGCGGCGAAAAATGCTGCACCGCATGCTGCAGCACGGTGTCGAGCGCTGCATGGCGCGGCAATGCCGCCGGATGCTGTCCCAGCGCAGCCCAGGCGGCGTGCAAGGCCGATTGTGGGTCGGCATCGTCCAGTGCGGGCGCATCATGCGACTTGGACAGCTTGCGGCCGGCGTGATCCAGGATCAGCGGCAGGTGCAGATAGCGTGGTTGCGGCAGGCCCAGCGCGCGCTGCAGCAGCAACTGGCGCGGGGTGGAGTCGAGCAGGTCGGCGCCGCGCACGACATCGGTGATGGCCTGCGCGGCATCGTCGACCACCACCGCCAGCTGGTACGCCCAGTAACCATCGGCGCGGCGCAGCACCACGTCGCCGACTTCGGCATGCACGTCCTGCACCACGTGGCCCTGCAGCGCGTCGTCGAAGCCGACCGGCGGCTGTGGCGGCACCCGCAGGCGCACCGCGCGGCGGGCGCCCAGCGGCGCCACGCAGGCGTGGTGGATGCCGCCCATGCCGGCAAGATCGGCGCGGCTGCAGCTGCATTCGAATGCCAGTCCCGCCTCCAGCAAGGTGGTGATGGCGGCGCTGTACTGCGCGTGGCGCTCGGATTGACGCAGCACCGGCAGGTCCGAGCGCAGGCCGAACGCGGCCAGGGTGCGCAGCTGACGTGCGGAGGCGCCGGGCTCGGCACGCGGTGGATCGATGTCTTCGATGCGTACGCACCACTGACCACCGGAATGCCGCGCGAGCAGCCAGCTGCCGAACGCCGCCAGCAGGGAGCCGAAGTGCAGCGGGCCGGTCGGGGAGGGCGCGAAGCGGCCGCGGTAGAGAATGGCTGGCATGATCGGCTGAATCGTCGGTCAGGTGATCGCTTGATTTCAAGCGCTGACGACCGCAGATCCGCTGCAGGTCATCCTGCTCGCGTGGAGTCATCGCACCATGTTCAACCGCATTTTCCTGTTCCTGCTGACCAATTTTGCGGTGTTGATGCTGGCCGGCATCGTGATGTCGGTGCTGGGCGTCAATCCCGCGCAAATGAGCGGCCTGCTGGTGATGGCGGCCGTGTTCGGGTTCGGCGGCTCGTTCATTTCGTTGCTGCTGTCCAAGTTCATGGCCAAGCGCAGCACCGGCGCGCAGGTGATCACCGAGCCGCGCACGCCAACCGAGCGCTGGTTGCTGGAGACGGTGCGCCGCCAGGCCCAGGCAGCCGGCATCGGCATGCCGGAAGTGGCGGTCTACGACGGCCCGGAAATCAATGCCTTCGCCACCGGCGCCAACCGGAACAACGCGCTGGTGGCCGTGTCCACCGGGCTGCTGCAGAACATGCGCCAGGACGAGGCAGAGGCGGTGCTAGGCCATGAAATCGCGCATGTCGCCAATGGCGACATGGTCACCATGGCCTTGCTGCAAGGCGTGCTCAATACCTTCGTGATCGTGCTGGCGCGCGTGGTCGGCGGCGTCATCGACAGCGCCATGTCGGGCAATCGCGACGGTGGCCGCGGCGTTGCCTACTACATCATCGTGTTCGTGCTGGAGATGGTGTTCGGCCTGTTCGCGACGATGATCGCGATGTGGTTCTCGCGTCGCCGGGAATTCCGCGCCGATGCCGGTGGTGCGCAACTGGCAGGCCGCGGCAAGATGATCGCCGCATTGGAACGCCTGTCGCTCAACCATGGCCAGAACACCTTGCCCTCGCAGGTGCAGGCCTTCGGCATCTCCGGTGGTGTGGGTGACGGTCTGCGCCGGCTGTTCCTGAGCCACCCGCCGCTGGCCGAGCGCATCGCCGCGCTGCGCGCGGCCAACGGTGCGGCGATGTAAGGCAGTTTGCCAACCGATCCGTGCCATCCAACAAAAAACCCGCGTCCTGCGGGTTTTTTGTTGGATGGAGCCAGGTGGCAGCGATGCGATGCGACTTCAGGATTCAGCCGAACTCGTAGTTCATCAATGGCCCGGTCGGTGCGACGAAATCGCCTTGCACATAGTCCACCCCGGCGCTGAAGAAGGTGCTCATCGACTGCGCGTCGGCCACGAACTCGGCCACGGTGAGGATGCCGGCCGGCTGCGCGCGCGAGGTGATCTCGCGGATCTTTTCCTGGCTTTCGCGCGCCGAAGCCACTTCGCCGGTGATGTCGCGGTCGAGCTTGAGGAAGGCCGGCTGGAAATGCGCGAGCAGCTGGAACGAGTCCAGGCCCGAGCCGAACTGTTCCAGCCCGACCTTGCAACCCATCGCCGACACCGCCGCCAGGAACTGCTGGGCATTGCGCAGATGCGTGAACACCTTCGATTCCGGCGTCTGCAGCCACAGCCGTTCGCCCGGCACGCCGTACACGGCCAGCTGCTCGCGGATGCTGTCGATCATCTGCGGATCGGAGAACGAGTTGGGCCCGATACGTACCAGCAGGTGCGTTTTGTGTCCTGCACGTTGCCGCTCGCCGAGCTGGCGGATCGCATGCGCCACCACCCAGCGGTCGATTTCGGTGATCAGATCGTGTTCTTCGGCAATCGCCATGAAGGCGTTCGGCGACATCATCTCGCCGTTGCGCTCCAGCCGCAGGAAGGCCTGATACAGCTCCAGCGGCTCGCCCTGCAGGTTGAGCACCGGCTGGTAATGCAGCAGGAAGCCGTCGCCGACCAGCGCCTCGCGCAGTTGCTGTACCCAGCGTTCGACGCGTTCCTCTTCGGCCCGATCGGCCGCTGCCGGATCGTAGATGCTGACCGCATTTCCGCCCAGCTCGGCCGTGGTGCGTACCGCCTCGGTGCCGCGGTTGAGCACCTGGCCGATGCTGGCGATCTTCTCGCCGATCTGCACCCCGCCGATGCTCACCGTCACCGTGGCCGAGCGCGCGCCGATACTGAAGACATGCTGCGCGAAGGCGTCGCGTACCAGCTCCGCCAGAGCATGCGTGCGCGCGTAATTGCCGTCCATCAACAATGCAAAGCTGTGCTCGCCGAAACGCGCAGCGACCACGCTGTCATCGCTCACGCTGGCCACATGCGCGGCCAGGGCGGCGATCAGCGCGTCGGCCGAATCCAGGCCGATCTCGGGCAGCAGGCGGGCGTAATGGTCGGGCTCGATCAACAGGAAGCCGGACTGGCCTTCGCTGCGGCCGGCGCGTGCCACCGCCTGTTCCAGCGCCACCATGAAGGTGGGGCGGTTGAGCAGGCCGGTGACCTGGTCGCGCTGGCGCAGGTCTTCGACCTCGCGCGCCAGCTCCGGATCGAATTCCTCGCGACGGCGGAACACCACCTGGATGCACGGCTCGCCTTCGTAGGTCGCGGTGGCGAACTCCATCGTCGCCGGGAAGGTGTCGCCTTCCAGCCGGCGCGCGTCGACCTTGTACTGCGCCGGCGGCGGCTCGCCCTTGGACATGGCCTTGAGCAGCTGCTTGAAATCGTCGACGTACTGCGCGGCGATCATGTCCAGCAGCGACACACCCTCGACATCGTCGAACGACTCGAAGCCGAACATGTCCAGATACGCGTCGTTGGCGCGGATGTGCATGCCTTCGTGCACGTAGGCGATCGGGTCGCGCGAGGAGGCGATCAGGGCGTCGCAACGCCGCTCGGTTTCGCGCATCTGTGCCTCGATGCGGCGCAGTCCACGGCGTGCCTGCAGGTCGGCCCATTCCGAGCGCACCAGTGCCAGCAGGTGTTCGGGGCGACGACGCAGTACGATGGCGCGAATGCCATGCGCAGCCGCCTCGACCAGCGCGTTTTCTTCGATCCGCTCGGCCAGCAGGATGATCGGAATATCCTTGCCGCTGCCAGCGATCTGCTGCTGCAGGACGCTCATCGGGATCTGAAACGCCTGCCCGTAAAGGGCCAGATCGATCTGCCCCGACAGCATGCTGGCGAGCTCTTCCGGGGTCTGCGGCCGCGATGGGCGCACCGCGATGCCGCCGTTGCGCAACGCGGTCACGATCGCCTCAGCGCCTTCGACACTGTCGTCGACGATCATCAAGCGGAGGGTGAGATCTTTGCCTTTTTGCATGCGCGTTTCCCTAGCGACGGGCTTTTAATACACGAAGGAGCTCGGCTGCGTCCATGTGCGTGGACAAGGTCGCATCCGGTGTGGACTCAGGCCACGTTTATGCATGTGGACGTTGGCATCAGGCTACGCTTCCGGCGGCATGACCGGACGCCCATGCCCACTGAAAGTTGTAGCCGCCCAACCATCCGGTCACATCCAGCACCTCGCCGACGAAGTACAGGCCGGCCACCAGACGCGACTCCATGCTCGCACTGGAGACCTGGTGGGTATCGACACCGCCCAACGTTACTTCAGCGGTGCGATAGCCTTCGGTTCCACTGGCGATCAGCGGGAAGGCGGTCAGCAGGTCCGCTGCGACCTGCAACTGCGGCGGGTCGAGCTGGCGTACCGGCTTGTCCGGCAACCACACCTCGCACAGGCGCTGGGCGAGCCGCCGCGGCAGCACGTCGGCCAGCACGTTACGCAGTTCGGTGGCGCCCCGCTGGCTTTTTTGTTCGCGCAGCCACGCCGCGGCGTCCTGGCCGGGCAGCAGGTCCAGGCGCAGGTCGTCGCCGGGTTGCCAATACGAGGAGATCTGCAGGATGGCCGGGCCGCTGACGCCGCGGTGGGTCACCAGCATGAAGTTACGGAAGCTGGCCCCGTTGCACTGCGCCTGGACCGGTAGCGCCAGCCCGGACAGATCCTGCAGCCGTTCCTGGTGCTTGCCGCTCAAGGTCAGCGGCACCAGCCCGGCACGCGTCGGCAACAGCGTATGGCCGAACTGCTGGGCCAGCGTATGGCCGAAGCCGCTGGCGCCCATGCTCGGAATCGACAGCCCGCCGGTCGCCACGATCAGCGACTGCGCCTGCACGCGTCCCTGGTCGGTCTCCACGGTGAAGCCATCGCTGCCGCGCCGCACCGATTGCACCTTGCAGTCGGTACGCACCTGCACGCCCGCCGCGGCGCACTCGTCCAGCAGCATGCGCACGATCTGCTTGGACGAGATGTCGCAGAACAGCTGGCCCAGCTCTTTCTCGTGATAAGCGATGCCGTGGCGCTCGACCATCTCCACGAAATCCAGCGGGCTGTAGCGGGCGAGGGCGGACTTGCAGAAGTGGCGGTTGGCCGAGAGGAAGTTGCCCGGCGTGGTGCCCATGTTGGTGAAGTTGCAGCGCCCGCCACCGGACATCAGGATCTTCTTGCCGACCTTGTTGGCATGGTCGATCACCAGCACCTGGCGCCCGCGCCGGCCGGCGGTGAAGGCGCTCATCAGCCCGGCCGCGCCGGCACCGACCACCAGCACGTCGCAACGCATGCTCATTCGGCCGGAGCTTGCCGCACCATCGGGGTCAGGGTGACGCTGCCGTGGTCTGCCAGCATCTGCACCTCGCCGTCCTGGATGATCACGTCGAAGCGCATGCCGCGCTGGATCAGCGCGCCCAGCGCTTCGGTGGCCTGCGAGTCCAGCTCGATCACGCGCAGGTTGCGCTGCCGGCCGAGCGCGTTGGCCTGCTTCTTCCACCAGGTTTCGGTGGCCTGGCCGCCGTAGCCGATCACCACCGCCTCGCGCGAACGATTGCAGGCCTTGCGCACCCGGCTTTCGTCCGGCTGGCCGAGGTCGATCCACAGGTCCGGGTCGCCGGTGTAATCGCGCCGCCACAGGTCGGGTTCGTCCTCGTTGCTGAGGCCGCGGCCGAATTCCAGGCGGTCGTCGGCGAACAGCGCAAACGCCAGCAGCCGCACCATCAGGCGCTCGTCGGTTTCGGAGGGGTGCTGGGCCAGGGTCAACGAATGGTTGGCGTAGTAGCCACGGTCCATGTCGCTGATCTGAAGTTCCGCCCTGCGGACGGTGGCGGTAAGGGCCATCAGGATGCCGGTTGCAAAGGGCGCTCATGATACGCCCCCGTTGCAGTCCCGGCGTGTTGTGGTCAGCGGCGCGCCCTCTCGGCCAGCCAGCGGTCCAGGTGGGCGGCAAATGCCTGACGGTCGCGCGGATGCAGGGCCGCAGGCCCGCCGGTGACCACGCCGGCACCGCGCAGTTCCTCCAGAAAGCCGCGCACCGACAGGCGCTGGTTGATGCTGTCGCTGGTAAACGGCTCGCCACGCGGGCTGACGGCGGCCGCTCCCGCCTCCAGTATGCGAGCAGCCAGCGGAATGTCCTGGGTCACGACCAGATCGCCTGCGGCCACCCGTGCGGCAATGGCGTCGTCGGCCGCGTCCGGTCCTCCAGGCACCTGTAGCGCGCGCACGTGGGCCAGGCCAGGGGTCTGCAGGAAATGATTGGCGACCAGCGTCACCGCCGTGCCGGTACGTGCGGCGGCGCGAAAAAGAATGTCGCGAATGACTGCGGGACAGGCATCTGCATCGACCCAGATGTGCGGACGGGACGGCAAGGGAGGCGTATTCATGTGTTGAAATCGATAGGGAAAGGGCCTGACAGGCCGTCGGATCGGGCCTGACAGTAAAAAATTTGACGCAAGGTGTCGCTTTTTGCTGGCAACACGAGTACTGTGCACGCACTGTGTTTGCAAGGGTCACCGTGAATCGTGGCCTGATGCAGCCGGATCGTTACAGATCTCGCTTCATCGTTCCGCTTTACCAACGCCTGCAACTCAGTCTCAGCTCCGGCTTTTCGGACGCTGCGATTTATCCATCTATAGTTCAGGAGTTTGTAAATGTCAGATCGTCAGAGCGGTACCGTGAAGTGGTTCAACGATGCCAAGGGCTTCGGCTTCATCACCCCGGAAAGCGGCCCGGACCTGTTCGTGCACTTCCGTGCCATCCAGGGCACCGGCTTCAAGTCGCTGCAGGAAGGCCAGAAAGTGACCTTCGTCGCCGTGCAGGGCCAGAAGGGCATGCAGGCTGACCAGGTGCAGGCGGTCTAATCCGTCTGCAACCGTAAGGTTGCCAAAAACGCCGGTCGCGCAAGCGACCGGCGTTTTTTATTGGGCGCGATTCGATCAGTGCATTCGACAGCGCCGGGCGGCCCCACCCGCTCGGGTGAGCGCAGCGACGACACGCCGATCGGTAACATGTGCGCTTTCCGCGTGCAGCCTCTTTCATGATCACTGTCCACCATCTCAACAACTCCCGTTCCCAGCGCGTGCTGTGGCTGCTGGAAGAACTGGCGCTGCCGTACCAGATCGTGCGGCATGAGCGCGATCCCAAGACCATGCTGGCGCCGGCGGCATTGCGTGCCATCCATCCGCTCGGCAAGTCGCCCGTGGTTGTCGACGGCGATCTGACCGTGGCAGAGTCCGGCGCGATCCTGGAGTTTCTGACCGAACGCTACGACACCGAATGCGCGCTGTCGCCGCCGCCGCGTCCGCTGGAGTCGCCGGAGCGCCTGAAGTTCCGTTACTGGATGCATTACGCCGAAGGTTCGGCAATGTCGCCGTTGCTGATGACCCTGATCTTCGGGCGGATTCGCAGTGCGCCGATGCCGTTCTTCGCCAAGCCGATCGCACGTGCAATCGTGGACAAGGCGATGTCGGGCTTTGTCGGTCCGCAGCTCAAACTGCATCTGGACTGGATGGAGCAGTCGCTGCATGCCAGCGAATGGTTTGCCGGTGAGCGTTTCACTGCGGCCGATATCCAGATGAGCTTCCCGGTACAGGCGGCCGCTGCACGTGGCGGCGGGCTGGAAAGCTACCCCCGTCTGCGTGCGTTTCTCGTGCGCATCGAAGCGCGTCCTGCGTACCAGGCCGCACTGAAGAAGGGCGGCCCGTTCGAGCTGATGGGGCGCAAGTCCGCAGAGTGACGTTGCGGTATGCGCCCAGAGAAGCTGCAGGTCACCGTGCTTTGACGGCGTCCTGCCAGGGTTTGGCGAATCCCCAATCCCGATTCCCCAATCCCATACCGCACAATCAGGGCGCCCGACATTGCCGCAGGAACTGCAGCGTGTCGCGCAGCACGGGCGAGCGCTCGGGCGATTTGCGCAGTGCCAGCACAATGCCGAGATGGCCCATGCCCGGGTAGACCTTCAACCCGGCCGTGCCGCCATTGCGTTGCAGGGCGTGCTGCAACGAGGTGCTGTTCTGCAGCTCGACCACGCGATCGGCATCGCCGTGCAGCAGCAGCATCGGCGGTTCGTCGCCGCCGACGTAGTGCACCGGCTGCGATTGCTGTTGCGCGGCCGGTGCCTCGCCGAAGATCTCGATTAGTTCCGGGTCGGTCAGCGGCAGGAAGTCGTAGGGCCCGGCCAATCCCACCACCCCGCACAGTTGCCGGGGTTTCAGGCCTTGCGCCTGAAGCCAGCGCGCATCGGTACCCAGCAGCGCGGCCATATGCGCGCCGGCGGAGTGGCCCATCACCGCCAGACGCGCCGGATCCCCACCGTAGTCGTGCGCATGCCGATAGCCCCAGGCGGTGGCGCCGGCAGCGTCGGACATGAACCCCGGCAGGCCGACCTGCGGATATTTGCGATAGTCGGCCACCATCGCCACCACGCCCTGGCGCGCGAGCGCGCGTCCGACCCAGCGATAGTTGGCGCGCGTCCCGCGCTTCCAGGTACCGCCATAGAAGAACACCACCACCGGTGCATCCACTGCGCCACGCGGCTGGTAGACGTCCAGGGCCAGACCATGCGCCGGATCGAACACCTGATCGCGATGCTCGACAATGCCGTGGCGGCTGGAGGCGGCGTTGATGCCGCCGAAGAACACGCTGCTGCAGGCGGTCAGTGTCAGCGAGCCGAGCAGCAGGAGAGCTGGGCGAAACCAGCGATAAGCGCGCGAGGGCATGGGCGATGTCGTTTGAAGGGCAGGGAGGAATAACGCTGTGCTTGTCGCCAGCGTGTGCAGGACGAGCCCGCTTGCCGGCGGCCAGCTGATCGAAGATACGGTGCGCGCGCAACGTCGGATGCGCGGTTGCCCATGCGAAGTTCACTGTCGGTGGCCTACGCTGGCACGCATGACGACCCTGCAGTTTGACAACCGCCTGCGCCAGCAGTTGCCCGGTGATTCGGAACAAGGTCAACGCCGCCGCGAAGTGCGCGCGGCATGGTCGGCCGTGGAACCGACGCCGGTCGCCGCGCCGCGCCTGCTGGCGCATTCGGCCGATGTCGCCCAGCGGCTTGGGCTGGATGCCGCGGAGATCGGCAGCGCGCGCTTTGCCGAGGTGTTCGCCGGCAATGCGGTGTACCCGGGCATGCAGCCGTGGGCGGTCAATTATGGCGGGCACCAGTTCGGACATTGGGCTGGTCAGCTGGGCGATGGCCGGGCGATTTCGCTGGGCGAGGCGATCGGGGTCGATGGCGGTCGCTACGAGCTGCAGCTCAAGGGTGCCGGCCCGACGCCTTATTCGCGCGGCGCCGATGGCCGGGCGGTGTTGCGCTCGTCCATTCGCGAATTCCTGTGCAGCGAAGCGATGCATCATCTGGGCGTGCCGACCACGCGCGCGCTGAGTCTGGTGACCACCGGGGATGCGGTGGTGCGCGACATGTTCTACGACGGCCGACCGCAGCGCGAGCCTGGCGCGATCGTGTGCCGGGTGGCGCCGTCGTTCATCCGCTTCGGCAACTTCGAGCTGCCCAGTGCGCGCGGCGATCTCGCGCTGCTGCGGCAGTGGGTGGACTTCACCATCGCGCGCGATTTCCCGGAGCTGGAAGGGGGTGGCGATGAGCTGTACGCGGCATGGTTCGCGCAGGTCTGCGAGCGCACCGCGGTGACGGTGGCGCACTGGATGCGGGTGGGCTTCGTGCATGGGGTGATGAACACCGACAACATGTCGATCCTTGGCCTGACCATCGATTACGGCCCCTACGGCTGGGTCGACGACTACGACCCAGACTGGACGCCGAACACCACCGATGCGCAGGGCCGTCGCTATCGCTTCGGCACCCAGCCACAGGTCGCGTATTGGAACCTGGGGCGCCTGGCGCAGGCACTGGCGCCGCTGTTTGCCGACCAGGCGCGGTTACAGCAGGGACTGGACCGCTTCCGCGATACGTATCTGGCCTGCGACCGCCACGACACTGCCGCAAAGTTGGGCCTGGCCGACTGCTGCGACGAGGATCTGCAGCTGATCGATGCGCTGCGGGCGCTGATGCACAACGCGGAAATGGACATGACGCTGACCTTCCGCGGCCTGATCGCGTTGAGGCCGGAGCATCCTGATCCTGGTCTGTTGTGTGAGGCGTTCTACGACGAAGGCAAGCGCCTGGCGCATGCCGCGCAGTTGCAGGAATGGCTGCAGCGCTACGCTGCGCGGCTGCAGCAGGACACGCTGTCGCCGCAGGCGCGGCGCGAACGCATGCGCCTGGCCAACCCGCGCTATGTGCTGCGCAACTATCTGGCGCAGCAGGCGATCGATCTGGCCGAGCAGGGCGATCCGTCCGGCGTGCAGGAGTTGCTGGAGGTCATGCGTCGGCCGTACGACGATCAGCCGGGCCGCGACGCGTTCGCCGCGCGGCGGCCGGACTGGGCGCGCGAGCGCGCCGGTTGTTCGATGCTGTCCTGCAGTTCCTGACGCGCTCAGCCCCAGGTATGTCGTAAACGCAGCGTCGTGAGCCCGCGCAGCCTAGAATAGGATGGTCCCCACCGGCCTTGACGCCACTGCCACCATGACTGACTGCACCCGCTGCGCCGGCACCAATTCTTCCGGACCCAACCATTGGTCCGAACGGATCCGCGACATCGCCGATTTTCCCAAGCCGGGCATCGTCTTCAAGGACATCACGCCGCTGCTGTCCGATGGCCCGGACTTCGCTTCGGCGCTGGACGAGATGGCGCAGCCCTGGCGCACCACGCCGCTGGATGCGGTGCTGGGCATCGAAGCGCGCGGGTTCATCCTGGGGGCGGCGCTGGCGCGCGAATTGCGCACCGGCTTCGTGCCGGTGCGCAAGCCCGGCAAGCTGCCCGGGCGTACGCTGATCCAGGAATACGCGCTGGAATACGGCACCGATCGCATCGAAATGCACGAAGATGCGTTGCCACGCGGTGCGCGTGTCTTGATCGTCGACGATGTGCTTGCCACCGGCGGTACGCTGCGCGCGGCCTTGAGTCTGGCCGCACAGCTGGAACTGGAAGTGGTCGGCGCAGCGGTGCTGGTCGAGCTGCTGGCGCTGCAAGGCCGTGAGAAGTGGGCCAATGACGTGCCGTTGCTGGCCACGTTGAGCTATTGATGCAGGCGTCTTGCCGATCGGGCGGCTGGCCGATCAGGCGTCGTGAAAACAGGGATGCGCAAGCGTGCGCATCCCTCTGGAGCGTACGGCAGGCGCTTTAGCCGCCGCTCGATCGGATGGTCGGCCGGGTCGCTGCCGCGCGTTGACTACAGCTTGCTGACCCGGAACCGGCGTCCCTTGATCTTGCCCGCATGCAGATGCGCCAGCGCCTTGGCGACCTGCGCACGGGCGATGGCGACATAGGAGCGGGTGGGGTAGATCGCGATCTTGCCGATCGCCGCGCCCGAGAGTCCGGCTTCGCCGGTCAATGCGCCGAGGATGTCGCCGGCACGCAGCTTGTCGGTCTTGCCGCCGTCGATGCGCAGCGTGGTCATGGCCGCCTGCGGCAGCTGCGCCGGGCGGGCGGTGGCCAGCGGGGCGCGCGACCACGTCAGCGGCTGGCCCTGTTCGGCTTCCAGCGCCTGCGCGCGGCCGGTCTCGCGTGAGGCCACCAGGCTGAGCGCCAATCCGCGTTTGCCGGCGCGTGCGGTGCGGCCGATGCGGTGGCGGTAGGTTTCGGTATCGGTGGGCAGCTCGTAATTGACCACGGCCGACAGGTCTTCCACGTCCAGTCCGCGTGCGGCCACATCGCTGGCCACCAACACGTTGCAGCTGCGATTGACGAAACGCACCAGCACTTCGTCGCGGTCGCGCTGTTCCATGTCGCCATGCAGGGCGAGCGCGGAAAAGCCGAACTCCTGCAGCGAGCCGGCCACCTCGTCCACTTCCTTGCGGGTATTGCAGAACACCACGCTGGATTCGGGATTGAAGCGCAGCAGCAGGCCGGCGACGGCTTTCTGCCGGTAGGTCGGGTCGACCTCGAAGAACTGCTGGTCGATTTCCGGCGCGTTGTCGGCGCCTTCGACGGTGATTTCGATCGGGTCCTTCAGGATCTCGCGTGCCAGCATGCGGATGATGTCCGGGAAGGTCGCCGAGAACAGCAGGCTCTGACGGTGCTTGTCGCAGCGGCTGGCGATCTCGCGGATCGGTTCTTCGAAGCCCATGTCGAGCATGCGGTCGGCCTCGTCCAGCACCAGCGTGCGCACGCCGCCCAGATGCAGGGCGCGCTTGCGGGCCAGTTCCTGGATACGGCCGGGCGTGCCGACCACCACTTGCGGGTCGTGCGCTTCCAGCGAGGCCAGTTGCGGACCGAGTGGCATGCCGCCGGTGAGCACCACCAGCTTCATGTTGGGGATGCCGGTGGCCAGCTTGCGTAGCTGCTTGCCGACCTGATCGGCCAGCTCGCGGGTGGGGCACAGCACCAGCGCCTGCGCGCGGGTCAGGGCAGGATCGAGTTTTTGCAGCAGGCCCAGCCCGAAGGCGGCGGTCTTGCCGCTGCCGGTCGGCGCCTGGGCGATGACGTCCAGCCCCTGCAGGATCGGCGGCAGGCTCTGCGCCTGGATGGGAGTGAGGACGGTGTAGCCAAGGGCGTCGATGCCGGGGGCCAGGGCCGGCGACAGCGGCAGCGCGGAGAATTCGTTCATGGCGCATTTTAGCGGGAATCGGGAATCGGGAATGGGGAATCGCAACGGCGGCGTTCTTGCCATTCCCGATTCACCATTCCCGATTCCCGTACAATCTGCCGATGCCTCTTATCACTCTGCAAAGCGTCGACTACAGCGTCGGCGGCCCCTTGTTGCTGGAAAAAACCGACCTCACGATCGAGCCGGGCGAGCGTATCGCCCTGATCGGCCGCAACGGCGCCGGCAAATCGACCTTGATGAAACTAATTGCCGGCGAGCTCAAGCCCGACGACGGCGAAGTGCGCGTGCAACAGGGCGTGCGCATCGCGCGGCTGGAGCAGGAAGTGCCGCAGGGCACCGGCGGCAGCGTGTTCGATGTGGTGGCCGATGGCCTGGGCGAGCTGGGTCATTGGCTGGCCGAGTTCCATCAGCTCAGCCATGCCGAGGTGTTCGATGCCGATGCGTTCGGCAAGGTGCAGGCCAAGATCGATGCAGCCGAAGGCTGGGCGCTGGACCAGCGCGTCAGCGAGACGCTGACCAAGCTGGAACTGGACGGCGATGCGGAGTTTGCGCGGCTGTCCGGCGGCATGAAGCGGCGCGTGCTGCTGGCGCGCTCGCTGGTGTCCTCGCCGGATGTGCTGCTGCTGGACGAGCCGACCAACCATCTGGACATCGAAGCCATCGACTGGCTGGAGTCGTTCCTGAAGAACTGGAACGGCAGCGTGCTGTTCGTCACCCATGACCGGCGTTTTCTGCGTGCGCTGGCCACCCGCATCGTCGAGATCGATCGTGGCCAGGTCACCAGCTGGCCGGGCGACTGGGCCAATTACGAGCGTCGCCGCGAAGAGCGGCTCAATGCGCAGGCGCAGGAAAATGCGCGCTTCGACAAGATGCTGGCGCAGGAAGAGATCTGGATCCGCCAGGGCATCAAGGCGCGGCGCACCCGCGACGAAGGCCGCGTACGGCGTCTGGAATCGATGCGAAATGAGCGCGTGCAGCGCCGCGATCTGACCGGCAACGTGCGCATGGAGGTCTCGCAGGGCGAGTCCTCCGGCAAGAAGGTGATCGAGGCCAAGGAGGTCGGCTTTGCATTCGGCGCGCGCACGATGGTCAAGGATTTTTCGACCATCATCCAGCGCGGCGACCGCATCGGGCTGATCGGCCCCAACGGCAGCGGCAAGACCACCTTGCTGAAGTTGTTGCTGGGCGATCTGCAGGCGCAGCAGGGCGAGATCCGCATCGGCACCAATCTGCAGATCGCCTACTTCGATCAGTACCGTTCCACGCTGCGCGAGGACTGGAGCGCGATCGAGAACGTGGCCGAAGGCCGCGATTTCATCGAGATCAACGGCAAGCGCAAGCATGTGCATGCGTATCTGCAGGACTTTTTGTTCACGCCCGAGCGCGCACGTGCGCCGATCACCCGGCTGTCCGGTGGCGAGCGCAATCGCCTGCTGCTGGCACGCCTGTTCGCGCAGCCGTCCAACCTGCTGGTGATGGACGAACCGACCAACGATCTGGACGTTGAAACGCTGGAACTGCTGGAAGAGCTGCTCGGCGAATACACCGGCACCTTGTTGCTGGTCAGCCATGACCGCGATTTCCTCGACAACGTGGTGACCTCGACGTTGGTGATGGAGGGCGAGGGCTTGATCGGCGATTACATCGGCGGGTACAGCGATTCGCTGCGTCAGCGTCGCACCCCGACGCCCAACGCGATGGCGGTTGCCAAGGCATCGGCAACGGCGGCGGCGACCACACCGGTGGCGGCGGTGGTGCCGGCCGATGCCGCGCCCAAGCGCAAGCTCAGCTACAAGGACGCGCGTGAGCTGGAGCAGTTGCCGGCGTTGATCGAAACCCTGGAGCAGCAGGTCGCGGCGCTGACCGAGGCGATGAACGACCCGGCCTTCTACCAGCGCGACAGTGCGGCCATGGCCGCGCATACCGCCGCATTGGGCACTGCACAGGCGCAGCTGGATGCAGCGTTCGCGCGCTGGAGCGAACTGGATGGTTGATGATCGCGCCGGTCTTGTGAATTTATGGCGCGAACAGCGGGCGCCACACGTCACCTACGAGGTGGCACACGTTGAGGTGGCAGACGTTGGGGCAGGGCGTAGGGAAAACGCGCGATAGAGACGCGCCGGTAATCACCGATCACCCGCGCCCTGCGTCTGGTAATCGTGGTGCGTCCAGTGATCGCGGGATGGGTCTTGCGGGCCGCGCCTAGTCGCAGGCACTCGCAGGCGCCACGAATGCCGCAAACGTCTGCCCGCGCGCTGCCCAGGCAGTGGCGGCTTCGTCGAGGATATCCAGCAAGGTGTTGCGGTCGTTCGGCGCAGTGCGGGCGAGCGCATCGGCGCCGTCGATCAGCAACGCATAGCCCTGCGACGCTGGCAGCCACGCCAGGTCGCGCAAGGCATCGGAGAGCGCGTCCCAGTTGCGACCGAAGCTGGCCGGGAAGTCCAGTTGGGTGGCCAGGCGCATCAGCAACCTGTGCTTGTCGCTACAGCTAGCCAGGTCCACGCGCAGGATGTGCAGGCCGGCATCGCGGGCGAGCGCGGCCATGGTGTCCAGATCGTCGGTATCGGCTTGATAGACGCCCGATTGCTGCGGGTCGGACAGATCCAGTGTGAAGTCGCCTGCGCTCATGGCGTCTGCTCCGGGGCCGGGCCCTGGAACGATTTGAAACTCCGGTAATGATCGTCGCTGTAATACCACGCCTGCGGCGGGGTACCGCCAGTGACGATGCGGCGCGCGCCGCGATCGAGGCTGCCTGGCGTTTCCACGGTGTATTCGTGGTAGTAGCCGCGCGGACGCTCCGGCAAATGCTGCTCACGATTGCCGAAGACGTTGCCGTCCTGCGGATGCGGGAACGGTCCGCCGCGCTGGATCAGCACGATCGTGGCCATCGCTTCGGTCGGCAGAAACCCCGGCAACTCTTGCTGCTGCGGTGACTGTTCGACCGGTGCCGCCGCGGCGATCGGCGCGCTCAGCTGCGGCGCAAAGTGCGGCTTGGGTGTCTGCAGCACACGCATGCCCCACAACCCGGCGACGAGCAGCACGATGGCGGCGATCAGCAAAGCGGGCTTGCGCATGACGGAGTCCGGAAACGGGAGTGTGGGGACGGCAGAGCAAGTATGCCGCTGCGCGACTGTGTCGACTTTGAACGTGCCGGGCCGGCGGGACGGTTCACGCCCGAGTAACCGGGGCATGGTGCAAGGTATGCAGCGAATACAACGCGGCATGCGATGGGATGAAGTTTCCCTGCCAACACCCTTGGTAAGCGCCGCCGCCGTCCTTACCATCTACCCCGCAACGCCCGGTCTTCGCCGGGCGGCAAGTCCAGGAGACACGCATGGCCTACACCCTTCCGCAGTTGCCCTACGCCTACGACGCGCTGGAACCCAACATCGATGCGCAGACGATGGAAATCCATCACACCAAGCATCATCAGACCTATATCAACAACGTCAACGCGGCGCTGGAAGGGACTGAGTACGCCGACCTGCCGGTGGAAGAGCTGGTGTCCAAGCTGAAGAGCCTGCCGGAAAATCTGCAGGGCCCGGTGCGCAACAACGGTGGCGGCCACGCCAACCATTCGCTGTTCTGGACCGTGCTGTCGCCCAATGGCGGCGGTGAACCCAAGGGCGAGGTCGCCAAGGCGATCGACAAGGACATCGGTGGTTTCGAGAAGTTCAAGGAAGCCTTCACCAAGGCTGCCGTCAGCCGCTTCGGCTCGGGCTGGGCCTGGTTGAGCGTGACCCCGGACAAGAAGCTGGTGGTGGAAAGTACCGCCAACCAGGACAGCCCGCTGTTCGAAGGCAACACCCCGATCCTGGGTCTGGACGTGTGGGAACACGCGTACTACCTGAAGTATCAGAACCGTCGCCCGGAATACATCGGCGCGTTCTACAACGCGGTGAACTGGGAAGAAGTCGAGCGCCGCTACCACGCTGCGATCGCCTGAAGTCCTGCATCAGCGCTAGGTTCCGCGTAGCGCTGTGACAGCGGCACCCAACGAACAAGGCCGGGAGCGATCCCGGCCTTGTTCGTTTGCTGCCCGCTGTTGTAGGAGCGACCCTGGTCGCGAGAGGCTTTGCTGGGAAAGCCCCTCGCGCTCGGGCGCGCTCCTACGTTGCAGGGAAAGCCCCTCGCGCTCGGGCGCGCTCCTACGTTGTGCGGGCGCCGAGTGGCTTGGCATCGGACTGGAACGAACAAGGCCGGGAGCGATCCCGGCCTTTCCGTTTACTGCGAGCTGTTGTAGGAGCGACCCTGGTCGCGAGGGGCTTTGCAGGGAAAGCCCGTCGCGCTCGGGCGCGCTCCTACGTTGTGCGGATGCCGAGTGGCTTGGCATCGGACTGGAACGAACAAGGCCGGGAGCGATCCCGGCCTTTCCGTTTACTGCGAGCTGTTGTAGGAGCGACCCTGGTCGCGAGAGGCTTTGCAGGGAATGCCCGTCGCGCTCGGGTGCGCTCCTACGTTGTGCGGGCGCCGAGTGGCTTGGCATCGGACTGGAACGAACAAGGCCGGGAGCGATCCCGGCCTTTCCGTTTACTGCGAGCTGTTGTAGGAGCGACCCTGGTCGCGAGAGGCTTTGTTGGGAAAGCCCCGTCGCGCTCGGGCGCGCTCCTACGGTGTACGGGCGTCCAGACTTGCGCTCGGGGAGCGATCAGAACTTGGCGTCGAATTCGCGGGCGTAGCCGGTGTTGACGATGACCTTCTGCAGCGCGTCGCTGATCTTGATGTTGCCGGCCACGATCTGCTGCGTTTCCGGGCCCATGTTGTCCATGCGCGGCGGGGTGGCGCCCTTGTAGTCGCAGACGCGGCCACCGGCTTCGCGCACCAGCAGCACACCGGCCGCGATGTCCCAGGCTTTGACACCGGCCTCGAAATACGCATCGGCTCGGCCGCAGGCCACATAGGCCAGGTCCAGCGCGGCAGAACCGGTACGACGCACATCCTCGGCCTGCACCAGCAACGCATCGACGCACTTCAGTTGCGCACTGATGCGTGCGCGCTCGCGCGGCGGGAAGCCGGTGTGGACCATCGCACCTTCCAGGTCCTTGCGTTCGGCGATGCGGATGCGGCGGTCGTTGAGCACCGCGCCGGCGCCGCGGCTGGCGGTGAACAGCTCGTTGCGCAGGGGGTCGAAGATCACCGCGTCGGTGGGCTCGCCGTTCTCCACCAGCGCGATCGACACGCAGTAATGCGGGAAGCCGCGCAGATAGTTGCTGGTGCCGTCCAGCGGATCGATGACCCAGGTATAGCGGCCACTCTTGCCACCTTGCACGCCGCCTTCTTCGCCGAACACGGCGTACTCGGGGTAGCCGCGCTTGAGTTCCTTGATGATGACCTTCTCGGCATCGGCATCGACTTCGCTGGCGTAGTCCATGCGGCCTTTCTGCACCACATTGAGCGCATCGAGCTTGTTGATACCGCGCAACAGCACATTGCCGGCGAGGCGGGCGGCTTTGACCATGACGGTGACGGCGGGTTTCTGCATGGTTAAAGCTCCCGTGAAGGCAGAATCGAAAATGGCGAAGGTAAAAGAGCGTTCCGGCACCAAAGCCGGCGGCGCAGTTTACCATCTACGACCGAATCGCTCCCCAATCTCCGTTCATGTCCGTCAGTCAGCGCATCCGTTTTGTTCTTGTCGGCACCCAGCATCCAGGCAACATCGGCGCCGCCGCGCGCGCGATGAAGACGATGGGCGTGTCGCGCCTGGTGCTGGTGGCGCCGGAGCGTGCGCTCGACGAAGACGCCTATCGGCGTTCGGCCGGTGCCGAAGACGTGCTCGGCGAGGCGCCGATCTTCGCCACCCTGGCCGAGGCGGTGGCCGACTGCACCCTGGTGATCGGCTGCACCGCGCGTGCGCGCCGGGTCGCGTTGGAAGAGCTGCCGCCGGACGAGGGCGCGCGCCGTGCCTGGTCCAAGGCCGGTGAACCGGCCGAGGTGGCGATCGTGTTCGGCCGCGAGCGCACCGGCCTGACCAACGACGAGCTACAGCTCTGCCATGCGGCGCTGCATATCCCATCCGACCCGGCGTTCAGCTCGCTCAACCTGGCGGCGGCGGTGCAGGTGGTGGCGTACGAGGTGCGGCTGGCGCAGCTGGCGGCCGGCGAAGCGGAGGCTGCACCCGCCGCGGCGACCGGCGCGTTGCGCGACGGCCCGGCCAGCCATGCCCAACTCGAAGGCATGTTCGGCCAGTTGGGCCAGACCCTGGACGAGATCGATTTCCACAAGGGGCGCGCGCCGGAGTCGGCGATGCGCAAGCTGCGGCGTCTGCTGTTGCGCGCGGACATGAGCGAGCAGGAAGTGCGTTTGCTGCGCGGCATTCTGTCCGATGCGCAGCGCATGGCCATGCTGGCAAAGCGCAACGGAAACTGACGTCTGTCACATCTCGAAAGATTCGGCTAGGCTGTCGGCGGCTCTAGGGGAGTGTCCGTTTTGCGCGGTCTACGATGGTGTCTGATTGCCTGCGGGCTGTTGGCCGGGGCAGGTTTGGCCGCGACGGCGACGGCAGCGCCTTCCCCGGTATTGGTGCTTGGACGGATCAGCGACGATCCCGCCACCCATTACGCACAACTCAAGCCCTTGCTGGATTACGTGGTGCCGCGCATGCACGAGGTCGGTATCCGCCGTGGCGAAATCCTGATGGCGCCGGATGCGCGGCAGATGTCCAGTTACCTGCGTCGTGGCCGCGTCGATTGGGTCAGCGAAAGCACCGGTGCGGCGATGCTGCTGGAACAGCGCGGCAGTGCGCACCCGCTGGTGATGACCGAGCGCGCCGGTCTGCGTGAGTTCCACACGGTGTTCTTCGTCCGCCGCGACAGCCCGATCCAGTCGCTCAAGCAATTGCGCGGCCACACCCTGGCGTTGCAGAACGCCTCCTCCACCAGCGGCTATCTGCTGCCGATGCTGGAGCTGGTACGCAACGGTATCGCCTGCGATGTGCTGCTGTCGCAGGACGACAGCCAGGTGCCGGGCTCGGTGGGTTACCTGATGGTCGGGTCGAAATTGAATATCTCCGCCTTCGTGCATCAGCGCCTGATCGATGCGGGCGCTTTCAGTAACGCCGACTGGGACGACGAGCGCCACCTGCCACCGGTGTTCAAGCGCGACTTCCGTATCGTCCATCGCAGTGCGCCGGTGCCGCGCGCGGTGGAGATGGTGCGCACCGGCATGGATCCGGCGGTGGAGCGGCGGCTGCGCGTGGTGCTGTTGCAGGCGGCCTCCGACCCCAAGGCCGGGCCGGCCTTGAAGCGGTTTTTCGGTACCACCGCCTTCCATCCGGTGGATGCTGCCAGCCGCCAGCGCCTGGACGCGCTGAGCGCCGGGTTGCAACGTATCAGGGATCAAGTGGAATGACTCAGGTGCGCTTTGGATTGCAGGCACGCTTTTTATTGGTGATGGCGCTGACGCTGCTGCTGGTCGGTGCGATCCTGGCGTCGCTGCTGCAGCGCCAGAGCGCGATGCAGCGCGAAGTGCGCGGGCTCAGCGCGCAGATTCTGCACGAGCTGTTCGATCGCAGCCTGCGCTCGCGTGGCGAGACCCTGGCCACCGAACTGGCGAACGGCCTTGCCAATCCGCTGTACTACTCCGACCTGGGCACAGTGGGTGCGCTGGTGCGCAATGCCTCGCGGCAGCGGGTGGTGAGCTACGTGCTGGTGTTCGATCGACGCGGCCGGCTGGTGCACGACGGCTCGCCCAATCTGCAGCATTACGGTCAGGCCATGACCGACCCGCTCGCAACCAGGGCGGTGACTGCGCGCGTCACGTTGTTGCAGTCCTCCCCCGAAGTGCTGGACGTGACGGCGCCAATCAAGATCGGCGACCAGCGCATCGGCGGCGTGCGGGTGGGCATGTCGCGTGAGCAGGTGCGCAGGATGGAATCCGGCGCCAACCTGACCCTGGTGCAGAACCTCAACGCGATCGGCAAGCGCGATCTGGGCTGGCTGCTGGTACTGCTGGCCGCGCTGGTCGCGCTGGGGGTGCTGTTGGCCATCTACGTGCAGCGCACCCTGGTGGCGCCGGTGCGGTTGCTGGCCGCGGCCGCGCGCCAGATCGAGCGTGGCGACTATGCGGTGCAGTTGCCGCCGCATCCGCGCAACGACGAGATCGGCGAGTTGATTTCCGCCTTCGGCCGCATGAGCGAGAGCATCGCCCGGCACGATCGCGAGGTGCGCCACATGGCCTACACCGATGCGTTGACCGGACTGACCAACCGGCTGGGGTTCCGCGAAGGCCTGGATCATCTGCTCAACACCGCCCGCAGCACCGACAGCAAGCTGGCGCTGCTGTTTGCCGATATCGACGACTTCAAGCGCGTCAACGACACGCTGGGCCACGAGGCCGGCGACGAGGCCTTGCTGCAGTTCGCCAGCCGGATCAGCCGCGCGGTCGGTGCGTTGGGCGGCGACGACGCGATCCTGGCGCGCTTTGGTGGCGACGAGTTCGTGATCCTGCTGCAGAACGGCGACGTCAGCCTGCTTGCCGCCCAGCTCGCGGACCGGCTGGTGCACGAATTGAGCCGCCCCTTGAATGTGCAGGGACGGGAGGTGTTCCTGGGCACCTCGATCGGCATCACGCTGTTCCCGGACGATGCCAGCAACGCCACTGCGTTACTGAAGAACGGCGATAT
This sequence comes from Xanthomonas arboricola pv. populi, assembly GCF_002939945.1. Lineage (GTDB taxonomy): Bacteria > Pseudomonadota > Gammaproteobacteria > Xanthomonadales > Xanthomonadaceae > Xanthomonas > Xanthomonas arboricola_A. The sequence continues at coordinate 362,934 of NZ_MDEB01000002.1, read as the reverse complement.
CGCGATGTACCAGGCCAAGGTCGCCGGCAAGAACTGCCATCGCTTCTACAGCCGCGCGGCCGACCATGCGGTGGAGCGGCGCGTGCACATGGAGCACGAGTTGCGCGGGGCCTGGGATCGCGACGAGTTGCGGCTGGTCTATCAGCCGATCTACCGCACCAGCGACCGCGTGCTGGTGGGGGTGGAAGTGTTGTTGCGCTGGCAGCACCCGGCGCTGGGCACGATTGCGCCATCCACCTTTATCGATATCGCCGAGCAGAGCGGCCTGATCGAGGTGATCGGCCCCAAGGTGCTGCGTGCGGCCTGCCTGGAAGCGGCGCAATGGCCGGTGCTGGGCGAGGGCTTGTTCATCTCGGTCAACGTCTCGCCACGTCAACTGCGCAGTGGCGACCTGATCGACACCGTGGCCGAGTGCCTGGCCGAATCCGGCCTGCCGGCCGCGCGGCTGCATCTGGAGCTGACCGAAACGGCGGTGATCGGCGACGAAATGATGGCCGCCAGCCTGCTCGATCAATTGCACCGCACCGGTGTGAAGGTGTGGCTGGACGACTTCGGCACCGGTTTCTCCGGCTTGAGCCATCTGCGCCAGGTGCCGGTGGATGGGGTCAAGATCGACAAGAGTTTCATCGCCGACCTGCAGCGCGACCCTGACGATCTTGCGCTGACCACGGCCATCATCGGCATGGCGCATTCGCTGGGCATCACGGTGGTTGCAGAGGGAATCGAGCAGGAAGCGCAGTTCAACCTGCTACGCGAACGCGGCTGCGATCTGGGTCAGGGCTACTGGTTCAGCCGCCCGCTGAGCCCGGCCGATATGGTCAAGCTGATCGCCGCGGGCTGAGCAGCGTAGGAGCGCACCCGGGCGCGACGGGGCTTTACCGGGCAATTGAGGCTTTATCAGGAGGCTTCGTCGCGCCCGGGCGCGCTCCTACGACGAGGTGTTCGGGGAGTTCGACGGTTACAGCAGCTATTGCTTGGGGTTCCGTGCATTCGCTGCGGCGTCGGATACCAGCGTAGGAGCGCACCCGGGCGCGACGGGTGTTACCGGTCATGCTTCGTCGCGCCCGGGTGCGCTCCTACGATCCGATGTGGTTGAGCCGGGTGTTTACAGCGGCCGTTTGCCGGTGTCGCCGGGGATTTCGCGCACCAGGCGCGGCACCAGGTAGCCGGACAGGCGCGTGGCCAGCTCGGTGTGCAGCGCGCGCGCGCGGGCATCGTCCACTTCGAAATGCGCCACGCCGGCCACCCGGTCGAGCTGATGCAGGTAATACGGCAGCACGCCGGCGGCGAAGCTGCGTTCGCTCAGGGCCGCCAGCGCGTCCACGCTGTCGTTGACGCCGCGCAGCAGCACGGCCTGATTGAGCAACTGCGCGCCGGCCTCGCGCAGGGCACGCATGGCATCGTCCACGGCGGTATCGAATTCGTTGGCATGGTTGGCATGCACCACGAAGGCCACCGGCCACGGCAGGCTGCGCAGCCAGGCCAGCAGCGGCGCGTCGACGCGCTCGGGCAGCACGATCGGCAGCCGGCTGTGGATGCGCAGGCGCTTGATATGGCCGATGGCGGCCAGCGCGTCGGTGAGTTCGGCCAGTTTGCCGGTGGCCAGCGACAGCGGGTCGCCGCCGGACAGCAGCACTTCGTCGATGCCTGGGTCGGCTGCGATCGCGGCGACCGCGTGGCGCCATCCGTCGCGCGCGGCGGTTTCCTCGGCATACGGAAAGTGGCGGCGGAAGCAGTAGCGGCAGTGCACCGCGCAGCTGCCGGTGGCGATCAGCAGCGCGCGGCCGCGGTATTTCTGGATCACACCGTCGGCGGTCTTGGCGGCGCCATCGCCGACCGCATCCAGGCCGAAGCCCGGCACCGGCCGCATTTCATCGTCCAGTGGCAGCACCTGGCGCAGCAGCGGGTCGTGCAGGTCGCCACGGCGCATGCGCGCCACGAATGCCTGCGGCACCCGCAGCGGGAACTGGGCGGCGGCATCGCTGATCCCGGCCGCCTGCGCGTCCAGGCCCAGCAGCGCCAGCAGCGCGCGCGGGTCGCGCACGGCGTCGCGCCACTGCTGCTGCCAGCGCGGCGGCTGCAGGGTGGGAGGCGGAGATGGCTGCAAGGCGAGGGGGGCTGCGGGTATCATGTGCGGTCACAAAACCAATGCCCGCCGGTTGCGGCGGGCGCCCCATTCTAATCCGACCTGCCACGGCCTGTGGCAGGTCGTGGTCTTATCGAGGAGCTGCACCATGGCCACTGTTGGCATGAACGACGTCAAGAACGGCATGAAGATCCTGGTCAACAACGAGCCGGCGGTCATCACCGAGACCGAATACGTCAAGCCGGGCAAGGGCCAGGCCTTCACCCGCATGAAGTACCGCTTTATCAAGTCCGGCCGCGTGGTCGAAATGACCATGAAGGCGACCGACGACGTGGAAGTGGCCGACGTGGTCGATACCGACATGCGCTACCTGTACAGCGATGGCGAGTACTGGCACTTCATGGACCCGGAAACCTTCGAGCAGGTGCAGACCGACAAGGCCGGCATGGGCGGCGCCGACAAGTGGCTCAAGGGCGAGGAAGACTGCATCGTGACGCTGTGGAACGGTGCGCCGATCTGGGTGCAGCCGCCGAACTTCGTCGAGCTGAAGATCACCGAGACCGACCCGGGCGTGCGCGGCGATACCTCCGGCGGCGGCGGCAAGCCGGCGACGCTGGAAACCGGCGCGGTGGTGCGCGTGCCGCTGTTCGTCAACCAGGACGAAATCATCAAGGTCGACACCCGCTCGGGCGAATACTCGGCGCGCGTCAAGTAAGACGATGCGTCCGGCACACTGGCCTGATCGAGCGGGACGCGGTGCCAGTGTCGTGTTGGGGCTGTGGGGTGCGCTCGTGGCGTGCCCGGCGTTTGCGCAATCGGCTGCCGCAACGTGCGCCGCCGGTGACGTGGCCGCCGTTGCGGCCATTGCAACGTCCGGCGTGGTGGGCGGCGCTGCCGCCACGGTGCCGGTCGACCGTTTGGTGGCCCAGACCTGTAAGCCGTGGCCGAACGATCCTGCGATCCGGCTGGCGGCAATCGCATTTGCTGGCGACGCGGAGAGCGTGCCTGGCGAGCGCGACCTCGAGTTGCGCGTGGCCATGCTCGATGCCGCCAGCGGCAAGGTGCGGGCGTTCTACGCGCAGGCAATGGGCGAGGACGCCGCCTTCGAACTCGCTGCCGACAGCCTGCGCCTGGACACCGCGCGCTACGACCTGGCCAAGGGCGTGCGTGCGATCGGCGTGGTGGTGCGCAGCGCCGCGCGCGGGCCCAGCTGCCCGGATTTTTACAGCAATCAGGCATTGACCCTGCTGGTGCGTGAGGGGCGCAGCCTGCGCCCGGTGCTGCAACGCGATCTTTATGCGTGGCAACGTGTGAAAGGCGAGCCGTGCAGTCTGGGGAAGGACGATGTGATCACCGAAGTCGCCAATCTGAGCGTGAGCATGGCGCCGCAGGTACATGCCGGATATGCGGACATCGTGCTGACAGCCAACGTATCTACCGTGGAGAGCGCCGCTGGCAGCGACACCGATACCGAACGCACCCGTCGCGCGCGCCAGGTGCTGCGCTACAACGGCCAGCGCTATGTGCCTGTGGCCGGTGGCGATCCCCGCTGGCCGTTCGACAACTAACCTTTTATGGATCCGCTCATGACCAATGCCCCTCCCGAAGTCTGCGACCTGTTGATCGAAGCCGGTTACGTTGTGCCGATCGAGCCGCATGCGGTGGTGCTCGACGATCACGCGGTGGCGGTGCACAACGGCGTCATCGTGGCGATCCTGCCGACCGCCGAGGCGCGCCTGCGGTTTGCGCCGACGCAGACCGTCTCGCGCCCGGAGGCTGCCCTGATCCCGGGCCTGGTCAATGCGCATACGCATAACCCGATGACGCTGCTGCGTGGCGTTGCCGACGATCTGCCGCTGATGGTGTGGCTGCAGCAGCACATCTGGCCGGTGGAAGCGGCGGTGATCGGGCCGGAATTCGTGGCCGACGGCACCACGCTGGCGATCGCCGAAATGCTGCGTGGCGGGACCACCTGCGTCAACGAAAACTACTTCTTCGCCGATGTGCAGGCGGCCGTGTACAAGCAGCACGGGTTCCGTGCGCTGGTCGGCGCGGTGATCATCGATTTCCCCACCGCCTGGGCATCGTCGGACGACGAATACTTCGCACGGGCCGGCGAGCTGCATGACCAGTGGCGCGACGATCCGCTGATCAGCACCGCCTTCGCGCCGCATGCGCCGTACACGGTCAACGATGCCAACTTCGAGCGCGTGCGCATGCTGGCCGACCAGCTGGATCTGCCGGTACATCTGCACACGCACGAAACCGCGCAGGAAGTGGCCGATTCGGTCGCGCAATACGGGCAGCGCCCGCTGGCGCGCCTGGATCGCCTGGGCCTGGTCAACGACCGCCTGATCGCCGTGCACATGACCCAGCTCACCGAGGCGGAGATCCATCTATGCGCCGAGCGCGGCGTCAGCGTGGTGCACTGCCCGGAGTCCAACCTCAAGCTCGCCTCGGGCTTTTGCCCGGCCTGCGCACTGCAACGTGCCGGTGTGAATCTGGCCATCGGCACCGACGGCTGCGCCAGCAACAACGACCTGGACATGTTCAGCGAGAACCGCACGGCAGCGATCCTGGCCAAGGCTGTGGCCAACGATGCGACCGCGCTGGATGCGGCCACCACGCTGCGCGCGGCCACGCTGGGCGGCGCGCGTGCGTTGGGCTTCGGCGACAGGATCGGTTCGATCGAAATCGGCAAGCAGGCCGATCTGGTCTGCGTCGACTTGTCTGCACTGGAGACCCAGCCGCTGCATCATGTGCTGTCGCAACTCATCTACGCCGCCGGCCGTCACCAGGTCACCGATGTGTGGATCGCCGGCAAGCCCAAGCTGGTGCAGCGCGAGCTCATCGACATGGATACCGCTGCCCTGGTCGCCAATGCGCGGCAGTGGCGCGAGCGCATCCGCACCGTCCGCGCCTGAGCGCGCGTCCTCCCATCACGGAGCTCCGCATGAATCCGAACACCCAGTCCACGTCCAGCAACTTCCATCAGAGCGAGCTGGACAAGTTCGCAGCATTGGCCAACCGCTGGTGGGATGCCGACGGCCCGCAGAAGCCGCTGCATGCGCTCAATCCGGTGCGCCTGGACTATGTGTCCGCACGGCTGGGCCTGGCCGGTGCGCGCGTGCTCGATGTCGGCTGCGGCGGTGGTCTGCTCAGCGAGTCGATGGCGCGTCTGGGCGCGCAGGTCACGGCGATCGATCTGGCGCCGGAGCTGGTCAAGGTGGCGCGCCTGCACAGCCTGGAATCGGGCGTGCAGGTGGATTATCGCGTGCAGTCGGTGGAAGACCTGGCCGCCGAACAGCCGGGCAGCTTCGATGCGGTGACCTGCATGGAAATGCTCGAGCACGTGCCGGACCCGACCGCGATCATCCGCGCCTGCGCCAGCCTGCTCAAGCCCGGCGGCAAGCTGTTCCTGTCCACGCTCAATCGCACGCCGGCCGCGTTCGCGCTGGCGGTGATCGGCGCCGAATACATTGCGCGGCTGCTGCCCAAGGGCACGCATCACTACAAGGATTTCATCAAGCCGGCAGAACTTGCGGCGTGGTTGCGCAACGCCGAACTGCAGCTGGAAGACGTCAGCGGTATGCTGTACGAGCCGTGGCGCAATCGTGCGCGCCTGTCGTCGCGGACCGAGGTCAATTACCTTGCTTATGCGGTGAAGCCGTGACGAATCGGGAATCGGGATTCGGGAATCGCAACAACAGACACCGGCGCTGGTGATGTTCGAGCCATTCCGAGTCCAAGATGACGAAGCTCAGCGGAAAGACGCCGTTGCATCGTCGAAGTTTCCGCGTGCGGTGTTGTTCGATCTGGATGGCACCCTGCTCGATAGCGCGCCGGACATGCTGGCGACCGTCAACGCGATGCTGGATGCGCGTGGTCGTGCGCCGATCGCGTTGGCGCAGTTGCGGCCGGTGGTGTCCAAGGGCGCGCGCGCGATGCTGGCGGTCGCGTTTGCGGAACTCGATGCGGTCGCGCGCGATGCGCTGGTGCCGGAATTCCTGCGTCGTTACGAGGCCTTGATCGGCACGCAGTCGCAGCTGTTCGATGGCGTCGAAGAACTGCTGCTGCGCCTGGAGCGCGCCGGTTGCATCTGGGGCGTGGTCACCAACAAGCCCGAATATCTGGCGCGGCTGATCCTGCCGCAACTGGGGTGGGAACAGCGCTGTGCGGTGCTGATCGGCGGCGATACGCTGGCCGAACGCAAGCCGCATCCGTTGCCATTGCTGACAGCGGCCGAGCGCATCGGCGTTGCGCCGGCCCAGTGCGTCTACGTGGGCGACGACGAGCGCGACATCCTGGCCGCACGCGCGGCGGCGATGCCATCGGTGGCGGTGTTGTGGGGCTATCGCCTGCACGACGACGAGCCGTCGCGCTGGCAGGCCGACGTCCTCGTCGCGCAGCCGCAGACGCTGTGGGATGCCGTGGCGTGGCCGCAGACCTGATCTTCTTTCGTTTTCTTCTGGACCCGCCATGAGCCAATCCAGCGCTCTCGACAGTTTTCTCGACAAGTGGCGCACGCGCTGGCCGGAATGGTCGGTTGCCGAGCCGTTTATTCCCGAACCGCAGCGACGCCTCACGGCGGCCTGGTTTGCGCTGCTGCAGGAATGGGAAGACATCATGAACATTGCCGGCGATCCGTTACCGGCCGACGCCAAGCTGGCGTGGTGGCAGCAGGAGCTGCGCGATTGGTCGCAGCGGCGCTCGCGCCATCCGCTCGGGCGGGTGCTGGAGCCGGTGCATGCGCCGTGGGTGCAACTGGCCGATACCTTGCCGGCAATGCAGGATGCGCGTGCGCAGCCGCAATCGTTGCAGCAGGCGTTGGCGACATTAGGTGCCTTCGCCGAGGCCGTGGTTGCCGTGGAAGCTGCGCTATTTGCGCGCACCCAGCCTGGCGATGCCATTGCGGTGGCAGTGCAGTGGCTGGACGCACGCCAGCGTGTGGCCGGCGACAGCGCCGCGCCCGCTGACATGACCACCGCCGCATGGCGCACCCAGTTACTGCGCGCCTGGCCGCGCAAACCGGCGTTGGCGCGGTCGCACCGGGTGTGGTCGCGGCTGGCCCGCCTGCGCCTGCAGCGCGAGCTTGCCGGCAAGGCAGGGTATCCACCGCCAGTGCAGCAGTTGTGGCATAGCTGGCGTGCTGCCAGCGGCGCGGACTGAGAGCGGCGGATCTGCGCCTTGGCTGCAGGGCCCTTGCCCGCCCACCATCGCGGGACACGCCTTGAACCCGTCTATTGAGGCTCTTATGCGGTATCCATGCCGCATAAGGTCCCGCGACGGTGGGCGGGCAAGGACCTGTCGAGATGGTCGGTGTGCATGGTTTTCAATAAAGCAGCCGACTAACTTCCTAGTGCGGTGTTCTTGCCGGTTGCGGGACCGTGTGGCGGCATGGATGCCGCCACCGAGCCCCCATGGACGGGTTCACGGCGTGTCCCGCGAGCGGTGAGGGCACCGCGCCCTCGACGCTGTGAGTCTGCTGCAGGGCCCTTGCCCGCCCACCGTCGCAGGACACGCCGCAAGTACGTCCTTGTAGGCTCTGGCGCGGCATCCATGCCGCTCAAGGTCCCGCGACGGTGAGCGGGCAAGGACCAGTCGAGATGGTCGGTGTGCATGGCTTTTCATAAAGCAGCCGAGCAACTGTCTGGTGCGGTGTCCTTGCCGGTTGCGGGACCGTGTGGCGGCATGGATGCCGCCACCGAGCCCCCAGGGACGGGTTCACGGCGTGTCCCGCAAGCGGTGAGGGCGCTGCGCCCTCTATCAGCCCGCTTTTGGTGCATGCTTGGATCGTCTGATCGCAGCATCGCTGCCGCTCCGCGCAAGATCAGATCGGCGAATCCGGCAATACCGAGTGGTAGGCAATGAACGCGTCATTGCACTGCAGTGGCGCGCCTGGCCCGGGCTTTCCTTGCAGTTGCACATCGTTGGGCACCGATCCGGACAGCTGATCGAAAAAGCTCACCGGGCCGCCCTTGAACGTGAAGTGGGTCGCGCCCGGATTGCTGGCCGGCCCGCCGAAGTGCGGTTGCGCGAACGAGATCGGCCCGCCTTCCAGCACCACGTTGTCCAGCGACAGGGTGATCGGCAAAGTCGTGGTTGCGTCGCGATACCCATAGAAGCTCAGCTGGCCGCCGCCAAACGCCTTGGAACCCAGCGAGTGCACGTTGGTCAGAGCAATGCCGCTGAAACTCGGCAGTTTGCTGCGCACCGCCGCGTTGGCGTAGTTGGCGTCGAACACCAGCGGCCTGGCAACCCCACGCATGCAGACGTTTTCGAAGCTGATGTCGTAGACCTGGCCGCCGCGCGTGCCATCGGATTTGATACGCAGGCCGTTGGCCGAGTACGGGTCTCTCACGACATCATTCGCGTCGAAGCCATCGATGCTCAAGCCGCGCACGGCGATGTGGCGCATGCCCGCATCGGTTTCGCTACCCAGCGAAAAACCATGCGTGTAGTAGAACTGGTTGTACGCGAACAGCATGTTTTCCGCGGCGATGCTGCGTTTGCTGCTGGCATGGGCCTTGATCGCCACACCGTCATCGCCGGTGCCGATGTAGGAGTACGCCAGCAACACCTTCTTCGACTGGCCGGGATCGAAGCCATCGGTATTCTTGGCCGTTTCGGGCGTGAAGCAGCTAGCGTGCGGATTGACGTCGGGCGTCGTGCCGGCCGGGCAGCGATAACCGGGACGCGAGTAGACCAGGCTGGGCGCGAGAATCTTGATGCCCCACGCGGTCAGGCCTACCACGTTGTCGGTGGTGACATGGAAATTGGGCGAGTTTTCCAGGGTGATGTCGTACAGGGTGAAGTCGCTGCTGTCGTCGATCTGCAGCAGCCGCGGGACGTGCTGGCTCAGTCCTTTGGTGACATTGAGATAGGCCAGATCCCACCAGCTGGCGGTGCCGGCATTGGGCCCGGCGGTGAGCGTGCTGCCGCCGCGGCCGTCGATCTTGCCGGCACCCACAATCGCGCTGTTGGCGGTATCGGCGACGTGGATCAGCGGGTTGCAGGACTTGGCCTTGTCGTTGGTCGCGGTGCCGCAGGTGCCAAGACCATTGTCGTAATCGTGCGGATTGCGCGAGCCGAACAAGGTGACGCCGCGGTCGATCCACAGCGCGATCCTGCTCTTGATCGTCAGCGGGCCGCTCAAGAAACCGGACTCGCCGGCATCGCCGGGCACCAGGCGCACCGCGCTGCCGGCCGGGCAATCATCGATGGCCGCCTGCAGACGCGCGGTGTCGCGCCTGGACTGCGCGGGATCTGTATCGAGTGCGTCCAGCGAACCGGCGACCGGCCTCAAGGCGGCCTTGAGCGTTGCGCAGACCTGCGTCGGTAACGTCGGTTGCTGGATCACGCCCCAACTGGTGGAAATGCTGTGCGCGGTGTCGGGCAAGTCCGCGGTGTGCGGCCGCGCGGCGCCGGCCTGGAATGTCGTCAGGCCAAGCAGCGCTAGCGTCAACGGTGCAAGCGCTGGAAAGGGAGAATCGGACTGCATGGGGATGACTCCGGGGAGTGGGATGCGAAAGACGCCGTCGATCAGTCACAGGCGCGCCGCCTCGGTGTTGCAGTCGCATGACAGCGATCGTCAACACACCATGCCGGCGCGCCAACCGTCTCGCTTGCCGCAGGACTTGTCTGGCGGCGAGCGACGAGCAAGGGTGGCCCCTTGTGTCCAGGCGCGCTGTCGGCCGGGCGAATTCAGCACCGCATTGCCGAAGACGCTGCAGCGTTGCCGCAATCGGAAGAAACAAAAACCCCTGCCGGCTCACCGCATTACACGGCTTGCCGACAGGCGAGGTGGCAGCGTCAACGCGCTGCGATACGGTGACTCAGGGTGACCTGGCGTGGCGAACGGTCAGTCCGCGCTGCCGGCACCGCTGTTGCCGTACTCGTAGAACCGGTTCGCCGAATTGGTGCAGTTGCTGCTGCAGTAAGGACGGCTTGCGGTGGAGGCATTCCATGGTGCGGTCTTGCGGATGTGGCTGCCCAGGCTGGAATCGCGCACCGTGACCTGGCCATTGGGCGAGGTGCCGTTGACATAGGCGGGCAGACCGCTGACGCCTTCGTCCCAGGCGCGCCCGAGGTAGGTCTGATTGTCGGGTGATCCGGAGCCGGCGACGAAGCGGCTATTGATCGCCAGGAACCCATGGGCACTGCCCGGGCGCGTGCTCGGCGCAAAGATATAGCCGCCACGACTGCTGCCCAGGCGCGCGCCGGCCGAGCGGATGGTGGCGTTGTCGAACACGCCCACACCCGACCCGAAGATGAAGTCGACATCGCCTTCGATCGTGCTGTTCTTGAAATAGGCGCGAATCACATTGGCAGCATTGGTCGCGCTGATCAGCAAGGTGTCCTGATTGCCGGTCACCAGCACATCTTCGAAACTGGCCTGGTCGCCACGTACCGCCAGCGCCACTGCGGCCTGATTGTTGTCCTCGTAAGTGCCTTCTACATAATAGTTGTGCACGCGCAGGTGACGCGCCTGGAAGCCGGCTGCGCGCACGGTCAGTGTCGCGCTGTTGGAGGTCCCCACCGTGGTTGCTGCTGCGTTGCTGGCACAGGGGTGACTTGCGGTGCCGGCCGGCTTGGGCGTCGGGTTGGCGTTGTTGAAGCGGATGACGGTGTCGGTGCTGTTGGTGCCCAAGCCGAACAGGGTCAGCGGTGGCGCGTTGGTCGGCACGCACACCAGTTCGGTATAGGTGCCGGCCTTGACGCTGATGTAGCGACGGGCGCTGCCGCCGCCGGCGACCGCGGCATCGATTGCGGACTGCACGGTGCGGTAGCGCGTGGAGCCATCGGCGGCGACGGCGAAGTCTGCACTGAACAGCGCGACCCCTGCAGTGGGATTCCAGTTATCGGTGACCAGGGCACCGATCGGGCCGGCCTTGGCCAAAGCCTTGGTGATGGTGTACGTGCTCGCTTCGCTGCTGCTGAGTTGCGGGCGGCTGGCTGAGCCGGTCAACGCGGGGGCATCGACACTGACAAGGCTCAGCAGGGCGGCGGCGATACAGGTCGTGCGCAAAGGCGATGCAGACATGAGTGGCGCTCTCTCGGAAGGGACGCAGGCGGTAGGTTGATACGCTTCAGCCGCTGGACGTTGCGTGCCTGTACCGCAAACATGGCGCAGCACGCGATGGGCGGATGCCGGTCGCCGCGTCTGGTGTTCCTGGATGGCGGAGCAATCGGCGAGGCGATCCTACTGACCTGGTCGCTTCAGCGGTCCGGCGTCGAGACGCAATGTTCAAGAGCTCCGGTGGGATCACGCTCTGCAACGTGACTGCATCGCAAACGGGCAGCGTAGGTTGCCGTGATTTGTGCAGGTGCACCATCGCACGTGGGCGGATCGCGTTGCCGCCATGTGCAGGCAGGAGTGCGCATCGTCACATGCCGTGGGCAGGGAGACTTCCAGACTGAGCCACCCGCGTAGACACGCGCATGTGAGATAGCGAGATGGCAGATCCCAAAGAGCTGCAGGAAAAATTCTGGAAAGCCCTGAAGTCCGATCGCACCGTGATGCTGGGCCTGGATGGCGTGGAAGATGGGCATGCACGCCCGATGACGGCGCAGATCGAAGGCGATAGCGGTGGCCCGATCTGGTTCTTCACGTCCAGGGACAACGCGCTGCTTTCCATGCTGGGGCAGGGTCGCCGTGTCATTGGCGCCTTCAGCAGCAAGGGACATGACCTGTTTGCCAGCATCAGCGGCTCGTTGCGCGAAGATACCGATCCAGCCGTGGTCGAGCGTCTGTGGAACCCGCATGTTGCTGCCTGGTATGAAGGCGGCAAGGACGATCCCAAGTTGGCGCTGCTGCGTCTGGACACCGATCACGCGCAGATCTGGCTCAATGGTTCCAGTCTGTTGGCCGGCATCAAGGTGTTGTTCGGTGTCGACCCGAAAAAGGATTACCAGGACAAGGTGGCGGACGTTCCGCTGCGCTAAGGCCTGGGCCACGCATGCACGATCCTCGCGATGGTGCACGCTCCAGTGCTGCCGCTTGGTTGCGCGGCTGCATCGGCGCTGTCAGCTTGGACTGCATGCGATAACGGTACTGGCGCCACGCGATCACGCGCTGCGCGCCTGCCACAGGAGAAGCCAGATGCAACAGATCGAAATTGGCCAGATGGTGTTTCTGCGCGATGGCGAAGTCGGGGTAGGCGCAATCCGCGAGATCCGCAAGGATGGCGCCGAGCTCGTCATCAATATCGAAAACGGTGGCGACTTGGTACTGCCTGCGTCGGTGGTGCGTGATGTGCATTCGGGCAAGGTGATGCTGGATGTCGAGCGATTGCCGGACGACGTACGCACTGCCTTGCGTCATCCACACGACAATGAGTTGCCAACCAGCACATATGCGGCTAGCGATCCACAAGATGGCGCGCTCACGTAGATCAGCCAAGCGCGGCTGACAAAACGTAGCGAACGGTCGTGAGGTGAGTGCGGGCGGCACGCTCGGCACCGGGGTGCACGAGTGGTACATGCCGATTCCCCGCACCGACCACGCCCGCCTGGCGGCCGCGCAGTCGTTTTGTTAGCCGTTCTAGCTACGACTGCGTTCAAAATCCGGCAGCAGGGCCTCGGAAAGTAAAAATGTCCGCGGCGTTGCGTCGGGCGGGCGCTCCGACGGCAGCGCCGGTTGCTCGGCTTCGTCCTTGAGTTGCACGCCGGACAGCTTGCGTCGGAACGATTCGCGCAGCAGGTACGCCAGCTTATGCGTGGCTTCGGCGTAACTCAGCCCTTCGGCGCGGATGTTGGAGATGCAATTGCGCGCGGCGTCGGTCAGGCCGACCCGCGGGGTGTAGGTCAGATACAGACCCAGGCTGTCGGGCGAGCTCAGGCCTGGCCGCTCGCCGATCAACACGATTACCACACGGGCCTTGAGCAGTTCGCCGACCTCGTCGCCGATGGCGACGCGGCCTTGCGCGATCAACACCACCGGCGCCAATGACCAGCCTTCGTGCGCGGCCAAGGCGTCGATATGTTCCAGCATCTGCGCTGCATGCCGATGCACAGCCAATGCGGAGAGTCCGTCGGCGACCACGACGGCCACATCATTCCCGCCGCCATGTACCGCGGTCAGGCCACGCAGATGCGCGGCCGCGTCCTCGCCCAGGCGTCGGCCCAGATCCGGACGTTGCAGGTAGGTATGCCGATCCACCGCCGCGCTGTACAGCAGAATGCTGTCGCGCCCGCGCTGTTTCAGCGCTGCTTGCAGCGGTAGCGGATCGAACGCCAGATGCACCGCATCGCGCGCCTGCGCATGCGCAAGCTGGAAATCCAGATGCGCAGCGGTCGGCAGGCTGGTACCGACGCACCCCAGCGCGACGCGCGCCGGTGTGAGCCGGCGCAGCTGTGCCCAGGCATCGCGCGGTGGGGTGGTCGGGCTGCTCATTGCACGCTGCCGGTGTTCAACTGTTCCAGCGCACGCCGGAACGGTGCGGAAAGCTCGCTGCCGAGTTCGAAGCGGCCATTGCGCAGGCGCAGGATGCCTTGCTGTTCCAGCCAGTGTTCGAACTCGGGCGCGGTGCGCAGACCCAGCGCCTGACGCGCATACAGCGCATCGTGAAACGAGGTGGTCTGATAGTTGAGCATCACATCGTCGGAGCCGGGAATGCCCATGATGAAGTTGATGCCGGCGGTGCCGAGCAGGGTCAGCAGCATGTCCATGTCGTCCTGGTCCGCTTCGGCATGATTGGTGTAGCAGATGTCGCAGCCCATCGGCACGCCGAGCAGCTTTCCGCAGAAGTGATCCTCCAGCCCGGCACGGATGATCTGCTTGCCGTCGTAGAGATATTCCGGGCCGATAAAGCCCACCACGGTGTTCACCAGCAGCGGCTTGAACTGCCGCGCCACGGCATAGGCGCGCACTTCGCAGGTCTGCTGATCGACGCCATGATGCGCATTGGCCGACAACGCGCTGCCCTGGCCGGTCTCGAAATACATCACGTTGTCGCCGACGCTGCCGCGCCGCAACGACACCCCGGCGTCATGGCCTTCCTGCAGCAGCGCCAGATTGATGCCGAAGCTGGCGTTGGCCGCTTCGGTGCCGGCGATGGACTGGAACACCAGATCCACCGGCACGCCGCGGTTGATCGCTTCGATGGTGGTGGTGATGTGCGCCAGCACGCAGGACTGTGTGGGGATCTGGTAACCGGTGATCACCGCATCGAGCATGCGCAACAACGCGATGGTGGCGGCCAGGCTGTCGCTGGCAGGATTGATGCCGATCACCGCATCGCCGTTGCCGTACAACAGGCCATCGAGCACGCTGGCGGCAATGCCGGTGGCATCGTCGGTGGGGTGGTTTGGCTGCAGGCGCGTGGACAGACGGCCACGCAAGCCCAGCGTATTGCGAAAGCGCGTGACCACGCGCGTCTTCTGCGCGACCAGGATCAGGTCCTGCACGCGCATCAATTTCGATACCGCCGCCACCATCTCCGGCGTCAGTCCGGGCGCCAGTGCGGTCAGTGCCGCTTCGTCGGCCTGCGCACTCAACAGCCAATCGCGAAAGCCGCCGACGGTCAGATGCGCCACCGCGGCAAACGCGGCCGCATCGTGCTGATCGACGATCAGGCGGGTGACTTCGTCCGATTCGTACGGCACTACCGCTTCATCGAGGAAGTGACGGAGCGGCAGATCCGCCAGCGCCATCTGCGCCGCCACCCGCTGCAGCCCGGAGTCGGCGGCGAGCCCGGCCAGTTGGTCGCCCGAGCGCGTCGGCGTGGCCTTGGCCAGCAGGGTCTTGAGATCGGCAAACCGGAAGCGCTCGCCGCCTGCGCTGAACGCGAACCCGCTCATCTGGCACTGGCCGCAGGCGTGGCCTGGCCGCGCAAGCTCAGCACGCAACACAGCGCACCGAACAGCAACAGGCCCACGAAGATCAGCGCCACGATCGGGTTGAACCAGACCATCGCCACCAGACACACCAGCGCCAGCAGCAGCGCGATGGCCGGCACCACCGGATAGCCCGGCGCGCGGAAGCTGCGCTCCAGCCCGGGTTCGGCACGGCGTAGCTTGAACAGGCTGAGCATGCTCATCACATACATCACGATCGCACCGAACACCGACATGGTGATCATTGCCGCGGTCAGCGACATGCCCTGGATCTTGACCACGCTGTCGCTGCAGATCGCCGCGATGCCAATTGCGCCCCCGGCAAGAATCGCACGATGCGGCGTGCGAAAGCGCGATAGCTTAGCCAGGCCGTGCGGCAGGAACCCGGCACGCGCCAACGCAAAGAACTGCCGCGAATACCCCAGGATGATGCCGTGGAAGCTGGCCACCAGGCCGAACAGGCCGATCCACACCAGCATATGCAACCAGGTCGAGCTGTTGCCGACCACCGCCTTCATCGCCTGCGGCAGCGGGTCGTTGATGTTGGAGAGCTGACGCCAGTCGCCGACCCCGCCCGCAAACACCATCACGCCCAATGCCAGCACCACCAGGGTGAGGATGCCGGCGATGTAGGCGCGCGGAATCGTGCGCTTGGGGTCCTTGGCTTCTTCGGCCGCCATCGCCGCGCCCTCGATTGCCAGAAAGAACCAGATCGCGAACGGAATTGCGGCAAAAATGCCGGAAATTGCGGCCGGGCCGAATACACCGCTACCGGCCCAGCCATTGGCGGCAAAGCGCGCAACGCTGAACCCCGGCGCCACCACGCCCATGAACACCAGCAGCTCGATCACCGCCAGCAAGGTCACGATCAGCTCGAAGGTGGCGGCGATCGCCACGCCGACGATGTTCAAGCTCATGAAGATCGCATACGCCCCGATCGCGGCGATGCGCGGCTCCAGGGTCGGGAATTGCACATTGAGATAGGCGCCGATCGCCATCGCAATGGCCGGCGGCGCGAACACGAATTCGATCAGCGTGGCCAGACCCGCCAGCATGCCGCCATAAGTACCGAATGCGCGCAGGCTGTAGGCGAATGGCCCGCCCGCGTTCGGGATGGCGGTGGTCAGCTCGGTAAAGCTGAAGATGAAGCAGGTGTACATCACCGCGACCAGCAGCGTGGTCACCAGAAAGCCCAGCGTGCCGGCGGCGCCCCAGCCGTAGCTCCAGCCGAAATATTCGCCGGAAATCACCAGACCCACGGCAATCCCCCACAGTTGCCAGGTGCCCAGGGTGGGGGTGAGTTGCTCGTTGCGCATGTCGCACATCTCCTGCGGTCGGGGGAGGGGAGATGAAGCAGGCCCGGCGGCTAAGCACCGGACCGACGACCGGTGACCAATCGTCCACGGATGCCGGGCGACGACCGACGGTCGTTCCGGTTATACCCCAAAGCCCTGCGGCGAACACAAGCGCAACGGGTGGGGCGCAGACAACATGCCGTCGCGTGCCGGCCCTGTCGACACACCGCGCGCGCAGGTTATCTGCTGCGCTCAAGCACCAGCAGCGGATCGATGCGTACATCGAACCAATTCATCCCCCAATGCAAATGCGGGCCGGTCGCGCGCCCGGTGGCACCCACCGCCGCAATCACCTGGCCTTGCTCCACGCGGTCGCCCACCTTCACGTCGATGCGCGACAAGTGCAGGAAATTGGAGCTCACCCCGAAGCCATGGTCCAGCAGCACGGTGCCGCCGGTCAGGTACAGGTCCGGCGCGGCGAAGGTCACCACGCCGGCGGCCGGCGCCTTGACCGGCGTGCCGGTGGGCACGGCGATATCCATGCCCGAATGGCCGGCACCGGGCTGGCCGTTGTAGACGCGTGCATTGCCGAAGCGCCCGCTGATGCGGCCCTGCACCGGCCAGATGAAGGCTTGCGCGAAATCGGGGCGAGCATCGTCGCGATCGCGCGCGGCGGTGACCTGCGCCTGCTCGCGCTTGATCCGCTCGGCGATCGCCGCAGGCGGATTGACTGTCTTGGGCGGCACGCCGTTGACGCGTTCCACCGGCCAGTCGCGCGGCGTCACTGCAATGCTGGCGGTCTGCGTGCTGCCATCTGGCCGGGTGATCTGCACCTGCAACGGGCCGGTGGCATCGCGGCCGATGCCGAACACCACGCTGCCATAGCCGCTGACGCGCAGCGTGCGGCCGGCATACTGCACCTGGCTGCCCGCCGGCACCTTGCCGATCACCAGTGCGCCCTGAGAAGCGCTCTGCGGAAACACCGCTTCCGCAGCGGCCGCGGACTGCGCTGCGGCACCGCCGACCGCGAGCGAGAGCGGCGCCAGCGCAAGCCCGGCGCCAAACAAGGCTGCGCGCATCAGCGGTCGAAGGTCAGGCGCTGACCGGCGGCACTGCCGACCAATTGTTCGCCATCCCACACCTGCTGGCCGTTGACCCAGGTCGCGGCGATGCGCGAGCGGAACGTGGTGCCTTCGAACGGCGACCAGCCGCACTTGGACAGCACCTGCTCGCGCTTCACGGTGAACGGAGTGTTGTCGATCATCACCAGGTCGGCGAAATAACCTTCGCGCAGAAAACCGCGTTCTTCCACGTCGAACAACTGCGCCGGCGCATGCGCGAACTTCTGCACGATGCGGGTGATCGGCAGCTTGCCCTCGTGCACCAGTTCCAGCGCGGCGACCAGCGCGTACTGCACCAGCGGCAGGCCGGAGGGCGCCTGTGCGTAGGGCTTCTGCTTTTCTTCCCAGGTGTGCGGCGCATGGTCGGTGGCGAGCACGTCGATGACGTCCTCGGCCAGCGCCTCGATCAGCGCCACGCGGTCCTCGGCGTCCTTGATCGCGGGGTTGCACTTGATCAGATTGCCCAGCCGCGCGTAATCGCTGCGGTCAAAGCGCAAGAAGTGGATGCAGGTCTCGGCGGTAATGCGCTTGCGCAGCTTGCCATCGGCGTCGACCAGCGGGCCGGCCTCGAACAGCGCCAGCTCGTCGGCAGTGGAGATATGCAGCACGTGCAGGCGGGTGTTGTGCTTGCGCGCCAGCGCCACCGCCAGTTGCGAGGACTTCAGGCAGGCCTGCCGCGAGCGGATGTCCGGATGCATCTCCGGGGTCAATGCATCGCCGTATTTCTCCTTGTACTGCGCCAGCGTCGCATCGATGGTCGGGGTGTCTTCGCAGTGGGTGATGATCGGCGTCGGTGCGTCGCGGAAGATCGCGTCCAGCGTCTGCGGGTTGTCGACCAGCATGTTGCCGGTGGAGGCGCCCATGAACACCTTGATGCCCGGCGCGGTCTTCGGGTCCAGCGTCTGGATCGCGGCCAGGTTGTCGTTGCTGGCGCCCATGTAGAAGCCGTAGTTGGCCCAGGCGCGCCCGGCCGCAGCGTCGTACTTGGCCTGCAAAGCGGCCGCGTTCAGGGTCGGCGGATTGGTGTTGGGCATGTCCATGAAGCTGGTCAGGCCGCCGGCCACCGCGGCGCCGGATTCGGTCGCGATGTCGCCCTTGTGGGTCAGGCCCGGCTCGCGGAAGTGCACCTGGTCGTCGATCATGCCCGGCAGCACCCAGCGTCCGGCGGCGTCCACCACGGTGTCGCCCGCAGCCGGGGCGATCTTGCTGGCGATCCTGGCGATGCGGCCGGCGTCGATCAGCAGATCGGCGTCGAATTCCTTGCCTTCATTGACCAGGCGGGCGTTGACGATGAGGGTTCGGCTCATGGATGAGGTCCTTTGCAACTGCAGGAAGGGGGGATGGGCGAGGACGCGGGCGCGTCGGGGACCGGATCGAACCCGCCCGGGTGGAAGGGATGGCAGCGGGCGAGACGGCGCGCGGCCAGCCAGCAACCGCGTAGCGCGCCGAAGCGGCCGATCGCGGTCATCGCATACTCCGAGCAGGTGGGCGCAAAACGGCAGCGCGGCCCCAGCAGGGGGCTGATGTACAGCTTGTAGAAGCGCAGCAGCGCGATGAGCAGGCGTGAGATCACTTGCCAATGATATGCCACTTGGATTAATACGTGGTTGCCGGGGGTCCGTGGGGTAAGCTATAAAGGCCCGCTTTCCCGGGCCCCGGGGGAACCAAGGATGAGCGTTTCGTGGCTGCTAAAAAACCTGCAAAAAAGGCCGTAGAGGCCGCCAAGAAGTCCGCCAGACCCGTTGCGAAGAAGGCAGCGGCGCCAGCCGCTGCAAAACCGGCCGCCAAGCAACCGGTTGCCAAGAAGGCAGCTGCGAGCAAGACCGCGGCCAAGCCGGTGCCGGTCTCCAAGAGCGCAGCGTCCAAACCCGCGGCCCTCAAACCTGTAAAATCTCCTGTTGCCAAGAGTGCTGCCAAGCCGGCGGCGAACAAGCCAGCTCCGGCTGCCGCCAAACCGGCCGCCAAGCCGGTGGCGCCCAAGTCCGCACCGAAGCCGGCTACCAAGTCGACTCCGGCCAAGTCAGTCCCGGTCAAGGCTGAAAAGCCCGCGCCCGCACCGGCCTCCAGGGCCGTCCCTGCGAAGCCGGCAAAGCCTGCGACCCCGTCAGTTAAGAATCCCGTGCCCGTTTCGAAATCTTCAGCAAAAACGCCAACCAAAACCGAAGCCCCCGCCAAGCCCGTCGCGACCCGTCCGGTTGGCAAGGTGGCTGTGGCCGTGACCTCCAAGCCGTCCAGCCAGACCCCCAAGACCAAGTACAAGGTGGTCGAGTACAAGACCGACGAAGCCACCGGTCGTCCGATCCTGCCGCAGGGCTACAAGCCTGCAGCCGATGAGGAGTACATGAGCAAGCTGCAGCAGGAGTACTTCCGTCAGCGTCTGCAGAGCTGGCGCAACGATCTGGTCGAAGAGTCCAAGCAGACCATCGAAAACCTGCGCGAAGAAGTCCGCGACATCGGCGACGAAGCCGAGCGTGCCACGCGCGAGACCGAGAACTCGCTGGAGCTGCGCACCCGCGACCGTCACCGCAAGCTGATCGGCAAGATCGACAGCACGCTCAAGCGCCTGGAAGACGGCGACTACGGTTACTGCGTGGACACCGGCGAAGAGATCGGCATCGACCGCCTGGAAGCGCGTCTGACCGCCGAGCGCACCATCGACGCCCAGGAGCGTTGGGAGCACCTGCAGAAGCAGCAGGGCGACTGATCGTTCGACAAGGTCCAGGCCTTGTCCGTCGACTGAAAAACCCCGCCATGTGCGGGGTTTTTTGTGCGCATCGCGCACACGCAATGGCGTTCGATGCATCGACATGCCTGACGCTCGGCGTGCGGCCTGATAGGCGTCGCTTGCCTGATGTGGGCCAGATGTACGGGCGTGCCGTGCCCGGCCCGGCATACGCAGCGAAACAGTGCCGGCTGCATTGGCAACCGGCACCGCATCGTTGCAGGGCTCACTGCAGGTCGCGCAGATCCAGCGTGCGCAGCTTGGGTGCCTTCCACGCGGTGGTAGCGACCACGCAAAGGGTCACGCAGCCGCCGATCACCACCGCCGGCACCAGGCCGACCAGACGCGCCATCACCCCGTCGTAGAACGCGCCCAGTTCGTTGGACGAGCCGATGAAGATGCCGTTGATCGACGACACCCGGCCGCGCATCGCATCGGGCGTGGCAAGCTGCAGGATGGTCTGACGCACCACCACCGACACGCCGTCGCACATGCCGTAGACCAGCAGGATCGCCGCCGACAGCCAGAAGTGCCGCGACAGGCCGAACGCGATCGTGCACAGCCCGAAGCCGGCCACCGACAGCATCAGGATGCGCCCGGCATTGCGTTGCAGCGGGTGCCGCGCCAGCCACACCCCGACCACGATCGAGCCCAGCGCCGGGGCGCCGCGCAGGATGCCCAGGCCTTCCGGTCCGTAATGCAGGATGTCATGGATGAAGGCCGGCAGCATCGACACCGCGCCGCCCAACAACACCGAGAACATGTCCAGCGCCATCGCGCCCAGCATGATCTGGTTGGACAGCACGAACTGCGCACCTTCGGCAATGCTGCGGAAGATCGGCGCGCGCGGGCCTGCGTTGACCGGCTCGCTGACCCGCAATAGCGCCAGCGCCAGGATCGCCGCCAACGCCACGCTGGCGGCCACGCCATAGGCCAGGCCCTTGCCGCCCCAGCCGACCAGTACGCCGCCCAGCGCCGGGCCGATCACCATGCCGGCCTGGAAGGTGACGCTGCCGATGCTGGCGCCACGGGCGAAGGCCTCGCGCGGCAGCGCATGTGCAAACAGCGCGTTATAGACCGGCGACAGGAACGAGCGTGCCGCACCGGTCAGCGCGATCGCCGCGTAGATCGGCCACACGCCTTGCACCGGCAGCCAGCCATGGGTGATTGCCAACAGCAGCAGCGCGGTGGCGACCAGGCCCAGCACCGCGACCATGCCCAGGCGACGGCGCGGCAGATGATCGACCAGATAGCCGGCAAACGGCGCGATGCAGAAGAACGGCAGGATCTCCGCCAGGCCGATCAGCCCGAGCGAGAGCGGATTGCGGGTGATCTCGTAGATATGCCAACCGACCGTGACCGCGACGATCTGATACGACAGCATCGCCGCCACGCGATACAGCAGCACCAGGCCGAAGCCGGGGTGGGCGAGCAGCGTACGCAGCGAGGCGGCGGGCGGGGGCGTCGGCGTGCTCACTGCTGGGCGCGGGCGGTGTCGCGGATAAAGGCGAGCATGGCCGCCACGCCATTGCTGCGGGTCGGCGACAGATGCTTGGCCAGCCCGATCCCGGCGATGTAGTCCGGCTCGGTGGTCAGGATCTCCTGTGCGCTACGCCCGGAGTACACGCGCAACGCGAGGTAGATCAGCCCGGACACGATCGCCGAGTCGCTGACGGCGTGGAAGTCCAGCCGCTCGGCATTGCCCTCCGGCACGATCCACACCATCGACTGGCAGCCATGCAGGCGGTGTTCTTCGGTCTTCCATTGTTCGGGGAAGCTGGGCAGCTTGCGGCCCAAGTCGATCAGGTACTGGTAGCGCTCGGACCAGTCGCCGAAGAAGGTGAACTCCTCGGCAATGGCGGCCTGCGCTTCGACGGCGGTGGGTTCGAGCGGGAAGGAGGTGGTGGTCATCAAAAATCCAGAATCGGTCGGTGATCGCCCCTCTCGCTCCAGGGCGAGGAGGCTCGGTTTGCGCGCCAAGGGTGCGCGGGCTTTCGAAGCGCCCGTGGCCAATGCAGGTGTCCCCAGGTGGCAGGGCGGAGCACCCCTGGAGAACTGTCGGTCATTCGTCTTGGCTGGCGCGTGGCGACGCGTTTGCCATAAACGACAATTGATTGTCGCCGCGGCGCACCCTCATCCGGCGCTACGCGCCACCTTCTCCCGAAGGGAGAAGGTAACGTCATGCGCGCTTCCAGCGCACGCCTTGCGGGGTGTCTTCCAGCACGATGCCTTCGCCGGCCAGTTGTGTGCGGATGGCGTCGGCGCGGGCGAAATCCCTGGCTTTCTTCGCGGCATTGCGTTCTTCGACCAGGGCAGTGATGCGCGCATCGTCGCCGGCGTCGGTGCCGCGCGAGAACCAGGCGGCCGGATCCTGCTGCAGCAAGCCCAGTGCCAGGCCTGCGCCGAGCAGCCGGGACTTCAGCCCGGACAGCGCGTCAACACCTGCCGGTGCGTCGCCGCCATGTGCGAGTTGGGTGCGCAGCGCGCGTGCCTCCGAGGCGATGCTGGCGATGACCGACAGCGCCAGCGGCGTATTGAGGTCGTCGTCGAGCGCGGCCTCCACCTCCTCGGGAATCGTGGCCGGCTGCGCGGGGGCGATCCCTGCAACGTGTTCGGCCGCGGTCAGGTCGCGCAAGGTGCCGTATAACCGGTCCAGCGTGTTCTTGGCCTGTTCGATCAGCCCATCGGACCAGTCCAGCGGCTGGCGGTAATGCGCGCTGAGCAGCGCGTAGCGCAGCGCCTCGGGCGGGTGCCGGGCGATCAGGTCGTGCACGGTCTCGATGTTGCCCAGCGACTTGCTCATCTTGGCGCCGCTGAAATTGAGCATGCCATTGTGCAGCCAGAACCGGGCGAAGGTGGCGCCGCCATGCGCGCATTCGCTCTGCGCGATCTCGTTCTCGTGGTGCGGGAACTGCAGGTCCACGCCGCCGGCATGGATGTCGATGGTCGGGCCCAGATGCGCGGCGGCCATCGCCGAGCATTCGATATGCCAGCCCGGGCGGCCGCGGCCCCAGGGCGAGTCCCAGCCGGGCAGCTCGTCGCTGGAGGGCTTCCACAGCACGAAGTCGCCAGGATCGCGCTTGTACGGTGCCACGTCCACGCGCGCGCCGGCCAGCATCTCGTCCGGATCGCGGCGCGAGAGCTTGCCGTAGTGCGCGAAGCTGGCCACCGCGAACAGCACGTGGCCTTCGGCGGCATAGGCGTGCCCGCCCTCGATCAGCTGCTCGATCATCGCCACGATCTGCGGGATATGCGCGGTGGCTTCAGGTTCGATGTCCGGCGGCAGCACGCCGAGCGCGGCCATGTCCTGACGGTAGATCGCCGCGAAGCGATCGGTGACGGTCGAGATCGGTACGCCCTGCGCCTGCGCGGCGGCATTGATCTTGTCGTCCACGTCGGTGATGTTGCGCGCGTAGCGCAGCGCCCCAAAGCGCCGCCGCAGCAAGGCGGCCAGCACATCGAACACAACCGGGCCGCGGGCGTTGCCGATATGCGCGTAGTTGTAGACGGTAGGGCCGCACACATACAGGGTGGGGCTGGACGGATCGAGCGGTGCGAACGGCTCGACCCGCCGCGTCAGGGTGTTGTGCAGGCGCAGGCTCATCGGCATCTGGAAAAGGATAACCGGGCGATTCTAGCCGGTCGCGGCGGTGTGGCGAACCAACCGCATGCCCGCAGCAGCGCCAGTGACCGGATGGGCTGCGTTCAGCCCACGGGATCGCAAGCTCCATACACTTACGTATTGCCTGGCTGCGCTCTCCTGGTACTGATGCGACCTTCCCCGTTCTTCCTGCTGCTATGTGTGTTCGCCTGGCAGGCACCGTCAGCGCACGCAGCAGAAACCGATCCCAAGAACCGGGTGGTGGTGATCGAGAACGTGAAGCTGGATTACGCGCAGGTGCTCAATGTCGAGCCGGTCTATCAGACCTTGCGTGCCACCCGCATTGAAGAGCAGTGCGAAGCAGAGACGGTCGCGCCGGTGGCAGTGGCGCCGGTCGAGGACGAGGGCCGCATCAACAGGATGGTGGATTCGGTCAAGGAGATGTTCTCACGCCGCTCCGAGCCGGCGTCCGTGCCGATGGCGGTGCCGCCGACCAGCACGCGGCGCAACTGCCGGGTGGTGGAAGTGCCGCGCGAGTTCCGGCGGCCGATCGCCTTCGACGTGGACTACGTCTACAAGGGCACCAAGTACCGTTCGCGGCTGCCGGAAGACCCGGGCAACCGGTTGCGCATCCGCGTGTCGGTCACCCCGTACATCCCCGACGCCATCGTCGCGCCGCCGCGCTGAGCTGCGCAGCGGTTGCGCCGTACCCGCATGCATGCGAGGATTCGCGCCCTATGTACGCAAACGCCTTTCAGCACGACACCAGCGCCGCCCGGATGGCCTCCGGCATGACTTCGCGTGCCCGCCGACCGGAATCCCACATTTTCGCTGGGTAACCGGAGCGTTTTGCTGTTCCGCTGTTGAAAACCCAGCCTCGAGGCTGGGTTTTTTCGTTTTGACGTCACAAAAGTTTCAACCGCAAGAAACGCGCATGTCGCGCACCCCGTCGCTCCTGGCGGACCACGCAGCAGAAGCACGCAGCACAAGGATCGATCGATGTCACTGAAGCACTTCTTGAACACCCAGGACTGGAGCCGCGCCGAACTGGACGCGCTGTTGACCCAGGCCGCGTTGTTCAAACGCAACAAGCTGGGAAGCGAGCTGAAGGGCAAGTCGATCGCGCTGGTGTTCTTCAACCCGTCCATGCGCACCCGTACCAGCTTCGAGCTGGGCGCGTTCCAGCTGGGCGGGCATGCGGTGGTGCTGCAGCCGGGCAAGGACGCCTGGCCGATCGAGTTCGATCTGGGCACGGTGATGGATGGCGACACCGAGGAGCACATCGCCGAAGTGGCGCGGGTGCTGGGCCGTTACGTCGACCTGATCGGCGTGCGCGCGTTCCCGAAGTTCGTCGACTGGTCCAGGGACCGCGAGGATCAGGTACTCAAGAGCTTCGCCAAGTATTCGCCGGTGCCGGTGATCAACATGGAGACGATCACCCACCCGTGCCAGGAGCTGGCGCACGCGCTGGCCTTGCAGGAACACTTCGGCACCCAGGATCTGCGTGGCAAGAAGTACGTGCTGACCTGGACCTATCACCCCAAGCCGTTGAACACCGCGGTGGCCAATTCCGCGCTGACCATCGCCACCCGCATGGGCATGGACGTGACCCTGCTGTGCCCGACCCCGGACTACATCCTGGACCCGCGCTACATGGACTGGGCGGCGCAGAACGTGGCCGAAAGCGGCGGCTCGCTGCAGGTGAGCCACGATATCGACAGCGCCTATGCCGGCGCCGACGTGGTGTATGCCAAGAGCTGGGGCGCGTTGCCGTTCTTCGGCAACTGGGAGCCGGAAAAGCCGATCCGCGACCAGTACCAGCACTTCATCGTCGACGAACGCAAGATGGCGCTGACCAACAACGGCGTGTTCTCGCACTGCCTGCCGCTGCGTCGCAACGTCAAGGCCACCGACGCGGTGATGGATTCGCCCAACTGCATCGCCATCGACGAGGCCGAGAACCGCCTGCATGTGCAGAAGGCGATCATGGCGGCGCTGGTCGGCCAAGGCCGGGCATGAGCGGCCACACCCATCACTACACCGCGCAGGTCACCTGGACCGGCGATCGCGGCGAGGGCACTGGGAGCTACCGCGGCTATGGCCGCGAGCACGAGATCGCCATCGCCGGCAAGCCAACGCTGGCCGGTTCGGCCGACCCGGCGTTCCGCGGCGACGCCTCGCGGCACAACCCCGAGGATCTGCTCGTGGCCTCGCTGTCGGCCTGCCACATGCTCTGGTACCTGCATCTGGCCGCCGAGGCTGGCGTGGTGGTGCGCGGCTACGTCGACGAGGCCGGCGGCACGATGCTGACCGACGCCGGCGGCGGCCAGTTCGGCGAGGTGGTGCTGCATCCGGTCGTCACGATTTCCGCCGGTGATCCGGCGGCCGCGCAGGCGCTGCACCATGCCGCGCACGCGGCCTGTTTCATCGCCCGTTCGGTCAACTTCCCGGTGCGCTGCGAGCCGCGCGTCGTGGTTGTCGAGTAGGTTCCCTTTTCTACCTTCCCCCCAGGATCTTCGTCATGAGCAGCAAAGATATCGTTCTCGCCTTCTCCGGCGGCCTCGACACCAGCTTCTGCATTCCATATCTGCAGGCGCA
This sequence comes from Xanthomonas arboricola pv. populi, assembly GCF_002939945.1. Classification (GTDB taxonomy): domain Bacteria; phylum Pseudomonadota; class Gammaproteobacteria; order Xanthomonadales; family Xanthomonadaceae; genus Xanthomonas; species Xanthomonas arboricola_A. Next base: position 336,674 of record NZ_MDEB01000002.1, on the reverse strand, counting down.
GGGCTATGCGGTGCACACCGTGTTTGCCGATACCGGCGGCGTGGATGCCGAGGAGCGTGATTTCATCGAAAAGCGCGCGGCCGAACTCGGTGCCGCCAGCCATGTCACCGTCGATGGCGGTCCGGCCATCTGGCAGGGCTTCGTCAAGCCGTTCGTGTGGGCGGGCGAGGGCTATCAGGGTCAGTACCCGTTGCTGGTGTCCGACCGTTATCTGATCGTCGATGCCGCGCTCAAGCGCGCCGGGGAACTGGGCACGCGTAGCATCGCCCACGGCTGCACCGGCATGGGCAACGACCAGGTGCGCTTCGATCTGGCGGTCAAGGCGCTGGGCGACTACCAGATCGTGGCGCCGATCCGCGAGATCCAGAAGAAGCACACCCAGACCCGCGCCTACGAGCAGAAGTATCTGGAAGAGCGCGGCTTCGGCGTGCGCGCCAAGCAGCAGGCCTACACCATCAACGAGAACCTGCTCGGGCTGACCATGTCCGGCGGCGAGATCGACCGTTGGGAAGCGCCGGGTGAAGGTGCGCGTGGCTGGTGTGCGCCGCGCAGCGAGTGGCCGGCCGAGGCGCTGACCGTCACCCTGACGTTCGTCGAAGGCGAGGCGGTCGCGCTCAACGGCAAGACGCTGCCGGGCGAGCAGATCCTGGCCCAGCTCAACAAGCTGTTTGCGCCCTACGGCGTGGGCCGCGGCGTGTATACCGGCGACACCGTGATCGGTTTGAAGGGCCGCATCGTGTTCGAAGCGCCCGGCCTGATTTCGCTGCTGACCGCGCACCGCGCGCTGGAAGATGCGGTGCTGACCAAGCAGCAGAACCGCTTCAAGCCGGACGTGGCGCGCAAGTGGGTGGAGCTGGTGTACGAAGGCTTCTATCACGACCCGCTCAAGACCGATATCGAGGCGTTCCTGAAGTCGTCGCAGGCCAAGGTCAATGGCGAGGTCACGCTGGAAACCCGCGGCGGCCGCGTCGATGCGGTGGCGGTGCGTTCGCCGCATCTGCTCAACACCAAGGGCGCGACCTATGCGCAGTCGGCCGACTGGGGCGTGGAAGAGGCGGAAGGCTTCATCAAGCTGTTCGGGATGAGCTCGACGCTGTATGCGCAGGTGAATCGCTGAGGCGACCGCTCCGCAGGCAGCCCGCATCTTCCTTCTCCCGCGTGCGGGAGAAGGTGGCGCGTAGCGCCGGATGAGGGCGACCCGCCGCATGCCTCCATCCGCCCTGTCGGGCATTTTCCCCCGCAGGCGGGGGAAGGGCCAGATGGGCATTAGTAAAGACCGACCACACGCTGGCCGATGCAATCAAGACGCGATCAATGACCACACTGCTCGACAACACACTGACGCATCTGCAGGAGCTGGTGTCCTTCGACACCCGCAATCCGCCGCGAGCAATCGCTGCCGAGGGCGGCATCTTCGATTATCTGCGCACGCAGCTGCCGGGTTTCCAGGTCGAGGTGATCGACCACGGTGCCGGTGCGGTAAGCCTGTATGCGGTGCGCGGTGCGCCCAAGTACCTGTTCAACGTGCATCTGGATACGGTGCCGGATTCGCCGCACTGGAGTGCCGATCCGCACGTGATGCGGCGCGCCGACGATCGTGTGATCGGTCTGGGCGTCTGCGACATCAAGGGGGCGGCAGCGGCGCTGGTGGCGGCGGCCAATGCCGGGCAGGGCGATGCGGCATTCCTGTTTTCCTCCGACGAGGAGGCCAACGACCCGCGCTGCATCGCCGCGCTCCTGGCGCGCGGATTGCCGTATGAGGCGGTGCTGGTCGCCGAGCCGACCATGAGCGAGGCGGTGCTGGCGCATCGCGGGATCAGCTCGGTGCTGATGCACTTTGCCGGGCGTGCCGGGCATGCGTCGGGCAAGCAGGATCCATCCGCCAGTGCGCTGCACCAGGCGATGCGCTGGGGCGGCAGGGCGCTGGAGCATGTCGAGTCGCTGGCGCATGCGCGCTTCGGCGGCCTGACCGGCCTGCGTTTCAACATCGGTCGGGTCGAGGGTGGCATCAAGGCCAACATGATCGCGCCGGCGGCCGAGCTGCGTTTCGGCTTTCGTCCGTTGCCGTCGATGGACGTGGACGGCTTGCTGGCGACGTTTGCCGGCTTTGCCGATCCTGCGGCAGCGCAGTTCGAAGAAACCTTTCGCGGGCCGAGCCTGCCGTCCGGCGACATCGCGCGTGCCGAGGAACGCCGCCTGGCCGCACGCGATGTCGCCGATGCGCTGGACCTGCCGATCGGCAATGCAGTGGATTTCTGGACCGAGGCCTCGCTGTTCTCGGCCGGTGGCTATACCGCACTGGTGTACGGACCGGGCGATATCGCCCAGGCGCACACCGCCGACGAGTTCGTGACGCTTGCGCAGTTGCAGCGTTACGCCGAGTCGGTCCATCGCATCATCAACGGCTGCAACTGAAGCCGCGTTCCGCGCCTGGCGCGGCCATCCCTCTCTTCGATCACGGCAATGTCCCTTTCCGCACAGCCCCACAAACAGACCCGCCAGACCATCGTGCGCCTGCTTTCGAGCATGGCCAGCGCCAAGGAAATCAGCCAGTACCTCAAGCGTTTCTCGCAGCTGGATGCCAAACGCTTTGCGGTAGTCAAGGTGGGCGGCGCGGTGCTGCGCGACGACCTGGACGCGCTGACCTCGTCGCTGTCGTTCCTGCAGGAAGTGGGCCTGACCCCGATCGTGCTGCATGGGGCCGGCCCGCAGCTGGATGCCGAACTGTCTGCGGCCGGCATCGACAAGCGCACCGTCAACGGCCTGCGGGTGACCTCGCCCGAAGCCCTGGCGATCGTGCGCAAGGTGTTCCAGGCCTCCAACCTCAAGCTGGTCGAGGCGCTGCAGCAGAATGGCGCGCGTGCGACCTCGATCACCGGCGGTGTGTTCGAAGCGCAGTATCTGGATCGCGACACCTACGGCCTGGTCGGTGAGGTCAAGGCGGTGAATCTGGCGCCGATCGAAGCCAGCCTGCAGGCCGGCTCGATCCCGGTGATCACCAGCCTGGGCGAGACGCCGAGCGGGCAGATCCTCAACATCAACGCGGATTTTGCCGCCAACGAACTGGTACAGGAGCTACAGCCGTACAAGATCATCTTCCTCACCGGCACCGGCGGTTTGCTGGATGCCGATGGCAAGGTGATCGATTCGATCAACCTGTCCACCGAGTTCGATCATCTGATGGAGCAGCCGTGGATCAATGGCGGGATGCGGGTCAAGATCGAACAGATCAAGGACTTGCTCGATCGCCTGCCGCTGGAATCGTCGGTATCGATCACCCGGCCGGCGGATCTGGCCAAGGAGCTGTTCACGCACAAAGGCTCGGGCACGCTGGTGCGGCGCGGCGAACGTGTGCTGCGTGCGACCGCGTGGGACGAACTGGATCTGCCGCGGCTCAGGACCCTGATCGAATCCAGCTTCGGCCGCACGCTGGTGCCCGATTACTTCAGCAACACCAGGTTGCTGCGCGCCTATGTCAGCGAGAACTACCGCGCCGCGGTGATCCTCACCGACGAAGGCATGCTGGGTGCAAGCGCGCTGATCTACCTGGACAAGTTCGCCGTGCTCGACGATGCGCAGGGCGAAGGCCTGGGGCGTGCAGTGTGGAACGTGATGCGCGAGGAAACTCCGCAGCTGTTCTGGCGCTCGCGTCACAACAATCAGGTCAACATTTTCTACTACGCCGAGTCCGACGGCTGCATCAAGCAGGAGAAGTGGAAGGTGTTCTGGTACGGGCTGGAGACCTTCGAGCAGATCCAGCACTGCGTGGCGCATTGTGCGACGCGCCAGCCGACGCTGCTGGGCTGAGCCGGATGGCACCCATTCCCTTGCCGCCGCGCTGGCGCGAGTTGCCGACGCTATGCGGGCAACACGCCATGCTGGAACCGCTGCAGGCTGCGCATGCCGATGGTCTGCGTGCCGCATTGGGCGACGGGGCCTTGTCGCGGCTGTGGTACACCGGCGTGCCGGCACCGGCGCAGGTGGACGACTACGTGGGCGCAGCCTTGGCTGCGCAAGCCGATGGGCTGGTGCTGCCTTACGTGGTGCGCGATGCGGCCGGTGGGATCGTCGGCTGCACGCGCTATTACGGGCTGGATGCGACAGTACCCAAGCTGTCGATCGGCTACACCTGGTACGCGCCGCGCGTGCAGCGCAGCGGCGTCAATACCGACACCAAGCGGATGCTGTTGCAACACGCCTTCGAAACGCTGCGCTGCCTGAGCGTGGTATTCGAGACCAGCTGGTTCAATCACACCTCGCGCGCGGCGATTGCGCGGCTCGGTGCAAAACAGGACGGCGTGCTGCGCAATCACACCCGTCACCCTGACGGCACGCCGCGCGATACCGTGGTGTTCTCCATCACCGATACGGAATGGGCCGGGGTCAAACGCCACCTGCAGTTCCGCCTGGAAGCAAACGCATGACTGTTCAAGCAACGACCATCGGCATCGTCGGTGCCCGCGGGCATACCGGATCAGAATTGATCAAGCTGGTGGTGGCACACCCGCATCTGCAGCTGGTCTTCGTGTCCTCGCGCGAACTGGCCGGGCAGCCGGTGGCCGATCACAACGCTGCGTATCGCGGCGAGCTGCGTTACGAGAGCCTGGATGCCGAGGCGGTGGCCGCCAAGGCCGCAGACGTGGTGATCCTGGCATTGCCCAACGGCAAGGCCGAGCCCTTCGTCGCCGTGATCGATGCGGCCAGGCCACAGACGCTGTTGATCGATCTGTCGGCCGATTACCGCTTCGATCCGACCTGGTATTACGGGCTGCCGGAGCTGACGCGCGGTAGCTACGCCGGGCAGCGGCGTATCAGCAACCCGGGTTGCTATGCCACCGCGATGCAGCTGACGATCGCGCCATTGCTCGATCAACTGGCCGGCCCGCCGCAGTGCTTCGGCGTGTCCGGGTATTCCGGTGCGGGCACCACGCCGTCGGACAAGAACAACCCCGAGTTGCTGGCCGATAACCTGATGCCGTATGCGCTGACCAACCACATGCACGAGCGCGAAGTCTCTGCGCAGCTCGGCGTGCCGGTGGAGTTCATGCCGCATGTGGCGCCGCATTTCCGCGGCATCACCATGACCGTCAACCTGTGGCTGCAGCAAGCGCTGACGCGCGAGCAGATCCAGGCGCGCTACACGCAGCGTTACGCCGACGAGCCGCTGATCGAGATCGTCGATGAAGCGCCGTGGGTCAGCCGCATCGCCGGCAAGCATGGCGTGCAGATCGGTGGCGTGACGCTGGCGCCGGGCAACAAGCGGGTGGTGGTGGTGGCCACGCTGGACAACCTGCTCAAGGGCGCGGCGACGCAGGCGATGCAGAATCTCAACCTGGCATTGGGCTGGGACGAATTGACCGCAATTCGTTGATGCGAGTCCCTCGCAAGAGCTCGCACATCCATGTGCGGGGGTTCAAGATGCGAGTCCCTCGCAAAAGCCCGCACATCCATGTGCGGGTGTTTAACTGGACGACTTACTCGAGACGCTTTCCGATGACCAATCTGTTGTGGCAAAAACCCGGCGTGGCGGTGGACGCCAAGATCCAGAGCTTCCTGGCCGGCGACGACGTCATCCTGGACCGCGAGTTCTTCCTGTACGACATCGCCGCCAGCAAGGCGCATGCGCAGGGGCTGCAGCACATCGGCATCCTGTCGCTGCAGGAGCTGGGCGGACTGAGCGAACAGCTCGACCTGCTGGCGGCCGATTTCCGCAGTGGCGCGTTCGTGCTGGACGAGCGCTACGAGGACTGCCATTCGGCGATCGAAGCGCGCCTGACCGAACGGCTGGGCGATGCCGGCCGCAAGATCCACACCGGGCGCAGCCGTAACGACCAGATCCTGGTCGCCACCCGCCTGTGGTTGAAGGACAAGCTGCAACGCGTGGCCGAGCTTGGCGCGGAGATCGCCAAGGTGGCGCTGGACCGTGCGCAGGCAGAAGCCGAGTTGCCGGTGCCGGGCTATACGCATATCCAGCGTGCGGTAGTCTCCTCGGCCGGCATGTGGTGGGCGGGCTGGGCCGAGGCCTTTATCGACAATGCGGTGCGTGCGACCGACACCCTGCGTCTGGTGGACAGCAATCCGCTCGGCACCGCGGCCGGGTACGGCGTCAATCTGCCGCTGGACCGTGCACACACCACAGCCGAGCTGGGTTTTGCACGGCTGCAGGTGTCGCCGATCTATGCACAGCTCTCGCGTGGCAAGTACGAACTGGCCGCGCTCGAAGCCCTCGGCAGCGCAACGCTGGACCTGCGCCGGATTGCCTGGGATCTGTCGTTGTTCACCAGCGGCGAGTTCGCCTTCGTCGCGTTGCCTGCGCAATACACCACCGGCAGCTCGATCATGCCGAACAAGCGCAACCCCGACGTGATCGAACTGATGCGCGCCACCCACGCCAGCGTGGCCGCCGCGCGCACCGAGATCGAGCAGCTGCTGTCGCTGCCGTCGGGCTATCACCGCGACTTGCAGAGCAGCAAGGGCGCGATCGTGCACGGCTTCGGCCGCGGCCTGGCGGCGCTGGAACTGCTGCCGGCCTTGCTGGCCAATCTGGAATGGCGCCCGGACAAACTGCGTGCGGCGATCGATTCGGGCATGTACGCCACCGATGTGGCGGTGGAAGCGGCCGTTGCCGGCGTGCCGTTCCGTGAGGCCTACAAGGCCGCGGCGGAATCGGCCGACACCGCGGGGCAGGGCCGCACGCCGGAAGGCAGCCTGGCCGCACGCGTCTCGCCAGGCGCCGCCGCGGATCTGCAGCTGGACCTCCTGCGTGCCCGTTGGGAGGCGCTGCGCTGATGGCCGTGATCAGTACCGACACTGCAGAACATTATCCCTGGGGCGAGTCCTGCGAGGGCTGGCATCTGCTGCGCGACCCCAACCTGAGCGTGCTGGAAGAGCGCATGCCGCCCGGCGCTGCTGAGCTGCGCCACCGGCACAGCCGCGCACGGCATTTCTTCTACGTGCTGGCCGGTGAGGTGATGCTGCAACTGGATGGCGAGCAGCACGTGCTCGGCATCGGGCAGGGCCTGCATGTGCCGCCTGGCAGCACCCATCAGATGCACAATCTGTCCGAGGTGGAAGCGCGCTTCCTGGTGATCTCCGCACCGCACGGTCGCAGCGAGCGCACACCGGCCGCCGCCGCTGACAAGGGCGCAAGCTGATGGCCACGCGTTATCTGGTGCTGGCGATGCGCAAGCCGGATTTCCCTGCCGATGTGGTGCAGCCGCATCTGGAGTTTCTGCAGGCCTTGCGCGACGCCGGGCAGCTGGAATTGACCGGTGGTTTCAGCGATCGCAGCGGCGGTGCGTACGTGCTGATCAACGTCGCTAGCCTTGCCGCCGCTCAGCAGATCGTCGCGCGCGATCCGCTGGTGCTGCGCGATGCCTCCACGCTGACCGTCCATGAGTGGAACACGCACTGAGCAGGTTGTCGCCATGAGCACGCCCATCGCCACTGCTGCGTCGTTTACCGAGCAAGCGCTGCCGCCGTGGCGACGCGCAGTGCTCAAGGTCGGCAGCAGCCTGCTGGCCGCCGATGGCGGTGGCCTGTCGCCGCGCTTTGCATTGGGGCTGGCGCAATTCGTGTCGGCCAATCTGGCCGCCGGGCGCGAGCTGGTGATCGTGTCGTCGGGCGCGGTGGCGGCCGGGCGGGCGATCCTGCCCAAAGCTGCCGAAGCCGGTGCACCGATCGCCGCGCGCCAGGCGCTGGCTGCGCTGGGGCAGGCGCAGTTGATCGCGCTCTGGCAGCGCTTTTTCGAACGCCCGGTGGCGCAGGTGTTGCTCACCCACGACGACCTGCGTAACCGCCGCCGCTATCTCAACGCACGCGCCACTCTGGGCGAATTATTGCGGCTGGGCGCGCTGCCGGTGATCAACGAAAACGACACCGTGTCGGTGGACGAGCTCAAGCTGGGCGACAACGACAACCTGGCCGCGATCGTCGCCGCCCTGGTCGATGCCGATGCCTTGTTCATCGCCACCGATATCGACGGGCTGTACAGTGCCGACCCGCGCAGCAATCCGCGGGCGCGGCCGCTCGACGAGGTGCCCGAACTCACTGCCGAGGTGCTGGCGATGGCCGGCGGCAGCGGCAGCAGCGTCGGCACCGGCGGCATGCGCACCAAGCTGGAAGCCGCCGTAAAGGCCGGCGCGGCGGGCATCGAAACCTATCTGTTCAATGGCCGCAATGGCGATGTGGTGCGCGCCCTGGCGCAGGATCGCCTGCATGGCACGCGTATCCATGCCGCGCGCACGCGCATCGCCGCCCGCAAATACTGGCTGCGTCACGCCCCGGTGGAAGCGGGCGCGATCCTGATCGATACCGGCGCCGCCACCGCATTGACCGACAAGGGCGCCTCGCTGCTGCCGGGCGGTGTGGCCGGTGCGCAAGGCGACTTCCGGCGTGGCGACATGGTGGAGATCCGCCTGCGCGACGACGCCGGCGAGCGCTGTCTGGCACGCGGCGTCAGCCAGTATTCGGCAGTGGATGTCCGCCGTATCGCCCGCCGCCACTCCCGCGAGATCGAGCCCGTGCTCGGTTACAGCTACGGCGAGAACGTGGTGCATCGCGATGATTTGGTGCTTTTGTAGCGGGGAATTGGGATTCGGGAATGGGGAATCGCAAGAGCGTTTCCAGCCAACTTTCCCGCTGCCGATTCCGTCGCAGTAAAGTGGTGGTGCGCGCTTTTACCATTCCCGATTCCCCACTCCCGATTCCACAATGACCATCAAATCCCTCGCCCTGCAATGCCGTGATGCCGCGCAAGTGCTGTCGCAACTGTCCACATCTGCCAAGCAGGCCTTGCTGGAGGCGATGGCGGCCGCGCTGGAACAGGATGCGGCAGTGATCCTGGCGGCGAATGCGTGCGATCTGCAGGCGGCGCGCGAGAAGGGCGTGGGTACTGCGATGCTGGATCGGCTGGCACTGGACGACAGGCGCCTGGACGGCATCGCCGCAGCCTTGCGCGAGGTTGCGCAGTTGCCCGATCCGGTCGGGCAGGTCACGCGCGAGGACGTCCGCCCCAATGGCATCGTCGTGCAGAAGGTGCGCGTGCCGCTGGGGGTGATCGCGATGATCTACGAAGCGCGACCGAATGTGACCGCCGATGCGGCAGCGCTGTGCATCAAGGCCGGCAATGGCGTGATCCTGCGTGGCGGCTCGGAAGCGATCCATTCCAACACCGCGATTGCGCGCGCCCTGCAGCGCGCCTTGCGCGAGGCCGGCGTGCCGGAAGCGGCATTGACGCTGGTCGAGGATCTGCGCCGCGAGACCATGCTGGAGCTGCTGCAACTCAGCGATATCGTCGATCTGGCGATTCCGCGTGGTGGCGAGGGGCTGATCCGCTTCGTCGCCGAGCACGCGCGCGTGCCGGTGATCAAGCATTACAAGGGCGTGTGCCATCTGTTCGTGGATGCATCGGCGGACGTGGACCTGGCCGTGCGTCTGCTGGTCGATGGCAAGGCCAGCCGGCCGTCGGCCTGCAATGCGCTGGAGACCTTGCTGGTGCATGCCGACATCGCCGCACGCTTTCTGCCGCTGGCCGCGCAAGCCCTGTGCGAGCGCAAGGTGGAACTGCGTGGCGATGCGACAACGCGCGCACTGTTGCCCGATATTGGCGCAGCCAGCGACGAGGATTACGCCGCCGAATTCCTCGATCTGATCCTGGCGATCCGCGTGGTGCCGGATCTGGACACCGCGCTGACACATATCCGCCGGTACGGCTCGGACCACACCGAAGTGATCGCCACCCAGGATGCCGCCAATGCCGAGCACTTCGTGCAATCGCTGCGCTCGGCCGTGGTGATGGTCAACGCCTCCTCGCGCTTCTCCGACGGCGGCGAGCTCGGCCTGGGTGCGGAGATCGGCATCTCCACCACGCGTCTGCATTCCTACGGCCCGATGGGACTTGAAGCGCTCACCGTGGAGCGTTTCGTGGTGCGTGGCGAAGGCCAGGTACGGCACTGATCGGCGAAGCGCAGACCAGCCACCCCGGCAACCACGACCTTTGACACTCCCCCGGCAGGCCGCGCCCTGCCTACAGTCGACGATTGCCCCCGCACGTTCCGGAGTCGTCGATGCGCCGTTTTGCCGCCTGCCTGCTCGCCACCGCCATTGCCGCCGCCGCCGGCAGCGCGCTGGCGCAAACCTCGCCGATGACGCCGGACATCACCGGCAAGCCGTTCGTGGCGAGCGATGCCGCCAACGACTACATCAAGCGCGAAGTGATGATCCCGATGCGCGACGGGGTCAAGCTGCACACGGTGATCGTGCTGCCCAAGGGCGCGCGCAACGCGCCGATGGTGCTGACGCGCACGCCGTACAACGCCAGCGGACGCACCGAGCGCATGGCCTCGCCGCATATGAAGGATCTGCTCGCGCAAGGCGACGACGTGTTCGTGGAAGGCGGTTATATCCGCGTGATCCAGGACGTGCGCGGCAAGTACGGCTCCGAAGGCGATTACGTGATGACCCGGCCGCTGCGCGGTGCGCTCAATCCCAGCGAAGTCGACCATGCCACCGATGCCTGGGACACCATCGACTGGCTGGTGAAAAACGTGAAGGAGTCCAACGGCAAGGTCGGCATGATCGGCTCGTCCTACGAAGGCTTCACCGTGGTGATGGCGTTGACCAACCCGCATCCGGCGCTCAAGGTCGCGGTGCCGGAAAGCCCGATGATCGACGGCTGGATGGGCGACGACTGGTTCAACTATGGGGCGTTCCGCCAGGTCAACTTCGACTATTTCACCGGCCAGCTCATCCAGCGCGGCAAGGGCATCGCCATCGCGCGCCAGGGCCACGACGACTACAGCAACCTGCTGCGCGCCGGCTCGGCGGGCGATTTCGCCAAGGTTGCCGGCCTGGAACAGCTGCCTTGGTGGCACAAGCTCACCGAACACGCCGCCTACGACGCGTTCTGGCAGGAGCAGGCGCTGGACAAGGTGATGGCGCGCACCCCGCTCAAGGTGCCGACCATGTGGTTGCAGGGGCTGTGGGACCAGGAGGACATGTGGGGCGCCATCCATAGCTACGCGGCGATGGAGACGCGCGACCGCAGCAATACGCTCAACTACCTGGTGATGGGGCCGTGGCGGCACAGCCAGGTCAACTACGACGGCAGCGCGCTGGGCGCATTGAATTTCGACGGCGATACCGCGCGCCAATTCCGTCACGACGTACTGCGCCCGTTCTTCGATCAATACCTGGTCGATGGCGCGCCCAAGGCGAGCACGCCGCCGGTGTTCATCTACAACACCGGAGAGAATCACTGGGACCGTCTGCAGGCCTGGCCGCGTAGCTGCGCCAAGGGCTGTGCGTCGAGCAGCAAACCGCTGTACCTGCAGGCCGGCGGCAAGCTGTCGTTCCAGCGGCCGGCGGCAGGCCAGCCGAGTTTCGAGGAGTACGTGGCCGACCCGGCCAAGCCGGTGCCGTTCGTGCCGCGCCCGGTGGACTTCGGCGATCGCAGCATGTGGACCACCTGGCTGGTGCAGGACCAGCGCTTCGTCGACGGCCGCCCGGACGTGCTGAGCTTCGTCACCGAGCCGCTGACCGAACCCTTGCAGATCGCCGGCGCACCTGAAGTGCATCTGCAGGCCTCCACCAGCGGCAGCGACAGCGACTGGGTGGTGAAACTGATCGACGTGTATCCGGACGAGATGGCGTCCAGTCCCAAGATGGGCGGCTACGAGTTGCCGGTATCGCTGGCGATCTTCCGTGGCCGCTATCGCGAGAGTTTCAGCGCGCCCAAGCCACTGGCGTCCAATCAGCCGCTGGCGTTCCAGTTTGGCCTGCCGACTGCCAACCACACCTTCCAGCCGGGGCACCGGGTGATGGTGCAGGTGCAGTCCAGCCTGTTTCCGCTGTACGACCGCAATCCGCAGACCTACGTGGACAACATCTTCTTCGCCAAGCCCGGCGATTATCGAAAGGCCACCCAGCGCGTCTATGTGACCCCGCAGCAGGCCAGCTACATCAGTCTGCCGGTACGCTGACCGCGTGCGCGCCGCGCGGTGGCGGTGCCCAGGCGTCTTCCAGCAACTGCGGGCGGCAGGCCACCCAGGCAGCCGCCAGCTGCACCAGGAGGCAGATCACCAGGAAGACGAACGGCGAGGTCCAGCCGCCGTGGTGCGCGTGCAGCCAGCCGAACAGGAACGGCCCCAGGCAGCTCATCGCATAGCCCATGCCCTGCGAGAAGCCGGACAGCGCCGCCGAGCCGGCCGCGGTGCGGCTGCGCTGATTGACCAGCACCAATGCCAGCGGGAACGTGCTCGGCCCCAGGCCGAGCAGCGTCACCCACAGGATCGGTGCGGCCAATGGCGCCCACCACAGCCCGGCAAACGCGATCAGGTGGCAGGCCGCGCACAGCAGCACGATCGGAAACGGGTTGCGCATGCGCACCGCCAGCGCCGGCATGGTCAAGGCACCGACCATGCCCAGTGCCGCGAACAGCGCCACCATGGTGCCGCCGAACGCGGGCGAGGCGCCGGCTTCGCGCAGCAGCGTCGGCAACCAGGTGAACATCGAATAGGTGATCAGCGAGGTCATGCCGAAGGTCACCGCCATGCTCCAGCCCAGGGCCGTGCGTGCCACGCGGCCTTCGGCTTCGGGCGTGGGCGTGACCGGTGCCGGTCCGGTCGCGCGGAGACGGCGGTGGTTGGTATGCACCATGGCCCAGGCCGCCAATGCCAGCAGTGCCGGCAACACCCACACCACCATCGCGCTGCGCCAGCCCAGCGCATCGGCCACCGGTACCGCCAGCAATGCCGGCAGCAGGGTGCCGACCTGCAGCACGGTGATGTAGAGCGTGCTGACGCCGCCGACGCGATCGCCGAAATAGCGCTTCACCAGCGGCGGCAACACCACGTTGCCCATGCCCATGCCGGCCAGCGCCACCAGCGAACCGATCAAGAGTCCTGCGGTCCCTGGCAGCAGCGGGCGCAACACCAGGCCGAGGCTGGCCAATGCCATCGACAGCAGTGCCGTGCGCAGCAGACCGAAGCGGCGCAGCAAGGCCGGCGTGGCGACACCGGTCAATGCGAATGCAGCCGTCGGCAACATGCCGAGCGCCCCCATGGTGGGCGCGCCGAAGGCGTACTCGTCGGCGATGCGTTCCAGCAGCGGCGTCAACGACGTCACCGCGGTACGCAAGTTGAAGGCGGACAGCAAAATGGCAGCCAGCACCAGGCCGCGACCACGCAACCGGGCGGACGGGGAGGCAGCGGCAATGACAACGGACATGACAGACCATCCGCGCTGCGCACCTGCATGCGCCAGCGCCTGAAAACACAAAACCGGCACGAGGCCGGTTTTGTGTTTTGAAACTGGTCGGGGAGACAGGATTCGAACCTGCGACCTCTACGTCCCGAACGTAGCGCTCTACCAGACTGAGCTACACCCCGAAGGAGCCGCGTATGTTACATAGGGAATGCGAAATCGGCAAGCACCTATCGAAAATAATTTTACTGATGCGGTTGGCCACGCTCCCGCTCGCGTGCTTCGAACCACATGCCGTTGAGCACGGCCGCCAGTGCGGCTAGACCGGTGCCGAGAATCCAGGCGAAATACCACATTGTCGTTCTCCTTGAGGCGTTGAAATACGTGCGACGTTGAAGGCCTGCTGCGAGCGCGACGCAGGTCTGCGTCGCAACGCGCAGCAGGCATGCTCAGTAGGCGTTTGGATTGGCCGAGAGTTCGTCGGCAGTGACCTTGCCCTTGAGCACGCGATAGACCCAGCTCGTATAGGCCAGCACGATCGGCATGAACAGCGTGGTCGCCAGCAGCATGATCCACAACGTCAGGCGGCTGCTGGATGCATCCCACAGTGTCAGGCTTGCGCTCGGTGCGGTGGACGAGGGCAGCAGGAACGGGAACAACGCAAAGCCGACGGTGAAGACGATGCCGACGATGGCGCAACCCGACGCGATGAACGCCAGGCCGCCGCGACGTACACGCAACAGCAGCGCATTCATCGCAAGCCCGACCAGGCCGACCAGCGGTGCGATCAAGGTGGCCGGCATGCTGCTGTAGTTGTGCAGCCAGCCGCCGGCCGCGGTGAGTGCGGCGGTCTTGGCGAGTGGATTGGTCGGCGCATCGGTGGCCAGCACCGAGGTCACTGCATACCCCGGCAGACCCAGCGCCACCCACGCACCGGCGGCCGCAAACAACGCTACCGCGCCGAGCGCGGCGATGCTGCCAAAACGCGCGGCGCGCTCGGCCACCGGTCCGTCGGTCTTGAGGACCAGCATCGCTGCGCCATGCGCCATCAACATCGCCACGCTGAGCAGGCCGGCGAGCAGCGCGAACGGCGTCAGCAGCCCGAACAGGTTGCCGGTGTAGAAGATGCGCATGCTGGCGTCGAAGTGGAACGGCACACCGAGCAGTACATTGCCGACCGCCACGCCCATGATCAGCGCCGGAATGCAGCCGCCGACGAACAACGCCCAGTCCCAGTTGTTGCGCCAGCGCTGATCGACCAGCTTGCCGCGGAACTTGAACCCGACCGGGCGCAGGATCAGTGCGAACAGGATCAGGAACATCGCGAGGTAGAACCCGGAAAAACTCACCGCATACAGCGGCGGGAATGCAGCGAAGATCGCGCCGCCGCCCAGAATCAGCCACACCTGGTTGCCTTCCCAGACCGGGCCGATGGTGTTGATCACCAGTCGGCGTTCGGCATCGTTGCGGGCAACCAGCGGCAGCAAGGTGCTGACGCCCAGATCGAAGCCGCCCATCACCGCGTAACCGGACAGCAATACGCCGAGCAACAGCCACCAGATCACGCGCAATGTGGTGTAGTCGAGCAAGATGAAATCCATGATTGTCTCTCCTGGCTTACGGTGCGCCGCCGGCCAGCGCGCCGGTGCTCAGTGGGGCGTCGGGTGAGGACGCGTGGGGCGAGTCGTTGTGCGGTGCCGGGGTGCGATGCGTCGGTGGAAACAGCGCATCCGGGCCCTTGCGGATCGTCTTCAGCGACAGCTTGATCGCAATCACCAGCAGCGTGGTGTACAGCGCGGTGAAGCCGACCAGGGTCAACACGATTTCGTACAGGTCCAGTCCCGAGGCGGCATAGAAGGTCGGCAATACGCCTTCCACCGCCCACGGCTGGCGGCCGTACTCGGCCACGAACCAGCCGCACTCGATCGCGATCCACGGCAGCGGCAAGGTCCACAGCGCCACCGTCAGGAACCAGCGTTTGTCCTGGAAGTTGTGCTTGCAGGCGAACCAGAATGCGATGGCGAAGAAGGCGATCAGGTAGATGCCGATGGCGGCCATGATGCGGAAGGTCCAGAACAGCGGCAGTACCCGCGGCACCGTGTCCATGGCGGCCTGGGCGATCTGCTGCGGCGTGGCATTGCCGATATCGTCGCGATAGCGCTTGAGCAGCAGGCCGTGGCCCAGATCCTGCCAATGCGCATCGAAGACCTTGCGCGCTTCGGCATCGTCCTTGTTGGCGCGGATGCGTTCCAGCGCGCCATAGGCGATCTGGCCGCCTCGGATGCGGTGTTCGGCACGGCCGACCAGTTCCAGGATGCCGGGGATCGGCTGGTCCAGCGAACGTGTGGCGATCAACCCCATCAGATACGGAATCTTGATCGCGTAGTCGTTGCGATGGGTCTGCTGGTTGGGAATGCCGAACGCGGTGAAGTCGGCCGGCGCGGCTTCGGTTTCCCACATCGCCTCGATCGCCGCCAGCTTCATCTTCTGGTGTTCGTTGGCCGCATAGCCGCTCTCATCGCCCAGCACCACCACCGACAGCGAGGACAACAGGCCGAACGCGGCAGCCACCGCGAACGAACGCCGCGCCATCTCCACATGCTTGCCGCGCAGCAGATAGAACGCGCTGATCGACATCACGAACACCGCACCGAGCACGTAGCCGGCGCTGACGGTATGCACGAACTTGGCCTGCGCCACCGGGTTGAACAGCACCGCCATGAAATCGACCACTTCCATGCGCATGGTGTCCGGGTTGAACACCGCGCCGGTCGGGTTCTGCATCCAGCCGTTGGCGATCAAAATCCACAACGCGGAGAAGTTGCTGCCCAGCGCCACCAGCCAGGTGGTGGCCAGATGCTGCACCTTGCTCAGGCGGTTCCAGCCGAGGAAGAACAGGCCCAGGAAGGTCGCTTCCAGGAAGAACGCCATCAGGCCCTCGATCGCCAGCGGTGCGCCGAAGATGTCGCCGACGTAATGGCTGTAGTACGACCAGTTCATGCCGAACTCGAACTCCATCACGATGCCGGTGCCCACGCCCATGGCGAAGTTGATGCCGAACAGCACGCCCCAGAACATGGTCATGCGCCGCCAGATCTCCTTGCCGGTCATCACATAGACGCTCTCCATGATGCCGAGCAGGAACGACAGGCCCATGGTCAGCGGCGGAAAGATGAAGTGGTACATCGCGGTGACTGCGAACTGCAGCCGCGACAGTTCAACAACTGTCGAGTCGATCATGGCGGGGTGGCCTGGTTGGGTGTCGATGAAGGAATGCAGCCGATCATCTGCGCTTGCCGCGACATGCGCGTTGATCCAAATCAATGCCGTGGCGAGCGGGTGCGGCACAATGCGCAGCCCGGAGCGGGAGGTGGCGCCTTACAATCGCCTGCAACACGATGTCTTCCCAGAGAGCGATGTGAGCCAGCCCAGCGTGCGAGCCAGCGAAACGCCAGCCCAGCGCCGCCAACGCGGCCAATGGCTGGATGCGCTGGCGGCCCCGGCCACGCGTGCGCGGCGCCTGGCCGGCGTGGCGGTGGCGGTGTCTGGCGTGCTGCTGCTGGCGCAGGCGGCGGCGATCGCCTGGTTGCTGCAGGCGGTGCTGGGCCAGCATCTGGCGCTGTCGCAGTTGCGCGACGTGGGCGCGGGGCTGGTCTGTGCGCTGGTGGGGCGCGCGGTGCTCAACGCCTGGGCGCAGTCGCTGACCGGCGAGGTGGCCGATGTGGCCAAGCGCGAGCTGCGTGCCCGCATCGCGCGTCGTCTGGTACAGCACGGGCCGGTGTGGCTGCGTCGGCAACGCAGTGGCGAACTGGGCGAGCTGAGCCTGGCGCACACCGATGCGCTGGAGGGCTACTTCGTCGGCTACCAGCTCGCGCGCACCGAAATGACGCTGGTGCCGCCGCTGATCCTGATCGCAGTGTTTTCGGTCGACTGGGTGGTAGGCCTGGTGTTGCTGCTGACCGCGCCGCTGATCCCGTTCTTCATGATGCTGGTAGGCTGGGGCGCGGAAGCCGCAGGGCGCGAGCAGTTGAGCGAACTGGCTCGGATGGGTGGGCACTTCGCCGATCGCCTCAAAGGCTTGGGGTTGCTGCGCGTGTATGGCCGCGGCGAGGCCGAGTTGAGCGGCATTGCCGCTGCGGCCGAAGGCGTGCGCGAGCGCTCGCTCAAGGTACTGCGTATCGCCTTCCTGTCGTCCACGGTGCTGGAATTCTTCGCCTCGGTGAGCGTGGCGATCGTGGCGCTGTACTTCGGCCTGACCTATCTGGGCATGCTGAATCTGCACGGCTTGCCGACGCTGGGCGTGGGCATGTTCTGCCTGCTGCTGGCGCCGGAATTCTTTGCGCCATTGCGGCGGCTGGCGGCGCATTACCACGACCGCGCCAATGCCCTGGCGGCGGTGGCCGAAGCCGAGCGTCTGCTGGAAGGATTCGAGCCGCCATCGGCAACGGTGCGGGTGCCGGTGCCTCCGTTGCGCGCGATGGAACCTGCCCAGGCGCAGGCCCCGTTACTGCAGGCGCGCGATCTTGCGCTGCGGCCGCCGGGCGCGCCACACAGCGTGGTCGCGCATTTTTCGCTGACGTTGCAGCCGGGGCAACGCGTGGCGGTGATCGGTGCCAGCGGCAGCGGCAAGAGCACCTTGCTCGAGGGCCTGGCCGGCTGGCTTGCGCCGGAGGCGGGCAGCGTGGTGCTGCGTCCGGATGCCCGCATCGGCTATGCCACGCAGCGGCCGTACCTGTTTCACGGCAGCATCTCCGACAACCTGCGCCTGGCCGATCCGCAGGCCGGCCAGGCGCGCCTGCACGCGGTGGCCGATGCCGCGCAGGTGCTGCGCTTTGCCGCGCAGCTGCCCGCGGGCCTGGACACGGAGATCGGCGAACGCGGCTTCGGGCTGTCCGGCGGCGAAGCGCGGCGCGTGGCCCTGGCACGGCTGTTGCTGCGTGAGCCGGACCTGCTGCTGCTGGACGAACCCACCGCCTTTCTCGACCCGGACACCGAAGCGGAGTTGCTGCGCACGCTGGGTGTGTTCGCACGCGGCCGCGCGGTGGTGGTGGCCACGCACAGCGCTGCGGTGATGCGGTGGGCCGACACGGTCATCGACCTGCGCGGCGCCACGGTGGTGTCGGAGCAGCCATGAACACCGCACAGCCCGATCGTCTGCGCACCGTGTTCCGCCGGCATGCCTGGCGCCTGCTGCTGTCGGCCCTGCTGGTGCTGGTCACCATGCTGGCTGGCGTGGGCCTGCTCGGCCTGTCCGGCAGCTTTCTGACCGCCGCCGCCTTGGCCGGTGTCGCGGGCATGGGCACCGGTTTCAATTTCTTCTCGCCCTCGGCCGGCATCCGCGCGCTGACCTTCGCGCGCATCTTTTCGCGCTATGGCGAAAAATTGATCGGCCACGACGCCACGCTGCGCATCGCCCGCGATCTGCGCGTGTGGTTCTTCCGCCGCGCGTTGCCGCTTGCGCCGGGCCGCTTGTCGGCCACGCGCACCGGCGATCTGCTGGCGCGGTTGATGTCCGACATCGGCGAGGTCGATGGCGTGAGCGTGCGCGCGCTGGCACCGCTGAGCGCATTGCTCGGCATCTGGCTTGCCGGTGTGGTGGCAGCGGCGCTGATCCATCCGCCAGCTGGCGTGTTGCTGGTGGTGCTTGGCGTGGTCATCGGTGGTGTGGTGCCGTGGCAGGTGGCGCGCGGCGGTGCGCAGCGCGAACAGCTGCGCGCCCGGCAACGCACGGCCCTGCGCACGCAGGCGTTCGAGGGGCTGGAAGGTGCGGCCGATCTCGCCGCGGTGGATGCACAAGGTGCCTGGCTGCATCAAATCTATGCGGCGGCGGCGGCAGTGGTCGATGGCGATCGCCTGCAGCGCCGCCGGCTGATCGGCGGCAACCTGCTGCATGCGGTCTGCGGCGGTCTCGGCCTGGCCGGCATGCTGTGGCTGGCACTGGACGCGGCCGAACGCGGTTCGATTGCGGCGGACATGGCGGCCGGGCTGGTGTTCCTGACCATGGCGCTGCTGGAAGTCTGGGCCGGCGCCGGGCTCGCGTTGCAGGCGCTGCAGAGCGCACGCGTTGCAGCCAGGCGCCTGCAGTCCATCGTCGATCAGGCGCCGTCGGTGCTCGATCCCCTGCAGCCGGTGGAGGTGCCACGCAGCGGCACGCTGCAGCTGGATCAGGTCGGCTTCGCGTGGCCGGGCAGTGCACGTCCGGTGCTGCAGGCGCTCGATCTGACGCTGGCACCCGGCGAACGCATCGCCATCAGCGGCGACAGCGGCAGCGGCAAGAGCACCTTGTCCGCATTGTTGCTGCGGCTGTGGGACCCGCAGGCCGGGCAGGTGACCTACGCCGGTATCGACCTGCGCCACGTGGCGCAGACGCACTGGCATCGCCGCATCGCCTGGCTGCCGCAGAATGCCCCGGTGTTTGCCGGAACAGTGCGCGATAACCTGCTCATCGGCGATGCCGGCGCAAGCGAGACGGCCATGTGGAGCGTGCTGGACCAGGTGCGTCTGCGCGCCTGGGCCACCGCGCAGAACGGCCTGGACACCCGGGTCGGCGAAAACGGCGCCACGCTCTCGGCCGGCCAGGCGCGCCGGCTGGCGCTGGCACGTGCATTGCTGCGCGACGCAGCGATCCTGTTGCTGGACGAACCCACCGACGGCCTGGATGTGGATACCGCGCACGCCTTGCTGCTGGATCTATCGGCCGCGCTGGGCGAACGCAGCCTGGTGATGATCACCCACGACAGCGTGCCCGATGGCGTGGTGCAGCGGCGCTATCGCATGCGCGCGGGTGTGTTGGAACCGTTGCGCTGATACATTTCTTTCAATGCGCCAGCAGCGAATAAATGGTGACCCGTGTCCATGTCGTGCGGACGGGGAGTTGCAGGTCTTAGCTTTGATTTCTTGCACGCACGCATCGCACGTGCGCGGTTCATTCCAGCAACGCGTGTAATGCAGCCATCATTGCAGGCTGGCGCAATGCAAGAACTAACACGGCGACATTCACTACGACAGTGATCCAGAACCGTAGCTGGAAGGCGGCCTTGCTGGATTTATGCCGGAACATCGCCTGCGCCAGCAACGCGCCCGGCCAGCCGCCGAGCAGCGCAATGAGGTGCAGGGTCGTTTCCGGTGTGCGTTGCCCGCCGCGTCGGGCCGCGCGCTTGTCGCGCCGGTAGGTGAGCATCGCCACGATGCTGGTGGCCGCGTACCACAGCGCCAGCAGCGTTGGCAGGCGACCTGCAAATGCCATCGCGGCCATCCCGATCAGAAACAGCAGGGCCAGCGTCTTGCGCGGCAGGCCATGCGGATGCGACGGGCCACGACGCCGTTGCGCAGTTCTGGAAATCAGCTGGCGTCCAGAAAGTCGCGTACGGCCGGGCCGAAGCGCGCGAAATCGACCAGGAAGGCATCGTGGCCTTGTGGCGAATCCAGCCCGATGAAATGGGCGTCGGCACCGCCGGCGCGCAGGCCTTCGGCGATCTGTTCCTGTTGCTGCACCGGGAACAGGATGTCGGTGTTGGCACCGATCGCCAGCGCACGCACGATGCGGATCTGCGCCAGTCCGGCCAGCACCGTGGCGTCGGTCGAGACGCCTGTGTCCGGCTTGGCGGCGACAGTAGCGTCGTCGGCTTGTGTGCCAGCGGCATGCGCGTCGATGGCCGGCCTGTCGTCGACATACTCGGCCAGATCGAACCAGTCCATCGAGCGGCTCAGATACAGATAGCAGTTGGGATCGAAGAAACGCACGAAGCGGCGCGCATGGCCTTCCAGATAGCTTTCGACCTGGAATTCCAGCCCGAACGGGTCGTCGGCGGCCTGCTCGGAATCCAGTCGCACACGGCCGAAGCGACCGTCCCATTCCAGTGCCGAGCGGTAGGTGATCACGCCGAGCTTGCGCGCCATGCGCATGCCCGATTCCGGGTAACGGGTGTCGTCGTAATGGCCGCCGTTCCAGTGCGGGTCCAGGCGGATGGCTTCGCGCTGCAGCGAGCGGATGGCGATCGAGAACGGCAACGCCTGCGCACTGCCGGAGATATTGATATGGCTGCGCGCGATGCCCGGGTGGCGCAACAGCAACGCCAACGCGGTCATGCCGCCCATCGAGTTGCCGATCACGCAGGCGAGTTGTTCGATGCCCAACGCGCGGACCACATCGGCTGCGGCATCGGCCACATCTTCGATCGACAATTCCGGGAAGCTCAGGCGATACGGCGCGCCGGTGGCAGGGTCGATCGATGCCGGACCGGTCGAGCCCTTGCAGCTGCCCAGGGAATTGACGCAGACCACGAACCAGCGCCCGGTATCGATCGGCTTGCCTTGCCCCAGCATCGCTTCCCACCAGCCCGGCTCGGCATTGGCCTGATTTGCCGCGGCATGCGCGTTCGGCGACAGGCCGGTGACGATCAACACTGCGTTGCTGCGATCGGCTGCCAGCGTGCCCCAGGTTTCGTAGGCCACGTGGGCCTGGTGCAACACGCCGCCGCGCTTCATCGGAAACGGCGAGGGCAGCGCGTGGAACAGCGTGCCGGGGGGAATGAATTCAGTCATGCGGCAATTCTATCTGCCATGGCGTGTGCCGGGTGCAGGATGGGAATCGAGAATCGGTTTGAGGCCTTGCGCTGTGTGATGCCACTCTGCAGAGCGGCGGACCTGCGGCCTGGCTGCAAGGGCCCTTGCCTGCCCACTATCGCGGGACACGCTGCAAGTACGTCCCTGTAGGCTCTTACGCGGCATCCATGCCGCGTAAGGTCCCGCGACGGTGAGCGGGCAAGGACCAGTCGAGTTGGTCGGTGCGCAAGGTAAGAGCAGTGCTCGATACGCCTCGTTCGAGCATGACGCATCGGCTCCACGTCTGGTGCAAGCCTCACTAAACGCAGCTTTTCAGGTGAGCGCCGACCAACTGTCTGGTGCGGTGTCCTCGCCGGTTGCGGGACCGTGTGGCGGCATGGATGCCGCCACCGAGCCCCCAGGGACGGGTTCACGGCGTGTCCCGCGAGCGGTGAGGGCGCCGCGCCCTCGACGCTGCGGGTTTGCTGCAGGGCCCTTGCCCGCCCACCATCGCGGGACACGCTGCAAGTACGTCCTTGTAAGCTCTTACGCGGCATCCATGCCGCGTAAGGTCCCGCGACGGTGAGCGGGCAAGGACCTGTCGAGATGGTCGGTGCGCAAGGTAAGAGCAGTGCTCGATACGCCTCGTTCGAGCATGACGCATCGGCTCCACGTCTGGTGCAAGCCTCACTAAACGCAGCTTTTCAGGTGAGCGCCGACCAACTGTCTGGTGCGGTGTCCTTGCCGGTTGCGGGACCGTGTGGCGGCATGGATGCCGCCACCGAGCCTCCAGGGACGGATTCACGGCGTGTCCCGCGAGCGGTGAGGGCGCCGCGCCCTCGACCCTGCGAGTTTTGCTGCGTGCAAGAACCAGCACAGATGGTCGGTGTGCGTGGTTTTCAACAGTGCAACCGACGCACTCCGGTGCGGTGTCATCGTTGATTGCGTCGCAACGACATGTGGCGAGCAATCAGCGGCCGATCACCAACTCCACTGGCGCGGCGGCGGGCAGCTCCACCATCACCGGCACGCTTTCGACATCTTCGGCCTGGCGCATCGCGTTGCCGCTGCGCGACAGCCGGGCCTGCACCTGCACGGTGTCCAGCGACGACAGCGTGCGCGTCGGCATCGGGCTGTCGCCGTCGTCCAGGGTGATGCTCAACGGCAGCTCGCTTAGCGCGTGTTTTTCCACCGCCACCGGCATCGGCGTATCTGCGGCGCGCGCAATCACGAAGACGCTGGTGTCGCCCGGCAACCCGGCGCGTTTGGCGAATGCGGCATCCAGCGTCACGTGTACCTGGATGCGCTTGCCGCTGGCTGCATCGGTGGCAGGCGCAGCCGGTGCCTGGATCGGCGCCAGCCTGGCTTCCTGGCGCGCGGCGTTGATCTGTTCGAGCAGGCCCGGGCGGGTCGCGGCATCGACCACACGCAGCAACGGCTCCCAGGTCTCGCTGGCCCTGGCCGGCTGACCGGCCTGGCGCTGCACCACGCCCAGGAACCAGCGTGCGCGTTGATGGTCCGGCTGTACCGCCAACGCGTGTTCGAGCAGGCGCATGGCCTGTGGATCCGGGCGCCCGCTGTCGTCGGCGAGCATGCGCGACTGCGCGGCAGCCACCAGCACGTCCGGCTCGTCCGGACGCAGCGCGGCCGCGCGCGCAAACGCATCGCGCGCTTGCGCGAATTTCTGTTGGCTGGACAGCGAGCGCCCCAGCAACACCCAGCCTTCGGCCTGATCGGGATTGCGCGCCAGTGCCGCGCGCAGCTGCACGATGGCTTCATCCAGCGAGCGTGGCGTGGCCGGCCGGTTGGCCGGCGGTTGAATCGCGCCCGGCGTGCCGACCAACCAATACAGCGCCGCGCTCGCGGCCAGCAGCAACAGCGCGATGCTGGCGGTCAGCCCGCGCGCTGCGCGCCACAGCGGCCGCAGCGCCACGCCGAAGACGACCAGGGCCAGCACCACCACCGCAATCACGAAGCCGACCATCACCACTCCTGCTCATCGGCAGGCAGGGCGGGCGCAGCCACGCTGCGTCGGCGCACTAGCAACACAACGGCGCCAGCACCCAGCAACAACACCAGCAGCGGACCGAACCACAACAGCCAGGTGCGCGATTCCACGCGCGGCCGATACAGCACGAACTCGCCATAGCGCGCCACCAGGAACTGGCGGATCTGCGCATCGCTGCGGCCTTCATGCATCAGCGCCAGCACTTCGCGACGCAGGTCCTGGGCGATCTGCGCATTGGAGTCGGCCAGCGACTGGTTCTGGCACTGCACGCAGCGCAGCTCGGCGGTGAGCGCATGGAAGCGCGCCTCTTCGTCGGCCGAGGCATAGCGCAGCGGCGCCGGGTCGCCGACCGGCTGGGCCAGCGCCAGCCAGGGCAACAGCAGCAGCGTCAGCAGCCAGGCGCGCATCATTGCTTGGCGTGCAGGTCCGGTGCGGCGGTGGGCGAGCGCTCGATCTTGCTCAGCACCGGAATCAGCTGGGTGTCGATGATGGATTGGGTGAGCATGCCGCTGTACTTCCAGCGCACCACGCCGCGGCCGTCGACCAGAAAGGTCTCCGGCGCCGCAGCGATGCCGAAGTCGATCGCGGTCCGCCCATCCTTGTCGGCCACCACCAGCAGGTAGGGGTTGCCTAGTTGTTCGAGCCAGCGCAGCGCATCGGTGCGCTCGTCCTTCCAGTTGTAGCCGATCACGCGCACGCGCTTGGTCAGCGCAAAGCGGCTCAATACCGGATGCTCCTCGCGGCAGGCCGGGCACCAGCTGCCCCACACGTTGATGATGTACGGCGCGCCGCGCAGTTCGCGCGCATGCACCACGATGCTGGGGTCGTGCAGCAGCGGCAGCGCGAACTCTGGCGCCGGCTTGCCGATCAGCGCAGAGGGCAGGGCGTCGCGATCGTCCTGACCGGAGCGCACCACCGCATAGACCAACAGCGCTGCCAGTGCGAGCAGCAGCACGATGGCACCCACCAGGACCGCAGTGGGTAGGCGGGATGAACGTGACTCAACCATCTTGGATCTCCGGAGAACGACGAAAACGCCGGTCGGCCGCGGTGACCAGGCCGCCGAGCGCCATCAGCAGCGCTCCCAGCCAGATCCAGCGGACGAACGGTTTGAGGTGGACGCGGACCGCCCAGGCCTGATTGCCCAGGGGTTCGCCAAGGGCGACATACAGGTCGCCGAACGGGCCGGGACGGATCGCCGCCTCGGTCAGGGTCTGCCCGCCGCTGGCGTAACGGCGTTTTTCCGCGTGCAGCAGACCGACCGGCGCATCGTCCTCGAACACCTGCAGATTGGCACGGTCGGAGACGTAATTGGGCCCGCGCAGTTCTTCGACGTTATCGAAGTGCAGCGCGTAGCGGCCGATCTGCATCTGCTGACCGGGCGCCAGTGCGACCTCGCGCTGCAAGCTTAGCGATTCCACCAGCAACGCACCGGCCAGGAACACCGCCACGCCCAGATGCGCCACCGCCATGCCCAGCATTTCGGCGGTGAACTTGCGGCCCTTGGCCGCGCGCCGCGTCCACAGGAAGCGCAGCGTGCCCAGCAGCACCCAGGCCGCGCCGGCCACGCCGATTGCCGCCTTCCACTGCCCCTGTGGCGCGGCCAACCAGGCCAGCACGCCTGCGGCAACCGCCAGTCCAGCCCAGGGCGCCAGCATCGCCAACGGGCGCGAGGCCTGTTCGCGCTGCCAGCGGGTCAGCGGGCCGAACGGCAACAGCGCCACCAACGGCGCCATCAGCACCACGAACAAGGTGCCGAAGTAGGGCGGGCCGACCGACAACTTGCCCAGGCCCAAAGCGTCGGCCAGCAGCGGATACAGCGTGCCCAACAACACCATCGCGCAGGCGCAGGTGAGCAACAGGTTGTTCAACAGCAACAAGGTTTCGCGCGAGCTGCCGGCAAACGCGCGGCGCGGATCATCGACCAGCGACAGGCGGGGCGCGCGGGTCGCGTACAGCACCAGCGAACCACCCACCACTGCCAGCAGGAACACCAGGATGAACAGGCCGCGCGACGGGTCGGCCGCAAACGCATGCACGCTGGTCAGCACGCCCGAGCGCACCAGGAAGGTGCCCAGCAGCGACAGCGAAAACGCGGCGATCGCCAGCAGCAGGGTCCAGCTGGCGAAGCTGCCGCGTTTTTCGGTGACTGCCTGCGAATGCAGCAACGCGGTGCCCACCAGCCACGGCATGAAACTGGCGTTTTCCACCGGGTCCCAGAACCACCAGCCGCCCCAGCCCAGTTCGTAATACGCCCACCAGCTGCCGAGCGCGATGCCGACGGTGAGCATCGCCCAGGCCACATTGGTCCACGGCCGCGTCCAGCGCAGCCAGCGCGCATCCATGCGGCCTTCCAGCAGCGCGGCGATGGCGAAGGCGAATGGCACCGCAAAGCCGACATAGCCGCAATACAACATCGGCGGATGGATGATCAGCCCCGGGTCCTGCAACAGTGGATTGAGATCGGCGCCTTCCAGCGGCACCGGCAACAAGCGCGCAAACGGATTGGAGGTGAACAGCAAAAAGGCCAGGAACCCGATGCTGACCAGCGCCATCACCCCGAGCACGCGCGCCACCACCTGCGCGGGCAACTGCCGCGACCACAGCGCCACCGCACCGGTCCACAGCGCCAGCACCAGCGTCCACAGCAGCAATGAGCCCTCGTGCGCGCCCCACACCGCCGAATAGCGATACATCACCGGCAGCAGGCTGTTGGAATTTTCGGCGACATAGCGCACCGAAAAATCCTGCACCACAAAGGCATGCGTCAGCAGCGCGAAGGCCGCTGCGATCAGGCCCAGCTGCAGCAACGCGGCCGGCCGCGCGACCGCCATCCAGCTGCTGCGTCCACGCTGCGCACCGGCCAGCGGCAACGCGGCCTGCAGCAAGGCCACCAGCAACGCCAGAATCAGCAGGAAGGTCCCGAGTTCAGGCAGCATCGGGTCGGGGCGTTGGTGAACATGCCGTGGGACAACAATTGCAAGGGCAATTCAGAGGCGGCATCCATGCAGCGTTTGCAAGAGCCTGCCCATGCACGGCGACGCTGTCAGCCACACAGCGACCGCGCAAACCACCGCCCTGCAGGAATGCGAACGTTTTGGCGCCTGCCATCAACGCAGCGCTCCAGCCTGGTCAGCGGCCGCCGGCACATCGTGCTTGCGGTGCGCGCTGCCCATCTTGTCGGCGACTTCCTTCGGCATGTAGGTCTCGTCGTGCTTGGCCAGGATCTCTTCGGCCACGAACACGCCTTGCTGCATGCGACCGGTGGCCACTACCGCCTGCCCCTCGCGAAACAGGTCCGGCAGGATGCGGTCGTAGCGCACCGGCAACTGGGCATCGCCATCGGTGACGCGGAACTGCGCTTCCAGCGAACCGGTCGCGCGTTGGAACGAGCCTTTTTCCACCATGCCGCCGAGCCGGAAGCGCGCATGCTCGCCGGCGTCGCCGCGCAGCACTTCCGACGGTGTGTACAGATAGGCCACGTTGCGCTGCAGTGCCATCGCCACCAGCGTGGTCGCCAGGCCGCCGGCCAGTACCAGCGCAATCACCAGCCAGATCCGGCGGCGCCGTTGCGGGTTCACCGGATCAGCTCCGCATCGGTGGGCACTGCGCGCTTGCGCTCGCGCAGGCGCCGCGCCTGCGCAATCTTCAACGCGCGACGCACCTGCCAGCGGCCGGCGATCAGGTCCCACAGCAGCACCAGCACGAACACCGCGTAGGCGGCGATGACGTAGGGCAGGTAGCTCATGCCGCGCCCCCCGCCGTATCGCGCACGATCCAGGCCTTGCCGGCCTCGCGGCGCAGGTTGTCGGCGCGCGCACGCGTCAGCAGCGAACCGGCGAACCATAACTTGGTGCCGATCACCATCAGCCACAGCGGCAGCAGCATGCTCGCATCGATGGTGGAGGGGCCGAGCAGGCGAATGCTCTGGCCCTGATGCAGCGAGTTCCACCACACCACCGAATAGCGGATCACCGGCAGCAGCGCCACGCCGACGATCGCCAGCAAGGCGGCCGCGCGTGCGGCCTGACGGCGATCGTCGATGGCCTGGTACAGGCCGATCACGCCCAGATACAGGAATAGCAGGATCAGCTCAGTGGTCAGGCGCGGGTCCCAATCCCACCAGGCGCCCCACATCGGCTTGCCCCAGATGCTGCCGGTCAGCAGGGTGATCACGGTGAACGCCGCGCCGATCGGCGCGCAGGCCATCGCCAGGATCTCGCAGATCTTGATGCGCCAGATCAGCGCGATCGCCGCGTACACCGCCATCAGCCCGAACACGAACAGGCTCATCCAGGCGCTCGGCACATGGATATACAGGATGCGGAAGCTGTCGCCCTGCTGGTAGTCGGCCGGCACCGCGAACAGGGCCTGCCACATGCCAAGGCCCAGTAGCAGCGCAGCCAGCGCGTGGCACCACGGCGCCCAGCGCGCGGTGAAACGGTCGAAGATCGGAGGGGATGCGACTTGGTGGAACCAGCGGACGACGACGTTCATGCGATGGCAGCAGCCTTTGGAATGGCATTGGCTCTCGAAACAGCAACAACGCAGTGAGTGGAGCGTCTTATCGACAGCGCATCGACCGCACGGCTCAACTCAACGAAATCCGGATCGCGGCAGCCGCAGCCAGCGGTGCCAACACCACGCCGATCATCAATCCGGCGCCCAGCAACAACAACGCACCCACCGCATCCTGTCCCTGTCCACTGGCCGCGACACTGCCGGCACCGAACACCAGCACCGGCACGTACAACGGCAACGCCAGCAGCGCCACGAGAATACCAGAGCGTTTCATCGTCACCGTCAGCGCCGCGACCACGGCGCCAAGCAGACTCAGAAGCGGCGTGCCCAGCGCCAACGATGCCAGCAGCACCGGTAGTTGGTCATGTGGCAGGTGCAGCAATTCGCCCAGCAGCGGCGTCACCGCAATCAACGGCAGCGCGCTGGTCGCCCAGTGCAGCAGCACGCGCACCGCGATCAACCACGCCAATGGCACCGGCGCCAGCAGCCATTGCTCCATCGAGCCGTCTTCCACATCGCTGCGGAACAGCGCATCCAGCGACAGCAGGCCGGCCAGCAGCACAGACAGCCACAGCACCGCCGGTGCGGCCTGCGCCAGCAGGTCCGGGCGTCCGCCCAGGCCCAGCGCGAACAACACCACGATCAGCAGGGCGAACAGGGCCGGTTGCAAGGCATCGCTGCGACGGCGCCACAGCAACTGCAGATCGCGGCTGAGCAGCGCGCGCGCGGCCTGCCACAGCGAGGGTTGTGGCGAATGCAGGCTCATGCCGCCGCCTCCAGCGTGAGCATGCGCGTGCGCACCGGCGGCGCCGCGTAGGCGCCGTGGGTGGTGACCAGCGCCGCGCCACCGCCACGCAGGTGCGCGGAGATCATCCGGTTGACCAGGGTGATGCCGTCCAGATCCAGGTTGGCATAGGGCTCGTCCAGCAGCCACAGCGGGGCCGGCGACAACCACAGCCGTGCCAGCGCCAGGCGTTTGCGCTGGCCGGCCGACAGCTGCCGCACCAGTGCATCCTCGTAGCCGGCCAGGCCGACGATGGCCAGCGCGCTGCCGGGCATCTGCTTGGCGCGGCGGCCATGCAGGCCGCACAGGAAGTGCAGGTTCTCCAGCGTGCTGAGATCGGCCTTCAGCCCCGGCAAATGGCCCAGATAGGCCATGAAGCGGCTGCGATCGCCGCGCCGCGCGATCTTGCCGTCGATCTGGATCTGCCCGCGCTCCACATGCAGCAGCCCGGCCAGCACCCGTAGCAGCGTGGTCTTGCCGGCGCCGTTGTCGCCCTGCACCAGCAACGCCTCGCCGGCATCGACATGGAAATCCAGCGGGCCGAATACCGGCTCCTCGTTGCGGCTGAAAGCCAGCGCGCGCGCCGCCAGCAGCGGTGGCGCAGTGTGCAGCGGTTCGATCATCGGCGCAGCGGGCTCCCGTCGCAGGACGGCATGGGGTGGGCGAGCGGGTGTCGTGCCATCGCGGGGAGGCAGCTGGCGCGACACGCTGTGAGGCAGGGCGCGCATTGTAGCGACGATGGCCCGTTGCCGGGGGCGCATCGGGCGGCGTGATGTGTCCGGGAACGCTGTTTTGCACCGGCCGGGCGCAACCGCCTGGCGGCTTTGCGTACACTCGCGGTCCCCCCGTTTGTTGCCCGGACAGGCCCGATGCCCCTCACGACCAAGCTGCCCAAGGTGGGCACCACCATCTTCACCGTCATGTCGCAGCTGGCGGCCGAACACGGCGCGGTGAATCTGGGCCAGGGTTTTCCCGATTTCGCGGTGCCGTCGCGGCTGGTCGATGAACTGACCAAGGCCATGGCGGCCGGCCACAACCAGTACCCGCCGATGACCGGCGTGGCGGTCCTGCGCCAGGCCATCGCCGGCAAGGCGCAGCGCTGCTACGGCGCGCAGGTCGATGCCGACAGCGAGATCACCGTCACCAGCGGCGCCACCGAGGCGATCTTCAACGCCATCCACGCCGTGGTGCGCGCAGGCGAGGAGGTCATCGTGCTGGACCCGGCCTACGACTGCTACGAGCCGGCGATCGACCTGGCCGGGGCACGCGCGGTGCACGTGGCGCTGGACCCGCAGACCTTTGCCATCGATTGGCCGGCGCTGCGCGCGGCGATCACGCCGAAGACGCGCCTGCTGATGATCAACTCGCCGCACAATCCGTCCGGCGCGATGCTGTCTGCCGACGACATGCAGAGCTTGACCGAGCTGCTGCGCGGCAGCGACATCTTCCTGCTCTCGGACGAGGTGTACGAGCACATCGTATTCGACGGCCGCCGCCACGAATCGGTGTTGCGCTGGCCGGAATTGCGCGAGCGCGCGTTCGTGATCTCCAGCTTCGGCAAGACCTATCACTGCACCGGCTGGAAGATCGGCTACGCCATCGCGCCACCGGCGCTGAGCGCCGAGTTCCGCAAGGTGCACCAGTACAACACCTTCACCAGCTTCGGCCCGGCCCAGCACGCGTTCGCCGCGATGATCCGCGACGAACCCGAACACGACGAGCAACTCGGCGCGTTCTATCAGGCCAAGCGCGACCGTTTCCGCGAACAGTTGCTGACCACGCGCCTGCAGCCCTTGCCGGTGCCTGGCGGCTATTTCCAGCTGGTGGATTACTCGGCGATCAGCGACCTGCCCGACACCGCGTTCGTGAAGTGGCTGACGGTGGAAAAGGGCGTGGCTGCGATTCCGCTGTCGCCGTTCTACGAGACCGCGCCCGCTGACCAGCGTTTAGCACGGCTGTGCTTTGCGAAGAACGATGCGACGCTGGATGCGGCAATCGAGCGCTTGCAGCGGCTCTGACGGGCCGGGAATCGGGAATGGGGATTCGGGAATCGTAAGAGCGGTTGGCCGCTTTTTGATCTGAATCTGCACGTGGCCCGATGACATAACGCCCTCACTAAACCGCTGTCCGATTCCCGATTCCCTATTCCCGATTCTCCATTCCCGAGCCTCAGCATGCACGATCTCCGCGTCTCACTGATCCAAGGCGACACCCGCTGGCATGACCCGGCCGGCAATCGCGATTACTACGGTGCGTTGCTGGAGCCGTTGGCCGGGCAGACCGATCTGGTGATCCTGCCGGAGACCTTCACCAGCGGATTCTCCAACGACGCCATCGACAAGGCCGAGGACATGGACGGGCCGACCGTGGCCTGGGTGCGTGCGCAGGCCGCGCGGCTGGGTGCGGCGGTGACCGGCAGCGTGCAGCTGCGCAGCGGGCAGGGCGTGTTCAACCGGCTGCTATGGGCCACGCCGGACGGCGCGTTGCAGTCTTACGACAAGCGCCATCTGTTCCGCTTCGGCAACGAGCATCTGCGCTACGCGGCCGGGCGCGATCGCCTGACGGTGGAGTGGAAGGGCTGGCGGATCAATCCGCAGGTCTGCTACGACCTGCGCTTTCCGGTGTTCTGCCGCAATCGCTTCGATGTCGAGCGGCCGGGCCAGCTGGATTTCGATCTGCAATTGTTCGTTGCCAACTGGCCGTCCGCGCGTGCGTATGCATGGAAGACGCTGCTGCGCGCACGTGCGATCGAGAACCTGTGCTTTGTGGCGGCGGTCAACCGCGTCGGCGTCGATGGCAATCAGCTGCACTACGCCGGCGACAGCGCGGTGATCGATTTCCTCGGCCAGCCGCAGGTGGAAATCCGCGAGCAGCCGCAGGTGGTCACCACCACCCTCAGCGCCGCCGCCCTGGCCGAACACCGCGCACGCTTCCCGGCGATGCTGGATGCGGATGGCTTTGAGATCAGGGATTAGGGATTAGGGATTGGTGCAAGCAGGCAGGGCACAGCTCTTTGCTTGCCCGCTGTTGCGAATCCCCAATCCCAAATCCCCAATCCCGGCTACTCACCCAGCTTGATCTCGTAGATCTTCGGCCAACGCTTGCCGGTGACGAATAACCGATCGTGCTCGGCGTCGTAGGCGATGCCGTTGAGCACATCGTTGCCGGGGTCGGTGAGCGCGTCGGCGTCCGGTACC
This sequence comes from Xanthomonas arboricola pv. populi, assembly GCF_002939945.1. Lineage (GTDB taxonomy): Bacteria > Pseudomonadota > Gammaproteobacteria > Xanthomonadales > Xanthomonadaceae > Xanthomonas > Xanthomonas arboricola_A. The sequence continues at coordinate 304,417 of NZ_MDEB01000002.1, read as the reverse complement.
AGCGCCTTCAAGTCGATCCAGGCGATCACCTTGCCGCTGGCCGGGTCGATGCGTGCGATGCGGGTGGTCAACCAGACGTTCGCCAACAGCGCGCCGTTCACCCATTCCAGCTCGTTGAGATTGTCCAGCGCTTTGCCGCCGGCGGTGACCTTGATACTGCCGACCTGCTGCAGCGTCTGCGGATCCAGCCGTCGAATGCTGGCAGTGCCATCGCTCATGTACAGGCCGGTGTCGTCGCGGGTCAGCGCCCAGCCCTCGCCGGAATAGCGGAACTGCGTGCGCGGCGTCAGCGTGGCCAGGTCGTAGACAAATCCGCGCTGGTTGCGCCAGGTCAGCTGGATCAGGCGGTCGTGCCAGGCCACGATGCCTTCGCCGAAAAAAGGCGCCGGTGTCGTGACCTGCTGCACGACGCGGCCGGTCTCCAGCTCGACCTTGCGCACGCCGGACCGGCCCAGTTCACCGGTGCTCTCGTACAGGTACCCGTCGAGATAGAACAGGCCTTCGGTAAAGGCGGCGGTGTCGTGCGGATAGGTGCGCACGACGGTGTAGCCCTGGATCGGGATCGTCTCGCTGCAATGGGCGAGGGCGGGCAGCAGCAGGGCGGCGAAGAGCAGGCTGTAGGCGGTGCGTGACATGCCGCAATCATCCCATGCCGCCGTCGCAGACTGTTGCGGCGCAGGCTGCAGCCTGCGAAATCATGATTCGCTGAACGGTCGCCTGTGCGGTGCCGGCATGTTGTCGCGGCTGCCACATCGGCGCTGCTAGGCTCGGCGCCACGTTCATCAACCGGAATGCCCGCATGATCAAGTCACTTTCCCTTCTCGCGCTGCTGGGCGCCGCGACGCTTGCACCGCAGGCGCAGGCCGCCGGCAACATCGACTGCCAGCTGTCGTTCAATCTGTCGGGCTGGTCGGTGTTCTACAAGACCGCCAGCGGCACCGGCAGCATCAAGTGCGACAACGGCGCGGTGATCCCGGTCAAGATCTCCAGCAAGGGCGGTGGCCTGACCGTCGGCAAGTCCAAGATCGTCGGTGGCCGCGGTACCTTCTCCGGCGCCTACAGCCTCAATGATCTGTTCGGCACCTATGCGGCCGCCGAAGCGCATGCCGGCATCGTCAAATCCAGCACCGCACAGGTGGTCACCAAGGGCGACATTTCGCTGGCGCTGGCCGGAACCGGCGAGGGCGTGGATCTGGGTGTCAATGTCGGCAATTTCGTGATCGAGCGTCGCAAGTAAGACGCTGCGCGGTGCAGGGCAGCGCCCCCAAACAGTGGGCTCTGCGCTGTCGCTGTACGAACTCGGTGTCGCTGCTGCTGCCAGCAACTGCAATGCCGGGCGCGAACAGAAACACCAATAAAAAACGGCCCTTCGCAGGGCCGTTTTTTATTGCGCGTCTTGCAGCTCAGCGCCCGCGATTACCGCCGCCGCCTGGCGGACGACGATTGCCGCCGCCCGGCGGGCGACCACCCGGTCCACGCGGCGCGCCGCCCGGACCGCGATTGCCGCCCGGGCCACGGTTGCCACCGGGGCCGCCTGCCCGTGCGCCGCTCGGGCGGCCGGCTGCCGGACGTGCCGCGCCGTACGGGCTGAAGCCCGGGTTGGCGTGATCGGACGGAAAGCTCGGTGCGTTGCCCGGATGACCGTACGGGTGCTTGCGCTGACCCTGGCCTTGGCCTTGGCCGCCGCCGGCGCCGCCACGCCCCTGGCCGCCTGCGCCGGGACGTGCATTGCCCGGGCCGCCTGCGCCTGGGCGCGCGCCACCCGGACCCTTCTTCGCATACGGGCGCGCCTGACCGGTGCCGGGGCCGCTTGGGCCGGCATTGCGGTGACCGCTCGGGCCAGTACTCACGCCATCGGGCACGTACCAGCTGCGGAACGCTGCCGGGTTGCCGTCCGGCAGGGCGCGGTCGCCCTTGCCCGGAGCGCGCTGCTTGAACGGGCGCTGCTGCGACTGTTTGGCCGCCGCTTCGCCGCTGACGGTGAGGCCGCCGCGGAAACCGCCCGGCTTGCCGCGGCCACGGCCGCCGCGATCTTCGCGCAGGTTGTCGAAGCGACGCAGTTCGCGGCCTTCGTCGGCGCCGGAGGTCTGGCCATTGACGTAGGCATTGCTGCGGCCATCGCGCGAGACGTGCACGGTGGACTTGGCGGCGCGGCGCTGGCCGATCACCGGCTGCAGGGTCAACGCCGACGGCGCGCCTTCTTCCAGCTTCAGTTCGGCGCGCAAGTCATCGACCTTATCCTGCGCCACTTCGATCGACTGCCCGCGCAGCAGTTCGCGCGGCAGCGAGATCTTGCCGTAGCGGCTGCGCTTGAGGCGACTGACTTGGCAGCCCTGCGACTCCCACAGGCGACGCACTTCGCGGTTGCGGCCTTCCCTGACCACCACGCGGAACCAGTCGTGCGAGTCGGTGCCGCCGATGCGTTCGATCTCGTCGAACTTGGCGCCGCCGTCTTCCAGCAGCACGCCACGCGACAGGCGCTCGATGATGGCATCGGAGACCTTGTCTTCGCCTTCCGGCGCACGCACGCGCACCACGTATTCGCGCTCGACCTCGTAGGAGGGGTGCATCATCGCGTTGGCCAACTCACCGTCGGTGGTCAGCAGCAGCAGGCCGGTGGTGTTGATGTCCAGGCGGCCGATGGCGATCCAGCGCGAGCCTTTCAATGCCGGCAGCGACTCGAACACGGTCGGGCGGCCTTCGGGATCTTCGCGCGTGGTCACTTCGCCTTCGGGCTTGTTGTAGATCAGCACGCGCGCCGGCTCGGTCAGCGCGCTGGCCACGAAACTGCGGCCATCCAGCTCGATCTTGTCGCCGCTGCGCACCGACATGCCGGTCTGCGCGACGGCGCCATTGACCTTGATCAGGCCATCGGCAATGCGCTGTTCCAGCGCGCGGCGCGACCCCAGGCCGGCCTGGGCCAGCACCTTGTGCAGGCGCTCTTCCAGCTTGGGCGCTTCGGGCGCGCTGTCGCGCTTGAGGGAAAGCTTGTTCAACGACAGCTTGCGGGGGGTGTCACTCATGTGTCTGGCTCCGGCCGACGCGTTGCGGGTCGGCCTCTGGGTCGGAATCGGCTTCGTCAACAGCCACGGTCGTCGTCGCGACGGCGTTGTCTTCGTCTTCGTTCACTGCATCCGCGCGCGTTCCCGGCGCGGTGTCGGGGTCGCCCTCACGGGCGTCATCTGGGTCCAACGGTTTCGGGTCCTGCGCCGAGGCATGCTCGGGGTGTTGCGGTGTTTCGTTACTCAACTCATCGGCGCTGGCGTGGTCGTCGACCGCGTCGGCGTGGTGTTCGTTTTCTTCGTCGAATGCAGTCCCGGTACTGGCGGTCTGATTGTCGACATCGACATCGACATCCACATCCATCTCGGCATCGGCATCGGCATCGGCATCGACGTGCATTGCGTCATCGGTGTCGCTGGTTGCATCGGTGATGCTGTCCGGCGCTGGCAGTACATCCGCATCGCGCTGTTCCGGCGCATCGTCGCTCTGGTCGGCATCCGCGTCAGCGCCAACATCCGCCTCCGAATCCACGCCAGCCGCAGCAGCAGTCGCTGCATCGGCGCCGGTGCCGTCCGCATCCGCCATCTCCGCATCTGTATCCGGACCTGCTTCAGCGTGCTCCGCATCCATTGCTGCCGACGCCGGGACCGCGCCATCCAGTTGCCCGTCGCGGTCCAGCGGCAGCTGCGGTTCCAGCTCGGCGATGTCCTTCAACTCTGACAATGGCGGCAGCTCGTCCAATCGCTTGAGCCCGAAGTAATCCAGAAAGCCCTTGGTGGTGCCGAACAGCGCCGGCTTGCCAGGCACGTCGCGGTGGCCCACCACGCGGATCCACTCGCGTTCTTCCAGCGCCTGGATGATGTTGCTGCTGACCGCCACGCCGCGCACCTGTTCGATCTCGCCACGGGTGATCGGCTGGCGGTAGGCGATCAGCGCCAGGGTTTCCAGCGTGGCGCGGGTGTACTTGGTGCGGCGCTCGGTCCACAGCCGGGCGACCCAGCCATGCACATCGGCCTTGACCTGGAAGCGGAAGCCCGAGGCCACCTCGACCAGCTCCACGCCGCGCTCGGCGCAGCCCTCGCGCAGCAGTTCCAGCGCGCGCTCGATGCTGCCGGGCGGCGCCGGCTCTTCTTCGGGAAACAGCCCCTGCAACTGCGCCAGCGTCAGCGGCTGGCTGCTCGCCAGCAGGGCGGCTTCGATAATGCGGGTGATCAACGCTTGATCCATTCGGTGATCGGCTTCAGATAGGTTCGTTGGCGGCATCGCTGTCGTCGAATTCGCTGGAGAATTGCAGCGGCGCATTGGTGTTGCCCAAGGCCAGCGACTTCACGTAGATCGGCGCCAGCGGCGCCTCCTGCACGATGTCCAACAATTGCTCCTTGGCCAGTTCGAGCAGCGCCAGGAAGGTGACCAGCACGCCGAGCTTTCCTTCTTCGGCCGTGAACAGCGATTCGAAGCGATAGAACCTGCCATCGTCCAGACGGCTCAGCACATCGCCCATACGCTGGCGCACACTCAGCGCCTCGCGCTTGATCGCATGGCCGGTGAACAGTTCGGCGCGCTTGAGCACGTCGTACAGCGCCATCAGCATTTCTTTCAATTCCACCGGCGGCGGCAGCTTGACCGCGGCGCGCTCGGGCAGATGCGCCTGCACCGGCGCGCTGTCGCGGCCCATGCGCGGCAGGGTGTCCAGATCCTCGGCGGCCTGCTTGAAGCGTTCGTATTCCTGCAGCCGGCGTACCAGCTCGGCGCGCGGATCGTTTTCTTCGCCTTCCTGGCTGGGTGGGCGCGGTAACAGCATGCGTGATTTGATCTCGGCCAGAATCGCGGCCATCACCAGATATTCGGCCGCCAGTTCGAAGCGCAGCTCCTGCATCACGTTGATGTAGTCCACGTACTGCCGGGTGATCTCGGCGACGGGGATATCCAGAATGTCCAGATTCTGCCGGCGGATCAGATACAGCAGCAGGTCAAGCGGACCTTCGAAGGCATCCAGGATGACTTCCAGCGCGTCCGGCGGAATATACAGATCCTGCGGGATCTGCAGCACCGGTTGCCCATGCACCACCGCCAGCGGCATTTCCTGCTGCTGTGGCGGCGCGCTCGTGGCTGGCGGATTCGCGTCGTGCGCGAGTTCGGAATTCATCAGGTCGACATCGGGTGTTACGGTCGCCGGCCGCGGTCTGGGCCGCGCCTGCAGGGCTTTGCCTTGAGTTATTGCGATCAATGTCGTGCCCGTGCCGGCACGATCCTACAAATCCACATACAACGTGCGCCGCGTGGCATGCGGCGACGGGACAGCGAGGAGGTCGTCTACGCTGGTCGGCGGTGGGCAGCGAATCGGTCGTCGAGGAGGCGTGGGGCCTGGGCCGACGGGCCGCTGCGTCCGATTGCGCGTGCAGTAGTGTCAAGGGTAATGCGTGCGCGGGGGCGGTGTCCAGCGCCAAGGCGGCTAGAATCCCCAGGCTGTTCTTCACGTCATTTGGCGAGGTGGCCTATGTGGTACGTAATCGAAGGGTATGACCGCGCCGACGCACTGGCGGCGCGGCAGCAGGCGCGACCGGCGCATCTGGCCCGTTTGCAGGCGCTGGCTGCGGCAGGTCGCCTGCTGGTGGCGGGCCCATGCCCGGCGATCGATGCCGAAGATCCCGGCCCGGCCGGTTTCAGCGGCAGCGTGGTCATCGCCGAATTCGACGCGCTGGACGATGCGCGCGCTTGGGCCGATGCCGATCCGTACGTCGAGGCGGGCGTGTACGTGCGCACCGAGGTCCGTGCGTTCCGCCGGGTGTTGCCATGAGCCGGGTCGAGCGGATCCGCGCCGCGCTGCAGTCGGCCCTGGCGCCGATCGAGCTGGCGGTGGTGGACGACAGCCATCGCCACGCCGGGCATGCCGGCGCGCGCGACGGGCGTGGGCATTTCAATGTGCGCGTGGTCAGTGCCGCCTTCGCCGGCAAGTCGCCGCTGGCGCGTCACCGCGCGGTCTATGCCGCGGTCGGCGAGATGATGCAGACCGATATCCACGCGCTGTCGATCGAGGCGATGGCGCCGGGTGAGGCGGGGTAACCAGATCAATCAAGCCGCCGTCGTAGGAGCGCACCTGGGCGCGACGGGCTCTATCGGTACAGCCCGTCGCGCCCGGGTGCGCGTCTACGGGGTCGACCGTTCCCTGCCGCAGCGCCTCCCAACCGTGATCGCCGTCGACGTTCACTCGTGGACACATGGAGTGGTATTTGTTGCGACGCAACACGCTCCTTCACGCATTCATCACGTGCAGATGCTTGATCTGTAAGCGTTTTCACAGCCGTGAAGACAGGGGTTTACGTCTCTGTATGAAAACGCTTACAGTCCGCGCCAGTTTTGGAGACTCGGTCGCGGAGGGCGACACGAATGGCCAAGGGTGCGGTCACCATCAAAGATGTCGCTCGGGAAGCACAGGTCTCCGTCGCAACGGTGTCGCGTGCGCTCAATGGGCATGACAACGTCGCCGGACCGGTGCGCCAGCTGGTGCAAGACGTGGCCGCGCGGCTGCGCTACAGCCCGCATGCGGCAGCCCGCAGCCTCAGCAGCCGACGCACTCAGACCCTGGGCGTGGTGCTGCCCGATCTGTATGGCGAATTCTTTTCCGAGCTGATCCGTGGAATCGATGGTGCGGCGCGTGCCGCTGGCCAGCATCTGCTGGTGTCCAGTTACCACGGCGACCCGGAGGCGCAGGGCAGGGCATTGCAGTCCATGCGCGGGCGGGTGGATGGTCTGCTGGTGCTGTCGCCGTATGCCGAGCAGCCCGGGTTCCTCACCGACAACCTGCCGCAGGCGCTGCCCACGGTATTGATCAACGCGCATGTTCCCGGCGACGCCTATCCTGTGCTGAGCATCGACGACCATGCCGGCGCAATGGCGATGACCGAACATCTGTTGTTGGCCGGACATCGGCGCATCGCCTTCATCGGCGGGCCGGCGCTGAATTTCGATGCGCGCGAACGCCTGCGCGGCTTCCGCGATGCGATCGCCGCACACGGCGACTCGGCGCAGGGCATCGAATTCCCCGGCGATTTCGACGAGGCCTCCGGCCACCGCGCCGGGCAGGCGATGCTGGCAGACGGTGCGTTGCCCGACGCGGTGTTCGCCGCCAACGACATGACTGCGTTGGGCTGCCTGTACGCCTTTGCCCAGGCCGATGTCTCGGTGCCCGGCGATGTGGCACTGGCCGGTTTCGACGATATTCCGCTGGCCCGTTTCGTCCATCCGGCGCTGACCACGATGCGGGTCAGCATTGCGCGCCTGGGCGAACAGGCGATGACCCGGCTGATGCGGCTGGTGGACCAGCCCGGCCACGACGACGGCATCCGCCAACTGCTCACGCCCGAGCTGGTGATCCGTGCCTCCTGCGGCGCTGGCGAGCCCGGCCCCTGACGTTTCCAGCCCCTGACTCTTTTCGCGGACGTTCTGTCCGCTCCCGCTGCCCCCCGCAGCGGTCGTTCCTGCAAGTCGCAACGCCACAACAACAATCTGTACCGATCCCTGGAGGGACCAATGCGCCACTACTACACCCATTCCGCCAGTCCGGCGCGCAAGCTGCTCAGCTGCGCCCTGGCCAGTTGCCTGCTGCTGGGTGCCGCACCGGCCTTCGCGCAGAGTGCTGCCGCGACCATCCGCGGCCAGGTCACGGTTGATTCGGCACCTGCCAGCCAGGCCCAGGTCACCGCGACCAACCTTGCCACCGGCCTGACCCGCACCGTACAGGTCAGCAACGGCGGCTACTCGCTCGGTGGCCTGCCGCCGGGTTCGTACCGCCTGGACGTCACCGCCAACGGCCAGACCACCTCGCAGAACGTCACCGTGCAGGTCGGCCAGACCGCGACCCTGAATCTGGGCGTCGGCGGCGAACCGGCCACGGCCGCCGGTGGTAACGCCACCACGCTGGACGCGGTGCAGGTCAAGGCGCCGCCGGTACTGGTGGAAACCCGTACCTCCGAGAACGCCACCTATATCTCCAACGTGCAGATCCAGAACCTGCCGCGTGCCACGCGCAACTTCCTGGAACTGGCCGACACCGTGCCGAACGTGCAGTTCACCCGCGATGCCAACGGCACCACCAAGGTCCGTTCGGGCGCCACCTCGGCCGAAGGCACCAACGTCTATATCGACGGCGTCAGCCAGAAGAACTACGTGCTCACCGGTGGCGTCAGCGGCCAGGATTCCAGCCGCGGCAATCCGTTCCCGCAGTCGGCGATCGGCGAGTACAAGGTCATCACCTCCAACTACAAGGCCGAGTTCGACCAGGTCAGCGGCGCGGCCATCGTGGCCTCGTCCAAGTCCGGTACCAACGATTTCCACGGCAGCTTCTTCTGGGACACCAGTAACGACAGCTGGCGTGAAGAGAGCCCGCTGGAAAAGCGCGCCGGCGTGCGTGACGACTTCGAGGAAACTCAGTACGGCGCGACCTTCAGCGGCCCGATCCTCAAGGACAAGGCGCATTTCTTCGTTGCCTATGAAGCCAAGGAATACACCACCCCGAACGTGGTAATCCCCGGTTCGATCTATTCGGACCGTGTCGATCAGCTGCCCACGCAGTTGCAGCCGCTGGTCGCCACCTACAGCACGCCATTCAAGGAAGACCTGTACTTCGCCAAGATCGACTGGACCATCGGCGACAACAGCCTGTTCGAGCTGAGCGGCAAGTACCGCAAGGAAGACGAGCTCAACGACGTCGGCGGCACCTCGACCCTGGAGCACGGCAGCATCAACGGCCAGGAAGAAAAGCGCGCCAACCTGCGTTGGCAGTACAGCGGCGCCAACTTCCTCAACGAGGCCAACCTCAGCTACGAGAGCGCGTTCTGGAACCAGGCGCCGATCAACAACGGCACCGGTTATGTGCTGAGTTATGCGCCAGTGCGCGGCATCGAGGACGAAGTGCTGTCCGCCGGCGCCGGCAGCAGCTTCCAGCGCAAGGGGCAGAAGGGCTGGACCTTCCAGGACGATCTGACCTTGAACAGCCTGGAATGGCACGGCGCGCACACCGTCAAGATGGGTGTGAAGTTCAAGAGCATCGATCTGGATTCCACCCAGTTCAACCCGGCCAACCCGCAGTACTACTACAACATCCTCGGCGATCTCGAAACGCCGTACCGGGTGCGCTTCGGTGCGCCGCTGGTCGAAGGCGGCGGTTCGGTGGTGTCCAAGAACAAGCAGTACGGCATCTATCTGCAGGACGACTGGGAGGTCAACGAGCACTGGACCCTGAACGTGGGCGTGCGCTACGACTACGAAGAAACCCCGGCGTTCCTGGACTTCGTCACCCCGTCCGACGTCGCCGGTGCCTTGCAGAACTGGACCAACCTGCGCAACGCCAACTACGACATCAACAACTTCATCAGCACCGGCAACAACCGCAAGGCGTTCAAAAATGCCTGGCAACCGCGTCTGGGCGCCTCCTATGACCTGTTCGGCGATCAGGCCCACGTGATCTACGGCGGTGCCGGCCGCGCGTACGACCGCAACATCTTCGATTACCTGGCGCTCGAGCAGCTCAATAATTCGTTCAAGTCCTACAGCTATTACTTCACCAACCCCAACAACCAGAATAGCCAGGCCTGCCTGGGCGACCCGTGCGTGGCATGGAATCCGGCCTACAGCACCCAGGAAGGTCTCGACGCACTGGCGGCGACCAGCAGTGGCGGCGGCGGTCGCGAGGTCTACCTGATCGACAACAACATCAAGACCCCGTACTCGGACCAATTCAGCATCGGCATGCGCAACATGGTGCCGCTGTGGGGCCAGGACTGGTTCACCGACGTGACCCTGAGCCGCATCGAAAGCCATGACGGCTTCGCGTTCGTGCGCGGCAACCGTTTGCCGGATGGTTCCTTCTTCCAGCCGGGCACCACTTCCGGCTCGCCGACCGACGGTCCGGACGGCTACAGCGCCATCGTGCTGGGCACCAACGGCGTGGAAACCCGCAACAACCAGCTCGCCCTGCAGGTCGAAAAGCCCTTCGACGAGGAATCCGGCTGGGGCCTGACCGTGGCCTACACCTATTCCGACGCCAAGGAAAACCGCCAGTTCGGCGAGCACTACGCACTGGATCGCGAACGCATCGAAGACTACGGCTGGCGCGAGGCCGGCGGCATCGCCAAGAACCGCCTGGTGGTCACCGGCATCTACGAGCTGCCGTACGAGATCAAACTGTCCGGCAAGCTGTCGCTGGCCAGCCAGACTGCGCGTTACGGACAGAATTGCCTGGCCGGCAACGACCAGTGCTACATCGTCCAGTTCAAGCCGGACGGCACGCTGGGCTACAAAGAGTTCAGCATCGCCGCCAACAAAGAATGGGATACCGGCGGCGGTGTCAAATTCAACGTGCGTGCGGATATCCTCAACGTGTTCAATTGGGTGAACTACGCCAACTTTAACGGCGAGACCGGGACACTCGGAGACTTGAACACGGCTTACGGCACCCCGACCGGTGTGCTGGCGTCGCCGATGCGTACCTTCCGTCTGGCCTTCGGCCTGAACTGGTGAGGTACTCGACCGCCCCGGCAGCTGCCGGGGCGGTCGAACTCGGCGCTTGGATAGGGTAGGTTGGCGTGCGAGATGTAATCGATTACACGAGTGGGGGGCGGATGAACAGGGGCAGGACTTCGTATTGGTCGACGATTCCACTATTGCTGGGCGCGCTGGTGCTGGCGTCCTGCAAACAGGCAGAGGAGCCCAAGGTGGCCGAAAAGAAGGCACCGGTGAAAGTCATCCTGGTGGAAGCGCAGCTGCCACCCAAGCCGGTCAAACCGCCGCTGCCGCCGCTGTTCTCGGACATCGAACGTCGCACCTTCCAGTTTTTCTGGGACACCACCAACGAGCTCAATGGGCTGTCGCCGGACCGGTTTCCGTCGCGTCCGTTCGCCAGCATCGCCTCGGTGGGGTTCGCGCTGACCGCGTACCCGATCGGGATCGAAAATGGCTGGGTCAGTCGCAATCAGGCGATCGACCGCACCCTGACCACACTCAAATTCTTCCGCGATGCGCCGATGGGGCCGCAGCGGACCGGTAGGGCCGGGTACAAGGGCTTCTACTACCACTTCCTGGACATGCAGCAGGGCAATCGTTACGACAGCTGGGTCGAGCTGTCGAGCGTGGACACCGCGCTGCTGATGATGGGCGTGTTGTTCACCCAGTCGTATTACGACGGCGACGACCCGCGCGAAAAAGAGATCCGGCAGATCGCCGATGCGCTGTACAAGCGCGTGGACTGGCGTTGGCTGCAGCAGCGCGCACCGTTGATCTCGATGGGCTGGTTCCCTGAGAGCGGCTTCATCGACCACGACTGGATGGGCTACAACGAAGCGATGATGCTGTACATCCTTGCGCTGGGCTCGCCGACCCACGGCGTGGATGTGGATGCGTGGACCAGCTGGACCCGCACCTACAACAACGACTGGGGCGTCTACCAGGGCCAGGAATACCTGTCCTTCGGCCCGCTGTTCGGTCACCAATACAGCCATGTCTGGGTCGATTTCCGCGATATCCAGGACCAGTACATGCGCGAACGCGGTATCGACTATTTCCTCAACAGCCGCCGCGCCACTCTGGCCCAGCGCGACTACGCCATCGACAACCCGATGAAGTGGAAGGACTACGGCGAGAACGTCTGGGGTCTGACCGCAGGCGACGGCCCGCAGAATACCAGCCAGGAATACCGTGGCGAGCAGCGTCAGTTCCGCCACTACTCCTCGCGCGGCGCCGGCCTGCGCGAGAATTTCGACGACGGCACCATCGTGCCGTCGGCGGCGATTGCCTCGATCGTGTTCGCCCCGGAAGTGGTGATCCCGGCCACCGAAGAAATGCACAAGCGCTATGGCGACTTCCTGTATTCCAGCTACGGCTTTCTGGATTCGTTCAATCCCAGCTTCAACTACGACATCCCGCTCAAGACCGGGCGTATGGTGCCGGACCGTGGCTGGGTGGCCAGCGACTACATCGCCATCGATCAGGGCCCGATCCTGGCGATGATCGCCAACTACCAGAGCGAATTCGTCTGGACCGTGATGAAGAAGAACCCCTACATCCGGGCCGGTCTGGAACGCGCCGGTTTCACCGGCGGCTGGCTTACCCCCGAAGGCGAGCCGCAGCCGGCGCCGCAGAAGGACGAGCAAAAGGCCGCCGCACGCTCGCTGGGCATGGCCGAGTCGCGTGCCGCTGCTGCCCAGGCCCAGCAAGACCCCTCGCAACGCCAAAACTCCACGCAACGCCCCAAACCCGAGTAATCCGTGCGCCTTTTGAAACTGTTGATACTGTCCGCCGCACTGTGTCTGGGTGTGGCGGGATGCGAACGCCCCGATCCAGGCAAGACCACCGTGCGCTTCTGGGCCATGGGCAAGGAGGCCGAAGTGGTCGCCGAGCTGGTGACCGAGTTCGAGAAGCAGAACCCGGACATCCATGTGGATGTGCAGAACATTCCGATGACGGCGGCGCACGAAAAACTGCTGACCGCCTTTGCCGCCGATGGCCTGCCGGACGTGTGCCAGCTCGGCAATACCTGGCTGCCGGAGTTCGCCTTGCTCGACACGCTGGAACCGATGCAGCCGTACGTGGCGCGCTCCAGGATCGTCGATCCGCAGGATTATTTCCCCGGCGTGTGGGACACCAATCTGGTCGATGGCACCTTGTATGGCGTGCCGTGGTATGTGGACACGCGATTGCTGTTCTACCGCAAGGATCTGCTGCGCGAGGCCGGTTACAGCCAGATGCCCAAGACCTGGGCCGGGATGGAACAGGTGATGGCGGCGATCAAACGTAAGGTCGGCCCGGACCGCTACGCCATCCTGATGCCGCTCAACGAGTTCGAGCAGCAGCTGTCGTTCGCGCTGCAGCAGGACGATCGCCTGCTGCGCGACCACGACAACTACGGCAACTTCCGCGGCGAGGGCTTCCGCAAGGCGCTGGGCTTCTACGACACCATGTACCAGAAGGGCTGGGCGCCGAAGGTCTCCGAGACCCAGGTTTCCAACGTCTGGTACGAGTTCTTCAACGGCTATTACGCGTTCTATCTGTCCGGCCCGTGGAACGTGCGCGAGTTCAAGCTGCGCCAGCCGCCGGGCATGGAAGGCAAGTGGGGCACCGCGCCGCTGCCGGGACCCAACGGCCTGGGCGCGGGAATCGCCGGCGGTTCCAGCCTGGTGATCTTCAAGTCTTCCCGGCACAAAGACGCCAGCTGGAAGCTGATCGAATACCTGTCGCAGCCGCAGGTGCAGGCGCGCTTCCACGCCATCATCGGCGACCTGCCGCCGCGTCGCAGCACCTGGAAGTTGCCCTCTCTGGCCAACGACGAACTGGCGCATGCCTTCGGCGATCAGCTTGAGCGGGTCAAGGCCACGCCCAAAGTGCTGGAGTGGGAGCGCATCGTGCAGGAAATGCGCCTGGTGACCGAGCGCGTGGTGCGCGGCGGTCAATCGCACGAGGCCGCCGTGCAGGAACTGGATAAACGCGTGGACGAGATTCTGGCCAAGCGCCGCTGGATCTTCGAACAGGAGGGCGGGCATGTCGGCCCGGCCGGTGAATCAGCAACGCCTGCGGCGACTCCTGCCGCAGCGCCAGCTCCGGTAGCGGGCAAGGGAGCGGCACGATGATGAAGCGTAATTCCGTCGCCGGCTGGGTGTTCGCCGCGCCGTCGATCCTGGTGCTGGGCATGTTCTTCGGCGTGCCGGTGTTCGCCGCGCTGGTGCTCAGCGTCACCGACTTCGACCTGTACGCGCTGGCCGACAGCAGCCATCTGCGCTTCGTCGGCCTGGGCAACTACATCGAGCTGCTGCAGACGCCGCTATTCTGGAAGTCGTTGTGGAACACCACGTATTTCGTGCTGCTGGGCGTGCCGATGTCGATCGGCGTGTCGCTGGGCGCCGCATTGCTGCTCAACGCCAAGGCCTCGCGCTTCAAGGCGCTGTTCCGTACCGCCTTGTTCGCCCCGGTGGTGACCACGCTGGTGGCGGTGGCGGTGATCTGGCGCTATCTGTTCCACATCAAGTACGGCCTGGTGAACTTCGGTCTGAGCCATCTGGGCATCGCCCCGATCGACTGGCTGGGCGACCCGCGCTGGGCGATGCCGACCATCATGCTGTTCGCGGTATGGAAGAACTTCGGCTACAACATGGTGATCTTCCTGGCCGGGCTGCAGGCGATCCCGCAGGACCTGTACGAGGCCGCGCGCATCGACGGCGCCTCGCGCTGGAAGCAGTTCCTGCATATCACCTTGCCGATGCTCGGCCCGGTACTGATGGTGGTCGGGGTGATCACCATTTCCGGCTATTTCCAGTTGTTTGCCGAGCCTTACGTGATGACCCGCGGCGACCCGCTGCAGAGCACCGTGAGCGTGCTGTACTTCATGTTCGAGGAAGGCTTCAAGTGGTGGAACCTCGGCCGCGCGTCGGCGGTGGCGTTCCTGCTGTTCCTGATCATCCTGGCGGTGACCACCGTGATGCTGCGCTTCGGCCGCAAGAGAGATTTGATATGAGTCGTGATGTCGGCCAATCGCGCTGGAATGCCGTGCTGATCAACGGTGGCTTGCTGGTGCTGGCGCTGGTCAGCCTGGCGCCGCTGCTGTGGATGCTGTCGGTGTCGTTCATGCCCACCGGCGAGGCCAGCCGCTTCCCGCCGCCGATGCTGCCCTCGGCGTTCACCCTGGCCAATTACCACGAGCTGTTCGCGCGCACCGGCATGGCGCGCAACTTCGCCAACAGCCTGATGGTGTCCGGGCTGATCACGCTCGGCTCGTTGCTGATCAACACCATGGCCGGCTATGCGTTCGCCAAGCTGCGGTTCGTCGGCCGCGAGCGCATCTTCAAGATCCTGATGGCCGCGCTGGTGATCCCCGCGCAGGTGGCGATGCTGCCGCTGTTCCTGTTGATGAAGCAGCTGCATCTGGTCAACAACATCGGCGGGGTGGTGGTGCCGGCATTGGCGACGGTGTTCGGCATCTTCCTGGTGCGCCAGTACGCGCGCAGCATTCCCGATGAGCTGATCGAAGCCGCGCGCATCGACGGCGCCAGCGAGATGCGGATCTTCTTCCAGATCGTGCTGCCGATGCTCAAGCCGGTGCTGGTCACCTTGACCATCTTCACCTTCATGGGCTCATGGAACGATTTCATGTGGCCGCTGATCGTGCTGACCGACCAGGAGCAGTACACCTTGCCGGTGGCGCTGGCAGCGTTGTCGCGCGAGCACATCATGGACGTGGAGCTGATGATGGCCGGCGCGGTGGTGACGGTGATTCCGGTGCTGCTATTGTTCGTGGCGCTGCAGCGTTACTACATCCAAGGTCTTCTGCTGGGGAGTGTGAAGGGGTGAAGCGAGTGTTCCTGCGACTGTTTGCCATGGCCGCTGTTGCCACCTCTGCGGGCACGGCGCAGGCGCAAGAGCGCGTGCTCGACGGCTTCAACGACATCGGCGCCTGGCGCCTGGTGGTGTCCAATCAGGTCAGCGGCTCGCTGCGGCCGGTGACCACCAGCGCCGGCGGCCACGCGTTATGCCTGGACTACAACTTCAACGGCGTGTCCGGCTATGTCGGCATCCGTCGCAACCTGCCGATCGCCTATCCGGACAATTACCGCATCGGCTTTTCGCTGCGCGGCGATTCGCCGTCCAACGACCTGCAGGTCAAGCTGATCGATGCCAGCGGCGACAACGTGTGGTGGGTCAACCGGCCCGGCTTCGACTTCCCGAAGAACTGGACGACCTTCGGCTATCGCAAGCGCACCATCGAAAAAGCCTGGGGTCCGGACCAGGACAAGCAGCTGCGCAGTAGCGCCGATGTCGAGTTCACCATCTACAACAAGGTCGGCGGCAAGGGCACGGTGTGCTTCGACCGCCTGACGCTCACGCCGCTGCCGCCGGAGGACACCTCGCCGTTGAAGGCCGAGGCGATCACCGATACCGCGCCCGCACTGGAACAACGCCTGGCCGATGGCAAGCCGGAGACCTTCTGGCTCAGTGGCGCGGTCAAGCAACAGACCGTCACCCTGGATCTGGGCAAGGTGCGCGAATTCGGCGGCGCGGTGGTGCAGTGGGTGCCCGGCCTGCAGGCCTCCCAATACGTGGTGCGCGCGTCCAGCGATGGGCGCGGCTGGCGCGATCTGCGCACCGTCACTGCCGGTGCCGGCGGTACCGATTGGCTGGCACTGCCGGACACCGAGGCGCGTTACCTGCGCTTCGATCTCAAGGACGGCCCCAACTGGCGCTACGGCATCAAGGAAGTGCAGCTGCAGCCGCTGGCGTTTGCGGCAACCCCGAACGATTTCATCAAATCGCTGGCCGCGCAGATGCCGCGCGGCAGCTATCCGCGTGGTTTCTCCGGCGAGCAGCCGTACTGGACCATCCTGGGTCTGGATGGCGGCACCGAGCAGGGCCTGATCGGCGAAGACGGTGCAGTGGAAGTGGGCAAGGGTGGTTTCAGCATCGAGCCGTTTGTGGTCACCGGCGGCAAGTTGCTGCACTGGTCCGACGTCAGCAGCGAGCAGAGCCTGCAGGACGATTACCTGCCGATTCCCAGCGTCGACTGGCATCATGACCTGATGAACCTGCGCGTGACCGCGTTCGTGCAGGGCACCCCGGATCAGGCGCAACTGGTCGCGCGCTATCAACTCCACAACACCGGCAAGGAGGCGCGCGACTTCACCCTGGCGTTGGCGGTGCGTCCGTTCCAGGTCAATCCGCCGGCGCAGTTCCTCAACACCCTGGGCGGCGTCAGCCGGATCGACCAACTGGCGGTGGATGGCGCGCAGGTCAGCGTCAACGGCAAGCCGCGCGTGTTCGCCGCGCAACGTCCGGATGCCGGCTTTGCCAGCGCCTTCGACAGCGGCATGGATGTCAGCCATCTCGCCGCTGCCACGCCGCCGACGATCACCCAGGTCAGGGACGAAACCGGCCTGGCCTCGGGCGTGCTGCTGTATCGCTGGAAGCTGGAGCCCGGCCAACGGCGCGAGGTGGCGCTGGTGATTCCGCAGACCGGTACCGCGCAACTGCCGGCCGGCTTCGATGCCGACCAGGCACAGCAGCAGGTGGCCCAGCAATGGCGCAGCAAGCTCGATCGCGTGCGCATCAGCGTGCCGGCCGAAGGCAAGCCGGTGGTCGACACCTTGCGCACTGCGCTGGCGCACATGTTGATCTCGCGTATCGGCCCGCGTCTGCAGCCGGGCACGCGCTCGTATTCGCGCAGCTGGATCCGCGACGGCGCGATGATTTCCGAAGGCCTGCTGCGACTCGGCCGCGAGGACGTGGTGCGCGAGTACGTCGACTGGTTCGCGCCGTATCAGTTCGCCGACGGCATGGTGCCGTGTTGCGTGGACGACCGCGGCAGCGACCCGGTGCCGGAGAACGACAGCCATGGCGAGCTGATCTTCAACATCGCCGAGTACTACCGCTACACCGGCGACAAGGCGTTCCTGGAAACGATGTGGCCGCACGTGACCGGCGCCTACGAGTACATGGAAAAGCTGCGCGCCAGCGAGCGCACCGAAGACAACTTCATGCGCAACCCGGCCTTCTACGGAATGATGCCGGTGTCGATCAGCCACGAAGGCTATTCGGCCAAGCCGGTGCATTCGTACTGGGACAACTTCTGGGCGCTGCGCGGCTACAAGGATGCGGTGATGCTGGCCGGCGCGCTCGACAAGCCCGACGAGGTCGC
Organism: Xanthomonas arboricola pv. populi; assembly: GCF_002939945.1. Classification (GTDB taxonomy): domain Bacteria; phylum Pseudomonadota; class Gammaproteobacteria; order Xanthomonadales; family Xanthomonadaceae; genus Xanthomonas; species Xanthomonas arboricola_A. The sequence goes on along the minus strand of NZ_MDEB01000002.1, from coordinate 286,743 downwards.
CCGCTTCAGCACCGCGCGCGACGAATTCAGTGGCGACCTGATCGCCTCGCTGGGTGCGGCCGTGCGCCAGCACACTCTCGATTTCCTGCCCGGCTCGGCCGAGCTTGGCGACTTCGACGCGACCTCCACCACCATCGCACTGGCACCGGGGGGCGAGCAGCAACGCCTGCCGTCGGACCTGTTGACCAATACCTTCGAGCGCTACTGGAAGGAGTTTTCCGACCGCCGCGACGGCAAGCGCGCATGGAAGGACTACACACCTTACGAATGGCGCAACGTGGCCGCGTTCGTCCGCCTGGGCTGGCGCGACCGCGCCTGGGACGCTACCGCGTTCTTCTTCAAGGACCGCGCGCCGCAACCCTGGAACCAATGGGCCGAAGTGGTCTCGCGTACGCCACGCACGCCGTTCTTCGTCGGCGACCTGCCGCATGCCTGGGTCGCCTCGGATTTCGTGCGCTCGGTGCTGGACATGTTCGCCTACGGGCGCGAATCCGATGCCAGCCTGGTCATCGCTGCCGGCACGCCGACGCGCTGGTTCGAGGGCAAGGGCATCGGCATCGCCGAACTGCGCACGCCGTACGGACGCCTCAATTACACCTTGCAGCGCACCGACAAGCAGCTGGTGCTGCAACTACAGCCCGGCCTGATCCTGCCGCCGGGCGGGGTGGTGTTGCCGTGGCCGTACCAGGGCACCCCAGGCAAGGCCAGCATCAACGGCGAATCGGCGCAATGGCAGAACGGCGAGCTGCGGATTCAACAGGTGCCGGCCAACGTGCAGATCGATGTGCCCAACGCGGTGCGGCGGGCCGAGCGCGCCACGCAATGACTGACGCCCCTCGACCGGCCTGGGCAGCGCCGGCGCGGCGACGTGCCGGATGGCCGGTCGTGTTGGTGGCGCTGCTGCTGTGCTCTGTCGCTGTACAAGCCACCCAGGCCACCCAGGCCACCCACGCCGGGCAGGTCGCGCAATCCGCACAGGCCAACAAGACCGATCACGTAGAACGCGCATCCCGGGCAGTGCCATCGCCCAGCGCAGTGCAGCGCGAGATGACCCTGGTCACGCTCAACCTGCATCACGACCGCGAAGACTGGCCGGCGCGTCGCGCCTACATCGCAAGGGAACTCAAGCAACTGGCGCCGGATGTGATCGCGCTGCAGGAGGTGATCGAACGCCGCGGCAGCGTGGAGAATCAGGCGGCCTGGCTGGCGCGCAAGCTGGATTACGACTACACCTTCGCCTCGGCAGATCCGGTCGGCGCGCCCAAGCGCTACGGCAACGCGTTGCTGAGCCGGCGCAAAGTGCTGGCCCGGCATCAGCGCCTGCTGCAGCCGCTGGACGATTACCGCGTTGCCGCGCATCTGCAGGTCGATATCGACGGCCAGCCGATCAACGTCTACGTCACCCACCTCAACGAGCGTGCCGATACACGCGGCACTGCCACACGCACGCGGCAGGTTGCGGACCTGCTGGATTTCATTTCCTCCAACAGCAAGCAGGCGCCGGTCGTGATTGCTGGCGACTTCAACACCGCTGCCGATGCCCTCGATCTGGAAGCGCTACGCAAGGGCTATGGCGATAGTTACGGCAGCGTGCATCGCAACAGCGACGCCACCGTCAGCACCTTGAACCTGCATGTCTTCGACAAGCCGGCGCGTATCGACCACGTGTTCTTCCAGCAGAACCGCCTGCTGGCCCGCGAAGCCCGCATCCTGTTCGACACGCCGTATGCCGAAGGGCGCTGGGCATCGGATCACTACGGTGTGTGGGTNGCACCCGGGCGCGATGGGGCGTTACCGGTAACGCCCCATCGCGCCCGGGTGCGCTCCTCCGAAAAGCAACAGATCGCGGCGCACTGCAGCGCCGCCCCGCTTACCCATGCAGGCGATTGAAGATCTGTACACCGGCCAGCCACACGCCGGCCATGCTGCCGACGTTGGTCAGCAGGAAGGTCAGTACCACGCGCGAGACGCGATTGCGGTACCAGCCGCGCAAGGTCTGCGCATCGTCGCGTAGCGACAGGAAATCGCCGTAGGCCGGCTTGCGCATATGCACTTCGACCAGGGCGGCGAACGCACCGGTCGGCACGCTGAGACGGAACGGCTTGAAGGGCGCCACGACCGCTGCAGTGAGGATGCTCAGCGGATGGCTGCCGGCCAACAGACAGCCCAGTGCCGCCAGTCCGCCGGTATACATCGCCCACTGCAACAACAGGTCCGCGCCCATGCTCAGACCGCCGCGCCAGAACCCGATCCCGATCCCGGTGATGATGATCGCCAGAATGCCCAGCGTGATCCACGGAACACGCTTGCGCTGCTGCACGTATTCCAGCGACTCGCGCAACGGGCCGGGTGCGGCGGTGTCCTGCTCCAGGTGGCGTGCAAGGCCGGCCAGATGTCCTGCGCCGACCACCGCCAATATCTCGCGCTGATCCGCAGTAGCTTCCTCGCGCAGGCGCGTGGCCATGTACTGGTCGCGCTCGGCAATCACGGTCTCGTACAGCTCCGGGCTTTCGCTGGCGAAATCGCCGAAGCTCGCCTCCAGCATGTCGCCTTGCTTGAGCTTTTCGATTTCCTCTTCGCCCACCTCATCGGCCGCGAACAGGCCACCGAGCAGGCCGCCGGCCAGTTTCATCTTGCCGAAGAATCCCAGCCGCCCGGACGCGCGCTTGAAGGTCAGGCCAACTTCGCGATCGATCAGGTGCACCGGCAGGCCTTGCGCGCGCGCCAGATTCACCGCTTCCTTCAACTCAGCACCCGGCTCGATGCCGAGCTGCTTGGCCAGGCGACGCTGGTAGGCGGCCAGGGCGAGGTTCGCCGCGAACAAGGCTACCCGGCCCTTGCGAATCACCTGCACCAGGTCCAGGCGGGCGAGGGCATCCGGGTCGCTGAGCGCCTGCAGGCGCTGCGCGTCCAGCTCCACTGCCACCGCGTCGTAGCGACCGCTGCCGATCGCCTGCTGCACCGCGGCCACGCTGGCCAGCGACACATGCGCGGTGCCGAGCAAGGTATAGCGCACGCCATCGCGTTCGACGATGCGATGCGGCTGGCCGGACAGCGCATCGTCCAGAACGTGGGTGGTTTGCTCAGTCATGGGGTCATTCATCAGAAAGAGGGGCGGTGTCACCGGAGCCGAGCGCGCTTTGCATCTGCACGCCGTCCAGCCAGCGACCATGCTTGCGGCCGATACCGGTGAACACTCCGACCGTGCGAAAACCAAAACGTTCATGCAGCCGTCGCGATGCCTGGTTTTCTGCATCGCCGATCACCGCAATCATCTGTCGATAGCCGCGTCGTTCGCGGCGTGCGATCAGCGCGCCCAGCAAGGCCTTGCCGATACCGTGGCCTTGCGCGCCGCTGGCGAGATAGATCGAGTTCTCGACGGTCCAGCGATAGCCGGCGCGTGCGCGATAGGCGCCGACGTAGGCATAGCCGACCACCACACCATCGCGCTCGGCGACCAGGTACGGATAACCGGCATCCACGCTCGCGCGCACCCGCGCGCGCATCTGATCGCTCGACGGAGCGATGTATTCGTAGCTGTTGACCCCGGCAATCTGCTCCGCATGGATGGCGGTGATTGCCGGGACATCAGCGTCGCGGACCTCGCGCAACTCGACAGGCATGCGGTCAGTCGATGTAGCGCTTGAGCAGATCGCCATACGCATCGATGCGGCGATCGCGCAGGAACGGCCAGATGCGGCGCACGTGTTCGCTGCGCTGCAGATCGACGTCGCACACCAGCACGGTCGGGTCCTGTCCGGCTTCGGCGATGAACTCGCCCTGCGGCCCCAGCACATGGCTGTTGCCCCAGAACTGGATGCCCGATGCCCCCAGTGGCGAGGGCTCATGGCCGACGCGGTTGCACGACAGCACCGGCACCCCGTTGGCGACCGCATGGCCGCGATGGCTGAGCACCCAGGCATCGCGCTGGCGTTCCTGCTCGGGTTGCTGGTCATCCGGATCCCAGCCGATCGCGGTGGGGTAGAGCAGCAGTTCCGCGCCGGCCAGCGCCATCAGGCGCGCCGCCTCGGGGTACCACTGGTCCCAGCACACCAGCACGCCAAGACGACCGACCGATGTATCGATCGGCGCAAAGCCCAGATCACCCGGGGTGAAATAGAACTTTTCATAGAAGCCCGGATCGTCGGGGATATGCATCTTGCGGTACTTGCCGAGCAGGCGGCCGTCCTTTTCGAACACGACCGCAGTGTTGTGATACAGCCCGGCCGCGCGGCGCTCGAACAACGAGGCCACCAGCACTACACCGTGCTGCTTGGCCAGTGCGCCCAGACGCTCGGTGCTGGGGCCGGGGATCGGCTCGGCCAGGTCGAATTCGTCCACCGACTCGTGCTGGCAGAAATACGCACCGTTGTGCAGTTCCTGCAGCAGCACCAGCTTGGCGCCCTGCGCAGCGGCTTCGGCCACGCGCGATTCGATGATGGCCAGATTGGCCGCGGCGTCGCCGTGGTTGCGCTCCTGGATCAGCGCGACGGGAAGGAGATGACGGGTCATGGCGATTGGTCCAGCGTAAGTGACGCACTAAGGTAGCGCGCGATGGTGTAACACCGGCCTGCCGGCCGGACAGGAGTGACTCAGACAGCCAGCAAACCGGCGGGCAGTTGCATGGTCAGACAGTGCAGGCTGCCGTTCTGCCAGATCAACGGGCGGCACGGCACCGGCACGATGGTGTGGTGAGGAAACGCCTCGGCCAGCACCGCCTGCGCGCTCGCATCGGCCTTGTCGCCGTAAGCCGGCATCAGCACCGCCCCGTTGACGATCAGGAAATTGGCGTACGAGGCGGCCAGACGCCGGCCTTGATCCAGAATCGGCTCGGCCCACGGCAACACGAACAGGCGATACGGCTGTCCATCGGCCCTGCGCAACGCCGCCAGTTCGGCACCCATTGCCTGCAGTTCGGTGTAATGCGAATCGGCGGCCACATCGCAGCCCTGGTAGACGATCGCATCCGGGCCGGCAAAGCGCGCCAGCGTATCGATATGCGCGTCGGTGTCGTCGCCTTCCAGGTAGCCATGATCCAGCCACAGCACACGGTCCTGCGACAGCCACGCGGCAAGATCGGCACTCAGCGAGTTGCGCGTGCGCTGCGGATGCCGCTCGTGCAGGCACTTCCAGGTGGTCAGCAAGGTGCCCGCACCATCGGTCTCGATCGCGCCGCCTTCCAGCGCAAAGTCGACCGTCTGCACCTGCGACGGCACGAACACCTGCGCCGCATCCAGCGAGGTGACCAATTGATCGTCCAGGCTGGCCTCGAACTTGCCGCCCCAGCCGGTGAAACGGAAATCCATCAGGCGGAAACCGCCATCCTGGCGCAGCGTGATCGGGCCGGAATCGCGCAGCCAGGTGTCGTTGTAGGCCGCAATCACGAAGCGCACCTGCGTCATATCCACCCGCGCCGAGCGCAACCGCGCTTCCGCATAGATCTGCAGATCGTCATCGGCCACGCACACGATCACCGGCTCGAAACGGGAAATCGCCGTGACCAGCGCGATATAGGTCTCTTCCACCTCGGCAAGACGCTCGGCCCAATCGGTGCCCGCATGCGGCCATGCAATCAACACGGCGGACTGAGGTTCCCACTCGGCGGGGAAGCGAACGCTATCGGTCATAACTTGCAACTACCTAATCAATGCCAGGCAATGCCAGGCCGTTAATTCAATCCCGGCACATGGATGTGCGGGCGCTTGCGAGGGATTCGCCTCAAATCGGCGCTTGCGAGGGACTCGCGTCAAAATCGACTCTTGCGATCTGCCTGCATCCTGGTTGCGCTGGATGGCACTGCACAACATCGCCGTTGCCTGGAGCTCGCATTGACCGCTTCCTGCGCATCATTGGAACAAACCACTGTTGCAGTCACCATCCGATGGAGTTCGAACACCCGCGATCACCTGATCGGCGGTTTTGGCCCGATCTCGTTGGCATCGGCCTGATTGGCCACCACGTCGATCACCCGGCTCTTTTCGAAGTACACGGTGAAGGCCGGATACACCCAGCGGTGGATCGTCGGCCACTGGCGCTTCTGGCCGCCGCGCGGATCCAGCTTTTCCTGCGGCGCGCCGTAACGGCCTTCGACCTGGCTCATGCTGTCGCCGCGCAGGGGCAGGGCAGCGGCCGGTTTTTGCCGTGCACGGTCGACCAGCAGCGTATCGGCCGACGCAACGGCACTGATCCCCATCAGTGCGATCAGCGGCAGGACAAACGAACGGTTGCGCATGTCATCTACTCCCCAGTGGACAAGATTCGGATGGTGATTACAGCAAAAACCAGGACAGGCGTGCTTGCAGAGCGTGTTACCCAACGCTGCGCCGGATATCTGCCAGCTCGACCGCCGCGCGGAGCCAGCCAGGTCACGGCGCACTGCAGCCTGCATGTAGCAACGGCTGGCGTGAAGCATCGGCCAAGAAAAAACCGCCCGGAGGCGGCTTTCTCGGGTCTTGCACGCGCAGCGAAAGCTTAGCGCTGACGCGCCTTGAAACGCGGGTTCGACTTGCAGATCACGAAGACCTTGCCGCGGCGGCGGACCACCTTGCAGTCGCGGTGACGGGTCTTCGCAGACTTCAGGGAGGACAGGACTTTCATGGCACACCTCGGCGTAAACGGTTGGATTCGATGGAAGAGTGCCCGCAATCGAGGGTGCACCCTGAATTAAGCCGGCAATTCTAACCGGCTTTTCGTCGTGCTTTCAAGTGGTTGCATCCGAATCCCTGCGAGCGGCGCTACACTACCGGCTGATGACCTTCCGGAAACCTGAATGACCGACCTTTCGCCCGTCCTTACCATCGATGGTCCCTCCGGCGCCGGCAAGGGGACCGTGAGCCGGATCGTGGCCGCCCGGCTGGGCTGGCATTACCTCGATTCGGGCGCACTGTATCGTGCGGTGGGCGTGGCGGCGAGCTGGGCCGATCTGGACGTTTCCGACCCGGCTGCACTGGTGCGCTGCACCTTCGACACCAGGGTGGAGTTCGACGATGCAGGCGCGGAGGGGCTGCGGGTGATGGTCAACGGCGTGGATGCCACCGGCGAACTGCGCTTGGAAACCACCGGGGCACTGGCCTCGGCGATTGCGGCCATTCCCGAGGTGCGCAGCGCGCTGAAAGAGCGCCAACGCGCATTCAGGCGAGTGCCCGGCCTGGTCGCGGATGGGCGCGACATGGGCACGGTGATCTTCCCCGATGCCGCCTTCAAGGTGTTTCTGACCGCCAGTGCCGAAGAACGTGCGGGCCGTCGCCATAAACAGTTGATGGAAAAGGGTGTTTCGGTTATCTTTGACGACCTGCTGCGCGAGATCATGGCCCGTGATGCCCGTGATGCGCAGCGGGTGGTGGCGCCATTGCGGCCGGCCGAAGACGCCGTGCTGATCGATACCAGCGGAATGGGGATCGAGGATGTCGTCCAGCGTGTGGTCGGGTTGTTAGCCGCTCGCACGTCGTCGTAAGCGTTCCGCAAGCGGGCATGTCCCGCCGACCGTAAGGCGTTCCAAGGCTCCGTCGCACATCCCGTGTGGCGGTTCTACTACTACTTAACCGACTCGCTGTTCGGAGTCGACCAACAGGCTGGGCGCTTGGCATCTGTCGTATTCGACGATCAACGCCCGTGTGTTCAACTGAGTAAAATTCAAATGACAGAATCTTTTGCTGAACTGTTCGAAGCCAGTCAAGCCAATCTGGCGAAGCTGAAGCCGGGCTCGATCGTCACCGGTACCGTCGTGGAAGTGCGCGGCGACGTGGTGGTGATCAACGCTGGCCTGAAGTCCGAAGGCATCGTGCCGATCGAGCAGTTCCGTAATGACGCTGGCGAGATCGATGTCGGCGTAGGCGACCAGGTCAAGGTTGCCCTCGATTCCATCGAGAACGGCTTCGGTGAGACCGTGCTGTCGCGCGAGAAGGCCAAGCGCGCAATGGTGTGGGACGAGCTGGAAGAGGCGTTGGAAAAGAACGAAACCATCACTGGTCGCATCAGCGGCAAGGTCAAGGGTGGTTTCACCGTGGACATCAAGGATGTCCGCGCGTTCCTGCCTGGTTCGCTGGTGGATGTGCGCCCGGTGCGCGACCCGGCCTACCTGGAAGGCAAGGAACTCGAGTTCAAGCTGATCAAGCTGGACCGCAAGCGCAACAACGTGGTGGTTTCGCGTCGTGCCGTGGTCGAGAGCGAGCACTCGGAAGAGCGCGAGCAGCTGATGGACAAGCTGCAGGAAGGCGCGATCCTGAAGGGTGTCGTCAAGAACCTGACCGACTACGGCGCGTTCGTGGACCTGGGCGGTATCGACGGCCTGCTGCACATCACCGACATGGCCTGGAAGCGCGTGCGCCATCCGTCCGAAGTCGTCAACGTCGGCGACGAGCTGGACGTGCGCGTGCTGAAGTTCGATCGCGAGCGTAACCGCGTCAGCCTCGGCCTGAAGCAGCTGGGCGAAGATCCGTGGGACAACATCGCACGTCGTTACCCGGCCAACAGCCGCGTGTTCGGCAAGGTCTCCAACGTCACCGATTACGGCGCATTCGTCGAGATCGAGCCGGGCGTCGAAGGTCTGGTGCACGTCTCCGAGATGGATTGGACCAACAAGAACGTCAACCCGTCCAAGGTTGTGCAGGTTGGTGACGAAGTCGAAGTGATGGTGCTGGATGTCGACGAGGAGCGTCGCCGCATCTCGCTGGGCATGAAGCAGGTTGCCGCCAATCCGTGGGAAACCTTCGCTGCCACCCACAAGAAGAACGACAAGGTGTCGGGCCAGATCAAGTCGATCACCGACTTTGGCATCTTCATCGGTCTGGACGGCGGCATCGACGGTCTGGTCCACCTGTCCGACATCAGCTGGAACACCACCGGCGAAGATGTCGTGCGCAACTACAAGAAGGGCGACACGCTGGAAGCCGTTGTGCTGGCAGTCGATCCGGAACGTGAGCGCATCAGCCTGGGCGTCAAGCAGCTGGAGCAGGATCCGTTCGGCCAGTACATGGCGTCCAACCCGAAGGGTTCGAAGGTCGAAGGCGTGGTGCGTGAAGTGGACGCCAAGGGCGCCACGATCGACCTGGCCGATGGCATCGAAGGCTACGTCGCTGCGCGCGACATCGCCAACGAGCGTGTGGACGACGCGACCCAGCACCTGAAGGTCGGTGACAAGATCGAAGCCAAGTTCGTGGGCATGGACCGCAAGGGCCGCACCCTGCAGCTGTCGATCAAGGCCAAGGACGATGCCGAAATGCGCGAAACGCTGGAGGAATACCAGTCTTCGGCCGCATCCGGTGGCATGACTCAGCTGGGCGCGCTGCTGCGTGCGCAGTTGAACAGCAACAAGTCCGAGTAAGCGCGTAGCGCTCGCAAGAGCGTGATGGATCGGCCCGGGCTTGCCCGGGCCGATTCCGATGTGTCAGTCGAAAAAAGCAAGTCTTCCCATGACCAAGTCCGAATTGATTGAAATCCTGGCGCGACGTCAAGCGCATCTGAAGGCGGACGACGTGGATCTGGCAGTCAAATCGCTGCTGGAAATGATGGGGCAGGCGCTCTCCGATGGTGATCGGATCGAAATCCGTGGGTTCGGCAGCTTCTCGCTGCATTACCGCCCGCCACGTCTTGGTCGTAATCCGAAGACCGGCGAGTCGGTCGCGTTGCCGGGCAAGCATGTTCCGCATTTCAAGCCTGGCAAGGAGTTGCGCGAGCGTGTCAGCTCCGTGATCCCGGTCGATCTGCTGGATGCGGCTGACTGAGGTCGTTCTGCCGCTGCGTTTATGGCGGCTCGGTTAAGCTAAGCCTCTTTTGACGGAGTCCGGCCATGAAGGTGTTTCGCTTGCTGGTGATGTTGGCCTTCCTGTTGGTCGGTCTGATCATCGGTGCGGTCAATTCCCAGGACGTCACTCTCGACTTCCTTTTCTCTAGTGTGCATACCACCTCCGGAATCGCGATCATCGTCGCGCTGCTGGTCGGTGTGTTGATCGGTGCCGGCATGGTGCTGGTCAGTGTGGTGATTCCCCTCTATTCCAAACTGCGCCAGGCCAACAAGGCCGTTGCAGTCAGTCGCACCGATGCCAGGCCCATTGCGCCTGCCGCAGTCGAGCCGCGCCCCTTTGATGGACTGTAAGCGCGTATGGACTTTCTGACCGAGTGGATCTGGTTCTTCCTGTTCGTGCCGTTGGCAGCGCTGGGGGGCTGGATCGTTGGCCGCCGCGGCGGTCAACGCCATGGCGACACCCAGGTCAGTCGCCTGTCCAGCACGTATTTTCGCGGTCTGAACTATCTGCTCAACGAGCAGCCGGACAAGGCGATCGAGCTGTTTCTGCACATCGCCGAACTGGACAAGGAAACCTTCGAGACCCAGGTCGCGTTGGGGCATCTGTTCCGCCGTCGCGGTGAGGTCGATCGCGCGATCCGGCTACATCAGGGCCTGGTGCAACGCGCCGACCTGACCGATCAGCAGCGCGTGCAGGCCTTGCTCGCGTTGGGCGAGGACTATATGAAGTCCGGCCTGCTGGATCGTGCCGAGACCGTGTTCACCGAGTTGGCGCAACTGGATCAGCGTGCGCCGCAGGCGTTGCGTCATCTGATCGGCATCTATCAGGCCGAGCGTGATTGGGAAAAGGCGATCGATAACGCCACCCGTTACGAAGAAGTCACCGGCGAGCCGATGGGCAAGCTGATTTCGCAATTCGAGTGCGAACTGGCCGATCGCTATCGCGGCTCAAGCAAGCCCGACGAAGCGCTGCAGGCGGTCGCGCGCGCCTACCAGGCCGACGGCACCTCGGTGCGCGCTGGTATTCTGGAAGGACGCATCGAAGCCGAGCGCGGACACGACGAAGCGGCGGTACGCGCGTTCGAACGTGCTGCGCGGCATGATCCGGAATACCTGCCGGAGATCATTCCCGCATTGATGGCGGCCTATCGCCGGGTCGGCGATATCGCCGGCGCACGTAATTTCCTGTCCGAGATGACCGAGCACTATCGCGGCATCGCCCCGGTGCTGGCATTGACGCAGTTGATGGAAGCGCAGGATGGCGTGGCGCCGGCGTTGGCCTATCTGGGCCGTCAGCTCAAGGATCGGCCATCGGTCCGCGGCGAATCGGCGTTGATCGACCTGACCCTGGCCGAAGGCAGCGACCCGGTCGGCACCTTGCAGGATCTCAAGCACATCACCGACCAGTTGCTGGTGCGCAACCCGAGTTACCGCTGCACCCGCTGCGGCTTCGGCGCGAAGACGCACCACTGGCAATGCCCGAGTTGCAAGGAATGGGGCACGGTCAAGCCGCTGTTGAATTACGCGGTGGTCTGATGCCGCAGGCCTGGCTGTGGTGGTGTCTGTCGCACCTGACGGTCGCGGCACTCGGAACCTGGTTGTTGCGACGTTACGCGCTGCATCGGCGGCTGCTCGATCATCCGGGTGCACGCCGCAGCCATGTGGTCGCCACCCCGCGTGGCGGTGGCATGGCAATCGTGGCGGCGCTGCTGTCCGGGTGCGTGGCGGCAGGCGTGTTCTGGCCGGCGGCAGGCCCGATCATCAGGTGGTTCGCTGCCGGCTTGGTGCTGGTGGCCGGGGTGGGTTGGTGGGACGACCATCGCCCGCTCTCGGCCAGGCTGCGTTTTGCGATTCATCTATTGGCTTCGGCCATGCTGGGCTGGCTGGTCAGCCATTACACGGGCAAGCTCTGGGATGGCGTGCTCACCGCCATGGCATCGGTGGTGTTGATCAACGTCTGGAACTTCATGGACGGCATCAACGGCCTGGCCAGCAGCCAGGCGGCTCTGGCCGCACTGGCGTTTGCCGCGGTTGCGCCTGGCGCCTGGACGTGGGCCGGTCTTGCGGTTGCCGCATCCTGCCTGGGATTTTTGCCGTTCAACTTCCCGCGTGCGCGCATCTTTCTGGGCGACGGCGGCAGTGGCGCATTGGGATATGTGCTGGCTGCGTTGCTGGCGCTGACGGTGGCGAGCGGGCAGGTGAGCTGGTGGATCAGCTGGTTGCCACTGACCGTATTTCTTGTAGACGCCGGCTTCACGCTGCTGTCTCGCATGCTCGCCGGGCAACGGTGGTGGGAGCCGCATGCCCAGCATCTCTATCAGCGGCTGGCACGCAAGCTTGAGACGCACGTTCCGGTAACCGGTATTTATTTCGCTTTCAGCGTCGCTGCGGTCTGCTTGTATGCGCTAATTCGTCATGATGCAACTTGGCTGCAGGTGTGCGGGGCCCTGGTATGGGGCCTGGGTGCCACCGCAATCTGGCATTTTCTGCGCGATGGACTGCGCAATTCCTGAGTAATGGACTTTTATGATTTCCTGGCGTGACCGTTTGACCAAAGCCCTGCCGCAAGCGGCGGTGGTGCTGCATGACCTGTTGATGGTGTGGGTGTGCTGGCAGCTGCTGCATGCCGGCCGCTACTCCATGCTGCGCGAGGCTCCCGATCTGCCCTTGTGGGATTGGCGCACCGCCGTCGCTCTGGTCGCGCAAGGCCTGGTGTTCTGGAAGATGGGCCTGTATCGAGGGCTGTGGCGATTCGCCTCGGTGCCGGACCTATGGAACATCTTCAAGTCGAGTTTTCTCGGTCTGGTCGCGATCGTGCTGGCGCTGTCCTATGACCGCCTGGATGGGGTGCCGCTGTCGGTGCTGGTCGTCTATCCGTTTGCCCTGTCTGCGCTGCTGGGCACGCCACGGCTGCTGTACCGCGCCTGGAAGGATTACCAGATCGCGCACTCCGGCGATGCCGCGCAGCGGGTGTTGATCCTCGGCGCAGGTCGCGCCGCCGAAGGTCTTGTCCGGGATCTGCGCCGCACCGGTGCATTCGTGCCGGTCGGGTATCTGGACGATGCCAACAACCTGCATGGCGCCAAGATTCAGGGCCTGAATGTGCTGGGCAACCTGGATCAGGCTGCAGCCATCGCCAAGGAAACGGCAGCCAAACTGCTGGTCATCGCGATCCCGTCGCTGGATGCCTCCGGCATGCAGCGCGTGGTGGCCATCTGCGAAAGCACCGGGCTGCCATTCCGCATGGTGCCCAAGCTGATCAACGTGCTGGAAGGGCGCTCGTTGCCTGGAGAGCTGAAGGAAGTCGCGATCGAAGACCTGCTCAACCGCAAACCGGTTACCCCGGATTGGCGCTTGATTCGCGACTGGTTGACCAACAAGACGGTGATGGTGACCGGCGCGGGCGGGTCGATCGGGTCGGAAGTCTGCCGCCAGTGCGCGCGTCACGGCGCGCGTCGCATCGTGCTGCTGGAAATCGATGAGCTGGCATTACTGACCGTCGATTCGGACCTGCGTCGGTTGTTCCCCGATATCGAAGTGGTACGTGTGCTGGGCGATTGCGGCGACCCGGCGGTGGTCGCGCATGCCTTGAACACCGCACCGCCGGATGCGGTGTTCCATGCCGCCGCCTACAAGCAGGTGCCGCTGCTGGAAGAGCAATTGCGCGAGGCGGTACGCAACAACGTGCTGGCCACCGAAAACGTGGCGCGCGCCTGTCAGCGTGCACGCATCGAGACCTTCGTTTTCATCTCAACCGACAAGGCGGTCGAGCCGGTCAACGTGCTGGGTGCAAGCAAGCGTTATGCGGAGATGATCTGCCAGAGTCTTGACGCGCGCGATGCGCCGACGCGCTTCATCACCGTGCGTTTCGGCAACGTGCTGGATTCGGCCGGCAGCGTGGTGCCGTTGTTCCGCGAGCAGATCCGTCAGGGCGGCCCGGTCACGGTGACGCATCCGGATGTGACGCGTTACTTCATGACCATTCCGGAAGCCTGCCAGCTGGTGGTGCAGGCCGCAGCCTCCGCCTCGCATGGCGCGATCTATACGCTGGACATGGGCGAGCCGGTGCCGATCCGCCTGCTCGCCGAGCAGATGATCCGTCTTGCCGGCAAGCAGCCCGGCAAGGATGTGGCCATCCTCTATACCGGCTTGCGTCCGGGCGAGAAGCTGCACGAAACCCTGTTCTACTCCGACGAAGACTATCGCCCCACCGCGCATCCCAAGATTCTGGAAGCCGGCGTGCGCGAGTTCTCGCACGAGCAGGTGTTGCAGCTGGTGACGCGCTTGCGTGAGGCGGTTAACCGTTACGACATCAAGGCGATGGAGACTGTGCTGGGCAGTCTGATGCCGGATTTTGCGGCTGCTCGACGGAAAGTCGACGCGCGATCTGATACGGTCGTTCCATTCCCCGCACGTGAGGTCAGAAGACTTTAATGAGCAAGCGTATTCGCAAGGCCGTATTCCCCGTCGCAGGTCTTGGGACCCGCTTTCTTCCGGCAACCAAAACGGTGCCGAAAGAAATGCTGCCAATCATCGACAAACCGCTTATCCAGTACGCCGTCGACGAAGCCATCCAGGCTGGTTGCGACACGCTGATCTTCGTGACCAACCGCTACAAGCATTCGATCGCCGACTACTTCGACAAGGCTTACGAGCTGGAACAAAAGCTGGAGCGCGCCGGCAAGCTCGAGCAGCTGGAGCTGGTGCGGCATGCCTTGCCCGAAGGCGTGCGCGCCATTTTCGTGACGCAGGCCGAAGCGCTTGGTCTGGGTCATGCCGTGCTGTGTGCCAAGGCCGTGGTCGGCGACGAGCCGTTCGCGGTGTTGCTGCCGGACGACCTGATCTGGAACCGTGGTGCCGGTGCGTTGACCCAAATGGCCGATGTGGCCGAGGCTTCGGGCGGTAGCGTCATTGCCGTCGAGGATGTGCCGCACGACAAGACCGCCAGCTACGGCATCGTGGCCACCGATGCGTTCGATGGTCGCAAGGGGCGCATCAACGCCATCGTCGAAAAGCCCAAGCCGGAAGTGGCACCGAGCAACCTGGCGGTGGTCGGTCGTTATGTGCTCAGCCCGAAGATCTTCGAGCTGCTCGAAGGGACAGGCGCTGGCGCTGGCGGCGAAATCCAGCTGACCGATGCGATCGCCGGACTGCTGCAGCAGGAAACCGTCGACGCCTATCGCTTCGAAGGCCGCCGCTTCGATTGCGGTGCGCATATCGGTCTGATCGAAGCCACCGTGCATTTCGCGCTTGAGCACGAAAAGCATGGCGGGCCGGCCAAGGAAATCCTGCGCACTGCGTTGGCCGAGGCCGACGCGCGCGGCTGATTGCCTGGTCATCGCCTGCATCCACGAACGACGCCATCTGGCGTCGTTCGTCGTTTGGGCCCTTGCTGGCCAGAACGCCGTGCCGTTGGTGATCGACACGGCGGGCCAACGTGCTGGTGCGCGCCTGCGGCCGTGAGCACGCAGTGCAGTTGGTTGCTGCCGGGGTGGAAGACGAGACTTGCGAAACCTTTGAGACAGCGTTGGCGTTCGGGCAGGCGGCCCTGGTCGAGCTGGGCGTGGACTAGGACTAGGGCTAGGCCGTCAGCATCGCGTGCGAGATCCGGCGTCGCGATACCGTTGTCGTGGCTGATCGAGAAAACTCGGTTATAGAACGGCCGGCGCCAATGCGCCGGCCGATTAACTCAGCCGTGCCTGCGTTGAGCGGCCGCGAAGGCTTCCAGCTGCTCGGGGGTGGCGTCTTTTTGATGCTGCCGTTTCCAATCGGCAAACGGCATGCCGTATACCGCTTCGCGCGCCTGCTCCTTGCTCATCGGCTGGCCTTGCGCTTCGGCGGCTTCGCGGTACCAGTCGCCCAGGCAATTGCGGCAGAAGCCGGCCAGGATCATCAGATCGATGTTCTGCACATCCGGCCGCTCCTGGTTGAGATGCTGCAACAGACGGCGAAATGCGGCCGCTTCGATGGATGTGGTGATCGGGTCGGGTGTCGAGGTGGTGTCGGTCATGACGGAATCGGGGACAATAGACGGCCTTCGACTCTACACCTGACGCCCCATGACCGTTTCCGCGCCAGCTTCCTCTGCTCCGGCCCGCCTTCTCGATGGTCGCCGCATCGCCGAGGAACTGCTCGACGGGTTGAAGCTGCGCGTGGATGCGCGCCTGGCCGCCGGCAAGGCGCGCCCCGGGCTGGCGGTGGTGCTGGTCGGTGGAGATCCGGCCTCGTCGGTGTATGTGCGCAACAAACGGCGCGCAGCGGAAAAGGTCGGCATCGAAGCCTTCGACTACGACTTGCCGCAGGGCACCAGCGAGGCGGAGTTGGCGCGGCTGATCGACCAGCTCAATGCCGATCCCAAGATCCACGGCATCCTGATCCAGCTGCCGTTGCCAGGCATCCCCGATGCCAATCGCCTGATCCAGCGCATCGATCCGCGCAAGGACGTCGATGGCTTCCATCCGCAGAATGTCGGGCATCTGGCGCTGCGCGAATTCGGCCTGCGTCCGTGCACGCCGCGCGGCATCGTGACCTTGCTGGGTCACACCGATCAGCCGGTGCGCGGCCGCAACGCGACCATTGTGGGCGTGAGCAATCATGTCGGCCGGCCGATGGGCCTTGAGCTGCTGATCGCCGGTTGCACGGTCACCAGCTGCCACAAGTTCACCCCGCCCGAGGTGCTGGAGGCCAGCGTACGCAATGCCGACATTCTCGTCGTGGCGGTGGGTCGCCCCGGGCTGATTCCGGGCGAATGGGTCAAGCCCGGTGCGGTGGTGATCGATGTCGGCATCAATCGACTGGACGACGGCCGCCTGGTCGGCGATGTCGGTTTCGACGCGGCGGTGCAGCGTGCGGCCTGGATCACGCCGGTGCCGGGTGGAGTAGGGCCGATGACGGTCGCCACGCTGATGCAGAACACGCTGGAAGCGGCCGACGCGGCTGGCTGAGGCGCGCGTAACGCTGCATTGCAGTCGCGTTGTGTCTTCGTGAAGGCTTTCAGGGTAAAATGCCGCGCTTCCCCAAACTCGGGTCCGCCGATGCTCCGCATCCAGGCTGAAGCTCTCACCTACGACGACGTTTCCCTCGTCCCCGCTCATTCGATCGTCCTGCCCAAGGACGTCAGCCTGGAAACCCGGCTGACGCGCGATCTGCGCCTGAAACTGCCGATTCTCTCGGCCGCGATGGACACAGTGACCGAACACCGCCTGGCGGTGGCCATGGCCCAGCTGGGCGGCATCGGCATCATCCACAAGAATCTGACCCCTGCGCAGCAGGCCGGCGAAGTCGCCCGGGTCAAGAAGTTCGAATCCGGCGTCATCACCGAGCCGTTCACGGTGAGCCCGGACACCACCATCGGCGAGGTGCTCAAGCTGACCCGCGCGCGCAACATCTCCGGTGTGCCGGTGGTGGATGGCAGCGAACTGGTCGGCATCGTCACCAGCCGCGACATGCGCTTCGAGAAGAAGCTCGACGATCCGGTCCGCCACATCATGACCAAGAAGGATCGCCTGATCACCGTGCGCGAAGGCGCCAGCGACGAGGAAGTGCTGGAGCTGCTGCATCGCAACCGCATCGAAAAGATCCTGGTGGTCAACGACAGCTTCGAGCTGCGCGGCCTGATCACGGTCAAGGACATCCAGAAGAAGACCGACAACCCCAACGCCGCCAAGGACGGGTCCACGCGCCTGCTGGTCGGCGCGGCGGTCGGGGTGGGCGGCGACACCGAGCAGCGCATCGAACTGCTGGCTGCGGCGGGCGTGGACGTGGTGATCGTCGATACCGCACACGGCCATTCGCAGGGCGTCATTGATCGCGTGGCCTGGGTCAAGAAGGCGTATCCGCAGCTGCAGGTGATCGGCGGCAACATCGTCACCGGCGATGCCGCACTGGCACTGATGGACGCTGGCGCCGATGCGGTCAAGGTCGGCGTGGGCCCCGGGTCGATCTGCACCACGCGCGTGGTCGCCGGTGTCGGCGTGCCGCAGATCACGGCGGTGGACATGGTCGCCGAGGCGCTGCAGGACCGTATCCCGTTGATCGCCGATGGCGGCATCCGCTATTCCGGCGACATCGGCAAGGCGCTGGTCGCCGGCGCCTCCACGGTGATGGTCGGCGGCCTGTTCGCCGGCACCGAGGAAGCCCCGGGCGAGGTCGAGCTGTTCCAGGGCCGCAGCTACAAGAGCTACCGCGGTATGGGCAGCCTGGGCGCGATGGAGAAGGGGTCCAAGGACCGTTATTTCCAGGATTCCAGCGATGCCGACAAGCTGGTGCCGGAAGGCATCGAAGGGCGGGTGCCGTATCGCGGCCCGGTCGGTGGCATCGTCCATCAGCTGATCGGCGGCCTGCGCGCGACGATGGGCTACGTGGGCTGCGCGACCATCGAGGAAATGCGCACCAAGCCGAAGTTCGTCACCATCACCGGTGCCGGCCAGCGCGAAAGCCATGTCCACGACGTGCAGATCACCAAGGAACCGCCGAACTACCGCATGGGCTGATGCCCATCCATGAATGGGGAATCGGGAGTCGGGAATCGATGAACCAGCGTCTGCGCCGCTTTGCCCATTCCCGATTCCCCGTTCCCGATTCCCGGCGCCAATGACCAATATCCATAGCGACAAGATCCTCATCCTCGATTTCGGCGCGCAGTACACCCAGCTGATTGCGCGGCGTATCCGCGAGATCGGGGTGTATTGCGAGATCTGGGCCTGGGATCATGACCCGTCGGAGATCGCCGGCTTCGGTGCCAAGGGCATCATCCTGTCCGGTGGTCCCGAGTCGACTACCTTGCCGGGTGCGCCGGTCGCGCCGCAGGAAGTGTTCGACAGCGGCTTGCCGGTGTTGGGCATCTGCTACGGCATGCAGACGCTGGCTGCGCAGCTGGGCGGCGCCACCGAGGCGGCGGATCAGCGCGAATTCGGTCATGCCGAGGTCGATGTGGTGGCCGCCGATGCCTTGTTCGCAGGGTTGACCGACCATGCCGGCGCGTCGCGCCTGAATGTGTGGATGAGCCACGGCGACCACGTGTCGCAGGTGCCGCCGGGTTTCACCGTCACCGCAGTGACCGACCGTATTCCGGTGGCGGCGATGTCCAACGAGGACAAGCGCTGGTACGGCGTGCAGTTCCACCCCGAGGTCACCCACACGCTGCAGGGCCAGACCTTGCTGCGCCGCTTCGTGGTCGATGTCTGCGGCTGCCAGACGCTGTGGACGGCGGCCAACATCATCGACGACCAGATCGCGCGCGTGCGCGAGCAGGTTGGCGATGACGAAGTGATCCTTGGCCTGTCCGGCGGCGTAGATTCGTCGGTGGTCGCCGCGCTGCTGCACAAGGCGATCGGCGACAAGCTGACCTGCGTGTTCGTCGATACCGGCCTGTTGCGCTGGCAGGAAGGCGACCAGGTCATGGCGATGTTCGCCGAGCACATGGGCGTGAAGGTGATCCGGGTCAACGCGGCCGACCGCTACTTCGCCAAGCTGGAAGGCGTCAGCGATCCGGAAGCCAAGCGCAAGATCATCGGCAACCTGTTCGTGGATATCTTCGACGAAGAATCCAGCAAGCTGGCCAATGCCAAGTGGCTGGCGCAGGGCACGATCTATCCGGACGTGATCGAGTCGGCCGGCAGCAAGACCGGCAAGGCACACGTGATCAAGAGCCACCACAACGTCGGCGGCCTTCCCGAACACATGAAGCTTGGCCTGGTCGAGCCGCTGCGCGAGTTGTTCAAGGACGAAGTGCGCCGCCTCGGTGTCGAACTCGGCCTGCCGCGCACGATGGTGTATCGCCATCCGTTCCCCGGTCCCGGCCTGGGCGTGCGCATCCTGGGCGAAGTGAAGCGCGAATACGCCGAACTGCTGGCCAAGGCCGATGCGATCTTCATCGACGAGCTGCGCAAGGCCGATCTATACGACACCACCAGCCAGGCGTTCGCGGTGTTCCTGCCGGTGAAATCAGTGGGCGTGGTCGGCGATGCACGCGCCTACGAATGGGTCATCGCGCTGCGCGCGGTGGAAACCATCGACTTCATGACCGCGCACTGGGCGCACCTGCCGTACGATTTCCTCGGCACGGTCAGCAACCGCATCATCAACGAATTGCGCGGCGTCTCGCGCGTGGTGTACGACATCTCCGGCAAGCCGCCAGCGACGATCGAGTGGGAGTGATTTGACGTCCTTCGAGGACTATCGTCAGCTATCGAAGTTTGTCGTAACGTGTTGATTTTATAGATAAATACGTCATAGCATCCATCGGTGGCTATCGCCGGCTAGCAAAACACCTTGACGGTGGCGTTGGCGGTAAGAATCGAGGCCGGATTAAGACACTCTCGTTCACTATTGAGATTTCTACCGTCTTTGACGGTAAAAATCTTCTCGGGAAGGCTCGTTTTACGCGGCTTTCCGAGCATCAGCAGGCCTCCAGGTCCCTGACGGTAAACGCCGTCGAAAGCCGGAGGAAAACCTCGATGCCGACCGACGCTGCACTGCGAAATCCGAAGCCTAAGTCCAAGATGTATAAGGCTTCTGACAGAGACGGGATGTACGTGACGGTATCGCCCAGCGCTACCGTCACCATCCGCTACGACTACAGGCTCCACGGCCGCTGCGGCCGGGCAACGTGGACATCGCTTCCACGATCAACGTGTCGGCCGCCAACGCCGGTATCGCGCTCGGCGCCTTCATCGGCGGACGGGTGGCGGATTCCAGGCTTGGGCTGGGGGCAACACCGTGGGTTGGCGCCATCATGGTCGGTGCCGGTCTGCTGCTGACCTTGCGGAGCGGCTGGCTGGACCGCAGAGAGACGGGTGCAGGTTCAGTGCTCTGCAACGCTGTTCGAGAGCACTGAACTTTGGAGGCGGCATGGGCCACGCCTCGTTATCGACTGCGTTGACCTCTGGGGCTCGGGGTCTTGCTCTTGGTGTTCGGAAACACCCTCGCGCTCAGGAAGTCCACCAGCGTCCGCACCTTCGGCGAGGGGTGCTTGCTCGCAGGCCAAAGCACGTGGAAGACGCCGCCACGCTCCCCATGGTCAGCAAGGATGGGTTGAAGCCGGCCATCGGCTAACGGCTCGCGGATGGCGAAGTCCGGCAAATAGGCGATCCCCAGTCCTTGCAGCGCAAAGCACACGCGCGTCTCGATGTTGTTGCAGATCATCGAGGTGGGCAATTGCAGTTCGGGTGCGCCAGGTTCCTGCCGCAGCGCCCAAGTCTCCAGTTTGCCGCTGTTGGGGAAGCGGTAGTGCAGGCAGGCGTGCAGCAGAAGATCGGCAGGTACTTGGGGTGTCCCCCGCAGTTGCAGGTAGCCAGGCGAGGCGACCAGCACCGAGCGGAAGGTGCCCAATCTGCGCGCCGTGAGGCGAGAGTCGGTCGGCTCGCCCGTGCGTACCACCGCGTCGAAGCCCTCTTCGATCACATCGACCATGCGGTCGGTGAAGTCCAGGTCCAGTTCGATCTCGGGGTACTCGCGCATGAACTCGCCGAGTACCGGCAGCACCAGCGAGCTGACCAGCGGCAGGCTCACCCGCAGTCGCCCGCGCGGTGCTGCTGTGGCTTGCGACAACTCCAGTTCCGCCGCCTCGATCTCGGCCAGGATGCGGCGGCTGCGTTCCAGGAACAGCGTGCCCTCGGCGGTCAGCGTGACGCTGCGCGTGCTGCGGTGGAACAGGCGCACCCCCAGCTTCTCCTCCAGGCGTGCCACGCTCTTGCCGACGGCCGAGGCCGACACGCCTAGCAGCCGGCCGGCGGCGACGAAGCTGCGCGTCTCGGCTACCTGCACGAACACCACGAAGCCGTTCAGGCTGTCCATTCCACGCCTCGATTACGGACACATGGGTCCGCACACAAAGGAACTGTAGCCTGCTTTTTCTTTAATCGCAGGGTTTCTATCCTCCAGGCTTCACTCATCGAGGCGAACGAGTTGCCATGACGACTCCCCCACTTTTCCTGCGCCAAGGCGTTGCGCCGGCGCACCTCACCACGCGCATTCACAACATCGTGCAGCAGGTGCTGGACGACCAGCGGCTGGTCGGTGCCGTCGTCCTCGTAGCGCGTGACGGCGAACTGATCCACCAGCAGGCCGCCGGCTTCGCCGACCGCGAAAGCGCGCGGCCGATGACCTTGGAGGCAGTGTTCCGGCTGGCCTCGGTGAGCAAGCCCATCGTCTCCGCTGCGGCCCTGGCGCTGGTAGCGCAAGGCCGGCTCGACCTGGACGCGGGCATCGCGCGCTGGTTGCCCGAATTCCAGCCCCGGCTGGCCGACGGCCGCCCGGCCCGCATCACTGTGCGGCAACTGCTCAGCCATACGGCCGGTCTCGGCTACCGCTTCTTCGAGGCCGATGCAGCCGGCCCCTACGCACGGGCCGGTGTTTCGGACGGCATGGATGCGTCCGGCATCAGCCTGGAGGAGAACCTGCGCCGCCTCGCCAGCGTGCCGCTGCTGTACGAACCGGGCACGGCCTGGGGCTATTCACTGGCGACGGACGTGCTGGGCGCGCTGATCGCGCGCGCCCACGGCACGCCGCTGGACGAGGCGGTGCGCCAACTCGTGACCGGCCCGCTGGGCATGGTCGACACGGGCTTCGTCGTGCGCGATCCCCAGCGCGTGGCGACCGCCTATGTGAACGACGCGCCGCAGCCGCATCGGCTGGCCGAGGGTGAGACGGTCTCGGCCTTCGAGGGCGCCATGGGCATCACCTACAACCCCTCCCGCATCTTCGATCCGCAGGCATTTCCTTCGGGCGGCGCGGGCATGGCGGGGACGGCGCAAGACCTGCTGCGCCTGCTGGAAGCCTTGCGCCAAGGCCGCGGTGCGTTTCTGCCCGACGAATGGATCGCGGAGATGGCGCGGGATCAAACGGCCGGTCGGGAACTGCCCGATGCGCCGGGCTCCGGCTTCGGACTGGGGTTCTCGGTCTTGCGCGACCCGGTGCTGGCCGCTTCCCCCGAATCGGCAGGCACCTGGCGCTGGGGCGGTGTCTACGGCCATTCCTGGTTCGTGGACCGGGCGCAGGGCCTGAGCGTCGTGGCCTTTACAAACACGCTGTACGAAGGCATGTCCGGCCGCTTCGTCACCGACCTGCGCGATGCCGTCTATGGCGCGCTGGAGGTGCGGTGATGACGATTCCCTCTGCACGGATGAGCACCACTGCCCATGACCGCCTGCCGCTGGCGTCGCTGCTGGCCTTGGCGATGGCGGCCTTCATCACCATCCTGACCGAAGCGCTGCCGGCCGGTCTGCTGCCGCAGATGGCGCAGGGCCTGATGGTGTCCGAGGCCTGGGTCGGGCAGACCGTGACGATCTACGCCATCGGTTCGCTGCTGGCGGCGATTCCGCTGACCGCCGCCACGCAGGGCGTGCGCCGCCGCCCGCTGCTGCTGGCGGCCATCGCCGGCTTCGTCCTCGCCAATACCGTCACGACGTTCTCCGGGAGCTATGTCCTGACGATGGCGGCGCGCTTCCTCGCGGGCGTGTCGGCCGGGCTGCTGTGGGCGCTGCTGGCGGGCTACGCCGCGCGCATGGTGCCCGAGAACCAGAAAGGGCGCGCCATCGCCATTGCGATGGTCGGCACGCCGCTGGCGCTGTCGCTGGGCGTGCCGGCTGGCACCTTCCTTGGCAATCTGGTCGGCTGGCGGATGTGCTTCGGCATCATGAGCGCATTGGCGCTGGTGCTCATGGTTTGGGTGCGCGTCCAGGTGCCGGACTTCGCCGGGCAGGCAGCGGGCAAGCGGCTGCCGCTGGGCCGTGTTTTCACCATCGCCGGCGTGCGCCCGGTGCTGTTCGTGGTGCTGGCCTTCGTGCTGGCGCACAACATCCTCTATACCTACATCGCGCCGTTCCTCGCGGCGGCGGACATGGCCGAGCGCACGGACCTGGTGCTGCTGGTGTTCGGCGTGACCTCGCTGCTGGGCATCTGGATCATCGGCGTGCTGATCGACCGCCATCTGCGTGCGCTGACGCTCGCCAGCACCGTCGGGTTCGGCCTGTCCGCGCTGGCGCTGGGTGTCGCGGGCGATGCGCCTGTCGTGGTCTATGCAGCCGTCGCCGCCTGGGGACTGGCCTTCGGCGGCGCGGCGACGCTGTTCCAGACGGCGCTGGCCAAGACGGCGGGCGAAGCGGCGGATGTCGCGCAATCCATGCTGGTCACCGCCTGGAACACGGCGATTGCCGGTGGCGGCATCGTCGGCGGCGTGCTGCTCGAACGCCTCGGCGTCGGCGCGTTCGCACCGGCCTTGCTGGTGTTGCTCGCGGCGACGCTGGTGGTGGTGTGGGCGGCCAGGCGGCATGGCTTTCCCGCTCCAGCGGGTACAGCGGGGTCATGCCCGGCAACGACGCCCGATCGACAGACAGAGGCGCAGCCATAAACGGCGCGCGCACTGTTCTTCATCGCGCTGGGGCTGTTTGGCCTGTATGCCGTCGAGTTCGGCGTGGTCGACATCCTGCCGGCCATCGTCCAGCGTCACGGCATCAGCGTGGCCCAGGCCGGATGGCTGGCCGCGCTGTTCGCGGGTGTGGTCGCGGAGTGCGGGCCGGCCATGGTGCTGTGGCTGTCGCGCTTCTACCGGCGCAAGGTACTGGCCGGTTCGCTGCTGGTTTTCAGTCTGTGCAGCCTGCTGTCGGCCTGGGCGCCCAGCTTCGGGGTGCTGATGGCGCTGCGCGTGCCGTCGGCCCTTCTGCATCCGGTGTTTCTTCTCGGTGGCCTTCGCTGCGGCGGTGTCGCTGTACCCGGCCGAACTGCTATCGCTCGGTGAATTGCAGGTCATGCAGGCGAATCACAGAGAGGCCCTGTCTAATGCGCAAGTGGCGTCCAGGAATGCTTTACAGGAATCAAGTGACGTTCAACGCGCATGCGAGCCCTTGGCCGCACGCCTGTCGATCAATCTTCCAGACAGTGCCGAAGCGCTCGCGAAGCTGGTCCAAAGGCAGATTTCCGACATAGAAGCCGCGCTCGGAGCTCGCCACGCGTTCATCGGCCATGAACTTCTGCGCTTCCCGCATGCCGCGTCAATGCAGCGCGGTATCCCACAGCAGCTTCAGGTTCAAGCCGACGATCAGCGCCGCAATGACCCAGGCGATGCGCACCAGCCAAGGCGGTGCCACCAGCGCGCCCATCAGGTCGCGATCCGACACGAAGCGCACCAGCGGGATCACCGCAAACGGCAGCTGCATCGACAACACCACCTGGCTCAGCACCAGCAGCCGCGCGGTTCCGGCCTCGCCATACAGCCAGGTCACGATCACCACCGGCACGATCGCGATGCCGCGCGTCAGCAGGCGGCGCAGCCACGGCGGCAAGCGCAAGTGCAGAAAGCCTTCCATCACGATCTGCCCGGCCAGCGTGGCGGTGACAGTGGAATTGACGCCGGAGGCGAGCAGCGCGACCGCGAACAGGGTCGCGGCCAGACCCACGCCTAGCATCGGCGCGAGCAGGGCATGGGCCTGTTCGATTTCCTGCACATCGGTGCGGCCCTGCGCATGGAAGACCGCCGCCGCCAGGATCAGGATCGCGGCATTGATGAACAACGCGAACATCAACGCCACGGTGCTGTCGGTCACCGCCCAGCGCAGTGCCGACTTGCGGCCCATATCGGTGCGCGGATAGGCGCGTGTCTGCACGATCGACGAATGCAGGTACAGGTTATGCGGCATCACCGTCGCACCGATGATGCCGATCGCCAGATACAGCGCGCGCGGGTCGGTGACCACTTGCGCACGCGGGATGAAGCCGCCCAGCACGGCCGCGATGGGCGGTGCCGCCAGCGCGATCTGGATGCCGAAGCACACGGAGATGATCAACAACAGCGCGATCACGAACGCTTCCAACGTGCGAAAACCGCGATTCATCAGCAACAACACCAGCACCACATCCACCGCGGTGATGATGGCGCCCACGGTCAGCGGAATGCCGAACAACAGTTTCAGCGCGATGGCGGTGCCGATCACCTCGGCCAGATCGCAGGCGATGATCGCCAGCTCACAGATGCCCCACAGCGCCACATTCACCCCGCGCGGGTAACGCGCCCGGCAGGCCTGTGCCAGATCCAGCCCGGTCGCGATGCCCAGCCGTGCCGACAGGCTCTGCAGCACGATCGCCATCAGGTTGGACAGCAGGATCACCGAGAGCAGCAGATAGCCGAACTGCGAGCCGCCGGCCAAGTCGGTGGCCCAGTTGCCCGGGTCCATGTACCCGACCGACACCATGTAGCCCGGGCCCAGAAACGCCAGCAGCCGGAACCACCAGTGGCCGCCCTTGGGTACGGCGACGCTGGCGTGGTGATCGCCCAGCCCGCCAGTGGCCGCAGCCGGCGAGGGGAGGGGCGAGGCTGCGTGAGGACGGAGATCGACGGACATGCGGAGCAGGCTGGCTGGGAGTCGTGCCGATGATATAGCACTTGCTATGCTGTTGAGCATTGGCAATCTGAATCGTAATGATCGGCTGCGTGCTTCAAACTACGCATCCCGGCACTGGCGCCGGACGTGACGACGGGGATGAGGGTGGGCAAGAGCGAAAAGCTGGAAGCAGCCGCGCCGGCGCTGATCGACGCGCAGGTGCACATGGAGAGCTTCCGTCAGGTGCGCGAAGCGCGCCGCGCCGAGCTGGTCGAGGACTACGTGGAACTGATCTCCGATCTGCTGGTCGACGGCGGCGAGGCGCGTCAGGTCGATATCGCCGCGCGCCTGGGTGTGGCGCAGCCGACCGTGGCCAAGATGCTCAAGCGGCTGGTGCGCGACGGCTGGGTGGTGCAGCGCCCGTATCGCGGGGTGTTCCTGACCCCGGCCGGCGAGGCGCTGGCGGCGTCCAGCCGGCAGCGCCACCAGATCGTCGAGCGCTTCCTGCTCGCCCTGGGCATCGACGAGGCCACCGCGCGCCGCGACGCCGAAGGCATCGAGCACCATGTCAGCGAAGCCACCGTCGCCGCGTTCGCCGCCTTCCTGGATCGCCAGGGCGGCAGCGCCGCGTGAGCATGCAGGTGGAGACATCGGTCGACGCGGCGCAGGCGCGCATCGACCAACAGTGGATGCAACGCGCCCTGCAACTGGCCGAGCGTGCCGAACGCGACTTTGACGAGATCCCGGTCGGCGCGCTGCTGATCGATGCGCAGGGCAACGTGCTGGGCGAGGGCTGGAATTTCAACATCGCCAGCCACGATCCCAGCGCGCATGCCGAGATCATGGCCATGCGCGAGGGCGGCCGCCGGCTGTGCAATCATCGGCTGATCGGCTGCACGCTGTATGTCACCCTGGAGCCGTGCGCGATGTGCGCGATGGCGATGATCCACGCGCGTATCGCACGGGTGGTGTTTGCCGCCAGCGACCCCAAGACCGGCGCATGCGGCAGCGTGTTCGACCTGCCCGCCGACCCGCGCCACAACCACCGCGTGCAGGTCAGCGGTGGCGTACTGGCCGCCGAGGCAGGTCTGCGGCTGACCAACTACTTCAGGGCCAAGCGTGGCAAGTCGCCCCTCGCGCCCTGAGCGGCGCGGCCGCGGTATGATGCGCGCCCTTCAGCATCTGGCCGGCGACGGCCCTCCACAGGACGGCGACATGGCAGACACCCTTGCAGGCAACGACCGACTGATCTGGATCGATCTGGAAATGACCGGCCTGGATACCGATCGCGATTCCATCATCGAGATCGCCACCATCGTGACTGATGCGCAGTTGAACGTGCTTGCCGAAGGGCCCGAACTGGCCATCGCCCATCCGCTTGCGACGCTGGAAGCCATGGACGAATGGAACCGCAATCAGCACCGCCGTTCGGGTCTGTGGCAGCGCGTGCTCGACAGCCATGTCACCCATGCCCAGGCCGAAGCGCAGACCGTGGCCTTCCTGAGCGAGTGGATCCGCGCCGGCGCCTCGCCGATGTGCGGCAATTCGATCTGCCAGGACCGCCGCTTCCTGCACCGCCAGATGTCGCGCCTGGAGCGCTACTTCCATTACCGCAACCTGGACGTGTCCACCATCAAGGAACTGGCACGGCGTTGGGCGCCGACGGTGGCCAATGGTTTTGCCAAGAGCTCGGCCCACACCGCCCTGAGCGATGTGCGCGATTCGATCGACGAACTGCGCCACTACCGCCAGTTCATGGGTGCGCTGGGTGGCGATTCCCAGGCCGACGTGCAGGGCTGAGCGCTGGTCACGGCTTCGTTGCACTTTGTTGGCGTGTTGACGGTGTCCAATGCGAACGGCGCGCGGCCGTGCGTCGGGCAGCGTTAGCCACTGACCGCATAGTTAGACGCACACTGTTGCGGTGCATCCAACAAAAAGGCCGCATCGTTCGATGCGGCCTTTTGCTTTTCCACCATGCCATCCAGCGTATCAGCGCGCCAGCGACGGCCCCTTGCTCAGATCGCCATCGTCGGCGATGCCCTTCAGCAACAGATCGGAGATCGGCTTGCCGTCGGCATCGTGGTGATACACGTGCAGGTCGCGCTGCGGATACGGGATATTGAGCCCGTTCTCCAGCAATTGGTTGCGGATCTGTTCCAGCGTGGCGCTCTTGGCCGCGCCGAAATTGCCGTTAGTCGCATAGGCGAACAACATCAGGTCCACCGTGCTTTCGCCCAGATTGGTGACCTGCACGAACGGTGCCGGCGACTCCAGGATGTTCGGATTGTCCTTGGCGATCTGCAGCAACAGCTGCTGGGCTTTTTTCAGATCGTCGCCGTAACCCACACCCACGGTCACTTCCAGGCGCCGGTTGGGCAGGGTGCTGTAGTTGACGATCGGCGAGGTGGTGATCGTGCTGTTGGGCAGGGTGATCATGCGCTCGTCGAACGAGCGGATCCGGGTCTGGAAGATCCGGATCTCGTCGACGATGCCTTCCTGGCCGGCAATCACCACGTGGTCGCCATCGCGCATTGGCCGCAGCACGATCAGCATCACGCCTGCAGCGATGTTGGACAGCGAATCCTTCAACGCCAGGCCGACCGCCAGGCCGGCCGCACCCAGCACCGCGATCAGCGAGGTCGGCGGCACGCCGATCTTGCTCAACGCACTGACGAACACCAGCACCAGCAACAATGCATATAACACATTGCGCAGGAAGTTGGTCAGCGTGATCTCGATGCGCGCGCGGGTCAGCGCGCGATGCAGCCACTGGCTGAGTTGCTTGGCCAGCCACATGCCGACCACCACGATCAGCAGCGCCAACCCCCAGTTGAGCGCGTACTGCGCCCACGGGATATTTGCCCAGTTGAACGCCGGCTCCGCCGCCTTGGCCGCCACCGGCCTTGCGGCGACGGCTCCAGCCGCCGCCGCCACTGCACCCAGCATACCCATCAGCTCTCGCTCTTCAGCTTGGCCAGACGCAGCCAGGTGTCGACCACGGTGTCAGGATTCAGCGACACCGACTCGATCCCTTCCTGCATCAGCCACTCGGCCAACTCCGGGTGATCCGACGGCCCCTGGCCGCAGATGCCCACGTACTTGCCCTTGGCGCGCGCCGACTTGATCGCCATCGACAGCAGCTTCTTGACCGCCGGATTCCGCTCGTCGAACAGGTGCGCCACGATCGACGAGTCGCGATCCAGACCCAGGGTCAGCTGGGTCAGGTCGTTGGAGCCGATCGAGAAGCCGTCGAAGATCTCCAGGAATTCGTCGGCCAGCAACGCATTGGACGGCAGCTCGCACATCATGATGATCTTCAGGCCGTTCTCGCCCTGTTTGAGCCCGTTCTGCTCCAGCACCTCGATCACCTTGCGGCCTTCTTCCAGCGTACGCACGAACGGAATCATCACCCAGAGATTGTCCAGGCCCATTTCGTTGCGCACCTTCAGTACCGCCTTGCACTCCAGCGAGAAGGCCTTGGTGAAGGACGGATCGACATAGCGGCTGGCGCCACGGAAGCCGATCATCGGGTTCTCTTCGTGCGGCTCGTAACGCGAGCCGCCGATCAGGTTGGCGTACTCGTTGGACTTGAAGTCCGACAGGCGCACGATCACCGTGTTCGGCGCCACCGAGGCGGTCAGCGTCGCGATGCCCTCGGCCAGGCGATTGACGTAGAAGCTCACCGGATCGCCGTAGCCGGCGGTCTTGGCGTCGATCTTCTTGCGGACGTCGGCGTCCTGCTTGTCGTATTCCAGCAGCGCGTTGGGATGGATGCCGATATGCGCGGCGATGATCATTTCCAGGCGTGCCAGGCCGATGCCGGCGTTGGGC
This sequence comes from Xanthomonas arboricola pv. populi, assembly GCF_002939945.1. Lineage (GTDB taxonomy): Bacteria > Pseudomonadota > Gammaproteobacteria > Xanthomonadales > Xanthomonadaceae > Xanthomonas > Xanthomonas arboricola_A. Next base: position 256,854 of record NZ_MDEB01000002.1, on the reverse strand, counting down.
AGCTGGCCGAAGTCGAACGCGCGCTCCGGGTTGGCCACGTTCATCATGATCTTGAGCGGGGCAGGCGGCATGTTGCCCAGGTCGGTGGTGGTGCGCTCGAACGGCAGCAGGCCGTCGTAGATGAAGCCGGTATCGCCCTCGGCGCAGCTCACCGTCACTTCCTGACCGTCGCTGATCACATCGGTGGCGTTGCCCGAGCCGACCACGGCCGGCACGCCGAGCTCGCGCGCGATGATCGCCGCGTGGCAGGTGCGGCCGCCGCGATTGGTGACGATGGCCGAGGCCCGCTTCATCACCGGCTCCCAATCCGGATCGGTCATGTCGGCGATCAACACGTCGCCGGCCTGCACGCGATTCATATCGTCTAGCGAGCGCACCACGCGTGCCACGCCGCTGCCGATCTTGGCGCCCACCGCACGGCCTTCGACCAGGATCTTGGCATCCTTGGCTTCCAGCGAGAAACGCTCGATCTGCGTGGCATGGCTGCGCGACTTCACGGTCTCAGGGCGCGCCTGTACGATGAACAGCTTGCCGCTGACACCGTCCTTGGCCCACTCGATGTCCATCGGGCGGCCGTAATGCTTTTCGATCACCAGCGCCTGCTTGGAGAGCTCCTGCACGTCTTCGTCACTGATCGAGAAGGTGCTGCGCAGTTCCACCGGCGTGTCTTCGGTGCGTACGCGTTCGCCGGGCACATCGGAGTAGACCATGCGGATCGCCTTGCTGCCGAGCGAGCGGCGCAGGATCGCCGGCTTGCCCGCGGTCAGCGTGGGCTTGTAGACATAGAACTCGTCCGGGTTGACCGCGCCTTGCACGACCATCTCGCCCAGACCGAAGCTTGAGGTGACGAACACCACATCGCGGAAGCCCGATTCGGTGTCCAGGGTGAACAGCACGCCGGCCGCACCGACGCCCGAGCGCACCATCAACTGCACGCCGGCCGACAGGAACACGTCCTCGTGCTTGAAGCCATGATGCACGCGATAGGCGATCGCGCGATCGTTGTAGAGGCTGGCGAACACTTCCTTGACCTTGTGCACGACATCGTCGGCGCCGGTGACATTGAGGAAGGTTTCCTGCTGACCGGCGAACGACGCATCCGGTAGATCTTCGGCAGTGGCCGACGAACGCACCGCCACGGCCACCTCGCCACCGCCGTTTTCCGCGCATAGCTGTGCGTACGCGGTGCGGATATCGCGGTCCAGTTCCGGCTGCAGCGGCGCATCGATCACCCAGCCGCGGATCTCCTTGCCGGCGATGGTGAGGGCGGTGACATCTTCGACATCCAGCGTTGCCAGCTTGTCGAAGATGCGCTTGGACAGATCGTTATGCGCGATGAAGTCCTTGAAAGCCTCGGCAGTGGTCGCATATCCACCGGGAACCGAAACGCCAAGCCCGGCCAGGTTGCCGATCATCTCGCCGAGCGAGGAATTCTTACCACCTACGCGGGCCAGATCGGCCAGGCGCAGCTCATGCAACCACAGGATATTCTCGTTCAAGCGCGATGCTCCGTATGGCCATCGCCCGAGCGGGCTGGATGGCCGCGTCCGTAGGAAGAAGCCGCTATGATGCAGTGCACAGCGGAATCTGCACAAGCATGAACCCGTAAGTTTTGGACACCAGTTCAAAGAGGTGGTCTTGATGTCAACAATTCGGCCGGTGTTCTACGTCTCCGATGGAACCGGTATCACCGCTGAAACGATTGGGCATAGCCTGCTCACGCAGTTCAGCGGATTCAACTTCGTCACCGACCGCATGTCGTTCATTGATGATGCAGAAAAAGCGCGCGATGCGGCGCTGCGCGTGCGCGCGGCAGGCGAGCGGTACCAGGTGCGGCCGGTGGTGGTCAATTCCTGCGTCGATCCCCAACTGAGCATGATCCTGGCCGAAAGCGGCGCCTTGATGCTGGATGTGTTCGCTCCCTTTATCGAGCCGCTGGAGCGCGAGCTCAATGCGGCGCGGCATTCGCGCGTGGGGCGTGCGCACGGCATGGTGGACTTCGAAACCTATCACCGCCGCATCAACGCGATGAACTTCGCGCTGAGTCACGACGACGGCATCGCACTCAATTATGACGAGGCCGACGTCATCCTGGTGGCGGTGTCGCGGGCCGGCAAGACGCCGACCTGCATCTACCTGGCATTGCATTACGGCATCCGCGCCGCCAACTATCCGTTGACCGAGGAGGATCTGGAAAGCGAGCGCCTGCCGCCACGCCTGCGCAATTACCGCGGCAAGTTGTTCGGCCTGACCATCGACCCGGAGCGCCTGCAGCAGATCCGCCAGGAGCGCCGCGCCAATTCGCGTTATAGCGCGGCAGAAACCTGCCGGCGCGAGGTGGCCACCGCCGAGCGCATGTTCCAGATGGAGCGCATTCCGACCCTGAGCACCACCAATACCTCAATCGAGGAGATTTCCAGCAAGGTGTTGTCCACGCTGGGGCTGCAACGCGAGATGTTTTGAGGCGGGGAGTGGTTTGGCGGGATTGGGGGCGCGCGTGGCGTATTCACGATCCAGGGCTGCCGTCACGCATCGCGGTCGGTCGGCAAGCGTCAAGCAAATAAAGCGGGCGGGGCAGTGCTCCGCCAAGGTAGGCCTGCCGGTGGCCGGTCGTCAATGCTGCCCGTGCGGCAGCGCAGCGTGTAGGATCGGTCCATGGCGCAAGCACTGAGTAAACTCGAACGCATCCCCAAGTTGAGCCGGTTCGGCTGGCTGATGGGGTTGTACGCAGAAAACTTCCGGCACCTGACCCGGCTGTTCGCGCCGGCCGACCTCGCTCCCGGCTCCTACGTATCGTCGATCGGCGACGGCCTGGACCTGCGTCTGGACGTGATCGAATGTCACCGCTACACAGTCGAGCTGCGGCTGACCTACGACCTGTGCGACCCGGTGACCGGCGAGCCGGACCCGTCGGCCTATGTACGGCTGTACCGCGATGCCCGCCAGGCCGAGACCACCCATTGCTATGTCGGCCGTCGCTGGCAGGACGTGATGGGCATGTTCCCGCCACCGGCCGAATTGATCAGCCATCGCATGCGCATGAACACGTTCCTGGGCAAGTGGCTGGACTATCTGGCCGAGCGCGGCCATGGCGTGGCCACCTTGCGTCTGGATACCGATGACGTCGCGCCACCGCGCCGCGGCTCGCAGGCCGCCGTCGGCTGAGGCTGCGCCACGCCGCTTGCGCGGCATCGGTCATACTGATGCGCTCGATGCCGGATCGCCCGCAATGCCCTATACCCCCATCGTCGCCACGCTCGGCTACCTGTTGTCGCCCGATGGCACACAGGTGTTGATGATCCATCGCAATGCCCGTCCCGGCGATCAGCATCTGGGCAAATACAACGGGCTCGGCGGCAAGGTGGAGCCGGACGAAGACGTGCTGGCCGGCATGCGCCGCGAGATTCGCGAAGAGGCCGGCGTGGAGTGCGGCGACATGCAACTGCGCGGCACCATCAGCTGGCCGGGCTTCGGCAAGCACGGCGAAGACTGGCTGGGCTTCGTGTTCCTGATCCGCAACTTCGAAGGCGAGCCGCAGGCTTCCAACCCGGAAGGCACGCTGGAATGGGTGGCGATCGAGCGCATGGACCAAGTGCCGATGTGGGAAGGCGACCGCAATTTCCTGCCATTGGTGTTCGATGGCGACCCGCGCCCGTTTCATGGGGTGATGCCGTATCGCGACGGGCGCATGCAGTCGTGGACGTATTCGCGCATCTGAGTGGCGATCCAGCCAGGCGCAGCCGTCAGGCGAGCGCGGCCGCTGTTGTTGGCCAATGATCGCTGGTGTTTTCAGCCCCTGCGGGCCTTTTCTTGTCTCCACTAGACCGCATAGCGTCGGTCTAGCGACGGCAATGCACGTAAGACAAGGTTAGCGAGCGCAAGCGTAAGCCAGCGCTGCACGATGCGCCGACATTCCAGCCGGATTGCGCTTCCACGCACTTCTCCACACCCGCTGTGGATGGATTCTTCGCAGGTCTGTGGACAACTGCGCTCGCGCCTTGCGGCGCAAGGTCGCTACGTCGGCTGGTGAAAATTTCGCCAGCCGTGCTTACTGCGCGGTCCAGCCGCCATCGATGGCGATCGCCTGCCCGGTGATGTTGCGCGCAGCATGCGACATCAGGAACGCGACCGTGCCGGCGAGTTCGTCGTAGTCGATGAAGGCGCCCTTGGGCATCGGCTTGAGCATCACATCGCGGATCACCGCCTCTTCGGCGATGCCGCGCGTGCGCGCCTGGTCGGCGATCTGGCGCTCCACCAGCGGGGTGCGCACGTAGCTCGGGCACAGCGTGTTGACGGTGATGTCGCAGTCGGCGGTCTCCAGGGCGATGACCTTGGCCAGGCCGACCAGGCCGTGCTTGGCAGCGACATATGCACTCTTGTAAGGACTCGCGACCAGCGAGTGGATGCTGCCGATATTGACGATGCGCCCGTAGCCGGCCGCACGCATGCCGGGCAGGACTGCGCGGCCGAGCCGGGCGGCGCCGGTCAACATCACATCCACCAGCAAGGCCCAACGCTGCATCGGGAAGTCCTCCAGCGCCGACACCTGCTGCAGCCCGGCATTGTTGACCAGCACCTGCGGCGCACGCGTCGCGCATGCCAATGCCTGCGCGATGCTGTGATCATCGGTAACGTCCAGCGCCAGCGCTTCGGCCGAACCGCCGGTCGCGCGCAGGCCCTGCGCCGTGCGTTCGGCCGCCGCCAGGTCCATGTCGCTGACCATCAGATGGTGGCCGCCGGCAGCCAGCTCGGTGGCGATACCGGCGCCGATGCCGCTGCCTGCGCCGGTGATCAGGATGCTGCGCTTCATGCTGTCCTCGTCATTGATCGTGCCCGGCCGGAGCGGCCGCGTCGATCGCCAGACTAGCCCATGGCGCGAAACGGTCGCCTGCATGGCGTGCGCGCGTTACCCTTTGTGCCTTGCACTTCTCAGGTTCCGCATGAAACGCCATTTCTCGATGCTGCGCGATTTCCAACTTGCGGACTGGTTCACCCTGGCCAACGCTTTCTGCGGCACCGGCGCGGTGTTCGCGTCGATGCGCTTCCTGCAGGAAGGCCATCGCGGCGACCTGTTGCTGGGCATGGCGCTGATCCCGCTGGCGTTCGTGTTCGACGCGCTGGACGGGCATGTGGCACGCTGGCGCAAGGCGTCCTCGACGCTGGGCCGCGAGCTGGATTCGCTGGCCGACGTGATCTCGTTCGGGGTGGCGCCGGCGGCGCTGGGCTATGCCTGCGGCATGCGCGGCGGCTGGGATTGGCTGGTACTGAGCTATTTCGTCTGCTGCGGCGTGAGCCGGCTGGCGCGCTACAACGTGACCGCCGAAGAGATCGCCGGCGAGGCCGACAAGGTGCCGTACTTCGAAGGCACCCCGATCCCCACCAGCCTGCTGTTGGTGATCCTGCTGGCGGTCGCTGCCAGCAGTGGCCATATCGGCCAGACCTTGTGGTGGGGCCAGTGGCAGCTCGGGCCGTGGCAGTTCCACCCGTTGGTGCTGCTGTTTGCGGTGTCCGGCTCGCTGATGATCAGCAAGACGCTGCGGATCCCCAAACCCTGACCGATACAGCCGGGCACACGCGGTAGGATGGCTGGTGGACAGTCACGGGAAGGGATCATGGCAACCAGCGGTTCGGACAACGGCAACTTCGAAGACAAGGCGCGCCAGTACTGGAGCGCCTGGGGAGATGCCATGCGCCACGGCCAGGCCGGTGCCGCTGCGCAGCCCGGCGCCGTTCCCGCGACGGGACCGGGTAGCGACGCACCGCAGGATTGGCGCAAGGCGATGGACTGGTGGTCGCAACTGCTGCCCACCCAGGCCGCACCGCAGGCGCAGGAGGCGATCGACCGCTTCCGTCATCAGGCCGGCGACTGGTTCGGCACCATGCAGCAGGTGGCCGCGCAGTTCGCCGGGCGCGACACCTCGGCCAACGAAGTCTCCGAAGCCTGGCGACGCGCCGTGCAGGGGCAGGGCGAGCAGCTGATGCAGTGGACGCTGGGCTCGCTGCGTGGCGGCAGCCCGGGCGGCTTCGACCCGTGGCTGCAGGACGCCGCGCAGGCCCTGGCGAAGTGGCGGGAGGAAAACGCGCCGTGGCTGGACATGCCGGCGTTCGGCCTGAACCGCAATCACCAGGCCCGCCTGCAGACGCTGGCCCGCGCGCAGCAGGAGTACCAGGCGCAATCGCAGGCCTATGGCGAACAACTCAAGTCGGCCATCGAGCAGGCGTTCGGGCGGTTTGCCTCCAAGCTGGGCGAGCATGAAAGCAGCGGCAGTCAGCTGACCAGCGCGCGTGCCTTGTTCGATCTGTGGATCGAGGCCGCCGAAGAGTCGTATGCCGACGTCGCCTTGTCCGATCAGTTTCGCGAGGTGTACGGCGGCTTTGCCAATGCGCATATGCGCTTGCGCGCCGCGCTGCAGGAAGAGGTGGAGCAGTTGAGCGAGCGTTTCGGCATGCCGACGCGTTCGGAGATGGACGCCGCGCATCGCCGCATCGCCGAGCTGGAACGTGCGGTGCGGCGCATGTTGCGCACCGCTGCCAGCCCGGCCGGCAAGCCCGCTGCAGCGGCGGCCGATCCGGTCGCACCGGCCACGGCCAGACGTGCGCCGGCGGCCAAGCCGGACGCTGCGCCCAAGCCGGCAGCGGCGACCAGGTCGGTCAAGAAACCGCCAGCGAAAACCTCTCCAGCCAAGAATACGAAGGCGTCGAAAAGCGCCTCCAGGCCATCCCCCGGCACATCCGCCGGCACGCCGGCCGCACGCAAGTCGCGTGGAGCGCAGGCATGAAAGGCCCGTTGGGATTCAGCGCCGAAGACCTGATGCAGGAAACCCTGTCGATGCAGCGCAAGCTGCGCGAAGGGCTCAAGCTGCTGCCCGGCGTGGAAGACGTGGATTACGGCGTGACCGAGCGCGAGGAAATCTGGCGCGACGGCAAGGTGGTGCTGTACCGCTTTGTCGGCGAGCAGGCGCCGGTGGCCAGGACGCCGCTGCTGATCGTCTACGCGCTGGTCAATCGCCCGTACATGGTCGATCTGCAGGCCGACCGCTCGCTGGTCAAGGGCCTGCTGGGCCACGGCCAGGACGTCTACGTGCTGGATTGGGGCTACCCGGACCGCTCCGAGCGTTACCTGACGCTGGAGGACTATCTGCTGCGCTATATCGATGGCGCGGTGGACCACCTGCGCGCGCAGTCGGGGCTGGAGGCGGTCGATGTGCTCGGCATCTGCCAGGGCGGCACGTTCGCGCTGTGCTATGCGGCGCTGCAGCGGCCTAAGGTACGCAACCTGATCACCATGGTCACGCCGGTGGATTTCCACACCCCCGACAACATGCTTTCCAACTGGGCGCGCATGGTCGATGTGGATCTGTTCGTGGACACCATGGGCAACGTGCCGGCGGATCTGATGAACGCCAGTTACCTGATGCTCAAGCCGTTCCGGCTGAACTTGCAGAAGTACGTCGGCTTGCTCGACATCCTCGACGACAAGCAGGCGCTGGAAGATTTCCTGCGCATGGAAAAGTGGATCTTCGATTCGCCCGATCTGGCCGGCGAGGCCTTCCGCGAGTTCGTCACCCAGTTCTATCAGCGCAATGGGCTGGTGACCGGGCAGGTGCGCATCGGCGGGGAGGCGGTCGATCTGCAGGCGGTGGACATGCCGGTGCTCAACATCTACGCCGAACACGATCATCTGGTGCCGCCCGACGCCTCGCGTGCGTTGCGCGGCCTGGTCGGCAGCGAGGACTACACCGAGCTGAGTTTCCGCGGCGGGCATATCGGCATCTATGTCTCCGGACGTGCGCAGCGCGAGGTGCCGGTGGCGATCCACCGTTGGTTGCAGGAACGTGGCGGCAACGCGTGATGCGACTCGCGTTGCGCTGCACGTGAGACGAGAAGCCGCATCCATCACGATGCGCTGTCGCTGCGCTCCTTAGACTGGGCACCACGTTCGAAGGAGCCTTCCATGGCCACAACCACCGCGTTGTCCCGTTCCCTCAACGATCGCATGATCGCCGGCGTGGTCGGCGGCATCGCACGCCGGTTCGGCTGGAGCTCCACGCTGTTGCGCGTGCTGTTCGTGATCGTGTCGATCGCCTCGGCCGCGTTTCCCGGCATCCTGGTCTATCTGATCCTGTGGCTGCTGATCCCCAACCAGGCCGACTGACGCCCGCCCGGCACGGGTGGTCCGCCGTGCAGGTGCTGGGCGCGGTGTGGACGCTGCCCAACACCTTGCTCGGTCTTGCGCTCGGTGCCGCAGGAAGTTGTCTTGGCGCGCGTCCGCGCTGGTCCCACCAGGAACTCGCCGTGGTGTTCCATGCCTGGCCGTGGGGGCCGGGCGGGGCGATGACGCTTGGCAATGTGATCCTGCTCAAGGGCGCCTCGCTGGATCTGCAATGCAGCACGTATGCGCATGCTGCCGGGCGTTGTCGTCACCCGCCGGTGCGCCTGGGCGACCACGAGCGGGCCCATGTCTATCAGTACATGCTGCTCGGCCCACTGTTTCTGCCGGTGTATTTCCTGTGCGGCGGCATCCATGTACGCAATCCGCTGGAACGGGCCGCCGACGCGTATGCGATGCACGGCCACGGCTGGTGGCCGTGGGTGTCTCAGCGCAACCGCGAAAAACCGAACAGTTCCGACAGCGGGTGAGGCCTGCCTTCCAGTTGCGCGCGCAGTAAGCCTGCGCCGATCGCGCTGTAGGTGATGCCGTTGCCGCCATAAGCCATCGCGAACGACACCCGTGGCCCATGTTCGGGATGCGGGCCGAAAAACGGCAGTCCATCGGCGGTTTCGGCGAAGGTGCCGCCCCAGGCGAACACCGGGCGCAGGCTGATATCCGGCATCGTCTGGTGGATCTTCTTCAGCAGCGTCTTCAGCTTGCTCATGACACGCGCATCGCGACGCGCGGGGAGATCGATGTTGTCGTCTTCGCCGCCGGCCACCACGCGTCCATCCGGCGTGCTGCGCAAGTAGAGGTAAGGACGCGCGGTTTCCCACATCATGGTGTGCTTGAGCGCGCCCATCTCGCTGTCGTGCAAGGGATCGGTCACGAACGCATAGCTGCTGCGGTTGCGTGCCACGCGCTGCGACAGCCACTGCTGGTTTCCGTAGCCTGCGGCCATGATGACGTGCCGGGCGCGCAGCGTGACCCCGTGGCGGGTGCGCAATTCGACATGCCTGTCGTGGGGTGTGATGGTGGCAATCGCGGTGCGGTCGTAGATGCGCGCGCCGTACTGCTCGCCTTCTGCAAACAGGCGGTAGCACAACCGGTACGGGTCGACGCTGGCGGCCAGGCGGCTGACGATCGCGCCCTCGGAGCGTACGCCGTAGTTGTGCCACAAAGGCGCGCGCTCGACCCATTCCACCGGAAGCGCCTGGGTTTTTCGCATGTCCAGTTCGCTGCGCAGGTCGTCGAGATCCCGCGACCGGCTGGCGTAGTACAGGCTGTCCTGACGGCTGAAGTCGCAGCCGCCCAGCGTATTGCAAAGGCCTTGCAGGTCGAGGATGGCTTGCGCGCATGCCCCGTATGCGAGCGCGGCGGCCGGCATGCCGTAGTGGTTGGCCAGGGCGATCATCGGCGTGTCGATTTCGTACTGCAGCAAGGCGGTGCTGGCCGACGTACTGCCCCAGCCGATCTCGCGCTGCTCGACCACCACCACCTCGTGCCCGTGCTTGAGCAGTTCGTGTGCGATCAGGGCGGCGGTGACACCGCCGCCGACGATGGCGACCTCGCAATGGGTGTCCTGCTCCAGACGCGGGTAGGCGCGCATCAGACCGTTGCGGATCGACCAGAACGGGTAGCCACTTTTGAGGTCCATGCGGTGTCGTACATGCGGGCGGAGCACAATTGGACGGGCAAGCGGGGTGAAGCGCTCGTGCAGACAGGGGCCGGCCCTGGCCGTCACCGAACCGCAAACAGCCGGCGTTAACGTGCGTGGAAAGCTCCTCACGGCACGGTCGTTATGCTCGCGCCACTAACGTAGTCACAGTTGTTAACGAGGGTGTGGGCATGTCGATCGTTCTGTACGTCGGTGGCAGCAAAGACGGCGACAAGGGTGTTGTGCCTTACGGGTTCAGCAAGTCGCGTGCGATGACCGACGCCGGGCCGGAGATCTATGTCGAGCGCATGGTGCCGCTGAAGGACGTCGGCAAGATCCGCGTGATGGCGTTGGAGTCGCTGCACGAAAGCATCCTGGTCGAGCGCGCGGCCACCTATTACGCAGGTCGCGCCAGCTAAGAGCGGCTCACCTATACCGCGCGAGCCGCCAGGCGGGTGCAGCCGGTGCTCGGAATCGGCAGGCGCTTGTCCACACCGGTTCCTCCGCGCCACCCACGCCTAGCCGACGACCGCCCGGTACGTCTTGCTGGCTGCTGCAAGACGCGTCGGCATAGGTTTAAGGCGATCCTGTCAACGGGTTCCCGCGGCGGGCCAGCACTGCGAAAATGCTTTTTTCAGTGAAGCGGCTCCGGCCGCGCCGCCATGCACGACAGCCAGCTTGCCCAGCAGATCGCTCGCACCATCGCCGACGAGATCGGTGCTCAACCCGCTCAGGCGCGCGCCGCCATTGCCCTTCTCGACGAAGGCGCCAGCGTTCCGTTCATCGCGCGCTACCGCAAGGAGGTCACCGGCGGGCTGGACGACACCCAGCTACGTAATCTGGAAACGCGCCTGACCTATCTGCGCGAGCTGGAAGAGCGCCGCGCGGCGATCCTGTCCAGCATCGGCGAGCAGGGCAAACTCAGCGACGAATTGCGCAGTGAGATCGTGGCGGCCGACACCAAGTCGCGGCTGGAAGACCTGTACCTGCCTTACAAGCCCAAGCGCCGCACGCGTGCGCAGATTGCGCGCGAGGCCGGCCTGGAGCCGCTGGCCGACGGGCTGCTGGCCGACCCGAACCAGGCACCGGAAGTCGCTGCGGCGCCGTACATCGATGCAGAGAAGGGCGTGGCCGATATCAAGGCGGCGCTGGAAGGCGCACGCGCCATCCTGATGGAGCGCTGGGGCGAAGATGCCGCCCTGGTGGGCGAGCTGCGTAGCTGGTTGAGCGACAACGGCGTGATCCGCGCGCGCGTTGCCGAGGGCAAGGAAGAGGCCGGTGCCAAGTACCGCGATTACTTCGACCATGCCGAATCGCTGTCCAAGATTCCCTCGCACCGCTTGCTGGCGCTGTTTCGCGCGCGCCGCGAGGAATTCCTGTACCTGGATCTGGAGCCGGGCAACGATGCCGAGGCCGGCCATCAATACGCCGAGGGCCGTGTGGCGCGCACTGCCGGCATCTCCAACCAGAGCCGCCCGGCCGACCGCTGGTTGCTGGATGCCTGCCGGCTGACCTGGCGCGCCAAGCTGCACATGCATCTGCTGCTGGACCTGTTCAACCAGGCGCGCGAAAAGGCCGAGGCCGAGGCGATCGCCGTGTTCGGCGACAATCTCAAGGACCTGATGCTGGCCGCGCCGGCCGGCCCGCGCGTGGTGCTGGGGCTCGATCCCGGTATCCGCACCGGCTGCAAGATCGCCGTGGTCGATGCCACCGGCAAGCTGGTGGCCACCGAGACGATCTACCCGCATGAGCCCAAGCGGCAGTGGGATCAGTCGCTGCAGACGATCAAGAAGCTGTGCCTGCAGCACGACGTGGAGCTGATCGCGATCGGCAACGGCACGGCTAGCCGTGAGACCGACAAGCTCGCCGGTGAGGCGATCGCACTGTGCGGGGCGAGCAAACTGCAAAAGATCGTGGTCAGCGAAGCGGGGGCGTCGGTGTATTCGGCATCCGAGTTCGCGGCCAAGGAGTTCCCCAATCTGGACGTGTCGCTGCGCGGTGCGGTGTCGATCGCGAGGCGCCTGCAGGATCCGCTGGCCGAGCTGGTCAAGATCGAACCCAAGGCGATCGGCGTGGGCCAGTACCAGCATGATGTGGACCAGTATCGGTTGGCCAAGGCGCTGGAAGCGCGCGTGGAAGACTGCGTCAACGCGGTCGGCGTGTACGTCAATACCGCGTCGGCGGCGCTGCTGTCGCGCGTGTCCGGGCTGTCGAGCACGGTGGCGGAGAACATCGTGCGCCATCGCGACGACAACGGTCCGTTCAAGCGCCGCAGGGACCTGCTCAAGGTGCCGCGTCTGGGCGACAAGACCTTCGAACAATGCGCCGGTTTCCTGCGCATCGCCGATGGCGACGAGCCGCTGGACGTGTCGGCGGTGCATCCGGAAGCCTATCCTGTGGTCGAGCGCATCGTCGGCAACACCGGCAAGCCGATCAAGGCCTTGCTGGGCGATGGCAGCTTTTTACGTGGACTCAAGCCGGAGCTGTTCACCGACGAGCGGTTCGGTGTACCGACCGTGCGCGACATCCTCAAGGAGCTGGAAAAACCCGGCCGCGATCCGCGTCCCGAGTTCAAGGCGGCGCAGTTCGCCGAAGGCATCGAGGACATCAAGCACCTCAAGCCCGGCATGGTGCTCGAAGGCGTGGTCAGCAACGTGGCTGCATTCGGTGCGTTCGTCGATATCGGCGTGCATCAGGATGGCTTGGTGCACATCTCCGCGTTGTCGGACACCTTCGTCAAGGATCCGCGCGACGTGGTCAAGGCCGGCGACATCGTCAAGGTCAAGGTGCTGGAAGTGGACGTGGCGCGCAAACGCATCGCATTGACCTGCCGTCTGTCCGACACGCCACCGCCGGCCGATGCAGCAGCACAATCGCGCGATCAACGCGGCAACGGCGGCCCGGGGCAGGGCCGCCGCGATGTTGGCGGTGGACGTGGCCCGGCGCAGGGCAACAGCAAGCCGCGCATCACTGCGCCGCCGGCCGACAACGCGCTGGCCGCCGCGTTCGCACGCGCCAAGCGCAGCTGATTCTGCTTGCCCGGCTGCTGTGCTTGTGTGGCCGGGCAGTTCAGGTAGATCCGTTCGCAAGGCGGCGGATCTATTGCTTTGATTGGATCGCGCTTGGAGCGGCTGATCTGCAACTTCGCTGTGGGTTCGCTGCCCACTCACCGTCGTGGTGCGCCTATGCGGAGAGATCAGTCGTACAGCGGCTGATCCGAAACCTTGCTGCATGGCCCTTGCCCGCCCACCATCGCAGGACACGCCGCAAGTACGTCCCTATAGGCTCTGGCGCGGCATCCATGCCGCTCCAGGTCCCGCGACGGTGGGCGGACAAGGACCAGTCAATATGGTCGGTGTGTGTGTTGCAAGCAGGGCATGGTTGACGACGTTGTTTTATTAGCCGCTCCCGCGCGATCTCATGCCTCGCTGCGTACCGCGCGTGTCGGCAGTATCAGACGTTCGATCAGATCGACCAGGCCGGGTGGCTCCACCGGCTTGCCCATATGCGCATCGAATCCGGCGACTACTGCGCGGTCGCGGTCTTCTTCGCGCACATAGGCGGTGAGGGCGATCGCGGGGATATGTCGCGGCAGGTCGGCGCGACCGGAGCGTACCGTGCGGATCAAGTCGTAGCCGTCGCGCACCGGCATGGCGATATCGCTGACGAGTACATCGAAGGGTGCCTCTGCCAGGCATTGTTCGGCCGCCTCCACCGAGCCGGCCGCCTGCACCTGCGCGCCGGCAAGCATCAGGAACTGCACCACCGCCTCGCGCGAATCCTGGTCGTCGTCGACCAGCAGCAGGCGCACGCCATCCAGGCGTCCGAGGCAATCGCTCGGCAGTGGGCCGACCTGCAGCGACTCGGCCGACGCCGGGCGCAGATCGCTGACCCCGTGCTGGAACGGCAGCACGATGGTGAAGGTCGCCCCCTTGCCTTCGCCCGCACTCGATGCCCCCAGGCTGCCGCCGTGCAGATCGACCAACTGACGCGAGATCGACAAGCCCAGCCCCAGCCCACCCACGCGGCGCGTGGTGCCGGCATCGGCCTGCCGAAAGCGATCGAACACATGCGGCAGGAAGTCGGCCGCAATCCCGATGCCGGTGTCCTGTACGCATAGCCGCAGCCGCTCGTCCTCGATGTCCAGCGCCACCCGCACCGTGCCACCAGGCGAGGTGAACTTGAGGGCGTTGCTGAGCAGATTGGTCAGCACCTGCTGCAGGCGCCCGGCATCGCCGAAGAACCACAGTTCGCCTGCGTCGGGTGCATCCAGTTCCAGCGCGATGTCGCGCGCCAGCGCAGATGGCTGCATCAACTCCATCGTACTGCGCATCAGTCCTGCGATATCGAAGTGTTCTGCCTGTAGGCGGATTTTGCCGGACAGGATCGCGCTCATGTCGAGCAGGTCGTCGATGATCTGCGTCTGCGCACGCGCACTGCGTTCGATGATGATCAGGCCCTTGCCCAGATTGGCCGGCTCGAACACCTCCGACTGCATCAGCCGCGACCAGCCCAGGATGGCGTTGAGCGGTGTGCGCAATTCATGGCTGAGCGTGGCCAGAAACTCGTCCTTGACCCGGCTGGCATGCTCGGCCTGGCTGCGTGCGGCGGTCTCGGCTTGCAGCGATTGTTTGAGCTTGGCATCCACGCGCGTACGCTCGATGACGATGCCGGCCAGATGCGATGCAGAGCGCGCCATCGCCTGTTCGCGTAGCGAGGGCAGGTGCGCGCGGTCGTAGTAGATGTTGAGCGTGCCCAGCACCTGAGCGTTGCTGTCCAGGATGGGCGTCACGCAGCAGGCGACGATGCCCAGCGCCGCCGAAATCGCGTGGTGGTCGCCGAAGCTGGGGTCTGCCTGGATGTCCTGGCAGATCACCTGCTGCCCGAGGTAGGCCGAGCGCGCGCAGGGCGGCCCGTTCGGTCCGATCGGCGAGGCCTCGAAATGCCCGCAGTACTCGATCGGAAAATGCGGCGCCGAGCCGAAGCTCAGCGTTTTGCGTACTTCATCCAGCACCATCACCGCGCAATACAGCGCAATCTCGCCGCGCGCTTCCACGCTCGATGCGATGGCGTCCAACACCATCGGTAGCGGTGCGCCGGTGGTGATCAGGCTCAGGATGGCGCGATCGGAGGCGGTGGCATCTTCGATGTGCTTGCGTTCGGAGATATCGGTCAGCGAACCGATGTGGCCAAGGAAGCGGCCGTCGCTGGCGAAGTGCGGCGACGCGGTATCGATGCACCAACGGTATTGCCCGTCGTGACGACGCACGCGGTACTCGGCCAGGAACTCGCCACGTTGCGCCAACGCCTGTCCGAACGCATGGCGCACGCGTTCGGCATCGTCCGGATGCATCACATCCCACCAGCCCTGATCCATCGCCTGGTCTTCGGCCTGCCCGGTGAAGTGATACCAGCGCGGATTCCAGTACACGCAGTCGCCCTGCGCATCGGCCATCCAGATCATCGCCGGTACCGTCTCGCACAACGCGCGGAAGCGCACTTCGCTTTCGCGCAGCTGTTGCTCGAACGCACGACGGTCATGGATATCGGTGTAGGTGCCGATCCACTCGCTGATGCTGCCGTCGTCGCCGCGCACGGGCAGGGCGCGCGCCAGATGCCAGCGCCTCTGGCCATCGTGGCGTTGCAGCTCGCACTCCATTTCGTAGGCGCGCTCGCCCTCGATGGCCAGCGCCCAGGCTTGCGCGGATAGCTGCCGGCCATCGGCGGTGTGCGCCGGATGCCACGCAGCGGTCTGGCTGTCGGCAGGATCCAGTCCGGTGTATTCATACCAGCGCCGATTGAAGTAATGCGGCTGACCCTCCTGGTCGGCGATGAAGATGATCTGCGGCAGCGTGTCGGCCAGTCGGCGCAGCCGCGCCTCGTTGGCAGCCAGTTGCTGCTGCGCCTTGGCCCGTTGCATGGACTCCCAGCAGCGCGCCGCAACCAGGCGGACCAGTTCGATCTCGGTGGGCAACCAGCGCCGCGGTGCGCGCTGATGCACGCCGATGGCCGCAACCAGGCGGCCGTGTTTGTGCAGCGGAATCGCCAGCGACGCGCGCAGGCCGGAGCGTCGATACTGCTGCGCCACATAGTCCGGCGCACCGGGCGCCATCGCATCGGTGGTGAACCAGGGGCGGTTTTCCAACAAGGCGTCGCGCAAGCCTTGCGCCACTTCCAGCGGAAAATCGCCCTGCAGGCTTGGCATATCCTGCACATGGTCGCTGATCACATGCATGGTTCTGCCGTCTGCCGCCGCCAGGCCGAACGCGCAGCGATTGACCTGCAGGTGTTCGCCCAGCAGTCGCACGCTGGTATCGATGATCTGACGCGGATCGGAGACGTTTTGCAGCGCGTCTTCGAGCATCAGCAAGAAACTGTCGCGACTTGCCATGCTGCGTTGCTGGGTGACATCGAATCCGTGCACCAGGATTGCGTCGATGCGGCCATCGCGCTCGCGCATCGGCTGATACAGGAAATCCACGAAGGTCTGATCGAGCGCATTGCCGGGCGTGCGCTGCAGATAGGCGGACATCGATTCGCCGATGAAAGGACGGCCGCTGCGTCGCACCTCATCGAGCAGCTCGAGATAGCCCTGGTCGGCGATTTCCGGCATCGCCTCGAGCAATGGATGGCCAAGCAACGGACGCTGGCCGACCAGCTCGTGGAAGCGTTGATTCGCGCTTTCGATGATGTAGCTGGGCCCACGCAGCACCGCCATGAAGGCCGGCGACTGGTCGAGCGAGGTGGGCACCGCTGCGGGCGGGGCCTCGCGACGAGTCGGCCCTGCAGCGGGGGCGGGCGTGCGGGCGACATACAGCATGCCCAGACGTTCGCCGGCATGCAGGACCGGACTGCAGGACCACGCCGACAGCGTCAATGCTGCACGCGCATCGGCATAGGTGTGGCCGGCTTCAACGCTGTCTGCAAGTTCCGCCAATGGCTGGCCGAATGCTGCCGGGTGGCGTTCGCCCAGCAGCGCGACGCAGGCATCGTTGTAGATGCAGCGCCACTGGTCGCCCCAGACCAGCAGCATCGGAACCCGCGCATGCAGGCACACCGAAAGCGCCGTACGCAGCGCCTGGCTGTCGCGCAGCAGCGGATCGGTGACGCATGCGGACGACGACAGCAACAATCCGGCTGTCTCGCACGTCTCCGGCAACAGACCGGCAAACGGCGACACGGCGATATCCATTGGGTGACCTGCCCATCATGCCTGGATGCACGATTCTAGTGGCAAGCGGGCCGTGATCGAGGGGTTGCGGCAACCGGCACGGCCGCGCGAACGGTCTGCGTTAAGCGCGGCAGGCATGCAGGCAGCAGGTGTGATTGGTTACAGAAGGGGGCCGGATATCGACTACGCCCGCATGCTGGCGACACACCGGTGGGCGGTCGCGCTTAGCTGTCGGCACCGCTCAGTTGCCGTGCCCTGGACAGCGCGCCGATCAGTTCTTCGGACAGGTAAGGCTTGGTCAGGATCACGCCGCGTTCGAAGCCGCCGGGGATGGTGCCACCGGCAACACCGGTGGCCAGCACGAACGGAATCCCGCGCTCCGACAACAGTCGGGCGACCGGCTCGCTGGTCTCGCCATTGCCGAGACGGTAGTCGAGCACTGCGATCTCCGGCGCATCGGTCTTGATCAGCGTCAGCGCTTGTGCGACCTCTGCGACCGGACCCAGCACGACTGCGCCAGCCTGGACGAGCTGCAGGTCGAGCAGCATGGCATTCATCTGGTCGTTCTCGACCACCAGCACCCGAAGTCCACGCAACACCGACATTGCTTACTCCTTCACCTAAGTCGGCCAGTATATCGACACTGCCGCACCGCGGCGCTGACGACTCCGCCTGCACCTGAATTCGTCAGGCGCGTTCTGACACTGTTCGTTTCATGCGCAAGTCGCTATACTGCGCGGCCACGCCGAAGTGGCGGAATCGGTAGACGCAGCGGATTCAAAATCCGCCGCCCTTAAAAGCGTGTGGGTTCGAGTCCCACCTTCGGCACCAGGATGTAGCAGTACAAGCCAAGCCCTTCTGGCGATATCCAGAGGGGCTTTTCTTTTGCGCGCTCGACAGTCGTGCCGGAACAGGCGAACGTCTGCCGGCTGTCGCATCGCCGCGCCTGAGCATTGCCGTCAGCAATGGGGGCGTTGTGTCGTCGACGTGGCGCAGCAGTTGGCGCGGCGAAGTTAGCTTCTTCCTCGCATAGCGGCGTGCTCCACTGGCTCGCATCGATGATGCGTGGTTGCCGAAAAATTCTGGCGAGATGCGCTCGGGTTGCCGCCTTGTCCCTGCAGGCACGCAGCCATCACGCGCGGTGCGTACCTTGGAAAGCTCTTTCAAGCAGGTGGCTTTCATGGACTTTGATTCCTCGCAGCAACTGCGCATTCTGCGCAACATCCACGACACCACGCCGGTCGCCGACGAAGAGGCCAACTGGGCGGTGCGCGCCGGCTATGCGACACAGGCCGAAGACGGCGATATCGATCTCACGCACGAAGGCCGCAAGGCGCTGGATGACGGGCAGACCTGATGCATCGTTGTGCGGATTTGTTCGATTTGGTAGCGGGATAAGTGTGTCATCGAGTGCGCCCGCTCCATGCTCGATCCGCGTGCACGCGGGCAGTGGATGGAGTAACACGCTGCGTGCGCGTCGTGTCGCCACCGACTGCCTGCGGTAGAACAGGGCGCCCCTGAATTTCAGGCAAAAAAAAGCCCCGGCAATGCCGAGGCTTTTAGATGATTGGCGTCCCCACGGGGATTCGAACCCCGGTGTCCACCGTGAAAGGGTGGTGTCCTAGGCCTCTAGACGATGGGGACGCGTATCAAAACCTGGTTGTAGATTCCAGACGGCCTATGTCGGGAATTTTGGTGGAGCCAGGCGGGATCGAACCGCCGACCTCCTGCATGCCATGCAGGCGCTCTCCCAGCTGAGCTATGGCCCCACGATGCTGCGAGCCGGCGATCATAGCGACATCGATGACGCTTGGGAAGTGGTGCGTGCAAAAAAAGTTTGCTCGACGGATTCGCCAGCGGCATCGATCGACATGGCGCCTGCCTTCGCAAGCAGTCGATGCGTTCGCGCGTCGCAGACTGATCAATCGCAGTGTCGTCTATAGGGGCGATGGCTTGATGGCATAGAGACTGACGATGCAGTGGCTGTGACGTCCTTCCACGGGCTGCTCAGGTGCGACAGTCTTCGCGCAAGAGTCGATCAGCATCGCAACATGCTGCGTCTGCTTTCGACGCCCTGCGCGTAGCGGTGCTGGCAACCGCAGCAGATGCGGTGCAAAGGTCCAAGTCGCACTGCGATGATGCGGAGCGGTTGCGTCATCGATATCGACAGATCGACACGCCACACCAGGAGCGTCGTGCGCAAATCACCGCGCACGCAATCGATGCTGAAAAACACGCAAAAAAAAGCCCCGGCAGTGCCGGGGCTTTCAGATGATTGGCGTCCCCACGGGGATTCGAACCCCGGTGTCCACCGTGAAAGGGTGGTGTCCTAGGCCTCTAGACGATGGGGACGCGTATCAAAACCCGAGTTGTCATCCTGACGGCCTAAGCCAGGAGTGGTGGAGCCAGGCGGGATCGAACCGCCGACCTCCTGCATGCCATGCAGGCGCTCTCCCAGCTGAGCTATGGCCCCACGAAACTGAGAACGAAATGATAGCGGCCTGTTAATGTTCGCGCAAGTGCTTTTTCATTCCGAATGAGACGCAGCGTGCGCGGGGCACAGTGCGCGTCTGCGCTCAGTTGACACCGTGCAGGTCGCGCAGCTGCGTCTGCCGTGTGCCGAAGTAGGCGGCCAAATCGGCAATGTCCTGATCGCTCAGCGCCGTGGCCTGTGCCGTCATCAGCGGGTGCTGGCGATCGCCGCTGCGGTAGGCCTGCAAGGCGTGCGCAAGATAGTCGCCGTACTGGCCGCCGAGCTTGGGATAGCTGGGGTCGATGGGTGCGTTGCCGTCGGCGCCGTGGCAATCGATGCAGCTCTGGCCGGTGGCCTTGCCTTTCGCGTGTGCCAGCTTGTCGCCGGCGTCGGCGCGCCCGGTCGGCAGCCCGGCGGACGAACCGGAGCCATGTTCGCCGCTGGCGTGGCCGGCATCGCCAGCGGAACGATCGGTGGACTCCACCTGGGATTGGGAGCAGGCCGCCACCATCAGGGCAGCGACCAGGACGATGGCTAGACGCGGAGCGTGCAGGGCGTTCGGCATGTGGGCGCTTATTTGAGGGTGGACAGGTAGGCGGAGATGTCGGCGATGTCCTGCTCGGAAAAGCTCTGCGCCTGCGCTTGCATGGTGGGATGCTTGCGTTTGCCCTGGCGGTACTCGGTCAGCGCCTGGGTCAGATACTGACTGGACTGGCCGCCGATCTTGGGCACGCGATAACTGGGATAGGCGTTCTTGTAGCCGGTGACGCCGTGGCAACCCTGACAGGTATAGGCCAGCAAGCGGCCGTTGGACGGGTTGCCGGTGAGCGCTGCGGGTGTGGTTGCCACCGCAGCGGGCGCAGGCGTGGCGGGTGCGGCTGGTGGGACTGACGGTGTCGCTGATGCGCCCCCAAACGGCAGGAAGACGACCAGAGCGAGACAAGCGGCGAGCGGCTGCGGGCGCATGGTTTCGTATCCGGAAGACTGATTGAACGTCCGCACGTGGGGGCATGACGGAACCGGTCCGAGTATGCCTGCGATTTGGCCCCGCGCAAACGGGGTGAATAGGCGAACTTGAACGGACCATGACCTTTGGCGCATTGGCGACGTCATCGTCCTGGTGGTCTACTTGCCTACAACACCTGTTCACGCATCCACTAGGACACGACGATGTCGCCACTCTCCTTTTTGCCCGGCCGCAGCGGAACCTGCGCCGCGGCACTGTTGATCACCACAAGTTTGTTGCTGGGCGGTTGCAAGGCCGGAGATGGCGAGGCCAAGGCGGCCGAGGAAAAGAAGAGCGTCGACGCGGTGCCGGTGGAAATTGCCAAGGCCGCACGCCGTGCGGTGGCGGCCAGCTATATCGGCACCGCCGCACTGGAGCCGCGTGCCGAAGCACAGGTGGTGGCAAAGACCTCCGGCGTGGCGCTGGCGGTGATGGTGGAAGAGGGGCAGAAGGTGTCCGCGGGCCAGGCGCTGGTCCGCCTGGATCCGGACCGCGCGCATCTGGCGGTGGCGCAAAGCGAAGCGCAGCTGCGCAAGCTGGAAAACAGCTACCGCCGTGCCACCCAGTTGGTGGGGCAGCAATTGGTCAGTGCCGCCGATGTCGACCAGCTCAAGTTCGATGTCGAAAACAGCCGCGCGCAGCACCGCCTGGCATCGCTGGAACTGTCCTACACCACGGTGCAGGCGCCGATTTCCGGGGTGATCGCCTCGCGCTCGATCAAGACCGGCAACTTCGTGCAGATCAACACGCCGATCTTCCGCATCGTCGACGACTCGCAGCTGGAAGCCACGCTCAATGTGCCCGAGCGCGAATTGGCCACGCTCAAATCCGGCCAGCCGGTGACCTTGCTGGCCGATGCCTTGCCCGGCCAGCAGTTCATCGGCAAAGTCGATCGCATCGCGCCGGTGGTGGATTCGGGCAGCGGCACCTTCCGGGTGATCTGTGCGTTCGGCCAGGGCGCCGAAGCGCTGCAGCCGGGCATGTTCGGGCGCATCCGCATCGACTACGACCAGCGCAAGGACGCGTTGGTGATCCCGCGCCTGGCGCTGCTGGACGATGGCGAGCCGGCGGTGTTCGTGGTGCGCAACGGCAAGGCCAGCCGGGTGCCGGTGAAACTCGGTTATGCCGAAGGTCCGTGGCTGGAAGTGCGGCAAGGCCTGAAGGAAGGCGACCAGGTGGTCACCGCTGGCAAGGTGGCACTGCGCGATGGCACCGCGGTGCAGGTCATCGGCCAGCCCGATCGCAAGCCGGTTGCGGCTGCGGCACCTGCGACCGGCAGCGACGGGAAACGCTCATGAGCGATCACGGCAACCCGCACGGCCCCGTGCACGACCCGCATGCGCCGTTGCCCGGCGGCGGCGGTCTGGTGGCCTTCGCCACGCGGCGGCGGGTGACCATCGCGATGATCACCGTGACCATGCTGCTGTTCGGGCTGATCGCCTTGCGCAGTCTCAAGGTCAATCTGCTGCCGGATCTGAGCTATCCCACGCTGACCGTGCGCACCGAATACACCGGCGCGGCGCCGGCGGAAATCGAGACGCTGGTGACCGAGCCGGTGGAAGAAGCGGTCGGCGTGGTCAAGAACCTGCGCAAGCTCAAGTCGATCTCGCGCACCGGGCAGAGCGATGTGGTGCTGGAGTTCGCCTGGGGCACCAACATGGACCAGGCCAGCCTGGAAGTGCGCGACAAGATGGAAGCCCTGTCGTTGCCGCTGGAAACCAAACCGCCGGTGCTGCTGCGCTTCAATCCGTCGACCGAGCCGATCATGCGGCTGGCGTTGTCGCCGAAGCAGGCGCCGTCCTCCGACAGCGATGCGATCCGCCAGCTCACCGGCTTGCGTCGCTATGCCGACGAGGATCTGAAAAAGAAGCTCGAACCGGTGGCCGGCGTGGCCGCGGTCAAGGTCGGCGGCGGGCTGGAGGACGAGATCCAGGTCGATATCGATCAGCAGAAGCTGGCCCAGCTCAACCTGCCGATCGACAACGTGATCACCCGGCTCAAGGAGGAGAACGTCAACATCTCCGGCGGCCGGCTGGAAGAAGGCTCGCAGCGGTACCTGGTGCGCACGGTCAACCAGTTCGTGGATCTGGACGAGATCCGCAACATGCTGGTGACCACGCAGAGCAGCAGCGGCAGCGCGGCGGAGGCGGCGATGCAGCAGATGTATGCGATCGCCGCGTCCACCGGGTCGCAGGCGGCGCTGGCCGCGGCGGCCGAAGTGCAGAGCACCTCGTCGGCAGCGAGCAGCAGTATTGCCGGCGGCATGCCGGTGCGATTGAAAGATGTGGCCGAGGTGCGCCAGGGCTACAAGGAGCGCGAGGCGATCATCCGCCTGGGCGGCAAGGAAGCGGTGGAGCTGGCGATCTACAAGGAAGGCGACGCCAACACCGTGTCCACCGCCGCAGCGCTGCGCAAGCGGCTGGAGCAGTTGAAGGCGACCGTGCCGGGCGATGTGGAGATCACCACCATCGAGGACCAGTCGCACTTCATCGAGCACGCGATCAGCGACGTCAAGAAGGATGCGGTGATCGGCGGGGTGCTGGCGATCCTGATCATCTTCCTGTTCCTGCGCGATGGCTGGAGCACCTTCGTGATCAGCCTGTCGCTGCCGGTGTCGATCATCACCACGTTCTTTTTCATGGGCCAGTTGGGCCTGAGCCTCAACGTGATGTCGCTGGGCGGGCTGGCGCTGGCCACCGGGCTGGTGGTGGA
This sequence comes from Xanthomonas arboricola pv. populi, assembly GCF_002939945.1. Lineage (GTDB taxonomy): Bacteria > Pseudomonadota > Gammaproteobacteria > Xanthomonadales > Xanthomonadaceae > Xanthomonas > Xanthomonas arboricola_A. The sequence goes on along the minus strand of NZ_MDEB01000002.1, from coordinate 233,683 downwards.
CGATTCGATCGTGGTGCTGGAAAGCATCGCCAAGGCGCGCGAGCGCGGCCTGAGCGTGCTGGATGCCGCGATTGCCGGCACCCGTGAAGTGAGCATGGCGGTGATGGCCTCGACGCTGACCACGATCGCGGTGTTCCTGCCGCTGGTGTTTGTCGAGGGCATCGCCGGGCAGCTGTTCCGCGACCAGGCGCTGACCGTGGCGATCGCGATCGCGATCTCGCTGGTGGTGTCGATGACGCTGATCCCGATGCTGAGTTCGCTCAAGGGCGCGCCGCCGATGGCATTCCCGGACGAGCCGAGCCACCCGCAGTGGCAGCCGCAACAACGCTGGCTCAAGCCGGTGGCCGCCGGCCGGCGCGGGGCCGGCGCGAGCGTGCGCTATGCGTTCTTCGCGGTTGCATGGGCGGTGGTCAAGCTGTGGCGCGGCATCGCACGGGTGGTGTCGCCGGTGATGCGCAAGGCCAGCGATCTGGCGATGGCGCCGTATGGCCGCGCCGAGCGTGGCTATCTGGCGATGCTGCCGGCGGCGTTACGGCGGCCCGGCCTGGTGCTGGGACTGGCGGCTGCCGCGTTTATCGGCACCGTGTTGCTGGTGCCGATGCTGGGGGCGGACCTGATTCCGCAGCTGGCGCAGGACCGCTTCGAAATGACCGTGAAGCTGCCTTCCGGTACGCCGTTGGCGCAGACCGACGCGCTGGTGCGCGAGTTGCAGCTGGCGCACGACAAGGACCCGGGCATCGCCTCGTTGTATGGCGTCAGCGGCAGCGGCACGCGGCTGGATGCCAATCCCACCGAAAGCGGCGAGAACATCGGCAAGCTCACCGTGGTGATGGCCGGTGGCGGCAGCGCGGCAGTGGAAGCGGCGGCCACCACGCGGCTGCGCAACAGCATGGCCGGGCACCCGGGGGCGCAGGTGGATTTTGCACGGCCGGCGTTGTTCAGTTTTTCCACGCCGCTGGAAGTGGAGCTGCGTGGGCAGGACCTGGGCGAGCTGGAACGTGCCGGGCAGAAACTGGCGGCGATGCTGCGGGCCAATGGCCACTATGCCGACGTCAAGTCGACGGTGGAAGAGGGCTTCCCGGAAATCCAGATCCGCTTCGATCAGGAACGTGCCGGTGCGCTGGGATTGACCACGCGCCAGATCGCCGATGTCATCGTCAAGAAGGTGCGCGGCGATGTGGCCACGCGTTACAGCTTTCGCGATCGCAAGATCGATGTGCTGGTGCGCGCGCAGCACAGCGACCGCGCCAGTGTGGATGCGATCCGGCAGCTGATCGTCAACCCCGGCAGCAGCCGGCCGGTGCGTCTGGCGGCGGTGGCAGAGGTGGTGGCGACGACCGGGCCGAGCGAGATCCATCGCGCCGACCAGACCCGCGTGGCGATCGTGTCCGCCAGCCTGCATGACATGGATCTGGGCGGTGCGGTGCGCGAGGTCGAGTCGATGGTGCGCAACGATCCACTGGCCGCCGGCGTGGGCATGCATATCGGCGGGCAGGGCGAGGAGCTGGCGCAATCGGTGAAATCGCTGCTGTTCGCGTTCGGCCTGGCGATTTTCCTGGTCTATCTGGTGATGGCCTCGCAGTTCGAATCGCTGCTGCATCCGTTCGTCATCCTGTTCACCATCCCGCTGGCGATGGTCGGCGCGGTGCTGGCCTTGCTGATGACCGGCAAGCCGGTGTCGGTGGTGGTGTTCATCGGCTTGATCCTGCTGGTGGGGCTGGTGACCAAGAACGCGATCATCCTGATCGACAAGGTCAACCAGTTGCGCGAGGACGGCGTGCCCAAGCGCGAGGCCTTGATCGAAGGCGCGCGTTCGCGCTTGCGGCCGATCGTGATGACCACGCTGTGCACGCTGTTCGGCTTCCTGCCGCTGGCGGTGGCGATGGGCGAAGGTGCCGAGGTGCGCGCGCCGATGGCGATCACCGTGATCGGCGGGTTGCTGGTGTCCACGCTGCTGACCTTGCTGGTGATCCCGGTGGTGTACGACCTGCTGGACCGTCGCGCCGATGCGTATTACCTGGAGCGCGGCCGGCGCATGGCCGGGCAGCGTGCGCAGGCACCCGGGAACTCCGACGGACTGGAGGCGCTATGAGCGTTGCCGCCTTCAGCATCCGTCGGCCGGTCACCACCATCATGTGCTTCGTCTCGCTGGTGGTGGTGGGGCTGATTGCCGCGTTCCGGCTGCCGCTGGAGGCGCTGCCGGACATTTCCGCGCCGTTCCTGTTCGTGCAATTGCCGTACACCGGCTCCACCCCGGACGAGGTGGAACGCAATCTGGTGCGGCCGGCCGAAGAGGCGCTGGCGACGATGACCGGCATCAAGCGCATGCGCTCGACCGCCACTGCCGACGGCGCCAACATCTTCATCGAGTTCTCCGACTGGGATCGCGACATCGCCATCGCCGCATCGGATGCGCGCGAGCGGCTGGATGCCATCCGCGACGATTTTCCGGAAGATCTGCAGCGTTTCCACATTTACAAATGGTCCAGCAGCGACGAGCCGGTGCTCAAGGTGCGCCTGGCCAGCCAGACCGACCTGACCGGCGCATACGACATGCTCGACCGCGAGTTCAAGCGGCGCATCGAACGCATTCCCGGCGTGGCCAAGGTGGAGATCTCCGGCGCACCGCCGAACGAAGTGGAGATCGCGATCGCGCCAGACCGGCTCACTGCGCACGACCTCAGCCTCAATGAGTTGAGCGAGCGTCTGGGCAAACTCAATTTTTCGGTGTCGGCAGGCCAGATCGACGACAACGGCGAACGCATTCGGGTACAGCCGATCGGCGAGTTGCGCGACCTGCAGGAGTTGCGCGAGCTGGTGCTCAACGCAAAAGGGCTGCGTCTTGGCGATATTGCGCAGGTGCGGCTGAAGCCGACGCGGATGAATTACGGCCGCCGCCTGGATGGACGGCCGGCGATCGGGCTGGATATCTACAAGGAGCGCAGCGCCAACCTGGTGGATGTGTCCAGGGCGGCGTTGAAGGAGGTCGAAGACATTCGCGCCGAACCTGCAATGCGCGATGTGCAGATCAAGGTGATCGACAACCAGGGCAAGGCGGTGACCTCGTCGCTGGCGGAACTGGCCGAGGCCGGCGCGGTGGGCTTGCTGTTGTCGATCACGGTGCTGTTCTTCTTCCTGCGTCACTGGCCCTCGACGCTGATGGTGACGCTGGCGATTCCGATCTGCTTTGCGATCACGCTGGGCTTCATGTATTTCGTCGGCGTCACGCTCAACATCCTGACCATGATGGGCCTGTTGCTGGCGGTCGGCATGCTGGTCGACAACGCGGTGGTGGTGGTGGAAAGCATCTACCAGGAACGCGAGCGCATGCCAGGCCGACCGCAGCTGGCCGCCTTGCTCGGCACGCGCAGCGTGGCGATCGCGCTCAGCGCCGGCACCTTGTGCCATTGCATCGTGTTCGTGCCGAACCTGTTCGGCGAGACCAACAACATCAGCATCTTCATGGCGCAGATCGCGATCACCATTTCGGTGTCGCTGCTGGCCTCGTGGCTGGTGGCGATCAGCCTGATTCCGATGTTGTCGGCGCGCATGAAGACACCGCCGATGGTGAGTTCCGAGCGCGGCGTGATCGCACGGCTGCAGCGCCGTTACGCCAGGGTGCTGGCGTGGACGCTGGGCCATCGCGGCTGGAGCGTGGCCGGTATCGTGTTGGTCAGTGCGATCAGCCTGGTGCCGATGAAGTTGACCAAGGTCGACATGTTCGGCGGCGATGGCGGCAACGAGGCCTTCATCCAGTACCAGTGGAAAGGCTCGTACACGCATGAGCAGATGGGCGAGGAGGTCGGGCGGGTCGAGCATTACCTGCAAGCCAACCGCGACAAGTACCACATCACCCAGATCTATTCGTGGTTCAGCGAGGCGGAAGGCAGCAGCACCACCGTGACCTTCGACGCGGGCAAGGTCAAGGACCTGCCGCCGCTGCTGGAACAGATCCGCAAGGCATTGCCGCGCTCGGCACGTGCGGACTACAGCATCGGCAATCAGGGCGATGGCGGCAGCGGCAATCAAGGGGTGCAGGTGCAGCTGGTCGGCGACTCGACCCAGGCCTTGCAGGCGTTGGCCGACGATGTGATCCCGCTGCTGGCGCAGCGCAAGGAATTGCGCGATGTGCACGTGGACACCGGCGATCGCACCAGCGAGTTGGCGATCCGGGTGGACCGCGAGCGTGCGGCGGCCTTCGGCTTCAGTGCCGAGCAGGTGGCGAGCTTCGTCGGCCTGGCCTTGCGTGGCTCGCCGCTGCGCGAATTCCGCCGCGGCGACAACGAGGTGCCGGTGTGGGTGCGCTTTGCCGGCGCCGAACAGAGCAAGCCGGAAGACCTGGCCAGCTTCACGGTGCGTACCAAGGACGGCCGCAGCGTGCCGTTGCTCAGCCTGGTGGATGTGCAGATTCGCCCGGCCGCCACGCAGATCGGCCGCACCAACCGCCAGACCACGCTGACGATCAAGGCCAATCTGGCCAGCAAGGTCACCGTACCGGAAGCACGCGAGGCGATGGAAAAGACGCTCAAGGCGACGAGTTTCCCGGCCGGTTACAGCTACACCTTCGACGGCGGCGATTACCAGGACGACGGCGAAGCGATGGGCCAGATGGTGTTCAACCTGGTGATCGCGCTGGTGATGATCTACGTGGTGATGGCGGCGGTGTTCGAGTCGCTGCTGTTTCCTGCGGCGATCATGAGCGGTGTGGTGTTTTCGATCTTCGGGGTGTTCTGGCTGTTCTGGATCACCGGCACCGCGTTCGGGATCATGTCCTTCATCGGCATTCTGGTGTTGATGGGCGTGGTGGTGAACAACGGCATCGTGATGATCGAGCACATCAACAACCTGCGTCGCCGCGGCATGGGCCGCACCCAGGCGCTGATCGAAGGCTCACGCGAGCGCTTGCGGCCGATCATGATGACGATGGGCACCGCCATCCTGGCGATGGTGCCGATCTCGCTGACCAGCACCACGATGTTCAGCGACGGCCCGCCGTACTTCCCGATGGCACGCGCGATCGCCGGCGGCCTGGCGTTTTCGACGGTGGTGAGCCTGCTGTTCCTGCCGACGATCTACGCGATTCTCGATGACATGAGCAACGGCGCGGCAGCGTTGGTACGACGTGCGCGTGGCGTGTCGAAGACGCCGCCGGCAAGCGTTGCGCTGGAGTCGTGAGCGCCAACCCTGCTGAAGTTCTCCCGGCGTAAGGCATCCACCAGCGCGCTGGAGCCTTGACTGACATAAGGCGCAAAACCCCTCTCCCGGCGGGGCGAGGAGGCACGGCTTGCGCGCCATGGGCGCGCGTGCCTTGGAGCGCCCGCGCCGCAAGCGCGGGCCGGGGCGCGGAGGGTACGGTTTCTCTGCGTGCAACCCGCCTGTCAGTTACTGGCTTCGGTGAGGGCGGCAGCGCGTCCGCGGACTGGCTCCTCGGCTCGGTCAGACATCCTGTCTGACTCGCCGCCGCGGCACATCCCTGTGCCGCTCTCCGCCAATCCCCGGCCACGCTGCCGCCTCGGCGAGTCGTCGCTGCTCTCCGTTCCGCCAACACAGGACCATTCGAAGAGTGGTCCGTGGGCGCCGGGGCAGGACCTTACACGACAGGGATGTCGTGTAAGAGCCCCCATGGACGGGTTCACGGCGTGTCATGCCCCGGCGCCCGCGGGCCGCTCCCACGCACGGAATCAAGGCGCCAGCCAACCACGCCTTCCTCAACCAAAGTCAAAGCGCAAACGACGGTGCTTTTCGTCAAGAAACTATAAAGCGCCAGTCAACCACGCTTTCCTCAGCAACCAGCTTTCTTTCACGCAGAAGCCCAGTCTTCCAGGCCACTGGCTGCGGTGCTCCGTAGTAAATCAGCCAGCCCGTACCTGCCGCACGATCGCCGCAGCCTTGGCCGAGCTCTCCTTGACCTTGTCCCATTGGCCTTGTGCCAGCCAGTCCTTGGGCACCATCCACGAGCCGCCGATGCACAGCACGTTCGGCTGCGACAGGAACTCGGCCGCGTTGGCCTCGCTGATGCCGCCGGTGGGGCAGAGCTTGAGTTCGGACAGCGGACCGGCCAGGCCCTTGAGCATCTGCAAACCACCCACGGCGGTGGCCGGGAACAGCTTGCAGACGCGGAAGCCAAGGCCCATCAGGGTCAGCAGTTCGGTCGGCGTCGCCGCGCCTGGCACGGCCGGGATCGGCGCGTCGGCGAGCAGACGCGCCAGCGGCGCCGGCGTGCCGGGGGTGACCAGGAAGTCCGCACCGGCATCCACCGACTGACGCAGTTGCAGCTCGCTCAGCACGGTGCCGGCGCCGATCACGATGTCGGGCAGCTCGCGCTTGAGCATGGCCAGCGCTTCGATCGCGACCGGGGTGCGCAGGGTCAGCTCGATCGCGGGCAGGCCGCCTTCGAGCAGCGCATCGGCGACGCGGCGGGCCTGATCCAGCGTGTCCACGGTGACCACCGGCAGGATGCCGGCGTCGCGCAGCAGCTGTTCGGCGGTGTTCTGGGTCTGGGCAATCGTCATTGCAACTCCGTTAGACGGCGACCGCCAGGCGGTCGCGCAGAGGGAAGGGGAATCAGGCGTCCTTGGACTCGTGCGGTGCGGCGGCGGCCGCTGCATCGGCACCGAGTTCGTACTCGGCGTCGTAGCTCCACAGCGCGCCATCCGGACGGGTCGGTCCGCAGGAAATCGAGATGGCGCCCTGGTCGGCCGGGCCAACCACCTGGCGATTGATGGCGAACAGGTTGCGTCCCAGATCATTGCCGGCCACCGAGGTATTCGGCGCGACCTCGCGCGATGCCCACTCTTCGGCCGACACCAGCACTTCCAGCGTGCCGGCTTCGCCGTCCAGACGCACGATGTCGCCTTCGCGCACGCGCCCGATCGGACCGCCGCGTGCGGCTTCGGGCGTCATATGGATCGCCGCCGGGAACTTGCCCGAGGCACCGGACAGACGGCCGTCGGTGACCAGCGCCACGCGCCGGCCCTGGTTCTGCAACAGGCCCAGCAGCGGCGCCATCGAATGCAGTTCCGGCATGCCATTGGCACGCGGCCCCTGGTAGCGCAGCACCACCACGAAATCGTGCGGCAGCACGCCGGCGGCATGCAGCTTGTTGAGCACCTGCGGCGTATCGATTACCACCGCTGGCGCTTCGATCGTGCGGTGCTGCGGCTTGACCGCCGACAACTTGATCAGCGAACGGCCCAGGTTGCCGCGCAGCAAGCGCAGGCCGCCTTGCGATTCGAATGCGGCGCTGACCGGGCGCGCCACGCTGTCGTCGGCGGTGGTCGCAGTGCCGGGCACGTAGACGACCTTGCCGTCCTGCAGGCGCGGTTCGTTGGCATAGGCGCGCATCCCGCCCTCGACCACGGTGGGCAGGTCGTCGTGCATCATCCCGGCGTCCATCAGCTCGCGGAACACGAAGGCGGTGCCGCCTGCGGCCTGGAAGCGGTTCACGTCGGCTTCGCCGTTGGGGTAGATGCGGGTCAGCAACGGCACGGTCTGCGAGATCAGATCCATGTCGTCCCAGGTCAGCACGATGCCGGCCGCACGCGCCACCGCAATCCAGTGGATGGTGTGATTGGTCGAACCGCCGGTGGCCATCAGCGCAACCACGGCGTTGACGATGGCGCGCTCGTCGATCAGGCGACCGAACGGACGGAAGTCCTGGCCCAGCGCTGAGATCGCCAGCGCACGCGCGGTGCCCTCGCGGGTCAGCGCATCGCGCAACTGCAGTTCCGGGTTGACGAACGAGGCACCGGGCAGCTGCACGCCCATCGCTTCGAGCAACACCTGGTTGGAGTTGGCGGTGCCATAGAAGGTGCAGGTACCGGCCGAGTGATACGAGGACGATTCGGCTTCCAGCAATTCGGCGCGGGTGGCTTCGCCAGCGGCGTAGCGCTCGCGCACTTCGGCTTTCTGCTTGTTCGGAATGCCCGGCGTCATCGGGCCGGCCGGCATGAACAGCGCCGGCAGATGCCCGAAGGCCAGCGCGCCGATCAGCAGGCCCGGCACGATCTTGTCGCACACGCCCAGGTACACCACGCTGTCGAACATGTCGTGGCTGAGGCCGATCGCCGTGGCCTGGGCGATGTTGTCGCGCGAGAACAGCGACAGCTCCATGCCGGCGCGGCCCTGGGTCACCCCGTCGCACATCGCCGGCACGCCGCCGGCAACCTGCGCGGTGGCGCCGAGCGTGCGCGCGGTCTCGCGGATCAACTGCGGGTAATGCTCGAACGGCTGATGTGCCGACAGCATGTCGTTGTAGGCGGTGATGATGCCGAGGTTGGGCGTGGCCGCACCGCGCAGGCGCGACTTGTCGGTCGGCTCGGACGCAGCGAAACCATGCGCAAGATTGCCGCAGCTCAAACGGCTACGGAACGGACCCTCGCGCAGGGCGGCATCGAGACCGGCCAGATACGCCGCGCGCGACGGCGCGCTGCGCTTGCGGATACGGTCGGTGACAGCTTGGATGTTCGGATGCAGGCTCATTGGCTACCGGCTATGAGAAACGGGGGAAGGAAAGTAAGCACGCTCTTCTTGATACCCGCACAAGGATGTGCGGGCTGTTGCGAAGGACTCGCACAAAATCGGCTGTTGCGAGGGACTCGCACTCAAGCACACCAGTGAACCCGCAATTTCGGGCCCGGCTGCTGCAGCGCCACGCGGATCGGATACTCGCTGACATCGTCGCCCGCCAGCGCAGCCTGCAATACGTCAAGCTTCTGCTTGCCGCGCAGCAACAGCAGGCGGGTCGGGATGGCGGCCAGTCCGGCCGGTGTCAGGGTGATCCGCAGCGGCCACTGATTCGAGCCGGGGCAGCCGGTGGCATCCAGCGACGCGTACGGCTGCGGGCTGGACAGCGCCTTGCTCAGATCGGTCGAGCCCGGAAACAGCGAGGCGGTGTGTCCGTCGCCGCCCATGCCCAGCACCGCCAGACACGCGGGTTCGGCATGCGTGGCCTGCAGGTTTGCGGTGTGCACGCACTCGGGCAACTGCTTGCCCGGACGCACCAGCGGAATGAAGGTCGCCGCCGGTGCATGGGTCAAGAAGCTGTGATTCACCAGCCAGGCGTTGCTGTCCTGATCCTGCGGCGAGAGCCAGCGCTCATCGACCAGGCCCACTTCCACCCGCGACCAGTCCAGCGGACGATGCGCCAGCGATTCGTACACCGGCGCCGGGGTGGTGCCGCCGGACAACAGCATGCGCGCCTGGCCGCGGCGCGAAATCTCCTGTTCCAGCAGGTCGGCCATCTCGCTGGCGACCGCCTCGGTCCATTCGGCCGGGTCTTGGTAGCGCACCAGCGTGATGCGCGGATTGTCCTGCAGGTTCATCGCTGCTCCCCTGGATGCTGACGCTGCGCATCCACCGCATAGGCGGCGGCACCGAGCAGGCCGGCATGCGGATGCATGACGGCCAGCGACGGCACCCGCGACATGATCGCCGAGAAGCGTCCCTTGTGTTCGAAGCGCTGGCGGAAGCCGGAATGCTGCAGCGAATCCAGCACCTTGGGCACCAGCCCGCCGGTGAGGAACACGCCGTCCCAGGCGCCCTGCATCAACACCATGTCGCCAGCGATCGCGCCGAAGATGGCGCAGAACAGATCGATGGTGCGCGACGAGCGCGGATCGCCCGCAGCCGCACGCGCGGTGATGTCCTTGGGCTGCAGCGGGCCCGGGTCGACCCCGGCGATCTCGCTGAGCGCGCGGTGGATGTTGACCAGGCCGGGGCCGCAGATCAGGCGCTCGTTGGAGACCCGGCCGAACTGCTCGGAGAGGATCTCCAGGATGCGGATCTCCTCCGGCGTGCCGGGCGGGAAGCTGACGTGGCCGCCTTCGGTTTCCAGCGGAAAGCAGCGCCCGTTGCGGATGATCAGCCCACCCACGCCCAGCCCGGTGCCCGGGCCGATCACGCCGTAGTTGCGCGCCTGATCGATCGGCGCCGGCCGCCAGCTGGCGCCGCCGACCTGCACCACGTCCTGCGGACGCAGCAGGCTGATCGCCATGGCCTGCGCGGCGAAGTCGTTGATCAGGTGCAGGGTACTGAAGCCCAGCATGGCAGCGGTGCGCGAGCGCGAGATCACCCACGGATGGTTGGTGATACGCGCTTCGTCGCCGTCCACGCGGCCGGCCACGGCAAACACGCCCTGGGTGGCCTGCACGCCGATCTGGTCGAGGTAATAGCGTGCGGCTTCGCCGAGCGACCCGAAATCGACCACCGCAAATTCGCGCGAGGTGTCATCCAGCAGCGGCACCGAGGCATCGACGTCGGCCAGTGCGAAGCGCGCATTGGTTCCGCCGATATCGGCAACCAGCACCGGCTTGGAAGGAGCGGTCATGCGGTGTGTCCCTGTGCGTCGGTGGCCGGGGGCAGGAAGGGGGCTGCGGCATCGGGGCCCCAACTGCCGGCCGGGTAGGGCTGCAGCGGCAACTGCGCGTCTTTCCAGGCATCGCTGACGCTGTCGATCCACGACCAGGCAGCCTTGACCTCGTCGTCGCGCACGAACAGCGCCGGGTTGCCGTTGAAGGCGTCCACGAACAGACGCTCGTAGGCGATGCGACGATGCAGGCCGGTCGGCACCGACAGTTCCAGTTCCAGCGGCTGCAGTTCGATCGCGCCCCATTCCGGGCCGGCCAGGCTGCTCATCAGGCCGAGCTCGATGTTTTCCTGCGGCTGCAGCTGGAAGGTCAGGCGGTTGGGCACCGCGTTCTGCCGGTCCGGGCGCTCGAACAGCCAATGCGTCACCGGCTTGAGCGTGACCACGATGCGGGTGGAGCGCTCTGCCAGACGCTTGCCGGTGCACAGGTGGAACGGCACCCCGGCCCAGCGCCAGTTGTCGATATGCGCGGTCACCGCGACGAAGGTTTCCACGTCGCTGCCTTCCGGCGGGTGATAGGCCTGCGCCGGCTGGCCGTTGATGGTGCCGGCGGTGTAGCGGCCGCGCACGCTGTCATGGGCGGCATGCTCGGCAGTCATCGGGCGCAGGGCGCGCAGCACCTTGACCTTCTCGTCGCGGATGCGGTCGGCCTCCAGCGAGGCCGGTGGCTCCATCGCCACCAGGCACAACAACTGCAGGATGTGACTCTGCACCATGTCGCGCAGTGCGCCGGAGCGGGCGTAATAGGCATCGCGCCCGTCCACGCCTTCGCTTTCGGCCACCAGGATCTGCACCGACTCGATGTAGGTGCGGTTCCACACCGCTTCCAGCAGCGTATTGCCGAAGCGCAGCGCGATCAGGTTCTGCACCGCCGCCTTGCCCAGGTAATGGTCCAGGCGGAATACGCGGTCTTCGTCGATCAGCGCGCCGATCGACTGCAGGATCTCGCGGGCGCTGTCCGAGTCGTGGCCGATCGGCTTTTCCAGCATCAGCCGGTGCGGCGCGGCCAGTGCACCGCCCAGGGCCAGGCCCTGGCAGGTGCTGATGTACAGGCCCGGCGGAATCGCCAGATAGCTCACGCACTGGCGGCTGGCCAGCTCGCGTACGGCATTGGCCACCGACTCGGCATCGCGCAGATCCACCGAGCGATAGTCGACCCGCTGCAGCAGCGTCTCGATCTGCTCGGGCGTGGCGATCGGCAGCGCGGCGACCAGGCGCGGGCGCAGCACCTCGCGGAATGCCTCGGTGTCGTGTGGCGACAACGCCAGCGCACGGATACGGAAATCCTCCGGCAGTAGGCCATCGACGAACAATCGCAGCAGGGACGGGAAGAGATAGCGCTGGGCGAGATCGCCGGTGGCGCCGAACAGGATCAGGGTGTTATGCATGGACCGAATTTCGGATTCTGGAGACATCGTGATCAGCAGCTGGTCGGAAAGGCGCCGGACAGCCGGCGGTCGGTACGTCTGTTCCTGAGCGACACTGGCGTGCGCGCAGCGGGGGATGGGCGCGCACGCCCAATCCCCGATTGTTGCAGCAAGTGGCCGTCAGCGGTTAGCGCCGCGGCGGTAGACCTGCACATGCGTGGCCGAATGGCGGGACTTGCAAGGTAGGCTGCACCGCTTGAGGCAGCGGCTTGGGTCGGTGGCGGCATGGTCCCTCCCGAGATCGATGTTGCCATGTGAAAACGATTACATGTCAGAATAAACCAATGCATTCGTTTGCAGGAAATTTCCTTGCAGGCGCATGCGGCGTCACCGCCGTCGGGAGGGCCGAGGGCAGGGCGCACAACTTACGTTGAGGCCGAAGATGGCGAAAGTGCAGTTGGAAGGTGTCCGCAAGGTCTACGAGAACGGCCAGGTCGCGGTGCAGGGTGCGAGCTTCGAGGTCGCCGATGGCGAGTTGATGGTGCTGGTCGGTCCGTCCGGCTGCGGCAAGTCGACCCTGTTGCGCATGATCGCCGGGCTCGAGGACATCAGCGCCGGCACGCTGAAGATCGGCGAGCGCGTGGTCAACGACGTGGCCCCGAAGGATCGCGACATCGCCATGGTGTTCCAGAGCTATGCGCTCTACCCGCACATGACCGTGGCAGAGAACCTGGCCTTCGGGCTCAAGCTGCGCGGCCACCCCAAGCAGGTCATCGCCGAGCGGGTCAACAACGCCGCCGAGCTGCTGGGGCTGACGCCGATGCTCGACAAGCTGCCCAAGGCGATGTCCGGCGGCCAGCGTCAGCGCGTGGCGCTGGGACGGGCGATGGTCCGCGAGTCGTCGGTGTTCCTGCTCGACGAGCCGCTGTCCAATCTGGATGCCAAACTGCGTCACAGCGTGCGCACCGAGATCGCGCAGCTGCATCGCAAGCTCGGTACCACGATGATCTACGTCACCCACGATCAGGTCGAGGCAATGACGCTCGGCCAGCGCATCGTGGTGCTCAAGGATGGCGTGATCCAGCAGATCGACAGCCCGATGGCGCTGTACGACCGCCCGGCCAATCTGTTCGTTGCCGGATTCCTCGGCAGCCCGGCGATGAACGTGCTGCAGGGGCGCCTGGATGAGCAGGACGGCCTGCATCTGGTCATGGCCGATGGCTGGCGCGTGCCGCTGGGTGCGGCGCGGGTCGAGCGCAGCTGGTTCGGTCGCGACGTGATCGTCGGCGTACGCCCGGAGCACCTGCAGCCGTCAAGTGATGCCGCACTGGGCTTCGACGCGCGTGTCGATGTGATCGAGCCGGTCGGCAACGAGATCTTCCTCAACCTGGACCGTGGCGGCCAGCCGCTGGTGATCCGGGTCGCGCCGCAGGCCCTGCCGGCGGTGGGGGAGCAATTGCGCCTGGCGCTGCGCAGCGAGGCGCTGCACTTCTTCGACCCGGCCAGCGGCGAACGGCTGGCGCTGGCCTAACGCGCCAGTCCCTGCACGAACGCAAGCGGGCGGGCGGCATGCGCGCCCGCTTGCAGCACGGCGTCGGCCTCCAGGGTCAGCTCCAGCGGCAACACCGCCAGCGCAAGATCGCCCGCCACGCTGACCAGCGTGCCGACGGTGGCATCGCCCAGCAGCACGGCCTGGCCCGCGTCGATCAGCGCATCGCTGCCGGCAGCATCGGCCTGCAGCAGCTGCAGCGCACGCTTGGCTTTGCCAAGAAAATGCGTCCGCGCAACGATCTCCTGGCCGGGGTAGCAGCCCTTTTTGACGCTGAACGCCTGCAGGCGATCCAACGCCAGCTGTTGCGGCGTCCATTGCTCGCGTTGCGTAGCAGGCAGGCGCGCCAGCCCCAGTTGCAGGTCCGCACGGCGCCAGTCGGCGTCCATGCGCGCAGATTCGATAGGCGCGGCCAATGCCTCCTGGTCCGCGAGCAATAACAGGGTGCGCGGCAGGGCAGTGCTGCCCATGTCCAATTCGATACGCTGCGTTCCGATATCGGCCTGCGCGCCCTGCGCGCGTGCAGGTGCGACAAAGCCGCCGTACGCCGAAAGCGCCGCCACGCCGATCGTGAGCTTGCGTCGGAACACGAAACGGCCGAGTTGCGCTGCGATCTCGGCCGCATTGCCATCGGGCAACAGCATCAACAGGTGTGTGTCGTCCTCACGCAGGAGTGCGAAGATGGCGACCACGCGCCCCTTTGCCGTCAACCACGCATTCCACTGCCACTGCCCGATCGCCAGTGCCTGTACGTCGTTGGCAAATTGCGCATGCGCGAACGCCACTGCATCCGTCCCGATCAAGCGGACGTACTGCATGTCGTGCAGGGAGCCAAAACCCTGCGGGATAAGATTCAGGTTGTCAGCCACGGAAGGGGAGGACTAAAATCGCAAAGTTGTGAGACCACTATGATAGGCCATCCAACCCCCACCCCAGCGCAGGATTCCGAGACGCAGCCTTCTCCTCAGGAGCATATTCCCGAGAAGCAGCCACTGCCCAAGGAAATTGGTGGACGCGACGGCCCTGAGCCAACGCGCTACGGCGACTGGGAAAAAAATGGACGCTGCATCGATTTTTGAGCAGCCTTTAGCCACAGCGGTCTAGTGCCGCCCAGCCGAGAAAACGAGCCCAGCGAATGGCGATCCGCGAACGTCCTCTTTCCCCGCATCTCCAGGTGTACCGTTGGCAGATACAGATGGTGACCTCGATTCTCAATCGAGCCACCGGCATCGTACTGTCCATCGGCGCTCTGGCGATTGCCGCCGCCTTGCTGACATTGATGCTCGGCCCCGACCACTGGAATTGTTTCCGCGCCCACGCTGGCGCCTGGTACGGGCAAGTGTTCCTGTTCGGCTGGACCTGGTGCTTCGCGTTCCACCTGTTCGGTGGACTGCGCCACATCATGCAGGACTTCGGACAGGGCTATGCAGTGCGCTCGTTCGTCAGTCTCGGCTGGTTGTCGCTGATCCTGAGCTTCGTGCTCACCGCTGCGATCTGGGCATATGTGCTGCTGGCCGGAGGTGCCGTATGAGCCGCTACCGTACCCCGTTGAAAAACGTGCGTGGCCTGGGTGCCGCCAAGACCGGTACCGAGCACTTCGTGGTGCAGCGCCTGACCGCCACCGCCCTGGTGCCGCTGTCGATCTGGTTCTTGATCTTCGTGCTGAGCCTGATCGGTGCCGATCACGCCGCAGCCAGTGCTGCTGTGGCCAAGCCTTGGAACGCGATCCTGTTGGTCGGCTTCCTGATCGCCTCGTTCTGGCATGCGCAGCTGGGCATGCAGGTAGTGCTGGAAGATTACGTGCACAACTCGCTGCTCGCGCTTGCTGCGCAGACCATCGTGCGCTTCGTCGCCGTGCTGGGCGCCATCGTCAGCGTGTTTGCCGTGGCGCGTATTGCGCTGGGCATCAGCTGAGTCGCCCGCGACCAAACAGGAATCCATAATTCGATGTCCGCTTACAAGATTACGGAACACAAGTACGACATGGTCGTGGTGGGCGCCGGCGGCGCCGGCCTGCGCGCCACGTTCGGCCTGGCCCAGAAGGGCCTGCAGACCGTCTGCCTGACCAAGGTCTTCCCGACCCGCTCGCATACCGTGGCGGCGCAGGGCGGCATCTCGGCCGCGCTCGGCAACATGGGCGAAGACGACTGGCGCTACCACTTCTACGACACCATCAAGGGCTCCGATTGGCTGGGCGACCAGGACGCGATCGAGTACATGTGCCGTGAGGCGATCCCGGCCATCATCGAGCTCGAGCACTACGGCGTGCCGTTCTCGCGTACCGAAGAGGGCAAGATCTACCAGCGCCCGTTCGGCGGCATGACCACCAAGTACGGCGAAGGCCCGTCGGCGCAGCGCACCTGCGCGGCGGCCGACCGTACCGGTCACGCGATGCTGCACACGCTGTATCAGCAGTCCCTGGCACACAACGCACGCTTCATGATCGAGTACTTCGCGCTCGACCTGATCTTCGACGAGGAGGGCGTCTGCCGCGGCGTGCTGGCGCTGGACATGGCCGATGGGAGCTTGCATCTGTTCCGCGCCCACGGCGTGGTGCTGGCCACCGGCGGCTATGGCCGTGCCTACTTCAGCGCCACCTCGGCCCACACCTGCACCGGTGACGGCGGCGGCCTGGTGATGCGTGCCGGCCTGCCGGTGCAGGACATGGAGTTCGTGCAGTTCCATCCCACCGGCATCTATGGTGCGGGCTGCCTGATCACCGAAGGCGTGCGTGGCGAAGGCGGCATCCTGCGCAACAGCAACGGCGAGCGCTTCATGGAGCGCTATGCGCCGCATTACAAGGATCTGGCATCGCGCGACGTGGTATCGCGCTCGATGACCGTGGAGATCCGCGAAGGCCGTGGCGTGGGCGAGCACAAGGATCACATCCTGCTCGACCTGACCCACCTCGGCCCGGAAGTCATCAACGAAAAGCTGCCCGGCATCGCCGAGAGCGCGCACATCTTTGCCGGTGTGGACGTGACCAAGCAGCCGATTCCGGTGTTGCCGACCGTGCACTACAACATGGGTGGCATTCCGACCAACTTCTACGGCGAAGTCGTGCGCAAGCAGGGCGACGACCCGGATGCGGTGGTGCCGGGCCTGTATGCGATCGGCGAAGCCGCCTGCGTGTCGGTGCACGGTGCCAACCGCCTGGGCTCCAACTCGCTGCTGGATCTGGTGGTGTTCGGCCGTGCGGTGGCGAACCGCTGCGCCGAGACGGTCAAGCCCAACCAGCCGCACAAGACGCTGCCGTCCGATGTCTGCGACAAGGCGCTGGGCCTGCTGGACAAGTTGCGCTACGCCAACGGCTCCACGCCGACCTCGGTGATTCGCGACAACATGCAGCGCACCATGCAGTCGGACGCGGCCGTGTTCCGTACCAGCAAGACGCTCAAAGAGGGCGTCGACAAGATGGCCGAGATCTTCGCCAGCTTCGAAGACGTCAAGGTCTCGGACCGCTCGCTGGTGTGGAACTCGGATCTGATCGAGACCTACGAGTTGAACAACCTGCTGCTCAACGCAGTGGCGACGATCAACTCGGCCGAGCAGCGGCATGAAAGCCGCGGCGCGCATTCGCACGAAGACTTCCCGGACCGCGACGACGTCAACTGGCAGAAGCACACGCTGGTTACCGTCGACGACAAGGGCAAGTGCGAGTTCGAATATCGTCCGGTGCACATGTACACGCTGAGCAAGGACGTGGACGTGGTCCCGCCGAAGCCGCGCGTTTACTGATCGATGCGCATGGATCGATCCGCTTCCGCGTTGACTCTGCCGACCGGCCTGTCCGGCCACGGCAGCCGTGCAGCGCGACAGCCGGATCGCGTCATGACGCAGCGGCGACGCCGGCACGCCGCCGGCCGTTGCGCCACCGCCTCGGCGGTGGCGTCCGTCATATTTACCTTCATGCGCACGGTGCGGTTGTCGTTCGCACCGCGCATCGCCTGAGCCAACGAGAGCAGCTATGGCAGAGTTCACCCTCCCCAAGAATTCAAAGATCGGCAAGGGCAAGCATTACCCTGCGCAGGGCGCCAAGAACAAACGCACCTTCAAGGTCTACCGCTGGGATCCGGATGGCGAGGCCAACCCGCGTACCGACAGTTACGAGATCGATCTCGACAAGTGCGGTCCGATGGTGTTGGACGCGCTGATCAAGATCAAGAACGAGATCGACCCGACGCTGGCATTCCGTCGCTCCTGCCGCGAAGGCATCTGCGGCTCGTGCGCGATGAACATCGACGGCACCAATACACTCGCCTGCACCAAGGCGATTGCCGCCTGCGGCAAGGCCGAGGTGCCGATCTATCCGCTGCCGCACATGAGCGTGATCAAGGACCTGGTGCCGGATCTGACGCATTTCTACGCGCAGTACGCATCGATCAAGCCGTGGATCCGCACCCAGACCCCGCCGCCGCCGGACCGCGAGCGCCTGCAGTCGCCGGAAGACCGCCGCAAGCTCGATGGTCTGTACGAGTGCATCCTGTGCGCCTGCTGCTCGACCAGCTGCCCGAGCTACTGGTGGAATGGCGAGCGCTATCTGGGCCCGGCGATCCTGCTGCAGGCGTATCGCTGGATCATCGATTCGCGCGATGAAGACACCGGTGCTCGCCTGGACGACCTGGAAGATCCGTTCAAGCTGTATCGCTGCCACACCATCATGAACTGCGCGCGGACCTGCCCGAAGGGCCTGAATCCGGCGCTGGCCATTGCCGAGATCAAGAAGCTGATGATGGCGCGTCGCGCCTGATCGCAGGTAATGAAGTCCCGCCTTGGCGGGGAGAGGGTTCACAGCGGCACCGGCTCTTGGTCTGGTGCCGCTGTCGTTTTCGGCGCCGGCAAGGCGAGGTGGAGAAGTGAGATGGACGAACAGACCCTGCTGAAGAAACTGCGCTGGCGTTGCCGGCGCGGCATGCGCGAGCTCGATCAATTGTTCGGGCGCTATCTGGATCGACGCTGGGCGCAGGCTTCCGAGTCCGAGCGCGCGGTTTTCCTACAGTTGCTGGATTGCGAAGACGATAAGTTGTGGCGCTGGTTCATGGGATACGAGGCCTGCCCCGATGCCGCCAACGCCGTACTCATCGCCGATATTCGCGCCATGCCGGCTTGAATGGCGACCCTCGCGCGGGCTTGTCTGCGCACTGGGCGTGCTGAGCGCGCTCGCGTTATGGGCGCTCTGGCGTAGCGGGGTGCCGCTATGGCTGGCGGTGGGGTTGTCTGTCTATGCAGTGTTGGCGGGCGGGCGGTCGTTGCGTGTGCTGTTGCGTTCGCCAGCACGGGACGTGATCGTGCACTGGAGCCAAACGCCCGCCAGCGTCGACGGCAAGCAGGTGCAAGGCCTGCAGGTGGCATGGCGCGGGCCGATTGCGGTGGTGTCGTGGACTGGCCCGGATGCACGTCGTCAACGACTGCATTTCTGGCCGGATACCTTGCCGGTGGCGCAGCGACGTGAACTGCGTCTGGCCGCTCAGGCACATGCCATTTCGTCCGGGCGGCCGCAAGTGGCACCATAGCGTCCCTTTCCTGGTTGAACCGCATGTTCAAACCTATCCCGGTTGCCATCGGCTTGCGCTACCTGCGTGCCAAGCGGCGCAATGGCTTCATCTCGTTTATCTCGATGGCATCGATCCTGGGCATCGCCCTGGGCGTGACCGTACTTATCACCACGCTGGCGGTGATGAGCGGTTTCCAGAAGGAGATCCGCGACCGTCTGCTGCAGATGGCCGCGCATGCCACCGTCAGTGCGGACGGCGCACCGATGCACGACTGGCAACATGCGGTCGAGGTCGCCATGGCCGATCCGCGCATCGCCGGTGCCGCGCCTTACATCGAAACCGAATCGCTGCTGCAGGGCCCGCGCAAGCAGCCGGCAATCGTGCGCGGCATCGTTCCTGCCGAAGAGGGCAAGGTGTCGGTGCTGGCCAAGAAGATGCAGCAGGGGTCGGTCGACAGCCTGACACCTGGCTCCTACAACATCGTCATCGGCAAGGAGCTGGCGCTCTGGCTGGGCGTGGATATGGGCGACAGCATCGTGGTGCTGCTCAGCGATACCCAGGCCACGCCGCTGGGCGCGATGCCGCGGCTCAAGCGCTTCACCGTCAGCGGAATCTTCGAGGCGGGCTACAACGAGATCGACCGCGGCCTGGCCGTGGTCAACATGCAGGACCTGGCGCGCGTGTTGCGCATGGACGGCGTCACCGGCGTGCGGCTGCGCCTGCACGACATGGATCAGGCCTGGCCGGTCGCGCGCGATCTGGCGATGAAGTTGCACGGCCCGTACCGTGTCAGCGACTGGACCCAGGAGAACGCCAATCTCTACCACTCGTTGAAGATGGAAAAGACCGTGATGGGCATCCTGCTGTCGCTGATCGTGGCGATGGGCGCGTTCAACCTGGTGTCCTCGCAGGTGATGCTGGTCACCGACAAGCAGGCCGATATCGCCATCCTGCGCACCCTGGGCCTGTCTCCTGCGGGCGTGATGCAGGTGTTCATGGTGCAGGGTTCGTTGATCGGCTTCATGGGCACGATCATGGGCGTGATCGGCGGCATCGTGCTGACGCTCAATCTGGAACGCATCCTGGGCGTGATCGAGACGATCTTCAGCGTCAAGCTGCTGCCCGAGGACGTGTATTACATCACCGGATTGCCGACCGATATGCAGACCCAGGACGTGGTGGTGATCACCGTTGTCGCGCTGGTGATGAGTTTCCTGGCGACCTTGTATCCGGCATGGCGCGCGTCGCGCACGCAGCCGGCGGAGGCGCTGCGTTATGAATGAGATCAAGGAATCGGGAATCGGGAATCGGGAATCGGTCGTGCAGAAGCCAAACCAAGTAGAGGCGGTGATCCGCGCCGAAGGTCTGGCCAAGACCTACGCCGAAGGCAAGATGCGCACACCGGTGTTCGACGGACTGGATCTGACCGTGGCGACCGGCGAAACCGTCGCCATCGTCGGCGCCTCCGGCGCGGGCAAGAGCACGCTGCTGCACCTGCTTGGCGGGCTGGATATTCCGACCTCGGGCGAGGTGTATGTGGCCGGCCGGCGCATGTCGGCGTTGTCCGATGGCGCGCGCGGCAAGCTGCGCAATCAGGCCCTGGGCTTCGTGTACCAGTTCCATCATCTGTTGCCGGAATTCACCGCGCTGGAAAACGTGATGATGCCGGTGCTGTTGTCCGGCAAAGAGGTCTCGCTCGCCCGGGCGCAGGCCTTGCAGTTGCTGGAATCGGTCGGGCTCGGACATCGCATCGAGCACAAGCCCAGCGAGTTGTCCGGCGGCGAGCGTCAGCGTGCGGCCGTGGCGCGTGCACTGGTGAACAAGCCGGGCTGCGTGCTGGGCGATGAGCCGACCGGCAACCTGGACGACAAGACCGCCGAGACCGTGTTCGAACTGATGCTGGAACTCAATCGTGCGCAGCGCACCAGTCTGGTCCTGGTGACGCACGACCGCAGCCTGGCGCGGCGTCTGGACCGCGTGCTCGAGCTGCATCAGGGCAAGCTGCGCGAGTTGGCCCCGTCTGCGGTGTAAGAAGCACTGCCCGGCCGTCGGAATCTCTGACGGCCGGGCAGTGTTGAAATGCGGATCTCGGATTGAAGCCCCGGATGCTGGTTGCCGATGCATCGTCGCAATGGATCGGCCGGATGTTGCAACGGCCTGTTCGCTCAGCACGCAGTGCCCGCAAGAATTATCGCGTCGATGCCTGCGTTGACGGGAAACGGTCGCCGTCACAGGTGTGACAACGACCTGGCGCATCACGGAATGATGCGCTGTGCGCGCAGGCGCGTGAACAGTTCCAGGAACGATGCGCGGCTGTCGTAGAAATCCACAAAGCCCAGCTCGCGGCTCTTGGTCATGTCGTTGACGCACTCGATCTCGCGGCCCAGGTCGGCGTCGGTGTGCCACCAGGATGCCAGCCGGTTGACGTCGGCTTCCACCAGGCCGTGCTGCTCGGCGATCTCGCTCCACACCGCCGGCGCGGTCTCGCTCAGGCGTGCTTCCAGTGGCGTCGGGGTTTCGGGGCAGGGCGCAGCGTCGAGCCCGAAGAAGTCGGCAATCTGGCTCCACATCCAGCGCCAGCGGAACACATCGCCATTGACGGTGTTGAAGGCCTGATTGCGCGCGGCCGGGCTCAAGCCGGCCCAGGCCAGCTGCTTGCCGAGCAGGCCGGCATCGGTCAGGTCGGTGAGGCTGTTCCACTGCGCCTGCGAGCCGGGAAACACGAACGGCTGGCCGGTGTGCTTGCACAGCGACGCATACACCGCCAGCGTCACGCCCATGTTCATCGCATTGCTGCCATTGGCCATGCCGATCATGGTGTGCGAGCGATGCACGCTCCAGCCGAACCCGTGCTGCTCGGCGTGTGCGAACAACAGGTCTTCCAGCGTGTAGTAGAAATTCTCGCCGGGCTGGCGCGGCTCGCTTTCGCGGAACGGGGTTTCTGCCTTGCCGCTGCCGTAGTTCTCGAACGCACCCAGGTAGTGCTTGGTGCCGGTGACCAGCGCCATGTGCTGCAGCGGTGCATCGCTCAGCGCTTCGCACAGATGCCGCATCATCGCGCCGTTGGCTTCGACGTTTTCGCGCTCGGTGTCGCGCCGGGTCCAGGTGCAGAAGAACACGTGGGTGATCGGCAGGCCACGCAGCGCCTTGCTGGTGCTTTCGGCATCCAGCAGATCGGCAGCAAGCGGGATCACGCCATCCTGTGGCAGCGGGCGCCGCGCCAGGCCGTAGACCGTCCAGCCATCGGCCACCAGGACATTGGCGAGGTTGTAACCGGAAATGCCGGTCACGCCGACAATCAGTGCAGTGCCTTTACGCATGGGGGAAACTCCTCGAAAACAGTCGCGAACATAGCGCGGCCGTCATGAAATAGAGGCGAATGCAGGCCGCCGCGGTCGCTGCGCAGCCTGCACACATTGGCTTTCCCAGCGTGTTGCGCGCCCGTAGCAGCACTTTCGACGCGCTGGATGCACACTGCAGGCGAAGCCTTTTTCCTACCAAGCAATGCGCCCCTCGCTGCTGTGCCCGACGCAGGCGCAGGTCTAACTTGAGTCGGTGGATGGACCACGGCCAGGATGGCGACCGACAGCATGCATGCGTCAGCACAGGCATCGCCTTCGCCGCAGAGCGT
Source organism: Xanthomonas arboricola pv. populi (assembly GCF_002939945.1). GTDB lineage: Bacteria > Pseudomonadota > Gammaproteobacteria > Xanthomonadales > Xanthomonadaceae > Xanthomonas > Xanthomonas arboricola_A. The sequence continues at coordinate 211,275 of NZ_MDEB01000002.1, read as the reverse complement.
ATCGACGATGACATCGGCAGCGGCATTGTTGCTGGGCATCGTGGTGTGCGCGTGGTCGCCTGCGCTGCTGTCGCGTGCGGTCTATGCGGCCTGCGTTGGTGCAGGGGCGCTGGGCATCGGCGTCAGCACATGGCTGCGCCCGCGGCGGATCGTATTGGTGTGGGCACTGGCCAGCGCGGTGTTCGGTTTCGGGCTGATGGGCTGGCAGGTCGCCGGTGTCCTGCAGGCACAACTGCGCCCGCAGGATGAAGCGCGGGAACTGACGGTGCGCGGCCAGATCGTCGAATTGCCGGTCGCCGAGCCACGACGCACGCGCTTTCAACTGCGCGTGGATGACGATCCCGCACAGCCTGCAGCACTGCGCGGCAAGCTGCTGCAGTTGGCCTGGTATGACGACTTCGGTGCCGAGCGCATGGGGCCGCGTGCCGCACTGCGCGCGGGCGCAGGGTGGCAGCTGCGGCTCAAGCTGCGTGCGCCGCGTGGCTTGCGCAATCCCGGTGGCTTCGATGCCGAGCGGCAGGCGCTGGCACAGCGCATTGCCGCCACCGGCTATGTGCGGGTGCCAGCTGCTGCGCGGCAGGTCGCTGCACCGCGTGGCGTGGATGCCTGGCGCGAAGGGATGTCGCAGCGCTTGGCCGAGGGCGTGCCCGGCTCCTCGGCGCCTTACCTGCGCGCGCTCGCGTTGGGCGACACACGCGGGCTGGACGAAGCAGCCTGGGCGACCCTGCGCGCGACCGGGCTCAGCCATCTGATTGCGATCTCGGGATTTCATGTGGGGCTGGTCGCTGCGTTCGTCGCCATGCTGGTCGCCGGACTCTGGCGTTGCTGGCCAGCGCTTGGAACGCGGATGCCGCGTGTCCACGCGGCGGCAGTCGCCGCCTTGCTGGGGGCGGCAGGTTATGCGGTGCTGGCAGGCTTGGCGCTGCCCACGGTGCGCACCGTGCTGATGATTGCCGTGGTCGCATTGGCGCGGGTGGTGCGGCGCCGTGCCACCACCACGCAGATTCTCGCGCTGGCGGTGTTGGCAGTGCTGCTGTGGGACCCGCTGAGCGTGCTGGTGGCGGGCTTCTGGCTCAGCTTTGCCGGAGTGGCCTGGCTGGTGTGGTGTCTGCCATCGGATGATCGCGCGATCGTGCGAGGCTTCCTGTCCGCCCAGACCGTCGCCACCGTCGGCCTGCTGCCGTTGACCGTCAGCCTGTTCGGGCAGGCATCGTTGGTGGGGCCATTGGCCAATCTGGTCGCCATTCCCTGGTGGACCTTCGTGGTGGTGCCGCTCGCCTTGCTGGGGACTGCGCTGGAAGCACTTCATCCGGGAGCCGGTGCCTGGGCATGGCGATTGGCAGGCTGGTGCTTCGAGCTGGCCTGGCCCGGCCTGGTCTGGCTTGGGCAGACGCCGGTGGCGTTGTGGTGGGTGCCCGAGTCCGATGCAGTCGCGTTGATCGCGGCCTTGCTCGGCGCGTTCTGGTTGTTGCTGCCGCGCGGCACGCCCGGCAAATCCCTGGCGTTGCTGTTGTGGTTGCCGCTGCTGTGGCCGGACCGCGAACTGCCTGCGGCCGGAGAGGCCGATGTGCAGGTGCTGGATGTGGGGCAGGGCCTGGCGGTGCTGGTACGCACGCAACGGCATGCGCTGCTGTTCGACACCGGCCCGGCGGTGCGCGATGGCTTCGATGCAGGCGAGCGGGTGGTGTTGCCGGCCTTGCGCGCGCTCGGCTTGCGCGGCCTGGATGCCATCGTGCTCAGTCACGCCGACGCCGATCATGCCGGCGGCTATGCGGCAGTGCGTGCGGGATTGCCCGCTGCGATGACGGCTGCGCCGCCACAGGCGCCGCTGGACGTCAGCACCCGCTGCCGTGCGGGCCGACAGTGGGCATGGGACGGCGTGCGTTTTCGCTTCCTGCATCCAAGCGCCGGCTTTCCGTATCTGCGCAACCAATCCAGTTGCGTGCTGCGAATCGAGACGCGGTATGGAAGCGCGCTGTTGCCGGGCGATATCGGCGAGATCGTCGAGCGGCGCCTGCTGCGGGAGCATGCCCCGGAGCTGCGCGCCGATCTGGTGGTGGTCCCGCATCACGGCAGCACCGACGGCTCGCATGCCGGCTTCATCGCCGCCACCGGCGCGCGGCTGGCGCTGGTGTCCTCCGGGCACGGCAATCGCTTTGGTCACCCGCGTGCCGAGGTGGTGCAGCGCTGGCAGGGCAGCGGTGCCGAACTGCTCGACACCGCCCAGGCCGGGGCGATCCGGGTCTGGCTGGGTGCAGACGGTCTGCAGGTACGCGAGCGGCGGCGCTGGCAGCCACGGCTATGGGATGCTGCGGAACGGCGGCGGTCGGCTGCTATCCTAGCGACCAGCGAATAGGCGGCCGCGTTGCCGGAGGAATCGAATCGTGTTGGAGCTGGTCAAGGCAGGCGGTTGGCCGATGGTGCCGTTGCTGTTGTTGGGCGTGATCGCCCTGGCGATCGTGCTGGAGCGTCTGTGGAGCCTGCGCCGCAACGAGGTGACCCCGCCAGGTCTGGGCGAGGAGGTCCGCAACTGGGCCGCACGCGGCAAACTGGATCCCAGCCACATCGAGTCGCTGCGGCGCAATTCGCCGCTGGGGACCTTGCTGGCCGCGGCGCTGGACATGCGTGGGCGTCCGCGTGAGTTGATTCGCGAGCGCATCGAAGACACCGGCCGACATGTGGTGCACCGCATGGAGCGCTATCTGAATGCCTTGGGCACCATCGCCTCGGCCGGTCCGCTGCTGGGGCTGCTGGGCACCGTGGTCGGCATGATCCAGATGTTCTTGGGCATCCTCGATCACGGCGTCGGCGATGTGAACCAGCTAGCCGGCGGCATCGGCAAGGCGCTGGTGTGTACGGCGACCGGCATGATCATCGCGGTGCCGGCCTTGATCGCGCATCGCTTCTTCAAGGGACGTATCGCCGGTTACATCATCGAGATGGAGCAGGAAGCCACCTTGCTGCTGGACACGATGGACGGCCGCGCGGTGCCAGCCGCCGCGGTGCCGCTTGCGGCAGCTGGCAAACCCGTCATGGCAAAGGGCTGACGGATGCGCATCGGCAGTGACCGAAGCCAGGACGAGCCGCATATCGATCTGGTGCCATTGATTGACGTGATCCTTGTCCTCATCATCTTTTTCGTGGTGACCACGACCTTCGACGCACGCTCCACGCTGCAACTGCAGCTTCCGACCGCCAGCGACCAACACAGCAGCGCGCCGCCACGTTCGCTGAGCGTGTTGGTCAATGCCGATGGGCGTTATTTCATCAACGATCAGGAAGTGCTGCGTGCGGACCCGGACTCGCTCAAGCAGACCATCGCCCAGATCGCCGGCGACGACCGCGAGCAGACGGTGCTGATGCGCGCCGATGCGCGTACGCCGTATCAGGCCGTGGTGACCGCGCAGGATGCGTTGGGTCAACTCGGCTTCCGCCGGATCGCGATCGCCACAGCGCCTCAAGCCGGCGCGACGCCTACGACCGGCCAGACACGCAATAACGGAACCCGCCAGTGACCACCTCCAACGACCGCCCGGCGCCAGTGTCGTCCTGGCGCACGTACCGTCGCCTGCTGGCCTTCGCCAAGCCGTATCGCATTTTGTTGGTCGCCGCGCTGATTGCCGCGCTGGTCGAGGCGGCGGGCACGACCGGCTTTCTGGCGTTGATGAAGCCGATCACCGACGAGACCTTCATCTACAAGAATGCCGAAGTCAGTCGTTGGCTGCCGGTGCAGATCATCCTGTTGTTCGTGGTGCGCGGGGTCGCCGGCTACATCACCGACATGGCGATGGGCAAATCCGCACGCAGCATCGCGCGCGATCTGCGCGTCAAGGTGATGTCCAAATATCTGCGCCTGCCGGGGTCGCGCTTCGATTCCGAGCCGGTACCGTCGATGCTGATCCGCCTGGGCTCGGACTCGGACCAGGTGGCGCAGGCGGCGGTGGATGCGGTCAAGGTGATGATCCAGCAATCGCTGCAGGTGATCGGCGCGCTGGCGCTGATGTTGTGGCATAGCTGGCAGGTCACGTTGACCATCCTGGTACTGGCGCCGGTGCTGGCCTGGGTGATGGACAAGGTGGCGCGGCGCTATCGGCGCATCAGTCACAGCATCCAGGAAAGCGGCGCGCATCTGTTGCAGGCGGCCGACCAGACCTTGTCCAGCCATCAGGAGGTCAAGATCTACGGCGCCCAGCAGACCGAAATGGAGCGCTATGGCGCCCTGGCCGACCGCAATCTGCGTCTGGCGATGAAGGTCGAATCCACGCGTGGCATTTCCACCGCCACGGTGCAGATGATCGGCGCGATCGGTCTGTCGGCGCTGCTGTTCGTGGCCGGTGCGCAGGCCTTGGCCGGGCGGTTGACCGCAGGTGATTTCGTGGTGCTGATGACCTCGATGCTGACGATCATTCCCGGGCTCAAGCAGCTCACCAACGTGCAGAACATGGTGCAGCGCGGCCTGGCCTCGGCCGAGCGCCTGTTCTCGGTGCTCGACAGTCCTGACGAGCCGGATCAGGGCACGGTGCCGCTGACGCGCGCCAAGGGCTTGATCGAATTCCGCAATGTCACTGCGCGTTATCCGGGGCAGGTGAATCCGGCCCTGGCCGAGGTCAGCTTCGTGGCGCAGCCGGGCACGGTGACGGCGATCGTCGGGCGTTCCGGCAGCGGCAAGTCCAGCCTGATCAAGTTGATTCCGCGCTTCTACGAGGCGGAGTCCGGGCAGATCCTGCTCGACGGGCACCCGGTGCAGGCGTACGCGCTGGCCGATCTGCGTCGTCAGATCGCGCTGGTCGGCCAGCAGGTGATGCTGTTCGACGGCAGCATCGCCGACAACGTCGCCTATGGCGAAATGCGCAGTGCCGACGCCGGCCAGCTGGAACGCGCCATCCTGGGCGCCAATGCGATGGAATTCGTCGCGCAACTGCCCGAAGGCCTGCAGTCGCACGTGGGCACCAAGGGCGGGCGCCTGTCCGGTGGTCAGCGCCAGCGTCTGGCGATCGCGCGCGCGATGCTCAAGGACGCGCCGATCCTGATCCTGGACGAAGCCACCGCGGCGCTGGACAACGAATCCGAACGCCTGGTGCAGGACGCCTTGCACAAATTGATGCCGGACCGCACCACCCTGGTGATCGCGCACCGCCTGTCCACCATCGAGCATGCAGATCAGGTGCTGGTGATGGATCAGGGTCGCATCGTCGAGCGCGGCACGCATCGCCAATTGCTGGAGCAGGGCGGCTTGTACTCGCACCTGCACGGCATGCAGTTTCGCGAACGTCAGGCATGAGCAAGCGCGGCACCCGCACGCCGGGCTACTGGTACGACAATGCGCCGATCCCGCTATCGGCGCGCCTCCTGGCGCCGGTCTACGGCGCTGCCATCGCGCTGCGACGCGCCCTGTATCGCCGCGGCTGGCGCAAGCGCCACGGGGTGCCGGTGCCGGTGATCGTGGTGGGCAATGTCACCGCCGGCGGCACCGGCAAGACGCCATTGACGATTGCCTTGGTCGCCAAGTTGCAGGAGGCCGGCTGGACGCCCGGCGTCGCCAGTCGCGGGTATGGCCGTGACGCATCGGATACGGCACGCTGGGTCGAGGCGGACACGCCGGTCGCGCTCGGCGGCGACGAGCCGGTACTGATCGCCTGGAAGACCGGCGCCCGTGTGCGCGTGGACAGCGATCGCCTGGCCGCGGCACGCGCCCTGGTCGAAGCGGGCTGCGACATCGTCGTCTGCGACGACGGGCTGCAGCACTATCGGCTCGCCCGCGACGTGGAGATCGAAGTGGTCGATGGCCAGCGCCGCTATGGCAACGGGCGCCTGTTGCCGGCAGGGCCGCTGCGCGAACCGGCCGCACGTGCACGCGACTGCGATTTCCGCGTGGTCAATCTGGGCCAGGCCAGCGCAGCAACGACGACACCCGCACCCGATGACGCCGGATTCGGCGAATGGCAGATGCGCCTGAGCATCGACAGCGTGCAGCCGATGGATGGCAAGCGCGCTCAGCCATTGAGCAGGCTGGCCGGCCAGCGCGTGCATGCGGTGGCCGGGATCGCGCACCCGGAACGCTTCTTCGCGATGCTGCGCGCGCGCGGCATCGGCGTGGTGCCGCATGCGTTTCCCGATCATCACGTGTATCGCGCTGCGGATTTCAGTTTCGGCAGCCGCCTGCCGGTGCTGATGACCGAAAAGGACGCAGTGAAGTGCAGGCCGTTCGCCGACGAGTGGCTCTACAGCGTGCCGCTCAAGGCAGAGTTGCCGGCGGCGTTCTGGGTGAGTCTGCTGGACCGGCTGGACAAGTTGGCGAGCCGGCGTGCCGGCTAGCAGCGGCCGAGCAACGTAGCGGCCGTCCACCAGGCGCCCTCGGCCACTGCCCGGCAGCGGCCGCTGGTGCACTGCGTACCGGGCGTGCCGTCCACATCCGCCGGACGGCCGCTGGCTCGCTGACTATCGTTTGCCGTCCCAAGCCTGTCCTTGGCTGCGAGGTCGGCGCGAGAGCGCCCAGGGTGCGTCCAGGCGTGTCTCGCGCATGCCCCGCTGCCGTCTGCCGTTCTCAGAACCCGTAGTTCAGCGACAACCACCAGTTGCGTCCGGCACCGGCATAGCCCTGGTCCCAATACAGGCTGTTGATGTAGCGGCGGTCGGTGAGGTTGTTGACGTTGAGCGTGGCGCCGAACTGCGGGGTGAACTCGTAGCCGGCCATCATCCCGACCAGCGCATAGCTCGGTTGGCGGACAATGCCCGGGCCGCTGTCCTGCACTCGCGAGATCGCGTCTTGCCAGCGCACATTGACGCCAAGCCTGAGTTGTTCCAGTCCTGGCACGCGGTAGCTGCTGGCCAGCTTGGCGATGCGCCGCGGCACGTAGCTGCGCACGTTCTCGCCGTCCTCGCCTTCGATACCGAACTGGGTGTAGCTGGCACTCAACTGCAGGGACTCGCCCAGACGGCCGGCGACCTCGGCCTCGTAGCCGGTCGAGGTGGCATCGATGCCGCGATAGACCTGCAGCGTGCCCACGGTGCCATCGCTTTCGGCGGTGTTGTCCTGCTTGGCGCGGAACAGGGCGAATGCCGCGTTGACGCGTCCATCCAGCCATTGGCCCTTGATGCCCAATTCGGCATTGCTGCCGGTGATCGGCTCCAGCACGTTGAGCGTGCGATCGAGCTGCGTCTGCGGGTTGAAGATTTCGGCGTAGCTGGCGTAAAGCGCGTAGTCGGGGTCGAAGTTGTAGACCGCGCCGACGAAAGGCAGGGTGCGGTCGCGATCGTAGCGATGCTGCATGCCGTAGGAACTGCCGTTGCTCTCCACCTGGGTCTGGTTGACGCCGGTGATCAGCTTGAGTTGATCGCCCAGGCTCCAGCGTGCAGTCAGGTAGGCGGTACGTCGCGTCATGTCGAAGGCGGCGCCGTCGCTGCTCGCATCGAATGCCGGCTTGGGGTAGTCGCCGGTCCAGTCTTCCAGGCGCGGCAGCGCGGTGCCGATGCCGCGCCCGTACATCGACAGCTGGTCGGTATCGACCGTTGCCCAGTTCACTCCGGCCACCAGGTCGTGGCGCCTGCCGGCGAGCGCGAAGCTGCCGGAGACATAGATGTCGGCGAATTTCTGCGTCTCGTTGCTGCTGTAGAAGGACGGATAGGCGAACAGGCCCAGCCCTGTCTGCCGATCGGGCTGGCCATAGACGTAGAACAGGTCGCCCTCGGTGTCGAAACGGCGATAGTTCAGCGAAGCCTTCAGCGTCCAGTCGCCGCCAAGCGTCTGTTGCAGTTCCACGAATGCGCGCTTGTCGGTGCTGTTCCAGTAGCTCCAATCCGCCGACGTGCTGGTCGAGCGGTCGTAACGTGTCGGCGTGCCGTCGCTGTAGTACAGCGGCAACGCGCCCCACATGCCGCCGGTCGGGGTGTTGTCCTGATAGCTTGCGCCGACCGTCAGCAAGGTGGTGTCGCTCAGGTTGGCCTCGACCACGCCGTAGAACACCTTCTTTTCCAACGCGTAGCGATCCAGATAGCTGTCGCCGTCCTGCCAGGCGCCGACCACGCGGCCGCGCACGTTGCCGGAGGCCGTGAGCGGGCCGGACACGTCGGCATCGACGCGGTGGGTGGACCACGAACCGCCGCTGAGCGCCAGCGTGCCGCTCAGCGAAGCGGTCGGACGCTTGCGTACGAAATTGACGGTCGCCGACGGGTTGCCGGTGGAGGACAGCAGGCCGTTGGCGCCGCGCAACACGTCCACCCGCTCGTAGATCGCCGTATCCACGTCGCCCTGGCCCAGGCCGTCGGTAAACGGCAACCCCAGCCCATCGACCTGGAAATTGAGGATGTCGAAGCCGCGCGCGGTGTAGAAGGTGCGGTCGGTCTCGATACGTTCGACATTGACGCCGGCAGCCAGCGCGAGCACATCGTTGGCGTTGTTGAGGGCGAAATCGTCCATCTGCTGGCGCGAGACCGTGCTGACCGACTGCGGCGTCTCCAACGGCGACAGCGCCAGCCGGGTGGCCGTGTCGGTTCGGCGCAGGCTGTAGCCGTCGGCGCGCTCGGCCTGCACCTTGACCGCATCCAGGGTGCGGGCGCTGCTGGTCGCCTCGTCGGCGAGCGCGAGAGCGGGGCTGCTCAGCGCCAGCAGCAGCGCGATGGACAGGGGGCGCAGCGCCACGCGGCGCGAGGACACGGAATGGATAGTCATGGGATCGCTAGAATGGTGGGGGGCGCGACGGCGGCCGATCCCGGCGTATGGGGTCGAAGCCTTAGCGAATACGAATTATTCTCACAAATTGGAGGCAAAGTGCAAACAGGCTCTTCCGTGAAGCCGGTACCGGCAGGACCTGCCGGTGCGGCCGCTGCGTTCGTGGTCGCGGTGCCCGCGCGTTACGCCTCCACGCGCTTGCCGGGCAAGCCGCTGCAACGGATCGGCGACCGCCCGATGATCCGGCACGTGGCCGAGCGGGCGCTGCTCGCGGGTGCGCGCGCGGTCTGGGTGGCCACCGACGATGCGCGCATTGCCGAGGCGATCGAGGGCCTGGCCGGCGTGCATGTGGCAATGACCGGCAGCGAGCACGTGTCGGGCACCGACCGGCTTGCCGAGTGCGCACGAATCGCCGGCTGGGAGGCCGACACCTGCGTGGTGAACCTGCAGGGCGACGAACCATTCGCGCCTGCTGCCGGCATTCGGGCCGTGGCCGATCTGCTGCTGCACTCCGGCGCCGACATGGCCACGCTTGCCGCGCAGGTCGAGAGCGCGCACGAACTGTTCGACCCGAATGTGGTCAAGCTGGTGCGCAGCGCAGGCGGCGATGCGCTGTACTTCAGTCGCGCGCCGATCCCCTGGCATCGCGACAGTTTCGCCAATCAGCGCGACACCCTGCCCGGCGACGGGCAATGGTTGCGCCATATCGGCATCTACGCCTACCGCGCCGGATTTCTGCAGCGCTTTGCCGCAATGCCCCCCGGCATGCTGGAGCGCATTGAGTCGCTGGAACAATTGCGCGTGATGGAGGCCGGCTACCGCATCGCGGTGGCATTGACGCCCGAACAGTTTCCGCCCGGCATCGATACCCCGGACGATCTGGCGCGCGCACAAACGCGCGTGGCATCGGCATGAGAGTGCTGATCGTATGTCTGGGCAATATCTGCCGCTCACCGATGGGCGAGGGTGCCTTGCGGGCGCGGCTGGACGCGGCGCGACTGTCGCGGCGGATCGAGGTCGATTCGGCCGGTACCGGCGACTGGCATGCCGGCGATCCACCCGACACGCGCGCCATTCGCTGCGCCCGCGGCCATGACGTGGACATCGCCGGATTACGCGCACGCCAGGTGCGTACCGCAGACTTCGAACACTTCGACTGGCTGCTGTGTGCCGACGACAGCAATCTGCGCGATCTGCAACGGCTTGCCCCAGCGCCGCTGCGCGACAAGGTGGCACTCTGGCTACCCTGGGCCGGCATTGCAGAGCGCGACGACATCCCTGACCCCTACACCGGCGGCATGGACGACTTCGAGCGTGTCTGGCAACTGGTCGACACCGCCGCGCAGCAGACCGTGGCAAGGCTCACCCGCAGCTGATCGGGCTTGGGCATAATGACCGGATGGTCGCCCAGCTCACCCAGGAATTGCCGGAATTTTCCACCTGGCTCAACGCCAGGCCATCCACCTTGCAGGAGCATCGCGGGCGTGCGCTGGTGCTGGCGTTCGTCAATGCCAGTTCGGTGTGGTGCGCCGAGCGCCTGGCCGAGCTGGCGCATTGGCAGGCGCGTAGCCCCGGGAGGCTGCAGGTGATCGTGGTGCAGGTGCCGCGTTTCGATAGCGAACGCTTGCCGCAACGCTCGCTCAAGCAATTGCGCGGGCATGGCGTCAGCGCGCCGATCCTGCTCGACAAGGACTGGGAAACCTGGCGCCGCTTCGGTATCGAATCCTGGCCGACGCTGGTGCTGCTCGACGCCTACGGCCGCGAGCGTCAGCGTCTGGTCGGCGTGACCGGCGATCTGGACAAGGCGTTGGTGGCCCTGTGCGAAGGCCAGCAGCCGCCGTCGGACCTGGACCTGCATGGAGTGGCCGAGCGCGGTCCCGAGCCGCGCCTGGAGCTGCGGTTTCCAACCGGTCTTGCCGCCACCGAGGACCGTCTGTATATCGCCGACACCGGCCATCACCGCGTGCTCGAATGCACGCATGGCGGCCGCGTGCTGCGCCAGTTCGGCCATGGCAACGCGGACTTCATCGATGGTGGCGTCGGCGAAGCGGCGTTTCGACGTCCGCAAGGCATGGCGCTGGAGCGCGACCAGCTGTATGTCGCCGACACCGGCAATCACGCCCTGCGTCGCATCAGCCTGCGCAGCGGGCAGGTCGACACCTTGTGCGGCACCGGGCGCTCCGGCGAGCCGGTCGAGGGGCCGCTGGCGTTCGCCGGCGCCTCGGCGCTGAACTACCCGCAAGGGTTGGCCGTTGCCGACAATCAGGTGTTGATCGCAATGGCGGGCGACAACCGCATCTGGAGCTATCACCTGGGCCGTGCCGCACTGAGCGCACGCGCCGGTACCGGCGCGCTCGAGATTCGCGATGGCAGCGGGCATCTGGCCGCGTTCGCACAGCCGGCCGGGTTGGCCGCGGTGCAGCAGGTGGCCTACGTCTGCGACGGCCTGGGCTCGTCGATCCGTACCATGCAATTGCGCGGCGATCTGGTGCAGACCCTGGTCGGCGGGCAGGGCACCTGGCAGTTCGGCGACCAGGACGGCCCGCGGGACACCGCGCGGCTGCAGTTTCCGCAAGCCATCGCCCTGGCTGCCGATTCGCCGGTGCTGTGGATCGCCGACACCGGCAATGGTCGCCTGCGTTGCCTGCGTCTTGGCGGCGGCGAACTGACCACGGTCGCGCTACCGCGCCGCCTGCATGGCCCAGCCGGGCTGGCGGTTGCCGCAGGTGCGGTCTGGATTGCCGAGACCGATGCCCACGCCGTGCTGCGTTACGACCTGGCAAGCGGCGAACTGAGCGATGTTTCGATAGAAGAATGAACGCAAGGCCTCAAGCCGATTTCGATGGAAAGGCGTTTGCTGCCCGACTGAGCACCGCGCCCGGCGTCTACCGCATGTATGCCGGCGACGACACGCTGCTGTACGTCGGCAAGGCCGGTGCATTGCGCAAGCGGGTGGGCAGCTATTTCAACGGTACGCCGAAGAATGCGCGGCTGACCTCGATGCTCTCGCAGGTCGCGCGGATGGACGTCACCGTGACCCGCAGCGAAGCCGAGGCGCTGCTGCTGGAAAACCAGTTGATCAAGTCGCTGTCGCCGCGCTACAACGTCTCGCTGCGCGACGACAAGAGTTATCCCTACGTGCTGCTGACGCGCGAGGACTGGCCGCGCATCGCGCTTCACCGTGGCCCGCGTGCGGTGCAGGGGCGCTATTTCGGCCCGTATACCGGCGTGACCGGCGTGCGCGAAACGCTGAGCCTGATGCACAAGCTGTTCAAGCTGCGCAGTTGCGAGGACAGCGTGTTTCGCAACCGCTCGCGGCCGTGCCTGCAGTATCAGATCGGCCGCTGCAGCGCGCCGTGCGTGGAGCTGGTCGCCGCGCCCGACTACGCCGAGTCGGTACGTCGCGCCACCATGTTTCTGGAAGGCAAGAGCGACCAGCTCGGCGAAGAAATCATGCAGTCGATGCAGCAGGCCAGCGAAGCACTCGAGTTCGAGCGCGCCGCGCGTCTGCGCGATCTGCTGTCGTCCTTGCGCAGCATGCAGAACCGCCAGTACGTGGATGGCCGCGCGGCCGATCTGGACGTGCTGGCCTGCGCCACCCAATCCAGCCAGGCCTGCGTGTTGCTGCTGAGTTTTCGCGACGGCCGCAACCTGGGCACGCGCTCGTTCTTTCCCAAGACCAATGGCGAAGACAGCGCCGACGAAATCCTGGCTGCGTTCGTGTCGCAGTACTACGCAGAACACTCGCCGCCGCGCGAGATCCTGCTCGATCGCGAGATTCCCGATGCCGAGCTGATCGAGGCCGCACTCAGCACCGCTGCCGAATACAAGGTGACGTTGAAGTGGAATGTGCGCGGCGAGCGTGCCGGCTATCTGCTGCTCGCCACCCGTAATGCGCAGCTGACCCTGGTCACCGAACTCACCAGCCAGAGCGCGCAGCACGCACGCAGCGAAGCACTACGCGAGATGCTGGGGCTGGCCGAGCAGGTCAAGCGGGTGGAGTGCTTCGACATCAGCCATACCATGGGCGAGGCGACGGTGGCCTCGTGCGTGGTGTTCGATGCCGGCGGCCCGGTGCGTGGGCAATACCGGCGTTTCAATATTTCCGGGATCACGCCGGGCGACGACTACGCCGCGATGCGTCAGGCCATCGAACGGCGTTTTCGACGTGCGGTGGAAGAAAACGGTGTGCTGCCGGATGTGCTGCTGATCGACGGCGGTGCCGGTCAGCTGGCGCAGGCGAAGGGCGCGCTGGCCGATCTGGGCATCGAGAACGTGCTGCTGGTCGGCGTGGCCAAGGGCGAGGAGCGCAGGGCAGGGCACGAGGCGCTGATCATGGCCGACGGCCGCGAACTGCGGCCGGGCGCGGCATCGCCGGCACTGCAGTTCATCCAGCAGGTGCGCGACGAAGCGCACCGCTTTGCGATCACCGGTCACCGCGGTCGACGCCAGAAGGCGCGCATGACCAGCAAGCTCGAGGATATCCCCGGCATCGGTCCGCGCCGGCGCGCGAGCCTGCTCAAGCATTTCGGCGGTCTGGTCGGGCTCAAGGCCGCCGGCGAGGCCGAGATCGCGCGGGTGGAGGGCGTCAATGCCGCACTTGCCGCGCGAATCTACGCTAACCTGCATGGGCTGGCGCTCCCCGATGCGGCAGGCGAGTCGAGTCCGTAATGAAGTTGACCATCCCCACGTGGCTGACACTGCTGAGGATCGTGATGATCCCGGTGTTGGTCGTGGTGTTCTATCTGCCGTACACCTGGACCAATTTCGCCTCCGCCGGCGTGTTCGCGCTGGCCGCCATCACCGACTGGCTGGATGGCTGGGTCGCGCGGCGTTATCACCAGTATTCGGCCTTCGGTGCATTCCTGGACCCGGTGGCCGACAAGTTGATGGTCGCGGTGGCATTGTTCCTGATCGTGCAGGGCCACCCCACACCGTGGATGGCGTTCTGGGCGGCGGTCATCGTCGGACGTGAAATCGCGGTGTCGGCGTTGCGGGAATGGATGGCCGAGATCGGCCAGCGTGCCAAGGTGCGGGTCGCGGTGATCGGCAAGGTCAAGACCACCGCGCAGATGGTCGCGCTGCTCTGCCTGCTGTATTCCGTCACGCCGGGGCAGATGCCCACGCACGAAATCTGGTTCGGCAACCTGATCTTCCGCGCCGGTTACTGGACGCTGGCGATCGCCGCGCTGCTGACGCTGTGGTCCGGGTTCCAGTACCTGCAGGCCGCCTGGCCGAGCCTGCGTGCCGACGAAAAAGCCGCGATCACCAGCAAACCGAAAAAAGTCGAAAGCAATAGTTGACAGCGATGCTGTTCGCTGTAGAATTTCGCCTCCCAAGCGGGAATAGCTCAGTTGGTAGAGCGCAACCTTGCCAAGGTTGAGGTCGCGAGTTCGAGTCTCGTTTCCCGCTCCAGATGTAGACAAGGCCCCTTGCCCGAGGTCTCGTTGTTTCAAGGCAGGATGCCTTGGGTTTGATGTTTCGGCCTGGTGGTAGAGTGGTTATGCAGCGGACTGCAAATCCGCGTACGCCGGTTCAATTCCGGCCCAGGCCTCCACATTGCATGCGTTGTTTCATGCGTCGGCAACGGCGACAGGACTGGCGCGACGAAGTAACAAGCTGTACAATTTAGCTCCACGCGGGAATAGCTCAGTTGGTAGAGCGCAACCTTGCCAAGGTTGAGGTCGCGAGTTCGAGTCTCGTTTCCCGCTCCAAATTCAGACCCCGGATATCAAACGATGTCCGGGGTTTTTTATTGGTCGATGGTATTGGCGGTCGTAACATCTGGGGAGCAGGCAATGGTTTGCCTTCATTCTAGTTGACGTAGGATCGCGAACTTGGCGCGGGATCTGTCATTACGCTGAGCGCGACGCCTCACATCAGGCCTTCTACCGCAAGCGAGATCGAACCGTTGCGCCTGGCACGGCGTGGATGCCGCGGCTGATGCTTGAATGGCAGCGCTGCTGCATGCATTCGCTAAGCAGGATCGTGCAACTTAATCTTCTTCAGAGCAGTCTCGGTGTCACCGTCGACGTCAGCTGTAGCGTTGATCCTTGATCCGCCCGCGGTCTTCCACGTCGGCCTGGGATGCATTGACGGTCGCGATCATTTTCGAGGCAGGGGATCTGCCTGAAGGCGCACCATGCATCTGCCCGAGCGCGACGCAGAGGGGGGCTGATCGCAATGCGATATGGCTGCGACAACGCAACGTGCGAGACCTGTCGGTGCGTCGATGGCGTTGCGCGATTCGCAGCGCCATCAGAGCGTGCCCGGGGCGGGAATCGAACCCGCATAGCCTTGCAGCTGAGGGATTTTAAGTCCCTTGCGTCTACCAGTTTCGCCACCCGGGCATTGCGATAGCGTGCCTGATTGCGCGCCGATTGTGAATCGCCGCGTCGCCGGCTCTCCGCACTGCTGGCCGGATGGCCGCCTGCGCTATGCTGCCACCGCGCAGGCGCGCAGCAACCGGCTGCGTACGATTGAAGGAACCGCATGTCCAGCACCACGCTACTCGCTCCGCTGCAGGCTCGCATCGCCATGATTGGGTTGGGCTATGTCGGCTTGCCGCTGGCCGTCGCGTTTGGCGAACAGCGCGACACGTTGGGCTTCGACATTGATGCGCAGCGGGTCGGCCAGCTACGCGACGGCCACGACGCCACGCTGGAACTGGACGACACCGAGCTGGCTGCCGCCACCCGGTTGCGCTACACCGCGAACGCTGCGGATCTGGCCGAGTGCAGCATCTTCATCGTCACCGTGCCGACGCCGATCGACAGCTTCGAGCAGCCCGACCTGGAGCCGCTGCGCAGTGCTACCACGCTGATCGCCGCTGCGCTCAAACCTGGCGACCTGGTGATCTACGAATCCACCGTCTACCCAGGCACCACCGAAGAAGTCTGCGTGCCCTTGCTCGAAGCCGCATCGGGGCTGCGGTTCAACGAGGATTTTTTTTGTGGCTACAGCCCTGAGCGCGTCAATCCGGGAGACCGCCAGCGGCGTCTGCGCGATATCCGCAAGATCACTTCCGGCTCCACCGCAGAAGCCGCCGATGCGGTCGACGCGTTGTATGCCAGCGTCATCACCGCCGGCACCTGGCGGGCGCCGTCGATGCGCGTGGCCGAGGCCGCCAAGGTGGTCGAGAACATCCAGCGCGACGTCAATATCGCGCTGGTCAACGAACTGGCATTGATCTTCGACAAGCTGGGCATCGACACATTGGATGTGCTGGAGGCTGCTGGAACCAAGTGGAATTTCCTGCCGTTCCGCCCCGGCCTGGTCGGTGGTCACTGCATCGGGGTGGATCCGTATTACCTGATGCACAAGTCCGAAAGCGTGGGCTATCACCCGGACCTGATCCACACCGCGCGCCAGGTCAACAACCGCGTCGGCCGGCATGTGGCCGAGCGCGTCTGCGGCATGCTGGCCACGCGTGGTGTGGTGCTTGCGCAGGCGAGGGTGTTGGTGCTGGGCGCCACCTTCAAGGAGAACTGCCCGGACCTGCGCAACAGCCGGGCGCTGGAACTGGTGCAGTTGCTGCAAGCTGCGGGTGTGCAGGTCGACACCTGCGACCCGTGGGCCGACCCTGCAGAAGCGCTGCATCAAGCCGGCGTGCAGTTGTGCGAGGTTGCGGACGAAGGTGCGTACGACGCCGTCGTGCTGGCAGTCGCGCATGCGCAGTACCGCGACTACGACACCAGGCGCATCACAGCGCTGGGCAAACCGGGCGCGGTGATTTACGACGTCAAATCGGTGTGGCCGCGCGACGCGGTCAGCGATCGTCTGTAGCGCGATCGTCCTGTTGCTGCAGCCACTGCGCCGCGCCATGCGCGGCACGTAATCCGCTGGCGAAGCAGGCGGTCAACAGATAACCGCCGGTCGGCGCTTCCCAGTCGAGCATTTCGCCGGCGCAGAACACGCCAGGCTGCGCGCGCGCCATCAGCTGCGCATCCAGCGCCTCCAGTTGCACGCCACCGGCCGAGCTGATCGCCTCGGCCAACGGGCGCGGTCGCAGCAGGCGTAACGGCAGCCGTTTGAGCGTACGCGCTGCCAGCGCAAGATCGTCGCCCGCCTGTTTGCCCAAATGTTCGTAAAGCAAGGCAGCCTTGACGCCATCGATACCGACCTGCCGGCGCAGATGCTCGCTGAAACTGCGTCCCTTGCGTGGTTTTTCCAGCTCGGCGCTGACGCGTTCCAGCGAGCGTCCCGGGAGCAGGTCCAGTCCCAGCTCGGCCACGCCATCGGCATCGATCTGCGCGCGCAGATCCGCAGCCAACGCATAGATCAGGCTGCCCTCGATGCCGGTGGACGTCGCAACGCACTCGCCCTGCAACTGATGCGGTGTGCCGTTACGATCGCGCCAGTGTGCAACCACGGGTTTGAGCGGCGCACCGGCATGTCGCTGCACAAAATGCGCGCTCCAGCCGATGTCGAAGCCACAGTTGGCTGGCACCAGTGGCGCCACCGCAATGTCGCGTTCCTGCAGCAGGCGTTGCCAAAGACCATCTGAGCCCAGCTGCGGCCAGCTGCCGCCACCGAGCGCCAGCACCACGGCATCTGCGGTGCATTCGACATCGCCGGTGGGCGAGTGGAAGCGCAATGCTCCGTCATCGCTCCAACCGAGCCAGCGATGCTGCACATGAAACAC
Source organism: Xanthomonas arboricola pv. populi (assembly GCF_002939945.1). Lineage (GTDB taxonomy): Bacteria > Pseudomonadota > Gammaproteobacteria > Xanthomonadales > Xanthomonadaceae > Xanthomonas > Xanthomonas arboricola_A. Next base: position 193,963 of record NZ_MDEB01000002.1, on the reverse strand, counting down.
CACGCCCTGTTCCTTGAGTCGGCGCACCCAGCCGCGCAACAACGGCGCGGCCTTGCGATCCATCGGGAACACGCGTCCGGAACTGCCGACATAGGTATCCACGCCCAGGTCGCACGCCCAGGCACGTAGCGCGTCTGCATCGAACTCCTGCAGCCACGATGCGACGGCCTCGGTGCGCTCGCGATAGCGCTGCGCAAACAACGGCATCGGATCGGAGTGGGTGAGGTTCAAGCCGCCCTTGCCGGCGATCAGGAACTTGCGCCCCACCGACCCCTTGGCTTCGTACAGGTCGACTGCCAGGCCGGCCGCACACGCCACTTCAGCCGCCATCAGACCGGCCGGCCCACCACCGATCACCGCCAGCCGCCGCTTGCTCGCATCCGTCATTGCTCAGGCCTTCAGCGCGGCTGCACGCCAAGCAATTCCACATCGAACACCAGCGACGCGCCGGGCGGGATCACCCCGCCTGCGCCGTTGTCGCCATAGCCGTACTCGGGCGGAATCATCAGGGTGCGCTTGCCGCCCACACGCATGCCGGCCACGCCCTCGTCCCAGCCGCGGATCACCTGATGGCCGCCCAGCACGAACTGGAACGGCTCGGCGCGGTCGAGCGAGCTGTCGAACTTCTTGCCATGCTTGTCGGCGGCTTTCTCGTCGTACAGCCAGCCGGTGTAGTGCACGGTGACCATCGCGCCCGGTGTGGCTTCGGCACCGGTGCCGACGTTGCGGTCGATCCGCTCGAACGTGGCGATGGTGCCGCCGGACGGCGGCAGGGCAGGCGCACAGCCCGCGAGCAGCAGGGCAGCACAAAGCGTCAACAGAAGGCGCATGGGATGGTCCAGCAAAGGGAGTGCGTCATTATCGCACCTGGCTCCCGGTATCATCGCGCCCATGGCCAAGCTGCTGCTCAATCTGCGCAATGTTCCCGATGACGAAGCCGACGAGGTGCGGGCGCTGATGCGTGAGCATCTGGTGCAGATCTACGAAACCCGGCCCAGCAATTGGGGCATTTCCGCCGGCGGCATCTGGCTCAGTGACGATGCCGATTACCCGCGCGCCAAGGCGCTGATGGATGCGTATCAGGCCCAGCGCGGCGCCGTGGCGCGTGCGCAGCGCCAGGATGCGCTCGCTGCCGGCACGGCCGAAACCTTCGGCGCGCTGCTGCGCAAGCGGCCGTTGTTCGTGATCGCCACGTTGATCGGCATGCTGGTTGTCGCCTCGCTGGTCCTGCTGCCGTTCCTGTTGTTGCGCGGCTGATCGCACCTGCGGCCGCATCGGCTTAAAATGGCCGCATGATCACCAATACCGCTGCCTACCACTTCGTCACCATCCAGGATCCGCAGACGCTCGCCGACAGCGTCCTGGCGCACGCCGAGCAGCAGGCCTTGAAGGGATCGGTGCTGGTGGCCGAAGAGGGGATCAACCTGTTTCTGGCCGGCGAAGCCGAAAAGGTCGGCGCGTTCTACGCGTGGCTGCAGGCCGATGCGCGCTTTACGCAGATGCGCATCAAGTACAGCCTGAGCACGTTGGAGCCGTTTGCGCGGCTCAAGGTGAAGGTCAAGCCTGAGATCATCAGCTTCCGCCGCGACGATGCCTCGCCGCTGCAGGGCCGTGCGCTGGCGGTGACGCCCGCCACGCTGCGCACGTGGATGCGGGAAGGGCACGACGATCGTGGCCGCCCGTTGGTGCTGCTGGACACGCGTAATACCCAGGAAGTGGCGTACGGCACGTTCCAGGGAGCGCTGACGCTGCCCATCGACAAGTTCACCGACTTGCCAGCTGCGCTGGAACCGCATCGCGCTGCGTTGGCCGACGCCACCGTGGTCAGCTTCTGCACCGGCGGCATTCGTTGCGAAAAAGCCGCGCTTTGGATGCAGGCCGACGGCATGGACAACGTGCTGCAGCTCGAAGGCGGCATCCTCGGCTATTTCGAAGAGGTTGGTGGCGAGGGCTATGACGGTCGCTGCTTCGTGTTCGACGAACGCGTGGCACTCGATACGCAATTGCGCCCCCTGGTTGACGTCGAGCGCAGCACCGAAGCAGGAAAAATCTGACCGAGCGCGAGTGAATTGCCCGATATTCACGTATTGGGGGCGCTCGCATCATCCGATCACGCCGCGATAGTGCATCCAATGTCTACCATGACGCGCGGCGGGACGCTTTGGGCTCTGACTCAAGCGTAATACGTCGCATCGAGCTTGCCCTGAATTATTCACGGAGATAGGCTGCACCAGCCAGCCGCACAGCGAGGACAACAAGGATGACCATCAGAGTTTTTCTGATCGACGATCATGCACTCGTGCGTACCGGCATGAAGATGATCCTGTCCAAGGAAATGGACATCGATGTGGTGGGAGAAGCGGAGAGCGGGGAAGCGGCCTTGCCGCAAATTCGTCAGCTCAAGCCCGAGATCGTGCTGTGCGATCTGCACCTGCCCGGTGTCAGCGGCCTGGAAATCACCGAGCGCATCGTCAAGGGCGATTATGGCACTCGGGTCATCATCGTGTCGGTGCTGGAAGACGGTCCACTGCCCAAGCGTCTGCTCGAAGCAGGCGCATCGGGGTATGTCGGCAAGGGCGGCGATGCGCAGGAACTGCTGCGTGCAGTGCGCGAAGTCGCACTGGGCCGGCGCTATCTCGGCAATACCATTGCGCAGAACCTGGCCCTGTCCAACCTGGAAGGGGGCAGCTCGCCGTTCGACGCGCTATCGCCGCGCGAACTGGAGGTCGCCCTGTTGCTGACCCAGGGCCTGCGCCAGGAAGACATCGCCAAGCGCCTGAACCTCAGTGCCAAGACCATCAACACGCACAAGGCGCGCCTGTTCGAGAAGGTCGGCATCCAGGACAACATCGCCCTTGCGCGTCTGGCCAATCAGTACGGCCTGACCGATCCGGCGCGCACCCTGTAAGCCGAGCCCGCGGGTCCGATCTTGCGGATGCGGCAGTCAGATGCTGCTGCACAAAGCGCCTTTGACAACAGACGGGACGCTGTTCTGCCCAGGAGCGGCACTCCTGCGTGCACACGACTGTGCGTATTCGCTCCGGCATTCAGTGATGCGGCGGGAAACAGTGCCTGGGACAACAAGCGCGACTGCGAGTGCTGCGATTGTTTCGTTGCGACCCTGTGCCGCCTGGTGATCCAGTATCGGCATGACAATGCCGCACGCAAAAACAAGGCGGCCCGAAGGCCGCCTCGTCTGACATTACATGCCTGGATTCACTCAGGCATGTTCAACCGGCTGGGAAACGATCAGTGATCGCTACGCGGCTTGTTGGTGTCGTCTTGCTGCTCCTGTGCGTCATCGCCATTGCGCGACGCATCTGCCGGCTTCGCTGCCTCGGACACGACGACCGTCGGCTTCGGCTTGTCGGCAGTCTGCTCGTTGGCGTCTGCAGGCAACACGGGCGCGACCGCTGCCGGCCGCTCGGGCGCCTTGTACGGCACCTGTGTTTCGGCCTGTGGCGGTAGCGCGGTCGCGGCTGTTGCGTCGGCCGGAGCCAATGCATCAAGCAGCGTGGTCTGCACCGGCGCGTACGACTTGCGTGCCGGCGCAGCGTCGGCAGACGGCGAGGTCTGCGGCACGGTTGCGGTGGACGTCGCAGCAACATCGGCTGCCGGGCTTGCCGCCGTTGACGGCTCGGCATGCGGCGGCTCGGATGTCACGACGTCCGCCTGCACGCTGGAAGGCGCAGCAGCGACCGGCTTTGGCACACTGACGGCTGCCGGCGCTGCGTCGGTTTTCATCGACTCCGCTTGCGTTGCTGCCGCGGCTGCAACCGGTGCTGTCTGTTCCTGCCGAGCAACCGCAGGCGCTGCAGCGTCGGCGGATGCCGACGGCACCGGCGTTGACTGCACAGCCGGCTCGGGCGAACGCACCGCCGAAGGAGCAGCACGCTCGACCGGCTGAGCTGCAGGAGCCGCGGCTAGCGTCGCGACTGGCACCGAGGCGGCAATCGGTGTCGAGGCAGCGGACGGAGCGGCAACCGGAGCCTGAGCCGGCGAGGTCGCCGATTCCTGCGCAACAACCGCAGCCTTAGGCGCTTGCGGGGTCGGTGCAACGGCAGAAGCCTGCGCAGCCGGTGCCGGTGCCGATGCAGCCGGCGCCGTGTTGCTAGCCGATGCGGTTGCAGCCGGTGCCGGAGAGGCCGCCGATGCATCGCCACGTGCGTGCTCGGCTGCGGTGACTGCAGGAGTCGCAGCCTGCTGCTCGAACGACGGCGTGGCGTTGGAAACCGGCGCCGTGGTCGACGTCGTGTCGGCCGCCAGCGGCGCTTCCGCCCGTTCCTTCGGTACCGGGCGCGGCTTCACTGCGGCCGGAGTGCTGGACTCCGCCTTGGTGCGTGCCGATACCGCAGGCATGGTCGCGTCATCGTCGAAGTCGAACTCCGGCTGGCCGGCGCGCGGGGCAGCCGACGTGTGAACCTGCGCACCGGCATCGTCGCTCTCGTTGTCGCCATCGAGATCGCCCTCGCCATCGCCGTCCAGATCGTCCGTCTCCAGACCATCGACGCCGCTACCGCCTTCACCATTTGCGCCAGCGCCGCGACGGCGACGACGGCCACCGCGACGACCGCGACGACGACGGCTGCCGCCTTCGCCATTTGCCGCGTCATCGCCTGCTGCCTCCGGTGCCTGACCCTCCGCATTCGCGTCGGTGCCGCGATCGACATGCGACTCGGTCACGATGACCTCGACCGGCTGCGCCGGCGCAGCCGCATGCGCCGCCACCTGCGTTGCCGGTGCTACGGTCTCGGCAATCGCTGCGACCACGGTTGCAGTGGTTGCGGTTGCGGCCTTGGAAGTCAGCGTCTGCGCCGAGGCAGTGCCTTCTTCCTGGCGCGCAGGGCGTTGCTGGCGCTCGGACGGCGCGCCGTCCTGCTGCTGTGCAGCTGCACGTGGCGGGCGCGGTGCCTGGTTCTGCGGCTTCTGCTTCTGCTGCTGGGCCTGCTGCGGCTGCTTGGGCTGCTGTGCCTCGTTGCGCGGCGGCTTGGGCACCTGCACCTGCTGCGCTTGACCACCATTTTGCGCAGCCTGGCCATTTGCCGGCTGGCGACGCTCATCACGACGCTCCTTGTTGGAGCCATTGCCGTTGCCATTGCCACCATTGCTGCGGTGCTGATTGCCGCCGTTGCCACCATTGCGGGCATCACGGCCGTCGCGACGCTGGCCGCCGCGATCGCTACGCTCGTTGCGGCTGCCGCGGCCGGCATCGTTCTGACGCGGACGCTGGGTCGACTCGGGCGCAGGCGCGACCGGCTCGACACCACCGAAGATGCGCTTCAGCCAGCCCACTACACCGGTCACCGGCGCGGGAAGCGGCAGTGCCGCGACCGGAGCCGGTGCAGGTGCAGGTGCAGCAGCAACCGGGGCAGGGGCCTCTTCACGCAGCGGAGCAGGCTGGCTCGGCTTGATCGAGGTCACTGCCGGCGCGGCCGGAATATTCAACTGCGCCTTGGTCAGCGCATGCACCGGCAACTTGCGCGGGGTACCGCGCTGGTAGCTCGGCTTGCCGCTGTCTTCGCCCAACTCGTTCTCACGCAGGCGGGTGACCTCGTAGTGCGGGGTGTGCAGTTGTTCGTCGGCGACGATGATGATCGGCGACTCGTGGCGCTGCTCGATCTCACGCAGCGCGCTGCGCTTCTCGTTAAGCAGGTAGTTGGCGATCTCCACCGGGGCCTGGACCAGCACCTGCCCGGTGTTTTCCTTCATGGCGTGCTCTTCGGCCACGCGGATGATCGACAGCGAGAGCGACTCGACGCTGCGCATGCGGCCATGGCCGTCGCAACGCGGGCACACGATCTGGCTGGATTCGCCCAGGCTCGGACGCAGGCGCTGGCGGCTCATTTCCATCAGGCCGAAACGCGAGATGCGGCCCAGCTGCACGCGAGCGCGGTCGTACTTCAGCGCGTTCTGCAGCTTGTTTTCGACTTCGCGTTGATGCTTGGTCGAGGCCATGTCGATGAAGTCGATCACCACCAGCCCCCCCAGGTCGCGCAGGCGCAACTGGCGGGCCACTTCTTCGGCCGCTTCCAGATTGGTCTGGAAGGCGGTCTCTTCGATGTCGCTGCCCTTGGTGGCGCGCGAGGAGTTCACGTCGACGGCGGTCAGCGCTTCGGTCTGATCGACCACGATCGAGCCGCCCGAGGGCAGCCGCACGTTGCGCTCGTAGGCGCCTTCGATCTGCGATTCGATCTGGAAGCGGTTGAACAGCGGAATGTCGTCGGTGTAGTGCTTGAGCTTGCGCAGGCTCTGCGGCATCACCTGCTGCATGAACTCCTGGGCGTCGGCATACAGCTCCGGCGTATCGACCAGGATTTCGCCGATGTCGGCACGCAGGTAGTCGCGCAGGGCGCGGATGATCAGGCGCGATTCCTGGTAGATCAGGAACGCGGCCGGCTTGCTCAGCGCCGCCTCGGCGATCGCCTTCCAGGTCTGCAGCAGGTAGTCCAGATCCCACTGCAGTTCTTCGGCGTCACGGCCGACACCGGCAGTGCGGATGATCACGCCCATGTCGTCGGGGATGTCGAGCTTGTCCAGCGCTTCCTTCAGCGCGGCGCGGTCTTCGCCTTCGATCCGGCGCGAGACGCCACCAGCGCTCGGCGAGTTGGGCATCAGCACCATGTAGCGGCCGGCCAGCGAGATGAACGTGGTCAGGGCGGCGCCCTTGTTGCCACGTTCTTCCTTGTCGACCTGCACCACGATTTCCTGACCCTCGCGCAGCAACTCGCGGATGGTCGACTTGTTGTGGTCGACGCCAGCCTGGAAATAGTCGCGGGAGATTTCCTTCAGCGGCAGGAAGCCATGGCGCTCGGCGCCATAGTCCACGAACGCCGCCTCCAGGGAGGGCTCGAGCCGGGTGATACGGCCCTTGTAAATGTTGGACTTCTTTTGTTCCTTGGACGGCTGTTCGATGTCGATGTCGTACAGGGTCTGGCCGTCCACAATCGCCACGCGCAGCTCTTCGGCCTGCGTTGCGTTGATCAGCATTCGCTTCATTGTTGCGTTCCTCTCGCGCTCTACCGCGCGGAACGCCGTGACGTTTCGCCTCTGGAACAGCTTGTCGGCCCTTCGCGCAACGCGCGGACAGGCCTGACCAGGGTTTCCAGCGCTGCAACACCACGGCAGGCCGCGGGAGCGCTTGTCTTAAGTTTTATAGGTGTTTCAGGGCCGGCAGCCGCGTCCGGACGGACCGGGGCAGCGCACGGGACATGTTCAGCGCAACGGTCAAAAACCGCCGGCGATGGCCGGGTAGGCCGGTGAGCCGCTAACATGGCCGCCCCGGGGGCGGTGGTCGCGCACTGTGCCGGACTCATCGGAAGGCAGGCTTCTGGCCAATCAACTTCCAACGAAATCAAACCCTTATCTCGCTCGCCGAGTGTAACAGAATAAAGAGCCGGATGACCGACCCCCAGACCCCCAAGCCGCCCCCCGACCGTGTGGGTGTGCGCATTCTCAAAGTTCCGGAAGACCGTGCTGGGCAGCGGCTGGACAATTTCCTGCTCGGCCAGCTCAAGGGCGCACCACGCAGCCTGATCTACAAGCTGGTGCGCAGCGGCCAAGTGCGGGTGAACGGCGGGCGGGCCAAGGCCGAGCGCAAGCTCGAGGGCGGCGAGGAAGTGCGGATTCCGCCGGTGCGCGTTGCCGAAGAGGGCGACAAGGCGGCGCCACCGTCATCGTTCCTGGCGCGGCTGGAAGCGGCGATCGTGTTCGAGGACGCGCGCCTGCTGGCGCTCAACAAACCGTCCGGGGTCGCCAGCCATGGCGGCAGCGGGATCAGCTTCGGCGCCATCGAAACCCTCCGTGCCCTGCGGCCGAACCAGACCCTGGAACTGGTGCACCGGCTCGACCGCGATACCTCCGGCCTGCTGATCGTGGCGAAGAAGCGCTCGGCGCTGACCGAAATGCAGGCCCTGATGCGAGAGGACGACCGTGTCGAAGGCCGTGGCATCACCAAGCGCTATCTGACCTTGCTGGTCGGCCGCATGCCGGACGGGGTGATGACGGTCGATGCGCCGCTGCACATCGGCCTGCGCCAGGGCGGCGAGCGGCATGTGCAGGTCAATGCGATCGGCAAGCCCTCGCTGAGCCACTTCAAGCTGCTGGAGCGACGCGGCGGGCACTCCTATTGCGAAGTCCGCATCGAAACCGGCCGCACCCACCAGATCCGCGTGCACGCCCAGCACCTGGGACACGCGGTGGCCGGCGACGACAAGTACGGCGAGGCGGAGGTCAACAAGCGCCTGCGCGAGCAGCTCGGCCTGAAGCGCCTGTTCCTGCACGCCGCTTCGCTGGAATTCACGCTGGATGCCGGCAAGACACCCTATGTGTTGAGTGCGCCGCTGGCGCCGGAACTGGCCGAGGCATTGGACCGGCTGGGGCGCTGAGGCAGCAAGATAGCCACATCAGCGCGGATGCGTGCGATGGCGTTCAGGCCATGTGCGGCTGCGCCGATACCGTTCGCTGCCGCTAGCGAAACCAACTCTCGTCATGGGAACGGCGATACGCAACCCTTGGCATCCCGACCCCTTCGATTGCATCGGCAGGTCGCGTTGTCACACGCCGCGTGGTCGTTGGAGGTTGCGCTAGGGCGTGGCGAAGCGGAACAACACCAGACTGATCGCCAGCGTGCCCATGCCGGCCACCAGGCCGTAGACCGTCTCGTGGCCCTGCGCGTAGCGCTTGGCCGCCGGCAACAATTCGTCCAGTGCCAGAAACACCATCACCCCGGAAATCAGGCCGAAGACCGTGCCGAACACCACTTCGGACAGCACACTGGACAAGGCCAGATAGCCGATGCCGGCGCCGATCGGTTCGGCCAGTCCGCTGAGCAGGCTGGCGCCAAAGGCGTAGAACTTGTTGCGGGTGGCGAAGTACACCGGCACCGCAATGGCGATGCCCTCGGGAATGTTGTGAATGGCGATGGCGAACGCGAGCGGCATGCCGACCGCAGGGCTTTCCAGCGTGGCGAAGAAGGTCGCCAGGCCTTCGGGGAAATTGTGCGCGGTGATGGCGATGGCCGTCATCAGGCCGACCCGGCGGATATAGGCACGGTTGTCGTCGCGGAACAGTGGATCGTCGCTGGACAGGCTCTGGTGCGGGTTGGGCACCAGGCGGTCGATCACCATGATCAGCAGCATGCCGGCCAGAAACGCCAGCGTACCGAAGGTGAATCCGAGCTTTGCGTTGTAGGCGTTGGAGAACGAGGCGATCGACTTGTTGAGAATCTCCGACAGCGACACGTACACCATCGCACCGCCGGCGAATGCCAGACCGAATGCCAGCAGGCGCGGGTTGGGCTTCTTGGAGAACATGACCATCAGGCTGCCGAGTCCGGTTGCCAGGCCCGCCGCAAGCGTGACCGCAAATGCGGTCCAGACATTGTGTGATGACACTTCGAGCATGTGACGCACGACCTCGTGGAATAGAACGTACTCTGCGGGGAGCGTGGCGACTGCTGCTGCGCACGATGCATGACCACACTGCGGCTGCAGGATGGCCATGTCTGGATGACGAACACGTGGTGTCTGACGCGACAACAATGGCGCGTGCACGCTGACACCGAGCGAGCACCGCGGGTACCTGGCGCTGATGCAGGTCGTTCGCCGTGCTCAGCGTTGCATGCTGAGCGCTGGCACCGGCGAATTGCCGCAGCCACGCATCCTCGCGCAATGCATCAACGGCGGCTCAACCGCCTCGACGCGCACGTTCTTCGATGGCAAAACATTCGTCCGGGCGCGGCACCGGCGGCTTGAATGCCACCGGCACCTGGATCGTCTGCGGCACCGCCTGGCCATTGCGCGTGGCGGCCCGGAATTTCCATTCGCGTACGCGTTTTTGCGCGGCTTCGTCCAGCACCGGCTGACCGCTGCTTTGCGTTACCGAGACGTCGGTCGGGGTGCCTTCGACACCGACCACGACCCGGAGCACGGAGGTGCCGCCGATGCCGGCACAGGCCAGCTGCGGGGAATATTCCGGCGGCGGTGTTTTCAAGGCGGCCAGTTCGGTCGGTGCCACCGCCGGTGCGGCAGGCTGCTGCGACGACTTGCCACACCCGCTGATGCCGACGGCAATGAACAGGCCGGCGAGGGCAGGGCGAGACAGGGTCATGGGGTGGCTCCTTGATCGTAGAGCTGGGCGGTCTTGGCCGCACAGATGAAGTCGTTTTCGCTCAATCCGCCGACGTCGTGGGTGGAATAGCGCACCACCACGCGGTCGTAATGCACGCCCAGGTCGGGGTGGTGGTCTTCGCGGTGGGCGATCCAGGCCAGCGCGTTGACGAAGGCCAGCGTGCGGTAATAGTCGGCAAAGCGGAATGTGCGGGTGATCGCGGTGCCCACTTCGGCCAGCTCCCAGCCCGGCACCTGCGGCAGCAGTTCAGCCAGACGCGCTTCGCCAAGTTTGTGGTCGCTGCCCTTGCGCGGCAGGCAATGGGCCTGTTCCAGGGGAATCAGATCGGTCATGACAGTCTCGCAGGGATGGCGGACAGCGCGTTCACTCAGGATCACGGTGTTCCATGAGCGCAGGCGCATTGAGCGGTAGAATAACCCGCATGATCCAGATATCCGACAAAGCCCAAACCTATTTCCGCAAGCTCATCGAACGCGAGGGCGTGCCCGGCATGGGCGTGCGCCTGAGCGCGGTGGATGCGGGCACCCCGCGCGCCGACGCCCGGCTCGAGTTCGCCGAACCGGCGGACCTGAGCGGCGACGAATGGGCGATCGACTGCGACGGCTTCACCTTGTATATCGTTGCCGCCAGCGTGCCCTGGGTGGATGGCGCCGAGATCGACTACGTCACCCAGTCCACCGGCAACCAGCAGCTCACCATCAAGGCGCCCAAGATCAAGGGCGAAGCGCCGGCCGAGTCCGCGTCGATGGTGGAGCGCGTGCGCTGGGTGGTGGAGAACGAGATCAACCCGCAGCTGGCATCGCATGGCGGCCGGGTGGCGGTGCAGGAGGTCTCGGCGGAAGGTGTGGTGCTGCTGCGCTTCGGCGGCGGTTGCCACGGCTGCGGCATGGCCGATGTGACTTTGAAGCAGGGCATCGAGAAGACCTTGATGGGGCGCGTGCCCGGCGTGATTGCGGTCCGCGACGCGACCGACCACGCCACCGGCGACGCACCGTATATCCCGCGCGACAGCGCGGCCTGATTCCGCGCCACCGGTGACCACGGCCGCCGATCTGCTGGATGCGCTGCGCGCGCGCATGCCGGGCAAGCTTATTCTGGATCGGCGCACCGGCCTGCCGTATGGCTGGGCGACCTGGATGAGCAGCCGCATCAGGCCAGCTGCTTCGTTCAACGGCGACCAGGTGATGGACGTGCTGCTGGTGCGGCCAGCGGCGTCGGCAGGCACTGGCATGGCGTTGGTGTTGTCGCCGTTTCAGGCATTTCGCAGCCTGTGGTGGCAGCACTGGGAGCCGCGACCGAGAGACCAACGGCCGCAACACTGGCTGGCGCTGCTCGGCAGCCTGTTGATCCATCTTGGCTTCATCGCACTGCTCATCTGGGTCGTTATGGTGCGCTGGGCGCCGGATGACACCAAGACCGGCGACGAATCGCGGGTGCGCATGACCTTCATCGGCGACGGAGCGGCGGAGCAGGGCGGTGGGCAAGGGCAGCCTGCTGACGCTGCACAGGCTGTCTCCGGCGATGCGGCTTCAGCGTCGCAGTCCAGTGCGACCGCTGCGACCGGTAAGCCGAGCGCACCAAGCGCAGCGCCATCGAAGCCCGTGCCGATTGAGTCTGCCGATCTTCCTTCAAGCACTGCCCAGGCCCAAGACATCGCGCCGGAACCGGTGGCGGCTGCTGCCAGCGAGGCGGTGGCGCCGGAGGTACCACGCGTCACCGTGCAGGTGCCGCCGGTGACGATCGAGTCGCCACTGCAGGTCACCGAAACACCGGTGGCCACGAACGACTTCGTCGTGCCGCCACCGCCCACAATCGCGATAGCTCCGCGTCCGGTCGCGCCGGCCGAGCCGCAGATCGAGGTGCGTCAGCGCGATATCCAGACCGTGACCGAACAGCCGCAACTGCGCGAATTGCGGCGTCCCGCAGCAACCGTCGCGGTGCGCGCTGCCAACGCGCCAACGGTGCGCGAGCGGGAAATCGTCGTGCCGGACCAGCCCCAGGTCGTTGCGCCGTCCGTGCGCAGCCGCGAGATCACACCGACGGTTCGCATGCCCGATGTCGCCATTCGAACAGCAGAGCTGCCAAGCGTGCCGGACCCGGCGCCCCAGCCGATACCGGCCGCGTCAGCCCAACCTACGCCAGCGACCCCGGCGCCGACAGCGTCCACCTCGGTGGTTGCAGCACCCCAGCCATCGACGGCCTCCACTCAGCCCAATCAGGCACAGGCGAATTCGGCGCGATCGGCGCAGTCCGGCACTACGACGGCAGCCTCATCCGCAACCAGGCCGGCGACCAGCAATGCCGGCCCGGCACCAGCAGACCGCAGCGGCGGCTGGGATGTTGCGACCAATGCGGACGACTGGAGCAAATCCGACCGTCGCCGTAGCGGCGAAGCAACTGGCGCCAACGGAACGCGCAATGGCATGTTCAACGCAGACGGCAGCGTTCACGTCGCCGCCGGAGCCGGCGATGCCGGCAACGGTGCTGGTGACCGCGGGCCGCCGGGCAGCGAAACCGATACCTGGACCCGCGACCAGATCGCCCAGGGCGGCACCTGGCTCAAACGTCCGCCGTACGGCTACACGCCGACCTCGCTGGACAAGTACTGGATGCCGAACCAGTCGCTGCTGCAGGAATGGGTGCGGCGCGGCCTGAAGAAGATCGAGATCCCGATCCCGGGAACGACCACCAAGATCAGCTGCGTGGTGTCGTTGCTGCAGTTCGGCGGTGGCTGCGGCCTGAGCGACCCGAATCTCAACGATCAACCGGCAACCGCCAGACCACCGCCGGATGTGCCGTTCAAAAGGGAGTTGCAGGAAGACAACGGGGTTGTAAGGTAGTTGGTCGCCAAACTTTTCCTGACATAATATACATTATGCGAAATAAATGTCGGGGCTGGATGGTCACCGGCCGGAAGCTTTTGCATCAACTCGACTTCAACTCGACTTCGCCGCACACCACGTGAGCTCGAAGCCGGCATAGACCGGCTCGGTTAAGAATGACGGACGGTCGGACATGGATTTGCTGAAACTGGGGAACTTCGGCAACTCACACTGTCTCTTGGTCTCTGCGCCGGTGGCCGAGCGCACCGGCGGTTTAACTCCAAGCAGAGACCTGCGTTGGGTATCAACGCTCCCGCATCGATATGGGCAACACTTGCCTCACCCCGCGATGGTAAAGACAGACCCCGAATCCACCCTGATCCCGGCACCGTTGATGAAGCTGGCGCGCTCCGAGCACAGGAAGGCAACCGCCGAGGCCACTTCTTCCGGGCGGCCGCGTCGCTTGAGCACCATGCCGGGACGCTCTTCGTCCAGGAACGATTCGACCGCCTGCTCGAACGTGGTTCCGTTTTCGCTTGCGCGTTTCTGCATCATCTTGTCGGTCATGGGGGTTGCGATGAATGCGGGCGACACCGTATTGACCAGCACGTTGTCCGGTCCGTAGGCCTTGGACAGGCCCTTGGCCAGGCTCAGGATTCCTGCCTTCGATGCGCAATAGGCCAGCTCGTCCACGTAGGGCTGCACTGCATCTTCCGAGGCGAACAGCACGACCCGGCCCCATTGATTGCGGCGCATCGCGGGAATGGCCTGGCGACACATGCGCACCGCGCCCATCAGGTTGATGTCCAGCGTTTCAAGCCAGCCCGCATCGCTGACATCGAGGAAATCGCCGGTTGCGCCGGTGACGCCCGCTGCGTTGATGTAGATGTCGGGGTCGCCCAGGCGTTCGCGCACCTGTGTCCAGATGGCGGTGACGTCCTGCTCGCGGGTGACATCGCCCTCGATGGCGATGATCTGCCCCAGGGCCGACAACTCCGCCACTGCCTGGTCGAGCGTGCCGTCCGGCAGATCGGTGATCGCCACGCGCACGCCGGCTTCGAGCAGCTGTCGCGCGGTTTCCTTGCCCATTCCCGAGTCGCCGCCGCTGATGAGGGCGATCCGATTGTTGATTCCGAGATCCATGCTGAACTCCTGTGCTAGAGATTGGTGGGGGTATGCGCGCCACTAGCGGGCGAGAAATCGCTCTGCCGTGCGCAGTCCAAGTGCCATCTGCGTCAGCGCGGGATTGGCTGCCAGTGCACTTGGAAAAATCGAGTTGTCGCAGATGTAGAGGTTGGCGATGTCGAAAGCGCGGCCGTCCGGGTCCACCACGGCCTGCTCGCGATCCCTGCCCATCCGGCAGGTGCCCAGCGTGTGCGCAGAGCGGGCGGCAGCGAAGATGCGTTCGGCGCCGGCTGCCTCCCAGATTGCGCGCAGCGATGCGCGCGCGTGCGCATCGATCGCGCGTTCGTTGGGTCCGTAGCTGAAGTCGATACGCGCCTTGCGCTGGCCGAAGGCATCGCGCTCGTCGGACAGGCTCAGCCGGTTGCCGTCCTGCGGCAGGCATTCGCCATTGATGCCGATGCCTGCCAGGCGGTTGTAGCGCGTCATGGTCGATACAAGTTCCCTCCCCCACATGCCCGCGCCACGTGCCAGCGTGTTGGCCAGGGTGATCGGCTGCACGCCCAGGCTCTGTATCAGATAGCCCCCGATGAAATCGGCATTGGACGGGCGCAGCATGTCCTCGGAAATCAGCGACGATGGGTAACCACGGTTCATGCGCATGTCTGCGTCGAATTCCCCCCACACCTGGGTGGCCACATGCGCCATGAAATTGCGCCCCACCTGGCCGCTGGAGTTGGCCAGTCCCAGGTTGAGCAGCAAGCGCGGTGTTTCCACGCCGCCTGCGCACAGGAACAGGCTCGCGCACCGCTGGCGCAGTTCGCGCCCATCCTGTTGATAGACCACGCCGCTGACCATGCCACGGGCGTCGCGCTCGATGTCGATGACCCGGCAATCGGGTCGCAATTGCGCACCGTGCACGCGCGCCAGTGGCAGCCAGGTGGTATCGACGCTCACCTTGGCGCCGTTGCTGCAACCCTGATGACAGGCGCCGCAGTTGTTGCAGGCCGCGCGCCTGCCGTGGTGCGGCTGCGCATGCACCCTGGTCACCAACGCGGCTGGCGCATCGGTGGCGGTGATGCCCAGCGTGCGGCAACCGCGCTCCATCGCGTCGGCCGACGCGTTGCGCTGCGCCGGCGCATAAGCGTATTTGCGCTCGGGATCCCACGGATAGTGCGCGGGCCCGGAGACGCCGATGAACTCCTCGACGCGGCGGAGATAGGACAGCAGCTCTTCGTGCGCGATCGGCCAGTCCATGCCGTGCTGCCCGGTGTGCGTCGACAGGCTCAGATCGCGCTTGTCCGGGCGCGGGCAGAAGGCTCCCCAATGCAGGGTCGAACCGCCCAGGCCCGAACCGGAATTGTTGGCGCCAAATGCGGTAGGCGTCTGCCCGCCGCTCAGGCGCTCTTCCATCCAGTAGATGCCGGTCGTCAGCTCATCAGGCAGATGGGACGCAGGGCTGAAGGCCGCACCCGCCTCCAGCACAACTACCGAAAGACCTCGTTGCGCGAGCCGTGCAGCCAATGGGCCGCCGCCTGCCCCGCTCCCCACCACGACGACATCGACTGGAGCGTCGTGGGTGCCCAGGGTCATCGAAAACCCTTGGCAGGAAGCTGCCAGGCTTCCTGCCGATCTGCTGCGGTCTGCTGATAGCCTGGGCTGTCGATACCGGCGCCGCCAACTGCGAAGCCGTCGTATCCCACTGCCGCCATCGTGGCGGGAAGGCTGATCCAGGTCCGCGCGGCTTCGGCGCGTACGTCCTCGAACCAGTGCGCCAGCTGCGCTGCATCCAGCCCGTGTGCCGAGGGATCGCCGGCCGTCGAGCGCGACACCTCGCGCAGCCAACGATCCTGGATATCGGCAGGCAATCCAGCGAAGCCATTGGTGAGCGCGTCGAGCGTGTCGAGCCCCAGCGGCACCGCAAGCCGGTCCGGTGGCAACGCTGCATGGCGCCAACCATCTCCCGCGGCTTCGGCAAGCTGGACATCGATCCGCCGCGCAATCTCGCGCGCATCGCCGGCACCATCTAAGACACGCGCGACCACTGCGGTGAGTATTTCCAGTTGATGTTGGCTCAGCACGCCCTGCGCACCAGCAGGTGGGCCGGCATGCCGGCTGAGCAGCAGCTTGCGCATGCGCGGGGCGACCCGGTCTGCATTGAGCAGCGTGATGAAGTCATCGGGCAGGCACGTGTCCACGCAGCGATCCGCATGCGCGGCGATCAGCTGCGCGAGGTGTTCCGGCTGCTCATACGGGATCAGGTGCGCGGCATCGGCCACGGCGGCGATACGCGCATCGTGATAATGCGGCGCGTTCAGCGCTCTCTGCGCGGCTTCGCCGAGGTCGCCATCTTCGTTGCCGGCGATGATCAACGCAGGCACGTCCATGCAGCCGGCCTGCGCGCTGCAGTCCTCACGACTGGCGTGCGCGAGCCAGGCGATCCAAGCTTTTGCACTTGTTCGCAGCACATCGTCGACAGCCGCGTTCCTGACCGGTGCAGGCAGCGTCGCCGCACAGTTATCGTCGATGAACTGTTCCGCTTCTTGCCGCGTGGGGTGGCCCTTTTCGAACCAGGCCAGCATCTTCCGTCGTCGCGACTCATCCATCGGCTCAGGCGCCGGCGGCGACGCCGCGACCAGGATCACGCCAGCAAGCCCGGCAAGCCCGGCCATGCCATCGCGCGCCTGCGCCGCTGCCAGGGTGGCGATCTTTCCGCCCATGCTGTGCCCGATCGCGAACCAGCACGTCGGTTGCCGTCGAATCACCTCGTCGACAAACCAGGCAACCAGCGCGGCGGTGTCGATATGCTGCAGCGGCGGCGCCTCCCCAAAGCCGGGAATATCGAGCGCCACACAGTCGAAACGCGCCTCCAGTCGCCGGATGACGCCAGACCACTCGTTGCTGCTGGACCCAAGGGCGTGCAGGAAGAACAGCGTCGGCTTCGCCATGTAACACCTCAATCCACCAGGCGCGCATGATGACCGGCGCTTCGTCCACGCATCGTGCAGATGAGTCCGACACGGTGTGACGGTTTACCGCGTCACACCTGCTGCCATGTTGCACGGCCCCATACCTATCCGAGCCGCTGCGACTGCATCGGCTTCAGCCGGTAAATATCTGCGCCTGCATCGCCCGCGTGACGTTTCTCGAAGCGACCAGACGCCTCACACCAGGTCGCGATAATCCTGCAGGATCACCATCACCAACTGGCTGCGCGAGCGCACGTCGAGCTTGTTGAACAGCTGCTGGAAGGTCGCCTTGATCGCGCTTTCCGAACTGCCCAGCTGGCGTGCGATCAACTTGTTGGACTGCCCACGCAACAAGCCACGCAGCACTTCGCGCTCACGGTCGGTGAAACTGGGCCGGCTGTCCTGGGTGCCCTGGGCGACCAGCGACTGCAGATAACGCTGGTCGATCAGCACCCGGCCCATCGCCACCGCGTGGATGCTGTCGATCAATTCATCGGTGGAGACATCCTTGCGGCAGATGCCGGACACGCCGAGCCGGATCAAGGCCAGTGCGTCGCGCTCGGGCAGGCCGGCGGTGACGACCAGCGTGGCCGGGCGGCGCGCCTGCTCGGCCTGGCGCCGCATGTAGTCCAGCGCGTTGTACTCGCCCATGTCGTAGTCGAGGATGACCACGTCCGGCGTCAGCGACGCGATCTGTACGATGGCCTGCGCCAAGGTGCCTGATTGCCCCACCACCTCGAAGCGGGCGTCGGCACCGAGCAGGCGCAGCAGGCCCTCCCGGAACAGCGTGTGGTCGTCCAGCAGGTAGAGGCGCACCGGTTCGCGCCGCGACTCATCCATCCTGCGCCTCCGCATACGGCGCATGCGCCAGCGGCAGATGCAGTTCGAAACAGGCGCCTTCGCCGCCAGGCGCGTAACGCAGCACACCGCCCTGGTTGGCCATCAGCGCACGCGAGATATACAGCCCCAGCCCGGAGCCGTCGCTGTCGCTGCGGAACGGCTGGAACAGGCGGCCCGGCTCAGCGATGCCCGGCCCGGTGTCGCGCACGCTCAACACCGCGCGCTCCTGTTCCAGGCGCGCACTGACGATCAACTGGCGGCGTTGCGGTGGCAGCGGCTGTACCGCACGCAGCGAATTGCGCGCCAGATTGAGCAGCACCTGCAGCAACGCATGGCGGTCGCCGTGCACCGACGGGAACTCGGCCGGGATCTGGATCACCAGCTGGCCATCGACGTCTTCCCAGTCCGAACGAATGATCACATCCAACTCGCTGCACAGCGTCTGCAGCCGCGTTTCATGCGCGTCGTCGGGCAGCTGCCGACGCAGGTTGAAGGATGCCAGCTCCATCAATGCCGCCACCAGGCTGCGCAGCGCGGCCAGGTCCGGATCTGCGCCAATGGCCGGATGCCGCGCCAGGTTGGAGGTGACCACGCCCGCTGCCGAACACAGGTTGCGGATCTCGTGCGACACCGCGCCGGCCAGCAGGCGATTGTTCTTCAGCACATCGTCGAAGTGCGCCGATTCACGCGCGCGCACTTCCTCGCTGGTGTCGACCAGGATCGCGGCCAGGTGCCGCTCTTCACTGTCCTCGTAGACCGAGAACCAGGTGGTGGCCGGGAAGCGGGTGCCATCGCTGCGGCAGCCCCAGGTGCTGGCGGAGGTGCGCATGCCATCCAGATTGGCGCTCATGCTCAGCGCATCGTCCAGCAGCGGCAGGAACTCGCGCACCGCGCGGCCCTCCAGCCCGCCCTCCTCGGCCATGTCCAGGATCTCGTGTGCGGCGCGGTTGGCCGCCACAATGCGGCCATCGCCGGCTACGGTCAGCAACGCCGCCGGGCTGCTCTCGGCGAGCAGCCGCAATTGCCGCTCCAGCCGCCGGCGCAGCCGCTGTTCGGCGCGCAGCTGCACGTAATGGGCCAGGATCACCCGACGGGTGCGGCTGATCTCGGCCACGAGCAGTCCGCAGCCGGCATAGGCAATCGTCGCCATGAAAAAGCGCAGCGCCTGTTCGACCAACGTTTCATCGGTCACGAACAAGCCGCGTAGCACCGCACAGGCGATCGCGGCGATGACGATGTCGCGCCGTGACAGCACCGTGGCCGCCAGCACTACCGGCAGGATGTAGAGCAGACCCAGCGACACGCCCAGGTGCGAGTACCACTCCGCCCACACCAGCAGACCCAGCATCGCCAGCGACGCCCACAGCGTCGGGCCGCGATTGAGCTTGACCACCTGCCCGCGCCACTTGAATGGCAGTCTCAGTCTGTCCATTGCCATCCCATGCACTTGCGCTGCAATGCCGCTCCTTTCTGGTTGTGGTTGATGCCACAGCATCGTGGCCAGGCCTGCGGATTTCACCCTATCGAAAGATAGCCCGGCCGCATCGTTCGGACGGTGCGTGCACTGTCCAACGCTGGCGCAAGGATGGCAGACACGACCGTGGAGGCTGGGTGTAATGCGTCTACCCCACGTCGATGTTGCCTCTCCCATGATCACCCGCGATACGTTTCCGTTGCGACGCATCTGGCCCAAGACCTACAAGCGCCTGCTGGTATTGCTGGCGTTCGACTGCGCGGTGGCCGTGCTCTACACCTTCTTCGACTGGCAGTGGCTGTCGATCGAAGCCTTGCCGCTGGCCCAGCTCGGCTCGGCGCTCACCATCTTCCTGGCGTTCCGCGCCAACGCGGCCTATGGCCGCTGGTGGGAGGCGCGCCAACTCTGGGGCACGCTGGTGAACACCTCACGCGCCATCGCACGCCAGGCCTTGACCGCGCTGGATCTGGACCCGGCCGACCCACGCCAGGCCGCGCTGCGCGACGACATCGTGGTGCACCAGGTCGCCTTCGTGCACGCCCTGCGCTGCCATCTGCGCCGGCAGAATCCGTTTCCCGAGCTGGCCGGGCTGCTCGGCCAGGCACGCGCCGACGACTTGCGCGGCTATGCCAACATCCCCAACGCGCTGACCCTGCGGCTGGGCCAGCAACTGCAGCAGGCGCGCGACTGGGACATGCTCGACAGCCTGCGCTGGTCGTCGCTGGACGCCAACCTCACCACGCTGGCCAACATCCAGGGCGCCTGCGAACGCATCAAGAACACCCCGCTGCCGCGGCAGTTCTCCTCGCTGCCGCGCACATTGGTGAACATGTATTGCTGGCTGGTGCCGCTGGGCCTGATCGCCGGCATGGGCCTGGCCATGCCGATCGCCTCGGTGCTGATCAGCTTCACCCTGATCGCCATCGACAGCGCCAGCAGCGCCATCGAAGACCCGTTCGAGAACACCGTGCACGACACCCCGATGACCGCTTTGTCGCGCGGCATCGAACTGACCCTGCGCGAGATGCTGGGCCAACGCGTACCGCTGCGCGAGGTGCGCGCCATCGACGGTTTCATCTACTGACCACGGAGCCAGCCATGCAGACCACCCCCACCCACCTGATCTTCGCCACCAATTTTTCCGAGACCTGCCATGCGGCCATCCCGACCGTGGCGCAGCTGGTGGACCGCCTGCGCGCGCGCCTGACCATCCTGCACGTGCACGCCAAGGGCAAGCGTGCGCAGGCCCGGCAGTCGCTGGATGCGTTTTTTGCCGAGGCTTCCAATTACCCGGGCTGCGAACGCGCACTCGCCGGTGGCCCCGCCGCTGCCGGCATCGTCTCGTTCTGCCGCAGCCGCGAAGATGCGCTGCTGATCATGCCGCCGTCAGAGCGCACCGGCCTGCCGCGCCCGTTGCATGTCTCGCTGCGCGCGCGCGTGCTGCAGCGCGTGGCCACGCCCATGCTCACCCTGCCCTACGCCGATGCGATCCCGCGCGACGGCGCTGTCGGCGGCCACGTCGCCTGCTGGATCACCGGCCGCGAAACCAGCCTGGAATCGCTGCGCGATGCCGCCGCGCTGGCACGCCGCCGCGGCGCCGACCTGCACCTGCTGCACGTCGTGCCGGAGATCAGCGAGGGCCTGCTGGTCGACAGCCTGTTCAACGACAAGCCGCTGAGCGAAGACGCGGCCGCCAGCTGGCTCGGCGATCTGGTCCAGCAACTGCCCGACGAGGACCTGCGCGTGCGCATCCACGTGGCTATCGGCAACCCGCGTCGCGAGATCGCCGGCCTGCTCAAGCGCGCCTGCGCCGACGTGCTGGTGGTCGAACACGACGCCGTCGTCCGGCGCGGTGTCTGGCGTTCCTCGCTGCAGTCCGCGCTGGCAAAAACACCGTGCGTGCTGATCTGCCTGCCGCCGCCGCATTTGCGCCGCCCGATCCTGGGCGCTGGTGGCGATCAAGCGGACGCCGCGTCCGGCCGCAGTCTGGCAAGGCGGCTATTGCGGGTGTGAGGGGAATTGATCGCAAGGTGACCGTTCAGCTGCGCAGCTGGCCGCTATGCAGGCTGGCTCGCACAAGCGGGCTGCAGCCCCTACCCTTTCAACACAAGCGACACATCCGGGTACCGCCGCACACGAAGTCCACGAAGGCGCGCACCTTCGGGGCAGCCAGGCGCCTGGAGGTGTGCAGCACCCACAGCGCCGGCTCCACGCCAGCGCTCATGCCCCATTGCAATAGTTCGCCGCACACGAGCTGGTTCCGTGCGCTCGCCTGCGCAAAGAGCGCAACGTCGCCGCCTTCCGCCGCGTCATCTCCCGCCGATTGCCCGCGGTCATAGAGGTACGTGAGTCGTTGCTCTTTGGCGAGCTGTGTTTAGATGGCACAGGAGGGCGTGCCGCTACATCGCGCCTGCCCGTCTGAGGCACACTACGCACATGGACACGATTCGGCCGTATCACTCCCAGGACTTCGATACGTGCATGGCACTCTTCGACGCGAATGTGCCTGCGTTCTTCAGCGCCGGGGAACGTGCCGACTTCGCTGGCTTCCTGATCCAACACGCTGCGGCGTGGCACTACCAACTGCTCGAGCGCGGCAACGATATCGCTGGCTGCGCCGGTTATGCGATCAGCGCCGATGGCATCACGGCGAGCTTGTGCTGGGGCATGGTCCATCCCAGCCTGCACCGCTGCGGCGCGGGAACGCAGTTGCTCCTGACCCGGCTTGAAACATTGCGCCAGATGCCAGACGTGCGGCGCGTCGTGCTGGATACGAGTCAACATACCCAGCAGTTCTACGCCCGCTTCGGCTTTGTCGTGCAGCAGGTGACCGTAGATGGCTATGCGCCCGGACTGGAGCGGTGGGACATGGCCCTCGATCTGAAGTCTTGTGCAACGCCTACAGGTCGCGCTCTGTCTGCACAGTAACGAGATTGCTCACCGCGCCGCATCCTTGTTCGCTTGGGCACGCGCAAGCGCACTGGCAGATACCAGCAGATCCGGCAACTCCTGGCGAAAGGCCTCGGCCTGTCCTGCCTGCAAGATGCAATGAAAGCTTGCGTTGTCGAATATCGGCCTGCCCTGCAGGAAGAAGCCATCACGGCCTTGCACGACGAAATTGAAACACGCCTGCCAGCGTGGGTTCGGGCTGGCCGACAACTGCACCACGACCTCGCTGCCGGCAGATGCTGCGCCTGCCGGGGTGACCGTGATCGTTCGCGCGGTGATCTGGTGACTGCTGTTCATGGCGAACATGATCACGCTTGGGACGTCGCGGCGGAGTGAGTCGGCGATGCCGCGCGACATGGCATCCGGAGTACGGGTAGAAACCGCGCTGCATAACCCCTTAGCGGTGTCCAAACAGCCCGGCCCAGACGCCGGCTACAAGACGCGTTCGCCGTCTCAGATGCCTGGCCTTACCCACGCGCTAAAGAGCGAGCGCAGAGCAAGCGCGATGCCGCCGATGCAATAACATCAGCATTATCACGTGGATAATCGCCGCGCTGCCAGTCGGTTTTTTCCTGACCTGCGTGAACGAAAATGCGAGCTAAATGCGGCCTGGAGCGGGCGGTTTAAGTTTCCGACCTTCGCGTCGTTATCACGTTGCCGAGGCATTCGCGCGAACATCACGCGACCTGCCAGCCGGTGCCACCCAAGGGACATCAGGACGACTCGCATGACTGCTTATTTGCAACGCTACAACGTCGGTCGCCGTCTCGGCGTCGCCTTCGGCATCCTGATTCTGCTGTCGAGCCTCCTGGTGGCGACCGGCCTGGTCACCATGGCCAATGCAAGAAAGCAATTCGATTTCATCGTGCTCGATCGTATGGCCAAGATCCAGATCGGCAATGGCATGCTGGATGCCAACTCATCGATCCTGATCGCGCTGGGCACCTATACCATGGCCACCAGCGCTGAACTCAACAACGAAGCGCTCACCACCATCAATACGCAGCGCCAGCGCTATAACCAGTTGCGGGCCAAGCTCGATACGCTGCCCGGCTCCGAGGAAAGCCGCAAGATTCGCGCCGAGATGGACGAGCGACGCGCAATCTCAGGCAAGATCAACGATCAGGTCATGGCGCTCGCCGCGCAAAACGACAATGCACCGGCGCAGGTCTTGCTCAGCGAACAGGCGCGCCCGGCGACGATGGCATGGCAGGACAAGATTCGCG
Source organism: Xanthomonas arboricola pv. populi (assembly GCF_002939945.1). Classification (GTDB taxonomy): domain Bacteria; phylum Pseudomonadota; class Gammaproteobacteria; order Xanthomonadales; family Xanthomonadaceae; genus Xanthomonas; species Xanthomonas arboricola_A. Next base: position 170,433 of record NZ_MDEB01000002.1, on the reverse strand, counting down.
CGCTGGTGACGCGTCAGGAAGGTCAAAGCCAGCAAGCCTATGCTGACGCAGTGGCCTCGATGAATCGCGGCAAGCTGCTGATCATCTCCGGCGGCATTGCCGTGGTTGTGATCAGCAGCCTGCTTGCCTGGCTCATCACCCGCAGCCTGACCCAGCCGCTCGCACGCGCAACCCTAGCCGCAGAGGCGATTGCCGACGGCCAGCTGGACAACGACGTGGAAAGCGACGCCAAGGATGAAACCGGCCGTCTGCTGCGCGCCATGCGTCGCATGCAGACGCAGCTGCAATCCTTGCTAGACGCGCAGAGCGACATGGCCAGGCGCCACGATGACGGCCAGACCAGCTTCCGCATCGACGCCGCGGCGTTTCCTGGCGACTATGGCCGCATGGCGAAGGACACAAATACCCTGGTGGCGTCGCATTTGGCGGTGCAGACGAACCTGGCACGCATCATGGGGCGCTATGCCATCGGCGATCTCAGCGAAAGCATGGAGCGCCTGCCCGGCGAAAAGGCCGTGCTCTCGCAGACCATGGACGAGGTAAGGGCCAACCTGTCTGCAATGAACCGCCAGATCAAGCAGCTGGCGCAATCCGCGGCTAACGGCGACTTCAGCGCACGCGGCGATGCCGAGCGTTTCCAGTACGATTTCCATGTGATGGTCGATAGCCTCAACCAACTCATGGCCACTGCCGACGGCAACCTGCAATCGCTGTCGTCGCTGCTGCAATCCATCGCTGCAGGCGATCTCACCGCACGGATGACCGGCGAGTTCAAGGGCGTGTTCGCGCAGATGCGTGACGATGCCAATGCCACCGCCGCGCAACTGGCAGAGATTGTCGGCCGCATCCAGCATTCGGCGATATCGATCAATTCTGCCGCCAGCGAAATCGCTGCAGGCAATCAGGACCTGTCGCAGCGCACCGAGCAGCAGGCCGCCAACCTGGAAGAAACCGCCGCCTCGATGGAAGAGCTGACCTCCACCGTGCGCCAGAATGCCGAACACGCCCGTCAGGCCAATCAGTTGGCGATCGGTGCGGCGGGCGTGGCATCGCAGGGCGGCGAGATCGTGAGCAAGGTCGTGGGCACCATGGCTGGTATCGAGGTCTCATCCAAGAAGATTGCCGACATCATTTCCGTCATCGACGGTATCTCGTTCCAGACCAATATCCTGGCCTTGAACGCGGCGGTGGAAGCGGCACGTGCGGGCGAACAGGGCCGCGGCTTTGCGGTGGTGGCATCGGAAGTCCGCACCCTCGCCCAGCGCTCCACCGCTGCCGCGAAGGAGATCAAGACCCTGATTGACGATTCGGTCGAGCGGGTCGCCGAAGGTTCGACGCTGGTGCATGCGGCAGGCTCCACAATGGCCGAGATCGTTGCCAGCGTGCAGCGCGTGACCGACATCATGGGCGAAATTTCTGCGGCGTCGCAGGAACAATCGGCCGGCATCGAACAGGTCAACACCACCGTGACGCAGATGGACGAAACCACGCAGCAAAACGCAGCGCTGGTGGAAGAAGCCACCGCCGCCGCGCGCTCGATGGAAGAACAGGCCGTGCAGCTGACGCAGGCAGTATCGGTATTCAAGATCAGCGAGGGCAGCACGCGCACCACGCGGCCGGCAACACCGGTTGCGACAAAGCGCAGCGAGGTTGCCGGCCGACCCGTTGCCGCTGTCAAAAACCCGCTACGCCAGGCACCTGCAGCGAAACGGGCGGTGGCCGCAGGCTCTTCGCACGATGCAAGCGACTGGCAGGAGTTCTGATCCCTCGCGTCGAAAACGCGCCAGGGTAGTGTGGGCCGTTTGCTTTTGAGAGCTGATCGAATCTGCATACGAGTGGTACCTGCCGATTCCGAGCACCAGCCGCGCTGCCCTGGCGGTGGCGCAGTCGTTTTGTTAGCCGCTCTAAGCCTGGCAGTGCCAAAGCGCATCCATCGCGCACCGAGCACACAGATCACGGCAAGGCCCCGCACACGCGGGGTTTTGCTTTGCTGCGGCACGCCCTGCGGGCCGGCCCGCAGTTAAGGATCGTCGACCTCATCCTGTTCGTGAAGAACCTCGTTCCGGCGCGCTACGCACTGATTATCGCCCGCCTGCACTTGTCGGCAGGCGGGGGGGCCTTGCGTCAGCCGCGATACGTGCTGCGCTGGCGCTGCGTTTTGAACGGGCCGCCTGCATCTGACTGACCATCGTGCGCTGCGCTGTCTGCCAACGCCTTCCGGTTGATAGCAGACACCCTGCCCGCTATCCCAGCTGCATCCGCGCCCTATCCAGGGTGCTCATGATCTGGATCACTTCGTCCAGCCGATGGAGCGGAGATTCCTTGCGTCCCTCCCCGATGTAACGCGCGGCGGCTGTCGCTTGCCACGACAGGCCGGCGTAGCCACCGATTCCGGTCGGATCCATCCACACTGCGGGCGTGCCGGCCTGGTCGTTGCCGACCAGACTCAGCGCGGTCGGGTTGTGGAAATCGCCAGCAAGATCGATGCGGCCCCGGGTACCGGTGACATAGGCGGTGGAGCTGCTGCGCGCCACGATGGAACTGATCAGCGTGGATTGCGCGGTGCCGCCATGCGACAGCACCATGGTTGAAAAGGCATCCACACCGGTATCGGTCAGCACGCCGGTCGTCGCGATCGCAGTCGGTGCGCCCAGGATCATCGAAGAGAACTGCACCGCATACACGCCCAGGTCCAGCAGCGCGCCGCCGCCGAGCGCAGGATTGCGCTGGCGATGCGCGGCATCGTCAGGGCCGCGTTGGCTCAGATCGGCAAACACATGGCGAAGCTCGCCCAACGCGCCATCGGCCAGCAGTTGTCGCAGCACCGAGGTATGCGGCAGGTAGCGACTCCACATGGCCTCCATCAGGAACAGACCGCGCTGCCGCGCCTCCTGAACCAGCGTGCGCGCGTCGTCGGCGCGGGTGGTCATGGGTTTTTCGATCAACACATGTTTGCCCGCGCGCAGCGCCAGCAAGCCCTGCTGCAGATGTTCGCTGTGCGGGGTGGCGATATAGACGATGTCGACATCGCGGTCCTCGACCAGCGCCTCGTAGCTGTCATAGGCACGCTGCATCGCCCAGGTGCTCGCAAAGGCCTCGGCACGCGTACGCGTACGCGAGGCCACTGCGAATGGCTGTTGCCTGGTATGGCTGCGCAGAGCGCTCACGAACGCAGAGGCGATCGATCCAGGCCCCAGTACACCCCATCGCAACGATGGCTCGCCGCGATCCGGTAGAAACAGCTCGGGCTCGGGAAACACTGTTGGCACCATGCGCTTGGCCTCCTGGGTAGCATGTGCGCGCATCCTAGCAAAGCGGGAGCAGCGCTCCTGGTGGCGCCGGCTCGCACATCGGCATCGAAGATTTCGCCCTGAACGCGTAGGCTCAGCGTGCGGCGCCTTCTATCGCCGGGGCGAAGACGCATCGATTCGCGCAGCAAGTTGCGAAGATATTCCTGCACTTCTGTCCGCTTTGCGCGTCGAGAACCCTCATCACGCGTCACGCGCCTTGCACTGTGCGCTGCTTAGCTTGTTCCGATGAGCGCACGTATTTCATCGAACACCCTCGCCTTTGCAGCGAACACGGATTCAGCCCTCACCGACGGCCTCAAGCATTCGATTGCGGACAAGTGGCTCAGCACACATCCGACGCTGCCGCTCCCCGGGCGAGGTCACACCGTAGAGCGCTGGCAGACGCTTGCCGATATCGCCGCAGACGACCTGTGCGTGGCCAAGTTGCTGGAAGCGCATTACGACGCGCAAGCCATCTGCGCCGATCTGGGCGCAGACATCATGCTGCCGACTCAGCGTTGGGCGGTGTGGGCGGCTGAGCCGACCGGCTCGGACATGCGTTTTTCCGGACAGGCGCTCAACGGCACCAAGGCGTGGTGTTCCGGTGCCGCGCAAGTGACGCATGCGCTGGTGACAACGCGCCATGCAGGCGCCAGCTGCCTGTTTGCCGTGGCCCTGGATCAGCCCGGCATACGGATCGACAGCAGTGCATGGCAGGCAGTCGGGATGCAGCGCATCGAGACGGCCAATGTCCGCTTCTGCGATACGCCAGCGAGGCAGATTGGCGAAAGCGATGCGTACCTGACCCGGCCTGGATTCTGGCATGGAGGCGCCGGCATCGCCGCGTGCTGGTTCGGCGCCACCGTGGCGGTTGCCGATGTGCTGCGCGCCTCTACGCGTTTGAGCAGCGATCCGCATGCTGCCGCGCATCTGGGCGCTATCGATGCAAGCCTGGCATCTGCCGCTGCGTTGTTGCGTCAGCTGGCCTCGCGCATCGATGCGCAGCCGGAGCAGGCACATCTACGTGGCGTACTGCAGGTGCGCAGCGTGGTCGAAGCGGTCGCACGCGACACGCTGGATCGTGTCGCCCGGGCGTTGGGGCCAGGGCCGCTGTGCGGCAACCGCGCACATGCGCAGCGCTGTGCCGACTTGTCGGTGTTCATTCGGCAGCATCATGCAGAACGCGATCTGCAAGCCTTGGGCGAGTTGTGCCAACAGGAGGCATCGCCTTGGAAGATCTAGCCGGGCAGCCTATCGAGGGCGCAGGGACACCGGAAGCCGCATGGCGCGCTGCGCCATGTCTGATCGAACTGCCACGCGTCACGCTGTCGCAACTGCTGCAAGGCAGTCAGCGCCTGGTGGTGGTGGCGCCGCACCCGGACGATGAAGTGCTTGGATGTGGCGGAACGATTGCTGCCGCGCGTGACGCAGGCGTACCGGTGTTGATCATTGCGCTGACCGATGGGGAGCAGGCCTACCCGGACGAACCCGGCTGGCGTCCACAGGTGCTGGGCCCGGCGCGGCGCCTGGAACTGGAAGCAGCAGCGCAGCAGTTGGGCGTGTTGCCTGGTGCATTGACCCATCTGGCGTTGGGCGATGGCGCGTTGGGGGCGTGCGAAGCGCGCATGGCAGAGGCCATCGGCGATCTGATCACTGCGCAGGACACGGTGCTGGTGACCTGGGAACGCGATGGCCATCCGGATCATGAGGCGGCTTCGCGTGCGACCCAAGCCGCGTGCAAGGCGCAGTCTGCGCGGCGTCTGCAATACCCGGTATGGGCGTGGCATTGGTCGCGTCCGGAAGATGGGGTGTTTGCCGATGGCGCTACCGTGCGCCTGGATCTATCGCCTGCGGTGCTGCGTGCCAAGCAGCGCGCCGTTGCGTGCTTTGCCACCCAGTTGGGCCATTGCACGCCGGCTGTTGCAGAACCGATTCTGCCGCCGTCGGTGCTGGAGCGCTTCGCCCGGCCGTTTGAGGTATTCATCCGATGACGGCGCTGAGCGTTGAGCATTTCGAGCAGATGTATGCCGATGAAGACCCGTTCGGGTATCGCTCGCGCTGGTACGAGCAGCGCAAGCGCGACATCCTGCTCGGCGTCCTGCCCTATCCGAGGTTCGCGCGCGGCTGGGAATTTGGATGTTCCAACGGCGAGCTGACCGCGCACTTGGCACCGCGCTGCGACACGTTGCTGGCCACGGATCTGTCGCAGCAGGCGGTCGCGCTGGCGAGCGTGCGCGTGCAGGCGCTGCCTGCGGTAACGCTGCAACAGGCTGAGCATCCGTCGGACTGGCCGGAAGGTCTGTTCGATCTGATCGTCTTCAGTGAAGTGGGCTATTACCTCGACGATCCGGATTTCGAAAGAACCCTAGCGCTGTTCGCCCGCTCGCTCGCCGCCCGGGGCTGTCTGGTGGCGTGTCACTGGCGGCATGCCTTCGACGGCGCGTTGCGCAGTGCCGAGCAGGTCCACAGCGCGCTGAACCAGGCATTGGCAATGGACACGCTGTGCTCCTATCAGGATGCGGACTTCGTGCTGCAGGCCTGGATGTCAGGGCCGTCGATTGCGCAACAGGAGCAGCTGCGATGATCGCGGTCACCATCCCGGCGCATAACGAAGCGGACCTGATCGGCAAGTGCCTGCAATCCATTCTGGTGGCAGCCGCGCACCCGCACTTGTTTGGAGAGCGTGTGGAAATCCATGTCGCACTTGATCGCTGTACCGACGGCACCGGCCCCATCGCACGCGCGCACGGCGCAAGAACCGTCAACACCTCCGGCGGTGTCGGCATTGCGCGTGCAGCCGCGGCATCGGCCGCAATCGCGCGTGGGGCGCGCTGGCTTGCGTTTACCGATGCGGACACCTGCGTGCCGCCGGATTGGCTCTCGGCGCAGCTCGATTGCGCCGCGGATGTGTTCTGTGGCGTGGTGGAGGTGACCGATTGGCACGATTTCCGTCCCGAAACACGGCAGGCCTTCCTGGCCAAGGAAATTCGTCGCGATGGTCACCCACACGTGCATGGCGCCAATCTCGGCATGAGTGTGGCGGCGTACGTGGCAGCCGGTGGTTTCTCTGCGCTGAAGTGCTGCGAAGACGTGGCGCTGGTTTCGGCACTGGAGCGCGCGGGCATGCGGATTGCCCGCCTGGTCAAGCCGGTCGTCAATACCAGCGCCCGCCGCATCGCCCGTGCGACCGGCGGATTCAGCGATCACCTCGCCCGCCTGGAGATGGCCGTGCTGGCAGGCGAGCCGGTACTGGGTAATTAGGTTTAGAGGGCCTATCAAACCTAGCGCGCAGCCACCGGCCGTGCATGGCCGGTGCTTGGAGTCGGCATGTACCACTCGTACACCACGGTTCCTCTGCGCCGTCCGCTCTCACCTGACAACCGTTCGCTACATTTTTTCAGCCCTCTTAATGCAACCTGTTCAAGCCGGCCACTGCCGCTACCGAGGTTTATGATGGATCCCACGATGTTTCGGCAGATTGGTCGTTACCGATTGACTGCACACACGGTTCCGGTGGACGGCGTCTTCTCCCCGGAGATTCTTGTGTCGTTCGATGATGGAATTACCTTGTACGGGCACAGGCGCGAGATGCGATTCGACACACAACTTGCCGCGCACCATTACGCCAGACAATGGATGGGAAGATGCACCGTGACGCCGCTGGGTATTCTCGAAAGCGTATGAGCGCCGCCGGCACGTCTGATTTCAGGCGCCAGGCGGCTCCGCTGCCGGTAAGCCCAAAGTGCCGCAGGCGCCCTGCCCAGGCACCGATTGCACCCCGATGTATCCGTCGGCCTGCCTGACCGCTCCATCACACTTGCGCCAACCCCAGCCCGTGCCCTCGCCTGCCGGTTTGGTGATGAAGTAGGCGTCGAACAACTGGTCGTGGATCTCCGGTGCCATATCGCTGCCATTGTCCTTGACGGAGAGGGTGACATCGTCGCCGCCACGACGATCGGCAACACCCACATTGGCAAGCGTACGCGTTTCCAACGTGATGCAGGCCTTGCCACGCTCACCGCAGATATCGCGCGCCACGCGCCGCGCTCGGCGGCAGTGAGCGCTTGCTGCACGCGTGGCCTGCACCGCTTCGGCCATAACGAAACCCAGGGCAGCCTTACCGCAGACTTGGTATCAACAAACGCCACCCGCACCGGACCAGACGCATTGACGAACACGACGCGTCCGTCCAAGGCAATTTCCTTTGACGGAATCCACCGATAGCTCGACGGCTTTTCGATAGCGATGACTTGGGAAATCCTGCGTGTTGTTCATGGTTCTTAAATCGATCACGTGTTTTTCGCGCGGGAGCCGTAGTGTGATGCGGGCATCCTCAGAAAACCTGCTTTATGGGCTCTACAAACGAAAAACTGATTCTTGTCGTCGAGGACGATGCTGACACTCTCGAGATCGCCAGGCTGCTACTGACCGAAACGGGTTATGCGGTCGTGACCGCAACCGACGCGCAGGGCGCGCTGGAACATATCGACAATTTTCCTGCGATCGCGCTCGTTTTCACCGACCTGCAGATGCCGGGTTTACTGGATGGATACGGCCTGATTTCGTATCTGCGTGCGGATGGTAATAATCTGCCGGCGATCCTGACATCGGGTCTGGGGCATTCACCCAATGGATTACCCACCCGGACCACGTTCTTAAGCAAGCCCTACACCCGCCGCAGCCTGGTTCAGAATATCGAGGCGTTTGTCGGTCATTAGCGTGGCGACTGGAGTGCAACTGTCACCTGTCGGTGCATGTGCATGTTTCAGGTCGTGGCATTGCGCTGCGCGCGGTTGAGTGATCAGCACAACCCGGAAGGACTCGACCGGTGTCACAGTAGCGTCGCGCTACGGCAGATCCCGATTGCTACCAGGCATCAGCGTGCCGCACGCCGCCAGCCTGCATTGATCGCTTCCTGGCTGGTGCAGAAAAATCGCTCGCCCTTGGCAGGTGAGATGCTGGTCCGCGTGTAGTCGCGCTGCCCGGGCATATGGAAGATCTTGCTGCCCTTGCTCGAAATATTGCCCTTGATGGCGCAGTGCGCAGGCACGTGCGTCTGCGCTGTCACCTGCGCACGTCGTGCCGATTGCTTGCGCTTGCCGCGTCGGTAATCGGCAGGCATCTGAAAGGTACCGGCCCAGAGGTTGCGCCGTTGTTGCTGCGCACTGCGTTCGTCGGCGACGAACGCAGTGGCGTACTCGCGGTAGGCCACCGCCCACCCGGATTGCACCATCCAGCGGTTGACCGACTGCCCCTGCACATAGCACTCGGCAACGGTCCGTCCGTAGCGATCGGTGTCCTTGGGTTGGCAGCGAACTGTCTTGTCGAGCAGATAGCCATCCAGTGCTGCGGCGGAACGTCGGCCGCAAGGCCACGCGCCGCCAGCGTTGCTGGTGCATTGCTGCGCGCTTTCGGGCGCATCGATGCCCCACAGGCGGATGCATTGCTGCGAGACAGTGAGGGTATCGCCATCGGTGACGGTTGCCCGGCCAACCAACTCCGCTGCGATAAGGGGTGAGGCGAACAACGCAATGACAACAACCACCAAACATCTGAACAACATCAACAACAAGCCTCGGGTGATCGGCAGAGCGTGGTCCGTCTGTTCTTGCCTTGGGATAGCGTCTAGCCGATTGGCTCACCAGAGGTCCATCGCACTGGTGCCTGCATCGGCCAGGCCGACGCGGGGCCGGCACTGTATGCCAATGGGACGGCGATGCCTATCCCTTACGCTGGCCCGCGAAGAGTCTGTTGCGTGCGGTGTTCATCGACGCACATTCATCACGACAGCATTGGAGACCGATCAATCGCGGTGTCGATACACGGTCAACAGAGTCCCGTGCGTCGGAATCTGCGCCGCTGAAGAGCTGAATTGATCTTGATGACGAAAAACCAGGCCGCCCTGCCCTATTGCGCCCTTGGCGCAATCAATGCGCCGCATGCCCGGTTCTTTCCAGAACCGGGCATGCAGGCGAAGTCATTGCGCAGCGGGTTGCGGCGAGACGGCCGCCGCATCCGGCGTCACTCGCCAGATCGTATTGGCCAGATCGTCCGCGACGATCAATGCACCACGTGGATCGAGCGTGACGCCGACCGGACGGCCGCGGGTCAGCCCATCGTCGCCATGGAAGCCGGAGACGAAGTCGATCGGGTCGCCCGCCGGGCGGCCATTGCGGAACGGTACGAACACGACCCTGTAGCCCACCGGCGGGTCGCGATTCCAGCTGCCGTGCTCGCCGACGAACAAGCCATCGGCGAACTGCGTCCCCATGGTGGTCGACGAAAACGCGACACCGAGCGCGGCGACATGCGAGCCTAACGCGTAATCGGGCACGATGGCCGAAGCGACCTTCTGCGGATCCTGCGGCATGACCCGCGTGTCCACATTCTTGCCCCAATAACTGTAGGGCCAGCCGTAGAAGCCGCCTTCGCGTACCGAGGTGAGGTAATCGGGCACCAGATTCGGGCCAATCTCGTCGCGCTCGTTGACCACCGCCCACAAGGCGCCACTACCGGGCTGGATCGCCAATGCAGTGGGATTGCGCAAGCCGGTGGCGTAGCTCTTGTGAGCACCGGTTGCCGGATCCACCTGCCAGACCTGCGCGCGATCGACCTCGGCAATCATGCCGCGCTCGGTGATATTGCTGTTGGAGCCGATCGCAACATATAGATAGCGTCCATCGGCACTGGCGGTGAGGGCCTTGGTCCAGTGATGGTTGATGGCCGACGGCAAGTCGGTGACCTTGCTGGGCGCGGCACTGGCCTTGGTCTGCCCTTGCTGATAGTCGAAGCGCACCAGCGCGTCCTGATTTGCCACGTAGAGCGCATTGCCGATCAGCGCCAGGCCATACGGTGCATTGAGCTTGTCGGCAAAGACGGTCTTCAGCTCGTACGTGCCGTCGCCATCGGCATCGCGCAGCAGCGTGAGACGGTTGCCGCTCTTGACCGAGGTGTTGCCCTTGGCCTTGATCGCACCGGCAATCACGTCCTTGGGCTTGAGGTTGGGTGCGCTGCCGCCGCGACCTTCGGCAACCAGGATGTCACCGTTTGGCAACACCAGCGTCTGGCGTGGAATACCCAGATCGGTGGCGATCGCAGCGATGCGGTACCCCGCAGGCACGGTGGGCTTGCGCTCGCCCCAGGCTGCCGGCTCGGCGATGGTCATGTCGGGCAGCAGGCCACGATCCGGCGCTGGCAACTCGGGACTGGCGCCGTGCTGTTTGAGCTCGGGTGCCTTGCCGCAGGATGCGAGCGCCGCAGCGAGAATGGAAACCGACACGACAGTAAGGGTATGACGCTTCATCGGGCACCTCCCACACGCAGGCTGGACAATCCAGACCAGGTCGCAACGAGCGCGAATGCGGTCGCAATCGCCGAAAATACCAATGCTGCCGGCATGATGGCCCAGGCATCGCGTGCATGGTGCAAGGCGTCGAAGAAGCCGACGATCCACGCGGCACCGAGCGCGATCACATAGATCACGTTGCGGCTTCCGCGAACGAAGCCGACGATCGCACACAGCAACGCGATGGTCGTCAACACCATCGCGCCGATTAGCAGCCACGCAGCAAAATTCGCCCATTGAATCTGATGACTGCTCCAGTAAGCGTAGTCGCTCAGCAAGGCGCCGAGAAACAGCGGCCACACACCGCCGAGCACGGCTGCGTGGAACGGGTGGATGGCCCAGGATCGGGCGGGCATGGCATTTGAATTCATGGCGGACTCATTAGGCGCGTTGGTGAAACGTGCGCTGATGCTGCCAGCTGCCACGTGATGAGCGCGGTGATGCTGGGTCTTTTCCGCGCGATGGTTGCCCCGACCCGCCCTCATGGATATAGCACGGCCGGCTTAATGAGTCCGCTTTGACCGTCAAGACCACCGCCAACTGTCGACGCTGTTCACTGATTACGGTATTTGTGTGCGGCCGCTCCGCCGGTCCAGTTTATTGTCGCGCTCGATGGCGTGCGGTGGAGTTTATTGGAATGGGCTGACTTATTCGGAAAAGTTTTACCGCCCATGATCGTCACCTTTTGGTGACCTCGGTTTGTTTCTAGTAGCCATGCAGTGTGTGATCTTCAACACGGAACCTGACGACATGATGTTCGCTTCGGATACCAAACGCCAGGAACAACACTTTGACTGGTCGGGCGTGCCGATCGACCTGGGTGGCATGGAGCCGCTCGATCAGATCGCGCGTTTGCTGTGTCATGCACTGGTTGCGCCTGCGGCCGCACTGACCATCATCGAAGGTGGACGCATGCGCGTGCTGGCGGCGCGCGGCATCAGTGCCGCCCACGTCGAGCAAGCCATCGAATTGTGCGGGCATGCGTTCGCTGCGGCCAATGGCGTGACGGAGCTGATCGAACCTGCCGCCCTTGCCCCGATCCAGCTGGGCGACGCCGCCTTCCCGGGCTTGCCGGCGCGCTTTATCGCATGCGTTCCGGTGGGTGCACCGCAGACCGGTGTGTCCGGCACCCTGTGCGTGATCGATACGCGCGAGCGTCGCCTGGCCAGCCAGGAACACCAACAGTTGTTGATGTTCGCCAATGTGGCAGCCGCGCAGCTGGAACTGCAATTCGGCGCCGGGCGGCGCGAACCGCATAGCGGCTTGCTCAATGCACGCCAGCTGCAGTCGGATCTGGATGCCCTCGCTTTCGGGAGCCACTGCGTACCGACCATTGCCGCCTTCATCGAGGTCTACGACACCCAGGCGGCCAATGAAGCACGCCAGGCGCTGGGCATTCAGCCGCTGGAAGAACTGGTGCGCCACGCAAGCTACGTGCTGACGCGCGCACTGCGCGGCAAGGCAACCGTCTATCACGTGGCACCGATGCGTTTTGCGTATTTTCTGTTGAATTCCGCGCCCGACGAGATGGAAGACCTGTTGCTCGATCTGCGCGACATGTTGCATGCGCCGGTGGATGCGGCCGGCATCCCCATGTCGTTGACCTTTCATGCCGGTGTCGTGCGCTTTGCGCCGCAGCAACCGGACACCAACGACGTCATGCGCAAGGGGCTGGTGGCACTGGGCGATGCGATCAACAACCATGCCATCGTGTGCTGGTACAGCGCATCCCACGACGATGCGATCCAACGTTCGTACCGGTTGGCGCTGGATGCCGAAAAGGCCCTGGAAGCGGGCGATTTCCGCCTGGTCTTCCAGCCCCGGATCAACCTTGAGGACTTGTCGGTGACCGGCTTCGAGGCGCTGCTGCGCTGGCGGCATGCCAGCCTCGGCCCGATCGGTCCGGACGAATTCATCCCGTTGTTCGAAAAGACCGCCTTGATGTGCACCGTCACCAACTGGGTGATCGAGAACGCGTTGGTGCAATTGGCGAGCTGGCGTGCGCAGGGGCTGGATTTCTCCATGTCGATCAATCTGTCTTCGCGCGATTTCGGCAACCTCAATCTGGCCGCAGACGTCATCCATCGCTGCAGGGAACTGGCCATTCCCACCCACCGCATCGAGCTGGAGATCACCGAGGGCCGCTGGCTGCGCAGCAACGTGGAGGCCGTGCCGCGGCTGCGCGCCCTGCGCGACGCCGGGGTCAGTGTGGCCATCGACGACTTCGGCACCGGCTACAGCAACTTCGGCTACCTCACCGAACTGCCGGTCAACGTGCTCAAGCTCGATCGCTCGCTTGTGACCGGCATCGCCACCAAGGCCGGCGTGCAGATGCGCGCCGAGGCCGTGGTACGCCTGGCCAGTGCGCTGGGATACCGCACCGTGGCAGAGGGCATCGAACACGCCGACGAAATTGCGCTGCTGCGCAGTTGGGGATGCGATGAAGCGCAAGGCTATCTGCTGGCCCGGCCGATGGAGGCAGAGCTGGTCGCGGCTTATGTGGCAAACGCCGTGGCCGAACAGCGCTTGCCGTAATGCGATCTGCTCGAGGCGCGATACGCGCGTGCATCGTCCTTGATCGATTCGCGTAGCACCGCACTCGCCTCCTGCAGTGATACGCGTGGCAACGCAGCGCGCACACTGCGTTGCCACACGGCGATCAACTCAGATCGTGCAAGTCCTTGCCAAGCGGCGGACCTAGCATCCAGTCGGAAAAACGCACTTTCAGTCCGGCACGCTCTGGCGTGCAGCACATCGGTCCCACCTGATACGCATTGGCGACAGGAAACGGACAAAGCCTCACCAGCGGCCAGGTATGGCCATCGGCCGACACCTGTAGACGCAGGACGCCATCGGCAACGGTGGCGCGTATCCAGAAATCCTTGGGGTCCGCCTCGTAAGGCCCGGTCGCCCAATCCGAGACCGGGTTGGTCAACACGCTGCTGAGCATGGCGCGGCCATCGCTGAGCTCGATGCCCGCCTTGACCCAGTGCTGCTCGTCCACGCGCACCATGATGCCGGCCTGGTCGTAGAGCGACTCGTATTGCGCGCGCACCCGCAACTGCGCGGTGAACCGGGCTGCGGTGGTGATCCCGAGAAAATGCCCGCTATCGCGCGTAAATCCGTAATGCGTCTTGCGCCAGAAATCGGTGGCCTTGTCGGTGACCACGTCCAGCATGCCGTCGCTGATGGCGACGGTCCGTGGTCGATTGAGCCAGCTGCCATCCTGCCAATGCGTATCCTGCGCCATCGTGTTCTCCGTGTTGGGTTGCCTGGCAAGTACACCGCCGCTGATGGCCATTCCCATCGCGCCGCCCAGCAGGCGTCTGCGTGCACCGTCTATCGCATCGTGGGTCATCCAGGGTCGTCCATGCATGGGAAGAACTGCATAGTCTAGCCGCGCGGTGGGTCTAAAGGCGTGCGCTTGGGCAGTGTTGCAGATGACTGGCGTCGCCGCAGCGACAGCATCGATGCCCGCGCCAGCCCATGCTGTCAGCGGTGTGCGAGCGCGTAGTCCAGCGCCGCGCAGATGGCAGCCACCTGCGCGGCGTTGCACTGCGCGGGCGTTGCGCGCGGGCTGTCCGGATACACCTCGGTGGTGGTGCGATAACGTGCATCGGTGACGCCCGCGCACAGGCCCAGACGCCGTACCGGGTAGTTGATCACGCCAGGAGCGACCACCGCTGCGCCGATGATCTGGCCGTTCGCGTCGGCAGGTGCGATATGGGTGACCTCGGCGACGGCGGCAATGATTGCCTGCTGGAACTGCGGTTGCGGATCTTCGCTATCGCCCACCAGGTAAAAGCCATCGGGAATGCGGCCGGGCACGAAATCGACGCCATCACGCGCGGCCAGGGCCGGACGAAATTCGCTCTCGTCGCTGTCGGTGGTTTCGTGCAGATCGATATGCACCAGCATCTGTCCGGCCACTGTCGCGACCAACTGCATCAAGGCCGCCGACTCGGCGGCCGGGCTGTCTTGGCGAAACGCACGATTGGGGTCGATGGCATCGGCATTCCAGCGCTGGACCCGCTCGTAGCCCCACGGATTGACGCAAGGCACCACCAGCAGATTGAGCTTGCCTGCGTAGGCCGCCGCGCGTTGCTGCAGGAACTGCAGTGCGCCCTGCACGCCGCTGGTTTCATAGCCATGCACGCCACCGGTCACCAGCGCACAGGGCAGCGCCGCATCCCACGCGGCGCTGCGCAGCGCGATCAACGGATACTGCTCAGCAGTCGCCTGGATCGTTCCGTAATGCACGCGCTCATAGCTGGCATCCAGTGCATCGATCACCTGCACCACATCGTCGGCATGACTGCGCTGACGCAGCTGGCGTGCCCGCCATGCGGCGCGCTCCGCCTCGCCCCAGGGCTGCTGTGGAATGCCAATCGGATACGCCATGCGTTCTGTCATTACCGGTGCCGTCCATTGAAAGACGGCCAGGGTAAGCCCTGCGCGCTGGACGGTCCATTCGGCGGCAGACGCGATGACGGTGACTGCGCATAAGGCCGAGCCCGGTTGCGGCGGGCCATCAAATTTGGTTGTCGAAAAGCCTCTGTCGACAACGGGCGCGCTACTGCCTTGCATGCCGGTTACCGCGACCGCCGCCGCAGTTGGGCCTGCGATGGTCGCTGATCCGGGTTCAGTGCTGGACAGTCGGAAGGGTTTACGCAGGCCAACTGCCATGCAATGGCATTCTAGGTCTTCCACTGAACGCCCTTGAATCCAATCCAGCTGCCGATTTTGAACATCCTGCAGTGGATGCAAATCCTGCAGTCGCTTGGGTGCGCGCAGCAAGCAATCGCAAAATTATTTCCCTGCAATCGATAGCGGGGGCGCGGGACCGCGTGAAAAACCTTTCGTGGTCGTATTGATGCATTGCACATCAACATCTTCGTCAGGTCTCAATCGATCCATGCGAGGCACAAACACATCGAAAACCACATGTCGCTGCAATCGATTGTTCTAAACGTGCCGTGAACCCAGCGGGCAGTTCCGCAAAAAAACTAGGCATGCCCTGCGCGTAGCGTGCACGGCATGCAGCCCGCTGCAGCAAGAACGGCGCGCCAGATGCGCGCCGCACGTCTTGTTCAGACGGCCTCTTCCTGAGGTTTGGCCTGCTTGGAACGCCCACCCTTGCTTCCGATCCGCGACATATGATCGCGATCGCGGCTGACGGCCTGGCCGCCTTTGCGGCCAGCTTCGCGCGCCTCGTCGCTGGTAAATTCGTGCGCATTGCCGCTGGCATGCGCGGCCTTGCCGCCGCTGCTCGCCAACACACGGCGCTTTTCCGGATCCAATGCGGCAAAACCGCGCCGGCTACGAGTACTGCTTTGTCCGTCTTCCACTGTGCCTCCTCTCGATGCGTCGATCACGCCACTGGTAGGAAGAGGTAACGCAACTATCGTGCCAACCCGTAAAGCCATACGAGACGGTGCCCATCCGCACAATGCAGGAAAAAACAGCTGCGCTCGCTGTGCAAATCTTGCACTCCTGCCACGCGCTGGCCGACGCTACGCTCGCAACACATGGATAGCGCTACCAACGCGGCGCGCGAACGACCCGCTCATACGGCCGCCACAGGCACCATTCAGGCATGCAGCATCGTCAGATCGGTCGATGTCCCGGCTCGCCGATGCGCCAGCGAACCGGAACCGGGAGCACGGCTTGGCGACGTCAGACCGGCGCCGTGGTAGCGCTGCGCCCAGCAGCTAGCAATGCGGTCACGTGCCGCGCGATGCTCAGGCAGCAGGTCAAGCCTGGCGACTCGATCCCGAACAGGTTCACCAGACCGGCGATGCCGTGCATGGACGGACCGTCGATACGGAAATCGGCCGCCGCCTCACCAGGCCCGCTGATCTTCGGACGTACACCGCAATAGCCGGGCTGCAAAGCGCCGTCCGGCAGGCCAGGCCAGTAACGCCGGATCGCTGCGGCAAAACGCGCCGCATGCGCTGGCTCGCAGCGATAGTCGGGCTGCGCCACCCACTCCACGTCGGGGCCAAAACGCGCACGCCCATGCAGATCCAGCGTGAGATGCACACCCAGGCCACCGGGTTCGGGCATGGGGTAGATCAACTGCTGGAATGGCGAGCGCCCCGCCAGGGTGAAGTAGCTGCCTTTGGCGAAATAACTGCGAACCTGTGCATGCGCTGGCAGGTCAGCGATCCGCGCGGCCAGCGGCGGAGCACCATGACCGGCCGCGTTCACCAGCCAGGCGCAGGTCAGCCTCGCCGGTGGCTGACCCACGACGGTCACGCGCAAACCCTGCGCAAGCGGCTCGACCTGTGCGACCGTTGCACGCAGCGCCACGGTGGCGCCATGCGCTTCGGCATCGCCCTGCAACGCCAGCATCAGCGCATGGCTGTCGATGATGCCGGTAGTGGTGGACTCCAGCGCCGCGACGCAGCGCAAGGCCGGTTCGCGGACCTGTACGTATGCCGCGTCGAGCGGGAGCAAGCCGTGCGCGCCGCTGGCGATGGCACTGCGGTGCAAGTGCTCGAGCTGGTCGCGCTGCGCCTGATCGCAGGCGATGATCAATTTGCCACAGCGCTGATGCGGCACGTGGCGCTGCTGGCAGTACGCATACAACAGCGCATTGCCGCTGATGCACAGCCGCGCTTTCAACGAACCGGCCGGATAGTAGAGCCCGGCATGAATCACCTCGCTATTGCGTGCGCTGGTGCCGGTACCGATGGCGCCTTCCGATTCCAGTACCAGCACCTCGTGCCCTTGCATCGCCAGCTCGCGCGCAATTGCCAGCCCCACCACTCCGGCACCTATCACGATGCACTCGACGTCTTGCATGGTCGCTCTCGCACGATGGTCGATCAGTCTATCCGGTCACTAGAACGCGCAGGATTGTCGCGACCGGTATCACTGTTTTCTCACTATCCAGCTCTATATTCAGCTCAACACATGACGTGAATCACGTTATTCAACGCCGACAGACGTTTTCCGAATTTTGCGGTGTGCATTCTTCCCCCCACCCGAGCGTGACCTGTCGCGTCCGGTTCGAAGTTGCAATTACCGAAGGAGTTTGAATGGACGCAACGCGTTCGGTCCTGCTCGCCTCCAATTACGAGGCATGGCCAGAGGCCTTCAATGGGCAGGCATATGCATTGCTCAACGTGGTCAGCAGCCTGGAACACGCGCAGCTGCTGTGCCCGCCCGCGCCCGAGTACACCCGCGGACGCGGCGTCAATCCCGGCGTGTCGTATCTGCTCAACGAGCTCAAACATCGCGGCGTCTCTGCGCTGCAGCGGCTGAGCGGGCAACCTGCGCGCTCCAACGCACAGCCCCTGGTCGTAGAACAGGACTACGACCTGTTCTTCTACGTGTGCCAGTTCCCCAGGGAATTGAGCACGCTTGGGCGCATCGAGGGATGGCGCGAGCGCTGCCGCACCCGCGTGGTGTATCTGCTGGAAACCTGGCCGGAATTGCTGGAGTCGCAGAAGGCCGAGTTGAAATTGCTGGATCAGTTCGACCATGTCTTCGTGCTCAACGCCAGTTGCGTCGATGCGCTGCGCGGCTATACCAGCACACCGGTGTCGTTTCTGGCCAGCGCCTGCGACACCCTGCTGGCGACGCCATTGCCACGGCCGCCACAGCGCTGCATCGACGTGGTCAGCATCGGCCGGCGCATGCCGCAGGTGCACGCGCAATTGCTTGCACATGCACAGGCCAACCCCGATTTTTTCTATCTGCACGATGTGCTGCGCGGTGGCGCGGTGCAGGACTGGGCTGCACATCGGCTGCAATCTGCAGCCATGATCAAGCGCGCCAAGTTCTTCATGGCGCACGATTTCGTGGTCGATACGCAAGGATTCTTCAAGGGCGTGAAAAAACAGGCGCTGGCAACGCGCTATTTCGAAGGTGCCGCCGGGGGCGCAGTGATTCTTGGCTCCGCACAGGCATGCCCCGAATTTGCCCAGTACTTCGATTGGGAAGACGCGGTGATCGAGCTGCCGGCCGATGACGAGGAGATTGGCATTTTCCTGCGCGATCTGGAGCAGCAGACCGACCGACTGGAGCGTGCCCGTCTGCACAACACCGTGCAGTGCCTGCGACGGCACGACTGGGCACACCGATGGGCGCAGATCCTGCAGACGCTGCAGCTGCCGCGCCCGCCACTGATGGCCGAGCGCCTTGCCATGCTCGATAACCTGGCCACGATGGCCGAACAGGCCGCCTGCCCGCCGGCGATTGCGCTGAGCATGACCGCCTAGCGCTCCATCGCACTGCGCCGAAATCACCGGCGCGTCAGTTCAAGGATCAGCAATGAAAGCAGTCATTCTTGCGGGCGGCCTGGGAACGCGCATTTCCGAAGAAACCGCCATCCGCCCCAAACCCATGGTGGAGATCGGCGGCAAGCCGATCCTCTGGCACATCATGAAGATCTACGCGCACCACGGCATCCAGGATTTCATCGTCTGTCTGGGTTACCGCGGTGAGGTGATCAAGGATTTTTTCATGAACTACCACATGCGCGAATCCGACGTCACCTGCGACCTCGGCAGCAACACCACCACCTTGCACAACACCCGCGCCGAACCCTGGCGCGTGACGCTGGTCGATACCGGCGCACAGACCATGACCGGTGGCCGGTTGCGCCGGGTGCGAGAGCATCTGCGCGACGAGGCGGCGTTCTGCATGACGTATGGCGATGGTGTGGCCGATGTGGATATCACTGCCGCCATCGCACTGCACCAGCGCGAAGGCCGCATGGCCACGGTCACCGCAGTGCAACCCCCCGGCCGCTTTGGCGCCCTGCGTGTGGAAGGCGAACAGGTCACCGGATTCCGCGAGAAGCCGCTGGATGGCGACGGCCTGATCAACGGCGGCTTCTTCGTGCTCGACCCGCGCGTGATCGATGTGATCGACGGCGATGCCACCGTGTGGGAGAACAGCCCGCTGGAGACGCTGGTCGGTCGCGACGAGCTGAGCGTGTATCGCCACGACGGCTTCTGGCAGCCGATGGACACGCTGCGCGACCGCAATCATCTCGAAACCCTCTGGTCGTCCAATCGCGCGCCGTGGCGCGTGTGGGAGTAACACCATGCGTATTCTGATCACCGGCAACATGGGCTACATCGGCCCGGTCGTGGCCGCGCACTTGCGACAGCGCTATCCGCAGGCCTGGTTGGTCGGGCTGGATCGCGGCTGGTTCGCGCATTGCCTGTCCGACCCGCGCCGCCTGCCGGAAGTGGTGCTGGACCAGCAATGGTTCGGCGACGTGCGCGATCTCACCGCGCAGCAATTGCAGGGCTTCGACGCAGTGGTGCATCTGGCTGCGATCTCCAACGATGCGATGGGCAAGCGTTTCGAGCTGGTTACCGATGCGATCAACTGCCGCGCAAGCGTGGCGGTGGCGCAAGCGGCCGCGCAGGCCGGCGTGGGTCACTTCGTGTTTGCCTCCAGCTGCAGCGTGTACGGTGCCGCCGCCGATGGTACGCCACGGTCGGAAACCAGCGCCATCGCACCGCTGACGGCGTATGCGCATTCCAAGATCGACACCGAACGTGCGCTTGCGCAGCTGGACACCGACATGGTGATCACCTGCCTGCGGTTCGCTACCGCCTGCGGCGCCTCGCCGCGTCTGCGGCTGGATCTGGTGCTCAACGATTTCGTCGCCAGCGCGGTGGCCAACGGCACCGTGGAGGTGTTGTCCGATGGCTCGCCCTGGCGGCCGTTGATCCACGTGCGCGACATGGCGCGCGCCATCGACTGGGCATTGAGCCGCACGCCGGCAGCAGGCGGGCAGTACCTGTTCGTCAATGCCGGCTCGGAGCGCTGGAATGTGCAGATCCGCGATCTTGCCCACGCGGTCGGTGTGGCGATTCCCAGTGCGCATGTGGCGATCTCCACCAGCGCACCGAGCGACAACCGCTCCTATCGCGTGGACTTCTCCTTGTTCGAACGCCTGGCACCGGAACATCAACCGCAGGAAACCCTGCGCTCCACCATCACCGAGCTGCGCGACGATCTGCAGCGTGCCGGGTTCAGCGATGGCGACTTCCGCCAGCGGTCGGACTTCATTCGTCTGCGTATCCTGCAGCAGCTGGTCGACACAGGAACCCTGGCACCGGATCTGAGGGTGGCGGCATGATCTTCCACCCCACCCCGCTGGCGGGCGCGTTCGTGATCGAGCCGCAGCAGCGTGGCGATGAACGTGGCTGGTTCGCACGCGTGTTCTGCACCCAGGAGATGGCGCAGGCCGGCCTGGTCGATCAGTTCGTGCAGGTCAATAACTCGTTCAATGCGCAGGCCGGCACCTTGCGTGGCATGCATTACCAACTGCCGCCCGCTGCCGAGGTCAAGATCGTGCGCTGCATCCGCGGTGCGCTGTGGGACGCGATCGTGGATCTGCGCCCGGATTCGCCTACCTATCTGCAGTGGTACGGCACCGAATTGACTGCGGACAATCGCCTGGCGCTGTACGTGCCGCGCGGCTTTGCGCATGGCTTCATCACCTTGCAGCCGCAGACCGAGGCGTTCTATTTCGCCAGTGCGATGTACACGCCGCAGGCCGAGCGTGGCTTGCGCTGGAACGATCCGCGCCTGGGCGTGCAGTGGCCGTTCGAACCACAGCTGGTGTCCGACAAGGATGCCGCGTGGCCGGACTTCAACGAACAACAACACGGCATCCCCACCCTTGCCGGACTCACCCAGCGGGAGCACGCATGAATATCGATCGTCTATTGCAGGCCCGTGCCGCCGAAGGCCGCCCATTGCGTGTCGGCCTGTACGGCGCCGGCTTCATGGCACGCGGCATCGTCAACCAGATCGCGCATTCGGTGCCGGGCATGCGGGTGTCGGTGATCTGCAACCGCAGCGTGGACAAGGCGCTGGAGGCCTACCGCCAGGCTGGCCAGCACGCACGCGTGGTGGATGGCGCCAGCGAGTTGAAGCGCCAGATCGCTGCCGGCATTCCGGCCGTGACCGACGACCCCGCACTCCTGTACGAATGCGATACGCTGGATTGCCTGATCGATGCCACCGGCGCCATCGACTATGGTGCGCGCATCAGTCTGGGCGCCATCGCCCACGGCCACCACATGGTCACGATGAATGCCGAACTCGACGGCACCGTCGGCCCGCTGCTCAAGCGCAAGGCCGATGCGGCCGGCGTGATCTTCAGCGCCTGCGATGGCGACCAGCCCGGCGTGCAGATGAACCTGTACCGGTTCGTGCGCTCGATCGGTCTGACGCCGCTGCTGTGCGGCAACATCAAGGGCCTGCAGGACCCGTATCGCACACCGGCGACACAGGCGGGGTTCGCAGCGAAGTGGGGCCAGGATCCGCATATGGTCACCAGTTTTGCCGACGGCACCAAGATCAGCTTCGAGCAGGCGATCGTGGCCAATGGCACCGGCATGTCGATCCTGCAGCGTGGCATGACCGGCTATGAGCATCGCGCGCACGTCGATGAACTGACCCGGCGCTACGACATCGAGGCCTTGCGTGCGGTCGGCGGCGCGGTGGATTACGTGGTCGGTGCCCTGCCCTCGCCCGGCGTGTTCGTGCTGGCCAGTCACGACGATACCAGGCAGCAGCATTACCTCAATCTCTACAAGCTCGGCGAAGGCCCGCTATACAGCTTTTACACGCCGTACCACCTCTGCCACTTCGAAGTGCCGTTGTCGGTGGCGCGGGTGGTGCTGCTGGGCGATGCGGTGCTGCAACCATTGGGGGCGCCACTGGTGGAAGTGATCGCCACCGCCAAGCGCGACCTGGCCATCGGCGAAACCGTCGACGGGCTCGGCGGCTACATGAGCTACGGCCAGTGCGAGCGCGCCGATGTCACCGCAAACGCAAAGCTGCTGCCGATGGGCGTGGCCGAAGGCTGTGTACTTCGCCATGCGGTGCCCAAGGACCAGGTGCTGACCTACGACGACGTGCAATTGCCAGCCAACCGCCTGATCGATCGTCTGCGTGCCGAGCAGGCCAGTGTCTTCACCGACGCTGCGGAACTGGCCGCCTGAGCGTAGACGGCGGCCTGCGTCCCTGTGCCGATGTCGCAGCCGATGGTCGCGCTGCCTGCCCGTCCCACCATCCGCGTCCTGCAGGCCGGGCGTGCGCTGGCCGCCACGATGGTGGTGTTCAGCCACAGCGTGCTGCCCACCACGCACCTGGTGCAGCCGTTACCGGCATGGCTGGCCGCGGCGCTGGCGCACGGCTATCTGGGCGTGGATTTCTTCTTTGTGCTGTCGGGCTTCATCATCTACTACGTCAATCATGCCAGTGCGGACACGCCGGGCTGGAGCCGCGATTACGCCAGCAGCCGTATCAGCCGCATCTATCTGCCGTACTGGCCGGTGGGTGTTTCGTTGGCACTGGCCTATACGCTGCGGCCTAGCCTGGATGATGGCGACATGGGTTGGTCATGGTTTGCCACGCTGACCTTGCTGCCGGTCGATGGACAATCCGCGTTGGGCGTGGCGTGGACGCTGAGTTACGAGCTGATGTTCTACGCACTGGCGTGGCTATTCTTCCGTAGCGGGCATCCGCTGCGTTGCGCGTTGCTCTGGGCAAGCGTGACGCTGTTCTACGCGGCCCTTGGCGCGCCGTTCGCACAACCGGTGGAGCTGTCCTGGCGGGCGTTGCTGCTGCATCCCATCACGCTGGAATTCGTATTCGGCATGCTGGCGGCACGTGCGGTGCTGAGCGCTGCACCATGGACGGTGTGGGTCAGCTATGCAGTCGCGGTTGTCGCATCCGCGTACTTCATGCTCGATGGCATGCAACGCGTGCATTCGCCGCTGTTCGGCCTGGCGATCGCCGGGGCATTGGTCGGCCTGGTGCGCGCGGAATGGCGCGGCTGGCTGCGTATCGGCCCGATACTGCTGTTGCTGGGCAACGCATCGTATGCGATCTACCTGGTGCATATGCCGCTGATGTCGCTGGTGGCGCGTACCACGCGGCGGATGGGGCCGCTGGCCACCTGGCCGGTGAACCTGCTGCTCAGCGTGATCGCAGCGCTGCTGCTCGGCGTGATCTATCACCTGTGCTACGAGCGCATCGCGTTGCGGCATGCGCGCGGCCTGTTGGCACGCCGCGTTATCCGGTGAGGCTTCTTACAACGAAGCCGTGCAGGGATCGACTCGCGCGGTGGACCAAGCTGGCCAGGGCATGCGCCGCGCCGACCGCGGTAGCCGATAGACGGTCGCGCACATCGGCCAGCCTGGCACCCTGCTTCATCGCTGGCCGGCGCAGCGCCGCGTAGTTGTTGGCCTCAGCGGGCACCGTATGACCCGCACGCGTCACGCCTGACGCGGTTCGCCGATCGGCTTTTCGGTATCGTTGACCAGCAAGACACGCATTGGCGGCAGCGAGCGTGGACGTGGACGTGGCCTGATGGTGCCATGCAACATGTCGTCGGTGCGAGCCATCCTTTCGGAGTACGTCTGATGCCGTTGTTCCCGTTGTTCGCAAACCTGCAAGCGCGCGTCGTGCTGGTCATCGGCGGTGGCGAGGTCGCCACGCGCAAGGTGCTGGCGCTGCTCAAGGCCGGCGCGCATATCCGCCTGTATGCGCATACGCTCTCGCCCGACCTGGCGGAACTGATGCAGGCCGGCCGTTTCGAGCAATTGGGCGGCCAGTTCGATCCCGCCTGGATCGACGACGTATGGCTGGTGGTCGCCGCTACCGACGATGGCGCGTTGAATCAACGTGTCGCCGCTGCCGCCGGTGCGCGTCGGCGCCTGGTCAATGTGGTGGACGATGCGGAGCTGTCGACCTATCAGGTGCCGGCCATCGTGGATCGCGACCCGCTGGTCATCGCCATTTCCTCCGCGGGCGCCGCACCGATGCTGGCACGCCGCCTGCGCGAACGGCTGGAACGCGAACTGGATGTCTCGGTCGGCCGGTTCGCCGGCATGTTTGCGCGTCACCGCGAGCGCATCCGCAGCCAGTTCCCCGACATGAATCGGCGCCGGCGCTGGTTCGATCGCATCATCGACGGCGACGTGCCGCTGCTGCTGCAGGCCGGCAACGACGACGCGGCCGAAATCGCATTCACTGCTGCACTGGACGATGCCGGCGCGGTGCCGGCGCGTGGCAGCGTGCAACTGGTCGGCACCGGCCCGGGCGATCCCGGCCTGCTCACCATCAAGGCGCTGCGTGCGATGAATCTGGCCGACGTGCTGCTGATCGGCGACGACATCCCCGATGCAGTGCTGGAACTGGCAAGGCGCGATGCCTCACGCCGCGACTTGCCGCACGATGCCGCTGTACAACACGATCTATTGCTTGAACTGGCGATAGAAGGCCTGCACGTGGTCGCGTTGCGCAGCGGCGCCGGCTACAGCGATGTCGATGCTGCTGCAATCGAAGCGGCGATGCGGGCACGCGGCCTCGCGTGCGAGCATGTACCCGGCATTTCTGCGCGCCTTGAAGCCGAGGCATGAGCGGTACGCATGTGCAGCCACAGCCAACTCAGGTTTTCGGAAAGCGCTTGCGCGCACTGTCGCGCACATCGATATCGAAGGTCACCTGCAACGGCGTCTGTTCGGCATGGCCGGCACCGGCGTCGAAGCGGAACATCAATCCATCGCGGCTGGGCAATTGCCGTGCATGTTCTTCCAACGCATCGCGCGGCACCGACAACTGCCAATGGTCGGTAGCGCAGTTGCAGGCCGCGTGACCGCCGGTCAGGCTCACGCTGTGGCGCACCAGTCGCGCGCCCTGCCCGCTCGGCAAGCGGCTCAGATTCTCGACCGTGCGCCCGGCAAGCAATTCGGCCAGTTCGGCTTCGTCGATGCGAAAGCGCAGCTGCTGACCCTCAATCTGGATTTTCATGGATGAGCTGACTCCACTGCTCGGGCGTATTGCAATTGACGAACGCGGCGCGTTCGCTGGCGGTGACAGCCACGCGATGGCACTGCAATGCGGCCTGCAGGGCGCGTAGCGAGCGTGACGGCCCGAGGCCGGCCATCAGCGCAGAGAGCGCCTCACGCATAGCACCATCCACGTACAGACGCATCGGCAACATCTGCTCTTCGAAGGCAACGCAGCGCTGATGCGGCGGAGCCAGCAGTCGCTCCAGCAATGCCCTGGACAGCAGCGGCATGTCGACCGGCACCACCACCAGCGTCATTGCATCGGCCAGCCGATCAATGACGCTGGTCAGGCCGCCAAGCGGCCCCAGGTCCGGCTGCGCGTCGGCAATCCCGGCATAGCCCGGGCGATCGCCGCTGATCACCACATCGCGCGCGCCGGCATCGCGCAGCAACGCCTGCATGTGCTCCAGCAATGGACGTCCGTGCCACTGCAGCAGCGCCTTGTCCCGCCCCATCCGCGAGGAACGGCCACCGGCCAGCACCACCCCCGTCCAGGCAGGCATGGCCGTCATGCCGCCTGCTCGTCGGCACTGCATCGGGCCACGTGCCGGCGCACGCTCATGGCACAAGCGCCGGTGCGGCCGGCTGCAGATGGCCCAGCCCGAACACCTGCGCCGTCGTACCGGGCGCGGCGCCAGCGTCCTGCGGCTCCAATACCGCCCACACATTGGCCTGCAACAACGGCGCCACGCGGAACGACTCCTGCTGCGGCAGGATCTGTACGCAGAGCACTCCGGCAGCGTTGCAGGTCAGACGTGCGCGCAGGTGTTGCCGCCAGAGCGGTCGTGCCTGCATCGGCGTTTCCAGCGCAACCTGCAAGCCGCGCTCGGCCGGCATGCCAAGCAAACCGCGCAGCGCCGGCTCCACGAAAAAGCGTAGTCCGGCAGCGCTGGCCATCGGATTTCCCGGCAAACCGACATACAGCGCACGATCTTCGAAGCGCGCAAGCAACACCGGCTTGCCCGGCCGCACCGCAACCTTGTGAAACAGCACCGCCGCGCCATGCCGTGCCAAGGCATCCGGTATGAAATCGTAGCGACCACGCGATACCGCACCGGTGCTCAGAATCACATCGGCGCCCGCGTCGCGCGCCTGCGCAAGCGCCAGATCGAAGCCGGCAGCGTCATCGCCCACCTGTCCACGCCACACCAGATCGGCACCGGCTGCATGCAGCTGGCTGAGCAGATAACTGCTGGTACCATCGCGAATCTGTCCCGGCTGCAACGGCTGCGCCGGATCGCCGATCAACTCGCGGCCGGTCGCAATCAGGGCCACACGCGGACGCCGCACCACCTGCACGCGCGCGCAGCCCAGCCCGGCCAACAGCATCAGGTGCGCGGCGCGCAGCACGGTGCCGGCCTCGATGACGCGATCGTGCAAGGCCACATCTTCTCCGCGTCGACGAATATGCTGACCGGAGCGAAGATCGGCGCGCAGACGGATGCGGCTGGGCCGTGGGCCATCATGCGCCAGCACGTCCACCTGTTCGATCGGCACCACTGCGTCGGCGCCGGCAGGTAAACCGGCACCGGTCATGATTTCCCACGCGCTGCCCGCCGTGATGCTACCGGCGTCTTCGCCTGCGGCAACGCTGCCACAGATCACATGTTCGCTGCCGGCAATCGCACCACGGCCGGCAGTGACCAGCGCAAATCCATCCATCGCACTGTTGTCGAAAGCCGGCAGCTCGGCCGGACTCGACAACGCCTGCGCCAGCACACGTCGTTCGGCATCGGCACTGTCCACCCACTCGCCGGCCAATACGGCGATCTGCTGATGGACAATCGCAAGTGCGTCGGCGTAGCTGATCATGAGCAAGGCACGGTCGACCGATCGATGACCTGGCTAGGATACCGCCCCCCCGCTGCATCGGATCAAGCAGCGTCGGATGGAGCGTCAACGCGCAGGCAGGACCGGCTAGCCCTGCCGCGTTACCCAGCTCTTTTCTTCGCCAGCTTGCGCGCCTTGGTGGGTGCGACTGACTTGCTGGCGGCCGGCCGCGTTGGCGTCTTCTTCGTCCCGGTCTTGGACGCCGTCTTCGCTGTCGGCTTGCGTACCGGGGGTGCCTTTGCAACGGCCCGCTTACGGGGCCTGGGCACAGCCTTGGCCTCGGTTGCTGGCGTGGCTACCGCTTCCGGCACACGCACGCTGATCCAGGTCGGCGCATGATCGCTGGCCTTCTCCAGTGCACGCACCCACTTGTCCACGCCGGCATGCTGCAGCCCGGGCGCCAGGGTGCGATTGAGCAGCAGGTGGTCGATGCGCAGGCCGCGATCACGTGCAAAATGCTGCCGAAAATAGTCCCAGAAGGTGTAGATCGGCGTCTCGCCGTGGACGGCAAGCAGGCTGTCGGTCCAGCCCTGGTCGAGCAGGGTTCGATACGCCTGGCGACTCTCCGGCTGCAGCAACGCATCCTTGCGCCAGCCCTTGGGGTCGTAGATGTCGGCATCGATCGGCACCACATTGAAGTCGCCGATCAACGCTGCCGGGTACGGAAGGTCCACCAGCGTCTTGGCGTGCCGGATCAAGCGTTGAAACCACGCCAGCTTGTAATCGAACTTCGGCCCGGGCTGCGGGTTTCCGTTGGGCAGATACAGGCAGGCCACCACCACCCCGTGAATTGCCGCTTCCAGATAGCGGCTCTGCGTATCGCCAGGGTCCCACGGCAGCCCCCGACGGATTTCCACCGGATCGGTACCGCGCGCCAGCAATGCCACGCCATTCCACGACTTCTCGCCTTGCCAGATCACGCCGTACCCGGCATCGCGGATCGCCTGTTCCGGGAAGACGTCCTGCGTGGCTTTCAGTTCCTGCAAGCCGACGATATCCGGTTGCTCGCGCTGCAACCACTCCAGCAGATGCGGCAGCCGGCTATTGATGCCATTGACGTTGAACGTCGCGATCTTGCGGATTGTGGCGGACATGGATAAGCGACCAGGCGTGCGTAATGGGACAGCATCGCCGGCACCACATTAAGCAGATGCCCAAGCGGGGTGAAGCTCCGCTGCGTTCCTGCGCATGAACTCACCCCCCCGCAGACCATCAGCCCGCGCAACCCGATCCACCCACTCGCGTCCGCAGCGGACGATACATCTTTCCCCTGGGCGGGCCGATGCTGGCCTGGACATTCAACCGCGATGGCGTCATCCGATGGCCGCTGATCGGGCGCAGGCCAGCTCCGCTTGCCTCAGCGCGACAGGATCAAGGACTGCTGGATCAGGCGCCCGGATCCGCAGGTCCCAACTGATTGGCAGACAGGATTTCGTCGATCCGTTTGACGATTTGCGCGGCCTGCTCCTGCGAGTCGGCGGCAGCGGTGATCTTCTCGGCACGTGCGTGGAATACATCCCAGAAATCGTCCGGATGCTGGCGACGAATATCAGGCAATGCATCGGCAAGTTGTTTCAATTGCGCGTCGATATCAGGTGTCATTGAGGGTCTCCTTGTATGCTCACGCTAGCGCGGTGCTGGTGAGCCTGACGCCAACATGGCAATCCAGTGCATTGCACGGCCTGCCTTTGCGCGACAATGGCACCATGAGCAGCCACGACATCTCCCCTGCAAACGCCCGCCTGCGCGCCCTGCAAGGCGCCTTGCTGATCGATATCCGGCAGCTGCACGAGCGTGCCGGCGGCCAGGCCGAAGGCGCATTGGCAATTGCGCAACGCGATCTGGAAAGCGCACCCGCCCAGCATCTAGCGGAGCAGGCGCGCGAGATCGTGCTGATCTGCCAGAGCGGCAAGCGCTCGGCACACACAGCGGAGATCTTGCGTGCGCAAGGCTATGCGCAGGTGTCTTCGGTGCTTGGTGGCACCGCCGCGTGGACCAGCGCCGGCCTTCCATTGGTGCGCCCTACCCTGCCGCCCGACGAGCAGGATTTTCTCGAGCGCTATTCGCGCCATCTGCGCCTGCCGCAGGTCGGTCTGGAAGGCCAGCAGCGTCTGGCGCATTCGCGCGTGTTGCTGGTCGGTGCGGGCGGGCTCGGCTCGCCGGCGGCGTTCTATCTCGCTGCCGCCGGCGTCGGCCACCTGCGGATCGCCGATGACGATGTCGTGGACCGCAGCAATCTGCAGCGCCAGATCCTGCACGTCGAAGAAAGCGTCGGCATTGCAAAGGTCAGCTCGGCCGCGCAGCGCATTGCCGCGCTCAATCCACGCGTGCAGGTCGACGCGCGGCAGGCACGCGTGGCTGCCGGCAATGTCGAAGCCTTGCTGGAGGACGTGGATGTGGTGGTCGACGGAGCCGACAATTTTCCTGCGCGCTATCTGCTCAACGACGCCTGCGTCAAACTCGGCAAACCGCTGGTCTACGGCGCGGTGCAGCAGTTCGAAGGGCAGCTGAGCGTGTTCGATGCCGGCCGCAAGCGCGGCCATGCGCCGTGCTATCGCTGCCTGTTTCCCGAGCCACCGCCAGCCGAATTCGCGCCCAGCTGCGCCGAAGCCGGCGTGCTGGGCGTGCTGCCCGGCGTGATCGGATTGCTGCAGGCCACCGAGGCGATCAAGTTGCTGCTCGGCATCGGCGATCCCCTCACCGGGCGCCTGCTCAGCTTCGATGCGCTGGCGATGCGATTTCGCGAGATCCGTCTGCCGCCCGATCCGCATTGCCCGGTGTGCGCGCCTGGCGTCGCATTCGCCGGTTATCCCGATTACGCCGCGTTCTGCGGCAGCGCAATCGGCTGAGAGCGGCGACCAAACGGACATCAGTCGCGTTCGTTGCCGCCTATCACCCGTGCGCCGGCTTGCTGCATGGACAAGCGATCTCTTCCACTAAGAGCGGCCAACAAAACGTAGCGAGCGGTCGTCAGGCGAGTGCGTGCGGCGCGCTCAGAACAGGAGTGCACGCGTGGTCCATGCCGATTCCGAGCGCCGACCGCCTGGCGGTCGTGCAGTCGTCTTGTGAGCCGCGCTAAATGCTGTCATCCCCTCAGCCTCGCTGACACCACATAGCGAGCAGTTGGCAGGTGGATGCCAACGGCGCAGAAGCAACGGAATGGACCAGGGGCTGGGGCACATGCCGCATCGTGCAGCGGTCGCGCCCGTTTGACGGTGAGCGCAGTTCTTGATAGCCGCGCTTGGTTCACCAAACGATCAAAGCGCGTAGGGAATCACCCGCACGATCTCGCCTGTCTCGAAGCACCGCGCCTGCTCGGGCAACACGATCAAGGCATTGCTGTCGGCCGCGCCACGCAACAGATGCGATGCATCGCCGCGGTGCGGCAACGCGGTCAGACGCCCGTCTTCACCGCACTCCAGCCGCCCGCGCAGGAACTCCAAGCGCTCGTGGCGTTTTTCCCACGGACTCGCCAAGGCCGCGTGCCACAGCGGGCGCGGCTCGCTACGTCCCTGCAAACCATCCAGCAACGGCACGCCGTAGGCGACCAATGTCGCCAGCACCGAGACCGGATTGCCCGGCAGGCCCAGCACCAGGCAGCGGCCGATCTGGCCCAGTACCGCCGGCATGCCCGGGCGCATGCGCACGCGCCAGAAATGGATGCGGCCCAGTTCGCCGATCAGTTGCGGCAGATAATCCTTCTCCCCCGCCGAGACACCGCCGCAGGTGATCACCACATCGAATGCAGCGGCTGCGTCTTCCAGCATGGTGCGGATACGTTGTGGATCGTCCGGCAGGGTCGGCCATGCGGTCGGCGCGTAGCCCAGTGCCCGCAGCTGCGCCATCAGCATGTCGCGGTTGCTGTTGTAGATCTGTCCCGGCCCCAATGGCATGCCCGGTTCCACCAGCTCATCGCCGGTGGCCAGCACCGCAATGGTCGGCCGCGGCGCCACCGCAAGCCGCGACAGGCCGAGCGCAGCCGCCAGTCCGATCCGGGCAGGCGTCAACACCTGCCCGCTCTGTATCACCAGATCGCCAGCACGCACGTCGCTGCCGGCCAGGCGCACCGCCGCACCCAACGCAGGCATCGTGCGAAAGCGCACCACGCCATCGCGCTCCTGCGCATCTTCTTTCGGGATCACGGTATCGGCGCCATCGGGCAGCGGCGCACCGGTGGTGATGCGCAGGCATTGGCCCGCGCTCAGCGTGCCGGTCCAGCGCTCGCCAGCGAATTGTTCGCCGACCAGTTGCAACGACACATCGCCGCCAGCGACATCGGCATGCCGCAGCGCAAAGCCATCCATCGCGCTATTGGCGAAGGGCGGCAATGCGAGCGGCGCGATCAGATCGGCAGCGCAGATCCGCCCATCGGCACGCGAGGTGGCGATGTTCTCGTCGGGCGGGCGGCTCTTGGCAGCGACGGCCTGCAGGATCTGCAACGCCTGCGCATAGGGAATGCGGGAAGGATAGTCTGTCATGGCACGCAGGATACCAGTGCGACACTCCGGCCCGGAGCGCCCGGCACCGCGCGTGCAGGTGCCGCAAGCAGGTCAATGCCGCTACCCCCGGTGTGGTACGCGCCGCATCACCATGGCAAGAAACGGCCCGGCACTCACTCCACCTGACGATCGCGCGCCAGGCGTGGCTGGCCCTGCTTACTTGCCCTTGACGTGCCGCATCAAGCGGCGCTTGCGTGCCACCTGCCGCTCGGAGAGCGTGTTCTTCTTGCCCTCGTACGGATTGGCGCCTTCGCGGAAGATGAAACGTACGGGCGTGCCGACCAGCTTGAAGCGCTTGCGGAAAAAGTTTTCCAGATAACGCTTGTACGACTCCGGCAGCACCTTCAGGCGCGTGCCGTGCACGATGAAGGTCGGCGGATTTGCGCCGCCCGGATGCACGTAGCGCAGTTTGGAGACATGGCCACGGATGCTGGGCGGCGGATTGGTCTCGTAGGCGATTTCCAGCGCCTGGTTGACTTCGCTGGTGCTGAACTCATGCGTGGCCGATGCATGTGCGCGGTGAATCGCCTGGAACAACTCGCGCATGCCCGAGCCATGCAACGCGGAAATCCGCACCGCCTCGGCCCAGCTGACGAAGCCCAGCTTGCGCGACAGCAGGTCTTCGGCCTGCGCACGCTGGTAGTCGCTCTGCCCGTCCCACTTGTTGATTGCTACAACCAACGCGCGGCCAGCGTCCAGGATGGCGCCCAGAATGGTCGCGTCCTGGTCGGTGACACCTTCGCCGGCATCGAGCATCAGCACCGCGACCTGGCACTGCTCGATCGCCTGCAGCGTCTTGAACGCGCTGAATTTCTCCACCGCCTCCTCGACCTTGCCGCGGCGACGCAGACCAGCCGTATCGATCAAGCGGTATTGGCGGCCGTCGCGGTCCATGTCCACGGCGATCGAATCGCGCGTAGTGCCCGGCACTTCCGAGGCGATCATGCGTTCTTCGCCGAGCAGGCGATTGACCAGCGTCGACTTGCCCACGTTCGGGCGGCCGACAAAGGCAATGCGCACGCGTGCCGGGTCGGTATCCAGTAGCTCGCCGGCACCTTCCTCGGGCAGGCGTGCGCCGACTTCCTCGAGCAGTTCGTCGATGCCCTGCCGATGCGCGGCAGACAGCGCCACCACATCGGAGAAACCATAGCGCGCGAATTCCGAGCGCACGGTCTCCTCGTCGGTGCCGTCGATCTTGTTGATGACCAGCACGGTCGGCCGCGCCAGCTTGCGCAGCCAGGCCAGGATCTCGTCGTCGAGCGAAGAGGCGCCTTCGCGGCCATCGACCACGAACAGCACCAGATCGGCTTCGCCGGCAGCGGCACGTGCCTGACGCGCGGTGGCGCCGGCAAGACCCTCCTCGTCGCCGGCGATACCGCCGGTATCGACGACGATGAACGGGCGCTCCTCGTCAAGACGACAAACCCCGTAGTTACGGTCGCGGGTGACGCCGGGCTGGTCGTGGACCAGCGCGTCACGAGTGCGCGTCAGCGCATTGAAGATGGTGGACTTGCCGACATTGGGCCGTCCGACCAGGGCGACCAGGGGCAGCATCGCGAAGTCCTTATTGTGCCAACCGGAAGGCGGTGATATCGCCATCGGTGTTTTGTACCAACAGAATGCCATCCACGACGATCGGCTGCGCCAGCAGCGTGTCGCGTCCAGCGCGAGCGCGCGCGGCCAGTGCACCGTCGCTGAGTTTCAGCCAGTGCAGGTAGCCCTTGTAATCGCCGACCACGGCGTAATCGCCCTGGATGGCCACACCGGTCAGGGAGCGACGTGCCAGCGCGGCCTGCGACCACATCGCAGCACCGCTGCTCTTGTCCAGGCCCCATACCGAGCCGGCGTTGTCGGAGACCACCACCACGGCCGACGACACGCCAACGCCACCGGGGCCGCCGTGATCGCGCGTCCACAGCGGACGGCCGCTCGGGCCTTCCAGTGCGAGGGTTTCGTTCTTGAAGCTGGTCGCATACAGCGTGGTGCCGTCCAGCACCGGTGCCCCGTCCACATCGGACATGCGCTCCAGCTCGGTGCGGCCTTCCGGCACGCCGATCGCCTGTTCCCACAACGGGCGACCGTCCTGCAGCGCCAGGGCGCTCAAGGTGCCGCTGTCGTTACCGACGAACACCACGCCGGGCCCGGTCACGATCGGCGCATTGCCGCGCACCGACAGGGTCGGGCCTTCTTCGGCATGGAACCAGCGACGCTCGCCGGTGGCCGCGTCGAAGGCGCTGACGCGACCATCGTTGCTGCGCACCAACACCAGGTTCTGCGCAATGGCCGGTGCGGCGATGACTTCGTTCGGCACCTTGGCACGCCACTTTTCGGTGCCATCGGCCTGGTTCAATGCAATGACGTCGCCAGACAGCGTACCGATCACCACCAGGCCTTCGCCGACGCCGGGGCCACCGGACAGGCGCTGCTTGAACTTGCGATCGTTACGCTCTTCCTTCTTGGGCTTGTATTCCCACACACGCTTGCCGGTCTGCAGATCCAGTGCCTGCACGCCACCGGTGATCGCCGAGGCGTACACCTTGCCGTCGGCCACCGCCGGACGCTGACGCACGCCAATATGGCCTTCGCCCTTGCCCACGCCGGTGGACCAGATCTTGTCGACCTTGACCGACGGCTCGAACTTGACCAGTTCGGCAGGTTCCTGCGCCTTCTTGGCAGCAGCATCCTTCCCGGCAAACCAGCCCTTGACGGTGCTGCAACCCACCAGCGACACGCCCATCAGGGCGATCAATGCAATGCGCTTGTACATATCAACCTGCTTCATTAAATCGGCTCCGCCGAATCGGGCACTTTGCCGCCCACATCCATCAGCTTGGTTTCCAGCAAACGGCGCTGCGGCGAGGCCACGTCCACCGTGGTCAGGGCCTTGGCGTAGAGCGCACGCGCTTCATCCGGCTTGCCCTGGACGACCAGTGCGTCGGCGCGGATCTCCAGGCTGGTGTGGTCCTGCGCATCGGCCAGAAGCTTGATCGCTTCGTCCGGCTTGCCGCTTTCGGTCAGCACGCGCGCCAGGCGCTGCTGCACGATCTGCTTGAGTTCGCCTTCGGCAGGCACGTCGCGCAACGTCTTGATCGCTTCGGCATGCTTGCCGGCATCCGCCTGGGCCTTGGCCAGACGCAGTGCAGCCAGCTCGGCGTAGACACCGCCCTTGCCGTCATCGAGCGCCACGATGTCCTTGGCCGCCTTGTCCAGATTCTTGCCCTGGATGGACTTGACCACCGCCTCGTAACGGGTATTGGCTTCCACCGATTGGGTGGCGGTGTGCTTCTGCCACCACTGCCAGCCCAGAATCAGGGCCAGGCCCAGCACGACGCCGCCTACCAGCCCTGCGCCATTCTTTCTCAACCAGGAACGAACGCGTTCGCCTTGTTCGTGTTCGTCCAGCAGATCGTCGATCGCCATGCGTACTCTCGCTCCGTCATCCCGGAGGCGCGGAACATCAATAGGGAAAAATGAAAAACCGCAGTCCGCTTCACTCGGAAGCAGGTACCACGGAGCCGTCGGAGGATACCGCAAAACGGGCAACGTTAGCGCGCTGGAACGGTTTCACATCGACGATACTGCCGCCTTGCTGAACCTCTACCGCCGACGCATTACCCAGCACGACCCGGCCCACCTGCCCCGGCGAATAGCTGCGACGCTCGCCGGCACGCACCAGTGCTTTTTCGACCGCACTGCCATCCGGTGCCAGAATCTGCACCCAGCTGTCCCCGCCGAAACTCAACGACAGACTGCCGCCACCGGCAGCCGGCGCTGCAGGCGTCTCGACCTCACGCGTGGCCCGCGGCACCGGCGTCATCGACGCGATGTACGGGGCCGGTTGCTCGCGCGGCGCGCTGCTCGGCTGCGTTGCAATGTTGGCCGGGGTGCCGGTCTTGGGCGCTTCCGGCGTGCTGTCCAGCGACACCGTACTGGGCGCCCTGCCATCCAGATGCGAGCGGGTCGCGTACCACACCGGCACCGCGAACACGCCGGTGATCACCACATACATCGCCTTGCGCGCCGTACTTTCCAGGATCCGCCGCGCCCGCGGCGTATGCGTGTGACTGACCAGCTTGACCGGTTCGATCGGCGCAATGGCCGCCTGCTGCAGCAGCGGCTCCAGGTCTACATGCAGCAAGCGCGCATAGCTGCGCAATTGACCGCGCACGAAAACCGGGGCCCCCAGGCGTTGCCACTCTTCCTGTTCCAGCGAGCGCACCACATGCGCCGGCATGCGCAGCTTGCCGGCGACCTCGTCCACGCTCAGGCCTGCCGCTTCGCGCGCGTCGCGCAAATGCTGTCCGCAGCCCTTTTCCTGCTCGAAAGGGTTCGGATTGGAATCACTGATCACAATGCATTGGCCCCGGGGTTAGCGGTCGCTGCGTCAGGAAATTCCTTGACCAACCGCTGTTGGTAACGGCTGGCAGCTACCTTGTCGCCTAGCCCTTGCTCAATCTGAATGGCGAGTTGTAACACGGAAGCGGTTGCCGGTGCAGCCGCAAGCCGCCGTTCGATAAACGCGCGCGCTTCGAAATAGCTGCGACCGGTCGCCTGGGAACGCGCCATCGACTCGAGCGCATACGGATTCCGCGGATCCAGTTCCAGGGCTTTACGCAAGTCACCGGCAGCACGCTGGGGCTGCCCCGCCTTGAGCGCGCAGCCACCCGCGTTACCCAACGCAGAGGCTGGCGATGCGTAGTTCCTGTCGGTCAGGGCACGATCGAACCAGATCAGCGATTCGGCCGGCGAGCCGTTCGCGCACAACCATGCGCCGTAATTGTTCAAGACATCGCCGCGCTGCGGGGCAAGTTCCGCAGCACGGCGGTATGACGCACCGGAGCCGGCAACATCGCCCTTGGCGCCCTGAATCAGCGCCAGTAGACCAATGGCATCCACCGATTGGGGATCTTTCTTCAAGGCTGCACGGACCTGCTCTTCGGCGGCGGCGTAGTCGCCTGTCTGCAGCCGGTTATTGGCCAGGCCGAGCTTCTCCTGCACTGCCAGACGATTCTTTGTCGCCGTGCTGTCGCGGAACGAATGCACCTGCGCGACCTCCTCCACCGTCTGGACCGAGCCCGCCTTGGCATTGCGACCACCGCAGCCGACCGCACTCAGTGCGATCGCCACGGCCGCCATGACTGCAAGATCACGCTGCCGCATCTCGACCGGCCTGTCCTTCCAGGGTGCGCAGGAAATCCGCCTGACGACGGGTGCGGTCCATGACCTGCCCCTTGAGCTGTCCGCAGGCGGCGTCGATATCGTCGCCGCGGGTACGGCGGACCATCGTCAGCACTTGCGCGTCGAGCAGAATCTTCTGGAAGGCGCGGATCTCCGTCTCTCCGGAGCGCTCGTAACGCGTGCCCGGGAACGGATTGAACGGGATCAGGTTGACCTTGCCGGCGTCCTTGGACTGCACCGCGTTGTCGAACTGACGCATCAACCTGGCCAGCTGACGCGCATGCTCGGGCTGGTCGTTGATGCCCTTCATCAAGGTGTATTCGAAGGTGACAGAATCGCGCTTCTTGCTGCCGCGCAGATAGCGCGCGCAGGATTCCATCAGCTCTGCGATCGGGTATTTCTTGTTCAACGGCACCAGGCTTTCGCGCAGCGCGTCGTTGGCCGCATGCAGCGAGACCGCCAGCGAGACATCGCTTTCGATGGAGAGCCGGTCGATCATCGGCACCAGGCCCGAGGTCGACAGCGTCACCCGCTTGCTGGCCAGGCCGTAGCCCAGATCGTCGCGCATCACGCTCATCGCGCGCACGACGTTGTCGAAATTCATCAGCGGCTCGCCCATGCCCATCATCACCACATTGGTGAGGCGGCGCTGCTGGTGCGGCACGTTGCCCAGATGGCGCGCCGCGACCCATACCTGGCCGACGATCTCGGCGGTGGTGAGGTTGCGGTTGAAGCCCTGGGTGGCGGTCGAACAGAAGGTGCAGTTCAGACCGCAGCCGACCTGCGACGAGACGCACAGCGTGCCGCGCCCCTTGTCGGGGATGTAGACGGTTTCGATCGCGTTCTTGCCGTCGGTACCCATGGCCAGCAGCCATTTGTGGGTCCCGTCGGTGGACGGCTTGTCGAACACCACATTGGGGACGAGGACCTCGGCGTGCTGGTGCAACTTCGCACGCAGGGCCTTGCCGAGGTCGGTCATCTGGTCGAAATCGGTGACGTAGCGATGGTGAATCCACTTCATCACCTGATGGGCACGGTAGCGCGCTTCGCCGAGCGTGTCGGCGAAGAAGCGCTCCAGCCCCTCGCGGTCGAGGTCGAGCAGGTTCTGCTTGCGCAGTTCCGGGGTACGGACGGGAACGTCCTGCAGCACGGAGGGGATCACGACCTCATTCACGATTCGACTCTCTCGGCCTCAGCGCGAGACCACTTCGGTGGCGGCAAAGAAATACGCGACTTCGTTGGCAGCGTTCTCGACCGAATCCGAGCCGTGGGCGGCGTTGGCATCGATCGAGTCGGCGAAGTCGGCGCGGATGGTGCCCGGCGCAGCGTCCTTGGGATTGGTCGCGCCCAGCAGGTCACGGTGTGCGGCAACGGCGTTTTCGCCTTCCAGCGCCTGGATCATCACCGGGCCGGAGATCATGAACTCGACCAGCGCGTTGAAGAACGGACGCTCGCGGTGCACGGCATAGAAGCCTTCGGCTTCGCGACGCGACAGCTGCTTGTACTTGGATGCCACGATCTTCAGGCCGGCCTTTTCGAAACGGCTGTAGATTTCGCCGATGACGTTCTTGGCAACGGCGTCGGGCTTGATGATGGACAGGGTGCGCTCCAGCGCCATGGAAAGATCTCCGTTGGGCGGGCCACTGAAGGCCCGAGATTATCATGAAAAAAACCCGCGTCAAAACGCGGGCTTAGGCTTCTTTGCGATGGTCAATTCTATCTCTTCATCGTTGCATTTGCACACCGCCCCCTGAATCGTGCTGCGTTGCCGCATGACCGGCGCAGTGTCCAGACCGTAGACTCAAACAATCGTTTGATTGAGTCCCGACCCGCGCATGCCCAAGCCTGCCCACTTCTCCACCAAAGACCGCATCCTCGGCGCGGCCGAGGAGCTGTTCGCCCAGCATGGCTTCGCCGGGACCTCGCTGCGCCAGCTGACCACCCAGGCCGACGTCAATATCGCGGCGGTCAACTACCACTTCGGTTCCAAGGAAAATCTGGTCAACGAGGTGTTCCGTCGTCGCATGGACGAAATGACTGCTGCGCGGCTGCAGCAACTGGAGGCGGCCAAAAAGTCACAGCCAGGCGAACTCACCGCGGTGCTCGCGGCTTTCGTCGAGCCAGCCCTGGCGATGGCGCAGGACCGCCAGAGCGGCGGTGCGTTCGTACGGGTGATTGCGCGCGCGTATGCAGAAAAGAACGACAACCTGCGCAAGTTCCTGTCCGACCACTACGGGCATGTGCTGCGCGAATTCGGCAAGGCCATCGCCGCCTGCGTGCCGGGCCTGAGCAAGGAGGAGCTGTACTGGCGCCTGGATTTCCTCGCTGGCGCGCTCACCTATGCCATGGCCGATTTCGGCCTCATCAAGCGGCCGGCCGGGGTCAGCGAGGCCGACCATCGCGCGCGCGCCGCACGCGAACTGATTCGTTTTGCAGAACCCGGTTTCCGTACCCATTCCACACCGTAGTCGCTCACACCAAAGGCTCATCGCTATGTCCAATCCGTTGCTAGTCCGTCGTGCTGCCGTGCTCGGTGCCGGCGTCATGGGCGCGCAGATCGCCGCGCACCTCACCAACGCCGGTGTCGATACCGTGCTGTTCGACCTGCCCCCCAAGGACGGTCCTGCCGACGGCATCGTGCTCAAGGCCATCGCAAACCTCGGCAAGCTCAGCCCCGCCCCGCTCGCCAGCAAGGCCCTGGCCGAGGCGATCACGCCGGCCAATTACGAAAGCGGTCTGGAGCAGCTGCGCGATTGCGACCTGATCATCGAAGCGATCGCCGAGCGGATGGACTGGAAGCAGGACCTGTACAAGAAGATCGCCCCGTTCGTGGCCGAGCATGCGGTGCTGGCGTCCAACACCTCCGGCCTGGGCATCAACAAGCTTTCCGACGTGCTGCCCGAGCAATTGCGCCATCGCTTCTGCGGCGTGCACTTCTTCAATCCGCCGCGTTACATGCACCTGGCCGAGCTGATTCCGGCCAAGGGCACCGACAAGGCCGTGCTGGAAGGACTGGAAAGCTTTTTGGTCACCACGCTGGGCAAGGGCGTGGTGTATGCGAAGGACACCCCGAACTTCATCGGCAACCGCATCGGCGTGTTCTCGATCCTGGCCACCATCCACCACACCGCCGAGTTCGGTCTGGGCTTCGATGAAGTCGATGCGCTGACCGGCCCGTTGGCCGGGCGACCGAAGTCGGCGACCTACCGCACCTCGGACGTGGTCGGCCTGGACACCATGGCGCACGTGATCAAGACCATGGGCGACACCCTGCCCGACGATCCGTGGCACTCGTATTTCAAATCGCCCAAGTGGCTGGATGCGCTGATCGGCAAGGGCGCGCTCGGCCAGAAGGTCGGCGCCGGCATCTTCCGCAAGGTCGGCAAGGACATCGTGGTGCTGGACCTGGAGAAGCAGGATTACAGAACCGCCGACCGCAGCGCTGCGCCGGAAGTGGTCGAGATCCTCAAGATCAAGAACCCGGCCGAGAAGTTCGCCAAGCTGCGCGAAAGCCAGCATCCGCAGGCACAGTTCCTGTGGGCTACGTTCCGCGATCTGTTCCACTACAGCGCCTTCCATCTGGCCGATATCGCAGAGACCGCGCGCGACGTGGATCTGGCGATCCGCTGGGGCTACGGCTGGTCGCTCGGCCCGTTCGAGACCTGGCAGGCCGCCGGCTGGAAGCAGGTCGCGCAGTGGATTGCCGAAGATATCTCCCACGGCAAGAGCATGAGCAGCGCGCCGCTGCCGAACTGGGTGTTCGACGGCCGCGATGGCGTGCATGCGGCCGAAGGCTCGTACAGCCCGGCGCACGATGCCAAGCTGCCACGTTCGGCACTGCCGGTGTACAAGCGCCAGCGCTTCCCCGATCCGCTGCTGGGCGAGCAGTTCTCGCCGGGCGAGACGGTGTTCGAAAACGACGGCGTGCGTATGTGGCATGACGGCGACGACATCGCGGTGGTCAGCTTCAAGACCAAGATGAACACCGTCTCCGATCACGTGCTCAATGGTCTGCAGGAGGTCGTCGGCCGCGCCGAGAAGGACTTCGCCGGGCTGGTGATCTGGCAGCAGAAGGAGCCCTTCTCCGCCGGCGCCGATCTTGCCGGCGCGCTGGGTCTGCTGCAGGCCGGCAAGGTCGATGCGTTCGAAGCGCTGGTCGCCAACTTCCAGGCCACCAGCCAGCGCATCAAGTACGCGCAGGTGCCGGTGATTTCGGCCGTGCGCGGGCTGGCGCTGGGCGGAGGTTGCGAGTTCCAGATGCACAGCGCCAAGACCGTGGCCTCGCTGGAAAGCTACATCGGCCTGGTCGAAGCCGGCGTCGGCCTGCTGCCTGCCGGCGGCGGTCTGAAGGAAATCGCCGTGCGCGCCTCGCAGGCCGCAGGTCCGGGCGGCGATGTGTTCGCCGAACTGAAGAAGACCTTCGAAACCATCGCGATGGCCAAGGTCTCCAACTCGGCGGTCAATGCCAAGGAGCTGGGCCTGCTGCGCGCCACCGACAAGGTGGTATTCAACAGCTTCGAGGCGCTGCACATCGCCAAGGCCGAAGCGCGCGCACTGGCCGAAGGTGGCTACCGCGCCCCGCTGCCGGCACGCCGCATCCAGGTCGCCGGCGATGTCGGCATCGCCACCTTCAAAATGCTGCTGGTCAACATGCTGGAAGGCCGCTTCATCAGCGAATACGACTATGAAATCGCCACCCGCATCGCCACGGTGATGTGCGGCGGCGAAATCGATCGCGGCGCGCTGGTCGACGAAGAATGGCTGCTCAAGCTGGAGCGCAAGCACTTTGTCGAACTGGCCCAGCAGGAAAAGACCCAGGCGCGGATTGGGCACATGCTCAAGACGGGTAAGCCGTTGAGGAACTGAGAATCGGGAGTGGGGAATCGGGAATGGGTAAAAGCCCAACCGACTCCCCGCTTCTCCCCATTATTCTGCCGGGCGATGAAGATGGCGAACTCAGGCGAATCCGCACTTGCGATTCCCGATTCCCCATTCTCCATTCCCGGCTATCGGAGATAGCCAAATGAGCAAGCAGATTCAAGAAGCCTACATCGTCGCCGCCACGCGTACGCCGGTCGGCAAGGCGCCCAAAGGCGTGTTCCGCAATACCCGTCCCGACGACATGCTGGCGCATGTATTGCGCGCGGTGGTGGCGCAGGCGCCAGGCATCGA
Source organism: Xanthomonas arboricola pv. populi (assembly GCF_002939945.1). Lineage (GTDB taxonomy): Bacteria > Pseudomonadota > Gammaproteobacteria > Xanthomonadales > Xanthomonadaceae > Xanthomonas > Xanthomonas arboricola_A. The sequence continues at coordinate 128,279 of NZ_MDEB01000002.1, read as the reverse complement.
TCTGTCGCGGATCGACGATGCCATCATCGGCTGCGCGATGCCCGAGGGCGAGCAAGGCATGAACGTGGCGCGCATCGGCGTGCTGCTCGCCGGCCTGCCCAATACCGTGGCCGGCCAGACCATCAATCGTTTCTGTTCGTCGGGCATCCAGGCCGTGGCGATGGCGGCCGACCAGATCCGTCTGGGCAATGCCGACCTGATGCTGGCCGGCGGTACCGAGTCGATGTCCATGGTGCCGATGATGGGCAACAAGGTCGCCATGTCGCCGAACGTCTTTGCCGACGACCATGTCGCGATCGCCTACGGCATGGGCATCACCGCCGAGAAGGTCGCCGAGGAATGGAAGGTCTCGCGCGAGGATCAGGATGCATTTGCACTGGCCTCGCATCAGAAGGCCATCGCCGCGATCGCCGCAGGTGAATTCCGCGACGAGATCACCCCGTACGAAATCCTGTCGCATCAGCCCGACCTGGCCGGCAATGTCATCGCGCTACGCAAGCGGCTGGTCGATACCGACGAAGGTCCGCGCCCGGATAGCTCGCTCGAAGGCCTGGCCAAACTGCGCCCGGTGTTCCGCAACGGCCAGTTCGGCGGCAGCGTCACCGCCGGCAACTCCTCGCAGATGAGCGACGGCGCCGGTGCGGTGTTGCTGGCCTCCGAGCAGGCGATCAAGGATTACGGCCTGACCCCGCTGGCGCGCTTTGTCAGCTTCTCGGTGGCCGGCGTGCGTCCGGAAGTGATGGGTATCGGCCCGATCGCGGCGATTCCCAAGGCGCTCAAGCAGGCCGGCCTGAGCAAGGACCAGATCGACTGGATCGAGCTCAATGAAGCCTTCGCCGCGCAGGCACTGGCGGTGATCCGCGACAGCGAACTGGATCCGTCCAAGGTCAACCCGCTCGGCGGTGCCATCGCCCTGGGCCACCCGCTGGGCGCCACCGGTGCGATCCGTGCCGCCACCCTGGTGCACGGCCTGCGCCGTCGCCAGCAGAAGTACGGCATGGTCACCATGTGCATCGGCACCGGCATGGGTGCGGCCGGCATCATCGAAGCGCTGTAAGTCACGGATCGTGAGATCGGCTGCCAAGCCGATCTCGCAACGCTGACGCGGCTGTCAGTCAACCAAGGCGTGCGCAAGCACGCCTTCTTTATGCGCCAGTGCGGGCGGTCGTCAGCGGATGCAAGCGACACCATGCATCGGTTGCGCGCCCGATAGGCACGCCGGCCGAGCGTCGCATTTGAGCAGGGCTCCTGATCGGCGCATTGACCGCCGCCCGGCGGCATCTGCGGCAAGAACGCCCAAAACGTGCCAGCCGTTCGATAGCCAGCGTGTCGCGCACGCAATGCCAACGCATCCCGGTCTTCGCTTCACTCTCGCGAGCGCACTGCAGACCCAGGCCTAGCGCGCCACCAGCCATTGACCGGTACGCGCACCCAAGAACACCAGCGCCAGCCCCGCCACCAGCGTGATGGCCAGATACACCCCGATCATCGCGGAACGATCGCTGCGTGCGAACACCAGGCATTCCATCATCAGCGACGAGAAGGTGGTCAGCCCGCCGATCACGCCGACGATCAACAAGGCCCGCAGCGGCCAGCTCGACGGCCCGCGCGCATCCAGCCAGACCAGCAGCACGCCGGCGACGAACGAGCCGAGCAGATTCACCGCCAGCGTGCCCCACGGAAACCCATTACCGAAGCGCTGCAGCAACGAGGCGCCGATGGCAAAGCGCAGGCCGGAACCCAATGCACCGCCGGTCATCGCCAGCAGCAATTGCTGCCACCACACCGGTGCGTTCATGCGCGCACTCCGCAGGCGGCCGAAGGGGTTTTCAACGGGGTGTCGCGCATGGTCGGCATCATCCAGTTCCCGGGCAAGAAACGATGCCGGGGCACAGACCTGCCGCCCCGGCGTGGGTGGGCAGGCATCATCAGCGCGCAGACTGCGTGCGGTTCAAGGAGGAATGCCATCTCCTGCGCGGCCGATTATGCCGTGGGCTTGGCGCCCTTGTCAGCCCGCGCCTGTTCGCGCGCGGCGCGCAGACGGTCGAGTTTTTCCTTGAGCTTGATCTCCAGCCCGCGCGGCACCGGCTTGTAATAGACCCGCTCGCCCATCGCATCCGGAAAGCCGGTCTGGTCCAGCGCGATCCCGCCTTCGGCATCGTGGTCGTATTGATAGTCCTGCCCGTAGCCCAGCGTCTTCATCAGCTTGGTCGGCGCGTTGCGCAGATGCAGCGGCACCTCCTGCGTACCGGTGGCGCGCACCTCGGCCTTGGCCTGGTTGAAGGCGGCATAGCCGGCGTTGGACTTGGCGGTGCTGGCCAGATACAGCACCAGTTGCGCGAACGCCAACTCGCCTTCCGGGCTGCCCAGACGTTCGTAGATATCCCAGGCTTCCAGCGCCATGCTCTGCGCGCGCGGATCGGCCAGACCGATGTCCTCGATCGCCATGCGGGTCAGCCGCCGCGCCAGATACGCCGGGTCGCAGCCGCCGTCGAGCATGCGCGTGAGCCAGTACAGCGCGGCATCGGGATTGGAACTGCGCACCGATTTGTGCAGCGCCGAGATCTGGTCGTAGAACTGCTCGCCGTTCTTGTCGAACCGCCGCGTACGGTCGGCCAGCACCTGCAGCAGCGTCTGCGGGGTGATCTCGCCACCCTCGCCGCTCGCCAGTTCTGCGGCGATCTCCAGCAGCGTCAATGCGCGGCGCACATCGCCATCGGCAGCGCTGGCAATTTCCAGTAGCGATGTATCGCTGACCTGGATGGTCTCCTGCCCCAGCCCGCGCTCTGGATCGTGCAGCGCACGTTGCAAGGCCTCGACGATGTCCTGCGGCGAAACGCCCTCCAGCACGTGCACGCGACAGCGCGACAACAATGCGGAATTCAATTCGAACGAGGGATTTTCGGTCGTCGCACCGACGAACAGGATCGTGCCGCGCTCGATATGCGGCAGGAACGCATCCTGCTGGGCCTTGTTGAAGCGGTGCACCTCATCGACGAACAACACCGTGCGGCGCCCGCTGGCAAAGCGCTGTGCGGCCTCGGCCAGGACCTGGCGCACTTCAGGCAAGCCCGACAACACTGCCGAGATCGCCTTGAATTCGGCGTCGGCGTAATGCGCCAGCAGGAGCGCCAGGGTGGTCTTGCCGCAGCCGGGCGGCCCCCACAGGATCATCGAATGCACGCGTCCGGATTCCACCGCGCGCCGCAATGCGCTGTCGGGTGCCAGCAGACGCTTCTGCCCCACCATCTCGTCGAGGGTGCGCGGACGCATGCGCTCGGCCAGCGGGCGCAGATGCTCGCCGTCTACGCTGAGCAGATCGGCTTCGGGAGCGATGGGGAGCTTGGTTCGTGCCACGCGGCATTGTATCGCGTCAGCCAACAAGCTTCTGCGAACAAGGCCGTTGGCTGCGCGGATGCTGCAAGCAACGGCTTATTGCGCGTCGCCGACCACGTCCACCTCCTTGCCCGGCGTGTAGCGGAAGGTGTCGGCCGCGAATGCCGGATTGCGCTTCCAGCCACTGAAGCTGATCGCGGTGCGCTGGCCGACCGCATCCACCACTTCCATCTTGGCCAGGCCATCCTTGCCGAACCCCAGCGAGGCCATCTGAAAACTGGCCTCGGTGTCGACCTTGGGCGTCAGCGAGAGCCACTGCAGTCCGTCACGTGGCGCCGCTTCTTCGCTGACGTCGTATTGCTTGTCCAGGCGCGCCGGGTCGATCAACGCCACCAAGGGGCTGTTCTGTTCTTCGCTGCCCTGCGCGCGCACGGTGACCTGCTCCAGGTCCGGGTCGAACACCCACACCTTCTTGCCGTCGGCCACAATCAGTTGCTTGTAGGGCTTGGCGTACTCCCAACGGAACTGGCGCGGTGCCGACAACGCCACCCGCCCGCTCGCGCGTTCCTTGACCCGGCCATTGGCATCGGAAACCTGCTGGCTGAACTGCCCGTCCAGGCCTTTCAGGCCGCGCGTGAACGTGTCCAGCTCCTGACGCGCGCCGGCAAACGCGGTGCCGGCAAACAGGGCGGTGGCGAGAACGGCATAACGGAGCTGGCGATGCATCGCGGTGTTCCAGAAAGGGAATGCGGGGAATTCTGATACTTCATAGATGAATGGGCGAGCGCTATTGCGCGACGCGTTCAGATCGCAGCCGCGGCCAGTCAGTCCATCTCACTGCGCCGTCTGCACTTTGGACAGATCGCCATACACGATCTGCCCGCGAAAGCCGCGCCGCACCTGCTGATAAAGCTCGCGAAACGCGCGGTAATCCTGCGACTGACACAGCGCCTGCGGCCCACGCACTGCCGCACGTTGCAACCGATGCACCGCCGTCACCGTCTGGCCCTGCCGCGTCCACTCGACCGCGTACTCGCCAGCGGCATTGCGAAAGCGGCTGCTGCGCGGGATCGCGATGATCGGCACCGTCGCGGGGAAGCTCACCACATAGGTCTCTTCGCGCACGCTGTCGTTGCAGTAGAACGGGGTCAGATTGTCTTCGGCCGAGGTGGTCGTGTAGATGCCACGGGTGGATTCGGCACCGGGCATGTCGGGCAAGGTCATGCCACCGACCACCGAAAAATCCACCGCATCGGCGGCCTGGAACGTGTAGCGATAATTGAACGGCGCATCCAGGTCCAGCGGGTCGCCCTGGATCAACAGATCACCGCTGCCATCGAAACCGGACTGCGCAATGATCGACTCCTCGATGCGATTGCGGTTCTGCGCATTGAGCTGCACGAACATCGCCCGTAAGCCCACTTCGCCGGTCTGCCCGCTATCGAGCGTGGTCAGACCGTGCAGCCCACCCTGGGGGGTAAAGCGATACTCGGTACGCGCGACGTAGCGGTTGACCTTGCGGTCGTTGGGCGGGGTATGCGTGACCTTGCCGTCCAGCGTATGCACCACCGGCGCCCCGAGGTCGCTGGCCGGTAACTGGCCGAAGCGCGCGTAGGGGTTGGTCGAATCCACATACAGATCGAACGCCGGGATGTAGGTGATGGCGTGATTGAAGCGGCCGAGCACCGGAATCGGCGGCAGCGTCGGCCCGCCCTCGGCACCGATCAGCACTGGTGTGCTGGCGATGCCCTTGGCCGCCAGCAGCGCTTCCAGGATCACGGTGTGGTCCTTGCAGTCGCCGTAGTGGTTGGCCAGGATGCTGCCGGCACTGTTGGGCTCCAGCCCGCCATTGCCTAGGTACACCGCCACGTAGCGGATATTGCGCGCCACCCATGCGTACAACGCAGCGGCCTGCGCACGTGGCTCGTCGATGCCGCGGGTGATGTCGTCGGCTAGCGACTGGATCGTCGGCGTCACCGCCGCGGCGCGGCCGCCCTTGACGTGATAGGCCAGGCCCATCTGCGACCAACTGTCGAAGGTGCTGGCCATCAGGGTGGGGCTGAATTCCCAGGTCGCTGCGCTCCAGTTCTGGTTCTTCATCGGCGTGGTGCGCTGATAGCGCCACTCCCAGCGCGCCTGATCGCCACGCACCACCGGCTTGGTTCCACCCTGCAGCCCGCGCACCGACAAATGCATCGGCAATGCTTTTGGCGCTACCAGCGTGACCACCGCATCGTCGTATTGCGCGAACACGCTGAAGGTCTCCCAAAGACTGAAATAACCTGGGAAGTACGGGGTGTTCTGCGCACGCCTTACGCGATAGACGATGCGCGCGCCCGGCGCCAGATTCGGAAACACCACCACCTTGACCTTGCGGTCGGCATACATCGCCGCCGCCGCACTGGAATAGCTTTCCTGGGTATAGATCTTGTCGGGCGCCACGTCCTGGCGCAGCCCTTCGGCGGTGACGGTGTAGGCCTGTAGCACCTCCAGGGTTTCCATCTTCTCGCTGTAGCTCAACCGCACCTGGCTGAACTGCTCCACTGCCGATTTGGTCTTGAGCAGGATCTCGTACGCGTCGGTTTCCACGCTGCTGGCGTCGGCACGCACTTCATAGTCGGCGCGATAGCGCACGAAGCTGTAGTTGGTGTCGGCCTGCGCGCGCGCCGCAGCGGCAGCAGGCGCGGCCTGTTGCTGGGTCTGGGCCAGCAACGGCGATGAAATCAGCAACAGGAGCAGGAGCAGCAACACGGAACGACGCAACATGGCCTTGAATCGCGGCGGGCCGGAGCGGCCCTTGTGCAACAGGGTAGCCGGTGTGCGCGGCAGCGTCAGGCACCGGCCTCCAACATCGCCGCATCCCTGCGCATGCGGGCACGCGCAGCGGTGCCGGCCGCCGATTACTTGGGCGGCGGCGGCGCCAGCACGGTGCGGTCGCCATTGTGCTCGGGCTGGCTGACCACGCCCGCCGCTTCCATCGCTTCGATCAGCCGTGCGGCACGGTTGTAGCCGATCTTCAAGCGCCGCTGCACGCCGGAGATCGAGGCGCGCCGGGTTTCGGTGACGATGCGCAAGGCCTCGTCGTACAGGGGGTCGGACTCGTCGCCGCCACCGCCGCTGCTCTCGGGCAAGCCGGTCGCGCCGATCACGGTGCCATCGCCCATGGTCTGCACTTCATCCAGCACGCCTTCGACGTAGGACACCGGCCCGCTGGCCTTCAGATGCTCGACCACGCGATGCACTTCCTCGTCGCTGACGAAGGCGCCATGCACGCGGTCCGGCAACGCCGTGCCCGGCGGCAGATACAGCATGTCGCCGTTGCCCAGCAGCGCTTCGGCGCCGGACTGATCCAGGATGGTGCGCGAGTCGATCTTGGAGCTGACCTGGAACGCCACGCGGGTCGGAATATTGGCCTTGATCAAGCCGGTGATCACGTCCACCGACGGCCGCTGCGTGGCCAGGATCAGGTGGATGCCGGCCGCGCGCGCCTTCTGCGCCAGGCGCGCGATCAGCTCCTCGACCTTCTTGCCGACGATCATCATCATGTCGGCGAATTCGTCGATGAAGATCACGATGAACGGCAGCGTCTCCAGCGGCCGCGGTGCCTCGCCCAGTTCGGGATTGGGCTTGAACAGCGGGTCCATCATCGGCTGGCCGGCGTCGATGGCATCCTTGATCTTCTTGTTGAAGCCGGCCAGGTTGCGCACGCCCACCGCGCTCATCAGCTTGTAGCGGCGTTCCATTTCGGCCACGCACCAACGCAGGCCGTTGGCGGCCTCTTTCATGTCGGTGACCACCGGCGCCAGCAGATGCGGGATGCCCTGATAGACGCTCAGTTCGAGCATCTTCGGGTCGATCATCAGCATCCGCAGTTCCTTGTGCGAAGCCTTGAACAACAGGCTCAGCACCATCGCGTTGACCGCCACCGACTTGCCCGAGCCGGTGGTACCGGCCACCAGCAAATGCGGCATGCGCGCCAGATCGGCCACGGTCGGGCGCCCGGCGATGTCCTTGCCCAGGGCCAGCGTCAACGGGCTGGCCGACTTGTCGTATTCCTTGGAGCGCAGCAGTTCGGACAGGAAGATCATCTCGCGGGTGACGTTGGGGATCTCCAGACCCACTACCGACTTGCCCGGAATCACGTCGACCACGCGCACCGACTTGACCGACAGCCCACGCGCGATGTCCTTGTCCAGCGAGCTGATCTGGCTGACCTTGATGCCCGGCGCCGGCTCGATCTCGAAACGGGTGATCACCGGGCCCGGATAGGCGCCGACCACCTGCGCCTCGATGCGAAAGTCCTTGAGCTTGAACTCGATCTGCCGCGACAGCGTCTCCAGCGTTTCCTCCGAGTACCCCTTGGCTTGCGGCTTGGGGTCGTCCAGCAGGGCCAGCGGCGGCAGGTCGGAGCCGTCGGTGCTCACGCCCTGGAACATCGGGATCTGGGTATCGCGCTTGGCGCGCTCGCTCTTCTCCACCACCGGTGCCGGCGGCGGCTCGATCTTGACCGGCTCGCGCTTGGCCTGCTTGACCGCATCGACCTTGCGCACTTCTTCGCGCTCTTCGCGCATCACGCGGGTCTGCTGCCACTCGGTGGCCTGATGGGTCTTGCGCTGCATCAGCGGCCCCAACGCCAGCACCCCGGTACCGATGCGCTCCATCACCGCAAACCAGGAAAGGCCGGTGGCCAAAGTGATCGATACCAGCAGCAGCACCAGCACGAACAGGTTGGCACCCAGCGCCCCGAAACCGGCGCTCAGCGAATTGCTCACCAACCGCCCCAGGATCCCGCCGGCGCCGGCTACATCGCCGGTGAACAGGCGCAGATGCAGGAAGCCGGTGGAGGCGATCAGGAAGCCGACCATGCCGACCAGGCGCAATGCCGGCCCCAGATCGGCCTCGGCCTGCCCTTCCTTGTCCATGCCGAACAAGGCGATCCAGGCCACCGCACCCAGCACCACCGGCAGCAGGAAGGCCACATAACCGAACAACTGCAGCAGCACGTCGGCCGTCCAGGCGCCGACGCGGCCGCCCATGTTGTGCACCGGCGCGACCACGCTGCCGGTCTGCGACCAGCCCGGATCGACGCTCGAATAAGTGAACAGACTGGCCAGCAGATACAACAGCAGCGGCGCCACCGCGATCAATGCCAGATCGCGCCAGAGCTTTTGCCGACGCGGATTGTCCGCCACCGCCGTCTTGCGCGAGGGCGTCTTGCCCTCAGCGGGCTTGCTGCGTTCGGGAACCTGCTTTGCCACCTGTAGCCAGACCTTAGAAAAATGCTGTTAGTGGTTGATAATAAACGACTGAGGCCACGGTTTCAGCTGTTGCATGCGCATTGCCTGCCTGGGCCTGCGGTGGTCAACAAAAAACGCCGCACGGGGCGGCGTCGATTACGCGTACTGGGTGGACCATGCCATCTGCGGTTCAAGCAGTTCCATCGCGCCGCCTTGATTCACCGGGTGTGGACCGCCACTCTATGCCGCCACAGGGGCGCGAATTCACTCGCCTGCCCTGCCAATTCCTAGATCGCGAGTATACATGAGCGCCTCTTCTGCCAGTCCCGCCAAGCATTCCCGCCTGCTGATCCTGGGCTCCGGCCCGGCCGGCTGGACCGCCGCGGTCTACGCCGCCCGCGCCAATCTCAAGCCGGTGGTGATCACAGGCCTGCAGCAAGGCGGCCAGCTGATGACCACCACCGAAGTCGACAACTGGCCGGGCGACCCCCACGGCCTGATGGGCCCGGACCTGATGAGCCGCATGCAGGCGCATGCCGAGCGCTTCGAGACCGAGGTGATCTTCGATCACATCCACACTGCCGACCTGTCGCAGCACCCGTTCCGGCTGACCGGCGACGGTGCCGAATACACCTGCGACGCACTGATCATCTCCACCGGCGCCACCGCCAAGTACCTGGGCATCCCCAGCGAGGAAGCCTTCAAGGGCCGTGGCGTGTCCGCCTGCGCCACCTGCGACGGCTTCTTCTACAAGGACCAGGACGTGGTCGTGGTCGGTGGCGGCAATACCGCGGTCGAAGAAGCACTGTACCTGTCCAACATCGCCCGCAAGGTCTACCTGGTGCATCGCCGCGATACGCTGCGCGCCGAAAAGATCATGCAGGACAAGCTGTTCGCCAAGGTCGCCGCCGGCAAGATCGAAACCGTCTGGCACCACGCCATCGATGAAGTGCTGGGCAACGATGCCGGCGTCACCGGCGTGCGGGTCAAGTCCACCCTCGACGGCAGCACCCGCGAGATCGTCGCGCACGGCTTCTTCGTTGCCATCGGCCATCACCCGAACACGCAATTGTTCGACGGCCAGCTGGCGATGAACAACGGCTACCTGGAAATCCGCTCCGGCCTCAATGGGGCGGCGACCGAAACCTCGGTGGCCGGCGTGTTCGCTGCCGGCGACGTCGCCGACCAGCACTACCGCCAGGCGATCACCTCGGCCGGCTTCGGCTGCATGGCTGCGCTGGATGCCGAGCGCTATCTCGACAAGAACGCCTGAGGTGGCTGCTGACCGCCGCCCGCGCCGCGCGGGCAGCGCCGATATCGGTAGGCCGTACGCATGAGCGTCACTGCCCGCTGGTGCCGCCGGCTGGACGAGCTTCCGGCCGGCGCCTGGGACGCGCTGCACGACGGCGCGCACCCGTTCATCTCTTACGCATTCCTGGAAGGCCTCGAGCAGGAGGGCTGCCTGCGCCCGGACTGGGGCTGGAACCCGCTGCACCTGACGTTGTGGGACGGCGACACGCTGGTCGCCGCCGCGCCGGGGTATCTGAAGAACAACTCGCATGGCGAGTTCGTATTCGACCACGCCTGGGCGCATGCCTACGCGCGCTATGGGCAGGAGTACTTCCCCAAGTGGCTGTGCGGGGTGCCCTACTCGCCGGTGACCGGACCGCGCCTGCTGGGCGCACCGCGCTGGCGCCCGCAGTTGCTCGCGGCGATGCGCGATCTGGTGGAGCGCAGCGGGCTGTCGTCGGCACACGTCAACTTTTATCTGACCGAGGAAGAGACGGCCTTCGATGCCGACTGGCTGGAGCGCAACGATCTGCAGTACCACTGGCATAACGCCAGCGGATGGAGCGATTTCGAAAGCTTCCTGGCGGCGATGGATCACAAACGGCGCAAAAACATCCGCCAGGAACGCGCCAAGGTGCAGCGGGCCGGCGTGCGGTTGCGCGTGGTGCATGGCGATGAAGCCAGCGACGCCGATCTGGACGCGATGTACGGCTTCTATCTCAAGACCTTCAACGAATACGGCAACTCGCCTGCGCTGACGCCGGAATTCCTGCACCACCTGGCCCGGCACCTGCCGCGTCAGCTGGTGATGTTTCTGGCCGAACTCGATGGGCAACCGATCGCGGGTGCGCTTTGCCTACGCGGTCGCGACACGCTGTACGGGCGTTACTGGGGCGGTGAAGCCCTTCCGGGCCTGCATTTCGAAACCTGCTACTACCAGGGCATCGAATACTGTCTGCGCGAGGGCCTAGCCCGCTTCGAGCCCGGCGCACAAGGCGAACACAAGATCGCGCGCGGGTTTCTGCCGACACTGGTCCGCAGCCGTCACTGGATCGCCGACCCCGGCTTTCGCGAGCCGTTGGCGCAATGGTGCGCCGACGAGCGCCAGGCGGTCGCCCGGCATGCACGCGAGCTGTCCGAGCACAGCCCGTTTCGCGACTGAGCCTGCGCGGCCGCAACGCAGGCTACATTCGCAGCTGATCGCAGGCCTGTGGCGTATCGGAGATGCCGCAGCGACGCGACCCAACCCACCCAAGAACCAACCGTCAGCCGTGTGCGAATTGCACACACAGCACCGGGCTGCTCGTGGACGCATGCGGCAAAGCGTGTCGACCACAGCCGCGGACCGTTGCGTGCCGGCGCTGGTCGTCGCCCCGGGTGCGACCTGTACGACACGCTCTACACTGCGCGCATGTCCCGCGCCCTTCCCTACCTGCTTGCGGCAGACCCAGCCGCGCCCTTCCCGCCGGCCGAACAGGCGTTGCGCGAGCCGGACGGCCTGCTCGCCATCGGCGGCGATCTGTCGCCGCAGCGCCTGCTCAATGCCTATGCCGGTGGCGTGTTCCCCTGGTTCTCGGACGGCCAGCCGATCCTGTGGTGGAGCCCGGACCCGCGCACGGTGTTTCGTACCGATGGCGTACGCCTGTCCTCACGTTTCCGGCGCCAGTTGCGCAGCAGCCGCTGGATGCTGCGCGCCGATACCGCCTTCGCACAGGTGATCGAGGCATGCGCGTCGATTCCGCGCGCCGGTCAGGACGGCACCTGGATCACCGCCGCGATGCAGCAGGCCTATCTCGAGCTGCATCGTTTGGGTCACGCGCATTCGCTGGAAGTGTTCGATGGCACGCGCTTGGTCGGCGGCATCTACGGGGTGGCGGTCGGCCAGATGTTTTTCGGCGAGAGCATGTTCAGCGCCGACAGCGGCGGCTCCAAGGTGGCGCTGGCGGCGCTGGCCGCGCATCTGCACGCCTGCGGTTGGCCGTTGCTCGACGCCCAGGTGGAAAATCCGCACCTGATGCGTCTCGGTGCGCAACGCCTGCCACGTGCAGAGTTTTTGCGGCAGGTGCGGCTGCAGGTCGGCCAGGCTGCGCCGCCGGGCAGCTGGTCCGAGCGCTACGGCGAGCGGCCTGCCAGCGCGCTCGCTGAAGTCCGCTTAACATAAAATTTGCACCGCTGGGAGATGGAGCGTAAAATGCTGTCCCTTACGGCCCTCCCGGGCCAGCCGTGATTGCACAGGATTACATGTCGAAAGACGACTCCATTGAATTCGAAGGCAGCGTCAGCGAGACGCTCCCCAACACCACGTTCCGGGTCAAGCTGGAAAACGGGCATGAGATCATCGCCCACATCTCCGGCCGCATGCGCAAGAACTACATCCGCATCCTGACCGGCGATCGGGTCAAAGTTGAGATGACTCCCTACGACCTGACCAAGGGTCGTATTACCTACCGCATGAAGTAAGCGGTTCTGGTGTGAGACGCGAGGCGGCCAATGGCCGCTTTTTGTCGTGGCTGAGGTTCGTGTATTTGGATGCCAGCAGTGGCTGGGGGTGTCAGCTTGCTACTGCCTCGCTTGTGCCGTTGCCTCTAGCGTTTGCGCCTTTAGCGTTTGCGCCTCAGTCGACACACCGCCCAAAGTTCGGAAAGCGCGCCGTCGTGCTCGTCGCGAGCTGCACCCTCCGCTCGGCCTCTACGATCACTCGGGCAACCTGTTCTGAGGACATAAAAAAACCGCTCTTTCGAGCGGTTTTTCGTTTCAGGACCGCAAGGCGGTCAATCGACCGTCGCAGGCAGCAGACGCTCCGGCTCCGGATGCGCTTCCACCACCAGCTCGCCATCCTTGACGTCGATGTTGACCCGGCCGCCTTCCACCAGCTTGCCGAACAACAGTTCGTCGGCCAGCGGACGCTTGATCTTCTCCTGGATCACCCGCGACATCGGACGCGCGCCCATCAACGGATCGAAGCCGTGCTGGGCCAGCCAGTCGCGCGCCGTCGGGGTAGCCGACAGCGAGACGTGCTTTTCCTGCAACAACATTTCCAGCTCGATGATGAACTTGTCCACCACCCGCAGGATGTGGTCGAAGCCCAGCGGCTGGAACTGCACAATCGCATCCAGGCGGTTACGGAACTCGGGCGTGAACCCGCGACGGATCGACTCCATCGCATCGGTGGAGTGATCCTGCTTGGTGAAGCCGATCGACCGCCGCGACGCCTGGGTGGCGCCGGCGTTGGTCGTCATCACCAGGATCACGTTCTTGAAGTTCGCCTCGCGCCCGTTGGTGTCGGTGAGGATGCCGCGATCCATGACCTGCAACAGGATGTTGAAAATGTCCGGATGCGCCTTCTCCACCTCGTCCAGCAGCAGCACGCAGTGCGGCGTCTTGACGATCTTTTCGGTCAGCAGACCGCCCTGATCGAAACCGACATAGCCCGGAGGCGCACCGATCAGACGGCTGATCGAATGCGCTTCCATATACTCTGACATATCGAAGCGCACCAGCTCGATCCCCAGCTGCAGCGCAAGCTGCTTGGTGACCTCGGTCTTGCCGACACCGGTGGGACCGGCGAACAGGAAATTGCCGATCGGCTTTTCCGGATTGGCCAGGCCCGAACGCGCGAGCTTGATCGAGCCAGCCAGCGTTTCAATCGCCGGGTTCTGCCCGAAGATCACCATCTTCAGATTGCGCTCCAGATGCTGCAGCACATCCTTGTCGGTCGCGCTGACCTGCTTGGCCGGAATCCGCGCCATCTTGGCGACGATGGTCTCGATCTCCTCGATATCGATCAGCTCCTTGCGCTTGCCCTCCGGTAGCAGACGCTGACGCGCACCGGCCTCATCGATCACATCGATCGCCTTGTCCGGCAGCAGGCGGTCGCCGATGTGCTTGACCGACAGGTCCACCGCCGCCTGCAGCGCGTCGTCGGCGTAGGTCACGCCATGATGCGCCTCGTACTTGGGCTTGAGGCCCTGCAGGATTTCGAAGGTCTCGCCCACGGTCGGCTCGACGATGTCGATCTTCTGGAAGCGACGTGCCAGCGCACGGTCCTTTTCGAAGATGCCGCGGTATTCCTGGAACGTGGTCGAGCCGATGCAGCGCAGCTCGCCAGACGACAGCGCCGGCTTGATCAGATTCGACGCATCCATGGTGCCGCCCGACGCCGACCCGGCACCGATGATGGTGTGGATCTCGTCGATGAACAGCACCGCATTGGGCACCTTCTTCAACGCCGCCAGCACGCCCTTGAGACGCTTTTCGAAGTCGCCGCGATATTTCGTGCCGGCCACCAACGCGCCAAGATCCAGCGAGAAGATCACCGCGTCGGCCAGCACTTCCGGCACGTCGTTGTCGACGATGCGCTTGGCCAGACCTTCGGCGATCGCGGTCTTGCCCACGCCGGCCTCGCCCACGTACAGCGGGTTGTTCTTGCGGCGGCGGCACAGCACCTGAATGGTGCGCTCGATTTCGTCGCCACGACCGACCAGTGGGTCGATCTTGCCGTTGCGGGCCTGCTCGTTGAGATTGGTGGCGAACTCGGCCAGCGCATCACCCTTGGTCTCGCCTTCCCCGCCCTCGCTCTTGGGCTCGCCATCGGAGGCGGACGGCTGCTCGCCGTCTTCACCCAACTTGGCGATGCCATGCGAGAGGTAATTGACGATATCCAGACGGGTGATGTCCTGCTGATTCAGGAAGTACACCGCATGCGAATCCTTCTCGCCGAAGATCGCAACCAGCACATTGGCGCCGGTGACTTCCTTCTTGCCCGAGGATTGCACGTGATAGACCGCACGCTGCAGCACACGCTGAAAGCCCAGCGTGGGCTGGGTGTCGCGGCCGTCGTCTTCGGCCAGGCGCGAGACAGAGGCCTCGATCGCCTGCTCCAGATCGTTGTGCAAACGCACCTGGTCAGCGCCGCAGGCCTTGAGGACGGCCTGGGCGGACGGGTTGTCCAGCAGCGAGAGCAGCAGGTGCTCGACGGTCATGAACTCATGCCGCGCCTCGCGTGCTCGCTTGTAGCACTGGCCGATGGTTTGCTCTAAGTCTTTGCTGAACATTGGTAACTCCGAACGGCTGTTGCCAACAATATGCGGCTTTTGTTGGGATTTACCACAACCCTATCGGATAGGCATGTTCAGACGGCGTTAGCATGTGATTGCGGCCACAGTGTTGCGTTGCTGGAATGATCAGCTTAGCGCCTTCAGGTCTGTTCCATCGTGCACAGCAGCGGGTGCTGGTTCATGCGCGAGAATTCGTTGACCTGAGCCACCTTGGACTCGGCGACCTCGCGGCTGTAGACCCCGCAGACGCCGCGCCCACGGGTATGGACATGCAGCATGACTTGCGTGGCCCGCTCCAGATCGAGGTTGAAAAACTGCTGCAACACCGTCACCACGAAGTCCATCGGGGTGTAGTCGTCGTTCAGCAGAAGCACCTGATAGCGCGGCGGTGGCGCCACTTCAGGCTTGCTGGCTTCGACCGTGAGGCCGTGATCGTGTTCGTGTGAGGTCTTGCGAGGCATCCGGTCATTATACGGTTCATCGCCGCACGCATTGGACGATTTACGCCGCGCCCCGCACAATTTGTCTCCGATTCCATGGCTGGCCCTTGATGACCGATTCCCTGACCGCGCCGTTGCTGGCGCCGTCGCTCACCGCCGACCTGCCCAGCTCCGTGCGCCCTGCAGGGTTGCATTACCGTCTGACCCGGCTTCAAGCCGGGCCGCTGGCCGGTACCGCGAGCGCAGCCCCGATCAGGCAGGACCCGCAGCGATGAGCGCTTCCGAACAACGCTGGCATCCGGAGGTCACCGTGGCCACCGTGGTGGTGCGCGACGGGCGCTTTCTGCAGGTGGAAGAGCGCATCGGCGGCCGGCTGGTGTTGAACCAGCCTGCCGGACATCTGGAACCGGACGAAAGCCTGCTCGACGCGGCGGTGCGCGAGACCCTCGAAGAGACCGGCTGGGACGTTCGCCCGACCCACTTCATCGGCACCTACCAATGGGTCGCCCCGAACGGCCAGTGCTTCCTGCGGTTTGCGTTTGTCGCCGAGGCCATGACCCACCATCCCGAGCGCAGTCTGGACACCGGCGTGGTGCGCGCGTTGTGGATGACGCCGGAACAATTGCGCAGCGCGACCGAGCGCCTGCGCAGCCCGTTGGTGTGGGAAGTGGTGGCCGACTATCTGGCCGGCCAGCGCCATCCATTGGCATTGGTGCGGCACGTCGCATGAGTACGCCACGTATCGTTGTCGGCGTCTCCGGTGGTGTGGATTCGTCGGTGGCGGCCTGGCGGCTGGCCCAGCAGGGCGAGTCGATCGCCGGGCTGTTCATGCAGAACTGGGCCGACGACGGCAGCGGCGATTGCCGCGCCGAGGACGACCGCCGTGATGCGGTGGCGGTGTGCGGGGTGCTGGGCATCCCGTTCCACTTCCGCGATTTTTCCGGCGAATACTGGAGCGGCGTGTTCGAGCACTTCCTGGCCGAATACGCGGCCGGGCGCACGCCGAACCCGGACGTGCTGTGCAACCGCGAGGTCAAGTTCAAGCATTTTCTGGATGCGGCCCAGGCGCTGGGCGCCGAGCGCATCGCCACCGGCCACTACGCGCGGGTGGCGCACAGTGGCGGGTGCTGGCGCCTGCTGCGTGGCGCCGACCGCGGCAAGGACCAGAGCTATTTTCTGCATCAGCTTGGGCAGACGCAGCTGGCCGCGACGCTGTTTCCGATCGGCGACCTGGAAAAAAGCACGCTGCGCCGGATCGCCCAGGATGCCGGTCTGCCGACCCATGCCAAGAAGGATTCCACCGGCATCTGCTTCATCGGCGAGCGCGATTTCCGCGAGTTTCTGGGCCGTTACCTGCCCGCGCGCACCGGCGAGATCCGCGACCCGCAGGGGCAGCGCATCGCCGAGCATCCGGGGGTGTTCTATTTCACCCTGGGTCAGCGCGAAGGCCTGAACATCGGTGGCGTACGTGGACGTGCCGCCGCGCCGTGGTACGTGGTCGGCAAGGATGTGGCGAGCAACGTGCTGTATGTGGACCAGGACCGCGACAGCCCGCTGCTGCAATCACGCTGGCTGCAGTCCGAGCAGGCCCACTGGGTGACCGGAGCGCCACCGGCGCGCAGCTTCGGCTGCACCGCACAGACGCGCTACCGGCAGCCTGACGAACCATGCACGGTGAACGTGCAGGACGATGGCAGCGTGCAGGTGCATTTCGAGCGGCCGCAGCGGGCGGTGACACCCGGACAGTCGCTGGTGTTGTACGACGGCGAGGAATGCCTGGGTGGCGCGGTCATTGCCGCCACCGATGCGCCGCTGGAACGCCAACTGGCGGGATCTTCTTTTTCACCTGAGGTAGTGGCTTGATGAGTTCTTCCATGGATCACCGCGTGCTGGCGCTTGCCGGCGTCGCCCAGGCCCTGCAACAGGTGCGGCGGATCGCCGAGACCGGGCATTCGGAGGCTGCGACGGTGCGTACCGCCATGGACAGCGTGTTCCGGGTGGATGCGGCCTCGCCAGAAGCCGTGTACGGCTCGGCAGCGGATGTGGCGCCGGGCCTGCGGCTGCTGCACAACTATTTCCACAATCAGGGCCAGGACGAGGTCCTGCCGCGGCTGGCGCTGGCGGTGCTGCAGCTGGAGCGCCGCTTCGTGCGCGACACTGCCACCGTCGCCACGGTCTCCAATGGCATCGAGGCGGCGGCGCGTCAGGCACACAGCCTGGGCGACAGCGGCCATCCGGACGTGTTGAGTTCGCTGGGCGGGCTGTATGCGCAGACCATCAGCCACCTGCGCCCCAAGGTCATGGTGCAGGGCAATCCGCATTACCTGGGTCAGGCCGGCGTAGTGGCGGAAATCCGCGCGCTATTGCTGGCCGCCGTCCGCTCTGCCGTGTTGTGGCGGCAGATGGGTGGCAGCCTGTGGGATTTCCTGTTCGCCAAGCGCGCAATGATGGAGGCGGTAGACCGCGCGCTGCGCTAAACCACTGCAAAAACCGGTGTGCCACGCGCGCGGTCGGTCGCTGGCGCGTGTCAACATCGGTTGAACGGGCGAGACGATGTGGCGATCGTCGCTAAAGACAAAGGGGGTACGGCCGATACAGCAACCGTGACTCTGCCGAGAACGCCCATGTATTCACGTCCACTTATCCGTCTAGCCGCCCCTTTGGCTCTGACCTTGCTGTTTCCCTTCGCTGTCGGATTCGACTGGCCCGCTTCGGTGCGCTGGGCGATCCTGGCGACCATGACGCTCAGCTGGCTCGGTTTCGCTGCCTGGGTGACCTACTCCCAGTTCCGGCGTAATCCGGACCAGACCCGCATCCTGCGCGAGCAGGACCAACTGCTCAACGAACTGCGTACGTTCGTCAGCAACGAAGTCGACGGTTCGCGCTCGGAAGTCGAGCGTGCCCGCGAACTGATCCGCCAGGCCGTGTCCGGTCTTGGTGGCAGCTTCGAAGCGATGAACCGCAAGTCGCGCCAGCAAAGCCAGGCATTGGCCCGCATCGTCGACCGTGCCGGTGACGACGGCAGCGCAGGTGTCGACGTCGCCCGCTTCGCCCAGCACGCCAGCTCCCGCATGGAGCAGTTGGTGGAAGCGCTGGAACAGGTGAGCGGCCAGAGTACCAACACGGTGCACCACATCGACGAGATGGCCCAGCACCTGGATGGCATCTTCGCGCTGCTGGAAGACGTCAAGTCGATTGCCGACCAGACCAACCTGCTGGCCTTGAACGCCGCCATCGAAGCAGCCCGTGCCGGTGAAGCCGGTCGCGGCTTCGCAGTGGTCGCCGACGAGGTGCGCAATCTGTCCGAGCGTTCCACCACCTTCAACGAACAGATCCGCAAGCTGGCGCACAGCTCCAAGGAATCGATCGCCAAGGTCCGTGAAACGGTCTCGCAGCTGGCCTCGCGGCATATGGATCGCTCCCGCGAAGCCCGCCACGAATCGGCGGCGATGCTGGAGAACGTCGCGCAGATCAACGCCTCGTTGGGCGACGGCATGCGCGAAATCTCCGAATGCGCGCGTTCCATCGACGGTAGCGTGGCCGAAGCAGTGCGTGCCCTGCAGTTCGAGGACATCGCCACGCAGACGCTGAGCGGCATCCACACCCACCTCGATCGCCTTACCGCGATCAACCGTGAAGCGGTGGCGCTGCAGGAACTGCTGCATCGCAATGGCGGCGTGTACGACAGCGATCTGGTCGCCGCGCTGCAGAAGGTGTCAACCCGCCTGCGCGACATGCGTGTGGAATGGGAGCGTCCGCCGCACAAGCCGGTGGCGCAGCAAGGCATGGGCGCCGGTACGGTCGAACTGTTCTAAGACCGATGCCACGCACTGTCTGATTTCCGACATTCCCCGGCCTCCCGGGGATTTGTCGTTCCGCAACGAACTGGTATTGCGCTGATGACGCTTCTTGCCCCGCCCACCGATGCATCCACCGCCGTGCTGGAATCAGGCGCGCTGGCGGCTGCACAAGCCCAGCGCATTGCGCAAAGCGACGCTGCCCGGCCCGCGCTGCGCAGCGTGCGCATGCCGGCCGCGCTGGAACGGCTCGAGCGTGCCGCGCGTGCGGAAGTGCAGGCAATGCAGAACCCGCGCCGCAGCTGCAGCGAAGAAGAGCTGCTGTTCGCGACCGTGGCCTGGGATATGGGTCTGGACGGCGACGCTGTCGACGTGTCTGGACGCTGACGTTTTGTACGACGGCGGGGCGTGCCTCGGCAGGCGCCCCGCTGGCTGTATCCACTGCCCGACCTTTGGCGTTTTTGCGTCAGGCCATGCCAGGCTTGGCTCTGAACACGCAGTACCGTGCGATTGCAGCACCAGGGTGAGGTCTCCCCTGCCCGTCTGCTCGACGACTTCCACGACATCACGTAACGCTTCGATCGGCTGATCTGCGGCCTGGCTGCAGGGTCCTTGCCCGCCCGCATCGCAAGACATGCCGCAAGTACGTCCTTGTGGGCTATTACGCGGCATCCATGTCGCGTAAGGTCCCGCGACGGTGGGCGAGCAAGGACCAGTCGAGATAGTTGGTGTGTGTGGTTGCAAGCAGAGCATGACGTGCACTGTTCGGATCGCCTCGCGTCCGAAAATCTCCCTAACGCAAGCTGAGTAACAGGCAGGCTTTCACCAAGCAGGCTATGGACTTCTCAAAGTCTCAAGGCCTCGCAGTAAGTATGTTTTTATCTGGCCACCGACCAACTCTCTGGTGCAGTGCCCTTGCCGGTTGCGGGACCCTTGGCGGCATGGATGCCGCCAAGCAGCCTCCACGGACAGATTCACGGCGTGTCCCGCAAGTGGTGAGGGCATCGCGCTCTCGACTCCCTGAGCTTTTGACCTGCGCTTTAGAACGGCCAGGCGACGCCTGGCGCTGCTACAGATTGCGTCAGCTGGCGATGACCAGGCGCGCACCGAGGCGCATGCCGGCTTCGGCTTCGCGCAGCCACTGCGCCATGTCGCGCGGCGAGAGCGGCCGCGAATAGAAGTAGCCCTGGATTTCGTCGCAACCCTGCTGGCGCAGCAGTGCATCTTCCTGCACCGTCTCCACCCCTTCGGCAACCACCTGCATGCCCAGCGCATGGCCCAGATGCACGATGGCCTGGGTGACTTCGGCGGTGTTGGCGTCGTCGAGCATCCCTTGTACGAAGCTGCGGTCGATTTTCAGACGCTGCACGGGGAAGCGGTTGAGGTAATGCAGGTTGGAGAAGCCGGTACCGAAGTCGTCCACCGCCAACAGCACACCATTCTGCTCGAACAGCTCGAAGCAGCGGCGTAGCGAGTCGGAATCGCGGATCAATGCCGATTCGGTCAATTCCAGTTCCAGACGCGATGGCGACCAGCCGTTGTCGCGGCAGATTTCCAGCACGCGCTCGGCAAAACCGCGCTCGCGCAGCTGCACCGCAGACACATTGACCGCGATGCGGCTGAAATTGAGACCGGCGCGATCCCAGACCACCGCCTGGCGGCAGGCCTCGCCGATCACCCATTCGCCCAGGCGCACGATCTCGCCGCACTCCTCGGCAATCGGAATGAACTCGACCGGGCTGCACTGGCCATGGCCGGGGCGATTCCAGCGCATCAGCGCTTCGATCGCAGGCGACGATTCTCCCATCGTATTGACCAACGGCTGATAGACCAGGGTGAACTCTTCGCGTTCCAGCGCACCTTGCAGCGCGTGTTCCAGCTCCAGGCGACGCTGCGCACGCATCAGCACGTCCTGGCTGTAGTAATGGAAGGTGTTGCGGCCCGATTCCTTGGCTGCGTACATCGCCGCATCGGCGGCGCGCAACAGGCTGTCGAAATCCGACAGGCCCTCGCCCTGCAGCGCGATGCCGATGCTGGCACCGAGCTTGAGGGTGACATGGTCCTTGCGCAGCGGCTCGCCAAGCGCGCTGATCAGCTTGCGCGCAACATGGCCGGCGTCTTCCGGCTCGGAGAGATCGCGCAGCAGCACGATGAACTCGTCATCGCTGAAGCGGCCGAACAGGTCGCTGTTGCGCAGATGCTGATGCAGGCGTGCCGAGGCAAGTTTGAGCAGATTGTCGCCGGTGGCGTGGCCGAACGAATCGTTGATGCTCTTGAAGCCATCCAGATCGATCAGCAGCATCGCCAGCACCTGGCCGCGCTCGTGCGCTTCGCGAATCGCGTTCTCTGCCTGCTCGCGCAGCAGGAAGCGGTTGGGTAGACCGGTCAGGCGATCGTAGTGGGCCAGCAGCTCGATGCGCTCGTTGGCTTCGCGTTCGCCGGTGACATCGCGGAACAAGGCGACGAAACGCGGCGGCAGACCTTCGCGACGGTCCAGTTCGATCAGCACCTGTACCCAGATCCGCTGGCCGGAGTTGCGGTAGAAACACAGGTCCAGCTGTTCGGGCAGGCCGCCGTCGGCGATACGCAGTAGCGCCGCCTCGAAGGCGTCGCGCGAATCCTGCGTGT
Source organism: Xanthomonas arboricola pv. populi (assembly GCF_002939945.1). Classification (GTDB taxonomy): domain Bacteria; phylum Pseudomonadota; class Gammaproteobacteria; order Xanthomonadales; family Xanthomonadaceae; genus Xanthomonas; species Xanthomonas arboricola_A. Next base: position 106,494 of record NZ_MDEB01000002.1, on the reverse strand, counting down.
ACAGCGACAGCGCCTGCTCCAGGGTGATGTTTTCCTTGCGCAGGCCGTGGATGCGGTAGCACTCCTCGGTCCATTGCATGCGCCGGGTGTCGACCTCGATCTCGCAGCCGCCGATCTTGCCCAGCGCAGACACGCGGTTGAGCAGCTCGGTACGCCAGCGGATCAATGCATCGGTCTGGCGCTGCTCGGTGACGTTCTGCAGCTGGCCGAGCAGACGCACCATGCTGCCGTTGCCGTCGAAGACCGGCTGCGCCCAGACCCGCACGTGATGCGGATTGACGCCGGCAAGCACGTTGATTTCCAGCTCGAAATGCACCGGCAGGCCTTCGTGCTTGATCTTGCGCCAGGCACTGCGCAGATGCGCAACCGACGGCCGGCCCAGCAGGCGCAGGATGTCGCGAATGCTCTGCAGGCGCAACTGGGTCATGCCGAGCTGTTGCAGGAAATCCGGCGACACCCACAGCGCGTCCTTGAGCGTGTCCCAGCTCCAGCTGCCCATGCTGGCGATGCGCTGAGCCTCTTCGAGCTGGGCCTGCTGCTCGCGCAGCTGCTGCTCGAGCAATTTGTGGTGGTGCACATCGGTATGCGTACCGACCATGCGCAGCGGACGGCCGTCGGCGGTCCGCGACACCACGCGGCCGCGATCCAGGATCCAGCGCCACTGGCCGTCATGCTGACGCAGACGGAATTCGGCCGTATAGGTATCGGTACGCCCGTCCAGGTGCGCCTGCACGGCAGCAGTGACCAGCGCGTGGTCGTCGGGATGAATCAGCCCGGACAAGGCGGTGAGATTGTTCGGCAGCGGCTGCTCGGAATAACCAAGCATGCGGGTCCAGCGCTCGGAGCGATAGACCACATCGGCCGGGATATCCCAGTCCCACAGTCCGTGATCGGCGCTGTCCAGCCCCATTTCCCAGCGGCTGGTACCGTCGGCGCCCACTGGCTCGGGAATGCTCAGGGTGAAGGCCATGACCTGGCCGTGTTCGTCGCAGACCGCGCGCAGCCAGCCTTCCAGACGCCCGCCACCGGTGCCCGGCAGCACGCAGGCGGTCATGCCGCCGCTATTGGCCACCTGGGCGCGACTGCTTTCCAGGACTTCGGCATAGGCGCCAAGGGTGGCCGGCAATCCCAGCGATTGCGCAACACGGTTGGCCGCCAGAGGCTGGCCATGCGCATCCAACAACACCACCGCCGAGGTCAGCGGGTGCTGCAGCATGCTTGCGATGACGCCTGAGTCCACTCTGGAACACTCCGAAGAATCGACCCCGGCCTTCGGAGTCGCCATGGATAACGGCCGTTTTCGCGATTAGTTGAGGCGCGTGTTTCGGGCTCGACCGAACCGGGCCGAGTTGCGGCTAAGATGGTTGCATCGCCAGCACCAAAGGTCGTCCGCGGACCCATGCCTCATCCTGTCGCCGCGCCCGCGTTTTCGTCCGCTCCCGTTTCCCGTCTTCGCCTCGCCGAGCGCCTGCAACAAGGTCTTTGGACCCTGACCGGGCTATATTTGCTGGTCGGGGTGATCTGGCTGCTGCTGGGCAACCGACTGCTGCACCTGGCCGGCGCCGCCATGCCGGAGCGCTGGTCGGACGCGAGCTTTCTGCTGGTGTCGAGCATCGTGATCCATCTGGTGCTGCGGCGTTTCGTGGCGCTGATCGTCGAAGAACACGCGCAACTGGCGCAATCGGAGGCGGTGCTGCAGGCCAAGTTCCTGGCCCTGCCCAGCCCTGCCCTGATCTACGACCTGGCCACCCTGCGCATCCTGGATGCCAACCCGGCAGCGCTGGAATTCTTCGGCTGGGAGCGCGACGAATTTCTGCAGCAGACGCTGCAGGCGATCTGGCCCGACGCCGACGGCGCGCGCCTTCTGCAGATCATCACCCAGATCCGCGCCAAGGGCGCCGACACCTGCACCCGGCACGAGGATCTGCTGACCCGCAGCGGCCTGCGCCATGTTGAGATCCGCAGCAACCAGCTGCATCTAGTCAGCGGCCCCGCGCGCCTGGTGGTCACCGTGGACCGCAGCGAAGAACGCCAAGCCCAGCATCTGCGCGACGAGGCGCTCCAACGCCTGGAAGAGGCGCAAGGCATCGCGCGGCTGGGCTCATGGCAACTGGATCGCGCGACCGGATTGGGGCGCTATTCGCCGGCGGTGTACCGCCTGCTCGGCCGCAGCGTGCCGATGCATCGGCGCGAGCATCGGCTGGAAGAACTGTTGACCGCCTCTGACACTGCCACCCAGACTCGGATCGAACGCATGATCGAGGACATGTGTACCGGCGGCGAAGTACAGATCGATGTGCTGCTGCCGCTGGCTGGCGGCGATTCGCAGCCGCGCACCGTCCATCTGCGCGCCGAAAGCGTGACCAGCCCGAACGGTGCCCGGCATATCCATGGCACGCTACAGGACGTGAGCGAGCGCGAGCAATCGCGCCGGTTGCTGCGCGAGCGCGAAGAGCAGTTCCGCGAGCTGGTCAGGGTGCTGCCGGATGGCGTACTGATCCTGGCCGACGAGCACGTGATGTATGCCAATGCCGCCGGGTCGGTGCAGTTCGGTTTCCAGGGCGAAACCATCCTTGGCGAACCGCTGCAGACCCTGGTGAGCGACAGCGATCTGCCGGTGGTGCGCGAGTATCTGCGCGCGGGCAGCGATCGCAACGAGCCGGTGTCCAGCGCACGGGCGATGCGCCGTCGCGACGGCAGCACCTTTTATGCCGGTCTGTCGGCCGGCGATATCCGCTATGGCGGGCGCAGCTGCAAGTTGCTGGTGGTGCGCGACCTGAGCGAACCTGAGCGCATGCGCGATGCGTTGGCCGAGAGCAATGCCGAGCTGCAGGCGATGGCCAAGCGCCTGTTCTCGCTGCAGGAGGACGAACGCCGCGCGATCTCGCGCGATCTGCACGACGACATCGGCCAGGCCATCACGGCGATGAAGCTGTCCGCGCATGCGGCGCTGGACGAACCCGATCCGGACGCGCGCCGCGAAGACCTGCTGGAAGTGGTATCGCTGGCCGACAGCACCGTGACCAAGCTGCGTAACCTGTCGATGCTGTTGCGTCCGCCGCAGCTGGATGCGCTGGGCCTGGAAGCGGCCTTGCGCTGGCAGGCCTCGATGCTGTTTCGCGCATCGCCGGTGCGATTGGAGCTGGATATCCAGGCACTGGACGTGCGACCGGGCAACGAGATCGAGCAAGCGTGTTTCCGGATTGCGCAGGAAAGCCTGACCAACGCGCTGCGCCACGCCTGCGCGGGCGAAGTGCACATGCGCCTATACTCGATCGACAGCGAGAGCTTTCGCCTGGAAGTCAGCGATGACGGCGATGGCTTCGAACCGGAAGGCCCGCGTGGGCTCGGGCTGATCGTGATGCGTGAGCGTGCGCAAACCGTCGGCGGTGCGCTCGCGATAGAATCAGCACCTGGAGCAGGCACGCGCGTGACGTTGCGCCTGCCCTATCACCCGGTCGGCGAGCCCGTCCACGACGATGGTGGACGTTAAGTCATGTGGAGCCCCGTAATCCCGCCCGGACTGGAAGTCGTCAAACCCACCCGCCTGGGCGCGGGCAATCCCGAACTGCTGCATCTGGTGGACGCTGCCGCATCCGGCGGCCCGCCGCTGATGGTGTTCCACATCGATATCGACCACTTCGCCTCGATCAACGAGAACATGAGCGCCGAAGTCGGCGATCAGGCGCTGACGCTGGTCGCGCGCCGGCTGCAGGACTTTCTCGGCGCGCGCGGCAAGTTGTGGCGTCACGGCAGCGATGAAATGGTGGTGGTGGCGGTGCGTCGCGAGGATACCCCGCTGCCGGAAGACTTTGCCGAAGAGATCCGTCAGCAGCTGGAACTGCCGTTGTCGGTGCTACCGTACACCTTGTTCATGACCGGCAAGGTCGGCGTCAGCCTGTGCCCGGAACACTCGACCTCGCTGTCGATGCTGCTCGACTACGCCGAAGAAGCCAGCTACCAGGCCGCACGCGAAGGCGGCAATACGGTGCGGCTGTACACGCGCAACTCGACCACCAATGCGCATAGCGAAAGCATCATTGCGCGACAGATCGTCGATGCGATCCCGCATGGCGAACTGCGCCTGCGCTACCAGCCGCTGGTGAGCGCGCGCGACGGCCGTATCGTCGGCATGGAAGCGCTGCTGCGCTGGCAATCGCCCACATTGGGCATGCTGGTGCCGGAGCGCTTCATGCGCACCGCCGAGCGCCTGGGTGTGATCGTGCAGATCGGCGAATGGGTGCTGCAGAATGCGGTGCGTCAGGCGCGGCTGTGGCGCGACCAGGGCTTCGACGATTTCAGCATCGCGGTCAACGTCTCCACGCTGCAGCTGTTGCGCCCGGGCTTCTTCAACGAAGTGATGGCGATGCTGCAGACCGCCGGCGTACCGGCGCAGTTCGTGACGCTGGAGATCAACGAAAGCGCGTTGACCAACAACGTCAACTTCGTCCACGAGACGATGGCCAACTTGCGCAACGAAGGCATCAGCCTGAGCCTGGACAACTTCGGTACCGGCGATTCCAGCCTGAGCGCACTGGTGCGCTATCCGGTGGACCGGCTGAAGATCGATCGCAGCTTCATCAAGAGCGCGCCGGCCGGCAGCCGCGAGGCGGCGATTGCGCGCGCGATCATCGCAATGGGTCACCAGCTCGGCATGACGGTGATCGCCAACGGCGTGGAATCGCAGGCGCAACTGGGGTTTTTGCGGCGCAACGATTGCGACATCTTCCAGGGCTATCTGTTCGGCGAACCGATGTCGGCCGAGTCGGCCGGCATGGCGCTACGCCGCCGCTACCTGCGCCCGGAATCGTTCGCCGAAAGCCGCCCCGACCGCACGCTGCTGCTGCTGGACGACGAAGAAAACGTGCTGCGCTCGCTGGTGCGGCTGTTCCGCCGCGACGGCTACCGCATCCTGGCCGCCGGCAACGTACGCGACGCCTTCGACCTGCTCGCCACCAACGACGTGCAGGTGATCCTGTCGGACCAGCGCATGAGCGACATGAGCGGCACCGAGTTCCTGGGCCGGGTCAAGATGCTCTACCCCGACACCGTGCGCCTGGTGCTGTCCGGCTACACTGACCTGGCCACGGTCACCGAGGCGATCAACCGCGGCGCGATCTACCGCTTTCTGACCAAACCCTGGAACGACGACGAGCTGCGCGAGCACATCCGTCAGGCCTTCCGCACGCACGATGAGCTACGTAACGGCAGGGAATAGGGAATCGGGAAAGCAGTGCACTGTCCCTGCATGTTTCCGAGATTTTCAATTTACGCGTCAAGCGTAAATCACAAGCAAACCCGCTCTACCGATTCCCCACTCCCGATTCCCGAATCCCAGCGCGCAGCGCTACCGCGGCTGCCGCACCGGCAATACGATCCTGAAACTGGCGCCCTGCCCCGGGGTGCTTTCGACGTCGATGCGGCCGTGGTGCTTGTTGATGATGCCGTAGGAAATCGACAGGCCCAGGCCGGTGCCGCTGCCGACCGGTTTGGTGGTGAAGAACGGGTCGAAGATGCGCTGCAGCAGGTCCGGAGCGATGCCGGCGCCGCTGTCCTGGAACTGGATCCAGACGTTTTCGGCCTCGTCGCGGCCGGTGGTGACGGTGATCGTGCCGCGCTCGACGATCGCCTGGCCGGCATTGAGCAGCATGTTCATGTAGACCTGGTTGAGCTCGGACGGCAGGCACTCCACCAACGGCAACTCGGCGTAATTGCGCTCCAGCGTGACCTTGTACTTGAGTTCGTTCCAGATGATGTTGATCGTGGATTCGAGACCGGCGTGCAGGTCGACCATCTTCCACGACTCGGAACGGTCCGAATACGAGAAGTCCTTGAGGTCGCGCACGATGCGGGTGACCCGCTCGATGCCTTCGCGCGACTCGGCCATCAACTGCGGCAGGTCGCGGCTGATGAAGTCGATGTCGGCACGGTTGCGGATCTCGTCGATCTCCGGAATCAGCGCTTTCGGATCCGGCGCCTGCAGCGCGCGCTCGTAGGCTTCGATCAGCGTGAACAGGCTGCGCAGGTATTCCTGCAGGCTGCCGAGATTGGAGTGCACGTAACCGATCGGATTGTTGATTTCGTGCGCCACGCCGGCGGCCAACTGGCCGATGGAAGCCATCTTCTCCGACTGCAGCAGTTTGTCCTGGGCGCCGTTCAAACGCAGATAGGCCTGGCGCAGTTCGGCGTGGCGCTGCTGCAGCTCGCGCTCGTAATCCTGCTGGCCTTCGATGTTGTGGAACAGCACCAGAAAGTGCCCGACGCCCTGCTCTTCGTTGTAGTACAGATGCGCGATGACCACGCGATCGGCAACCGGCAGGCTACCGGTCCAACTGCCTTTGCTGCGCGCCTGATTCAGCGCATCCGACGGCAGCACCTGCGAGATCCGCTCGCCGAGATTGCGATCGTCGTCAGGATCTTCCTTGCACAGGCTCTGGCGTGCGACCGCGTTGGCCAGGATCATCTGCCCGTCTGCGCGGAACAGCAGCACGCCCTCGAGCATCTGGTCGCCAAAAGCGCGCAGCATGGTCGAGGACGGTAATAAGGTTTGATTGAGAAAGAACTTGGCAGTCACGGGACAAGGCGGCGTAGAGGAGACTTCAATATACGCCGAACCACCCGGGGCTCGTATTGCGCGGGGCCACGCTCTTGCACGCCGGGCAGCTCAGCGCTGCACCACACGCACCTGGTCCAGCCTGCACCTGCGCTCGGACACGCTGCGCTGCTTCAGGCCACTGCCAGCGAACGACCGCCGCGCAGCACGCTCGACTGACCCTTGGCATCGTAGGACGGCGCACTCTCGGTGCGGCCCAGATGACGCAGTGCCCAGTTCACTTCGCGACGCCGGCGCGCCAGCAGCGCGCCGTTGGCGCGATTGGCTTCGGCCAGTTCGCGCAGCCGCTCTTCTTCGCCTTGGGGCATTGCCGCTTCCAGCGCGCGCAGTGCCGACAGCTTGTCCTGCGTGTGGCGCATCAACCCATCGATGTCGTTCTCGAGTAATGCCTGGCGTTCGCCGGCCAGCGCATCGCTGAGACGTTGCAGGAACTCGTTCACGTTCGTCCTTTGGGCCGGGGATCAACCCGCCAGTTGCTGATTCAGATCCATCATGCGGCTGGCGATGGCATCCGGGTTGATGGAATAGCTGCCGTTCTGCAACGCATCCTTCACTGCCTGGACGCGACCGGTGTCGATCGCCGAGGACTGCGACAGCGTGCGCTGCAAGTTCTGCAGGTTGGTCGCATCACCGGTCAGCTTGACGCTGTCGGTGGGCGGTAGTGCGGCGATCGGGGACGCGCGGTCTTCACCGGCCGAGGCGATCTTGCTGCTCGTGGCCGAGGTGCGAAGGGTTGCAGCGGTCGGTAGATTGCCTTCGATTTTCTGGGTCATGTCAGGAACTCCTCTACAGGTCGTAGGGGATAACGGCATGCCCAAAAAAAACTTTATAGCGATTTTCTATCTGGACACCACAACGGTCCCGCTCGCTTCGACGATCCCCTGCACCACCCGGCGCGAAGAGGAATTTTCTACCGAAACCCGCTCGTTCTCGCCGGCATCGGACAGCGCGCGACCGCTCATGCGCACCTCCAGACCGCCATTGCGCGACACCAGCGGCACGGTGTCGCCGCGCCGGACCAGCCGCTGCGTCACCAGATCGTTGGACGACAGCAGCGAGCCGGCAGGCAGGATGCGCCGGGCGGTCTTGCCCACCGCAGCCACCGGATCGGCCAGCACCGCACCGACGATGCGTGCGGCGTCACGCTTCTCGATACTGATATCGGCCAGCGAAATGACTTCTCCAGCGCCGATGCCGCGGCGCAACACCAACACGTCCTGGTTGCGACGCACCTTCAGCGGCACGAACAGGCGCCAGCCAGCCGGCTGCGGGCAGGCCACTTCCACCGTATTGGTGCCGGTCGGCTGCGCCTGCAGCGCGATCGGGCAGGCAGGCATGCGCAAGCCCGGATCGAGCGTGGCCTCGGCCTCGGCATCCGGGCCAACAGTGGCCAGTGCCGCAGCACGGATGGAATCGACAGACTGATAGCTCTGGGCCCAGGCCGGAGCGGCAGCCAACAAGATGACAAGCAGGAGCAGGCGCATGGGACCAGATCCGGAGGAAGACCTGAAAGACATTGCAAGAGGTGTGCCTGTTTTTGAATTGGGAATCGGGAATGGGGAATCGGTCGGGGGCTGAGCCTTGATCGGTCTTCGTTGCTGATGTGCGATTTCCTTAGTGAACACCGTAGGTACGTCACAGCACGGTCCTTCGCCTCGGGCTTGCTGCAAAACGCCCTCCGCTTTTGCGATTCCCCATTCCCGACTCCCGATTCCCGACAGCGCCCCACACCAAACTTAAAACCGCTCAAGTTTTCCGAGGGCGCTGTCGATATCTGCCCCATGACCCACGATCTGCTCAACCGCATCGACCAGCGCACGCGTCTGGCTGGCCACAATCGACTGGCCCTGCTGCTGTTCCGGCTGGGCGGGCGCCAGCTTTTTGGCGTCAACGTCTTCAAGGTGCAGGAAGTGCTGCGCCGCCCGGAGCTGTTCCAGGTGCCCGGCCTGCCGAGCGAGTTCGCCGGCGTGGCCGACGTGCGCGGGCGCTCGGTGCCGGTGCTGGACTTAGGGCTGGCGATCGGCCACCCGGAGCGCGATGCGCACTCGGAAAACGGCCCCGGCTATCTGGTGGTGGCCGAATTCAACCGGTCGGTCCAGGGCTTTCTGGTCAGCGGCGTGGAGCGCATCGTCAATATTGCGGTGGAAGATATCCATCCGCCGCCGGAACTGGGCGCCGAAGCCACTTATTTGACGGCGGTGACGCGGTTCCAGGGCGAGTTGATCCAGGTCATCGACGTGGAGAGCGTGCTCGCCGACATCGCCAAGGTCAGCAAGGACGTGCAGCTGGATCCCTCGCTGCAGCTGGTCGCCTACGACCGGCAGTTCCAGGTGCTGGTGGTCGACGACTCGCGCGTGGCGCGTCAGCAGATCCGCAGCGTGCTCGACCAGCTCGGCGTCTCGGCGACCTTGTTGTCCGACGGCCGCCAGGCGCTGGACCATCTCTTGCAGGTCGCTGCATCAGGCGAGAATCCGGCAGACCGCTATGCGATGGTCATCTCAGACATCGAAATGCCGGCCATGGACGGCTACACGCTGACGACGGAAATCCGGCGCACGCCTGGGCTGCAAGGCCTGTACGTACTCCTGCATACCTCCTTGTCGGGCGTGTTCAACAACGCCATGGTCGAACAGGTCGGCGCCAACGCCTTCGTGGCCAAGTACAGCGCCCACGAGCTGGCAGACTACGTGCTGGCCCGCCTGAAAGTGGTCGCCGAAGCGGCCTGAGCAGGCCAGGCGGCTGCCGGGTCGGAGCCGATCGCAAGCACCAAGCGCCGCGCCGGGCTGCAAAGGGTGCCGCGTCATAGAAGATCGAGCGGTTGGGGTCGGTGCGTCGACGCCCTGTTGAAGTCACACCCGGTAAACGCCAGCCCGCGCCTCGGGTAACGCCTACGCTTCCGGCTTGGCGCGCCTGATTGAACCAACTACGCGACGGACATAGGTCCGTGGACACGGGTCCGTCGTGTTCCCCGGACCGCCAGCTACCGTTCGTCGGCAACGCCGATCATTTGCCGCGTTCTGCGGCCCGCGCTACCTCGATGTGGCACAAACATTGCTTTCTCCCTGGTAACACTTCGCGGGAGAGCACCGTGTCCAATTCCATCTCGTCCTTTCTAGGCATCCACGGCGATGCTCTGCCGCTGCGCGAGCAGCGCATGAAGCTCATTGCCAGCAATCTGAGCAATGTGGACACCCCTGGCTACAAGGCCAAGGACATGGACTTCGAGGCGGCGCTGAAATCGGCCGAGGGCGTGCGCGACGGTACCCTGCTGCAGACCACCGACGCCAAGCATTTCGAGATCGGCAGCAGCGGCGGGCTCAATCCGTTCCAGATCACCCGCGAATCCGATCAGCCCAGCCTGGACGGCAATACCGTCGATCCCGATGCCGAACGTGCTGCCTACGGCCGCGCCGCGCTGGAATACCGCGCCTCGCTGAGCTTCCTCGAATCCAAGGTGCGCTCGATGCTCACCGCGATCACGGGCCAATAAGTCATGAGCAATCTTCCCATCTTCGATGTGGCCGGCTCGGCGCTGCATGCGCAGTCGGTCCGCCTGAGCACCATCGCCTCCAACCTGGCCAATGCCGACTCCGTCGCTGGCTCGGCCGAGGCGACCTACAAGCCGATCGAGCCGATCTTCCAGGCCCAGCAAAGTCGCCAGGACCCCAGCCTGACCTCGGTGAACGTCAAGGAGATCACCACCACCAACGCGCCGCCGATCCGTCGCTACGAGCCCGGCCATCCGCTGGCCGATGCCGATGGCTACGTGTTCTCGCCCGACGTCGATCCGGTCTCGCAGATGGTCAACATGATCTCGGCCTCGCGCAATTACCAGGCCGGCGTGGAAATGCTCAACACCGCCAAGGAACTGGCGCTCGCCACCCTGACCATGGGTCGCTGACCCTCCTAGCTGCCCCCTCCCTTACGGACCCTTTCAAATGAGCACGATCGGTAGTGACCTCTACACCAGCCTCGGGCTGACCGCCAGCAGCGCCACATCGACCAAGAAGAAGGAGGAATCGCTCGGCCAGGCCGACTTCCTCAAGTTGATGACCGAGCAGCTGCAGCACCAGGACCCGCTCAAACCGATGGAAAACAGCGCCTTTCTGGGCCAGTTGGCGCAGTTCTCCACCGTGCAGGGCATCGGCGACCTCAATACCAAGGTCAGCAGCTTCTCCGCGGCACAGAGCAGCGACCAGGTGCTCAAAGGCGCATCGCTGGTCGGGCACAACGTGCTGGTGCCATCGGCGCAGGTCGCCATCGACGCCACCGGCTCGGCCAAGGGCGTGGTCGCCGCGACCTCGGCGGGCACCGTCAATTTCGAAATCACCGACGCCAACGGCGCCTTCGTCAAGCAGCTCAGCGTGCCGGCCAGCGCCGCCGGCGAGGTGTCGTTCGCCTGGGATGGCACAGACGCCAACGGCAACCGCATGGCCGCCGGCAAGTACGGCGTGACCGCCACCCAGACCGACACCGCCGGTTCCAAGAGCAAATTGTCCACCTATGTCGACGCACCGGTGGACAGCGTCACGATCGGCTCCGACGGCCTGTATCTCAACCTGACCGGGCTAGGCACCTCCCCGCTCGCCAACGTGCTCCGCGTCAGCTGAGCCGGCAATCGACACTTAAAGGAACTCATCCATGGCTTTCAATACCTCGTTGTCCGGCATCAACGCAGCCAATGCCGATCTGAACGTCACCTCCAACAACATCGCCAACGTCAACACGACCGGGTTCAAGGAATCGCGCGCCGAGTTTGCCGACATGTTCCAGAGCACCAGCTACGGCCTGTCGCGCAATGCGGTGGGTTCGGGCGTGCGCGTCAGCAATGTGGCGCAGCAGTTCTCACAGGGCAATATCGACCCGACCGGGCGCAGCCTGGACCTGGCGGTTTCCGGTGAGGGGTTCTTCACCGTGTCCTCCAACGGCGCCAAGATGTACACCCGCGCCGGCAACTTCCAGACCGATGCCAATGGCTATGTGGTCAATCCGCAGGGTGCGCGCCTGCAGGTCTTCGCCCCCAACCCGAGCGGCAATGGCTTCGACGTCGGCCGTTTGTCGGACCTGCAGCTGCTGACCACCGACAGCCCGCCCAAGTCGACCTCCACGGTCAACCTGGCCTTCACCCTGCCCGGCAATGCCACCGCACCGACGGTGACCCCGTTCAGCCCGGCCGACGACAAGACCTACAGCCACTCCACCGGCGGTATCAATGTCTACGATTCGCTGGGCGTCAGCCATGTGCAGACCTCCTACTTCGTCAAGACCGCCAACCCGAACGAATGGCAGGTGCACAACTACGTGGACGGCGCCGCGGTCGGTGCGCCGACCACGCTGCAGTTCTCCGACACCGGCGCGCTGACCACCCCGGCCAACGGCATCATCACGATGGACCCGTTCACCCCGAGCACCGGTGCCGGCGTGCTGAGCATGCAGCTCAACGTCAGCGGCTCGACCCAGTACGGCGAAGCCTTCGCGCTGCGCGACACCCGCCAGGACGGCTATGCCAGCGGCAAGCTCAACGAGATCAGCATCGACACCAGCGGTGTGGTGTTCGCCCGCTATTCCAATGGCGCCGACAAGCCGCTGGGCCAGGTCGCGCTGAGCAGCTTCGTCAATCCGCAGGGCCTGCAGTCGCAGGGCAACAACATGTGGGCCGAAAGCTACACCTCAGGCGCTGCCCGCACCGGCGCACCGGACACCTCGGACTTGGGCCAGATCGAATCCGGCTCGCTGGAATCCTCCACGGTGGACCTGACCGAGCAGCTGGTGAACATGATCGTGGCCCAGCGCAACTTCCAGGCCAACTCGCAGATGATCTCGACCCAGGATCAGGTCACCCAGACGATCATCAATATTCGTTAACGGCTGGGAATGGGGAATCGGGATTAGGGAATCGTAAGAGCCGGCTTCGCGCGTAGCGGATGCCGGCCTTGCCCCCTACTCCCCAGCCCCCCGCAATCCCGCTTTTGCGATTCCCGATTCCCGATTCCCCCATCCCGGTGCCTCATGGACAAAGCTCTCTACGTTGCGATGACCGGCGCCCGCGCCTCCCTGCAGGCGCAGGGCACCGTGTCGCACAATCTCGCCAACGTCGATACGGTGGGGTTCAAGGCTGCGCTGGCCAATACCGAGGCGTTCAAGATCCAGGGCAAGGGCTATCCGTCGCGGATCGATGCGCTGCATGTGGACCAGGGCTTCGACCGCAGCCAGGGCCACCAGAAGGTCACCGGCAACCCGCTGGACGTGTCGCTGCAGCAGGACCGCTGGCTGGCGGTGCAGTCGCCCGACGGCAGCGAGGCCTACACCCGCAACGGCGAGTTGGCGCTCACTGCCAATGGCCAGCTGGTCACCGCCAATGGCCATGCGGTGCTGGATGAGGGCGGCAACCCGATGACGATCCCGCCGCACCAGGCGATGGAGATCGGCAGCGACGGCAGCATCTCGATCATTCCGCAGGGCGAAGGTCCGCAGACCATGGCCATCGTCGGCAAAATGAAGGTGGTCGACGCCCCCGCCGACCGCTTGACGCGGCGCCCGGACGGGCTGATGCGTAACACCAGCACCGACCCGGCGCAGGCGTTCGCGGTGGCCACCGGCAAGACCATCAACAGCGGCATGCTGGAGGGCAGCAACGTGGACGCCGCCGGCGCGCTGGTGGAGATGATCCAGCTGCAGCGTCAGTTCGAAATGCAGGTCAAGATCATCAAGAACGGCGACGACAACGCGCAGTCGGCCAATTCGCTGCTGCGGGTCAGCGGTTAAGCGCCACTGGCGCCCACTACACCACCGCCGGTTGGCTTGCCGCGCTGCCGAGCACCTGGATGGCGGCCGCCCGGGGGACGTGGCTCGCGAGCGAAGTGACATGTCGTTCGACTCTGACTCCTGCGGTCTCGCAGGTGGTTCGTACGCGTTGACGCTGACTAGCGATGGTGTGACGGCAAGGTGTGTGCGGCTGGCAACGCTGTTGAGCCAAGCCTTCGCTGCAGAGCGGCTGGTTTGTGACTTGAATGCAGGGCCCTTGCCCGCCCACCATCGCAGGACACGCCGCAAGTACGTCCTTGTAGGCTCGGGCGCGGCATCCATGCCGCTCAAGGTCCCGCGACGGTGAGCAGGCAAGGGCCAGTCGGGATGGTCGGTGCGTATGGTGCAAACTAATGCCTGACGTGGGTTGCCTGGATAACGGCACGCCCGATTCATCTTCTCAATGCAAGCCGAGCAATGGACAAGCTTTAAGAGAGCAACCGACAAACTCTCTGGTGCGGTGGCCTCGCCGATTGCGGGACCGTGTGGCGGCATGGATGCCGCCACCGAGCCTACAAGGATGTACTTGCGGCGTGTCCCGCGAGCGGTGAGGCCGCCGCGCGTTCGACCAACCAGGCTGTTGACGTCGCAATGCCAGGACGTCGCAATGCCAGCCGGCAGATCCCCAGAACCCTTCCGCACTCAGCGCCAAGGGTTCACACGTCGTCGCACACATCGCTGACCGGCAACCGATCTACCGCGCCTGATCTGCCGCGCAGGTTTCCACCGCTTCCGGTTAGCCGCTGCCCATCCGCCGCCAGCCCTGCCCTGCGCAGGACGCCGCACGCCACTGCGCGTGATCCTGCGCACAGCCGGCAAAAATCCGGCGCGGGTTTGGCACGGCACGTGCATATACCCAGCCGTACCCGGAACACATCCCCGGGTCTAACGAGGAATCGGGTCATGAATCAGGCTTTGTGGGTCGCCAAAACCGGACTGGATGCGCAGCAGACGCGCATGTCGGTCATTTCCAACAACCTGGCCAATACCAATACCACCGGCTTCAAGCGCGATCGTGCGGCGTTCGAAGACCTGTTGTATCAACAGGTGCGTGCGCCGGGCGGCTCCACCTCCGCGCAGACGCAGCTGCCGACCGGCCTGCAGCTGGGTACCGGCGTGCGGGTGGTCTCCACCTTCAAGGGTTTCGACCAGGGCAGCCAGCAACAGACCGGCCGCGCGCTCGATGTGATGGTCAACGGCCGCGGCTTCTTCGAAGTGCAGATGCCTGACGGCACCTCGGCCTATACCCGCGACGGCACCTTCCAGATCAATGCGCAGGGCGAGCTGGTCACCAACAGCGGCTACCCGCTGCAGCCGGGTATCCAGATCCCCGAAGGCGCGCAGTCGCTGACCATCGGCAACGACGGCACCATCAGCGTGACGCTGGCCGGCCAGGCCGCCGCACAGGAAATCGGTGCGTTGACGCTGACCGACTTCATCAATCCTTCGGGCCTGCAGTCCAAGGGCGAGAACCTGTTCGTCGAAACCACCGCCTCCGGCCCCGCGCAGAACGGCACCCCCGGCCTCAACGGCCTGGGCAACACCGTGCAGGGCGCGCTGGAAGGCAGCAACGTCAATACGGTGGAAGAACTGGTGAGCATGATCGAAACCCAGCGCGCCTACGAAATGAATGCCAAGGCGATCTCCACCACCGACTCGATGCTCGGTTACTTGAACAACAACGTCTGATCGGCTCGCCGGTCGCTGCCCTCTCAGGAATCCACACCATGTCACGCCTGCCTTCTCTCTCCTCCCTGTGCCTCGCCATTGCCTGCAGCGCGCTGCTGGGCGGCTGCGTGGCAGCCGGCGATGTGCGGCCGTTCGCCGAACTGGCGCCGATCGTGCCGGTGGTCGCGCCGGTGGCGCAGCCCACCGCCGGTGCGATCTATGCGGCCGGCCCGGGCCTGAATCTGTACGGCGATCGCCGTGCGCGCGATGTCGGCGATCTGCTGACGGTGAACCTGGTCGAAAGCACCACCGCCTCGTCCACCGCCAACACCAGCATCAGCAAGAAGGACGCGACCACCATGGCCGCCCCGACGCTGCTGGGCGCTCCGCTCACCGTCGGCGGCCTGAACGTGCTGGAGAACAGCACCAGCGGCGACCGCAGCTTTGCCGGCAAGGGCAACACGGCGCAGAGCAATCGCATGCAGGGCAGCGTGACCGTCACCGTGATGCAGCGCCTGCCCAACGGCAATCTGGTGATCCAGGGGCAGAAGAACCTGCGCCTGACCCAGGGCGACGAGCTGGTGCAGGTGCAAGGCATCGTGCGCGCCGCCGACATCGCCCCGGACAACACCGTGCCCTCGAGCAAGGTGGCCGACGCCCGCATCGCCTACGGCGGCCGCGGCGCGGTCGCGCAGTCCAACGCGATGGGCTGGTTGAGCCGCTTCTTCAATTCCCGTCTGTCGCCCTACTGAGCCTGCGACCATGAATCTGTCTTCCCTGCCCTTCCGTCTGCTGGCCGCCGCTGTGGCGGTCTGCGCGATCGCCGCGCCGGCCTCGGCCGAGCGCATCAAGGATCTTGCCCAGGTCGGCGGCGTGCGCGGCAACGCGCTGGTCGGTTACGGCCTGGTGGTCGGCCTGGATGGCAGCGGCGACCGTACCAGCCAGGCGCCCTTCACCGTGCAGAGTTTGAAGAACCTGCTCGGCGAGCTGGGCGTCAATGTTCCGGCGAACGTCAATCCGCAGCTGAAAAACGTCGCGGCCGTGGCCATCCATGCCGAACTGCCGCCGTTCGCCAAGCCCGGCCAGCCGATCGACATCACCGTGTCCTCGATCGCCAACGCGGTGTCGCTGCGTGGCGGCTCGCTGCTGATGGCACCGCTGAAAGGCGCCGACGGCCAGGTCTATGCGATGGCGCAGGGCAACCTGGTGGTCGGTGGCTTCGGCGCGCAGGGCAAGGACGGCTCACGGGTGTCGGTCAATATTCCCAGCGTCGGTCGCATTCCCAACGGCGCCACCGTCGAACGCGCCTTGCCGGACGTGTTCGCCGGCAGCGGCGAGATCACCCTCAACCTGCACCAGAACGACTTCACCACCGTCTCGCGCATGGTCGCGGCGATCGACAGCAGCTTCGGCGCCGGTACCGCGCGTGCGGTGGATGGCGTGACCGTGGCAGTGCGCTCGCCGACCGATCCTGGCGCGCGTATCGGTCTGCTGTCGCGGCTGGAAAATGTCGAACTCTCTCCGGGCGATGCGCCGGCCAAGGTGGTGGTCAACGCGCGCACCGGCACGGTGGTGATCGGCCAGCTGGTGCGGGTGATGCCGGCGGCGATCGCACATGGCTCGCTCACCGTGACCATCAGCGAGAACACCAATGTCAGCCAACCGGGCGCCTTCAGTAGCGGCCGCACCGCGGTGACCCCGCAGTCGACGATCACGGCCACCTCCGAAGGCAGCCGCATGTTCAAGTTCGAAGGCGGCACCACGCTCGATCAGATCGTGCGCGCAGTCAACGAGGTGGGCGCCGCTCCCGGCGACCTGGTGGCCATCCTGGAAGCGCTCAAGCAGGCCGGTGCGCTCACGGCGGAGTTGGAGGTGATCTGACATGCGTATCGCAGCCTCGCCCATTGATCTCAACCCGAGCACCAAGGCCGATCCCGCAAAGATCGACAAGGTCTCACGTCAGCTCGAAGGACAGTTCGCGCAGATGCTGGTCAAGAGCATGCGCGATGCGAGCTCCGGCGACCCGATGTTTCCGGGCGAAAACCAGATGTTCCGCGAGATGTACGACCAGCAGATGGCCAAGGCGCTGACCGACGGTAAGGGGCTGGGCCTGTCGGCGATGATCTCCAAGCAGTTGAGCGGCGACACCGGCGGCCCGGCGTTGAATACCTCGCTCAGCACCGCCGATGCCGCCAAGGCCTATGCGCTGGTGGCCGGCAAGCGCGACGCCTCGTTGCCGCTGCCGACCCGCGATGGCACGGCGACCGACGTCGGTGCTGGCACGGCTCTCGGCACCGCTGCAGGAATCGGCGCAGGCGGCCTGAGCGGTATCGGCATGAGTCAGGTGCTGGATCTGATCGCCGGGCGCACCGGCAGCAGCGATGCCGGCAGCGACGATGCGGCCGCACTGAGCTGGCCCTCGGCCAACGATCGTTGGGCCGATGTGGCGGCCAGCGATGCCGCCGACGCCAACGCCGCGGTCAATGCGAGCGCGGCAAGCAGCGCAGCCGCCAGCCTGGGCGAGCGCACCCCGGAAGGCTTCGTCGCCAAGATCTGGACGCATGCGCAGAAGGCCGCGCGCGAACTGGGTGTGGATCCGCGTGCGCTGGTCGCGCAGGCCGCGCTGGAAACCGGCTGGGGCCGGCGCGGGATCGGCAATGGCGGCGACTCCAACAACCTGTTCGGCATCAAGGCCACCGGCTGGAGCGGCGACAAGGTCACCACCGGCACCCACGAATACGTCAATGGCGTCAAAACCACCGAAACCGCCGATTTCCGTGCCTACAGCTCGGCCGAGGAGAGCTTTGCCGATTACGTGCGGCTGCTGAAGAACAACAGTCGTTACCAGCCCGCCCTGCAGGCCGGCACCGATATCAAGGGTTTTGCACGCGGCTTGCAACAGGCTGGATACGCCACCGATCCGGGCTACGCAGCCAAGATCGCGGCGATCGCCAACGGTCCGACCATCGACCGTGCGGTAGCCGCAATCGGCAACGCGGCGGCCGACCTGTCCAACCGCTATGCCAGCACCGCCGAGCCTGCTGCGCTCGGCACCATTCGTCGTTGAGGTAAACGCCCATGTCCATCATGTCCACCGGGACCAGTGCGCTGATCGCCTTCCAACGGGCGTTGTCGACCGTTAGCCATAACGTCGCCAACATCAATACCGAAGGCTACAGCCGCCAACGTGTGGAATTTGCAACGCGCACGCCCACCGACATGGGCTACGCGTTCGTGGGCAATGGCGCCAAGATCACCGACGTGAGCCGGGTGGCGGACCAGCTGGCCACCTCGCGCCTGCTCGACAGCGGCGGCGAGCTCTCGCGGCTGCAGCAGCTGTCCTCGCTGTCCAACCGCGTCGACAGCCTGTACTCCAACACCGCCACCAATGTGGCCGGGCTGTGGTCGAACTTCTTCGACTCTACCAGCGCGGTCTCGTCCAATGCCTCGTCCACCGCCGAGCGGCAGAGCATGCTCGACAGCGGCAACTCGCTGGCGACGCGTTTCAAGCAGCTCAACGGGCAGATGGACAGCCTGAGCAACGAGGTCAACAGCGGCCTGACCTCCTCGGTGGACGAGGTCAATCGCCTGACCCAGCAGATCGCCAAGATCAACGGCGTCATCGGCAACAGCATCGACAGCGCCTCGCCCGACATGCTCGATCAGCGCGATGCGCTGGTGTCCAAGCTGGTCGGCTACACCGGCGGCACCGCGGTGATGCAGGACGGCGGCTTCATGAATGTTTTCACCGCCGGCGGTCAGGCCCTGGTGGTGGGGACCACCTCATCCAAGCTGACCACCGTCGCCGACCCGTATCAGCCGGCCAAGCTGCAGGTGGCGATGCAGACCCAGGGCCAGAACGTCAGCCTCAGCGCCAGCTCGCTGGGCGGGCAGATCGGCGGCCTGCTGGAATTCCGCACCAGCGTGCTGGAACCGACCCAGGCCGAACTCGGTCGCCTGGCCGTGGGCATGGCCAGCACCTTCAATGCCGGTCACGCGCAAGGCATGGATCTGTACGGTGCGATGGGCGGCAACTTCTTCAACATCGGCTCGCCCACCACCGCCGCCAACCCCGGCAACACCGGCAGCGCGTCGCTGAGTGCCAGCTTCAGCAACATGTCGGCGGTGGATGGGCAGAACGTCACGCTCAGCTTCGACGGCACTGCATGGAAGGCCACCAACGCCAGCACCGGGTCGGCGGTGCCGATCAGCGGCAGCGGCACCCAGGCCAATCCGCTGGTGCTCAACGGCGTCAGCCTGGTGGTCGGCGGCACGCCGGCCAACGGCGACAAGTTCCTGCTGCAGCCCACCGCCGGGCTGGCCGGCACCCTGTCGGTGGCCATCACCGACCCCTCGCGGATTGCCGCGGCCACCCCCGTCAAGGCCACCGCCACGGTGGCCAACCTGGGCACCGGCAAGATCAGCGACGTCAAGGTCACCAATGCGCAGAACCCGGCGCTGCTGACCCCGGCGTCGGTGGAGTTCATCGACGCCAACCAGTACACCATCGATGGCACCGGCCCGTTCGCCTATACCGCCGGCCAGACCATCAGCGCCAACGGCTGGAGCTTTGCGCTGGACGGCGCGCCCAAGGCCGGCGACAGCTTCGGCGTCGGCCCCACCGGCGCCGGCTCCAGCGACAACGGCAACGCCAAGTTGCTGGCCAACATCGACGACGCCAAAGCGCTCAGCGCTGGCACGGTCACGCTCAACGGCGCGCTGTCGGGCCTGACCACCTCGGTCGGCTCGGCCGCGCGTGCGGCCAGTTACGCCTCGGACGCGCAGGAGGTCATCAACGACCAGGCGCAGGCCAGCCGCGACTCGATTTCCGGCGTCAACCTCGATGAGGAAGCCGCCAACATGCTGAAGCTGCAGCAGGCCTACCAGGCCGCCGCACAGATGATTTCCACCGCCGACACCATCTTCCAAGCCATCCTGGGCGCCGTACGCTGATGACCGACCGTATCTCCACCAGCATGATGTACAGCCAGTCGGTGTCGTCGATGACGGCCAAGCAGTCCCGGCTGAACCAGATCCAGGCCCAGCTCGCCAGCGGACAGCGTCTGGTCACCGCCAAGGACGACCCGGTCGCCGCCGGCACTGCGGTCGGCCTGGATCGCGCGCTGGCCGCGATCACACGCTTTGGCGAGAACGCCAACAACGTGCAGAACCGCCTCGGCCTGCAGGAGAACGCCCTGTCGCAGGCCGGCGACAAAATGGCGCGCGTCACCGAATTGGCGGTGCAGGCCAACAACTCCTCGCTCAGCCCCGACGACCGCAAGGCGATCGCCTCGGAACTGACCGCGCTGCGCGACAGCATGGTCAGCCTGGCCAACAGCACCGACGGCACCGGGCGCTATCTGTTCGGCGGCAGCGCCGATGGCAGCGCGCCGTTCATCAAGAGCAATGGCGGCGTCACCTACAACGGCGACCAGACCCAGAAACAGGTCGAAGTGGCGCCGGACACCTTCGTCAGCGACACCCTGCCCGGCAGCGAAATCTTCATGCGTATCCGCACCGGCGACGGCACCGTGGATGCGCACCCCAGCAACGCCAATACCGGCACCGGCCTGCTGCTGGATTTCAGCCGCGATGCCAGCACCGGCAGCTGGAACGGCGGCAGTTACAGCGTGCAGTTCACCGCCGCCGACACCTACGAGGTACGCGACAGCACCAATACGGTGGTCGGCACCGGCACCTACAAGGATGGCGAAGACATCAACGCGGCCGGCGTGCGCATGCGCATCAGCGGCGCACCGGCGGTGGGCGACAGTTTCCAGATCGGCGCTTCCACCACCAAGGACGTGTTTTCCACCATCGACGACCTGGTCGGCGCGCTCAACTCCGACACGCAGACTCCGCCGCAGAAGGCGGCGATGATCAACACGCTGCAGTCGTCGATGCGCGACATCGCACAGGCCTCGTCGAAGATGATCGATGCGCGCGCCTCCGGCGGCGCGCAGCTGTCGGCGATCGATAACGCCAACTCGTTGCTCGAATCCAACGAGGTCACCCTCAAAACCACCCTGTCGTCGATCCGCGATCTGGACTACGCATCGGCGCTTGGGCAATACGAACTGGAGAAGGCCTCGTTGCAGGCCGCTCAAACGATTTTTCAGCAGATGCAGTCGTCGTCGTTGTTCAACCTGATCCGCTGATTTGCAGCAGAAAACCCGCGTTTTCTGCACTCCTGCGCGCGAGCACTTGCGCAGGCCGACGGAGTTTATTCGTCGAAAGTTATACCAACGCTAAAGATTCACGGGGTGCTGCCGAATAAACCAAACCCCTTGATACACAACGCTTCCGTATTTCGTCCTGCAGCAGAAAAACAGTAAAAAAAACACTGGATTTCGCTAAAGGTTCCCGACGCAACGCCGTTATTCATCTCAGCAGCGGCAACGGCCAACTTGATGGCCCCCCTGCGGAGGCTCCGGGCAAGTCCCCCTTGCCGGAAAAATCGCTTAGGAGAAATCAAAATGGCACAGGTAATCAACACCAACGTAATGTCGCTGAACGCTCAGCGTAACCTCAACACCAGCAGCGCGAGCATGTCGACGAGCATCCAGCGTCTGTCCTCGGGTCTGCGCATCAACAGCGCCAAGGACGACGCCGCAGGTCTGGCGATCTCCGAGCGTTTCACCACGCAGATCCGCGGCCTGGACGTTGCCTCGCGCAACGCCAACGACGGCATCTCGCTGGCCCAGACCGCCGAAGGCGCGATGGTCGAAATCGGCAGCAACCTGCAGCGTATCCGCGAGCTGTCGGTGCAGTCGTCCAACGCCACCAACTCGCCGACCGACCGTGACGCGCTGAACTCCGAAGTCAAGCAGCTCACCGCTGAAATCGACCGCGTCGCCAACCAGACCAACTTCAACGGCACCAAGCTGTTGAACGGCGACTTCTCCGGCGCGCTGTTCCAGGTCGGCGCCGACGCTGGCCAGACCATCGGCATCAACAGCATCGTCGACGCCAATGTCGATTCGCTGGGCAAGGCCAACTTCGCTGCCGCCGTCTCCGGCGCTGGCGTGACCGGCACCGCCACTGCGTCCGGCTCGATCAGCGGCATGAGCCTGTCGTTCAACGACGCCAGCGGCGCAGCCAAGAGCATCACCATCGCCGACATCAAGGTCGCTTCAGGCGACACTGCGGCCGACGTCAACAAGAAGGTGGCTGCGGCGATCAACGACAAGCTCGACCAGACCGGCATGTACGCCTCGATCAAGACCGACGGCACCATGCAGATCGAATCGCTGAAGGCTGGCCAGGACTTCACCTCGCTGACGGCGGGTACCTCCAGTGCCACCGGCATCACCGTCGGCGCCGGCATCACCACCGCCTCGGCCGCTTCCGGCTCCGCCGCCTCGACCCTGAGCACCCTGGACATCTCCACGTTCTCCGGCTCGCAGCAGGCCCTGGAAATCGTCGACAAGGCGCTGACCGCGGTCAACTCCTCGCGCGCCGACATGGGTGCGGTGCAGAACCGCTTCACCTCCACCATCGCCAACCTGAGCGCAACCTCGGAAAACCTGTCGGCCTCGCGTAGCCGTATCCGCGACACCGACTACGCCAAGGAAACCGCCGAGCTGACCCGCACGCAGATCCTGCAGCAGGCCGGTACCGCGATGCTGGCCCAGGCCAAGTCGGTTCCGCAGAACGTGCTGAGCCTGCTGCAGTAATCGGCAGCGCGTCGCAGCAAGTCCAGAGCCCCTCTTCGGAGGGGCTTTTTTGTGGCCGCAGATTTTTCGCCCGCAGATTTTGGCGCGATCGCACAGCACTGTTTCCTGGCGCGGGTTTTTTTGACGCACCCTGCCGGCATGGAAATTGCATCACCCAATCTCGTGAGCGCTACGGATCGCCGCCGCTAAAGTCCTCGCGGATGCGGCCGATACCCGTCTCGTAATCCCATGCGTCCATCCTTGCTTGGACGCCCAGACGAGGAACGCAACATGGCATCGGTGATCAGCACTTCCGGCTCCGGTCTGGACATCCCAACTGTGGTGTCCACCCTAGTCTCCCGGCAGAAAGACCCGGAGCAGGCGCGTATCAACAAGGCCGGAGCCGCCGCCACGACGCAACTGTCGGCGATCAGCCAGATCAAGAGCAGCATGACCACGCTCAAGTCCGCGCTGGACAAGGTCGTCAGCAGCGCCGACACCAATGCTTACAAGGCGACGGTGCCGACCGATGCCGGCTTCACCGCCACCACAACCAGTTCGGCCGCGCCGGGTAACTACTCGGTGGAAGTGGTCTCGCTGGCCAGTGCGCAAAAGCTCGCCTCAGGCGCGTTCGTCGCAGATGCCACCGTCGGCAGCGGCACGTTGACGATCGGATATGGCGAAAAAAGCATCACCGTGGACATCAGCGGCACCGACAAGCTCACCGACATCGCCGCCGCCATCAACAAGGCGGCCGGTGGCAAGGGCGTCACCGCCAGCGTGGTGACGGCCAACGACGGCCAGCACCTGGTGTTCAACGCGGTCGACTCCGGTACCAAGGGGGCATTGACCGTCAGCGCCAGCGACCCGAGCCTGAGCAGCCTCACCTATGGCTCCGGCGTCACCGGCGGCCTGACCCAGTCCGTGGCCGCGACCGATGCGGTGGTGCGCGTGGACGGCTTCGAACGCACCTCCAGCTCCAACACCATCAGCGATATCGTGCCGGGCGTGGTGCTCAACCTCACCAAGGCCGCCGAAGGCACCAAGGTCACGCTTGGCGTGGCTGCCGATACCAGCGGCATCAAGGCCAACCTGACCGCTTACGCCGCCGCCTACAACACCGCCAACACCTTGCTGGCCAAGAGCAGCGCCTACGACGCCACCACCAAGACGGCCGCAGCGTTGACCGGCGACTCGCTGGTGCGCGGCCTGCAGCAGCAGCTGCGCGGCCAGGTCAGCGGCAACCTCATCGAACTCAAGGGGCTCGGCCTGACCATCGACAAGGACGGCGTGATGAGCTTCGATGGCGGCAAGTTCGATACCGCCATCGCCGAGGATGGTGGTGCCGCCGCCGAGGTGTTCGGCAAGGACAGCAAGTTCGGCTCCGGCATGACCAAGCTGCTCGACAGCAACGTCAACGTCAACGACGGCACCCTGACCATGCGCTCGGACAGCCTGAACAAGCAGATCAAGGGCTACGAGTCGGACCTGGACGACCTCGACGCACGCATGACCAAGCTCAGCGATCGCTACACCGCGCAGTTCACCGCGATGGAAACCATGATCAGCAAGCTGCAGAGCAGCACCAGTTCGCTCAGCAGCCTGCTGACGAGCTGATTTCCGTGAAGACGATCCTCAAGTCCCGCAATGGTCTTGCCGATACAAGAAGGGCCTATCGTGATTTCGGCCTTGCCTTCCGGCAGGAGCGTCGTCGCCCGAGCGCAGCGCTCCGGGATCCGCGAAGGTCAGCCCATTGAGGAGTCATCCATGTACGGTTCCAATCGTCAGTATGCCGAGCAATACCGCAAGGTCGGCGTGTCCACCAGCGTGACCGAAGCAGACCCGCACAAGCTGGTATCGCTGCTGTTCGCCGGCGCCTGCCAGCGCATCCGTCTGGCCCAGGCCTGCCTGGCGCAGGGCGACCAGGCGCGCAAGGGCAAGGCCATCGGCGAAGCCTGCGCGATCGTCGGTCACTTGAACGGCTCGCTCGATCATGAAGCCGGTGGCGAGATCGCTGGTAACCTGTCGGCGCTCTACGACTACGTGATGCAGCGGCTGACTGCCGCCAACCTGCACAACGACGAAACTGCGTTGACCGAGGCGCTGGAATTGCTCAGCGAAATCGACTCGGCGTGGAATTCCATCCCCCTCAATCAACGCGGCCTTTCTGCCGTTTCGTGAGTCATACCATGCATAGCGCGCAGAGCCTTCAAGCCGAAATCGCCGACATCCGCCTCGCCATGGCGCAGGAGGAATTCGAGGTGATGCCGTTCATGCTGGACACCCACGATCTGCACCTGCGCGAGTACGCGCAGCAGGTGGACCTGAGTCAGGACCGCGAAGCGTTGCAGACGCTGCAGGCCATGCAGCAGGATCTGATGCGGATGATGCTCGAGCGCCGGCGCAAGCTGCTGGATCTGATTCGCGCGCAGCGCACGTCCTCGTCGGCCAGCCGCGCCTACGCACGGGTCGGACGGATCTGATGCCCGCGCTCGGCACACTCGCGCCATCCGCCGATGCCGCGCTGTTCGCCGACACGCTCAGCTGCGAAGTGCGTCTACCGGCCGGCTTCCGTGCCGGCAGCGACGCCGGCTCGCACAGCGCCGCGGAAACCATGCTGCGCAGCCTGGGCCAGGTGGAAGACCTGCGCAGCGAAGACACCAGCGAAGACCGTGGCGAGCTGCCGCTGCTGGTGCAACGCATGGACGCCAAGCTCGACCTGATCCTGGCCCTGATCGGCCGTCTGGTGCAGCAGGGCGACACCGGACTGATCCAGGCGAACGTGTACTGGTCGGTACGCGGAATCCGTCTGAGCTGCGCAAGCAGCCATCCGCCGGGCACGCTGGGTAGCGTTTGCCTGCAACCCTCCGACTGGCTTCCTGAACTGGTACAGCTTCCTGCCGAGGTCCTGGCAAGCGCAAGCGATGGCCACGATCACTGGCTATGGCTGCGGTTTGCGCCGCTTTCGCCGGGCTTGCAGGACGCGCTGGAACGCCATTTGTTCCGCCTGCATCGCCGTCAGGTCGCCGACGCCCGCCGCCAGCGCTGATACCACCTGTTGGCGCGGGGCGCCGGGTCGGCTAAGGTGCCCTTTACTGAAAAAAGGTCTCTTCTGCGCCGTGCGAGTCATCATCGTCGACGATCACACCCTTGTCCGTGCCGGCCTGTCCAGGCTGCTGCAAACCTTCGCCGGCATCGATGTCGTGGGTGAGGCCAGCAACGCACAGCAAGCCCTGGACATGACATCCCTGCACCGGCCCGACCTGGTGTTGATGGATCTGTCCCTGCCCGGCCGCAGCGGCCTGGATGCCATGACCGATGTGTTGCGTGCTGCACCGCGCACGCATGTGGTGATGATGTCGATGCACGACGACCCGGTGCACGTGCGCGACGCGCTGGATCGCGGCGCCGTCGGCTTCGTGGTCAAGGATGCGGCGCCGCTCGAGCTGGAATTGGCGTTGCGTGCAGCAGCAGCCGGCCAGGTGTTCCTGAGCCCGCAGATTTCGTCAAAGATGATTGCGCCGATGCTGGGCCGCGAAAAACCAGTCGGTATTGCCGCCTTGTCGCCGCGCCAGCGCGAGATCCTGCGCGAGATCGGCCGCGGCCAGAGCAACAAGGAAATCGCCGCCGACCTCGGCATCAGCGTCAAGACGGTGGAGACCCATCGCGCGCGCATGATGGAATCGCTTGGTTGCCGGCGCGCCAACGATCTCGTGTTGCTGGCCGCCAAGCATCACAACGAGCTGGTTTGAGCAAACCGCTGCGCGGTGACCGGAAACGACCGCCAGCGTCGAAAACAGTGACGGGATTCCGGCGGACACGCTTGAGCCTGCATTGAACGTCAGGGAATTCCCCACACCCTGTCAGGAAAATCACGAATCGCCTCGCGCGATTCCCTGATTAGAAACCCGTCGTCTTGTCCTGCAAGATGCGTTCCATCGCTGCCACGTGCAGCGCCTTCCGGAAGCGCTTCGATGAAGACGACCATTTCCGCCCAGCTTGGTCAGCAACTGCACCTGACCCCGCAGTTGCTGCAGTCGATCCGTCTGTTGCAATTGGACGGCATGCAGTTGGAACTGGAAATTCGTCGCGCGCTGGAAACCAATCCGCTGCTGGAACTGGATGAGCTGGCCGACAGCGACGCCGCCGCGACCAGCGACGAGGGCGCTTCCGATGTCGCCGCCTTCGACGAACTGCCGGAAAGCACGATGTGGGACGTGCAGGGCAGCAGCTGGAACGGCGACGACGACGACCGCATGCAGCGCGTGGCAGCCGGCGAATCCACCGACTCGCACGTGCGCATCCTGCGCGATCTGGCGCTGGATCTGGACGAGGCCGCATTGGGGGCCGCCGCATTCTGGTTGGAGCAGACCGACGACGCCGGCTATCTGACCGAAGCCCTGGCGACGCTGCAGCAGCTCGGCGCGACCCGTCTTGGCATGACCGTGCAGGCAGTGGAAGCGGTCCGTCAGCGCCTGCTGCACGGCGACCCGGCCGGCCTGGCCGCCTGCGACCTGCGCGAGTGCCTGCAGGCCCAGCTGAGCGCCCTGCCCGGCCGTGTGCCTGCGCGTCATCTGGCTGCGCGCATCCTTGCCGGCGACCTGGACCTGCTGGCCAGCCACGACTATCCGGTGCTGGCGCGCGCGCACGATGCCGAAGTGGACGACGCACGCGAAGCAGTACGACTGATCCTGTCGCTGCAGCCGCGGCCCGGCGACGACCTGATGCAGGAAAGCAACGCCAGCGTGATTCCGGACGTGCTCGCCTGGCACGCCGACGGCAGCTGGCGGGTGGCGTTGAACCCGGCCACCACGCATCGGGTGAGCATCAACCCGGTGCATGAACGCGCACTGGCCGAGGCCGGCGACGCCGCCCAGCCGCTGCGCGAGATGCTGCAGGAAGCGCGCTGGCTGACCCGCGGCCTGTCGATGCGCTACGAGACCCTGCTGCGTGCCACGCGCGCCATCGTCGAACGCCAGGCCACCTTCCTGGTGCGTGGCGAAGAAGCGATGGCACCGCTGACGCTGAAGGAAATCGCCGATGAGATCGGCATGCACGAATCGACGATTTCGCGCATTACCACCGGCAAATACATCCAGACCCCGCGCGGCACCCTCGAGCTCAAGCACTTCTTTGCCGTGCGCCTGGAAGGCGCCAGCGTCTCCGGCCAGGCGGTCAAGGCGATGGTGCGCCGACTGATCGAAAGCGAGCCGGCCGGTCGGCCGCTGGCCGACGAAGCCATCGCCGGGCTGTTGTCGCGCCAGGGCGTTAACATTGCCCGTCGCACTGTGGCCAAGTACCGCGAACAACTCGACATCGCCCCGGCACGCGAGCGCCGCCGCATCAACAAACCGCTGCTTGCCCGGGCAGGATAAGGACTACTATGAGCAAACTCACCGTGCTGCTGGTCGACGACCACGAGGGCTTCATCAACGCTGCGATGCGTCATTTTCGCAAAGTGGAATGGCTCGATATCGTGGGCAGTGCCGCAAATGGCCTGGAAGCGATCGAGCGCTCTGAGTCGCTGCGCCCCAATGTCGTGCTGATGGACCTGGCCATGCCGGAGATGGGCGGACTGCAGGCGACACGTCTGATCAAGACGCAGGACGATCCGCCGTATATTGTCATCGCGAGCCACTTCGACGATGCAGAGCATCGTGAACATGCTCTTCGCGCGGGTGCTGACAATTTTGTTAGCAAGCTGTCCTATATCCAGGAAGTCATGCCAATCCTGGAGGGCCTGACGGAAGGAGCGAGGAATGAGTGAGTCCCGCATTCTGTTGATCGACAGCGATGCCGTGCGCGCCGAGCGCACCGTCTCGCTGCTCGAATTCATGGACTTCAATCCACGCTGGGTCACAGACGGCGCCGACATCAATCCTGGCCGACATCGCCACGACGAATGGATGGCGGTGATGGTGGGCTCGGCGCAGGACGCTGCACAGGCCGACAAGTTCTTCGACTGGCTGGCGGATGCCAAGCAGCAACCACCGATATTGTTGATGGAAGGCAGCCCGGGCGCGTTTGCGCAGGCCCACGGCCTGCACGAAGCCAATGTCTGGACGCTGGACACGCCGCTGCGGCATACGCAGCTGGAAGCCTTGTTGCGTCGTGCCAGCCTCAAGCGCCTGGATGCCGAACATCAGGCCGGCGTGCAGCAGGACACCGGTCCGACCGGCAACAGCGAGGCCGTGACCCGCCTGCGCCGCTTGATCGACCAGGTGGCCGCATTCGACACCACTGTGCTGGTGCTGGGCGAATCGGGCACCGGCAAGGAAGTCGTCGCGCGCGCCATCCACCAGCATTCGCCGCGGCGCGACGGGCCGTTCGTGGCGATCAACTGTGGCGCGATCCCGCCCGACCTGCTGGAAAGCGAACTGTTCGGCCACGAAAAAGGCGCCTTCACCGGCGCGCTGAGCACCCGCAAGGGCCGCTTCGAAATGGCCGAGGGCGGCACCCTGCTGCTGGACGAGATCGGCGACATGAGCCTGCCGATGCAGGTCAAGCTGCTGCGCGTGCTGCAGGAGCGCAGCTTCGAGCGCGTCGGCGGTGGCCAGACCATCCGTTGCAACGTGCGCGTGATCGCCGCGACCCACCGCAACCTGGAAACCCGCATCAGCGACGGCCAGTTCCGCGAGGACCTGTTCTATCGCCTCAACGTGTTCCCGATCGAGATGCCGGCGCTGCGCGAACGCGTGGACGACCTGGCCATGCTGGTGCAGACCATCGCCGGGCAACTGGCACGCACCGGACGCGGCGAAGTGCGCTTTGCCGACGAAGCCCTGCAGGCGCTGCGCAGCTACGACTGGCCGGGCAACGTACGCGAGCTGACCAATCTGGTGGAGCGCCTGGCGGTACTGCATCCGGGCGGACTGGTGCGCGTGCAGGACCTGCCGGCGCGCTACCGCGGTGATTTTGCCGCGCCCATTGCGGTCGAGCTTGCGCCCGAACCGGCGCTGGCTGCCGCCCCCGTCCAAGACAGTGCGCTGCCGGGCAATGTGGTGACCCTGCAGCCCACGACAGCCGATGCCGAGCCGGCGACCAGCTCCAGCCTGCCCGACGATGGCATCGATCTACGTGGCCACATGGCCAACATCGAGCTGGCGCTGATCAACGAGGCGCTGGAACGCACCCAGGGCGTGGTGGCGCATGCAGCGCAACTGCTCGGCCTGCGCCGCACCACGCTGGTGGAAAAGCTGCGCAAGTACGGCATCGATCGCGAGCAGACAGAGCTGGCGAACTGAGCGGGCCGGTCTCCTAGCCCTGCTTGCTGGCATAGCGCTTGCTTCAGCAGGATCGCCCCGTCCGCCGCCGTCGGCTGCGGCGGAATCCCGACATTCACCAGCACCTGCCGAGGCATTGATGCCCATCCCTGTCACCAGTCCGCTGCTGCCGCCGCTGGAAGAATTTCTGCCCTACCTGGAGCAGATCTGGACCAGCCGCATTCTCAGCAACGGCGGTGACATGCATCGCGCGCTCGAACGCGCGTTGTGCGAGTACCTGGGCGTGCCGCACCTGGCCTTGCTGACCAACGGCACCACCGCGTTGATCACCGCCCTGCAGGCGCTGCGCATCACCGGAGAAGTGATCACCACGCCCTACTCGTTCGTGGCCACTGCGCATTCGCTGCTGTGGAAAAGCATCACGCCGGTGTTCGTGGATATCGACCCGGTGACGCTCAACATGGATCCGTCCAAGATCGAAGCGGCCATCACCCCGCAGACCACCGCCATCATGCCGGTGCATTGCTACGGCACCGCCTGCGATACCGCTGCCATCACGCGCATCGCCGACATCTACAACCTCAAGGTGATCTACGACGCGGCGCATGCCTTCGGCGTGCGCGATGATGGCGGCTCGATCCTGCGCCACGGCGACCTGAGCGTGCTGAGCTTCCACGCCACCAAGGTGTTCAACACCTTCGAAGGCGGCGCCATCGTGTGCCCGGACGAAAGAACCTATCAACGCATCGGGCATCTGAAGAATTTCGGCTTCGTCGACGAAACCACGGTGGTGGCACCGGGCATCAACGGCAAGATGACCGAGATCAGCGCGGCGTTCGGCCTGTTGCAGCTCAAGCATATCGACGAGGCCATTGCGCAACGCAGCGCCATCGACGCGCAGTACCGGCAACGATTGAGCGAGGTGCGCGGCATCCGCTGCGTCGCAGCACCGCAGCATTCCAGCGCCAATCACGCATATTTTCCGATCCTGGTGCAGGACGACTACCCGCTGCCGCGCGACGCGCTGTATCAGTTGATGCGCGAACACGGCATTCTGGTACGACGTTACTTCTATCCGTTGATCAGCGACTTTCCGATGTATCGCGCCCTGCCTTCCTCGGCGCCGGCATGGCTGCCGGTGGCGCGCTCGGTGGCCGCACAGGTGTTGTGTCTGCCGATCTTTCCCGGCTTGACCAGCGAACAGGTCGATACCATTGCCGATCTGATCGCCGGGCAACAGGCAACATGAACGCAACACGCTGCACCTGCATTTCAGACTCCCATCTCTTCAACAGGCAACCAGGCGAGATCGCATGACCGAGGCAACATTTATCGAGAACTTCCTCTCCGCCACCGACTTCCAGGAACCGGTGGACGTCACGCTGGACACCGTGCTGCTGGAATTGCCGGAGTGGGATTCGCTGGCTGCGCTGGGGGTGATCGTCATGTTCGACATGGAGTACGGCAAGACCATCACAGGCGACGACCTGACCGCCGCCGTCACTGTGGGCGATCTCTACAAACTGACCGAGGCGTAACATGCCGACCTCCACGCTGCACAACGTCCGCTTTGCCGGCATGGCGACCTGCGTGCCGAAGCGGGTGGTGTCCAATCTCACCGATTGCCGGCCGCAGATCCGTTCCGAGCGCGAGCGGCTGGTGCGCAACATCGGCATCGAGACACGCCGCATGGCCGCGGAGTGGCAGTGTTTTTCCGACCTGGCCTTCGATGCAACGCAGGTGCTGCTGGAAAAGCTGCAGTGGAAGCGTGAGGAGATCGATGCATTGATCGTGGTGACGCAATCGCCGGATTACCCGATCCCGGCCACCGCCATCATCCTGCAGGACCGGCTGGGCCTGTCGCATGCCACGGTGGCCTTCGACGTCAACCTGGGCTGCTCGGCCTACCCATTCGGCATCAATCTGCTCGGCTCGATGATCGCCGCCGGCGGCGTCAAAAAAGGACTGCTGCTGGTCGGCGACCGCAGTGCCAATCTGGAGGACCCGATCTTCTCCGATTCCGGCACCGCCACCGCCCTAGAGTTCGATCAGAACGCAGCACCGATGCATTTCGACCTCAACAGCGATGGCAGCGGCTACAGGGCGATCATCCTGCCGGTGGGCGGCCACCGCGAACCGGTCGCCATGCAGCACCTACTGCCTTATCGTGAAAACGAGAAGGATCGCTGGCACCAGGCCACCGATCTGCAACTCGATGGCACAGCCGTGCTCAGCTTCTCGACCCAGCGCGTCCCTCCCGCAGTTGAAAAATTGATCGCATATGCCGGTGTAAACAAGGACGACATCGATTATTTCGTGTTTCACCAGGCCAACCGGATGATCAACGAGACCATTCGCAAGAAGCTCGGCCTTGCGGTCGAAAAGGTGCCATCCACCCTGCGCGACTTCGGCAACACGAGCGGCGCATCGTTGCCCCTCACCATGACCGTACGGATCAACAAGGAACTGGAATCTAGCCCCAAGCGTGTACTTCTTTCAGGCTTCGGGATCGGGTTGTCTTGGGGTACCTGCCTGGTTGATATCGAAGGCGCGATCTTTCCTGAGTTGATCGAGTCGTGAATACCGCCCTCGATCCGAACGACCCATTCTCGTTGCACGGCAAACGCATCCTGGTCAGCGGCGCGTCGTCAGGCATTGGACGACAGATCGCGCTGAGCTGCGCGCAGATCGGCGCACAACTGGTCATCAGCGGCCGCGACGAAGGCCGCCTGGCCGAGACCTTCGCCGCACTTGAAGGCACCGGGCATGAGCAGGTAATCGCCAACCTGGACAAGCAGGAGGACATCGACCATCTCGTGGCTTCGGTCGGTGCCCTGGATGGCGTCGCACACGCGGCAGGCATCGCCCGGCTAGCACCATTCCGGATGATCAACCGCGCGCAACTGGACGAAACCTTCGCCAGTAATGTCTATGCACCGCTGCTACTGACGCGTGGCCTGCTGGCGAAAAAGCGCATCAATGCCAAAGGCTCGATCCTATTCATCTCGGCGGTGGGCTCGCACATCGGTCCTGTGGCCACTGCCGCCTACTCTGCCAGCAAGGCAGCCCTGCTCGGCGCAATGCGCACTCTGGCACTGGAAGTGGCCAAGCACGGTATCCGCGCCAACTGCATCGTGCCCGGCTACGTGCGCACGCCAATGCTCGAGGGCCTCAATCAGAGCGGCGGCAACATCGACGAGCACGCCAAACTGACCCCGCTGGGACTGGGCGAACCGGAAGACGTGGCTTACGCGGCGGTGTTTTATCTGTCCGACGCAAGTCGCTGGGTCACCCGCAACTACTTCGTCGTAGATGGTGGCCTGACCGTGCCGATGGACATCTACGCATGAGCAATCCGACTCGCAAAGCCTTTTCCTTAACTGGCAAGACCATACTGGTCACCGGCGCATCGTCCGGCCTTGGCCAGGAAATCGCACTGACCTGCGCACGGCGCGGCGCGCGCTTGGTCATCAGCGCTCGCGATCCCGGCCGTCTCCAGCAAACCCATGCGCAACTGGCCGGCGACGCGCATGTGCAGGTGCAGGCCGACCTGACTGTTTCGCAGGACCGGGAGCGCCTGGTGCAAGCCAGCCAGCGCATCGACGGCGTCGTGCACTGCTTCGGCGGGCAGATGCTGTCGCCGATCCGCCAGCTGAAGGAAGAACTGATGACGCGCATGTACCAAGTTCATTTCCTGGCACCGGTCATGCTGACGCAGCGTCTGCTGCAAGCCAATGCCATTAACGCGCAAGGCTCCATCGTGTTCATGCTGTCCACCTCCGCGCATATTGGTACACGCGGCGTGGGGCCGTACTCGGCAATGAAGTCCGGCCTGCTGGGCATTATCCGGTGCTTAGCTTTGGAACAGGCGAAGCACCGCGTGAGAGTCAATGGGATTTCGCCATCGGCCGTTCCCACTCCGCGCCTTTGGGGTGAGGACAACGGTCTCAACGAACTACTGAACCAACAACGCGCGCGCCATCCACTGGGTCTGGGCACACCGCAAGATGTCGCCAACGCTGCGGTCTACCTGCTGTCCGACGCCAGCCGCTGGGTGACCGGCACCAGCCTGGTCATGGACGGCGGGGCGGTGCTCTGATGGACCGCGCACTCATTATCGGCGCCAGCGGCTGGGGCCGCGAAGTCCTGGAGCAAATGCGTAACGATGTCGGGCATGGCAAGGACTGGCTGATCGGCGGGTTCCTGGACAGCCGCGCCGATATCCTAGACAGCTACGGTGTCGACACACCGATCATCGGCGATCCGATGAGCTACCTGCCACAGCCTGACGATGTATTCGTTTGTGCGATGGGCAATCCCTACGACCGCCACCGCTACGCTCTGCCGATCCTCGAAAAAGGCGGGCGGTTCATTCCAATCTGTACCGACGTCCGCCTGGGCAGGCGGGTGCATTTCGGCCAGGGCTGCTTCTTTGGCCTACTGGTCCATTCCAGACCGGACGTGCGCATCGGCGACTTTGTCACCATCCATGCCCAGAGCATGCTCGGGCACGACGTACGCATCGGTGACTACGTGCACGTTGGCGCTATGGCATTCATGGGCGGCGGCGTGCAGATTGGCGACTTCGTCACCGTGCACCCGCGCGCCACCCTGATGCCAGGCGTCAAGGTCGGTGAAGGCGCGGTCATCGGAGCCGGCGCGGTGGTCATGAAGGACGTACCGGCCGGCGCCACGGTGTTCGGCAATCCGGCCAAAATTGTTTTCCACAAAAACATTCCAACAGACTGATCCATGCGCTCCCGGATGCACCCCAAGTATTACCTGTCGCAGGAAATCTTTGAGCGCGAACAGCGCAAGATCTTCCGTCGGGTTTGGTTGTTTGCAGGGCTCAAGACACTGCTGCGGGAAAACAACTGCTTCATCACTCGCAAGATCGCGGGCATTCCCCTGGTGATCCAGAACTTCCATGGCCAAATCCGTGCGTTCGAGAACGTCTGCCTCCACCGCAGTGCACTGATTCAAACCGGTTCTATCGGTTGCCGGCCTTTGGTGTGCCCGTACCACGCCTGGAGTTACGACGAACAAGGCCGGGTAAAGAACATCCCGGACTGCGATGCGATCTATCGCCTGGATAATGGTGAGAAGGACAACTTGAAGCTGCGCGAATTCTCACTGCGCGCCATCGGCAACCTGCTGTTCGTCAACCTCGATCCCGACCCGATGCCGATCGAGGAGCAGTTTTCGGCAGACTTCATCGCCTTGCTGGAAAGTAGTTCCAACGCCTATGACACTGAGGTCATGGTGACCACATGGCATGGCCGGTACAACTGGAAGCTGGCCTACGAGAATCTGCGGGACGCCAACCACCCGCGCTTCGTCCACCCCAAGACCCTGGCCAAGAGCGTCAGCTTCTTTGCCGAGGTAAACGAAGAACATGCCAAGGAGTCCATGGAAGCTTTGCAAGACAGCTCGCCCGCTGCCTTGAGGCGCGAGGTGCGCCGCTTCAGTTTCGGCGGCCCGGAAGCTCCCATACCCAACCTCAAGCACTTCGGCTGGCACGATAAAGTGGAACGCTGGGGCAAGCAGGATGCCTACTTCAACTGGTTGGCCTTTCCGAACATGCATATCGCAAGTTCCAACGGCGGCTATTCATTCACCCTGGAACACCATATCCCCGTTGCGCCGGACAGGACCGATTTGGAAATCTATTGGTTTAGCGCGCGCAGGAAACAGCCTTACGGTTCTTCCAGCCAGGTGCTACTGGCACAGATGCACGGCAGCAAGGTGGTGGTGGGCGAAGACGTGGACATCATGGAGCGGGTGCAGTCCGCCTTGCACACAGACGCTCCGCTACCCACCCAGGGTGCCTATGAATCCATGAATCGCCTGGTCGAACGCTGGTACACGATGCTGATGGAGACCGAACATGACATCTAGGTGGATCATCGGCAGCGGCGACTACCTCGACCTGGTCTTTCATGCCTGGAAGCAGGCGCGTCAGGACGAGACGGTCATCAGGATCGACGTGCCACAAGACGCGGAACACGAATTCGATCTTGGCGTGCTGGATGGGCTGAATCCGACCGACGGGGCCATGTTCGTGGCTTTCGACGAACGCTTCGGCAACTTCAAGCGCATGGAACTGATGCAGGCAGCGATGGAACGTGGCTTCAAGCTGGAGCCCTTCATCCACTCCAGCGCAGCCATCGGCTCTGACACGGTCATCGGGCTCAACGCATTCGTGGGTGCCCATGCTGTCGTCGGGCACGGGTGCAGGATCGACTACAACACCGTCATCCATGCCGGCGCGCACCTCGGACCGGCATGCCGCGTCAAATCGTCATGCTGGATAGAGAACGGTGTGCAAATCGGTGCGGGCGTCGAGATCGGCGGCAATAGCATCCTGCGGACCGGCGCCATCGTGAGTGGGGGCGTCAAGGTGGGACGAAGCTGCGAACTTGGCTGGTCGCGCGTCTACTGCGAGGACGTGCCTGCCAAGACCTATTTCGACGCCCGCTACGACACCCCCATTCATACCTACGAGGGATGACGTTCATGAACTCAAGAACTGAGCAGCTTCGCCAACGGATTCTCCGTATTGCGGAGCAGGAGCGCCCTGCACTCGAGGATGTCATTGCGCGCCTGCCCGCGATTGCCAACCGCCCTGTATTCCTCGTCGCTCCAGAGTCCTATGCAGGCGTGGCGCATGGTCCCAGGGTCGTTGCCGACCTGCGCCATGTTGTTGCGGCAATTGATGACCAAAGCATCCACCTGGACCGCATTCACGGCGCGCCGCGCTGGAGCAGCCAGGAGTTTCTTGCCAAGGCGGGGCAGTATGCCGATGCGATCGCCATCGATTTCTCTTGCAGCCCGCGCGGACGGGCGTTTGCAAATGACCTCTGCACCAGCGCGGGCATCGAGCAACTGAGCGTTGCGCCCTCCCTGGATCCGCTGATCCCACGTTTCGAGCAGCGCCCCCTGTTTCTGCTCCAACCGCGCTCGGGCATTGGCGACATTTATGGCCCAAAGATCGTCCAGCACTCCAGCCATGTCATTGCCGCCGTCGATGACCAGCCAAGCGACAGCGACACCGTTCATGGGGTGCCGCGTTGGAGTTCGCGCCAGTTCATCGAACAAGCGGCCCAGCATTCCCAGGCATTGGCCATCGATTTTTCTTACAGCCCGGGAGAATCGGGCCTGGCCCGCAAGCTCTGCGAACAAGCAGGCATTGAAAGGGTAGATGCCTGCCTGGCCGTTGCTCACTGTGGGCTGCCCGCCGTATACGAGTCTGCCCGGGTATACCGTCAGCGGACGCTTGCGCGCCTGGACGAATTTCTGCGTTTTGCAGATCGGCTGGACGACGATTTCAGCGTTTTTACGCTCTACAGCAACCTGTTGTTCCGCCTGACCTACGATTCCAGCCTCCTGTTGGACTGCTGGGCTACGCCGATCAACGAGTACTTTTCAACATACGCCGATAGCAGCACGTTCCAGCTGGGCCAGCGTGAACATTTTTGCGATGGCGGTGCCTTCCAGGGCCCCATCGTCCACAAGTTTCTGGAAGCATCCCGCCATCACTACGAAAGCATCACCGCCTTTGAACCCGATAGCATCAACTTCCAGAAATTGGAGGGCATCGCAAGCGCCCTCCCCCTTCCTCCGCATAACTTCAAGGCCATAAAAAAAGCCATCTCCAACGAACATACGACGCTGCGCTTCGAGCAGACCGGCACCGTTTCCAGCCATGTATCACCGGATGGCGGAATCTCCGTGGCTACGACACGCCTGGACGACGAGTTGGAAAAGCTGACGCTACTGAAGTTGGACATCGAAGGGTTCGAAGCCAGGGCACTAGAAGGCGCATCTCAGCTCATCCGTACCCAGCGCCCCCGCATGGCCATTTGTGTATACCACTACGCCCAGGATCTGTTGGATATCGTGGAACAACTGGACAAATTGGTCGATGGCTATCACTTCCGCCTACGCCAGCACTCTCCCGGCCACTACTACGACCTCGTTTTGTATGCATCGCCCGTCGCCGGTGCCGCACCGCCGCCCTGGGCGACGTAAGCCGGGGGAAATTCACGAGTTGGAGAGATAGAGCGATGACTGACGCCCGCAAAACCTTCTTTTCAACTCGGCCCTTCCTGAATCCCCGGAAATATCGGACTTCCTGAAACACCTAGGGCCGTCACAAGGCAACATCAGAGGCCGGCACATCGGAAATGGAGACATCTCCTATGGTCTTCTGAAAGCGCTGTTCGGGCGCCGCCTGAAGCTCAACTGCATTTCCAACGACCTGGAAGTACGGCTCCCTTATCAACTCGTTTTTCGAACGGCTCATTGGCCCATGATGCACCACCCAGAAGATCGCTCCGCCACCTGTGCGCTTGTCAGCATCGTGATGCCCGCCTACAAGCTGCGCTATCTCGATGAAGCGCTTAGGAGCGTAGTTCTGCAGTCCTACCCCAGGCTCGAGCTGATCGTCTGCGACGACAGTGTCGATGCGCTGATCGAGCAATGCGTCGCGCGGCATGTGCAGGAATGCCCTTTCCCGATCCGCTATTTCCGCAATCCAGCTCGCCTTGGCGAGCTCGGCAGCAAGCTCAAAGGGATCAGCCTTGCGCAGGGCACTTACATTAAGTTCCTGCACGACGACGACGTGCTGCAACCGGACTGCATCGCACAACTGGTCGGCGCAATGGAGCGCAACCCCGGCACCGTGCTGGCGTCCTCGCGCAGGCTGCGTATCGACGACGACGGCGCCCCATTGCCGGACATCCTGGCCACCAGCTTCCCGTTTGCCGACGACGTGCTGATCGACGGGCCGGAGCTGGTGTCGTTCCTGGCCGACCATGCCATCAACTTCATCGGCGAGCCGAGTTGCGTGCTTGCACGGCGCGCCGACCTGGTGGCGCTGGGTGGCGAGCTGATGATGTTGAACGGCAAGGCCATCCATTGGGTCGGCGATCTGGCGATTTACGTCAAGCTGCTGCGGCACGGCAACCTGGCCCTGCTGTCCAGCCCGCTCACGCATTTTCGCGTATCCAGCGCGCAGTTCAGTCAGGCCGGCCGCGATCAGCCGGGCATCGGCGATCAAGGTCACGAAGACCTGCGCCAGGGCATCCGCCAACTCGGCTGGCGACGCGACAGCGGCGACAACCGCCAGGTACGCGTCGCCCCGCTCAGCCCGCACAAGGCGCGGGTGTTCAAGTCGGTGGACCTGGTCAACGCGTTGATGCAGAGCGCAGGAATGGCCGAGCGCGTGTCGCCGTCCACCTGGTTGGGAGTGCGTCATCCCAGCAAGGTCCAGCGCGCCTTGATCGATGCGCGCCTGCAGGCGCATGCGGGCGGCCCGCGGATCGCAGTGATGGTGATCGACAGCGAAGGCGATGCGGCAGCGGTGGCCGCCACCCAGGCCAGCCTGGCGGCGGTGGCGTGTTATCCGAATCAGCAGACCTGGGTGATCAGCAGCTCGCCGCAGCAAGCCGCCGGGCACGGCGAGCGCGGTGCGCTGATCGGCGCGGGCGGGCTGGTGTCCACACTCAATCGGACCATCGCCGCACAACAGTCCATCGACTGGGTGCTGCTGGTCCAAGCCGGTAGCCTATTCACCGCCAGCGGCCTGCTGATGCTGGCGTTGGAGATGCTCGCGCTGCCGGACGCGTGTCAGGCCGTCTACGCCGACGAAGTGGTCGCGCTGGACGGCGATCAGCTGGGTTTGGCGATGCGGCCGGCGCTGTATCTGGACATGTTGCTGGGTGCGCCGTCGACGATGTCGCGGCATTGGTTGTTCCGGCACCGCACGCTGCTGGCCGATG
Organism: Xanthomonas arboricola pv. populi; assembly: GCF_002939945.1. Lineage (GTDB taxonomy): Bacteria > Pseudomonadota > Gammaproteobacteria > Xanthomonadales > Xanthomonadaceae > Xanthomonas > Xanthomonas arboricola_A. Next base: position 66,749 of record NZ_MDEB01000002.1, on the reverse strand, counting down.
GTGGCTTTCCGACTGGAACGGGCGACGCTTTCGAACTGGATTACCAATTTGGGCTGGTCGAACGCTACGGCCTGGCCTGCATCCAGCACATCGCCGAACCCTTGCTGGTGGCATCGGCCAGCACGCGGCATGGCGACGAAGACGAACGGCGCGCCATCAGCCGCCATCTTGCCGCACGCGGTTATGTGGATGCGGTGGTGAGCAGCATCGGCCCCGGCCGGCATGCGGTGGATTACCGGCATGCACAGCAGCCGCTGGTCAGCATTCTGGTGGTGGTGGATGGACGCCTGGCGCAGCTGCAACGCTGCCTGGAAAGCGTGCTCGCCAACACCGGCTACCCGCATTACGAGCTGCTGTTGCTGGATCGCGGCGACAGCGCCGAGCCGGCGCTGCGCGACTGGCTGGCGGGCATCGACAATCTCGGCCTGCAGCAGATCCGCGTGCTGCGCTTCGACGGTGCGCCCTCGCGCGAGGCGGCCTGCAATGCCGCGGCCGGGCAGGCGCGTGGGGAGCTGCTGTTGTGGCTGGCAGCCGGCGCGGCAGCGATCAAGGCCGATTGGCTGGCGCAGCTGCTCAACCACGCGCTGCGTCCGGAGGTCGGCGCGGTGGCCGGCAAGCTGCTGCGTGGCGACGGTACCGTGCATCACGCCGGCTTGCTGCTGGGCCTGGGGGCACCCGCAGCACGCGCCTTCGACGGCGCGGCGTTCGACGAGTCGGGCTATCTGCAGCGCCTGCAACTGGATCAGAACTACAGCGCGCTCAGTGGCCAATGTCTGATGCTGCAGCGCCAGCTGTTTCTGGACGCTGGCGGTTTTGCGCAGGAACCGGCGTTGGCGCAATGGAGCGATGTCGATCTGTGTCTGCGCCTGCAGCAGGCCGGCTATCTCAATGTCTACGCCGCGCGCGCGCAGCTGCTGATCGACCCGCCCGACGCAATACCCGCCACTGCGCTCGACGAAGAAGCGATGTACGCGCGTTGGCTGCCGGTGATGGCCAACGACCCGGCCTACAACCCGGGATTCTCGCTGGATCCCGGTGCCGGCTTCCAGCTGGCCGACCCGCGCGCCAGTTGGCGGCCATTGCAATCGTGGCGACCGCTGCCGACGATGATCGCCCTGCCCGCCGATATCGAAGGTTGCGGCCACTACCGGGTGATCCAGCCGTTGCGCGCCCTGCGCGAGGCCGGCATGGTCGAAGGCGTGCTGTTCAACGGCTATCTGGAAATCAGCGAGCTGGCGCGCCAGGATCCCGACGTGGTGATCCTGCAACGCCAGGTCGGCGAGCCGCGACTGGAAGCGATGCGGCGGATGAAGGTGCTGTCGCGCGCATTCAAGGTGTACGAGCTGGACGACTATCTGCCCAACCTGCCGCTGAAGAACGCGCATCGCGAGCACATGCCCAAGGACATCCTCAAGACAGTGCGGCGTGGGCTGGGCATGGTGGACCGCTTCGTGGTGTCCACTCCGGCGCTGGCCGAGGCGTTCGCCGGGTTGCATAGCGACATCCGCGTGGCCGAAAATCGCCTGCCGCCGCATTGGTGGGACCACCTGCCCGCACGGAGCGAACGTAAGCAACGCCAGGGCGGCAAGCCACGCATCGGCTGGGCCGGCGGCGCCAGCCACACCGGCGACCTGGAACTGATCGCCGATGTGGTGCGCGAGCTTGCCGACGAGGTCGAATGGGTGTTCATGGGGATGTACCCGTTCGCGTTGCGCCAGCACATCCATCAGTTCCAGCCCGGCGTGCCGATCGAGCATTACCCTGCCGCACTGGCGGCGCTGGATCTGGATCTGGCGCTGGCGCCGGTGGAACAAAACCTGTTCAACGCGTGCAAGAGCAATCTGCGCTTGCTGGAATACGGCGCCTGCGGCTATCCGGTGATCGCCAGCGATGTGCGCTGCTACCAGGGCAACCTGCCGGTGACCCTGGTGAAGAACCGCTACCGCGACTGGATCGGCGCGATCCGCGAGCATCTGGCCGACCCGGCCGCTTCAGCGGCAAAGGGAGCGGCATTGCGTGAGGTGGTACGCCGCGACTGGATGCTGACCGGCAGCAATCTTGATCGGTGGCGCGCGGCATGGTTGCCCGACTAGCGCAGGTACGCCGCTTCAGCGTTTTTCCTTTTGCGGTAGAACGGATGTCTGGCCGCGTGTGAATTGACGGTACTGCCCTCATCCGGCGCTACGCGCCACCTTCTCCCACCAGCGGGAGAAGGAAATGTCTGGCTGGGCGTGATCTGTCGGTTGCACTGCAGCTGACCACCCACCGGTGACCACCCACCGGCTTCCTTTCCCCGCGCGCGGAGGAACGTGCCCGAAGGGCGGATGGGGGCGATATCGCTGCGAGGCGATTACCACAGGCGCCCCAAGAACGCCCCGCGCCGGAATCCCGGCGCGGTTTCGGCACGCCGCTTGCACTGGTGTGGATGCCTCCCTGGCTGACCGCATCCATGAGCGACTCCGTTACCTCCATCCTCTCGCAGATCCGCAGCTACCAGACGCAGATGGGCCAAGGCCCGATGGGCGCGGTAGGCGATGCGGCGCGCGGCAATCAGATCCAGGGGCTGGCCGGTACGCAGGGGACACCGGCCACCCAGGCACCGAGCTTCAGCGAGACCTTGCGCGGCGCCATCGGCGGCGTCAACGAGGCCCAGCAGAAGTCCAGCGCACTGGCCAAGGCCTTCGAAATGGGCGACCCCAGTGCCGATCTGGCACGGGTGATGGTCGCCTCCCAGCAGTCCCAGGTGGCCTTCCGCGCCACCGTGGAAGTCCGCAACCGTCTCGTCCAGGCTTATCAGGACGTCATGAACATGCCGCTGTAAAGGTTGACGACACATGGCTCTCGCAATCACCAAAGAAAACATGAACCAGAACGCCGAAAAGGCGGGGCAATGGTTCGACCGTGTCCGCAGCCTGCAGATCACCCGCAAGCTGACCATGATGGCGATGATCGCCGTGGCGGTGGCTGCCGGTCTGGCGGTGTTCTTCTGGTCGCAGAAGCCCGGTTACCAGTCGCTGTACACCGGCCTGGACGACAAGGGCAATGCCGAAGCGGCCGACCTGCTGCGCACCGCGCAGATCCCGTTCAAGATCGACCAGGGCACCGGCGCCATCTCGGTGCCGCAGGACCGTCTGTACGACGCCCGCCTGAAGCTGGCCGGCTCCGGCCTGACCGGCAAGGAGACCGGCGGTGGCTTCGAGCTGATGGAAAAGGATCCCGGCTTCGGCGTCAGCCAGTTCGTGGAAAACGCCCGCTACCAGCACGCCCTGGAAACCGAGTTGTCGCGCACCATCGGGACCCTGCGCCCGGTGCGCGAGGCCCGTGTGCATCTGGCCATTCCCAAGCCCAGCGCCTTCACCCGCCAGCGTGACGTGGCCAGCGCCTCGGTGGTGCTGGAGCTGCGCGGCGGCCAGGGCCTGGAGCGCAACCAGGTCGATGCCATCGTCAACCTGGTCGCCTCCAGCATTCCGGACATGACCCCCGAGCGCGTCACCGTGGTCGACCAGAGCGGGCGCATGCTCTCCATCTCCGACCCCAACAGCGATGCCGCCCAGCACGCTGCCCAGTTCGAACAGGTGCGTCGCCAGGAAAGCTCCTACAACCAGCGTATCCGCGAGCTGCTCGAGCCGATGACCGGCCCGGGCCGGGTCAACCCGGAAGTCAGCGTGGACATGGACTTCTCGGTGGTCGAGGAAGCCCGCGAGCTCTACAACGGCGAGCCGGCCAAGCTGCGCAGCGAACAAGTCAGCGACACCAGCACCAGCGCCACCGGCCCGCAGGGGCCCCCGGGCGCCACCAGCAACAGCCCCGGCCAGCCGCCGGCGCCGGCCGCAAACGCCACTGCCGGCGCACCGGGCACCCCGGCCGCCGCCAATGGCCAGGCCGCCGCAGCGGCCGCGCCGACCGAAAGTTCCAAGAGCGCAACCCGCAATTACGAATTGGACCGGACCTTGCAACACACCCGTCAGCCGGCCGGCCGCATCAAGCGGGTGTCGGTGGCGGTGCTGCTGGACAACGTGCCGCGCCCCGGTGCCAAGGGCAAGATGGTCGAGCAGCCGCTGACGGCCGCCGAGCTCACCCGCATCGAGGGCCTGGTCAAGCAGGCAGTGGGCTTCGACGCGGCCCGTGGCGACACGGTGTCGGTGATGAACGCCCCGTTCGTGCGCGAAGCGGTGACCGGCGAGGAAGGCCCGAAGTGGTGGGAAGACCCGCGCGTGCAGAACGGTCTGCGCCTGCTGGTCGGTGCGGCGGTGGTGCTGGCGCTGCTGTTCGGTGTGGTGCGCCCCACCCTGCGTCAGCTCACCGGCGTGACCGCAGTCAAGGACAAGCCAGGCCAGAGCGGCAACGATGGCACTCCGCAGAACGCCGACGTGCGGATGGTCGACGATGACGACCTGATGCCCGGCCTGGAAGAGGACACCGCCCAGCTCGGTCAGGACCGCAAGACCCCGATCGCGCTGCCGGACGCCTACGAAGAACGCATGCGCCTCGCACGCGAAGCAGTCAAAGCCGATTCAAAACGTGTCGCACAAGTCGTGAAGGGATGGGTCGCCAGTGAAGCCTGATACACCACCGATGACTGGAGTACAGCGCGCCGCAGTGCTGTTGCTGTCGCTTGGGGAAAGCGACGCTGCCGAAGTGCTCAAGCACATGGACCCCAAAGAGGTGCAGAAGATCGGCATCGCCATGGCCACCATGACCGGCATCTCGCGCGACCAGGTCGAGAAGGTGATGGACGACTTCAACGGCGAACTGGCCGGCAAGACCTCGCTCGGCGTGGGCGCCGACGACTACATCCGCAATGTGCTGATCCAGGCGCTGGGCGCCGACAAGGCCGGTGGCCTGATCGACCGCATCCTGCTCGGCCGCAACACCACCGGCCTGGACACGCTGAAGTGGATGGACCCGCGCGCGGTCGCCGACCTGGTGCGCAACGAGCACCCGCAGATCATCGCCATCGTCATGGCGCATCTGGACAGCGACCAGGCCGCCGAGGCCTTGAAGCTGCTGCCCGAGCGCACCCGCGCCGACGTGCTGCTGCGCATCGCCACCCTGGACGGCATCCCGCCGAATGCGCTGAGCGAGCTCAACGACATCATGGAGCGCCAGTTTTCCGGCAACCAGAACCTGAAGTCGTCCAACGTGGGGGGCATCAAGGTCGCCGCCAACATCCTCAACTTCCTGGACACCGGCGCCGACCAGGGCGTGCTGGGCGAGATCGGCAAGATCGACGCCGACCTGGCCAGCAAGATCCAGGACCTGATGTTCGTGTTCGACAACCTGGTGGACCTGGACGACCGCGGCCTGCAGACGCTGCTGCGCGAAGTCTCCGGCGAGCGCCTCGGCCTGGCCCTGCGTGGCGCCGACGTCAAGGTGCGCGAGAAGATCACCCGCAACATGTCCCAGCGCGCCGCCGAGATCCTGCTCGAGGACATGGAAGCGCGCGGCCCGGTGCGCCTGGCCGACGTGGAAGCGGCGCAGAAGGAAATCCTCACCATCGTCCGCCGCCTGGCTGACGAAGGCGCCATCAGCCTCGGCGGCGCCGGTGCGGAGGCGATGGTATGAACGACATCGTCACCCGCTGGCTGGCCCCGGACCTGCACCTGGAGCCGGCCCCGCCGGAGCCCGAGTACGACGAGCCGACCGTGCTCGAGCCGGTGCTGCGTCCGCCGACCCTGGAAGAGATCCAGGCGATCGAACACGCCGCCCAGCAGGAAGGCTTCGCGCGCGGACATGCCGAAGGTTTTGCCCAGGGCCAGTCCGAAGTGCGCCGCCTGACCGCGCAGATCGACGGCATCCTGGACAACTTCACCCGCCCGCTGGCGCGGCTGGAGAACGAAGTGGTCGGCGCGCTCGGCGAGCTGGCCGTGCGCATCGCCGGCTCGCTGGTCGGGCGTGCCTATCAGGCCGACCCGCAACTGCTGGCCGAGCTGGTGCAGGAGGCCGTCGATGCGGTCGGCGGCGCCGGCCGCGAGGTGGAAGTGCGCCTGCACCCGGACGACATCACCGCGCTGCTGCCGCACCTGGCGCCCAGCAGCACCACCCGCGTGGCCCCGGACCTGAGCCTGAGCCGCGGCGACCTGCGCGTGCACGCCGAAAGCGTGCGCGTGGACGGAACCTTGGACGCGCGCCTGCGGGCCGCGCTGGAGATGGTCATGCGCAAATCCGGAGCGGGCCTGTGAGCGACCTGGTGGGAGCCACCCCGGCCCCGGCCGACTGGCTGGACGCGCGCAACCTGCGCCTGGCCACCCGCCTGAGCGGACTCGGGCTGGAACCGACGGCCGGGCGCACCCTGATCCGCGAAGGCATCCTGCGCCGCGCGGTCGGCCTGACCCTGGAAGCCACCGGCTGCGAAGCGCCGATGGGCGCCACCTGCAAGGTCGAAGTCGACGGCGGCTGGGTCGATGCCGAAGTGGTCGGCTTTGCCGGCGAACGCACCTATCTGATGCCCAGCGCCGAGCTGCATGGCCTGCTGCCGAACGCCCGCGTGGTGCCCTCGCGGCGCCGTGGCGGGGTCGAAGTGGGCGAAGGCCTGCTCGGCCGCGTCATCGACAGCGACGGCACCCCGCTCGACGGCAAGGGCCCGATCCGCGGCGAAGGCAGCGTCAGCATGGCCGGCGTGTCGATCAACCCGCTGGCGCGCGAGCCGATCACCACCTCGTTGGATGTCGGCGTGCGCGCGATCAACGCGCTGCTGCCGATCGGCCGCGGCCAGCGCGTCGGCCTGTTCGCCGGCTCCGGCGTCGGCAAATCGACACTGCTCGGCATGATGACCCGCTTCACCTCGGCCGACGTGATCGTGGTCGGGCTGATCGGCGAACGTGGCCGCGAAGTACGCGACTTCGTCGAAACCACCCTGGGCGAAGAGGGCCTGCGCCGCGCCGTGGTGGTGGCCGCCCCGGCCGACCGCCCGCCGTTGGCGCGTTTGCACGGCGCCTACCGCGCCACCGCCATCGCCGAATGGTTCCGCGACCAGGGCCTGAACGTGCTGCTGCTGATGGATTCGCTGACCCGTTTCGCCCAGGCCCAGCGCGAGATCGGCCTGTCGGTCGGCGAGCCGCCGACCACCCGCGGCTATCCGCCGTCGGTGTTCGCCAAATTGCCGGCGCTGGTCGAACGGGCCGGCAACGGCGCCAAGGGGCGCGGCTCGATCACCGCCTTCTATACCGTGCTGACCGAAGGCGACGACCCGCAGGACCCGATCGCCGACGCCGCGCGCGCCATCCTGGACGGCCACATCCTGCTCTCGCGCCGGGTTGCCGACAGCGGCCTGTACCCGGCCATCGACGTCGAATCCTCGGTCAGCCGTGTGGTGCAGGACATCGCCGACGACACCTGGCGCCTGCGCATCCGCAAGCTCAAGCGGCTGCTGTCGGCCTACACCGCCAACCGCGACCTGATCGCCATCGGCGCCTACCAGCGCGGCAGCGATCCGGCCACCGACGAAGCATTGGCGCGTTGGCCGGAGATCGTCGAATTCCTCGGCCAGGACGTCCACCGGGCCGCCGACCTGCCCGACAGCCTGTCCGCGCTGCAGCGGCTGGTCGAACCCGAGAACTAATCCATGATGCAGTCCAAACGGATCGATCCCCTGCTGCGTCGCGCCCAGGAACAGGAAGACAAGGTCGCCCGCGACCTGGCCGAGCGTCAGCGCGCCCTGGACACCCACCAGTCGCGCCTGGAAGAGCTGCGCCGCTACGCCGAGGAATACGCCAACAGCCACATGGCCGGCACCAGCGCCGCCGCACTGACCAACCGCCGCGCCTTCCTGGACCGCCTCGACAGCGCCGTGCTGCAGCAGGCGCAGACCGTGGAAAACAACCGCAACAAGGTGGAAGCCGAGCGCACGCGGTTGCTGCTGGCCAGCCGCGAGAAGCAGGTGCTGGAACAACTGGCCGCCAGCTACCGCGCGCAGGAGAACAAGGTGATCGAACGCCGCGACCAGCGTGAGATGGACGACCTCGGCGCGCGTCGTTCGCGCCTGGCCCGCAGCGAAGATACCCACGGAGAATCCGCATGACCCCCCTGTCCGCTTTTGCCGCCGGCCTCGGCGCACTCGCCAGCACCGGCAAGAAATCCAGCTACAGCGACCCCGCGTCCGAGCCGGACGCCGGCCAGGACCAGTTCGCGCGCATGCTCAATCCGGCCAATACGCCAAACCAGGCCCCGCCGCAGGCGCCCGAGCGCGTACCGGCCAAGCAGGCCGCGCCCAAGCCCAACCAGTCCGACAAGCAGCGCAGCGACGACGACCGCGGCGACGATGCGCCGGGCGACGCCACCGCACGCCCGCGCGCGCAGGACGGCGATGCCAAGGCCGCCAGGTCCGGCTCCGCCAAGGAACCGGCTGCCGCCGACGGCAGCAGCGCCGCCGGCACCGCCAAGACCGCCAAGGGCGGCAAGACCACGAACAACGGCGAAGACGCACCGGCCGACGCAGCGACCGCAACCGACACCGGCTGGCCACCGCCGGGCCTGGGCGGCTTCGGCATGGGCCTGCTGGCGCAGGCGCTGCCCGGTGGCGACGTACTGGCGGCGGCGGCTGCAGCACTGGCTGCCGGCGTAACCGCTGCCGCCGGCGCCACGCCGACCGCAACCGCGCTACCGACCGACGCGGCCGCCCCCACCGCAACCGCGACCGCCGGCACCGCCCTGCCCTCGTTGGGCGCGCTGGCTCCGGCAGCCGCCGCAGGCGCCAAGCCCACCTCGGTCACCGCCTTGAGCGGCGACGCCCAGACCGCCGCGCTGATGAACATGGCTGCCAAGGCGCTGGACCCGGGCACCGACGACAGCGCCAGCCCCGCAGCACCGGACGCCCCGACATTCGTGCTGCCGACCACCACGGCGACCGCACTCGGCCGCCTGCAGGACCCGGCGCCGGTATTCAGCGCCTCGCCCACCCCGACCCCGGACATGGGCAGCGACAGCTTCGACGACGCCATCGGCGCGCGCATGAGCTGGCTGGCCGATCAGAAGATCGGCCATGCCCACATCAAGGTGACCCCGAACGAGATGGGCCCGGTCGAGGTGCGGCTGCATCTGGACGGCGACAAGGTCAATGCCAGCTTCAGCTCCGCCAATGCCGACGTGCGCCAGGCGCTGGAACAGAGCCTGCCGCGTCTGCGCGAAATGCTCGGGCAGAACGGCTTCCAGCTCGGCCAGGCCGACGTCGGCCAGCAACAGCAGGGCCAGTCCGGCAATCGCAACGGTGGCGGCAACGACGGCAATGGCCTGAACCTGGACGACAGCTCGCCCGTCGGAATTCCGTCGGTGGTGTTACGTCAGCGTGGATTGCTGGACGCCTACGCCTGAGCGCGCGCGCCGGGCACGCCCCGGCGCGGCTGAAACCCGCGTGTCGGCAACCTCCGGCACCGCCCGACGACCCTCGCAGCGCAAGGCCTGCGGGGGTTTTTGCGTTGAAGCTTCACGCGCGCCAGAAAACCGTCGCTGGATTGGCACGCCAATTGCATCCACTGGTTGAGCATTCCCCCTGGAGCAGACTGTGGCAGCCGCGGAAAAACCCAAGAAGACCGAAGACAAAGACGAGAAGGACGACAAGAAGAAGGGCGGCAAGAAACTTCTGCTGATCGCCGTCGGGGTCGTGGTACTGGCCGCTGCCGGCGGCGGCGCCTGGTTCTTCTTCGGCCACAAGGGCGACGAGAAAGACGGCAAGCACGACGCGCCCAAGGTGGCCGAGGTGCCCAAGCCGGCGCAGTATTTCCCGATGGATCCGGCGATCGTGGTCAATCTGGCCGACCCCGGCGACGGCCCGCAGTACCTGCAGGTCGAAGTGCAGCTGGTCACCCGCGACCCGGAAGACCTCAAGCTGATCACCGAAAACGCCCCGGCCATCCGCGCGCATCTGCTGATGCTGCTGTCGCAGGTCAAGGCCGCCGATGTGGCCGACCTGGTCGGCAAGCAGAAGCTGCAGAAAGCGGCCCTGGCCGAAGCGCAAAAGGTCATGACCGGCGAGACCGGCAAGAAGTGCGTCGAAGAACTGCTGTTCACCAGTTTCGTCACCCAGTAAGGCCTGCCTCATGAGCGTCAGCGATCTGCTTTCCCAGGACGAAATCGATGCCCTGCTGCATGGCGTGGATTCGGGTGCGGTCAACACCGAGCCGGAGCCGTTGCCCGGTGAGGCGCGCCAGTACGATCTGTCCAGCCAGGACCGCATCATCCGTGGCCGCATGCCGACCCTGGAGATGGTCAACGAGCGCTTCGCGCGGCTGTGGCGCATCGGCCTGTTCAACCTGATCCGGCGCTCGGCCGACCTGTCGGTGCGCGGCATCGACCTGGTCAAGTTCAACGAGTACATGCACTCGCTGTATGTGCCGACCAATCTCAACCTGATCCGCTTCAAGCCGCTGCGCGGCACCGGCCTGATCGTGTTCGAACCCACGTTGGTATTCACCGTGGTGGACAACTTCTTCGGTGGCGACGGCCGTTACCACACCCGGATCGAAGGTCGCGAATTCACCGCCACCGAGATGCGCGTGGTGCAGCTGATGCTCAAGCAGACCTTCGCCGATCTGAAGGAGGCCTGGGCGCCGGTGATGGACGTGGACTTCGAGTACATCAACTCGGAAATCAACCCGCACTTCGCCAACATCGTCACCCCGCGCGAGTACGTGGTGGTGTGCCGCTTCCATGTCGAACTGGAAGGCGGTGGCGGCGAGATCCACATCACCCTGCCCTATTCGATGCTGGAGCCGATCCGCGAACTGCTCGATGCCGGCATCCAGAGCGACCGCAACGACCGCGACGACTCCTGGAACGTGATGCTGCGCGAGCAGCTGGACACTGCCGAGGTGACCCTGTCCAGCGTGCTGGCCAGCAAGCGCATGAGCCTGCGTCAGCTCACCGGCCTGAAGATCGGCGACATCCTGCCGATCGACCTGCCCGCACAGGTGCCGCTGTGCGTGGAAGACATCCCGTTGTTCACCGGCGAATTCGGCATCTCCAATGGCAACAATGCCGTCAAGATCACCGCCGTACGCCCGCCCGGCGTGCAAGCCCCACGCGCCGTTCCATCCCAGGACTCCAGCAAATGATCAACTCCGACATCCTCGACGCCGCGCCTGCCACCTTCGACAGCCTGCAGGCCGAACACGACCAGAATGCCACCGACCTCAACCTGGACGTCATCCTGGACGTGCCGGTGACGCTGTCGCTGGAAGTGGGCCGCGCGCGTATTCCGATCCGCAACCTGCTGCAGCTCAACCAGGGCTCGGTGGTGGAACTGGAGCGCGGCGCCGGCGAACCGCTGGACGTGTACGTCAACGGCACCCTGATCGCGCATGGCGAAGTGGTGGTCATCAACGACCGCTTCGGTATCCGCCTGACCGACGTGGTCAGCCCGAGCGAACGGATCCGGAGGCTGCGGTGATCGGCCTGCTGGCCGCTGCCGCGCCGGTCGCGGCCAAGGCCACCCAGGTCGGCGCGCAGGCGCCGTCCTCGCCCAGCCTGTTTGGCGCGGTCTTTGCATTGCTGCTGGTGCTGGCGCTGATCGTCGGCCTGGGCTGGTTGCTCAAGCGCATGCCCGGCAGCGGTTTCCGCAACACCGAGGGCCTGCGGTTGGTGACCAGCCTGGCGGTGGGTGCCAAGGAACGCGTGGTGGTGGTGGAGGTCAACGGCCAGCAATTGCTGCTGGGCGTCACCGCCGGCGGCATCAACACCTTGCACACCCTGTCCGAACCGTTGCCGCCCGCGCCCGCCCCCACCCTGCCCAACTTCAAGCAACTTCCCAATTTCGCCCAGCTGCTGGCACAGAAGCTGCGCAAGGACCCGTGACATGTTGAGTCGTTGGAATCGCTGGGGGCGCAGCCTCCGCCTGGTGTTGATCCTGCTGGTGATGAGCTGCCCGCTGCTGGCTGCCGCCACGCCTGCCGCATTGCCGGCCATGGCCCAGGCTGCCGCTCCCGCCGCCGCGCCGGCGAGCGCTCCGGCCGGTGCCAATCAGCTGCCGTCGTTGCCCAATGTCAGCGTCGGCCGCATCGGCGACCAGCCGGTGAGCCTGCCGCTGCAGACCTTGCTGCTGATGACGGCGATCACCCTGCTGCCGTCGATGCTGCTGGTGCTGACCGCCTTCACCCGCATCACCATCGTGCTGGGTCTGCTGCGCCAGGCGCTGGGCACCGGCCAGACCCCGTCCAATCAGGTGCTGCTGGGGCTGTCGATGTTCCTGACCGCGCTGGTGATGATGCCGGTGTGGCAGAAGATGTGGGGCGCCGGCCTGTCGCCGTACCTCAACAACCAGATCGATTTCCAGACCGCCTGGACGCTGACCACCCAGCCGCTGCGTGCCTTCATGCTGGCGCAGATCCGCGAGACCGATCTGATGACCTTCGCCGGCATGGCCGGCGACGGCAAGTACGCCGGTCCGGACGCGGTGCCGTTCCCGGTGCTGGTGGCCTCGTTCGTGACCAGCGAGCTGAAGACGGCGTTCGAGATCGGCTTTCTGATCTTCATTCCGTTCGTGATCATCGATCTGGTGGTCGCCAGCGTGCTGATGTCGATGGGCATGATGATGCTGTCGCCGATGTTGATCTCGGCGCCCTTCAAGATCCTGCTGTTCATCCTGGTGGATGGATGGGTGTTGGTGGTGGGCACATTGGCCGCGAGCTTCAACGCGTCCTAACCGCGCGGTTGCACACGCGCCGCCTGCCGGCGTGTCTACCCGGTTTGCCGGCGTCGGTGTGCGGTCCCGAGGCCGAGCAGCAAACGCCGACGCTACCGCAGAGCAAACAACAACAGCGATAGCCAGTGCAGCCAACAGCGGCCGAAGCGCACAGCTGAGCAATGCGCCAGCCGAACCACCCAACACGCGTGGCGAGGCGTCGCCTCGTACCCCAACCCCTCTCCCGCTGGAGAGGGGCGAGCTTCTGCAGACCGCACCTTCGTCACCCATACCCCGTCGCACCAGCTCAAATCTCCTCCCCCTATTCACACTCCCGATTCCCGCCTCCCGCCTCCCGCCTCCCGCCTCCCGCCTCCCGCCTCCCGATTCCCGCCTCCCGATTCCCGCCTCCCGATTCCCGCCTCCCGCCTCCCGATTCCCGCCTCCCGATTCCCGATTCCCGATTCCCGCCCTTTGGCACCCCACTTGCATCACCACACCCATGAGCCCTGAAATCGCCCTGACCGAATTGCGTGGTGGCCTGGTCACCGTCCTGTGGATTGCCGGACCGATGTTGCTGGCGGTGCTGGTCGTCGGTGTCGTGATCGGTGTGGTGCAGGCCGCCACCCAGTTGAACGAACCGACCATCGCCTTCGTGGCCAAGGCGGTCGCGTTGACGGCCACCTTGTTCGCCACCGGCAGCATGCTGTTGGGGCATCTGGTGGAGTTCACCATTGCGCTGTTCCAGCGCATACCGCATCTGATCGGTTAGCGGACCCGGCCGGATGGATGCTGCCACCCAGATGGTGATCGACGGCCAGCGCGCGTTCGCGATGGTCGGGGCGATCATGTGGACGATGCTGCGCACCGGCGCGCTGCTGACCGCAATGCCGTTGATCGGCACGCGCGCGGTACCGGGACGGGTGCGGGTGATGCTGGCCGGGACCTTGTCGATGGTGCTGGCGCCGCTGCTGCCGCCGGTGCCGGAGTGGGATGGATTCACCGCGCAGGCGGTGCTCAGCGTCGCCCGTGAGCTGGCGGTGGGTGCCAGCATGGGCTTCATGCTCAAGCTGATCTTCGAGGCCGGCGCGTTGGCGGGCGAGCTGGTGTCGCAGTCCACCGGCCTGTCGTTCGCGCAGATGTCCGACCCGCTGCGCGGGGTGACCTCCGGGGTGATCGCGCAGTGGTTCTATCTCGGCTTCGGGCTGCTGTTCTTTGCGGCCAACGGACACCTGGCGGTGATCGCATTGCTGGTGGACAGCTACAAGGCCTTGCCGATCGGCACCGCGATTCCCGACGCGGCCGCCTTCGCCGAAGTGGCGCCGACCCTGTTCCTGCAGATCCTGCGCGGCGGGCTCACCCTGGCATTGCCGATGATGGTGGCGATGCTGGCGGTCAACCTGGCCTTCGGTGCACTGGCCAAGGCCGCGCCGGCGTTGAATCCGATGCAGCTGGGCCTGCCGTTGACGGTGTTGCTGGGGCTGTTTCTGCTGTCCAGCTTCGCCAGCGAATTCGCTCCGCCCGTGCAACGCATGTTCGATACCGCCTTCGACGCCGCCAGAGAATTAACTGCCTAACAGCCTGCAAGCCGATGGCGTGCTGGCGTTGCGCGCGGCCGAGGGCGGCGCGGAATCGCTGGCGTTGCTGCCGGGGCTGAGTGCCGGGTCCGCCCATCGCCTGCAGCCATTGCATCGCGGGCCCTGCGGCGACTTCCCGATCGATGGTGGCGTATTGCCGACGGTGTGCGGATCGGAAGAACATGCGCCTGGCACTGGCCGTGCCCGCTGCAATCGTGCCGCCGTGCCTGCTTAAGCATTAAAGAAACACGCGTGAACAGCCGCTAGTTGGTTTACTGCGGCCTAGGATGGGGGCCGCCCATGGCAAGCGTGAGACACCCGCGCGCGAAGCGCGGACCACACTTGCCGATGCGTGGAGAGTGCAACGCCCGTGGGGTTTCAGTACCGCCAATGCAGCTCGTCGAGGCGGCGTGCACCGTTCTTTGCGGTGCTGCTGGCCTTGCTGTCGCTGGCCGATCTGGCGGGCGCGCAGAGCGCGAGCATTCGTCGCTACGCCCACGACCAGGGCTTGCTCGGGCTCGCCGGCACCTGTCTGCTGCAGAGCCGCGCCACGCTGTTGTGGATGTGTACCGAAAGCGGCCTGTATCGCTACAACGGGCGCAGCTTTCAGCATGTCGTGCTCGATGGCCTGCGCAACGAACCGATCACCTCGATGACCGAAGCCGCAGACGGGCGGCTGTGGGTGGCCGGCTTCCAGGCCCTGTTCGTCGGCGACGAGCACGGCTTCCGTAAACTGGCCCCCGACGAGGCCGAGCATCTGCAGGAAGGCATGCTGCTGGCCAGTCCCTCCTGGGGCACGGTGCTGGCCAATGACGGCACGCTGGAGCGGCTGAGCGCACGCGGCAATGGCCGCTGGCATAGCGAACCGCTGCTGGACACCGCCACCCGGGTGCGCGTGCCCGAACTGTCCAAGGTACTGAGCCTGTCGGTGGAAGGCGACACCTTGTGGGCCGGCTGCGCCAAGCGGCTGTGCGCCATCGATGCGCAGCGCAAGGTGCAAGTCTACGGGCCGGAACAAGGCGTGCCGGAAGATAGCTGGTACAGCGTGTTGCGCGATCACGACGGCGCGCTTTGGGTGCGTGGCACCGGCAACCTGCTGTATCGCGCGCCGGGCGCAAGCAAATTCAGTGTACGGCCACTGCCCTTGCTCGATGGCAGTACCGTCGGTCGGCAGGCGCCGTTGGTGCTGGACCGCAAAGGGCGCGTGCTGGTGCGTCGCAACGGCGGGCTGGTGCGCTGGGAAAACGGCCGCTGGCGCAGTTTCGGCGCCGACAACGGGCTGCCGCCCGGAAGCAGCGATGCGATTCTGGTGGACCGCGATGGCGATGTCTGGATGACCGTCGATGGCGAAGGCCTGGTGCGCTGGGCCGGCTACGAATGGATCGAAAACTGGGACGCCTCGCAAGGCATGCCGGCCGCACCCACCTGGTCGATCGCCCGCGACGCGCAGGGGGCGCTGCTGGTCGGCAACGAACAGGGCGCCGGCCGCCAGGCCGCTCCGAGCGGGCGGTTCGTGCCGGCATTGCAGGCTTCCGGGCTCCAGATCGTGGGCATGCAACGCAGCGCAGACGGCAGCCTGTGGACGCTCAATTCGGCCGGGTTCCTGCGCCGCACCTGGCCGGATGGCCGCAGTACCCAGATCGCCAAGCTGCCGCGCACCGCACGCCGCCTGCTGATCGATCGGCAGGGGCGGATGTGGATGCTCAGTGTGGGCGGGCTGTTCGTGATCCAGCGCCCGCTGGAGGGCGGCACGATGGAAGCGGTGACCGACATGCCCAAGATCGCCTGTACCGACATCCAGCAGACCGCCAACGGCACGCTGTGGGTATCCACCGCCAACGGCTTGTTCCGCCTGCAGGGCGCGCGCTGGTCCAAGGTCGAAGTGCTCGTCAATGGCGGCATGTCCGACGCGTGGATCAGCAAGTTCCACATCAACGATGGCGGCGAGGTGTGGCTGGCGTTCTATCGGCCTGGCCTATGGCACGGCATGCTGCTGGGCGATGGGTTGGATCTGCAGGCGATCAGCGACGAAGCGCTGCGCGATGTCGGCGTCTACCTGATGCGCGGCGACAGCCTCGGCCGGGTCTGGGTGGGCCACGCGCATGGCGTGGAGGTCTACGACGGCGAGCGTTGGGCGCATCTGTCGCAGTCGCAGGGCTTGCTGTGGGACGACATCTCCGAAGCCGCCTTTGCCGAGGATCCGGATGGGTCGGTATGGATCGGCACCTCGCGCGGCGTGAGTCATCTGCTGGATCCGGCGCGGCTGTTCGATGCGCGCCAGCCCAGCGTGCGCATCGACAGCGTCAGCCGTGGGGGCGTGCCGGTGCGGCGCGGCCAATTGCTGGGCTGGAGCGACAAGCCGCTGCATATCGAGCTGTCCACGATGGAGGTGTACGACGACCCGAGCCGCCTGACGGTGCGTTACCGCCTGCTCGGTCTGCACAACGAATGGATCCAGAGCGACGATCTGTCGATCGATCAACCGCCGCTGCCCTCCGGGCATTTCCGTCTGCAGGTACAGGTGCTGGACCGCTACCGCCGCACCGCCTCGCCGATCGCCGATCTGCCGTTTGCCGTGGCACCGCTGTGGTGGCGCAGCCCGCCGGCGATCGCGTTGTATGTGCTGATCGGCAGCGCATTGCTGGCCGGCCTGTGGCGCTGGCGCCACCGCCATCTGGTCGCGCGCGAGCGCATGCTGGCCGAACTGGTGGCCGAGCGCACCTATCAGCTGGAACACGAAAAACGCGATCTGGAAAGCGCGCGTGCAGCGCTGGCCCTGAAGGCCTGCCACGATGCCTTGACCGGCCTGCTCAACCGATCCGGCGTGCTCGACGCCATGGCCGAAGAACTGCAGGCCTGCGCGCACGGCGGGCATCCGCTGGCGGTCGTGCTGATCGATCTGGACCACTTCAAACTGGTCAACGACCAACACGGGCATCTGGTCGGCGATGCGGTGCTGGCCAAGGTCGGTGCGCGCCTGACCGCCTGCCTGCGCGACGCGGAAAAGGTGGGCCGTTACGGCGGCGAAGAACTGCTGCTGTTGCTGCCGGGCATGCCGCGGCACAGCCAGCACCGGCTGCGCGCCATCCATGAAAAGCTCAGTCTGGCACCGTACGAGGTCGGTACCGCACGGCCGCTGCGGGTGACCTGTTCGGTCGGCGTGGCCTGGTTCCGGAGCGGCGATAACGCCGCCACGCTGCTGTCGCGTGCCGACGAAGCGCTTTACCGCGCCAAGCGGCATGGCCGCAATCGCATCGAACCGGAAGAGCCCGAGTCGTCGGTGGCCTGAGCAGCCGCGCCCCGGGCGCAGGCCAGCGCGAAACCAACCGCACCGGCCCCCCACCGACGCCTGGCACCGATCCAGCAACTTCCTGCAGGCAAACCACCTCGCGGCCGCCGCTCCCCCAATCCCCGATCCCGATTCCCCACTCCCGGCCCCACCAACTGGAACGCCACTTGCATGACGCAGGGCTGACCAGTCACCGGCACCTCCATGTCCGAGTCCGAAGACGGCGGCGAGCGCACAGAGCTTCCCACCGAAAAACGCCTGCGCGAAGCCCGCGAGCAGGGCAACGTCCCGCAATCGCGCGAGTTGTCCACCGCTGCGGTGTTCGGTGCAGGCGTGTTCGCGCTGATGGCCCTGGCGCGCGGCATCGGCGATGGCGCCAGTGTCTGGATGAAGACCGCGCTCAGCCCGGACCCGAAGATGCGCGAAAACCCGATGGCGCTGTTCGGCCATTTCGGCGACCTGCTGCTGCAGTTGCTGTGGGTGATGCTGCCGCTGATCGGCATCTGCCTGGCCGCCGGTCTGGCCGGCCCGTTGCTGATGAGCGGGTTGCGCTTTTCCGGCAAGGCAATCATGCCCGACCTCACCAAGCTCAATCCGATGAACGGGATCAAGCGCATGTGGGGCAGCAACAGCCTGGCCGAGCTGGTCAAGTCGGTGCTGCGGCTGCTGTTCGTCGGCCTGGCTGCCAGCCTGTGCATCTCCAAGGGCCTGCACGGCCTGCGCTCGCTGGTGAACCAGCCGCTGGAACAGGCGGTGGGCAACGGCCTGGACTTCACCAAGAGCCTGCTGTTCTACACCGCCGGCGCGCTGGTGCTGCTGGCCGCCATCGACGCGCCGTACCAGAAGTGGAACTGGCTGCGGAAGCTGAAGATGACCCGCGAAGAGATCAAGCGCGAGATGAAGGAAAGCGAGGGCAGCCCGGAGGTCAAGGGCCGCATCCGCCAGATGCAGATGCAGATGTCGCAGCGCCAGATGATGGAAGCGGTGCCCAAGGCCGACGTGGTGCTGATGAATCCGACCCACTACGCGGTGGCGCTCAAGTACGAAGGCGGCAAGATGCGCGCCCCGATCGTGGTGGCCAAGGGCGTGGACGAGATGGCCTTCCGCATCCGCGAAGCCTGCGAGCAGCATCGGGTGGCGATCGTCACCGCCCCGCCTTTGGCACGCGCCTTGTATAGAGAAGCGCAAATCGGCAAGGAAATTCCCGTGAGACTCTATTCGGTCGTGGCCCAGGTGCTGTCCTACGTCTACCAGCTGCGTGGCTGGAACGGCGGCCCGATGCCGGAATTGCCGTCCCTGGACGTGGATGAGTTCGGCAAGGGAGCCAGCGCATGAGCGCCCAACCCGCCCCGATGAACGCCCGCCGTGTGATGGAATTGCTGCGCAACGGCCTGGGCGCGCCGCTGGCCCTGATGGCCATGCTGGCCATGCTGATGGTGCCGCTGGCGGCACCGGTGCTGGATGCCCTGTTCACCTTCAACATCGCCATCTCGCTGATGGTGCTGCTGGCGGTGGTGTACGTGCAGCGCCCGCTGGAATTCACCATTTTCCCGATCGTGCTGTTGATGACCACGATGCTGCGGCTGGCGCTGAACGTCGCCTCCAGCCGCGTGATCCTGATCAACGGCCAGGACGGCCATGCTGCGGCCGGCAAGGTCATCGAGGCGTTCGGCCAGTTCGTGATCGGCGGCAACTACGCCGTGGGTATCGTGGTGTTTGCGATCCTGACCATCATCAACTTCGTGGTCATCACCAAGGGTGCCGGACGCGTGTCGGAAGTGACCGCGCGCTTCATCCTGGACGCCATGCCCGGCAAGCAGATGGCCATCGACGCCGACCTCAACGCCGGTTTGCTGACGCGCGAGGAGGCCAAGGCCCGTCGCGAGGAAGTCCGCGAGGAAGCCGACTTCTACGGCGCGATGGACGGCGCCAACAAGTTCATCCGCGGCGACGCCATCGCCGCCATCCTGATCCTGTTCATCAACCTCATCGGCGGCATGGCGGTGGGCATGTTCCAGCACGGCATGAGCTTTGTGGATGCCGCCTCCACCTATACCCTGCTGTCGATCGGCGACGGTCTGGTGGCGCAGCTGCCGGCCTTGCTGGTGTCGTCCTCGGTCGCCCTGCTGGTGACCCGCGCCTCGCGCGCGCAGGACATGCGCGGCGCCATGATCAGCCAGGTGTTCGGCCAGCACCGCGCCCTCGCGGTGGCTGCGGCCATCCTGGGCCTGGTCGGCCTGGTGCCCGGCATGCCCAACGTCGCGTTTTTGACGCTGGGCCTGATCCTGGGCGTGATCGCCTGGAAGATGTACAAGCGCAGCCTGGTCATCCCGCCGACCGGCGACCCGGCCACCGACCCCAAGGCCGCCGCCGCGGCCACTGCCGCCCAGGCCAGCTCGGAGCTGAGCTGGGACGAGCTGCGCCCGATCGACCCGCTGGGCCTGGAAGTGGGCTACCGGCTGATTCCGCTGGTGGACAAGAACCAGGGCGGCGAATTGATGGCGCGTATCAAGGGCGTGCGCCGCAAGCTTACCCAGGACATCGGCTTCCTGGTGCCGCCGGTGCATATCCGCGACAACCTGGAGCTGTCGGCCAATGCCTATCGGCTGCTGGTGCACGGCGTGCCGGTGGCCACCGCCGAAATCTATCCCGACCGCGAACTGGCGCTGGACCCGGGCGGCGCACTCGGCCAGCTCGACGGCATCCCCGGCAAGGACCCGGCGTTCGGCCTGGATGCCACCTGGATCCAGCCGCACCAACGCGCCTATGCCGAATCGATGGGCTACACCGTGGTCGACCCGGCCACCGTGGTCGCCACGCATCTGTCGCACCTGATCCGCGAACACGCCCCGGAACTGCTCGGCCACGAGGAAGTGCAGCAGCTGCTGGCGACCCTGGCCAAGACCGCGCCGAAGATGGTGGAAGACCTCACGCCGAAGGCGCTGCCGCTGTCGGTGGTGGTGCGCGTGCTGCAGAACCTGCTGATCGAGCGCATCCCGGTGCGCCAGCTGCGCAAGATCGTCGAAGCGCTGGTCGAACACGCCCCGCACAGCCAGGACCCGACCACCCTCACCGCCGCGGTACGCACCTCGCTGGGCCGCTTCATCGTGCAGGAAATCGCCGGCATGTCGGCCGAGCTACCGGTCTACACGCTGGCCCCGCAGCTGGAGCGCGTGCTGCAGGAATCCACCCACGGCAACGGCGTGGCGCTGGAGCCCGGCCTGGCCGAGCGCCTGCACCAGAGCCTGGCCGACTGCGTCGGCAAGCAGGAAGCCCGCAACGAACCGGCGGTGGTACTGGTGCCCGGCCAGGTCCGCGCCGCACTGGCCCGCCTGGTCCGCCACAGCGTCCCGACCCTGTCGGTGCTGGCCTATAGCGAAGTGCCCGAAGACAAGCGCCTGAAGCTGGTCGGCACGATCAGCTGAGACCGGCCCGCCAACAAGCGCACCCCGTAGGAGCGCACCCGGGCGCGACGGCTTTACCGGGACGGCCATCGCGCCCGGGTGCGCTCCTACGAAACGCCCGGCAATCCGACGACACGCCGTGGACCAGGCACAGTGGCCGACACCACTGTAGGAGCGCACCCGGGCGCGAGGGGCTTTACCGGCACGGTCCAGCGCGCCGAGGTGCGCTCCTACGAACCTATGCCATCACGCTGGCCAGCGATGGCTGCAGACCGGGGACCGACCACCACACCCGCGTCGGAAAGCCGCCACTGGTGCGGACATCCAATCGATTGCACGACCCTGGTCGCTTCGAGACTTTCCGAGTACTCCAGGCCCGACGCCCGGCCTGCCAGCGCATCCCCGTGCACGGCTAACGCCAACGCATTGTCCTTCCGGGGAAAAGTCAATCGATCCAGCGACTTGAAGCCTTCCACCCAGGCCGAAGACACAGCTTCCGCGCTGTCGGGATCTTCCAGATTCGCGCGCCGGAACCCCGGCACCGCGTTTTGGCACGCCCCATGCATTAGCTCTGACGAGACCGCAGCCAGCGTCACCGCTGCGGGGCGAGAGCAGGACTTGGAACAACCGAACGGGACAGGCAACTCATGACGCTGGCAATACACCCACATTCATCGCGCACCCGTCCGGCGTCCGGCGGGTCCCGTTCCTGGAGGCACTACGCATGAAAATCAAACGCTTCGTTGCCCCGGACATGCGCACCGCATTCCGCATGGTGCGTGAAGAACACGGCCCGGATGCAGTGATCCTGTCCAATCGCCGCACCGCCGAAGGCATCGAAATCGTCGCTGCCAGCAACTACGACGAAGAACTCGTGCAGCGCGCCCTGGAAACCGCGCGCTCCGAGACGCCGGCGGTTGCCACCGCGCCGGTCCCGCCGGCGCCTGCCCAGCAGGCCCCGGTGCCGCAAGCGGCGGCCGCACCGGTCCACGCGCCGGTCACGCCGGCCGCCGATGCCGGCACGAGCCAGCGTCAGCGCGTTGCCAGCGCCGCCGAGGACATGATCGCCGCGATGGCGCTGCGCCAGCCGGTCAACGTGCCGCGCCAGGCGCCGGTCGCCGCACCGGTACGTAGCGCCGCCGTCCCCTCGCCCGCCGCCCAGGCCCTGGCCCGCGCCGTCGCGGTGTCCGCCGCGCCGCGCCAGGAACACGCGTTGTCGGCCGTGCCGGAACAGCTGTTCGCCGACTTCCTGACCACCGCGCCGGTGCAGCGCGCCGCCGTGCAGGCCGCCCCGGTGCAGGCGCCGACCCCGATCATGGCCGCCGCCGCTGCCCCCGCGCAGGCCGGCTACGACCAGGACGAAGACACGCTGGCCGACGACGCCGACTTCGACCTGGACGCGCTGCCGCAGATCCTGCCGCCGGCCGCGTTGCCGCCGCTGGTGGTCGCCCCGCCGGCGCTGGCCGCGGTGCCGGCCGCCGCCGTCCCGGCGCCGCAGAACGATGAAGAACTCAAGCAGTTGCGCGGTGAGCTGGCGCTGATGCGGCAGATGATCGAGCGCGAAATGAACCGCCTCACCGACGAGCGCCTGCGCGGCTCGCCGGTGCGTGCGCAGGCCCTGGAGCTGATGGACGACTACGGCTTCGACGCCGGCCTGATCCGCGATGTGGCGCTGCAGATCCCGGCCGATACCGAATTGCACCGCGGCCGCGGGCTGATGCTGGGGCTGCTGTCCAAGCGTCTGCCGGTGGCTCCGGTCGACCCGCTGGAACGCGGCGGCGTGATCGCCCTGGTCGGCCCGACCGGTGCCGGCAAGACCACCACCATCGCCAAGCTGGCGCAGCGCTTCGCCGCCCAGCACGCCCCGCGCGACGTAGCCCTGGTCACCACCGACACCCAGCGCGTCGGCGGCCGCGAGCAGCTGCACAGCTACGGCCGTCAGCTCGGCATCGCCGTGCACGAGGCCGACAGCGCCGAGAGCCTGCTGGAACTGCTCGAGCGCCTGCGCGACTACAAGCTGGTACTGATCGACACCGCCGGCATGGGCCAGCGCGACCGCGCCCTGGCCGCCCAGCTGAACTGGCTGCGCGCCGCGCACCAGGTCACCTCGCTGCTGGTGCTGCCTGCCAACGCGCACTTTTCCGACCTCGACGAGGTCGTGCGCCGCTTCGCCCACGCCAAGCCCCAGGGCGTGGTGCTGACCAAACTTGACGAGACCGGCCGCTTCGGTAGTGCGCTGTCGGTCGTCGTCGATCACCAAATGCCCATCACCTGGGTGACTGACGGACAGCGGGTCCCCGACGACCTGCACCGCGCCAATGCCGCCAGTCTCGTTCTTCGCCTTGAAGATTTGCGGCGCGCTGCCGATAAGCCCTGTACTCCGGAGCACAACCATGCAGTCGCGTGAATACGCCAAGCTGACCAACGCCTTCCCCCTGTCGGCGACCCGTCCCGAGCCTTTGGGCCCGGTGCGCACCATTGCCGTGACCGGTGGCAAGGGCGGCGTGGGCAAAACCAACATCTCCGCCAACCTGGCCGTGGCGCTGGCCGACATGGGCAAGCGCACCCTGCTGCTGGACGCCGACCTTGGCCTGGCCAATCTGGACGTGGTGCTGGGCCTGTCGCCCAAGTACACCCTGGCCGACCTGATCGCCGGCCGCTGCACGCTGGACGAGGTGATCATCGAAGGTCCCGGCGGCGTGCTGGTGGTCCCGGCCGCCTCCGGTCGCCGCCACATGGCCGAACTGGCCCCGGCCCAGCACATCGGCCTGGTCAACGTGTTCTCCGAACTGGAACGCGATCTGGACGTAATGGTCATCGACACCGCCGCCGGCATCACCGACAGCGTGCTGACCTTCTGCCAGGCCGCCCAGGACACCGTGGTGGTGGTCTGCGACGAGCCGGCCTCGATCACCGACGCCTACGCGCTGATCAAGGTGCTCTCGCGCGAACGCGGCGTGGACCGCCTGCAGATCATCGCCAACATGGTGCGCGACCCCAACGAAGGTCGCCTGCTGTACGACAAGCTGTCGCGGGTCTGCGAAAAATTCCTCGGCGACGTGTCGCTGAACTACCTCGGCCACGTGCCGCAGGACGACTGGTTGCGCCTGTCGGTGCAACGTCAACAACCGGTCATCAAGGCCTACCCCGCCAGTCCATCGGCGCAGGCCATTACAGAAATCGCACGCCGCACCTCGCGCTGGCAGGCTCCCACGGTGCCGCGCGGCAACGTCGAGTTCTTCGTCGAACGCATCATCCAACGGGGAGTGGCCGCATGAGCACCGCTACTGCAACCACGGCCACCGCGCACTACCGTGCCGTGCAGCGCAACAACGCCAACGATATCGTCACCCAGCACGCCGATCTGGTCCGCCGCATCGCCCACCATCTGGCCGCGCGCCTGCCGGCGAGCGTGGAAGTGGACGACCTGATCCAGGCCGGCATGATCGGCCTGATCGAAGCCTCCCGCAGTTACGATTCCGAGCAGGGTGCCTCGTTCGAAACCTATGCCTCGATCCGCATCCGCGGCTCGATGATCGACGAGATCCGGCGTGGCGACTGGGTGCCGCGCTCGGTGCACCGCCGCGCGCGCGACGCCGCCGCCGCCGTGCGCAAGATCGAACAGCACACCGGCCGCGCCGCCGCCGCCACCGAAGTGGCCGCCGCAATGGAGATGCCGCTGCCCGATTACCTGCGTCTGATGGAAGATGCCGCCCGCGGCCAGGTGCTGAGCCTGGAGTCGCGGATCGAGGATCACGGCGAGCTGGACACCACCGCCAAGGGTGGCCCCAATCCGCAGCAGATGATGGAGCGTGGCGAATTCGGCCGCGAGCTGGGCAAGGCCATCGGCCAGTTGCCCGAGCGCGAGCAGCTGGTGCTGTCGCTGTATTACGAACAGGAATTGAACCTGAAAGAAATCGGCGCCGTGCTCGGTGTCAGCGAATCGCGCGTGTGCCAGATCCATGGCCAGGCGGTGGTGCGTCTGCGCGGCCGCCTCAAGGTCTTCGAACTGGCCGACGCCGGTGTCGAAATTGACGAATAATTTTTTCGCGTTAGGAGCTTGATGTGAACAAGAACATGCGGATTTTGATCGTGGACGATTTCTCGACGATGCGACGTATCGTCAAGAATTTGTTGGGCGATCTTGGCTTCACCAATACCGCAGAGGCCGAAGACGGCAACAGCGCATTGGCTGCGTTGCGGGCCGGCCCGTTCGATTTCGTGGTCACCGACTGGAACATGCCCGGCATGACCGGCATCGACCTGCTGCGCAACATCCGCGCCGACGCCAAGCTCAAGCATCTGCCGGTGATGATGGTGACCGCCGAAGCCAAGCGCGAGCAAATCATCGAAGCGGCGCAGTGCGGCGTGAACGGCTACATCATCAAGCCGTTCACCGCGCAGACGCTGGAAGAGAAGCTGGGCAAGGTGTTCGAACGTCTGGCGGCGACCGCCTGATGAACGCCACCGTGGAGACCAATGCCGAACGCGCTGCCTTGATCGAGCGCCTGCAGGGCGCGCTCGATGCACTGGAAAGCGGTGACGAAGCCGCATGGAAGCGCGAGGTGGATCACCTCGCCGCGCTGCGCACGCGTCCGATGATGCAGGGCCTGAGCCGGCTCGCACGCGAACTCGGCCAGGCGCTCGGCGAACTGCCCACCGTGCCCGAGGAAGCCGGCGAACTGGACGATGCGTGTTCGCGCCTGGATCACGTGGTGGAAATGACCGAAAAGGCCAGCCATCGCACGCTGGATCTGGTCGAAGAATGCCGCGAGCTGGCCAACCAGCTGCGCGACGGCGGTCTCAATCAGGACCAGGGCGCGCTGATGGACAAGATGCGCCACAATCTGACCGAGCTGTCGCTGGCGCAGAGCTACCAGGACCTGAGCGGCCAGATCATCCGTCGCGTGGCCGGGATCGTGCGGCGCGTGCACGAAGGCTTCGGTGCGCTCGGCCTGCCGCCGAAGAATCCCGAGCCGAAGAAAGACGACGGCGGTCTTGCCGGTCCTGCAGTCAAGGGCCTGGACCGTCACGCGGTGTCGCAGGACGACGCCGACGACCTGCTGTCCGGATTGGGGCTGTAACCATGAGTGCTGTTCCAGACGATATTGCTGCCGATTTCATTGTCGAGGCCCAGGAAATCCTGGATCGCCTCGGCGAACAGCTGGTGTCGCTGGAACAGGCACCGGACGAAGCCGACCAGCTCAACGCGGTGTTCCGCGGCTTCCACACGCTCAAGGGCGGCGCCGGCTTTCTGGCGATCAAGCCCATGGTCGAACTGTGCCACGCCGCCGAAGAAACCCTAGGCATGGCGCGCTCCGGCCAGGCGGTGTTGCAGGCGCATCACTTCGATGCCGCGCAGCAGTCGCTGGATTATCTGCAGGCCATGCTGGATGCGATGGGCTCGGGCGAACCCGTGCCGCACGCACCGGCCTCGCTGATTGCGCAGTTCGATGCCAAGAGCGGCCCGCCGGCGGTCAAGGCTGCGCCAAAAGCCGCATTGGCTGCCGTGGCCGCACCTTCCCATGACGACGGCCATGCACCGGCGCCTGGCGCCAAGGCCGCGCCCAAGGCGGCGGCCAAGGGTGCCGAAGCCGAACAGACCGTGCGCGTGGACACCAAGCGCCTGGACGCCATCGTCAACCTGATCGGCGAACTGGTGCTGTCGCGCAATCGCCTCAAAACCCTGCGCACCCGCCTGCGCGACGAAGAACTCGATCGCGCGGTCAGCACCCTGGACATCGCCACCGCACGGCTGCAGACCGCGGTCATGCGCACCCGCATGCAACCGGTCAGCAAGGTGTTCGCGCGCTTCCCCAAGGTGGCCCGCGATGTCGCGCGCACGCTGTCCAAGGAAGTGGAACTGGAACTGATCGGCGCCGAGACGGAACTGGACCGCAACCTCGTCGAGGCGCTGGCCGACCCGCTGGTGCACCTGGTGCGCAATGCGATCGACCACGGCATCGAATCGCCGGCCCTGCGCGAAGCCACCGGCAAGCCGCGCAGCGGCCACGTGCGCCTGTCCGCGCAGCAGGAAGGCGACTACGTCAGCATCGAGATCCAGGACGACGGCGCCGGCATCGACCCCGAACGCCTGCGCGAAATCGCCCGCAACAAGGGTCTGATCGACGCCGAAGCCGCTGCCCGTCTGAGCACCGACGAGTGTCTGCATCTGATCTTCATGCCAGGCTTTTCGACCAAGGCCGAGGTCACCGACATTTCCGGCCGTGGCGTGGGCATGGACGTGGTGCAATCGCGCATTCGCGAACTCAGCGGGCAGATCCAGATCCAGTCAGAACTGGGCCGCGGCAGCCGCTTCATGATCCGCGTGCCGCTGACCCTGGCGATCCTGCCGACCCTGCTGGTGCAGGCCGGCGAAGCGGTGTATGCCCTGCCGCTGGCGCGCGTGGTCGAGGTGCTGCATGCCCCGCAGACCTCGCTGGGCTGGTTCGACGGCCGCGCCGTGCTGGACCGCCGCTCGCACACCCTGCCGCTGATCGACCTGCGCCGCTGGCTGGGCGTGCCTGCCGAACAACCGCCGCTGCTGACCGTGGTGCTGCTGCAGGCCGGCGAAACCCGCTTCGGCCTGGTGGTGGACCAGGTGCGCGGCCGCGAGGAAGTGGTGATCAAGCCCCTGCCCCGCGCCCTGCGCGGCCTGCCCGGCTATGCCGGCGCCACCCTGATCGGCGACGGCCGCATGGCGCTGATCCTGGATGTGGATGGGCTGCGCTCCAGCGATCATTGAGGTTGGGGATTCGGGATTGGGATTGGGATAATCGGGAATCGGGAATCGGGAATCGGGAATCGTCAAGACGATCCTGGTTGCCTGATCTAACGACAACGGCCGCGTACTGCGGCCGTTGTCGTTTCACTACCAGCATCGCTGCCGATCTATGCCGCTACTCGCGCAGGCATGGGCGCGATGGTTTGGCGACGGCCAGGCTGCCGTGGAACTGAATCTGGAACCGTTATTTCAGAACCGTTACTTCACTAGCCCTCACACCATCCGGTGTTGAGGCGCAATCGACTGCTCTCGCTGTTGCTCCTGCTGCTGGGATTGCTGTTGGCGCTGAGTTTCGCCCAAGGCCTGTAATTGCGCCAAGGATTGCTCGACGGGCTGCGCAATCGCATCACTTGTCTTCATATGCGCCATCTTGTGAGCGGGATCGTTCAACGCACCTTCCACAACGAAGACGTTCTCGCCCTGCCGCACGGACTTGGTGTTCTCGCTCAGCACGACATGATCGATTCGCGACAGCCCGTTCTCTTTGGCTAAATACGCGCTGCTTGCTGCCAGCCGTGCGCTGTTGTCGTCGTACTCGCGGCCGAGACCTTGCTCAAGGCGGCGAACGGCTTCTTCTGCTTGGTGATGCAGCGGATCTGTTGGCAGCACTCTCGCGAGCTGTGTTACTTCCTGTAGTGGAGATACCTGCTCACCGGGCGGCTGCGCCTCACCAATCACCTTCTGCCAAAGTTCCTGCTTGGGCTTGGGATTGTTGTGCTCCTTATTCAACTCACTTTTAGGCACAGGAGCAGGAATGCTCTTGATATCATCTACGTTTTCTACGGGTCTGATATCCCCCTCAAAGCCTTTATCAACTCCATCTTTTGTCTTCCGGTGCAGTCCAGCGTGATTGAGCGCATCCCATGTGAAGTCGATACAACTGTTTTTAGCACCGTGATATTCCATATTGAACCCGTGCTTAGCAGGGGCCGCGCCGAAGGCCTCCAGCTTTTCATACTGCGCCTTATCGATCTCCATCGTGCGTGAGTAATATGGTTTTTGGTAGGTATCGACGTCATTGAACGAAACTTTTCCTGGCCCGCTAGCCTCGCCATGCTTGATGGGTGAGAACCCATAACTTTTGACAGTCGTTCCGTCGTCAATCGAGTAGTACATATGGCCACCGAAGGATGTGCCTCCGGCCATCAACGGCGTACCTGCGGCAGCGACGTAGACAGTGACTGCATAGTGCCTTCCATGATCATCCATGCTCCTTCCCCTCACTTTCCTTTGTAGGTGTAAGCGACAAGAAGTTGAGCATTAGCTGCAACCAGCGCCTCGGCGTTCTGATCAAAGCGCAGTTTGAGCCGATAACGGCCTGGCTGGACAGCATTGCTATAGCCGAACGCCAACTCCCTGGACGCGGTCTGTTCAGTAGACAAACCGGCGTCCTGCAGCGTCGTACCGTCCGCATCAAAAGCGAACAGACCAGGAGCCATACCATCAGCTGACAAGGGAATGGACGCCTGCTGACCTACTCCCACACGCTGACTACGCTGCAATTCCACGGAGACCGGACCGGATGGTTCAATACGCTCCAAGTGGAGCTCGGCCGAAACACCAGCGCCAATCAGCCTGTCAGCACTTTGGGAGACGACAGTTGGATCGACACCGGTGATCCGCACACCGATGAAAACGGGAGGAGTCGCGTCGTCGGACAGTGCGGGCACATCGAATTCCAGCTCTGTAGGCCCACGATCATGTGGGGTCAAACTCCGTACCAACGGGACGACCGTTCTCATCTCTATCTGCTCCTTTGCGATAGGCACGTTTGCAGGCGGCGGTTGCAGGCCGCAGCCAGCGATCAGGCAGGTAATCAATGCCGTGAGTGCAAAGCGCATTGGATCGTTTGCAAGGGGCACGGCCTTTCTCCAATAAGTGTTGGTGCTGCAGGGGGAATTTTGACAGTTTTTCAATGTCATCGTGTCATGCACGCCTCTCAACTACCCCCAATGCCCTATGCACGCATTGCTTTATGAGGCCTGACAACTCCAGGGCTGAGTGACATGTCCGCTACCTCAACTTATCGGATATAGACCCATTCGACGCATTTGTGCGCCACCAACTCTTGCGGTTCCGCAGCTTCACCTCTCGGGAAAACCTCTACACGCATCCCTGGGCGCGTGTAGAGATCACTCATCCAGCGGCCGTCTTCCACCATGTTGCGTTGACGTACAAACCCGATGTTTTCCAGCTTCTTGGTAAACGTATCGAAATCGATCCCGCAGATCTCCGTCATGGACGGGGAAGCACCCGCTTGCGCTGGAACAAAGGTGAACTCGAACCAACGCCCCGCAGTAGGCGTCTGATCCATCCCAAAGCTGTAACCCCACTCACTGTTAAGCGGAGCACTGGCGCCATAACGCTTGGGATCAGCTGCCGCACGCGTCACCGGAACCCCCATTTTGGACTGCAGGTAGTCGGGTGTCAGATCGTCCAGTCCGTGAATTGCTTGAATCAATGCAAGCATGCGGGTGAGCGCATCCTCTGCCGTTCGTATCGGCCCGCTGGGTTCGCTGCCAACGGGAGCGACTTTGGATTCGGCTGAGGAATTCATGGCCGATGTCTCCGTGACGGTTGCCGGGGCTGGGGTGGCCGCCGTGTGGGCGCATGCGCCCAGAGCGAGGGTGGCGAGCAAGGCGTAGAGGGGGCGCGCGATCATGAAGCGTCCGTTGTGCGCTGGTGTGGCTGCGACGCTAGTGGCATCCGGCACCGAGGTCAATCGCAAGGGGTCTGGCAGCCGCACCATCATCACCGCACGCTGCGCGCCTTGGCCGGCACCTCCACCGGCGGCAACACCTCCATCAACAGCTGCCCTTCGCTGGCGGTGATGCGCAGCTTGGTACCGATGGCAAAGCCCAGTTGTTCCAGCCATAGGCCGCTGAGGCGGACGTGGGGCACGTGCTGGTCGCCGGCGTGGTCGTGGGCGCCGGGGTAATGGGTGTAGCTGACGGTGCATTGGCGCGGGCGGCGGGCGCGGCGGGGTGCGCGTAGCGTGCCGGGGCCTTGCGGGGAGGCGTCCGGGTCGGGCGGCAGCATCGGTGGCAGCTTGGTGCGGTCGGGTTCCACCACAACCCACTGCACCCGCTTGGGTGGCGCGGGGCGCGTACGCGTGCGGGTGGGCCGTGCGCTGGCAGATGCCGTGGGTGGGCGGCGGCGTGTCATGGCGCCTCCGGGTGGTGGTTGGTGGATGCGGCAGCGCGCTGCTGTAACGCCACGGCCTTGCGTGCGAACCGGCGGCGCAAGGTGTGCGGCAACACAGCGGGCTGCCAACTCAGCGGATGCGCGGAATGGGCGCTCGCCTGCTCAACAGCTGCGCGTGCGGCGCGCCGGCGCAGCACCTCGCCCACATCCCACCGCAGGCAGTGAGCGGAAGCTGGCAACAGATCAACCGGTACAGATGCCGGCATGGATGGTGCGGTAGACATGGCAACGCCCTCCTGGAACAACCCAAGAACCGCCGCCAACGGCGACGGGATGTCGGGAGGTTCGAAACCGCTCATAGCCGGCGGGCGTATTCCCCTTGCGGGTGTTGTATTAGCCGCCCTCCCGACATAGGCATTGCGTCGGCTTGCACCTGCAGGACGCAGGCACAAAAAACCCACCGGTTTGACGGAGGTGGGTACCGCTATGAGAGGAGTTTCGACGCTCCTTGGGGCTAGATTGCAAGTACGCGGTCTCGCGTGTCAATACACGCTGGCAGGTCTCCCGCGCCTGTGTCCGCCGCTGGCGCAGTTCCATACGGGACACGCAAGCCGAGCGCCGTCGTCTGATAAGTGCACCTGACCCATCACGATGCATGGACTCAAGCACCGCGGCGTCACCGATACAAAGGGCGACAAAAAGCTAGCGAGCGGTCACAGAACAGACGCAATGGTTCATGTTTATAACCACGAACTTGCTCACGCTGAGCCCGCCGACGACAATTGACTGACAAATGCTCAGTAAAACGTGACAAACTGGCCCGTACACTTGGCTAGTGACTATTCCATCCTTACATACACGCCCGTAATCTGAGCACATAGATGAACGCTGTCGATTCAAACGCAATTGTAGAGTTCGCAGAGGCCGCGTTGGCGGCCGACTACACAAGGCTCCGCAGGGTGGGTCAGAGACTCGCTCGGGAGCTAGACGTCTGCGATGTAGAGGGAGCGCGCCGTCTACGCTCAGCACTAAGCAAGAAGGGTGTGCCACTTCAAGCCTCTGGCTTCACTGAAATGTTGCCGGTAGATGCAAAGTCTCGCCTGCCGTTGGTGGAAGAACATAGTTGGCCCAGCGCACCAACTTTTTTGTCGCAACCTGCTCGGGAGCAGTATGAGAACTTCCTAAGTGATGCCGAAAACTATTCTTTATTAGCAGCAAAGGGTATTGCTTCTCGCTTATCCCTCCTATTATCAGGGCCACCAGGGACTGGCAAAACACTTATCGCCGGCCAAATAGCAGCCCAAATGGGCCGCAAGCTTTACGTCGCTAGGTTAGATTCTGTCATTTCATCCATGCTTGGTGACACGGCCAAAAACATCCGCGCCATCTTCGACTTTGTGGCCGGGAAAAACGCGGTATTGTTTCTTGATGAGTTAGATGCCCTAGCAAAAATGCGTGACGACAGAAATGAACTTGGGGAATTGAAGCGAGTCGTCAACACCGTCATCCAAGGCATAGATAGTTTAGATGCAGAGGCCGTGGTAATAGGGGCGACCAATCACCCTCAGATGCTTGATGCTGCAATATGGCGACGATTCTCATACAAAATAAACTTCGGCCTCCCCGACTTTGATCTACGTCAAGCATTATGGGCCTACTTCTTAGGAGATAACGAAGACCTCAGTGGGAACGCGAATATACTCGCCCACCTCTCCGAGGGATTGACTGGAGCAGATATCGAACAGCTCGCTTTAGCGTCAAGACGACGCGCGGTGGTCGAGTCAAAGGAAATCGATTGGATGGCTCTAGCTTTACGTACACTGCAAGAGAACCGTGCAAATAGTGATATGGCGGCAACGAATGCAACAGATGCTCGCAAGCTATTGACCCAAGAACTTGTAAACAGGTTTAGAGCAGCACAATCAGATGTCGCACGCTTTTTGAAAATCAGCAGACAGACAGTCTCCGCCTACCTGAAAGGATGATCAAGTGGCTACTGATATTAGACCCGTACTCAATCCGGTACTCACCCTCAAGCGCGACCCACGTAGAGCGACTGTTACCGGCCGAAATCCGACTGAGGCACATATAAAAAGCGACCGTCTGGATCAGCAACGCATTGTTTTGGGAGAGCAGTTCGAGGAGATCTCTCGGCGAACTACGGGTATACACGCCGGACGGTCTCTCGTAGCCGTCAAGATGTTTGACGACTCACTAGCACCTTCGCATGAGCCCGACGCTCTATTTCGCGCTGATTTGGGAAGCCAACTTGTTGCTCCCTTTCGAGGTGGCTACCTTGCTGAAGTTGATCTAAACGCATCGGAAGCGATATCGACAATTGTCAAAACAAGTGCGCGTACTGATGTACGTATTGCAGTTTCAAGAATTAGCTCTGTAATGTCGCTGGGCGATAGTGACGTTCTGGGTGGCCGAACTACCAACTCCATTTGGGATGCAGCAACCCAGATCGACAGCGGGAGGCTGTTTACTGTTTGGCTAGCACCATTCTTTGAAGCAGAGGCTAGGACTAGCGTTGTCGCATCCATAACCAAGTTGCAAGAAGACAATTTGATAAGCGGGATTAACGATCTTGTCGGCATAACACGCGAACCAGGATCAGACGCTGATCAGCTTCAAATACAAACCGCCAACTCAGCTAACAGCCTTGCCCGAGCAACACGGGAATATCGGCAGAACCCTTTCACACGTTTGAATATTGCTGCTCGCGACGTCAATTCTCTCAATGCATTAATAGCATCCGGGAGCGTTTTCAGAATAGATCCGATTCGTCAGATCCAGGCCACCCAGGCACCCACCGCTCCAGATCCAGAACGACCGATCCCCGACGAGCAATGGCAGCCAATTGTCGGGGTTATAGACGGCGGTTTGTTTGCGAACAGCTATAAACCTATGGTTGCCTGGGAAGCCCCTTCACTAGTTGCGGATGTCTCAGCAAATAGAGCCCATGGAAACCGCATTGCGTCACTCGTAGTACACGGCTCAGCTTGGAACACACATCTAAAAATTCCTGATTTAGTGTGCAGATTGGGCATAGCTCAAGCTATCGCTACTTCGGATCCCGGCAGCCCGGCCAGGCTTGCTTTCCAGAGCTACCTTCGTTCGGTCATCGCACGCCATCATGGGGACACGAAGGTATGGAATTTGTCATTCAATGAACCAGTTGAACCAGGCTCACCTCATGAGATGAGCGTTCTTGGCCATGATATCCATAAGATTGCACGCGAGTATGGAATTTTGCCTGTTATTTCAGTTGGTAACGTAGACCACTGCTCTGAACTGCGTCCATGTCCACCCGCAGACTGTGAAGCAGCTTTAACTGTTGGTGGGCGAATAGCCGAAGCCGATCTACCTGGAACTGCTTGTCCGGCTTGCCTTGGTGGTCCAGGACCCGAGGGATTGATGAAGCCAGAGCTCTCATGGTTTTCCACCCTCAGAGGCTTAGGGGGCAATCAGCTCACCGGCAGCAGCTTTGCTACTGCCCTAGTCTCGAGCCTGGCTGCCCACACATTTCACAATCTCAAAGCCCCAACTCCCGATCTGGTCCGTGCACTTCTAATCAATACCGCAGACAGAAATGCCTATGAGCCAAGGCTCGGCTGGGGATCTCCATGCATGAGCCACGACGTACCTTGGAAATGCAACGATGACTCCGTGACATTATTATGGACCTCGGAGCTCAAGGCTGGTCAGTGGTATTACTGGGAAGACATTCCAATTCCGCCCCAGCTGATCTTCAATGGAAAGCTTAAAGGCCGTGTCTGCTTAACAGCAATCTTGACCCCGAAGGTATCGGAGCTCGGTGCTGCCAACTACTTTTCAACACGACTTCAGGTTGCATTGCAGTACACAACTGCGAAAGGAAAGATGGGCAACCTTGCCGGGTCGATGAAAGAGGATACTGATCCAGAGTTGAAAGCTCGCTCGGAGCATGCGAAGTGGAACCCTGTACGCCACCACGCAGAAAATATTCCCACCGGAAAGTCGTTCAGCGGAACAACTATGCGAGTATGCGCACGCATATTCGCCAGGGATCTATATCAATTTGGCATAACAAACAACATGGAGATCGAAGCTAGCCAAGTTGCCTTCGTACTGACCTTAACTGGCACAACTGGTCAAGACGGATCCATCTATGACTCAGTAGCAACTAGCTTGGGCAACTACGTAGAGAGCGCCGTCAACGACGTTGAAGTTTCGATCCAAACTGAATGATTAACTTTAAGTAGCCGCTGGCGATTACGAAACGGCTTCTTACATTTGGGATTTTAGGGAGAAATTTAGGGAGTGAGCCTCAGATTAGCCCTCAGCCCTTGCTACTAATGGCGCGCCCGACAGGACTCGAACCTTTAACCGCCAGCTTAGAAGGCCGGTGCTCTATCCGGTTGAGCTACGGGCGCCCGGACCGAACTTCGCATTCCCACGCCGTCAAGAGCTCGGAATGGTCGGGGTAGAGGGATTCGAACCCCCGACATCCTGCTCCCAAAGCAGGCGCGCTACCAGACTGCGCTATACCCCGGCGGGACCTTTCAATCCCGAAGGCTGGAAAGGTCGGCTATTTTGGGCAAATAACGGTTCCAGGTTAACTTCTTTACCATCGCGCCCATACCGCCACGCGGTAGGCATGGGCGCGACACGTTGGCGCTAGAACTTGTAGGTCAGCCCCAGGTACGCCAGCCGGCCTGCGTAGCCGCCGGTGTAGAAGCGGGCGCGGGTGTCCTCGCCCAGGTGCGAGCGGGACTCCTGCTTGGTCAGGTTCAGCACCGAGGCGGTGAGGCTGAGTGCCGGGGTGATGTTGTACGCCGCGTTCAGATCGACCTGGTAGTACGGCTCCTCGTAGACGTTCAACCCGTTGACCAAGCCTTGCACCAGCTCGCCGCGACGGTTGTACGAGGCGCGCAGCAGCAGGCTGTCGGTCTCGTAGAATACGGTGAGGTTGGTCTGGTTCTTGGCGCTGCCCGGCATGGAGGTCTTGCCGACCTCAGTGCCGTCCTCCAGCCGCACCGCCGCCTTGCTGGCATCGTTGTAGGTGTAGTTGAACTGCACACCAAGACCGAATGGCAGCGTGTGCTGCGCGTAGAGCTCCACACCCTGCGACACCGCGTCCTGGCCGCCGGCCTGGGTGCTGTAGTTCTGCACGGTGACCGGTTGTCCGTCGACCATCATGTTGACGTCGCTGATCACGTCGACCGCGAAGTTCTCCACGTTCTTGCGGAACAGCCCCATACCCGCCACCGAACCCGGGAGGAAATACCATTCCAGCCCCAGGTCGAACTGGTTGGCCTTGTACGGCTCCAGGTTCTTGTTGCTGCCCGAGCCGTACCAGCCCTGCTCGCTGGCACCGCCGGTCAGGCGCCGGTCGGCCACGTACTCGGGACTGTAAAACTCCAGGCTGCCAGGCGCGGCAATGTCGTTGTAGCTGGGACGTGCGATCACCTTCGCGGCTGCCGCGCGCAGCAGCAGGTTCTCGGTCAGGTCGTAGGCCAGGTTGAAACTTGGCAGCACGTCGGTGTAGTTGCGGTCCAGCCCGCTGACCACGAACGACTCGGTGCGTTGCACGCTGTCGGCCAAACGCCAGTAGCCTTCGGTGCCGCAATAGGTGTCGGCCGGCGCGCTGCCGGGCATGGCAGCGCCCTGCTGGCAGGCCAGCGGGTTGCCGTCGGCGCCGTCGAAGAAGTAGTCGTTGTAGGCGGTCACCTTGTCGGTAGAATCGGCACGCTGGCCGGTACGCGCCACCCGCACGCCGACGTTGCCACGCAGCCGCCCGGTGTGGAAGTTGAGCTGCAGATAGCTGGAATAGATCTCTTCGTCGACGTTGTAGACGAAGTTGTCTTCGCTGCGGGTCTGCATCGCGCCGTAGGTTTGGTTCAAATAGCCGATGTAGCCCGGGAAGTTGATCGCCGGGAACGCGCTGGCGTTGACGCCACCGGCCAGGTTGTCCTGCGCGAACAGCAGCCCCGGCGAGAACTGCGTGGCGATGGCATTGCAGCGCCCGTTCCAGTAGCGGTTGTCGTAGTCGCCCGGATCGGTGCCCGGGCACACCCAGTAGTTGTTGCCGGTACTGCGGTGGATGCCGCCGTCGCGACGTTTGATGCCGAACTGCAGCGAGTCGAAGACCTCGCCGTCGAAATGCCAGGTGGTATCGATCTGCGCGTACTGCTGCTGGTTGGTGTTGCGGGTCCAGGACGAGCCGGTCGAGCCCAGGTCGACCTGCAGGATGCCGTCGCGCAGGTTCTGCATCAGCTCCGGCGAGAACGTCATGGACGGCGTGCCAGTCAGGTCCCAGGCGCTGGCGAAGTTGGCGCTGGTCCAGCTGCCGTCGGCGTTCTGCAGGCGCGGCTTGATCGGCAGGGAAAACTGCAGCTCCGGCCCGCCCTTGGCCCAGGTGCGGCCCGCCTTGAACGCCACGTCCACTTGCTCGCCACGCCATTCGCCGCCCAGGTCCACGGTCTGCGACAGCGATTTTTCGATGTTGTAGCTACCGGTGATCTGCGGCGTCGGCACGGTGCAATCGTCCGAGCCCCAGCCGCCCGGCGGCAGGCCGGCCGCGGCGGCCTGCGCCTCGCTGCAGTAGTAGGTCTTGCCCGGGCGCAGGCTGTAGGCGGCGCCGGTGACGATGGTGCCGCTGGAATCGAACTGCAGCCGGTCGAGCAGACGGCCGCCGCGCCAGTTGCCGTCGCCGTCATAGCGCGCGATGTTCCACTCGGGAATCTTGATGGTATTGGTCTGCGAGTTCTGCGACAGGTCGAAGCGGAAGTAGTTCGCGGTCAGCGTCAGGTCGTCGGTCGGCTTGAACTGCAAGGTCAGTTGCGCGCCCTTGCGCTCGCGCTCCTCGCGCTTGGCGCCCAGGCTGACCGCGGTCGGCATCATGAAACCGGTGGAGTAATTGCCGTCCTGGGTCCAGAAACCGGTCCCGCCCCACCAGTTGGCATTGAAGTCCGAGGGATTTCCGTTCACGTCGACCGCCGGGCCGACTTCGTCGCGCCCGTACCACTGCCAGCTCTCGGTGCTGGCATCGAGCGTGCGCGCGGTGCGCTTTTGCTGCGTGTAGCCAACGAAGACACCGAAGCGGTTGTCCTTGTCGTGCCACGAGTACGAACCGGAGAACTGGCCGTCGGTCTTCTTGCTGGTATCGGACCAGGTGCCCTCGGCGGAAACGAAGCCGGAGTTTGGCTCCAGTTCCAGCGGGCGCCGCGTCTGCAGGATCACCGTGCCGCCGATGCCGCCTTCGTCGATGCGCGCTTCCGGCGTCTTGTACAGCTCCGCGCTGCCCAGCAGGTTCGACGGCAGCAGCGTGTAGTTGAACGAGCGCGTCGGGTCGCCATTGGACTCGGCGGTGGCGATGTAGTTGCCGTTCAATTCGGTCAGCACCAGCTCCGAGGACAGGCCACGCACACTGACATTCTTGCCCTCGCCGCCGTCGCGGCTGATGACCACGCCGGGCACGCGCTGCAGCGCATCGGCCACGTTCTTGTCGGGGAACTTGCCCACGTCCTCGGCGGTGATCACATCGACCACGGCGTTGGCGTTGCGCTTCTGCTCCAGGCTTTTTTCGATTGCGTAGCGGTAGCCGGTCACCGTCACCGCATCCAGGTCCGTGGCCTGCACCTCGGCCTGGCCCGTGGGCGCCGGCGTGCCGTCGGCCTGCTGGGCGGCAGCGGTGGTAGAGGCGGTGCTCGCGAACAAGACGATGGCGATACCGGCGGACAGCGTGCTGCGGTGGCGTGCGAATGGCATGCAGTTCATTTCGATCATGCTCTCCCAATAGTGATCGGCTTCGGCGGATTCCTGTCGATCCAGCGATCGGACAAAGACGCCGCGCGAAGTGACGCAGAAATATCCGGCGCCGTTGCGGCGACCCAGCCTCCTCCTCTTTCCTCCCCCCTTCTGCGCAGATGCGACTAGATCGTTCTAATGCAGTGGAAACCTAAGTATCACAGCCCATGCGGCAGCGCATTCTGCCCCGCAATAGGCCCGCGGCGTTGTAAGGCATCCACGATGGCCGGCCGGCCCGCTACGCTTGCACGCGGCATGGCGCGGCCTACCGCGTCGCCGGCTGCAGCAGCGTGATCGCTGCAAGCAACACACCCTTGCCCGCAACCGGACGCAAGCGGTTTGCCGAAGCGCCAGCACACACCTGATTTAAAACCGAGCTCAGCAAGAGACTGGATCGAGCTGAGGGCATCGCCCACCACACGCCGCTTGGCGGCCATCGCCAACGCGGTCGCCACACCGAACATGCGCGCGCTTGTTGCCTGCGTGCACGCGCAAGGGCGGCAGGGCCTGCTGCGGCATTGATGACACGCCTTGGTCGGAAGCGCATGCGCCGATGACCTGTCACCCCTGCATCGACGCCAGCGTGGAAGCGGCCCATGCCGCAAAACGACAACTTTCTGGCGCGTCGACCGAGCGCGTCTATCAAGTCCGCCGCGCTCGCGCCGATATCGCTTCCATGGACAGACTCAGCATTATCGGACTGGTGCTCGCGATCGTGGCGATCGTGGGCGGCAGCGTATTGAAAGGCGCCGGCATTTCGTCGCTGTGGTCGCCGGCTGCCTTCGTGATCGTGATCGTCGGCACCGTGGCGGCGATCCTGCTGCATACCTCGCCGGCGGTTTTCCGGCGCGCCTTCAAGATCCTGCGCTGGGTGATCCAGCCGCCGGCAAGCGACCGCCCGCAGTTGCTGGCGCGCATCGTCGAATGGAGCAACATCGCTCGCCGCCAGGGCCTGCTGGGCCTGGAAGACCAGCTCCCGCGGCAGGACGACGCGTTCCTGCGCAAGGGCCTGCAGATGCTGGTCGATGGCGTAGAGCCCGAATCCATACGGCATATGCTCGAGATCGAAATGGACAACCAGGAGCGTCAGGATCTCGCTGCGGCCAAGGTGTTCGAAGGCATGGGCATCTATGCGCCCACGCTGGGCATCATCGGTGCGGTGCTGGGCCTGATGGCGGTGATGAAGAACCTGGCCGACCCCGCCATGCTCGGCCACGGCATCGCCGCCGCGTTCACCGCCACCATCTACGGCATCGCCTCGGCCAATCTGCTGTTCCTGCCGGTTGCCGCCAAGCTCAAGAGCGTCATCCACTGCAGCACCAACGAGCGCGAAATGGCGATCGAAGGCTTGATCGCGATCGCCCAGGGCGAGAACCCGCGCAACATCGAGTCGAAATTGGCCGGATACTTGCATTAGTCCCGTCATGGCCCGCCGTCGCAAACATCACGAAGACCATGGCAACCACGAAGCGTGGGCGATTCCGTATGCCGATCTGATGACGCTGCTGCTGGCGTTCTTCGTGGTGATGTACGCGATCTCCTCGCTCAACGAGGGCAAGTACAAGGTCATGGCGCAGGCGCTGACCACCGCCTTCGGCGGCTCGTCCACCGCCGCCAGCCCGGTGCAGATCGGCAACACCCAGACCCTGGGCGCCGATTACGACCGCCCGTCGGTGATCAAGGCCGGCACGCCGATGGCCGCGTCCAACGGGCCGACCGACCCCACCCTGCTGCCGTCGATGGCCGCGCAGATGCGCATGCCGGTGTCGCTGCGCAATCAGGCGCAGCTGGCGCGTGCGCAGCGGCAGATGGACGCGGTGGCCCAGCAGTTGGGCAAGACGCTGGCGCCGCTGATCGACCAGAAACTCATCACCATCCGCCGCAACGATCTGTGGATCGAAGTGGAGATCAACAGCGACATCCTGTTCGGTACCGGCTCGGCGGCATTGGCCGGCAACGCCCGTGACACCTTGTCGGCACTGGCCGCGGTACTGCGCGATGCGCCCAACGGCGTGCGCGTGGAGGGCTATACCGACAACCAGCCGATCGCAACCGCACAGTTCCCCTCCAACTGGGAGCTGTCGGCCGCGCGCGCTGCCAGCGTGGTGCACCTGTTTGCCGACGACGGCATCGCCCCGCAGCGATTGGCGATGGTGGGCTATGGAGAATTCCGCGCACGTGCCGATAACAGCACTGAGGCGGGACGGAATGCGAACCGGCGTGTGGTGTTGATCATCCTCGCTGACTCGGCTGGCTCACTCGCACCCGATCCGCCATCGCAGATGCATGCGACCGCCGCCGGGGCGCCCAAGCTTCCCAAGTCTGACGGCGGCCAAACGGCCGTCACCACCGAAAGCGGCACAAGTTCCGTCCCCGCCGTAATTCAAGGAGTGCAGTGAGATGCGTATCTGGGCAATCGCCAACCAGAAGGGCGGCGTCGGCAAGACCACCACGACGCTGGCATTGGGTCGTGGCCTGGCCGCGCTCGGCCACCGGGTGTTGTTGATCGACCTCGATCCGCACTCCTCACTCACCCGCGCGTTCGGTGTGGCGATCGACCCGCCGCCGCGCGGGGTGCTGGACCTGTTCGGCACCCCGCCGAGCGACCTGGCCAGCCTGGCC
The DNA here is from genome assembly GCF_002939945.1 of Xanthomonas arboricola pv. populi. Classification (GTDB taxonomy): domain Bacteria; phylum Pseudomonadota; class Gammaproteobacteria; order Xanthomonadales; family Xanthomonadaceae; genus Xanthomonas; species Xanthomonas arboricola_A. Next base: position 25,522 of record NZ_MDEB01000002.1, on the reverse strand, counting down.
CACGACAGCGCCATCCCCGGCCTGTCCTATGTGTGTGCGCAAGCCGCCCTGGCCACGCTGGAGCGCCGCAGCGCCAACCAGCCCGGCCTGGGCCTGGCTTTGCAGAATGCGATGACCCGGCATGCCGGCCAGCATGACTACATCCTGCTCGACTGCCCGCCCACGCTCGGCCTGCTGATGATCAATGCGCTGGCCGCCTGCGATCGCGTGGTGGTACCCACCCAGGCCGAGCCGCTGGCGCTGCATGGCCTGGCCAGCATGGTGCGCACCGCCGATATGGTGCAGCGCTCGCGCCGCCGCCCGCTGCCTGTGTCGATCCTGCCAACCCTGTTCGACCGTCGCACCCGCGCCGGCACCGAGACGCTAAAGGAGATGCAGGACACCTACGGCGCTGTCGTCTGGGAAGACGCGGTGCCGGTGGATACCCGAATCTGCAATGCCGCCGCGCTCACCATCCCCGCTACCGGCGGCGACTATCAGGGCCGCGGCCTGTCCGCCTATCGCCGCGCGCTGGAATGGGTGCTGGCCGATGACGCGATGCGTATGGAGCAAGCCGCATGAGCAACCACACCGCCAACGGTGAGCTGGACGATTATCTGGAAGGCCTGTTGCACGATACCGGCGTCGAGATCCCCGTCGCGGTCGCGGTGGCACCGGCAACTGCTGACGCAGACGTCGCGCTGGCCGAGCCGCCGGTGCAAACTGCCTCGGCTACCGAAGCCGCCGCTGTCTCGGAAGCGGCGACTGCCAACCCGATTCCCGCCGATTTCCTCGCCGAAATGGACGCCGATCCGGCCTTCGGGCCACCAGCGGTCGCCGCGCCCAGCGCCGCCGACATCGCCGCCGATTTCCTCGCCGAAATGGATGCCGACCCGGCCTTCGGGCCGCCAGTGGTCGCCGCGCCCAGCGCCGCAGACATCGCCGCCGATTTCCTCGCCGAAATGGATGCCGACCCGGCCTTCGGCCCGCCAGCGGTCGCCGCGCCCAGCGCCGCCGACATCGCCGCCGATTTCCTCGCCGAAATGGATGCCGATCCGGCCTTCGCCACCGCTGCACCCAGCCCGTTCATGAGCACCGCCGATCTGATGGCCGAAATGGACGCGGACCCGGCCTTCGCCACCGCTGCCTCCGGCGCCGATCTGCTGGCTGCCGACCTGCTGTCCGAGTTGGATGCCGATCCGGCCTTTGCCGATGCCGCACCTGCCCCGACGGCACCGGTGCAGCCTGCACCTGCACCGATGCAGGCACCCCACCGCGCGCCACAGGCGCCGGTCTATCAGCAGGGCCTTGAAGCGCTGCTGGCACCCGGCCAGGCCGAGCGTATCAATGCCGAGCGGCGCGCGGCCGAACGCAGTACACGTTGGCTGCGGCTGCGCTGCGGCGAACAGACCTATGCGCTCGAATTACTCAAGGTGCAGGAAGTGGTGCTGCCGGTACCGCTGCTGCCGCTGCGCGGTACTGCCAGCGCGATGCTCGGCATCATGAATCTGCGTGGCCAGGTGGTGCCGGTGATCGATCTGGGCATGCATCTGGGCTCGGCGCCGATCAACATGGATCTGCAGACGCGCGTGGTGGTGCTGGAAGAAAACGGCGAGACCATGGGCCTGCGCGTGTCGGCGGTGGAAGACGTCACCAGCCTGACCGATCAGCAGATCGAGCCGCCGGACAACGCACGCCTGTGCCGCATTTCCAACAACCTGTTCCGCGGCGTCGCGCGGCTGGGCCATCAACCGATGATCCTGCTCGATGCCAGCCATCTGCTGCATTGATCCACCGCGCAGCTGACGCGCACCTGCACGCGCAACGATTCACCGTTAAAGCTTTCCCGCCCCCCGCCGTTAGTACGCATAGATCCATCCGTTCGGAGCAACAATGAGCACAGTGACACTGGGTGAGGATCTCGGCATCGAGACCAGCGCCGACCTCAAGCAGAAGCTTGCCACGTTCCTGACCCAGGACGGCGACCTGCTGCTCGATGCCGGCGACGTCCGGCGTATCCATACCGCCAGCGTGCAGTTGCTCTGCGCCTTTGTGCAAACCCGCCGGCAGGCGGGGTTGCATACCGGATTCGATGGCTGCAACGACACTTTTAGAGATGCGGCCCGTCTGCTCGGCGTCACCGACGCGCTCGGACTTTCCGCATCCAATGACAACCTGAAATCTGTGGAGAACGCCGCATGAGCGCACGTATCTTGGTGGTGGACGATTCGGCGTCAATGCGCCAGATGGTCTCTTTCGCCCTCACCTCTGCCGGCTTTGCCGTCGAAGAAGCCGAGGACGGCGCCGTTGCGCTGGGCCGCGCGAAGGGCCAACGCTTCAATGCGGTGGTGACCGACGTGAACATGCCCAACATGGACGGCATCTCGCTGATCCGCGAGCTGCGCCAGCTGCCGGACTACAAGTTCACCCCGATGCTGATGCTCACCACCGAGTCGGCGGCCGACAAGAAGTCCGAAGGCAAGGCCGCCGGTGCCACCGGCTGGCTGGTCAAGCCGTTCAATCCGGAACAGCTGATCGCCACCGTCCAGAAAGTTCTGGGTTAATTCCACTTGCCTCACCATCGGATGTCACGCCCATGAGCATGGACCTGCAACGTTTCCACGCCACCTTTTTCGAGGAAAGCCGCGAAGGGCTGGATGCGATGGAGGCCGGGCTGCTGTCCCTTGAAGAGGGCAACCGCGACCCGGAAATCATCAACTCGGTGTTCCGCGCCGCGCACTCGATCAAGGGCGGCGCTGCCACCTTCGGGTTCGAAGCCGTCGCCGGCCTGACCCACGTGCTGGAGACGCTGCTGGACGAGTTGCGCTCCAACAAGCGCCAGCTCGAACCCAATGCGGTCGATGCCATGCTCGGCTCGGTCGACGTGCTGCGCGCCCTGCTGCGCGAAGCCGAACACGGCACCCCGGCCGACCCGGCCGCGGTCAAGGCCGTGCACACCCGTCTAAACGCCGTGCTGGCCGGTGAAGCGCCGACGACTGCAGTGGTCGCCAAGCCGAAGGAAGAAGAACCCGAGGCCTGGCATATCGGTTTCACCCCGGCACCGTCGCTGTTCATGAGCGGCAACGACCCGTTGCGCATCATCCGCGAGCTCGAGCACCTGGGCCCGCTGCAGATTGCTGCACGCCTGGAGCGCATGCCGGGCTTCGAGAACATCGACCCGCTGGAAGCCTACCTGGCGTGGGATCTGGGCCTGATCGGCAAGATTCCGCGCAGCAAGATCGAAGACACCTTCGCCTGGGTGGTGGACGATTGCGAGCTGGATATCCGCCCGATGGCGGTACCCGGCCCGCCGCCGAGCCTGGCCGTTGCAGCCGTTGCCGCTGCACCGGTCGCCGTCGCTGCGGCACCCGCCGCCGCTGCCGAACCTGCCGCCGCCGCTGCCACGCCGGCCAAGGCCGCCGCAGCGGAAGCGGAAACCTCGATCCGCGTCAGCGTCGACAAGGTCGATGCGTTGATCAATCTGGTCGGCGAGCTGGTCATCACCCAGGCCATGCTCAAGCAGGTCTCCACCGGCCTGGATCCGGCGCATGCCGAACAGTTGTTCGCCGGCCTGGATCTGCTCGAACGCAATACCCGCGACCTGCAGGAAGCGGTCATCGGCGTGCGCATGCTGCCGGTGGATGCGGTGTTCCGTCGCTTCCCGCGCCTGGTCCGCGACCTCTCCAGCCGCCTCGGCAAGCAGGTACGCCTGCGCACCATCGGCGAAGGCACCGAGCTGGACAAGGGCCTGATCGAAAAGATTGCAGATCCGTTGGTGCACCTGGTGCGCAACTCGATCGACCATGGTCTGGAAATGCCCGATGCGCGTCGCGCCTCCGGCAAGGACGAGACCGGCACGATTACCCTGGCGGCCTCGCATCAGGGCGGCCATATCGTGATCGAAGTCAGCGACGACGGCCGTGGCCTCAATCGCGCCAAGATCCTGGAAAAAGCGGCCGAACGCGGCATCGCCGTGCCGGACAACCCGACCGATGCGCAGGTGTGGGATCTGATCTTTGCACCGGGCTTTTCCACCGCCGATGCCGTCACCGACCTGTCCGGCCGTGGCGTGGGCATGGACGTGGTCCGCCGCAACATCCAGGGCCTGGGTGGCGAAGTGCAGCTGGAAAGCAACGCCGGCAGCGGTACCCGCGTGCTGATCCGTCTGCCGCTGACCCTGGCCATCCTCGACGGCATGACCGTCTCGGTGGCCGGCGAAACCCTGATCCTGCCGCTGGCCTACGTGCTCGAGGCACTGCAGCCGGCGCCGGAAGACATCCGCACGATGGCGGGCGACGGCCGGGTGCTGCGGGTACGCGGCGAGTACCTGCCGATCCTGTCGCTCACCGATTACTACGGCTTCGGCGGGCAACAGTCCTCGCAGGAACCGCTGGTGGTGGTGGTCGAAGGCGACGGCCAGAAGATCGCGCTGGAAGTGGACGAACTGCTCGGCCAGCAACAGGTCGTGGTCAAGAACATCGAGAACAACTACCGCCGTATCCCGGGCGTGTCCGGCGCCACGATCCTGGGCGATGGTCGGGTCTCGCTGATCGTGGACATCGGTGGGCTGGTGCGCTCGCTGCGCGTGCCGCAAGCCGCCTGATCACTGGCGCGCTGACCAGCATTACGGCCGGGTCCGCTACGACAAAGTAGGTCTTGTTAAGAAAAAAAACGCACCGCATCGTCAAGTCGGCGTGCCGCAATGCCGATACCACTGGTGACCGGGACGCTGCATATCCGGACTCCTTTAGCCGTTGCAGGTGCAGACATGGAATTGACAACCTCTTTAGGGGCGCGCCGGGGCTTGACCATCGCCGGGATGACGCTAGGTGCCCTTCTGGTAGTGACGGCCTGGCTGACCCTGAGCCCCCTAAGTCACACCAGCGACCGCCTGGATTATCTGGAGCACCAGCGCCTCGCTCCGTCGGCAGCGCTGCATGAGCTTCGCGCCAGTCTGACCGAACTCCACGCCTACGAGCTCGGGCAGATCATGCATGCCGGCAACACTGCCGAAGCGGCCGACTACGATCGCCGCATGGACGACACCCGCCAGCGTCTGGAGCGTGCCTGGAAGCGCTATGCGGCCAGTACACCCGAAAGCGACGAGGCGCGCCGACGCACTTCGTTCAAGCACAAACTCGACAGCTATCTGGAACTGCGCAGGCGTATCGCCGAGACCGTGCGCGCCGGCGACAAGACGCAGGCTGAGGCAATGTCCACTGGCCAGGCACAGCAGCAACGGGATGCGCTGTTCACAGAGCTCAGCTTGCTAATCGCCCAGATCGACCAACGTGCCGGCCCCGACGCGCGCTGAGATGACACCCACCCACCCAACAGGCGCAGCGCCGGCCACCGCCGGCACCGCAGGAGCACGGCGATGAAATGGTTTTCCGACCTCGGGATTGTCTACAAACTGGCGTTGGTGTTCGCGTCCAGCAGCCTGCTGACCCTGCTGCTGGGCTTAGTGGTCTATGCCCGCACAAGCGAGTCGATGGAGGAGTTTCGGCGCGTCGAGGGTAAATGGATCCCGGCCACGCAGTCGCTGGCCGAGATCCGCGCGCAGCTTGGCGAGATCCGCACCTACGAGCTTGCGCAGCTTGCACACATCGACGAGTCCGACGCGACCGCCGACTACTTCACCCGCATCCAGACCGCACGTGAAGATCTCGCCCGCCAACAGGCGCGCTTCGAGGCAACCATCCAGGCTCCCGGCGAGCGCGCCCTCTACGATGCCGCGGCGAGCTCACTTGCCGGCTACCTTGCCGCAAATCAGCGCCTGGGCGATGCAGTGCGTGCGCACGATGCGGCGACTGCGCGAACCATCTCCGACACACAGTCGCGGCCGCTACGCCGTGTTTTGTTCGAGAAGCTGATCGCGCTCAACGAGCGTAACGTGGCTCAGCTGGATCAGGAATTGGTCGCCACCCGCAGCCTGCTGGCGCACACCAAACTGATGATCGTGGGGTTGCTGCTGGCGACGCTTTGCGTGGCGCTGGGTACCGGCTGGCTGGTGTCGCGCAGCATCAACCGGCAGTTGCGTGCGGCCACTGCGTTGTCGCGTGCGGTCGCCAAGGGCGAACTGGATACCCACGTCGAGAGCGGCGGCCGAGACGAGCTCGGGCTGCTGATTGATGACATGCTGGCCATGCGCACTCGCATCCGCGCGGTCGTGGACGCCCAGAACGAGATGGCAAGGCAACATGAGCTGGGCTGGATCAGCTACCGCATCGATCAAGATGCCTTTCCCGGCGAATATGGAGCAATGGTGCGAAACACCAACGATCTGGTCGCCGCGCACATCGCGGTCAAGATGCAGTTGATGGGCATCACCAAGCGCTATGCCGTGGGCGACCTTTCGGTGGACATGCAGGATCTGCCTGGCGAAAAGTCAGTGCTCAGCCAGACGATGAAAGAGGCCAAGCGTAATCTGCTGGCCGTCAACACCCAGATTCAGCAGCTGGCCCGTGCCGCCAGCGTCGGCGACTTCTCGCAGCGCGGAGACGTCACCCGCTTCGACAACGACTTCCGCGTCATGGTCGAGAACCTCAACACCATGATGGCCACCGCCGACACCAACCTCGCAGCGTTCTCACGGTTGCTGCGGGCCATCGCCGAGGGCAACCTCACGGTGCGCATGGATGGCGAGTTCCACGGCGTGTTCGCGGTCATGCGCGACGATGCCAACACCACCGTGCAGCAGCTGACCGAGATCGTGGCGCGCATCCAGCACTCGTCCGGTTCGATCAACACCGCCGCCAGCGACATCGCCAGCGGCAACGACGACCTGGCGCGCCGAACCGAACAACAGGCCGCAAGTCTTGAGGAAACCGCTGCCTCGATGGAGGAGCTTACCTCCACCGTCAGGCAGAACGCGGAGCACGCCCGCCAGGCCAACCAGCTCGCTATCAGCGCTGCCGATGTGGCCTCGCGCGGTGGCGATGTGGTCGGCAAGGTCGTCATGACGATGAGCGGCATCGAGGCATCGTCGAAAAGGATCGCCGAGATCATCTCTGTCATCGACGGTATCGCGTTTCAGACCAATATCCTGGCGCTGAACGCCGCGGTGGAGGCCGCACGCGCCGGTGAACAGGGCCGCGGCTTTGCGGTCGTGGCTTCCGAGGTGCGCACCCTGGCGCAGCGCTCGGCCGCTGCGGCAAAGGAAATCAAGGGACTGATAGACGATTCGGTCGGCAAGGTCGCCGAAGGATCGGCGCTGGTGGGTCACGCCGGCCAGACCATGGCCGAGATCGTCGCCAGCGTACAGAGCGTGACCCACATCATGGGCGAGATCTCCGCCGCCTCGCAGGAACAGTCGGCCGGCATCGAACAGGTCAATCTGACCGTGACGCAGATGGACGAGGCCACCCAGCAGAACACCGCCCTGGTGGAAAAAGCCACCTCCGCCATCCGTGCAATGGAGGACCAGGCCAGTCAGCTCTCCGATGCGGTATCAATCTTCAAGGTCCAGCAGATCGACGCACTGGCGGCGATGTCACATCGGCCTGTCACCCAACGCCAGTCAGGCGCCAAGGTGCCGGACGCCCGCCCCCCGGAAGCGCCGACACCGGTTTCCGCAAGGTCGAAACACAGCAGGTCAGTGGCGTTCCCCCTGACCACTGCGACGGCGTCCAATGGCGATTCGAGCTGGCAGGAGTTCTAGGCATCTTCTGACCTTGCGAGCCACCGATCCTGCGGCCGCCACGACCAGGTTGCCAGGGCTTTGAGCGGCTGACAAACCTCGTGCGCGGCCGCCGGGCGGGCGCGGTCGGCGCGCGGAATCGGCGTGTATCACTCTTACCCTCCGGTTCTGAGCGCGCCGCCCGCACTTACCTGACCACCGCTGGCTACGTTTTGTCAGCCGCGCTTAGTCGTTTCTGCCCCTGCACCGGGGGCGTTCGTCGGCCCCTGGCCTGTCCGCTGCGTGCGTCGGGCCTAGCGGCCGGTCAAAAAAATCGACGCGCGCCGGAAGCCGCCAGAACCGGCTGTCGGACAACACTCAATATTTCTCGGGCGAGGTCGCTACGGCTGTATCCCCCGACTCCTCGCCTTCGTTGGATACCCGCCATGACATTCAAGAACACGCTGGCCAACGTGCCGCTGAAGCGCAAGTTTCTGGCGCAGACCGCGCTGGTGGCGCTGGGCATCATCGCGCTGGCGGTGATCGCCGCACGCATCCAGTACTTGGATCTCACCGACACGCGTCGCGATGCGCTCAAGAGCCAGATCGAAATGGCGACTGCGGTGGTCAACGGCTATGCCGAGCGCGCCGAGAAGGGCGAGATGGATGTGGACAGCGCCAAGAAAGCCGCACTGCATACCTTGTCCAGCATGCGCGCGCGTGGCGGCGTGGATTACATCTACGTCACCGACCAGGCGCCGGTGATGCTGATGCACCCCACCCGCCCGGATCTCAACGGCAAGCCGCTCAATGATGTGCTGAGCCCGGACGGCAAGCGTATCTTCCCGGCCTTCGTCGCCGTGGCCCGGGCAGGCGGCGGCTACGTCGACTACGCCTGGGCCAAGCCCGGCCAAAAAGACCCGGTGCAGAAGACTTCCTACGCGTCGTTGTACAAGCCGTGGGGCTGGGTCATCGGCACGGGTGTGTATCTGGACGACACCCAGTCGCAGGCGCTGGTCTTCACCGGCATCATCACGATGGCCGGCGGCGTGCTGGTGCTGATCAACCTGTTGGTGGGCTGGCTGATCGGCAATTCGATCCTGGAGCCGGTGTCGCGTGCGCTCGCTGCCATCAAGGGCGTGGCGCGTGGCGATCTGAGCGTGCGCACCGCCGAGCACGGCAGCGATGAAATCGGCCAGATGCTGAAGGCCACCGACGACATGGTGCACACGCTGGAGCGCTTCTCCGCGCAGACCAAGGTGATGATGCACATGCACGCCGGCGAAGACGTCAGCCACCGCATGCCGACCGATTTCCCCGGTGTCTACGGCGAGCTGGCCGGCGGCATCAACACGATGATCTTCGAACACCTGGACGCCATCGTCGATGCGATCGGCATCCTCAACGAATACGCGCAAGGCGATCTGTCGCGCGACGCCGCGCGCCTGCCCGGCACGCGTGCGGTGCCGCACGAAGCGATGGATGCGGCCAAGGCCAGCCTGCTGGCGATCAACGTCGAGATCAAGCGCCTGGCCCAGGCCGCGGCCAATGGCGACTTCAGCCAGCGCGGCGATGCGACCCGCTTCAGGCACGACTCGGCGCGCATGATCCACGACCTCAACGCGATGATGGAAGTCAGCGACCGCAACCTGGGCAAGCTGTCCGAGCTGCTGGCGGCGCTGGCCGCGGGCGACCTCACCGCGCGCATGGATGGTCAGTTCCAGGGCGTGTTCGCACGGATGCGGGACGATGCCAACGCCACTGCCACGCAGCTGGCCGGCATCGTCGGGCGCATCCAGCAGGCCGCCGGCTCCATCACCTGTTCGGCCAGCGAGATCGCCGCCGGCAACAACGACCTGTCGCAGCGTACCGAGCAGCAGGCCGCCAACCTGGAAGAAACCGCCGCCTCGATGGAGGAACTCACCTCCACCGTCAAGCAGAACGCCGAAAGCGCACGTCAGGCCAACCAGCTGGCGATCGGCGCAGCCGATGTGGCCTCGCAAGGCGGTCAGGTGGTCAGCCAGGTGGTGGACACCATGTCCGGCATCCAGACCTCGTCCAGGAAGATCGCCGACATCATCTCCGTCATCGACGGCATCGCCTTCCAGACCAATATCCTGGCCTTGAACGCAGCGGTGGAAGCGGCACGTGCCGGCGAACAGGGCCGCGGGTTTGCGGTGGTCGCCTCGGAAGTGCGCACCCTGGCACAGCGTTCGGCCGGCGCGGCCAAGGAGATCAAGCATCTGATCGACGACTCGGTCGGCAAGGTGGCGCAGGGTTCGGCACTGGTGGATCAGGCCGGCACCACCATGGCCGAGATCGTGGCAAGCGTGCAGCGCGTCACCGACATCATGGGCGAGATTTCTGCGGCCTCGCAGGAACAGTCCAGCGGCATCGAGCAGGTCAACCGCACCGTGACCCAGATGGACGAGGCCACCCAGCAGAACGCGGCATTGGTGGAAGAAGCCACTGCTGCTGCACGGGCGATGGAAGAACAGGCCCGCCAGCTGACGCAGGCCGTGTCGCGCTTCACGCTCGCCGATGCGCCGGAACCCATGGCGGCAGCGCCAGCGCTCAAACCGGCAGTGACTGCGCTCAAGCGCGGCTCCGCCGCAGCCGTTCCACGCAAGCAGGCAACCATCTCGGTGGTCGCCACCGGCAACAACGGTCAATGGCAGGACTTCTGAACCGTGCATGCGCTGCCGCAGTCAGGCAGCTGCATGCATGTGCGTGACGCTCGACCGGCCGGCTCAGCCTGCCCGCCACCGCCGTTTGTCCAGCAGCTTGATCGCAGTACACGCAAGTCGGCCACCGCACCTTTCATCCTCCACAGGTGAAGAATTCATGCCCTGCAGCCGTTAGCGTGCTGGACAGCGTTCCTGCGCAAGATCCCGGAGTACCTGATGAACAAGTTCAACGATTGGCCGATCCGCCGCAAACTGATGTTTGCCTTTTGCCTGAGTGCCGTGCTGACCGCCTTGCTGGGCGGGCTCGGTTTTTCGCGCATGCGGCAGATGCAGCAGCAGACCACCCTGATCCACCAGGACGTGGTGCCGGTGCTGAGCCGTCTGTCCGAACTGCGTGGCTTTGCCGGCGAATTCCGCGTCTATGAAGTGGGCCAGTTCGTCAATCTCGACGATCCGGAACGCTATGCGATGTTCTTCAAGCGCATGGACGAGATCCAGGCCAAATACGTCGAGACGCAAAAGCTCCTGGACGCCAAGATCGGCGCCACCTCGCCGCTGAAGGCCGAATACGCAAAGCTGACCGATGCCAGCACGCGCTACTTCGCCGCCAACCAGCAGCTGCGCAAGCTCTATGCAGCACCCGACCGCGCGGCGGCGATGGACTTCTCGCGCAAGCAGTCCGGCGAGATACGCAAGGAACTGTTCGCCTCGGTCGACAAGCTCTATGCACAGCAGTCCAAGGCACTGAGCGACATGGTCGCGGCCAGCGCCGCGTCGTTCCAGCTGACCAGCGCGGTGCTGCTGCTCGGCACGCTGCTGATGGCAGCGCTGTCGGTGACTTTCGGCTGGCTGATCGCGCGCAGCATCACCAATCCGCTGTCCAAGGCGCTGGGCGCCATCAAGGCGGTCTCGCGTGGCGATCTGGGCGTACAGGTCAGCAAGACCGGCAACGACGAAATCGGCCAGATGCTCGAAGCCACCGGCGGCATGACGCAGATGTTGCGCCGCTTCAGCGACGAGACCGCGCGCATGTCGCACCTGCATGCGGCCGAAGACATGACCCACCGCATGCCGGAGGATTTCCCCGGCGTGTACGGCACGCTGGCCTGCGGCATCAACACGATGATCTTCGAGCATCTGGATGCCATCACCGACTCGGTCCGCATCCTCAACCAGTACGCACAGGGCGACCTGACCCAGGACGCACGCCGTCTGCCGGCCAGCCGCGCCATCCTGCATGAAGCGATGGATGCGGCCAAGGCCAGCCTGTTGTCGATCAACACCGAGATCAAGCAGCTGGCGCAGGCCGCAGCGGCCGGCGATTTCAGCGCACGCGGCGACGCGGCGCGCTTCAAGTACGACTTCGCGGTGATGGTGGCCGATCTGAACTCGATGATGGACGTCAGCGACCGCAATCTGGGCAAGCTGTCGCAGCTGCTCGGCGCGGTGGCCGAAGGCGATCTGACCGCACGCATGGACGGCGAATTCCACGGCGTGTTCGCGCGCCTGCGTGACGATGCCAATGCCACCACCCAGCGCCTGACCGACATCGTCGGGCGCATCAAGCACTCAACGTTGGCGATCAACACCGCCGCTGGCGAAATCGCCGCCGGCAACAACGACCTGTCGCAGCGTACCGAGCAGCAGGCCGCCAACCTGGAAGAAACCGCCGCCTCGATGGAAGAGCTCACCTCCACCGTCAAGCAGAATGCCGAGCACGCACGTCAGGCCAATCAGCTGGCGATCGGCGCAGCCGATGTGGCCTCGCACGGCGGCAGCGTGGTCGACCAGGTGGTCACCACCATGTCCGTTATCCAGACCTCGTCCAAGAAGATCGCCGAGATCATCAGCGTCATCGACGGCATCGCCTTCCAGACCAATATCCTGGCCTTGAACGCGGCGGTGGAAGCCGCGCGTGCCGGCGAACAGGGCCGCGGCTTCGCCGTGGTCGCCTCGGAAGTGCGCACCCTGGCGCAGCGTTCGGCCGGCGCCGCGAAGGAAATCAAGAGCCTGATCGACGATTCGGTCAACAAGGTCGCCGAAGGCTCGGCGCTGGTGAACCAGGCCGGCAGCACCATGAGCGAGATCGTCTCTTCGGTGCAGCGCGTCACCGACATCATGAGCGAGATCTCCGCCGCCTCGCAGGAACAGTCGGCCGGCATCGAGCAGGTCAACCAGACCGTCACCCAGATGGACGAGGCCACCCAGCAAAACGCTGCGCTGGTGGAAGAAGCCAGCGCCGCCGCGCGTTCGATGGAGGAACAGGCGCAGCAGCTCACCGATGCGGTGGCCTTGTTCCGCCTGTCGGCCGAGCTGGAAGCGGTGAAGCGCGCAATACCGGTGGTGCGCCAGATCGCTGCCAAGCGGCCTGTCGCCGCTGGCGCCAAGGTTCCCACTTCGCCTGCCGCCAGGACGGGCGCACGCGCTGCAGTGGCGGCGGCGCCATCCAACGAGTCGGACTGGGCTGAGTTCTAAGAGCCGCTAAAAAAACGACGGCGCGTCAGCCTACCCGTCGCGGCACAGTACCCGTCCACCTGGCCGCGCTCAACCCGCGTCCAGGCATCGGCGCGGCCTTTCAACCGCATGAGGACGAGGTGAATCCAGTCGCCTGCCGTCACCTTGCGCACGCCGCTGTATCGGCGCTTTCCGATAGCTCGTACACATCAGCGTCACCTTGGTGACGCCGCGATATACAGAAGCCGGATTGGCGAGTCAAGCAATGACGATTCTGACCGTTATAGACCACAAGCCCGCGTGGCTGTCGTGCAATCGATAGTCCATAGACGAAGCATCACAGGCACCGATGGATCGGCCTGACGGTTGCCCGCCTTGGCTAGCTCCACGTATCGACCAGCGCGCGGACGAGCCGACGCGCATCGCCCATTTTTGCCAGCTGCCTTGAGACCCAACATGATCGCCCTTCTTCAACGCTACAACGTCGGCAAGCGACTAACCTTCGCCTTCGGCACACTCATCCTGCTGTCGTGCGCACTGGTGGTTGCCGGCGTATACACCCTTGCGCAGGCGCGGACGTCTCTCAATACCATCGTCAACCGCAATATCACGATGATCCAACATGCCCAGGAAATGACCAACGCCAGCTCGGTCATCGCGGTGCAGTTGCGCAACATCGTGTTACCGACGTCGCAAGAAGATAATCTGCGTTTTGCCAACATCATCGGCCAGCAGCGCCTGCACTATGACCAGGAACGCGAAAAGCTTTACGCTTTTCCCGCAACGGCTGAAGGCACAGCGATTCGCAACCGGATCGACCAGGCCCGTGAGAAGTCAAGAAGCGCGAACCAGCAGGTCATCGATCTCGGGCTGGCCGGGAAGAGCGACACAGCGCTGGAGGTGTTGATGCAGAGTTCGGGTCCCGCCACCCAGCGCTGGCAGGATGCCATCGCCGATTACGCCAAATTGCAGCGACACCGCAGTCTGGAAGCGTACGCTGCGGCCAACACCTCGATGGACCACGGGCGCAGCATGCTGATCGGCGGCGGCCTGGCGGTCGTGTTGATCAGCGGTTTGCTGGCGCTTTTGATCACCCGCAGCCTGGTGCGCCCGCTGGCCCAGGCTACCCGCGCCGCCGAGGCGATCGCCGACGGCAATCTCGACAACGATGTAAGGACGCAGGCCAACGACGAGACCGGCCGCCTGTTGCATGCAATGGACCGCATGCAGAGCCAGGTGCGCAACCTGATCAGTGCGCAATTGGACATGGCCAAGCGCCATGACGATGGCCAGATCAGCTTCCGCATGGATGCCGGTGCATTCCCGGGCGACTTCGGTCGCATGGCCAAGGACACCAACGAGCTGGTCGCCGCGCACATCAGGCTAGAGACGCAGACCATCCATCTGGTGGAACGCTATGCGATCGGCGACCTCACCGAGGACATGCCGCAACTGCCGGGCGAGAAAGCCGCCATCACCACTGCGATGAACCAGGTCAAGTTGAACCTGTCGACGATGAACACGGAGATCAAGCAATTGGCGCAGGCCGCTGCCAACGGCGACTTCACCGCGCGCGGCAATGCCGAGCAGTTCCAGTTCGATTTCCGCATCATGGTGGAAAGCCTCAATCACCTGATGGCCACTGCCGACGGCAATCTGCAGTCGCTGTCCGGCCTGCTGCAGTCGATCGCCGCAGGCGATCTCACCGCGCGCATGAGTGGCCAGTACCAGGGTGTGTTTGCACAGATGCGCGACGACGCCAACGCCACCGCCGAACAGCTGGCCGGCATCGTGGGCCGCATCCAGACCGCTGCCGACGCGATCGGCCTGGCATCGGGCGAGATCGCCTCCGGCAACCAGGATCTGTCGCAGCGCACCGAGCAACAGGCCGCCAATCTGGAGGAAACCGCCGCTTCGATGGAAGAACTCACCTCCACCGTCAAGCAGAATGCCGAACACGCCAGCCAGGCCAACCAGCTCGCCATCGGCGCGGCGGCGGTGGCCTCGCAAGGTGGCGATGTGGTGGCCAAGGTGGTCACCACCATGTCCGACATCCAGAGCTCGTCGAAGAAGATCGCCGAGATCATCAGCGTTATCGACGGTATCGCCTTCCAGACCAATATCCTGGCCTTGAATGCCGCAGTGGAAGCGGCGCGTGCCGGTGAGCAAGGCCGCGGTTTCGCAGTGGTCGCCTCCGAGGTGCGCACCCTGGCGCAACGCTCTGCCGGTGCCGCCAAGGAGATCAAGCACCTGATCGACGACTCGGTCGACAAGGTCACCCAGGGCGCAACCCTGGTCGATCAGGCCGGCACCACCATGGCCGAAATCGTGGCCAGCGTGCAGCGCGTGACGAACATCATGAGCGAGATCTCCTCGGCATCGCAGGAGCAGTACTCGGGCATCGAGCAGGTCAACCAGACCGTCACCCAGATGGACGAAACCACTCAGCAGAACGCCGCGCTGGTGGAAGAAGCGACCGCCGCCGCACGTGCGATGGAAGAGCAGGCCCAGCAGCTCACCGAAGCGGTCGCCGTGTTCAAGGTTGCCGAACACGCACCGGTGGCGCGCCAGTTGTCGGCCATCGCCAGGGCGCCTGCCAACGCACGCTCGGCACCGCGTCCGGCGGCACGTGCCGGCGCCGTGTCGGCTCCGCGTCGCGCCGTTACCGGCACATCGGCGACGGTGGTCGATCAGAGCGACTGGCAGGAGTTCTGAGCAGCGCCTTCATGCAGTGGAGAAACACAATGCGGGTGTAGTTGGATCCGTTGTGCGCGGGTCTTGCGGGTCGCTTCCTTGCGAGGGGAAGCGACCCTTTTTTTTGCCACCCCAAATCGCTACCACGCGCCTGCTGGCTTTGACCATCCAAGAGCGGCTACCGAAACGTAGCGGGCGGTTGTCAGGTGAGTGCGTGCGCCGCGCTCAGAACCGGAGTGCAAGAGTGGTACATGCCGATTCCGAGCACCGGCCGCGCCCGCCCGGACAACAGGGGTTGCGCTCGGTGCAACGCGTCACCGACATCATGCGCGAGATCACCAGCGCCTCACGCGAGCGGGCCGCTGGCATCGCCCAGGTCACCCAGACCATCACCCAGATGGACGAAACCACACAGTAGAACGCCTAAAGCAAGCAAGACGTCACGCAGCAGTTTTTTGTCAGCCGCCCTTAAAGATTTCGCTTTGCCGCCGATATCAAGACGACGCCGGGACAACCGTTCAAGCGTCTTCCCGCATCTACTGTGCTTGTGCCCATGTCCCAAGGCGATACCTCAGAGCTGGATCACGACGCCGATCACCCTGCCGAAGATGACGAGCGCTATCTGTTGCGCAACAAACGGCAGATCCGCGGCCTGCTGCGCCAGTTGCTCGACCAGCGCGCCATCGTGACCATGCATGTGGCCGGGCGCGACATGGCCGTGCCCACCGCCGTGCTCGAGGTGGACGAAGACGACGACTGCGTGATGCTGGACGGCAGCCATAACGAGTCCTCCAACCGCGCCATCCAGGAGGCCAGGTACCTGCTGTGCTACGCGCAACTGGAAAGGGTCAACATCCGCTTCCGCCTGGAAACGCCCGACCGGCTGGAGCGCGACATCCATGTCGCCTTCCGCGCCGCACTGCCCGAGGCGATGTATCACATGCAGCGTCGCGAGTCGTACCGGTTGGAAACGCCGATCACCGACTCGCCCATCTGCATCGTTCGCCAGGACGAGGTACAGGGCGGCACTTTCAATCTGCAGCTGCGCGTGATCGATATCAGCAGCGGCGGCCTGGCGGTCTCGCTCGCCGATGGCATGCCATTGCTCGAACCGCAGCGCACCTACCGTCACTGCACGCTGCAGCTGCCCGACACGGCGCCGATCACCCTGCCACTGACGGTGTGCAGCCAATACAAGCAGACCCTGCCCAACGGCAGCGAAGGTTTCCGCGTCGGCATGCAGTTCAGCGACCTGCCTCGCGGCGCCGACGAGACCATCCAGCGCTACATCTTCCGGGTCGACCGCCAGCGCAATGCGCGCAAGAGTGGCATGTTCTGAACCCATCCGCACCAGTCATGGCGCACAGCTAAAGTTGCCCTGCACTGCGCCGATGTTGCTAGGGCAATCCTCATCCGCATGCTGTTCTTATAGCTGCAATCCGACACTCAGCCGCAACGCCCGGAGTTTCCATGAACGACAAAAGCACGACCACCGGCACCGGTGGTGAATTCCTCAGCTTCGCCTTGGGCGAAGAACATTACGGCGTGGACATCCTGAAGGTGCAGGAAATCCGCGGTTACGATTCGGTCACCCGCCTGCCCGACGCACCGGACTACATCAAGGGTGTGATCAACCTGCGCGGCACCATCGTGCCGGTGATCGACCTGCGCCTGAAGCTGCGCCTGAAAGAAGCGCGCTACGACGCCTTCACCGTGATGATCGTGCTCAACGTCGAAGACCGCGTGGTCGGCATCGTGGTGGACAGCGTCTCGGACGTGATTCCGCTCAACGACGATCAGATCCGCCCCACCCCCGAATTCGGCGCCTCGGTCGACACCCGCTTCATCTCGGGCATCGGCACCCAGGACGATCGCATGCTGATCCTGCTGGATATCGAGACCCTGCTGGACAGCGCCGAACTCGGGCAGCAGCAGCTGGCCGAAGAAGCAGCCTGATTCAGACCATCTGGTGTCGGGAGCGTCCCGACACGAGACGCACAACGAAGTTGAAGTGAGATACAAATCACATTTTTCGGATTCAAGTTGAACGGCGGCTAGCCGATAGCTGAATAGAAGCCCGCGTACACAAACGGGTCACCGTTCGACTTTTGATTCTGGAGAATCCCAATGAAGTTCCTGCTCTCGCTCCTCCCCGTCGCTGCTCTCGTGATCGTAGCTCCCACGCTGTCGGCTCAGTCGCAGGAAATGATTCCGCCGGAAATGGCGACCCGTTTCGTCGGCAAGGACGGCATGGTGTGCGGCAAGGTCGAAAAAGCCAAGTACGCCCAGAGCTCGGAAGGTGAACCCACCTTCCTGTACATGGGCGGCATGTTCCCGCGTCACACCTTCTCGGCCCGCATCGACGGCGCCAATCGCGGCAAGTTCAGCTTTGCCCCGGAAACCCTGGAAGGCAAGGACGTTTGTGTGCTCGGCAAGATCCAGCGCGACAGCTCGCGTGCCGAAATCGAAGTCAGCTCGCCGGCCAGCCTGAAGCTTGCCACCATCAAGTAATCGCCGCGCAGATCGCCACGCCTCGCGCGTGGCGCTCTGCCGTTTGCGGTTATGCGCACTGACTTCTACCGGGGAATCGTGTCAATGCAATGGATCAACAATCTCAAATTGATGCCCAAGCTGATGCTGGCGTTCGGCATCGTGCTGCTGATCATGCTGGTGCAGGGGATCATCGCCTATGCGGGTCTGGCCTCGCTCAGCAACGTCACCAGCGGTTTGGCCGGCAATACCATGTCCAGCGTGCGCGAAGCGGGCGATCTGCGCGGCATGCTCGGCGAGTTCCGCATTGCGTCCTATCAGAGCCTGGTGCGCGCCAGCGACTCGGTCAAACTGGATGCAAAGGCCGACATCGGCAAGCTGCACAAGCAGATCGAAGACGTGATCGGCAACTATCCGCGATTGATCGAAAGTCAGCAACAGAAGAAGCTGTTCAATAACTTCGTGGTGGACTGGAAGAAGGCTTCCGCTTCCTACGCAAGCGTCGACGAGATGCTCGAACTGAACCTGCCTGACGATGCCATCGACACCTTCGTTGGTGAGACGCGGACGCTGCACAACAAGGCCAAGGATTCGCTGGCTGCATTGATCGCCGAAGACAATCGGCTGGCACAGGCGGCCAAGCACAAGGCCGAAACCGTCCACGCGACATCTGTCTCGCTGACCGTCCTGGTGGTGTTGATCGGCGTCGCTGGCGGCCTGGGCCTTGCGTTCCTGTTCGCGCGCTCCATCGTCAAGAGCATGCGCCGCGCGGTATCCACCGCCACCGAAATCGCCAGCGGCAAGCTGGATGGCCAGATCAATGTGCAGGGCCAGGACGAAGTGGGCGAACTGATGCGTTCCATGTACCGTATGCAGCACGACCTGAAGGAGCGTATCGAACGCGATCAGAAGATCGCCGACGAAAATCTGCGTATCCGTACCGCGCTGGACAAATCCTCCACCGGCACCTTCATCACCGACACCGATCGGGTCATGATCTACGCCAACGAGGCGTTTCAGAAGCTGGTCACGCAATACGAAGGCAACATCCGTCTGTCCTCGCCCGATTTTGAAGCCAGCAAGATCATCGGTCAGCACATCAGCTATCTCGGCCTGTCCGAATCGACCGTGCGCAAAGGCATCGCAGCGTTGGAACGCGACGGTATCACCAGCTTCGAAGAGCGCTACGGCGAGTTCGTGATGATGCAGACCATCACCGTCATCAAGAACGAGCAGGACGAAAGTACCGGCGAGGTTTGCGAATGGCGCGACCGCACCATCGAAGTCCAGGTCGAAGAAGAAGTCGCCCGCATCGTGCATGCCGCTGCCAGCGGCGACATGAGCGGCCGGGTGGAAACCGACGGCAAGCAGGGCTTCTTCCTGCAACTGGCCCAGCAGCTCAACGGCCTGCTGGATGCCAACGCCGGTAGCCTGGAACAGATCTCCGCATTGCTGTCGGCCCTGTCTCGTGGCGACCTGACCGTGCGCATGCATGGCCAATTCAGTGGCGTGTTCGCGCAGATGCGTGACGATGCCAATAGCACCGCCGAGCAGCTGGCCGACATCGTCGGACGCATCAAGGTCTCGTCCACGGCGATCAACTCGGCCGCCGGCGAGATCGCCTCCGGCAACAGCGACCTGTCGCATCGTACCGAGCAGCAGGCTGCCAATCTGGAAGAAACCGCCGCCTCGATGGAGGAGCTCACCTCCACCGTCAGGCAGAACGCCGAAAGCGCCCGTCAGGCCAACCAGCTCGCCATCGGCGCCACCGGCGTGGCCTCGCAGGGCGGCGACGTGGTCACGCAGGTGGTCACCACCATGTCCGGCATCGAGGCCTCGTCCAAGAAGATCGCCGACATCATCTCGGTGATCGACGGCATCGCCTTCCAGACCAACATCCTGGCCTTGAACGCGGCGGTGGAAGCCGCACGTGCCGGCGAGCAGGGCCGCGGGTTTGCCGTGGTCGCCTCGGAAGTGCGTACGCTGGCACAGCGTTCGGCCGGTGCCGCCAAGGAGATCAAGGGCTTGATCGACGACTCCGTGCACAAGGTGGCCGAGGGTTCGGCACTGGTGCGCAAGGCCGGTGCGACCATGGCCGAGATCGTGGCCAGCGTGCAGCGCGTCACCGACATCATGGGCGAGATTTCTGCTGCCTCGCAGGAACAGTCGGCCGGCATCGAGCAGGTCAACCAGACCATCACCCAGATGGACGAAACCACCCAGCAGAACGCCGCCCTGGTGGAAGAAGCCACTGCGGCCGCACGCTCGATGGAAGAGCAGGCCGGCCACCTGGCCGAAGCGGTGTCGGTGTTCAAGCTGGACGAGCCGGCCGCCCCGGGCGCGCGCGCGCGCCCGTCCGCCTCGCGTCCGCCTGCACTGAAGTCCGCAGCCAAGCCGGCTGCGCGTGCAGCGGCCACATCGTCGCGGCCGACCAAGCCGCAGGCCGCGCTGGCCGACGGTAACTGGCAAGAGTTCTGATCCAACGTTGTCCCCGCAAAGCCCCGGCACTGCCGGGGCTTTGTGTCTCTGCAGTCGGCGCAGCGCACGCCGTCCCGCCGTCGGGTCCGATCGCGCCGCCTACGCGGCGCCGGGTACCGCCATCGGACCCGACTGTCTGCAATGCACGATTGGTGCTTCAGTTGCATGACCACGTGGCCGATATCCAGTCATAGCTCACGACGCGTATGAATATGACGACCACTTCGACTCCCGCTTCAGACACACGCGAATTTGATTTTGGCGACCGCGATTTCAAGCGCGTCTGCGACCTGATCTATCAGCGTGTCGGCATCGCCCTGGCTCCGGCCAAGCGCGACATGGTGTATGGCCGGCTGTCGCGTCGTCTTCGCGTGCTCGGTCTGCGCTCCTTCCGCGACTATCTGGACCAGCTGGAAGCAGGCACCGACGAAGAGGAATGGCAGGCGTTCACCAACGCGCTGACCACCAACCTCACCTCGTTCTTCCGCGAGCCGCACCACTTCGACAAACTGCGCGAAGAACTGCAAAAGCGCGCCTCGCAGGCGCCGTTGAAGATCTGGTCGTGCGCAGCCTCCACCGGTGAGGAGCCCTACTCCATCGCCATCACCGCCTGCGAAGCCTTCGGCACGTTGACCCCGCCGGTCAGCATCGTCGCCACCGACGTCGATACCCAGGTGCTGGAAACCGCCTCGCGCGGCGTCTATGCCGTCGACCGCGTCGCCTCGCTGGACGCATCGATCAAGCGCAAGTATTTCCAGCGCGGCAGCGGCCCCAACGAAGGCAAGTGCCGGGTCATTCCGGCGTTGCGCCAACTCATCGAATACCGTCAGTTGAATCTGCTGGCACCGCGTTACGACGTCGGCGGCCCGTACGCGGCGCTGTTCTGCCGCAACGTGATGATCTATTTCGACAAACCGACCCAGCGCGGCATCCTGTCGCGGCTGGTCAGCCACATGGGCGACGACGGTCTGCTCTATACCGGGCACTCGGAGAACTACCTGCACGCGGCCGATCTGATCCAGCCGTGCGGGCGCACGCTGTATCGGCGTAGCCCGCGCGCGGGAGCGTCTGCATGAGTACCGCCGTGCAGGTCGACGATGTCATGCGCTACCGCGACTCGCGGTTCCAGACCATCACCGCCAAGCTACTGCCCACCCAATACCTGGTGGTGGACGACGACACCGCATTGACAACCACCCTGGGATCGTGCGTTGCTGCCTGCCTGCGCGATCCGGTCCTGAAGATCGGCGGCATGAATCACTTCCTGCTGCCTGAAGGCAAGGTCGGCGATGGCGCACCCGCGCGTTACGGCAGTTATGCGATGGAGTTGCTGATCAACGACATGCTCAAGCGCGGCGCGCATCGCAAACGCATCGAAGCCAAGGTCTTCGGTGGAGCCAACGTGCTCAAGGGCTTCACCAGCAACCCGGTCGGCACCCGCAACGCCGAGTTCGTGCGCCAGTACCTGCAGGACGAACACATTCCCATCCTTGCCGAAGATCTGTGCGGCATCCATCCGCGTAAGGTGTGGTTCTTCCCGACGACCGGGCGCGTGGTCGTGCAGCGTTTGCCACATGCACACGAAGCCGAAGTCGCCGCAGCCGAATCGGCCGTGCGCGCCCGTCTGTCCAAAGCACCGGTGACCGGTGGAGTGGAGTTGTTCGAATGACGCTGGAAACTCCTGTGCGTGTATTGATCGTCGACGACTCGGCGGTCGTACGCCAGATACTGACCGAAATCCTCTCGCGCGATGCCGGCATCGAGGTGATCGGCTCGGCCGCCGACCCGATCCTGGCGCGCGAAAAGATCAAACGCCTCAATCCGGACGTGATCACGCTGGATGTGGAAATGCCGCGCATGGACGGCCTGGTGTTTCTGGAAAACCTCATGCGCCTGCGCCCCACCCCGGTGGTGATGATTTCATCGCTGACCGAACGTGGCGCCGACACCACCTTGCAGGCCCTATCGCTGGGCGCGGTAGATTTCGTCTCCAAGCCCAAGATCGACGTCGCACGCGGGCTGGAAGGCTATGCCGAAGAAATCGTCAGCAAGGTCAAGATGGCGTCCAAGGCCAAGGTCAGCGCGCTCAATCGTCCCAGCGCGCCCAAGGTCACCCTGGACATGCAGTCCGCGCCGGTGCCCGGCAGCGCGCTGCGCTTCCGCACCACCGACCGCTTGATCGCCATCGGCGCCTCTGCCGGCGGCACCGAAGCCCTGCGCGTGGTGCTCGAACACATGCCCGCCGATGCGCCGGCGGTGGTGATGACCCAGCATCTGCCGGCCAGCTTCAGCACCGCCTTCGCCGAGCGCCTCAATCGCCATTCGGCGATGTCGGTCCGCGAAGCCAGCGATGGCGAGGCGATCCTGCCTGGCCACGCCTATCTGCCGCCGGGCGGCCAGCACTTGCGCATCATCCGCGACGGCGCGCGCTGGCGCTGCCGCATCGATGACGGCCCGCCGGTCAATCGCCACAAGCCGGCGGTGGACGTGCTGTTCCGCTCCGTCGCCGCCAACGCCGGCCCGAATGCGGTCGGTGCCATACTCACCGGCATGGGCGACGACGGCGCGCGCGGTCTGCTGGAAATGCTGCAGGCGGGTGCGCCCACGCTGGTGCAGGACGAAGCCAGCAGCGTGGTCTGGGGCATGCCGGGAGCCGCCTACAAACTCGGTGCCGCGCAGGAAGTGGTGCCGCTGGACCGCGTTGCCGAGCGCCTGATCGCGCTGGCGGTGCAGAGACGCTGATCCGGCATGAACGCCCGTCCCCCGCATCCGACCGACCAGGCGGCGGTTCCCGGCGTCGCGGAAACCACGTCGCCGACGACGGCGGATGCGCCGGCAGATCACGCGACACCCCCCAGGACGATCAAGGCCGGCCCAGTCACCGCTGGTATGACCAGGCCTGACGAACATCCCAACGCCACGCGCTCGCGGCTACTGGCCGAAGCGCTGGACGGCAGCAGCACTGCGATCCTGATCTGCGATCTGCAATCGCGTCTGCTCTACGCCAACGATGGTTTCCAGCGCATGTTCGGCTACACCGAAGCCGAACTGGTCGGCAAGCGCCCCTCGGACGTGCTCACCCGCGCGCAAAGCGACCAGGACGAAGTGGCGCGCATCCGCGACCGCGCCGACGCGCTGCAGCAGACTCAGGCCGACCTGCTGGTGTATCGCAAGGACGGCACGCCGCTGTGGATCTCGCTCAACTTCAATCCGATCTACGACGCCAGGCATCTCCCATCGCATTACGTGGCGGTGCTGACCGACATCACCGACACCAAGATGCATGAGGTGCTGCAGCACCGCGTGCTCGAGGCCTTGGTGCAGGAGCGGCCGCTGATCGAGGTCATGACGCTGATCTGCACCGAGGTCGAGCGGATCGCACCGGACGTGCTGGCCACGGTCATGAGCGCGGACAATCAAGGCTGCCTGCATTCGCTGGCTGCACCCAGCCTACCGCCGGAGTATGCCGATGCGGTCAACGGTCTGAAGATCGCGCCGGGCGCAGGCGCCTGCGGCACCGCCGCCTGGCGCGGCCGCGCGGTGATGGTGGAAGACATCGCCACCGACCCGCTGTTCGCGCAATTCCGCGACCTGTTGCTGCCGATGGGCTTGCGTGCTTGCTGGAGCACGCCGATCCGCTCCAACAGCGCACGCGTGCTCGGCACCTTCGCGCTGTACTACCGCAAGGCGCAGCGTGCCGATGCCTGGCACGTACGCCTCACCGATCTGTGCCAGCAGTTGTGCACGCTGGCACTGGAGCGCGAACAAATCCGCCAACGCGTGCATCAACTCGCGTTCTACGATGCGCTGACCGGCCTGCCCAACCGCATCATGTTCAGCGCACGCGCCGAGCAAGCCTTGACGCAGGCCGAATATGCCGGCGAACCGGCCACGTTGATGTTCATCAACATCGACCGCTTCAAGTTGATCAACGACAGCCAGGGCCATGCAGCCGGCGATGGCCTGCTGCGCGACATCGCCTTGCGCATCGGCGAACAACTGGCCGCCACCTCCATGCTGGCGCGCCTGACCGGCGACGAATTCGCGCTCGCGCTGCCGCAATGCAGCGCCGAGCAGGCCAGTGCCGCCGCAGAACGTGTGCTGGGCACCATTGCCAGGCCGCTGCCGGTCGGGCACATGACGGTGCATCCGTCGGCCAGCATCGGCGTGGCGATGTTTCCCGAGGACGGGCGCGACATCAACATCCTGCTGCGGCATGCCGATCTGGCCATGAATCGCGCCAAGCAGGAAGGCGGCGGACGGTTCCGCTTCTTCAGTTCCGACATGAACCGCATGGCGCAGGAACGCGTTGCGCTGGAAGCGGAGCTGCGTCAGGCCATCGGCCGCGATCAACTGCAACTGCATTATCAACCGCAATTGCACAGCGCCGCGCCGCATGCGCTGTACGGCGTGGAAGCGCTATTGCGCTGGAATCATCCGCAACTGGGCGCCATTTCGCCAACGCGTTTCCTGCCCGTTGCCGAAGAGCAAGGCATGATGCCGCAGCTCAACGACTGGGTGCTGCGCAGCGCCTGCCGGCAGATCGCAGATTGGCGCAAACGCGGTGTGCCGGTGTCGC
The DNA here is from genome assembly GCF_002939945.1 of Xanthomonas arboricola pv. populi. GTDB lineage: Bacteria > Pseudomonadota > Gammaproteobacteria > Xanthomonadales > Xanthomonadaceae > Xanthomonas > Xanthomonas arboricola_A. The sequence continues at coordinate 543 of NZ_MDEB01000002.1, read as the reverse complement.
GCGTGTCGGTGAACCTGTCGGCAAGCAGCTTCGAAAGCCCGCGCATGCTTAGCGACCTGCTGCGCCTGATCGCCGACATGGGTGCGCAGCCCTCCGACCTCACGCTGGAAATGACCGAGAGCGTGATGCTCTCCGGGCAACCCGGCGTGCTGGAAAACCTGCACGCCATCCGCGAAGCCGGCATCTCGTTGTCGCTGGACGACTTCGGCACCGGCTATTCCAGCCTGAGCCATCTGCATCGTCTGCCGATCGACGAACTCAAGCTGGACATGAGCTTCGTGCGCGATATCGAACACAGCGAAGACGCTCGCGCCCTCACCACCTCGGTGCTGCGCATCGGCGAGCATCTGCGCAAGCACGTGGTTGCCGAAGGCGTGGAAAACGAAGCACAGCGCCTGTTCCTCGCCGACCTCGGCTGCGAAGTGCTACAGGGCTATCTGTTCTCGCGGCCTTTGCCGGCGGCAGCACTGGAAGCCTGGTTGGGCGCGCAGCCTTAGGGATGGTCTGATCAACGCTACCCAATGACGAGACATGTGACATCGG
>NZ_MDEB01000001.1 GCF_002939945.1 Xanthomonas arboricola pv. populi | reverse complement strand
CTGTGGCAATAGTGTCGCGCATCTGCTGTGCTTTGTTCAGAGGTTCCCTAATGAGGCAGGAATGGTGGTTGAAACGATTCTGCCATTTGAGGATTATTATAGACTGGCATCGTTTGACCCCGACGTTGCAAAGAAACGACATTCAGATCTTCTCGCTTTCTCCAAGGAGCTGCATGAGCTTATTTGGACGAAAGCGAAGGTTTCAGAGGAAGACAAACCACTTCTTGTAAGTGGCACGCTGATAGCGCTGATGAATGCTCCTTTTATGAAGACGTTCGGCTCACTCCCTGCTGAAGATATTCAAGAAGCCTGGCTGGGAGCTATTAAAAAAGAATTGGCTAAGGCAGAAATTCCTCAGGCAAAAAAGGATACGATGCTTCAGCCGTATTCGACTATTGCCGTCCACCCGAATCTAGGAAAACCTGATAGTAAAACAGCTAAAGAGTATCCGGATGGGGTTTTCAAGGAAATTATCTCTCGTATTTGCGAAAATGTATGGCCATACATCAATATCTATCACGATTTTGATGTTGTTGGTCAGTTCTACGGTGAATTTCTTAAGTACACTGCGGGTGATAAAAAAGCATTAGGGATTGTTCTAACTCCGCGCCATGTAGCTGAGCTATTCTCGCTGATTGCCAATGTCGGTCCCGAATCCAGAGTATTAGATATCTGTGCTGGCACTGGCGGTTTTCTAATCTCCGCGATGCAGCACATGCTCAAGAAGGCAGTTACTGAAAAACAGCGTAAGGACATCAAGCAGAATCGCCTTATCGGAATCGAGAACAGCCCGAAGATGTTTGCGTTGGCAGCATCAAACATGATTCTTAGGGGGGATGGGAAGGCTAATTTACATCAAGCAAGTTGTTTCGATGATGCCATAACTAAGTCTGTGAAGCGGATGAAGCCTAACGTTGGGATGCTTAATCCTCCTTATGCGCAATCTAAAAGCGACGCTGAGCTCCACGAGCTGTACTTCGTTAAACAAATGCTTGAATGCCTTGATATGGGCTCAATAGGAGTCGCGATCGTGCCGATGTCCTGCGCTATCGCTCCAAATCCGGTGCGTGAAGAGCTAATGCGACATCACACTCTTGACGCAGTTATGTCGATGCCTCCGGAATTATTTAGTCCGGTAGGGACTGTTACATGCATTATGGTGTGGGTCTCAGGTAAGCCGCATGCTAAGTCGAAAAAGAAGACGTGGTTTGGGTACTGGCGAGACGATGGATTTATAAAGACGAAACACAAAGGCAGGATCGACCAGAACGGTACATGGTCTAACATTCGGGACAGGTGGATCGAGATGTATCACAATCGTGAAGTTCATCCTGGGGAGAGTGTGGTGCATGCAGTGACTGCCGCCGATGAGTGGTGCGCTGAGGCTTACATGGAAACAGATTACAGCAAACTCACTCAAGCTGACTTTGAGCGTGTTGTCAGGAACTATGCGCTGTTCCGACTTTTTGGGCAGGACAGTGTTGCAGATCTGGAGGACGGCAGTGCCGAAAATTAGTCAGCTCTTTTTTCTAGAATACGGCCATAGTCTAGAGCTCAATCGGTTGACGACGTCATCTGAGAGCGACGCTGTAAATTTCGTGGGACGTGCTGCTCGGAATAATGGAGTTACCGCAAGGGTGCGGCCGATTGTTGGCCTCTCGCCTGCACCTGCGGGAACTCTAACCGTCGCTCTGAATGGTCAAGGAGGAGCGGGCGTCGCATTCTTGCAGCCTTCTCCCTACTACAGTGGCTTTCATGTCATGGTTTTAAGGCCAAAACAGCCTATGGCTGAACAGGAGAAACTGTGGTGGGCGGCCTGTATCACGGCCAATCGGTTTCGATTCGGATTTGGCAGGCAAGCAAATCGAACACTTAAAAATCTATTCTTGCCGGATAAAATACCTGAGTGGGTGAAGGATGCTGGCACAAACATGTACCGTGGTGCAGATGCCCCCGCCGGTACCATATCTGTAAAGCTACCGGCTACTGAGGCATGGGGTGTATTTCGTATAAGTGACTTGTTTCATGTTCGCAAAGGCCAGAGATTGACCAAAGCCAACATGATTTCTGGGTCTGTTCCTTATGTTGGCGCTTCTGATTATCTCAATGGCGTTACAGCAAGGATTGGTCAGCGGCCTATACACTCTGGCGGTACGATAAGCGTCAGCTACAATGGTTCAGTGGCAGAAGCCTTCTATCAGCCAGAATCATTTTGGGCAACCGACGACGTAAATGTTCTTTATCCAAAAGGATTCAATCTCACAGCCGCTGCTGCTCTATTCATTTGCGCTATTATTCGTCGTGAAAAATACAGGTTTAACTATGGCCGAAAATGGCATCTTGAGCGGATGCGCGAATCTGTGATTAAATTGCCTGTGACGCCACAAGGCGATCCAGATCTGGCACTTTTGGAACGTTACATTAATTCGCTCCCATATAGCTCGCAGGTTACGCAAGTGAAGTAACAGTGATAGTTGGTCATGGGAGCAGATCGAATAAAGGCGTGAATAGTGTGTCGACTCCCCGTAATTCAATGCCAGCCAAAACTAGAGGTCTGCGGTTGATGTTGATCACGGAACTCGGCGGGCGTTAGCCCGCCCAGGCTGTCATGCGGGGTCTGCTGGTTGTAGTCGGCCAGCCAGTGTTCGGTCTGTTCGCGAACCTCGCTCAGCGTGCGGAAAATGTGCATGTCCAGCACGCCGCGCCGGTAGCTGCCGTTGAAGCGTTCGATGAAACCGTTTTGCATCGGCCGTCCAGGCTCAATGAAATCCAATGCGATGCCTTTGCGCTCGGCCCACTCGGCCAAGGCCAATGCGACAAACTCCGGGCCATTGTCCAGGCGAAGCTTGGCGGGATAGCCGCGCCAGGCTGCGATGCGCTCCAAGGTGCGGATGACGCGGGCGGCCGGAAGATTCAAGTCCACTTCGATCGCCAAGGCTTCCCGGCTGAAATCGTCAATGACATTGAACGTACGGAAACGCCGACCATCCCACAGCGCATCGGACATGAAGTCGATTGACCATCCAGCATTGGGTCGCTCTCCGCATGCCAGCGGCTGTGGATGACGGGTCGGGACCCGGCGCCTGCTGCGACGACGTTGATTGAGCTTCATCAGGCAATACACGCGCCACACCCTTTTGTGATTCCACACATGTCCGCGACGGCCGATGATCTGAAAGAGTTTTCCAAATCCACGCTCGGGAAAGCGCTCGGCCAATTCGGACAACAGCGCAACGACCTCCTCGTCGCGATCGGGACCACGCCGATCGCGCGCTGTCGAGCGCGCCACGCCAACGAGCGAACAGGCCCGGCGCTCGCTCCAGCCATGCTGCTCGATGAGCCAGGCAAGAAGCGGGCGCTTATGCGCCGGGTCTACAGCTTTTTGCGATGACATCCTTCAATGCATGGTTTTCCATCGCGAGCTCGGCATACATGCGTTTGAGCTTGCTGTGCTCGGTCTCCAGGTCGCGAAGGCGTTTCACGTCAGCGGCCTCCATGCCGCCGTACTTGGACTTCCAGACGTAGTACGTCGCGTCGGAAATACCCAGCTCACGGCACACATCCTTGACCTGGCGGCCGCCCTCAACCTGCTTCAGCGTGGCGACAATCTGGCTCTCGGTGAACTTGCTCTTGCGCATCATTGGTCTCCTTGGTGGCTAGTGTGCCGGAGACCTCTAGTTATGGCTGGCATTGAATTACGGGGAGTCGACAACGGCTTCGGCCGTCGCGGCGAGCATCTGCAAGTACAGATGCACGGAATCCGGCAGTTGTCCCCAACGAAAAACACGCCGCCTTGGCGCTCAATGACCCGGCGCACTTTTGATCGGTGCTCATTGCATCGCTCCTTGTGGAATTAAGGGGACAATGTTTCTTCGCTGTCTGCGTAGACCAGTACGACCTTTCCCCCTGCATACGGGACGGTGACTTTCGGTGTCCACGGCTCAGCTGGTGGCATGGCAGCTTTTGCCATGGCATCACACTTCTCATTGATGCCGCATCTGCGGATGGCGATACGCAATACACCAGGGTCATTGGCGAAATCAACGCCGGGAGAATAAAAGAGACTTTCTGCAGGCATGTGGTAGGTAATTTGGAGTGAATCGCCTAATTTTTCGATCTTGACCGGCTGAACATCATTTTTTTTGTAATCAGAGCGCATGTTTCCTCCTGCACAAGTAGCCAAGGTTGATAGCGCGAGTAATCCTGTAGTGAAAAACAGCCTAATTTTAATGCCCACGTTTCTGCCTAATTATGGGATGCGTACAGACACGTTAGCACCTGCCAACTCGGCAAGCCAAAAGCCAAGCTCAAGCGTCGGAAGCAAGCTATTCGAAGCATGTCTAGACGCTAACGTGTCGCCGTTAGTAGGCGGGTCGAAAGGCTGCTGAGGACAGGGTGATCAGACTTGCAGCCCTGGTGCATCCGGCTTTTTACTCTGCTCCTGAGCTTCGACACTCATCGCGAGTGCACGCGTCTGTTCGGCAGATTGCACGCGGGCCTGGCTCTGTTCGACTGAACTCTCCACCGCATCTGCCGTGCGCATTTGTTCACGGTGGTACACGGAGGTGGTGGGATCTCCCTGGACCAAGAAGACATATTCGCCAGCTGCTGCGCTGGTGCCTGCTCGGCCAAGCACTACGTTGTCCACACGTTCCATGCCCTGCTCTTTGGCGAGTGCATACAGGCTCCAGGTCATGCGATCACTTGCGGCATCCGGAGCACGATTCAGAGAATGATCGATCCGATGTACGCCATCCTGGATTTGAGCAAACATGGGGTCGGTAGGCGATGGAGCCTGTGCGCTGAGCTTGAAACCCTCCGACGATCCACGCGAAGGCGCGGCCGGGTCCTGAGGGACCAACGGCTGCCCACTCGTAGGAGGCGCGATCCTGCGATCGTCCGCATCGAACCACTGCTTGCCGTCAAACCTGTAGCCGCTGCGTACCGATGCCGCGCCGACGTCTTGATAAAGGTCCTCCCCAAAATCAGGGGCGTTGACCGTCTCACCTTGTGCGTTCTTCGGCAGAACAGGTTGAACGCCGCTGGCCTTGAGCAAGTTGCTGACAACACCGTTGCTGTTGTTGTACAGCGGAGAATATTCCAGTTGCGCGTGATTGATCTGCTCGGCAGCCTTGACGGCGGACTCGAGCTTTGCGGCTAATTCCTGGTCAGAGCCAGTCCAGGCAACGATACGTTCGTGACGCTCGCCTGGTGCGGGCCAGTCTGGAGCGGTGATCGTCTCTTTCACGACGTCGCCTCTTGCGTCCCGTGCAATGCCAGGGTCGGAAGGATCCAGCTGATTCAAGGGAACTCGCTCGTAGTTCCCGTCCTGCTTTAATCGGTACCCAACTTCATAAGGCGCAACGTAAGGCGCCGCTTGGACAATGATGTGCCCAAACTTCTCCGAGCCAAGAACCGTGCTCTCGGCAAAATTTGCCAGGTCATTTCCCTCGGCTCTGGTGTCGGGTCCTCCACGTACTACAGTCTGGCTGCCATCGGACTTCTGAAAGAGCAGGTAAAGATGGCGTCGGTCACCAGCAACCTCGCTTGCCCCCACCAAAATTGTTGCCTTCTTCTGCTCATTCATAACTTATTCTCCAATATCCTGCGGAGCCCGATTCACCACCAGCGTGCTCAAGTAGATTCCGTCAGCAGAATGAAAGCCGACCATCCAGGTAACCGGCACAGCTGGCGCCGTCACCGATGGCTGCGCCTCTTTCACTACAGAGGCAAGCGTGCACACCATCGATGCTTTGTAACCTGCGCCCGGAGAGCTCAACGCTTGGCAACGAAATCCAAGATCCTCAAGGTTCTTCTGCGCAGTCGTAAGCGGCGACCCGATAGGATTAGCCGCCTGAAGCTCTTGCCTCGCCTTGGAGGCAGACTGCTGAGTATTAAATCCGGGCCGTGAGTCTTGCTGCATGGCAGAGCACCCTGGTATGAAGAAGAGACTAGCAGCTACTAGCAGTGCTAGAGAACTAAGGTTGGCGTGGGGATTCGTTTGCATGATTTGACAGCTCCACCGCAATCACACGGATGGTTATCCATGTGTAGACCGGTTGCAAGTATGCCCCCTGCGGGGTAGCGGAGCTATGAAGTTACGGAGGCGGGCTAACCTGACCATGCCTGACCCCAATCTATGCATCAGCTGCTGTTACGTCTTTCTCTTTGCCCTTTAACGCCATCTCGAGCAAGTATTCATAGGTCTGCAGCTTACCCCTAGCCGAGGTGGCTACCCAGCAGACCATCCAAAAGAACAGCAGCAAAATACCAACCATCGCTGTCATTGGAGACATCGCTAGAGGATTTCCACCAGCGCGCATAACCAGGAAGAGCGACGCCGCGACTGGAAGCAGACCTAGCTTGTCGACGCTCCCGGCTAATAACGCAATTCGACCCGCACGGCGTGTATGGCTGTAGCGGGCGTGATCCAGCATGAGTTGCAGGGTTGCTGCCGGATACCCCTTCAACCAAGTCACTTCCTGCAGAAATTGCTCTAGCTGATGATCAGTGCGCATAGCCTGATCGACTGTCCATTGACGTAGATCACTCACTATCCCGTAGAGACTAATTATCATCAGGACGCCTAGCGCCGCCAATGCAACCCAGAAGCCGGTGGTTGCGACCTTCGCCAGCAACTGGGGTGGAATACTCGTAAAGCTAAAGAACGACGCAATCAGCGTAGAGGCTATTCCGCATGCCAAAACGGTGGCTGCGCCGCGCACTAGGCGGCTAGGGCTGGCAGTGTCTGCCGGGAACTCCGGCAGCACCCTTAGGCGTTCTTCTAAAGCTTTAAAAGTTAAAGGCACGCTTGGTGCTACGTCGCTACTTTCCATGTCGCCCGTCACTGCTGAATGATGCGGCAAGATTAGAGGTGTCTGGCCGACACGGCCAGGTAGAAATTCTGCGACAGCACGAAAGCCATTCTGCGTGAGCGCGCGCGGAGCAAGTCGGGAGCTTATGATCCTGAGGGTGTGGGCACATGGGCTGCTTGTCGGTGCCTCTTGTAGTCGCTTTCTAAGTCGAGATGACGTGTGTTGACATCGCAATCCGCGCGTTGCAACCTCTGCCTCAAGGAGCGTCGAAACTCCTCAGAGAGCGGTACCCACCTCCGTCAAACCGGTGGGTTTTTTGTGCCTGCATCCTGCAGGTACAAGCCGATGCGATGCCTGCGTCGGGAGGGCGGCTAATACAACACCCGCAAGGGGAATACGCCCGCCGGCTCTCTGCGGTTTCGAACCTCCCGACATCCCGTCGCCGTTGGCGGCGGTTCTTGGGTTGTTCCAGGAGGGCGTTGCCATGTCTACCGCACCATTCACGCCGGCATCGGTGCCGGGTTATCTGTTGCCAGCCTCCGCTCACGGCCTGCTGTGGGATGTGGGCGAGGTGCTGCGCCGGCTGGCCGCACGCACTGCTGCTAAGCAGGCGAGCGACCGTCCTGCGCATCCGCTGAGTCGCCAGCTCACAGTGTCGCCGCACACTTCGTGCCGATGGTTCGCACGCAGAGCCGTGGCGTTGCAGCAGTGCGTTGCTGCAACCATCACCGGCCACCACCCGGAGGCGCCATGACACGCCGCCGCCCACCCACGGTATCTGCCAGTGCACGGCCCACCCGCACGCGTACGCGCCCCGCGCCGCCCAAGCGGGTGCAGTGGGTTGTTGTGGAACCCGACCGCACCAAGCTGCCACCGATGCTGCCGCCCGACCCGGACGCCTCCCCGCAAGGCCCCGGCACGCTACGCGCACCCCGCCGCGCCCGCCGCCCGCGCCAATGCACCGTCAGCTACACCCATTACCCCGGCGCCCACGACCACGCCGGCGACCAGCACGTGCCCCACGTCCGCCTCAGCGGCCTATGGCTGGAACAACTGGGCTTTGCCATCGGCACCAAGCTGCGTATCACCGCCAGCGAAGGGCAGCTGTTGATGGAGGTGTTGCCTCCGGTGGAGGTGCCGGCCAAGGCGCGCAGCGTGCGGTGATGATGGTGCGGCTGCCAGACCCCTTGCGATTGACCTCGGTGCCGGATGCCACTAGCGTCGCAGCCACACCAGCGCACAACGGACGCTTCATGATCGCGCGCCCCCTCTACGCCTTGCTCGCCACCCTCGCTCTGGGCGCATGCGCCCACACGGCGGCCACCCCAGCCCCGGCAACCGTCACGGAGACATCTGCCATGAGTTCCTCAGCCGATCACGTACCTGCAGATCCTTCCAAAGGTGGACCACGTACCGCGCAGGAAGCATTGGAGCGGGTACTGGAGCTGATTCGCACAAGCACCAGTATTGAATCGTTCACTGCCGATCATGTGTCTCGAGCAATGGGCCAGTCGGTACAGCACCGCGGTGATGGTTCCGGGCGGTTCGGTGCCAGCGGAGTGCTGACCCGAGACTGGAACTACGGGTTTGGTGTCAACAAAACTGAAATAAAGGGTGCATGGTTCGAGTTCCTGTTCCTGCCGAATCCGCCAGAAGCGTCTCCGTCTATGTCGGATATCTGCCAGATCGACTTCGAGGCATTTGCGGCGCACCTCGAAAAAATGGGTTTCTCGCGACAACGCAATCTTGTCGAAGATGGGCGATGGATGAGCGATATCTTTCAACGCCCAGGGATGCGCGTAGAGCTCTTCCCGCGTGGCGAGGCTGACGAACCTTTAGCGCGCACCACTCATCAGTGCATCGAGTGGGTTCAAATTCGCTAGTCCAAGGAGCGGACATGTTGAGCCAAGAAGCAAGTGCCGTGGTGGCGTCATTCGGTCAGCAACCAGGTGTCACACGTGAGCATCTGGACAACTTCAATCGGGTCCTGAACGATTCGCCCGAGTTGACCCGCCAGATCAACGAGGCGGTGCAGAAAAAGCTGCTGAAAGGCTTCGCGCCGTTAAACGATCCGCATGCGGGAGGCACCTATGATCCACGCGATCAGGAAATTCACCTGCCGCTTGCAGCGCTGGTGAATGATGCCAACGGCAAGCATGCAGCAGCAGGCGATTTGACTTTCGTCTTGGGACATGAAATTCAGCATAGCCTTTACAGTCCCACTGCTGCGCTTGCGCGGGAACAGTTCAAAACAGAGGCAATAAAAATCGCCCGTAGCACGCACGATTACACTGCTGCTGGCGAGAAGGTGCTTGCCAGTAACCGTGCGGACGAAGCAACGGCCGAAATAGCCGGATGGAACGCTATCGTGAGCGCGGTCAAGAGTCGTAACCCTAATCCTACGCTTGAAGATGTGTACCTGTTTGCGGATGGTCGGGCCAGAGATTTCGTCACGCGCAGCGGTTATCCAAGCATCTATACGCCCAAGGCAAACCTGGCGTTCAATAGCGACCTGACGTTGTCGCCCACGGCGGGTAATGTCGAGGCAATGGGAGTGAATTACTTCGACAAGTCGGTCAAGGACACCCGTATCGGTCATGCGGGCCAGTCCGACTACGTCAACCATTACGGTCCGTGGGTGGTCGGCACAGCCGCCATCTACGAGCGACACTACAACAAGTCAAAGCCCGGCGAGCCGGAGCAGCCAATGATCCTGGACATGCAGCGCCTGGGATTCAATGAAAAAATTTTGGAGCACAACGGCATTGACCTGGGCAGCGACACCCGCCCCATGCCATACCTGGACAGTAGTACGCAGCCGCCAACCCCTGGGCTCTTCCAGCACAGCAAGGACACTCACCTGCACGTCTCGCCGATTTCTGCCCAAGCGCTGGAGCAGGAGCTGCGAGAGCGCGACCCACAATCGCCACGTCCCCCAGCGCAGACGCCCTCACAGCCAGGCCACCCAGACCACGCGCTATATCAGCAGATCAAAAGTGGTGTGATGCAGCTCGACGCCCAGCACGGCAAAGAGTGGGACGGGGCAAGCCAGCGTATGACCGCCAGCCTGCTTGCGCTGGCAAAAGAAGAAGGGTTGTCGCGGGTGGATCATGTAGTGCTCAACAACCCAACAGGTCAGCTGGCCGGCGGCGAGAAGGTCTTTGTCGTCCAGGGCGTCCTCAATGATCCGGCACACCAGCGTGCACATATGCCGACGGTGGACGCAGTGCAGGCGCCAGAGAGCCAGTCGTTCGATCGCCTGCAGGCGATCAACCAGACCCAGGCACAGGCGCGTGAACAGAAGCAGGCGCTGGAGCAGTCGCAGCAAGCCGTTACCCAGGCCGGCCCGTCAATGACGCGCTGAGGGTCAACAGAATAAGGTAAGTCTCGGCCGCCCACACGCCTGCCCGCCGCCGTAAGTGCAGTTGGCCATGCGGGGTGAGTAAGCGATACGACGTTGCATAGTGACCGCAGAAGATGCAGCTAAGATGGCCCATGGTCCTGGACGCGGATTTGTCTTGAACCTCAGATCCAGCATCACACTCACAGGAGAGATACGGTGCTTATTACAAGCGGTCGAATGCGCTTTGCCGTTGCAGCATCGATCATCGGTCTGATCATAGGCTGCAGCATGCAATCGCCCCCCGCAAATACCTCCATCGCAAAGGAGCAGTCAGCTATGCAAACCACGGTGCCATTGACGCGAAGCTTGCTTCCGCACGACGGCAAAGAAATGGTGCTTGAGTTCGACGTACCTGCCCAGCCGGATGACGCGAGTCCACCAATTTTCATCGGCGTTCTATTGACGGGACGTGAGACCGGCACGGTAGCGGATGCCGCCGACCGTCTGGTGCGTGCCGATATCATTGCAGTCGTGCATCTGGAACGTATCGAGCAGGCCGGGGCGGTTCCGGTGGAGCTGCAGCGCAGTCAGCGTGTCGGAAGAGAACAAGAGTTGCCTGTTGCCATCGCCGCAGACGGCATTGCAAAGGGGTTGTTTGCGCTAAATGCAGATGTCGCGACAATGGCACGCGCCGGGCTACCCCCGACCGGCACGGTCTCCGAGGAGCTCGCGTTTGCCTACAGTACTTCCCTCCAGGCTGGTCGCTATTGTCTTCGATTGCGTATTGATCAGAACCGGCAGGCATTGCTAGATGAGAACGCTCAGCTGTTGGTTGCTTACACTCACAAAGCAAAATAAGGTTGGTGAGACATGGATGATCACGACAAGCGCTACACCGTCACCGTCTACGTCGCTGCGGCGGGTACCCCACTCTTGACCACCGGCGGCAACTCCATGGCCGGCCACATGTACTACACAGTAAGTGATGGTAAGGAAGTTAATAGCTATGGGTTTGCTCCCGCAGAGCACGGCGAGTCCAGCGGGCCGGGAAAGGTATTCAAGGATGACGTCAGGAACTATAAAGATCCTTATTACTCGCGCACGATGGAGATCGATCAGTCGCAGTACGAGAAGCTAAAAGACTTTGGCAAGTCGCCTGCGAAACACGGGTTCAATATGGAGTACGGTGGCGCTTCCAATAGCTGCATCGACTTCACGTGGGGCGCGCTGAACCATGCGGGGCTGCATCGTACGACCAGACAGGGGGTCGACAAGGACTTTGAAGGCGCGCTCAAGCCGGTAGGGAATGTCGACGAGATCAAGAGCATCCATGCCCCCTTGCCTAACAGTGAGTTGAACAGGGAGCGCAGTAATCCTAAGCCCGATCAGCTCTGGTGGCAGAAAGTGATCGGAGAGGCGCATCTACCCGGTAATCAAGTGCCCCCGGGCGAGGTCAGTGCAGTAGCCGCGCATCCACAGGCGCATGATCCACTTCATCGCCAGGCCGAGGATGCCGTGCGTCGCCTTGAGCAAGGCATCGGCAGGGAGTACGACGACAACAGCGCACGGCTGGCAGCAAGCAGCGCGTATCTAGCCAAGGAAAACGGGCTGGCGCGAATCGATCACGTCGTGCTGAGCGAGAACACCAAGTCCGTGCGACAGGGCGAGAACGTCTTCGTGGTGGAAGGCGCGTTGAACGACCCCGCTCACAAGATGGCGTATATGAAGACCAACGACGCCATTGCACAACCGGTTGAGCAGTCTCTGGCGCAGCTCCAAGCCTTGGGCGAGACGCAGCGCCAGCTGCACTCCCAGCAGCAGGAGCAGCAGCGCGAGCAATCGATCGCTCCGCAGCACCGGATGGTGTGACGTCCCATACATTTGTCTGTATCGGGCAGTGTTACAGGCTTTATCCTGCGGCCTGCTGCGAGGGGGAGGCGAGATGCTGTGCCGGCTGCCCGATGCCTGTAAAACATCGCTTTACCGCTGAAGGGAGCCAAGCCGTATGCCATTCGCTATCTGTCGTGCGCTACCCGATGTCTTTCGTATCCCCGCCTGTCGGTCACGACTAGCCCTTCTTTTGCCTGGCTAGCCCTTTTTTGCACAACCCAATATTGGTTCTAGCTGCACGGATGATTGCCAGATAGCGATCGGCAAGGACCGGCGGCCAGTTGTCCGTCACCGCATCGTCTGGTGACGCTGCATCTTCAGCGTAGTCGTGCAGCGTTTCCAGGCATTGTGTGTACTGGGAAGTCTTGTACTGGGTGATTGCCAGGTCGTTGCGCATATCTCCCTTCTCGTCCCATTCCAGTGTCTGCCCGCACTGGGTCAGGATGGGAGACAGTGTAGAGAGCGCTGCTTGGTAGTCCTTGCGATCGTAGTGCTGCTGAAACACCGCGCGCGTGCGGGCAATGGCATTGCGGTTGCAGCCCGTCGTGGTACGAAGGTAACGCGCCTCAAAACCGCCGTTATAGCCGCACAAGGTTTTGCATTCCATCGTGGTGGGCGTTGTGATGTCGATGCCTTCGGCAACTGGTGAGAACTGAACCTTGCAGCCTGTAGCGCCAGCTTCATCCTCTGCGCTGCCTTGCGTGCCTCGGACTGTGCCCTGCAGTGAACACATCGATTGGCCCGTGGTGCTTTCCAAGGAGAATCGGAGCGCGCCATTGTCTTTGGTCAGCAGCAACCGGCCCCACCCCGCGTCTGTAACGTATTCACCTTGCTCAAGCGGCTTGGCTTCCACATGCTGCGCAATGGCAGATGTATGGGGAGCTGCCGTCAATGCGGTTGGCCCACGCTTGCCGATGGTTGACTGCACAGCAATTGGCGCGGCGATGAGGGCGCCGGCAAGCCCTGCGAACATCCAGGCGGTACGCATGAGGTAGTCCATTACGTTGGGTTTCCTTTGCTTTTATGCGTGTGGCGTAAGTTGGTTGCATCGATCTACGCGGTGTCTGAATCCGGATGGCAGCTTGCCCTGATTCCATCATCAGCACTGCAGACGATAGTCTGCCCGCTTCGCTTTGCATCTGCCGTATGTATGTGCCTACTGACGGCAATATGCGGGCTCAGTTGCTCTCGGCTATGCATTGGCCTGGTGCACGCTTCGCAGCAAGCGGCGTATTCGTTGTCTGCAACTGCTGCAGCGTGCCGCTTTGCTGCTTGCCTTGCATGGAGTGCGCGGGGAAAGCGTTGTAACCGTGCGATGCCGCGGGCAGGACCGCGCTTGCAGCGACCAGGGCTGGAGTGCGTGTTGATCTCGACCGAGGCTGACTAACGCGCAAAACGTAGGGGGTTAGCATCGCTTGCCGTCATGGAGGAAGAGGTGGGGCTGCGGTTCGGGGTGCGGCGCCCACCACCCACTCTCCATCTTTTGGCTGCACTGCTCATGTTCAGATCCACTTGCACGGCCCTTGCGCGCGCATGGCGCTGGTGCGTCGTGTCGCAAGATGCGTGGGGGCGTTGGTGGGCAGCGGCACTTGGCCGAAGGCGCGGCGATTACGATGAGCTCGCGTGACGGTCCGCCTGCGGCGCGCGGCCAGCTGTCGCTTGGGGAAAGGGAGCGCCTGCGTGCCGAGTTCGACCAGGCGCTGGCCGCACTGCATCCTGAGCTGTTGGCGTACCTGCGCCGCCGTACGCGTGATGCCGAGACGGCTGCAGACCTGGCGCAGGAGACCTTCTCGCGGATGATGGTGTACCGCGATGCGCCCAACATCGGCGACCGCCGGCTGCTGATGTACCGCATCGCGCACAACCTGGTGATCGAGCAGCGGCGCTCGCGTCAGCGGCGGCTGGCGGCGCAGCACGTGTCGCTGGATCAGGTGGCGCCGATCAGGGCCGACGAGGCCGGCGTGGACGAGATTGCCGAGGCGCGCCAGACGCTCGATGTGCTGCTCAAGCGCACCTTGCTCGAGCTGCCGCCGAAGTGCCGGCTTGCGTTCAAGCTGAGTCGGTTCGACGGGCTCACCTATCCGCAGATTGCCGCGAAAATGGGCATCTCCATCAAGATGGTGGAGAAGCACATCAGCCGTGCGCTGCTGGCGTGTCGTGCGGCCGTGGGAGAGTTGCCGCAGTAACCGGCCTGCAAGGCTGCTGGCTGGCGCCGCCGGAAGATGCTGGTAGCATCGTGCGCGAGGGCGCAGGGAGACCGCCCGCCGGGAGTCACCAGCCATGCGTGCAGAGTCCGAGCGCATCCACGCGCAGGCGGCCGCCTATCTCGTGCGACTCGGGCGCGAGAACGCGGCCGAGCGCGCCGCACGTGAGGCATGGCTGGCTGCCGATCCGCGCCACCATGCGGCCTACCAGCAGCTGCTCGACGTGGACGCACATGCATCGGCAGTGCTGGATGATCCCGAGTTGCAGGCCGCCACTGCACGCGATCTGGAGCTGCTGACGCCACCCTCCGGCCGGCGTCGTCGCTGGCCCTGGCTGTTGCTGGTAGCGATGCTGGTTGCCGCGATCGGCTATGCGGTGCATCACCTGCCGAGGCAGTAGCGCGCGCTCAACACTCGGCACTCAGCAAGCCGCACTGCGTGTTGCAGAAACCGTTGAATGTGCGCTCTGTTGCAGCGCTGCCTGCATATTGCACACGTTGCTGGTAGGGCATTGCGCTTGCGCAGCATCACTTGTTGTCGGGGGACGCAATGGCGATGGTGCCGCGCCCAGGACGCGAAGGATGCACATGCACGCACAACGGGCAGTATCGGGGAGCGGTGTCGGTTTTGATCATGCACGCAGCAGGCTAGCAGTGGCGGTGATGGCCCTGCTGTCGCTGCACGAGCTTGGGGCGCAGCAACACGCTGCCGCGCAACGCGTGCAGGTACCTGCAGTGGAAGCCGATCCGCAGCGCGTTGATGCGCCTGCCAACGTAGCCGTCGCAAAGCGTGCACTGGCGATGGCAGTGCGGGCATAGCGCGTCGAACGCGCAGCAGGTGGTAGGGGAGGGCAATAGCGCACACAGCGATTGACGTGTCGGGGCCCGGATGGGTGCCGAGGCACTTTGCGTGCGCGACGATTGTTCGCAAGCCAAACAGTTAGCGATTCTGATCACTGTTCGCCGCGTTGCGGTGACCGTGTTTCAGCAGTCAGGTGCAGGACCGATCTTGCTCAGCTGGCGATGCGCACCGGGCCGACCGGAGTGCGTCGTCGGCGGGCCAACCAGGCAAGCCAAAGGACGCAGCATGAAGACACGTACGTTACGCAACGCCATTTCCATCGCCCTGTTCGCCATGGCGAGCGGAGCGGCAGGTGTGGTGGGGGCACAGGCGGCGACGGCGGAGGTGGCGACGGGACCTCAGGCAGCGGCGCAGAAAACGCCGGCAGCCGTGGCAACGAACCCAGGCGAGCCGGCCAGGCCCAGCTCGCCGGAGCCTGCGATTGCGGCGGCTGCGCCGGCGCAAACCGCCGCGACCGAGTTGGAGTCCATCGAAGTCACCGGCACGCGCATCAAGGGCGGTGCGGTTCCGTCGCCGGTGATTTCGATCAGCGCGGCGCGGATCCAGGAAGAGGATTTCAGCGATCTGGGCGAGGTGATCCGCAGCGTGCCGCAGAACTTCTCCGGCGGGCAGAACCCCGGCGTGCTGAGCGGCAATCTGGCCGGGGCCGGCAATGCGAACCAGAACATGACCGGTGGCGCGAGCCTCAACCTGCGCGGCCTGGGCGCCGATGCCACGCTCACCCTGCTCAATGGGCGCCGACTGGCCTATGGCGGATTCACCCAGGCGGTGGACCTCAGCGCGATCCCGGTGGAGGCAGTGGAGCGGCTGGAGATCGTGGCCGACGGTGCGTCGGCAATCTATGGGTCGGATGCGGTCGGTGGCGTGGGCAATGTGATCCTCAAGCGCGACTACGACGGGGTGAACGTCGGTACGCGCTTCGGGCGGGCCACGCAAGGCGGGCTCACCTCGCGGCAATACAGCGTTACGGCCGGCACCACGTGGCGCAGCGGTGGCGTGATCGCAACCTACCAGGACGTCTCGGCAGACCCCATCTATAGCCGTCAGCGCAGTTACACCACACAACTGGTTGACCCGTCCACGCTGTATCCGGGCAGCGACCTGCGCAGCGGGCTGCTGAGTGCCTACCAGGCGCTGGGCGACAACGCCGAGGTGCGCCTGGATGCGTTACGCACTGAACGCGACCAACTGCATTTTTACGCTGTCAGTGGCCGCAACAGCCGGGTCACGCCGACCACCACCAGCCTGCTGCTGTCGCCGAGCCTTGCGGTGTGGTTGCCCAACGACTGGACGCTGACGCTGGGCGCCACCGACGGCAACAGCAAGCACGATCAATACCGCCAGGAAACGGCGCTGGCCAGCGGTGCGGTGAGCGTGACCGACCTGTGCTACTGCAACGACAGCCGCAGCTACGAGCTGGGTGCCGAGGGGCCGCTGTTCGCATTGCCGGCAGGCGATGCGCGCCTTGCCGCAGGGGTGGGGTATCGCAGCAACACGTTCCGCAACGTCAACCACGTCAATGGCGTGGAGACGATCGACGGCAGCGAAAGCGCGCGCTTCGCCTATGCGGAGGTGAGCCTGCCAGTGGTGGGCCCGGCGCAGGGTGTGCCCGGTGTGCAGCGACTGACGCTGACAGCGGCGGTGCGCGGGGAGGACTACAGCAGCTTTGGCGGGGTGACAACGCCCAAGTTCGGTGTGCTGTATGCGCCTGGCAGCGATGTGACGCTCAAGGCCTCGTGGGGCAAGTCGTTCAAGGCGCCCACGCTGTTCGAGCGCAACTACGCGCAGGAGGCATGGCTGTTCCAGCCGGGCGCGTTCGGCGGGGTGGGCTTTCCCGCCGGGACGACAGTGCTGGTGGCCGATGGCGGCAACCAGGATCTGCAGCCGGAGCGCGCCATCACCCGCTCGGTCTCGCTGGCCTGGCACCCCGAGGCGCTGGATGGCCTGGAGGCGGAGCTGACCTGGTTCGGGGTGGACTACAGCAACCGCGTGCTGCAGCCGATCGCCAATGCCAGCCAGGCCTTGCGCAATCCGATCTACGCGCCCTTCGTGGACCGTACGCCGACGCCGCAGGCGCAGGCCGATGTGATCGCGCTGGCCAGCCGGTTCTCCAACTTCGCCGGCGTCGCCTACGACCCGAGCCGGGTAGCGGCAATCATCTACACGCAGTACGCCAACGTGGCGCAGCAGGATATCGAGGGGCTGGACCTGAGCGGTAGCTACCAGGTGGCGTTGGCGCGCGGCACGCTGACCTTGCGCGGGGCGGCGAGCTGGCTGGACAGCACGCAGCAGACGTTGCCCACGCAACCAGAGTTCGATCTGTCCGGCACGCTGTTCAACCCGCCCAAGCTGAGTAGCCGCGTGGGCGTGGTGTGGAAGCAGGGCGGGCTCACTGCCTCGCTGTTCGGCAACTACCGCGGCGCGGTGCGCAACCGCGCCGATGGGGTGGAGTCGGCATCGTTCACCACATTCGACATGGCGTTGCGCTACGCCACCGGCGCACGCCGCGATGCGTGGGCGGGGCTGGAGTTCGGGGTATCGGTGGACAACGCCTTCGACCGCGATCCGCCGTTGTACCGGGTGACCTCGCCGCTGTACGTGGCCCCGTACGACTCCACCAACTATTCGGCGATCGGCCGCTTCGTGAGCGTGTCGGTGTCCAAGCGCTGGTGATGCGTCGGCTGCCTGCTGCCGCCGAGGTACAGGCATGGCTCTTGAGTGTTGCCGAGAGGAGTGTGTGCGTGAGGAATCACAAACCATGGCGCCTGCTGCTTGCAGGCGTGCTGATGACGTCAGGTGCGTGTGTGTGCCACGCGCAAGCGGTGTCGCCCCAGCGCTTGCTGGAGGTGGTGGATATCGGCAGCCCCACGCTGTCGCCGGATGGCCGCAGTGTGGCCTTTCGCACCGAGCAGGCAGCGGTGCAGCGCAATACCTACGACAGCGTCTGGTACGTGCAGGGCCTGCAGGATGCCGCGCCCAGACGCATTGCCGATGGCGGCGTGCCGTTGCGCGATTCGGCTGGCGGGTCCTTGCCTGCAAAGGTGCTGTGGTCGCCGGATGGCCGTTGGCTGTACTACCGCGCGTTGATCGATGACGTGATTGCGGTGTGGCGCGCGGCGGCGGACGGCTCCGGGGCGCAAGCGGTGACCCACGATGCGGCCGACGTGCAGGATTTTTCGCTGGACGCGGATGGGCGGGTGCTGCGTTACCGCGTCGGTGCCACGCGCGCGCAGGTCATGGTGGCCGAACAGGACGAGTATGCGCAGGGCATCCGGATCGACGAGACGGTGCCGCTCGGGCAAGGCCTGTTCCGCTCGGGCAATGTGCAAGGACGCCTGGCCACGCAGCGCTTCGGCACGGTGTGGTTCGATCGTACCGGGCTGTCGGCCGGGGTGCCGGCGCGGTGGATGGCACTGGATCTGGCGACTGGGGCTACACAGGTGCTTGCCGATGCGCAGCGACCTGACGCAGAGCCCGACGTCAGCGCGCTGCGCGGCCTGGTCGGCGATGTGTGGAAATCTGCGCGCGCGCCACAAGGCGGTGCGGTAGCGGTGTTGTCGCGCGTGGGTGACGGCAGTGGGCAGCTGTCCCGGCCGGACGTGGCGCTGTCGGTATTGCCCGGTGCACATGCGCGCAAGGCCGTGCGCTGTACGGCAGCGGCCTGCGTGGGAAAGGCAATCACTGCAGTGCAGTGGCGCCCGGGGAATGCGGAAGTGCTCTTCACCATCACCGATCCTGCACTGGGCCTGGCGCAATCCATACAGCGCTGGAATCCGGCCAGCGGGCAGGTGCAGTTGGTGGTGCAGGGGCGCGGTCTGATCAATGGCGGACGTGACCCGGCGGCACACTGCGGTGCCTCGGCCATTGCACTGGTGTGCGTGACAGCCGAAGCCGATCGCCCGCCGCGTCTGGAACGTATCGGCCTGGACGATGGCGCGCGGCAGGTGCTGTTCGATCCCAACGCCCAGCTTGCGGCGGACATGGCGCGTGCGACGCCCGCACGGCTGTTGCAGTGGAGCGATGCACGTGGGCGGCGATACAGCGGCCAGTTCTTTGCGGCACACGGAACCGGCGCGGGCAAGCTGCCGTTGTTCGTCACCTACTACAGCTGCCCGGGCTTCGTGCGCGGTGGCGTGGGCGATGAGTGGCCGCTGGCCGCGTTGGCGCAGGTTGGCATCGCAGCGCTGTGCATCAACCAATTGCCCGGCTACACCATGGATGCGGTGGAACGCCACGGCGAAGGGCTGGCGGCGGTGGAAAGCGCGGTGGCGTTGCTGTCGTCGCAGGCCGGCATCGATCCCACGCGGGTGGGCATGGGCGGGCTGAGCTTCGGCGGTGCGGTGACCTTGTGGACGGCGACCGAGTCGAGCCTGCTGGCCGCGGCGTCGGTGGCCAACCCGGTGGTGTCGCCGTCGTACTACCTGTTCGGCAGCATGAAGGGCGAGCCCTTTCTCAAGGGGCTGCGCGACATGTGGGGCCTGGGTGCACCGGAGCAGACACCCGAGCGCTGGAAGGCGCTGTCGCCGGCGTTCAAGCTGGAGCGGATTCGCGCGCCCATCCTGTTCCAGCATTCCGAGCAGGAGTATCTGTACGCGCTGGATTACCTGATTCCACTGCTGCGTGCGCAACGCGCCGAGTTGTACGTGTTTGCGAACGAGCCGCACCAGAAGTTCCAGCCGCAGCACAAGTTGGCCGTGTATGCGCGCAACGTCGATTGGTTCCGCTTCTGGTTGCAGGACTACCAGGACGCTGCGCCGGAAAAGGCCGCGCAGTACGCACGCTGGCGCGCAATCAAGGCGGCACTGCCGGCGCGTGGCGACTAGCGTGTGTGGCGCAGCTGACGCGTGGCACGTTGGCATGCGGACGGCACGCATCTACGCAGCGCAGGCAACCTCAGCGCTGATGACGGACCCAGTTCTCGACCGCACACAGGTCGAAGATGCGCATGACGCTGTGGTCGCCGTCGGCCACTGTGTGGTCGAAATGGTGGCGCAGGGCATCGGCGTCCAGCAGCCCCTGGCCTGCAAGCCGACCCTGCAGCAGATAATCGCCGATCTGCTGCCTGCCCCGACGATAGACCGCGCCGGAGTAGTTCATGAAGGTGCCTTTGCTGCGGCGATGCAGGATCTGTGCAGGCAGCACATCCGCAAACGCATCGCGTGCCACGGCGCGATTGCGGCCGCCAGCGATCCACATCCAGCTCGGCACTGTCAGGCAGGCCTCCACCACCGGTTGCGACAGCAGCGGCATGCGCAGGTGCCACGACGCACTGCGTGCCAGCCCATCGCGGAACACCTGGGTGCCGGCAAGATCGACGATACGTTCGCGGTCACCGGGCAGGCTGTCGGGTGGGGCATCGAACCAGGGATGCGATTGCAATGGAACCGCAGCCTGCGTGCTTGGCAGGAACGATCGCTCCGGCTTGCGTGGCGGTCCGGCCTTGGCGAGGAGTTTCCTGATCGTCAACCTGCCTGCTTTCCACAGCGTGCACTGGTGCAGCTCGGCAAGCGCATGGACTGCGCTGAAGCCGGCGCGCAGGCCGCCTGCACGGAAGGCATCCGCGGCGGGCGCGGCGGTTCTGGTGTTGCAGAACACGGTGTCGCCACCGCCGCCGGAAAAGAAACTGGTGATGGCCAGCTGCGTGCCGATCGCCTCTTTCAGCGCATTGGAGGCATGCTGCAGAAACCAGGTGCTGGGTGCGACCGCATGTGCCGGCGGTGCGAAATCGACCGGTGCAGCGTCGAACCCCAGGGTGCGCACAATCAGCTCGGTGCCCAATAGATCGCTCATCTGCCGGGCATAGTGCCGCTCGTCGGCACCAGGCACCGGCGTGACCAGATTGCAGCAGGCCACACGCGCGCTGGTGTCCTTCAGGCATGCGGCCAGGATGGAAGAGTCCAGGCCACCAGAGAGTTCCAGTAGCACAGATGCATCGGTCCGCGCCCAACACGTGACGCTGGAGGCCACCGCCTGACGCACCTGTGCCTGTGCGTCGAGTGGGTCGTGCCGGCGCCGAGAGGCTGCGACGAAATCCCAGGGGTTCCAGACTTGCTCGACACTGCTGCGGTTGGACTGCAGACACAGCTGGCTGCCCGGCAGCAATTCGCGCACGCCAACAAGCCCGGTGCGCTCGGTCTTGAGGTGCGGGTAGTGCAGAAGATGGGCGATGGTGTCCCAGTCAATCTCACGCGTGTACACACCGGCATGCGTGGCGATCGAGATGTCTGAAGTGATGAAGCCATGCTGTAGCGCGTAAACGCATGCCACACCGCCGGAAGGCTCGCGCATGACGGTGATGGCGCTGGGATCCGCGTGCGGTGCGTGCAACAGCAGGTACTCACCCCAGTGCGTCTCGATCAGGTGCTGCGTCCGCTGTGCTGCGGACAACGCATGCAGCGATGCGCCGTCCAGCAAGGGGGCGTTGTCGCGCTGCGAAAAGACATGGCCGATCAGTGCGCCACCACCAGGCAGGTCGAGCACGGGCGTGTCGTCTGAGGCATACAGGTCGATGTGCCCAGCGCGTTGCCGTAGCTGTAACCCGATCTGGCGCAACGACGCATCGACGCCGGCGCGGTCGCCACCGCGGAGTGCCTGCGCATGGTTGAACAAGGCGATGTAGCGGTACATCACACCACCCGGATGGGGGTATGCGCGTGGACGTTGCCGACCGTGTCGTTTAGGACCAGATCGCCTGTCTGTACCCAGCAATGGGCCGAGAACGGATCGAGTGCGACGCCGAAGACAAGCTGGGCGTCGAGCTGGCGCCTACGCAGGAATCTTGCCAATGCGACTGAATCGAGCAGGCAGCGCATCTCGACCGGCACCCACAGGCGTGCGCGCCGGAAGACGGACGCTGCATCGGTGAGCCGTTGCTCGAGTCCGGCGAGCGAGCGTTGCTGCATCCCCCGACCCTGTGCTCCAGCGGAGAGGCTGCCAAGTACCCTGCTAAGTGGGCTGCGCTTCAATGCCAGGCGTGTGGACAGCACAAGTGCCAGCACCTCGAGCCTTTCAAGCAGCTGTGGTCGTCGCGCCGTTACAGGCATTTCCATCGCGCTACGCGCAACAGGCATGACGGGAAGCTGCGGTCCGGCGGTCGCTTGCGCCCGTTCCACCAGTAAGCCCCGTCCGACAAGGTCGTCGATCTCCAGGTCCGACACCGGGTCATGCGCCAGGTAGGCGAGCAGGGAGTGCTCCAGTGCCTGGGGCAGGCGGAAGTAGCGGTCGTTGCCGACATCCAGGAACACCAGGCGCTCGCCAATGCGGCAGAACGATAGGTCGTTGCGCAATGTGTAGCGGTGCATGGCGCTGTCCTTGATAGAGAAGGGGCGCACCGTTGCAGTGCGCCCCGTGGCTTGGGAAGTTGCTCACCGGCATGTACAGCCGAGTGGCGACCGCCACGCATTGGCAGCGCCTAGTCCTGGCTGATGCCCAGCGTGGTGATGCCACCCATTTCTTCGCCTGCCAATGGCCCGCCCTGTGTGTCCAGGCTTGCGATCCCAAGCACGATGAGATCCTGACCAAACGTCGTGGTGTGCGCGTCGTTGTTGCTGGTATCCATGGTCTCTACTCCTGGTGTGAGAGGCGTGCACTCAGGCACGCCTCGGGTTCACTCTTCGGAAATGCCAGGCACGTTGAAGCCGCCGATTTCTTCGCCAGCGAGCGGGCCGCCTTTGGTGTCGGTGCTGGCAACGCCAAGCACCGTGATCTCGCTGGATGCGTCGCTGTGGGTGGTGTCATTGATGTTCATCGCTGTCTCCTGGTTGTGCCATGGGGATCCATGACGCAGACACGTTAGGAAACGGGCTTATTGATTTTCAAATGATTAAGTCGTAACACCGTCATAATTAAATGCATTGTGTGACCGCCATCGAAGATGACCGTGGAAGCTTTGCCGGTGACGTCGCATCGCGCCGTTCATGCCACATCAGGCGTACGTTGCCGGCAGTACGCCAGCACAGCATGCCGATCTTGCAAGGCCTTGCGCTGGCGACAGTCAGTCGCCGAGTCGATAAGCCTGACGGTTGCGCTCATGCATGACCGCCACGATGCGCGGCACGGCCTGGATGCGGCGCCCGTGATAGGCATGTAGCGCTGTTTGCAACGCCGCAAGGTCGCGCTGCTGCCAGTGCAGCGTGAGCTCTGCCAGTTCTTCTTCGAGAGAGCCGAGCAGGCCATGTTTGGCACGTCGCACCGGTGCCAACCTGTCGTTGGTCTGCCTGACCGCATGATGCAGCGACCACTGCGCGGTGGCACGGGCAATGGCGTCGAAGAGCTTCCAGGTTTGTTTGACCACGTCCGCAGGTGCGGTGGTGGGCTCCCACTCGCCAGGGGCCTGCGGCACCGATGCAACGCCGATGTCGCAGGCCATCCGCAACAGGCGGTCCATCCAGTCGTAGAGATCCCGCAGCGCGACCTCGGTGAGCAGCGGCACCTGCAAGCCATAGCGTGCGTGATCGATGAGCAGGCCTTCGCCGACCAGGCGATACAACGCAAAGCGCACCGGCGTGGAGCTGATCTTTAACTCGGTGGCCAGCTTTGCCGGGTCGATGCGCTGACCGGGCGGATACCGGCCGGATTGCAGTGCGCGCCTGGCCTGCGCATAGGCAACTGCACGTTTGGAGTGGATTTCACTCACGACGAACTCCTTGTCTGACCTCGACTCCTCTCCCTGGATGAATCCTACATGCAACGGCAGCGGCAGGGAGCCACCGCTGTGGTCCTCGTCAGGCCGGGACTCGCCGGCCCATTCCGTGTGCGAGGAAGGCCTCGAGCCGAGGCCCTGTCCCGGCAGCAACAGATTTTTAGAGCCGCCGACAAAACGACTGCGCGGCCGCCAGGCGGGCAGGGTCGGTGCTCTGAATCGGCATGTACCACGTGTGCACTCCGGTTCTGAGCGCGCCGCCCGCA
The DNA here is from genome assembly GCF_002939945.1 of Xanthomonas arboricola pv. populi. GTDB lineage: Bacteria > Pseudomonadota > Gammaproteobacteria > Xanthomonadales > Xanthomonadaceae > Xanthomonas > Xanthomonas arboricola_A. Next base: position 1,303,795 of record NZ_MDEB01000001.1, on the reverse strand, counting down.
CTCACCTGATGAGCGCTCGCTACGTTTTGTTAGCCGCTCTAAGTAAGCGCAAGCGGAAGGCCACACAACCACGAGGGCCACCTGGTGTGCCAGGGCGGCCCTCGGATTTACACGCCATTGACTCCTGCCATCACGACACACCGCCGTCGTGCCAGGCGGTGTGCGCTGTTTAGCGGAACGATTCACGCAGCCGCTTGCCTGCGTACTCCTGTGCGGCCTTCGCCTTGGCGACGACTGCTGCACAACCAAAGAACTCGTGCGTCACGCCGGTGTAGACCTCGCGCTCGACCGGTACGTTGGCGTCCTTGAGCGCGTCTTCCAGCTTGGCGCCGTCGCTGCGCAGCGGGTCGATGGTGGCGTTGATGATCGTCACCGGCGCCAAGCCGCGCAGGTTGGCGTTGACCAGGTCCAGCCGCGTGTCCGCCTTGTCGGCGTCGCTGCGGATCAGGTGCCCCACGAACCATTCGATCATGGCCTTGTTCAGGGGCTTGGCGATGGCATTTTCGATGTAAGACTCGGTGTGCAGGCTACCGGTCTGCCCGACCGGGTACACCGCCAGGATGTGCGTCGGTGCCTGCAACCCCTTGTCGCGCGCGGCCACGGCAGTGGCGATGGCCAGGTTGCCGCCGGCGCTCTCGCCTGCGAGGGCGACACGCTGCGGATTGCCGCCGATGCTGGCCGCGTTTGCCAGCACCCATTCGTAAGCGGCGAGCGCGTCGTCCCATGCGGCCGGGAACTTGTGTTCGGGCGCCTGGCGATAATCGACCGAGACCACGATGGCGCCGGTTTCCTTGGCAAGCCCGCGCGCGCCACCGTCGTAGACGTCGGCATTGGCGATCACCCAGCCACCGCCGTGGAAGTAGACGATGACCGGCAGTGCGGTGCCACCCTGCGGGGTATAGACGAAGGCCGGGAGATTGCCGGCGGGCGTTTCCAGGGTGTGGGAGGTGCGCTTGACGCCGGGCACCAGCACTTCCGGGTCGGCGGACTTGCCCTGGTCGTGCAGGAGCTTCTTGACCGCATCGGCGATGGTCGGCTGCTGCCGGGCTTCGGCCGGCGTCAGCTTCTCGATGGCCTTGGGTTCGAGCGCATCGTGGGCCTGGGCCAGGTCATGCATGTCGTCGTCGGCACGGATGGCGCCGATGACGTTGGAGAGGGTGTCGATGATCGGGTTGGGCTTGCCGTGCTCTGTCATGTGTGCGTCTCGGTTGGTTGACCCTGACGCTAGCGGTGGCACAGTCAATGGGGCGACAAGGGAGCTCGGCCGTTATGCACATGGTCGCAACATATGGAGGCAGGCGCCGGTTGCGATCGCTGTTGCATCAGTTCAGCAGCGATCGCTTCAAGCCGCTGGCGGCATCGATGGCGACCGAGAGCGCTCACCAATCGGTCGGCGCATAGTCCTTGAGGAACTGCCCCCACACATGCTCGCCGGTGTTGGCGCCGTGGATGATCGGGTCGACGATGCGGGCGGCGCCGTCGACGATGTCCAGCGGCGGGTGGAAGCGTTCCTGCTGGACCTTGAGCGCGGCGATGTCCGCCGGATCCTCGTCGGTGACCCAGCCGGTGTCGACGCTGTTCATGTGGATGCCGTCGTTTTGATAATCGGCCGCCGAGGTGCGCGTCATCATGTTCAACGCGGCCTTGGCCATGTTGGTATGCGGATGCCGGGTGGTCTTGAAGTTGCGGTAGAACTGCCCTTCCATCGCCGAGACGTTGACGATGTGCTTGTCGCGCTCGGGCGTGCGCAGCATCAGCGGCTTCAGCCGCGCGTTGATGATGAAGGGGGCGATGGCGTTGACCAGCTGGGTTTCCAGCAGTTCCACCGAGGGCACTTCGTCCAGCAGCAGGCGCCAGGAGTTGCGCCCGCGCAGGTCCACCTGTTGCAGGTCCTGGTCCAGCCGTCCTTCCGGGAACAGATGCTGCTGGCCAACCAGTTCGTCGTCCAGCAACGCCACCTGCGACAGCTCGGCGGCGCGGGTGAGGCCGTCGGCGCCGTCCAGGCCGCGGCCATGCACCGCCGGCAGCGCCATCGCCGAGGCATCGCGCAGCGGTTCGGGCGTGCGCAGGCCTTCGTAATGGCCGACCAGGTTGCGCACGGTGTCCGGCAACTCATGCAGCGCGGCGGTCTCGCCGGCCATCATGTGCGCGTAGAACTGCGGCGGGCGGCGCACGGTCTGGCAGGCATTGTTGATGATGAAGTCCAGGCGGTCGCGGGTGGACAGCAGCTGGCTGCAGAACGCTTCCACACTGGGTGTGTGGCGCAGATCCAGGCCGAACACCTGCAGGCGATGGCCCCATGCGTTGAAATCCGGCTCCTGCGCATAGCGCGCGGCCGAATCGCGCGGGAAACGCGTGGTGACGATCAGTTCGGCGCCGGCGCGCAGCAGCTTCAAACCGGCCTGATAGCCGATCTTGACCCGGCCGCCGGTCAGCAGCGCCACGCGTCCGCGCAGGTCGGCGGTTTCGGTGCGCTTGAAGTAGTTCAGCTCGGCGCAGGCCGGGCACATCTGGTCGTAGAAATGATGCAGCTGGGTGAACTTCTGCTTGCAGACGTAGCAGTGGCGCAGCTCCGGCGAATGCGTGGGCTCCGGTGCGGCAGTGGCGTTTTCGCCGTTGTGCGCGTCGTGCAGGCCGGCGGCATGCGGCGGGAAGACGTTCGGCGTGCTGAACACCGGTTTGCGCCGCAGTGCGCGGATGCCGCGCTGCTCGAGCAGCGCCTCGGCCTTGCGCACCTTCTCCTGATGCCGCTCGCGTTCGCGCTGCTTGAGCAACTGCCGCCGCGCCTTCGGCTCGGGGTGATAGACCCTGGCCACCACCTGGTGCAGGCGCACGCGGTCGGCCTCGGGAAGCGTGTCGAGCACGCTGCGGTCGGCCTCGATGGCCTCCAGCAGGTCCAGCGCCGCGCGCAGGCGGTCGGTGAGCGGCATGTCTTCGTTGGCGGGCAGGGGCGGGACGTTGGTGTTCAAGATGGATCCGGAAAAGAGCGACAGAAAGCGAAGCGCATGCAGCGGGCGGCGGATGGACGCGGTGGATGGCACGGCCAGCGGCCGCACTGGTCGGGAACTGGGCGCCGCAGGCCGGAGCATCCGGACTGCGGCTATTTTCGCCGATACTGCGGTGTTGACGCCAATGGCGTGTCAAGGCAGTCGCAGCGGTGACGACTCCGGTGCCGAGGGCGTGCCTGATCGCGACTGACACCCGAGCGGTACCTGGCCAGCCAGACCGCCGAGCTCAATGCCGATGCCTGCCGGAAAGCGCAGGCTTGCTACTGGGCGCCTTCCGGCACGCGCGCTGCCGGGCGTCTGCAAGGCGCGGGCTCGGTGGCCTGCAGTCGCTGGTCTTCGGTCTTCCGGCACCGATGGCTGGTCGTGTTTGCTCATGCCAACACGCCCGCTCACGCACTCTCCAAACCGGCTGGGCTAGGGTTGCGGCCTACTGGTGTAGCGGAGAAGGCAGCATGGGCCTGTTGGTCGACGGCAAGTGGCAGGACAGCTGGTACGACACCGACAAGAGCGGCGGGCGTTTCGAACGCTCGCAATCGCAGTTCCGCAATTGGGTGACGCGCGATGGCAGCCCCGGCCCGCACGGGGAAGGTGGCTTTGAGGCCGCTCCCGGGCGCTATCACCTGTATGTGTCGCTGGCCTGCCCGTGGGCGCATCGCACGCTGATCTTCCGGCACCTGAAAGGTCTGGAGTCGATGATCGACGTGTCGGTGGTGCACTGGCTGATGGGCAAGCAGGGCTGGACGTTTGCGCCAGGGCCGGGCGTGGTGGGCGATGCGCTGCACCAGGCGCAGCATCTGTACGAGGTCTATCTGAAGGCGGATCCGCAGTATTCCGGGCGCGTGACCGTGCCGGTGCTATGGGATCGCGAGCGCAACACGGTGGTCAGCAACGAGTCGGCCGACATCATCCGCATGTTCAACAGCGCCTTCGACGACGTCGGTGCTGCAGCCGGCGATTTCTATCCGGCGCCGTTGCGCGAGCAGGTCGATGCGATCAATGCGCGCGTGTACGACACCGTCAACAACGGCGTGTACAAGGCGGGCTTTGCCACCACGCAGGCTGCTTACGAAGAGGCGGTGGTGCCGTTATTCGAGAGCCTGGATTGGCTCGATGCGCGCCTGGGTCAGCAGCGCTACCTGTGCGGCGACCGGCTCACCGAAGCGGACTGGCGCCTGTTCACCACGTTGGTGCGTTTCGATGCGGTGTATGTGGGTCACTTCAAATGCAATCTGCGGCGCATTGCCGACTATCCGCAGTTGTCCGGCTACCTGCGTGAGCTGTATCAGATACCGGGCATCGCAGACACGGTGAATTTCCAGCACATCAAGCACCATTACTACCAGAGTCACGACATGATCAATCCCACCGGCATCGTGCCGCTGGGGCCGCTGCAGGATCTGCAGGCGCCGCACGGGCGTGGCGGCTGAGGCAGCCATTCGCCGAATGCTGCCGGATATCCACGTGCTGCCCTAAACTGTGCGCCTTCGATACGAACAGGAGCGGTGCGTGCTGAATCATGTGATGGTGGGATCGAACGATATCGCGCGATCCAGGCAGTTTTACGATGCGGTGCTCGGCGGCGTCCTTGGTGCCACGGAGCCGCTGGTCAGCCCTGCCGGCTCCGGTCATGTGCGCCTGTTCTATCGCCATGCCGGCAGCACTTTCGTTGTCAGCGAGCCGATCGACGATGCGCCCGCGACCAGCGGCAACGGCGCCACCGTGGGCTTCAGCTGCGGCTCGCCCGAGCAGGTGCAGGCCTTCCACGACGCTGCGGTGGCGGCAGGTGGTGTGTCCATCGAAGATCCACCGGGCCTGCGAGAGAGCCGCATGGGGCCGGTGTGGCTGGCCTACGTGCGCGACCCGGATGGCAACAAGCTCTGCGCGATCTATCGGCCTGTCTAGGCTGTGATGCCTGCGCTGCTGTGACACCCCACAGCGCGATCGGGCGCCGTGTTGTTGCTGTGCCATGGCGACGGTGTAACGGCCGTCGCCATAGCGCGCCCTGCGGTCGCGGTGGGCGACAGGCTTAGGCGAGGGACGTCGCGCTAGTGCTTGGCCGCATCGCGCATGATCAACGTCGCCGCGCCCACCGTGATTGCGTCCTCGACCACGCCGGTGCTGGTCTGGCCGTAGCGTTCGATCGCGCGCATGCGCAGGTTGAAGGTGAGATACGCGGCTGCTACTGCAGTGGTCGCGCCCAGCAGTGCGGCGACACCGCGCTGATGGCGCGGAGCCAGGGCCGCGCCGACAATCACGCCGGTGGCGATGCGGGCGATCATGCCAGGCAGCACGATGCGGTCGGGCGCGGTTTTCATCTTGTCGCCTGCCAGCTCGCCGCCGGCAAGCGCGAGCATGCCGGCCGACGCCAGCGGATTGGCCAGTAACGGCGGTGCGCCGTTGTCGGCAGGAAGCTTGCCGGTACGGGCGGCATTGGTGACCGCCGCCAGCGGCGTCATCGAGCGCATGCCGGCGACGGCGCCCATCAGGATGGAATGAATCAAAGCCATGTACACCTCTGCATGTGCTCGCCAATCGCAGGCGGAATGCGCTGCGTGCGGCACGCTGTATGGACGTGCACACACTAGGACGGTGCGTGTATGGGCGTTGGCAAGAGCTTGTGCATGCCGTGCATTGGCGGCGCCCGCACGGTACCCGGTCTGCGAGAGCGATGCGCTGGCGGGGATGCATCGCCTTGCGCCGCCAGAACAAGGCGCAAGGCACTCCACTCAGGGGGCTTTGGTGCCCAACAGGAACTTGAGCCCATGGGTGATGCCACGCGGCGCGACACTCAGGTGATCTTCGTCGTTAAGCACCTCCAGCTCCAGCTGCAGCGACGGATACCGTCTTGCACGTAGCGTCTGCACCATGTTTCTGGCGTCGATCACCATGTCGTACTGCTTGTTATAGCGCACCTGCTCGTACTCGCCGACGTACATGTAGACCCGCGCAGGCGCATCGGTGTGTCCCGCGGCGAAGCGCTTCTCCTGCGCGGCCGTGGCGTGCTCGCCGTACCAATACGAGGGGCTGCCAAGCAGATAGCCGGAAAACATCTGCGGTGTGCTCAACAGGATCTGGGTACCGAGCAGGCCACCGTAGGAATGCCCGAGAAACAGGCGCCTGCCTTCGTCGGTTCGGTAGCGGTGGGCGATGAAGGGCAACACCTGCTGGCGAAGGTAGGACGCGTAGGCCGTGCTGCCACCATGGGTCGCATTGGGCGGTGCGGTGTCGCCATTTTCCAGCGTCGGGGTGTAATCGCGCCGCCGGCTGGGCATTGGCTCATCGCCCACCGCGTAGGACAACCCGACCAGAATGAAATCCTCGATCGCCGGCCCGTCGCCGTTCAAGCGGCGCGCGATCTGCCGCACCACAGGGAATGCGTAGTCGCTGTCGGTGACGTAAAGAACCGGATAGCGACGTTCCGGGTGGTCGGCGTAGCCGGCCGGCAAGCCGACAACGACCTGATAGCGGCGGCCTGATGCCGGATCCGGGACATCCCAGACCTGGCTGTCGACGATCTCGTACGGCTGGCCTTCGCCGCGTTGCCCAGCTAGCGCGGTGGCCATGGCCGCGTTGGCAGGTACCGGTGTTTGCTGCGGCACGACCGCCTTTTCCTGCGGTACTGGTGGTGCATTGATGCAGCCGACGAGTGACAAGGCGAGCAGCCCTGCCGGCAATGCCTTGTTCAACATCCTCTCCTAGTTACGCGCGGCATTCCCGCGCATCAATTCAAACGGCCGACATACGCCAGCACGGGAGCGGCCGCCATATCGTTCGGGTTGGTGCCGGGCAAACCTTGCGGCACGTCCATGCCCTTGCTGCGGTAAAAGTCGGTCCAGTACTGCGAGATCTTGCCGGTCTGCAGGTTCTTGAAGTTCATCGGTTGCAGGGCGAAGACGTGTTGGGCACGGAACGCGCGTTCGATGAAGTCCGAGCAGTAGTAGCTGTTGTCGTCCTGCACGTAGGTCTGGTTGTAAGGCTTGCCGAGCATGCGCCGTGCCTGCGCGATGGCGCCGGGGATCGCATTGCGCTGTTCTTCCGTCAGCCGGTACACATGGATCTGCCGATGCTTGGCGTTGGCTTCTTCGACGAATGCCTGCAATGGCTGCTGCCGCGAGCCTTGTTCGTCTGCGTGCAGCAGCACCTGTCCGGTAGCGTCATGGGCGAGCAGTGCCACATGATCGAAGCTGGGGGCATCCTGCCTGGCGGTGGCATCGTCGATGGCGCCGCTCAGGCCGGTGCGGGCGGCGGTGACGAACAGCAGATCGCCGTCCTGTAGCTGGGCTGCGCTGGACGTTGCGGGCAGCAGTGCCAGTGCAAGCACGGCGAGCAAAAGGAAGGTGCGCATGATGGTCGGGCGGTTGGTACAAGGGCCATCATTATCGCCAGGAACGACGGCGGGCTGATGGTGCGCGATGCGCTCTGTAGAATGCAGCGGCCAGCGGGCGTCGCCGCCGCCATCGCGTCGCGGCAATCCCTGTCCGTCTGGAGTGTTGCATGCGTGCTTGTTCTGCGTTGTCGCCGATCGGCCGGCTGTTTGCGGTGGCCGCCTTTATCGAGGGGCTGACCTGGGCCGGGTTGTTGCTCGGCATGTTGCTCAAGTACGGCACGCACACCACCGAGCTTGTGGTGTGGCTGTTCGGGCGCCTGCATGGCGCGGCCTTCCTGTTCTATGTGGCGGTCAGCGTGCTTGCCGCGCTGCGCCTGCGCTGGCCGTGGTGGGCGTGGGCGCTGAGCCTGCTGGCCGCGTTGCCGCCGCTGGTGACGGTGCCGCTGGAAATGTGGTTCCGGCGTATCGGTTTGTTGGGCCCGCGCGCATGCGCCGGTGCCTGAGCACTTCGGTGCAGGCCAGGCAGCAATGATGCCGCGTGCTTTATCCGGCATCTTGCCGTGCACAGTGCCCAACGCCACGCCAGACGATGGACGCCGCAAACCGCCTTTGCCACCATAGGCGGATCAGGGAAGAAACGGAGTGTCGCAATGCATTACTGGATGAAGGTGGCGACTGCCGCGCTGGCAGTGGCAATGACCATCACGGTGCCGGCTCGCGCGCAGACGCCGCCGCAACCGCTGGATCTGACGCCCTATCTCAAGAGCGACCAGTTCGAGCGGATCAAGATCTCGCCGACGGGCGACTATTTCGCGCTCACCATGCCGTTGGAAGATCGTACCGTGCTGGGCATCGTGCGGCGGCAGGACAAGGTGGCCACCGCGAAAGTCACCGGTGGCGCCAATAGCGTGGTGGACGATTTCTGGTGGGCCAGCGACGACCGCATCGTGGTGTCGATGGCGCAGCGGCTGGGGTCGCGCGACGAGCCGATGGCGATCGGGCAACTGCATGCCATCGACGCCGATGGCAAGAATGGCCGCCTGTTGGCCAGCCCCTATGGCACCAACCCGGAGATCAACGGCGTGCAGTTGAAGATGGACCTGGAGCCTGGCACGTTCATGCTCGATACCTTGCCGGGCGATCCGCGCAATATCCTGGTGTCGACGATCCCGTTCGTCGGCGACCCGAGCATCCGTATCGACAAGCTGGATATCCAGACCGGCCGGCGCAGTACCGTGGCGACATCGCCGGTGCGGCGCGCGAACTTCGTGACCGATCAGCAGGGGCGCATCCGCTTTGCCAACGGCGCCGATGTGAGCAACGTCAGCAAGCTGTATTACCGCGACGACGATGCCGCGCCTTGGCGGTTGGTCAACGATGCTGCCAGCAGCGGGCATCGCGAATTTCCGCTCGGCTTTGCGGCCGATGGCAGACAGGCCTATCTGCAGGTGGAACAGGCAAGCGGCACCGATGTGCTGGTGGGATGGGACCCGGCCAGCGGCAAATCCACGCCGTTGTTGCACGACGACACCGTCGACCCGTACCGGATCCTGCGCGATCTGGACGGCACCACGCCGATCGGTGCGTCCTACATGAGCGACCGGGTGCGCAACCGCTTCTTCGACGAGAAGTCGCCGACGGCCAGGCTCTATCGCAGCCTGGAAAAAGCCTTCGACGGCAACGCGGTCTACATCACCTCGGCCACCCGCGACCGTCGCCTGGTGCTGGTGTATGTGTGGAGCGATCGCAATAACGGCGACTATTACCTGTTCGATACGGTCGCCAAGCATGCCGACCGCGTGTTCAGCCGCCGCGAGTGGTTTCCGCCCGACGCCGTCCCGGCGAGCAGGCAGGTAAGTTTCCAGGCGCGCGATGGCCTGCAGTTGCATGGCTATCTGACCCAGCCGCTGCACGCCCAGGCAGGCAAGCCGCTGCCGTTGATCGTGATGCCGCATGGTGGCCCGTTTGGGATCTTCGACAAATGGGAGTTCGACGACGAGGCGCAACTGCTGGCTGCAGCCGGTTACGCGGTGCTGCGCGTCAATTATCGCGGCTCGGCCAATTACGGACGTGCCTTCACCCAGGCCGGCGCCAGGGAGTGGGGCGGGCGCATGCAGGACGATCTTACCGATGCCACCCGCTGGGCCGTCGCGCAAGGCGTGGCCGATGCCTCGCGCATCTGTCTCTACGGTGCCAGCTACGGGGGTTACGCTGCGCTGATGGGCGTTGCGAAGGAGCCGGCGGTGTACCGCTGCGCCGCCGGCTATGTCGGCGTCTACGATCTGGACACGATGGCGCGCGACACCGCGCGCTACGCGCGCTGGGCCAAGAACTGGACCGGCGACTGGCTGGGCGCCCGCGACACCCTGGCGGCACGCTCGCCGGTGATGCTGGCCAAGCAGATCAAGGTGCCGGTGTTTCTTGCGGCAGGTGGCAAGGACGAGCGCGCGCCGATCGAACACACCAAGCGCATGGAGCGCGCCCTGAAAGATGCCGGCGTGCCGGTGGAGGCGCTGTACTTCCCCAATGAAGGCCACGGCTTCTATACCGAAGCGCATCGACGCGAGTACTACACGCGCTTGCTGGCGTTCTTGAGCAAGCAGCTGGGTGGTAGAACCGCAAAGTAGGTGGGCGTTCCATCAGGTGTTGCCTGATGGAACGCGTGATTGAGCGTGCTTGCGGTGGTGGTGCATGCAGCTTGATGTGTTAACCGCGGTGTGCGCGCGTCTGCATCTTTTGCGATGCTGTGTTGCGACGTTTGCTTGCGCGGGTAAGGCGTCGCGGCCGGGTCCGTTCCTACGGTTCTTGGGGGTTTTGCGGGTGTGGTGTTGCGCCCGGGACCGATGCTGCACGACGGCGCAGGCCGGCTGCACCGCCGTATTCTCTGCACTCCCGGTTCAACTGCTCGATAGCGCGGCACCGTCGATGGCCGACGATGCCGCTTCCAGCGTCGGCTACTTCTCCGGCATCGGCTTCATCTGATAGTCGGCCGGTGGCGTGGCGCCGAGCAGATGCTGCACGAAGTAGTCCCAGCGGCGACGAGCGACGTAGGGGGTGAGCTCGCCGTAGCCGTGTTTGGCGTTGGGTAGCATCAGCATGTCGAAGGTCTTGTTGGCCTTGATCAAGGCATCGGCCACCAGCAGGGTGAGATACGGCGGCACGTTGTCGTCCAGCGTGCCGTGCACCAGCATCAGCTTGCCCTTGAGTTTGCCGGCGTGGTTGGCGTTGGCCTGGTCGTCGTAGTTGGAGCTGCCGTCGGTGTTGACGATGTGCTCGCCGTGATACTTCTCGGCCCAGTCGTCCTCGTAGCCGCGGTTGTCGTGGTTGCCGCTTTCCGACCAGGCCACCTTGAAGAAGTCCGGGTAGCGCAGCATCGCGGCGGTGGACGCATTGCCGCCGCCGGAGTGGCCCCAGATACCGACGCGGCCCAGGTCGATCCACGGATAGCGCTGGCCCAGTTCCTTCAGGCTGGCCACCTGGTCGGGCAGGGTGTTGTCGCCCATGTTGGCGTACCAGGTGTCGTGGAAGGTCTTGGAGCGCCACGGCGTGCCCATGCCGTCGATGGCGACCACGATGAAACCCAGCTCCGCCAGCGATTGATTGTCGCCATGGCCGGCAAGGAAACTGCGGCCGCGGACCGAGCCGGTTTGCGGGCCGGGATAGACGTAATCGATGACCGGGTACTTGCGCGCGGGATCGAAGTTTGTCGGCTTGAACATCAGGCCATACAGCGTGGTCTTGCCATCGCGCGCCTTGACCGTGATCGGCTCCGGCGGCACCCAGCCGGCTGCCTTGAGGCGGCTGATGTCGGCAGTGGCGATCGTGCTGACCGTGCGTCCGTCGCCGGCATCGCGCAGCAGCGTGACCGGCGGCGTGATCGAGGTGGAATAGGTATCGACAAAGCGCTTGCCATCGGGCGACAGCGCGATGCTGTGATCGGCGATTTCTGGCGTGAGCAGTACCGGCTCGCCACCGTCCAGGCTCACCTTCCACAATTGCTGGTAATACGGGTCCACGCCCGGGCTGCGGCCGACGCCGACGAACCAGGCCGTGCGCGTCACCGGGTCCACGCGTAGCAGTTCGGTGACGTTGCCCTCGCCGGTGGTGATCGCGCGCTTGGGTTTGCCGGTGGCCAGGTCGTAGAGATACAGCTGGCCCCAATCGCTGCGCTCGGAAAACCACACCGCCTCGTTGCTGTCGGGCAGGTACGCCCAGTTGGCGGCGACCTGGCCGCTTTCGTAATAGGTCTTGGCGGTTTCGTCGAAGGCGGTGCGCACTGCGCCGGTGACGACATCGGCGATGCGCAGCCAGACCTGCTTGTGGAAGCGCGAGGTGGACACGAAGGCCAGCGTCTTGCCGTCCGGTGCCCACTTCACATCGTCCCACAGCCCCGGCGAGCAGCTGACGTCATCGCACAGGGTGGAGCGGTGCTGGTCCGGCGGCAGTTTCAGCCGCAGCACGCTGCGCGTGGGCACGTCGATGACCACGCGCTCGATCATGGTCACGTCCTTGTCGCCGGCCAGCGGGTATTTCCACGACTGCAGTTCCGGATGCCCGAGCTTGGTGCTGACCAGGTACATGTCGCCGGTCTTGCGCTGGTCCTGCTGGAAGGTGGCGATCTTGCGCGAGTCCGGCGACCACGCGACGATGGCGTTGTCGCTGTGCTGCCAGCCGGCGTTGTCGGTGGCGTAGCCGAAGTTTTCCACGCCGTCGCGGGTGAGCTGGCTCTCCTGGCCGCTGGTCAGATCGCGCACCCACAGGTTCCAGTTGCGGATGAAGGCTTCGCTGCGCTTGTCCGGCGACAGCACGCCCGGTTCGGGCTTGTCCTTTGCATACAGCTTGCCGCAGCGCGCGCGCGCATCGCAGACCACTGCGGTGTCGCGCACGTTGAGGCGGTAGCGGCCATCGGCGGTGCGTTTGACCACCGGGGCGAAGGTGTCGGCCTTGAGCGGCTTGTCGCCGGTCTTCAGCAGCGTATTGAGCGAGGCGACCAGCGCGGACTGTTTGAAGATCGGCGCGCTCTTGCCGGTGGCGGTGTCCAGCTGCAGCAGCCGGTTGCCCTTGGCATCGTGGTCGACATAGACCACATGGGTGGCGTCCAGCCAGTCGATGCGCGTGGCGGCATGGTCCACCAGCGGCTGCGCGGCGTAGTTGATCAGACGCTCGGCACGGGCGTAATCGGCGGCGGTGACAGCGGGGGCTTGCGCAGCGGCGATGGCCGGCAGGGCAGCCAGGACGATGGCGGAAAACAGCTGCCGCATCGGCAATGGGGTGTGCATGTAGAACTCTCCGGGACGAAAGGAGCGCGCAACGCGGTCGGCGCGACCGCCCGATGCTACCCGCTGGGCCGCGGGGCTGCCTCTGCCAGAAGTCGTGCCGGTGACCGTGTCGCGGCTAGCTCGCCCATGCGGCAGATCCAGAGCGCACAGATACGCGGTTGGCGTGATCACCGATGTGCCCACACGCAGCGCGAGCGGTCTCGCGCTGCGGGTACAGCGCAAGGCTGGAGACGATGGGCAGAAGTGGACGTGTGGGTGACAGGCCTATCTGCGGCAACCGCGGCTGCGCCTGCCGGCGCGCAGTGGCTTGGGTGGCAGCCTCACTTGCCCATGCAGCGCTTCCAGCGCTCGTTCACCCGCTGCGCGAACCAGGCGGTGGTGAGGGTGCGAGTGATCTTGGGGCTCTCCAGGGTGATGCCGGGCAGCACCGCGCGCGGCAGCGGTTTGCCGGCACCGCGCTCGGCCAGTGCGAACACCTGGCGATACAGCTCAGTGTCCTGGAAATCGATGGAATTGCCGGTCTCCAGGGCACGGCGGATCTGGCGGTCGCTCATTGCCAGCTGGCTGCCCAGCGCGCGTGCGGCACGTTCGGTACCACCGGGGGCGTCCAGGTTGGCGCCGGGGGTCAGCAGGTCGCCGTCCAGGGCCAGCGCAATGCCGCTGGCCTTGCTCAGCGCCGCCTGGAACGCGGCGTTGCGGCTGGCGTACCAGCCGGCATTGAAGTCGGCAAAGCGGTACAGCAGTGCGTCGTAACTGGCCGGATACCCGAGCAGATGCCGGGTGCCGAACCACAGCCCGCCGCGACGGCTGAACACCTCGTGGCGGATCGAGTCGCCGGGCGGATACGGATAGCGCTCGGCGTGCTGTTCGGCAAACGCGATGCTGACCTGCATCGGTCCGGCGGTATGCACCGGGTTGAGCCCGTCGAACAGGCGTGCGCCCAGCGGCACGCTGCCGGTGAAGTCTTCGAAGATGCGGCTCAGCTCCTGTTCGGTGCGCGCGTTCGCGATGCGCGTGGCATAGCTGCGGCCGTCGGGCGAGTCGATGCGCAAGGCGGCATCGACCATGAAGCCGGGGATGTGATGCGCGCTGGCGCGGCGGTCGATCTCGGCGCGCGAAATCCTGCCGAGATTGGGCACGACCGGGTTGGCCTGGTAGGTCGACTCCTGCTCGGTCACCGCCAGCACCGCGCAGATGTGCCCGGCGCTGGGGTCCAGCCCCTGCGAGGACAGCGCCACGTAGACATCGTCGGCCCAACCGTTGCGATCGGACAGCGTGGCCGGCAGGCGCCGGGCGATGTCGGCCTTGACCGCGTCCGGGGAGCGCTGTGGCGCGCGCGGCGCCTGGGTGGCGCAGGCCGACAGCAAGACGACGGCAAGCAGCGTGAGCAGGCGGGGCAGGCGGGATGTCACGGCGTCTCCAGGATCCAGTAGGCGGCAGGTGCCGTGCGGCAGTTTACGTGGCTGTCGCAGGGCGGCTGCATCCGGCGATGTGCATCGGCGACGGCGCGGGTCGCCCGCTGGGCCGCAGCGCCTGGCAAGGTGCCCGGCCGCAGGCTGCTGCCATGCGATCTGCAGGCCGATTCAAGCCCGCCGCACGCAGGCCGATAACGATCGTGGCGCAAAGCGTGGCGATCACGTGACCTGCCGCGTGCGCCAGTCATCATGACCGCGTGTTTGCATCGATGCGGCGTTCAGGCAGACGCCGACGTCGCTCCGATTCCGCCGCCAGCCAACCATGGGAGAGCTCGAGTGTCGCAGCAACCAGCAAACCCGATACGGGCCGGCCGGCGCGTCCTGTGCATGGCAGCCCTGCGGTGTGGCTTATCGTCGCCGTGAGGTGTCGATGAGCAGCGCGGCGCCACGCTGGCGGCGCATGGTCGTCGGGATGGCCGCGATGCTGTTCAGCGCCACGCTGTGGGCGCAGTCGCAGCCGTGGAAGCGCATCGAAACCGCGGCGATCGACGACCCCAGGGCTGCCCTGCAGGCCGCCCAGGCCGCGTTGCAGCGTGCCCGCAGCGAGGGCGATGCCGATGCGCAGTTCTGGGCCTTGCTGGCGCAGGCGCGCGTGCTGATTTCCCTGGAAGAGACCGAGCGCCGTCAGACAGCACTGGCGCAGGCGCATGCGCTGTCGGAACGGGTGCGCGGCAACGCGGCGCAGGCGCAGCTGTGGCTGGCGATCGTGCAGGCGCTCGGCGATGTGCGCGATAGCCCCAACCGCGGCATGCTGGCGCGGCTGGAGGCGCTGCGTCAGCGCGCGCGTGCGCTGGGTCGCAACGATCTGCTGTGCGAGGTCGAGGCGGTCGACATGTGGGGCATGCTCGCCTCCGGCAGCAGCGACGAGGCCTGGAACGCCGCGCAGGCCAGCTACCAGTGCGCAGTGCGCGAACACAGCTTGAGCCTGGAGCTGGATGCGTTGACCCAGCTCGGCTCGCTGGCCAGCCGCGTGGGTGGCCGTTCGGCCGAAGACAACGATGCCGAAGACTATCTGCAGCGCGCCCTGGCACGCGTGCGCGGCCAGCCAGCACGCTTTCAGCGCAGCCTGATCGAATATGAATACGGCACGTCGCTGGCAGCGCAGCAGCCGGACGCGGCATTGCTGCATTTCAGGCGTGCGCTGGCGCTCAGCCGCGAGCTGGGCGATCAGGCCGGCGTGGCCGCGGCATTGATCAGCGCCAGCGAGGTTCTGATCGAAACCGGCGAGGCCACCGCGGCATTGGCAATGGCACGTGAAGCCTTGCCGTTGATGCAACGGCAAGGCAATGTCGGCCGGGTGGCCGCCTGCCACGCGGTATTGCTGCAGGCATTGACCGCGCTCAAGTCCGGCAGCCTCGGCGGGGAGATCGTCGCGGCCAAGGCAGCGGACGATCCCGATCTGCCGTTGGGACGGCGCGCGCAACTGATCGATGCCATTGCCCAGGCACTGGCGGCGGAGCGGCGTCATGCCGAGGCATACCAGGAACTGCAACGCGCCAACACGCTGCGCGCGCAGAGCCTGGATCGCCAGCGCGACACCGTGATGCTGCGCCTGCAGGCGCGTTACGAAGATGCGCGCCGCGGCGCGGAAACCGCCGAGCTGCGCCGACGCAGCGAGACCGCGCAACTGGCCTTGCAGGCCCACGAAGCGGGTCAACGCGCCTTGTGGATCGCCTTGTGTGCAACCTGTCTGTTGTTGCTGGGCGCGCTGGTGGTGCTGGCCTTCGGTGCGTGCCACCGGCGGCAACTCTCGCGGCTGGCGATGCGCGACGAACTCACCGGCCTGCCCAACCGCCGCGCCATTCGCGCAGAGGCGCAGCAGCAGCTCGAGCAAGCGGTGCGCTCGCAGGTTCCGTGCATGCTGGCATTGATCGATCTGGACCACTTCAAACTGATCAACGACATGCATGGCCACGCCGCCGGCGATGCCGTGCTCAAGGCGCTGGCCTGCGCCTCCAGGCTGGCGCTGCGAACGCAGGATCGCCTGGGACGGCTGGGCGGCGAAGAATTCCTGCTGGTGCTGCCGGGCTGCAGCGCAGACGAGATTCCTGCGGTGTTCGCGCGGCTGCGCAACGCGGTGGCCGCGATCGAGATCGCCGGCCTGCCCGCCGACCAGCCGGTGCGCTTCTGCATGGGCGCGGCGAGCGTCACTGCGGGGACCGGCCTGGATGTACTGCTGGGGCAGGCCGATCTTGCGCTGTACGCCGCCAAGACCGCCGGGCGCGATCAATGGGCGGTGTGTTGACGATTGGATGAGGGCGCCTGCGGCCTGGCTGCGCAGCGCATCACCGATGCACCGAGCGCAGTGCGCGCAGTAGTGCATGGCGTGTGCATCTGCATCTGCGTCTGGCACGCAGGGCGCAGCTGCCGACACGGCACGATGGCGCCCTGCAGGACGCCATCGGCAACGCGCTGTTTACTGACTGACTTCCTGCATCGCAATCTTGTGCTGCTTGGAATACGCGCGCTGCGCGGTATTCAGGGCTTGCATATCGGTGTTGAGCTGGGCGGATACGGTTTCCAGGTCCTTGGCCAACGGCGCCAGCTCGGTGTTGCTGTAGCCGTTGGGCAGGGCGGCCACGCGCTCGAGCGCGGCCATCATCGCGTCGGCACTCTTGAGGTAGGCCGACAGCTTGCCGTCCAGGTCCTTGGCGTTGTCCGGCACGCCCGAGGCCACGGCGGTATTGGCCTGCGCGTTGGCGGCCAGTGCCTTGCGTTGGCTGCCCAGCGCGGTCTTGTAGCTGTCCAGCGGCTTGTGCGCGATGGCATCGGTCACCAGGCTCTGCCCGCGGTCGCCCGACACCCACGGGTCGATGATGCTCACCGCGCCATTCCAGACCGAGATGTTGTGCAGCAGGTAGTCGCTGGAGGAGAGCTTGGAGGCGCCGGTGGTGGCGCCGCCGCAAGAGGCAAGCAGCAGACTGAAAGAGACCAGCAGGAACGTGGTGAATGTCTTCAAAGTGAAAGGTCCTTGGTACGAGGCCGTTGTCGCCAGTGCATGGCGAAACACGGCAAAAACCCCAAGGAAGCACCCGGACAATCCAGGTTGCACTGTTGCAGGCCATCTTCCCTGAGACGAATGCAGCGTGGAGCATTCCAATCACTCTGAGCGAGTGCGCTGCGCCATCAGTATAGCGGCCGCGCTCAGCCGGCAGGTGCGTGTCATGCGCTCACTGCGCGACCACCAGGTGTTGCAGGCGTGCGATGGATGGCGTCGGCCGGTTGCGCTGCGCGTACACTGCTGCGCCGCCACCATCGAACCGATGCCTGCGTGAAAAAAAAGCGGCCCAAATCACCGCCACCTGCGCCAGCTCCCGCAGCGTCCCGGATCCAGGAATGGATCGTCGGCGGGGGGGCCGTTGCCGTGGCGATCGCCTGCTGCGTGCGGCTGTGGCTGTTGCTGGAGGCGATCGTCACGGGGCGCTATATCAGCGTCATCCGCGGCCGGCCGACCAGGATCTTTTACGCGGATGCAGACCCGCAGCGGTTCTGGATCGCCATCGGCTGGAATGCGTTGCTGACCAGTGTGCCGTTGGCGGTCATCGCCTGGTTCACCTACGTTGCCTGGACGGCGTACCGAAGCGGCAGGCGATGACCTGCGCGGTTGGTCCACAGCATGCGCGACTGCGGTGCCGCGCTGTCGACGACGACGCGGCTGCGCAGGCGTGCGGCAAGCCGCTGTTGAGTACACGGTGTTGATCAGCCGTCGGGTCACAAGGCCGGGGCAACCGCCTGCGCCGATCGACGCCTGCGCCTCATGCGGCCATCAGGGCTGTGTCTGCTTTTGCTTTTGCTTGCGCGATGGCGGCTGCGTCTCGCGCTTGGGCCAGGTGTCGTAGCTGTAGACGAACTGCTTCTGATCGGCTCCCATGCTCGGGTCACAGTGCCAGGAAGTGGCGACGCTGCCGGGTTCCAGCACGCCATCGACTTCGCGCACGGCCTGCGCTTCGAACGCGCAGATCGCCCCGTACAGCTTGATATCCCAGTCCGGCGCAGAGGTGGGGTGGGCGTGTTGCACCAGCACGATGTCGCTGCCGTGGAAGTGGTGCACCTGGGCGCCGTATTCGCGATTGATGCTGAAGTAGCACGGTGCGCCGATGCCCAGCGGGAGCACTTCGTCATCGCGCAGGATTGCGCACTTGCCGGCGTGTTCGCCCAGGCGAATCGTACGCCCGGCAAGGACCGCGGTGGTCACCGGATGGCGGGTGGTGACTTCGGACATGGGCTGCGGCGGTGGCGGTGTCTGCGGCGCAGTCTGCGCGCGCGCTGCTGGCACGCCGGTCATCATCAGCAGCGCGGAGAGCAACCAGGTCGTAAAGCGAATGCGCATGCAACGTCCTTGTCGTGGGCGGTGCAGTATCGCAGATCCGTTCGCTGGCCAGGCGTGGCCGGCAAACCGGCTGCACTTTCAGTCAGACGGAGGCGGCCAGTGCCCGGGTCGGCATCTGCCTGCTGCATTGCGGCTTCGCGTGCAGCGCCGACCTGCAGCTGGCCGCGACCGATCTGCGCGTTTTCAGTTGCCGCAAAAATCCCGCAGTCAGCGCCGCGCCGGCAGCGTTGCCAGCACGCCGTCCAGTGCCAGTTGCGTGCTGAAGCCGGCCTTGCTCAGGCGTTTGCTCACTTCGTTGGGCACATCGCGGCCGCTGGTGAGCCGGTTGGGTGCGCCGGTGTAATGGAACAGGCGCCCGCCACGACGCAACACCCGCGCCAGCTGATCGTAGAACAGCTGCGAGTACAGCTCGCCGGCGATGCCGAAGCGCGGCGGGTCGTGCAGGACCGCATCGACCGCATCGTCTGCCAGCGTGGCGATATGCTGCGAGATATCGGCATGGGTCAGCTGCAGACGTCCGCCGCAGGCGGCATCGTCCGGATCCGGCGACCAGGGATTGAGCGTGCGCAGCCACAGCACGTCGGCATTCTTTTCGAACGAATGCAGCTGCGCCACCCCGGCCTCCAGGCAGCAGGCGGCGAAGTAGCCTAGCCCACCACAGGTATCCAGCACGATCTTGCCGCGCGGATCGACCAGCGCCACCTTGCGGCGCGCATCGTCGAACGGCGACAGCTGCGCCGAGGGCAGCATCTTGATGCCATCGATCTCGAAGGTGGGCGCGCCCCATTCGGTGGGAACGAGCTTGATCAGCGCGCCGCTGAAACGCGAGATCGGGGCGAAATCATCACCGTCCCAGAAGTACAGCGTGCGCTCCTTGAGCTTGCCCGGATATGGGTAACCTCTGCCACGCCACTGCCAGGTCTGCGCATCCAGCTGGGCGGTGCCGGTACTGCGGCCCAGGTCCAGCGAGCCGGTCCATTGGGTCAGGCCACTGCCGCGCGCGGCAAGCAGCGCCTGGGCATCGGAGCAAATGAGGAGTGGGCCGGAGTAGTGGGGCACGAGTCGCTGGTCTGGGTGCACGCGTCACGCGCGCTGCTGGTGCGAGGGATGGACTGGCATCGTAACCGACCCCATCGCGCATGCGCATCCAGCGCACCGCCGGCGCGATGGCGGGCGGCGCAGCGGCGGCGTCTGCAGCGACGTGAGCAGCCGGGTAATGCGCAACGGTATGCCGGTGGCGATGCAGGCGCCGTCGTGCCCGGATGCGTGCGCCGATTCCTCTCAGGCACGCCGCACCCCATACTGCGCACTGCCCCCATCGACATGGTGTCCGATTGGCGCCAACCGTGGAGGATCGGCAATGCTGAAGGGTGTGTTGTTGGGGTTTGCCTGCTATGCGGCCTATTCGATCAGCGACGCGTTCGTGAAGCTGCTGGAAGGCACGCTGCCGGTCTACGAAGTGCTGTTTCTCGGTGCCTTGCTGATGCTGGTGGCCGTGCCATTCCTGAAAAAGCCGGACGACCGGTTGCGCGAACTGGTGATGGCCAAGCAACCGAGCCTGTGGCTGTTGCGTGCGCTCACCGGCGCCATCGGCAATCTGACCTCGGTGATTGCGTTCACCACCTTGCCGATGGCCGAGGCGTTCGCGCTGATCTTCCTGATGCCGATTTTCGTCACCGTGCTGTCGGTGGTGTTCCTCAAGGAAGAGGTGCACTGGCGGCGGTGGTCGGCGGTGATCGTGGGTTTCATCGGCGTGTTGATCGTGCTGCGCCCGGGCTTTCGCCATCTCACCCAAGGGCATGTGGCCGCGATCGTGTGCGGCCTGGTCGGTGCGATCTCGGTCATCACCCTGCGCATGGCCGGCCACAGCGAAAAACGCCTGACCTTGTACGGCGCCGGGGTGATCGGCCCGTTGGTGATGGGCGGGATCATGATGTTGCCGACCTTTGTCTGGCCCACGCTGTATCAGTGGGGGCTGTTGGCCGGCTATGGGCTGCTTGCCGGCCTGGCGGCGATCTGCCTGATGTACGCCACGCGGATGGCACCGGTGAGTGTGGTTGCGCCAACGCAATACAGCCAGATGCTGTGGGCGATCGCCTTCGGCTATCTGCTGTTTCACGACCACCTGGACTGGCCGATGGCGGTCGGCATCGCGCTGATTCTGGGCGCGGGCCTGTTCACGCTGATCCGCGAGGAGCAGGTGTCGCGGTGGTGGCGGCGGACCAAGATTGTTTGAGGGCGGCGCTGTGCGCCGCGGGAATGGGGAGTCGGGAATGGGGAATCGGAGGGGCGCTGCTTCGAACTGCCGCGATGCGCTTGATGCTATTACGATTCCCGATTCCCGATTCCCGCTACGGCGTAGTGGATTCCTTGCGCGGTGCACGCCAGGTGTCAACGATACGCGCGTACTCGCCGCTGGCCTTGCTCAGGTGCAGCCACTGATCGACGTACGCTTTCCAGGCGTGGTCGTTGCGCGGTAGCAGGAAGGCTTTTTCGCCGTATTGCAGTGGCTGATCGGGTGCGACCGCGCACAGGCCGGGCAGGCGTGCCTGCTGGTAGAGCGCTTCGGAGGCGTCGGTGATCATCGCTTCCGCGCGTTGCTCCAGCAACTCCTGGAAGATGGTGGTGTTGTCGGCGAACAGGCGCAGGTGTGCGCGCGGCAATTGTTGGCGCGCGAAGGCCTCGTTGGTGCCGCCGGGTGGTTCGATCACGCGCACCTCGGGTCGGTTGAGTTGCGCGAGGCTGCGGTAACGCGCCTGGTCGGCGCAGCGCACCAGCGGAATCTTGCCGTCCACATCCAGCACCGTGCTGAAACCGGCCTGGCGCTGCCGTTGCAAGGTGACCGAAATACCGCCGACGGCAATGTCGCAGCGATTGGCGAGCAGGTCGGGCATCAGGTGTGGCCAGCTGGTGCGGACGATGTCCACGCGCGCGTCCAGGCTGCCTGCCAGCGACTGCGCCAGGGCGATATCGCTGCCCTCAAATTGCCCGTCGGCACGCAGCAGCGAGTAGGGGCGATAGTCGCCGGTGGTGCAGACCCGCAGCACGCCGGACTGCAGCACTGCATCCAGCCGTGAGGCAGGCGCAGGCTCGGCCGCGTGTGCGATGCCGCAGCTCAGCATAAGCGCAAGGAAGATGCGAAAGCGCATGGCGTGGCCTCGAAGGGATGCGGCCATGATAGTCGCGGTCGGTGGGGCGTGGTCGACGTCAACGGCATGTCAGCACGATCCCGCCCGGGATCACGGTGTGGTAGCGCTGCAATGCGCACTGTCGGTGCTCCATTCGAACCAACCGGAGCCACTTCATGCAGCTCAATCCACGCACTGCGCATCCGATGACCGCCGCCAATGCCGGTCTGTCGGTACACGGCACGCCCGATCCGGATACCAACGAAGAAGAGGTCCCGCTGGAAGAGCAGACGCCGCAGCAAGGGGGTTTGCGCGAGGAGGTGGGTGACCTTGAGGAAGATGACGATCAGGCCTTGCCTGGTCGTGTTGGCGGCGGGCTTGCGGGTGGTTAACGCGGGTGGGTAATCGCGGCTGGTGATCAGCCACCGGGTAAGCGCGGCCGGTATCGGGATTCTTTCAGCATTCGTGGGATATACCCAGGCAGCATGGTCGAGGGCGCGACGCCCTCATCGCTTGCAGGACACGCCGTGAATCCGTCCCTGGAGGCTCCGTGGCGGCATCCATGCCGCCACAGGTCCCGCAAGCGACGAGGGCATCGCACCGGCCAACTTGGGCGTGTGCTGATGGGACTACCAAGCCGGCTGCGCACACTTATTGGTGAACGTAGTGGTTTTGCTTGGCTGTTTAGCCGTTTCAGGTGAATGTCGGCATTGCCGTCGCAGGCGAATGCTGGCGACCCGAATTCCGCATTCGACGGCTTGCGGATGAGTTCTCCTTACCAATCACGTCAAGGGAACTGCACATGCCCCGGTTCGAAGTACACCGGCTTGCTGCCGTCCTCGGGCAGTGCGGGGATCGTATCCAGGATGGCCTTGCCGCGGATATCGGTGATACGAATGGACAAGGGCTGGTTGCCGAGCTGCTCGCCGAGGAAGTGGTTGTAATCCATCTTTTGCAGGCTCTTCCAGGTGCTGCCCTGTTTCACTTCGAACTTGACCACCGGGTAGGCGTGATTGCGCACCTGGATCGCGGCCCACCAGCGCGAGCTGCCTTCCTTGATGCGGTATTGCACATTGCCGGTGGTCGGCGCACGTACGATCTTCCAGCTGATCGGGATGCGTCCCTGCACCGTGTCGCCGATGGCCGCGAACGCGTTGGGCGATAGATCCAGGCCGCCCGATGCGCCTTCCGGATACAGGTCGGTGACGTACACGACGGTCTTGCCCTTGGGCCCGGTCACTTCCAGATAGGCGCCGGCAAGTGCGGCCTTGACCCCGCCGAAGTTCATCTGGGTCGGGTTGAGCGCGGTGATGAAGGCGTTGCTCGGAATCGGATCCAGCAGCACCGCGCCGCCGGAATAGCCGGAGCCGGTGTAGGTCGCGGTGCCGGTGAAGGTGCTGTTCCAGGTGGTGGCCTTGCTTGCATCCGCCGCAGCGGCGCTCCTTGCCGATGGCGTGGCGAGGTTCGCGCCCGACAGCCCCCAGGCCTGATGCAGGATCTGCAGCTTGTCGGCGCGCGGGTTGCCATCACTGGCGAGCAGGCCACCGTTGTTGGCATTGCCTACTTCCCAGCTGCCGAGGACTGCGCTGCGTATGCCGGTGTTGCTCAGATACCCGCTCAATGCGTGTTGCCATGCCCGGTCGCGTGGGTCGCCATCGCCCAGGCCGCCGCCGAGGCTGACCGGCAGCAACGCGTGATCTTCCGAGAATTGTCCGAAGTCGCGCTGCCAGCTCGCCGGCAGGCTGCGCGGAAAGTCGGCCGCTGCAAATGCGTCCGCCGCGTCGCGATCCGGCCCCGCCAGCTTCGGCATCAGCACCAAATGTGCGGCAGGAATGCGCAGCGGCACGCAGGCGAGCGGCTGCAAATTGCTGCCGGCGGCCTTGCGTGCGGAGTCGCTGCATATCGCGTCGCTGCCCACGCCTTCCACTCCGATCACCCAGGCCGGCGCGTGCCTCAGCACTGCGGCGGCTGCACGCGCGGCGATGCGGTTCCAGTCGGCATCTGTCGCATTGCCCGCCCAGTTGGCATTGCGGTAGCCGCTGCTGCCCAGGTCGATCCCGAGCACGCCAGCGGTGCTGCCGTAGCGGCGCGCGAGCATGCTCAGGCCACCCGTCCAGGCGTTGTGCTGCGCGCCCAGCTGCGGCGCCGCGTCGTCGCAACCGCCATCGGCAAAGGCGAGCAGCACCTGCATGCCGCGTTGGGTGCTGGCGCGCACCACGGCGTCGAGCAGCTGCAGGGAATTCAGGCCGCGCAGTGCTGGGTCGCCGGCCACATCGGCGGCGGCCACCGATCCGGCTTGCAGGGTCGCTGCGCAGATCGGTACACGCACGGTATTGATGTCCGATGCCTGCATCTGATCCAGCAGCTGCTGCAGCGTAATGCTGCGCAGTCCGGTGGCCACCCGCGCTGCCCGATCGAAGCCGGGCCAGGTCACGCCGCGTACCTGCAGCGCCTGGCCGCGCGCATCGGTGAGGTGTCCGCGTGTATCGACCTGCACGGCCAGCGCGGTCAGGGGGGTGAGTAACGCCAGGCCAAGCAGCAGATGAGAACGGGAGCGCATGGGAGTGTCCTGAGGGATGGCCCGCGCAGCAGACCAGCGATTGTCATGTGCGGTCCGTGCGCCGGGTCAAGGAAGCGGGCAGGAGTGTGTGAGCGGTGGCAGGCAAGCGGCCGCACTGGAATAGGGGTCGCTGTTTGTGCGAGATGCCGCGCCGCCGTTGTCGGTGATGCGGGCTGATGCATCGCCGGCCATCGGAGGCCATGCTGCTTCGCGCCGGTGACGGAGTTAACGGCAGGCATGCTGCGGACCTGGTCGCAAGGCTGTGCTCGTGCCCCTGCAGTGCGTGTGCGTGCACCGCGCGAGCGGACAGCGTTGCAACGCGCAGGCGCCAGGCAGCTGGCGAAGACTGCTCCGGCGATGCGTTGCGCGCATCACTAACGGCTGTGGTCCCTCAATGAAAACAGCCGCGGATGCGCAGACATGCGGCGCACCACGATGGGGCAAGCCGGCCACCATGCGCCGGCGCACGCTGCGGCCTACCCGGCGCCGCTGTGCAAACCGCTGGTGCGCGCTGCCGCGATCTCGTATTTTTGACGGCTTGCTCACTTGCCGGTGCCGTGCCCCATGTCTGATTCGTCCGCGCCCGATCATCTGCAACGCAGTCTCTCCAATCGCCACCTGCAGCTGATCGCCATCGGTGGCGCGATCGGCACCGGGCTGTTCATGGGCTCGGGCAAGACGATCAGCCTGGCCGGCCCGTCGATCCTGTTCGTCTATCTGATCATCGGCGCGATGCTGTTCTTCGTGATGCGCGCGATGGGCGAGCTGCTGCTGTCCAACCTGGAGTACAAGTCGTTCATCGACTTCTCCACCGACCTGCTCGGGCCGTGGGCCGGGTTCTTCTGCGGGTGGACGTACTGGTTCTGCTGGATCATCACCGCCATCGCCGATGTCATCGCGATTGCCGCCTATGCGCAGTTCTGGTTTCCGGGCCTGGCGCCGTGGATCCCCGCCATTCTCTGCGTGCTGTTGCTGCTGAGCCTGAATCTGGTGACGGTCCGGTTGTTCGGCGAGATGGAGTTCTGGTTCGCGCTGATCAAGATCATCGCCATCTGCGCGCTGATCCTCACCGGCGCCGGGTTGGTGGCCTGGGGCTTTCGCTCGCCGTCGGGCAATATGGCCTCGCTGTCGAACCTGTGGAACGACGGCGGCATGTTCCCGATGGGCATTGGCGGCTTCTTCGCCGGGTTCCAGATCGCGGTGTTCGCCTTCGTCGGCATCGAGCTGGTCGGCACCACCGCTGCGGAAACCGCCGACCCGCGCCGCAATCTGCCCAAGGCGATCAACTCGATCCCGGTGCGCATCCTGATCTTCTATGTGCTGGCGCTGATCGCGATCATGGCGGTGACGCCGTGGCGGCAGGTGGTGGCCGACAAGAGCCCGTTCGTGGAGCTGTTCGTGCTGGCCGGCGTGCCGGCGGCCGCGAGCCTGATCAACTTCGTGGTGTTGACCTCGGCCACCTCGTCGGCCAACAGCGGCATCTTCTCCACCAGCCGCATGCTCTACGGCCTGGCCGAAGAACAGCATGCGCCCAAGGGCTTTGCCAAGCTCTCGCGTGCGGCGGTGCCGGCACGTGGCCTGCTGTTCTCCTGTGTGTGCCTGTTGCTGGGCGCGATGCTGGTGTATCTGATCCCCAACCTGGTCACTGCGTTCACGCTGGTCACCACCTTGTCGGCGGTGCTCTTCATGTTCGTGTGGTCGCTGATCCTGTGCGCCTACATCGCGTACCGGCGCAAGCGGCCCGAGCAGCACGCGGCTTCGGCGTTCAAGATGCCCGGTGGCGTGTTGATGTGCTACGTGTGCCTGGGGTTCTTCGCCTTCGTCATCGTGCTGCTGACCTTGCAGGCCGACACGCGCCAGGCGCTGCTGGCCAGCCCGGTGTGGTTCCTGATCCTGGCGATCGGCTATGCGGTGAAGCGGCAGCAGGCGCGCACCGGCTGAGCGGTCGTACCAGCGAAGACATCCAGCCAAGACATCACCAAGGCCCCGCACTGCGGGGCCTTGGCGTCTGCGGCTGCACGGCGCCGCGATGAAGGCCACTGGCAGCTAAGCGCGTGGTGCACGCGACGTTGACGCGGATCGGATGGAACGGGATGCTCGCCGCCATCCATCGCCACGGCCCATCGCATGATCACCACGCACCCGATTGCCGGAACGCAGCACACGCACGGGTGCTGGGTCGACCTGTGCCAGGCCAGCGCGCAGGAGCTGGCGCAGGCCGCAGACAAGGTGGGGTTTGCGCTGCCGGATCGCGCGGTCATCGGCGAGATCGAATTCTCCAGCCGGGTGCGGCGCCAGGGCGAGGTGCTGTTTCTCAACGTGCCGCGCTTTCAGGACGACGATGGCCCGACTGCGCCGCTGGGCTTTGCGCTGTCGCCGACCATGCTGGTGACCCTGCGCGAGCAGCACATGGGCTCGCTGGATGCGGTGGCGACGCATCTGCAACACGAGCCCTGCCATAGCGCCGACGATCTGCTGTTGCGCATCTTCGACCAGTTGGTGGGGCGCCTGGCAGACCGGCTGGAATCGCTGGAAGCCGAGGTCACCGACACCACCCGGCAGGTGTTCGACAACCCGCACAAGACCCGTGATCTGGAGCGCATGCTACATCAGGTCGGGGGCATGGGCCGGCGTCTGGGCGGGCTGCACAATGCCGGGCAGGGACTGCTGCGCCTGGTCACCTATCTGGATGACGCCGCGCCGGACTGGTTCGGTACCGATGCGGCCAAACGCATCGGCTTGCTGCACAAGGACCTGACCACCTTGAGCGAGTTCCAGCAGCACATGGACGACCGCATCGAGTTCCTGCTCGACAGCGTGCTGGGCATGATCAACATGGACCAGAACAACGTGATGAAGGTGATGGCGGTGGCGTCGGTGGTCGGCATTCCGCCCACGGTGCTGGTTGGCATCTGGGGCATGAACTTCGCCTACATGCCCGAGCTCAAGTGGCACGACGCGTATTACTGGGCGTTGGGCGTGATCGTGCTGAGCATGCTGGTTCCGCTGGCATGGTTCCGCAAGCGCGGATGGGTGTGACACATCAGAGCCATAAACCCGTAGGAGCGCACCCGGGCGCGACGTGGCGTTACCGGTAAGGCCCCTCGCGCCCGGGTGCGCTCCTACGACGTGTAGCCAGCGCAAGCATCTGTTGCGCAGGATTTCGCCACTACGCACAGCCAAGCCAGTGCAGCTCGTTAGCTGCGCAGCGCGCGGCAAACTAGCGGAAACCCGTAGGAGCGCACCCGGGCGCGATGTGGCGTTACCGATAAGGCCCCTCGCGCCCAGGGGCGCTCCTACAGGGTGGGCTGGGATGCGCCTTGTTGATTGCTGCCGGGCGGCCTGGATCAGCCCTTGGCCTGGAAACTGGCTTCTTCGTACGGCTGCACCACCACCCAGCCTTCACCGGCAAAACGCATCTGCAGGCTCTCGCCCGAGCCGCGGCCGAACAGCGTGCCGATCGACACGTCGGTGACCAACTCGGGGGACAGCGTGCCCGACCAGGCCACGGTGGCATTGGGGTCGGTGAACACCGGGCCGCTGGCGGCGGTGACCGGCAGGGTCAGCGGTTCGTAGTGCGAGGTGATCGCCACGATGCCGTGGCCGCTCAGGCGCACGTTGAACAGGCCGCCGGACAGCATGCCGGCCACCTTGCGCATCATCGTGATCTTGTGCTCGACGCCGGATTCGAAGGCCAGCACGTCGTTGCCGTTGACGAAGATCGCCTCGCCATTCAAACGCAGCAAGGTCACCAGCTTGCCGAGGTCGGCCAGATACACCCGGCCCTGGCCTTCGGCCTTCATCAGTTGCATGCCTTCGCCGCTGACGGCCTTCTTCAGCAGATTGCCCAGGCCCTGTTCCAGCAGCCCCTCGCGGGTGAACTTGACGTTGCCGGTACGCGCGACCATGGCGCCGGCCTTGGACCACACCATGCCGTCGAGGCGCACTTCCAGCAGATGCGGGTTTTCCAGTTCGAACGGATCGGGGCTGACGTCCTTTTCCTTGGAATGGGCGAGAAATTCGTTGAGCGTGCGTACGGCCATGGGTCCATCCCGATGCGTGAAAGAGTGCGCATGATACGCGGCAGGCCTGTGTCTTCGAAGCGTGCCGATGTGCGAGTCGCTTTACGTCTGCAGAGTTGCGGCGCACATGGTGCTCAGTCAGCGCGTCGGCGCGCACGATCACGGCCACAACGAGGCGACGACCAATCGGGATCTGCGCGTCGTGGTGGAGTGGTGCTGTAGTTTTGCAGCGTCATGGAGACGGGTTGTCATCGACGCGATGCAAGACGATGAAGAGATAACTCCGATACGCTACTGGTGCAGTGACCGTATGTGCGCCACGCACCGGCATATGGAATCTCAGGTGCGTTACACAGTTCGGCACGAAGGCACGTCGCAAATAAGACAACCGCTCGGCTTGCGCCGTGCTTCTGAGATCAGCGTCGGATTCGTGGCATTTCTGCCGCGCTAGATTGCTCCTACAGAAAACGTCCTTACGTTATTCAAGGAGTGGGCGATGCGCGTTAGTGGCGGCAGTCGAGTGGAAGGGGGCTGGTCTGGAATGCCGCTGCGTGACGGCACGATCGCGTGGCTAATGGCCGTGATTGCCATTGCGCTTTGCTTGCACAGCGTACCCGCGCACGCGGCCGTGGGGCCGGGCGTGGTGAGCGGTGACACCATCGTGCACGATCCGTCGATGCTCAAGCTGAGCGATGGGCGTTACTACATCTATGCCACTACCGGCGTGGTCACCAGTACCGACCGGACCACATTCAGCAACGCGGGTGCGATCTTCAGCAGCATGCCGAGCTGGGTGCGCAGCTACAACCCGGACAACCAGCTGTGGGCGCCGGATGTGTCCTTCCACGACGGCAAGTATCTGATGTATTACACCGCCTCCAAGTTCGCCACCAATACCTCCGCGATTGCGCTTGCCAGCAGCAGCACCGGCAAACCAGGCTCGTGGAAGGATCAAGGCATCGTCTACACCTCCAAAAGCAGCGACGACTACAACGCCATCGACGGCAATCTGGTGGTGGATGGCAATGGCAAGTGGTGGTTGGCGTTCGGCTCGTTCTGGTCGGGGATCAAGCTGATCCAGCTCGATCCCGGCACCGGCAAGCAGCTGTCCGGCAACACGGCGCGCTACAGCCTGGCGAGCCGGCCGTCCCCGGGCGCGGTGGAGGCGCCTTTCATCCAGCAGGCCAATGGCTGGTACTACCTGTTCGTGTCGTTCGATGCGTGCTGCAAGGGCGCCAGCAGCACCTACAAGATTGCGGTGGGGCGTGCGCGCTCGGTGACCGGGCCGTATCTGGATCGCGCCGGTGTGGACATGCGCAACGGCGGCGGCACGGTGATCCAGTCCGGCTTGGGCAGCATGCATGGGCCGGGCGGGCAATCAGTGTTTCGCGATGGCGACGGCGACATCCTGGTCTACCACTATTACGACGACCGCGGCGACGCGCGCCTGGGCATCAATCGGCTGGGTTACGACAGCAGTGCATGGCCGGTGGTGCAGTAGCAACGATCAATGGAACACGCTGCGGCGCTCTGCAATGACGCAACGATCAGGCGATGCGTGTCGGAGTGATCGGCCGGCGTTGCCGACTGCCAGAACTGCGATGCCGCCAGCGGCTGCCGGGCAGTGCCCGGCAGCCGCTGGCGCACACTTAGCGCGTGGCCGCTTCGGGCTTGCGCACGCGCTTGGCCGGCGCCGGCTTGGTCGCGGTGTCCGGATACAGGTTCAACAGCATCAAGGTGACGCCGTTGGTCCAGCCGAAGCCGTCCTGCAGCGCGTATTCGCCACCGCCACCGCCGGCCGCATCGGCTTCCAGCCCGTATTTTTCGACCAGCTTGTGCTCGCGTGCGAACAGCGCCTGCACCTGGGTGAGGAAGCGCTCGCCGATGGTGCGTGCCAGCGCGTCTTCGCCATAACGGCGCAGGCCGTCCACCGCCACCCATTGCAGCGGCGCCCAGCCATTGGGTTCGTCCCACTGCTGGCCGGTCTTCACTGCAGTGGTGGCCAGGCCGCCGGGGCGCAGCAGGCGCGCGCGTACGGTGCTGGCGGTGCGTTTGGCATGCGCGTCGGTCGCCAGGCCGGTGAATAGCGGATACAGCGCCGCGGCGGTGACCTGGTCGCTGAGCTTGCGTGTCTGCCAGTCGTAGTCGGCGTAGTAGCCGGCCGCGTTCCATAGGTGCGCATCGATGGCCTGCTTGCGTTGCAGTGCCAGCGCCGCGTAGTCCTGCGTGCACTCGACGCCCGGCTGCGCACAGGCCTGGGCCAGGGTGCGCTCCAGGTGATACAGCAGGCTGTTCAGATCGATCGGCACGATGGCGGTGGTGCGGATGGTGCGCAGGTTCTGCCCATCGGCCAGCCAGCGGCTGGTGTAGTCCCAGCCGCTCTCGGCGCCGGCGCGCAGGTCGCGGTAGACCTCGGCGGCCGGGCGGTCGCCGGCCTCGGCGGCGGTGCGGGTGTCGTGCAGCCAGGCTTCCGGGCGCGGGGTGTCGCGCTCGTCCCAGTAACGGTTGAGCAGGCTGCCGTCGGCCAGGCGCACCACATGGCGCGCGGCCTGGCCGGGCTGCAGGTCCTCGCTGCCCTGCATCCAGTAGGCGTATTCCTTCTGCAGCTGCGGCAGGTAGCGCTGGTAGACCGCTTCGCCTTCCACGCCGGCCTGCAGTTCCACCATGTAGGAGAAGAACGGCGGCTGCGAGCGGCTCAGGTAGTAGCTGCGATTGCCGTTGGGGATATGCCCGTAGGTGTCGATCAGGTAGGCGAAGTTGTCCAGCATCTGGCGGCTGAGCGTGGTCTGCCCGCTCTTCACCAGGCCGAGCATGGTGAAGTAGGAATCCCAGTAGTACACCTCGCGGAACCGCCCGCCCGGTACCACGTACGGATATGGAAGCGCCAGCAGGCTGCTGTACGGCGGCACGTGGGTCTGGCTGCGCACCAGCTTGGGCCACAGTTCGTCGATGTGCTCGCGCAGCGCGGTGTCCTGGCGGATCGCATCGGTCTGCACCGGCGGCGACTCTTCGAAATTGGCATCCACGAACTTGCGCAGGTCAAAGCCCGGGTGATCGTGCTGCGCCAGATAGTCGGCGTTGATCAGCGCCGGGTCGCGCAGCGGCAGAAAGTCGACGAAGTGCTTCTGGTCGTCGAACAGCTCGCCGCGCTGCACCGCCTGGAACAGTTCCGGGTAGGCCAGGTCGGGCGTGGGCGGGGTGGCCGCCGGTGCGTTGACGACCGGAGTGTCCATTGGCGCGGCGGTCAGCGTGCAGGGCGCCACGAACATGCTCAGCGACAGGCCAAGCAGCGACGTGCAGCACGGGGGCGCGGCAGAACTCATGGCATCTCCAGAACGGGCAATGACGTGCGGCATGGTAAACGACCGAAGTGGCGGGCGGGGCCGGACGACGGTGTCGGCAGGCCGACAGACGTCGCACGGAGACGACAGGATTCAGCAAGGTGATCCGGCGCGGTGCTGCAGGTGATTGCGCGGGTTGCGTTGCCGATTCAGGCCTATCGGCCCGGATCGAGGCAGCTTGAGCCGCGTCCAGGTCGCGTCGGATTGCCGGCGTTGCCGCAAGATGCGCGCCACACCGCGCGGCGGGGTGCAGCGCGGTGAGCGACGGGTGCCAGTGCAAGGCAGCCGGCGAATGTGGGTAATGGCCGGCGGCAGGTCGGCCTTGCTGGCCTGACCGATTGCGGCGGCGTGGACGCACCGGCTGCAGTCCGATAAAGCGTGGCCTGTCGCTGAGCAGGCGGCTTGCTGTCCTCGTGCGTCAGCTTGGGCGCCGGCGATCGGTCTGCAGACACCGCTGCAGCTGCAGCGCGTTGGGCACCGCCAGCCCGGCGGCGGTATTGTCGAAGATCACCCAGCGTTCTGCCTGCGGATGCGCCGCGTCGTACGCTGCGTTACGCACCGCGTCGGCCAATGTCTGCAGCGCACTGTCGTCGTAGCTGCTGTAGTAAATGCGCGGTGCGCCGTGCCAGCGCCAGTAGTGCGGGCCGGCTGTCGCACCCGGTGTGGCGGCGTCCGGCACCGGTGCCGGATCGGCGGCGCAGCGTGCGATGCGGTGGCGCGCCAGCAGCGCCTGTGCCTGCGGGAGGAACCAGCTGGCATGGCGCGGTTCGCAGACCACGTCGCCGTCCCAGCGCCGCCGCAGCATGGCGAAAAATCTGGCCGCCACTGGCGCATCGAAGACGGCGCTGGGCGGCAGTTGCAGCAGCAGGCAGCCCAGTCGCGTGCCCAGCGCGCCGGCCTGGGCGAGGAATGCATCCAGCAACGCGCCGACACCCTGCAGACGTGCATCGTGGCTGATGCTGCGTGGCAGCTTGACCGAAAAGCGGAAATCCTCCGGCACGCTGTCGGCCCAGCGTGCGTAGGTACTGGCACGGTGCGGGCGATGGAACGAGGAGTTGATTTCCACTGCATCAAAACGTGTGGCATAGCGCTGCAGGACGCTGGCGCCGTCGCCGAATGCGGCGCGGTCGGCGGCCGGAATCGACCAGCCTGCGCAGCCACAGCGCACGCGCGGCGGGGCGATGGATGAACGAGCCTGCATGAGGTGTGCGCAAGACCAGGGGGCAGCACTCTATGCATGCACGCGTGTCAGCGTCGCGTGTGCATTGCGCTCACGGTCGACTCACCGGCGCCTTCGATACTGGGCGCATGCCAGAAGGTCCTTCCCTTGTCATCCTGCGCGAGCAGACCGAAGCGTTTGTCGGTCGCAAGATTCTGCGCGTGTCCGGCAACAGCAAGCAGGCCATCGCGCGGCTGGAGCAGCAAAAGGTGTTGGCATTACGCAGCTGGGGCAAGCACTTCCTGATCGAGTGCGCGCAGTTCAGCGTGCGCATCCACTTTCTGTTGTTCGGCAGTTATCGCATCGACGAAGACAAGCCGAATGCGGTGCCGCGTCTGTGTCTTGAGTTTTCCAAGGGGCAGCGGTTGAATTTCTACGCCTGCTCGGTGCAGTTCATCGAGCGCCCGCTGGACGAGGTCTACGACTGGACGGCCGACGTCATGAGCCCGCTCTGGGATGGCGCGCAGGCACGGCGCAAATTACGCGCTGCGCCCGGCATGCTCGCCGCCGATGCATTGCTGGACCAGACCATCTTTGCCGGTGTCGGCAACATCATCAAGAACGAAGTGCTGCATCGCATCCGTGTGCATCCGGAAAGCGCAGTGGGCGCGTTGCCGGCGCGCAAGCTCGGCGAACTGGTCACCCAGGCGCGCGCGTACAGTTTCGACTTCTACGCCTGGAAAAAGGCCTTCGTGCTGAAGAAGCATTATCAGGTGCATACCAAAACCAGCTGCCCACGCGATGGTGCGCCGCTGCAGTATCGAAAGCACCTGGGCAAGGCCGGGCGGCGGGCGTTTTTCTGCGAGGTTTGCCAGCGGCTGTACCGCCCGGAGGATGACTGAGGCGAGTGCGGCATGCACCCTGGCCAGCCGCGGCATCGACCGGATGTGGGCCGAGCGCCCGCCGCCACAGCACGCAGGATCCATGTCGCCGGGGCAACGGCAGCGCCTGTCGGCAAGCGCCACGCGTCGGTCGCCGCGCTCGCTAATGTGAATGGCGGCTGGCGCCTGCGGCCCAAACAACGAATTTCAAACGCGCGCAAACGCCACGCCCGCTAGATTTGCGCGTCCTGCACCGGGTTCACGGTGCGGCGTGCGCATCTCTCATCTCATCGGTCTCCCGCATTGTGATTACCCGCAGGAAGGAAACGCTTGTCCCGCATGTCGCCGCTGTCGCATGCACGGGCGCGATCCTGTTCTTTCTTGCCTGTCTGTTGCTGTATATGCCGCCGCCGCGCGACACCGTGCAACACGACGACAGTTTGCAGGTCTACTTCGTGCCGCGACCGCCGTTGACGCTGCCGGCGCCGGTGACGCCGCCGCAGCAACGCGAACCCGCACCGCGCGCAGCGCCGGCCGCGGCATCGGCCGCGCGCAGCGCGCCACCGCCAACACGCACCCCACCGCCGCAGCGGCAGGTGGCGGCCGCCAACGCGCCGGCTGGCGAATCGATGGCGGCCCAGCTCTACACCCGCGAAGGCCGCTTGCGCATGCCGCGCGATGCGCAGGTCGACCCGATGGCGCAGGCCGGCGCCGCGGTGCCGCCGGGCATGACCGACGAACGCGCGCAGGCCAAGGCGCGCAATGTGATGGAACGGGTCAACCCGGTGCAATACCAGGACACGCGCTTTGCCAAGGACTGGAAGAGCGACGGCACGCTGGGCGATGTGGCGATGCAGGAAATGAATCGCGGCATGAAGAAGTTCAACGACATGCTCAACGGGCCGCAGACGCAGGTGGCCAAGGCGCGACCACCGCCTGATGTGCGCTTCAACCCCGCGTTGGCGGGCAATCAGGCCGAGATCGGCAGCGACGCGACCGGAGATGCCTACAAGGCCGCGCCGATCGCGCATGAGACGCCGCCCGATCTCAAGGGCGAAGCCAGCCGCCGCATCCGCGAGGCGCTGGCGGCGCTGGAACAACGCAGCGCGCGTTGCGATGCGTCCAAACGCAAATCCCTGTTGTCGCAGGTACGCACGCACCTGGGCGATCTGGAACGTGCCGAGCACGCCTTGAACAACGGTGCGGACCCGGTGATGGCCGCGCAACTGCTGCCGCGCCAGGCCGACAGCGCCTACGATCTGGCCCGCCGCGCGCTGTGGTACGCCGACCGCCAGTTGAAGCAGTGTGCGATCGGGTGAGTGGTTCGGTGAGCGCGTTTGCCTGCAGCTGAGCTGTAGGTGGCTGACAGCACCTTTAGAAGGCTGCTAACAAGACGACTGAATTTCAGTGCGTCGCGGTATCTGGGTGTAGTCAACAGCTCGGTGAGCCGCGTGCGCGGTGCCCTCACCGCTTGCGGGACACGCCGTGAACCCGTCCCTGGGTGCTCGGTGGCGGCATCCATGCCGCCACACGGTCCCGCAAGCGGCGAGGGCACCGCACCAGACAGTTGGTCGACGCTCATCTAAAAGGCTGCCTGTCGTGCAGTGTGCATGTGCATCAGACCTGGAGCCGATGCTTCAATGATCGAACAAGGCGCATCCAGCACTGCTCTTCCATGCGCCCCGACCATCTCGACTGGCCCTTGCCCGCCCACCGTCGCGGGACCTTACGCGGCATGGATGCCGCGTAAGGGCTTACAGGGACGTACTTGCAGCGTGTCCTGCGACGGTGGGCGGGCAAGGGCCCTCCAGCAAAGCGCCAGATCGACCGCTACAAAAGCGTACCGCACGCCTTTCAAGGCGAGCGAGTCTCAAGCTTCAATGTCGTTTGAATGTCCCTAAACTGAGAGAGTTCAGGACTTGGGACTTTCCTGGCAGAAGAGGTAAAAACCGTCCTTCCGCCATGCACCCAGGCACCAGGTGTTGTTGGTCGCGGGGAGTCGAATCACCAGCGACGCTGTCTCCCACGCAGTCCCAAGGCATCCCGGTCCCGATCCGGCGCCACGTCAGGTGCCGACCGGAAACGTCACGCCAGGCTCTGGCGGTAACGGTCTTTCTCCGCACTCAGCGCGACTTCCGCACGCAGGAACACCTGGCCGATTGGCTCGTCGCCGCGGGTTGCCTGCGCCTGGCCGATCAGCACCGTCAGGCCGTGCGCATGCTGCTGGTGGGCGATGTCGCGCAGGCCCTGCAGCTTCTGTTCGGCATCTGGGCCGCGCAGCACGGCGATGAATTCGGCGCTGTCGGTCACACGGTCCACGCTGTCGCCGTCAGCTTGCGCTTGCGCGGCCAAGGCCTGGTCGAGCTGTTGCAAGGCGCGGCCCAACAGCCGCTCGCTTTGTTTTTCGGCCAGCGCGGCCAGTTCCTGCACTTCCAGAATCACCAGGTGATAACAGGTGTCGGCGGTCACGGGGATGGCCAACGGCGCCATCGGCGCCACTGGCTGCAGGATTGCCTCGCGCTCGAGCTGCAACTCGCGCTTGCGCTCGTCCAGCAGGCGCATGGTGACGCGCGCCAATGCCTGCAGCCCGGTGCGTTGAATGTCGGTGAGCGTGCGCGGCTCGGTGTCGAGCACGCAGACGGTGCCCAGTGCCACGCCGTCGGAGGTCACCAGCGGCATGCCGGCATAGAAGCACGCACCGGTGTCGCCGGTGACGACCGAGATGTCGGCAAAGCGGCTGTCCTGGGTGAGGTCGCGCACTTCCATCAATTGCTCGGGGCTGCGGATCGCGTGATCGCAGACTGCCTGGCTGCGGTCGGTCTGCTGCATGCCCAGGCCGAGCTGGGCCTTGAACCATTGGCGGTCGCGATCGACCAACGACATCAGTGCGATCGGCGTGTTGCACAGGGAGGCCGCTAGCTGCACGATGTCCTGGTAGGTGTCCTCGGGCAGGCTGTCGACGATGCGATAGCCATCCAGGACCTGTTGGCGGGAGGCTTCGTCAGCCGGGGGCATTTGCTTCATCGAATAAGCCAGGCAAGCGCGAGCAAGAAAGGTGTCACGATACCGACACCGCCGATAACGCGGCGTGGATATCGGCCGCGCGCCTTCGCGTGGTCTGAAGGGCGGATCCAGATCCACATCCGCGTTGCACTGCGCACGCGAGCGTGCATGCGGCAGGCGGGCTGAAGCGCTGGTGCGAGTTTGCCAACCCGCGTGCGATGCCTGCGCATTGCACGCAGGAACCGGGTACTCATACGCGCACGCACCATTGCGTACCGCGCATCTGGCAACGGCGCGGCTCGAAGGCCGCGCCGTCGGTGTACGACCGACCAGCCTCAGCGCTTGACCGGCTTGCCGTCGACGTCCAGCACCTGCACCTCACCCAGCTTGAGCGCACGCACCGGTGCTTCGATCTTCTTCAGGTCGCCTACGATCACCCAGGTCATCGCGTTGGGGGCGATGATTTCCTTGATGGCGGCCTGCGCGGCCGGCTGGTCGATCGCGTCCAGGCGCGGCTTGAGCGTCTGCACGTAATCGTCGGGGCGGTCGAACTGCACGATGCCCTCGATCGCGCCCAGCACCGCGCCGGTGGTTTCGAAGCTGCCGGGCAGGGCGCGGATGCGCTGGTTCTTGATCTTCTCGATCTCGTCGGTGGTCAGCGGCTTGTCGCCGATGACCGCGGTGGCTTCCTTGAGGATCTCGTTGGCCGACTCGGCGGTCTTGTCGGTCTGCACCGGCGCGGAGAACATGTACGGCCGCTGGCCCTGCGCGTCCAGCATGCGCGTGCCGGCACCATAGGCCCAGCGCTTGTTCTCGCGCAGGTTCATGTTCAGGCGCGAGGTGAAGGTGCCGCCGAAGGCGCCGTTGGCCACGCCGATCGCCAGGTTGTCCGGCGCCTTGGTGGACGGTGCGAGCAGGCCGGCCAGGATCACCGACTGCGGCGCATCCGGGCGGTTGATCAGGTATACGCGCGGCTTGGGCTGTGCGGCGACGTTGACCAGGTTCTTCTTCGGCAACGGCGTGGCAGGGGCCTTCCAGTCGCCGAAGGCGGCATCGAGCTGCGGGATGATCTGCGCCAGCGTGGTGTCGCCGGCCACCAGGATGCGCAGGTTGTCCGGACGCAGCCACTGGCGGTGGAAGGCCTGCAGGTCCTGGGCGTTGAGGCTCTTGATCGCCGCCTCGGTGCCGCTGCCGGTGAGCGGGATGCCGTAGGGGTGGTTCTGGCCGAACAGCAACGGCGGCAACGCGCGCAGCGCCAGGCTGTTGGGCTGGGTCTTTTCCTGCGCAATGCCGGCCAGCCACTGGCCGCGGATGCGCTCGATGTCGGCGGCCTTGAAGGCCGGGTTGCGCACGATGTCGGAGAACAGTTGCAGCGACGGCTGCAGCTGGTCGTTGAGCGCATCCAGCGAGGCGCTGCAGCTGTCCAGATCGCAGCCGACCGCGGTTATGGCGCCCAGGCGTTGGCGACGCTGCGCCACTTCCACCGAATCCAGCGCGGCGGTGCTCTCGTTCATCAGCGCGGCGCTGAAGCTGGCGGTACCGAGCTTGTTGCCCTGGTCGGCCGCATAACCGGCATCGAACAGCAGCTCCACCTGGGTGACCGGGATGGTGTGGCGCTCGGCCAGGATCACCTCGATGCCGTTCTTCAACTTGCCGCGCTGCAGCTGCGGGAAGCTCAGGTCGGGGAACTGGCTGGTCTGCGGCACGCCCTTGCCGCGGTCCAGCGTGGAGGCGGTGACTTTGTACTTGCCGGCCGCCGGCAGCCTGGGCGCCGGCTTGCCGGGTTCTTCGCCACGTGCGATCACTGCCTTGTCTTCGGCGGCAGGGTCGAAGTCCTTGCCGGCTGGCAGCACGGTGAGCAGATAGTCGCCCTTGCCGAACCAGGTGGCCGCGGTCTGCTTGACGCTGTCCACGGTGGCGGCCTGGCCGCGCTGCAGATCCTGCTTGTAGGCGCCCGGGTCGCCGCGATAGACCTGGCCCTCGGCCAGGATCACCGCCTTGCCGCCGAAGCCGCCGACCTTTTCCAGCCCGCGCACGAAGCCGGCGCGGTAGGCCACCTGCGCGCGCTGCAGTTCGTCGGCGGTGGGGCCCTGGGTGATGAACTTCTTGAGCTCCTCGTC
Organism: Xanthomonas arboricola pv. populi; assembly: GCF_002939945.1. GTDB lineage: Bacteria > Pseudomonadota > Gammaproteobacteria > Xanthomonadales > Xanthomonadaceae > Xanthomonas > Xanthomonas arboricola_A. The sequence goes on along the minus strand of NZ_MDEB01000001.1, from coordinate 1,265,162 downwards.
GATGATCGCCTCGACCTTGGCCGGGTCCACGCCGTCCTTCACATCGGCCTGGATCTGCACCTGGCTGGACAGGGCGAACGGCTGGATCGCCGCCGACACGTCATCGACCAGCTTGTCCTGATAGACCAGGCGCTGATACAGCCGCGAGGTCTTGCCGCCGCCGAGCACGGTAGTGGCCAGATCCAGCTGGATCGCCGCATCGCTGCCCAGCTGCGGCGCGGCCCAGGTGCGGTAGATGCGCGGCTGCGAGACATGGTCGTGCTGCACGCCACGCTTCTGCGCGGCCAGCGGGGTTACCCACGGCTGCTGGCGCGCCACCGGCTTGCCGGACGGGATGTCGCCGAAATACTGCAGCGCCTTGGCGCGCGCCTGCGCCACGGTGATGTCGCCGGCCAGCACCAGGGTGGTGTTGGCGGCGCCGTAGTTGTCGTTGAACCACTGTTTGACGTCGGCCAGCGAGGCCGCGTCCAGATCTTCCATCGAGCCGATGGTGTCGTGCTGGTACGGATGGTTGGCCGGGAACAGGTTGGACAGGATGTTCTGGTCCACGCGGCCGTAGGGACGGTTTTCGCCCTGGCGCTTCTCGTTCTGCACCACGCCGCGCTGGGTATCGAGTTCTTCCTGGCCGATCGCGCCAAGCAGGTGGCCCATGCGGTCCGATTCCAGCCACAGCGCGGTATCCAGTGCGGTGGTCGGCACGGTCTCGAAATAGTTGGTGCGATCGAACCAGGTGGTGCCGTTCATGTCGGTGGTGCCGACCTTTTCCAGCGGCGCGAAGAAACTGCCCTTGTTGTTCTCCGAGCCGGAGAACATCAGGTGCTCGAACAGATGCGCAAAGCCGGTCTTGCCGGCGGGCTCGTCGCCGGAACCGATGTGGTACCAGATGCTCACCGCCACCACCGGCGCCTTGTGGTCTTCGTGCACCACCACGGTCAGGCCGTTGGGCAGCGTGAAGCGGGTGTAGCCGATCTCGGGAATGGCACTGCTGGCCGCGGGCTTGGACAGGCTGGCCGGGGCGGCAGCGACGGTGGGAGCAACGGGACCGGCAGCGACGCCGAGCACACCGGCGATCAACAGGGACAGCGGACGCAGCATGTGACACTCCAGAGCAGGACAATCGGCCGAGGGTAGTGGCTGCCTGGCGGCGTCGCAAATGCTGTCCGGCAGGGGGGCGCCATGTGCGGCTGCCGGGAGGACGGCGCGACGGGACGCCGACTCCGGCGTTGGCCGGGGCGCAGCAACAGCAACATGCACTCGGAGCGCGCCGGAGGTGGTTCCCGTCCGGCATAGGGCATGACGGGCTGGCGGGCGCAGATGGCCGGCGTCTGGCATGTGCCACGCCCAATGGAGGCGGTCGACTGTGCAGGCACGGCACGCGCGCCAGGTCGTGCAGCGACGTCTCCCGACGTCCCGATGCCAGCGGATCGGCCGGCGGGCGCGGCATCGGGACGCTGACCAGTCAGCAACCAGGCCCGGCCGCACGCGCTCAAGTTGATCATCGCCTCGCCGTTACCTGGGGCGACCTACCTTGCCCAGACGTTACCCGCCGATCACGCCATGACCGTCCTGTTGCCGCCCTTGCCCATTCCCGCCGACGACGCCTTGCGCGTGGAGGCGGTGCATCGGTTGGGGGTGCTGGACACCGAGCCGGAAGCCGAATTCGACGATATCGCCTGGCTGGCTGCACACATCAGCGGTGCCCCGATCGCGCTGGTGTCGCTGCTGGACGCCGACCGGCAGTGGTTCAAGGCGCGTTGCGGCACCGATCTGGAAGGCACCTCGCGCGCCGTGTCGTTCTGCTCCTATACGGTGATGGGGACCGGACTGCTGGAAGTGCCCGATGCCGAGGCCGATCCCCGCTTCGCGCTCAACCCGCTGGTCACTGCCGCGCCGGGCATTCGCTCGTATGTGGGCGTGCCGCTGGTCGGCCGTGAGGGTTATGCCTACGGCACCTTGTGCACGCTCAGCACCCGAACGCGCTTGCTCGACGAGAGCCAGAAGCAAGGCCTGATCCGTCTGGCGCGCCAGGCCGTCAGTCAACTGGAAGCGCGCCGCGATCGGATGGCCGCGCAAGCGCAGCGGCAGACCCTGAGCCGTTTGCTGGAAGCCATGCCCGACGGCGTGGTGTCCTGCGACAGCGATGGGCTGCTGCACGAATTCAACCACGCCGCACGGCAATGGCACGGCACCGATCCGCGACTATTGCCGCCGGCACAATGGGCCCAGCATTTCGATCTCTACAACGCCGACGGCAGTGCGCTGCTGCCCACCGAGGCCATTCCGCTGGTACGCGCCTGGGCCGGCGAGCATGTGCGCAACGCCGAGATGGTGATCCGCGCCACCGGCCAGCCGGCACGCAGCGTGCTGTGCAATGCAGACCCGGTGGTCAGCGATCAGGGCGCTGCCCTGGGTGCGGTGTGCGTGATGCACGACATCACCCAACTGCGCGACGCTTCGGCTGCGCTGGCGGACGAGCGCGCACGCCTGCAGTCGTTGGTGGACGCCTCGCAGGATGTGGCGATCATCGCGTTCGATCCGAACGGGCGCATCGAATTGTTCAATCCCGGCGCCGAGCGCCTGCTGGGCTACGCGGGGGACGAGGTGTTGGGCAGCTGCCCGGCGCAGTTCCATCTGCCGGCCGAGCTGGAGCGGCGCATGGCCACGCTGGCATTGTCGCCGCCGTCGTATATCGAGCTGGCCGCCGCTGCCGCAGGCGATCTGCTCGAAGAGGAAATCTGGACCCTGGTGCGAAAAGACGGCGGACTGCGGCGCGTACGCCTGTGCTTCAACATCATCCACGACGCGCAGCAGGGGCTGTCCGGCTACCTGGCCATGGCCATCGACGTCACCGCCGAGCTGCAGGCGCAGGCCGCCGCGCAGCTGGCGGCAGAGCACTTCAGGGGCGCATTCGAAACCGCCCCGCAGGGGATGGCGATCGTCTCGCTGGACGGCCACTGGCGCGACGTCAATCCGTCGTTGTGCAGCATCCTGGGATATCCGCGCGAGCAGTTGCTGCGCACCACCTTCCAGACCATCACGCATCCGGACGATCTGGAGATGGACCTGCGCCTGGTGCAGGAACTGATCGACGGCAAACGCGACAGTTACAGCCTGGCCAAACGCTACATCAGCCAGCAGGGCGCGGTGATCTGGGCGCAATTGTCGGTGTCGCTGGTGCGCGACAGCAGCGGCGCGCCGGTACATTTCGTCTCCCAGATGCAGGATGTCACCGAACGTCATGTCGCTGCCCAACGCCTGGCCGAAAGCGAAGCGCGGCTGCGTGCGATCAGCGATGCCACACCCACCCTGGTGGCACACTACGATGCCGCGCAGCGCTGCCTGTTCGCCAACCAGGCGCACCGCGACTGGCTCGGCGTGGAGCCGGCGAGACTGGTCGGCTGCGCGATCACCCAGGTGCTGGGCGAGGACCTCGGGACGGACGCGCGCGCTGCGCTGGCGCAGGTGAGTGCCGGGCAGCGGGCCCACTTCGAGCACGTTCTGCGTGGCGGTGCGACACCGCGCGATGTGGAAATCACCCTGGTGCCGGAAATGCAGGGCGCAGCGACGCAGACGCAGGGATTTTTCCTGATGGCGCAGGACGTCACCGCGCACAAGACCCTGCATCGGCTGATGCACGAGCGCGCGACCCGCGACGCCTTGACCGGCTTGCCGAATCGCCACGCCTGGTCCGAGGCGCTGCAGGTCGCGGTGACCCAGGCGCAACAGCAGCAGTGCGCGGTCGCGGTGATGTTCCTGGACCTGGATGGCTTCAAACGCATCAACGACGTCCACGGCCACCGTGCCGGCGACGCGGTGCTGGTCGCCTTCGGCCGCTGCCTGCAGCAGGCGGCTGGCGGCCGCTATCTGGTGGCACGCCTGGCCGGCGACGAATTCGTGGTGTTGCTGGACGAACTGCAGGATCCGCAGACCGAATGCGCCGCAGTGGCAGAACGGATTCGCGCCGCGGCGGCAGCGGGCGCCGTGTTCGGTGAGCAACATCTGCCGATCCACTCAAGCATCGGCGTCGCCTGGCAACACGGGCAACACGCCGACGCTGCCAGCCTGATGCATGCGGCAGACGAAGCGATGTACGCCGCCAAACGCGCTCGCTGCTGCAACGACACCGCCACCACCGGACGCGACGCCTCGCGCTGACGCAGTGCATGCAGCAACACTCCCTTCTCCCCCGGGAGAAGGTGCCCGCAGGGCGGATGAGGGTACGGCTTACCCCATAAAACCGCGTCAATCAGGAGCACTCCCTTCTCCCCTCGGGAGAAGGTGCCCGCAGGGCGGATGAGGGTACGGCTTACCCATAAAACCGCGTCAATCAGAAATACGCATTGCACCAATTGAGTTTGTTACTGGAGATGCAATCGCGTCGAAAAATGCGCGCTGTCCGCGATGTTCAAGCGCAAGATCTCGGTCGTCTGGAGAGGTGATGCAGGGGTTGGATGCATCGATTGCAGAGCGGATGATCTGCAGCATGGCTGCAGGGCCCTTGCCCACCCACCATCGCAGGACACGCCGCAAGTACGTCCATGAAGGCTCTGGCGCGGCATCCATGCCGCTCAAGGTCTCGCGACGGTGGGCGGACAAGGACCCATCGAGATGGTCGGTGTGCGTGGTTACGAGCCTTCTACTTCGCGCGGCAGCCTGATGAGTTGCGGTCTGATCAGCTTCTTTTGATTCGATGACGCGTTTGTTCTGATGCAGATGCGGCCGTCAGGGCACTCCCTTACCCGAACCCCGCTCGCGTCCCAGCCCGCGTTTGCGTCACGCGCGCCAGTGGCGCGCAAGCCGTGCCTTCGCGTCCCGCAGGCAGAGGCGCTCTACATCCGTCGATCAGGCCGCCTGCACGACCGAGCGCCGTTGCGTCAGCGCAGCCTGCTGCGGCACCAGGCGGAACACCGCCACTGCACGCGTCAGATCCGCCGCCTGATCTTCCATGCTGCGTGCCGCAGCGGTGGCTTCTTCCACCAGCGCCGCGTTCTGCTGGGTCATTTCATCCAGCTGCATCACCGTGGTGCTGACCTGCTCGATACCGGCGCTTTGCTCGGTGCTGGCGGCGGTGATCTCGGCCATGATGTCGGTTACCCGCTTCACCGAGCTGACCACCTCGGTCATCGTGCTGCCGGCCTGTTGCACCAGGTCCGAGCCCTGCGCCACTTTTTCCACCGAATCGGAGATCAGCTGTTTGATCTCCTTGGCGGCACCGGCCGAACGCTGCGCCAGCGCGCGGACTTCGGTGGCCACCACCGCAAATCCGCGGCCCTGCTCGCCGGCGCGTGCCGCTTCCACCGCCGCGTTCAGGGCCAGGATATTGGTCTGGAACGCGATGCCGTCGATCACCCCGATGATGTCGGAGATACGCGCCGACGATTGCGTGATCGCCTGCATGGTGCTGACCACGTCCTGCACCACGCGCCCACCGCTCTCGGCCACCTCGCCGGTGCCCTTGACCAGCTGATTGGCCTGGCGCGCGTTGTCGGCGTTCTGACGCACGGTGGAGGTGAGTTCTTCCATCGAGGAGGCGGTTTCTTCCAGATTCGCGGCTTGGTGCTCGGTGCGCGTGGACAGGTCGGCATTGCCGCTGGCGATTTCGCCGGCGGCGGTGTTGATCATCTCGGCCGAGTGCTGGATGCCCTGCACGATGGTGGTCAGCTGGATCGCCGTGCGGTTGGCCGCATTGGCCAGGCGGCCGAAGGCGCCCTCGTAATGCGATTCCACCCGCTGCGACAGATCGCCATCGGCAATCGCGGCCATGATGCGGCCGACATCGTCCAGGCCTGCATCGGCCTGCTGCATCAGGCGGTTCAGTGCCTGCACCATTTCGGCAAACGCGAACTGGTAGCGCGCCTGCTCGCCACGTGCGGAGAAATCGCCGCGCGCGGCAGCATCGGCCAGGCGTGCGATGTCGCCGTTGATCGCCGACAGGTTGCTCTTCACCGTGTCCAGCGCTTCATGCATCGCCGCGCGCTGGCCGGGCAGGCGGCGCATGTCGCGGCGCAGATCGCCACGGCCGTACTCGCTCATCAGGTCCATCGCCTCGTTGATGGCATCCAGATGCTCGAACACCACCGTGTTCACGCCGTGCGCCAAGGTGCCGTAATCGCCTGGGAAATCCTCCGGAATGCGGTGCGCGATGTTCTCTCCCTGCTGCAGGCGGATCATGGTCTGCATCTCGCCGTTGAAGCGCTGCAACTGGGTTTGCATCTGCTGCATGCTGTGCATCAGTTGACCGGTTTCGTCGCGCGATTCAACCCGGATATCGTTGTCGAAGCGGCCCGAGGCGATCGCTTCTGCGGTGCGCGATGCTGCGCGCAGCGGTGCCGCCATCGCCGAGGCGATCAACCAGCACAGGCCGATCACCATGGCCACCAAGGCGCCGCCGATCAGGGTCAAGGTGCGGGTGAAGCCCCAGGCCTGCACCTGGATGTCTTCGGCGTACACGCCCATCACCAACACCCAGTTCCAGGTCGGAAAGGTCTTGGCATAGCTGATCTTGGGCAGTTGTTCCTGTTTGCCCGGCTTGGGCGCGTCGTAGTAACTGAAGCCGTCGCCGCGCTCGATCGCGGTCTTGATGTCGCGATAGACATATTGCCCGGCATCGCTCTTGTAGTCGCTCATGTCGGTGCCGACGGCGCGCTTGGGATGCATCAGGATGCGCATCTGCGGGTCGACGATGAAGAAGTAATCCACGCCGTCGTTGGTGCGCATGTCGGCCAGCGTGGTGCGCGCAGCGTCTTTGGCCTGTTCGACCGTCAGTTCGCCGGCCTTGGCCTTGTCTGCATAGTGCTGCATCACGGTCAGGCCCATCTCCACCTCGCTCTTGACGCTGAGCTTGCGCGCTTCGATCAGGTCCAGATATTGCAGGCGTGCCGCGGCCACTGCCAGCAGGATCACGCCTACCGTCAACAAGCTGCACAACAGGACGAACTTGCGGGTGAGCGGGAGATTGGCAACGTGACGACGCAACAGGGAGACGACGGGCATGGCAACGATATCCAGAACGCGCGCAGGGCGCTATGTCATGAATAGCGGCTGATTCACATGCGGGTTGAATCCTAATTGCGGCAGCGTCCGCTTGTGACAGCTGCGATGTAGGAGCGCACCCGGGCGCGACGGGGCGTTATCGATAACGCCTCGTCGCGCCCGGGTGCGCTCCTACGAAGGCATGAGCGTCGATCCATCGATGCAACGGCGGGCACGTACTGCGTGCCCGCCGCATTGCATCAACCTGCCGCGCAGAAGCCGAATTCGGCCGTCGCACCGGCTGCCAGGGTGCGGTTGAAGTCCACACCGCTGGCCATGAGCGTGCTGCCGCTCTGCGACCAGGTGACGTTCCACGCGTTGTTGACGGTCCCGGTGACCGGCAGCGAGATCGACCAGCTACCGCTGGCGGTGCCGTTATTGGTGACCTGCACGCGATGGCAGTAGCCGCCGTTCCACTGACTGTCCACGCTCACCTTGGTGCTGAAGCTGCCGCTGGGTGTCGGTGTCGGTGTCGGGGTTGGCGTGGGAGTCGGTGTGGGGGTTGGCGTCGGCGTCGGCGTGGTGGTGCTCAGCGTGCCCCACAGCGTCCGCAACAACGCCATCTTGTCTTCGCGCACGCTGGTCCAGTCATCGCGCAGGATGCCGCCGGTGTCGCCGCTGTTGGGGTTCCACGACCAGTAGAAGCCCTCGTTGATGCCCTTGCTGCGCAGGTACTTCACCAGCGCGTCCTGCCAGACCTTGTCGCGTGCGTCGCCTTCGCCGTACTTGCCGCCGAATTCGCCCAGCAGCAGCGCATGGGTGCCGGCGAACTGGCCGAAGTGACGGTCCCAGATCGCAGGCATGTTGTTGGGGAAGTTGCTGTCGTTGAAGTACGACTGCGCGTACACGTCCGGCCCGTACACATGCGGTGCCAGCAGCAGCCGGTTGGCCGGGATGTTCAGCGGGGTACAGGCCAGCGGCTGCAGATTACCGCCCCAGAAGATGCCGCCGTTGGTCGAGCAGACCGGATTGTCGGTGATGCCTTCCACCGCGATGATCCACTTCGGCGCCACCGCCAGCACCGCGGCAGAGCCGCGTTCTGCGGCCTTGTTCCAGTCGGTGGCCGCGTTGCCGGTGCCCCAGGTGGCTGCACCGTGCGGCTCGTTCTTCAGGTCCAGGCCGATCACGCTTGGCACGTTCTTGTAGCGGTTGGCGACAAAGCGCAGATCGTCCAGCCACTGCGCTTCGGAATACGAGCCGGTGTACCAGAGCTCGGAGATGGCAGCGCAATCGGGGGTGTGGTGATCCAGCAGCACATACATGCCGCGCGCGTTGAATTCGTTGATCACCTTGTCGAGGATCTGCAGCGAGCTCAGGCCCTGCAGGTCGGCGTTACGGCCGTAGTCGATGCTGGTGGGCATGGTGGAGCTGCGCAGGGTGGCCGGGCAGAACGGCAGGCGCACCGCGTTGAAGCCCAGCCCCTGGATCTGGTTGATCATGTCCTTCCAGTTGCGTGCCCACAGACCATGCATGACATGGTTGCCGGTCTCGAAGCCGAACACGTTGACGCCCTTGAGCTGGACCACCTTGCCGCTGTCGTCGACAACCTTGTTGTTGCTGATGGAATAGCTGAAAGCCGGTGCGGCGGCGAGCGCCAGCGCCGTGGCAAGTGCGAGCGTACGTGCAGTCCTGAAGAGGGACATGGTGGTCTCCGTAGCGAACCCGGCTCGACACCCGAACCCGGTGAGGGGGGCATCTTGGTCTGCGGCTGCATCGTTTGGCGTGATCCGGGCCACAGAAAGGCGCATTGCCGCACCGATCACACGCCGGCTGCGGGCCGGTTCGCTTTCGCGCACACTATCGCCGCTGTGGCCTGTCCGCAGGCTGTCCTTTCTGTCCCCCGGAGTGTCTTCCAATGTCTTTCCTGCGTGCCGAACTGGCGCAATGGCGCGCCTCGCCTGCGCGCGAACTGATGGCCGGTGCGGTCGCCACCTTTGCGCTGATTCCCGAAGTGATCGCCTTCGCGTTCGTGGCCGGCGTCGACCCGCAAGTGGGGCTGTTCGCTTCGTTCGTGATCGGGATCGTCATCGCGGTCTTTGGCGGACGTCCGGCGATGATTTCCGCTGCGGCCGGGTCGGTGGCCCTGGTCGCCGCACCGCTGGTGGCCGCACATGGGTTGCCCTATCTGTTGGCGGCCGGGCTGTTGGCCGGTGCGGTGCAGATCCTGTTCGGTCTGTTGCGGCTGGGCGTGCTGATGCGCTTTGTCAGCAGCTCGGTGCGCACTGGCTTCGTCAACGCCTTGGCGGTGCTGATCTTCGCCGCGCAGCTGCCGCATCTGCAGCACGCCAACCTGGCCACCTGGGCCATGTTGGCGTTGGGCCTGCTCATCATCTACGGCCTGCCGCGGCTGTCGCTGCCGGGCGTGTCGGCGATTCCTTCGCCGCTGCTGTGCATCCTGGTGCTGACGGTGGTGGGCTCGGCGTTGCATCTGCCGCTGGAGACGGTGGCCGACCTGGGCAAGCTGCCCAATGCGCTGCCGGTCCTGCAATGGCCGGCGGTGCCGCTGACGCTGGAGACCTTGCGCATCATCGCCTTGCCGGCGCTGGCCATCGCGATGGTGGGGCTGCTCGAATCGCTGATGACCGCACGCGTGGTCGACGAACTCACCGACACCCCGAGCAACAAGAACCGCGAATGCACCGGACTGGGCCTGGCCAACGCCGCTGCCAGCCTGTTCGGCGGCATCGCCGGCTGCGGCATGATCGGGCAGACCGTGGGCAACGTGAAATACGGCGGGCGTGGCCGTCTCTCGACTCTGTTCGCCGGCGTGTTCCTGCTGCTCCTGATGGTGGTGCTCAAGCCGTGGGTCTCGCAGGTGCCGGTGATCGCATTGGTGGCGATCATGGTGATGGTCTCGGCCGAGACCTTCGACTGGCGCTCGTTGCGCACCGTGGTCACCCATCCGCGCACCTCCAGCGTGGTGATGCTGGCCACCGTGGCGGTGACCCTGGCCACCCGCAACCTGGCCGCCGGCGTGGCGGTGGGTGTGGTGTTGAGCGGGGTGTTCTTCACCTTCAAGGTGGCCGGGCTGCTGCAGATTACGCATAGCGATGGCGACGATGGCGTGCGCACCTACCACGTGCGCGGGCAGGTGTTCTTCGCCTCGGCCGACGTGTTCATCGACGCCTTCGACGCGCGCCAGGTGCCCGGTCGCACGGTGGCGATCGATGTCGGCCGCGCGCATTTCTGGGACATCACCGCGGTGGCGGCGCTGGACAAGGTGGTGCAGCGGCTGCGCCATCATGCGCTGGACGTACAGGTCAAAGGCCTGAACGCCGGCAGCCGGCGCCTGATGCAGGCCCACGCGCTGGGCGACGATGCGCTGGAGTCCGCGCTGCCGTAGGCGCCGCAGGTGCGCAGGCCTGTCGCGCGCCTGCACATCCGTGCACGTCGCCTGGCCGTGCGTGCCGCCGGCCGGCGGGCGGACTCAAGTTCGCGCGTGCAGCGCCGTCGACCGACATCGAGATTGCCGGTAACCCCTCGCGATGCCGGTGCGTTCCAGCCCGAGAGCTGCGCCCGCGTGCCGTGACCGGCGCTTCGGGTCTGCGTCCGCAGCGTTGACCGCCGCAGCATGCAGCGGTTGGACGCCATCCGGCGCCATGACGCGCCCGCAAAGCGCAGGCGGAGCAGGAGCATTGGTGGCAGTGCCGCATGTTATGCCGCGCCGCATCGCCATCTGGCCATATCGATCAATGCTGCGTCGCTGCCGATGCACGTCGCCAGCGCCAGGGCATGTATCGGTCGCTGCCGTGCACACCCGATCCAACGCCGCAGTGGCTACACTCCAGGGCTGTTCGGACACTACCTGGGTGCTGCAGTGAAGCGAGTTGTTACCAAACGCGTTGCAATGGGAATGCTGGCGATGGCGGTCTCGACCGCACTGATGGCGGCGACGCCGACCTTCGATGGCGCGCGCATCTCGCGCGACGTCAAGGAGCTGGCCTCCGATGCGTACGAAGGCCGCGGCCCGGCCACTGTCGGCGAAGAAAAGACCATCGCCTACCTGAGCAAGCAGTTCGCCGCTGCCGGCCTGCAGCCGGGCGGCGATCTGGCCGACGGCAAGCGCGCCTGGACCCAGGCGGTGCCGCTACGCCGCGCCGATATCGTCGGCACGCCGACCATCGCCCTGCAGCATGCCGGCAAGCCGCAGGCGTTGACCCAGGGCAAGCAGATCGCCATCCGCGCTGCGCTGGACGGCGCGTCCAAGGTCGACATCGCCAACGCACCGCTGGTGTTCGTCGGCTACGGCGTCAACGCGCCGGAGCGCGACTGGGACGACTTCAAGGGCGTGGATCTGAAAGGCAAGATCGCGGTGGTGCTGATCAACGACCCGGATTTCGAAACCGGCAAGGGCGCCTTCGACGGCGCCGGCATGACCTACTACGGCCGCTGGACCTACAAGTACGAAGAAGGCGCACGCCAGGGCGCGCTCGGCGTACTGGTGGTGCACGAAACCGCGCCGGCATCCTACGGCTGGGACACCGTGGCCAGTTCCAACACCAACACCATGTTCGATGTGGTGCGCGACAATCCGCGCGCCGCGCATCCGACCCTGGAAGGCTGGATCCAGCGCGACCTGGCCACGGACCTGTTCAAGCAGGCCGGGCTGGATTTCGACGCCTTGAAGAAGCAGGCGCAGACGCGCGGCTTCAAGCCGGTCGAACTCAAGGGCCAGGGGCTGAGCGCCAGCTACCAGGTCAAATCCGATGTGATCACCTCGCACAACGTGGTCGCGCGACTGCAAGGCAGCAGTCACCCGGATGAGACGCTGATCTACAGCGCGCATTGGGACCACATCGGCGTGGGCAAGCCGGACGCACGCGGCGACACCATCTTCAACGGTGCGCTCGACAACGCCAGCGGCACGGCCGCACTGCTGGAGCTGGCGCGCGGCTTTGCCGCCGGCCCCAAGCCGCAGCGCTCGGTGGTGTTCCTGGCCGTCACCGCCGAAGAAAAGGGCCTGCTGGGCTCGGAGTTCTACGCCTCCAAGCCGCTTTACCCGCTGGACACCGCCGTGGCGGTGATCAACATGGACGGCATGAGCCCGTTCGTGCCGTCGCGCGATTTCGGCATCTACGGCACCGCAAAACTCCAGTTGCTCGATCAGCTCAAGACCGTCGCCGGCCAGTGGAAGCTGCGCTATACACCCGATCCCAAGCCGCAGGCGGGGTACTTCTTCCGTTCGGACCATTTCTCCTTCGCCAAGCGTGGCGTGCCGGCGCTGTCGTATGCGGCCGGGCAGGACTGGGAAGTGGGCGGCGTGGCCGCGGGCAAGGCCGCCTCCGACGACTACACCGCCAAGCGCTATCACCAGCAGGGCGATGAGTGGAAGCCGGACTGGACCTTCGCTGGTGCCGCGCGCGATCTTGGGGTGCTGTACGCGCTGGGCCAGCAACTGGCCGATTCGCGCCAGTGGCCGAACTGGAGCAACGATTCGGAGTTCCGCGCCACCCGCGACGCCAGCGAGGCGGCGCGCAAGTAGGACCGGCCGACACGGTAACTGCGCTTCCAACAGGCGGAGTTGCTGTTGCCCGGTGCGGCATGTGCCATGTGTGCATGCCGCCTCCGGCTACACCCACTTGCATGGTGCTCGCAGATCTTGTCGGCTGCTTCAAGGCCGTGAGGTCGCGGTTGTCCTGGCAGGCTTGGGTGTCACGCATGCGTCGTTTTGCAAAGCGGCTGACAAGAGGTCTGGTTCTCAAGCCAATGCCCGCTCACCGGCGTGCGGCGAGGGCGCCAGAGCGGCGGTTCGCGGGTTGGCTGCGGGGCCCTTGCCCGCCCACCATCGCGGGACACGCTGCAAGTACGTCCTTGTAAGCGCTTACGCGGCATCCATGCCGCGTAAGGTCCCGCGATGGTGGGCGGGCAAGGACCAGTGGAGATTGTCGGTATGCGCAGTTACAAGCAGGGCATGGCGTGCGTTGTTCGAATCACGTTGCGTCCGATCAGTTCCTCGTGCAAGCCGAGCGGCAGACAGGCCTCCAACACGCGACCTGCAAACGCCTGGTTTGCTCACCGCAAGCCGAGCAACAGGCTTTCAAGAAAGCAGCCGATTAACTGTCTGGTGCGGTGTCCTCGCCGATTGCGGGACCGTGTGGCGGCATGGATGCCGCCACCGAGCCCCCAGGGATGGGTTCACGGCGTGTGCCGCGAACGGTGAGGGCGCCGCGCCCTCGACTGGCCAAACTTTTGACCTGAGCTTCTGACTGCATCCAGACACGGCATCGACTCAAAAAGCCCGGTTATCTTGAAGCGATCAGTGAGTGCGGAACGCACCGTCCGTGGCCAGACCAAGGTCGGCGCGGGCCTACAGCGCTGATTTCGATAGCCCCTGACGCGTGCCTGCCGTCGCAATCCGGTCAGCGTCATCGCCGCGATCGCCAGCGCCGGCAGGCTGGCGCTACAACCGATTGCGTCTCCTGGCACATCTATTGCATTTGTCTGACACGACAGCGTGGTTTGACGCCCGTGACGGCACGCGTGCCAGACTGCAATCTGTTGGGGTAGCGTTCGGTCGCTGCGGCGTAGTCTGCCGCGCGGTCCTCGTCAGGTGGGGCGAAGACTGCAGCGCGGCCTTCGTTTCCTTTAACGGTCGATTCTTTAAGATGAGCCGCGGCGTCATCGTCGCAGCCAGGAGAGCTTGTGCATCGGAGTGGTCTTAGAGCTGCTAATTCTGCGACGTGGTCGCGCACCGCCGGGCCTGCCCGGACCAGGGTGCATGCGACGACGGCGCCACGCGTAGCGGGGAGGGATCTTCCGCTTCAGCCCACACTGCCGCGATCGTGCGGCGGGCAGCCTTGATGGACGGCACAGTGACTCTTTCCCCCGCACCAACCGACCTTCCCCCCGTTTCCGCCCTCGACGCCGGTCAGCCCACGCTGCCATCGGAAGCGCCGCTGGCCATGCCCGAGCAGTCCCTGCGCGAAGGCCGTCTGCAGGTGCCGCATCAGCGCACCGCGCCGGTCGGCATCGGCCTGCGGCGTTTCTATCTGATCGGCGGCACCTGCGCCACCACCGCGGTGGCGGTGTGGGTGATGCTCAGCGTGCTGTGGCCCGATGGCCTCAGCGTGCTGGAAGGCTGCCTGCTCGGCCTGTTCGTGCTGCTGTTTGCCTGGATCGCGATGTCCTTCGCCAGCGCGGTGGCCGGTTTCGTCACCGTGGTGGCGCGCGCCGGACGCAAGCTCGGCATCGACCCGGAAGCGCCGCTGCCGAGCCTGCACACGCGCACCGCGTTGCTGATGCCGACCTATAACGAAGACCCGCGCCGGCTGCTGGCCGGCCTGCAGGCGATCTACGAATCGGTGGCCGAGACCGGCCAGCTGGAACATTTCGACTTTTTCGTGCTCAGCGACACCACCCGCGAACACATCGGCGCTGCCGAGGAACTGGTCTACAACGAGCTGTGCGACCGCGTCGACGGACACGGGCGCATCTTCTACCGCCGCCGCGCCGACAATGCCGCGCGCAAGGCCGGCAATGTCGCCGACTGGGTGCGCCGTTTCGGCGGCAACTACCCGCAGATGCTGATTCTGGACGCCGACAGCGTGATGACCGGCGACACCATCGTGCGGCTGGTCGCCGGCATGGAAAACAACCCGGACGTGGGCCTGATCCAGACCCTGCCGGCGGTGGTCAACGGGCAGACCCTGTTCGCCCGCATGCAGCAGTTCGGCGGGCGCGTGTACGGGCCGATCATCGCCTTCGGCGTGGCCTGGTGGCATGGCGCCGAGAGCAATTACTGGGGCCACAACGCCATCATCCGCACCCAGGCCTTCGCCGACCACGCCGGCCTGCCGTCGCTGCGCGGGCGCAAGCCGTTCGGCGGGCATGTGCTCAGCCACGACTTCGTCGAGGCAGCGCTGATGCGGCGCGGCGGCTGGGCGATGCACATGGTGCCCTACCTGCAGGGCAGCTACGAGGAAGGCCCGCCCACGCTGAGCGACCTGCTGATCCGCGATCGGCGCTGGTGCCAGGGCAACCTGCAGCACGCCAAGGTGGTCGGTGCCAAGGGCCTGCACTGGATCAGCCGCATGCACATGCTGATCGGCATCGGGCATTACTTCACCGCGCCGATGTGGGGCCTGCTGATGCTGATCGGCATCGGCATTCCGCTGGCCGGCGGCGGTATCGATCTGGCCGGCGACCTGCCGTTCTCGCCCACCCGTTACTGGCATGGCAGCAGTCAGGGCAACGCGATCTGGATCTTCGTCTGCACCATGTTCGTGCTGCTGGCGCCCAAGCTGCTCGGCTACATCGCGCTGCTGCTCAACCCGCGCGAGTTGCGCGCCTGCGGCGGCGCCATCCGCGCGCTGCTGAGCATCCTGCTGGAAACCGTGCTGGCGGCGCTGATGGCGCCGGTGGTGATGTACCTGCAGTCGCGCGGCGTGTTCGAGGTGCTGGCCGGCAAGGATTCGGGCTGGGATGCGCAGGTGCGCGACGACGGCAAGCTGTCGTGGCCGGCGCTGTTGCGCAGCTACGGCGGGTTGAC
Organism: Xanthomonas arboricola pv. populi; assembly: GCF_002939945.1. Classification (GTDB taxonomy): domain Bacteria; phylum Pseudomonadota; class Gammaproteobacteria; order Xanthomonadales; family Xanthomonadaceae; genus Xanthomonas; species Xanthomonas arboricola_A. The sequence goes on along the minus strand of NZ_MDEB01000001.1, from coordinate 1,249,642 downwards.
CGTGTTCGGCCTGTTCATGGGAGCGGTGGCCTATACGGTGTCGCCGTCGCTGGCGGCCTGGATGGCGCCGGTGATCGTGGGCATGGCGTTGTCGATCCCGGTGGTGGCATTGACCTCGTTGCGGCGCACCGGCCTGGGCCTGCGCCGCGCCGGCATCTTCTGCATTCCCGAAGAGCTCGATCCGCCCAAGGTACTGGTGCGTGCGGCCGAACTGCGACGCGCCGCCGCGCTGGAGCCGTCGCTGATCTGAGCGTGCATGCGGCGCATGGCGGGATCGCTGCGCGTTGTGGTCTCGACGCCCGTCGCACCCACCAAGCCGGCCAGCCGCGACAGCCGTCGAGACTGATCGCGCGCAGGTAAGTTGGCCGATCCGTGATCGGCCCGGCCGATGGCGCAAGGCATAATGCCCAGCCCGCAAGCGGAGCTGGATGATGCTGGAAGTGATCGAACGCGAGACCGGACCGAACCCGCAATGGACCGTGCTGTGGCTGCACGGCCTGGGCGCCGATGGCAGCGACTTCGCCCCGATGGTGCCGGAACTGGTGCGCCCGGACTGGCCGGCGCTGCGTTTCGTGTTTCCGCATGCGCCGATCCGCCCGATCACCATCAACAATGGTGTGCGCATGCGCGGCTGGTACGACATCGTCGGCATGGATTTCGCCACGCGCGCCGACAAGGCCGGCATCGCCGAATCGGTGGCCCAGGTCGAGGCGTTGATCGCCCACGAGCAATCCCGCGGCATCGCCCCTGAGCGCCTGTTGCTGGCCGGGTTCTCGCAAGGCGGCGCGGTGACCCTGGCGGTCGGGCTGCAGCGCAGTGTGCCGCTGGCCGGGTTGATCGCCCTGTCCACCTATCTGCCCGACCCGGCGGCGGCCGCCAGCCAGCTGCAGCCGGCCGCTTCCCGCCAGCCGCTGTTCATGGCCCACGGCACGGCCGATCCGGTGGTGCCGTTCGGTGCCGGCCAGGCCAGCATGCAGACCTTGCGCACGCTCGGTTTCGAGCTGGACTGGCACACCTACCCGATGGGCCACCAGGTCTGCCTGGAAGAGATCGAGGCCTTGCGCAACTGGATGCAGGCGCGCTTCACCGCCGCCTGAGGCCATGGCCCAGCCCGCGCCCCAGATCGCCTGGATGCCGGACCTGTGCCGGTTGCCACGGTTGGGCGTCATGCTGGGCCTGGCCGAACTGGTGGTGCTGGTGGTGACCCTGGTGCCCGACGCTGGCGCCGCGCGCAGCATCACCTTGTCGCGCGTTGTCTCGGCCAGCGGCCTGGCGCTGTGGCTGGCGCTGGCGGTCAGCGTGCTGCTGTGCGTGCTGCGGCCGTCGTTGTCGCGGCTGCCGCCACGCGTGGGCGCGCTGGCCGCGCTGTCGATCGCCGCGGTGGTGGCCATGCTCGGTGCCGGCATCGTGCATGGCCTGTATGCGGCGCTCGACCAGGCCCCGCTTGGTCCCCTGGTCGGCTTCTGGCGTTTCACCCTGGGCAGCGCGGCAACCGTGGTGCTGATCACCGCGCTGGCGCTGCGCTACTTCTACGTCAGCGACCGCTGGGAAGCACAGGTGCAGGCTAATGCGCGTGCCCAGGCCGATGCCTTGCAGGCGCGCATCCGCCCGCATTTCCTGTTCAACAGCATGAATCTCATCGCCAGCCTGCTGCGCCGCGACCCGGTGGTGGCCGAGCAGGCGGTGCTGGATCTGTCGGACCTGTTCCGTGCCGCGCTCGGTGCCGGCGAAGGCGTGTCCAGCTTGCGCGCCGAATGCGAACTGGCCGAACGCTATCTTGCAATCGAATCACTGCGCCTGGGCGAGCGCCTGCAGGTGCGCTGGCACCGGCAGGAGCCGTTGCCGTGGGAGCTGCCGATGCCGCGCCTGGTGCTGCAGCCGCTGGTGGAGAACGCCGTGCTGCATGGCGTCTCGCGCATGCCCGAGGGCGGCACGCTGTACCTGTCGCTGCGCCAGCGCGACAACCAGTTGCAGATCCGTATCGTCAATCCGGCCCCGCAGCCGGGCACCCAGTTGCCACTGGTGGCCGGGGCCGGGCATGCCCAGGCCAGCATCTCGCACCGGCTGGCGTTCCAGTTCGGGGCCGGGGCACGGATGGCGGCCAGCTGGGCCGAGGGCTACTATGCCTGTGAGATCACATTGCCGCTGTCGTGACGGGGGAGTCGCTGCAGCGAAGGGGGATGTCCATGACGGCCACGCAAGTGCGGGTGCTGATCGCCGATGACGAGCCGCTGGCGCGCGAGCGCCTGCGCCTGCTGCTGGGCGAACATCCGCATGTCGAAGTGATCGGCGAGGCCGAAAACGGCCAGCAGGTGCTGCAGCAGTGCCACCACCTGCATCCGGATCTGGTGTTGCTGGACATCGCCATGCCCGGCGTCGACGGCCTGGAAACCGCGCGCCTGCTGCGCCAGAGCCAGCCACAGCCGGCGGTGGTGTTCTGCACCGCCTACGACCAGCACGCATTGTCGGCCTTCGATGCCGCCGCGCTGGACTACCTGATGAAACCGGTGCGCCCCGAGCGCCTGGCCGCCGCACTGGAAAAGGTGGCCACCTTCCTGGCCGGACGCGCGCCCAGCGCCACGCCGCCGCCGTTGCGCACGCACCTGTGCGCACGCCTGCGCGGCAGCCTGCGGCTGATCGCCATCGGCGACATCCGCTACCTGCAGGCCGAGGAAAAGTACGTCATCGTCCACCACAGCCGTGGCGAGGACCTGATCGAAGAGTCGCTCAAATCGCTGGAAGACGAATTCGCCGACCGCCTGGTGCGCATCCACCGCAATTGCCTGGTCGCGCGCGCCGAGCTGGTGGAACTGCGCCGCAGCGGCGATGGCCAGGTGCACGCGGTGCTGCGCAACGTGCCGCACCCGCTGGAAGTGAGCCGCCGCTGCGTGGCCAGCCTGCGCGAGCAATTGCGTTAGAGCGTGTCATGCCGCGTGGGGTGAGGTGCGTCGGTCGTCAGCGGCGCGGGTGCCGCGGGCGCCGGCGTGCGCTTCACAGGTAGGAGTTACGCCCCCGGTCCGTGATAATGGCCCGATGACCACGCTCCGCATCGCTACCCGTAAGAGCCCGCTCGCCCTCTGGCAGAGCGAACACGTCGCCGCCGCGCTGCGTCAGCATCATCCCGGGCTGGAGGTCGCGCTGGTGCCGATGAGCACCCGCGGCGACGAGGTGCTGGACCGCTCGCTGGCCGCGATCGGCGGCAAGGGCCTGTTCCTGAAGGAGCTGGAGCTGGCGATGCTGCGCGGCGAGGCCGATTGCGCGGTGCATTCGCTCAAGGATGTGCCGATGGAGCTGGACGCGCCCTTCGTGCTGCCGGCGATCATGGAGCGCGGCGATGCCGCCGATGCACTGGTGTCCAATCTCTATGCCAGCCTGCAGGCGCTGCCGCTGGGCGCCCGCGTGGGCACGTCCTCCCTGCGGCGCCAGGCGCAGCTGCGCGCCGCACGCCCGGACCTGGAATTGATCGACCTGCGTGGCAACGTCAACACCCGCCTGGCCAAGCTCGACAACGGCGGTTACGACGCCATCGTGCTGGCCTGCGCCGGCCTGCAGCGTCTGGGCCTGGATGCGCGCATCACCGCGCGCCTGGACGTCCCCGACTGGTTGCCGGCGCCGGCCCAGGGCGCGGTGGCGGTGGAATGCCGTGGCGACGATGCGCGCATCCACGGCCTGCTGGCGGTGCTGGATGCCGGCCGCACGCGCGCCTGTGTGGAGGCGGAGCGGGCAATGAATCGCGCGCTGCACGGCAGCTGCCACGTACCGGTGGCGGCGTTCGCGCGTTGGGAAGGGCAGGGCCTGTTCCTGCAGGGCATGGTCGGCAGCGCCAGCGATGGTCGCCTGATCCACGCCGAGGCGCACGGCAGCGCCGACGACACCGAGGCGCTGGGCCGCCTGGTCGCGCAAGGCCTGTTCGACAAGGGCGCCGCGCAGCTGCTGGCGGAGCTGTAACACGCCGCTGCGTCGACCCGTAACGTGGCCGGCAGCGACGCCGGCGCCCAGGCACAAACTCCGGACCTCACCCCCACGCACGCAATGCCCGCCCTCACGCAACGCCCGCTCTTGGCAGGAGCGGCCTTGGCCGCGAGAGGCTCTACCGGGAAAGCCCTCGCGGCCAGGTCCGCTCCTACAGAGCGCGGTTGCGTATTCGAACGTATGCACCCGGTTGATCTCCGCGTCGCGCGGGCCTGTCCGGCAAAGATGCCGCTCTTCGTAGGAGCGGCCCCGGCCGCGAGAGGCTCTACCGGGAAAGCCCTCGCGGCCAGGTCCGCTCCTACAGAGCGCGGTTGCGTATTCGAACGTATGGACCCGGTTGATCTCCGCGTCGCGCGGGCCTGTCCGGCAAAGATGCCGCTCTTCGTAGGAGCGGCCCCGGCCGCGAAGGGCGTTACCGGGAAAGCCCTCGCGGCTAGGTCCGCTCCTACACCTGCGGTTGTTTATTTGAACGTGTAGACCAGGTTGACCGTGGTCAGGGTGTCGGTCTTCTTGTCGCCGTCGCTGACCTCGCTGTTGTGGCGCATCTGCCAGGCGGCCTTGAGCGCGAAGTGCGAGTTCATGCTGACCTGCACGCCGAAATCGTTCTGCGCGTAGGTGTTGTATTCGCCCGATTCCACCAGCAGCGTGTTGATCAGGTCGGTGTTGTCGGTGACGGTGTACTTGAGGTCGAACAGCCCGCGCCCGATCAGGCCGGTCTCGTTGCGGTCTTCGTCGCTATTGTGCGCACGCCGGATACCCGGGCCGATCTGCGCATCCAGATAGAAGCGCTCGGCATCGATCAGGCGCGTGCCGTAACCGATACCGAAGGTGGCCAGGCGGTCGTAGGTGGCAAAGTCGTCGTGTTCGTAACGGCCGGTGGCGGTGAGCTGGCGGTGCTCGCCCAGCTGCAGCGCGCTGCCGGCGCTGCCGGTGTAGCGCTCGGCCGTGGTCTGGCGCTCGCGCGAGGTGCTGCCGTCGTCGTCGGTATTGGTGTACTCGGAGCTGGAGCGCAGCGCGGTGGCATCCAGGCTGTGGATCCAGTCGCCGTCGGTATAGCGCAAGCGGACCCGGCCGTTGAGGCTGTCGGTGGTGCTGTTGCCATGGGCGGCGGCATAGCCGAGCTCGCCACTGCTCCCGCTCCACGGCGACGGCATTACGGCGTCAGCCGGGTCCACCGGGGCCGGTGCGACCGCCTGGGCCCAGACGGTGGGCGTGATCAACAACAGCGGCAGCAAGGCAGACAACGGGGCACGGCGGGACATGGGCGGCTCGCTTTGGAGGACAGGGGCGAAAGAGGGTGGAAGCGATTTCATGATAACGGACTGAGCGGCTGCGTCATGAGCAAGTGAATGCTGCGCTTCAGAAGAGGTTGGGGCGCTGGCTCCAGGACAGCAGCGACTGGCCCGGTTGCGCACGTCGCAAGCAGATCCGGCCCGCGCGCAATGCAGGCGAACGAGCGGGCCAAAACGGGCACCGTCGCGGTGGCGCCGATCCAGGCATGATCGCAGCCAGACATCGACGCTCACCCTGCTACCCAGAGACTCGGACATAATCGACGCATGGACCGCTACGAACGCATCAACTCCCTGCATCGCTTGCTCAAGTCGGCACGCTACCCGGTCACGGTGGCGCGGCTGCAGGATGAGCTGAGCTGTTCCCGCGCAACCGTGTATCGCGATCTGGCGTTCCTGCGCGATGCGCTGATGGCGCCGGTGGAAGGCGACGGCGAGTCGGGGTTCCGCTATCTCTCCGGCGAAAGCGATCGATTCGAACTGCCCGGCCTGTGGCTGAGTTCGGAAGAGCTGCACGCGCTGCTGGCGTCCCAGCAATTGCTTGCGCGCACCGGCGGCGGGGTGTTGTCCTCGATGCTGGCGCCGCTGCAGCAACGCATCGAAGGGCTGCTGGCCGCCCAGGCCGGTGTGTCGCAGTGGCCGGTGGACCGGGTGCGGGTGATTCCGCACCGTGGCCGCAAGCTGGACGAGGCCAGCTTCCGTACCGTGGCCTCCGGCGTGCTGGAGCGCAAGCAGCTGAGCTTCGATTACCGCGCCCGTTCCACCGACGAATCGACCAAGCGCACCGTGTCTCCGCAGCGCATCACCCACTACCGCGACAACTGGTATCTGGACGCCTGGGACCACGGCCGCGACGGCGTGCGCAGCTTTGCGGTGGATCGCATCAATCACGCGCGCCTGCTCGAGACCGTGCCGCGCGATGTGCCTGACAGTGAGCTCGACGAGCAGTTGGCGGCCAGCTACGGCATTTTTTCCGGCGCGCCCAAGGGCTGGGCCACCATCGTGTTCAGTGCCAAGGCCGCGCGCTGGGTCGCCGACGAGCATTGGCATTCCAAGCAGCAGGGCCGCTTTTTGGCCGATGGCCGTTACGAGCTCAAGGTGCCGTACAGCAACTCGCGCGAACTGCTGATGGACGTGCTGCATTACGGCTCGGACGCGGAGATCGTCGAGCCGGTCTCGCTGCGCGAGCAGGCCAAGGCGCTGCTGTCGCTGGCGTTGAGCAATTACGACTGAGCGTGTTTCAGCGCTTGTTCGGCACTTCAAAGCCCAGGCGGTCCACCTGCTCGCGCAACTGCGGCACGCGCTTGAGCTTGTCGGTGTAGATCGAATAGTCGTCGCGCATCTTGTCGACCAGCTTGCGGTACTGGTCGCGGCTCATGTCCGGCTTGCGCGCGAAGATCCAGGCCAGGTCGCGGCCGGGGTAGGAAATCAGCATCCACGAACCGTCCGGTGCGATTTCCAGGATGCGCTGCTTGGCCGGAATGACCTTGTAGAACCACACCCGCCAGTCGCGGTTGCCGCTCTCGGCATCCACCGAGGCGCGCGCGTTGACCTCTTTCTCCGGCTCGCCGAAGCCCTCGCGGTACAGATAGCGCACCGCCACCTTGCCGTCTTCGACCAGGGTGTACTCGTCGCGGCTGGTGACGTGGCCGCGCTCTACCGGATTGGGCATGCGCGCAATCACGTACCAGGTGCCCATGAGCTTGGACAGATCGACCGCCGGCTCGCTGGCAGGCGTGTCCTTGGCGGATGCCACGGGCAGGCCGAGGACGAACAGAAAAGCGAGGGCGATCGTAACGGTCAGGCGCATCGCAACATCACAAAGGGGGCGGTTGGAGCAGCACACTACCGCATGCAGGGGGCAAGTTCGCGTCAACGGTCGGGTCTGGCGCACGCGGCTGCCTCAGGCGTGGCAACCGGGCGCCTGGGTCCGGGTGCGGAAGAGGGCGCCAGCGGGGCCTGGCGGTGCCGGGGGAGCGCCGCTGCTGCCGCGCCGGACTGTCTTGGCACCAGAGCTTTTGCTGGTTTCGCATCCAGGTCGCAGCCGGTGAGATGGGCGCAGGCAATCCTGCCGACCTGTTCCGATCCTTCCTGCCACGGAGTGCCGCCATGTCGATTCGTCCTTCCCGTCGTTCCGAACGTCCCGACCCGCGCGTGCTGCGCCCGGTCCGGCAGATCGCCCTGGCCGGCCTGGCCCTGGTGCTGGTATGGCCGGCCGCGCGCGGCCACAGCGAATGGATCGGCTGGCTGCCGCTGTGGCTGGTCGGCATGCCGATGCTGGCCTGGTGGAGCCTGCACCGGTTCGCGTTGCCGACCCTGGTGCGGCCCGGTGCGCGACGCGGCGTGCCACGTCGGCGCGGGCCGCAGGCGCAACGCCGACGCAGCACTTCGCGTGCGGCGACACAGGCGCGCGCGGCCTGACCTTCGGCAGGGTCGGGCGGGCGGAGGGCTATGCTACGTTCCCGGCGTTCGTTCTCCCGGAAACATTCATGTCCAAACTCGCCTCGATCTGCCTGGTTGCCGGTCTGATCACCGCTGGCGCCGTCTCTGCAGAGGAAACCGCCGTGTCCAACGATCCCTACGCCTGGCTGGAAGATGTCTCCGGCGCCAAGTCGCTGGACTGGGTCAAGGCCCAGAACGCCAAGACCGAGGTCCGCCTGGCCGCCACGCCGGCCTTCAAGCAGATGGAAACCAGCATCCGCGAAGTGCTGGATTCGGATGCGAAGATTCCCGGCGTGCAGAAGATCGGCGAGTACTACTACAACTTCTGGAAGGACAAGCAGCACGAGCGCGGCCTGTGGCGGCGCACCACGCTGGACGAATACCGCAAGCCGGCGCCCAAGTGGGAGACGGTGCTGGACCTGGATGCGCTCAACAAGGCCGAAGGCGAGAACTGGGTCTGGCACGGCGCCGACTGCCTGCGCCCGGATTACCAGCGCTGCCTGATCGCGCTGTCGCGCGGCGGCGCCGATGCCGATGTCACCCGCGAGTTCGATCTGGCCGGCAAGCAGTGGGTCAAGGACGGCTTCTTCCGCCCCGAATCCAAGGGCGGGCTGGGCTGGATCGACCAGGACACCGTCTACGTGTTCACCGATTTCGGTGCCGGCACGATGACCAGTTCCGGCTATCCGCGCATCGCCAAGCAGTGGAAGCGCGGCACTCCGCTCAGCGCCGCCACTGTGGTGTACGAGGGCAAGCCGACCGACATGTACATCGCCGCGATGCACGACGACACGCCCGGATTCGAGCGCGATTTCGTCAGCCGCACACTGGCCTTCTACAACGAGGAGCTGTACCTCAAGGGTGCCGACGGCAAGCTGGTCAAGGTGGATGCGCCCAACTCGGCCAGCAAGTCGGTCAAACGGCAATGGCTGACCCTGGAACTGCGCGAACCCTGGACCGTAGCCGGCAAGACCTACAAGGCCGGCTCGCTGCTGGCGACGCGGTTTGACGACTTCATGGCCGGCAAGCGCAGCTTCGATGTGCTGTTCGAGCCCACCGACAGCACGTCGCTGGCCGGTACGGCGTGGACGAAGTCGCACCTGGTGTTGAACGTGCTGGAAGACGTCAAGAACCGCCTGAGCGTGATCACGCCCACGCAGGATGGCTGGAAGAAGAGCGCCTTCGTCGGTGCGCCGGCATTCGGTACCGTCGATGTCGGCGCGGTGGACAGCGACGACAGCGACGCGCTGTGGTTGACCGTCACCGACTACCTGACCCCGACCACCTTGTCGTGGGTGGAGGTGGGCAGCGCGCCGCAGCCGCTCAAGGCCATGCCGGCGTTCTTCGATGCCGGCAAGGACAGCATCGAGCAGCACTTCGCCACCAGCAAGGACGGCACCCGCGTGCCGTATTTCCTGGTGCGGCCCAAGGCGTTGAAGCTCGATGGCAGCGCGCCGACCCTGCTGTACGGCTACGGCGGTTTCGAGATTTCGATGACGCCGAATTATTCCGGCGGATTGGGCCGCGCCTGGCTGGAGAAGGGCGGCGTCTACGTGGTGGCCAACATCCGCGGCGGTGGCGAATACGGCCCGCGCTGGCACCAGGCCGCGCTCAAGCAGAACCGCCACAAGGCCTATGAAGACATGGCCGCCGTGGCCAGGGACCTGGTCGCGCGCAAGATCACCTCGACCAGGCATCTGGGCGTACAGGGCGGCAGCAATGGCGGCCTGATGACCGGCAACATGCTGACCCAGTATCCGGAGCTGTTCGGCGCGGTCGTGGTGCAGGTGCCGTTGCTGGACATGAAGCGCTACAGCCATCTGCTGGCCGGTGCCTCGTGGATGGCCGAATACGGCAACCCGGATACCGACGACTGGAAATTCATCCAGACCTTCTCGCCGTATCACCTGTTCAACCCGAAGAAGACCTATCCGCCGGTGATCTTCCTCACCTCCACGCGCGACGACCGCGTGCATCCGGGCCACGCACGCAAGATGGCCGCCAAGATGATCGAGGCCGGCAAGGACGTGACCTACTACGAAAACATCGAAGGCGGCCACGGCGGTGCGGCCAACAACGCACAGGCCGCGCACATGGCAGCGCTGGCCTACAGCTTCCTGTGGGAGCGGTTGGCGGATTGATCAGGTGTTGATCGAACGCAATCGGTAACTCGATTGCGTTGGTCATGCGGTGCCTTGAAGAAAGCCCTGGGCCGAGTGGTCCAGGGCTTTTTTGTCATTCCCTTCTGCCACCGGGAGAAGGTGCCCGAAGGGCGGATGAGGGTACGGTCGCACGCAACTCGCTACGCACAGGCACGGCGCCTGGCGGCCACGCGTGGCTGCGGTGCTCGGCTTGCTTCATGGCGAAGCAAGCCTACAAACAGCAGCGCAAAGGTAGCAGCAAACAGCCATCACGGCTGCTTATGTGGATGCAGTGAACCTACGGCTAAATGCAGCTCGAAGATATGAACTGTGCGAGCTGCCGGGCGTCTGCTCAAAAATGTCTCAACCCGCGCGCAATCCGCTCCACCGCCTGTTCAAGCCGCGGCAGGCTTTGCGTATAGGCGATACGCACGTGCTGGTTGGCGCGGTGGTGGCCGAAGTCGATGCCGGGGGTGAAGGCGACATGTTCGGTCTCCAGGAAATGCGCGCAGAAGGCCTGGGCATCGTCCGAGAATGCGCTGATGTCGGCGTAGAGGTAGAACGCGCCCTGCGGTTCGACGGCGATGTTGAAGCCGAGCTGGCGTAGCGCCGGCAGCAGATAGTCGCGGCGTCGCTGGAACTCGGCACGGCGGGACTCGAAGATGGCGATGCTGTCGGGCGTGAAGCAGGCCAGCGCGGCGTGCTGGGCGATCGTGGAGGCGCTGATGTAAAGATTCTGCGCGAGTTTTTCCAGCTCGGGTACCGCCGCGGGCGGGGCGATCAGCCAGCCCAGGCGCCAGCCGGTCATGCCGAAATATTTGGAAAAACTGTTCAGCACGAACGCGCTGTCATCCACTTCCAGCACGCTGTGCGCGTCCATGCCATAGGTCAGGCCGTGGTAGATCTCGTCCACCACCAGATGACCGCCGCGCGCATGCAGCGTCTGCGACAAACCGGCCAGTTGCGCGCCCGACAGCACGCTGCCGGTGGGATTTGCCGGCGAGGCGACCAGTGCGCCGACGCTGTCGGCGTTCCAGCAGGCCTCGACCAGGCCTGGCGTCAGTTGGTAATCGGTGCCTGCGCCGACCGGCACCAGTTGCGCGGTGCCTTCGACCAGGCGCAGGAAATGCCGGTTGCACGGATAGCCGGGGTCGGCGAGCAGCCAGTGTTTGTCCGGGTCGACCAGCAGGCTGCTGGCCAGCAGCAATGCACCGGAGCCGCCCGGCGTGACCAGGATCCGTTCCGGATCGATGGCGCAGCCGTAACGCTGCGCATAAAAACCTGCAATGGCGGCACGCAGCGCGGGCAGGCCACGGGCCGCGGTGTAGCGGGTGTGTCCCGCCGCCAGTGCGGCCTGTCCGGCCGCGACGATCGGAGCGGCGGTGGTGAAATCCGGTTCGCCGATCTCCAGGTGGATCACATCGTGGCCGGCCTGCTCCAGCGCATTGGCGCGCGCCAATAGCGCCATCACATGAAACGGGGCGATGTCCTGGCTGCGGCGGCTGTAGCGTGGAACGTGCAAATGTATGGAGTCCATGACGAAGAGGATAGAGCAGCATGACCTCGGGCACATGACGCTCCCGGCCGGCCTCTTCCACACTCGGGCGCTGGGATGGCATTGCGTTCATCCAACGGACCCCAATCTGATGAAACCTGTCCTCACTCTTTTGATCGCCAGCCTGATGACCACATCCGTTCCTTCCGCCTTCGCAGCTCTCCCGTCGCCGCCGGACGTGGCCAAGCGTCCGCATGTGGTCAAGGCCCCGTTCGGCGCCACCCGCAACGACGACTATTACTGGCTGCGCGACGACAAGCGCGAGGACAAGGCGATGCTGGCCTATCTCAACGCCGAGAACGCCTACACCGACACGCTGATGGCGCCGCTCAAGCCACTGGAAGACACGCTGTATACCGAGATCGTCGGGCGCATCAAGCAGGACGATGCCAGCGTGCCGTATCGCGAGCGGGGCTACTGGTATTACACGCGCTTCGAGGCCGGCAAGGACTACCCGATCCAGGCGCGCCGCAAGGGCAGCATGGAGGCGCCGGAGCAGATCCTGCTCGACGTCAACCAGATGGCGCAGGGCAAGGGCTACTTCAGCGTCGGCGATGCGGAAGTCAGCCAGGACAATCGCATCCTGGCCTGGGCCGACGATGCGGTGGGCCGTCGCCAGTACACGATCCGTTTCAAGAATCTGGACACCGGCGAGATCTACCCCGATACGGTAGAAGGCGTGTCGGCCAACGTGGTCTGGGCCGACGACAACAAGACCCTGTTCTATGTCGAAAACGATCCGGAAACGCTGCTCACCGTGCGCGTGAAAAAGCACGTGCTGGGCACGCCCTCCAAGGACGACGTGCTGGTCTATGAGGAGAAGGACGACAGCTTCTACATGGGCATCGGCCGTACCCGCGACGACAAGTACATCGTGATCGGCGTGGAAAGCACGGTATCGTCCGAATCGCGCTACGCGCCGGCCGACAATCCCGAGCGTTTCACCTTGCTGGCCAAGCGCGAACGCAATGTCGAATATCACCCCGAGCATTTCGATGGCCGTTGGGTGATCCGCACCAATGCCGATGGCGCCAAGAATTTCAAGCTGGTGACCGCACCCACCGATGCGACCACGCGCAAGCAGTGGACCGATTGGGTGGCGCACGATGACAAGGTCTATATCGAAAACTTCGAGCTGTTCGATGGCTTCACCGCCATCGAAGAGCGCTCCGGCGGGCTGGAGCGCGTGCGCCTTCAATTCAACAGTCCGCACATGGATGTGGGGGCTCTTGCGGGGGAGCCGCAATACGTCAAGGTCGACGAGCCTGCGTATTCGATGGGACTGGCGGTCAATTCCGAGCCGGACACCGCATGGTTGCGCTACAGCTACACCTCGCTGACCACGCCGGCCACCACCTATGAGCTCAATACGCAGACCGGCGAGCGCAAGCTGCTCAAGCAGCAGCCGGTGATTGGCTACGATGCCGGCAAGTACGTGACCGAGCGCGTCTGGGTGACCGCGCGCGACGGCGTCAAGGTGCCGGTGTCGCTGGTGTACAAGCAGGGCTTCAAGAAGGACGGCACTGCGGCGTTGTTCCAGTACGCCTACGGCAGCTACGGCATGTCGATGGACCCGGCCTTCAATCTGCCGGCGATCAGCCTGCTGGACCGTGGCGTGGTGTATGCCATCGCGCACATCCGCGGCGGCCAGGAAATGGGCCGCCAGTGGTACGACGACGGCAAGCTGCTGCACAAGAAGAACACCTTCACCGACTTCATCGACGTCACCCGCGGCTTGGTGGCGCAGGGCTATGCCGCCAAGGATCGTGTCGCCGCCTCCGGTGGCAGCGCCGGTGGATTGCTGATGGGCGCGGTGGCCAACATGGCCCCGCAGGACTACCGCGTGATGGTTGCGCAGGTACCGTTCGTCGACGTGGTCACCACCATGCTCGATGCCAGCATCCCGCTGACCACCAACGAATACGACGAGTGGGGCAACCCGGAAAAGAAGGCTTATTACGACTACATGCTGTCCTACTCCCCGTACGACAACGTGACCAGGCAAGCCTATCCGGCACTGTTCGTCGGTACCGGCCTGTGGGATTCGCAGGTGCAGTACTGGGAGCCCGCCAAGTGGGTCGCCAAATTGCGCGACGACAACACCGGCACCCAGCCGGTCGTCTTCCGCACCAATATGGAAGCCGGCCACGGCGGCAAGTCCGGCCGTTTCCGCCGCTACCGCGAACTCGCCGAGTCGTATGCGTTTGTGCTGGATCAGCTTGGGGTCAAGTAGCTGAGGGGCGGGGATTCGGGATTGGGGATTGGTAAGGGCAGGTGGCTGGGGCCAACGCCAACTCCCGGACCACCTCACCGCCCACTGGCCGTATCATTTACCCATGACGCGACCGACTCGATTCCGCTGGGCCTGGTGGTTGCTGGCCTACGCCAGCCTGGCGACCGGCATCGTCGGTATCTTCGTGCCCGGCCTGCCGACGACCGTGTTCATCCTCATTTCCGCCTGGGCCGCCTCGCACGGCTCCGAGCGGCTGCACAACTGGCTGCTCTCGCACCCGCGTTTCGGCCCGGCAATCGTCGAGTGGCAGACCTATCGCGCGGTCAGTCGCAAGGCCAAGTGGATGGCCACGCTCACCATGACCGTCTGCGCCGGCATCATGCTGTGGTGCGTGCCGGTGTTCTGGGTCAAGTGCCTGTCGATCGGCAGCATGGCGGTGGTGGCGATCTGGCTGTGGCTGCGCCCCGAGCCGCCACCGCGCGCGATCCCTGCGCCGCGCTGAGCGCACGGCAGTCAGGGTGTTCTGGCTATACTTCGGCGCATGAGCCTTCTGTCCCGACCATCCGTTCGCCTCGCACTGGTTGGTGCGACCTTTGTCCTGCTTGCCGCCTGCGGCAACAAGGGCCCGCTGGTGATGCCGCAGAAGCCGGTGCCGGTGGAAGCCCAGCCCGTGCTGCAGCCGCCGGACGCGCCGCAACCGCTGGATGAGTCCTCGCCCGCGCCTGCGCCGGTGGACACCGACACGCAGCCCGCGCCCACCACCGACCAGCCCGCTAGCAGCGGCAATGAGCGCTGACGGTCGCAGCGAGCGTCTGCGTTTCACCAAAATGCATGGCGCCGGCAACGATTTCGTGGTGCTGGACCTGCGCGACGGCACGCCGCCGCCGGACGCCGCGCTGGCCGCACGTCTGGCCGATCGCCATTTCGGGGTGGGCTGCGACCAGATCCTGACCATCGAAGCCCCACGTAGCGGCGAGGCGGTGGCCGCGTACGGCATCTGGAATTCCGACGGCACGGCCGCGCGCCAATGCGGCAACGGCGCGCGCTGTGTGGCGGCCTGGCTGGTGCGCGACGGCACCGCGCAGGGCGATGATTTCGTCATCGATAGCCCGTTCACTTCCCACCGCGTGCAACGTCTGGACGCCGGCACTTATGCGGTGGCGATGGGCGTGCCGCAATTCGAGCCCACACAGATCCCGCTGGCCGGCTTTGCGCGCGCGCGCGAGGAATACGCGCTGCCGGTGCATGGCGAAACCGTGCGCTTTGGCGCGGTGTCGATGGGCAACCCGCATGCGGTATTGGAAGTGGGGCGCGTGGATGCGGCGCCGGTGGAGCGCGTCGGCGCCTTGTTGCAGCAGAACGCCGCGTTCCCCGATTCGGTCAATGTCGGTTTTGTGCAGGTTGTCGACCCGACGCACGTGCGCCTGCGCGTGTTCGAGCGCGGCGTCGGCGAAACCCTGGCCTGCGGCAGCGGCGCGTGTGCGGCGGCGGTGGTGCTGATGCAGCGCGGCCGTGTCGAACGCGACGTGCAGGTGTCCTTGCCCGGCGGCGAACTGCGCATCCGCTGGGCCGGCGATCAACAGCACGTGGTGATGTCCGGTCCGGCCGTGTTCGTCTTCGATGGAGAGTGGAACTGATGAGCGAGAACACGGATACATTCAGCGCGCACGAAGTGGCAACCTGGTTGCGGCGCCACCCGACCTTCCTCAAACAGTTCCCGGACCTGGCGGTGAGTTTGCTGGTGCCGCGCGACGACGGCCCGACCGCGTCGCTGGCCACCTATCAGCTGGAAGTGCTGCGCGACAAGAATCGCGAACTGTCGCGGCGCCTGCACGAGCTTGGCCACAATGCGCAGGACAACGAGCGCCTGGCCGTGCGCACGCATCAACTGACCCTGGCGCTGATGCGCCAGACCAGCGCGGCCGACACGCTCAAGGCGATGGCCGCCTCGCTGGCGGAAGATTTCAACGGCGAACTGGTGCGGTTGGTGTTGCTCAAGCCGGTCGCCGGTCTGGACGCCGACTGGCTGCAGGTCATTGCCGCCGATGACGCGCGGCTTGCCCCGTTCCGCGATTGCCTGGGCGACGGCGAGCCGATCTGCGGCCGCCTGCAGGCAGAAAAGCACGCGCTGCTGTATGCCGGCCAGGCCGCCGATGTGCAATCCACCGCGCTGCTGCCGTTGCCCGGCATCGGCCTGATTGCGGTCGGCAGCAGCGACGCCAATCGCTTCTATCCCGGCATGGGTACCTTGTTCCTGCGCATGATGGGCGAGTCCTTGAGCGTGGCATTGCAGCGCTTCGACACATGATGCGCAACGCGGGGTGCGCCGATGCGTGCAGCCTGCGCTGGATGGCCGCGCAGATGGTGCGGCAGCGAGGAGCCTGAAGTGGCGTCGGTCGACGATTTCCTGGCGTATCTGCAGGTCGAGCGGCAGGTGTCTGCGCATACGCTGGATGCCTATCGGCGCGATCTTGCCGCGTTGGTGGGTTGGGCCGGCGAACAGGCCATCGACGATGTTGCGCAGCTGGAGAGCGCACAGTTGCGGCAATTCGTCGCGGCCGAGCACCGGCGCGGGTTGTCGCCCAAGAGCCTGCAGCGTCGCCTGTCGGCATGCCGCAGTTACTACGCCTGGTTGCTCAAGCATGGCCGCATCGCCGCAAGCCCTGCCGCGGCGCTGCGTGCGCCCAAGGCGCCACGTAAATTGCCGCAGGTACTGGATGCCGATGAGGCGGTGCGTCTGGTCGAAGTGCCGACCGATGCGCCACTGGGCCTGCGCGATCGCGCCTTGCTGGAGTTGTTCTATTCGTCCGGGCTGCGCTTGAGCGAGCTCTGCGCGCTGCGCTGGCGCGATCTGGATCTGGACAGCGGGTTGGTGATGGTGCTCGGCAAGGGCGGCAAGCAGCGCCTGGTGCCGGTGGGGTCGCATGCGATCGGCGCGTTGCGTCAATGGCTGCGCGACAGCGGCGGGCGTGCCGACACGCATGTATTCCCCGGCCGCGCCGGCGGAGCCATTTCGCAACGCGCAGTGCAGATCCGCATCAAGCAACTGGCGGTACGCCAGGGCATGTTCAAGGACGTGCATCCGCATATGCTGCGGCACAGTTTTGCCAGCCACATCCTCGAATCCTCCGGCGATCTGCGCGGCGTGCAGGAGTTGCTTGGCCATTCCGACATCGCCACCACGCAGATCTACACGCATCTGGATTTCCAGCATCTGGCCAAGGTCTACGACGCCGCGCACCCACGGGCCAAGCGCAAGAAAGCTGCCGGGTAAGTGGCACGCAGTGCCCGATGCTGCGATTGACTGGTGCGCAGCGTAAGGATTTGCCGATTGCGTGATGTACAGCCACAGGCAGTTGATGCACCTCGCTGACCGACCACCGCACGCTCAAGACACTCTCCCCCCGGAGAGGGGCTTGAGCGCACTCGGGCGCTGCCATGTCCGAAGACGGCGAGCAGGGCCGGCATGCGCGCGTCACGCTGTGCTTCCACCTCTGGAAGATCGCCATGACCTCGTTTCGTTTGACAGGGCTCGATCCGGCATTGTTCGCCCATCTGCACGGACTCGATGACGTTGCGTTGACCAATCACCAAGCAGTGCGCGTGATCGCCGATGCCGATCACGGATTTCCGTGTCGTGTCAGCCTGCAGGATGCGCGCGCAGGTGAGCAGTTGCTGCTGCTGCCGTATCTACATCAAGCTGCCGATTCGCCTTACCGCGCGAGCGGGCCGATCTTTGTGCGTGCCACAGCGGTGCTTGCGCAGCTGGAACCAGATGCAGTGCCGGCTGCGATCCGATCGCGGCTGATCTCGCTACGGGCTTACGATCATCGCCATCATCTGGTGACCGCCGAGGTGTGTGCAGGCGAACACGTCGCAGCGTGGCTGCACGCGTGTCTGGACGAGGCGCAGATCGCCTATGTGCATTTGCATCACGCACGTCAGGGCTGTTACGCGTGTCGCGCGGATCGCGTTGCGGGGACTGAGCGTGATTGACATCTTCCTGTAGGACAGACGTGTGGCTTGAGGGGGGGAGGGCGATGGATCAGCCAATGGCACGCCCAATGCCGTGCAGGAACCCGCAGCACAACTGCTTGAAGCAAGCTTGCGAGTGCCGATCCGCCGCAAGCGTGCCGGCGGCGGTGACGTGCGCACGCTGCGGCGTGCGTGGGCGCGCTCGCCCCCCTTCGATGCGGCGCATGGTCGCAGCATGCTTGAACCCGGCAGGGGCGTCCCCACCTCTTTGGAAACCCCCGGAGGACCCATGGACCCCAGCCAGAACCCCAACATCGTTCACGCCACCACCATCATTTCGGTTCGGCGTGGTGGGCATGTCGCCGTTGCCGGCGATGGCCAGGTCACCCTCGGCCACACCGTCATGAAGGGCAATGCGCGCAAGGTGCGCCGGCTCGGCCGCGAGGGGCAGGTGCTGGCCGGTTTCGCCGGCGCCGCCGCCGATGCGTTCACCTTGTTCGAGCTGTTCGAAGCCAAGCTGGACAAGCATGGGCAACTGACCCGTGCCGCCGTGGAGCTGGCCAAGGATTGGCGCACCGAGCGCCGCCTGGGCAAGCTCGAAGCCCTGCTTGCGGTCGCCGACAAGGAGACCTCGCTGATCATCAGCGGTACCGGCGATGTGATCGAACCGGAAGACGGCATCATCGCCATCGGTTCGGGCGGCTCGTACGCCTTGTCGGCCGCCCGCGCGCTGCTGGCGCACACCGAGCTCGATGCCAAGACCATCGCCACCGAAGCGATCAACATCGCCGGCGATATCTGCATTTATACCAATCGCAATGTGGTGGTCGAAGAGCTGTGAATCGGGAGTGGGGAATCGGGAATCGCAACAGCGGTTTTGGTTCCACTCCGACGACATAGGCTCTTGATTTCGCGCTTGCGATTCCCCTTTCCCCATTCTCGATTCCCCAATGCCCAACATCGATACCGCCACCATGACTCCGCGCGAAATCGTGCAGGAGCTCGACCGTCATATCGTCGGCCAGCACGACGCCAAGCGTGCGGTTGCCATCGCGCTGCGCAATCGCTGGCGCCGCATGCAGCTGCCCGAAGAGCTGCGCAACGAAGTGATGCCCAAGAACATCCTGATGATCGGTCCGACCGGCGTCGGCAAGACCGAGATCGCGCGGCGTCTGGCCACGTTGGCCAATGCGCCGTTCGTCAAGGTCGAAGCCACGCGCTTTACCGAAGTCGGCTATGTCGGCAAGGATGTGGAGCAGATCATTCGCGATCTGGCCGACACCTCGGTCAAGCTGTATCGTGAACAGGCCAAGGTGCGCGTGCGCAACCAGGCCGAGGAGCGTGCCGAAGATCGCATCCTGGATGCGCTGTTGCCGCGCCGTGCGGCCGGCATCGGCTTCGATCCGGAGGCGGCGCGCAACGAGCCCTCGTCGCAGGACAATGACACCCGCATCAAGTTCCGCCGCATGTTGCGCAACGGCGAGCTGGACGAGCGCGAGATCGAGCTGGAAGTGGCGGTCAACGCCAGCATGGACATCATGACCCCGCCGGGCATGGAAGAAATGGGCCAGCAGCTGCGGCAGATGTTCTCCAATCTAGGCAGCGGCAAGTCGCAGAAGCGCAAGCTCACCATCAAGGCCGCGCGCCCGCTGCTGATCGAAGAAGAAGCCGGCAAGCTGGTCAACGAAGACGATGTGCGCACGGCGGCGATCGAGGCCTGCGAGCAGCACGGCATCGTGTTCATCGATGAGATCGACAAGGTCGCCAAGCGGGGTGAAGCCGGCTCCAATGGCGGCGATGTCAGTCGCGAAGGCGTGCAGCGCGATCTGCTGCCGCTGGTGGAAGGCTCCAACGTGTCGACCAAGTACGGCACGGTCAAGACCGACCATATCCTGTTCATCGCGTCGGGCGCATTCCATCTGGCCAAGCCCAGCGATCTGATTCCCGAATTGCAGGGCCGTTTCCCGATCCGCGTCGAATTGACCGCGCTGACCAAGTCCGATTTCGTGCGCATCCTCACCGAGCCCAAGGCGGCGCTGATCAAGCAGTACGAAGCCCTGCTGCAGACCGAGGGCGTGAGCCTGACCTTCGGCGCCGATGCGGTGGAGCGCCTGGCCGAGATCGCCGCGCAGGTCAACGAGCGGCAGGAAAACATCGGCGCGCGCCGCCTGCACACGGTGCTGGAGCGTCTGCTCGATGTGCTGAGCTACGAGGCACCGGATCGCGACGGGCAGAGCGTCACCGTCGATGCGGCCTATGTCGATGCGCAGCTCGGCGAGCTGGTGCAGGACCCGGACCTGAGCCGCTACATTCTCTGAGCGCATTGCACCTGCTTGCCGATGTCGAATGCAATGCGCAGATACACCGAGTGCATTGCGAGCGCATCAGTGAGGGATAACGAAACGGGAGTGAGCGCGGTGGTTTTTGTCAGCCGCATCCCGTCAGATGCAGTCAAAAGCCGAGTCGGTCGAGGGCGCGGCGCCCTCACCGCTCGCGGGACACGCCGTGAATCCTTCCGTGGAGGCTCCTTGGCGACATCCATGCCGCCAAGGGTCCCGCAATCGGCGAGGGCACCGCGCCAAAGAGTTGTTCGGTGGTCACGCAAAAAGCTGCTTATCGCTCGACTTACGCCGGATGTTGCGCCGGCGCATCAGGATCAAACAACGAGCATCACGCACTGCCCTTACTGCCCTTACTGCTCTTAATTAAGCATACCGACCATCTCGACTTGGTCCTTGCCCGCCCACCGTCGCGGGACCTTACGCGGCATGGATGCCGCGTAAGAGCTTACAAGGACGTACTTGCAGCGTGTCCCGCGATGGTGGGCGGGCAAGGGCCCTGCAGCAAACTCGAAGCGTCGAGAGCGCGGCGCCCACACCGCTTGCGGGACACGCCGTGAACCCGTCCCTGGGGGGCTCGGTGGCGGCATCCATGCCGCCACACGGTCCCGCAATCGGCGAGGACACCGCACCAGACAGTGTGCTGACTTTTTTTAAAGACATGCACACCGACCATCTCGACCGGTCCTTGCCCGCCTACCGTCGCGGGACCTTGAGCGGCATGGATGCCGCGCTAGAGCCTACAAGGACGTACTTGCGGCGTGTCCTGCGATGGTGGGCGGGCAAGGGCCCTGCAGCAAAGCCGCAGATCAGCACCCCTGCAACGAAGGCTCAGATCATCGGCCCTGCAATGGACCTTCACCTTGGCAACCACCTGCACTGCACAGCCAACCTAAATCCGGCAAACCGCTCAGTCCTCGCCGATATCCTCGTTCCACACGTCGGGGTTGGCCGAGATATAGCCGCCCAGCAGGTCGATGCATTCCTGGCTCTGCAGGTCGATGACGTTGACGCCATGCTCGCGTAGCCACGACACACCGCCCTGGAAGGTGACCGACTCGCCGACCACCACGGTACCGATATTGAACTGGCGCACCAGTCCGCTGCAGTACCAGCAGGGCGCCAGCGTGGTGACCATGATGGTGTCCTTGTAGCGGCGTTGCCGGCCGGCCTTGCGGAAGGCATCGGTTTCGCCATGCACGGAGGGATCGTTTTCCTGCACGCGGCGGTTGTGACCACAACCGAGCAGGCGCCCGTCGTTGTGATACAGCGCCGCGCCGATCGGGATGCCGCCTTCGGCCAGCCCCTGGCGGGCTTCGGCAATGGCGGTGTCGAGCAGGGCGCGGTAGTCGGGGGTGGTGATCATGCAGGCTCCTGGGTGGCGGCGTCGGCGCGACGCAGCATGTCGATGTGGGGAATGCCGTCTTCCAGATACGGTGTGGACGAGGGCGTAAAACCGTGTGCTGCGTAGAACGCCTGCAGGTGCGCCTGCGCGCCGAGTTGCACTGCGCTGGTAGGCCAGTGTTGCTGCACCACGCGCAAGCCTTCGCGTAGCAGCGCATGGGCGAAGCCGTGGCCGCGCTGCGCGGCGGCAATCACTACCCGGCCGATGCTCGGTTCTGGATAACTCACACCGTGCGGCAAGATGCGCAGATAGGCGGCCAATGCATCGTCGTGGGTGCTGCCGAGCAGATGCAGCACACCTGGCAAGCTGTCCTTGCCATCCAGCTCCGGATACGCGCATTGCTGCTCCACCACGAACACATCCGAGCGCAGCCGCAGCAGCGCGTACAGCTGCGTGGTGCTCAGTTGGTCGAAGCGCAGGCACTGCCAGTTCAGCGAGGGTGGGGACCGGGACGACATCACCGCATGATAGCGGCTGTGTCGCTTCAGTCGACCGCGCTGTCGGTGTCGATCGCCACCACCACCGACATGCCCGGGCGCAGCCGCGGTGCCAGCGCCTGGTCGGGATCCACGCTGATGCGCAGTGGAATGCGCTGGGCGATCTTGACGAAGTTGCCGGTGGCGTTGTCGGCCGGCAGCACGCTGAATTCCGAGCCGGCTGCCGGGGAGATGTCCTGCACGCGCCCGTGCAGACGCGCATTGTCCAGCGCATCCACGGTGAAACTGGCGCGCTGCCCGATGCGGATCTTCGCCATCTGGGTTTCCTTGAAATTGGCCACGATCCATAGCGTGTCCGGCACCAGCGACATCAGCTGCGTGCCATTGGTGACGTAGGCGCCCTGGCGCACCCCGAGCTGGCCAAGCTGGCCATCGCGCGGGGCCAGGATGCGCGTGTTGTCCAGATTGATCTGCGCCAGTTGCACGGCCGCCTGCGCGTTGGCCACCGCCGCTTTCAGGGCGGCGCGATTGACGGTGACGCTGCGCGCGTTCTCTTCGGCGGCCTGCACGGCGGCACGCGCCTGAGCCACGCCGGCATCGGCCTGCGCCCGCGCGGCGAAGGCGGTGTCGCGGTCCTGTTCGGACACCAGCTTCCGGTCGGCCAGCTGTTGCGTACGCGCATACGCCGAGCGGGTGCGGTCGCGCTGGGCCTGGTTGCTGCTCAGTGCGGCGCGTTGTTCGGCGATGGTGGCAGCGGCGCTATGCCGCTGCTGGTCCCAGTTGGACAGGTTGGCCTGCGCGGTCTGCAGCTGCGCCCTGGCCTGCTCGAGCTGCTGGGCGTAGATGCGGTCGTCGATTTTGGCCAGCAACTGGCCGTGTTTGACGTGGGCGAAGTCCTGCACCGGCACATCGGTGACATAGCCGCTGACCTGCGGCGCGATCACCGTGATCTGGCCATGCACCATCGCGTTCTCGGTGCGCTCGAGGGCGCTGACGAACGGCGGCAACCGCCATGCGTACAGCACCAATGCGACGCCGAGCAGGGCCAGCCCGCCGAAGCCGATCACGCCACCGATGCGGCGACGTCTGCGTCGTTGCCGATCGGCAGGAGACGTTGAATCTGCAGGTGTATTCATGGGCGCGCTGTGGAAGCAGGAGAGGGAGGCGAAGCGGGTGGGCGCAGATAACGCCGCCACACCAGCACGGACAGGATCCATAGCCCGGTGGCGATGGCGATGCAGCCGATCAACAGGAACACGTCGTTGTAGGCGAGCACATTGGCTTCGCGCGTGGCCACGCTGCCCAGTGCGCGTACGCCCTGGGCCTGGCGCAGGGCCGGGTCGCCGATGCTGCGGCCGTACACAGCCGCATAGGCCTGCACGCGTGCGGCCACTTGCGGGTCGGTCAATGCCAGATGTTCGACCAGCTGGCTGGAATGGTATTTCTCGCGCAGCACCTGCACGGTGCCGAGCAGCGCGCTGCCGAGCAGACCGCCCATGTTCTGCGCCATGCCGAACAGCACGATGAAGCTGATCAGATTGCCCGGCTGCGCGATGACCCGGCCCAGCCCGGCCACCATCGCCGGGCCGATGAAGAAGGTGCTGCCAAAGGCGAGCAGGAACTGGCTGACGTACATCTGCTCCGGGCGGGTGAGGCTGGTGGCATGGGCATCCATGAAGCAGCCGACGCAGATCGCCGCCACCGCGATGATCAGGTGCTCGGCCACCCGCGCCGGATTGATCAGCCACGCGCTGGCGGCCACACCGACCACCGCGCCCAGCAACATCAGCGCGAACAGGGTCTGCAGTTGCGTGTTGGCCAGTCCCAGGGTCTGGAAAAAGCCGATCGCGCCGGTGCTCTGCTCGGACAGCACCAGCCGGATCAGCAGGATCGCCAGGCCCAGCCGCAGCATGTCGCCGCTGGCCAGCCAGCGCGTGTTGATCATCGGGTTGCGGCGGTTGTGCTCGATCCACGCCGCCGTGGACAGCAGCACGATGGAGGCCGCCAGCACCACGCCCAGCCACGGCGTGCTGGTCCACCACAGCAGCCGCCCCAGCGACAGCACCGCCGCCAGACCGGCCGAACCGGCTGCGAACAGGCCGAAAGTGAGGAAATCCAGCGGCTCGAACACGCGATAGCGATCGCTCGGCGGCAGCTTGAGCGCCAGCACGCAGGCCAGCGCGAACACCGCCAGGCCGAGTTCGAACAGGTACAGGCCCTGCCACTGCGCAAATTCCAGCAAATCGGTGGAGACCACTCGCGCCAACGGCAGCGCCAGCTGGGTCACCCCCAGCCCGGTCACCACCGCCTTGAGCCGGTATCTGGCCGGAAACGCTTGAATCACGTAATACAGCCCCAGCGAGCTGAGCGCGGCGCCCACCAATCCGTGCGCAGCACGCACGGTGATCGCCGAGCTCAGGCTGTGCACGAACAGATGCGCCAAGGCGATGGCCGCATACAGCGCCAGGAAGATCTCGGTGAAGCGCCGCAGCCCGAACTGCTGGCGAAACTTCACCAGCAGCAGGTTGGCCGACATGTTGGTCATTACGTAGGCGGCCGGCAGCCACGCCATTTCGGTGGCGTAGGCGCCCAGCGTGCCCTGCAGATAGGTCAGGTTGGCGGTGACCAGCGCATTGCTCAGTCCGCCGGTCAGCGCCACCACCACGCCCACCAGCCCGTACTGGATGCGGCGCCGGGTGGAGTGCAGGGGCGTGGAGGCCGACCCGGGCAGGGTGGGCTTCTCGTGGGGCTGCCAGTCGCGCTGGACGTACTTGTCGTGCACGTAAGGCTCGCAGGGCCGTCGCAGGAAAGGCGGTGATTGTGGTCCGGTTGCGGTCATGGCGGCGTCAGCAGTGCGATAATCCGCCCATGAGCGAATCCCCCTATACCTCCGGTACCACCCATTTCGGCTTCCGCGATGTCGCTGCCAAGGACAAGCAGAAGCTGGTCGGCGAAGTGTTCACCTCGGTCGCGCGCAACTACGACCTGATGAACGATCTGATGAGTCTGGGCGTGCACCGCGCATGGAAACGCTACTTCGTGGCGACCGCGCAGGTGAAGCCGGGCGACCGTGTGCTGGACCTTGCCGGTGGCACCGGCGACATCGCCGTGCTGCTCAAAGAGCGCGTCGGCAACGAAGGCGCGGTGGTGCTGGGCGACATCAACGCAGGCATGTTGTCGGTGGGCCGCGACCGGCTGACCAATCGCGGCCTGGTGGCCGGCTTCGATTACGTGCAATGCAATGCCGAGGCGCTGCCGTTCCCGGATCAGAGCTTCGATCTGGTGACCATTTCCTTTGGCCTGCGCAACGTCACCGACAAGGATGCCGCGCTGCGCGAGATGTATCGCGTATTGAAGGTGGGCGGGCAGGCGCGGGTGCTGGAATTTTCCGAAGTCACCACCGACTGGTTCAAGCCGATCTACGACTTCCACTCGTTCAAGATCCTGCCCAGGCTGGGCCAGCTGTTCGCACGCGATGCCGATAGCTACCAGTATCTGGCAGAAAGCATCCGCAAGCACCCGCCGCAGGAATCGCTCAAGGGCATGATGGGCGAGGCCGGGTTCGCGCGTTGCCACTACAAGAACCTGACCGGCGGCATCGTGGCGATCCACTCCGGCTACAAGATCTGACCCGGATCCGACGCGGCGTGATCTGAGTCTCCAGTCCGGCCAATACCACGCGCCGGACACCGCGCGAGCAGGCCATGCTCGTGTTCGCTTGCCGCACGATCGCAGTCTGCGCGTGTGCGTTTGCCGACAAACTTTTGAGACTCCCGTCGCGCCGGCTCCACCAACGGTCGGCGACACTGGGCGCTCTTTTGCCGGAGACGTGGATGCGCTTGTACGCAGGGTTGTCGCACGTGTTTCCCCGTTCCTTCAGTGCCAAGCTGCTGGCGGTGACCTTTGTCGGCATCCACCTGCCGCTGCTGTTGTTGATCGCCTGGCTGGCAGCGCAAAGCGAGTTGAGCGGGCGCCCACTATGGTCGGTGGTGATCGTGGCGCTGCTGGCCACGCTGGCAGGCACCGCGGCGACCTTGTCGGCTCTGTATCGCCTGCTCGCACCGCTGCGCATCGCCGCCGACGCACTGGATGCGTATTACGCCGACCAACGTCTGCCCAGCCTGCCCGAACATGGCGACGACGAGCTGGGGCGGTTGCTGCGCGGAATCAATCGCAGCCTGCGCGGCATCGATGCCGGCGTGCGCGATCTCAAGAAGCACGCCTTGTTCGACCCGCTGACCGAGGCCTTGAACCGGCGCGGATGCGAGCAGGCGATGCGCGATTCGGTCACCGCCGCGCAACGCGAAGGCTGGCCGTTCGTGCTCTTCGTGCTGGACATGGACAACCTCAAGCCGATCAACGATCGCTTCGGCCATCCGGCCGGCGATCGCGTGCTGGTGCGGCTGGTGGAATCGGCCTACGGCTGGCTGGGTGCGCAGGACTGGATCGGACGCTGGGGCGGCGATGAATTCATGATCGGCGTGCATGCCAGCGAAGACGACGCCACGCGCAAGCTCAATCAATGGCTGTCGACGCTCGAACGCGAGGATGCCGACGAAGCGCCGCTGCATGTGAGCGTCGGCAGCGCGGTGTGCGAGCGGGGCCTGGATGCCACCGAGCTGTATCGCCGCGCCGATGCGGCGATGTATCGCGCCAAGTTCTCCGGCGGCCGGCGGCTGGTGCGCGACGGGCATGACAGCCCGCGCAATCATCCGGTGGTCTAGGCGATCCGGAGATACCTGGCGGCCGGGCCACAGGCTGCTGCGCGCTGCGCAGTGGCGACATGCATCACGCCACGCCTGCTGCAGACGGTTCGCGCCGATCCAGGCAGCGACATGGGCATGGTCCTCCGCTGCCGAAGCTTGACCGGCCGCCAGGTGCCCGCCTGGCGCCGCACGGGCAGGCGACGGCCCGGGGCGTTAAAATGCCCTATTCCCTCGCTGCGGTGCCGTCGATGCGCTTCCCGTTCCTGTCGCTGTCCCTGGCCGTGTCCATCGCGCTGGCCGGCTGTTCCAATGAGTCCACGCCGCCGGCCGCCAGCACCGCCGCGCCGGCCGCCACCGCCAAGGCCCCCGTGAAAGCAGACGCCCGCAACCACGACGAAAGTTCCTACGCCCAGCCGCAGCTGGTAGTCATCAAGGATCTGTCGCTGGACCTGAAGCTGGATTTCGACAACAAGCAGATTGGCGGCACCGCCACCTACACGCTGGAGTGGAAGGACAAGGCCGCCAAGCAACTGGTGCTGGACACGCGCGAGCTGAGCATCGCGCAGGTGCAGGCCGACGACGGCAAGGGTGGCCTGGCGCCGCTGCAGTTCGCGCTGGCGCCGGCCGACAAGACCTTCGGCAGCAAGCTGACCATCGAGGCGCCGAATCAGCCGGCCAAGGTCGTGATCACCTATCACACCGCACCGACCGCCTCGGGCCTGCAGTGGCTTGAGCCGTCGATGACCGAAGGCAAACAGCTGCCTTTCATGTTCAGCCAGTCGCAGGCGATCCACGCGCGCAGCTGGGTGCCGTTGCAGGACACGCCGAGCGTGCGCTTCACCTATGGCGCGCACGTGACCTCGCGCCCGGACGTGATGGTGCTGATGAGCGCCGACAACGACCCCAAGGCCGCGCGCGACGGCGATTACAGCTTCAAGATGCCCGAGCCGATTCCGTCCTATCTGCTGGCGATCGCCGCCGGCGATGTGGTGTTCAAGCCGATTTCCGCGCGCTCGGGCGTATGGGCCGAGCCGGCCATGGCCGACAAGGCCGCCAAGGAATTCGAAGACACCGAAAAGATGATCGGTGCCGCCGAAAAACTCTACGGCCCGTATCGCTGGGGCCGTTACGACATGCTGGTACTGCCGCCGTCGTTCCCGTTCGGTGGCATGGAGAATCCGCGTCTGACCTTCGCCACGCCCACGGTCATCGTGGGCGACAAGTCGCTGGTCTCGCTGGTGGCGCACGAACTGGCGCACAGCTGGTCGGGCAATCTGGTGACCAACGCCAGCTGGAAGGACATCTGGCTCAACGAAGGCTTCACCACCTACGTGCAGGCCCGCATCACCGAGGCGCTGTATGGCGCCGAGATGGCCGAGATGGAACGTGAGATCGACCAGGGCGATCTGCTGGCCGAGGTGAAGGGCATGGCGCCGGCCGACCAGGCGCTGGCACTGCCGCCGCTGGCCGAGCGCGACCCCGATGAGGCCCTGAGCCAGGTGGCCTAC
Source organism: Xanthomonas arboricola pv. populi (assembly GCF_002939945.1). GTDB lineage: Bacteria > Pseudomonadota > Gammaproteobacteria > Xanthomonadales > Xanthomonadaceae > Xanthomonas > Xanthomonas arboricola_A. The sequence continues at coordinate 1,221,637 of NZ_MDEB01000001.1, read as the reverse complement.
GTCAAGGGCGCGTGGTTCCTGCAGTTTCTGGAGCAGCGTTTCGGACGCGAGGTATTCGACCCGTTCCTGCGCGGCTGGTTCGACGATCATGCGTTCCAGAGCGCCACCACCGCCCAGTTCGTCGATTACCTCAAGAAGAACCTGCTGGACAAGCATCCCAACACGGTCAGCGCGGCCGAGGTGGATGCGTGGTTGAAGCAGCCCGGCATCCCGGCCTTCGCCAGCAAGGCGCGCTCGCGCAGTTTCTCGATCGTGGACACCGCACGCATCGCCTGGAGCGGCAGCGGCACGCTGCCGAGCAAGCAGGTCACCGGCGACTGGGGCACGCAGGAGTGGGTGCACTTCCTCAGCGGCATGGGCGCCACGCTCAAGCCCGAGCAGCTCAAGCAGCTGGATGAGGCCTACCACTTCACCGGCACTCCGAACGGCGAAATCGCCATGCGCTGGTATCCGCTGGCGATCCGCAGCGGCTACACCGATGCGCGCGCCGCTGCAGGCGGGTTCATCGAACGCGTCGGCCGCCGCAAGCTGGTGCTGCCGATCTACGCCGAGTTGTTGAAGACCCCGGACGGCATCGCCTTCGCCGAGCAGGCCTTCGAAAAGGCCAAGCCGAGCTACCACCCGATCACCACCGCATCGGTGGCCGAGATGATCGCCAAGGCCAAGGCGCCCCCGCCGACGCAGCCGTAATGGCGGGCGAGGGCGTTGCAGATGCCCTCCCGCCGCTTCCATCGCTGCAATCGCCGCCGTAGGAGCGCACCCGGGCGCGACAGGGGCTTTCCCGGTGGAGCCCCACGCCCTCCCGCCGCTTGCAGCGCCGCACCGTGCCCCGCAATCACTGTCGTAGGAGTGCACCCGGGCGCGACAGGGCTTTCCCGGCGGAGCCCCATCGCGCCCGGGTGCACGCCCTCCCGCCGCTTGCAGCGCCGCACCGTGCCCTGCAATCACTGTCGTAGGAGCGCACCCGGGCGCGACAGGGCTTTCCCGGTGAAGCCCCGTCGCGCCCGGGTGCGCTCCTACGGTGTGCGGCGGTTTGATCGCGGGTCATGCGGGCAGGCTGGTATCGTTGCCGCTGCTTTTCATGCATTCCGGAGTCGACGATGAAGTATCTGCTGAGCGCGGCCTTGTGCGTCGCTGCAGTGAGTGGCTGTACTGATCGCGAGGCGCAACGCCAGGCGCAGGAAACCGCGCAGGCGCAAGCCAAAGAACACGAGGCCGATGCACTCGCCAAGCAATACGACGAGGCGGTGAAGGCCGGGAACTGGGACATGGCGCGTGCGCATGGCGCTGCGGTGCTGGAAGGTTTCCCGGGCACGGCGGCGGCCACACGCATCGAGCCCGGTTATGCCGACATCAAGGCCAAGGGCGAACAGGCGCGTGAACTACGCCGCATGCAGGCGTTGTGGCAGTACTCGCAAGTGCCGGCCAAGGGCGGCACGCAGCGCTCGGCGATGATCGAGGCCAAGAACCGTGTGGATGTCGACGGCAGCGGCCCCAAGCCGGTCAGCCTGGTGTTCCGCGATCACCCGCAGTGGAAGCGCCACAGCTATCTGGTGCTCAAGGCCGGCGACTTCAACTGCTATGGCGGCTGCAAGGTGCAGGTCTCGGCCGATGGTGGCGCACCACGCGCGATGGCCGCGCACCGCCCCGACACCGATGAAGCGATCGCGATGTTCATCGACGACGACAAGGCGCTGTGGAAGCTGGTGCGCAATGCCAAGCGCATCAGCATCGCGTTCCCGGTGAAAGCCGGCGGCACGCGCACGGCAGAGTTCGACGTGGGCGGCCTGGAGACCACCCAGATGCCTGGCTGGAAGTAGGCACGACCGCCGGCTGCACGGCACCAGGCGCGCAGCCGGTGTACTGCATCGGCATGGAGTGCCGTCCTTTCGGGTGAGTGTGCGAGGTATGCGTTCACCTGATGAGGCTTGCGGTGTTGCGTCAACCATCTCTCGAGTCTTCGCACGTATGGACGGTATGGCCATCACACAGATCTCTCCCGCGTTGTCCGGTTACCGCCATTGGGTGTTCGACATGGACGGCACGCTGACCGAAGCCGTGCATGATTTCGCGTTGATCCGGCGTGCGTTGGACATTCCGCCCGAGGCGGACATCCTGCATCACCTGGCATCGCTGCCGGCCGACCAGGCCGCAGCCAGACACGCCTGGTTGCTAGAGCACGAGCGTGAACTCGCGCAGACCGCACGGCCCGCACCGGGCGCAGTGGCATTGGTGCGCGCGTTGCAGGCAGCCGGATGCCGGCTCGGCATGCTGACCCGCAACGCGCGCGCATTGGCACAGGTGACATTGCAGGCGATCGGCCTGCACGATGCATTCGCCTGGGACGACATCGTCGGCCGTGATGAAGCCGCCCCCAAACCCGCACCCGACGGCCTGCAGTACTTCGCACGACGCTGGGCGGTGGACGGTGCAGCACTGGTCATGGTCGGCGATCACCACAACGACCTGGCCTGTGGTCGTGCAGCCGGTGCCTGCACCGTGCTGGTCAATACGCCCGGCGATCCGTGGCCGGGACTTGCCGACTGGCGGTTGCAGGATTGCACGCAGTTGCTGGCGCAGTGGGACGGCTAGCGTGACGTTTCGCGAGTAGGCGACGAGTGCGGAAGGATGGATAGCGATGCGTGGCTAAACGCGTGTCGTTGGATGACGAGGACGATTGAGGCACCGTCAGCGCATTGGAGGGAAATACCTTGCGCCCGAAGGGCCTGAGAGCTGCTGAATTTTTCGCCACACGCCAACCTACGCCAGACCTTACACCGCTGTCGACGCCGTACCCTCATCCGCCCTTTGGGCACCGTCTCCCGGCGGGAGAAGGCAAAGCTGCGCCACCAATGTCACAGCACGCCCGGCGCAAACTGTGCCAGAAGCGTGACAGTGCACCTGGCGCAAGCGACTGCCATCACAGCAAACCCCCACTGCCCCGGCATGGTGCATCGCATCAGCGCGCTGGCATGGCGCTTGCTCTTTCCCTCTCGACGTTTCCGACGTCCGCGACGCAACTGGCGGGTGCAACGCCTGCGCCGCGGGATGTTTCAACCGACTGGTTGTTCAATCGAGAGGGGTAGACGTATATGCACCAATCTTCCTGTCGCAGCCTGCGCAGCAGCGTGCTGCTCATGCTTGCGCTGAGCGCCGCGTTGGCCGGCTGTAAGAAAGACGCCGCTACGGAAACGACAACGCCTGCACCGGCCGCCACTCCCGCCGCCGCGCCGGCGGCCGCCGTGGTCGATACCGATAGCGAGTTCACCGCCAATGCCGGCAATCCGGACAACTGGGGCGGCATCGGGCGCGACTTCGCGCTCACCCGGCACAGCCCGCTGGCCGAGATCAATCGCGACAACGTCAAGAATCTGAAGATGGCGTGGGAAATGAAGACCGATGCCACGCGCGGCCACGAAGGCCAGCCGCTGGTGATCGGCAGCGTCATGTACATGGTCAGCGCGTATCCGAACAATGTGTTCGCCATCGACCTGGCGGCGCAGGACGACGGCGGCAAGGTGCTGTGGAAGTACACCCCGCAGCAGGACGAGCGCTCGGTCGCGGTGGCGTGCTGCGATACGGTCAACCGCGGCGCCTCGTATGCCGATGGCAAGCTGGTGTTCGGCAGCCTGAGCGGCGATGTGATCGCACTCGATGCCAAGACCGGCAAGGAAGTGTGGAAGCAGAAACTCGCGCACCCGGACAAGGGCGAGACCATCACCATGGCGCCGATCATCGCCGATGGCAAAGTGGTGGCCGGCATCAGCGGCAACGAGTTCGGCGTGCTTGGTCGTGTCGCTGCCTACAACCTGGCCGATGGCAAGCAGTCCTGGTCCTGCGCTGCCGCCGGCACCGACAAGGCGATCTGCCTGGGTGCGGATTTCAACAAGGCCAATCCGCAGCACGGTCAGCTCGGCGATCTGGGCGTCAAGACCTTTCCCAACGACGAATGGAAGCGTGGCGGCGGTGCGGCCTGGGGCTGGTACAGCTACGACCCGAAGTTGAAACTGCTCTACTACGGCACCGGCAATCCCGGCCTGTGGAGCCCGTCGTATCGCTGCGGCAAGACCTCGCATGAGGAATGCAACAACGGCGAACATGACAACAAGTGGTCGATGACCTTGTTCGCGCGCAAGATCGATACCGGCGAAGCGGTGTGGGGCTACCAGAAGACGCCGTTCGACCAGTGGGATTACGACGGCATCAACGAGCCGATCCTGGTCGATCTGACCATCGACGGCAAGCAGGTTCCGTCGGTAGTGCAGTTCGATCGCAACGGCTTTGCCTACGTGCTCGATCGTCGCGACGGCACCTTGCTGCGCGCGCACAAGTTCGTGCCGGCCAACTGGGCCGAACGCATCGACATGAAGACCGGCCGCCCGGTCAAGGTGGCCGCGCATTCGCCGCTGGAACGCGGCAAGAAAGTGCAGGCATTTCCCTCGGCCATGGGCGGCAAGGACCAGCAGCCGTGCTCGGTGGATCCGGCCAATGCGGCAGTGTTCTTCTGCGGCACCAACAACTGGCATATGGAACTGGAGCCGCAGGAACGCGGCAACACCATGATGGGCCTGCCGTACGTGTTCGCCAACGTGATGATGAAACCCAATGAGCCGGGTGCGCTGGGCATCGTCAAGGCCTTCGATGTGGTGGAAGGCAAGTCCAAGTGGGAGATCAGGGAGAAGTTCCCGGTATGGAGCGGCACCCTGGTCACCGACGGCGGGCTGGTGTTCTACGGCACGCTGGATGGCTGGTTCCGTGCGGTGGACAAGGACACCGGCAAGAAGTTGTGGGAGATGAAACTGCCCTCCGGCATCATCGGCAACCCGATCGCCTACAAGGCCAATGGGCACCAGTACGTGGCGGTGTTCTCCGGCATCGGCGGCTGGATCGGCCTGCCGGTGGCCGCAGGTCTGGATCCGTCCGATCCGTATGGCGCCCTGGGGGCTGCGGGGCTGGCGTTCGGCGCCGGCTTCGACAAGATCCCGCTCGGCGGCATGGTGCATACCTTCCGTATCGATGGTGCGGGCAAGACCGTGACCGCCGGTACCACCGCCACTGCAGCGGCAGGCGGCGGCGCCGCCAACGCCGTCGCGAAGACGGCACGATGAGCTCCAGGCACGGCGTTGGACGCGCGCACCGGCAGTTCGCCGCCGGTGCGCGTGGCATGCACCGGCAGCTGTGTCGGGTGCTGGTGGTTTGCAGCCTCGGACTCGTCGCCGCAGGTTGCACCCGCGAGCCGTCCTCACCGACGGCTCGCGCTTCTCATTCCGATGCGGCGCCTACTGCGGCGGCTGCATCCACTGCGGCACCGGTCGCGGCGAATGCCCCGCCGCCTGCGCCCGACCCGCATGTGCTGCGGGTCTGCGCCGACCCGGGCAACATGCCGCTGTCCAACAAGGCTGGCGACGGTTTCCAAAACAAGATCGCGCAGGTCGTGGCCGATGCCATGGGCCGGCGCCTGGAATACGAGTGGCGCACCTACTACCAACGCGGGCTGGCACGCAGCACGATCAATGCCGGCCGCTGCGATGTGCTGATGGATCTCAACAGCGATTTCGAGCAAGGCCTGACCACGCGCCCGCTGTATCGCTCGGCCTACGTGCTGGTGACGCGCAAGGGTCTGGATCTTGTACCGACATCGCTGGACGACCCGGGGCTGAAAAAGCTGCGGCTCGGCGTATTCCAGAGCTCGCCCGCACGCCAGGCGTTATACGAGCACGGCATCAGCGGCGATGTGCAGTACCTGTTCTACGACTCGGCCACCGCGCCGGAAGAACATCCCGGCAAGCTGGTCGAACGCGTCGCCGCCAACGAACTGGATGCGGCCGAATCCTGGGGCCCGGTGGCCGGTTATTACGCGCAACGCAGCGGGCTGGGCGTGGTGCAGCTCAACACCATCGACGATTCGGTATTGGAATACTCGATGGCGTGGGCAGTGTCGCGCAAGAACGCGGACCTGCGCGATGCGTTGAACGCGGCCATGCAACAGAGCGCGGCAAAGATCGCGCAGATCCTGCGCAGTTACCACGTGCCGCTGGTGCGGTGTAGCGACTGCGTGGTGGCCGGCGATCTGGCATCGCACGGGCCGTATGCGACGCCGACGCCAGCGTCGAAAGCGCCGAGCCCGGCCGCGTCGTCGCAGGAACTGGCGCAGCTGCAACTGCGCATCGCCGACGGTGCCGACCCGAACCAGGAGCTGGCGCATGCGCTGGATGCCGGCGATGGCGTGCGTGCGGCGTGGTTGTTGCGGCATGGCGCCGATGCCAATCGTCCCAACCTGCTCGGCGAGCCGCCGCTGCATCAGGCCATCCGCAATCAGGAACCGGACCTGGTCGGTTTGTTGCTCGATGCCGGTGCAGCTTTGGATGCACGCGATGCCAGCGGCTGGACCGCATTGATGAAGGCGGCCTGGGCCAACGATGCCGACAGTGTGGCCAGGTTGCTCGGCAAGCGTGCGCCGGTGGACACCGTCTCCGGCGATGGCTGGAGCGCGCTGGAGCTGGCGGTGTCCTACGCCGATGTCGGCGTGGTGCAGGCATTGCTGAAGGCGGGGGCGAACGTGCGGCGTGCCAATCCCACCGGCTTCACCCCGGTGATGTTTGCAGTGGCGCGCGACGACCCGGAAATTCTCGATGCGGTGCTGGCAGGCGGTGCCGAGGTCGGCCACGCGAATCAGGCTGGCGTCACCGCATTGATGCTGGCCGCCGCGGCCGGGCGCGAGACGATGGCCAGGCGCTTGCTGGCAGCCGGTGCCGACGCTTCCGCACGCAATCGCGACGGCAAGACCGCCGCCGCATTGGCGCAGGCGCGCGGCGATAGCGCGCTGGCCACGTTGCTCACCGAGGCCAAGCGCCCATCCCGGCAATGACTGTGTCACCCGCCGCGTGCACGGGGTGCGCGGTGTTCCCTCCGATCAGAAAGGTTCGTTCATGCGCAAGTCCACCGTGGGTTGTTTCGATCGTTCCGTCCGCGCGCCGTTGTGCGCGGTGCTGCTCAGCATGCTGCTGGCCGCCTGCGGCAAGGAGGCACCGCCGCCCGCGTCCGAGGCCGCCGCTCCGCCGGCTGCCGGCACGCCTGCGCCGGCCACCGGCAGCGCCTCGCCTGCAGCTGCGCCCGCAGCGGCGACCGCCGGGGTGCCCAACCCGGCCGCGGGGCCTGCACCGGATCCGTCCACCCCGCCCGCAGCGCCCGCCACTGTGGTGCCGATCCCGAAGGGGCCGGAGGTCAAGGTCACTCCCGAACTGATCGCCGAAGGCAAGAAGATCTATTTCTCGGCCGGCTGCAATGCCTGTCACGGCGGCACCGGTGGCGGCGGCATGTGCCCGCCGTTGACCAACGACATCTGGGTCTACGGCAGCGACGACGACACCTTGCGTACGCTGATCAGCGAGGGCACCGCGGCGATGATCACCCACGGCAAGACCCGTGTCGGGCATGAGAAAGTGGTCGGGCAGATGCCACCATTCGCGCCGGTGCTCAAGCCGGGCGATACGGAGAAACTGCTCGCCTTCATCCATTCGATCAACAAGACCGCGGGCAAGGCGCAATGAGGCCAGCGCCCATCGGCTGGCAGCGCGTCCTGGCGACCACCGCGCTGGGCGTGCTGCTGACCTTGGCCGGTTGCCGGCGCGATGCGGAGCCGCCGGCGTCCAACGCTGCGCCGGCGACAACGACGACTGCGACTCCCGCAGCGACACCGGCGCCATCGACACCGCCGGTGTTTGCGTATGTGCCCAATCAACGTAGCGGTACGGTGTCGGTGATCGATACGCACACCGATACGGTGGTGCGCACGCTCAGCGCGCAGGGGCAACTGGGCAAGCGCTTGCAGCAGGTGTTGCCGGGCCCGAACGGCCATCTGTATCTGATCGATGCCGAGCATCATCGCCTGATCGAACTCGATACCGGAACAGACGCGGTGCTGCGCAGCGTGCAGATCGGCGAGAACGCCGAGGGCATTGCGCTGTCGCCGGACGGCAAGCAATTCGCGGTGTGCGTGGAAGGGCAGAACCAGGTGATGTTGATCGATGCGGCGCAGTTCAGCGTACAGCAGGTGATCGCCACGCGCGGGCAGGCACCGGAGCATTGCGCCTACACGCCGGACGGACGGTGGTTGCTCACCAGCAACGAGGGCTCCAACGACATGGACATGATCGAGCTGGCCACCCGTCGCTCGCGTGGCGTGGTCGCCACCAGTGGCCATCCGCGCGGCATGGCGTTCGCGCCCGACGGGCACAGCGTCTACATCGCGCAGGAGACCGCCAACGTGGTGGACGTGATCGACCTGGACACGCGTCAACGCCGTACCAGCCTGCCGGCCGGCGTGCGCACGGCGGGCGTGGCGTTGTCGGCCGATGGCACGCGGCTGTATGCGTCCAACGGCGGTGCCGGTACGGTCAGCGTGATCGATACCAACACTGCGCGCAGTCTTGCCGAGATTGCGGTGGGGGTAAGGCCGTGGAATCCGGCACTGACCCCGGCCGGCGACAAGCTGTATGTCGCCAACGGGCGCTCGAACACGGTGAGCGTGATCGATACCGCCACACTGCAACAGATCAAACAGATCCCCGTCGGCGAGTTGCCGTGGGGCGTGGTCATCGCGCGCTGAGTGGCGGCCATGCCGCAGCGCGCCAGGGAGGCCGGATGAAGACACGCGCTGCGGTGGCATGGGGTCCGCACCAGCCGCTGACCATCGAAGAGGTGGACCTGCAGCCGCCGCGGCCCGGCGAAGTGCTGGTACGCCTGGTCGCCACCGGTATCTGCCACGGCGATGCGCATGCGTTGGCGCACGGGCAGGCGAGCAGCTTTCCGGTGATCCTGGGGCAGGAGGGCGCCGGCATCGTCGAGGCGGTCGGCATCGGCGTCACCAGCGTGCAGCCCGGCGATCACGTCATCCCGCTGTATATGCCCGAATGCGGCGTGTGCAAGTTCTGCCGCTCCGGTCGCACCAACCTGTGCCAGGCGATCCGCAGCAGCCAGGAGCGCGGCCTGATGCCCGATGGCAGCAGCCGGTTCTCGTTGCACGGGCGGCCGATCCTGCACCACATGGGCACCAGCACGTTTTCCGAATACACCGTGGTGCCGGAGATCGCGGTCGCGCGGATCCCGCCGGATGCACCGCTGGATCAGGTCTGCCTGCTTGGCTGCACGGTCACCACCGGCGTCGGTGCGGTGCTCAACAGCACGCATGTGCGGCCCGGCGATTGCGTAGCGGTATTCGGCCTGGGCGGCATCGGCTTGTCGGTGGTGCAGGGCGCGGTGCTGGCGCAGGCCGGGCGCATCATCGCGGTGGATATCGACCCGGCCAAGTTCGCGCTGGCGCGTGCCTTGGGGGCGACCGACTGCCTGGATCCGCGCGACTACGGTGCGCCCATCCAGCAGGTGATCGTGGACCTCGCCGACGGCGGCGCCGACCACAGCTTCGAATGCGTGGGCGATGTCGGCGCGATGCGCGCGGCGCTGGAGTGCTGCCACAAGGGCTGGGGCGAGAGCGTCATCCTTGGCGTGGCCGACGACGCGCAGGAAATCAGCACGCGCCCGTTTCAACTGGTGACCGGGCGGGTGTGGCGCGGCAGCGCGTTCGGCGGAGTGAAAGGGCGCAGCGAGTTGCCGGGCTATGTCGCGCGTTACCTGCACGGCGACATCCAGCTGGCCCCGTTGATCACGCGCACCCTGGCGCTGGACGACATCAATCAGGCGCTGGCGGACTTACGTGCGGCGCGCGGCATTAAATCGATCGTGCTCTATTGAGGGAGACGCAGATGGCAGCAGGCACACGCAGCACCGCAAGGTTGCACCATCATGTAATGGCAGGCGCCAGCGCCTTGCTCGCGAGCAGCGCGCTGGCAATGGCGGCCGACGCGCCGCAGGTGACCTGGCTGGACCGCATCGAGGTCACCGCCACACCGATTCCCGGCACCACCATCGACGCGGCGCAGTTGCCGTACATGGTGCAATCGGCCACCAATGGCGAGCTGTCGCGCGGGCGCAGCAACAACCTCAGCGATCTGCTGCAGCGGCGCTTTGTCGGTGTGGACGGCAACGATGTGCAAGGCAGTCCGTTCCAGAACGATCTCACCTTCCACGGTTTCCGTGCCTCCGCCTTGCCTGGCGCTTCGCAAGGCGTGTCGGTGTATCTGGACGGCGTGCGTTTCAACGAACCGTTCGCCGACATCGTCAGCTGGGACATGCTGCCCGAGTCGGCGATCAACGCGGTGACCCTGATGCCCGGCTCCAATCCCTTGTTCGGGCCGAACACGCTCGGTGGCGCGGTGGTGCTGTCCACCGCATCGGGCCTCACCGCACCGGGATTGCAGGGCGAAGTGAGCATCGGCAGCGGCGCGCGCAAGCGGCTGGACGCCAGTTACGGCCTCGCCAGTCAAGACGGCTGGCATGGCTTTGTTGCAGTCACCGGCTTCGACGAAAACGGCTGGCGTGATGCCTCCGAAGGACGTCTTGGCACGCTGTTCGGCAAGGTAGGCAAGCAAGGCGAGCAGACCGATTGGAGCCTGTCGGTGCTGCACGGGCGCAGCCGCCTGATCGGCAACGGCCTGCTGCCGGACACCCGCTACACCGACGAAGGCCCACAGCCCGGCCTGTATCGCGCCGACCGCCGCGCGGTGTACACCTCGCCCGATCTCACCCGCAATCGCAATACGCTGTTCACCGTGCAACTGGACCATCGTTTCGATGCGGACACCGCACTGCATGCACTGGCCTACTCGCGCGTGGGCCGCCGCGACACCGTCAATGGCGATATCGGCGAGGACTACGAAGAATTCGTCGAAGAATGCGCCTCCGGCTACGCCGCCGACGGCAGCGCGCTGGATGCCGATTGCGATGTCGCACGCGCCGATGCCGATGCATTGCCCACCGGCGCGCTCAACACCACCCAGATGCTCCAGGAGGCGCAGGGGCTTGCGCTCAACCTGAGCAAGCAATGGGGCGCGCATGCGCTCAGCACCGGCGTGACCTTCGATCGTGGTCATGTGCGCTATCGGCAATTCGCGCGCGATGGCTGGGTGCAGCCGGACCGCTCGGTTGCCGCCGATCCGGATGCCGAGCGTGCGTTCTTTTCCGGCGTGCGCGGCAGCACCAAGACGCTGGGCGTGTTCGTCGCCGACACCTGGGCACTGAACGCCACCACCCATCTCACCGCCGCAGTGCGCTGGAATCGTGTGGTGGTGGACAACATCCTTTCCACCGCCGAAGACGGCGACCGCCCACGCGAGCGTTTCGTCTATGCCAAGGCCAACCCGTCGTTGGGTCTGACCCATCGGCTCGATTCGGGGCTGACGCTGTACGGCTCGGTCGCCCAAAACAGCCGTGCGCCAACCGCGATCGAACTGGGCTGCGCCGATCCCACCCAGCCGTGTCGATTGCCGACCGGCCTGCAGGCCGACCCACGCCTGGAGCAGATCGTTTCGCGCACCTATGAACTGGGCGCGCGCTGGGCGCCATCTGCCAACAGCAACGCCAGTTTGTCGGTGTACCGCGCCAACAATCGCGACGACATCCTGTTCCTGCGCGCACCGGACACGCAGCTGGGATACTTCGACAATGTCGGCCGCACCCGCTATCAAGGCGCGGATCTGACGCTGCGCCTGCACAGCGGCAACTGGCAGTGGTCGGCCGGCTACAGCCTTCTGGATGCGACCTACCGCAGCGACGGCGAGCTGCTATCCGGCGAGCGCGTGATCGCCTTGCGGCCGGGCCTGCGCATCGCGGCGTTGCCGCGCCACAACCTCAAGCTCGGCGTGGAATGGCAGCACGATGCGCTGACGCTGGGCGCCGGGGTACGTGCGGTCTCCGGGCGCGTGGCCAGCGGCAACGAGGATGGCCAGGTCGACAACGCCGAAGACGGCGAGTCCGCATCCGAGCGCATCGACATCGGCACCGCCGGCTACGCGCTGGTGGACCTGCAGGCACGTTGGCAAGTCAGTGAGCGGCTGTCGCTGTTCGCCCGCGTCGACAACGTCTTCAACCGCCGCTATGCCACGTACGCAGCCGTGGCCGAAGACGTGTTCCCCGATGGCGAACTGGCGCGCCCGCAGGAGGCACCCGTGGAAACCGGCCCGGCGCGGTTTCTCGCACCGGGCGTACCGCGGCAGTATCTGATCGGGGTGCGTTGGGCGCTCTGATCGCGGAGGAATGGGGAATCGGGAATCGGGAATCGGTAAGTGCAGGGCGTTAGCTCTACGATTCCCCATTCCCGATTCCCCATTCACCCGGTATCCAGGCCGTGCTTGCGCAGCTTGCGATACAGCGTATTACGGCTGATGCCCAGGGCATCGGCGGTGCGGCTGACGTTCCAGCGATGGCGTTCGAGTTGCTGCTGCAACACCAGACGCTCGGCCTGGTCGAGTGCGACGCGGCCGGGCATGTCGTCGGCGGCCACCGCGCGGCCATCGACCAGGCACGGTGCGCTGCCGGCATCGACGATTTCCTGCGGCAGATTCGGCAGGCGGATCACCCCATCGCTGCACAACACTGCGGCTGTGCGCAGCACATTGCGCAACTGGCGCAGATTGCCCGGCCATGCGTAGCTCAGCAGTTTGTGCATCGCTTCTTCGCTGATGCGCACGCTGTGCTCGCTGTTTTCCTCGCGCAGCAGGGTGCGGATCAGCTCGGCCTTGTCGCTGCGCTCGCGTAACGGTGGCAGATGCAGCACCACGCCATTGAGCCGGTAATACAGGTCCTCGCGAAACTCGCCGGCCGCCACCCGCTGGGCCAGATCGCGATGGCTGGCGCTGATCACGTGCAGCTCCAGCGGCACCGCGCGCTCGCTGCCCAGCGGAGTGACGCATTGTTCTTCCAGCACGCGCAGCAGGCGGCTCTGCAAGGGCAGCGGCATGTCGCCGATTTCATCCAGGAACAGCGTGCCGCCGCTGGCCTGCAGCAATTTGCCATGGCGGCCTTCGCGCGCGGCATCGGTGAATGCGCCGCGTGCATACCCGAACAATTCGCTCTCGATCAACGCCTCGGGAATCGCCGCGCAGTTGATCGCCACAAAGGCGCCGCCTGCCCACGGCGAGCCACGGTGCACCGCCTTGGCGAACTCCTCCTTGCCGGTGCCGGTGTCGCCGCGCAGCAGAATCGACACCCGATGCGCGGCCAGCTTCAACGCGTTGGCCAGGTTGTGGCGCATGCGCGAATCCGAGCCGACATGCTCGCCGGGTTGCAGCTCGGTATCCGGTGCCAGCTGCGCCGGCCCGCCCACCGCCGGCAGCGCAGCGCGCGCGCGCGGCGGACGCACCAGTGCGTAGAACCGCCGCCCGTGGCAGGCGCAGCGGATCGACCACAAGGTGCCGGCATCGCTGCCTGCGCGGTGCTCGAGGGTGTCGAAATCCAACTGCATCACCTGCGCGATATTGCGGCCCACCAGCTGGCTGCGATCGATCTTGCCCAGTTGCTCCAGCACCGCCTCGTTGACTGCCAGCACGCGGCCGTCGGTATCGATCGCGATCAGTGCCTCGTGCAGCAGGCCGGCGAACTCGGGCCGGCTGTGGAAGCGCAGGATGAAGGCATGGCCGAACTGGTTGAGGAAATGCGAGCGCGAGATCTGCGCCGCCGACATGCTCACCAGGGCCACGGTGTGGCGCTGGGTCTGCTTGCCGTCCTGCGCGTTGGGGGTGGACGCATCCAGCACCGCCAGCAGGCCGCCATGCGGGTCCAGGATCGGCGCGCCGCTGCACGACAGCGGCAGATGGCGGGTCAGATAATGTTCGCCGCGATGCACGCTCACCGCAGTGCGCTCGGCCGCGCAGGTGCCCAGGCCGTTGGTGCCCTGATGACACTCTGCCCAGCTGGCGCCGCAAAACAGACCTGCCTGGCGGAATTCGCGTAGCAGTGTGGGGTCGTGCACGCTGTGCAGCACGGTCGCTTCGGCGTCGGCAAAGATCACTGCATAGCCGCTGCCGGCGATCTGCTCGTAGAGGTTTTCCATCTCCACCTTGGCAATGCGCAGCACATCGCCCAGACGTTGCTGGCGCTCGCGCACATGCAACGCATCGTGCACCAGCGGCGCGGGGGCTGCCTCGGGCAACAACGCGTAATCGTCCAGGCAGCGCCGCCACGAGCGCGACAGTGGTGCGGCAAGCGGCGCGATGTCGCGCAGCCGGCGGATCTGCCGGAGCGCATCCGGTTCGATCTCCGGCAAGACGATGGACGTGGCGGCGACAACGCTTGGCTCGGACATGGGCCAGCGTTCCTCAGTGGGCGCGAAGCGTCAGTAGAGGCACAGATCGGTCCCATGCTCAAACTGCATTGCAGCAAATTGCGTGGTGCTGCGAGGCCGCGTCCAGCGATCTCAGGTGCCGGATATGGCCGCTATCCGCTTGGCAGCGGGTGTATGCGACTCGCCCCCTTCCCCTCGGGGCGAGAGAAGGCACAGCTGGCACGCCACTGGCGTGCGTGCCTCGCAGCGCCCGCGCTGCTGGCGCGGGGCCGCGGCGCGAGCGAGGGTTGGGGTGAGGGGGCGCGGCGAAGCCCGCGTCACTTTCAAGCTGCACGAGGCTTCGCACGTACCCTCATCCGCCCCTGCGGGGCACCTTCTCCCGACGGGAGAAGGGTCAGGCGGGCTCGGCGCTGCGGATCAGGCCAGCGTCAGAGCGCGTAGCCGAACTGCTGCTTGAACTGGTCGTTGAATTCGCTGAAATCAAATCGCTGGTTTTGCGTGCCCGGATGCTCCACCTTCAGCGCGCCCATCAGGTTGCCCATCCGCCCGATCGTCAGCCAGTCGTAGCCGCCCTGGATGCCGTAGATCAGGCCGGCGCGGAAGGCATCGCCGCAGCCGGTCGGATCGACCACGCGGCGCTCGTGCGCCGGCGGGATGTCGTAGGTCTTTTCCGGCGTATGCACCAGCGCGCCCTTCGGGCCCTGCGTGGTGATGTAGGCCTGCACGCGCGAGACGATGTCCTTTTCGTTCCAGCCGGTGCGTTCCTGCAGCAGGTTGGATTCGTAGTCGTTGACCACCACGTACTGGGCCTGCTCGATGAACTGGCGCAGTTCCGGGCCGTTGAACAACGGCATTGCCTGGCCGGGGTCGAAGATGAAGGGGATGCCGGCGGCAGCGAACTCTTCCGCATTCTGGATCATGCCCTCGCGCCCGTCCGGGCCGACCAGGCCCAGGGTCACGCCCGGCACGTCCTTCACGTGGTTTTCGTAGCTGCGCATCATCGCGCCCGGATGGAACGCGGTGATCTGGTTGTTATCGTGGTCGGTGGTGATGAAGGCCTGCGGGGTAAACAGCTCGTCGATGATCTTCACCCGCGACAGGTCGATGCCCAACGCTTCGAAGTGTTCGCGATACGGGCCGAAATCCTGGCCCACGGTGCCCATCGGGATGGGCGCGCCACCGAGCAGATGCAGGTTGTAGGCGATGTTGCCGGCGCAACCGCCGAACTCGCGGCGCATGCGCGGGACCAGGAACGACACATTCAGGATGTGCACCTTGTCCGGCAGGATGTGGTTCTTGAACTGGTCCGGAAACACCATGATGGTGTCGTAGGCGAGGGAACCACAGATCAGTGCGGACATCGAGTCAGGCCTTTGCGTTGGGAAATACCCGCCAGTTGCCGGGCATGGCAGCGGGACGGCGCGAGCGCCGCGGCGCAAAGGGTAACGGCTGCGACCGATCAGGGCCACAACCGCACACCATGCCCGGCGTGACCGGCACATGAAAACGCCGCCGCAACGGCCGATTTTTCCTTGCCCGCACCGGGGGGGATTGCTAGGCTAGCGGACTTCGTTTTCTGCCCGCTTATCGACCAGTTGTTTCTGCATTGGCGACAGGGCAAGCGACTCTTTCAGGAACGGCTCCCTCGATGTTCAAGAAACTCCGTGGCATGTTCTCCAACGACCTGTCCATCGACCTGGGCACGGCCAATACGCTGATCTACGTGCGCGGGCAGGGCATTGTGCTGAACGAACCTTCGGTGGTGGCGGTGCGTCAGGACCGCGCAATCGGCGGCACGCGCTCGGTGGCCGCCGTCGGCGCCGAGGCCAAGCAGATGCTCGGCCGCACCCCGGGCCACATCACCACGATCCGCCCGATGAAGGACGGCGTCATCGCCGACTTCACCTACACCGAGGCAATGCTGAAGCACTTCATCAAGAAGGTGCACAAGTCGCGCTTCCTGCGCCCCAGCCCGCGCGTGCTGGTGTGCGTGCCGGCCGGTTCCACCCAGGTCGAGCGCCGCGCCATCAAGGAGTCGGCGGAAGAAGCCGGTGCGCGTGACGTCTACCTGATCGAAGAACCCATGGCCGCCGCGATCGGTGCCGGCATGCCGGTGACCGAGGCGCGCGGTTCGATGGTCATCGACATCGGCGGCGGCACCACCGAAGTGGCGGTCATCTCGCTCAACGGCATCGTCTACTCGCAGTCGGTGCGCGTGGGCGGCGACCGCTTCGACGAGTCGATCACCAATTACGTGCGCCGCAACCACGGCATGCTGATCGGCGAAGCCACTGCCGAGCGCATCAAGCTGCAGATCGGCTGCGCCTACCCGCAGGAAGAGGTGCAGGAGATGGAAATCTCCGGACGCAATCTTGCCGAAGGCGTGCCGAAGATGATCAAGATCAACTCCAACGAAGTGCTCGAGGCATTGCACGAGCCGCTGTCGGGCATCATCTCCGCGGTCAAGCTGGCGCTGGAACAGACCCCGCCGGAACTGTGTGCCGACGTGGCCGAGCGCGGCATCGTGCTCACCGGCGGCGGCGCGCTGCTGCGCGACCTGGACCGCCTGATCTCCGAAGAAACCGGCCTGCACGTGCAGGTGGCCGACGACCCGCTCACCTGTGTGGCCCGCGGCGGCGGTCGTGCGCTGGAGCTGGTGGACATGCACGGCAACGAGTTCTTCGCGCCGGAGTGATGGGGACGGGAATCGGGAATCGGGAGTGGGGAATCGTGAAAGCATTCCCTGCCTGGGGCCCTGAGCGGTTGCGACGCGGTTCCGCCCATGTGAGTTTTCGCCTCAACCGTCTCGGGGACAGCCGACTGCTTCCCGATTCTCCATTCCCGATTCCCCATTCCCGGCCCTGACAGTGCCCTCCTACGCCGGTCCTCCCGTCGCCTCCCGTCCGGGCGAAGTCACCTCCACGCTGCGGCTGCTGGTCTATCTGGTGCTGGCGATCGTGCTGATCGCGCTCGATAGCCGGGGTGGGTGGCTGAGCCAGGCGCGTCTGCAGGCCAATCTGCTGATCCAGCCGATCTGGGCCGTGGCGGGGTTGCCGGGGCGGATCGGCTCGCAGGTACGCGACAACGCCGCCACCCATGCGCAACTGGTGGAAGAAACCCGCTCGCTGCGCAATCAGCTGCTGGTGGCCAACGCGCGCCTGACCCGCCTGCAGACCGCCGCGCTGGACAATGCGCAGCTGCGCGAACTGCTCAACGTCGCCGAGCGCCGCGGCCTGGACGTGCAGCTGGCGCCGATCCTGGATATCGACCTGGACCCGACCCGGCAGCGCCTGATGCTGGATGCCGGCAGCCGCGATGGCGTGCTGATGGGCCAGGCGGTGATCGATGCCGGCGGGCTGATGGGCCAGGTGATCGAAGTGACGCCGCTGCATTCGACGGTGCTGCTGCTGACCGACCCCGACCACGCGGTGCCGGTCAGCGTGGCGCGCAACGGCGTGCGCCTGATCGTCTACGGCCGCGGCGACCGGCTGGAATTGCGCGACATCCCGCTCAGTGCCGGCGTGCAGGTGGGCGATGAAATCGTCACCTCCGGCCTCGGTGGCCGCTTCCCGGCCGGCTTCCCGGTCGGCAAGGTGTCCGAGCTGCATCCGGACGACACCCACGCCTTCCTGGTCGGCGAACTGACCCCGGCCGCCAAGCTGGATCGCGGCCGCGATGTGTTGTTGCTGCGCGCCGGCAAGCCGCTACGCGTGGTGCCGGGGGCCGGGAGTCGGGAATCGGGAATCGGGAATGGCAACGGCGCCGAGGCGACGCCCTCCGCGCGATTGACCAGGCAAGCCGCAGCACCTGCATCGTCGCAAGGGGCTGTGCCTGCTAATTCCCAACTCCCGGATCCCGACTCCCGTCCCCAAAACAACCAGGGCGCAGCCACCGCGACGCCGCAGCGTGGCGCTCCTACCAATTCCCGGTTCCCTATTCCCAATTCCCGGCCCCGAAACAACCAGGGCGCAGCCACCGCACCGCCGCAGGGCAGCGCTCCTACCGATTCCCCATTCCCGATTCCCGATTCCCGTCCGGCTCCGCAGGAGACGGAGCAATGACCCGCATGCGCAACACCTGGATCCTGCCGGCGAGCATCGTCATCGCGCTGGTGCTGGGCCTGCTGCCGCTGCCGCTGGTGGTGCAGCCGCTGCGGCCGTACTGGCTGGCGCTGGTGCTGGCGTACTGGGTGATCGAGGAGCCGGACCGGGTCGGGCTGGGCATCGCCTTCGTGGCCGGGGTGCTGGCCGACCTGCTGTATGGCGGGCTGCTCGGCGAGCAGGCGCTGCGGCTGGTGATCATGACCTTCATCCTGCAGCGCTTCCGCGCGCGGATGCGCTTCTTCCCGGTCTCGCAGCAGGCGCTGGCGATCGGCGGGCTGCTGCTCAACGACCGCATCGTCTCCTCGGCCGTGCATCTGGCGGTGGGCGAGCCGACCCTGCCGTGGAGCTACTGGTGGGCGCCGCTCCTGGGCATGGCGCTGTGGCCGCCGCTGTTCGTGTTGCTGGATGCGGTGCGGCTGGGCAAGCGGAGCAAGAAGTAAGCCATGCACGGGCGTCGCCACTCCAAGAACCCGCATGCGGAGGCCGAGCAGTTCCGTCGGCGTGCGGTGCTGGGCTTTGTGATGGTGGTGATCTGCCTGGTCGGCCTGGGCGGCTGGTACTTCAAGCTGCAGGTGCTCGACCACGAGGTCTATGCCACGCGCTCGGAAGCCAACCGCATCAAGCCCAAGCCGGTGGTGCCGGGGCGCGGCATGATCTACGACCGCACCGGCCGGCTGCTGGCCGAGAATGTGCCGGCCTTCCGCCTGGACGTGACCCCGGACAAGGTCAACGACATGGACGCCATGCTGGCCGCGCTGGGCAAGGTGATCCCGATCGCGCCGGAGGATCTGGAGCGCTTCAATCGCGAGCGTCGCGCGCGCCGCAGCTTTCTGCCGGTGACGCTCAAGCTGCGCATGAGCGACGAGGAAATGGCGCGTTTTGCGGTGGAGCGCTGGCGCTTTCCCGGGGTGGAGCTGGAGCCGTACCTGACCCGGCGCTATCCGTACGGCCCGCTGTTCGCGCACATCATCGGCTACGTCGGCCGCATCGACGAAAAAGACCTGGCGGTGCTGGGCGAGGGCAATGCCGCGCTCACCCACATGGGCAAGTCCGGGCTGGAGCGCTACTACGAGCAGGACCTGCGCGGCCAGGTCGGTTACGAGCAGGTCGAAACCAACGTGCAGGGGCGGGCGATCCGTACCGTCGGTCGGGTCGCGCCGCAGTCGGGCGCGGACCTGCGCCTGTCGGTGGATGCCGACCTGCAGCGGGCGATGGTGGCCGCGTTCGGCGAGCACGAAGGCGCGGCGATCGCGATGGACCCGCGCACCGGCGAGATCCTGGGCATGGTCAGCCTGCCCAGCTACGACCCCAATCTGTTCGTCAACGGCATCTCGCATACCGACTTCAAGATGCTCAACGACAACCCGTCGCGGCCGCAGTTCAACCGGCTGGTGCTGGGCGGCGTGGCGCCGGGCTCCACGCTCAAGCCGCTGATCGCGCTGGCCGGCCTGGACAGCGGCCTGCGTCGGCCGGAAGACCGGGTGTTGTCCACCGGCATGTTCTACCTGCCCGGGGTCAGCCGCGGCTGGGGCGACTCGCATCGCGGCGGCCATGGCTGGACCGATCTGCGCAAGTCCATCGCCCAGTCGGTCAATACCTATTACTACCGGCTGGCGGTGGACATGGGCATCGAGCGCTTCGACCACTACCTGGGCGAGTACGGCTTCGGCCAGCCGACCGGGGTGGACCTGCTCGGCGAGATCGGCGGCATCCTGCCGTCGCCGGCCTACAAGTACAAAACCCGCAAGGAGCGCTGGTATCCCGGCGACACCGTCAACATCGCCATCGGCCAGGGCGACTGGAAGGTGACCCCGCTGCAACTGGTGCGCGGCATTTCGGCGATCGCCAGCGGGCTGCTGCTGCGCCCGCATCTGGTGCTGGAGCAGCGCACCGGCTTCGATCACCCCTGGCAGCCGATGATCCAGCCGCCGGGCAAGCCGATCAGCCCGAACCCGGCGCATGTGCAGGTGGTGCGCGAGGGCATGATGGACACCATGCGCCCCGGCGGCACCGGGTATGCGATCACGCCGGGTGCGCCGTATCAGATGGCCGGCAAGACCGGTACCGCGCAGGTGGTCAGCCGCAAGGGCGTGGCCGCGGTGGACCCGCGCAGCCTGCCGATGCATCTGCGTCACCGTGGCCTGTTCGTCGGCTTCGCACCGGCCGACAACCCGGTCATCGCAGTGGCGGTGGCGGTGGAGGGCGGCGGCTTCGGTACCAGCTCGGCAGCGCCGATCGCACGCAAGATCTTCGACGCCTGGCTGCTCGGCAAGCTGCCCGCCGGCCTGGAGCCGCTGGACAGCGAGCTCGGCATGACCGCCGTGGGCGTCAACCAGTTCGAAGCAGGCGCCACCGATGCGCGCCAGGCCGGCGATGCGGCCGCGGCCACGCTGGCCGAGCTGCCGGTGGTGATCGGCCAGGCCGCCGTGGCGTTGGACCCGAATACGCCGGCGCAGCCGGTGGTACCGGATGTACCCGATGCGGTCCAGGAAACCGACCATTGAGTGACATCCTGCGCTGGCTGGTGGACATGGTCGTGCGCCTCACGCGCAGCCTGGACTGGGTGCTGTGCCTGGCGTTGGGTGCGCTGATGGTGATCGGCCTGTCGGTGCTCAAGAGCGCCGGCGGCGCCGCCAACGGCGATCATCTGGTGATGGCGCAAGCCGTGCGCTTCGTCATCGGCCTGGCCGCGATGTGGGGGATTTCACGCATGTCGGTGCTGCGCCTGCGCGCCTGGACGCCGTGGGTGTACGGCTTGTCGATGCTGCCGTTGCTGGCGGTGTTCGCACTGGGCACCGGCAAATACGGCCGCCAGTGGCTGGATCTGAAACTGTTCTACCTGCAGCCGGCCGAACTGCTCAAGATCAGCCTGCCGATGATGGCGGCCTGGTATCTGCACCGCATG
The DNA here is from genome assembly GCF_002939945.1 of Xanthomonas arboricola pv. populi. Lineage (GTDB taxonomy): Bacteria > Pseudomonadota > Gammaproteobacteria > Xanthomonadales > Xanthomonadaceae > Xanthomonas > Xanthomonas arboricola_A. The sequence continues at coordinate 1,200,453 of NZ_MDEB01000001.1, read as the reverse complement.
CCGTTGCCGCCGCGCATCTCCACCGTGCTGGTGACCGGCGTGATCATCGGCGTACCGACTGCGCTGATCATGCTGCAGCCGGACTTCGGCACCGGCGTGCTGATCGCCGCCAGCGGCGTGTTCGTGCTGCTGCTGGCCGGCTTGCCGTGGTGGTGGGTGGCGGTGGGCGTGGGCGGCATCTCGGCGGCCGCGCCGGTGGCCTGGTTCTGGCTGCTGCGGCCCTACCAGAAGGACCGCATCATGATGTTCCTCAACCCGGAAAACGATGCGCTGGGCGCCGGCTGGAACATCATCCAGTCCAAGATCGCGATCGGTTCCGGCGGCCTCGACGGCAAGGGCTGGGGGCTGGGCTCGCAGTCGCATCTGAACTTCATTCCCGAACAGACCACCGACTTCGCGTTCTCGGTGCTCAGCGAGGAGTTCGGCTGGATCGGCGTGGCGACCGTGCTCAGCCTGTACCTGATCGTGATCGCGCGGTGCCTGTGGATCGCCGCGCAGGCGCGCGACACCTATTCGCGCCTGATCGCCGGTGCCACCGGGCTGGCCTTCTTTGTCTACGTGCTGGTCAACGGCGGCATGATTTCCGGCCTGCTGCCGGTGGTGGGCGTGCCGATGCCGCTGATGAGTTACGGCGGTACCTCGGCGGTATCGCTGCTGGCCGGGCTGGGCCTGGTGATGGCGGTCAAGGCGCACCGCCCGGTGCATGGGTATTGAGTCGGCGCGGTTTTGCAGCCAACGGTGACAGTTGCTTGCCCACGTCGAAAGAACGCACCAGAGCTGGCCAAGCGCACTACGCCGCTTTGCGACAGGCACATGTCGGGCGGCTGACGCTTCGCACGGCGGGCGCGGTTCTGAACGCTGCGTTGCAATGACGAGAGACCGACGCAGGGCCGCTTCGCGCATGCGGCTTCGGGTTCGCTCACCTTCTGTGCGTGAGGGCGTTGCGCCGTAGAGTCCGATGGACCGCTGTCCTGCCCGCGGCCGTGTCGCGTTGCAGCTGCCGGCACGCGCCATTCCTCTTTCAGGTGACTTCTCCCATGAAACTGCTAACCGCCGCCATCGGCGGTGTCTGTCTGACGTTCGCCGCACACGCCGGCGCCATCACCCTTGCCACCGGCGATACGCGCGCGCTCTCCCAGCCGGCGATTCCTGCCACCTGCCAGCCGGTGAGCGCCAGCCACACGCCGAGCGGTCGGCTGTTCAACGCCGCGTTGGAAAGCGCGCCGCCCGACACCAAAACCATCCAGGCCGCGCTGACTGCCTGCACCGGCAAGAACGGCAGCGTGCTGCTCAAGGCCGGTACCGGCAATGCGTTTCTCACCGGCCCGCTGTCGATTCCTACCGGCGTCACCCTAGTCGTCGATCAGGGCGTGACCTTGTACGGCTCGCGCAATCCGGCCGACTACGGCAGCGGTTGCGGCGTTGCTGGCTCCAAGAGCGGTGGTTGCCTGCCGCTGATCAGCATCAAGGGCACCAAGTCGGGCGTGATGGGAGTACGCACCGGCGGGCGTCAGGGCACGATCGACGGACGCGGCGACCTGCCCATGCTCGGCAAGAGCACCACCTGGTGGGAGTTCGGCGAAAACGCCAAGAACGCCGGCAAGGTGCAGAACAGCCCGGACCTGATCAAGGTGCAGAACTCCACTACGTTCACCCTCTACAACGTCAATCTGATCAATGCGGCGTACTTCCATTTCTTCGCGCACATCGTCGATGGCCTGACCATCTGGGGCGTGCGGGTGAAGTCGCCGGCCACCAGCCCCAATACCGATGGCCTGGATCTGGACAGCGTGGTCAACGCCAGCCTGATCGACAACGATGTGATGGGCGGCGACGACTGCGTGGCGATCAAGACCATTGCGTCCAGGTCCGGCAACATCACCGTGCGCGACAACCGCTGCTACGGCACCCATGGCATCTCGATCGGGAGCGAAGTGATGTCCGGTGTCAACAACGTGCTGGTCGGCAACAACGTCATCACTGCCACCGACGACGCCGGCAATCGCAGCACCGACAACACCGGGCTGCGCATCAAGACCAGCCTCGCCAAGGGCGGCCCGGTCAGCCTGGTCACCTATCGCACTACCTGCCTGTACGGGGTGACCAGCCCGCTGGTGATCAACCCGTTCTATTCGACGGGCGGTAGCGGCACCAAGCCCAGCTTCAGCGAGATCGTCGTCGACGGCCTGCGTACCACCGGCGATGCCGGCCTCAAGGGCAAGGGCTGGATCCTGAAAGGCTTCGATGCGCAGACGCCGCTGGACCTGACGCTGGCCAACGTGGCGAGCGGCAATACCGCGGTCACCGCCAGCGACGCGCGGATCGGGCTCAGCAACAGCGCGCTCACCCCGACCGGCACCAATGTCACCACGCCCACCGTGCAACTCAGCGGCAGCGTGCCCACCTGCTCGGCTGCGCCGCGCTTCCCGGCCTTGTGATCGACCAGGCGCGGCCCCCGGCCGCGCCTGACGGCTGGATCGACGTCGAAGGGAACGCCAAAGCCGGCCGGTCATGCCGTCTAGTGAAGAAACCAGAAGCAGGCCCACGGCATGGCGCCGAACGCAAAGCCTCGTCAGCCCATAGCCCGGTTCACCAGACAACCCCGGTCCGCACACGAACAGCACGCACCCCATTCCCCATTCCCCATTCCCGCGCAGCACCAAACCAATCCCCAATCCCCGCTCGCAAATGGCGCGCTAAAGCTGTTTCGTTTCATGGTCTTATTGCCAGAAGTTCATCTGTTCTCTGTTACCCTCAGCCAATGATTCGACGCACTCTGACCTGCCTGCTCACCCTCGGCCTTGTCGCCTGCGCGACTCAGCCCAGCCCTCCGACCCCGCCGCCGGCCGCCAGCGCGCCCCCGGCCAAGCCGCCGAGCGTCCCGGTCGCGCCCGTCAGTGCCGCCGCCGAAGCGCCCGCGCTGCCGCCGGTGGACCTGACGCCGGTGCCGTTCGACATCGCCCGCGCCAACTTCGTGCGCGACACCGCCGCCAAATACGGCATCGATGCCGCTCAGATCGACGCGGTGCTGGCACAGGCGCAGTTCAAGGACGCCATCGTCACCGCGATGTCGCGCCCGGCCGAGCGGGTCAAACCCTGGAACGAATACCGCCCGATGTTCATCACCCAGGCGCGGATCGATGGCGGCCGCAAGTTCCTGGCCGAACATCGTGCCGAACTGAACAAGGTCGAAGCGGCCACCGGCGTGCCGGCGCAGGTGATCGTGGCCATCATCGGGGTGGAGACCAGTTACGGCAGCAACGCCGGCAAGTACCGCGTGCTGGACGCGCTGTACACGCTGGCGTTCCGCTACCCGCGCAGCGGCGACCCGGCCAAGCTCGAACGCGAAGTGCGTCGCGAGCTGTTCTTTCGCGATGAACTTGGCCAGCTGTTCGCGCTCGGCAAGGAAGAGCAACTCGATGTCACCACGCTGATCGGCAGCTATGCCGGCGCGATGGGCATGGGCCAGTTCATGCCGTCCAGCTACCGTCAGTTCGCCGTCGATGGCGATGCCGACGGCAAGCGCAATCTGTTCACCGACCACAACGACGTGTTCGCCTCGGTCGCCAACTACTTCGTCAAGAAGGGCGGTTGGGTGCGCGGTGGTCAGGTCGCGGTGCCGGCCACGCTGGCCGCCGGCCATGAGGAACTCAACCCCACCGACTGGTCGCCGGTGTACACGCTGGCCGATCTGTCCACGCGCGGCTATCACCCCAATGCGCCGGTGGTGGCCGGCAGCACCGCCACGCCGATCACCCTGGACGATGCCAACGGCAAGCAGTACTGGCTGGGCTTCCAGAATTTCTACGCGATCACTCGATACAACATTTCCAAGATGTACGCGATGGCCGTGTTCCAGCTGTCCGAGGCCATCGCCGGCAAGGAGTTACCCCCGGCATGAACAGCACGACAGGCCCCAAGTGGTTGATCCCGATGGCGCTGATGCTCGGCCTGGCGGCCTGTAGCAGTGCACCGAAGAAAAGCGCCGGTAACGGCGGAAGCGGCGCGATCAAGAGCGTCAAGGTCGACGGCAAGGGGCCGGCGTATGTCGCCACCGGTTGCCCTTCGATCTCACCGTACGCGGCCGCCAAGGAGGATCCGTCCACGCGCGGCGACTACACCGCCGGCGGCCTGTACAAGCCCGGCGTCAAGGACGCCACGCCGGACCACGTGCCCAACGTCGCCTGCATTCCCGAACCGCTGGTCGCCAACGAGCCGCGCTCGGCGGTGGGCAACCGCTCGCCATACGAAGTGCTGGGCAAGCGCTACGTGGTGATGGACAACCCCGGCGACTATGTCGAACGTGGTACCGCCTCGTATTACGGCAGCAAATTCCACGGCCGGCTGACCTCCAACAAGGAGGTCTACGACATGTACGCCTTCACTGCCGCCCACAAGACCTTGCCGCTGCCCAGCTTCGCCTTGGTGACCAATACCGACACCGGCGACTCGGTGGTGGTGCGCGTCAACGACCGCGGCCCGTTCCACGATGGTCGCGTGATCGATCTGAGCTACGCTGCGGCGGTCAAGCTGGGCATCACCGGCAAGGGCACCGGCAACGTCGAAGTACGTGGCCTGACCGAAGCCGACAACGGCAATCTGCTGGCCAAGCGCCGCAGTGGCAGCGCACCTGTCAGCACCGCGGTGGCCGCCGCACGGCCGGCCGCCAGCGCCAGCCAGATCGATGGGCTGGTGCAGCGTCTGCCCACCCGCACCGTGCCGGCCGCCGCCCCGCGTGCAGTGGCTGCCAGCGCCGCCGCCCCGGCGGCCGCCGCGGCGGCAGGCAGTGCGGGGGCCGCTGCGGTCCCCGCGGGCGAGCGTTGGCGTTACCGCGTGGCCGATTCGCGCCAGCCAGGCAATGCCGACAACTTCGATGCCTGGATGAAGGCGCAAGGCGTGCGCGTTGCCACCGGCAAGCCGGCTGCCGCCGCGCCACGGCCTGCCTCGTCCGTCGCGGTGGCCGCCGCCCCGGTCGCGGTTGCGGCGATCAAGCCCACCGACAGCGCACCGGCGCGTCCGCTCAGGAGCGAGCCGGCGCCAGCCAAGGCGCCGAGCGTGGCCGAGGCGGCATTGGGCGACATCCTGTTGCAGGTGGCCAGTTTCGCCAGTCGCGAAAACGCCAATCGCGCGCTGTCGCAACTCGCTTCGGCCGGTATTGCCGGCGCCAGCGTCAGCGACATCGTCAGCGGCGGCCGCACCTTGTGGCGGCTGCGCGTCAACGCGCGCGATCACGCCAATGCCTCGGAAATCGCGCAGCGCATCGCCGGTCTGGGCTTCGGGCGTCCGCAGATCGTTGCCAACTAGGCCGGGGCGATCTGTCTGCCAAGGCGTCGGCGGGTAGGCCGGCGCCCCTGACATCGGAAGGTATGGTCGAGCAGTCGTGATCACTGCGCGCCCTGTATGGATTGCCCGATTGCCCAGTCCCGTCAGCCGCGTTCAGCATGCCGCCTGCCGCCATCGCTGAACTGCGCAGGCGCGCGCACCCTCTGGCGCGTCGCCCTGATCGCCGCGGCGCCTTACAATTTCGCATTACCCAGCCTTCGGGCCCGTCAGGAGTCGTTCTTCAATGAAATTCCGCTTCGCCGCCGCTGCGGTGGCCACGTTCGCCTTTGGCCTGGTCTGCGCCCAGACGCCTGCGCCGCAGCCGACGCCTGCCGTCGCCGCTGCGCCGGCCGCCGTCCCGGTTCCGCCAGCACCCGCGCCGGCCGTGTCCAAGTCGTGGATCCTGATGGATTACGCCACCGGGCAGGTGCTGGCCGGTGAAAACATCCACCAGCAACTGGCGCCGGCCAGCATCACCAAGGTGATGACGTCCTATGTGGTCGCTGCCGAAATCAAGAACGGCAAGGTCAAGCGCGACGACCAGGTCATGATGAGCGAGCGCGCCTGGCGCGAGGGCGGTGCCGGCACCGATGGCAGCTACAGCGGCTTCCCGGTCAACCAGACCGCGCGTCTGGAAGACATGGAAAAGGGCATGGCGATCCAGTCCGGCAACGATGCCGCGATCGCATTGGCCGAACATGTGGCCGGCAGTGAAGAAGCCTTCGCCTCGCTGATGAACAGCTACGCCGCCAAGATCGGCATGAAGGACTCCTACTTCGTCAATGCGCACGGCCTCAGCGCCGAAGGCCACCATTCCACCGCCTACGACCTGGCCATGCTGGGCCGCGCGATGGTGCGCGATTACCCGGAGACCTACGCCTACAACAAGATCAAGGAATTCCAGGTCGGCAGCATCAAGCAGAACAACCGCAACCTGCTGTTGTGGCGCGACCCGGCGGTGGACGGCATCAAGACCGGCCACACCTCCGAGGCCGGCTACTGCCTGCTGAGCTCGGCCAAGCGCGGCGACCAGCGCCTGGTGGCGGTGGTGATGGGCGATTCGTCCGAGCGCCAGCGTGCCGACGACAGCCTGGCCCTGCTCAACTGGGGCTTCCGCTTCTTCGAAACCCACAGCCTGTACGCGCCCGGCAAGGTCGTGACCAAGCAGAAGGTCTGGAAGGGCCAGCAGGACGAAGTGCAGCTCGGCGTGGCCCAGCCACTGCTGGTCAGCCTGCAGCGCGGCCGCTACAACGACCTCAAGCCCAGCATGGAAGTGGCCAAGAACCTGCAGGCCCCGATCAAGCAGGGCCAGCAGATCGGCACCGTCAAGGTCAGCCTGGACGGCAAGATCATCGCCCAGGCCCCGCTGGTCGCCATCAACGCCGTGGAAGAAGGCGGCTTCTTCAAGCGCCTCTGGGATGCGTTCTGGATGTGGTGGGAATCGGAGTGATCCAAAGAAAAAGCCGGCGAAAGCCGGCTTTTTCTTTGGAATCGGGAATCGGGAATCGCGAATCGGAGAGGCGGGAATCGCAGAAGCGGCGTGTCGCTCTTGCTCTACCTATTCCCGATTCTCAGTTCCCGATTCCCAGCCCTCAAAGCATCCGACTGATCGTGAAGCTGCCATACACCGGCGTTTCGCGCTGGGTGTCGAATTCGCGGGTACGGTGATAGCGGGCGATGGCGAACTTCCAGCGGCCGTACATCACCGCCAGACCGTAGCCGACATCGCCCACGAACGGGCGCTTGTCCACGCTGTGGCTGTTGCGGAAGGTGTTGCCGTCCAGCGTGATGTCGCGCAGCACCCAGCGCGCATCGGTGGTCACGAACAGATGGCCCGACCAGCCGCTGGCGCGTCCGAGCCGGCTGGGAGCGGTATTCTCGCCGGCCGGGCGGGTCGGGGTGCTGCCGAAGTCGTCCGGCAGCTTCCAGCCGAAGCGCGCCTCGCCGCCAGCGTTCAGATGCGTGGCCATGTTGCCGACCGCGCCACCCCAATGCGAAATGAAATCCCAGCCGAAGCCGTCCGCATTGACCGCCGCATCGCTCGGCCAGCGGCGCATGCGCTCGTGCACCAGGTTGATCAGCGGCTCGTTGTGCAGCTGGTTGTCCCAGCCCTGGAATTTTTCGTCGCCCAGCGCATCGTGGATCGCATCCTGCGCTTCCTGCGCAAATGCCCACGGGCCGACCACGCCGAGCTGCAGCTGGGTGGTGCGCAGATGCGCCTCGTTGCGCGCGTTGTAACCGAAGCTCGCCAGCAGGATGCCCGCATACGGGCGATCGTCGGGAATCACATCGCGGCGGGTAGCATCGGTGGGAGTGAAAATCGCCTGGCCGATCGAGAACACCATGTTCTGCTGGTCGAACTCGCTCGGATGCAGGCGCTCCAGATAGCCGTTGACCCAGCGCGCGGTGCGCGGCAGGCAGGGGTCGTCGGTGTAGTCGACCAGATTGGGCGACACCAGCGTCAGCACCGCACCATTGGAATAGCCCTGATCCTGATCCTCTCCGCCGAACAGGTCGTTGTCGACCCGGAAGTTCACCGCCGGCGGAGTCCGGCTCATTCTGCTGGAGTCGCACTGGTCGGCGGCCAGGGCCGGCATCGACAGCCCGGAAAGAGAGAGCAGCAGGGCAGCGGACAACGCGCGCGGTCGAAGCATGGAGGGCCTGAAAAGGTAAGAGAGGGCGGTGTTCAGCAAAGGTGCCTGCGGCCACGGCTGCGCCGCGTGAATGTGTGCCGGAGCGGGAAGCATTTTCTGCGGGCGCGCTTCCGTGTAGAACCATTGCCGGCGCGTAGCTGTGTTTGGTCCTGGACTGTAATGACAGATTCTTGCTGAAAGTTGGGAGCTGACCGTCAGACTCCCTGGCAGCGACACGCTCATCGGTCCGGTCGGCGCGGGCTTGGGTTTGTCCGCCATCGTCCCGATAATGGGCGGATGGAAATCAGCACCGACAACTCCGATCACGGCTTCCAGTTTCCCGGTACCTTCGAGCTCAGCGCCATGGGCGCGGCCGAGCGCGGGCTGGAAAGCGAACTTCCGCGTCTGCTCGCCGCCACCGGCGTGGAACTGCTGGAGGAAAGTATCAGCTGGAAGCATTCGTCCAGCGGCAAATATGTCTCGGTGAAGATCGGCTTTCGCGCCGAGAGCCGCGAGCAGTTCGACGCTGCGCACCAGGCGCTGCGCGATCACCCGGAAGTGAAGTGGACGCTGTAGCGGTTCAGGCGCTGGCGAGCGCTGTTCCCGTTCTGCCAGCGCAGTTGCGCGACCTCGGTCGACAGGAGTACGCGCCGGTGTGGCGCGCGATGCAGCGTTTCACCGATGCGCGTGATGAGGCAACGGCAGACGAGGTGTGGGCGGTCGAGCATGCGCCGGTGTTTACGCTGGGCCAGGCGGGCAAGCCCGAGCACGTGCTGGCGCCGGGCGAGATTCCGGTGTTGCAGGTCGATCGCGGTGGACAGGTGACCTATCACGGCCCGGGCCAGCTGGTGGTCTATCCGCTGCTGGATCTGCGCCGGCTCAGGATCGGCGTGCGCGATTACGTGTGCAAGATCGAGCAGGCGCTGATCGATACGCTGGACGAGTGGAACATCGTCGCCGAGCGCCGCGAGGGCGCGCCGGGCGTTTACGTGGGCGGGGCCAAGATCGCCGCGCTCGGGATCCGGGTGCGGCGCGGCTGCACCTTCCACGGCCTGTCGTTCAACGTGGCGATGGACCTGGAGCCGTTCCACCGCATCAACCCCTGTGGCTACCAGGGCCTGCGGGTGACCTCGGTGCTAGACTTGGGCGGCCCCTCCGGGATGGACGCCGTCAAGGCGGTGCTGCTCGACCAGCTGGCGCGCCAGTTCGGTCTCGTGTTGCAGCCTGTCTCCGCGTTGCCCGACCTTTCGCTTCCGGCCTGAGCGCCCGTTATCGCCATGACCCAGCCTATCGCCCGTTCCATCCCCTTGCAGGTCGTCTCCGGCGACACCGCCGCACCTGCGCCGTTGCAGACCGGCGTCAAGCAGATCGGTGGCGACAAGATCAATCGCTCGCCGGTGCAGTTCGTCGATGCGCCGGTGCTGCGCAAGCCGTCGTGGATCCGCGTGCGGATTCCATCCGGCAATGCGGTGCAGAACCTCAAGGCCAAGCTGCGCGAAAACCGCCTGGTCACGGTCTGCGAGGAAGCCAGCTGCCCGAACATCCACGAATGTTTCAGCCACGGCACCGCGACCTTCATGATCCTGGGCGAGGTGTGCACGCGGCGCTGCTCGTTCTGCGATGTGGCGCACGGCCGGCCCAAGCCGCCGGATGCAAACGAGCCGGCCAGCCTGGCCACCACCGTGGCCGACATGGGCCTGAAATACGTGGTGGTGACCAGCGTGGATCGCGACGACCTGCGCGACGGCGGTGCCCAGCATTTCGTCGACTGCATTGCGGCCATCCGGGTCAGCTCACCCAAGACCCGTATCGAGATCCTGACCCCGGATTTCCGCGGCAAGGGCCGCATGGACCGCGCACTGGAGATCCTGGCGCTCAGCCCGCCGGACGTGTTCAACCACAACATCGAAACCGTGCCGGACCTGTACCCCAACGTGCGTCCGGGTGCCGACTACCAGTGGTCGCTGACCCTGCTGCAGCGCTTCAAGGCGCAGCATCCGTCCATCGCCACCAAGTCGGGCATCATGCTCGGCCTGGGCGAGACGATGGAGCAGGTGCAGGCGACCTTGCGCGACCTGCGCGCGCACGATGTGGACATGATCACCATCGGCCAGTACCTGCAGCCGACCCCGCACCACCACCCGGTGATGCGCTACTGGACGCCGGAGGAATACAAGGCGCTGGAGGACTACGGCAACGCGCTGGGCTTCAGCCATGTCGCATCCGGACCGATGGTGCGCTCGTCGTACCACGCCGACCGGCAGGCGGCCGGCGCCGGCGTCGCTGCTTGAGACAGCCGATGGCGTCCGCGCTCAGGCGGCCGCGGCCGCCAGTCCGGGCGGATGCATCGTCTGGCGCCGCAGCTCCTTGCGGGCCGGGCGCATCCCACTTGGCAACTGCGTGCGAGCGGTTGCAACGATTTCGATGCCGAGCGACGCACTAGACCCCGGATCTTTCGGGGTCTTTTCGTATCCGGCCTCTGCGTTTTTGGCCTGCAGGGTACGGTCGCGTTCACAATCCGCTACAGGCCCGGCGCTAGGCTGATTCAGCCAGCGGATGACAACGCCAGCAACTTTCGGCACTGTCATGCTGTCCGATCCGTTCACCGCCTTTCTTTCGTCGGCCCTGTGCCGAGAGCCATTCGATGACCTACAACGTTTCTGCGTCCATGAAGGCCGGCCTGCTGGCGCTGGTGTTGACCACTCCGATGGCATTGCTCGCACGCGCCGACACGGCGTTGCCGGCGGCAGCCACGCCCGATCAGGCCACAGCGACCAAGCTGGTCTATGGCCTGCTCTCCGATAGCCGCTACGCCTACCGTCCGCGCACGCTGGACGAGGCCATGACCAAGGACGTGTTCAAGCGCTATCTGGAAACCCTGGACGGCAGCAAACAGTTCTTTACCCAGACCGACATCACCGGCTTTGCGCCGCTGGAAGCAGGCGTGGGCGATGCGCTGCGCGGTGGCAAGCTGGATCCGGCGTTCCAGGTGTTCTCGGTCTACAAGAAGCGTGTCGACCAGCGCGTCAAGTACGCACGCGACCTGCTCAAGCAGGACTTCGATTTCACCGGCAGCGACAAGTTCGAGTACGACCGCAAGGATGTGCCGTGGGCTGCCGACGACAAGCAGCTGGACGTGCTGTGGCGCCAGTCGGTGATGAACGACTGGCTGCGCCTGAAGCTGGCCGGCAAGAAGCCCGAAGACATCCGCAAGACGCTGGACAAGCGCTATGCCGCGCTGGCCGATTCGGTCAACGAGTTGAAGGCCGAGGACGTGTTCCAGTTCTTCGTCAACGCCTACACCAATGCGGTCGATCCGCACACCGATTACTTCACCCCGCGCACGGCCGAAAACTTCAATCAGCAGATGTCGCTGTCGCTGGAAGGCATCGGCGCGCAGCTGCAGAAGCAGGACGACATGGTGGTGATCCGCGAGGTGATCCCGGGTGGTCCGGCGGCGGTAGATGGCACGCTCAAGCCGGGCGATCGCATCGTCGGCGTGGGCCAGGCCAAGAACGGCGCGATCGAGGATGTGATCGGCTGGCGCATCGACGATGTGGTGGCCAAGATCCGCGGCAGCAAGGACACCCAGGTGCGCCTGGAATACATCCCGGCCGAGTCGGGGATCGACGGCAAGCACCGCACAGTGACGCTGACCCGGCAGAAGGTGCGCCTGGCCGAACAGGCCGCCAAGGGCGAGACCATCACCCTGCCGGCCAAGGGCAGTGAGCCCGAGCGCCGCATCGGCATCATCAAGCTGCCGGGCTTCTATCAGGATTTCGAAGGCCGTCGTCGCAACGCGACCGACTATGCCTCGGCAACACGCGACGTCGCCAAGCTGCTGGCCGGCTTCAAGACCGACAAGGTCGACGGCGTGGTGCTGGACCTGCGCAACAACGGCGGCGGTTCGCTGGACGAAGCGATCGAGCTCACCGGCCTGTTCATCGAGCAGGGCCCGGTGGTGCAGGTGCGTGAATCCGGTGGCCGCGTCACCGTCAACGGCGACAGCAATCCCAAGGTTGCCTGGGACGGTCCGCTGGGCGTGTTGATCAATCGCGGCTCGGCGTCGGCGTCGGAGATCTTTGCCGGTGCCATCCAGGATTACGGTCGCGGTCTGGTGATCGGCGAAACCAGCTTCGGCAAGGGCACCGTGCAGAACATTGTCGACCTGGACCGCTGGCCTGCTGCAGAAGGTCAGCGCTATGGGCAGGTCAAGCTGACGATCGCGCAGTTCTTCCGCGTCAGCGGCTCCAGTACCCAGCACAAGGGCGTGGTGCCGGACATCGCGTTCCCGGCCAGCGTGGATGCCACCGAGTTCGGCGAGAGCACCTACGACAATGCGCTGCCGTGGACGCGCATTGCCGCCGCGCCGCATACCCAGTACGGCAACTTCGCACCGCTGTTGCCCAAGTTGCAGGGCCTGCATACCGCGCGCATCGCCACCGACAAGGAGTTCCAGTGGTGGGAAGAGGACGTCAAGCAGTTCCGCGATGAGAAGGCCAAGAAGTACATCTCCTTGAACGAAGCCGAGCGCGTGGCCGAGCGTCAGAAGCAGGATCAACAACGCAAGGATCGCCAGCAGGCGCGCAAGCAGCTCGGCCTGCCGCTGGATCCGCTTGCCGAAGACAGCGACGACGGCCTGACCGGCAACGAGCGCGATATCGTCAAGGACACCGCACGCGAAAAGGCTGCGGAAAAGCGCCCGGATCCGTTGCTGCACGAATCGGCCGCCATCCTGGCCGATGCGCTGGGCCTGCTGTCGCAGGACCAGCCGTTGTCGGCGCAGGTACTGCCGCAGTCGACCGCCCCGGGTCGTTGGGCCGATTGATCGTTCGCCGAGCACCTGACGGCAACATTGGGTTGAAGCACAAAAAACGCCACCGCATTGCGGTGGCGTTTTTGTTGGCCGGCCCTTTCATATGGGGCACGACGGCGCGAGCGGGCTTGACTGATGATCGATTGGACGGCTGCCGTGCCCGTGTGCCGTGCAACGCTTGATTGCGTCCGACGTGGCGTTACGCCAGTGCCTGCCAAACGCCTTGCAGGCCGAGCACCAGCAACGTGGTGAAAAAAAAGCGCCGAAACGTATCGGCGGAAATGCGATTGCGCACCCAGGCACCCAGCGACATGCCGATGGCGGTAGGCAGCAGCGCCCATAGCGACGGAGCGATCGCCGCGCCGGGTAGCGCGCCGTGCCAGGCCAGGGCACTGGCCAGCGCCAGTGTCGCAACGCCGAAACACCAGCCTAGAGACCGGATCAACAGGTCGCGCGGGAGCTGCAATGCGGTGAGGTAAGGCAGTGATGGCAGCACGAACACGCCGGTGGCGCCACTCAACAGACCGGTGACCAGGCCGGCCACTGGCCCGGCCCAGGGTTCGTGACGCGCCTGCAGCGTCCACTGTCGGCGCGCCAGCCCAAGCAGGGCATACAGCGCCAGCAGCACGCCCAACCCGGCGCGGACCAAAGTGGGATCGGCGCCTGTCATCACTCCTGCGCTCAGCCAGGTGCCGAGCGTCACGGTTGCCAGCAATGGCCACAGGCGTCGCAACAGGGCGAGCATGTCTGGTCCCCAGGCTTGCTGCACATTCGTCACCAGCGAAGGCAGCGCCAGCAACGTCGCTGCCTCGGCAGGTGTCAGCCATAGACCCAGCAGCCCCATTGCCACGGTCGGCAAGCCCATTCCGGCCACGCCCTTGACCCAGCCAGCCAGCAAAAAAATACCTGCGATCAGATACCAGTGAGTGTGCAATGTCGCCATGCAGCCAAGGATCCGGGCTTGTTCCGCAGCAGACAATGCGGGATTGTTTGATGCAGTCTTCGGTTGAGCCGAAGGCTGAGACACAGGATGCGTAGCATGGAAAGATCCATGGACGGGCCGGCCTGTTTCGTCGGCGGCGAGTGCACTTGGATTGACGTACGCGTGTGTGTGGAGCGCTCATGCATCTGGAATTTGTCGATTTACGGTTGTTCATCGCGGTGGTCGAGGCGGGCAGCATCACTGCCGGCGCGCAACGCGCGGCGTTGTCGTTGGCAGCTGCCAGCGCGCGGATTCGTGCGCTGGAGCTGCAAGTGGGCGCGGTCCTGCTGGAACGCGGGCGCCGCGGTGTCAGCCTGACCCCGGCCGGTGGTGTGTTGTTGCGGCACGCACGGCAATTGCAGCGGCAGACCGAGGCGCTGCAGCTGGAGCTGGGCGGCTACGGAGGCGGTGGGCAGGTGACGCTGCGGCTGGCGGCCAATACCGCGGCGCTGTCGGCATGGCTGCCCGAACGGTTGGCGGATTTTCTCATCGCGCATCCGCAGCTGGATCTGGCGTTGACCGAGCAGGGCAGCGACGAAGCCGCCGATGCGGTGCGCGAGGAACGCGCCGACATCGCCGTGGTCGCAGGCCATGCCGACGTCAGTGGGCTGCAGGTGCTGCCGTTTCGTGAGGATCGGCTGGTGCTGGTGATGGCTGCCGCGCATCCACTGGCCGGCGCCTCGACGCTGCGATTGAGCGAACTCGCCGGAATGGACACGCTGGGCCTGGCCGGCGACAGCGCCTTGCAACGGCACCTGCGCGTGCAGGTGAACCGCGCCGGCGTGCAGTTGCGCACGCGTGCAAAGGTACAAGGCATCGACGCGCTGTGCCGCATGCTCGCGCAAGGCATGGGCGTGGCGATTCTTCCGCACGCCGCAGTGCAACGCTCATGCGTGCGCGATCGGCTGGTGACGGTGACCCTGGATGAAGCCTGGGCACCTCGGCAACTGTCGATCGTGCTGCGTCACGGGTCTGCGTCATCGACCATGCTGCAAGCGCTGGTCGATTGGCTGCAACGCGACTGACCTGCGTAGCGTCAGACAGGCCGGCATCGTGAGCGTGTCACGCCGCCGGCACGATCAACGCGGCCAGGCGAATTCGGCCAGCACCGGATAGTGATCGGACGGCAACACACCGCCGGGGCGAGTATCCAGCGTGGAAAAGCGTGTCGGTGTCAGGCCACGGAACAGGATCCAGTCGATGCGTCGGGTCGGTTGCGTGGTGAAGTCCTGGAAGGTTTTTTCCGGGCCCTGCGGCGCCAAGACGCGTGCGCGTGCATCGCCAAGCGTGGCGGTGAGGACGCGGTAGGTGCCTTGGTCAGGATCGCTGTTGAAGTCACCGGTCAGCACCACCGGCATGGCGGCCGGCAGCGTCGCGATGCGCGACAGGATCACGCGCGCGCTGTGCTCGCGGGCGGCCTCGTCCTGGTCACGGTGGGCCAAATGCGTGTTGAGCAGATAGAAGCGGCGTTTGTCGCTGCGGCGCTCGAACAGGGCCCAGGTCACCATGCGCGGCAGGTCGGTGTTCCAGCTGCTGCTGCCGGGCACCTGTGGCGTTTCCGATAGCCAGAAGTCGCCCGATTCCACCACCGACACCGCGCGGCTGTCG
Organism: Xanthomonas arboricola pv. populi; assembly: GCF_002939945.1. Lineage (GTDB taxonomy): Bacteria > Pseudomonadota > Gammaproteobacteria > Xanthomonadales > Xanthomonadaceae > Xanthomonas > Xanthomonas arboricola_A. The sequence continues at coordinate 1,185,092 of NZ_MDEB01000001.1, read as the reverse complement.
TAGAACACGCCCATGTGTTCGCCGCTGCCGTCGGCGTCGCGGCCTTTGCCGAACCAGCGGTAATCAGGCAGTTGCGCAGCCAGATACTGCGCCTGTTCCTGCACCAACTCCTGCGTCCCGAAGACGTCAGGGTGCGCTTGTTCGATCGATGCCACCATCGCCGTGCGGCGCACGCTCCAGCGCTTGTCGCCGTCGGTATCCACCGGCACGCGTACGTTGAACGACATCACCCGCAAGGGTGCGGGCGCAGGAGCAGCCGAAGCCGACGCCGACGCCGACGCAGCAGCCGACGCAGGCAAGGCGATGCACAGCAGCGCGAGTGCGGCGAACAAGGAACGTGACATAGCGCGATAGGACAGGCGTGGCATGCAGGCGATTCCTCAAGGACAAATCGGCGAGTCTAATCGGCATGCATGACCGAAATGTCATTGCGACACCGCGCCGGCTTGACGTCGTCACGCATCGGCGTAGCATTTGCACCAAGCCATCGGATAGACCGCTGGCTGCCTACTCAACCGTGAGGGATTCTCATGGCACCGCAGTACGACTATCTGGTGTTTATCGGGCGTTTCGAGCCCTTTCATAACGGCCACGCCGCCGTCGCCCGCCACGCGCTGGGCAAGGCGCACAAGCTCATCGTGTTGATCGGCTCCGCCGATACCCCTCGCACCATTCGCAATCCCTGGACTGTCGCCGAACGCGCGGTGATGATCGAGTCCGCCTTGCCGGGCGAGAGCCAGCGGCTGATCCTGCGCCCGTTGCGCGACCATCTGTACAACGAAAGCCTGTGGATTGCCGAGGTGCAGCGGCAGGTTGCCGAGGCCGTGCAGGCCGATGGCGGCACGCTCGATGCACGCATCGGCCTGATCGGCATGGACAAGGACGCCAGCAGCTATTACCTGCGCGAGTTCCCGCAGTGGCCGCTGGAAGATGTGCAACATACCGCCACGCTGTCGGCCACCGAATTGCGCCGTTATCTGTTCGAGGCCGGCGAGATTGGTTTCCACGGTGGGTTGCTGATGCTGCGCGGCAACGTGCCGGCGCCGGTGTACGACATGCTGGACGCGTTCCGGCGCAATTCGCCGAGCTACGCACAGCTGGTGGCCGAATACCGTTTCATCGAGCAGTACCGCGCCGCCTGGAAGGATGCGCCGTATCCGCCGACCTTCGTCACCACCGATGCGGTGGTGGTGCATTCGGGCCACGTGCTGCTGGTGCGTCGCCGCGCCGAGCCCGGCAAGGGCCTGTGGGCATTGCCCGGTGGCTTCGTCGGCCAGGACGAAGGCCTGCTGGACGGCTGCCTGCGCGAACTGCGCGAGGAAACCCGGCTGAAAGTGCCGGTGCCGGTGCTCAAGGGGTCGTTGCGTGGACGCCAGGTGTTCGATCACCCCGAGCGCAGCTTGCGCGGGCGCACCATCACCCATGCGTTTCATTTCGAGTTTCCGGCCGGTGAACTGCCTGCGGTGCGCGGCGGCGACGATGCCGACAAGGCGCGCTGGATTCCGCTTGCCGAAGTGATGGCAATGGGGCCGCGCCTGTACGAAGATCATCTGCATATTCTCGAATTCTTCCTGGGTCGCGGCTGAGGGCGATAGCGGGTGCGTGCCGTCATCCACCAAAGGCAACCGCGCGCAATCCGAGATCGGCTTGAACCGTAGCCTCCCGCCGGCGGACAGACCGCCGGTTCATTCGACGCGAAGGAGCTTCCGTCATGCATTACCTCGATAACCTGCTGCTCAACACCGACAGCTACAAGGCCAGCCACTGGCTGCAGTATCCACCCGGTACCGATGCGGCGTTTTTCTATGTCGAATCGCGCGGTGGCGTCTACGACCAGACCGTGTTCTTCGGCCTGCAGTCGATCCTGAAAGAGGCCATCAACCGGCCGGTGACGCACGCCGACATCGACGATGCGAAGGCCTTGCTGGCCGCGCATGGCGAGCCGTTCAACGAAGCCGGCTGGCGCGATATCGTCGATCGTCTCGGCGGGCAGTTGCCGATCCGCATCCGCGCCGTGCCCGAAGGCGCGGTCGTGCCCACGCACAATGTGTTGATGACGATCGAATCCACCGATCCCAAGGCGTTCTGGGTGCCGTCGTATCTGGAAACGCTGCTATTGCGCGTGTGGTACCCGGTGACGGTGGCAACGGTGAGCTGGCAGGTGAAGCAGGTCGTGCGCGATTACCTGCAGCGCACCAGCGACGATCCGGAAGGGCAGCTGCCGTTCAAGCTGCATGACTTCGGCGCGCGTGGGGTGTCCAGCCTTGGCTCGGCCGCGCTGGGCGGTGCCGCGCATCTGGTGAACTTCCTCGGCACCGATACCTTGTCGGCGTTGTTGCTGACGCGTGCGCATTACCACACGCCGGTGGCGGGGTACTCGATTCCCGCCGCCGAGCACAGCACCATCACCAGCTGGGGCCGCGAGCGCGAGGCCGATGCGTACCGCAACATGCTGACGCAGTTCGCACGCCCCGGCTCGCTGGTGGCGGTGGTATCGGACAGCTACGACATCTATCGCGCGATCCGCGAGCATTGGGGCACCACCTTGCGCGAGGAGGTGATCGCCTCCGGCGCGACGGTGGTGATCCGTCCGGATTCGGGCGACCCGGTGGACGTGGTCGAGCAATGCCTGCTGCTGCTGGACGAGGCGTTCGGCCATCGGCTCAACGGCAAGGGCTACAAGGTGCTCAGCCATGTGCGGGTGATCCAGGGCGATGGCATCAATCCGCAGTCCCTGCGCGCGATTCTCGAACGCATCACCGCTGCCGGGTATGCCGCCGACAACGTCGCCTTCGGCATGGGCGGTGCGCTGTTGCAGAAGGTGGATCGCGACACGCAGAAGTTCGCGTTGAAGTGTTCGGCAGTGCGTGTGGACGGGCAATGGATCGATGTCTACAAGGACCCGATCACCGACAAGGGCAAGCAGAGCAAGCGCGGTCGTTTGACCTTGCTGCGCGACCGTGGCGATGGCAGCTATCGCAGCGCATTGCTGGACGACGTCGCCACGCATGCAGACAGCGAAGATGCGCTGGTGACGGTGTGGGAAAACGGCGTCATGCAGCAGGAGTGGACCCTGGAGCAGGTGCGCGCACGTGCCGACGCAGCGCGTCGCTGACGTTCGCCACGCAGGCACCGCCATGCGCGCCTTCATCGACGACGACGCGTTGCTGTCTGCCTCGCCGCTGCTGGCCGGCTTGCGCGCCGCCGCGCCCAGCCTGTGGCGGCGCGTGCCGCAGCAGGGCGAGAGCAGCCGATGGCATGCGCTGCGCATCGGCGCGCACGCATATCGGGTAGCGTTGCCGATCACCTTGACCCCGTATGCGTCGGTACGGCCGTGCTCGGCGCGGTGCGGATTCTGTTCGGAAAACCTGCGTCAACATCGCGGTGGCCCGGTGGCAGCGATGTTGCGGCCAGGGCCGGACTACTTTGCGCAGTTGCGCGCTGCGTTGCAGCTGCTGCACGAGGTGCCGTTATCGTATTCGTTGTCCGGCCTGGAGATGACCGACGATCCGGACTGGTTGCAGACCTTGCTGCAGACCTTGACGACGACGCCCACCGGACCACGCGTGGAGCAGCGCGTGCTGTACAGCAATGGCGCCGGCTTTGCGCGCGCGCAGGGAGCGCAGTTGCTCGATGCCCTGGTCGACTTCGGCCTGTCGTGGATCGAGCTGTCGCGTCACCACCCGCTGCAGGCCGGCAACGACGCGATCATGCGCTTTCGTCCCGGTGAGCCCATTGCCGATGCGGCCGTTTTCGCGCGTACGGCGCAACGCATCGCAGCGCGCCTGCCGGTGCGGCTGGTCTGCATCGTGCAGCGGGGCGGGGTGGACACTGCCGATGCCGTGGCGCAGTACCTCGCGTGGGCACGCAGCTGTGGCGCCACGCAGGTGATCTTTCGCGAGTTGTCGCGTCTGGACGATGCGTACCGCAGCAATGGCACCTGGCGCTATATCGTGCAGCATCGCATCGGCATGGAAAGCCTGTTGGCGGACTGCATGCAGCAGCCGTGGTGGTCGCGCTGGCAGGCGGACGGCATGACCGAGGGCTATTACTTCTGGAATCTGCGCATGCGCAGCGAAGACGGCCTGGACGTGGTGTTCGAAAGTGCCGACTACGCAGCCATGCACGCACGCCACGCGACCGGCGACCTTTACAAGCTGGTGTTCTTCGCCAACGGCCGCCTGTGCGCGGGCTGGGATCCGGATGCCGATGTGCTGTGGGAACCGGCCGATGGATGAACTCGATCAGCGCAGCTGGTGGATGCCGACACCGGATGAACCGTCCTGGACATTGCCCGAGGACCTGCGCGCGGCCGATCCGCTTGGCGGGCGCGACTGTGGCTGGGTCAACCAGATGCGCCCGTTCGTGCGGCACTTCAGCGTGCCGGGCGCGCAGGTATTCGACCCGTTCTGTGGATTCGGCAGCACGCTGCTGGCGGCGACGCTGGAAGGGCGTTGCGCGCATGGCATGGAGATCGATGCCGCACGTGCGCAACTGGCACGCACGCGCCTGCAACGGCACGGCATGCAGGCGCCGGTCGTGGTCGGCACGCTGGTCGACACCGCGCCCGCTGCGGCGATCGATCTGTGCCTGACCAACGTGCCGTATTTCGGTTGCCACTGGCGCGGTGAGGCGTTGCCGGGGCAGCTGTATGCCAGTGCCGATTACGCAGGCTATCTGTCCGGCATGCGCGCGGTGTTGCATGCGTTGCGCAAGCGGATGCGATCGGATGGCTTCGGCGTGGCGATGGTGGAAAACCTCGTCGTCGGCGGGCGGGTGATCCCGCAGGCGTGGGATGTGGGGCGGATCCTTGCCAGCCTGTTCACCCTGCGCGAGGAGCGGGTGCTGTGCTACCAGCGGCCGGGCGCAGCGCTGGCGCCGGCAGGCACGCACAGCAATCGCAGCCACGAGTACGCACTGATCTTCCAGCACTGCCGCGCGCGGTTGGACCTGCAGCAGGCAGCGCAGCTGCTGCAGGCGCTACGCGCAAACGGCCTGCCGGTGGATGTGCACGGCAGCTACGCTCGCTGGCTGCAGGCGCCGGCGTCGGTGCCTGAGGGGCCGGCGGATCTGGATCTGATCCTGCAGGCCGAGCAGCCGCCCTGGGACCGTCTCACTGCCTGGCTGCAGGCGCAGGGATTTGCCTTGAGCCTGTGGGGCGAGCCGTGCCGGGCGCCGGTTGCGCTGGCGGCGGTGCGTGCGCATCACTATCTGCGCGCCGAGCGCATCGGCGCAGACGGCAGCCGCCTGCAGCTGGACCTGCAGCTGCCAGCGGATGAACCGCCGCCGCCCTGAGCCGGCGGCGCGACGCCGCGCGCACATGGGTAGCGGCTATGCTCTATGCCGGTTTTGGATGCCGGAATGTCTCCATGTCTTGTTCTTCCCTGATTGCGCGCGGTGCCCTGCTTGGTGCGCTGGCAACCCTGGCCGGCTGCGGCGGCAGCAAGGGCGACACGATGCTGATGCGCGAGTCGTTCGATTCCGACGACACCTACTCGCGCAGCGTGGCGTCCACCTCGCCGCAGGCCTGCGAGGCCGCGCGCCGGGTGTTGTTGAGCCAGGGCTATGCGGTGACGCGTGCCGATGGCGCTGCGGTGGAAGGCAGCAAGAACTTCCAGCTCAAGGAAGCCGACCAGAGCGAACAACTCAATCTGCGCATTTCCTGCGCCACGCAGGACGGCGGCAAGGCGCAGGTGTTCGTCAGCGCCTTGCAGGACCGTTACGCGCTGAAGAAGAGTTCGACCTCGGCCAGCGTCGGTGTCGGCGTGCTCGGCTCGCTGTCGGTGCCGGTCGGCAGTAGCGGCGATTCGCTGGTGCGCGTGTCCAGTACCACGGTGCAGGACGCGGCCTTCTACAAGCGGTTCTTCGAGCGTCTGAATTCGTATCTGCCCAGGGTCACCGAGGCGGTGCCTGCAGCTGCTGCGCCGCCGCCAGCCCATGCGGTGTCATCTGCGCCGGCGACCTCCGTGCCCGCGGCAGCCGCGGGCGCTCAGACGGGCGAGGCGATCACGGCGCCCGCCACGCCGGCCACGGCGCCGCAACCGGCTTCAACACCGCTCGTGCAGCCACCGGTGGCACCGTTGCCGGCGGAAGCGCAAGACCCACCGCCGACGCCAGCCAAGGTGCCGCAAACCGAACCTGCAACATAGCCGTGACGGAGCGATTCAGGCTGCGCTCCAGAGCCTGAATAGCCGTTTGCGCGCTTCACGTTGCGTTCTCGAACGAGTGGTGAAAGTGGGGCCATGACTCGCCGAAGGGGCGAGATGGAGACTGACGATGAAGATGCGCAATTCCCTTGTGGGTATGTCCCTGATCGTGTTGATGGCGACGAGCACCTTGGCGCAGGCGCAAACGCGGTCGCATCAGCAGCGTTATACCGAGGCAGATGAAGGCCGCAAGTTCGGCGACGGTACGCGCGTGCGCTGCCGCAATGTCGAAGTGCAGAAGAACTCGACCGACCCCAATCGCATCGGCGGCACGGTGGCCGGCGCTGCCATCGGTGGCCTGCTGGGCAATCAGGTCGGCGGCGGTAACGGCAAGAAGCTGGCAACCGTGGCCGGTGCGGTCGCTGGTGGTGCAGCGGGCCGCACCATCCAGGGCAACCGCCAGCAAGCCAATGGCAATCGTCAGGTTGAACGCGTCTGCGAACGTCGCTGAAACTGATGCATTGAATCCTGCGAGCCCCGGTCATTCCGGGGCTTTCTACGTCTGAGGATGCAGCGCCTTGCTGCCGATCTGCATCACCTTGCATCGATGAGTGTTGTTCAGAGCTACCGCATGCGACTGCGGGCGGGATCCATACGGCTTGCCTCCGCATCTGCACCTGCCGCTGCGTCGCACAGACCGCGCGGCCGCATCTCGGTGCGTCTATGCGCCACGGCGTTGCTCGCTGTGCAGCTGCTGCAGGCCGCCTCGGCCACGCCGAGCGAGGCCGCGCGCGAGGCGTCGGTGGACTGCGTCGACGCCTTGCTGCGGCAGTTGGGTTGGGATATCCGCAACGCAGCGGCGAGTGCGCCGGCGATCCAGCGCGGCGAGCCCTGCACGCGCGCTTCGCTGGCTCAGGCGCGCGCGGCCGGCGATCTGCGGCTGACGCTGCCGGCCAGCTGGAACGCGCAACAACGCGCTGCCACGCTCGTGGCCTTGCTGGACGACACGGCCACGCAGTGCGCGTACGCGTTCGAAGTCGGTGCGGCCACGCGGCGTGCAGCCACACGGCTGCAGAACAACCCCGGTTATCGGTTTTCGGCGCTGCAACTGGGCTGGATCGGATTCGGCTGGCGTGGCGCGGCATCGCAGGGCTGGGGCGGCTTTCGCAGTTTCGGGCGTGGTTATCAGCCGCGTGGCAGCAATGCGCAGGCGCTGGACGCGTTCTATCGCGGCCAGGTGCGCTCCGAATGCGGTGTGGGGCGGCAGGTGGCCCAACTGGCCACGCAGCGTGAACTGTACGGCGATGCGGGGTTCGACCGGGTGTTCACCTCGGGCGAGTTGTCGATCGGCACGTTTCTGACCCTGCACGACACCGACAGCATCCTGCTGGGGACGCATGCCGGCGATTTCTTCGCCGACGGCAAGGCGGTCAGGACCGCGCAGTTGGGGCGGCAGGCCTTTGTCGGTGCGCCGGGGTTTATCGCGCATGTGTTCGACAAGTCGTCCCTGGACGACATCCACAACCAGGCCGAAAACTTCGTGGTGGTGGACGTCAGCGATGCGGCTGCGCAGGCGCTGGCGCTGCACGGCGGCTTTGCGCATTACGACGCGCGCAACCGGCAGATCTGGGAGCTGGCCAGGGACCTGCGCGGGCCGGGCAAGCGGCGCTTCGAGCGGCTGCTGTACGAACGCGATGCGCAGCTGCGCGCCACGCTCGACCCGCAGCAGCAGGCACGCCTGCAAACGCTGCAAGGCCTGTTGGATGACCCGTTCTACCAGGGCTTTCTGGTGTACGTGCATCCCAAAGGCATCAAGCCGATCGGGTACCACGTGGCACGCCTGCTCGATCGCAATCCGCGCACGCCGTATGCCATCGATATGACCTTGCACAATCTGCGCAGCACCTTGTACTGGCGCTGGATCGACTGGCAGCTGCAGCAGTGCGGCGCCGGCACCGCCGCGGAACAATCCATTGAGAATTCCGCCATGCCAGCGTATGCCGGGCGTGGCACCCTGCACTGATCAGATCATGAGGAGCGATTATGGAACTGGGTATGGTGGGTTTGGGCCGCATGGGCGCCAACATGGCCGAGCGCCTGGTGCACGGCGGACACCGCGTGCATGGCTACGATCCGGGCGAAGGCGCGCGTCGCAGTGCGCAGGCCAAGGGTATTGTCACCGCCGATGCGCTGGCCTCGCTGGTGTCCGCGCTGCCGAGCCCGCGCGTGGTGTGGTTGATGGTGCCGGCGGGCAAGATCGTCGACGACACCCTGGCGCAGTTGCTGCCGCTGTTGCAGGCTGGCGACATCGTCATCGACGGCGGCAATTCGTATTACAAGGATTCGCAACGCCGCGCCGCGTTGCTGCATGCCAGTGGTATCGCCTTTGTCGATTGCGGCACCAGCGGCGGCGTCTGGGGCCTGCAGGAAGGCTACAGCCTGATGGTCGGCGGCGACGAAGCGGCGGTGACCACGCTGCATCCGGTACTGGCCACGCTGGCGCCGGCAGCGGACAAGGGCTGGGGCCGCGTCGGCCCGAGCGGCGCCGGCCACTTCACCAAGATGGTCCACAACGGCATCGAGTACGGAATGATGCAGGCTTATGCCGAAGGCTTCGCGCTGATGCAGCACAAGAGCGACTTTGCGCTGGATCTGCACCAGGTCGCCGAGATCTGGCGCGATGGCAGCGTAGTGCGTTCGTGGTTGCTGGATCTCACTGCCGATGCGCTGGCGCACAATCCCACCATGGCCGGTATCGCTCCGTTCGTGGCCGACTCGGGCGAAGGGCGCTGGACGGTGGCCGAGGCGATCGATCTGGAAGTGTCGGCGCCGATCATCACCTTGTCGCTGATGGAGCGGCTGCGTTCGCGCGACAAGGATTCGTTCACCGACAAATTGCTGGCCGCGATGCGCAACCAGTTCGGTGGTCATGCGGTCAAGACCACGACAGGCGCAGCGCCGACGATCGGCAGCAAGGACGTCTGAGCGGTTGCGCCGACTCCTGCGCGCCTGTATGGCGGGCGCGCAGCGACGTGTCTTTCCATCGACTGCTGGCGTGCCCGCTGACGATGGCGGGCGCATCGATCCAGTGCCTGTACATGGCGCCGCAGGATGCGAGCACGCCATGCCGATGCCGAACATCGGCCCGGCGCCTGACACCGGCGCCCAGTCGTGCATCAGCCATGCATCAGCCGCGTGAGGCCGCGCTCGCGCCTTCCAGCCATTGCACCTGGCCCGAAGCCGCGCTGCGCTGCGCCAGCTCCAGCAGCTCCATCACCTGCACCGCTTCGGCGCCGCTGACCGGTGCCGGGCCGGCACCTGCCATGGCATCGCGAAACGCGGCGTAGCACTGACGGTAGTCGCCCGGCGTGGTATCGGGTTGATGGGTGTGCACGCGGCCTTCGTCGTCGACGCGGGTCAGCGTGCCCGGAAGCGGGTCCACGCCCCAACCGGCGGTACCCGGGCGGCGTCCGGCGCGTAGCTGGTCTTCCTGCGTATCCAGCCCGTGCTTGAGGTAGCTGCCACGGGTGCCGTGCACGGCAAAGCGCAGGCCACTGTCGGCCACCAGCGAGCCGGCATGCAGGATCACGCGCAGCCGCGGGTAACGCAGGGTGACGTGGAAATAGTCGTCGCTGCGCGCTTGGTTGCGCTGACGCTGCAGGTCTGCGTCGATCGCCTGCGGCGCGCCGAACAGCTGCAGCGCCTGATCGAGCAGATGTGGCCCCAGGTCGTACCAGAGGCCGGCGCCGGGGATGTCGCTTTCGCGCCAGCGGTCGCGCACCTGCGGCCGGAAACGGTCGAAATGCGAATGGAATTCCACCACCTCGCCCAACTGGCCTTCTTCGATCAGCCGGCGCACGGTCAGGAAGTCCGCATCCCAGCGCCGGTTCTGAAACACGCTGACGATGCGCCCGGCCGCTGCGGCGGCAGCCACCACCTCGCGCGCCTGCGTCGCGTCCAGCGCAAAAGGTTTGTCGACCAGCACATGCTTGCCGGCTGCCAGGGCCTGCAACGCGAACGGTGCGTGGGTCTGGTTGGGTGTGGCCAGCACCACCGCATCCAGCGCGGGATCGGCCAGTGCAGTCTCCAGATCGGCCAGCACGGCCACATCGGGGAAGTCGGCCTGTACCTGTTGGGGCTTGGACGACACGACGCTGTGCAGGGCCAGGCCCGGGGTGCCGACGAGCAGCGGGGCATGGAAGGTGCGGCCGACATAGCCATAGCCGACGACGGCCAGATTGAACGGTTTAGGCATTGAAAACGGTTCATCGCAACGATGGAGGACGCCTGCATGGTATTGCACACGCCCGTGTGCGCCGGGTTCACAGTCTCTGCATCCGGCAGTCACGCCTGCACGACGAGCGCGGCCGCAGACTTCAGCCACATTCAACTGGAGGAATATCGGATGAAGAACATGACGCAGGTACGTAAGTTGCTGGCCGTGGCGCTGTCGCTGGGTCTGACCGTGGGCGCTTCGCAGGCATTCGCCGCGCCGCAGGAACACACCGATCACAAGGATCATGCCGCCGGCATGAACGAGTCCAAGAAGCCTGTGACCGACACCTGGATCACCACCAAGGTGAAGGCCGATCTGCTGGCGACCGACAACGTGTCAGGCACCGACGTCAAGGTCGAGACCAAGAACGGCATCGTCACGCTGACCGGCACGGTTGCGACCAAGGCCGAGCACGACAAGGCCGTGGCGATTGCCAAGGGCATCGAAGGCGTCAAGAGCGTCAAGTCCACCGGCCTGAAGGTCGTTGCTGCGAAGATGTAATTGCAGCGGTAGCGAATGCCGGGCCAGCCGAGGCGAGGCGGCTGATCCGAGCACGAGGCGCACCCCCTGGGTGCGCCTTTTTTATTGCATGCGCAACGCAAGCGGGCCGACGGGCGGCGGGAGCTCGCGTTGTTTTCACATTTGCCGCATTTATCATATGCCCATTCAGCTATGTCGCCGTGGGAGTGATCCGGCTGAATCGTTAATCTCATCCTGAGCCTGATCGGAGACAATGCCGACTTGCCTTCGGGGCTTTGGCAGCGAGCGGATACAGACCTAGCAATGCAGACAACGGTCCAAGAAGACAGATGGGATCGCTGGCGCCTGCCATTACTGGCAGTTGCCGTGTTTCTGATTGTGGTGGTGCCGTCGTTGCTGTTGCAGCAGATGGCGCACAACGCCAACCAGGCTGCGATGTGGGTGTCGCATAGCCAGGAAGTGCAGGAGACCGCCCAGCGTCTGGAAGCGGCGATGCGCGATACCGAATCGGCGGCCTTGATGCGCTCGCACGGGGTGCAACGCCCGGCCTTGCTGGAGCGCATGCGGCGTGGCCGGCACGAGTCGCTGGCTGCGGTGCAGAGGTTGATCGTGCTGACCAAGGACAACCCCGCACAGCAGGTGCGGATGGGGCGCATCCAGAGCACGATCGAGCGGCGCCTGCTGCTGGCCGAGCGGATTGCGGTAACTACCGCGCCGGAGCAGATCCGTGTGCTGATCAACGACATGACCTTGAACAACCCGATCCGCGTGCTGATCGACGAGTTGCAGGATGCCGAAGGTAAGCTGCTGGAGCTGCGCAACGCGCGTGCCGACACCGAGCGCGCGCACTACACGGTGCTGAGCTGGGCCACGTTGGTGGTGCAGTTGCTGCTGCTGGGCACGGTGACCTGGTTGCTGCAGCGGCAGATCCGTCGCCGCCTGGCGGCCGAGCAGGAATACCTGCGCGCCAACGGCCGCGCGTCGTCGGTGCTGCAGACCGTGCGCGAGCCGATCGTGCTGCTGGACTCCAGTCAGCGCATCCTGCTGCATAACCCGGCGTTCGCCGAGTTGTACGGGCTGGAGGAGCGGGGCAACGAATCGATGGCGCTGGAGGACGTGGGCGAAGGGGTGTGGCGCGATGCGCAGATCCATCAGCGGCTGGCCGATGTGCTGCTGCGCGGCCGCGAGTTGTGGGATTACGAACACGAGCAGCGCGCCGCCGATGGCGTGCTGCGCACCATGTTGATCAACGCGCGGCGGATGCCGCTGCCGGACACCAGCGACGAAGACGTGGTACTGATGACGGTCAGCGACATCAGCCTGCAGAAGGCCTCGCAGCTGCGCATCCAGGAGCTCAACCGGCAGATGGAAGGCAAGGTGGAGCAGGTGTCGGAGGTCAATCGCGAGCTGGAGGCCTTCAGCTACTCGGTCTCGCACGACCTGCGCGCGCCGCTGCGCCATGTGGCCGGATTCTCCGACAAGCTGGCGCGCCATCTGGGCGATGCGGCGGACGAAAAGTCGCGTCACTACATGGAAGTGATCAGCAGCTCGGCGCGGCGCATGGCGTCGCTGATCGACGATCTGCTGGTGTACTCGCGCCTGGGCCGCAGCGCGCTGCGGTTGCAGGCGGTGGACATGCAGTCGCTGGTGTCGGAAACCCGCGCGATCCTGGATTCCAACGTGCAGAGCGAGAACACCGGCCACCGTGTGGACTGGCACATCGCGCCGTTGCCGGTGCTGGTGGCCGACGAGAACATGATGCGCCAGCTGTGGATGAACCTGCTCGGCAATGCGGTGAAATACAGCGCCAAGCGCGAAGTGGCCAGGATCGAGGTCACCTATACGCCGATGGCCGACGGCGGCCATCAGTTCAGCGTCCGCGACAACGGCGCCGGCTTCGACATGGAATACAGCGCCAAGTTGTTCGGTGTGTTCCAGCGCCTGCACAAGGCCAGCGAATACGCAGGCACCGGCATCGGCCTGGCCAGCGTGCGGCGCGTGCTGACGCGCCACGGCGGCCGGGTCTGGGCCGAAGGCGCAGTCGACGAAGGCGCCACGTTCTATTTTGTGCTTCCCCCTGCGCTTGAAGCGCCCAACCAAGAGTTCAGTGTATGACCGCCATCCGTACCATTCTTCTGGCAGAAGACAGCCCGGCCGATGCGGAAATGGCCGTCGATGCCTTGCGCGAAGCCCGCCTGGCCAATCCCATCGTGCACGTCGAGGACGGCGTGGAAACCATGGACTATCTGTTGCGTCGGGGCATCTTCGCCGATCGCGAGGAAGGCCTGCCGGCGGTGTTGCTGCTGGACATCAAGATGCCGCGCCTGGACGGGTTGGAAGTACTCAAGCAGATCCGCAGCGAGGAGTCGCTCAAGCGCCTGCCGGTGGTGATCCTGTCGTCCTCGCGCGAAGAGAGCGACCTGGCCCGCAGCTGGGACCTGGGCGTGAACGCCTATGTGGTCAAGCCGGTGGACGTGGATCAGTTCTTCAACGCAGTCAAGACGCTCGGTACCTTCTGGGCGGTCATCAATCAGGCACCGGAGCTGGACTGACCCATGCTGCATGAGGGGGGCAAACTGCAGCAGCTGAAGATCCTTCTGGTGGAAGATTCACCGGAAGACGCCGAGCTGTTGTCCGATCAGCTGCTCGATGCCGGGCTGGATGCGGCGTTCGAGCGCGTGGACAGCGAGCCGTCGCTGCGTGCGGCACTGGATGCATTCCAGCCGGACATCGTGCTGTCGGATCTGAGCATGCCCGGTTTTTCCGGTCATCAGGCGCTGCGTCTGGTGCGCCAGAGCGGCGCCACGCCCTTCATTTTCGTCTCCGGCACCATGGGCGAGGAGACCGCGGTCAAGGCGCTGCAGGATGGCGCCAACGACTACATCATCAAGCACAACCCGACCCGCCTGCCGAGCGCGGTGATCCGCGCGATCCGCGAGGCGCGGGCGGACCTGGAGCGGCAGCGCGTGGAGAGCGAGCTGATGCGCGCGCAGCGGCTGGAAAGCCTGGCGATGCTGGCGGCCGGGTTGAGCCACGACCTGCGCAATATCCTGCAGCCGTTGCTGATCGTGCCCGACCTGCTGGCCGGACGCACCGACGATCCGCAGCTGCGCCAGCTGGCCAACGTGGTGGCCGAGTGCGGCCGGCGCGGGCATGAGATGGCCGAGTCGATGCTCTCGTTCGTGCGTGGCTCCAACAAGCCGCGCGAGCAGGTGTCGATCGCCAGCCTGTTCCAGGCGGTGCAGATGTTGCTCAAGAGCAGCCTGCCCGATGGCGTGCGCCTGCAGATGGACACGATCCCGCTGGATCTGACCATCGAGGCCAACTACACCGAGCTGCAGCAGTGCCTGCTCAACCTGGGCTTGAACGCGATCCAGGCGATGCCGGGTGGCGGGATGTTGACCCTGTCGGCCGATCGCCACGACGGCACGCGCGTGCGCATGAGCGTGGCCGATACCGGCGTGGGCATGAGCGAGGACACCCGCGCACGCCTGTTCAGTCCCTTCTTCACCACCAAGGCCGATGGCACCGGCCTGGGGCTGATTTCCTGCAAGCGCATCGTGGAAAGCTACGGCGGCAACATCGTGGTCGACAGCCGCCTGGGCGAGGGCACGCGTTTCGACATGATCGTGCCGATGCGTGGGGCCGCGGTGACGGTTGCCGACACCGAGCCACCGCTGGCGTTGGGGCATGGGCAGCGCATCCTGCTGGTGGATGGCGAGGCCACACGCCTGTCGCTGCTGGGCAACGCCTTGTCCAGCCAGGGTTATCAACCGCAGCTGGCCACCGATGGTGCGGCGGCGCTGCAGCTGGTGCAGCAGCACGCGATGCCGGACCTGGTGATCATCGACAGCGACATCATCCAGCTCTCGGCAGTGAGCGTGTTGTTGAGCATGCAGGAGCTGGGCTATCACGGCCCGGCGATCGTGCTCGAAGATGTCGGCGCGCCGCTGCAACGTTCGCACTTCCCGCCGGATATCCCGGTGCATGTGCTGCGCAAACCGCTGGAGATGCGCCGGGTGTTCCGCGCTGTGGCGCATGCGCTGGAAGTGGCCTGAAGCCAGGGTTTGGCGCGCTGCGGGCGGGGGGCTCAGGTGCGGCACGATTGCAACAGTTGACGCCCACGCTGGCCGCATGCGCGAATACCGCATGACCACCGTGCTTCTCAGCCTCGGCAGCAACGTCCAGCCGACCCACTACCTGCGCCTGGCCGTCGACGCCTTGCGCGCGCGCTTTGGCCAACTTGCCATCTCCCCGGCGTATCGCACGCCGGCGGTAGGCTTCGACGGGCCGGACTTCGTCAACAACGCCGTGGCGCTGGACACGGACATGGACCTGGCTGCGCTGGACCACTGGCTACATGCGCTGGAAGATGCGCACGGCCGCGATCGCAGCGGCCCGCGTTTCAGCGACCGTACCCTGGATGTGGATGTGGTGTTCTTCGGCGATTGCATCGTCGAAGGCCCCGGGCATCTGCGCATCCCGCGGCCCGAGCTCAAGCATGCCTTCGTGTTGAAGCCGCTGGCCGATATCGCGCCCGACTTTGTCGACCCGCTGAGCGGGCAGACCCTGGCCGCGTTATGGCAGGCGCATCCGCAGTACGGCATCGCGTTTACGACGGTGGCGCTGGATGCGGCCCAGGCGCTGGATGTGGCGCGGTAGCGTCGTTGCAGCTCAACTGAGCTGGCGGCCGCCGTCCACATGCAGGGTGTGGCCGGTAACGAAGCCGGCGTCGTCCAGCAGCCAGCGCACCGCCTCGGCGATTTCCTCTGGCGTTCCGATGCGTGCCAGCGGCGTGCGCGCGAGCAGTGCCTGCTTGGCATCTGCGGATTTGCCCTCTTCCGGCCACAGAATCGCACCGGGCGCGACCGCGTTGACGCGGACCTCCGGTGCCAGCTCCAGTGCGAGCGAGCGGGTGAGCATTTCCAGCGCGCTCTTGGATGCGCCATACAGCGGGTGATTGCGCATCGGCTGCTGCGCGTGCAGGTCGGTGAGGTTGACGATGGCGCCGTGGTGCTGACGCAGCTGCGCGGCGGCGGCCTGGGCGATGAAAAACGGCGCGCGCGCGTTGACTGCGAACAACTCGTCCCACTGCGCCGCTGTCGCTGCGCCGAGCGCGGTGGGATAGAACGCGCAGGCATTGTTGACCACGCCATCCAGGCGGCCGAACGCGGCGATGCAGTCGGCAACCAGCTGCACCGGCGCCTCCGGCAAGCGCAGATCGGCATGCAAGGCCTGTGCGCTACCGGCGCGCTGGGCACACAACTGGGCTACGCGCGTGCCGATCGCCTCGCCGGAGCGGTGCGCGTGCAGGGCAACGCGGTAGCCGGCCGCATGCAGCGTGGTGGCGATCTGCGCGCCGATACGGCGACCTGCACCGGTGATCAACACCACCTTGGAACTGTCTGTCATGGCGTACTCGCTCGGCGTTGCAAAGGGCTCGGCTATCCTGTGCATTGTCCCCGCAACCGGTGCCCGCATGCACGCCGATCTTCCTACTCCCGATCCGGACGCCCTGGCGCACAGCGACCGGCTGGCCGCGCATCTGCGCGCCGAGATTGCCGCCGCCGGTGGTGCGATTCCGTTTTCGCGTTTCATGGAGCTGGCGTTGTATGCGCCAGGTCTGGGCTATTACAGCGCCGGCTCCAGCAAGTTCGGCGAGGCTGGCGATTTCGTCACCGCACCGGAGCTGGGCCCCTTGTTCGCGGCCACCGTGTCCGGCGCGCTGGCGCCGGTGCTGCAGCAGCTCGGGCCGCAGGCGCGCGTGCTGGAAGTGGGCGGCGGCAGCGGCGCATTCGCCGAAGTCACGCTCAAGCGCCTGCTCGAGCTGGATGCGTTACCGGAGCGTTACGCGATCCTGGAACCCAGCGCCGACCTGCGCGAGCGTCAGCGCGAGCGGTTGGGACGCAGCCTGATTCCGCCGGTCTTCGATCTGGTCGAGTGGCTGGATGGTCCGTTCCCGGACGATTGGGATGGCGTGCTGTTCGCCAACGAAGTGATCGATGCATTGCCCACGCCGCGCTTCACGCTGCGCGATGGCGAGGTGTATGAGGAAACCGTGGTGCTGGATGCCCAGCAGCAATTCGCGCGCGGCGAGCAGCCGGCCGATGCATTGCTGGGCGCGGCGGTGCGGCATCTGGGACGCTATCTGGAGCAGCCCTTCGCCGATGGTTATCGCTCCGAGTTGCTGCCGCAGTTGCCCTACTGGATCCAGGCAGTGGCTGGCGGTCTGAAGCGCGGTGCGATGTTGTTCGTCGACTACGGTTACCCGCGTGGCGAGTTCTATCGTGCGCAGCGCGAGGACGGCACCTTGCGCGCGTTCTATCGCCATCGCATGCATGAGGATGTGTATCGCTGGCCGGGCCTGCAGGATCTGACTGCATCGGTGGACTTCACCGCGTTGGCCGAGGCCGGCACCGGGGCCGGTTTCGAGCTGGCCGGCTACTGCACGCAAGCGAGTTTTCTGCTCGGCAACGGACTGGATGCGTTGCTGGCGCAGGCCGACACGCGCACCGACGAAGTAGGGCGCATGCGGTTGCGTGAGCAGATCAAGCGGCTGACCTTGCCCAGCGAAATGGGCGAGCGCTTCCAGGTGATGGGTTTTGCGCGCGATGTCGATTTTGCGCCGGCATTTCTGGCGGGCGATCTCACATGGCGGTTGTGAGCCCGGCGCTGCGTCCATTCCAGCGACCATGGTTGTGGCTAGGCCTGTGGATCGCCGCAATCCTGGCGGTGATTGCGGTGTGCATGGGGCCGCCGCCGGAGTTTCCGGAACTACCGTCCAACAGCGACAAGGCCGAGCATTTTTTGACGTTCGCGTTGTTGTGCTGGGGGGCGGTGCAGCTGTTCGCCACCCGCCGCGCGCTGTTGTCTGCAGCGTTCGGATTGGTGCTGCTGGGGATCGGCATCGAGATCGCGCAAGGCGCACTGACCACCAATCGCAGTGCGGATCCTTATGATGCGCTGGCCGATACGTTGGGCATCCTCGCCGGCCTGTGCCTGGCGTGGACGCCACTACGATTGGTGATGTTGCGGATGGACAAGCGCATGTTTGGGACGCGCTGGTAGATCTGTTGTAGAGCGGCTGGTCTGCGGCTTGGTTGCAGGGCCCGCCCGCCACCCTGGCAGGACACGCCGCAAGTACGTCCCTGTGGGCGCTTACGCGGCATCCATGCCGCGTAAGGTCCCGCGACGGTGAGCGGGCAAGGACCAGTCGAGATGGTCGGCGCGCGTGGTTTTCAACGAAACAACCGGCAACTGTCCGACGCTGTGTCCTCGCTGGTTGCAGGACTCTTGGCGGCATGGATGTCGCCACGGAGCCTCCAGCGCAAGTGCGGCTGGGTGTCGCTGCCAGCGTTGTCCGGATGTGGTGCTCGTCATTCAGGCCAGCGCAGACGTCCGACGTCCTGCCGCGCCAGCGGGGTGCAGTGCGGCGAGTGCGTGGTTGGCGTTCAACGGCGGTGAACGAAGGACGCATCGGCGGTACTGGTCCCTACGGCCAGGTCTTTTCAGCCAGCGATGTGGTGAACGCAGACCCAGGTCGCGCACAGGCTTGCGATGGTGCCCTCTCCCCGCTGCCTGCCAGGTCGCGGCCCGTCTGCGTGTTCGATGGCGCCCTCAGCTGGCAGCTTGCTCCGCTTCCCGGGAGCAGCAGTTAATGCGCTGTGGGAAAATTGGTACTATATTGGACCTAACGAATCCAAGTCGGTCCGGAGGACAGGCAATGGCCAAACCGAAAACCGAAGCCAGGACGGACACCGACCCCCGGATGGACGCGCTGGCGCTGGATGCCTCCGCGCCGACACCACTGTATCTGCAATTGGCGAGCAAGCTGGACGAGCAGATCCGCGGCGCGCAGTGGAAGGCCGGCGAAGCACTGCCGGCCGAGCGCCAGCTGTGCGAGCGGCTGCAGATCTCGCGGGTGACCCTGCGCCAGGCGGTGGACGTGCTGGTCGAACAGGGCCTGGTCTCGCGTCGGCAGGGCGCCGGCACCTTCGTCACCACGCAGATCCAGCACCAGCTCAGCGGCCTGACCAGTTTCAGCGAGACGCTGCGCATCAAGGGCTACGAGCCCGGCACGCGCTGGCTGGAGCGGCGGCTGCGCCCGGCACATGGCGAAGAGATCCTGCGGCTGGGGTTGTCGCCGGACGCGGCGGTCGCCTCGCTGACGCGCCTGCGCAGCGCCGACGCCCGGGTCATGGCCTACGAGCATGCGGTGTTGCCGCAGCGCATCGTCGCCGACCCGCAGCAGATCGGCGATTCGCTCTACAGCTATCTGGATGCGCAGGGCACCCCGGTGGTGCGCGCGCTCCAGTATTTCCGCGCGATCAATCTGCCCGCGCGCCTGGCCGAACACCTGCGCATGAAGACCGGCGAGGCGATCCTGCATGTGGTGCGCGTGGGCTATGCGCGCGACGGCAGCGCGATCGAATTGACCGACACCTATTGCCACAACGATTTCTACGATTTCGTCGCCGAACTGCGTCGCTGATCCAGCGCGGCGCCCCCCAACCGACAACTCAAGAGCCAGCCGATCCATGACTACCGCCAGGCCCGCAAATCCCGTTGTCTCGATCGCCATCGTCGGCGTGCTGTTCTTCATCATCGGCTTCTTCACCTGGATCAACGGGCCGCTGATCACCTTCGTGCGGCTGGCGTTCGACCTCAACGAGGTCAATGCCTTCCTGGTGCTGATGGTGTTCTACCTGTCGTATTTCTTCCTGGCGCTGCCGTCGTCGTGGATCCTCAAGCGCACCGGCATGAAGAAGGGGCTGGCGCTGAGTCTGGTGGTGATGGCGGTGGGCGCGGCCGGCTTCGGCCAGTTCGCCACCCAGCGCTGGTATCCAGGCGCATTGGGCGGGCTGTTCGTGATCGGCAGCGGCCTGGCGCTGCTGCAGACGGCGATCAATCCGTACATCAGCATTCTCGGGCCGATCGAAAGTGCCGCGCGGCGGATCGCGCTGATGGGCATCTGCAACAAGATCGCCGGCATCCTGGCGCCGATCCTGATCGGCACGCTGGTGCTGCACGGCATCGGCGATCTGTCCGCGCAGGTGGCCAGCGCCGATGCCGGCACCAAGGAACAACTGCTCACCGCCTTCGCCGCCAAGATCCACGCACCGTATCTGGTGATGTCCGGCGTGCTGCTGTTGCTGGCGATCGGCGTGCTGTTCTCGCCACTGCCGGAGCTGCGAGCGTCCGAGGCCAATGCCACGCCAGGCAGCGCGGCCGGCGTGCAGAAGTCCAGCATCTTCCAGTTCCCGCATCTGTGGCTTGGCGTGTTGTGCCTGTTCGTCTACGTGGGCGTGGAAGTGATGGCCGGCGATGCGATCGGCACCTACGGGCACGGTTTCGACCTGCCGCTGGACAGCACCAAGATCTTCACCTCCTACACGCTGGGCGCGATGCTGCTGGGCTATCTCGCCGGCCTGGTGCTGATCCCGCGGGTGATCTCGCAGGCGCGCTACCTGAGCGTGTCGGCGGTGCTGGGTGTGCTGTTCTCGCTGGGCGCGCTGCTGACCCACGGCTATGTGTCGGTGGGCTTCGTGGCCGCGCTCGGGTTTGCCAACGCGATGATGTGGCCGGCGATCTTTCCGCTGGCCATTCGCGGGCTCGGCCGCTTCACCGAGATCGGTTCGGCATTGCTGGTCATGGGCATTGCCGGCGGCGCGATCATTCCGCAGCTGTTCGCCATTCTCAAACAGCACTACGACTTCCAGGTCGTGTTCGCTGCGCTGATGGTGCCGTGCTATCTGTACATCCTGTTCTATTCGCTGCGCGGTTACCGTGTGGGCCTGCCGGCCCATGCCAAGTGAACCAGGCAGCATGATGCGTTCCGACGAACAAGGCATACCCATGCGCAGGCCCACCATCAAAGATGTCGCCGAGCGCGCCAAGGTCTCGTTGAAGACCGTGTCGCGCGTGATCAACAACGAACCTTCGGTGATGCAGGCCACGCGCGCGCGCGTGCTGCGCGCCATCGCCGATCTGGACTACGAACCCGACCCGTCCGCGCGCAACCTGCGCAGCGGCACGCCGTTCGTGATCGGTCTGGTCTACGACAATCCCAACCCGTATCACATCATCGGCATCCAGAACGGCGTGCTGGCCGCCTGCCGCGAGACCGGCTTCGGGCTGCAGATCCATCCCTGCGATTCCACCTCGCCATTGCTGGCCGACGAACTGGCCGAATGGGTGCAGCGCTCGCGGCTGGCCGGCGTGGTGCTGACCGCACCGATGTCCGAGCGCCCCGAGCTGATGGCCGGCCTGGCTGCGCGCGGCATCAAGAGCGTGCGCATCATCGCCGCCACCGACGATCCGGGCGATGGCCCCTGCGTGTATATCGACGACCGCGCTGCCGCCTACGAAATCACCGAGCATCTGGTGCAGTTGGGCCATCAGCGCATCGGGTTCCTGTGGGGCGGCCCGCAGCACCGCTCCAGCGGCGAGCGCTACGCCGGTTACGAAGCCGCGTTGAAGGACTACGGCATCACCCTGGACAAGCACCTGGTGATTCCCGGCGATTACACCTTCGACGACGGCTTCCGTGGCGCGCGCCGGCTGCTGTCGTTGCGCGAGCCGCCGACCGCCATCTTCGGCAGCAACGATGAAATCGCCGCAGGCGTGCTGGCGGCGGCCAAGTCCACCGGCATGAACGTGCCGTATCAATTGTCGATCGCCGGCTTCGAAGACAGCCCGTTCTCGCGCCAGTCGTGGCCGGCACTGACCACCGCCAAGCAGGCCACCGACGACATCGCGCGGCATGCCGCACGCCTGTTGATCAGCCAGTTGCGCAGCGATGCCTACGACGACCAGCCTGCGCAATTGCAGAACCGCGGCTTCGTGCCGCAGCTGGTGGTGCGCGGTTCCACTGCACCGGCGCAGACGCCGTCGGCCAAATCCCTTCCTCCCGAATCCGCCTGAGCCTGATGAGCCTTCCCACCGAAACCGAGACCTTGATGTTCCGCGAGGCGGCGCAGACCGCCGACGTGGTCGCCGCACAGTTCGCCCGTAACGCCGACACCGTCGCCGCCCTCGCGCAGTCGCTGCGCGACACGCCGCCGCCGTTCGTGGTGACCTGCGCGCGCGGCAGTTCCGATCACGCAGCGACCTACGCCAAGTATCTGTTCGAAACACAACTCGGCATCGTGACCGCCTCTGCATCGCCGTCGGTGGGTTCGGTCTACGCAGCGCCGCTGCAGTTGCGCGGCGCGCTGTACATCGTGATTTCGCAATCGGGCAAGAGCCCGGACCTGTTGCGCAATGCCGAGGCCGCCAAGGCGGCCGGCGCGCGCGTGGTCGCCCTGGTCAATGTGGAGGATTCGCCGCTGGCGCAACTGGCCGAGGTGGTGATTCCCCTGGGCGCAGGCCCGGAAAAAAGCGTCGCTGCCACCAAGAGTTATCTCGCCTCGCTGGCTGCGCTGCTGCACCTGGGCGCGGTGTGGAAGAACGACCCGGGCCTGCTCGCGGCGGTGGATGCATTGCCGCAACAGTTGCGCAACGCCTGGCAGGCCGACTGGTCCGCACTCACCACCGGCCTGGCGCCCGCGCACAACCTGTTCGTGCTCGGTCGCGGCCTGGGCCTGGGCGCCGCGCAGGAAGCGGCCCTGAAGTTCAAGGAAACCTGCGGCCTGCATGCCGAAGCCTACAGTTCGGCCGAGGTCAAACACGGCCCGATGGCACTGGTGGGACCGGGCTTCCCGGTGCTGGTGTTTGCGCAGCCGGATGAAACCGGCGCGGGCACGCGCGCGCTGGCCGAAGAGTTCCGCGCACGCGGCGCGCAGGTGTGGCTGGCCGCGCCCGACGGCGATCTGCCGCTTGTGGATGCGGCGCATCCGGCCAGCGCGCCGCTGTTGACCGTGCAGAGCTTCTATCGCGCGATCAACGCGCTGGCCCTGCAACGTGGCAACAATCCCGATCTGCCGCCGCATTTGAACAAGGTCACGGAAACCGTTTGAACATGGATGCTTCCCCGATTCAAGCGTTGTGCAATGCACGCGTGCTCACCGACGACGGCCTGCAGGATGGACTGGTCGTCCTGCTGGCCGGCACGCAGATCCACGCGGTGGTGACGGCCGACGATGCGCGCGTTGCGCAGGCGCATACGCGCATGGATCTGGGCGGCGCCATCTTGCTGCCCGGCTTCATCGACATCCAGGTCAATGGCGGTGGCGGCGTGTTGTTCAACAACGCGCGCGACCCGCAGGCACTGGCCACCATTGCTGCTGCACATCGCCGCTACGGCACCACCGGCATGCTGCCGACGCTGATCAGCGACACGGCCGAGGTCATGGCCGAGGCGATCGACGCCACGCGGCAGGCCATCGCGCAAGGCGTGCCCGGCGTGCTCGGCATCCATCTGGAAGGCCCGTACCTGAGCCCGGCGCGCAAGGGCACGCACGACGCGCACAAGTTCCGCCTGCCCGACGCGCACGAGATTGCGGTCGATACCTCGCTGGACAACGGCGTCACCCTGATCACGCTCGCGCCCGAGCGCGTGCCGCTGGACGACATCCGCGCCTTCGTCGCCGGTGGCGCAATCGTGTTTGCCGGCCACACCGCAGCCAGCTACGAGCAGGCACGCGACGGCATTGCCGCCGGCGTCAGCGGGTTCACCCATCTGTACAACGCGATGTCGCAACTAAGCGGGCGCGAGCCCAGCGCGGTGGGCGCCGCATTGGAAGACCCTGCTGTGTGGTGCGGCATCATCGTCGACGGCGTGCACGTGCATCCGGCCAGCCTGCGCCTGGCGCTGGCCGCCAAGCCGCGCGGCAAGCTGTTGCTGGTCACCGACGCCATGCCGATGGTCGGTGCCGACAGCCCCAGTTTCGACCTGTATGGCGAAACCATCACCGCCGTCGATGGCGTGGTGCGCAATGCCGACGGCGCCCTGGCCGGCTCGGCGCTGGACATGGCCACGGCCGTGCGCAACAGCGTGCAGTGGCTGGGCGTGGACCTGGCCGAAGCTGCACGCATGGCATCGACCTATCCTGCGCAATGCATCGGACTGGGTGAGCGGCTGGGGCGTATTGCACCGGGCTATCAGGCCGACCTGGTGCTGGTGGATGCCGATGTGCAGGTGCTTGGCACCTGGGTAGCCGGGCAGCGCGAGTAAGTCCGCACGCCGCCGCACGAACCCGTTCGTGCGGCGCGATGCGTTTGAAGCTTTGTTTGCATATTGCCAGCAGTGAACCGACATCGTCAGTGCGGTGACGCGTGACCGTGCGTGCGCGAGTGCAGGGCGTGCTTTCGCCAAGTTCCGGAAAGGAATCAGTGTCGAACGATGGAGCGGCCAAGAAGAACTCGGGCGCTTCCGACGTCACGCAACGCGTGGTGCAACCGACGCGCCGCCCGTTGCAGTAAACGCCCGGCGGCGACTGCAGCCGCATGCGCTTGCAGCACGTTCGCAGTGCAATCGCAGTCGTTTGGCAAGGCGTTGCGTACACCGTTCACCACATCAAAGCCTGCAACACACCCTGCATCGCAACATCCGGCTGCGCAACCTTGTGGCATCAGGTCGCTACGCGCAGTGGTCTGCTCATCGAAGCAAATGAATGCGGTCGCGATCGCGCTGTCATTCCAATATCTGCATCGAAGCTGCGGTTTCAGGCATAAAACCGGCGATGTGTGGCAGCGAGTTGACAGCCCCGGCCGCGAAAGGCACCTTCGCTGATAACGTTGTCAGCGAGCAGGAGCCACTTCTGAATTCTTGAAAACGTTGTCGTCCGGCCGCTGGCCGGACCGGCGCTGACCCGCATGCCGCCACGTCGGTGCGGGACGCTGCTCGCATCCGGCACAGGGGACGGAGTGCGGGCATGTCACGCGCATCGCGCGTTGTCGTGCAACCACCTGGTTGCCACCTGACATCCGTCAAGAGGTCTACGCAATGCCGTCTTCCCGTGTGTTCGAGTTGTCCCGTCACGTGTTCTGCCATGCGCATCCGCTACGTCGCACGCCGCTGAGTGCTGCAGTCCGCAGCCTGTTGATCGGTGGCGCTGCCCTGGCAGGTATTGCCGCGTTGCCTGCAGGTGCGCAGGAGCAGGCTGCAGCCTCGCAAGAACAGGCACCCGCGCAAACCAATCCCTCGGTGTCCACGCTGGACGAGGTCAAGGTCGTCGGCTATCAGGCCAGCCTCGGCAAGGCACTCAACGTCAAGCGTAATGCCGATGCGATCGTCGATGCGATCAGTGCCGAAGACATCGGCAAATTCCCCGATACCAACGTCGCCGAGTCGCTGTCGCGCCTGTCCGGCATCACCGTGGACCGGCAATTCGGTGAAGGCGAGAAGGTCAGCATCCTCGGCACCGATCCGGCGCTCAATCGTGTGCTGCTCAACGGCCAGACCATTGCCTCCACCAGTTGGGGTGGCGACCCCAACGACCCGGACAGCCGCTCGTTCAACTACAGCACGCTGGCGCCGGAAGTGGTCGGCCTGATGGAGGTCTACAAGACACCGGAGGCGCGCATCGACGAAGGTTCGATCGGCGGCACCGTAATCGTACACACGCGCAAGCCGCTGGATCTCGAGCGCAATACGCTGACCGGCACGGTGAGCTACGGCTACAACGACCGTTCCGACGAAGGCAAGCCGAACGCGTCAGCGCTATACAGCTGGAAGAACCAGGATGAAACGTTCGGTGTACTCACCTCGGTGATGCATTCGCAGCGCGTGCTGCGTCGCGATGGCGTGGAGATCTTCGGCTACGACGATGTGCAAGGTGCAGGGTTTCCGCCGGCCGTGATCGGCAATAACACCGGTGTGTTTCCAACCTCGATCAATACCGCCTTGTTTCAGCAGACGCGCAAACGCGATGGTGTCAGTGCCGCGTTGCAGTGGAAGCCGGATGCCGATTTCGAGCTCAACCTGACCGGCCTGTACGTCAAGGAAAGTTTCGACAACTACAACCAGAGCCGCTACGGGTACTGGGGCTCCAACCCTGGCGATGCGCAGGCGCTGGGCTTCGAGAACGGCGTGGCGACCTCGGGCACCTTCGGCGATCAGTCCACCACATTCCTGGATGGCTACCTGCGCAACAGCGATGTCAGCACCGGCAGCATCCATCTGCGTGCCGACTGGCACGGCGACGGCTGGAATGCGTCCAGCCAGGTGGGCTACACCAGTTCGCAAGGCGGCGCCGAGCGCATCTACGGCATCCAGTTCCGCAACCTGGCCGGTTACAGCTACAACATCGACGGGCGCCGCACCGCGATGGACTACAGCACCGACCCCACCAACGCGGCGGCGATGCAACTCAACAACGCCTCCGCCAGCCACAGCCCGCAGTACGACAAGGAGCGCTACCTGCAGCTGGACTTCGACCATGCGGTGGAGTGGGGGCCGTTCACGCAGATCCTGACCGGTATCAAGCTCACCAATCACGCCACCGGGCAGTCGGCGTACAGCCGCACCTGGACCCCGAACGACGGCAGCACGCTGGCCGCGTTCTCGCCGGGAACCACGCCGTCGGGCTATCTGGACGGCTTGTCGACCAGCGCCGACATGCAGCGCTGGTCGACCATCAACAGCGGCGCCATCAGCCAGTACATCGGCGGCCTGGAAGGCGATGACGGCTTGCCGATCAGCTACGCCGGCAACTACAGCATCGAGGAGCAGAACCGTGCCTGGTTCCTGCAGGGCAATTTCTCCGGCGAGCGCTATCGCGGCAACATCGGCGTGCGTTACGTGCACACGCGCGATTCCACCGATGGTTTCAGCTACGCGCCCGGCGGCGGCTACACGCCGGTCAACTTCCTCAACAGTTACGGCAAGTGGCTGCCGTCCTTCAACATCGCCTACGACCTGCGCGACGATCTGATGCTGCGCTTTGCTGCCTCCAAGGTGATCGCACGGCCGCGCTATACCAACATGACCCCGTACGTGGCCACCGACGACACCACGCTCACCGCGTCCACGGGTAATCCTGGATTGAGTCCGTACGAGTCCACCAACCTGGGCGCATCGCTGGAGTGGTACTTCTCCGACAGCAGCCTGCTCAGCGGCGAATTCTTCTCGCGCGATATCTCCAACTACATCCTGACTACCGTGGAAGACCGGGTGTTCTTCAACAATGCCACCGGCGGCTCCAGTACCTACCAGACCTCCGTGCCGACCAACGCCGGCGATGCCAAGGTGCGCGGCGTGGCGCTCAACCTGCAGCACAACTTCGGCAACGGCTTCGGCGTGGTGGCCAACTACACCTATTCCGATTCTAAAACCGATGGCGATTACAGCCTGCCGTACAACTCGCGCAACGCCTACAACATCAGCCCGTACTACGAGCAGGGCAAATGGAGTGCACGGGTGAACCTGGGCTGGCGCTCGGAATACTTCACCCAGATCGGCCGCCTCAACGGGCAGCAGATGACCGACGCGTTCACCCAGGTCGATGCCTCGTTCGGCTATCAGGCCACCGAGCGGCTGCGTGTGGCGCTGGAAGCCACCAATCTGCTGGACGAAACCTACTTCAGCTATATCGGCAACAAGAACCAGCCGTACTACATCTACAAGAACGGCCGCTCTTTCATGCTGAGTCTGAATTTCAAGCTGTGACGCCTGGCCGGGCGGCTGCTCGCGTGCAGCCGCCTTGTTGAATGGCAAACACCCCACGTGTGCCCTGCATCCCTGACGTCGCCCGGGATGGGTGTTCGCCAGCCCGGAGCGGTGCAGTCATATTTGCCTGGCGCTCTCGCATCTACGTTGCGTTGCTACAACGGTATGCGCGACGCCTCGGCTACGCGCTGGTCTTGCGCGCAGCCGCAATCGCCGCAATCCGTGCCTTCGCCAGTGCCTCGCCGATCTGCGGGCCTTGCAGGCCTTCTGCGGCCAGGTCGCGCGCATTGATGGCCAGCGCAGCCGCATGCAGGCGTTTGAGTTGTTCGCCCTGTGGATATGCGGCCTCTTCGCTGCCCAGCCGGCCACGCTTGTCGGCTTCGCAGACCAGCGCGAGTTGTGCGATGCGCTCGGGGCGGCGGAACGCGTCGCAGCGCACCAGCAGCTCGTGCACGGTGCGGTCGCGCAGTTCGGCCAGGCGGTGCACGTTCAGATGTTCGCGGCAGGCGGTGATGGCAAGATGGCGATAATCCTGCGGCACCTTGAGGCGCTCGCACAATGCCTGCAGCGGGGCGACACCGCGCTGTTCGTGCATGATGTGGCGCGGCCACTCCTCCGGCGGCGTGAGCGCCTTGCCCAG
This sequence comes from Xanthomonas arboricola pv. populi, assembly GCF_002939945.1. Classification (GTDB taxonomy): domain Bacteria; phylum Pseudomonadota; class Gammaproteobacteria; order Xanthomonadales; family Xanthomonadaceae; genus Xanthomonas; species Xanthomonas arboricola_A. The sequence goes on along the minus strand of NZ_MDEB01000001.1, from coordinate 1,157,001 downwards.
GTCGTGGGTCAGTGCGGCAAAGCCCGCCAGCGCATCGCCGGGCGCCAGTCGCGCGGCCATGTCGCTGACCATCTCCTGGTGAATGCCGGTATCCACCTCCGGATGGAACTCGGCACGTTGCGGCACGCCATACAGCGCGTCGATTTCGGGCAGGATGACACGCAACGCATCGGTGTCGTGCAGCGTGCGCAGAAATGCCGACGGCTGCGCACTCTCCAAAACGCGGCGTAATTCCTGCCACACACGTTCGGGGACCAGGCTGTCCAGTTCGCCGCTGGCGGCCATCTGACGCATCAGTGCTGCGGTCTCTGGCGCAATAGTGAAACCAAGCGGCGCCAGCCGCGCCATGAAGCGGGCAGCGCGCAACACACGCACGGGATCTTCGACAAAGGCCGGACCCACGTGCCGCAGCACGCGCGCTTGCAGATCGCGCGCGCCACCATACGGATCGAACAACTCGCCGGTGTCCTCGTCGCGCGCAATCGCATTGATGGTGAAGTCGCGGCGCAGCAGGTCTTCTTCCAGCGTCACCGACGGATCGGCATCCACCACAAAGCCGCGATAGCCGCGCCCGGACTTGCGCTCGGTACGCGCCAACGCATATTCCTCGCCGCTACGCGGGTGCAGGAACACCGGGAAATCTTTCCCCACCGGTTTGAAGCCCAGGCGTTCCATCTGCGCCTGACCGGCACCGACCACGACCCAGTCGCGGTCGCCAGCGGGTTGGCCAAGCAGGGCATCGCGGACTGCGCCGCCAACGAGATAGATCTTCATCGCAACATGATGCCCGATGCGGTGCGCGGGTCGAAACACCATGCATCAATTGCTGTGGGATTTCCGCGCAGCGTTTTGGAATGCCAGGTGACGCCAACATGCAAATCTCGGCAGCTGGTCCCGATTGGTCAATGCGGGTCATTCAGTCGTAGCGCTGAGAGCGGCGTATCTGCGGCTTGGCTGCAGGGCCCTCGCCCGCCCACCATCGCGGGACACGCCGTGAATCCGTCCATGGAGGCTCTTACGCGGCATCCATGCCGCGTAAGGTCCCGCGACGGTGGGCGGGCAAGGACCAGTCGAGATGGTCGGTGTGCATGGGGCAAGCACTGCCTGGAACGCGTTGTTCGGTAATGGCGCGCCCACCCAGCTCTCGCACCCGTGGCCGAGCGACAACCACCCCCAACCGCGCAAGCGCTACCACCTCATCCGGCGGTGGTGCTTGTCGGCTGACTTGAAGCTCAGTCCTGCGCCGCGTTAGTGGTCGTCTGGCCTGCCGTGCAGACCGGCTTCAGGCGCTTGTCCACCAGCTTGCCCATCAGGCGATCGCTCAGCGGCAGCATGTCGCCGTTGAGTTGCCAGTCGTAGATCACGCTGAAAGCCAGCACGCGTGCGACGTACTCGCGGGTTTCCTTGTAGCTGATGGTCTCGATCCAGAAATCCGGCTCGAAGTTGGGCCGTTGCGATTGCCAGCGCCCGGTCGGCCCCGGGCCGGCGTTGTAGGCGGCGATGGTGAGGTAGGGCACGCCGTAGGTATTGAGCAACTGGCGTAGATAAGCGGTGCCGATGGCGATGTTGGTGTCCGGCTCGTACAGGCTGTTTGCGCCCGCGTAACCCGGCAGGGCGATGCCCTTCGCCACGGCCGCGCCGGTGCCCGGCAAGACCTGCATCAGGCCCATCGCGTTGGCAGGCGAACGCGCGCGTGGATTGAAGATGCTTTCGGCACGGATCTCTGCTGCCACCCAGGCCGGATCGATCGCGTTCTTGGCCGCTTCGCGGCGAATGCTGTCGTCGTGATGCAGCGGAAAGCGCAGCGCATACAGGCGTTGTTCGTCCGGCTGCTTGCCGAGCGCGAACACTGCGCGATCGAACCAGCCGTTTTCGCTGGCCACCTGCACCGCCAGCCGCCGCTGGGTGTCGTCGAAGCGGCTCGCGGCATCGTTCCACTCGGCCACGGCCCAACCGGGGCGGTCGATCTGGAACAAGGCGATCGCGCGGATCAACGCCGGATCGCGCGCGACGGCGGCCTTGGCCTGCGGGTTGTCCTTGGGCTCCCACGGACACAGCCGATAGGGCTGCTGCAGGCGATCGGCGGCCAGGAAGCCGTGGAAGGTCGGCGATTGCGCGGCTGCGCGATACAGCGGCTGTGCGGCTGCGGCCGCGCCGGTCTTCTCGGCCAGGCGCGCTTCGAAATACTGCCAGCGCGAATCGCTGCGCTGGGTGGCCGGCATCTTGCGGATCGCCGCCAATGCAGCCGGCCAGTCGCCACGCGACATCGCTTCGCGCGCACGCCATTCGTGCAGGCGCTCGTCGTATGAGGCATCGGGGACCGCATTGAGGCGACGCGCCGAATCCGGCAGATACGAGGCCACCGTCCATAGCGCGATCTGGTACAGCACCTGCCCGCGCTGCGCCTCGCTGAAGCCGAGCGCGCTGGCCAGCTGCGGCAACTGCTGCTCGGCCGCGTCCGGATCGCTCTTGGCCAGCTTGGCCAGGCCGTCGACCACGATGCGACGGCTGCGCTCGGTCTTGGGCCAGCTCGATGCACGTGGATGCACCTTGTCCAGAAACGCGGCGTAATCGTTAGCCAGGGCCAGATCGGCCGCCGGCAGGCCGCGCGCGGCCGTGCGCATCACCGCAGGAAGCTGTGCATCGGCGGCCGCCTCCACGCGTTCCCAGCGCAGCGCCGGGGTGAGTTCGCCCCGCGCTTCCAGCCCGGCGACCACCGGATCGCAGGCGTCGGGCAGGCCCTTGCCGCCACGCCATAACGTCAACGCATCGCGGCTCCACTGTGCATCCAGCTTGCCGGTCGCCTGGCGCGCGGTCAGCTGCGCGCAGCGCAGGCCCAGGTTGTCGGTGGGCTTCCAGTTGGCCAGCAACGTGTTCCAGTCCTGGCGGCGCGCAACCGCCGGCAACCAGGTGCTGCGGAAGCTCTCGGCCACCGGCTGGCCCGCATAACGCTGCAGAAATCCCTGCGCCTGCGTGTTGGAGACGTTGTCGATGTTGCGCTTGAGCGTGGCAAATTCCAGCCAGCCGTAGAGCGGGTGGCGGTTCAACGCGCCGAGCTGACCGGCATCGGACTGCCCGCGCTCTGCAGCAGCGATGGCATCGCGCATGGCGGTCAATTGCGGGTCGAGGCTTTGGGCATGCAGCGCCGTGCTGCCAAGGCACAGCAGGCCGACGAAAACAGTGGCAAGACGGGGGGCGTAAGTCATTGCGCGATGATACCGAAGCGCGCCTGCGCGCCTGAGTGAATGCGCACCAGATCGGTACCAACCGACGCTGCCGGCAGCGACGGGCGTGCAATGCGATGCAAGTGCGTACCGCGCATGCGCACCCGTGGCCTGCCGCCGCAGCGCAATGCGGACCACTTCCCACTGCGGCAAGGCCGGCTTGCGGGGCGTTAAGGCTTCGTTTAAAAGTGGGGGCGGACCGCGGGGCACGGGGGCGTGCGGACACTCAAGAATCCTTCTGGAGAGAGAAAGGATGAAGCGTCTGATTGGCCCACCTCGGTCATGCCTGGCCGTGCCGTTGTCGTTGTGTCTGGTTCCCACACTCGCCTGGGCGCAACAGCCCGAGCCTGCCTCGAGTACGCGCACGCTCGACAGCGTGCAGGTCACCGGCACGCGCATCAAGACCGCAGAGTTGCAGGGCCAGGTGCCGATCCAGACGCTCAACCGCGCCGACATCGAACGCACCGGCCTGACCTCCATCGGCGAGGTGCTGCAGGAACTCACTGCATCGGGGTCGGCGCTCAACGCCAAGTTCAACTCGTCCGGCAACTTCGGCTTTCCGCCCGATGGCGGTGGTGTGGGCGCCGGCTCGGCGCAGGTGGATCTGCGCCATCTCGGCTCCAAGCGCGTGCTGGTCCTGGTGGATGGCATCCGCTGGGTGAACGAATCCTCGGCCTCCGGCGTGGGTTCCTCGACCGACCTCAACACCATTCCATTGGCCATCGTGGAGCGCATCGAGGTGCTCGAAGATGGCGCCTCGTCGCTGTACGGCTCTGATGCGATCGCCGGCGTGGTCAACATCATCACCCGGCGCAGCTTCGACGGTGCGCAGGTCACGCTCAACTACGGGCAATACGGCAAGGGCGACGGCGCCAACCAGGGCATGGATCTGGCCTGGGGCACCAGCGGCGAGGATTTCAGCCTGTTTCTGGGCGCCAGCTACGTCAAGCAGGAACCAATCTATGCGCGCGATCGCGCGCAGGCCCGCTTCCCGATACCGGGTACCGGGTTGACCTTCGCCAGCTCGGCAACGCCGGATGGTCGCTTCCAGTTCGTCGACCCCAATACCGGCGTGCGCCAGAACCTCACGCCCAACGCCGGCGTCGGCGCGCCGCAATACGACGGCAGTGCCGGCTGTACACGCAGCGACGATTACCACTGCTTCGGCACCGCGGACCGCTACAACTTTGCAGAACAGAATCTGTTGCTGACGCCGTCCGAGCGCAAGGGCGTGTTTGCGCAGTTCCGCTATTACTTCAACGACGACGTGCAGTGGTACGTCAAGGCGCTGGGCAACCGGCGCGAGTCGACCAACCAGGCAGCGCCGGAGCCGATCTTTCTCGGCCCCGATGCCGGTACCGGCAATCCGCTGGCCGACAACATCGTGATTTCCGCGCTCAATCCGTTCAATCCGTTCGGCTTTGAGTTGAATTCGGCCACCAACCTGATCCAGATCGGCCGCCGCCCGGTGGAAGGCGGGGCGCGCCGCTTCGAGCAACAGGTCGACACGCAGTATTTCGGCACCGGTCTGGTGGGCACCTTCGAAGGCGCGGCGCGCACCTGGTTCTGGGACATCAACGGCATGTACAGCAAGAACAAGGCCGAACAGACCAACTACGGCAGCTACAACCTCTACAACATCAATCTGGGCCTGGGCGATCCGGCCGCGTGTGCGGCGGTGGCCGGCTGCGTGCCGCTGGATATCTTCAGCGGCACCGGCAGCATCACGCCGGAGATGTTGCGCTGGATCCAGCCGGTGGTGCGCGACCGCAGCCAGAACGAGTTGAGCCTGTTCACCGCCAACCTGAGCAGCGAGTTGTTCCAGCTGCCCGGCGGTGCGGTGTCGTTCGCCACCGGCTACGAGTACCGCAAGTACGAAGGGTCGTACCAACCCGATCCGCTCACCGTGGCGGGACGCTACAACGGTGTGCCGTCGTTGCCGACCTCGGGCAGCTACGACGTCAACGAGGCCTATCTCGAACTCAATATCCCGATCTTCGCCAATTCGTCGTTGGGCGGCAGACTCGACCTGAACATCGCTGGCCGCTATTCGGACTACTCCACGTTCGGTGGCGAGTTCACGCCCAAATACGGCTTGCGTTGGCAGGTCACCGATGAGTTGGTGCTGCGCACCAGTTACGCGGAAGGCTTCCGTGCGCCGACCATCGGCGAGTTGTTCGGTTCGGCGGCGCGCGCCGATCTGCAGTTGTCCGATCCATGCTCGATCGGGTTGGGCGGCACCGCGCCGCGCGGCAGCGCCGCCAACTGCGCATCGCTCGGCGTACCGGCCGGGTATCAACAGGCCAACCAGCAGATCTCGGTCACCACCGGCGGCAATGAGCAACTGGATCCGGAGCGCTCGCGCAGCTTCAGCGCGGGCTTCGTGTTCAGCCCGGGCTTCGCCAGCAATGCCAGCTGGTCCGACCGCCTCGATCTGGAGATGACGTTCTATCGGCACCATGTCGATGGCGCGATCCAGGCGATCAATGCGCAAACGCAGCTGGACCTGTGCGTGGATACCTTGGACACGCTGTATTGCAATGGCATCGGGCGCGCGTCTACCGGCGGCATCAATGCGTTCAACAATCGGTTGACCAACCTGGGCTCGATCAAGACCGATGGTTGGGATGTGGATCTGTTCTGGACGTTGCCGGAGACGGCGTTTGGCCGTTTCACGTTGTCTTGGCAGAACACCTTCGTGGGCCGTTACGAGGCGCTCGGTGCGGCAGGACAGCGTCAGCCGCAGGGGCCAGGCATCGAAGTGGTCGACAGCGCAATTCCCGAATGGACCAGCAATGCAGTGCTGGATTGGTCGCTGGGTAATTGGACCGCCTCGTGGACGGCGCGCCACATTTCCAAACTCACCGAGCAATGCGGCGATGCGGTGGAATTCGCAGTGTGTTCCGATGCGACCGTGGGCACCAATCGCCTGGATGCGATCACTTATCACGATGCGCAGGTGGGTTATCGCGTCGATTGGCTCAAGGGTCTGCAACTCACGGCCGGTTTGAACAACGTGTTCGACAAGGATCCGCCGCTGTGCCTATCGTGCTCACTCAACGGCTATGACGCATCCACTTACGACATTCCCGGTGGGCGCTTCTGGTATGCGCGGGTGGATTTGAAGTTTTAGTCCATCAGGTCGGGTCGGTCGTAAAGCGGAGAGCGGCTGATCTGTGGCTTGGCTGCAGGGCCCTTGCCCGCCCACCATCGCGGGACACGCTGCAAGTACGTCCCTGTAAGCTCTTATGCGGCATCCATGTCGCATAAGGTCCCGCGACGGTGGGCGGGCAAGGACCAGTCGAGTTGGTCGGTGTGCATGGTTTTCAATAAAGCACCGACTAACTTCCTGGTGCGGTGTCCTTGCCGGTTGCGGGACCGTGTGGCGGCACGGATGCCGCCACCGAGCCCCCATGGACGGGTTTACGGCGTGTCCCGCAAGCGGTGAGGGCGCCGCGCCCTCGACGCTGCGCGTTGGCTGCGGGGCCCTTGCCCGCCCACCATCGCAGGACACGCCGCAAGTACGTCCTTGCAGGCTCTTACGCGGCATCCATGCCGCGTAAGGTCCCGCGACGGTGAGCGGGCAAGGACCATCGAAGATGGTCGGTGTGCATGGCTGCAAGCAGTGCATGACGTGCGTTGTTCGGTAATGGCGCATCCGATCAGCTCCGCAACGCAACGGGATCAGAAGACAGGCTTTCAATAAACAACCTGCAAACTTTCTGGTGCGGTGTCCTCACCGATTGCGGGACCGTGTGGCGGCATGGATGCCGCCACCGAGCCTACAAGGACGTCCTTGCGGCGTGTCCCGCGAGCGGTGAGGGCACCGCGCACTCGACTCAGGGTGGCGCACCGTGTTTTCTAGCATCACCCACGCACAGGCGCATCGCCAGCCACGTAGTAGTCCGCCGTGCTGCGCGGCAGTGGCGTGCGGCCGCGCATGCGATCGGCGATCTTCTCGGCGATCATGATGGTGGTGGCGTTGAGGTTGCCGGTGATGATGCGCGGCATGATCGATGCATCGATCACACGCAGGCCCTCCATGCCGTGCACACGGCCCTGTCCGTCGACCACCGCCATGTCATCGCTGCCCATCGCACAGGAGCAGGACGGGTGATACGCCGTCTCTGCGCGTGCGCGCACGAAGGCGTCCAGCTCGGCATCGGTCTTGCAGTCTGCGCTCGGGCTGATTTCTCGGCCGCGGTAGGCGTCCAGTGCGGGTTGGGCGATGATCTCGCGGGTGATGCGGATCGCATCGCGGAATTCCTGCCAGTCCTGATCGGTGGACTGGTAGTTGAACAGGATCGACGGATGCTGGCGCGGGTCGCGCGACTTGGCATGCACGCGCCCGCGGCTGGGGGTGCGCATCGACCCCACATGCGCCTGGAAGCCGTGTTCCTTCACCGCATTGCTGCCGTTGTAATTGATCGCAACGGGGAGGAAGTGGTACTGGATATTGGGCCAGTCGAATTCTTCGCGCGTGCGGATGAAGCCGCCGGCCTCGAACTGATTGCTGGCGCCGGTGCCGGTGCCGGCGAACAACCACTGCGCACCGATGGCCGGCTGGTTCCACCATTGCAGTGCCGGATACAACGACACCGGCTTGGTGCAGGCGTACTGGATGTAGACCTCCAGGTGATCCTGCAGGTTCTGGCCAACGCCGGGCAGGTCGTGCACCAACTGCACATCCAGTGCGCGCAATAGATCCGGCGCGCCGACACCGGAGCGTTGCAGCAGCTGCGGCGAGGCGATCGCGCCAGCGCACACCAGCACCTCGCGGCGCGCATGCGCATCGATGCCTTCGCTGCTGTTGCCGACCAGGTAGTGCACGCCGATCGCGCGCTTGCCGGCAAACAGGATGCGATCGGTGGTGGCATGGGTGACGATGTGCAGGCCATCGCGTGGACGCGCCATGTCCAGATAGCCGCGCGCCGTGCTTGCGCGACGCCCGTGCGGCGTCACCGTGCGATCCATCGGCCCGAAGCCTTCCTGCTGATAGCCATTGAGATCGTCGGTACGCGGGTAACCGGCCTGCACGCCGGCATCCACCATTGCATGGAACAGCACGTTGTTGTCGTTCTTCGGCGTGGCGACGCTGACCGGGCCTTCGCCGCCGTGATAATCGTTGGCACCGATGTCGCGCGTCTCGGCCTTGCGGAAATACGGCAACACATCGCGGTAGCTCCAGTCTTCCAGGCCCGGCCGCCTGGCCCAGTGGTCGAAATCCAGCGCGTTGCCGCGGATGTAGCACATGCCGTTGATCAACGACGAGCCGCCCAGCCCCTTGCCGCGCCCGCATTCCATGCGCCGGTTGTCCATATGCGGCTCCGGCTCGGTCTCGTAGGCCCAGTTGTAGCGACGGCCCTGCAGCGGGAAGGCCAGCGCCGCCGGCATCTGGGTGCGGAAGTCCAGCCGATAATCCGGTCCGCCCGCTTCCAGCAGCAACACGCTGACGCCCGGATCTTCGGTCAGGCGCGCGGCCAGCACGTTACCTGCCGAGCCGGCGCCGATGATGATGTAGTCGTATTCGCGTTGCATGAGTTTCTCCTTGTTGCGGTGCCGGTCGAAGCGGCTTCAAAACGATTGCGCAGTGGGCCGGCGGTCTTTGTTCGAAACGGCAGCCGTCGATCCGACAGCACGATTCGCAGGTAGCGGCTCGCGCGTGTTGCCGGTGGCGCTGTGCGACTGCCTGTCAGGGGGCGTCAGCCAGTCAGAATACCGACGCGTAGCGTTCCAGTTCGACCTGGATGGATTTGGTGCGGGTATAGGCCTGCAGCGTGGCCAGGCCGTTCTCGCGACCCACGCCGGATTGCTTGTAGCCGCCCACCGGCATCGGTGCTGGTGACTCGCCCCAGGTGTTGATCCAGCAGATGCCGGCTTGCAGGCGATGGATCAGGCGATGCGCGCGCGCCAGGTCCGGCGTCACCACACCTGCGGCCAGGCCGTACGTGGTGGCATTGGCACGCGCGATCGCTTCGTCTTCGTCGTCGTAGGTGAGCAGGCTCAGCACCGGCCCGAAGATCTCCTCGCGCACGATGGCCATCACGTCGGTGCAATCGCTGAAGATGGTCGGTGCGATATAGCAGCCCTGTGCCAGTGCGCCGTCGCGCAGACGTTCGCCGCCGCACAGCAGGCGTGCGCCCTCCGCCTTGCCCTGTTCGATGTAGTCGAGCACGCGTTGCATGTGCGCGGCGCTGACCATCGGGCCGAAGGTGGTGCGCTCGTCCAGCGGGTCGCCGATGTGGATGCGTTGCACGCGTGCCAGCAGCCGCGCCTCGAAGGCGTTGCGCAGCGCGCGTGGAACGAACACGCGCGTACCGTTGGTGCACACCTGCCCGGAGCTGTAGAAGTTGGCCATCATCGCGATGTCGGCGGCCAGATCCAGGTCGGCGTCGGCACAGACGATCAAGGGCGACTTGCCGCCCAGTTCCATGGTCACGTCCTTCAGCGACGAACTCGAGGCGCTCGCCATCACCTTGCGTCCGGTCGCAGTGCCGCCGGTGAAGCTGATCTTTTCGATCTGCGGGTGTTCGGTGAGCGCGGTGCCCACGCTTGCGCCGTCGCCGGGCAGCACGTTGAACACGCCATCGGGCAGGCCGGCTTCGGTGAAGAGTTCGGCCAGCTTGAGCGCTGTCAGCGGCGTCACCTCGCTGGGCTTGAAGATCATTGCGTTGCCGGCCGCCAGTGCGGGCGCGGCTTTCCACAGCGCAATCTGGATCGGGTAATTCCACGCGCCGATCGCGCCGACCACGCCCAGCGGCTCGTGCCGCGTGTAGAAGAAGCTGCCTTCGCGCAGCGGCAGCTGTGCGCCCTGCAGCGCCTGCGCCACCCCGGCGTAGTACTCCAGCACGTCCGCGCCGGTGACGATGTCCACGCTGCGGGTTTCGCTTAGCGGCTTGCCGGTGTTGAGCGTTTCCAGCTCGGCCAGCGCGTCGTTGCGCTCGCGCAGCAGCGCCACCGCACGCAGCAGGATGCGCGAGCGCTCCACCGTGGTCAGTGCCGCCCATTGCTGTTGGCCGGTCTTGGCGCTGTCGACGGCGGCATCCAGGTCGTCGGCACCGGCGTTGTGCACATTGGCCAGCACTTCGCCGGTGGCCGGGTTGACCACCTCGAAGGTGTGGCCGCCGCGGGCGGGAACATAACGGCCGCCGATGTACAGCAACTGGTCGGGAAAACGTGGCATGACAAACCTCCTGTGGGGCGCACGCGGCAGCGGTGGCACCTCAGCGCGTGAGATGCAGGAACTGCAGGTGACGCTCGTATTGATCGATGATGTCGTTGATGATCTGCTCGCGGCTGTAACCGACCAGGTCGTAGTCCTGGCTGCCTTCGTACAGATACACTTCGGCGCGGTAATAGCGTTGGTTGCGCAGGCGTTGCGCGGCGAAAGACGGGGTGAGGTAGCCGCGCATCACCACCTGGTAGCGGAAGCCCTGCTGCTCGCCGTGGTCGACACTGATTTCCATGTCGTCGTCGTCCAGCCGGCTGCTGACCTGCCAGCCTTCTTCCTGCAGCTGCGCGGTGACCGCTTCGATCGCCGGTCGCACCTGGTCGTGCATGAAACGATAGACCTCATCGCGCGCCGGGAAATGCATCGCCTGGCCCAGGCGCTGACGCCAGCCGCGGTGATGCCGCGATTGCCCGATCAGCGGGCTGGGGCTGTAGAGCTGCGCGCGCTTGCGCTGCGATTCTTCACTGAGGGCGCGCGACAATCCCCACGCCATCAGCAGCAACACCGCGGAGAACGGCAGTGAGGCCAGCACCACGGCCGATTTCAGCGCGTCCATGCTGCCAGCCAGCAGCAAGCCTGCAGTGACCACGGCGGTGAGTACGCCCCAGAACACGCGCAGCCAGCGCGGGCCATCGTCGTGCGGCTCTCCGCCATGCGAGGACAGCGTGGACAACACCACGGTGCCCGAATCGGCAGAGGTCACGAAGAACACGAAGCTGATCGCCACCGTCACCGTGATCACCGTGCGGCTCCACGGGTAGCCCTGCAGCAGCGAATACAACACCGTCTCCGGCGCATCGATGGCCTGCTGCGCCAGCGCACCCTGGCCGTGGTGCAGCAACTGGTCCAGCGCGCTGTTGCCGAAGATCGACAGCCACGCCAGGGTGAAGCCGAGCGGGATCAGCAGCACGCCGAGCACGAACTCGCGAATGGTGCGGCCGCGCGAAATACGCGCGATGAACAGGCCCACGAACGGTGCCCAGCCGATCCACCACGCCCAGTAGAACACCGTCCAGTTGCCCAGCCAGTCGCTGCGGCCGCCGTAGGCGTACACGTCGAAACTCTTGTTGACCACACTGCCCAGGTAGTCGCCCAGATTCTGGATCAGCGCGTTGAGCAGATACTGCGTGGGGCCGGCGAACAGCATGAACAGCAGCAGCGCGATCGCCAGCAGCATGTTGATGTCCGACATCCAGCGCACGCCTTTTTCCACGCCGGAGACCGCCACCACGATCGCCGCGCCCATCATCGCCACGATCAGCGCGACCTGCACCCAATGCGCGTGCGGCACGTCCATCAAGGTGCTCAGGCCGGCGTTGAGATGCAGCACGCCAAAGCCCATGTCCGCGCCCAGGCCGAACACGGTGGCCACGATGCCCAGCGCATCCACGGTGTAGCCGATCGGCCCGTTGATGCGCTTGCCGATCAGCGGATACAGCGCCGAGCGCAAGGCCAGCGGCAGATTGTGGCGGAATGCGAAATACGCCAGCGCCATCGCTGCCAGCGCGAACACGCCCCAGCCATGCAGGCCCCAATGCAGGAACAGCAGCTGCATCGCCTGCCGCGCGGAAGCTTCGCCGCTGCCGGTGCCGCCCTGCGGCGGTTGCAGGTAATGGGTGAGCGGTTCGGAGACGCAGAAGAAGAACAGCGTGATGCTGATGCCCGCAGCGAACAACATGCCGGCCCAGGAGAGATAGCTGAATTCCGGCTCGTCGTGATCGGCGCCGAGCTTGATGTTGCCGTAGCTGGACAAGGCCACGCCGAGCACGAACACCAGGTACACCGTCATCGCCAGCAGGTAGTACCAGCCGACATTGCGCGAGGCCCAGGTCTGCGCGCCCAGCAGCACACGGCCTGCATCCAGCGGAAACAACGACACCAGCAACGCAAACGTACACACCACGGTTGCCGCCAGCACGAACACCGGCCGCAGGGTGCGCACCGGCAACGTCTGGGACTCAACCGCACTCATGCCGACACACTCATATGACGCGTATCACGTGCTGTGCTCCCAACGAAAAACCGCCTGCGTTATCGCACAGGCGGCGTCGAGGGGGTGTCATCGGTCGAGTCCGCCAGTGCGAACCCGTAGCCACATAGACGTGCGTGTTAACGCAGCAGGTGCAGCGGCACGCGGATATCCATGCCGACCGCAAGATGGTCGGAGAACGCTGCGGGAATCGCTTCGATATGTTCGATGGTGAGGCTGTCGCTGACCAGGATATGGTCGATCGCCCGGTCCGGACGCCAGCTGGGAAACGTATGCACTTCGCAGCTCGGCGGCTGCAATCGCGTGTGCCGATACAGCGCCTGCATTTCCGGCCGGTCGGCCATGCAGTTGAAATCGCCCATCAACATCGCGTTGGGGTGCTCGGACAACAACTCGGCGATGAAGGCCAGCTGCGCCATGCGCGAGTTGGCGCCCAGCGACAGATGCGCCACCGCCACCGCCAGGCCTTCGCGACCTTGCCCGAACTTGGCCAGCAGGATGCCGCGCCCGCCGATCCGGCCGGGAAGGGCGTGGTCCTGCACTTCCAGCGGTTCCAGCTTGCTGAGCAAGCCGTTGGCGCTGGAGGCGACACCGCCCATGCGGCGGTTGGGCTGGTGGCTCCAGTAATGGAAGCCGGCGCGCTCGGCCAGATAGTGGGTCTGGTTGGTGAAACCCGAGCGCAGGCTGCCCGGGTCGGCTTCCTGCAGGCCGACGATGTCGCGCTCGCCGGCCAGTTTGGCGATGCTGTCCAGGCTGGTGCGCTTGCTGCCCAGCGGCAGCGCGTGCGACCAGCTGCGCGTGACGTAATCGCTGTAACGGCGGGTGCTGGAGCCGGCCTGGATATTGGCCGTCAGCACCCGCAGGGTGCGCGAATCCGAAGCGTTCACAGGGCGGCGATCGACAGGATCACTTGGCCAGCGTGGCGCGTTCGCGCGCAATCAGGTGATCGGCGATGCGCAGCATGTCCGGGAAGCTCTGGCCCTTGACCAGGTACTTGCCGTTGACGATCAGCGACGGGGTGCCGGAGAGCTTGCTGCGGGTGGCGAACTGCTTGGCGCGGTTGGTCTTGGCCGACACGCCGAAGCTGCTCATGGTATCGATGAAGGTCTTCTGGTCCACGCCGTACTTGGCGTAGAACGCGGCGATGTCCTGCACCGAATCCTTGCCGCGCTCGCCCTTGAGGGTCTGTTCGGTATGGATGGCCTTGTACAGCGCTTCGTGGGTCTTTTCCTGCACGCCCAGGGTTTCGGCGGCGTAGAACGCGCGGCCGTAGTCGTCCCACGGACCGCCGAACATCGCCGGCACGTAGACGAAATGAACGTCCGACGGCAGGCCGGCCTTCCACGGCCCGATCAGCGGCTGGAACGCGTTGCAGGCGGGGCAGACATAGCCGAAGACCTCGGCCACTTCGATCTTGCCGGCAGCCTGCTGGTACGGCTGGCCGCCTTCGATATCCAGATAGTCGGTGCCGGCGACCGGCTCGGGGCCGTTCGGCGCGCGCGGTGCGGCGCTGGGTGCGGCGGCCGGCGGGGTGCTGGCGCTCTCGCCAACCGCAGGCGGTGCGGCGGGGTCGGCGGCCGGCGTGGCAGCGGCCGGAGCAGGCGCCGTCTCGGCAGCCGGCGTGGTGGCCGCAGGTGCGGTGTCGGACGAGCCGTCCTGGGCCTTGCAGGCGACCAGGATCGGCAGCAGCGCCATCAGCGTCAGGGCGAAGCGGGTCTTCATCGGATTGGATCTCCAGCGTGGGGCGAGGAAAGGGCCGGACGGCCGCGGGGCGCATGATGCCACGGGCGGCCGTCGGTGGCGGTTACGCGGTTCAGCGCTTGGCAGGCGCGGCGTGTTCGCGGGCGATCAGGTAATCGGCCACGCGCAGCATGTCCGGGTAATTGCGCGCACCGATCAGATAGCGACCGTTGACGATGATGGCCGGGGTGCCGGGCAGCTTGCTGCGCTTGGCGAACTCGCGCGCGGCATCGAGCCTGGCGTCGACCGCCTGGCTCTTGTAGGTCTCGATGAAGCGCTGCTGCGGCACGCCGTAGCCGGCGTAGAACGTGGCCAGTTCCTCCGGGGCGACGTTCTGGGTCGGCACGGTCTGCTTCTCGTGGATCGCCTCGAACATGGCGCGATGGCTGCGCTTGGCCACGCCCAGGATGTCGGCGGCGAAGTAGGCGCGCGCGAAGGCATCCCAGAACCCGCCGAATGCCGCCGGCACCGGGGTGAAGCGCACATAGGACGGCTGCTTGGCCACCCAGGCTTCCAGGGTTGGCTCGAGGTGCGCGCAGTGCGGGCAGGTGTAGCCGAACACTTCGACCACTTCGACCTTGCCGGCCAGCGGCGCGTACGGCTGGCCGCCGTCGATGACGATGTAGTCGTCGCCTTCGACCGGCGGGGCGTTGTTGTCGGCGGCGCAGGCCGCCAGCGGCACCAACAGCAACAACAGCAGGGACAGGCGGGAAAACAGGTTCATGCGGGCTCCGTGGGGATGGGAAGGGGAGAGCGGGAAACGACGACGCCGGTCGCGGGACCGGCGTCGTGACACGGTGTGGCGGTTGCGGCGGTCAGCTCATGAGCGTGCGTGCGTTGCTGCGGGCGGTTGCGCGGCGGCGGCATCGTCGGCGCGGTCGTGCAGACCCTGCAGATAGCTGGCCAGCGCCTGGATCTCCTGCTCGGTCAGCGGGTGCGCCACCTGCGCCATGATATTGAACAGCGCCGGGTTGCGCTCCTGGGTGGTGCCGGCCTGGTATTCCTTCAGGCGCCGCGCAACGTACTCGGCATGCTGGCCGCCCAGGCGCGGATACGCCGGGCCCGGATTGCCGCTGCCGGACGGACCATGGCAGGCCATGCAGGCCGGCACGCCGCGCGCGATGTCGCCGCTGCGGTAGAGCTTTTCGCCGACTTCGTAGAACTTCAGGCCCTGGTACGGCCCCTCGTTGACCACCGCATCGTCGGCCACCCCGGCAGCGGCTTTTTGCGTGGCGAAGTAGGCGCCCAGGTCGCGCATGTCCTGCGCGGTGAGGTCCTTGACGAACGGCACCATCACCGCCGACATGCCGGTATTGCGCTCGCCGCTGGCGATCAGGGCGACCTGGTGCGCCACGTAGCGCTCGGTCTGGCCGGCGATGCGCGGGTACATGGCCACCGCCGGGTTGCCGTCCGGGCCATGGCAGGCCGCGCAGGCCGCGGCCTTGGTCTGGCCGGCCTTGGCATCGCCCCAGGTGGTCTTGGACAGGTCCACCTCCAGCGGGGCGATGCGCACCGGCGGCGGATCGGGGATCGGCGTGACCGCCGATTGCGCAAACGCCACGGCGGCGATGACCGGCACGGCGAGGGCGGCGAGGACAAGCACACGAGCATGGCGCATCAGCTAAAGCTCCGTATGGACCCGGCCCGCGCGCGTTGGGTGCTGGCTGTGGCAGGCGTGCTTCGATTATCGACACGCCTTTGCGCCAGGGTCAACGAACAGTGCAGCAAAACCGTCAGGCCCCGAACGTGCGATCCTAGGGAGATGTCGCTCCTTATCGAACAAGCCCGCTACCACCTGTCCGCCCATAACGCCCGGCAATTGCCCGACGATGGCGGCTACGAGGTCGCCTTCGCCGGCCGCTCCAACGCCGGAAAATCCAGCGCGCTCAACGCGCTGACCCGCCAGAACGCACTGGCCCGCGTGTCCAAGACTCCCGGCCGCACCCAGCAGCTGGTGTTCTTCCAGATCCAGCCCGAACGCTATCTGGTGGATCTGCCCGGTTACGGCTACGCCAAGGTGCCGCAGGACCTGCAGGCGCACTGGCAGGCCTTCATCGACCGTTATTTCCGCACCCGCGA
This sequence comes from Xanthomonas arboricola pv. populi, assembly GCF_002939945.1. GTDB lineage: Bacteria > Pseudomonadota > Gammaproteobacteria > Xanthomonadales > Xanthomonadaceae > Xanthomonas > Xanthomonas arboricola_A. Next base: position 1,140,737 of record NZ_MDEB01000001.1, on the reverse strand, counting down.
GGCCCTGCGCGGGCTGGTGGTGGTGATGGACATCCGCCATCCGCTCAAGGATTACGATCTGCAGATGCTCGGCTATGCGGCCGAGCGCGGCCTGCCCGCGCATGGCTTGCTGACCAAGGCCGACAAGCTCGGCCGTGGCCAGCAGATGCAGACCCTGCAGAAGGTCAAGAAGGAAGTGACCTCGCGCTTCGGCGACAGCGTGACCGTGCAGACCTACTCGGGCGAGTCGCGCCAGGGCGTGGACGAACTGCGCGGCATCGTCGGCGGCTGGCTGGGCCTGGACGGCGCGCCGCCTGCCGCGGAGTGAGCCGGTGCGGGCCTGGCGCATGACGCCTGGCCCTTCAGACCGTCAGGACGGCGAGCCGGGGCTCGCCGTTTTTATTGCGGCACCGCGCCGAATTCGGTCGGTACCCAGGCGAACGCCTTGCCCTCGCGGCGCACATGACCCAGCCCCGGGAACGGCAGATGCGCGCCGGCCACCCACCAGCGGCCGTCGGCGGCCTGCGCCAGCAGGCGACGGCGTGAGGCGATCGCCTTGGTGCGATCGCTGTCGGCCTCGAACGAGGCGTCCGGCTGGGCAAACTGCACGGCGTGGTAGTGCAGCACGTCGCCCCATACCAGCACCGTGTTGCCGGTGCCGCCGTCGAAGCGATACGAGACGTGGCCGGGCGTGTGGCCCTGGCTGTCCAGCGCGGTGATGCCGGCCGGTAATGCGCTCCTGCCCGGCTGGAAGCGGCGCAGCCGACCCTGGGCCTGATACGGCGCGACGGCCGCGCGTGCCAGCGGGAGGGCGAACTGCAGCATCGGCGCGGCACCGGCCTCCGAAGCGGGATCCAGCCAGTACGCGGCATCGGCCTCGGACAGCCACACCGTGGCGTTGGGAAAGGCCGGCGTGCCCTGCGCATCAAGCAGCCCGCACAGGTGGTCCGGATGCGCGTGGGTGAGCAGCACATCGTCGACCTGGCCGGGGTCGTAACCGGCGGCGCGCAGGTTGCTCAGCACCTGACCGAGGCCGGGCCCCAGGCACTGCGCGGCGCCGGTATCGACCAGGCTGAGGTGGCTGCCGTCCTGGATCAGATAGGCGTTGACTGCCGTCTGCAGCCCCTTGCCGTCTTCGGGCACGTAGCCCTGCGCGAGCAGGCGGTCGCGTTCTGCCGGGGCCACGTTGGACAGCTGTTGACGCGTCAACGCCACGCTGCCGTCGAACAAGGCGGTGACGCGCAGCGTGCCGATGCGCTGCAGGTAGAAGCCGGGGACCTGTGCGTGCGTGGATGCGGGCGCAGCGGCGTGTGCCAGCGTGGCGCTTGCGGCGAGCAACAGCGGCGCAAGCGAACGCAGGGCGGAAAAAACAGACATGAGCAACTCCAGGACAGGCGGCAACCGCCGCGGTGTCGCCATGCTGGCCGCGGCGACCTGCGCGATTCGCTCATTGCGCTGCGCGAAGCGCTCGCGTCGGCGATCTAGCGGCTATTGCCGATGCTGGCCGGATCCAGCCCGTAGCGCTGCTGGAAGCGCTGACTGAAGCTGCGGGTAGAGCGATAGCCGGCACGCGCGGCCACGGTCTTGAGCGGCCAGCGCGTGCTGTAGAGCAAGGCCATGGCGTGTGCCAGCCGCGCGTCGGTGATCAGTTCGCGCAGCGAGCGGTGTTCGGCAGCCAGATGCCGGCGCAAGGTGGCGCCGCTGATACCCAGGCTGTCTTCGATGTCGCGCGAGCGCCACGCCCGCTGCGGTTGCGTGGTGATCAGCGTACGCACCTGCTCGGCAACGCTTGGCGCCGGCGGCAGCAGCAGGCCGCCGTGGCCGCGGCGGCAGAGGGTGACGACCAGTGCGGCCAGCGCCAGGCGTGCTTCGGTATACAGGCCGTGCTGCAGCGCATCGCGCCATTGCCACAGCGTCAGCGCGAAATCGATCACCGGCAGCCGCGCGATGTCGGCGCCGGCCTCGGGCAGCGGCTCGTTCCACAACACGCGCGCAGCAGCCAGCGCCTCTTCGCAGAGGGGAACCACCACGCTCAGGTAGAGCCCGGTCTGCGGGTCGGGCGTGTTGATTACATCGATCCGGCAACGGCGCGTCACCAGGAACAGGTCGCCTGGCACGAACTGCAGCGATTGGGTCGCGCTGCGCACCTGCTTGCGGCCCTGCAGCACAATCGCGAACTGCGCCTGGGTCAGATCCACCGAGCGTGCTCCGTGTTCGCGCCGCGCACTCACGCAGGCAAACCCCTCGGCGCGATCGCAATGCATCAGACTGGCCATCTGCGCGAGCAGGGCGTCGGTGGGTGTGGGGGCAACGGTCATGGCCGGGCGATGCTACAGGATCGCGGCTGCGCGGCTGGGGTGATCGAAAGGCGCGCATCGCCGCCGGTGGGAATTTGCGGGTATCCAGTTTCGGCGTGGACGGTTGCGGTCTGCCGTGCCCTCCGTCACGCCCGACATCGGGCGCCAGGGTTGCGCCAGCGCTTGCTGGCTGCGTCGGCCACGCCGTGCGCATGGATGGAAATCTCAGGCCCGGCCGATGGCGGCAATTCTTTCCATGCCCTGCGGTTATAGTGCGGGCCTTGCGGTGGCAGGGGAGGATCCCCACATCGTTCCCCTAAATTTTCCTGCGAGCCTGCCCTTGTCGAGTCCCAGCCACGTTGCCGAAACGCCGATCACCGAACGCGCGGAGCTGGTCCAGGTGCTGGCCTCCGGCGAGAAGCCCAGCGCTGACTGGCGGATCGGCACCGAGCACGAAAAGTTCGGCTTCCAGCTCGACGACCTGCGTGCGCCCACGTTCGAAGGCGAGCGCGGCATCCAGGCGCTGCTGACCGGGTTGACCCGCTTCGGCTGGGAGCCGGTGCAGGAAAACGGCCACACCATCGCGCTGCTGCGCGACGGCGCCTCGGTGACGCTGGAGCCGGCCGGCCAGCTGGAACTGTCCGGCGCGGCGGTGGAAACCCTGCACCACACCTGCGTGGAAACCGGCACCCATCTGGACGAAGTGGCCCAGGTCGCCGGCGAGTTGCAGTTGGGGTTCCTGGGCATGGGCTTCCAGCCCAAGTGGCGCCGCGATCAAATGCCGTGGATGCCCAAGGGCCGCTACCAGATCATGAAGAACTACATGCCCAAGGTCGGCTCGCTCGGCCTGGACATGATGACGCGCACCTGCACGGTGCAGGTCAATCTGGATTACGCCACCGAAGCGGACATGGTGAAGAAGTTCCGCGTGTCGCTGGCGTTGCAGCCGATCGCCACCGCGTTGTTCGCCGATTCGCCGTTCACCGAAGGCAAGCCGAACGGCTACCTGAGCTACCGCTCGCATATCTGGACCGACACCGACGCCGACCGCACCGGCATGCTGGATTTCGTGTTCGCAGACGGCTTCGGCTACGAGCGCTACGTCGATTACCTGCTCGATGTGCCGATGTATTTTTCGTACCGCGACGGCGTCTATGTCGATGCCAGCGGGCAGAGCTTCCGCGATTTCATGCAAGGCAGGTTGCCGGCACTGCCGGGCGCGCTGCCGACGCTGCGCGACTGGTCGGATCACATGACCACCGCGTTCCCGGAAGTGCGCCTGAAGAAGTATCTGGAAATGCGCGGCGCCGATGCCGGCCCGTGGGACCGCCTGTGTGCGCTGTCGGCGTTCTGGGTCGGGCTGCTGTACGACGACACCGCGCTGGATGCGGCCTGGGATCTGGTCAAGGATTTCAGCACCGCCGAGCGCCACGCGCTGCGCGACGGTGTGCCCCGGCACGCACTCGGCCTGCCGTTCCGTAACGGCACGGTGCGCGACCTGGCGGTGGAAGCGGTCAGGATCGCCCGCGAGGGCCTGCGTCGGCGTGCGCGCCTGAATGCCGACGGTCAGGACGAAACCGGCTTTGTGGACGTGATCGCCGAGATCGCCGAGAGCGGCGTGACGGCCGCCGAGCGCAAGCTGGCGCTGTATCACGGCGCATGGAACGGCGACATCGATCGCGTGTTCCGCGAGTTTGCTTACTGAGCGCTCGCTGCTTGCCGCCGTCGTAGCGCGTCGCCGGGCTGGCGCGCGGGTTGTTGTCTGCAGGCGTGGCCTCGGGCGCGCGACGGCATTACCGACCTCGCGTGCGAGCGCGCGCGCTCCAGCCCTAGTCCTAGCGCCGCTCCGGCATGCACGGCAGGCGCACCGTCACCCGCAGGCCGCCACCTGCCGCACGGTTGTCCAGGCGCAGGTCGCCGCCATGCGCCAGCACGATGCTGTGCGCCACCGACAAGCCGAGCCCGATGCCGCCGGTGTCGCGATTGCGCGAGGACTCGCCACGCACGAACGGCAGCAGCAACTGTTCGCGCTGGGTCGGGTCGATGCCGGGGCCGTCGTCGTCGATCCACAGCACGCCGTCTTCGCCATCGCGCTGCAGCTGCAGGCGCGCACGCTTGCCGTATTTCAGCGCGTTCTCCAGCAGGTTCATCACCGCGCGCCGCAAGGCCAGCGGGTCGCCATCCAGGGTGATGGCCGGGCCGGGCAGCAGTTCGGCATCGGCGCCGATGTCGGTGGCGTTGTCGACCACGCTTTCCACCAGCAGGCGCAGATCCAGCGGCGCGCGTTTGCCACGGTGGCGATCGTTCTGGATGAAATCCAGCGCGGCGGAAATCATCGCCTTCATCTCGTCGATGTCGGCCAGCGCCTTGTCGCGCAAGGGCGGCTGCAGGCCGTCCAGGCGGAACGACAGGCGCGCCAGCGGCGTGCGCAGGTCGTGCGCGATCGCCGCCACCATGTGGGTGCGTTCGTTGATCAGGCGGTTCAGGCGCGCCTGCATCGCATTGAACGAATCGGCCGCGCGCACGATCTCCGGCGGGCCGCTGCGTTGCAAGGCGGCGGCATCCGGGTTGCGGCCCAGCCGGTCGGCGGCCTCGGCAAAGCGCTTGATCGGCGCCGACAGCGCACGCGAGAACCACCACGCCAGCGGCACGTTGGCCAGCAGGCCGGCCAGGAACAGCAGCACCACGTGGGTCTTGAACTCGGCCGACAGCCGCCGCGGTGGCGATTCGACCGTGCGCCAGCGGCCATCGGGTTGCTGCAGCGCGGCGGTGAAGCCGTCCAGCAAGGGCACGCCCGGGGTCAGACGCTCGCTTTCCCAGGCACCGGGAGGAGCGTCCGGACGCAGCCCGTTGCCGAACGGCGGGGCGCCCGGGGGGCGATCGCGCGGCCAGTCGCCTGGCGCCGGCGGCGCGCGCTGCAAGGCGTCGCGGCGATTGCCCGCTGGGCTGGCATCGCCGTCATCGGCCCCGGATGCCTGCGGTTGGCCGGGCATGCGCGGCGGTGGAGACATGCCGATCCGCGGGCCCTGCCGATCGTCGGCGCTGCGGTAGAAGCGCACGCGCTGCTCGGGGACATCCAGCCAGTGGGCCAGCAGCATTTCGGCAAACCCATCGCGCACCTGGCCTGCCGGCGGCAGCGGGGCCCGGGCCGATTCGCGCACCGTCAAGGTCTGGGTGCCGGCCGGCATGCGCGTGGACAGCAGCGCGACCACCTCCGGCGGATGCACCGGAGGCTCGTAGACCGGGGTGCGCATCACCAGCAGGGCGATGCCGATGACCTGGGCGGTGAGCAGCGCCACCGCCAGCAATACGAAGGTACGGGCAAAGATCGACAGCCCGCGACGTGCCGGTTTGCTCACAGACGCGAAACGCCCGGCAGCAGCATGTAGCCCTCGTTACGCACGGTGCGGATCAACTCGGTATGCACGCGCTCGTTGATCTTGCGGCGCAGGCGGCTGATCTGGCTGTCGATGGCGCGGTCGTAGACATCGGTGTCGCGGCCGCGGGCGTAGTCCAGCAACTGGTCGCGGCTCAGCACCCGCTGCGGATGCTCGACGAAGGTGCGCAGCAGCGCGAATTCACCGTCGGACAGGTTGATGAAGATGCCGGTTGGGTCGCGAAGATCGCGGCGGACCACGTCCAGCCGCCAGCCGGCGAACTCGTAGACGTTGCCGCGGTGGTCGGCCTGCTCGCTGCTGGCCTGGCTGCGGCGCAGCAGGGCGCGTACCCGCGCCAGCAATTCGCGCGGATTGCAGGGTTTGGCCAGGTAATCGTCGGCGCCCACTTCCAGGCCGATGATGCGGTCGGTGTCGTTGCCCAGCGCACTGAGCATGATGACCGCAGGTGAACCGCGCTCGCTGGCCAGCGCCCGCGCCGCGCTCAGGCCGTCTTCTCCAGGCATCATCACGTCGAGTACGATGAGGTCCGGGCGGCGCTGCGCGATGCTCTTGCGCATCTCCGCCACGTTTTCGGCAACGTCCACCTGGTAGCCGTGGGCGTTGAGGAACTCGCCGATCAGCTTGCGCAGGTCCGGGTCGTCGTCGACCACAAGAACGCAGGGTTGTTGCATGTCCATGGAGATCATCGTCGGTGGCGCGGAGCTTGGCCCGCGCAGGGTGGTGGCTACCGGATACATGGTGCTCGCAGTTGCAGGGCTGGAGCACGCATCATAATGATTGAATTTGTCAACCTTTGGCACACGTGTGACGCAACATGACAGAACGGGACATCGCGCAGGAAACCGGGCCATCGACACTGTGCCGCTGCAATGGCGAGTGTACGCATGACAAGGCGTTTCCGATGATGCGGGTGATCAGCCGCGACAACGGCGTGGGCCTGACCCGGGACATGGAGCTGATGGCGCAGACGCTGCGTGCCGGTGGCATACCGGTCCAGGGAGTGGGCTTCACCAGTCAGCGGCTGCACGACACCGCGCGCGAAGCCCGTCTGTGGGCCAGTCGCGCACTGTTCGGGCGGGTGCCGGTGCAGATCTTTTCCGAGCGCGTGTATGCGCGCTGCCTGCCGCTGGGTCAGACCAACCTGCTGGTGCCCAATCCGGAGTGGTTGCTGCCCAAGTGGCTGCCGCGGCTGCCGCAGTTCGACGCAGTGCTGTGCAAGACCCATCACGCGGAGCGGATTTTTCGCGGCCTGGGCTGCACCACGCGGTTCATCGGCTTCACCAGCCCGGATCGCTACGACGCGCAGGTCGCCCGTCAACGTGCGTTCTTCCATCTGGCCGGGCGCAGTACCGCCAAGGGCACCCGCGTGCTGCTGGAGACCTGGCAACGGCATCCGGAGTGGCCGCTGCTGACGGTGGTGCAGAACCCGCGTACGGCCGGCAAGCCGGTGGTGGCGCCCAACATCGACCACCGCGTGCGCTATCTCGACGACGCCGAGCTGCGGCGGCTGCAGAACGCGCATCTGTTCCATCTGTGTCCATCCGAGGCCGAGGGCTTCGGGCATTACCTGATGGAAGCGCTGAGCGTGGGTGCGGTGACCTTGGCCACCGACGGTGAGCCGATGAACGAACTGGTCAGGCCCGAGCATGGCGTGCTGATTCCGGTGGCCGAGGTGCGCCAGCGGCGTCTGGCGTCGTACTACTACGTGGACGCCACGGGCATTGCGCAAGCGGTGGAAACCGCGCTGGCATTGCCGCAGGCGCAGCTGGATCAGCTGTCGGCCAACGCGCGGGCGTTCTACCAGGCCAACGATGCCGCATTCGCCGCGCGCTTTCGCAATGCGGTGCTGGCGTCGTTACCCGCACATGCGGCGGACCTCACCGCAAGCGTGGCCCCGGCGGTCGTCGAGAACTGATGCGTTAGCCAGGCTTTAACGCGTTCCCACGGTCAACGCGGGTTGCATGCAGCACACGGTGCTTGTGTGGTTCGGGGTCTTGCACGCAGCGTGACGGCGCACGCCAGCGATCGGCGCGCAGCGGCAAATGCACGACATATTGCGGTGCAACGCTCTCCCTGACCAGGCGGGTACAGCCCGCCATTGCCATGTGCGTGCGGTACGCGCATGCGCCATCCAGCCAGGGAGATCGACGATGGTCCAGACACGCTCCACAGCCGTTGCCATCAGTGCACTGCTAGCAGTACTCGGCCTGGGCGGCTGCGCCAGTTTCTGCGGCGCGCCTTCCGGCGGGCCACCGCCGCCGCCTGCGCCACCACAGGCGCAGCGTGGTCCGCCACCGCCACCGCCACCGCCACCGAGTGCGAGTGCGAGTGCGAGCGATCTGGCCGCGATGCAGGCGTGTGCTCAGGAGCAGGGAATGGCATCGCCCTGGCCGGCTGCGGCCACGCCGCATCACGATGCGCCCGCGCAGCGCGTGGATCGCCGTGCGTTTGACCGCTGTCTGGCCAACAAAGGCGTGACGTGGCCAACGCCGATGCCCGACGGCCCGGCGCCCGATGGCCTGCACGGGCCTGGCGAACCACATGGTCCGCCACCCCATGATCCCGACTTCGACGCCGCGTTGCAGGCCTGTGCCACTGCGCAAGGCATCGCATTGCCCGCGCCTGACGCGCCGCCTCTCGGCCCGCCACCGCCGGCACTGTCGCAATGCCTGGAGGCCGAAGGCTTCGGGCCGCCGCCCCGGCATGGCTGATCTTGCTGATCACGCCGACCGCCGTTTCCAGCTCGCGGCGATGCTGCAGCTGGGGTGACCTGCGCACAAGCGGCGGAAGAGGCGATCGGCCAGCACATCGAGATGACCTTCGTTGCCGAAGACCGCCTGACCGGCGTGCCGCAGCGCGAGATCGAACAGGCGTATTACACCGGCTACGTGCCGGGCCCGGACGGGGTGCGCTGCACCATCGAACTCCCGGTGTCGGAGAGCATGCGTCTGGACAGCGGCGACAGCTGAAGGTGCGTGCTGCGCTTGCACACGCCCGCCTACGGCGTGCTGCAGTGTGATGACAGCGGCGGCCGGCGCGCCGAATCCGCAGCACCTCAGTACACCGCGTCGACGACCTGCACACGCCTGGATGGACGTTCAGCGCCATGGCTGACGCGGATGTTGTTGCAGCTGGGCACGGATCCAGGCGGCCGCCGCCTGCGGCCTTCCTCATGGGCATGGCTTTTTCCGCGCGAATCCATATACTGCCCCCCAGTATCTGGCCGGAGCCGTCATGCCGCATTCGCCGCAGGAGAAAAAGCGGGCGCTAGCGCGCGTGCGACGCCTGCGCGGGCAGTGCGACGCGCTTGAGCGCGCGCTGGAGGCGGGCGCAGACTGTGCGCCTGTGCTGCAGCAGATCGCCGCGATCCGGGGTGCCGTCAATGGGCTGATGTCGCAGGTGCTCGAAGCGCATATCCGCGAAGACTTCGGCCACGCCGCCGCTTCCGACGCGCAGCGCGCCGAGCGGGTGCAGGAATTGCTCGGGCTGGTCCGGTCCTATCTCAAATGAACTCCCACCGGGCCGGCGCATGCCGTGCCCGTCCTTGAACCTCATCGTCAGGAGCGCCATCACATGAAATCCCGTGCAGCAGTTGCATTCGGACCCGGCAAGCCGCTGGAAATCGTCGAGATCGACGTCGCACCGCCACAGGCTGGCGAAGTGCTGGTCCGCATCACCCACACCGGCGTGTGCCACACCGACGCGTTCACGCTGTCTGGCGACGATCCGGAAGGCATCTTCCCGTCCGTGCTGGGCCACGAGGGCGGCGGCATTGTCGAGCAGGTCGGCGAGGGCGTGACCAGCGTCAAGGTCGGCGATCACGTGATCCCGCTGTACACCGCCGAATGCCGCAAGTGCAAATTCTGCCTGTCGGGCAAGACCAACCTCTGCCAGGCGGTGCGCGCCACCCAGGGCAAGGGCCTGATGCCGGACGGCACCACGCGCTTCTCCTACAACGGCGAGCCGATCTACCACTACATGGGCTGCTCGACGTTCAGCGAATACACCGTGGTGCCGGAGATTTCGCTGGCCGTGGTGAACCCGGATGCGCCGCTGGAAAAGGTCTGCCTGCTCGGTTGCGGCGTCACCACCGGCATCGGCGCGGTGCACAACACCGCCAAGGTCAAGCCGGGCGAAAGCGTGGCGGTGTTCGGCCTGGGCGGTATCGGTCTGGCGGTGATCCAGGGCGCGGTGCAGGCCAAGGCCGGGCGCATACTGGCCATCGACACCAACCCGGGCAAGTTCGATCTGGCGCGCAGCATGGGCGCCACCGACTGCATCAACCCCAAGGACTACGACAAGCCGATCCAGGAGGTCATCGTCGAGTTGACCGATGGCGGCGTGGACTTCAGCTTCGAGTGCATCGGCAACGTCAACGTGATGCGGTCGGCGCTGGAGTGTTGCCACAAGGGCTGGGGCGAGAGCGTCATCATCGGCGTGGCCGGTGCCGGCCAGGAAATCAGCACCCGTCCGTTCCAGCTGGTGACCGGCCGCGTGTGGCGCGGCTCGGCCTTCGGTGGTGTCAAGGGACGTACCCAGTTGCCGGGCATGGTGGAGCAGTCGATGAAGGGCGAGATCGATCTCGATCCGTTCATCACCCACACCATGCCGCTGGAAGAGATCAACGAGGCCTTCCACCTGATGCACGAAGGCAAGTCGATCCGTACCGTGATTCATTTCTGACCGTACGGCCAGGATCGGCGCGCGGCCGCTTCCGCGCACGTGGTACCCGATACTCCAGGAGGGGCATGATGACCAGCGTCTCGATTCATCCTTCGGTAGACAGTGGTATAGCGCGTGGAGGTGCAGAGAGTTTTCAGGGCGGAACCCTTGAATGCCACTGCGCCAGCGACAAGGTGACCGTGGACGTGGCTGCGCAGACCGCGCACAACCACGCCTGCGGCTGCAGTAAATGCTGGAAACCGGAAGGCGCGACATTTTCGGTGATTGCAGTGGCGCCGCGCGACAAGGTCACGGTGACCGCGCATGCGGAGAAGCTCAAGATCGTCGACGAAAGCGCGGCGATCCAGCGGCATGCGTGCACCGGCTGCGGTGTGCATATGTTCGGTCGTATCGAAGACAAGGAACACGCGTTTTACGGTCTGGACTTCATCCATACCGAGTTGTCGCAGCAGCCGGGCTGGTCGCCGCCGGGCTTTGCGGCGTTCGTGTCCTCCATCATCGAAACCGGCACGCCGCCGGCTGACATGGACGGAGTGCGCGCGCGTCTCAACGCGCTCGGCCTGACCCCGTACGACTGCCTGTCGCCGGGATTGATGGATGCACTGGCCGCCAATGTGGCACGCAAGAAGGGCGTGCTGCACTGATCGCCCAACCCCGCGGCCGGCGCTTGTGCCGGCCGCAGGTTTTTATCGAAGGAATCTCATGGAACGTATCGAACACCATGCCTGCTTCGGCGGCTGGCAAGACGTCTACCGGCACCAGTCGCAGAGCCTGGATTGCAGCATGCAGGTCGGCGTCTATCTGCCGCCGCAGGCCGCCGATGGTCCGCTGCCGGTGCTGTATTGGCTGAGCGGGCTGACCTGCACCGAACAGAACTTCATCGGCAAGGCCGGCGCGCAGCGGTACGCGGCCGAGCATGGCGTCATCCTCGTTGTGCCCGACACCAGCCCGCGTGGCGACGATGTGGCCGACGCGGACGGCTACGACATCGGCAAGGGCGCCGGTTTCTACGTCGATGCCACGCAGCAGCCGTGGGCCGCGCATTACCGCATGTACGACTATGTGGTGAACGAATTGCCGGCGTTGATCGAAGCGAATTTCGCCACCACCGGTGCGCGCGCGATCAGCGGCCACTCGATGGGCGGGCATGGCGCCTTGACCATCGCGTTGAAGAATCCTGGCCGCTACCGCAGCGTGTCGGCATTCTCGCCGATCGTCGCGCCCAGCCAGGTGCCGTGGGGCGAGAAGGCCTTTGGCCAGTATCTGGGGCCGGACCGCGCAGCGTGGCAAGCGTACGACGCCACTGCATTGATCGCACAGGCGCAGGAGCGCCTGCCGCTATTGATCGATCAGGGCGATGGCGACGAATTTCTCGAAAACCAGCTGAAAACAGCGCTGTTTGAACAGGCTGCCAAGACCGCCGGTTATCCGGTCACGGTGCGGCTGCAGCCTGGTTACGACCATAGCTATTACTTCATCGCCAGCTTTATCGGCGAGCATATCGCGCACCATGCTGCGGCGTTGCGTGGTTGATCGGTTGATCGGTTGGTCGAGTGCGCAGTAGGTGCGTGGCTTGGGATGGTGCATGGTGGTGCGTGTTGCGTTACGTTGCATTGCCGCGCTGCGTGGGCCGTGGCATGAGTAAAGCATCGAATTGACTCCCTTCTCCCCTCGGGAGAAGGTGCCCCGCAGGGGTGGATGAGGGTACGGACTCACGGGCGGATGAGGGACGGGCGAAGCCCGGTGGAGCGCGTAGGTTGGCCGTTAGAGCAGCCGATCTGGGCGTGGCTGCAGGGCCCTTGCCCGCCCACCATCGCGGGACACGCCGTGAATCCGTCCCTGGAGGCTCTTATGCGGCATCCATGCCGCATAAGGTCCCGCGACGGTAGGCGCACAAGGACCAGTCAGGATGGTCGGTGTGCGTGGCGCAAGCGGTGCCTTCTCGTATCTGGACGTCTGCGCCGATCAGCTGCGTCATACCATTGTCTCGTCGGACACAGCTATTGCCACCAACCGAGAGTGGCTAACGCGCCACCTGCGCCGCAAGCTTGCCCAATCGTCGCATCGCGCGCTCCAGCGTGTCGCTCCATGGCTGGCCGCAGGTCAGGCGCAGGTGATCTGCGTAGTCGCCACGGCTGGAGTACAGATGACCGGGCGAAGTGCCGATACGTTCTGCCAGTGCGGCCTCGAACAGGGCCTGGCCGCTGCCGCCGTCGGGCAGTTGCAGCCATAGTGATAACCCGCCGGCCGGGTGGCCCACGCGCGTGCCCTGCGGCCAATGCCGCACGATCGCATCGCGCAGACGCTGCCCGTTGTCGGCCAGGGTGCGGCGCAGCTTGCGCAGATGCCGTTCCAGATCGTGTTGCGCCAGATAATCGGCCAGTGCCAGCTGCGGCAGGCTGGCGCTGCCGACCGTGGAAAAATACTTGGCGCGCACCAGGGCGTCGGTCCAGTCGCCGCCCAGCAACCACCCCACACGCAAGCCGGGCGACAGCACCTTGGAGAACGAGCCGCAGGTGATCACGTTGGCATGGGTATCGAAATGGCGCAGCGGACGTGGACGTTGGCCCGACCAATCCAGTTCGCCGTAGATATCGTCTTCGATCACCACGGTGCCATGGCGTGCGCAGCTGTCGAGCAATGCGCGCTTGGTGCTGTCGGGAGTGAGGCTACCGTTTGGATTGTTGAAGTTGGGGACCAGCACTGCTGCACGCACCGGCGTGCGCTGCAGCAGGGCATCCAGACGCGCGACATCGATACCGTGACAGGGAAGGTTGGGGACTTCCAGCACCTTGAGGCGCAATGCGGCCACCGCCTGCAAGATGCCGTGATACGTGGGTGTCTCCACCAGCACCACATCGCCTGGTGCGGTCAGGGTGCGCAGCGCCAGGCTGATCGCTTCCATCGCGCCGGCGGTGATCACCACTTCTTCCGCGTCGACGGTGGTTGCGCAGTGTGCATAACGTTGGGCGATCTGGCGGCGCAGTGCGGCGTGGCCTTGCGGCGGTGCGTAATCCAATGCCGCCGAGCGCTGGCGGCGCAGCTGCCGCGACAGGGCCGCGGCCAGTTGCGCGGCGGGCAACAGTGCGGGCGCGGGCGTGGCGGTGTGCAGCGGCACCAGGTCGGTACGCGACAAGGTGTCGAGTACGCGCTGCAAGGCCGGGTTGTCGACCATGCCCGGTTTGCGCTGACGTGTAACGGGTGCTGCGGCCGGCAATGCAGGCGTCGTGCTGCGCACGAAGTAGCCGGAGCGCGGGCGCGCTTGCACGCGCCCTTCGCGTTCGAGTTGCAGACAGGCCTGCACGGCGGTGGCAGTGCTGATGCCATGGTTGGCAGCCAGTTGCCGGATCGAGGGCAGGCGCTCGCCGGCACGCAGGGTGCCGCCTTCGATCTGCTGTCGCAGCTGCGTGGCCAGCGATTCGTACAGAAGCATCTGCGGACACCTTTCATCTGTATTGGTCGATTTGCAGCGTATCTGAATCTGTCATGGTCGTGTGCCGCATTGCAGACTGGGCGTGCCCGGTGAGTTCGCCAGGTGTGGGTTCTCTTCTGTGAGGTTGGCCGTGCTGCTTCCTGTGTTTATCGTCGATGCGTTCACTACGGTGCGTTTCAAGGGCAACCCTGCAGCCGTTGTGCCGTTGCAGGCCTGGCTGCCGGAGCCGGTGATGCAGGCCATCGCCGGCGAACACAATCTTTCGGAGACCGCCTTCTTCGTGCCCGACGGCAGCGGGGTGTTCGACATCCGCTGGTTTTCGCCGCTCAAGGAGGTCGGCTTCTGCGGGCATGCGACATTGGCCAGCGCGTTCGTGCTCGCGACGCACCAGCACGCGGCGTTTCCACTTTGCTTGCGTGCGCCGGCTGTCGGTGAGATCGGGGTCGCCAGGGTGGACGAGCGCACCTTCGAGCTGCGCTTCCCCAACCAGTTGCCCTCGCTGGTGCGGCTGGTGCCGCAAGCGTTGTCGGAGTCGTTATCGATCGCGCCGCAGGCTGTCTATGCGAACGCGCAGGCCTATATCGCCGTCTATGCCGACCAAGCACAGGTGCGTGGGGTGACGCCCGATCTGTGCCGGATGCTGGCACTTGCGCCGCGCGATGTGGCGGTCACCGCACCAGGACTTGAGCATGATTTTGTCTCCCGCTATTTCTGGCCATCCAATGGCGGTAGCGAAGATCCGGTCACCGGATCGATTCATGCCGCGCTTGCACCGCTGTGGGCGCAGTGGCTGGGCAAGACGCAGCTCACCGCGCTGCAAGCCTCCGCGCGTGGCGGCGAACTGCAGTGCCGGGTCGAGCCGCAGCATGTCTACGTGCGTGGCAGCGCTGTCCAGTATCTGCAGGGAATCATTGCGCTATGAGCACTCCCTTGTCTATGCAAGCGGCGTCGGCCGGCGCTGGGCGACGCGCGATCTGGCAATTGCTGGTTGCCGAAGTCTTGATCGGTTCGGTCGGCGTGTTCGTCCACGAAAGCGGGCAGGATCCGGTGACGGCGGTGTTCTATCGCTGCCTGTTCGGGGCGCTGTTTCTTAGCGTGTGCGGCTTGGTTGGTGGACAGCTGAGGGGGCTATGGCGCGAGCGCGCGCTGTTGCGCGATGCCATCATCAGCGGTGTGCTGCTGGTACTGAATTGGGTGGCGTTGTTCGCCGGTATGGCACGCTCGTCGATCGGCGTGGCGACCATGGTCTACCACGTGTTTCCGTTCGTGATGTTGCTGCTGGCCGCGCTGTTGCAGGGCGAGCGCACGCGGCGTGTCGATCTGGGCTGGACGCTGCTGGCGTTCGTCGGCGTGGCCTGCTCGGCAGATCCGGCGCGGTTGTGGCAGGCGGCCGACCGTGGCTATCTGATCGGCATTGCGCTCACGCTGTTGGCGGCGCTGCTATGCGGTGGGTCGCTGCTGATGTCGCGCCGTATCAGCCGCGAACGGCCGCTGGCGGTGGTGACTGTGCAGTGTTGGGTCGGCACCTTCCTGCTGGCCGGATTTTCCAGCAGTGCTGCGTTGCATCCGGGTCTGCATTGGCTGTGGCTGGCGGGCCTGGGCGTGATCCACAGCGGTATCGTCTACGTGCTGTTCTATTCGTCCTATCGCCATCTGCATGTGGCCACGATTGCGGTGCTGGCGTTCGTGTATCCGCTCGTGACGCTACTGCTGGACTATCTGCTCTACGGCCACGCGTTGGTGCCGGTGCAGTGGCTGGGCCTGGCGCTGATCGTGGTGGGCACGCTGGCGGTGAACCTGAAGTGGCGCTGGCCGCGGCGCGCGGCAAACAACGCACTGACCTGAGGAAAGCTGCCGCCGCGCCGTACACGCGGCGGCAGTGGAATTCAACGCACGTCGCGTAGTTCCCAGTGGTGCCCGGCCAGGGCCTGCATGCGCTGCTTGAGCAGGTCGCCGGGGATGCTGGTGGTGGCGACCAGGTCGATACGCAGGTCGCCCTGCTTGCCGCTGACCGTGGCCGCTGGATCGGTGACGCCCAGGCTGGGGTCCACCGCGTCCGGGTCGGCCTGCAGCTGGCGCCAGCGATCGAACCAGGCCGGATCACGCAAGGCGGCCTGCAACTGTTCGGCAAAGGCCTCGGCACCATGGGCGCTGAAGCTCACGCTCGCATCGCCGCCACGGGCGAGCTTGGGGTCGGGCAGGCTGATCGAGTAGCTGACAGGCATGTGCAAGGACTCTGATGGATGACGCCGGCACGTTAGTGCAGCGGCGGTGAGTGTTCCGTCGACAGGCCGCAAACGTCGGAGTCTCCAGGTGCGGAGTCACAGCTTGTCGCGAGCGGAGAGGGCGCTGTGCGCTCGCTTGTCCAGGTTTCTGATGGCATCTGGTGAACAATGCTGCAACTCGGAATCCCGGTTGTCTTTGTGTCTTAGGACATTAGGGGAGTAGGTGGCGCGGATAGGTCTGCTGTAGAGCGGTTGATCTGCGGCTTTTTTGCACGGCCCTTGCCCGCCCACCATCGCAGGACACGCCGCAAGTACGTCCCTGTAGGCTCTTACGCGGCATCCATGCCGCGTAAGGTCCCGCGACGGTGAGCGGGCAAGGACCCAGTCCAGATGGTCGGTGTGCACGGGCGAGCAGGGCGTGGCATGCAGTGTTTGCAGCATGCCCAATCAGTTGCCCAAGACGAGCCGAGCAAGAAGCAGGCTTTCAGTGAAGCAACCTCAGCACATCCTGGCGCGGTGACCTTGCCGGTTCCGGGACCCTTGGCGGCAGGGATGCCGCCAAGGAGCCTCCATGGACGGATTCACGGCGTGTCCCGGAAGTGGTGAGGGCACCGTGCCCTCGACCAACGAGGCCTTGCTACGACTTCGTAACGCCCTGACTCAAGACGTGGTTGTCCTGGGCTGGGACCGGGCGACGTGGGTGAGGTCGAGATTGCCTGGAAACGCCTCATAGCGTGACTGCAGACGTCGCCACGCAGCATTTATGCGGAATTTACGCGGCGGCTATCGCAGGTCCATAGCGATTTTACGCAGCCCGGGAAGACACTGCGCAGGTTGGCGGAGCGGTTCCGCCGGGGACGATCCCGATGCATTCCTTGACCTGTCTGCTCCATCGCCGCTGCGCGCGCGGTGCGGCAGCGCTTTGCCTTGTCGGCCTGCAGACGCTGCATGCGCCGTCGCATATCGCATCCATCGCGCCGCGTTGCGCGCGTCTCGGGGAGTAGCCGACATGCCTGCCTGGTTGTCCCTGTTGTGCGGCGTGGCCGTACTCGTTGCCGCTGCGTACCTGTTGTACGTGGTCCTGCGCCCCGAAGACTTCTGATGCGAGTGCGCTCCAATGATTGAGACTTTCCTTGTCTACGCGCTGGCCATCGTGCTGGCCTGGCCGCTGGGCCGTTATCTGGCGGCGGTGATGCGCGGCGCCCCGATGCGTGGCGACGCGCTGTTCGGCTGGATCGAACGGCCGCTGTATGCATTGCTCGGCACCCGCCCGCAGCAGGGCATGTCGTGGCGCGGCTATGCGGTGGCGTTCCTGCTCAGCAACCTGGTTGTCGGCCTGCTGACCTGGGCCGTGTTCATGACCCAGGCGTGGCTGCCGTTCAACCCGGACGCCATTGCGAACATGCGCTGGGATACCGCGCTGCACACCATGGTGTCGTTCGTCACCAACACCAACCAGCAGCATTACTCGGGCCAGGCGCAGTTGTCGTATCTGGCGCAGATGACCGGCATTGTCGGCCTGCAGGTGGTGACGCCGATGATGGGTCTGGCGTTGGCGGTGGCGACCTTGCGTGCATTGTTCGGTGGGCGAGCTGTCGCAACGGTGTCCGATTCGCTGCTATCCAATGCGACGGCGGGCGCCGAGCTGCGGGTGGCTGGGTCGGACGATGCGGAGATCGTCATGCCGCGCCAGGGACGGCAGCAGTCGAGTCCCGGCGTGGAGGCCCTGCCCGACGCGGACGTCGGCAATTACTGGGCCGACGTGATCCGCGCCAGCGTGCGCGTCTTGCTGCCGCTGTGCCTGCTGTGGACCGTGCTGCTTGGCTGGCAAGGCGTGCCTTCCACGCTGCAGGGTGCGGCCACTGCCGCACCGCTGGACAGCAGCGCCGGCATGTCCAAGCAGACCATTCCGGTCGGGCCGGTTGCGGCGATGGTCGCGGTCAAGCAGCTCGGCACCAACGGTGGCGGCTGGTACGGCCCCAACAGTTCGGTGGCGCTGGAAAATCCCACGCCGCTGAGCAGCCTGCTGGAGACCTTGGCGCTGGTGCTGTTGCCGATGAGCGTGGTGTTCATGGTTGGCTATCTGACCGGGCGCAAACGTCTCACCGCCCTGGTATTGGGCACCATGCTGACGATGTCGGTCGCATCCACCGCGCTGCTGCTGTGGTCCGAAGCGCATTCGGCCAGCGCCGGCTCGGCTGCCTTGATGGAAGGCAAGGAGGTGCGTGTCGGCGCGGATGCGTCTGCGTTGTGGGCGGCCTTGACCACGCAGACCTCCAACGGCTCGGTCAATGCGATGCACGATTCGCTGGCGCCGTTGAGTGGCCTGGTCACGCTGGTGGACATGCTGATCAATGCCATCTGGGGCGGCATCGGCTGCGGTTTGCAGCAGTTCGTGGTGTATCTGCTGCTGAGCGTGTTTCTGGCCGGTTTGATGACCGGGCGCACGCCGGAGTTGTTCGGCCGCAAGATCGAAGCGCGCGAGGTGCAGTTGCTTGCGCTGCTGATCCTGCTGCAGCCATTGGTGGTGTTGGGCTTCACCGCGGTGGCGTTGGCGGTGCCTGCATTGACGGCCAATTCCAATCCCGGCTTCCACGGCATCAGCCAGGTGTTCTACGAGTACACCTCGGCCTTCGCCAACAATGGTTCGGGTTTCGAAGGACTGGGCGATGCCACCTACTGGTGGAATCTGAGCTGCTCGGTGGTGCTGGCGTTGGGCCGCTACCCGGCGTTGATCCTGCCGTTGATGGTGGCGGCGCGCATGGCAGTGAAACGGCGTGCGCCCGAGTCGGCCGGCAGCCTGCAGGTCGAAACGCCGACCTTCGCGCTGACCCTGATGGCGATCGTGCTGGTGCTCACCGTGCTGCAGTTCATGCCGGCACTGGTGCTGGGTCCTATCGCTGAACACCTCGCCCTGGCGGCGTCCTGAGAGTTTGAGCAATGTCTACGATCGATACGACTGAAAAACGCGCGCGCGGTGACGCGGCGTTGTTCGACGCCGCCGTGCTGGTGGCGGCAATGCGCGCGGCCTTCCTCAAGTTGGCGCCGCGGCACCTGCTGCGCAGCCCGGTGATGGCGGTGGTGATGGGGGGCACGCTGCTGGCGGCGGTGATCACCGCCAGCGGGTATGGCAATGCCGGGTTCGGCTGGGCGGTGACGGCGATCCTGTTTGTCACCGTGCTGTTCGGCAATTTCGCCGAGGCCATCGCCGAGGCGCGCGGGCGTGGGCAGGCCGCATCGCTGCGCCGTGCGCGCAAGGATCTGGTCGCGCGCCGGGTGGAAACCGCACTCGGCGGCCGCGAGACCCGCGTGCCGGCGGCGGAGCTGCGCCCGGGCGACTACGTACTGGTGTCCGAAGGCGAATTCGTCCCGGCCGATGGCGAGATCGTGCGCGGCGTTGCGACGATCAACGAAGCGGCGGTGACCGGCGAATCGGCACCGGTGCTGCGCGAAGCCGGCACCGATCGCAGTGGCGTGATTGGCGGAACGCGCGTGCTCTCCGACGAGATCGTGTTCAAGGTCACCGCCGAGCCGGGACAGAGTTTTCTGGATCGCATGATCGCCTTGGTGGAAGGCGCCAACCGGCAGAAGACGCCGAACGAAATCGCGCTCACCCTGTTGCTGGCGGCGATGACGCTGACCTTCCTGATCGTGGTGGCCTCGCTGCCGGCAATTGCCGGTTTCGTCGGGGTCACGCTGGATCCGCTGCTGCTGATCGCGCTGCTGGTGTGCCTGATCCCGACCACCATCGGCGGGCTGTTGCCGGCGATCGGCATTGCCGGCATGAACCGCGCGCTGTCTGCCAATGTGCTGGCCAAATCCGGCAAGGCGGTGGAAGTGGCCGGCGACGTGGACGTGTTGTTGCTCGACAAGACCGGCACCATCACCTACGGCGACCGGCAGGCCACCGCGTTCCATCCGCTGGCCGGCATCGACCGTACGCAACTGCGCGATGCGGCGATGCTGGCCTCGCTGGCCGACCCGACGCCGGAAGGCAAGTCCATCGTCAAGCTGGCACGCCAGCAGGGTGCCGTTGCAGTCGAGCCGGAGGGCGCGCATTTCATCGCCTTCACCGCGCAAACTCGCATGTCCGGCGTGGATCTGGCCGGGCGCAGCATCCGCAAGGGTGCCGGCGACGCGATCGTGGCCTATGTGCAGGCGCAGGGCGCCACGGTGTCGCCGGAATTGAACGGGCGCATCGAGGAAGTCGCACGCGGCGGCGCCACCCCGCTGGTGGTGGCCGAAGGCCGTCACGTGCTGGGCGTGGTCGAGCTGAGCGACGTGGTCAAGCAAGGCATCAAGGAAAAGTTCGCGCAGCTGCGTGCGATGGGCATCAAGACGGTGATGATCACCGGCGACAACCCGCTCACCGCGGCCGCGATTGCCGCCGAAGCCGGCGTGGACGATTACATCGCCCAGGCGCGCCCGGAAGACAAGCTGGCCCGCATCCGCGCCGAGCAGGCCGGTGGACGGCTGGTGGCGATGGTCGGCGACGGCACCAACGACGCACCGGCGCTGGCCCAGGCCGATGTGGGCCTGGCAATGAACTCCGGCACGCAGGCGGCCAAGGAGGCCGGCAACATGGTGGACCTGGATTCGGATCCGGCCAAGCTGCTGGCGGTGGTCGAAGTGGGCAAGCAGCAGCTGATCACGCGCGGTGCGCTGACCACGTTCTCGTTGGCCAACGACGTGTCCAAGTATTTCGCGATCCTGCCGGCATTGTTTGCCGCGGCGATCCCGTCGATGGCCGCGCTCAACGTGATGCAGTTGTCCAACCCGCGGCATGCGGTGCTGGCGGCGTTGATCTTCAATGCGCTGATCATCCCGGCATTGATCCCGCTGGCGTTGCGCGGCGTGCGCTTTCGTCCGTCCAGCGCCACGGCCCTGTTGCGCCGGAACATGCTGATGTACGGCGTGGGCGGCGTGTTGCTGCCGTTTGCCGCGATCAAGTTGATCGACCTGGCGCTTGTCGCCACCCTGGGGAACTGAGTCATGACGATTTCTTCGAAGACCGACACATCCACGTTGCAGCCGCTGCGCGACGACGGCGCCTTGCGCGGGGCGGTGGTGCTCGCGTTGTTCATCCTGCTCGGCCTGGGTCTTAGCTATTCGCTGATCGCCACCGGTATCACCGGCGCGTTGTTTCCCACGCAGGCGCATGGCTCGCTATTGCGCGTAGACGCCCGTGTCGTTGGCTCGTCGCTGGTCGCCCAGCCGTTTGCCGATGTGCGCTATTTCCAGCCACGTCCCTCGGCGGCCAAGTACGACCCGACCGCGGCGGCCGGCAGCAACCAGGCGCGTTCCAATTCCGACCTGCAAACCCGCATCGCCGCCACGCGTGCCGAGGTGGCGGCGCGCGACGGCATCGCACCGGAGGCAGTTCCCGGCGAATTGCTCACCCAATCCGGCAGTGGCCTGGACCCGCATCTGAGCCCGGCTGCGGTGCAGGTGCAACTGCGCCGCGTCGCCACCGCACGCGGCTGGCCGGAACAACGCGTCGCCGCGCTGGTACAGGCCGCCACCGAACAGCCACAGTTCGGCCTGCTTGGGCAGCCGCGGGTGAATGTGCTGGCGCTGAACCTGGCGCTGGACCGCGCCGGGAATGGGGAGGCGGGAATCGGGAATGGGGTGAAGCAAAAGCACTAAGCTCATCGGGCAGCTGTAGGCTTTGCGATTCCCCATTCCCCATTCCCCATTCCCGATGATTGACGCCCGCACCCAACAAGCCGACGCGCTGATCGGTGAACTGCAGCGCGAACACGGCGGGCGTCTGACCGTTTTTCTGGGCGCCGCGCCGGGCGTGGGCAAGACCTACGCCATGTTGTCGCGCGCGCGCGAGCGCCTGCGCCAGGGCATGGACGTGGTGGCCGGAGTGGTGGAAACCCATGGCCGCAGCGAGACCGCCGCACTGCTGGACGGCCTGCCATTGCTGCCGCGTACCCGCATCAGCTACCAGGGCCGGGAGCTGGAAGAGCTCGACCTGGACGCCTTGCTCGCGCGCAAGCCAACGCTGGCCCTGATCGACGAGCTGGCCCATCGCAACGTGCCGGGAAGCCGGCACGAGCGGCGCTGGCAGGACATCGTCGAACTGCTCGACGCCGGCATCGATGTCTACACCACGGTCAACATCCAGCATCTGGAAAGCCTCAACGACATCGTGCTGCGCATCACCGGCGTGCGCGTGTCCGAGACCGTGCCCGATGCGGTGTTCGACCGCCTGCGCGACATCGTGCTGGTGGATCTGCCGCCACGCGAACTGATCGAGCGCCTGCAGCAAGGCAAGGTGTATCTGCCCGAGCAGGCGACGCAGGCCTTGCAGGCATTTTTCTCGCCCTCCAACCTCACCGCGTTGCGCGAGCTGGCGATGCAGACCGCGGTCGACCGCGTCGACAGCGATCTGCGCGACACTCAGGCCGCACGCGGCTTGCCCGGCACCGCCGCCTTGCGTCGCCGCGTGGTGGTGGCCATCGATGGGCGTGGCAGCTCCGATTATCTGGTGCGGGTGGCGCGGCGGTTGTCCGAGCGACGCGATGCGCCGTGGACGGTGGTCACCGTGCAGACACGCACCGTGGCCGACGCCGCCTGGCAGCTGGAGATCGACCGCGCGTTCGCACTGACACGCCGCCTGGGTGGCGATACCGCGCTGCTGCATGGCGCCAACGTCGCCGAGGCATTGCTGGATTTCGCTGCGCAAAACGGCGTGTCCACGCTGGTGCTGGGGCGCACGCGCGAACGCCCGCTCGCGCGCATGTTCAACCGCACGCTGACCCAGCAACTGCTGCAGCGTGGCGCGCATTACGAACTGGTCATCGTCAGCTCCGCCGATGCGCGCGCACGCGCACGCCAGCGTTGGCGCAATCCGCGCCAGTGGCTGCAGCGTTACGACCTGGCGTTCGCGGCGATCGCCGCCGCTGCCGCGGTTGCGGTGGCGTGGGTGATCCAGCGCTGGACCGACATCGACGACCTGTCGATGGTGTTCATCGTCGCGGTGGTGCTGGTGGCCTCGCGCACGCGCATGGCTGCCGCGGTGATCGCCGCGTTGCTGAGTTTTGTCGCCTACAACTTCTTCTTCATCGAACCGCGCTTCACCCTGCACATCAGCGCGCGCCAGGGCGTGGTGACGGTGTGCCTGTTCCTGATCGCCGCCCTGGTCGCCGGCCGCCTGGCCTCGCGCTTGCGCAGCCAGGTGCTGGCCTTGCGCGCCGCCAACGCGCATGCCAATGCGCTGCAGACGCTGGCCCGCGAGCTCAGCACCGCTGCCGATCTGGGGCAGGTGCTGGAAGCCGGCCGTCGCGCGCTGGGCACTGCACTGGATGCCGAGGCCTGGTTGCGTCTGGAGCAACGCGAAAGCGATGCACCGGCCAGCTTCGGCGCACTCGAGCGCAGCGCGGCGGACTGGACCCAGCGCCACGGTCAGCCGGCCGGCCGCTTCACCGATACGCTGGCCGGCGCGCAGTGGTGGTGCCTGCCGGTGCGGCATGAACGTGGCAGCCTGGGGGTGGCCGCGCTGCGCTTTCGTCAGAGCGTGCAGCGGCCCGGTCTGGAGGAGCGTCGGCTGGCCGAAGCGATGGTGGAAGACATCGGCCAGGCGGCGCTGCGCACGCGGCTGGTCGCCGATCTGGAAGGCGCACGCGTCAGTGGCGAAACCGAGCGCCTGCGCTCGGCGTTGCTGTCTTCGGTCTCGCACGATCTGCGCTCGCCGCTGGCCTCGATGATCGGCTCGGCCAGCAGCCTGGCCAGCTACGGCGATGCGATGGACGCGCAGGACCGCCACAGCCTGCTCGACACCATCCAGCTCGAAGGCGAGCGGCTGGATCGCTACATCCAGAACCTGCTCGACATGACCCGGCTCGGCCACACCGGGCTGACCTTGAAGCGCGACTGGATCGGCGTGGACGAGTTGATCGGCTCGGCCACGCGGCGGCTGCAGCGCTACCAGCCGGCAGTACGGCTGCAACTGGAGCTGGCCGCCGACCTGCCGGCGATCTGGGTGCATCCGGCACTGGTGGAACAGGCCATCTTCAACGTGCTGGAGAATGCGGCGAAATTTTCGCCAGCCGGCGTGGCCGTCACCGTGCAGGCGCGGCTGCAGGCCGGCGCCCTGCAGGTCGATATCGGCGACCAGGGCCCCGGCATTCCCGAGGACGAGCGCGCGCGCATCTTCGACATGTTCTACAGCGTGGAGCGTGGCGACCGCGGCCGTCACGGCACCGGGCTGGGCCTGACCATCTGCCAGGGCATGATCGGCGCGCATGGCGGCGGCGTGGAGGCACTGGCCGGTGCCGATGGTCACGGCACCACGATCCGCATTACGCTGCCGTTGCTCGTTCCCGCCGCGCCACCTCGCCCCGATGCCGACTGACCCCGCTGCCATCCCGCCTGCCCGCGTGCTGATCGTCGACGACGAGCCGCAGATCCGCCGGTTTCTCGACATCAGCCTGCGCGCGCAGGGGTATCGCGTGCTGCAGGCCGGCACCGCCGAAGAAGGTCTGGCCACGCTGGCCGGGCAGGGCGCCGAGCTGGTGGTGCTGGACATCGGCCTGCCCGATCGCGATGGACATGAGGTGCTGCGCGAGATCCGCCAGTGGTCCAGCGTGCCGGTGATCATGCTCACCGTGCGTGCCGGCGAAACCGAAAAGGTCGCCGCGCTCGATGCCGGCGCCAACGACTACGTCACCAAGCCGTTCGGCGTGCAGGAACTGATGGCGCGCATCCGCGCGCTGCTGCGCCAGGCCGGCGCCGGCAGCACGGTGGAGGAGAGCGTGTTCGACGACGGCCGCCTGCACATCCATCTGGGTCTGCGCGAGGTCACGCTCGATGGCGAAGCGGTGCCCTTGAGTCGCAAGGAATACGCCTTGCTCGCGTTGCTGCTCAAGCACGCCGGCCGGGTGGTCACCCAGCCGCAATTGCTGCGCGAGGTGTGGGGCCCCACCCACGAAGAAGACACCCATTACCTGCGCATCCTGGTCGGCAAGCTGCGCCAGAAACTGCACGACGATGCCGCCGACCCGCATTACATCGTCACCGAACCGGGCGTGGGCCTGCGCTTTATCGGGGTGATGCGCTGATCAGCGCCGCGCAGCTGTCTTTGTGACCACGGCGCGGACAGCTTGAGCGGGATCCGGTTGTCCCGGACGGTGCAAAGCCGGGTGGGGCGTTCGCTCGCGCGATGCGGGAGTCCGCATGCACGTGGCTTGCAATGCGGCAATGAGCTCGCCCTCGGGGATATGACGTAGAACGAGACCAGGGGTTCGTTCAATGACATGGTCTGTAAGGCGTTGCAGGTGCTTTCACGCCGCTGCCAACGGCATGCCAACATGCGCGGCGCAGCATGCGTCGGCATTTGGAAGAGGTGAGTGACATGCGGTATCGGTTCGGTGCGTTGTGGCTGTTGTCGGGTTGGCTATTGTTGGTCGGCTGCGCGTTTGCACAAACCGTGCCGACGCCTGCGCAGATCATGCAGCTGCGCAGCGTGGGCGACCCCCAGATCAGTCCGGATGGTCGCCGCATCGCCTACACCGTCGCCACCCCGCAGGCGCAGGGCAAGCCGCCGCTCAGCAAGATCTGGCAGATACCCGCACGCGGTAGCGCTGCCGCGGTGTCGATGCCCTCAACCGATGAGGCCAACGACCAGCATCCACGCTGGTCTGCCGATGGCCGCCGGCTGCTCTTCCTGTCGACGCGTCCATTGCCGGACAACGCCACCGGCCGCGAGCAACTGGCGCCAACCCAGGTCTGGCAACAGACAGCAGATGCCGCACCGCAGCCGCTGACGCGTTCGGCAGGGGAGGTCAGCGGGTTCTCGCTGTCGCCCGATGCGCGGCAGATCGCGTACCTGGCGCTGGATCCGCCCACCGCGCAGGCAACGGCCGATGCGGACGCAAAGCGCGATGCCGTGCAGACCGAGCGGCCAACCCGGTTTTCACGGGTGTGGGTGCGTGATCTGCAAAGCGGCCAGACGCGTGCGCTGACACCGCCCGGTCTGCAGGTGCACGACCTGGCCTGGTCGCCGGACGGCCGGCAACTGGCGCTGCGCGTGTCCGACGGCACCACGCTCAACGACTACTGGTACGCATCGCGCGTGCAGCTGTTGTCGCTGCAGGACGGCGTGCTTGGTGCGGTGCTCGAGCCGCATGCCTCGGCATTGCCATTGCAATGGTCGCCGGATGGCAGCCGGCTGCTGTATGGGCAACTTGGCGAGCACGGCATGGTGGCGCATCTGGTCGTGTACCAGCTGCGCAATCAGCAGCGTGTGGTGCTGGCGCAGGACTGGCCCGGCACTTTGTGGCTGGCGCGCTGGCAGAACGACAGCAGCTTGATCGGCGAAGGGCTGCAAGGCGTACGCGGTGCCTTTCTGCGCATCGATGCCGGCAGCGGGCGCTGGAAGCCGCTTGCCCGGCCGCAGATTCCGTATCAGGCATTCACCGTTGCGCGCAATGGCGAGATCGCCTATCTCGGCCTGCGTGATGACCAGCCCGCGGAGGTCTGGACGCTGCGCGCTGGTCAGCTCGCGCAGCGCAGCAGCACCAATCCGCAGGTCGCCGCCTGGGCGCATGGCCAGCTGCACGACTTGAGCTGGACTTCCTCGCGCGATGGGCGATCGATCGCGGGCGTATTGGTCACGCCGCCCGGCTGGAAGGCGGGAACGCCGCTGCCTACCTTGGTACAGATCCACGGGGGACCGGGAGCTGCCTGGGCGTCCGGCTGGTTGGGCTCCTGGCATGACTGGGCGCAACTGCTGTCCACCCATGGCTACGCGGTGCTGTTGCCCAACCCGCGCGGTTCCGAAGGGCAGGGTGCGGCGTTCACCGAGCTGGCGCGCCACGACTGGGGCGGTGCGGATTTTCAGGATGTGCTCGACGGCGTGGACCAACTCGAACGCGAGGGCGTGATCGATCCTGCGCGTCTGGCCATCGGCGGCTGGAGTTATGGCGGTTATCTGTCTGCATGGGCGGTGACGCAATCCTCGCGCTTCAGGACCGCCGTCGTTGGCGCAGGCGTGGTCGATATCGGCGCCATGGCGTTGACCACCGATGTACCCGATTACCTGCCGGGCTATTTCGGCGACCCGGTGCGTCACCGTGCCGAATACGACGCACGCTCGCCGATTCGCTACGCAGAAAAGGTGCGTGTGCCGGTGCTGATCCTGCACGGGCAAGCCGACCAACGCGTACCGCCATCGCAAGGCGACATGTTGTACCGCGCGCTGAAACTGCAGGGCACAGCGGTCGAGCAGGTGACCTATCCGCGTGGCCCGCACTGGTTTTACGAAACCGAGCATGGTGTGGATGTGCAACAACGCGTGTTGGATTGGCTGGATGCGCAGTTGCGTTGAGTTGCGGCGGTGCTGATCCGCAGGTCATCGCTGCTGCGGGGGACACTCTCTCGACTTTGACTTTGACTTTGACTTTGACTTCGACTTCGACGCCGATGATCGTGCCATCGGCGCACTGCGCTCTTCGATGCCAGAAACGAGCCAGGCCAGCGCAGCGTTCACCGGATCACGTTCGGCAATCCAGTTGCAACGCTGCAAGCGGGTCACTCAACGGGTGGCAGCACCTTGCCCGGATTCAAGATCCCGTCCGGATCCAGCGCGGCCTTGATCGCGCGCATCGCCGCCAGCGTCGGCGCGCTGAAGGCCTGGTCCATGAAATCGCGCTTGGCCACGCCGATGCCGTGCTCGCCGGAGAGCGTGCCTTCCAGCGACAGCACCAGCGCAAACAGGCGCGGCAATGCGGCATGTGCGCGTGCGTCTTCGTCGGCATCGGCCGGGTCGTACATGATGTTGACATGCAGGTTGCCGTTGCCGGCATGGCCGAAGGCGACAATGGGCGACGCGAATTCGGCGGCAAGCGCTTCCACGCCGGCCACCAGGTCGGGAATGCGCGAGACCGGCACCACCACGTCCTCGTTGATCTTGCCCGGCTTGATCGTGCGCAGCGCCGGCGACAGTGCGCGGCGTGCCGCCCACAGCTTGTCGCGCGCGCTGCCATCGGCGGCCACGTCCAGGCTCAACACGCCCTCGCCCTCGGCCGCAGCGTGCAAGGCCTGCAATGCGTAGGGCAGGGTGTCGTGATCGCCATCGGCTTCGATCAGCAGCATCGCGCCGGCCTCGGGCACGTCGCTGCCGTTGCGGCGCAGTAATGCAATCGCACTGGCATCCATGAATTCCAGCATCGTCGGCGTGGTTGGTTGCGCCATGATGCGCGACACCGCCGCTGCGGCACTGGCCGCATCGCGATACAGCACGCGCAAACCGGCTTGTGCGATCGCACGCGGTGTCAGTTTCAAGGTCGCCTCGACGATGATCGCCAGGGTACCTTCGCTGCCGACCAGCAGATGCGTCAGGTCGTAGCCGGTGGAATTTTTCGTATACGCACCGCCGCAACGGATCACCTCGCCGGTGCCGGTCACTGCGACCAGGCCGAGGACGTTGTCGCGGGTGGCGCCGTACTTCACCGCGCGCGGGCCCCCGGCATTGGTGGCCAGATTGCCGCCGACGCTGCAGATGTCCGCACTGGACGGATCCGGCGGCCAGAACAGGCCATGCGGCTGCAACGCCTGTTGCAGCTCGCCATTGAGCAGGCCGGGTTGCACCACGGCGCAGCGATCTGCCGGACGCAGCGCAAGGATGCGGTTCATGCGCACCATCGACACCACCACGCCGCCGGAAAACGGCACTGCCGCACCGGTGGTACCGGTACCGGCGCCGCGCGCCACGATCGGCACGCCATGCGCGCGACACGCCCGCACGATCGCCACCACATCCTCGGTATCGCGCGGCAAGGCGACGGCGGCGGGCAATGCCCAGCGGCGCGAATCGTCCTCGCCGTAGCGGCGACGCGCGTCGGCGCCGGTCAACCAGCCATCGGGGCCAAGCCGTGCGGCCAGCAACTCGGCCAGGGCAGTGGGAAGCACATCGGTCATGACGGGTGATCCTGTGGTGCCGCGCGCTGGATGCATTTCCATCCCAGCACGGCGACGGTGAGCGGCAGCCAGATCCAGCGCAGCTCGGAGAGCAGCGTGGCCAGGCCGCGCGCATTGAAGAAACCGTTGGCGAAGGGCGACACGCGGATCGGCCGCCACGGCGCGAACCAGCGCGCCGCGCTCCATGGCCAGGCCAGCGCAACGCCCAATCCGCCGGAGGTCATCGCATCCAGCAGCGGATGCGACGCGGTGCAGACGAACAGGAACGCTGCAGCCTGCAGCGCGTCCGCACGCAACAGGCGATGCGCACCACCACCCAGCAGCGCGATCGCCCCGGCGAACAGCAGCGAGTGGCTGGCGCCGCGATGGCCGAACGCATCCGCGTACGGAACATGCAACGCGAACGCCAGCACATCGGCATCCGGCAACATCGCCGCGACGATGCCGGCACCGAGCAGGCGCGGCGACAGGCGGCCACGCTCACTGGCGCACCAGAGCGCCAGCGGCACCGCAGCATGGGTGATGATGGTGGGCATCGCGCGTGGGTCGTTGTCAGCAATCGTCGGCGCGGAAGGCGTCGCGGATCCAGTTCAGCACCGGCGGCTCGCCGCTGGCTTCCACCACATCGAAGCGGCACGGCAAGGTCGCCAGTGCCGGGTGATAGGCAAGGAACAATTGCGCGGCCAGCACCAGCTTGCGGCGCTTGCGCCGGTCTACCGATGCCGCGCCGCCGCCGAAGCGGTTGTCGCGGCGATAACGCACTTCCACGAACACCAGCGCCTGCCCGTCGCGCATCACCAGATCCAGTTCGCCGCCGCGGTAGCTGGCATTGCCCACCACCAGCCGCAGCCCCGCCTGCTCCAGCAGCGCGCGTGCGGCCGCTTCCACCGCCGCACCACGCTGCTGACGCGCTGCCGGCATGGCGTCAGCGGCCGTCGGCGATCGGCACCGGGCGGCCACCGTTGAAGGTGGACCAGGCCGGGGTGCGCAGCACGTTGCCGAAGCCGTCCAGATGCAGGGTGCCGGTGGCGCCGCGCAGGCCGCCGTCGGTGCCGGTGGCGAGTTTTTCCAGATACGCGCTGATCTTCCAGGCGTCGTAGCCGAACGCGAACAGGCGCGCCCCCGGCCCGCGTGCGCTGGGCAACGTGCTGGCGACCTGGGTAGAGGCCGGCAGGCCGGACACGCCCAGGGCGGTCCAGGTTTCGCTCGGGTAGACGATGCCGTCCAGGGCCAGGTCGTCCTCGACCTTGCCGGTGCCGGCCACCAATTGCGAGGTACCCACGCGCGATTTGCCGGCGAATCCGCTCAAGGCCAATTGCGGCGCCAGCGCGCGCGCGGTGTTGCCACGCACCGCCAGGAACACCGCATCGGCGGTGCCGTAATTGCGCAGTTGCGCACCGATGTCGCCCGGCACCTCGGCCACGCTGATGCTGCCGGCGACGGTGCCGCCACGTTCGCTGAAACGGTCGCGGAAGGCCTTGATGGTGCGCTTGCCGTTGTCGTCGCTGGTGCCGACGATCAGCACGTTGCGGCGCTCGCGCGAAAGCAGGTATTCGGCGGCCATGATGCCGTCGTCTTCCGGCGCCAGCGAGAAGCCGGCGCTGCCGCTGGGCGGTGCCTTGTTGTCGGTGGGGCGGTTGAGCGCCAGCACCGGCACCGCCAGCTGGCTGCGTGCGAACACGGCGCTGACTTCGTCGCGCCCCAACGGGCCGACCACGTAGTCGACCCCGGCGCTCACTGCCTTGTCGTAGGCGGCATTGGCGCCGGCGGCGGTGCCGGCGGTGTCGAAGAAGCGCAGTTCCGGGCGGCGGCGGGTTTCGGCGTAGTAGCCGGCCAACAGACCGTCGCGCACCGGCGCCGAGGCGGTCGCCAGGTTGCCGCTGAGCGGCAGCAGCACGCCCAGCTTGATCGGCGGGCGATAGCCATCGCGTTCGGCCGGCGGGCGCTTGCTGGTGTCAAAGCCCCATTGCGCGTCGCGATCGAACGCGCGCGGCAGCGCCAGTCCGCGGCTGATCAAGGCGCGGCCGGCGAAGTTGTACAGCGGATCGCCCGCCGGCAGCGCCGCGGTGCGCCCCTTCAGCGTGGCGTCGTCGAGTGCGGCCAGCAGGCGCACGATCGCGCGCTGGTTCTCGCTGCGCGGGATGCCGGTCAGGCTGGCGTCGGCGCGTGCGCGGTCGGCGGCGGCCCCGAACAGGTCGCCGGTGCCTTCCAATGCGGCGGCGCGCGCCAGCAGCCAGCGGGTCTGCAGCGGCTGGGGCAGGCCTTGCGGGCTCTCGCCCAGGGCCTGCAGCGCCTGCGCGGCCTGCTTGTCGATCACCGCCAGCTCGCCGGTCAGCAGCTCGAATCTGGCGCGGTCCTCGCCGCTGAGATGACGCGCGGTGACCTGCGCGAGCAGCGTGCGCGCACGTGCGTCATCGCCGGCGTCGTGCCAGCCGAACGCGGACGCGGCCAGCAGGCGGCTGCGCTGCGCACCGCTGGCGCCTGCGGCCTCGGCTTCCAGTTGCTGCGCCGCCTCGCGCGGCTTGCCCTGGTCCAGCAACGCCAGCGCCGCGCTCTGGGTCGGCGAGGCGGTCTGGGTGACGCTGCTGGTGGCGCAACCGGCGGCCAGCATCACCATCAGCGACAGGGCGGAGATCCTTGCAACACGCTTGTTCATTTCAGATCCATTGGACGGGGCCCGCCGGGGCGGACCGTTAAAAACGCTACGATTCTACCCTTTGCCCTACGGAATACCGTTGATGACCTGCCCTGGAACCCTGCACGTGGTCGCCACGCCGATCGGCAACCTGGCCGATCTGTCGCCGCGTGCGCAGGAGGTGCTGCGTGGCGTGGCCGCGATCTGCGCCGAAGACACCCGCCATACCCGCCAGCTGCTCGGCCATTTCGGCATCGACCGCCCGCTGCTGGCCCTGCACGACCACAACGAAGACGCCATGTCCGAGCGCATCGTCGCGCGCCTGCGCGAGGGCGAGTCGCTGGCCATCGTCAGCGATGCCGGCACCCCGCTGGTCAGCGACCCCGGCTTCAAGCTGGTGCGCGCCGCCCGCGCCGCCGGGATCCGGGTCAGTCCGGTTCCCGGCGCCTGCGCGGCGATCGCTGCGCTCAGCGTGGCCGGCCTGCCCAGCGACCGCTTCGGCTTCGAAGGGTTTTTGCCGGCCAAGAGCGCCGCGCGCCGCGAGCGCCTGGCGCACTTGGCTGGCGAAACCCGCACCCTGGTGTTCTACGAGTCCTCGCACCGCATCGTCGAGTCGCTGGCCGACTTGCGCTTGGCCTTCGGCGACGACCGCCAGGCGGTGATTGCCCGCGAGCTGACCAAGCTGTTCGAAACCGTGCTCGACGGCACCCTGGCGCAGTTGCAGGCCAAGGTCGAAGCCGACGACAACCAGCGCAAGGGCGAGTTCGTGGTGATGGTGCAGGGCGCCGCCGACGCCGCCGAAGGCCAACTGGCCGAAGGCCGCCGCGTCTACGCCAAACTCGCCGAACACCTGTCGCCGTCCACCGCCGCCAAGTTGGCTGCCGAGCTGACCGGTGCGCCGCGCAAGGCGTTGTATGGCGGCTAGGTGTGCTGTTGCAGGAGCACGTTGACGTGCACTGGGATTTTTCTCGGTAAGGCCTCTCGCGCCCGGGTGCGCTCCTACGGGCAATTGCGCTCCTGCCGGCGATGGCGGGGCTGGCGTCGCGGCGCCGTTGTGCAAGGTGGCGATAGCGTATAGTGCGCCCCGGCGGAGTCGGCCAGACAGTCGCGTCACTCGCAAGAGTGCCGAGGAAAGTCCGGGCTCCATAGGGCAAGGTGCCAGGTAACGCCTGGGCGGCGCGAGCCGACGGAAAGTGCAACAGAAAGATACCGCCTACGTCCCTCGTCACCCCTCTGCCGCCACTGAAGCGTGTCGGCGATGCGCAGCATCGCCAAGTGCGTTCGGAGGCTGCAGAGGGGTGGCGAGGGGCCGGTAAGGGTGAAATGGTGCGGTAAGAGCGCACCGCGAGTCCGGTAACGGACCGGCACGGCAAACCCCACCTGGAGCAAGACCAAATAGGGATCCATTGGCGTGGCCCGCGCTGGATCCGGGTAGGTTGCTTGAGCGCTGCGGTGACGTAGCGCCTAGACGAATGACTGTCCACGACAGAACCCGGCTTACCGGCCGGCTCCGCCACCTTTTTGGGCGTAGGCCCAAAAAAGGCGCCCGCGCTTTGTACCGCTTTCGGCGGTACAAACCGCGGGTCCCGCTCCGCGCATGCCACACCCCCGCGGCTGTCGCCGCGCCCCCTTGACTCAAGGGGGCTTGCACTCGGGTGCACTGCTGGAGCGTCGGGTCGTCTGCCATCGATGGAACTGCTGTCGATGGAATTGCCTGGTAATCACTGTTGCGTCCTTCTCCCGGCTTGCGGAGGGGAACGGGCGGGTCCAGATCTTTTTTGCCTTCCACCGCTTGCGGGGGAAGGTGCCCGAAGGGCGGATGGGGGCAGCGCGGGAATACGTGGCGGATCCCACCCTCATCCGGCGCTGGGCGCCACCTTCTCCCGCAGGCGGGAGAAGGGGTGCGAGGCGGTCTGCGTCCTCCCGGCTTGCGGGAAGGGGAAGAGCGGTCCCGGAGATATCTGCCTTCCACCGCTTGCGGGGGAAGGTGCCCGAAGGGCGGATGGGGGCGCCGTGGGGACGGTTTGCCCATCCCCTCATCAGGCGCTGCGCGCCACCTTCTCCCGCAGGCGGGAGAAGTGGTGCTGGGCAATCTGCATTTGCCCGGCCTACGGGGGCGATGCGTGGGCCAGGCCCGGTGTTTCTTGCCTCATCGTCCCGCCAAGCAGTTCCGGTGTCTCTAAATGTCCAGCCGCGTCCCGCCCTGGAAGATGCCGTTCGGGCCGAAGCGGCGTTCGTGGATGAAGCCGCTGCCCTGGCGATCCACCGCGACGATGGTACTGGCGCGGGTGCCGTAGCTGGGTCCGTCGATGAAGGCGGCCGAGAGCAGGCGTTCGGTGGGCAAGTCCACGCCGGTGTGGGGCAGGGCGGCGTCGGGCGCGATGGCGTGGTTGCCCAGGGCGGTCCACAGCGGTTGCAGGTCGTCGCTGCCTGCAGCGCACCAATCGTGCAGGACCGCAGTCAGTGCAGCGGTCTTTGGCCAGTGCGCATCCAGCGGGCCGTTGGACATGCCGTGGATGCCGGGCGCCAACGTGCGTGCCAACGGCGGGTGATTGCTGAGGTGCTCGCAGCGCTCGGCGTCGCACAGCAATAGATTGAATGGCGGGAATTCGTGCGCGGCCGCTGCCAGGTCTCTGGCGTAAACGGCCGCGTCCAGGCTGCCGGCCAGGTAATCGGCAATGAGATGTCCGCGCGAGCGGCCGGATGCGGTGGCGAGCGGGTCGCGCACGTTGGTCACGACCGCGGCGCGCCCGTCGCTGCCCAGACCCACCCAACTGCCGCCCGAGCGCAGGTCGCGGCCTGCCAGCACGCCGTCGGCGGGTGCTGGCCAGCGCGCCAGCGCAGCGGTCGGGCGCTCGTGGAGTTCATCGCGGTTGCCCGCCAGCAGCAGGCGCCAGCGCGGGTGGGTTTTCCAGGCAAGAGCGACCAGGCACATGCCGCCGATTGTCGCCTGTTTGCGCATTGACCATGTGCAGCTGGCGCAGCGTGAAGTGAGACTGCGGTCGGGTTTACATGGCCTTCACGCCCCTGAATTTTTGTTCAATCTCAAAATCTGAGATGAAACAGCAACTTGTGGATAACCTTTGAACAAGTCTCTAAAGAGTGCCGCAACTCATTGATGCGACTGGCGATTTGCGACCTTCAAAGTTGTTGACAACCTTTGGCGCGCTGCTAAGGTGGGCAACGGAGGGAAAACCAGGTGTTTTGTGGTTTTTCGTGGTTCAATGATCCCCCAGCGGGTATTCGAGGTTGCATTCGGTGTTTCAGGGCGAGACTGCCATCACGGTGGACGACAAGGGGCGTATGGCGGTGCCAACCGCGTATCGCGACCTGGTCACGCGCGTGAGCGGCAATCGCCTGGTGCTCACCTACAACCCGTTCGAGGCCGGATGCCTGTGGCTATATGCGGAAAAGGAGTGGGAACGGGTGCGTGACGATGTGATGTCAAAGCCCAATACCCAGCGCGTGATCCGCACGCTGCAGCAGAAACTGGTGGGTTCTTCCGCAGTGCTGGAGCTGGACGCCAATGGGCGTCTGAGCATCCCGGCCAGTCACCGCAATGCGGTTGGCATCGAGAAGAAGGCCGTGCTGCTCGGCATGGGCGACAAATTCGAACTCTGGAGCGAGCAGGCACATCGCGCACTGATCCAGCAGACATTGTCTGACGGGGATCTGGGCGATGAATTGCTCGATCTCAGGTTGTGAGCCGGGGTGCCCGGATGCGCGGTGAAGCGCAGCCCGGTCACCCGGTGTCGCAGCCACCGGCGGCCCACGTGCCGGTGCTGTACACGCAGGTTCTGGACGGCCTGCAGGTGATCGAAAACGGAACCTATCTCGATGGCACGTTCGGGCGTGGCGGACACGCCCGTGGCGTGCTGCAACACCTTGGCCCGGGAGGTCGACTGCTGGTGATGGACAAGGACCCCGACGCGATCGCCGTGGCCGAACAGTCGTTCGGTGGGGATGCGCGCGTGTCCATCCATCGCGGCAGCTTTGCCGGGCTCGGCCAGGTGGTGGCTGCGGCAACCGTCGACGGCATTCTGCTGGATCTGGGCGTGTCCTCGCCGCAGCTGGATGTGGCCGGGCGCGGTTTCAGTTTCGGCAAGGACGGCCCACTGGACATGCGCATGGACCCGGACGCCGGCCAGAGCGCGGCCGAGTGGCTGGCGCAGGCCAGCGACCGCGACATCGCCGACGTGTTGTGGACCTATGGCGAAGAACGCCAGAGCCGCCGCATCGCGCGCGCCATCGTGGCGCGCCGCGCCGAACAGCCGCTGCTGCGTACCGCGCAATTGGCCGAGCTGATTGCCTCGGTGATGCCGCGCGGCGACAGCAAGACCCATCCGGCCACGCGCAGCTTTCAGGCGATCCGCATCTACATCAACCGCGAGCTGGACGATCTGGAGGCCGGCCTGGATGCCGCCCTGGGCGCGCTCAAGCCCGGCGGCCGCCTGGCGGTGATCAGCTTCCATTCGCTGGAAGACCGCATCGTCAAGCAGTTCATGGCCCGCTACGCCAAGGCCCCGCCGAGCAACCGCCGCCTGCCCGAAGCCCAGCCGTTCGTGCCGACGCTGCAACTGATCAGCGGCGCCATCAAGGCCGACGACGCCGAGCTGAGCGTCAACCCGCGCGCGCGTAGCGCGGTGTTGCGGGTGGCCGAGAAGCTGGGAATGGGGAATGGGGAATCGGGAATGGGCAAAGGCAACAGCGACGCTGCTTCCCGATTCCCGGCGTCTCCGAACGGAGACGCTGCATGAGCCGCCTGCTGCTCATCGTGCTGCTCGCCTGCAGCATCGCCTCGGCGATCGGGGTCGTGTACATGCGCCACATGCATCGCAAGCTGTTCGTGCAGCTGTCCAAGCTCGAACACACACGCGATGAATTGAATATCGAATTCGGCCGGCTGCAGCTGGAGCAGGCCACCTGGGCGGAAAGCAATCGCGTGGATCAGGTCGCGCGTGCGCGCATCGGGATGAAGTTCCCGGAGACCAACGACATCGTGGTGGTGCGCCCATGACGATGCCGCAGGACAGCCGTTTTGCACGGCGAAGCCGCCCGCAGGGTGGCGCACATGTAAGTGTTGCGCCCATGACAAAACGGCAGGACAGCCGTTTTGCACGGCGAAGCCGCCCGCAGGGTGGCGCACACGGAGGTGCGCCATGAAGGCCGGCCGCAACCGCGCGCGCAGCAATTTCAACCTGCGTGGCCGCCTGATGCTGGTCGGCATCGCGCTGGGCCTGTGCTCGGTGACGCTGATCGGCCGGGCGGCGTTCGTGCAGCTGGTCAACCGCGATTTCTACCAGCGCCAGGGCGAAGCGCGCTACCTGCGCGAGCTGCCGATCGCCACCTCGCGCGGCATGATCACCGACCGCAACGGCGAGCCGCTGGCGGTGTCCACGCCGGTGGAATCGATCTGGGTCAATCCGCAGGAACTGTTGCGCAACCCGGATCGCATTCCCGAGCTGGCCAAGGCGCTCGGCCAGCCGCTGGACGAGTTGAACGCCAAACTGGCGCAGAAGGCCGGCAAGGAATTCATGTACCTGCAGCGCCGGATCAACCCGGACAAGGCGCATGCGATTGTCGATCTGAAGATCCCCGGTGTGTTCTCGCAGCGCGAGTTCCGTCGCTTCTATCCGCAAGGCGAGGCGATGGCCCACGTGCTGGGCTTCACCAATATCGACGACCGCGGCCAGGAAGGCCTGGAGCTGGCCTTCGACGAATGGCTGCGCGGCAAGCCGGGCTCCAAGAAGGTGGTGCGCGATGCGCGCGGCGCGATCGTGGAGAGCGTGGATCTGGTGCGTCCGGCGCAGCCGGGCAAGGACCTGACGCTGAGCATCGACCGCCGCATCCAGTTCCTGGCCTACAAGGAACTGCGCAACGCGCTGGTCGAAAACAATGCTGCCGGCGGTTCGATGGTGGTGATGGATGTGGCCACCGGCGAAGTGCTGGCGATGGTCAACCTGCCCACCTACAACCCGAATTCGGTCACCGGCATCAATCCCTCGGCGCGCCGCAACCGCGCGGTCACCGATCTGGTCGAGCCGGGCTCGACGATGAAGCCGCTGACCGTGGCCACGGCGCTGACCGCCGGCGTGGTGACCAAGGACACCGTCATCGACACCAACCCCGGCTACATGTCGGTGGGACGCTTCACCATCCGCGATGTGCCGCGCAACAACGGCGTGCTCAACGTCACCGGCGTGATCACCCGCAGCTCCAATATCGGCGCGGCCAAGATCGCGGCCAAGGTGCCGGACCAGACCTTCTATCAGTCGATTCGCAACTTCGGTTATGGCGCTGCGCCGCATAGCGGGTTTCCTGGCGAATCGGCCGGTGTGGTGCTGCAGCCGGCACGCTGGAGCGGCCCGTCCAAGACCACGATGTCGTACGGCTACGGCCTGTCGGTGACGCCGCTGCAGATCGCGCAGGCGTACGCCACGCTGGGCAATGGCGGCAAGCTGACTCCGCCGACCTTCGTGCGCGGCCAGCACAACGAAACCCGCCAGGTGGTCACCCCCGACGTGGCGCGCCAGGTCATCGACATGATGGAAACGGTGGTCACCCAGGGCGGCGCCAAGGGCGCGGCGATCCTGGGCTATCACGTGGCCGGCAAGACCGGTACCGCGCGCAAGAACGGCGCCAACGGGTACGAGCGCGGGCATTACAACGCGCTGTTCGCCGGGCTGGTGCCGGCCACGCGTCCGCGCTTTGCCACCGTCATCGTGATCAACGATCCGCAGGGC
Organism: Xanthomonas arboricola pv. populi; assembly: GCF_002939945.1. Taxonomy (GTDB): domain Bacteria; phylum Pseudomonadota; class Gammaproteobacteria; order Xanthomonadales; family Xanthomonadaceae; genus Xanthomonas; species Xanthomonas arboricola_A. The sequence continues at coordinate 1,102,417 of NZ_MDEB01000001.1, read as the reverse complement.
AAGGTGTATTACGGCGGCCTGGTGTCGGCGCCGGTGTTCCACAGGGTGATGGAAGGCGCGTTGCGGCTGATGGACGTGCCGCCGGACGACATCCAGTCGTGGCTGGCCGCGCAGGCCGCCGGCAAGACCGGGCAGCCGGTCGTCAAGCCGCAGCCGGCCGATCTGGACCCGGCGTTGGTGCCGGATCCGGTGGACGAAGTGTCTGCCGGCATTCCCACCGCCGTTGCGCCGGCTGCGCTGCCCGCACCCGCCCAGCCTGCTCCATTGCAGGAGAGCCGCCAGTGAGCCGCAGCATGCCGCTGTCGCAGCTGTTGCCGGACGTGCCGCTTGCGCACGATGTGCAGGTGTCGGGCCTGGTGATGGACAGCCGTGCGGTGCGTGCGGGCGATGCCTTCGTGGCGATCGCCGGTTTCGGTGCGCATGGCCTGGGCTTCGTCGACCAGGCGCGCGCCAATGGCGCGGCGGCGCTGTTGTTCGAGCCGCCGGCGCCGGCCGATCTGCCGGCACCGGCCGACGCGATCGCCGTGCCCGGTTTGCGTGCGCGCCTGGGCGCGATGGCCGATCAGTTCCACGGCCAGCCCTCGCAGGCGATGCGGATGGTCGGCGTCACCGGCACCAACGGCAAGACCTCGACCGTGCAATTGCTGGCGCAGGCCCTGACGCTGCTCGGCACCCCTGCCGGCACGCTCGGCACCCTGGGCGTCGGCCTGTATGGCAGCGCCGTGCCGACCGGTTTCACCACGCCGCTGGTGCTGCAGACGCATGCGTTGCTGGCGCAGTTGCGCGACGAGGGCGCGCAGGCCGTGGCGATGGAAGTCAGCTCGCATGCGCTGGACCAGGGCCGCGTGGATGCGGTGCATCTCGACGTGGCGGTGTTCACCAATCTCACCCGCGACCATCTCGATTACCACGGCGACATGGCGCAATACGGCGCGGCCAAGGCCAGGCTGTTCACGCGCGCCGGATTGAAGGCCGCCGTGGTGAATCTGGACGATGACTTCGGCCGCACGCTGCTGGCCTCGCTCGACCCCGCGCTGCGCGCGATCGGCGTCAGCTCGCGCGCGCAGACCCAGGCAAGCGTGCGTGCGCAGGCACTGCAGCTGGATCACAACGGCATCAATTTCGCGCTGCATCTCGGCGGCCAGGTGCATCCGGTGCACTCGCCGCTGCTGGGCCGCTTCAACGTGGACAACCTGCTGGCCGTGGCCGGCGCGTTGGCTGCGCTGGACATCGCGCCGGCACGGATTGCCGAGGCGCTCGGTCGGTTGCAGCCGATCCATGGCCGCATGAACCGCTTGGGTGGTGCACACGGCGCACCGTTGGTGGTCGTCGACTACGCACACACGCCCGACGCGCTGCAACAGGCATTGGCCAGCCTGCGCGCGCATGCGCAGGACCGGCTGATCTGCGTGTTCGGCTGCGGTGGCGAGCGCGACACCGGCAAGCGCCCGCTGATGGCGGCCATTGCCGAGGTCAATGCCGACGTGGCGATCGTCACCGACGACAATCCGCGTGGCGAAGATGGCGATGTGATCGTGGCCGATATCCTGCGCGGCTTTGCGCGCCCGGATGCTGCGATCGTGCAGCGCGATCGCGCCGCGGCGATCCATCAGGCCATCAGCATGGCCGGTGCCTCCGACATCGTGCTGATCGCCGGCAAGGGCCACGAGCCGTATCAGGAAATCGCCGGTGTGCGGCATGCCTTCGACGACGCCATCGTGGCGGCGCAGGCCTTGTTGCCGCGTACCGTACTGGGAGTGCGCGCATGAAGCTCACTCCGCTGTCGTTGATCGCCCACTGGGCCGGCGGCGAGCTGCATGGCGACGACGCCATGATCGACGCCGTCGGCAACGACACCCGCACGTTGGCCAACGGCAGCCTGTATGTGGCGCTGCGCGGCGAGCGTTTCGACGGACACGACTTTGCCGCGGACGCGGTGGCGCATGGCGCCAGCGGCTTGCTGGTCGATCGCCTGCTGCCGGCGCTGAGCGTGCCGCAGGTACTGGTGGAAAATACCGAACTGGCCCTGGCGCGTATCGCTGCCGGCATGCAGCGCGACCGCGCCACGCGGGTGATCGCCTTGACCGGCTCCAACGGCAAGACCAGCGTCAAGGCCGTGCTGCTGGCCATCCTGACCGAGGCCGGGCGTGTCGACGGCACCACCGTGTACGCCACGCCGGGCAACCGCAACAACGAGATCGGCCTGCCGCTTGCGGTGATCGCAGCGCCGGACGATGCGGATCTGGCGATCTACGAAATGGGCGCCGGCAAGCCGGGCGATATCGCCTATCTCACCGAGATCGCGCAGCCGCACGTGGCCCTGGTCAACAACATCGCGCCCGCACATCTGGAACGCCTGGGCAGCCTGCTCGGCGTCGCCCGCACCAAGGGCGCCATCTACGCCGCATTGCCGGCCGATGGCGTGGCGGTGATCAATGCCGACGATGCCTTCGGTGCCTGGTTCGAGCAGCAACTGCATGCGCACCCGGTGCAGGGCCGTCGCGTGTTGCGTTACGGCCTGCAGGCCAGTGCCGACATCACCGCGCATGGCTTGCGGCTGCAGGCCAGTGGCGCGCAATTCACCCTGGTGACCCCGCAAGGCCAGGCGCAGATCGCGCTGCCGTTGCCGGGCCGCCACAACGTGCTCAACGCGCTGGCTGCGGCCGGCCTGGCGTTGGGTGCGGGCATCGCCTTGCCGATCATCGCCGCCGGTCTGGCGCAGGCGCGCCCGGTGGCTGGTCGCCAGATCACCCACACCCTGCCCAGTGGCGCGGTGCTGATCGACGACAGCTACAACGCCAATCCCGGTTCGCTGGATGCCGCCATCGACACCCTCGCCGCTGCTGCTGGCGAGGGCTGGCTGGTGCTCGGTGACATGCGTGAACTCGGCCCGGAAGGCGCGGCCTTGCATGCCGCCGCCGGACGTCGCGCGCGCGCGGCCAAGCTGCAGCGCCTGTACGCGCTGGGCGAGCTCAGTGCCGCCGCCGCACAGGCGTTCGGCGAGGGCGGCCGCGTGTTCGCCACCCATGCCGCGTTGATCGCGGCCTTGCAGGCGGATCTGGCGCAGCTCGCCGTTTCGCCGACTCAAACGCAGGAATCTTCTTCGATGCACGAACACACCGGTGCGGCGGCGCAGGCTGCCGCCACCACGGCGCAAAACCCGCCCACGCTGCTGGTGAAAGGCTCCCGTGGCAGCGCCATGGACCGCATCGTCGCCGCGCTGCGCGCACCGGCGGAGGACGCATCCCATGCTGCTTGAGCTGGCGCGTTGGCTGCAGCAACTGGAGAGCCTGTTCGGGCTGTTCAACTATCTGACCTTCCGCGGCATCCTGGCCGCGCTGACCGCGCTGTTCCTGTCGCTGTGGATGGGCCCGGCGGTGATCCGCAAGCTGGCCCAGTTCAAGGGTGGCCAGCCGATCCGCCAGGACGGCCCGCAGACGCATTTCTCCAAGGCCGGCACCCCGACCATGGGCGGTTCGCTGATCCTGCTGGCGGTGACCTTGTCGGTGCTGCTGTGGGGCGACCTGCGCAACCGTTACGTGTGGTTGGTGCTGGCGGTGATGATCTGTTTCGGCGCGATCGGCTGGTACGACGACTGGATCAAGATCGTGCGCCGCGATCCCAACGGCCTGAAGTCGCGCTGGAAGTACCTGCTGCAGTCGATCTTCGGCCTGGCCGCAGGGTTGTTCCTGTACTACACCGCCGACGTGCCGGCCGCGATCACCTTCTACATCCCGATGTTCAAGTCGATCGCGCTGCCGCTGGCCGGCGTGAGCTTCGTGGTGATCGCCTATTTCTGGATCGTGGGCTTCTCCAATGCGGTGAACCTCACCGACGGCCTGGACGGTCTGGCGATCATGCCGACCGTGCTGGTGGCCTGCGCGCTGGGCGTGTTCGCCTACGCCTCGGGCAATGTGGTGTTTGCCGAATACCTGAAGATCCCGCTGATTCCCGGGGCCGGCGAGCTGATCATCATCTGCTCGGCGATCGCCGGCGCAGGCCTGGGCTTTCTGTGGTTCAACACCTATCCGGCCATGGTGTTCATGGGCGACATCGGCGCGCTGTCGCTGGGCGCGGTGCTCGGCACCATCGCGGTGATCGTGCGCCAGGAACTGGTGCTGGTGATCATGGGCGGCGTGTTCGTGATCGAGACGCTATCGGTGATGATCCAGGTCGCCAGCTTCAAGCTGACCGGCAAGCGCGTGTTCCGCATGGCGCCGATCCATCACCATTTCGAACTCAAGGGCTGGCCGGAGCCGCGCGTGATCGTGCGCTTCTGGATCATTTCGGTGGTGCTGGTGCTGATCGGCCTTGCCACGTTGAAGGTGCGCTGATGAACGACATGTCCCGCCAGGCCACGCGACTGGACGCCATCGGCGGCCGCTACGACCCGTGGCTGCTCGGGGCCGCGGCCACGCTCGCCTCGCTGGGCGTGGTGATGGTGGCGTCCAGCTCGATCGAGCTGTCCGACAACCCGTTCTATTACCTGACCCGCCACCTGCTGTTCCTGGGCATCGGCGTGGGCCTGGCGTTCTGGGCGATGCGTACCGAGCTCAAGACCATCGAGCAGTACAACCAGGTGTTGCTGCTGGCCTGCTTCGGCCTGCTGATGGTGGTGTTCGTGCCCGGCTTGGGCAGCAGCGTCAACGGCGCCAAGCGCTGGATCAACCTGGGCGTGTCGAAGTTCCAGACCGTCGAAGCGGTCAAGGTGCTCTACATCGTGTGGCTGTCCAGCTATCTGGTGCGCTTTCGCGACGAGGTCAACGCCACCTGGCCGGCGATGCTCAAGCCACTGGGTGTGGCGATCGCACTGGTCGGCCTGCTGCTGATGCAGCCGGACTTCGGCTCGTCCACCCTGTTGCTGGCGATCACCGCCGGCATGCTGGTGCTGGGCGGGGTGAACCTGCCGCGCATGTCGATGCCGATCGTGTTCGGCCTGCCGGTGTTCGCCTTCATCGCGATCCTGGAGCCGTACCGGCTGCGTCGCATCACCTCGTTCCTGGACCCGTGGGCCGACCAGCTTGGCTCCGGCTATCAGCTGTCCAACGCCTTGATGGCGGTCGGCCGTGGCCAGTGGACCGGCGTGGGCCTGGGCGCCTCGGTGCAGAAGCTCAACTACCTGCCCGAAGCGCATACGGACTTCATCTTCTCGGTCATCGCCGAAGAACTCGGCTTTGTCGGCGTGTGCGGGGTGATCTCGCTGTATGCGCTGCTGGTCGGTCGGGCGTTCTGGCTGGGCATGCGTTGCGTGGAAATGAAGCGTCACTTCTCCGGCTACATCGCCTTCGGCATCGGGTTGTGGATCAGCCTGCAGAGCTTCGTCTCGGTCGGCGTGAACCTGGGCATCCTGCCGACCAAGGGCCTGACCCTGCCGCTGATTTCCTCCGGCGGTTCGTCGGTGTTGATGACCTGCGTGGCGATGGGCCTGCTGCTGCGCGTGTCCTACGAGATGGATCGTGCCGAGCGCCTGCGCAGCAAGTTGTCGCCGCAGGGCGCGGGCGCGCCATCGGCCGAGCCGGCCGAACCGGTGGTCGAATCGGTCGCGCCAGCCTATGCGCCGGCGCACAAGCCGCAGCGTGACCCGGTTGCCGCCGCACCCGCAGCCGCACCGGTCGCTGCAGCATCGGTGGCACCGGCGTCGGCCATCCTGCGCGGCACCAGCCGCATGCAGTCGCGTGTGGAACCGACCTTCGGGAGGATTGCATGAGTGCTCATGCGAATCCCTCGCAAACACCCGAACATCCATGTGCGGGGAGTCGACCAGTGATGATTCTGGCTGGCGGCACCGGCGGGCACATCTTCCCGGGTCTGGCCGTGGCCAAGGTGCTGCGCGCGCGTGGCGTGCCGGTGACCTGGCTGGGTGCCGATGGCGCGATGGAAACCCGGCTGGTGCCGCAGCACGCCATTCCACTGGACACGCTGGCCATCAGCGGCCTGCGTGGCAAGGGCCTGATGAAATTGCTCGGTGCACCGGTGCGGGTGATGCGCGCAGTGCGCGCCGCCGGTTTCGTGCTGCGCAAGCGCCAGCCGCGTGCGGTGATCAGTTTCGGCGGCTTCGCGGCCGGGCCGGGTGGCCTGGCGGCGCGGCTGCTCGGCGCGCCGCTGCTGGTGCACGAACAGAACCGCGCCCCCGGCATGACCAACAAGGTGTTGTCGCGGTTTGCGCGCCGTGTGCTGACCGGTTTCCCAGGCAGCTTTGCCGGCGAAGAAGCGGTGGGCAATCCGGTGCGCGCGGAAATCGCAGCGCTTCCGGCGCCGGCCGCACGTCTGGTCGGCCGTGGCGGTGCCGTGCGTGTACTGGTGCTCGGTGGCAGCCAGGGCGCGCGCGCATTGAATCAGGCCGTGCCGGCGGCACTGGCCGCGCTTGGCCACCCGGATGTGGACGTGCGCCACCAGTGCGGTGAAAAGCTGCGCGCCGAAGCAGAGGCGGCATACGCGCAGGCGGGCGTCAACGCCAGCGTCGAACCGTTCATCGCCGACATGGCCGCCGCCTACGCCTGGGCCGATCTGGTCGTGTGCCGCGCCGGTGCATCGACGCTGGCCGAACTGTGCGCCGCCGGCATCGGCAGCGTGCTGGTGCCCTTCGCCGCAGCAGTGGACGACCACCAGACCCGCAATGCCGAATACCTGGTCGGCGCCGACGCCGCCGTGCTGCTCAAGCAGGACGACACCCTGGCCGTGCGGTTGCAGCAGGTCTTGCAGACCCTGCTGACCGACCCCGCCCGCCGCTTGGCGATGGCCCAGGCCGCCCGCACCCTGGCCAAGCCGGATGCCGCCGAACGCATCGCCGACATCATTCTGCAGGAAGCCGGGAGTGGGGAATCGGGAATGGGGAATGGGCAAAGCTCAGAACAATTGCAGGAACACACATTGATGCACGCAGACAAGCGCACCGACCAAGTATCCGTCGCTGCAGGCGCTCCGCTCCACACGATTCCCGATTCCCGATTCCCGATTCGCACCTCCACCGGAGGTGCCGCGTGATCCGCCGTCTGCAGGACAGCGGCGATCTGGTGCGCGCGTTTCCGCGCGTACATTTCGTCGGTATCGGCGGCACCGGCATGAGCGGCATTGCCGAGGTGATGCTGACGCTGGGCTATGAAGTCTCCGGCTCGGACAACTCCGATAACGTGGCGACGCGGCGGCTGGCCAAGCTGGGTGCGCGGGTGATGCGGGGGCATTCTGCTGCCAACGTGCTCGGCACCGATTGCGTGGTGGTGTCCAGCGCGATCCGCGAAGACAACCCCGAGTTGATGGAAGCGCGCAGCCAGCGCATTCCGATCATGCCGCGTGCGGCGATGCTGGCCGAGCTGATGCGGTTCCGTCGCGGCATCGCGGTGGCCGGCACGCATGGCAAGACCACCACCACCAGCCTGGCCGCAGCGGTGCTGAGCGAGGGCGGGCTGGATCCGACCTTCGTCATCGGCGGGCAGTTGCTGGCCGCCGGTGCCAACGCCAAGCTCGGCGGCGGCCAGTGGCTGGTGGCCGAGGCCGACGAAAGCGATGGCAGCTTCCTGCGTCTGAATCCGCTGATGGCGGTGATCACCAATATCGATTCGGATCACCTGGAAAATTACGGCAACGATTTCGCACGCATCCAGGCGGCATTCGCCGAATTCCTGCAGCGCCTGCCGTTCTATGGCCTGGCGGTGCTGTGCATCGACGACCCGGAAGTGGCCGCGCTGGCGGGCAAGACGCCGCGCCACGTGATGAGCTACGGCATGAGCGAAAACGCCGATGTGCGCGCCGAAGACGTGGTGCAGGACGGCCCGCGCATGCGCTTCACGCTGCGTCTGCCCGAAGGCACCACCACACCGGTGACGCTCGCCTTGCCGGGGCGTCACAACGTGCTCAACGCACTGGCAGCCGCCGCGATCGGCTGGCAGCTGGGCGTGGCACCGGAGACCATTGCACGGGCGCTGGAAAATTTCGCCGGCATCGGCCGCCGCTTCAACGACCTGGGCGAAGTCACCACCACCACCGGTGCGCGCGTACGCGTGGTCGACGATTACGGCCACCATCCGCGTGAGCTGGAAGCGGTGTTCGCCGCCGCCCGCGGCGGCTGGCCGGACAAGCGGCTGGTGGTGGCATTCCAGCCGCATCGCTACAGCCGCACCCGCGATCAGTTCGACGCCTTCGCCGCGGTGCTGAGCACCGTCGATGCGCTGGTGCTGAGCGAGGTCTATCCGGCCGGCGAAGCGCCGATTCCGGGCGCCGATGCGCGTGCACTGGCGCGCGCCATCCGTGCACGCGGCCGCAGCGAACCGGTGGTGGTCGGGCAGATTTCCGGCCTGGCCGAAGTGTTGCCGGACGTGCTGCAGGACGGCGACCTGTTGCTGATGATGGGGGCCGGCGATATCGGCTATGTCGCACAGCACATCATCAACAACGGTTTCACCGGAGCGAGCGCATGAGCGCGGTGATTCCCAACGCACGCATCAGCGACCCGGCCGCGTTCGGCCGCGTCGCCGTGCTGCTCGGCGGGACTTCGTCCGAGCGCGAGGTGTCGTTGAATTCCGGCAGCAACGTGCTCGATGCTCTGCGCGCGCGGGGTGTCGACGCGCAGCCGGTCGACGGCATTCCGGCCTTGGCGCAGGCCCTGGTCGCGCAGCGCTTCGATCGCGTCTTCAACGTGCTGCACGGCCATAACGGCGGCGGCGAAGACGGCATCGTGCAAGGCCTGATGGAAGCCTTCAAGGTGCCGTATACCGGCTCCGACGTGCTGGGCTCGGCGTTGAGCATGGACAAGATCCGCACCAAGCAGGTGTGGCTGTCGCTGGGCCTGTCCACGCCGCGCTATGCGCGCCTGGCCGCCGGTGCCAGCGCCGACGACATCCATGCTGCCGCACGGCAGATCGGCTTGCCGGTGATCGTCAAGCCGGCCAACGAAGGCTCCAGCGTCGGCATCAGCCGCGTGTTCGATCAGGCCCAGCTCGAACAAGCCGTGGGGCTGGCGGCGCGCTACGACGGCGCGCTGCTGATGGAGCAGCTGATCGAGGGCGACGAACTCACCGTGGCCGTGCTCGGCGAGGTCGCATTGCCGTCGATCCGCATCGTGCCCAAGGGTCAGTGGTACGACTACAACGCCAAGTACCTGGCCGACGACACCCAGTACCTGTGCCCGGGCCTGGACGGCGATGCCGAGACGCAGATCCGCCAGCTCGCGCTCGATGCCTTCCGCGCTGCCGGCGCCCGCGGCTGGGGTCGCGTCGATGTGATGCGTGACCGCGCCAGCGGGCAGCTGTATCTGCTCGAAGTCAACACGGCCCCCGGCATGACCAGCCACTCGCTGGTGCCCAAGGCCGCGCGCCAGCTCGGCATCGATTTCGAAGAACTGGTCTGGCGCGTGCTGGAGCAGACGCTATGACGCCGGGAATGGGGAATCGGGAATCGGGAATCGCAAAAGCGACAGCCGGCAGTGCGCCGCTGTTGACGATTCCCTATTCCCGATTCCCCATTCCCGCGCGCGGAGCGCGCGCATGAACGCCACCCTGCGCATCCTGGCGTGGTTGCTGGCGGTGGCGCTGGTCGCGTTGCCGGTGGTGGCTGTGCTCAATGGTTGGGTCGGTGCCGAGCGTTGGCCGTTGGCGCGGTTGCGGGTGTCGGGCGACTTCAAGCGGGTGCCGGCCGAAGAGTTGCGTGCAGTGGTCTTGCCGTATGCGCGCTCGGGCTTTTTTGCGGTGAAGTTGCAGAATGCGCAGGACGCCATCGCGCGCTTGCCGTGGGTGGAAAGTGCGCAGGTGCGCAAGCGTTGGCCGGACGTGCTGGAAGTGCACGTCACCGAGCACAAGCCGTTCGCGCGCTGGGGCACCGACCGCATGTTGTCCGAGCAGGGCCGGTTGTTCCGCACTCCGCCGTCGTTGAAGGATTTCAAGTTGCCGCAACTCGGCGGCCCGGACAGCAAGACGCAGGATGTGGTGGCGCTCTACAACGAATCGCGCGCGCTGTTCGCACCGACCGGGCTGGATGTGGAGCGTCTGGAAATGGATGCGCGCGGCAGCTGGTCGCTGGGCCTGAGCAACGGCGTGCAGATCGTGATCGGGCGCGACGACGCCCGCGCCCGCCTGCAGCGTTTCGCCCGCGTGCTGCCGCAGCTGGCCGACCCGCAACGCCCGATCGCCCGCGCCGACCTGCGCTACACCAACGGCTTTACGGTGGAACGGCGAATGGAGAATGGGGAGTCGGGAACGGATAAAAAGCCGAAGCCAGTGACGCCCGCTGCGCCGCACACGTTTGTCCTGAACTCTCCCCGCATCCGTGCACCGCTGTTGACCATTCCCCATTCGCTATTCCCTATTCCCGGCTTTAAGACATGAACCGCAAAGGCGACAAATCCCTCATCGTTGGACTGGACATCGGCACCTCCAAGGTCGTCGCGCTGGTCGGCGAGTATTCGCCCGGCAATCCGATCGAAGTGATCGGCATCGGTTCGCATGAATCGCGCGGTCTCAAGCGCGGCGTGGTGGTGGACATCGAATCCACCGTGCAGTCGATCCAGCGCGCGGTGGAAGAGGCCGAGCTGATGGCCGGCTGCGAAATCCGCTCGGTGTACGCGTCGATTTCCGGCAACCACGTGCAGTGCAAGAACTCGCCCGGCATCGTGCCGATCCGCGACGGCGAAGTGACCTGGAGCGATCTGGAGCGCGTGCTGGATGCGGCCAAGGCCGTGGCCATTCCCGCCGACCAGCGCATCCTGCATGCGATCCCGCGCGAGTACGTGCTGGACGATTCGCAGGAAGGCATCCGCAATCCGGTCGGCATGACCGGCGTGCGCCTGGAGGTGCATGCGCATCTGGTGGTGTGCGCGCAGTCGGCCGCGGCCAACATCACCAAGTGCGTGCAGAAGTGCGGCCTGCAGGTGGACGACCTGGTGCTGTCCTCGCTGGCCTCCAGTGTGGCGGTGTTGACCGCCGACGAGCGCGAACTGGGCGTGGTGCTGGTGGATATCGGCGCCGGCACCACCGACCTGGCGGTCTACGTGCAGGGCGCGATCTGCCACACCGCATCGCTACCCATCGCCGGCGACCACGTCACCAACGACATCGCGCACATGCTGCGCACGCCGACCCCGGAAGCCGAGCAGATCAAGGTGCGCTATGCCTGCGCGCTGGCGCAGCTGGCCACCGCCGAGGAAAGCATCCAGGTGCCGTCGGTGGGCGACCGCCCGCCGCGTCGCATGCCGCGGCATGCGCTCGCGCAGGCGGTGCAGGGCCGTTACGAGGAAATCTTCGAAATGGTGCAGGCCGAATTGCGCCGCTCCGGTTTCGAGGAAATGGTGCGCGCCGGCATGGTGCTCACCGGCGGTGCCTCGAAGATGGAAGGCGTGGTCGAACTGGCCGAAGAGATGTTGCAGATGCCGGTGCGTGTGGGCATTCCCCAGCACGTCACCGGCCTGGGCGAAGTCGTCGGCAACCCGGTGCACGCCTCCGGCGTGGGCCTGTTGCTGATGGGCAGCCAGATCGAACACCCGCGTCGCCCGTCGATCCCGACCGGACGGGCCGGGAGTTTGTTTAAAAAATTGAAGAATTGGTATCGCGGGGAATTCTGAAGAATCGGGAATCGGGATTCGAGAATTGGTTGAAGCAAAGGCAAAGCGGTTGCGGCAGGTTTGCGTGGAGAGCGGTGAGAGCGGGCAGGGCGTAGTTTTTTTTGTGGTTCCGCCGAGGAAGCAGTGGTTGGCGTGGAGGTGATTCGCTGTTGCGATTCCCCATTCCCAACCTCCCATTCCCGGCATTCAAACAACAACATTCGCCGACATGCGGGTGTTGGGCTGGCGAACGGAGCAATCCGATTCCCCATTCCCGATTCCCCATTCACGGCATCTAAAGAGGACACTGACATGGCACATTTTGAACTGATCGAAAAGATGGCTCCCAATGCGGTAATCAAGGTCGTTGGCGTGGGCGGCGGCGGCGGCAACGCGGTCGCGCACATGGTCAACACCAATGTCGATGGCGTGGAGTTCATCACCGCCAACACCGACTCGCAGGCGATCAAGAACTGCGGCGCCAAGTTGCAGCTGCAGCTCGGCACCAACGTGACCAAGGGCCTGGGCGCCGGCGCCAATCCGGAAGTCGGCCGTCAGGCTGCGCTGGAAGATCGCGAACGCATCATGGACGCGCTGCAGGGTGCGGACATGGTGTTCATCACCGCCGGCATGGGCGGCGGCACCGGTACCGGCGCGGCGCCGGTGGTGGCGCAGCTGGCCAAGGAAATGGGCATCCTGACCGTTGCCGTGGTCACCAAGCCGTTCCCGTTCGAAGGCCGTCGCCGCATGCAGGTCGCGCTGAAGGGCATCGAGGAACTGAGCCAGCATTGCGACTCGCTGATCACCATCCCCAATGAAAAGCTGATCACCGTACTCGGCCGCAATGCGACCATGATCCAGGCCTTCCGCGCTGCCAACGACGTGCTGCAGGGCGCCGTGCAGGGCATCGCCGATCTGATCGTGCGTCCGGGTCTGATCAACGTCGACTTCGCCGACGTGCGCACCGTGATGTCGGAAATGGGACTGGCCATGATGGGCACCGGGTCGGCACGCGGCGACGATCGCGCGCAGGCCGCTGCCGAAGCCGCCATCCAGAACCCGCTGCTGGACGACGTCAACCTGGCCGGTGCCAACGGCATCCTGGTCAACATCACCGCCGGCCCGGACTTCACCATGTCCGAGTTCGACGAGATCGGCCGCACCATCGAGGCGTTCGCCTCGGAAGATGCGACCGTGGTCGTCGGTACCGTGCTTGATCCGGACATGCAGGACGAAGTGCGCGTCACCGTGGTGGCCACGGGCCTGAACCGTGCGGTTGCACGCCAGACCCAGCGTCCGGACCAGCGCGCGCCGATCAAGTTGGTGCGCAACGCCACCACCGGCCAGCCGGAGTTCGGCGATTTCGACACCAGCGGCGGCGATGCGGTGTCCAAGGCCGTCGGCGGCAGCATGGGCCTGGGCCTGCGTCGTCCGAGCAGCGACTCGGCCGGCAACGGCAGCAACAACGGCGGCGGTTCCGCTGCGCCGGCCGCAGAGCTGCCCAACGACTACCTGGATATCCCGGCGTTCCTGCGCCGCCAGGCCGACTGAGGATCGTCGGTCGCGTCGCTACGGCGGCGCGGCCCGTCCTGCCCCGGGGTTCGCCTCGGGGGTGCTGTGCCATGTCCTTTCTGCCGGATCGGCCACGATCCGGCAGCTTTTGCAGTTGCGTGACCCGGGAATTACAGTTCCCGTCACGCGCGACTTGTTAAAATTCGGATAATCTCAACGGATTAGACAGCCGGTTCAGCGTCTGTCTGCATCGTTCATCCAGACTTCGCATATGACCCAGCAACGCACTCTCAAGAACACCATTCGCGCCACCGGCGTCGGCCTGCACAGTGGCGACAAGGTGTACATGACGCTACGACCGGCTCCGGTCGATCATGGCGTGGTGTTCCGGCGCGTGGATCTGGAGCCGATCGTCGAAGTCCCCGCCGATGCCGAACTGGTCACCGAGACCACGCTGTGCACCGGCCTGACCTGCAATGGGGCCAAGATCCAGACCGTCGAGCACCTGATGTCGGCGCTGGCCGGTCTGGGTGTGGACAACGTCATCGTCGAACTGTCGTCGGCCGAGCTGCCGATCATGGACGGCTCCTCCGGCCCGTTCGTGTTCCTGCTGCAGTCGGCGGGCATCGTCGAGCAGAACAAGGCCAAGCGCTTCATCCGCATCACGCAGACGGTGGAAGTGCGCGAGGGCGACAAGGTCGCGCGCTTCGAGCCATACGAAGGCTACAAGCTCGGCTTCACCATCGAATTCAATCACCCGATGATCCCGGCCAAGCAGTCGCGCCAGGAAATCGAGTTCTCCACCTCGGCTTACGTCAAGGAAATCTCGCGCGCCCGGACCTTCGGCTTCATGCGCGACCTCGAATACATGCGCGAGCGCAATCTGGGCCTGGGCGGGTCGATGGACAACGCCATCGTGCTGGACGAGTTCCGCGTGCTCAACGAGGACGGCCTGCGTTACACCAACGAATTCGTGCGGCACAAGATCCTGGACGCCATCGGCGACCTGTATCTGGCCGGCGGCGCCATCCTGGGCGCCTACGAAGGCTTCAAATCCGGCCACGCGCTCAACAACAAGCTGGTGCGCGCGCTGCTGGCGGATCAGGCCGCCTGGGAATGGGTCAGCTTCCCCGATGGCACCGTACAACCGCCGGTCACCTACGCCAGCCCCGTCTACGCCTGATGTCGGGGAATGCCGCAGTTGGCGTTCGAAGTGTGAACTCCATCGAATTTCCGGCCCATTCTTAACTTTTATTTAAGAATTCTCTAACTCCTGCGTGGCTGGGGCCCGCTAGGATGCGTCGGGTCGTGCGCGGTCTTCGCAATTCTTTCACGCTGCGACGGCCGCTTCGCACAGGCGGTACGGACCTCACCGTTTGGTGGGTGGGACGTCCTGCAGGGAGGCCAGTGCATCGCGCAGACCTCTGTGCGTGGCCTCCGACACGGGGCGTGGCCGCTCGCGATTCTGCTGCATTGGGGAATGCAGCGGGGTGGTGATGGTCTTGATGGTCACTGCGGTGGCCTTCAGTCCGATGGATCGGGCGGCATCCAGTAATTGGGTCTCGGCAAGTCGCAGCTTGGCATGCCAGACAGGTGAATCAACCAGAAAAACCAGCTGTTCGTCTCGGACATTGGCCAGCCGGCAACGGGTGACCAGATGAGGCGGTAACAGGGGGCGCAACTGCCGGTCCAGCGCATCGAGCCACAAGGCGCGGCGCAAGGGGTCGCCAGCCTTTTCACCCAACGCGGCCTCGATGGCCGGTTGTGGAACGGAAGGGTTGCGTGCGTTGGACTTGGGCTTGGACATGACACTCATATGGCGTTGAAGAAAGTTGTAATCAAATCTCGCGAAACCCGGGCGCAACGGTTGGCCCGACAGTTCCAGGGCTTTGCCGCGGATCGACCGATGGTAGTCCTCGGCGCCGTGCTTGGGCTGGGCATGTTGATCGGCGTCGGTGCCAGCACGGCCACCGGCATGGTGACCAATTCCGCGTTGCAGGCCAAGGTTGCCCGGCAACAGGCCGAGCTGGCCCAGGCGCAGCGCGCCTCGCAGGCGCAGGTCAACGCACTGGCCGCGCGCATGGGCGAGCTGCAGGCGCAGGCCACCCGTCTCAATGCACTGGGCGAGCGGCTGACCGAGATGGGCAAGCTGAAGGACGGCGAGTTCGACTTCGACGCGCCGGTCGGCGTCGGTGGCGGCGATGAGCCGGTCAGCGACATGCCGGTCGAGTCGCTCAAGCAGACGCTGGGGCAGGTCGAACAGCAGTTCTCCGCCTCCGGCCAGCAACTGAACGTGCTGGCCGCGCTGATGTTCGATCATCAGCTCGAACAGAATTCGGTGCCCTCTCGGGTGCCGATCCGCAACACCTACATCACCTCCGGCTTCGGCGGTCGCGCCGATCCGTTCGACGGTGGTTCGGCCTTCCACAAGGGGGTGGACTTCCACGCCAACGTGGGCGACCCGGTGATGTCGGTCGCCGATGGCGTGGTCAGCTATGCCGGCGTGCGCGGTGGCTACGGCAACGTGGTCGAAGTGGATCACGGCAACGGCTACGTGACCCGCTATGCGCACAATTCGCGCCTGGTGGTGAAGGTGGGCGACCTGGTGCGCGCCGGCCAGCAGGTGGCCAGGGCCGGATCCAGCGGCCGCTCCACCGGCGCGCACGTGCATTTCGAGGTGTGGGCGGACGGGCGGGTGGTCAACCCGCGCAAGTTCCTCGGCGATACCAACACGCCGGTGGGCCGGCGCGGGCGCGGTTGACGACGGCGCGGGTGGTGCTTGATTCGTGAAGGCCCGCCCCAAGCTACAATAGGGTGTTGCCATCGACAGGGCGCAGTGCGCCCTGTTTCGTTTACGGCGGCCGGGTCTTGGGGACCGGCGTCGGTCAAACCGTTCCTTTTCAACCGGTTTCTTCAATGATCAACAGTCTGCTTACCCGTGTCTTTGGCAGTCGTAACGAACGCCAGCTGCGCCAGCTCAACCGCCTCGTCACCCAGATCAATGCGCTGGAGCCGACGATCGAGAAGCTCTCCGACGCCGAGCTGCAAGCCAAGACCCCGGAGTTCAAGCAGCGACTTGCCGCCGGCGAGTCCCTGGACAAGATCCTTCCCGAAGCCTTTGCGGTGTGCCGCGAGGCCAGCCGCCGCGTGCTCGGCATGCGCCATTACGACGTGCAGCTGATCGGCGGCATGGTGCTGCACCTGGGCAAGATCGCCGAGATGCGCACCGGCGAAGGCAAGACGCTGGTCGCCACGCTGCCGGTGTACCTCAACGCGCTGCAGGGCAAGGGCGTGCATGTGGTCACGGTCAACGACTACCTGGCGCGCCGCGACGCCGCACAGATGGGCAAGTTGTACAACTGGCTGGGCCTGAGCGTGGGCGTGGTGTATCCGGGCATGCCGCATAGCGACAAGCGCGAGGCCTACGGCAGCGACATCACCTACGGCACCAACAACGAGTTCGGTTTCGATTACCTGCGCGACAACATGGCGCTGTCCAAGGCCGACCGTTACCAGCGCAATCTGCATTACGCGATCGTCGACGAGGTCGACTCGATCCTGATCGACGAGGCGCGCACCCCGCTGATCATCTCCGGCCCGGCCGACGAATCGCCGGAGCTGTACATCCGCGTCAACCGCATCGTGCCTCAGCTGACCAAGCAGGAAAGCGAAGAGGGCGAAGGCGATTTCTGGATCGACGAGAAGGGCAAGCAGGTGCACCTGTCCGAGGCGGGCATGGGCCACGCCGAAGAACTGCTGATGCAGGCCGGCATTCTCGAAAATGCCGAGGATGGCCTGTATGCCGCGCAGAACCTGAGCGTGGTGCATCACCTCAACGCCGCGTTGCGCGCGCATGCCATCTACCAGCGCGACGTGGACTACATCGTGCGCGATGGCGAGGTGGTGATCGTCGACGAATTCACCGGCCGCACCCTGTCCGGGCGTCGCTGGTCCGACGGTCTGCATCAGGCGGTCGAGGCCAAGGAAGGCGTGCCGGTGCAGCGCGAGAACCAGACGCTGGCCAGCATCACCTTCCAGAACCTGTTCCGCATGTACAAGAAGCTGTCCGGTATGACCGGTACGGCCGACACCGAAGCCTACGAATTCCAGAGCATCTACGGCCTGGAGGTGGTGGTGATTCCGACCAACCGCCCGACCGTGCGCAAGGACCATCCGGACCAGGTGTTCCTCAACCGCAAGGGCAAGTTCAACGCGGTGCTGGCCGACATCGAAGACTGCGCCAAGCGCGGCCAGCCGGTGCTGGTGGGTACCACCTCGATCGAGACCTCGGAGATGCTGTCCGAGCATCTGCGCAAGGCCGGGGTGGAGCACGAAGTGCTCAACGCCAAGCAGCATGAGCGCGAAGCCACCATCGTGGCCAACGCCGGCCAGCCGGGCGCGGTGACCATCGCCACCAACATGGCCGGCCGCGGTACCGACATCGTGCTGGGCGGTTCGCTGGAAACCGAGCTGCATGGCATGGGCGAAGACATCAGCGACGAGCAGCGCCTTGCGGCCAAGACCGAATGGCAGCGGCGTCACGACGCGGTCAAGGCGGCCGGCGGCCTGCACATCATCGGTACCGAGCGGCATGAGTCGCGTCGTATCGACAACCAGCTGCGCGGCCGTGCCGGTCGTCAGGGCGACCCGGGTTCGTCGCGCTTCTATCTGTCGCTGGAAGACAACCTGATGCGCATCTTCGCCTCGGACTGGGTCCAGAAGGCGATGCGCATGATGGGCATGAAGGAAGACGACGTCATCGAAGATCGCCTGGTCAGCCGGCAGATCGAAAAGGCGCAGCGCAAGGTGGAAGCGCACAACTTCGACATCCGCAAGAACCTGCTGGACTTCGACGACGTCAACAACGATCAGCGCAAGGTGATCTACGCCCAGCGCGACGAATTGCTGGATGCCGAATCGGTCAAGGACAACGTCGACGGCATCCGTGGCGATGTGATCTACGACCTGGTCGCACGCTTCGTGCCGCCCAATTCGGTCGACGAGCAGTGGGACCTGAAGGGTCTGGAGGCCACGCTGGAATCGGAGCTGGGCATGCCGCTGGCGCTGAGCGAGATGGCACGCACGCAGGAAGAACTGGACGCCGAGCAGATTGCGGCCAAGGTGCAGGCGGCGGTGGATGCGCACTTTGCCGAGAAGGAAGCGGCGGTGGGCAACGACACCATGCGCGCATTGGAGAAGCACGTGATGCTGACCGTGCTCGATCAGGGCTGGAAGGAGCATCTGGCCAAGATGGATTACCTGCGCCAGGGCATCTATCTGCGCGGGTATGCGCAGAAGCAGCCCAAGCAGGAATACAAGAAGGAAGCCTTCGAGCTGTTCTCCGAGATGCTGGAGAACGTCAAGCGCGAAGTGATCAACCTGCTGGCGCGCGTGCGTATCCGCAGCGAAGAGGAAGTGGCCGAACTGGAAGAGCAGGAGCGTCGCCAGGCCGAAGCGCGCCTGATGGCCTCGCAGTTCCAACACCAGGATGCCGGCGGCTACGGTGCCGACGAGGAAGTGGAGCAGATGCAGGCCGGCAACGCGCCGGTCCCGGTCTCGCAGGTCACCCGCGACGAACCCAAGGTCGGCCGCAACGATCCCTGCCCCTGCGGCAGCGGCAAGAAGTACAAGCACTGCCACGGTCAACTCAGCTGAGCTGAGTTGACCGTGGTGCAGCCCGCGAAGCGGGCTGCACACCAAGGATCCGCATGGCGGACCCTTGGTGCACGGCACTCCTCCGATCCCCGCGCCTTTGGCGCGCCCCTTACCAAGGGGGCTCTGCTTACGGATCGGATCCCTATGGGGTCCTGAGAAGCAGGAAAGGGGATGTTGCCGGCCGGATGCGAGGCCACGCTCAGATTCCGTTTGCCTTTGGCCAGCTTCCTGCCAATGGCCTCCCTGTCAACGGCATTGCTTGCATGGTCGCCAGGCAACCTCTGGAAACCATGGCATAGACGCCAGAAGAGTTCGCGACCAGCTCGGCGAGCTCTTTCCGGGTGAGCCTTGGCCTGGCAGGTTTGCCACACGCTTGTCCATCGCGCACGGGCGCCAACTGGGCCCGCTGCACGCAGGCTTCCCCGCCTGCGCCACTGCGGGGCGTATGCTCGATCCACGTCCTGCGGGGAGTGCGGTCATGGCGCTGCTGTCCAGCCAGCAATTGAAGGTGTTCGTGCCTGCGCGCGACTACGCGCTGTCGCAGCGGTTCTACCGCGCGCTGGGCTTCGTGCAGGAAGACGAGGTGGGCAATGTCACCTGCTTCCGGCATGGCACGCATTGCGCGTTTCTGCTGCAGGATTTCTACCTGCGCGAATTGGCCGAGAACCTGATGCTGCACTTGTGGGTGGACGATGCCGACGGCTGGTGGCAGCACGTGCACGACACCGGCCTGGACGAGCGGTTCGGGGTGACGTGCAGCGTGCCGGAAGATCGGCCATGGGGCGCACGCGATTTCACCCTGCACGATCCCAGTGGAGTGCTGTGGCGCATCGGGCATCCGCTGTAGGCGTGAATCGGGAATCGGGAATCGGGAATCGGGAATGGGGAATCGGGAATGGGGAATTGCAAAGGCGGGCATGGTGTGTGCTTCAACCGATTCCCGATTCCCGAATCTCCATTCCCCGCCCTCAAGCGATTGCGCTGAACGGCTCACTCGCGGCACTCTTGTGCCCATGCCCGATTCTCTGAGATCCATCCACGTCGTTGCCGGCGTGATCACCGACGCCCGCGGCCGCATCCTGCTGACCCGCCGTACCGAAACCCGCGACATGCCCGGCCTGTGGGAATTTCCGGGCGGCAAGCGCGAACCTGGCGAAACCTCCGAACAGGCGCTGGTGCGGGAACTCAACGAAGAGCTCGGTATCGAGGCGCAGGTCGGCGGGTGGCTGATGGACGTGCCGCAGTTGTACCCGGACAAGCGGCTGCGCCTGGAAGTGCGCAACATCACCGCATGGAAAGGCAGCCCGCGCGGCCGCGAAGGCCAGGCGATGACCTGGGTGGCCGCAGACAAGCTGGCCCGTTATTCGATGCCGCCGGCCGACGTGCCGGTGGTCGGTGTGCTGCGCCAGCCCGACCGCTATCTGATCACGCCCGAGCCGGACGATGACGCGCTGTGGCTGGAAGGCCTGGAGCGTGCGCTGCAGGACGGCATCACGCGCATCCAGTTGCGTGCGCGGCAGGTCGAACCGGCGCGCTGGCAGGCCTTACTGCAACAGGCGATGCGCCTGCGCGGCCGTACCCGCGCGCAGCTGTTGCTCAACCGCGACATCGCACTGGCCGGCGAACTCGGCATCGGCGTGCATCTGGGCTCGGAGCAATTGGCCTGCCTGCAGGAGCGCCCGTTGCCGGCAGAACATCTGGTCGCCGCTTCGTGTCATGGGCTGGAAGACCTGCGCCACGCCCAGCGTCTTGGCTGCGATTTCGCGGTGCTGGGGCCGGTGCAGGCGACCGCCTCGCACCCGGGTGCGACACCGTTGGGATGGGACGGGTTCGAACGCTTGCGCGAGCAGGTCTGCTTACCGATCTACGCACTCGGCGGCATGCAGGTCGACGACCTGCGCGAAGCACGTTCGCATGGCGCGCAAGGCATCGCGGCGATTCGCGCGCTGTGGCCGCAGTGACCGTACAGTCAGCGATCTTGGTGGTGTTCGGCGGATTGCCAGGCGTCGGCAAGAGTTCCATTGCCCAGGCGCTACTGACGCAATGCACCGCGTTTTACTTGCGCATCGATACGATCGAGCAGTCACTACGCGACAGTGGTGCACTCGCCAACGACGTCGGACCCGCCGGCTACATGACCGCTTACGCGCTTGCCGAGGCCAATCTGCAGCAGGGCCACGTGGTGGTCGCCGACTGCGTGAACCCATTGCCGGTCACCCGTGAAGCGTGGCGTGATGTGGCTCGTCGCGCACGCAGCCGCTTGCTGGAGATCGAGGTAGTGTGCAGCGATCGCAATGCGCATCGGCAGCGCGTGGAATCGCGGCAGAGCGAGGTGCCCGGATTGCGCGTGCCGGATTGGTCCTCCGTGCTCGTGCATGACTACGTGGCGTGGACCGAGCCGCATTGGGTGATCGACAGCGCCGTGCTGAGCCCGCAGCAGGCGGTCACGCAGATCATGGGCCGGCTTGCCGCGTAGCTTGCAGGCGTCACCTAGGAGGCGCGTGGCCCAGGATCCTCGGAGACGATACGGCTCATTGCCTCGCAGCCAATGCAGGCACGTTGCCGCTGCAATCGGATGAAGAGCGGCTAATAAAACTAGCGGGCGGTGTCAGGTGAGTGCGGGCGCCGCGCTCAGGACCGGAGCGTACGCGTGGTACATGCCGTTCCGGGCACCGACCGCGCTCGCCTGGCGGCCGCGCAGCAGGTTTGTTAGCCGCTCTAAGCCGGGCGCTGCGCTAGAACGTCACCCAGAAGCAGTTGTACTGCCGACGCAGCCGCAACACGCTGCGTGCAGGCGTACCGCTGGTGAGGTTCTGTTCCAGGCGCAGGCCCCAGGGCCGCGGGCGGCTTGGGGCTGCCGGGAGTGGGGCGTCGATTGCGCTGCCGTCCAATGATGGAGCCGCTGCCGTGCTGGCATCGGCTTCCCAGGTCGGCAGATCGCTTTGCGGGTACATCGGGACGATGTCCAGCAACGGGCGTTGCACGATCGCTTCCAGCCGGCTCAGCAGCTGGTTGGCGGCGGCGTCGGACTGGCCGCTCCACAGGTAAAGGCTGGAGAGCCGGTTGACGTCGCGGCTGTCCACCGCAAGTTGCAGCAACGACACCAGTTCGCTCAGCCGGCGCGGGCAGCCGTAGCGATACAGGGCGGTGTTGCCTTGCGTGCGCGTGGGCGGCGGTGGGCGCGATGCGGCGCCGACATCTTCGCAGCGGCGGTCGGTGAACATGGTCTGCCCATCTGCTGTCACGCAGCGGCGGATCTCCTGCGCCTGCACTTGCATGGCCGGGCAAAGGCAGAACGACAGCAGCAACGGCAGCAGGAGGCGAGGCACCGGCGCAGCGTAACGGGCCGTGCGTGAGCCGGCGCGCAACGCGCCGAGACCGCGACCGCCTGGATGGTGCTTGCGCATCACACGCGCGCTTGCCGATGAAGTGCCCGCGCAGACAGGCCTGCCAAGAACGGCGTGGCACCGGTGGCGTGGTTCAGCGCCCGAGCAGCTGCAGCACCTGCGTGGTCGGCTTGGCCAGGTTGAGCGTGTAGAAGTGCAGGGCAGGCGCGTCGCCGGCGATCAGGCGCTCGCACACGGTGGCCACCACTTCCGCACCGAAGGCGCGCACTGCATCGGCGTCGTCGCCGTAGGACTGCATCTTCTTGCCGATCCAGCGCGGAATTTCCGCACCGCACTGCTCGGAAAAGCGCCGCAGCTGCGAGAAATTGGAGATCGGCATGATGCCGGGGATGATCGGGATCTCCACGCCCATGCGCTGCACGGTGTCGCGGAAATGAAAGTACGCATCGGCGTTGTAGAAATACTGGGTGATCGCGGCATCGGCGCCGGCATCGACCTTGGCCTTGAAGTAACGCAGATCGCTCAGTGCATCGGTCGCCTGCGGATGGGTTTCCGGATACGCACCGACTTCGATGCGGAACGCATCGCCGTGCTCGGCGCGGATGAAGGCGATCAGGTCCGAGGCATAGCGCAGGTCGCCCGGATGGCCCATGCCTGACGGCAGGTCGCCGCGCAGCGCGACGATGCGGGTACAGCCGATTGCGCGATACAGCTTGAGCAGCTCGCGGATCTCCTGGCGGCTTCCGCCGACGCAGGACAGATGCGGGGCGGCTTCGAAACCGTGTTTCTGCTTGAGGTGACGTACCGTCTCGGAGGTGTAGCTGAGCGTGGAGCCGCCGGCGCCGAAGGTACACGACACATACTCCGGCGCGTAGCCCTTCAACCTGGCGGCCGTGCGATCCAGCTGTGCGCGCTGGTCGTCGGTCTTGGGCGGGTAGAACTCGAAACTGAGATGCGTCATCGCGGTGGGTCCGGCGGATCGTGTCGGCATAATATCGCTTCATCGCGATGAATGCATATTCAGTCGCGGGCGTCCCGCATTCCTCGCGTGGAGGTCGCGCGGGTCCGCGCCATGCGCACATGGTTGGGGCCGCTTGGTGCCGGTCTAGTAGGTCGCGTACGCGGTAAGCTGCCGACTACCCCACGCCACTTGATTGGAGCGCGACATGCAAGAACAGGAAATGGATGTAATCGCCGAATCGCTGGGCCGCATCTGGGTTGCGTTGGCGCGCAGCGTCGGCGATCTGGCGCTTGCCCTTGCCGAGCAACCCGGCGTGGATGGCGACAAGTTGCTGAGGGACTTCGCCGCACGCCTGCCTTCGGATCAGGATGACGGCACCTCCAAGGTGTTCGAGGCGATCCGCCAGTACATCGACCAGGATGCCGCTCCCGGCGCGGAGTGATTGGTTGCCACGTGCGTCTGCCATGCAGGCGCGCGTGGTGATGCGTTGTGGCCTTGCAATGCGCTTGCCGAGGCGCTGTCTGCGGGCCTGCCGGCGGGCGCCGCGCGGAGACTCGCGCCGGCCAGATGGATCGCTGCCGTTGCAGCAGCGGTTCAACGCGTGATGCCGATTATCGCGTCGCTGCTTGCCCCGAGTGGGCAGAGAGCGTGGTTACTCTGCGCTTGCGTGACGTGTCGGACCGGGCGTGCGCCAGGCGTTGACGCAGGGATCCCTACACTGGGCGCACTTTCTAAGGAGTGCTGCGCATGAGCGATACCACGATGACTGCAATCGCCATCCGCGATGGCAAGGGCGATGCGGATGCACTGTACGCCAGCGAGCAGCCGCGCCTGCGCCCCGCGCCGGGGCAGGTGCTGATTCGCGTGCATGCGGCCGGCATCAATCGCCCCGATCTGCTGCAACGTGCCGGCCATTATCCGCCGCCGCCCGGCGCGCCGCAGACGCTCGGGCTGGAAATCGCCGGCGAGATCGTGGAGCCGGCCGGTCGCTGGAAGGTCGGCGATCGTGTGTGTGCACTGCTGGGCGGTGGCGGTTACGCACAGTACGCAGCGGTCGACGCGCGGCATGTGCTGCCGGTTCCGCCGGGCATGGATCTGGCGCATGCCGCGGCACTGCCGGAAACCATCTTTACCGCGTACACCAATCTGTTCGAGCATGGCCGGCTTGCGGCCGGGGAATGGCTGCTGTTGCATGGCGCCACGTCCGGGATCGGTGTGACTGCGATCCAGATGGCAAAGGCCGCCGGTGCGAATGTGTTGGCCACCGCGCGTTCGGCGGGCAAGGCGGCGCAAGCGCGCGAACTGGGCGCCGATGTGGCGATCGACTCCACCACCGAATCGTTTGTCGCCGTGGCCAAGGCGCACGGCGGTGTGGATGTGTCGTTGGACATGGTGGGCGCTGCGGTGTTCGCCGACACCCTGGAAGCGCTCAATCCGCGCGGGCGCATCGTCTACATCGCCTCGCAGGCCGGCTCGACCATCGAGGTGCCGATCCCGCTGCTGATGCGCAAGCAGGCCATTCTCACCGGCTCGACGCTGCGTCCGCGCAGCGCCGACGAAAAGGCGCGTCTGGCGGCGGAAGTGGAGCGTGTGGTGTGGCCGTGGATCGCGCAGGGCAAGCTGCGCGTGCTGCTCGACAAGCGCTTCCCGCTGAGCGAAGCCGCTGCAGCGCATCGCTATCTGGAGCAGGGCAGCCACCTGGGCAAGGTCGTGCTGGAGATGTGAGTGCATACGGTTGCCTGCCTGCCTGACATGCGCGTGCGTGTCGGGCAGGTGGCGACTACTGTCGCGGCGTGATGTTGCCGGCGACCAGCCACGCCGCCGCCCCACCGCAACGGTGCCGCAATGGCCGCTGCTGCGCGGCCACCGGGCGGCATAGGTATAGCAAAACAAGCAGGAGCGATGTCTCGCAGCGAACTGCGCCCTGACCGTACACTGCGCCGCTGCGTGCGCTTGTGCATCGCGCCGCTGCCGCAGCGTCCGTGTACAAGCGCCCGAATCGGGCGATCGCGCGGGTCCCGCCACTTCACTATCAGCCCGAAGGTTTCGATGAAGCATCCAGACGCATTGCGCATTGCCCTTGTCGGCATCGGCAAGATCGCCCGCGACCAGCACGTGCCCACCATCGCCGCGCGCGCCGATGTGCAACTGGTGGCCACCGTGAGCCGGCATGGCACGGTCGACGGGGTGCCGGCCTATCACTCCCTGGAAGAGGCCTTCGCAGCGCATCCGCAGATTGAAGCGGTCGCGCTGTGCACGCCACCGGTCGGGCGGCATGCGCAGGCACAGGCCGCGCTGGCCGCCGGGCGTCATGTGTTCCTGGAAAAACCCCCGGCTGCCACCCTGGCCGAGATCGACGATCTGCGCGCGTTGGCGCAGCGTGCGCAACGCAGCCTGTTCACCAGCTGGCATTCGCGCTGCGCCGCTGCCGTGGAACCTGCGCGGACGTGGCTGGCCGACAAGCAGATCCTGCGCGCGCATATCACCTGGAAGGAAGACATTCGCCATTGGCACCCGGGCCAGGACTGGATCCTGGAGCCGGGTGGCATGGGCGTGTTCGACCCCGGCATCAATGCGCTGTCCATCGTCACGCATCTGTTGCCGCGCCCTTTCGCGCTGCGCGAAGCGGAGCTGCACACGCCGGAAAACCGTCAGGCGCCGCTGTACGCCAGGCTCGACTTTGTCGATACCGCAGGTGTGCCGGTGACGGCGGAACTGGATTTTCTGCAGACCGGCCATCAGCACTGGGAGATCGAAGTGGACACCACCGATGGCCTGCTCGTGCTCAGCGAGGGCGGTGCCAGGCTGAGTATCGATGGTCAGCCGCAAACGGTGGAGGCGGCCGGCGAGTACGACGGTTTGTACCGCCGTTTCGTGCAGTTGGTGCGCGCCGGCGAATCGGAGGTGGACGTCACCCCGTTCGTGCACGTGGCCGATGCGTTCATGCTCGGCGCGCGCAAGGTCACCGCGCCGTTTGCCTGGTAGCCGGCCGCGCCATCCAACTCATTGCAGTATCCAGAACACCGGCGATGAGCCGGTGTTGTTCTGGGTCGGATACCTCTCAGCGGCGCCACATGCGTGCCCCGCGCGCCGGCAGGGTGAACGTGTAGGAGCCGCTGGAAATGCGCACCACGCTGCCCGAGCCCAGTGCATCCACATAATCCGCGTTCCAGTACAGCACGCTGCCATTCATCGCCACGGTGGTGTTGACCGGATTGCCGCACTTGTTGATGCCGACGATGCCCAGACTTCCGCGCCGGAACAGCACATGGCAGGAACTGGACGACAGCACCTGCATGTCGCTGCCTTGCACGCCGTTGTGGAAACCGATCATGCGGCGCAGGTCGTCGCGCAGATAGGCGTCGACCCAGCGGTTGTCGCCGCTTTCGTTGTTGTCGGTATAGACCATCGGCATGCCGCCGTTGCGGCCGATCAGATACGCGTACGCCAGCGTCTCGTCGACGGGGTCGAGGATGGCGTAGCGGAAACCGGCATTGTTGGGGATGTCGTGGGTGACGGCGAAGGTCACCGCGCGATTGCCTGGCAAGGCCTGTCCGGTGGACGCGGGATCCACCAACTGCTGCAGGCTGGCGCCGGCGGCGAATGCATTGCGCACCGCGTTGAACAACGGGAAGTCGTAGGCAGCATGCGGCGTGGACTGCAGATACGGCGCCAGGAACTGGTCGTAATCGCCGTTGCCGGTACCGCCGCCGGTGATCACTTCGCCGAACACATACACGCCGGAACGAATGCCAGAATCGAAGACCCGATTGAGATGATCGAAGCTCATATGCTTGGCCGCATCGACACGGAAGCCGGTCACACCCAGGCCCTTCAGCGCTTGCAGATAGGCGCGCTGCTGCTGCACCACCCAATCGTTGCCGACCAGGTCCGGCAGGCCCGGATCGCTGCCGCCGCCGCAGATGCGATAGGTGCGCACCTGGTAGGCGTCGTTGTAGTTGGTGATGCACTGGGCCGGGCCGAAATCGCTGGCGCCCAGAAAGTTCGATTGCAAGGTGCCGAACAGACGCAACGTATCGTAACGGCCCGGATTTGCGGCGTATTGCGCGAGCACGGCGCTGCCGGGGTAATTGAGATCCGAACGTGTTGCCGCCTCGTTGGCCATGTGGTTGAGCACCACATCGGCATAGGTTTCCACACCGTTGTCGGCCAGCGCCTGCACCATGCGCGAGAACGCGGCGGTGTCGCCCAGCGGGCCATCGATCACGCGCAGATCCTGCGGTTGATAGCGCGCCCACCACGCGCTGCCCTGCGAGCGATAGGCAGGAGCGACCAATACCTTGCGATAACCGGCGTCGGCAATCTGCCTGGCGCGTGCTTCCACGGTGGCATACGGCCAATTGAACGCATGCAGGATCACCTCGGCCTGCACATTGGTTGTGGTCAGCAGCAGCACCAGCGCGGCGAGCAAGCGCCGCGAGCTGCGTTGAAACAGCGATGGTGGGGACGGAGTGTGTGGATCGCGCATCGGATGGATCTCCAGTCGGTAAGCGCGAGCACACGCATGCTGTGCGCTGCCCGCATCCAGCCCTCCGGCCCCTGTTCCGGAAAGCGCGCGCACGACGTGCAGCGCGCGGTGATGCTAAGCGTGCATCGCGGCGCAACATCGCTGTTGTGCATACGTATTCAATGCAGCCGGATGCGAAAACCCCGGTGCAGGTCGCGGTGTGAGGGGTGCGTCGTCGCAGAACCCGGGGGCTCGCTCATGCGAAGAGCGGCCCGGAAGAAGCGGCTCAAGCCGACAGGTCGCTATCTGTAAATCGGGGCCTGCGCGGATCGCGTATAGCGCTACGTCACCGTTTGCGTCTGCTGGCTTGGTAACGCCTCGTCGGCGTCAGGGCGTGCGACGATGCCGCCCCGACATGTGCGGCTTGCGCTGCAGCATTGGTGCCACAGCGCAAGCCGGTGGTCATTGCCTATTGGCGGTGCACGTGATGCAGAGCGTCATCGGCATGCAGCTGTTGCAGCTTGGTCCGCGCAACCTCGGTGCGGTCGGTGCTGTAGTACACCGGTTGTCGTGCTGCCGCGCCACGCGCATCGCGTTCGGCGCCTTTCCACTTGCTGTAGCCCTTGTTCGGGATCGCCAGCGTCACGCTCTGGTCGCTGACCCGTTCCACCTGCACCACGCCGTAGGCATGTCCGTCGAAGGCACCGGGCGCCACCGCTTCGAGATCCACGGTATACAAATCGCCCTTCCGAGGCTGGGCCAGCAGCGCGTTGTCCTGCTTGGCCGCTTGCGACGCGCTGTACGCGCCGAAGGCCACCATCACCGCGATCAGGCCGAGCAGCACCAGACCGCCAAAGCGGCGATAGGCCGGAATCGGCGATTTGTCCAGGCTCGCCTCCACGGTCTTGGTGTCCAGCGGCGTGCTGTGATTGCATGCCTCGCACACGCGCAGATACTGCTTCCTGGTCACCCAGCTGAACAGGTACCACAGATGCGCGTAGCGGTAGTGCAGCACGTTGCGGAAGCTGCGTTCCTGAGCGCAGTGGTCGCAGTGCGCGGTGTTGGCCGAGCCCAGCGCGATGGCATCGCCACCCGATCCCCAGATGATCATGTCGTCGTCCTTGATGTAAATAAGGCCCGTTATGGTAGGGCGGGAACGGCGAGATGGGTAGGTCGCCGCATGGTGTTGCGCCTCAGCCGGTGGCAGGCTCGGGCAGTCAGGCCGTGTGGGGCGGGGCGCGTTAAACTGGGCGGACATTCACCGGTGCCCTTCCCATGCGCAATCCGCTGCAAGAACAACTGCTCAAGGCCGGCCTGGTCAAGAAGGCCCAGGTGGACAAGGTTGCGCGCGAGCAGAACAGGCAGCGTCATGCCAAGGGCGCCGCCGTGGCACCGACCGAAGTCGACAAGGTGGACGCGGCGCGGCTACAGGCCGAGCGCGCCGAGCGCGATCGCGCGCTGGCCGAAGAACGCAAGCTGCAGCTGCGGCGGCAGGAAGCGCTGGCCCAGGTCCGGCAGATCGTGGAGACCAACAAGGTCAAGCGCGATGGCGAGATCGACTACCGCTTCAACGATGGCAGCGTCATCCGCAGCGTGCTGGTCAACCCAGCGCTCCGCAGCCAGCTGGCCAGCGGGGCGCTGGTGATCGTGCGGCATGGCGATGGCTTCGAGCTGATTCCGCGCGCCGCCGCCGACAAGGTCTACAGCCGCGATGCGGACACCGTGGTGCTGGATCATGGCCGTAGCAGCACACCATCGGCGCCGGACAGCGATGACGACTATTACAGCCAGTTCAAGGTGCCGGACGATCTGATCTGGTAAGTGGTCGCGTAGCAGGGCTGCAGGCTACCCTGGCGTTCTTTGTCGCCTTCAACACTGTCATGTCGATCGTTCTAACGCCGTTCGCCCGCACCCGTTTGTTCCCGCGCGGTGGTCGCGGTAACGCCATCCAGGATTGCACGCCCGAGCAGTTCATCCAGCGGCTCAATGAAGAGACGCCGGTCCGCGTGATCGAAGGCTATGCGCCGTTCTGCCAGCTGCATGTGCACCGCAACTGGACCTCGACGCGCTGCCTCACCATCCCCATCAACGACGAGAACCGCCATCGGCTGCGCTCCGGTTACGAGGCGCGCAGCTCGCAGGAATTGGCGGTATTGGTGCGCTGGTTCGAGGGCGTCCAAGCGCCGGTAGCCGAGTACCTGATACCCATCCTCTACAGCCGCGATCAGCTGGCCAAAGAAGGTTCGCCCATCGATGCCGATTGGGGCGTGGTCGGTTGCCTGTACACGACCGAGCCGGACGAAATTCCGATGGCACCGATCACCATGGTGCGTAATGCGCTAGGCGTGGAGGAGGGCGGCTCGGGCGTGCCGCTCGACCGCGAGGCCTATCGGCGCAGCGTGGAGTTCTGGCAGCGCAACGCGAATTGGCGACCGTAGCAGGCGGATAGCCACAGCGTATCGTGCAATTCTTCCGCGCGGGCAAGCACAAGCACCGCGCTTGAGCTCAGGCGTGTAGGCGGTGCAGCATCGCGTCGCCGCCGCAAGCGCGTCTTTTCGCTGGGCATGACGTGATTGCTGGTCGGGCTGTAGAGTCGAGCTGCGTCTGCTATTTTCAGACGCACCGCAGCTCGACATTCCGATGACTGTCAGAACCGGTACTCGGCATTCACCGAAGCCATGTCGGTGCTCAGATCGACATCGAATTTTTTTGGCGTTGTAACGGTCGTAGTTGGCGCCGATGCTGAAGTGCTCGCCCAGGTTGTCGCCCACGCCGGCGCTGCATACCACGAGAGCTTGTCCAGGTCGGAGCGGTCCGACACGGTGCCATTGCTCGGGGCCTGGCCCTTCCAGCCATAGAGCCCGCCACGCATGCTCGCATACCACTTGTCGCTCAGTGCGAAGCGATGGTTCAACCCAACCGTCCAGCCACGCAGCTGGCTCTCGTCTTTCACGACCGCCTGACCGTTGAACAGATTTTTCGCCTGGATATTGCCAAGATCGTTGTAGCCAGCCTCCAGGCCAATCGATAGTTACGGAAACAACACGTTCCAGCGATATCCGGCGGAGACGTTGTAGCCGGTATCGCTGCCATCGTAGGGTCCACTCCTGAGCGAGGTGCGGCCGACCCCGCCATTGACGAACCAGCCCGTACTGTCGCCGGATGCGGACTGCGCCAACACATCGGGTGCAGCCGTCAATGCCAGCGCCGAAAGGGTCAGCGCGACCAGGGTGTGTTTCATGGGCATGTCTCTTCAGAGCGCGATGACGAGGAGTGATGCACGCAGTCGTCCCGTGAAACGGTATGAGCGTGGCATCGCGACGTTATCCAGCAGAGTTTGGAAAGTTGTTAGCCGCAGCCGCATGAGTGCAGCCGCGTTGTCGCAATGTCGTCCGAGGATGCACACTGCGCAGTCAGTCGCCCGACGATGCGCGTCCGCACGCGATCGTCGGCGGCTCCGCCCTGATCATTGCAAGGGGGAGTGCGGGCAAGGCTCGGCCCGCTTCCTGCCCCTGCTGATAAGCGATGACTGCAGCGCGCAGCGACTCCTCCAGCGGCGCCTTGCCCATCACCGAGCAATCATCGCCGGTGTTGATGGGGTGATTGGATGGCGTGGAGCTGTCGATCCGTCATGCCGATCCCGGGTTGCCCAGTCGCGAGCCAGTGCCAAGCGCTGGTTGGTCGGGGCGGCTCCAGGTGATGGTGCGTATCGGTCCGTGGACCAAGCCTGCGTCACGCAGCTGGCAAAAAAACCGACGCTGGTGCCCAGCCGCCCGGCGCGTCGCCGAATGGCAGGTGCAGCGATTGCAGATGGCTTAGCGCCGCCGCAAGGGTCTGCTTTGACGTGTAGGCAATGGCAACCCCATCATCGGTTGTTGTCCCCACCGCGAGAAGTTGCTTGCGCACATGGCCGGTCGAACACACGACACGGACGTAGTCATCGAGGATGGCGTCTACGTGCTCCAGACGGGCTTTCAACGAAAACTCCACTGCTGCGGTGAGTGATGCCAATCCTACCGTCTCTGAAGTGGCGTCGACCCTATGATGGACTCGAACCCCTGCTGTCGCCGGTGAATCCTGCTGCTGAAGATGCGACGTATGCAAGCACCGATCGCGAAGCATCGTGCATGTGCCGATGCGTTATGAATCGACGGGCCGACGCCCATCCGTCAATCGGCGATCCATTGCCACCAGGGGTAATGATATTCGCGGTCGGTGGCACGCCAGTGGCGGCCGCAGCGGGTGCAGGCGACGTGGTGGCACTCGCCCCAGCCATCGTTGGCTGCTTCCAGCCCGAGCAGCTGCATCTGCTTCTGGTCGATCAAGTGGCGGGGGTCGAAAAACAGGTAACCGGGGTTGAGCGTGCACAGGCAGCCCGCCCGGGCGTGCCAGAAGCGCAGGCGCCGCACGGCGGCGATGAGGTGCACGCTGTTGCTGATCAGCATGCCGCCGAACTGCAGGCCCTGGCTGCTTCGCTCTATCCGCTCCCCATGCGCTGCCAGCGCATCCAGCACCGTTGTGTCGAACATCTGCGCGACCTTGTGCGCGGCATCGGTGATGCGCGCACCGTCACGTGACAGCAGGGCCTGCAGCAGGGCATCGGCCTGTGTATCGGCCAGGCGGGGAGCAGGGGCGGACCAGGGCCAGCGCATCAGCGCGGTTTGCCGATCGGCGCGCAATGGCCGGCGGTCAGGCGCAGCAGGTCGGCCGACGCCCAGTCCACTCCCATGCGGCGCCGCACGGCGCCGACATGCCGGTGCTTCTGCTGCCGCAGTGGAGCGACGCTGTCGAGCAGATAACCGGTGGCGCGCGGCGCGGCAGCATCTGCGTCCATCGCACACTTCTTGAACCCTGTCGTGTCGGTCAGTGCCTTTATGCCCCGCCACCTCGCCGCTGCCACGATCGCTGCCAGCAGTTCATGGGGTTGGCTGTTGCCCAGCAGGATCTTGAATACCTGCAGCCGATCCAGGCTCCGGTTTTCCACGGCTTCGCCTCGCGTAGGACTCGGCGTGGGCGTTGTGCATGTAGCTGCGCACGGCGTGGGAGATCTTTTCGCGCTGGACCAATGTGATTTCGGGGGCATGGGCGCATTTTAACGCAGCGTCTTGGGCGTCTAGGCTGAGTCTCTAGCCGGTCTGCAACGGACCTCTTGTCTGGCCCACCGATGGACCTACGCATCGCGATTGCCGCGCCACTGCGATAATGGCCCCAGATCCTGCCTGGAACCCGAGCATGCGTGCTCCTCAACGTCTTCATGGCCTGACGCTGGACATCGCCGTCTGCGCAGGTCCCTATCCGCCACAGGGCTTCTGGACGATTGCCGAAGGCGCGCTCGGCAACGGTGATTGTTTCGGTCTGTATTGGCCGTTGGGCTGCGAAGGCAAAGCACCAGTGGTCTGCGAAATGTTTCATGATGAAGGGCGCCTGGTGTTCAGCCATTCGTCGCTGGATGTATTCGCGCAATGGCTGGACATCAACCATGCGCTGGACGAGCAGGCCTGGGACGACGAGGGTTGGGAGCCACGCGCGCATGATGTTCCGGATGTGGATTCGCCGTTGCCGTTGATCGAACGCGCGCAGGTGCATGTGCAGGCGGGAAAGCCGTCCGAGGCGATCGAACTGCTGCAGGCGGCATGCCGCCGCTTCCCCGAGCTGCAGCGGGCGTGGATGATGCTGGCAGTGCAGCACAGGCGTCTGGGGCAGCACGAGGCTGCGGTGGCTGCGGCACGTGCGGCGATCCTGGCCAACTGGGCGTTCGGTATTCCCGATCCAAGCGTGCTGCGTCTGCTGCGCGCGGCCGACGCAGGCAATGATCCGGTGCTGATGATGGTCCAGCAGATGGAGTTTGCGTTCGGCGGCGCCAAGACCAACCCGGACTATGCATCCATGCAGGTCTGCATCGACCGTTGCTGGGAGGCGGGTGATCACTTGACTGCATTGCGCTTGACGCAGAATCGCTGCTACGCATTGCGCGGCGAAACTGTTTCGTTCCAGCAGCGCGAGGGGTTTGACTTGGCGTCCTGGCAGCGTGACTTCGTCGCGCAGTGCCGCAGTGCGCTGCGCGACGACCGGCAGGGCATGTAACGATGTACCGGGGACGCATCCCCGCATGGCACGCGGCGCAAATGCAGAACGGGCGGCCGAAGGCGCCCATCCTGAATCCATTGAGGACTCGCGTGGTCAGCGCGATAGCGACTGCTGGGTCTGCACCTGTTCCCGCGCATGCCGCTGCGAAAGGTCGGCATCCAGCGCCTGGCTCTGCTGCGTGCTCGACTGCAGGTCCCGGTTCACCGCCTGGGAGAGGTCGATGTAGGTGCGGTAGGCGGCGGGATCGTTCGGTTGGCCCTGCACCGCGAATATGCCCTGGTTGTCCAGGCGTGCTACCACCGTATCGATCCGACTCATGCCGGCGATCTTGGATGCATAGGCCACTTGTCCCGCCGCGTTCTCCAATTGGTTGCGGTCATTGAACAGCGGCGCCAGGCGGCCCTGATGACGCTGCTCTTCCAGCACTTCCAGCTTCTCCACGGCTTGCTGATAACGTGGATTGTCCGCATGACCCGGGGTAGCCATGGTTGGTTCGGTGGCCTGTCTTGTCTGCTCGCCCTGTTGCTGCAGGGCGCTCTCCAGGGCGCCGAGCGTGCCGCGCCCGGCCTTGCCGTCCACGGTCAGTTGGTGATCCTGCTGGAACTGCTGCACCGCCTGCAGGGTGCCGGGGCCGAAGTGGCCATCGGCCACCAGCGGTGCGCCGTCCTTGCCCAGATAGCCCAGGTCGGCGAGCTTCTGCTGCATGGCCTGCACGTTGTCGCCGCGCGCACCGCTGACCAGCGCCGCGCCCGCCGTCGGCGCGCCCGGCGCTGACGGCAAACCATGCGATGGTGTGGTGGCGGGGGTGATGCCCAGCTGGGTCATCGCGGTGTCGAAACGTGCGTCACGACTGGCAACTGCGCCAGGTGATTCGATGCCGTACTTGGTGGACTCGACGAAGGTCTGCAGGTCTGCGCGAGTCGGCGGATCGCCGGCCTGGATCTTGCGGCCCTGCAGAGTCACTTCGTTGCCAGCCAGATAGCTGATGAACTGTGGCCCCATGCTGCCGAACTGGTTGTCGTAGTCAGCCATGGCAAGCTGCAGTTCCGGGTTTGCAGCAATGGCATCGGCGGCGGCCGGACTGGTTGCACGCACGCGGGTGATCGCATCGCCCACGCGCTCGATCGCACTATCCAGCTTGGTGTTGGTGAGCTGGTCGATGTTGGCTTGCGGGATAGCCTGCAACTTTGCATCCAATGCAGCTAGCTGCTGGCTGCTCAGGCCGCCTTGCTGGGACAGCAGAGCAATGTCGCCGGTGCTGAAGCCGTTGTCGCGCAAGAAGCGTTGTGCCTGCGGATTCCTGCCCACATCGAACTGCACTAACCCGAAGGAGTACGTGCTGCTGCCCTTTTGGGCGTACGAGAAGTGATCCAGATGGCGCGTATCGCCCCCCAGTTCGGTGTTCAGATAGAGCGTACCCAGTTGTTCGCGGGTGATGGTGGATTCCGTTGCCATTGTGGTCTTCCTTCAGGGTATTTGGGGTGGGCGTGATCGGCGGTTTACCCGGCGCAGTGCTGTTGAGTGAAGGCCACCAGCTGCGCGATGGCTTTTTCGCCGTAGGCAGCCGGTGCCGGTTCGACAACAAAGTCGCCGACCATCTGGTTGCTGCAGACCTGCACATTGCTGTTGCCGGTCGCGCTTTGCAGCGTGCAGTTGGCTGCGAACAGGTCGTTGCCGCCGGCTGTTCCTGCGGCCAGATTGGTCGCTGCGGTGCAGCCCAGCAAGGTGCCCTGCTGTGAGTTTTGACCCATCAGCGTGTTGAAGTTGGCCAACTGACTGTTGGCGTCGCGCAGCTTCATCACGTCCACGCAGTCCTTCTGCCCGTCCGCGGCAACACACATGGCCTGGTCGGTCAGTGCGGTGCGGGTGGTCGACACGATCTGGATGCGGTCGGCATAGACCTGTTGCAGGCATTGCGCGTCGACGCAAAGGTCACGGGTGTGCTGCCGCCAGCGCTGCTGTTCGGCCTCCAGCTGTGCCTGGCCGGCGGCATCGAGGGTCGCGCGCGTGGTCGCAATCGCCTTGGCCAGGTCGGCGTCCAGACGGGTCAGCGCCGGGGTCTTGCAGACCAGCGCCTGGGTCGGTGAGGTTGCAGCCGCACAGGCGGCCTGGCCGGTGGCGGCGGCCGCAGGCGTGCTGGCGGCCTTGTCGGCGGCGCTGGTCTTCGCCTGGACGTCGCTTGCAGGCGGGGTGCAGGCGGCCAACAGGGCCAGCAAACACAACGGCATCAAGAGCTTGGTTGCCCGGGAAATACGTTCGGTTCTGCTGCGCTGCATTGTCTTTCCTTCCTTTGATCTTTGACGTCCTGAGACGTGGCCTGCAGGTTGCGGGCACATCGGCCGAACCATGGGGCGAGAGGCACCATCGGGACCGCGCGGGGCGGTCTGGGTGTGGAACACCTGGCGGCAGGCATCTTTCTGCGGCGGCGAAGCTAGCAAGCTCCACCTTAGCGTTCTGTGACGGGCTGTAGATCAAGATTCGGCGCTCCAGAACACAGAACGGGCGCCTTGCGGCGCCCGTTTTTACACACGTCATTGCGTGGGCGACACTCGCCCGATCACTCAGTAGCGATAATGATCCGGCTTGTACGGGCCGGCCACGTCCACGCCGAGGTAGCCGGCCTGGTCCTTGGTGAGGGTGGTCAGCTTGACGCCGATCTTTTCCAGGTGCAGACGCGCGACTTCTTCGTCCAGGTGCTTGGGCAGGATGTAGACCTTCTTCTCGTAGCTGTCGCGCTTTTCCCACAGGTCGATCTGCGCCAGGGTCTGGTTGGCGAACGAGTTGGACATCACGAAGCTCGGGTGGCCGGTGGCGCAGCCCAGGTTGACCAGGCGGCCGTCGGCCAGCAGGAAGATCGCATTGCCGTTGCCGAACACGTACTTGTCGACCTGCGGCTTGATGTTGATCTTTTCCACGCCCTTCAGCGCGTTCAGTGCGTCGACCTGGATCTCGTTGTCGAAGTGGCCGATGTTGCAGACGATGGCCTGGTCCTTCATCGCCTGCAGGTGCTCGACGGTGATGATGTCCTTGTTGCCGGTGGTGGTGACGTAGATGTCGCCGCGGCCCAGCGTGGATTCGATGGTGTTGACCTCGAAGCCCTCCATCGACGCCTGCAGGGCGCAGATCGGGTCGATCTCGGTGACGACCACGCGGGCACCGTAGGCACGCAGCGAGGCGGCGCTGCCCTTGCCGACGTCGCCGTAGCCGCAGACCACCGCGACCTTGCCCGCCAGCATCACGTCCATCGCGCGCTTGAGGCCATCGGCCAGCGACTCGCGGCAGCCGTAGAGGTTGTCGAACTTGCTCTTGGTGACCGAGTCGTTGACGTTGATGGCCGGGATCAGCAGCTTGCCGGCTTCGGCGATCTGGTACAGGCGGTGCACGCCGGTGGTGGTCTCTTCGGAGACGCCCTTCCAGTCCTTGACCACGCGGGTCCAGTAACCCGGGCGTTCGACGGCCACGCGCTTGAGCAGCGCCTTGATCACGCCTTCCTCGTGCGAGGAGGCCGGCTCGTCGACCCAGGTGCTGCCGTTTTCGAGCTCATAGCCCTTGTGGATCAGCAAGGTGACGTCGCCGCCGTCGTCCACCACCAGCTCCGGGCCGGTCTGGGTGCCGTCGGGCAGGGTGAAGGTCAGCGCGTCCAGGGTGCAATCCCAATACTCTTCCAGCGTCTCGCCCTTCCAGGCGAACACCGGCGTGCCGGAGGCGGCGATCGCGGCGGCGGCATGGTCCTGGGTCGAGAAGATGTTGCACGAGGCCCAGCGCACGTTGGCGCCGATGTCCTTGAGCGTTTCGATCAGCACGGCGGTCTGGATGGTCATGTGCAGCGAGCCGGTGATGCGCACATCCTTCAGCGGCTTGGTCTGCGCATGCTTGCGGCGGATCGACATCAGGCCCGGCATCTCGTGCTCGGCGATGTCCAGCTCCTTGCGGCCCCAATCGGCCAGCGAGAGGTCGGCGATCTTGTAATCGGTATGTGGGGCGATTTTCGTGACAGCGTTCATGCAATAGCTCCGGTAAGCAGATCAATGTCTGCAATTCGGGGCGCCGTTGAACGATGAATGCTTGTCGAGCCTGGCCGTATTTCCTGCACTTTCGTGCAGTTGGCGGATCAGTCCGCCATACCGGTCGCAGCGCCCCTCGACGAGAGCATCGATTATATCGGCAGCACCCCCCTCCGGCATGAATTGGCCGGCTTGAATCGGCACGACCCCCAACCAACGGCAGGGGAGCGGCGGAACGCATGGCTGCTATGGTCCGGAGTCGATCGACACTGGGGATGGATAATGCAGGCGACACCCGATGCACGGCACGGCAGGCGGCAGCAGCGATGGGCCCTGGCAGGGGTACTGGCGCTGAGCGCACCACTGGCTGCGGCGGCAGCCGTCGCACCGGCTGGCCCGCCTGCCGCTGCGGCGAGCACTGGCTACCAACTGCCCTCCAAGGCACTGCAGGCGGTGGTGGATGCCCCACGTGCGCCGCTGCTGCAACTGTCGCCCAAACGCGACCTGGCCGCGATGCTGCAGTTGCCGGCGCTGCCGGACATCGCCGAGGTGGCCCAGCCCGAACTCAAGCTGGCCGGCCTGCGCATCCATCCCAAAACGTTTGCCAGCAGCCGGTTCTCCTTTGCCGACAAGCTATGGCTGCTGTCGGTGGCCGACGGCAGCGAGCGGCAGATCGCCGGGCTGCCGTCACCACTGTCGCTGGCCACGTTGAGCTGGTCGCCGGATCAGCGCTACCTGGCGTTCCGTCGCGAGGACGCGACCAGCGGGGTCAACGAACTGTGGCTGGTGGACGTGGCGGCCGGGCAGGCGCGACGTCTGGTGGCGGAATTGAACACCAGCATCACCGACGATCTGCGCTGGTTGCCTGATGGCAGCGGGCTGCTGCTGCAACAGCAGGTGGCCGGGCAGGGCGCGCCACCGGCGCGCGACGCGACCCCGAACGGCCCGGCGGTCCAGCAGACCAGCGCCGCCGCCGGCGTGCGCTCGCTGCCGACCTATCAGGACCTGCTGCGCAACGAGGCCGATGCGCGTGTGTTCGAGTACTACGCCACCGGCCAGCCGATCATCGTCAGCGTGAGCGGCCAGGTGCGCCCGATCGCCACGCCCGGCATCTATCTCAACCTGTCGGTGTCGCCAGATGGCCGTTACATCCTGAGTGAACGCAGCGAGCGGCCGTTTTCGTACGTGGTGCCGGTAGACAATTTCGGGCGTCGCATCGAGGTGCTGGACCTGCAGGGCAAGCTGGTGCGCCAGATCGCCAGGCTGCCGCTGGTGGAAGGCCTGCCGACCGGCAACGACGCCGTGCCCACCGGCGTGCGCGACATCGCCTGGCGCGCTGATGCGCCGGCCACGCTGGTCTGGGCCGAGGCGCAGGACGGCGGCGACCCGGCACGCGAGAGCAAAATCCGCGATGCGGTGCTGATGCAGGCCGCGCCGTTCGCGCGCGCGCCGGTCACGCTGGCGCAGTTGAGTAGCCGGTTCGAAGGCATCCAGTGGGGCCGTGGCGATCTGGCCATCCTCAGCGAGAGCTGGTGGAAGACCCGCCGCATAAAACAGTGGCGTATCGCACCGGATCAACCGCAGCGTGCGCCCGAGTTGCTCTGGGACCGCTCCTCGCAGGACCGCTACAACGATCCCGGCACGCCGGCGACCGTGGCCGACGGCAAGGGCCGCGCGTTGCTGCAGACCGGCGCCGATGGCAACAGCCTGTTCCTGCTCGGCAAGGGCGCCTCGCCGGAAGGCGACCGCCCGTTCGTGGATCGCTTCGATCTGCAGAACAAGCGTGCCACGCGTCTGTTCCATTCGCAGGCCCCGACCTATTCCGCGCCGCTGGCATTGCTGGATGCGCAGGGCACGCAGTTGCTGCTCAGCCGCGAATCGCCCGAGGAGCCGGCCAACTATGTGGTGCAGGCGCTGGGCGATGCAGCGCCTGCGCCGCGGGCATTGACGCATTTCGCGCATCCGCTGCCGCAGTTGCGCGGCGTGCAGAAGGAGCAGATCCGCTACAAGCGCGCCGATGGCGTGGACCTCACCGCCACGCTGCTGCTGCCGCCCGGATACGACCCCAGGCGCGACGGCCCGCGGCCGCTGCTGATGTGGGCCTATCCGGGCGAGTTCAAGAGCGCCGACACCGCCAGCCAGGTCACCGACTCGCCCTATCGTTTCAACGCGATCAGCTACTGGGGCCCGCAGGCGTTTCTGGCGATCGGCTATGTGGTGCTCAATAACCCGACCATGCCGATCGTCGGCGAAGGCGATGCCGAACCCAACGACACCTACGTGCCGCAGCTGGCCGCCGATGCGCAGGCTGCGGTGGACGAGGTGGTGCGGCGCGGGGTGACCGACCGCGCGCACATCGCCATCGGCGGGCATTCCTATGGCGCCTTCATGACCGCCAACCTGCTCGCGCACACGCGGCTGTTCAAGGCTGGCATCGCGCGCAGCGGCGCCTACAACCGCACGCTGACGCCGTTCGGCTTCCAGGCCGAGGAGCGCAACTACTGGCAGGCGCAATCGGTGTATCAGGCGATGTCGCCGTTCAACTACGCCGACAAGATCAAGGATCCGCTGCTGTTGATCCACGGCCAGGACGACAACAACACCGGCACCTTCCCGATCCAGAGCGAGCGCATGTTCGCCGCGATCAAGGGCCTGGGCGGCACCGCGCGGCTGGTACTGCTGCCGAACGAATCGCATGCGTATCGCGCGCGGCAGTCGATCCTGCAGATGCTGGCCGAGAGCGAGCAGTGGTTGAAGACTCATCTCGGCGAGCCGGTGAAACAGACCGGCGCGACGCGCACGCGGTGATGATGGTGCGCTGGCACCGGTAGGAGCGCGCTTGCGCGCGATGCGGCGTCACCGATAAAGCGTCGTCGCGCCCGGGTGCGCTCCTACGGTGAATGCGTCCGCCTCGCGTCCCGGGAAGATTCGCTGCGCCGTCCACACGATTGCCGCGATCACCGGTAGGAGCGCACCCGGGCGCGACGGAGCATGACCAGGACAGCCACATCGCGTAGGAGCGGGCTTGCCTGCGATGGGCATGACCGGGAAAGCCCCGTCGCGCGCCAGCGCGCTCCTGCGAGAGCCATCGGATAAGGGGCATTGGCACATGATGGTTGGTGTTGAAACCGTCGTGCCGGTCGCGATCATCTAATCCTTTTGGGTTAGTCTTCGACGACTTTGCGCTTGAGAGGGTGTGCGTTTCCGATGAACGAGTACCGCAGCAGTCTTGTGTTCGCTACCCCCGATCTTGCCTTGCGCGACGATGTGCGTCGGCTCGGTGCACTGGTCGGCGACCTGCTCGCCGAGCAGGTGTCTGCGGAGTTCCTCGAGGAAATCGAACGCGTCCGCACCACGGCGATTGCGCGCCGCGAGAGCGATGCACCGCCGTCCACGCTGAGCGCGCAGCTGGCCGGGCGCGAGCCGCGTCAGGCCGAGTCGCTGGTGCGCGCCTTCAGTACCTACTTCCAGGTGGTCAACATCGCCGAGCGCGTGCACCGCATCCGCCGCCGTCGCGAGTACCAGCGCAGCGGCACCGACACGCCGCAGCCGGACGGTTTGCACGATGCCTTGCGCCGGCTCAAGGCGCAGGGCGTGACGATGGACGAACTCAGCGCGTGGTTGCCGCGTATCGACGTGGAGCCGGTGTTCACCGCCCATCCCACCGAAGCGGTACGCCGCGCGCTGCTGGAAAAAGAACAGCTGATGGTCGCCAGCCTGGTCGACAACCTGGATGGCATGCGCACGCCCAACGAGCGCGCCACCGATGCGGCGCGCTTCCGCATGGCCTTGACCGCCTCCTGGCAGACCGCCGATTCCTCGCCGGTGCGTCCCACAGTGGAGGACGAGCGCGAGCATGTGGGGTTCTACCTCACCCAGGTGCTCTATCGCGTGGTTCCGGTGATGTACGAAACCCTCGAACACGCCATCGAAGAGACCTACGGCAGCGTGCCGACCCTGCCGCGGCTGCTGCGCTTCGGCACCTGGGTCGGTGGCGACATGGACGGCAACCCCAATGTGGATGCCACCACCATCGCCGGCACGCTGGATGCCCAGCGGCGTGCGGTGCTGGACCGGTATCAGAAGGAACTCTGGCAACTGGCCAGCCTGCTCAGCCAGTCGACCACGCTGGTGGCGGTGAGCCCGGCATTGAGCGAGCAACTGCAGCGCTACCGCGCGTTGTTGCCGGAGGACGCCGCACGCTCGCGTCCGCGCCACGGCGACATGCCGTACCGGCTGCTCAACGATCTGATGCGCGCGCGTCTGCAGGCCACGCTGGACGATGCCGACGGCGCCTACACCACCCCGTCCGAGCTGGAACACGATCTGCAATTGATCCTGGACAGCCTGCAGGCCAACAAGGGGCTGCACGCCGGTTGGTTCGCGGTGCGCCGCCTGTTGTGGCGCGTGCGCAGCTTCGGCTTCCACCTGGCGCGTCTGGATGTGCGCCAGGAATCGAGCGTGCATGCGCGCGCGGTGGCCGACGCACTCGGCCAGGCGGACTGGGACGAACAGGATGCCACCCAGCGCGCTGCATTGCTCGGCCCGTATGCCTCTGGCGAACAGGCATTGCCGCGCGTGGATGACGAAGGCAATGCGCGGCTGGATGCGGTGTTTGCCGCGCTCGCCGATGCGCGCAGCCGCCACGGCGCCGATGCGCTGGGCAGCTACATCATCTCGATGGCGCACAGCCGCGCCGACGTGCTCACCGTGCTGGCGCTGGCGCGCCGCGGCGGTCTGGTCGACGACGCCGGCACGGTGCCGCTGGATATCGTGCCGCTGTTCGAAACCGTGGACGATCTGCGCGGCGGTACCGGTACCGTGCAGGATCTGCTGGCCGACCCGGTCTACCGCCAGCACCTGGCTGCGCGCGGCGATACGCAGATGGTGATGCTGGGGTATTCGGACAGCGGCAAGGACGGCGGCATCACCGCCTCGCGGTGGGGGCTGCAACGCGCGCAGGTGGAATTGCTCGAAGCCGCCGCCGAGCTGGGCGTGCGGCTGACCTTCTTCCACGGCCGCGGTGGTTCGATCGCGCGTGGCGGCGGCAAGACCAGCCGCGCGCTGGATGCCGCGCCGCGCGGCAGTGTCGATGGCCGGCTGCGCGTGACCGAACAGGGCGAGGTGATCCATCGCAAGTACGGCATCCGTGCCCTGGCGCTGCGCTCGCTGGAACAGATGACCGGCGCGGTGCTGCTGTCCAGCCTGCGTCCGCGTGCGCCCGAGCCGCGCGAGGATCGCTGGCGGCCGGTGATGGACCT
The DNA here is from genome assembly GCF_002939945.1 of Xanthomonas arboricola pv. populi. Classification (GTDB taxonomy): domain Bacteria; phylum Pseudomonadota; class Gammaproteobacteria; order Xanthomonadales; family Xanthomonadaceae; genus Xanthomonas; species Xanthomonas arboricola_A. Next base: position 1,059,595 of record NZ_MDEB01000001.1, on the reverse strand, counting down.
GGTCGCCGAACGCAGCACCGTGGCGTATCGCGCCTTCGTCGGCGCGCCGGATTTCATGCAGTACTTCCGCCGCGCCACGCCGATCGATGTGATCGAACGCATGACGCTGGGCTCGCGCCCGTCGCGCAGGCTCGGCCAGGACGCGGCCTTGTCCAACCTGCGCGCGATTCCGTGGGTGTTCGCCTGGAGCCAGGCGCGTGCGGTGATTCCGGGCTGGTACGGCGTGGGCAGCGGCCTGCAGGCGGCGGTGGATGCCGGGCACGAAGAGACATTGCGCGAGATGGCGCAGGACTGGCCGTTCTTCCGCACCTTTCTCGACGACGTGGCGATGGTGCTGTCCAAGGGCGACCTCACCATCGCCGAGCTGTTCTCGCGGCTGTCGGGCGACCTGCACGCGCGGTTCTTCCCGGGCATCGGCGCCGAGCTGGCGCTGACCAAGGGCTGGGTGAAGGCGTTGACCGGCCAGCAGTCGCTGCTGCAGCACGACCCGCGGCTGGCCTTGTCGATCCGCCTGCGCAACCCCTACATCGACCCGATCAGCGTGCTGCAGGTGGATCTGCTGCAACGCTGGCGCGCCACCGATGGCGAAGACGACGAACTGCTGCGCGCGTTGGTCGCCTGCGTCAACGGCGTTTCGCAAGGCGTGCAGAACACCGGCTGATCCGGTTCGTCGCTACGACCGTCGCATCAGATGGTTGAATCCGACCACCTGATCCGACCGTTGGTCGGAGAGGGCGGGGAATCGGCAAGCGGACTCTGGCGTAACCGGACAAATCTGTCCGATAATGCCGCGATGACGACTTCCCGCCCTGATGCCGCGCTGCGCCGCCGGCAGATACTCGATGCCGCCGACGAAGTGTTCAGCGAACACGGCGTCAACGCCCCGCTGGAACTGGTGGTCGAGCGTGCCGGCCTTGGCCGCGCCACGCTGTACCGCAATTTCCCCGACCGGCTCGCGCTGATGACCGCGCTGATGACCCGTGGCCTGGATGGCCTGGAACGGCTGGCCGCCGATCTGGCCGAGCGCCCGGACGGGCTGGCCGTGCTGCTGCACGACGTGGCCGAGCACATCGCCCAGTCCGCCCCGCTGGTGGATTTCTGGCGTTCCATCGAACGCGCGCACCCGGCCGTGGAAACCGCCGATCGGCGTGTGGTGAGCATCTTCCTGCCGTTCGTGCATCGTGCCCGCGACGCCGGCCTGTGTCGTGCCGATGTCGACGACGAGCAACTGCTGCTGGTGATCGACATGCTGGGCAGCTGCCTGCGCGGCAATGACGAATCCGAACGCAAACGGCTTGCCCATCGCTCGGCCGATCTGTTGATGCACGCCCTGGGCATGCAGGTGCCGGAAGGCGGCACCCGATGAAACCGGCCACGCGTTCGCGCATCGGGCGCTGGGCGCTGCGGGCGGCGCTGGTGCTGGCCGCGTTCTGGGGCGGGCTGGCGATCTACTTCGCACTGACCGGCAATGCGTTCGTGCGCGCGGCGTGGGTGGGCTCGTGGTGCGCGATGGCAATCGCGGCGTTGTGGGGCCTGCGCCGTGGCCGCGAGAACTGGGCCTTGGTGGGTATCTTCAGTGCGGCATTTGCGGTGCTGGCGGTGTCGTGGTGGATGATGCAGCCGAGCCAGGACCGCGACTGGGCCGACGATGTCGCCCAGCGCCTGCAGCCCGAGGTGCACGGCAACATCGTCACGCTGCGCAACGTGCGCAATTTCGATTGGCATGGCGAAACCGACTACCAGCCGCGTTGGGAAACCCGCCAGTACGATCTGGACCGTCTGGTCAGCGCCGATCTGGCGCTGTCGTACTGGATGGGCCCGGCGATCGCACACACCCTGGTGTCGTTCGGTTTCGACGACGGCTCGCACGTGGTGTTCTCGCTGGAAATCCGCAAGGAACGCGACGAGTCGTTCTCGGCATTGGGCGGGTTTTTCCGCAGTTTCGAAGAGACTCTGGTGGCCGCCGACGAGCGCGACATCCTGCGCGTGCGCACCAATGTGCGCGGCGAGGACATGTATCTGTATCGGCTGGCGATTCCCAAGGCCGGGCTGCGCCGCATGTTCATGGGCTACGTGGGCCTGGCCAACAAGCTGAATCGCGCGCCTGCGTTCTACAACACGCTCACCAGCAACTGCACCACGATCGTGTTTGCGCTGGCGCGGCAATTGCAGCCCACATTGCCGCTGGATCATCGCCTGCTGCTGTCCGGCTACGCCGACGAATACGCCTACGATCACAATGGGCTGATGCCCGGCTACGACTTCGCCACCCTGAAGCAGCACGGGCATTTCACCGCCCGTGCGATCGCCGCCGACAAGGCGGCGGACTTCTCCGAGCGCATCCGTGCCGGCATGCCGCAGGCACCGGCACCTGCAGCCACCGCGAGCGCACCCCGGTGATGGCGGACCTGCGTGGATGCCGCACCGTTTTAATGCTGGCGGGCGTGCTGGCGAGCCCGTGGCTGAGCGGCTGCGCCATGGTCACGGTGCAATCGCGCGGCAGCGGCGACTACATCGCGCGCACGCGTGGCGATGTGCTCAGCACCGGCGCGTTGAGTCAGGCCAGCAGCGAGACGGTGCAGGTGGCCGGTCTGCAAGCCAAGGCCTGCCGCAGCGACCCGCTGCCCTGCCTGCAGCAACTCACCACCGTCGCAGGCATCGGCAATGAGCGCCTGCTGGCGACGCAGTCCGAGCTCTGGACGGCGCATGCGATTGCCCTGGGCGGGCGCGACCCGACAACGATGAGCGATGCCGCAGTCGACGCCTGGCTGGAGGCCGCGCGGCATGCGTACGCGTACCTGTTTTTCACCGATCGAGCACCCAGCGCGCGTGCGTTCGAAAATCGCCAGACGCAGGTGCGCGACTACTACAACTACGCGGTGCAGCAGGTGATCGAACGCCTGTTCGCCCGCGCGCAGCAGACCGGCCAGACCGAGCGCGAACCGACCACCATAGGCCGCTGGCAGGTCGGTATCGACATGTCTGCATATCGGCTGCCGGGCGGCGGCAACACGCCGCGCGCGATCTTCGCCGCCTCGGCATTGCGCTTCGATGGACTGCGCAGCACCTATCGACGCGACGGCTTCGGGGCCGAGCTGGTCGCCGAGGTGGCCCCACAAGCAGTCGGCGACCCTGCCGGGCTGGCCTTGCAACCAGCCGCCGCCGCCGCAACACCGGAGCGTCCGCTGCCAACCTTCAGCGAGATGCCGTACGCACCGGCAACGCTGCTGCTGCGCTTCGATGGCGACACGCTGAATGCGGTGCTGCGCGGTCATGCCGCCACCGTGGTGCCCTACGACCCGTATCGCCAGAACGAGGTGGTGCTGCATGGCCAGCGCGTGCCGCTGGCGGCCAACTTCACTGCGGCCTATGGCCTGTGGCTGGCCAGATCCGGTTTTGCCGCGCAGTCCCTGCGGTCGATGCTGGGCAGCGCGCGCGGCATCGACCGCCCGCATCTGTATCTGATGCAGCCCTACGACCCCGACCGACGCGTGCTGCTGATGCTGCACGGGCTGGCCAGCAGCCCGGAAGCCTGGGTCAATGTCGCCAATGAAGTGATGGGCGATGAAGTGCTGCGCCAGCGCTACCAGATCTGGCAGGTGTATTACCCCACCAATGCGCCGGTGGCGGTCAACCGCGCAGAAATCCAGGCCCTGGTGGAGGGCAGCCTGCAGCACTTCGATCCGGCCGGCACGGCGATCGCATCGCACGACATGGTGTTGATCGGCCACAGCATGGGCGGGGTGATCGGGCGCCTGCTGGTGTCTTCGTCGGGCGAGCGCCTGTGGAATTCCCTGCTGGAAAGCTATCGGCTGGACGGCGAGCGCGGCGCACGCGTGCGCGCGAAACTCTCGCCGCTGCTGCATTTTTCGCCAATGCCGCAGATCGACCGTGCCATCTTCATCGCCGCGCCGCATCGCGGCACGCCCTTGGCCGAAGGTGGGCTCGGGCGCTTCGTCGGCCGCCTGGTGCGTTTGCCGATCGCCTTGCTGGATCGCTTTGGCGATGTGTTTCAGGACCTGGCCAGCAGCGAGCGTGGCGGGCAGGGCGGCGACCCGCGACGCAGGGGGCGTCTGCTGCCGCCGACCAGCATCGACAACCTGCGCGATACCGACCCGTTCGTGCGCGCCAGCATGGATCTGCCGATCTCCCCGCAGGTGCGCTACCACACCATCGTCGGGCGCGAAAAACCGCAGGTGCCGCTGGCCGATTCCGACGATGGCCTGGTGCCGTATCGCAGCGCGCATCTGGACGGCGCCGCGTCCGAACTGGTGCTGACCTCCTGGCATAGCGTGCAGGAAACCCCGCAGGCGATTCTGGAGATCCGGCGCATCCTGCACGAGCAATTGCAGTCCGAAGCAGCGGGCGCGACGGATGCGCAGGGCAAGCCACCGGCCGCAACGCCAGCGACATTCTGAGGGCGAGACAGCGCGCGACACATCGTCTCAAGCAGATGATTCGACCGGCTGACGGCGGCCTGCCGATTGCGTGCAGCCACCGACGTTGGTTGCGTTCGGCATGCGGCGACGGTCGTGCGGCAAAGACCGATTGCCGAGGTCGCGCACGCCGGCCCGGCGCTTGCGCGGCCATGCCGATCGATGGCTCTTTGCGCATCGTTTACCGGGCCCGTGCGGTCAGGCGGTCTCTCGAACACGTCCACACCAGGCAAGACGCAATGCGCAAGACGGCGCGCCCAGTACCGCAACCGTGCGGCTGATTCGGCGCATCCGTTACCAGGTGGCGCCTGCCCGGACAGGTGCGGGAAGTTCCGCCGGGTGTCGTCTGCGTTGCACATTGGCAACGTAAATTCCGCCATGACCAACGGGACGACCGCCAAGCATGTGTTCTGAGTACGCGATGACAACGGGGCAGGGTGGTGAACGGACCCCCGCAGACGATGACGGCAACGACGCGATGAGGATCGCGTCGTTGCACGCAGGTATCAGGCCACGATCGACGACAGCGCATCGGTCGCGATGGCTGATGCCGGCACTCGCACTCGGTGCGCTGCTGCTGATCGGCTGCATGCCGCGTCCGCCCGGGCCGCCCGCAGCCGCTCGAACTGCGCAGGCCGCGCAGCTGGAACGCGTGGTGCTTGTCTTTCGGCACGGCGTGCGCGCACCGCTGCAGGGCGAAGCCGCCGCGGCGCGCTATGCAGACGCGCCATGGCCGCAATGGTCCACAGCGGCCAGCCTGCTGACGCCACACGGGCGCATCGGTGTGCAGTTGAGCGGCGATTATCTGCGCCAATGGCTGGCGCAGCAGGGCGTGTTGCCGCGGAGCGGCTGCCCGACGGCAGGCAGCGTGTCGGTATGGGCCAATACCGACCAGCGCACCATCGACAGCGGCGCCTTGCTGGCCGCGGCGCTGGCCCCGGGTTGCAGGATCGTCGCCGGGCATCGCCAGGCCGGCAGCAACGATCCGTTGTTCCGACCGATCGAAGCCGGCACGGTGCCGTTCGATGGCACGGCGGCGGTCGCGGCGATCGAAAAGCAAACCGGTGGCCCTGACGCATTGCTGCGAGGGCACGCGGCCGAGTTGCAGGCGCTGCAGCAGATTCTGGGCTGCACGCGCACGCCCTGCGACTTTGCCCAGATGCGGTCCACGCTGACGCCGTCGGCCAATGGGCGCGGCCTGGCCCTGGGTGGGTCGATCGATCTGACCTCCGGCACCGGCGAGGTGTTGCTGCTGCAATACGCCGAAGGCCTGCCGCTGTCGCAGGTCGGCTGGGGCCGCGCCACACCCGAGCGGCTGGCGCAGGTGTCGCGCCTGCATGCGTTGTTGTTCGACATCTACGCACGTCCGCATTACATGGCCTCACGTTCGGGCGCACCGCTGGCGCGCGAAGTGCTGCAGCGCTTCGGCGATCGTCAGGCGCCAAAGGTCTCTGTCTTCGTCGGCAGCGACACGCATATCGCCGCGTTGAGCGGTTTGCTGGGCGTGCACTTTCATCTTCCCGGCTACGGCGCCGACGATCCGCCGCCAGGTGGCGCGTTGGTACTGGGGCTATGGCGCGAACCGAACGGGCAGCAGGTAGTGCGTGCGCAGTATCTGGCGCAATCGCTGGATCAACTGCGGACGTTGGCGCTGCTAAATCTGGAGCATCCGCCGTTGCAGCAGAAGCTGGCGCTTGGCGTTTGCACAGCAGAGCAACGCATGGCGTGCCCGTTGCCGGAGTTTATGCAGGCGCTCGAGAAACAGCTGCAGCTCGATCGGTAACCGTGCAGCAGCAATCTTTTTCTCGAAAAGGCAATCACCGACTGTTCCTTCTCCCACCGGGAGAAGGTGCCCCGCAGGGGCGGATGAGGGTACCTGCGAAGCCTGGTGTCATCGAACATGCAAAGAGGCTCCGCCCCGTACCCTCACCCCAACCCCTCTCCCGCAGGAGAGGGACTTTTTTTTTCAGCCGCCGACAATGATCGGTGGTGCTTGCGCGGGTGCCGGCGTGGGACCTTGAGCGGCATGGATGCCGCGCCAGATGCTACATGGACGTACTTGCGGCGTGTCCCACGCTGGTACGCGTGCAAGCGCCCTCAGTAGACCGAAGCATTCGCATGGAAACGGCAGATGTCGTGCGCAAGGTTGATCGGTGTACGGAGTTGGTCGGCAGCGCGGCGCCGCATCCAGTGTCGGGACACGCCGTGAATCCGTCCCTGGAGGCTCGGTGGCGGCATCCATGCCGCCACACGGTCCCGCCCCCGGACGCGGCACCTCGCTCCCAGCGTTGCCACTGCTGATCGGCAGGCGATTACGCTTGCAAGCGCCTTCAGTGGCCGAAGCCTTCAGTCACAGAGCATCAGTGACCGGAGCATTCGCACAAACCCACTAGACGTCCAACGCGGAGATTCGTCGGTAAGCGGTGGCCGCATCAAAAAACCGGACACGCAGTGAATCCAGCCGTGGGGTTGCGTTGAAAGCATCCATCCCATCAAAACGCACATGGGCCGCATCAGCGGCCCATGTGCAATTCACTGCATCCGCTCCCGCAGCAGCGGCTGGCTTACTTCAGCTTGGCATCGGCGCGCAGGGCGTCGGCACGGTCGGTCTTTTCCCACGAGAACGCGGTGGCGTTGTGCTGCGCGCCGGTTGCGTCGGCGTAGGAGAAGTCCTTCGGCTTGCGGCCGAAATGACCGTAAGACGCGGTCTGCTGATACATCGGGTGGATCAGGTCCAGCATCTGGATGATGCCGAACGGACGCAGGTCGAAATGCTTGCGGATCAGCTTTTCGATCTGCTCGTCGGCGATCTTGCCGGTGCCGAAGGTGGTGACCGAGATCGAGGTCGGCTCGGCCACGCCGATGGCGTAGGAGACCTGCACTTCGCAACGGTCGGCCAGGCCGGCAGCCACCACGTTCTTGGCCACATAGCGCGCAGCGTAGGCTGCAGAGCGATCGACCTTGGACGGATCCTTGCCGGAGAACGCACCGCCACCGTGACGCGCCCAGCCGCCGTAGGTGTCGACGATGATCTTGCGGCCGGTCAGGCCGCAATCGCCCACCGGCCCGCCGATCACGAACTTGCCGGTCGGGTTGATATGGAACTTGGTGCCCTTGTGCAGCCACTTGGCCGGCAGCACCGGCTTGAGGATTTCCTCGCGCACGGCTTCGACCAGATCCTTCTGCTTGATGCCCGGATCGTGCTGTGTCGACAGCACCACCGCGTCGATCGCGGTCGCAACGCCGTCTTCGTAGCGCAGGGTGACCTGCGACTTGGCGTCCGGACGCAGCCAGGACAGCGCCGAGTTCTTCTTCTTGCGGATCTTGGCCTGCTGCTCGACCAGGCGGTGCGCCAGATGGATCGCGGCCGGCATGTGGCTGTCGGTTTCGTTGGTCGCATAGCCGAACATCAGGCCCTGGTCGCCGGCGCCCTGCTGTTCGGGGTTCTTGCGGTCCACGCCCTGGTTGATGTCCGGCGACTGCTTGCCGATCAGGTTGAGCACGCCACAGGTCTCGCCGTCGAAGCCGACGTCGGAGCTGTTGTAGCCGATGTCCAGAATGACCTTGCGGGTCAGCGCTTCCAGGTCGATCCAGGCACTGGTGGTCACTTCGCCGGCAACGATCGCCACGCCCGTCTTGACCATCGTCTCGCATGCCACGCGGGCGCGCTTGTCCTGGGCCAGGATGGCATCCAGCACTGCGTCGGAGATCTGGTCGGCGATCTTGTCCGGATGGCCTTCGGAGACCGATTCGGAGGTGAACAGGTAGCTGGACATCAGGCTTATATCCCTTGATTCGGATGAAAAGATGGGTGCGGATGATACACCGTCCGACAACCCTGTGCATTGTGCGCCTGAACCGCCCGGCGTGGCGTTAAACCCGTGTCGTGGCGCGGGTTTGCACGGTCATCGGGGTGTCGTCAGCTTGCCATGCAGTGGTCGTATCGACCGGTCAGCATGCGCGCGTGCCTGGCGGCATGGCTGCGTGCAGCCGCGGCGCGGGAGGGGAATAAGCGATGGCGTTGGACAGCGTGCCGGGGCAAGGGCGCATGGCTGCCATGGCGACCACGATCTGGGGGCGCTGGTCCGATGCAGCGCTCTGCGCCGCGGCTTGCGGCGCAGGCGCATCTGCGTGAGCGCGCTGCCGACGCCTGCGGGCGGTGTACGCAACCTGCCTGCGCGGCGCCCGATCGCGGCGCCGAGATTTTTGCCCTGGAGATGTCCGCATGCACTTGTCCACGTTGCATCCCCCCGTCCGCGCCTTGTTCCTGTCCGACCTGCACCTGGGTTCGCGGCATTGCCATGCCGCCGAGATCGCCGCGTTCATCGGCCGCCAGCGTTGCCAGACCCTGTATCTGGTCGGCGACATCATCGACCTGTGGTGGATGGCGCAGCGGCGCGCGGTCTGGGATGTGGCGCATCAGCAGGTGATCGCCGCCCTGCATGCGCAGGCCAGGCGCGGCACCGAGATCATCTACGTGCCCGGCAATCACGACCGTGCCATCCGCCGCTTCTGCGGTCTGGTGATGCCGGCCATGCAGGTGCGCCGACGCAGCGTCCACACCTTGCTGGACGGGCGCCGGCTGCTGGTCACCCATGGCGACGACTACGACGCGCAAACCCATTTCGGTGGCTTGCAGGAGCGATTCGGCGACTGGCTCTACTATCGCATCCTCACCGGCAATCAGCTGACCAATCGTCTGCGGCGGCGCCTGGGCATGCGCTACTGGTCGCTGGCCGAGTTTCTCAAGCGACGCAGCGGTGCGGCCGAGCGCTATATCGGCCGCTTCGTGGCGGCCGGCCTGGCCGATGTGGTGCGTCGCGATCTGGACGGCATCGTCTGTGGGCATATCCATCGCGCCGCACTGCACATGCAGGCCGGCCATCTCTACGCCAACACCGGCGACTGGGTGGAGAGCCTGACGGCGCTGCGCGAAACGCAGTCCGGCGCACTGCAACTGGTCAACCATCATGGCGACGTGCTGGCCGAGCTGGCGCCGCAATCTCACCCCGCGCAGCAGCGCGCGGCGTGAGGCCGCCACGCGCAGCACACGCCGGCAGAGCGCAGCGGCCGGTGACTGCCGTCGGACGTACGCGGCGTACAGCGTCAGCTGTCCTGGTGCAGCGAATACGGACGGCGGCTGCAGCGTCGTTTTCGACCGGGAACCGCAGCGCGATACGAGGAACGCGCCTGCTGCCTGACTGCCCGCCGGCCAGAACGCACGCGATGGCACTGGACGATGTCCGGCCTGCTAGCATCGGCCGATGGATTCATTGACCCAGATCGTTCTCGGCGGCGCCGTCGCTGCCGCCATCGCACCGGCCGGACAGCGCCGTGCAGCCCTGTTGGCCGGCGCCGCACTGGGCACCTTGCCCGATCTCGATGCGCTGGTGTTGCTGCCGCTGACCGACGATCCGGTCACGCTGATGACGGTGCATCGCAGCGCGAGCCATTCGTTGTTCGTGCTGCCGTTGCTGGGCTGGCTGATCTGGTGGCTGTTTCGCCGTTACGGCAGTGGGCGCGTGGCCAGTGCGCCCAAGCGCTGGTTCTGGGCGATCCAGCTGGCCTTGATCACCCATCCCTTGCTGGATGCCTTCACCGTCTACGGCACCCAGCTATGGTGGCCGCTGCAGCCGCATCCGGCGATGTGGTCGAGCGTCTTCATCATCGACCCGGCCTACACGCTATGGCTATTGCTCGCCTGTGCGGTGGCATGGTTTGCGCGCACGCGGCCGCTCGCGCAGCACGCGCTGGTGATCGGGCTGGTGCTCAGCTCCGCCTATCTGGGCTGGTCGTTGCTGGCCAAGCACCTGGTCGACCAGGAAGCGGACCGTGCGCTGGCCGCGCTCGGGTTGAAGGATGCGCCGCGCTTCTCGGTGCCGATGCCGCTCAATACCTTGCTGTGGCGGGTGGTGGCGATGACGCCCAACGGCTATGTGATCGGCGAGCGCTCGCTGGTGGCCGACAAGGGCCCGATGCAGTTTCGTGGCTATTCCAGCAATACCCAGGCCCTGGGCGAAGTGGCCAGTTTCGATGCGGTGCGCCGGTTGACCTGGTTCAATCGCGGTTTCATGCGCGCACGCCTGATCGATGACGAGTTGATGCTCAGCGATCTGCGCATGGGCCTGGAGCCGGACTACAACTTCAACTTCGTGGTGGCCCATCGCCAAGACGGGCGCTGGCAGCCGATCGCGCCGCGACAGATCCAGGCCGCTTACCGCGCGCCGGTGGCGCGCGATCAGATCGGCGAGGTGCTGGCGCAGATGTGGCGCCGCATCTGGCACGAGCCCACCGGCACGGTGCTGACCGGCGACCTGGAGCATGCCGCCACGCCTGCGCCGGCCGCTCGCTAGGCTTGCTTGGCGGGAGCGCTCGGCAATGCGCACGCAGCAAGTCCGGGCAGCGCGCCGGCTCAATGCATCGTCGCGAGCGCCTGCACGAAAACGAATGAAAGAACACCGCGTTCGGGCCGCTGTGCACCTGCGCCAATTCGCCGCGCATGCCGTCCACGCTATTTGCGTTAACCGTGCCGGCCTCGAGCAACGGGTCGGCTGCCGACAGCAGCACGTCTTCCCAGAACCCGATCATGGTCTTGCGCCGGCCCGGCTCGCGGTTGTCCGGATGCAGCGTCCAGCGCAGGAAAAACTCAGGCGGCAACCGACAGCGCGGGCGGTACGCCGGCGATCAAGGCATCGAAATAATCACGGGTCAGTTCCAGCTGCGCTTCCGGTGTTTCGGCGCGATTGACCACCGCACGGAAGTCGGCGCTCTGCGGGTGATCCTTGGCGTACCAGCCCAGATGCTTGCGCGCGATGCGCACGCCCTGCGGCTGCCCGTAGAACGCATGCAGCGCTTCCAGGTGGCCAAGCAGGGTGTCGCGCACGAACGCCAACGACGGCGGCGGCAACAACTCGCCGGTGGACAGATAATGCGCCACCTCGCCGAAGATCCACGGACGCCCCTGCGCCGCACGCCCGATCATCACCGCATCCACGCCGGTCTCGCGCAGCACCAGCGCAGCCTTCTGCGGCGAATCGATATCGCCATTGGCGATCACCGGAATCTGCAGCGCCGCCTTGATCTGCGCAATCGTGGCGTACTCGGCAGTGCCGGTGTAATGCTGATCGCGGGTGCGCCCGTGCACGGCCAGCGCGGCGATCCCGCAGTCCTGCGCGATGCGCGCGATGGTCGGGCCGTTGCGGTGATCGCAGTTCCATCCGGTGCGGATCTTCAGGGTCACCGGCACATCCACCGCCTGCACCACCGCACTGAGGATGCGTGCCACCAGGCCTTCATCGCGCATCAGTGCCGAGCCGGCCCAGGCGTTGCAGACCTTCTTGGCCGGGCAACCCATGTTGATGTCGATCAGCTGCGCACCGTGGTCGACGTTGTAGCGCGCTGCCTCGGCCAGTTGCTGCGGCTCGGTGCCGGCAATCTGCACGCTGACCGGATCCGGCTCGCCGGCGTGATCCATGCGGTGCAGCGATTTGCGCGTGCCCCAGAAGCGCGGATCGGAGATGGTCATCTCCGACACCGCCAGCCCGGCGCCCAGCCGTTTGCACAGCAGCCGGAACGGCTTGTCGGTGACACCGGCCATCGGGGCCAGGATCACTTTCGGGTCGATGGAGTAGGGGCCGATCTGCATGGCGGCATTGTAGCTGGGTGGGGGACGGGGAGTCGGGAGTCGGGAGTCGGGAATCGGGAATCGGGAATCGGGAATCGGAAGAGCGCTTGCGCCTTCGGTGCTGTGCGCCTGGTCTGAGTGAAGTAGCGCGGCGGGTAAGGATGGCAATTGCGAATACTGGTTGACCGTCTCCCCACCCCAACCCCTCTCCCGACGGGAAAGGGGTCGTGATTCCTTCTCCCGTCGGGAGAAGGTGGCGCGTCAGCGCCGGATGAGGGGACGGGCGCCCGACGCTGCATCACGCCAGACCCTCACCCAGACTGCTATCCGATCGGGAAGATCGAAGGTCCGCCGGAGAGGGGTTCGCAGCGACGCACAGGTCTCGACATGCCGTTCGCGGATCAAACCAGTCTCATGTGTATGCCAACGCCCTGAACGCAAAAGGCGACCGCATCGCTGCGGTCGCCTTCGTTGTTCGCTTGACGCGCGCGGATCACATGGCCGGTTCGGGCACCATGCGCGGCATCGAGGTGGCGGCGCCTTCCATTTCGGTGGAGCGCGCGGCGTAGCGGGTGGCAAAGCGCACGTGGGTGATGAAGCTGGCAGTGGGTGCCTGTGCCAGCGAGGCCACCAGTGCGCCGTTGAAGGCGTCGCCGGCGCCGGTGGTGTCCACCGTCTGCGCGCTTTCCGCGCCCACCCGGTAATGCGCAGCCGTATCGCCGCGCAGCTGTTCTTCCGCGTGCGAGATGAAGGCGCCCACCGATCCCAGCGTCACCACCACCGTACCGCCCGGCAGCAACTTGCGGCACAGCGAATGCAGCGTGTTGCCATCCAGCGCCGCCACATTGTCGGCATTGATGCGTTCGCCGACGTGGCGGCCGAGCAGGGCGGCGAATTCGGTTTCGTTGGGCGTCAGCACATCCGACAGCTTGAGCAGGCCGATCGAGGTCGGCGCATTGGCCGGTGCGGCGTTGAGCACGGTCAGCACGCCGCATTCGCGTGCCAGCGCCAGCGCCGACTCGATGGTTTCCGCCGGCGATTCCAGCTGCGCAGCAGCACGCCGGACGAGGCCACCAGCGCGCGCTGGTTGTCCACGAACGCTGCGCTCAGCACCGAGTTGGCACCGGCACCGATCACGATGGTGTTGCGGCCGTGTGCATCGACATAGATGCCGCCGGTGCCGGTCGGCTCATTGCTGGGCTCGGCGATCAGCGCGAAACCGTCGTGCGCAGCCAGCGAGCGCGCCAGCGCACCGCCGGCGTCGTCGCCCAGCGCGCATAGAAAGTGCGTCCTGGCGCCGGCACGTGCGGCCGCGACCGCCTGGTTGAAGCCCTTGCCACCCGGGCCGGTGCTGTAGCGACCGGCAATGGTGGCACCCGGCGCAGGCAGGACATCGCAGCGCCACACGTGATCGACATTGAAGGACCCGACAACGACGACCGAACTCATAAATACCCTTGACTTGAATGACTGAATGAAACGTGGCGTGCGGCGATTAGACCGTCGCACCGATGAACCCGCGCCGCCTCAACCGAAATGCGAGAGCACACCGGCAATGGTAGCGGTCATGAAGGTGGCGATCGAACCGCCCAGCACCGCGCGCAGGCCGAACTTGGCCAGATCGTGACGGCGTTCCGGTGCCAGCCCGCCGATGCCGCCGATCTGGATCGCAATCGAGCTGAAGTTGGCAAAGCCGCACAGGGCATACGTGGCAATCAGCCGGCCCTCCGCGCTCAGGCCCACGCCCGGCACTTCGCCCTTCACGATACGCGACAGCTCGCTGTAGGCGACGAACTCGTTGATCACCACCTTCTGTCCGATCAGCGAACCGACCGTGGTCGCGTCCACCCACGGGGTACCGATCACCCAGGCGATCGGCGCCAGCACGTAGCCGAAGATCGTCGACAGGTTGGTCGGCCGGCCCAGCAGCGCGGCGGCGCCGGTGATCTCGCCCAGCCAGGTCAGCGGCGCATTGATCAAGGCGATCAGCGCAATGAAGGCCAGCAGCATCGCGCCGATGTTCAGCGCCAGGCGCAAGCCATCGCCGGCGCCGGCCGCCGCCGCATCGATGACGTTGCTGGTGGTCTTTTCCACTTCCATCTTGACCGTGCCGCGGGTCAGCGGGGTGCCGGTTTCCGGCACCAGCAGCTTTGCCACCACCAGGGTGGCGGGCGCGGCCATGATGCTGGCGGCGAGCAGATGCTTGGCGTAGAACGCCTGCTGCGCGGGGTCGCTGCCACCGAGCATGCCGACGTAGGCGGCCAGTACGCCGCCGGCGATATGCGCCATGCCGCCGATCATCATCGTCAGCAGCTCGGACTGGGTCATCTTGGGGATGTACGGCCGCACCGTCAGCGGCGCCTCGGTCTGGCCGATGAACACGCTGGCGCACACGCTGGTGGTTTCCGCGCCGGACACGCGCATCACCTTGGTGATCGCCCAGGCCATCGCACGGACCACTACCTGCATCACGCCCAGGTGGTAGAGCACACCCATCAGCGCCGAGAAGAAGATGATGGTGGGCAGCACCTGGAACGCGAAGATGAAGCCATAGCTGTCGATGTTCATCAGGTTGCCGAAAATGAAGGTGGACCCCTCATTGACGAAGCTCAGCACCTTGACGAAACCCTTGCCCAGCGAATCGAACACATCGCGCCCGCCCGGCACCAGCAGCACCAGTGCGGCGAACGAAATCTGCAGCGCCAGACCGGTGGCGACCAGCCTCCAGTCGATCGCGCGGCGGTTGCTCGAAAACAGCCAGGTGATGCCGATGAGCACCGCCAGACCGAACAGGCCGAAACCGATCCTTCCCAAACCTTCGACCATTCCAATCCCCGGAGCTGCTGACGGCAAAACGAGAAGCCTAGAGCAGGGGGGGACCGTGGGCAAGGCGAGCAGCATTCAGGGCCTGCCCGTTGGCCCGCAGGCGAGCCAGGGCGGGCGCGGGTAGTTCCCTGCGCGCGGGCAGGCGAGCCGCGCTTGCGCAAGGTCATGGATCGGGGGGCATCGATTCGCCGCCCGTGCGTCGCCCGCAAAGACCGCGCCCCGAAGCGCGATCACCCGACCGGCCGCCGCTTTCCCCCTCAGCCATCGACGAAAACCGGTGGTGCTTGCGCGCGTACCTGTGTGGGACCTTGAGCGGCATGGATGCCGCGCCAGCGCCTACAAGGACGTACTTTCGGCGTGTCCCACGCCGGTACGCGCGCAAGCGCCCGCAGCAGACCGAAGCATTCGCGTGGAACTCTAGATGTGGTGCACAAGATTGATCGGTGTGCGGAGTCGGTCGGCGGCGCGGCGCCGCATCCAGTGTCGGGACACGCCGTAAATCCGTCCTTGGAGGCTCGGTGGCGGCATCCATGCCGCCACACGGTCCCGCCCCCGGACGCGGCACCACGCTCCCAACATTACCGCCGCTGATAGGCAAGCAAGGCTTCAAGCACGTGTCGATGCCTGTGGACTCCGTGGCCGATGTCATCGGTAAGCCATCCATTTGCTGTCACGCCACCAGGAATGGAAGCTCGGAAGAACGTGCAGCTCATCTGGCTGTTCGCATTTCTTTCCGGAACCGATAGCAACTGGTGGTGCTTGCGCGCGTACCGGCATGGGACCTTGAGCGGCATCGATGCCGCGCAACCCTGTCGCCCCGGCAACGCCAGGTCCTACACTGCGCACGCCGATCCGGGGCAGGGCGCCGCGGAGGTTGTTGGAGTCTGCCAATGCATTACCGTCGTCTGGGTTCCACCGGGCTGCAGCTGTCGGCCCTGTCGTTCGGGGCCTGGGTCACCTTCGGCAAGCAGATCGGGCGCAGCGAAGCGCGCAACCTGATCGCCGCTGCCTGGGACAACGGCATCAACTTCTTCGACAACGCCGAGGTCTACGCACGCGGCCGCGCCGAAGAGGTGATGGGTGATGTGATCGCCGACCTGCGTCTGCCGCGCGATGGCTACTGCGTGTCGAGCAAGGTGTTCTTCGGCGCGGTGGACAGCCCGCGCCCGACCCAGCGCGGGCTGTCGCGCAAGCACGTCAACGACGCCTGCCACGCCGCACTCAAACGCCTGCGCGTTGACTATCTGGATCTGTACTTCTGCCACCGGCCCGATCCGGACACGCCGATCCGGGAAACCGTGCGCAGCATGGATGCCCTGATCCGCCAGGGCAAGGTGCTGTATTGGGGCACTTCCGAGTGGAGCGCCGAGCAGTTGCGCGAGGCCATCAGCATTGCGGACCAGGAGCACCTGCACGCTCCGGCGATGGAGCAACCGCAGTACAACCTGTTGCACCGCGACCGGCTGGAGCGCGAATACGCGCCGCTGTGCGAGGGCGGGCTGGGCACCACGATCTGGTCGCCGCTGGCCTCGGGCCTGCTGACCGGTAAGTACAACGCCGGCGTGGACGTCGATAGCCGCCTCGGCCAGCCGGGCAATCAATGGCTGCAGGACGAAGTGCTGGGCGCACCGGAAGCGCGCCGCCTGGAACGCGCCCGCGCGTTCTTCGCACTGGCCGTCGAGCTGGGCCAGTCGCCCGCACGCCTGGCCATTGCCTGGTGCCTGCGCAACCCGCACGTGTCCACGGTGATCCTGGGGGCCAGCCGGGTGGCACAGCTGGAAGAAAATCTTGGCGCGCTGGACACCTTGACCCAGGTCGATGCGGCCGGCTGGGCACGGGTGGAGGAGGCGACGCGCTGAGGAGTGCCCCCATGCCGTGGGCTCAAGTGCGGGACGATTGTGTGCGATGCGTTGGTTTGTCGGGCTCTTCAATGCAAACGAGAGACTGCATCTGCCCGGTCGTGCACGCCAGCCCAATCTTTGCATTGCAATGTGCTGACGTACCGTCAGTCGTCCCCTCGCTTGCCCAGTAAAGGCCTCACCAGCGGAAAGGTGATCAGCGAAGCCACGGTCTGCGCGCGTGAAAACCGCTGACGGGAATCATGGTCAAGGCGTTTCGATAGATTAAATGAATCGAAATTGTTCAATCCATGCAAATTTAGCACCACAGAGATGAGAATGGCTCTTGATCATTAAATGAGAATGGTTATTATTTGTCTGGCCAACCGACTGGAGATCCAGATCATGACCGCTCATCCCGTGCTGCTCCGCTCCGAACCGGTCAACCTGCGCGACCGCGCTGCCCCGCGTGCCGTTCCTGCAGAAGACCTCATCAGCAGCGAGGCGCTGCTCAAAGGCCGTCGCGAAGTGCTGATCCAGCATGGCGACCGCGTCTATCGCCTGCGCCATACCAGCAACGACAAGCTCATCCTGACCAAGTAAGTCCAACCCTCCGATTCCGCGCATTGGCGCAGGGGATCGGGTTGTCTGTCGCGGGCGTTGCCGCCGCCGTCCGCGCACCCCACGCTCTCCCCGGCGGCCGGTCGCGGCCTTGTCTGCAGCACTTGCTGCCGGGAACTTCCCTTGAAAGGTTCCCGATGATTCGCCTGCATCCGCTGGTGGTCGCGCTGTCACTTGCGCTGCCTGCTCTTCCGTTGTGTGCCCACGCTGCCGACCTCACCGCCAGTGGTGACGCCGCGCGTGAGGTCCACGACTTCGACCGGTTGCAGGTCACCGCCACGCGTACCCAGCGCGCCCTGGTCGATGTGCCGAGCACGGTGGATGTGATTGATCGCGAACAACTGGACAACCAACTGGTGCGCGAGCTCAAGGATCTGTTCCGCTACACGCCGGGCGTGTCGGTGACCAGTACCAGCGGCCGCTTCACCGGCGCCAACGGCATCCGCATCCGCGGGCTGGACGGCAACCGCGTGGCGATCCTGGTCGACAACGTGCCGGTGTCGGACACCTTCAGTTTCGGCAGCTACCTCAACGCCAACCGCAACTTTGTCGATCTGGAAACGCTCAAGCGCGTCGAAGTGGTGCGCGGGCCGGCCAGTTCCCTGTACGGCTCCGACGCCCTGGGCGGCGTGGTGGCCTTCGTCACCAAGGACCCCTCCGATTACCTGAGCGCCGGCAAGCACAGCTATGTCGGCCTGAAGTTCGGCTACGAAGGCGACTGGAACGGCCTGTTCGCCGGTGCCACCGGTGCGTTCGGCGGCGAGCGCTGGAGCGGCATGGTGGCGGTCAGCCATCGCCAGGGCCAGGAAGCGCAGAACCAGGGCGACAACCGCAGCCGCGATGTCACCCGTACCGCTGCCAACCCGCAGCGCATCGATGGCCGCAGCGTGCTGACCAAGCTGGTGTACGCGCCGAACGCACAGCAGCGCTTCAAGCTCACCGTGGAAGGCAACGAAGACTACGGCAGCATCGAGGCGTTGACCGGCATCGACCCGCGCGTGACCACCCCATCGTTGCGCATCCTGTCGCAGGACGGACGCGACCATCAGACCCGCGCCCGTGTCTCGCTACGGCACGAACTGGATGCGCTGGGCTGGGCGCTGGCCGACGATCTGCAGTGGCAGCTGTATCGCCAGGACAGCGAGAGCCTGCAGCGCACCGACGAACTGCGCGGCAACAACACGCGCCGGCATAACGAACACAACTTCGATCAGCGCGTCTACGGCTTGCTGGTCAACGCGCACAAGGCGATCGACACCGGCACGCTCAGTCACGCCATCACCTATGGCCTGGACGGTACCTGGACCGACACCCGCGCCAAGCGCGATGGCTACTCGGTCAATCTGGCCAATGGCGCGATCACCAATCGGGTGGGGCAGGACGTGTTTCCGGTGCGCGATTTCCCCAAGAGCGAGACCACCAAGCTCGGGTTGTATGCGCAGGACGAGATCGGCCTGTTCGACGGCAAGCTGTCGCTGACGCCCGGTGTGCGCGTGGATTATTTCCGGCTGTCGCCGCAGGTGGATGACATCTTCCGCGAAGACAATCCCGGCGTTGCCGCCGAGACCATCGACGAGACCCAGGTCTCTCCCAAGTTCGGTGCGGTGTGGCGGTTTTCGGATGCCTGGTCGGCCTATGCCAATTACGCGCACGGCTTCCGCGCGCCGCCGTACAACGACGTCAATATCGGCTTCACCAATCTGCAGGCGCGCTACACCGCCATCGCCAATCCGGACCTGAAATCGGAAACCAGCCGCGGTGGCGAACTGGGGCTGCGCTTCAATGATGCCATCGGCTATCTGGGCGTCAGCGTGTACTACACCGACTACCGCAACTTCATTGAATCGTATGCGCCGGCCGGCTTCAACGCCGAAGGGCTGATGCTGTTCCAGTCGCGCAACGTGGACGATGTGGTGATCAAGGGCGCCGAAGCGCGCGGCGGAATCGATCTGGGCGCCCTGGCCGGCTGGCAGGGCTGGTCGCTCAATAGCGCCGTGGCGTACTCGGAAGGCGACAATCTCACCGACGACACCCCGCTCAACTCGGTCGACCCGCTGCGCGGCACGCTAGGCGTGGCGTTCGACAGCGATGGCTGGGGCGCGGAACTGATCGGCACGGTCGTCGCGCGCAAACGTCGCCCGCAGCTGGACAGCTACTACACCCCGGCCGGCTACGCCACACTGGATCTGATGGGGCACTGGGAGTTCGCACCCGGTGCCAAGGTCACCGCCGGCATCTTCAATCTCGCCGACCGCCGCTATGTGGACTGGAACGCGCTGCCCAACGGCACGCTGGCCAGCAGCACGGTGCTCGATCGCTTCACCGGCGCCGGGCGCACCGCCTCGGTCAGCCTGGCGGTGAGCTGGTAGCGGCCATGCCCATCGTCCGCCCGCTGCCGTCGTTGTCGCATGCACGTGCCGCCCGCGCTACGTTGCCGCGTCCGCAGCAGTTGGCGGCGCTGGGCACGGTGCTGTGCCTGTATCGGCCCGCATTGGGCAACGAACTGGCTGGCTGGCAACACGCGGTGGATGCGGCGGCGTGCCGGCAGGTCGACAGCGATGGTGTGCGCGAGAGCATCTGGTTCTTCGATGCGGAGGGGCAGTGCTGCTGGCGGATCTGTCTGTTGCCCGACAGCGATTTTCTGATCTGGGATCGCCTGGTCTCGCGCCTGCCGCCACTGCCGATGGAAAGCCATGAGCTGGGTGTCGGCGAGCGGCTGTGGCGTCGCCTGGCCGGGCGCATGCGGGGTGAGGCGTGGCGATTGAGCGCGCTGCGCCTGCAGGCCGCCGCCACTCGCGAGCAACCGTTTGTCGCCAGCCTGGCGACCGTGTCGGCGCTGGGCGCCGAGGTCGCCGCACGCCTGGCACGCGAGGAGGGCATCGACGGCCGCGTGGCGGTGGATGATTGCTGCTGCGCGCGCGCTGCCGCCTTGCGCACGGCCTCTGCCACATCCAGCAACAACAATCCATCCGACATGACGACGTCGCTGGTGCGCCTGCGCCGCTGATGTCTCCAACCACTGCCGAGAGTTCCGATGAGCCGAACGTTTCCCCGTTGTATCGCAGTGACGCTGAGCCTGTTGCCGTTGATCGCCGCCGCCGACGCCCAGCGCGATCGGCAGAGCATCTTGGCGATGCAGGGCGAATACGCGGTGGACTTTGCCTTCGACGAGACCGTGCTGCTCAAGCCCGGTTACGAGCGTGCATCGGCCATGCGCAGCGGCGCCAGCGAAGTGGTGATCGTGGTGGAGGATTCACCGCGCAAGCTGGTGCTGCAGCATCTGCTGGTCGACGAAAAGAGCAAGCACGTGACCAAGCACTGGCGGCAGGACTGGATCTACGAGGCGCCGCAGCGTTTCGAATTCAGCGCCGATCAGACCTGGACGGTGCATGCGCTGCCGCCGGCAGTCACCACCGGCGCCTGGACGCAGTGCGTCTACGAGGTCAGCGACGCGCCGCGCTATTGCGGCACCGGTCGCTGGGACTATGCCGACGGCCATCCCACCTGGACCAGCGATGTGAGCTGGCGCCCGTTGCCGCGCCGCGAGTACGCCAGGCGCAGCGACTACAACGCGCTATCGGTGATCAATCGCCACACGCTCACGCCCAACGGCTGGACCCACGAACAGTTCAACACCAAGGTGCTGCGCAAGCCCGACGGCAGCCAGGAAGCGATCGCGCGCGAGTTCGGCTTCAACGATTACCGCAAGACCACCGATGTCGACTTCGCCCCGGCCTATGCATACTGGAAGGGCACCCAAGGCTACTGGGCCAAGGTGCGCATGCGCTGGGCCAGGTTCCTCGACACGCCGCCGGGCCTGCATCTGAAGACCAAGCCCGACGGCATGGCGATGATCATGCCGATGTTCCAGCAGGCCGAGGCGGTGCAGAACGGCGAGCGGGTCAAGGATGCGCAGCTGGACGCGGTGTTCGCGCAGTGGGTCGAACCGGCGAATTAGCCACCCCGGGTCGTAGGAGCGCACCAGGGCGCGACGGGGCATTCCCGACAACGCCCCCATCGCGCGCCCGGCACGCTCCTCCAAGGTCGCGCCCTGGTGCGCTCCTACGGGCAAGACCGTCGTGAGCTCTTCAAGGGCGGTTATTCCTTGAACATCAGGAACGCCGCGACCAGGATCAAGCCGAACGCGGCCCAGTGATTCCACTTCAACGACTGACCCAGGTAGAACGTGGAGAAGCCAGCGAACACCAGCAGCGTGATCACTTCCTGCATACCCTTGAGCTGCGGCGCCGAGTACACCGCGCTGCCCAGGCGGTTGCCCGGCACCTGCAGGCAGTATTCGAAGAACGCAATGCCCCAGCTGACCAGGATGGCGATCATCAGCGGCGTGCTCTTGTACTTCAGGTGCCCGTACCAGGCGAAGGTCATGAACACATTGCTGGCGAGCAACAACAGCACCGGATACAGATAGGCAGTGAAGGGAGCGGTAGGCATGACGGCAGGCGGCAGGAAAGGGGCCGGCAGCATAAGCCGGCCCCGTTAAGCGCACGCGACCGTGCCGATGAGCCCGGCTCGCGGGCTCATGCTGTTGGAGGCCGAGGCCAGCGCGAAACCCTCGCATGCAGCACGGCCAGGCAACACGCCTGGCCACGCATCGCCGCGCGCGCGGTTACTCCCTAGCGTTGCATGCCCCACCGGCGCACGGTCAGCCGCTCGATGGCCTGAAACACCACGCCTTCCACCAGCAGGCCCAGTACGATCACCATCGCCAGGCCGGCGAACACGCGGTCGGTATACAGCTCGTTGCGGTTCTGGAAGATGTACCAGCCCAGGCCGCCCTGGCCGGAGGTGGCGCCGAACACCAGCTCGGCGGCGATCAAGGTGCGCCAGGCGAAGGCCCAGCCGATCTTCAGCCCTGACAGGATCGCCGGCAGCGCGGCAGGAATCAGCAGCTGCGCCACGTAGCGTGGCCCACGCAGTCCATAATTGCGCCCGGCCATACGCAGGGTTTCCGGCACTGCCTGGAAGCCGGCATAAGTGGTCAGCGCCAGCGGCCACAGCACCGAATGCACCAGCACGAACACCAGGCTGCCGGTGCCCAGGCCGAACCACAGCAAGGCCAGCGGCAGCAGCGCGATGGCCGGCAGCGGATTGAACATGGCCGTCAGCGTACCGAGCACGTCGCGGCCCCAGCGCGTGGAGGCGGCCAGCGCGGTCAGCACGAACGCCAGCACCACGCCCAGCGCGTAGCCCTGCGCCAGCACGCGCAGCGACGCGCCCACGCGGCGCAGCAACTCGCCCGACAGCAGCCCGTCGTAGAACGCGCGTGCGGTCTGCAGCGCGCTGGGCAGCATCAGATCGTCGCCAACCACGCGTGCGGCGATCTCCCACATCGCGATCAGCACCACCAGCACCAGCGCCTTGCGCAGCCACGGTGGTGCCTGCCAGCGCGTCGGCGCAGCGGCTGCAACCAATGCGGGGTCCAGCGGCTGCAGGGCCACTTCGTACTCGGCCCGCACCGGTGGCAATGGCGGCAGCGCGGTGGCGTTGCCGCCGCTCATGGCAGCACCTCGCGCTGGCGCTCGGCAGGGCGACGCAATGGCGCCACCTTGGCATCGTCCAGGGTGTCGTCGGGCAGGTCGAACAGTAGCCGATGGATCCGCTGCGCGGTCTGCTGGAACGCCACGCTACCGGCGTTGTGCGGGCCGAACGCATGCGCGTTGAGCTCGGCGCGTACCTGGCCCGGATGTGGCGACAACAACAGCACGCGGTTACCGACCACCAACGCCTCCTCGATCGAATGGGTGACGAACAACAGGGTGAAGCGCGACTGCTCCCACAGCTCCAGCACCTGCTCCTGCATGCGCGAACGCGTCAACGCATCGAGCGCGGCGAACGGCTCGTCCATCAACAACACGCGCGGCCGCATCGCCAACGCGCGCGCAATCGCCACGCGTTGCTTCATGCCGCCGGACAAGGTGTGCGGATACGCCTGCGCAAACGCGCTCAGCCCGACCTGCGCCAGGCTGTCGTCGGCACGTTCGCGCGCTTCGGCACGCGACAGCTTGCGGGTGGCGCGCAGGCCGAACACCACGTTCTCGCGCACGGTCTTCCAGGGCGCCAGCTGGTCGAATTCCTGGAACACCACCACCCGGTCCGGCCCCGGCCCGGTGACCGCATTGCCATCCAGACGGATCTGCCCCTCGCGCGGGGTGACAAAGCCAGCCACTGCCTTGAGCAAGGTGGATTTGCCGCAACCCGAAGGCCCCAGCAGCACGAAGCGATCGGCTTCATGCACATCGAAACGCACGCGATGGGTGGCACGCACCACGCGCTGCGCGGAGGCGTATTCCAGGCTGACGTGATCGACCTGCAGCAATGGTGTAGGCGTGCCCATCGCTCAGCTCCCGCCCGCAATCAGCGGATCGTCGAAGAAGTAGTCGCCCAGCTTGCTCGGTGTCTGCTTGATCGCGCCGCTGTGCTGCATGAACTTGCCCAGTCCCAGCGTGTTCTGCGGCACCACGGTGAACTGCACTTTCGGGTCCTTGAGGATCTGCAACACCAGCGCGCGATCGATGCTCGAGCCATTGCGACGCAGGAAGATATCCGCCGCCTGCTCCGGATGCGCGGTGACGAAGCGTGCGGCCTGATCCAGCGCCGCGACGAAGGCGCGATAGGTCTTGGGATTGTCGCGGCGGAATTTTTCGGTGGCGTACAACACGGTGGCCGACGCGGGGCCGCCTTCGATCTCGTAGGAGCTGGTCACGATATGCGCGGCCGGATTGCGCGCCAGTTCCTGCTCCTGGAATGGCGGGCTGGCGAAGTGGGCGGTGATCTCGGTGCGGCCGCGGATGATCGCGGCGGCCGCGTCCGGGTGCGGCAAGGCGACCTGCAACGGATCCAGCTGGCGGGTGCCCTTGTCGCCCCAGCGCTGTTGCGAGGCGTGCTGCAGGAAACGCGACTGCACCGACACGCCGGTGGCCGGTACCGCAATGCGGTCCTGCGGGGTGAAATCGCCGATGGACTTGATGCGCGGATTGTTGCTGATCAGGTAGTACGGAAAATTGCCCAGCGATGCCACGCCGCGCACATTCTGGCGGCCATGGGTGCGGTCCCAGATGGTGAACAGCGGTCCGACACCGGCACCGGCGATATCGATCGAACCGGTCAGCAGGGCATCGTTGACGGCCGCGCCACCGGACAACTGCAGAAACTGCACGTCGATGTCCACGCCGGCCACCTTGCCCTGCTGCTCGATCAGCTTCTGATCCTGCGCCACGTCCAGCAGCAGGTAGACGATGCCGAACTGCTTGGCGATGCGCAGCTTTCCTTCGGCCTGCGCCTGCGCGCTGTGCAGCAACGGCAATGCGGCCAGGAACAGCAGCGCAACACGTCGGGAAAAACGTCTGTGCTGCGGACGCGCGTGAGAAGTGACGGTCAAACGCATGCGGCGCTCCAGTCGAGAGGGGGAGGGGGGCATCTCAGGGGGGGCGTACCGCGAGACGCGCATGGGGCAGCAGCTTGTCTAGAACGGCGCATCGCCTTCGATCGTGGTGCGGTTGAGCCGACGACGCAGGTGATCGGGCGTGCCGGCGGCCAGATGCATGACCGAGCGGTTGTCCCAGAACACCATGTCGTGCGGCTGCCAGCGATGCCGATACACCAGGGCATCGCCGGTGCTGTGTGCGAACAGGGCCTGCAGCAGTGCATTACTTTCGTCGTCGGGCAGGCCGACGATGCGGGTGGTGAAATGCTCGCTGACAAACAGCGCTTTCCGGCCGGTTTCCGGGTGCGTGCGCACGACCGGATGCTGCACCGGTTTCACTTCGGCGATCTGTTCCGGCGTCAGCGCCGGGCGCCACGGATTGCGCGCACGCAGTTCTTCGTACTTGGCCAGGTAGCTGTGCTCGGCACGCAGGTCCCGCACCGCGTGCTTGAGCGCGTCGGGCAGGGTCTGCCAGGCCAGGTGCTGGTTGGCGAACAAGGTGTCGCCGCCTTCGCTGGGCAGTTCCTGCGCATGCAGTAGCGATCCCAGGCTGGGGGTGTCCTTGTAGGACAGGTCCGAGTGCCAGTAGTGGCCGGCATCGCCCAGACCGATCGGCTCGCCGTTTTCCTTGATGTTGGACACCACCAGCACTTCCGGATGCCCGCGCAACTGGAAATTGCGCAGCACATGGATCTGCAGCGGGCCGAAGCGACGGCTGAAAGCGACCTGCTGCGCCGGCGTAATGCGTTGCTCGCGGAACACCAGCACGTGGTAGTCCAGATGCGCGCGATGGATGCGCGCAAAGGTGTCCGCATCCAGCGGCTGCGCCAGATCCAGGCCGATCACTTCGGCGCCCAGCGGGGCATCGAACGGCACGATCCGGACACTGGAAGCGTGTTCTGTGGAAACCGCATCGCGCGGCGGCTGCGCACGCGCAGCGGAAGGGACGCTGGCCATGACGGTGGAACCTCGACGGCAACGAATGGCCGCCTGGGTCGGCGGCCGGACACATCACTGTAGGCAGTCCGGTCGTCGCTGCGAACGTACGATTGGCAAGGTGCTTATGCGCTGCCGGTATATGCACCGGTGCGACCGAATGCAAAAGGGCGACGCCCGCGCGCCGCCCTGCTCACGGGTTCAGCCGCCCCTGGCCCTAGTCGGTCCGCAGTGCCAGCGCCGGTGGCGTGGACAGGATGCGACGCGTGCCCGACCAGCCGGCCAGAAGGCTCAAGGCCAGGCCAAACGCGCCGCCGAGCAGCAGGCGCGGCCAATCCGGCATCAACGCGATCTCGAACGCCTTTTGCCCGACCACCGCACCGATCACCGCCGCGGCGGTCACCGCCAGCGTTGCCGCCAGCAGGCCGAGCGCGCCGAACTCCACCAGCACCGCACCACGCAACTGGCCGCGCCGCGCGCCCAGCGTGCGCAGCACCGCACTGTCATAGCGGCGCTCGCCTGCGGTGGCCTGCAAGGCCGCCAGCAGCACCAGCACACCAGCCAGCAGGCTGAAGCCCATCACCAGTTGCACCGCCTGCGCCACCTGGTCGATCACCTCGCGCACGCGGCCGAGGATCGCATCGATGTCCAGCACCGAAATGTTGGGGTAGTCGCGACTCAGCGACGCCAGCCTGGGCGCGTTGCCGGGCGGCAGGTGGAAGCTGGAAATCAGGTTGTACGGCGCATCGCCGACCGAGCCCTGATTGAGCAGCAAGAAGAAATTGACCCGGAATGAATCCCAGTCGGCCTTGCGGATGCTGGTGACGGTGAAACTGCGCTGCTGCTCGCCCAGCAGCAAGGTGATGCGATCACCCAGTTTGAGCTGATACCGCTGCGCCCAGCCTTCTTCCACCGAAGCCTCCGGCGCGGTGCTGTCGGCCGCCCAGAACTTGCCTTCCAGCAAGGTGTTTGCAGGCGGAAATGCATGCCGCCAGGAGAAATTGACCGGCCGGTTGTCGCCGTCGCCATCGTCGGCCGGATCGCGATCGCCGCGCAGCGGCGGCTTGTCGTTGATCGCCACCAGGCGCCCGGTCGAAAACGGCTCCACGGCCGCATCCTGCACACCCAGGCCACGCAGCGTCTGCAGCACCGGCTCGGTCTGCTCGGGCTGGATGTTCATCAGGAAATAGTTGGGCGTCTCCACCGGCAGGCGATCGCGCCATTGCCCGAGCAGGCCGGGGCCGACCACCGCCAGCAGCAGCAGCGCGCACAACGACAGCGACAGCCCGACCAGCTGCACCACGCTCAGCCCGCGCCGCCGCGTCAGCGAGGCCAGGCCCAGCTTCCAGGCGCCGCGCAGGCGATGCTGGATCGGCCGCAGCAGGGCCAGCAGGCCCAAGCCCAGCGCCATTGCCACCAGTGCCAGTGCAGCCAGGCCGCCCAGCACCCAGCCGGCCAGCACCAGGTTGCCTGTCGCATACACGGTCAACGCCAGCATGGCCACCAATGCCGCTGCGTAGACCAGCAAGGAACTCGGCGGCACCGCGGCAAAGCTGCGGTTGAGCACGCGCATCGGCGGCACGTTGCGCAGCCGTAGCAGCGGCGGCAAACCAAAGCCCAGCAACAGCACCAGGCCAATGCCTGCGCCCGCCAGGGCCGGGGTGGCCTGCGGCAACGGCAACCGGTTCGGAATCAGGCTACCCAGCGCCTGTACCAGGCCTTCCTGCGCCAGCATGCCCAGCCCGATCCCGACCAGGCAGGCCGGTATCGCGGTGAGCAGCAATTGCAGCGACAGCATCGCCAGGATGTCGCGCTGGCGTGCGCCCAGGCAGCGCAGCACCGCCACCGTGTCGATACGGCGCATCGCAAAGCGGTTGGCTGCCAACGCGGTGGCCACACCGGACAACAGCACCGCCAGCAAGGCCGACAAGGCTAAAAAGCGGCCCGCGCGATCGAACGCCGCGCGCATGCCGCGCTGGGTGTCCTCGATGCCGACCAGGCGGAATTCGCTGGCGCGCGGCTTCAGCCAGGCGCGTAAGTCGGCGATGGCATCGGGCGCACCGGAGAACATCAGCCGGTACGAGGCACGGCTGCCGGGGCCAAGCAGGCCGGCACCGTCGATATCGGTGCGATTGACCAGCAGCGGTGGCGACAGCTGCATCAGCTCGCCGGACGCATCCGGCTCGGCACGCAGCACGCCGGTGATGGTGAGATGGCCGGCGCCGAATTCCAGCTGTTCGCCCACGCGCAGGCCCAGGGCCTCCAGCAGGCGGGGATCGGCGTAGGCCTGGCCCGGCGGCGGTGCGCCCGCAGGCGCGCCCTCCATACCGGCGCTGTCCCTGGAGACCAGCAATTGTCCGCGCAGCGGGTAGCCCGCGCCGACACCGCGGATATTGGCCATCTGGCTGGCGTCGCCATGAAACAGCACGCTGGGGAAGCTGACCATACGCGTGCTCTGCAAGCCACGTCGTTGCGCTTCTTCGGCGAAGTTGGCGGGGATCTCCTGGCGGCCGGTCACGCCCAGATCGCCACCGAGCACTTCGGCCGCACTGGAGGTCAGCGCCAGGGTCACCCGATCGACCAGCGTGCCGACGGCCGTCATCACCGCCACGCCCAGCACCAGCGCGGCGAACACGGTCAGCAGGTCGCCGGCCAGGAATTCGCGGCGCACGGCGCGCGCGGCTTGGCGCAGCACATTCATGCGGCCGAACCGGTCTGGGCGTGCAGGCGGCCGCTGTCGATGCGGTAGATGTGGTTGCAGCGCTGCGCCAGCGTCATGTCGTGGGTCACCAGCACCAGCGTGGTGTCGCTGGTGGCATTGAGCGCGAACAGCAGGTCGCTGATCTGCGCGCCGGTGGTCTGGTCCAGGCTGCCGGTGGGCTCATCGGCGAACAGGATGCGCGGTCTGGCCACGAACGCGCGTGCCAGCGCCACGCGTTGCTGCTCGCCGCCGGACAGCTGGCGCGGGTAGTGGCGCGCGCGCGCGCTCAGGCGGACCGCCTCCAGTACCTCGCGCACCCGCGCCGGATCCTCGCGCCCGGCCAGTTCCAGCGGCAGCGCGATGTTTTCTTCGGCGGTGAGTGCCGGCAGCAGATGGAAGCTCTGGAACACGAAGCCGACCTCGCGCGCGCGCAGGGCCGCGCGCGCCTCCTCGTCCAACTGGCCCAGCTCCTGGCCGGATAGCGCGATGCTGCCGCGGCTGGGCAGGTCCAGCCCGGCCAGCAGGCCGAGCAGGGTGGTCTTGCCCGAGCCGGACGCGCCGACGATGGCGATACTGTCGCCTTCACTGACCGTCAAGCTGATGTTGTCGAGGATGTGCAGCGTTCCCTCCGGTCCACTGACGGACTTGCCGACCTCGCGGACGTCGATGGCGGTGCGGGTGCTGGAGCGGGGGGCCAGGCTGTCGATGAGGAATCTCCGAATGCGTGAAAGAACACTGCGATATGGCGCGCTGGTCCTGTGGCTGCTGACACTGTCCCTGCTCGCGCCGGGAATTGCCTCTGCCAAAAGTCCGGTGGCGACCGCACCGGTCCTGGTGGTCGGCGACAGCCTGAGCGCTGCGCACAACATCCCGGTGCAGTCCGGCTGGGTCACCTTGCTGGACCAACGCCTCAAGCGTGACATGGCGACGCCACCGGCGGTCGTCAATGCCAGCATCAGTGGCGAAACCACATCCGGTGCGTTGACGCGGCTGCCCGGCCTGCTGCAGAAGCACCACCCCGGCGTGGTGGTGATCGAACTCGGCGGCAACGATGCGCTGCGCGGCCTGACCCCGGCACAGCTCAAGGGCAACCTGGAAAAGATGATCCAGCTCAGCCAGCAGGCCGGCGCGAAGGTGCTGCTGCTGGGCATTGATGTGCCGCCGAATTACGGCCCCGCCTATCGCGAACGCCTCAAGGCGACCTATGCCGATCTGTCCAGGCAGTACAAGACGGCGCTGGTGCCGTTTTTCCTGGAAAAGGTGGCGCTGCAGCCAGGCCTGATGCAGGCGGACGGCTTGCACCCCACTGCCGCAGCCCAGCCCAGGGTGCTGGAAACGGTGTGGCCGGCGCTGCGCCCCCTGCTCAGGCGCTGACGGTCGGCCGCCACCGCCCGCCGTCACAAAACGTTAGTTGGTCTTCACGCGCTTTCCACTGCCGATCCGGCATGTTTCACAAAGCTGAAGACCGAGGAAAGTCCATGCGTCAGACCAAGGAAACGTCCGGCCTCGTGCTGGTCGTCGAAGACAACCGCAATATCTCTGAAATGATCGGCGAATACCTGGAAGGCCGTGGCTTCGAGGTCGACTACGCGCAGGACGGACTCGACGGCTACCGTCTGGCCGCCGAGAACAGCTACGACGTGGTCGTGCTGGATCTCATGCTGCCACGTCTGGACGGCATCGAAGTGTGTCGCCGCCTGCGTAACGACGCACGCAAGTCCACCCCGGTGCTGATGCTGACCGCCCGCGATACGCTGGACGACAAGCTCACCGGCCTGGGGTTCGGTGCCGACGACTACCTGACCAAGCCGTTTGCGATTCAGGAACTGGAAGCGCGCCTGCGTGCCCTGATCCGTCGCGAGCGCCGCCAGGTGGGCTCGGAAGTGCTCAAGGTCGCCGACCTGGTGCTCGATCCGGTCAGCATGCGCGCCACCCGCGCCGGCACCGAGCTGCAGCTCTCGCCGATCGGCCTGCGTCTGCTCACCATCCTGATGCGCGAGTCGCCGCGGGTGGTGACCCGCCAGGAAATCGAGCGCGAGATCTGGGGCAACGGGTTGCCGGATTCGGACACCCTGCGCAGCCATCTGTACAACCTGCGCAAGATCATCGACAAGCCGTTCGACCGCCCGCTGCTGCACACCGTGCAGAGCGCCGGCTATCGCATTGCCGACATCGCCCAGCCGATGGCCTGATGTCGCCGGTCGGCCGCCGTTCTGGCGGCCGGCCACCTCCTGTAGGCGCCCACGCGCCGCTCGTTTCCGCGCGCTGCCGTCTGGCTGCACGACGGGCTTACGGAAGCGTTGCCTATAATCCGGCGCTCTCCCCTGGATGCAGCAATGCCGCACGGGCTTCCACGAAAAATACGTCTGGCCTTCCTCCTGCAGGTCGCTCTGGCGAGCCTTGCGATCGTGCTGGGCGGCTATCTGCTGTCCTTCGTGATCAAGTACAGCCTGGTACGGACCGTGCTGGCCGACGAGGCGGTGCATTTCTGGCGCGTGCACAAGGGCGCACCGGACAACCCGCCGCCGAATACACGCAATATCCAGGGCTATTTTTCGCCTGCCGGCCAAGGCCGCGACGCTGCACCAGCGGCGTTGCAGCGGTTGTCGCCGGGCTTCAGCGAAGTGGCTGCCGCCGATGCCCTGGTGTATGTCGATCAACGTCGGGAAGGGCGTTTGTATCTGGTGTTCCCACGTTCGCGTGCGGCCCATCTGACGCTCTGGTTCGGGGTGGTGCCGGCGATGCTGGTGCTGATGGCGATCTATGGCGTGTTCTGGGTGACCTACCGGATTTCCAAACGGCTGGTGTCGCCGATCAGCTGGCTGGCGCGGCGCGTGTCGCAGTGGGATCCGCGCAACCCCGATGTCGATGAACTGGCACCGGAGCGGCTGCCCGCCGACCTGCAGGGTGACACGCGGCAATTGGCCGCCGCGCTGCATGCGTTGGGGCAGAAGGTCAGCGACCATGTCGCGCGCGAGCGCAACTTCACCCGCGATGCCAGCCACGAGCTGCGCACACCGTTGACGGTGATCCGGGTGGCCAGCGACATGGCGCTGGCCGACGACGAATTGTCGCAACGCACCCAGCGCAGCCTGCGCCGGATCCAGCGCGCCGGCCGCGACATGGAAGCGGTGATCGACGCCTTCCTGATCCTGGCGCGCGAGGCCGAGATCGACCCGCAAAGCGAAACCTTCGATGCCGCCGAACTGGCCAGCGAAGAAGTCGATAGCGCCCGCGAACTGCTGGGCGACAAGCCGGTGTCCCTGACGATGGTCGGCGACCGCAGCCTGCAGATGTTCGCTCCGCCGCGGGTGATGCGCGTGGTGCTCAGCAACCTGCTGCGCAATGCCTGCGCCTATACCGACACCGGCAGCATCGAAGTGGAAGTCACCCAGGACCGCATCATCGTGCGCGATACCGGGATCGGCATGAGCGAAGAGGCCCGCGCGCGCGCATTCGAGCCGTTCTTCCGCGCCGATCCCACCCGCCCGCAGGGCACCGGCCTGGGCCTGTCGATCGTGCGCCGGCTGTGCGATCGCTTCGGCTGGCGGATCGAACTGCATAGCGAGTCCGGCGTCGGCACCTCGGTTGCGGTGGTGGTGGCCTGAGGGAGGAGTGGCCGTAGCGGCATGTGGGTTGCCTGGAATCTGCCATTGACGAAGAAGATGCGCCGCCTGCGCCCAGTGCGCCGTTTGCGGTTGCCGATGCTGCTGTTTTCCACCTCGCGGCAATGAGGCTGCGCGCCTTGCCGATATGCCGCAGACGCCAGATGCATCTGCGGCATCTGCGGCATCGGTGGCATCGGTGGCGCAATCGATCGATCTGGCGAGTGCGACACCAGAGCGATCCGTCAAGCGTTACTTCTGCTCCAGCACCGGTGCCACGGCCTTGCGCCAGATGGCATAGCCATCGGCGGTCATGTGCAGCATGTCCTGGCGAAACAGCGCGGTACTTGGCTTGCCGTCGACATCGAGCATCGGCGTGTAGACGTCCACGTAGTCCACACGTGCCAGCGGCGCGAGTGCGTCCTTGATCAGGCGATTGGCGGTGACGATCGCCGGCAGCAGATGCGCGCGCGACGGGCTGGGTTTGATCGACAGATAGCTGATGCGCGCGGTAGGCAGATCGCGGCGGATGCGCTTCACGAATGCCAGCACGTCGTCGCGCACCTGCTGCGGCGTGCGGCCGCTGTTGAGATCGTTGTCGCCGGCATACAGCACCACCTGGCGCGGCGCATACGGGGTCACGATGCGGTCGGCGTACCAGGTGCTGTCGCGCACTTCCGAGCCGCCGAAACCCCGATTGATCACCGGCATGCCGGGGAAATCCTGGGCTAGCGTGTCCCAGAAGCGGATCGACGAACTGCCGACGAAGACGATGCCGTGCCTGGGCGGCGGTGTTTGTGCGTCGCTGGCTGCGAAGCGCTGCATGTCGGCTTCCCAGGCGGCATTGGACACCTGCGCCGGTATCTGCGGCGCGGTGTGCGGGGCGGCGGCGTGGACGTGGCCGGAGAACAAGGCAAGGACGCACAGCAGCGTGCGCAAGGGATGTTTGATCATGCGAAAGAACCTGCGACAGCGGAGCGGACCACCATGGTGCGACAGGCCGGAAGTGCAGGGCAAACCGGTGGGCTTCCAGCGGCTGCTATCGCCTTGCTCGCACGACGATGCGGCAGAGATTGTGCCAAGCGGCAGCATCGGACGGCCTTGCAGGCCCAACGCCAGCTGTTCGACCGCGTGGCAGCGCCCTGGCGGCGCGCTGCACGACGGTGCAAGATTCGCACTTTCCTCAGTAGTGACCATGCCATGCGTTCGAGCCGTCCCCAGACATGCCCTTGCGGCCGGAAGCACTGACCGCATGGCCGATCAACTGGGACACGTGCCGCGCGGCCCGCGCCGCATGCTCAAGGCGGCGATCTGGTCGTGGCAGGGATTGCGCGCGGCATGGCTGCATGAATCCTCGTTTCGGCTGGAGGTGTGTCTGGCGGCAGTGATGTCGCCGCTGGGGCTGTGGCTCGGCCAGTCCGGCCTGGAACGCATCGCGCTGGTGGCGCCATTGCTGATCGTGCTGGCGGCCGAATTGCTGAATTCGGCGATCGAGGCGGTGATCGAGCGCTACGGCCCCGAGCACCACGTGCTGGCCGGCCGCGCCAAGGACATGGGTTCGGCGGCGGTGTTCCTGCTGCTGATCAATGTGCTGCTGTGCTGGGGATTGATACTGCTGCCGCGGTGGTTCTGAAGGGCAGTGCGTCTGCGCGACCTGCAGCCCCCCGTCGGCTTGTGTAGGCGATTGGATTGGCGGATGCATGGAGCATTCGTGGCGATGCGCCGAGGCGCCAGCGACGTGGCAACCCGCCACGCAGCATGCAGTGACTGCTTCTTCCGGTTGCCAGGCTCCCGCTTGCTTGGTCGCAATCACCGGCCAGGCGAACGCATGTGCATGCCGGCTTGACTCGCCGCATGGCATGCTGCGGCTCTCTTTCAACGGAATCGCCTGCATGCCCGTCCTGATTCGCGCCCTGGTGTTGCTGATGCTGACCGTCTCGCTGTCCGGTTGCGGCTACAACGCGATCCAGCAGAAGGAAGAAGGCGTCAAGGCAGGTTGGTCGGAGGTGCTGAATCAATATCAGCGTCGTGCCGACCTGATTCCCAATCTGGTGCGCACCGTGCAGGGCTATGCCCAGCAGGAGCGTCAGGTGCTGACCGAAGTGACCAATGCGCGCTCGCGGGTCGGGCAGATCCAGGTCAACGCCGACGACGAAGCCTCGCTGAAGCAATTCCAGCAGGCGCAGGGCGAACTCGGCAGCGCGCTGTCGCGCCTGATGGTGGTCAGCGAAAACTATCCGCAGCTGAAATCCGACCAGTCGTTCCGCGATCTGCAGGTACAGCTGGAAGGCACCGAAAACCGCATCACCGTGGCGCGCGGTCGCTACATCCAGACGGTGCAGGACTACAACACCTATATCCGTTCGTTCCCGCAGGTGATCACCGCCAAGATCTTCGGCTATCAGCCCAAGCCCAACTTCAGCGTGGAAAACGAAGCGCAGATTTCGCGCGCACCGCAGGTGGATTTCGGCAATCAGCAGGCGCCGCAGCAGCAGCCGCAACCTGCGCAGTAACAGCGCTTACCAGGCAGGAGTCAGGCAATGCGGCAAACGCACAGCTGGGTGTTGTGGATGATGGCGCTCTTCTTGCTGCCGGCTTCGCTCCTGGCGCAGGATCTGGCGGCCATTCCGCCGCTACGCTCGCCCGTGGTCGATACCACCGGCACCTTGGATGCCACGCAGATCCGGCAACTCGAGCAGCAGGCGCTGGCCTTGCAGCAGCGCAAGGGCGCGCAGTTGCAGATCCTGATCGTGCCGACCACGCAGCCGGAGGCGATCGAGCAGTACACCCAGCGCGTGTTCGATCAGTGGAAGATCGGCCGCAAGGGTGTGGACGACGGTGTGTTGCTGCTGGTGGCCAAGGACGATCGCCGGGTGCGGATCCAGCCCGGTTACGGCCTGGAAGGCGCAATCCCCGACATCACCGCCAACCGCATCATCCAGGAGTACCTGGCACCGCGCTTCCGTGAGGGCGACTACGCAGGTGGCATCAGCGCTGCGACCGCAACGCTGGCCGGGCTGATCGAGGGCGAGGCCTTGCCCGCACCGGTCAGCGGGCACGCCGATGCCGGCGCCGGCAATGGTTCGGGCGGAGGCGGTGGCTGGATCATGGCCTTGTTCATCGGCTTTGTGGTCGCGATGGTGGCGCGTGGCATCCTCGGCGCCCTGCCGCGGCCGCTGCGTGCGTTACTGACCGGCGTCGCTGCCGGCGGTGCCGCCTTGCTGTTTACCTCGCTGCTGTTCGCCAGCGCCGGTGCTGCGGTGATCGGGCTGCTGGCAGGCCTGGCGTCCGGTTCGCCGGGGCGCTTCGTCGGCGGCGGTGGCTGGGGCGGTGGTGGATTCGGTGGCTTTGGAGGCGGTGGCCGTGGCGGCTTCGGCGGCGGCGGCTGGGGTGGTGGGGGCGGATCATCGGGAGGCGGTGGCGCCTCGGGGAGCTGGTAATGCGTTGGCTCAAACACATTTTTGCGCCCTCGGCGCAGCGCAGTTTCCCGGCCGGCTGCATGGATGCGATTGCCGCGGCAGTTGCCGCCAGCGAGCGCACCCATACCGGGCAGATCATGGTGGCAGTGGAAGCCGACCTGCCGCTGGACGCACTATGGCGCGGGCAGACCGCACGCCAGCGCGCCGAGCAGGCCTTCGCGCAATTGCGTACCTGGGACACCGAAGCCAACAACGGGGTGCTGCTCTATCTGCTGCTGGCCTACCACGCCATCGAAGTAGTCGCCGATCGCGGCCTGCGCAGCCGGGTGCCGGAGGCGCAATGGGCCGAGGTGTGCCGGCGCATGCAGCAGTTTCTGCGCGATGGTGAGCACGAGGCGGCGGTGCTGGCCGGGATCGAGGCAGTGACCGAGCTGTTGACCGCGCATTTCCCTGCCGCTGCCGGCTCCCAGCATGAAGACGAGCTGCCCGATCGTCCCCAGCTCTTAGGCTGAGCGCGTGCGAGGTGTCAGAATAGACGCCTCGCTTTTTTGTGATCCGCGGTCCGCATGATCTATCTGCACGCCATCGACCCCATCGCCTTCTCGCTTGGACCGGTGCAGGTGCACTGGTACGGGTTGATGTACCTGGCCGCGTTCTTCTCCGCCTGGGCACTGGGGCGCTCGCGCATCCTGCGCGGCCGCCTGCCGGGCGTGGACATGGACGGATTCTCCGACCTGTTGTTCTACGGCATGCTCGGCGTGGTGCTGGGCGGGCGCATCGGCTACATGCTGTTCTATGCGTTCGACAGCTTGCTGGCCAACCCATTGATCCTGTTCAAGGTATGGCAGGGCGGCATGAGTTTCCACGGCGGCCTGCTGGGGGTGCTGATCGCCTGCGGGCTGTGGGCGCGCAAGCACCGGCTGCACTTCTTCGACGTGATGGATTTCGTGGCGCCGCTGGTGCCGCTGGGTCTGGGCTTCGGGAGGCTCGGCAATTTTGTCGGCGGCGAGTTGTGGGGCAAGTTCACCGATGCCGGCTGGGGGGTGATCTTCCCGCTTGCGCCGGAG
The DNA here is from genome assembly GCF_002939945.1 of Xanthomonas arboricola pv. populi. Taxonomy (GTDB): domain Bacteria; phylum Pseudomonadota; class Gammaproteobacteria; order Xanthomonadales; family Xanthomonadaceae; genus Xanthomonas; species Xanthomonas arboricola_A. The sequence continues at coordinate 1,023,078 of NZ_MDEB01000001.1, read as the reverse complement.
TTGGTAGGCCAATTGCCGGCACAGATTCAGGCGCAGTACGCCGCCGGTGCATTGAACCAGTTCGCGCGCCATCCTTCGCAGCTCTACGAAGCGGCGCTGGAAGGCGTGGTGATGTTCGTGGTGCTGTGGGCGTTCTCGATGCAGCCGCGCGCCCGCTATGCGGTGTCCGGGTTGTTTGCGCTGCTGTACGGCGTGTTCCGCTTCATCGTGGAATTCGTGCGGGTACCGGATGCGCCGATCGGCTACCTGGCCTTCAACTGGCTGACGATGGGGCAAATCCTGAGCCTGCCGTTGATTGCGGTGGGCCTGGTGCTGCTGGCGATGTCGCGCCGCGCGCCGGTGTTGCAGCCGGTGCGGGTGCAGACCGCGGGCGTGGAGGCGGCCAAGTGAAGCCCTATCTGGACCTGCTGCAGCATGTGCTGGCACACGGCGCCGAGAAGTCCGATCGCACCGGCACCGGCACGCGCAGCGTGTTCGGCTGGCAGATGCGCTTCGACCTCAATGACGGCTTTCCGCTGGTCACCACCAAGAAATTGCATCTGCGCTCGATCATCCACGAGCTGCTGTGGTTCCTGCAGGGCGACACCAATATCGGCTATCTCAAGGACCACCAGGTCCGCATCTGGGACGAATGGGCCGACGCCGATGGCAATCTCGGCCCGGTCTACGGCAAGCAGTGGCGGCGCTGGACCGGCCCGGACGGGATCGAGATCGACCAGATGCAATGGCTGGTGGACGAGATCAAGCGCAACCCGGATTCGCGCCGGCTGGTGATCAGCGCATGGAATGTCGGCGAACTGCCGCAGATGGCCTTGATGCCATGCCACAGTCTGTTCCAGTTCTATGTGGTCGATGGCAAGCTCAGCTGCCAGCTGTATCAGCGCAGCGGCGACATCTTTCTGGGTGTGCCGTTCAATATCGCCAGCTACGCACTGCTGACCCATATGGTGGCGCAGGCCACCGGCCTGGGCGTGGGCGATTTCGTGCATACGCTGGGCGATGCGCACCTGTACTCGAATCACTTCGAGCAGGCACGCGAGCAACTGACCCGCACCCCGCGCGCGCTGCCGCGCCTGCGCCTGAATCCCGCCGTGACCGACCTGTTCGCGTTCCGCTTCGAGGACATCGCCATCGAGGGTTACGACCCGCATCCGGCGATCAAGGCGCCGGTGGCGGTGTAAGCGTCGCTTGGCTGGCGAGTGATGCCACACATTGATTTGATGTTCGAAGGGATATCGTCCGCTGCATGAAACTTATCCTGATCGTCGCCTTCGACCGCAACAACGCCATTGGCCGTGATAACGAATTGCCGTGGAAGCTGCCGGACGACCTGAAGCGCTTCAAGGCGCTGACCTTGGGCAAGCCGATCCTGATGGGGCGCAAGACTGCGCAATCGTTGGGACGTGCCTTGCCGGGACGTTTGAACCTGGTGCTGACGCGTGCCGGGCAGGTGCCGTTTGCGGCCATGCGGGCGGTGGCGTCGGTCGATGAGGCGATTGCGCAGGCCGAGGCGGCCGGTGCGCAGGAGCTGTGCGTGATCGGTGGCGGCGAGGTCTATCGCCTGACCATGGAACGTGCCGACCTGCTGGCTGTCACCGAGGTGGACACCAGCGTGGAGCGGGCCGACACCTACTTTCCGCCGATCGACCCGGCCGTTTGGGAGGCCGTGCAGCGCGAACAGCACGCGGTCGATGCGCGACATGCCTTCGCGTTCGACTATGTCGACTATCGGCGGCGCTGAGGCTTGCGTTTCGACTGAAGAGCGAGTGGCTCGGCGGTTGCGGCAACCCGTGCCGTCCATGCGCTGTTGGGTACTGCGCGCAGATCACGTTCAAGCAGCTGCCGCGCGATCACCCGATACGCTTGTTCACCACCAGCTCGCCCAACGCGATCAGGCGCGCACGCACGATGTTGCGGCTTAATCCCAGTAAGGCGGCAGTTCTGACCTGATTGTGGTGACAGTGGCGATAGGCGGCGCGGAACAGTTGGTCTTCGACCGTTGCATGCAGTGCGGCGCCGGCACTTTCGAACAAGCTGTCGAAGGCGCGTTGGAGCAAGGCCTGGCCGTCTTCAGGCGCATCGCCGCCTGCCTGCGCCGGAAGTCGCAGTTGCGACAGGCGGATGTCCTGGGCATGCACCACACCATCGCGATGGATCAACAAGGTGTGGTGGATGACGTTTTCCAGTTCGCGGATATTGCCCGGCCAGGGATACTCCACCAGCAGGCGTTCGGCGTCCGCGCTGATCGTCACCTGGCCGTGGCCCAGCCGCTGGCTGTAGATGTCGACGAAGTGGCGAATCAGCGGCGGAATGTCGCCAGGCCGGTCGCGCAGCGGCTTGAGTTCCACACCGACCACGTTGAGGCGGTAGAACAGGTCCTGGCGAAAATGCCCTTGCCCAATCGCCTGATCCAGCGGCACGTTGGTGGCGGCCAGGACGCGCACGTCGATCGGCACGCTACGGCGCGAGCCCAGCCGCACCACTTCGCGCTCCTGCAGCACGCGCAGCAGCTTGACCTGAATCGGCATCGGCAGATCGCCGATTTCGTCGAGAAACAAGGTACCGCCGTTGGCTTCCTCGAACCAGCCGGCCTTGGCGCTGAGCGCGCCGGTGAAGGCGCCTTTCTCGTGCCCGAACAGTTCCGCATCCACCAGCGATTCGCTGAAAGCGCCGCAATTGACCGCCACGAACGGGTGGCGCGCACGCGCGCTGCAGTTGTGGAGGTGGCGTGCGACCAGTTCTTTACCGGTGCCCGATTCGCCGACGATCAGCACGCTGGCTTCGCTCGGCGCTACGCGTTCGAGGTGTGCCAGCAATGCCTGCGAGGAAGGGTCTTCGAACACGTGCGCGCTGGCGCGTACGGGGTGGTTGGCGGGCGCGCGCTGTTGCGCGGCAGGCAAGCTCAGCAAGCGGAGATCGGACATGGGACGGGCTCGTGCATGGGGGAGGGACGGGCGCGAGGCGGCGTCGGTTCAACACGGCGGGACGCGAGGTCCGAATTGCAGGTGCAGGCCGAGCATCGGAAGGCTCAAGAATAGAAACTGGGCGTGGGCGGCTGCTGGCGCAGCGCCCATTCGCCGAGTTCGCGGAGCTTGTAATCGACCGGGTCGTGCAGCGTCTGGGTGCGCAGGTTGCGCCAGTAGCGGTCCAGCCGCAGCGCGGCGTGCGTGGCGCGCGCGCCGGTGACCTCGAACAGCTTGCTGCACACCTCCAGCCCGACCCGGGTAGTGGCGACCTTGGCGGCAGCCACCGCCAACGCGACCTGCGCGCGTTCGTCACTGCTTAGTGCGTGTTCTTTACGCCAGGCGGTGTCTAGCAATTCTGCAGCGCGGCCGGTGAGCAGCCGGGCGCTTTCCAGGCCCAGCCAGAACTCGCCGTAATGAGCCAGGATATAAGGGTCGTCACTGGCCTGCTCGACCCCGGAGCGGTGCCAGGCGCGGGCCTCGGTCAGGGTGTAGGTGCGCGCTTGCTCGAATGCGCCTTCGGCGATGCCCAGGAACAGATGCGCGAACAGCAACTGTGCGATCAAGGGGCGTAGACAGGCGAACGGCGTGCTCAAAGGCCCGGGGTCGAGCAGCAGCTCGCTTTCTTCCACGCGCACGCGCTCGAAGGTAGTGCTGCCGCTGTCGGTCTGGCGTTGGCCGATGTTGTCCCAGTCGTGGCCCAGCGTGATGCCGCTACGCGCGGTGGGAATGGCGCCGATCAACAGCTTGCCGCTGCGTTCGTCCAATGCGGAGGCGATCAGCATCTGTGAGTCGATCGCGCCGGAACAGAAGCTTTTCCTGCCGGAGAACTCGCGCCATCCTTCGCATTGCACGGCGATGGTGCGGGTATCCAGCGGATTGAGCGCGTTGCCCCAGAACCATTGCTTGCGCGCAGTCTGCTCCAGCCACGGCTGCCACTGCGCTGGCTGGCCGAACAGGCGCACGGTGGCCAGCATCAAATGATGGAAGCCGAAGACATGCGCGATGGAGCTATCGACCTTGGCGAACGCGCGCACGATCTGCAGCACCTCGCTCCAGCTGGCACCAAGGCCGCCGTATTGCAGCGGAATGCTGAGGCCGAGCAGGCCGCTGGCACGCAGCGCGTCGCGCTCGGCCTTGGGCGTGCCGCCGCGTGCATCGCGCTCGACGGCGGTGTCGGCGAAGTCGGCGGCCAGGCGCTGGGCGGCCTGCAATGGATTGAGCACAGTCGGTTGCGGTTGACGGCTGGTCATACGCGATGGCCTTGTCTTGATACGAAAGGAGGAGTGCTGGCCGAAGGAATCATCAGCGCGACTGCAGATGATCGCGGCCGCTGACGCGCGCCGCCCTGGGCACGAATTCCAGCCCGGAACGCCGGTCAAAACACATGGATGTCGTGCAGCGCTGCGAGCAGGGTCTGACGAGCCTGACGCAGCGCCTGTTCGTCGGCTTGGCGATCGCGCGGACGTGGCGTGTCCAGCCGCAATGCGTGCGCGATCGATCCGGGCTGGCCGCCGATGACGATCGCACGGTCGCTCAGATACACCGCTTCGTCGATGTCATGGGTCACCAGCAGTACGCTGAAATCGTGTTCGTTGGCCAGACGCAGCAGCAACTCCTGCAATTTGAGACGGGTGAAGGCATCCACCGCGCTGAAGGGTTCGTCGAGCAGCAGCACGCGCGGTTGCCGGTACAGCCCACGGGCCAGCGCCACGCGTTGCGTCTGGCCGCCGGACAGCTGCTTGGGCAGCGCGCTTGCGTAGTCGAGCAGCCCGACCTCGCTGAGCAACTGCCGCACGCGTGGAGATTGCCGCGCCGCAGCTGGCGATAGATCGCTTTCGTCGGCGAAGGCGACATTGGCGGCGACGTCCAGCCACGGCAGCAGGCGCGGTTCCTGGAAGATGAAGCCGATACGCCGGTCGACACCGCGCACACGCGCACCATCCAGCACCACCTCGCCGGTGTAATCGCGTTCCAGGCCGGCCACGATGCGTAGCAGGGTGCTCTTGCCGCAGCCGCTTGCACCGATCAGGCTGACGATCTCGCCCGGCGCCAGTTGCAGGTCGATGTCGCGCAGCACATGGCGCGCGCCGAACTGCTTTGCGGCGATACGCAGCTGCAGACCGGTGCCGCTCACGTGTGGTCTCCTGCGTGAGCGGGCACGCTGCGGTTCTGCAGGTTGTCGCGCCAGCGCAAGGTGCGCGATTCGATCGCCTTGAGCACGCCATCGCTGAGCTTGCCGAGCAGGGCCAGCAGCACGATCGCGCCGATCACGATGTCCGGCCGCGAGGTCTCGCGCCCGTCGCTGAGCAGATAGCCCAGCCCGCGCGTGGCGGCGATCAGTTCGGCGGCCACCAGAAACATCCAGGCCAGACTCAGGCTGGTGCGCAGCCCGGTAAAGATGGACGGCAGCGCTGCCGGTAGCAGGATCCGCCGCACCAGCCGCGGTTTGGACAGGCCGTAGCTTTCGCCCAGTTCCACCAGCGTGCGGTCGACCTGGCGCAGGCCGCTGACCACACCCAGATACACCGGAAAAAACGCACCGATGGCGATCAGGGTGATCTTCGGCGCTTCGTCGATGCCCATCCACAGCAACAGCAACGGCACCCAGGCTAGGCTGGGCACCGCGCGCAGCGCCTGGAAGCTGGGGTCGATCAGCTGTTCCAGCCAGCGGCTCAGGCCCACCCCCACGCCGATCAGCAAGCCCAGGCCGGCACCGATGGCGAAGCCGGCCAACACCCGCAACACGCTGGCGCCGATATGGCTGGTCAGCCCGCGGCCTGCTTCGTCAGCCAGCGTGGTCAGGATCTGGCTGGGCGGCGGCAGCAGGTAGCGCGGTGTCCAGCCGAGCGCCGAGGCGATTTCGAGCGCGCCGAAAAAGCTCAATGGCAACAGCCAACCCAGGCTGCTGGCCGGCAGTCTGAGTCGCGTTCGCGAGCGCGGAGTGGTCGCCAAGGTGCGCGCGGCGTGCAAGGAGGTGTTGTTCATCGCCACGCTCAGCCCTGCGCCACGCGTGCGCGTTTGGCGTAATCGGGATCGATCAGTGCGGCCAGCACCTTGTTCAGATCGGTGCCGGGCCGGACCAGGCCCTCTTCCAGCAGGATGGGCGCCGCGCTGTGCAGCGCCGCGCGCTCTTCGGGACCAATCACCGGATTGCGCAGGTCGGTGCGCTGCAGCTGTAGCGTAGCGACCTGGAGCGACAACCGGGCCTCGGCGGCGATCAGTGCGGCAAGTTCGTCGGGGTGCGCGATCGCCCATTTGCGCGCTTTTTCGTAGGCCTGGATCACCAGCGGAATCTGATCGGGATAAGCAGCCGCGAACGTCTCGCTGACATTCAGGAAGCCACGGGAATTGAAGGCGACGTTGCGGTAGATCAAGCGCGTGCCGGCCTCGATCTGGCTCGCGGCGAGGTGCGGGTCCAGGCCGGACCAGGCGTCCACATCGCCGCGTTCGAGCGCGGTGCGCCCGTCAGGATGCTGCAGATGGACGATCTCCACGGCGTTCTTGCTCAACCCGGCCTGCCGCAACGCGCGCAGCAGGAACAGGTAGGCGTCAGTGCCCTTGGTGGCGGCGATGCGTTTGCCTTTGAGTTCGGTCAGCTGCCGGATGGGCGAATTCTTGCCCACCGCCAGCGCGATCCATTCCGGCCGCGAGTAGATGTACACGGCCTTGATCGGATTGCCGTTGGCGCGCGCCAGCAGCGAGGCCAGGCCGGCGGTGCTGCCGAAGTCGATGCTGTTGCCGCCCAGGTATTCGAGTGCGCGATTGCTGCCGGCCGACAGCACCCACTTGACCTGCGTGCCCTGCGCCTTGAGCGCTTCTTCCAGCCAGCCGAAGTGCTTGAGCACCAGCGAGGTCGGCGAGTAGTAGGCGTAGTCCAGGCGCAGCTGTTTGGGAGCCGAGGGTTTGGCTTGCGCAAAGGCGGCGCTCGACAGCAGCGGCGGGGCGCCGAGCGCGACGCCGGCGAGGGTTCCTAAGGTGAGCAGATTGCGACGCTTCATGGTATGTCCTTCAGCGCGCCGAGGCGCGCGGCACAATGGTGTTGGCGATGACCTCGCCGAAGGGACCGCTCAGGGCCTGCCCGGGCAGCTTCTGTTTGACTGCGCGCGGCAGCAGCGGGAACACCAGTTCGGCGAAGCGATAGGCCTCCTCCAGATGCGGATAGCCGGAGAAGATGAAGGTGTCGATGCCGAGTGCGGCGTATTCCTCGATACGCGCGGCCACGGTCTGCGGGTCGCCGACCAATGCGGTGCCGGCACCGCCGCGCACCAGGCCGACCCCGGCCCACAGGTTGGGGCTGACTTCCAGATCGGCGCGGGTGCGGCGCTGACCGCGGCTGTGCAATGCGGCCATGCGACGCTGGCCCACCGAATCCATGCGCGCAAACGCACTCTGTGCGCGCTCCACGGTGTCATCGTCGAGGTGACTGATCAGCGCCTCGGCTGCCGCCCAGGCCTGTGCATCGGTTTCGCGCACGATCACGTGCAGGCGGATGCCGAAGGTGAGCGTGCGCCCGAGCGCGGCGGCCTTGCTGCGTACCGAGGCGATCTTTTCCGCCACCGCCTGCGGCGGCTCGCCCCAGGTCAGATAGGTATCCACCTGCTCGGCGGCCAACTCGTGCGCAGCGTCGGAAGAGCCACCGAACCACACCGGCGGATACGGCTGCTGCACAGTGGGGTACAGCAGCTTGGCCGCCTTGACCTGCAGATGTTTGCCGTCGAAGTCGTAGCTGTCGCCGGCGTGGCCGTGGGCGATGATTTCGCGCCAGATGCGGATGAATTCTGCCGAGGCTTCATAGCGCTCGGCGTGGTCGAGAAACACGCCATCGCCTTCCAGCTCGCCGCGGTCGCCACCGGTGACCAGGTTCACCAGCAGGCGCCCGCCGGACAGCCGGTCGAAGCTGGCGGCCATGCGTGCTGCCAGCGCCGGCGCCATCAGGCCGGGACGCAGTGCGACCAGAAACTTCAGCCGGCGTGTGGCATTGATCAGGCTGGATGCGATCACCCAGGGGTCTTCGCAGGAACGCCCGGTAGGAATCAGCACACCGTCGTAGCCCAGCGTGTCGGCCGCAACGGCCACCTGGGTGACGTACTCGGCGCTGACCTGGCGTGCGCCCTCGCTGGTGCCCAGATAGCGGCTGTCGCCGTGGGTGGGAATGAACCAGAACATATCCATGGTTGGTCTCGGTAATGCGAGTCCCTCGCAAGAAACCGCAGATCCATTTGCGGGGATTTAATGGGCGAGTCCGTTGCGAGAGCGCTCATCCATTGCGAGGCTCCGCTCGGGCAACTGCTTTTCGAATTGGCACTGTCATGTACGGGAACTTGGTGGCGCTTTGTTTCGAAACGGCCAGCACTGCAGTGTTCGCGCGTTTCATTGAGCGCGACTTGTGATCAGGCGATGCGGCGCAGCGCGTCGCGGCGGGCGCCGAGCAGGCCGGCGGCGCGCTCGGCAGCCAGTTCGATGCGTTGGTGTAGCGCTGGGCTGGCCACGCGGTAATCCTGGAAATCGGTCTCGGTGGCATAGATGCCGATCGGCAAGGTCAATGCCTGGAAGAAGGCGAACAGCGGGCGCAGTTGGTGATCGATCACCAGCGCGTGCCGCTCGCTGCCGCCTGTCGCCGCGAGCAGCACCGGCGTGTCGATCAGCGCATTGATGTCGATCAGATCGAACACGTGCTTGAGCAGCCCGGGATAGGAGCCGCGATACACCGGCGCAACGACCAATAGCAGGTCGGCCGATTCGATCTGGCGCAATGCCTGCTCCGACGTTTCGTCCAATTCGCTGCGCCACAGTGCCGCGCCCAGCGGCCGGGCGATATCGCCGAGCTGCAGGATGCTGGATTTGATCGCTAGTCGTTGCGCAAGTTCGGCAAGCGTTGCCTCAGCCAAGGCAAGGCTGCGAGAGGGGCGCGAGGTGCCGCCGGAAACGGCAACGACATTCAACGGAGTACGCATGCGTGGGTCCTGTGGTGGCGGTGTCTGATGGCAACGCAATGTCCGTGCCATCCGGATAGCAACAGTGTTGCTGCAGAAACAAAAAACGATGCCTCGACACTGTTTCTGTATCGACAGCGGGGCATTCCATCTGACTGCACGCCGCCAGACATGGCAATGGTGCGCAGCCTTCAAATGCACGCAAGGCTTATCAGATTTGAGAATGTCTTGATGAAAAATCCGGTAATTCGCCTTAGTTTTCGATTTGGCCATCGCAGCTCATGGCGTTTATGTCATGACGAAAGTGCGTGCAGATATAACGGCGCAGAAAATGTTTGTGCAGAAACATCGAAGCAGCAGTTTTTTGCAGAAAGTTGCGAAGGGTGTGCTGGATTCAGTGGGTTTTACCGACGCCCCACGACCTGCATGCGCTGATTTCGTGTCTCGCTGGCGATGGCACGCGATGTGCGTGCAGTGTGGCCGCAGCGCAACGCATTCCAATGCGCTTGGAACGTCGGCACTGATTCATCGCTTTTTCGCGATCGCTGCAGTTTCGACATGGCAGTCCGGTCCAGCGCGTCATGCGCGACGCCACCTTACGTTCGCTGCCCGATCCCACGTCTCTTTCTGAGGAATTCGCAATGAGCCATTCGAGCAAAACCAATCCGCTGACGTTTGCCTACTGGGTGCCCAATGTCAGTGGTGGGCTGGTCGTCAGCACGATCCCGCAGCGCACCGACTGGCGTCTGGACTACAACGTGCGCCTGGCGCAGGCGGCCGAGCATGCCGGTTTCGACTACGCGCTCACCCAGATCCGTTTCACCGCCGGTTATGGCGCTGAGCATCAACACGAGTCGGTGTCTTTCAGCCAGGCCTTGCTGCACGCCACCACGCGGTTAAAGGTGCTGGCCGCGATCCTGCCCGGGCCGTGGACGCCGGCGGTGGTGGCCAAGCAGATCGCCACCATCGATCACATCAGCAACGGCCGCATCGCCATCAACGTGGTCAGCGGCTGGTTCAAGGGCGAGTTCTTGGCCATCGGCGAGCCCTGGCTGGAACACGACGAACGCTATCGCCGTTCCAAGGAATTCATCCAGGTGCTCAAGGGGATATGGACCCAGGATAGTTTTAGTTTCCACGGCGATTTCTATCGTTTCAACGATTACACGCTCAGTCCCAAACCGCTGCAGAAACCGCATCCGGAGATCTTCCAGGGCGGCAGTTCGCGCGCGGCGCGCGACAATGCAGCCAGCGTGTCGGACTGGTACTTCACCAACGGCAATACGCCCGAGCAGTTACGGCTGCAGATCGACGACATCCAGACCAAGGCGGCAGCCAACGGTCACACCGTCAGAGTCGGCGTCAATGCGTTCGTCATCGCGCGCGACACTGAAGCGCAGGCTAAGGCCGTGCTGCAGGAGATCATCGCGCATGCGCATGTCGATGCGGTCAATGCGTTCGGGGATGCCGCGCGTCAGGCTGGGCAGGCATCTCCGGAAGGCCAAGGCAATTGGGCTACCTCCACGTTCGAGGATCTGGTGCAGTACAACGATGGCTTTCGCACCAATCTGATCGGCACCCCGCAGCAGATCGCCGAACGCATCCTCGCCCTGCAGGACGTGGGCGTGGATTTGGTGCTGTGCGGCTTCCTGCACTTCATCGAGGAAGTCGAATACTTCGGCCGCGAAGTCCTGCCGCGCGTACGCGCGCTGGAAGCCGAACGTGCGGGCGTGCCAGTCGCGTAGCGACTGCGCGCTAACGTTGAGGCGCGCTCGCCGAGGCACTGGCTCGGCATGCTGCTACCCGTATGCCGACCAGGCCCGCTGCTCAGTCTGCAGCGGGAGCGGGTGGCGCCGTATTCGGAGCAGTGGGAGCACTTGCGTTCGCGTTCGGGTTGTCGCCACCACCCCGCTGGCGTTGACGCCGGCGCGGCGGCCGGTTGCGCTGCGCGCTCTGTGTTGGCTGCGTGATCGGGATTCCCGGCACCTGCACCACGCGCAGTTCGTCGGTATCCAACTGCAGGGCGGTGAGCTTGCCGCCCCACACCGCACCGGTATCGATGGCGTGCACCCCCTGGGTGATGGTCAGCCCAAGCGCGGACCAATGCCCGCAGACGATCTTGAGATCGCGCTCGACCCGGCCCGGCACTTCGAACCACGGATACAGGCCTTGCGCCTGGGTACCCGGCGTGCCCTTGTCGTCGGTGGCGATGCGCCCGCGCGGGGTGCAATAGCGCATGCGCGTGAACAGGTTGATGATCGCGCGGCTGCGGTCGTACCCGCTCAGGCCCGGCGACCAGCCTGGCTGATCGCCGTACATGTTGCGCAGCAGTTTGCGATAGCCGCCGCCCTGCAGTTGCTGCTCGACCTCGCGTGCATGTTTCTCGGCCATCTGCGTGGTCCACTTCGGCGCCAGTCCGGCATGGATCATCATCCAGCCCAGCTCACGGTCCACGTGCGCCAGCTTCTGCATCCGCAGCCAGTCGAGCAGCAGGTCGCGGTCTTCGGCCAGCACGATGCGCAGCAGATCCGGATTGACCTTGCGCTGTTCCTCTTCCGAACGCGCGCCGATCGCCAGCAGCGACAGATCATGGTTACCCAGCACCACCGCGCTATGCGCACGCAGCGAATGCACCAGACGCAGCGTTTCCAGCGATTGACCGCCGCGGTTGACCAGATCGCCGCAGAACCACAACGTGTCCTGCGCGGGGTCGAAGTTGATTTTTTCCAGCAGGCGCTGGGTGATGTCGTAACACCCCTGCAGATCGCCAATTGCCCAGACGCTCATCGCGTGCGCTCCATCAGTCCAGCATCCATCAGTGCAGTGTCCTGGGTACGCTCAGCACGAAGGCGGCGATCGGGGCGGTGAATTCGGTGCCATCGTCGGCCACCATGTCGTAGTGACCTTGCATCTGTCCCTGCTCGGTCTCCAGCAGCACACCGGAGGTGTAACTGAACGCCTCGCCGGGACGCAGCCAGGGTTGCTCACCGACCACGCCTTCGCCATCCACCCGTTCGGTGCGTCCGTTGGCGTCGGTGATCTGCCAGTGGCGTGCGACCAGGCGCGCAGGCACGGCACCCGCGTTCTGGATGCGGATGCTGTAGGCGAAGGCATAGCGGCCTTCGTCGGGGGTCGATTGATGGGCGAGGAAGCGGGGCGACACCTCGACCTCGACCCGGTAGCGCGGATCATCGTGCATGCGGAAAGTCTAAAGAAAACCGTGTGGGAGCGGCGCTCAAGCCGGCTCGACATTGGCCAGACGGATGAAATCCGCGACCTCGAGTTGTTCGGCGCGTGCATCCGGGCGCACCTGCGCGGCCTCGAAATGGGCGGGCTCGCAGACGCTGGACAAGGCATTGCGCAGGGTCTTGCGACGCTGGCCGAAGCCGGCGCGCACCACGTCGGCAAACCGCCGCCGATCCCTGATCAGCACCGTGGCCGGATCGCGCGGCACCAGCCGTACCACCGCCGAGTCCACCTTCGGTGGCGGCCGGAACGCGCCCGGCGGCACCACGAACAGCGCGGTCACCTCGCAGTACGCCTGCAGCATCACGCTCAAGCGCCCGTACACCTTGCTGCCGGGGCCGGCGGCCATGCGGTCGACCACTTCCTTTTGCAGCATGAAGTGCATGTCGGCCACCGCTGCGGCATGGTCCAGCGCATGGAACAGGATCGGCGAGGAGATGTTGTAGGGCAGGTTGCCGACCAGCCGGATCGGCGTGCCATCGGCCAGCGCGGTGAAATCCACACTGAGCACATCGCGATGGATGATGCTCAGCGCACCGATCGGTGCGGCGGCATCGGTCAATGGTGCGATCAGGTCGCGGTCGAATTCGATCACGGTCAGTGCGCCGTGCTTGCGCAGCAGCGGAAAGGTGATCGCGCCCTGACCAGGGCCGATTTCGACCAGGTGCTGGCCGGCGCGCGGGTCCACCGCCTGCACGATGCGGTCGATGTAATACCGGTCGGCAAGAAAGTGCTGGCCAAGCGACTTCTTGGCCGGTGCGCTGAAAGAATGATTCATGCGCGCAGTTTAACGTGGCAGCGCCTGCACGCGGCGCCGGTTACGTGCCTGCAAGACACGACAGATGGGCTGCGTGCACGCTGCGCACCGTCCAACGCGGCAATCGCCCCTCGCTCAGCCGCGTGCTGCCAGACGCGCGCACAGGTCGGTGGCCGCCATCAGGCTGGACGGGTCGGCGATCCCGCGCCCGGCCAGTTCCAGCGCGGTGCCATGATCGACCGCCACGCGCGGATAGGGCAGGCCGAGCGTGATGTTGACCGCCTGCTCGAAGCCGCTGTACTTGAGCACCGGCAGGCCCTGGTCGTGATACATCGCCACCACTGCATCGAAACCGGTGAGCTTCTGCGGCAAAAATGCGGTGTCGGCCGGCAGCGGGCCGATCAGCTGCATGCCGTCGCCGCGTAGCTGCTCCAGCACCGGGATGATGATGTCCAGTTCCTCGCGGCCCAGGTGCCCGTCTTCGCCGGCATGCGGGTTGAGGCCAAGCACCGCGATGCGGGGGCGTTCCAGGCCGAAGTCGCGTCGCATCGCGGCGTCGGTGATGCGCAGGCAGCGCGCAACGGCGTCGGCGGTGATCGCATCTGCCACTGCGCGTAGCGGCAAATGGGTGGTTACCAGGGCGACGCGCACGATGGCATTGGCCAGCATCATCACCACCTGGCAGCCCGCCTGTTCAGCCAACAGCTCGGTGGTGCCGGTGTAGGGGATGCCGCCGGCATTGATCACTGCCTTGTGCACCGGGCCGGTGACGATGCCCTGCAGCTTGCCGGACAGGCAGTCGCCGGCAGCGCCGCGCAGGCCGGTAATGACCGCTGCCGCATTGGCGGGGTCTGCGGTGCCGAAACGTGTAGGCACGGCTTGGCGAATCGGATGCAGCGGCAGGTCGCCGGGGGCATGCGCGCGCTGATCCGGATCGAGCAGCCGCACAGACAAAGACAGCGCCTTTGCGGCGCTGTGCAGGGTGTCCGGATCGGCGTAGGCGATCAGGTGGGCGTCGGAGCGCGGCCGCTGGGCGAGCCGGACGCACAGTTCCGGCCCGATCCCGGCCGGCTCGCCTGGCACCAGCGCGAGCGACGGGAGCATCGAATCAGCGCGTCGGCTGTGCCGGCGGCGGCGTCGGTGCGGCAGGCGCCGCAGGGTCGGCGGGCTTGGCTGGCGCAGCGCTGGCATCGCCATCGGCGCGGTCGCCGGTGCGGAAGCTCACATACGCTTCGCCACGCAGTTCCTGCAGGTAGCGGTTGTACTCTTCTTCCAGCTTGCGACGGCCGATCGTTTCACGGATCTGCGCACGCTGGCTTTCGGCACTGACGTCGGTCTGACGGCTACCCACGCGCTGCACGATGTGCCAACCCGCCTGGGTGCGGAACGGTTCGGACACCGCGCCGTCGGCCAGGCCTTCGACCTGCTTGCCGAAGTCCGGGCCGAACGCATCGGCCGGGAACCAGCCCAGATCGCCACCCTGACCACGGCTGTTGGTGTCTTCGGAGGACTCCTTGGCGGTGGCCTGGAAATCGGCGCCGCCGGTGATGCGCGCACGCAGCGTGTCGATCTTGGCCTTGGCCTGGGCCTCGGTCTGGTTGTCGCCGATGCGCACCAGGATGTGGCGCGCGTTGTATTCGGTGACCAGCTTCTTTTCGCCGCCGGCATTGGCGTCGCGCATTTCCACCAGCTTGAGCAACTGGAAACCGCTCGGACCACGCAGCGGACCGGCGATCTGGCCAGGCTGCATGTCGCGGATCAGCTGGGCGAATGCGTTCGGGATTTCGTCCAGGCTGCGCCAGCCCAGGTCGCCGCCTTCCAGCGCATTCGGGCTGTCGGAATACCGCACTGCCGCTGCCGAGAAGTCCAGCTCGCCCTTGTCGATCAATGCCTTCACGCCATCGACCTTTTTCTGGCCGGTGGCGATCTGATCGGCCGTCGCGCCTTCCGGCAGGCCGACCAGGATGTGCGCCAGGTGATATTGGCTGCCGGTGGTGGCCTGCTGCGCCAGCGCTGTGTCCACTTCACCTTCGCTCACGCTGATGCGGCTCTGCGCGAAGCTCTGACGCAGGCGCTGCACGATGATTTCGTCGCGCACCGAGGCGCGGAAGTCGCCATAGCCCATGCCGTCTGCCGCCAGCTTTTGACGCAAGCCGTCCACGGTAGTGCCGTTCTGCTGGGCGATGCTGGCGATGGCGCGGTTGAGTTCCTCGTCGCTGACGCGGATACCGCTGCCGTCGGCGCGGCCGACCTGCAATTTGACCAGGACCAGACGCTCGAGCACCTGACGCTGCAGGACATCGTCCGGCGGCAGCTGGTTTTCCCGGCCGGCGTACTGCGACTTGACGTTGCGCACGGCGCGATCGAGTTCGCTCTGCAACACCACGTCTTCATCGACGATGGCGGCAATGCGATCCAGCGGCTGGGATTGCTGCGCCGAGGCCAACGGCGAGAGCGTGCTGGTGAGTACCAGCAGCGAGGCGAGAACAACAGAGAAAGGCTTGGTCATGGAATCAAGTTCGGATCGTAATCGTCCGGATTAGTCGTGGTGTTGCTGGGCGGGACCAGGTACAGGTCGTCGCGGTAATAGCCGAGAATAGCACGGCGCAAAGTGCGGTCCGTGTTCTGGCCGAACGAGCTCAGGCCCTTCAATACGAACTCGAACTGGATGGAATTGTCCATCTCGCCATCGCGGTTGCGCACGAACCGGCGCACCAGCGCGCGCACCGCCAGGCAGCAGCTGTCCCACTGCACGCCGCCGATCATCTCCAGCGGTTTGCGATCCAGCAGCGAGTAGTAATAGCGGCCGACCGCACTCCAGGTGGGGTTGATCGGGTACAGGAACGAGAAGTCGGCCTGCTCGAGCTGGTCGCTGTTATTGGTCGGATTGCGGCGATAGCGATACGCCAGATTGATGATGCCGTCGTTATTGAGCAGATAGCGCGTGCGCAGGCTGGCCAGATCTTCCTTGCGCGAGTTGGGGTTCCACTGATACGTGGCACCCATCGACCAGCGGTCGTTGATCATGTAGTTGGCATCGGCCACCCAGGCGGACTTGCCCTGCTCGATGGGTTGTTCGCTGCCGGCGGCCGAATTGGTGCTGTTGTTGATGGTGACCAGCGAATCGTTGAAGTACAGGATCTGGCCTGCACTCAGCGACAACTTCTCGCGACCATCGTCCTGGCGCAGCCAGCGCGAGGTCACCGCCAGGGTCAGCTGGTTGGCATCGTTCTGACGGTCGGCACCGGTGTAACGCGAGTCACGAAACAGCTGCCCGTAGCTGAAGGTGAACGGACGCGTATCGAAGACCGGCAGGTCGTCCTGGTCGCGGTACGGCACGTACAGGTAGTACATCCGCGGTTCCAGCGTATTGAGATAGTTGGTACCGAACAGCGAGGTCTCGCGGTCGAAATACAGGCCGGCGTCCAGCGAGGCGATCGGCAGGCTGCGCGAGGGGGAACGATCACCGGTCAGCGGCGCGGTGTTGGCCAACGTCGAATCCAGCTGATACGTGGTGTAGCGCCATGCCACGGTCGGGGTGAAGAACCAGGCTGCGCCGGACAACGGCATCGAGATGTAGGGCTTGATGTCAAGGCGCGACCCGCTGCCGTACTCCTTGTTGCGGATGTTGGTGCGGACATAATCGTCGTCATCGTCATTACCGCTGGTGCTCCCGCTCAACGGGGGCCTGACGAAGTAAGAATCATCGTGAGTGAACCGCACCGCTTCGGCATACACGCCCGCCTCGAAGATGCCGAACGGCTTGTCCCAGGTGAAATACGCGCGCGGCTGGCGGTTGTAGGGCAGCGACTGCTCGTCCAGGGTGTAGTCGGTAAGCTGCCAGCGATCCGCCATCAGGCCGGCGGTCCAGGTCTCGCCGGTGCCGTAGATGCCCACGGTGCTCTGCAGGCTGGAGGCCGAGCCCATGCCGTTCAGGCGGCTGGTGAAGTCTTCCACATAGCGCGTATCGCTGACCCAGGAGATGCTGCTGCGCGCCTGCCAATATTTGTCGATGTCATGGTAGCCGCTGTAGAAGACGCTGCCACGGTCCTTGTCGCGCAACTTGTCGTTGGGCAGATAGTTGCCGGTGATCTCGCCGCGACCATTTTCGTACAGATAGCGGAACTCGGTGCCGAACATGAAACCGCGCTTGCTCATGTAGCGCGGCAGCAGGGTCGCGTCGTAGTTCGGCGCCAGGTTCAGGTAGATCGGCTGCAGGTAGTCGAAGCCGTTGCGGCCGGACAGGCCGAACTGCGGGAACAGCAGGCCGGTCTGGCGACGATCGTCGATCGGGAACTTGAACCACGGGAAATACAGCACCGGCACCTTGCCGATCTGCAGCACGGCGTTGCGTGCGGTGCCGAAGCCTTCTTCGTTGTCGACGTCGATCTCCGGCGCGCGTACCCGCCAGATCGGCTGCGAGGGATCGCAGGTGGTATAGGTCGAACGGTGCATCTGCCCGACCTGGCCCTGCAGATCCACCGAATCCGCGGCACCGTTGCCGCGCCGGTCCACCAGCTGGTACTGGATGTTGGTGACCTTGTGGGCGTCGGTGTCCTGATTGCCTTCGGCGCGGTCGGCGACCATGCGGAAGGAGGTGTCCTGATAGCGGACATTGCCTTCGGCGATGTAGTTGCCGGTCTCGGTATCCATGCGCAGGTTGTCCGCGCCCAGGAACTGGTCGCCGCGCTTGAGCGCCACATTGCCCTGGTACTGAGGGGTGGTGCTGGTGCCGGACAGCTGGTCGCCTTCGATGTCGGTCGGCAACTGCTGGCGCATCTCGGCGGCCTTGGCATCGGCGGCGGGGGCGCCGTCGAAGCCCGGCAGCGGATCCACGGCCGGGCACAGTCCCCAGTTCAACGGCTTGTCGGCAGCCATGGCCGGTAGGCAGATGGCGATGCTCAAAGGCAGGGGCAGCAGGCGGAGAACTCGGCGCACGCGTGATTCAACCAGTAAAATGGCGACTAGCTTGCCGTATACCCCGCATAGGGGCAATGAAAAGCTCCCTGGTCGGGAGGGCGAGGTTCATCGCAATGGGGGGCGCGAGCAACGCGCCGGCGGGGTTCAACGCAGCGCGGCCACGTGCGCCACGCTGCTTTCGCGCAAGGCCTGCAGGTCGTAGCCGCCTTCCAGCATGGACACCACCCGGCCACGGGCATGCCGCTCGGCCAGGGTGCGCAGCGCGCCGGTCAACCAGGCGAAATCGTCGGCATCGAGCATCAGATCGGCCAGCGGATCGCGCAGATGCGCATCGAAGCCGGCCGAGATCAGGATCAGCTGCGGGCGGAAGGCATCGATCAGCGGCAGCATCTCGTCCTCCCATACATTGCGGAAGCGCAGCCCGTCGCTGCCTGGTTGCAGCAGCAGGTTGTGGATATTGCCGATGCCGCGCTCGTAAACGCTGCCCGAGTGCGGATAGAGCCCGGACTGGTGGGTGCTGAGATACTGCACGCTCGGGTCGCGTTCGAAGATCGCCTGCGTGCCGTTGCCGTGGTGCACGTCGAAATCCACGATGGTGATCCGTTCCAGCCCATGCCGGTCGCGCGCATGCGCGGCGGCCACGGCAATGTTGTTGAACAGGCAAAAGCCCATCGACACCTGCCCGGTGGCGTGGTGGCCGGGCGGGCGGACCGCGCAGAAGGCGGTGCGGGTGGCGTCCTGCATGACCGCGTCCACCGCGGCGATGCCGGCACCGGCCGCGCGCAATGCCGCCGCGCGCGAGCCGGGCGACATCACGGTGTCCACGTCGAGCCGGTGATGGCCGTCGAAGGGGGTTTCCAGCACCGCATCGACCTGTTCGCGCTCGTGCACCCGGCACAGGTCGCCGAGCTTGGCCAGCGGCGCCTCGCGCCAGTCCAGATCCGGGAAGGCGTCGCGCAGGGCATCGACCACCGCTTCCAGGCGGGCGGGGCGCTCGGGATGCTCGGGGCCGGCGTCGTGGCCGAGGCAGGCGGGATGGGTAAAAACCAACATGGGGCAAATCTAGCCTGTCCGCCGTGCCATGTGCAGGTCAGCCGCGTCGGCGGTCGTGCCGCCACAGCACTTCCTGCCGGCCGTCGGCACGCGCCAGCACGCGCGCCAGCACGAACAGCAGGTCCGACAACCTGTTCAGATAGCCGATCGCCTCGCTGCGCACGGTCTCCTGGCGTGACAGCGCAACGGTCTCGCGCTCGGCCCGGCGCACGATGGTGCGGGCCAGATGGCAACGCGCGGCGGCCTCGCCACCGGCCGGCAGGATGAATTCCTTCAACGGGGGGAGCGTGTCGTTAAAATGATCCAGATGGCGCTCCAGCGCGTCGATATCGGCGCTATCGATCGCCGCATGGCCGGGGATGCATAGCTCGCCGCCCAGATCGAACAACTGGTGCTGGAGGGTGGACAGCAGCTCGGCGATCGGTTCCGGCACGCCGGGGGCGGCCAGCAGCACGCCGATGGCCGAATTGGCTTCGTCCACGGTGCCGTAGGCGTTGACGCGCAGCGCGTCCTTGCCGGTACGGCTGCCGTCGCCCAGGCCGGTGCTGCCGTCGTCGCCGGTGCGCGTATAGATCCGCGAGAGCCGGTTGCCCATCTCAGCCGGCCTGGATCTGGCCGGGCGCGCCGGTCAGGCGCTCGGCGGCCAGCTGGATCGCCGCGGCAGCCGCGACATACAGCGCGGCGCTGCGCAGATACGGCCCCAGCCAGTCGCTGTAGTTCTTGAACCAGCCGCCCACGCTCGGCTCGGACACGCTGGCGCTGATCCAATAGAAGCTGCCCTGAGCGATCAACTGGCATAGCGCCACGGAGAGCAACAGCGCCGGCACCAGCCTGGCCAGCGCGCTCCACTGCGCGCCGTGGTACTGCCGACGCAGCCACACGCCACCGGCCCACAGCGCGAAATACGCAGGGATCAGGCACCAGTACGCCGGCGACACGCAGTAATGCTGCCAGAAGCTCAGGCCCTGGTTGGTGATCACCAGCCAGTCCACCGCCACCGCCAGCAGCATCAGCAGCGGGAACGCCAGCCTGGTGCGCGCGGCCAGATGAAAGCCGCCGATGAAGAACACCGCCCAGGACGCGTCCGGGATCGGCGCGAAGTGATTGATCCGCGTGGCCGCCATCAGGACGGCGAGCAGGCTCAGAATCAGGGTGTCGTGCGAGCGAGGAGTCATGCGCGGATGTAGCCGGATCACAGGCTGGCGAGTGTAGCGTGGAACCCGGCACGCCCGCGCCATTGGCGGCCTTGCGGGAGCCGCCTGGCGCAAGCGACGCAGGCAGCGCTGCTGTTGCCGAACACCTCAGACGCAAACCGGTGGGTGCCTGGATGCGCCCTGCACCGCAAGGGTCGGACAGCGGTACTTGCGCGAGCAGCCGGCCGCGCCAGACCAGCCCGGGCGCGGCAAGCTGTCCCACCCGCTCGCGCCAACGGGGCATGAGCGAAGGCTTATCATGTGGCGATGACACATCCACATGACGTTCTGATCGTCGGCGGCGGCCTGGTCGGCTCCAGTCTGGCGATTGCGCTGGACCGCATCGGCCTGGATGTCGGGCTGGTGGAAGCCACCCCGGCCGGTACGCCGCCAGCGGTGTTCGACCAGCGCAACCTGAGTTTTGCCGCCGCCACCGTCAATGCGCTGAGCGTGCTGGGGGTGATGGCCAAGCTGCGCAGCGCCCCCGGGCCGATCCGACGCATCCATGTCAGCCGCGCCGGCGACTTTGGCCGCGTGCAGCTGGACGCGGCCGATTACGGCCGCGACAGCTTCGGCCAGGTGGTGGTGGCGCGCGATTTCGGCGAGGCGTTGCAGGCACGCCTGGACGTGCTGACCCGGTTGCGCCGCTACCGCCCGGCACGCTGCATCGGGGTCGAGCCGGTACAGGACGGTCTGCGCGCGCTGCGGATCGCCACCGATGACGGCGAGCAGCGCGTGCAGGCACGGCTGGTGGTCGGCGCCGACGGCACCCATAGCGCAGTGCGCGAGCTGCTGCATATCGGCAGCGACGCGCACGACTTCCTGCAGACCTTGTTCGTGGCGCGGGTGCGTGCCTCCCGCCCACCGGATGGCACCGCCTGGGAGCGCTTCGGCGAGCATGGGCCGACTGCGCTGTTGCCGCGTGGCGACCGCCATTACGGCGCGATCCACTGCGTGGCGCGCGCCGAGGCCGAGTCGGTGGCCGCGCTAGACGAGGCCGGCTGGCTGGCCCGGTTGCAGCGGGCGGCCGGATGGCGCGCCGGGCGCTTTGTCGCAAGCGGCGAGCGCAGCGCATACCCGCTGGTGCAGGTGCTGGCCAACGCGCTGGTCGCCGAGCGCGTGGTGCTGCTGGGCAACGCCGCGCAGACGCTGCATCCGATTGGCGCGCAAGGCTTCAACCTCGGCTTGCGCGATGCGCTGACGCTGGCCGAATTGATCGAGCACGATCGCAGCGATGCAGGGGCGGGCGCGTTGTTGGCCGAGTATCTGGCGCGCCGACGCGTGGACCGCGAGCAGACCATCGGCTTTTCCAGCGGTCTGGCGCGGCTCACCGGCAATCCGGCGCCGTTGCTGCGGCCGTTGCGCAGCCTCGGCCTGCTCGCCACCTCGCAGGCGGCACCGCTGCAGTCGATGCTGGTCGGCGGGGCGATGGGGTTCCGTGGCGATGTGCCGCAGTTGTGCAGGGGCGTCGCATGAGTCGCCGTGGTGCCCGCGATGCGTTGATCGTCGGTGGCGGTGTGGTCGGTGCCGCCTGCGCGCTGGCGCTGGCCGATGCCGGCCTGAGCGTGGCCCTGGTCGAAGGCCGCGAGCCTGCGCGCTGGCGGGCCGACCAGCCGGATCTGCGCGTCTATGCCTTTGCCGCCGACAATGCCGCGCTGCTCGACAGCCTGGGCGTATGGACCTGCGTGTGTGCTGCCCGCGTGCAACCGTACCGGCGCATGCGGGTCTGGGATGCGGCCGGTGGCGGCGAGCTGAGCTTCGATGCCGACACCCTGGGCCGCGAACAACTCGGCTGGATCATCGAACACGCGGTGCTGGTCGATCGCCTGTGGGCCGCCGTGCACGCGGCCGGCATCGAGGTGCATTGCCCGGCACGCGTGGTCGAGCTAGAACAGGATGCACACAGCGTGCGCCTGCGCCTGGACGATGGCAGCCGCCTGGAAGCGGCGATCGCCATCGCTGCCGATGGCGCCGCATCGACCTTGCGCGAGCTCGCCGGTCTGCCGGTGTCGCGGCATGCCTACGCGCAACGCGGCGTGGTCGCCTTCGTGGAGACCGAGCAACCGCATCAGGCCACCGCCTGGCAGCGCTTTCTGACCACCGGCCCGCTGGCATTCCTGCCGTTCGCCGATGGCCGCAGTTCGATCGTATGGACCTTGCCGGATACCGAGGCCGCGCGTGTGCTGGCGCTGGACGATACTGACTTCTCGCACGAGCTGACCCAGGCCTTCGCGGCGCGGCTGGGGCAGGTGCGCGTGGTGTCTGCGCGCGCGGCGTTTCCGCTGCAGCGGCAATTGGTGGAGCAGTACGTCAGCGGCCGCGTGCTGACCCTGGGCGATGCCGCGCACGTGGTGCATCCGCTGGCCGGGCAGGGCGTCAATCTGGGCCTGCGCGACGTCGCTGCGTTGCGTGATGAGGTGCGCAATGCGTTGGCAAAGCGTGCGGACTGGGCCGCCCCGCATCGGCTGCAGCGCTGGGCACGCACCCGTCGCAGCGAGAACGCCGTGGCCGCCTATGGCTTCGATGCGATCAACACGGTGTTCTCCAACGACGAGATGCACCTGACCCTGTTGCGCGGGTCGGTGCTCGGGCTGGCCGGCAAGTTGCCGCCGCTGGTCGATATGCTGTGGAAGCGCGCTTCCGGCAGCGCGTGATCGACGTGCCGGCCGACGCGAACGGCGTCGGTCGTGTCTTGGTATGTTGATTCGCTTATAGCGCAGGCAGCATGTTCCATACGACGGGCGCAGCCGGCCTGGCTACAGTCGAGCCATGTCATCTTCGGCCATCCGTTCGTCCAGACCCGGCCTGCTGCTGCTCTGCGGCCTGCTCTGCGATACCACCATCTGGCAGCGGCAACGCGAGGCGCTGAGCGATCTCGCCGAGGTGCAGGTGCTGGACTTCACCGGCTTCGACAGCATCGTGCGGATGGCCGCGCACGTACTGGCCCTCGCTCCGCCGCAGTTCGCAGTGGCTGGCCATTCGATGGGCGGGCGGGTGGCGCTGGAGATCATGCGCCAGGCGCCGCAGCGCGTGCAGCGCCTGGCCTTGCTGGACACCGGCATTGCGCCACGCGGTGACGGCGAGCGTGAGCAGCGCGCGGCGCTGGTGCGGCTTGCCCACACGCACGGCATGCAGGCGCTCGCACGGCAATGGCTGCCGCCGATGCTGCATCCGGACCGGCACGACGATGCCGAGCTGATGACCGCACTGATGGCGATGGTGCAGCGGCACAGCGTGCAGACCTACGCCGGCCAGATCGCAGCGTTGTTGGAGCGGCCCGACGCCGCGCCGGTGCTGGCGCAGATTCGCTGCCCGACCTTGCTGGGCGTGGGTCGGCAGGACGTCTGGAGTCCCCTGGCCCAGCACCAGCAGATGGCGCAGCAGATCCCGCATGCACGGCTGGTGGTCTTCGAGAACAGCGGGCATATGGCACCGCTGGAAGCGCCCGCGGCCGTCAGCGCAGCAATGCGCGACTGGCTGCAGGACGCGTGATGGCGATCCGGTCTGGCTGGCGGCGCGTGCGTTGTCGTCGTTGACCAGGCTTGTCGGTTTTTCAGCAACGACCCGAGGAGGCTGCGTGCACGACGATGCATCGATCATCATTGCCTGCGAGCAGGTGATTCGCCAATTCGCACTGCTCAACGATCGTCATGATCACGACGGTCTCGCCGCTTTGTTCACTGCCGATGGGGTATTCGCCCGCCCCAGCGCGCCGGAGGTACCGGTGCAGGGGCGCGAGGCGATTCTGCACGCGTTTCGCGCGCGTGCGCCGCGCACGACCTGTCATCTGATGCTCAACACGCTGGTCAGCGTCCAATCGCCGACCTTGGTGCATGCGCACAGCAAGGTCCTGCTCCATACCGCTGCAGACACCTCGGCTGCGCCGCCCTGGACGACCCAATCGCCTGCGTCGCTCGGCAGTTTCGACGACGTGCTGGTGCTGGAGCAGGGGTGCTGGTTGTTCAAGCAACGGCTTGGCGCCTTGCTGATGCGCATTGGAGCCGACTGATCGGCTGCCTCGAATCCGTTCATGGACGCACAGGCGGATGGCGCTGTCGCCGTCGCCGCCTACCGCAGGACCGCTTTCCTCCCCCCACGTCGCGCCCGCAGTCATCCATCCATCGCATTGGAGAATCGCCTAGTGGAACGCGTGAGCTCATCTGCCCGTTGTGCTGTTGCACTGCCACGGTTGTCGTCGCACCGGCATCGTGTCCTGACCTTGGTAACGCTGCTGGGTGCCGGAATGCCCGTTGCGGCATCCGCACAAGCGGTGCCGGAAACCGCTGCACCGCCGCAGGGCATCAATCTGGGCGGGACGAGTTTTCTCGATGGCTTCGGCTCCTCGACGCCGGGCTGGACGGTGATCGGGTATCTGCGCCATTACGGCTTCGACGCGATCAAGAACGCGCGCGGCGACGATGCGGCCGCCTTCCGCGATCCCAAGGTCGGTGTCAGCGTCCTGCTGACCCAGTTGATCTACGTCACGCCCTATCGTTGGAAGAGTGCGTCGCTGGGCTTCAATGCGATCGTGCCGCTGATCAATTACGACACGTCTTTCGCCGCAGACAGCCCAGTGCAGTTGCGCGGCAACGGGTTCGGGATGGGCGACATCTCGTTCGGGCCGGCGCTGCAGATCGACCCGGTGATGCGCAACGGGCGAGTCCTGTTCTTCCAGCGGTTCGCGATCGATGCGTTCGCTCCCGTGGGCAAGTTCGATCGCGCTGTCGCGATCAACCAGAGCACCGGGTTCTGGTCGGTGGCACCGCATTGGGCGTTCACCGTGCAGCCCAGCGACAACTGGGAGATCAGCATGCGGCTGAACTATCTCTACAATTTCCGCACCGATCGCGCCGGCGGCGTACCGCCGATCCCGGGGTTCCGTTTTCGCAATGGTCAGGCCGGCGATCTGGTGTGGGCCAATCTGGCCAGCTCGGTGAAGGTCGGCGAACAACTGCGCCTGGGTATCAACGGATATTACCTGCAGCAGCTGAAGGACAATCGCACCAACGGGCAGCGTGTGCCGGACAGCAAGCGCATGCAGTTCTATCTCGGGCCGGGGCTGTCCTGGCGCCTGGATGCCAACAACTTGCTGAATTTCAATGTCTATCTGCCGGTAGAGGTAAAGAACTCGGTGGCCGGCACCAGCGTCAACCTGATGTTCGTGCACTCGCTCTAGCGTGGACACGCGTCAGGATCCGCAGCGCGCGCTGACACGTCCGCGTGCGCGCTGCGGCGGCGGATGCATCGCGCTGATGCAGACAACGAGGCATGCAGCGCAGGCCGGGCCACCTGGCTGCCGAGGTCCGAAGCTGTGCAGGCTGCCGCGTCAGGCAGGTGCGCGCGTCACAGCCCCATGCTGTGGCGTTGGGTATTGGCGTGTTCGCGGAACAACAGCTCCGCACGCGCGCCATCGCGTTGTTCGATGGCCGAGACGATGGCGCCGTGCTGCCGATGTCCGTAGTACAGATCGTCATAGGCCAGGGTGGGCGAGCGTTGGCCGAACACCACATTGACCGGGCTGACGAAGGGCACCAAGGTGCACCGGTCCACGGTCTCGGTCAGGATCGGCTTGTTGGCGGCCACCACGATGGCGCGGTGGAAGCGGGCATTCATCGCGCCGTAGGCCTGCTCGTCGTCGGCATTCAAGCTGCGCGTGGCCAGGATCCGGTCGCCTTCGTCGAGACAGGCATGCAGGGAGGCCAGCAGTGCGGCGGAGGCGCCCTGTTCTGCGACGGCGCGTGCGGCCATGCCTTCCATCAAGGCGCGCACCGCCAGTGCGTCCAGGCTTTCCTGCTGGCTGAAACGTCGCACCGCGTAGCCGCGGTTGCCGGTCTGCACCAGCAGCCCTTCCTGGCACAACGCCGGCAGGGCCTGACGGATGGGGGTGCGCGAGATGGCCAGTCGCTCGGCCAGCGCGGCCTCGGTGATGCGGTCACCGGGGGCGAAGGTGCCGCACAGGATCAGTTCGCGCAGCTGCTGGACCGCTTGCAATCGGTGGTTGTTCGCCATTGGCTCCATTCTCTCGCGCCGTACTGCAGCGCACGTTCCTTCGAAGGGGAAAACTCGCAATCCCGGTATAAAAGCCTTGCAGATGAGATCGCTTGGTGGCACTTTGGATCCCAAGGATACCGTTTTGGCGGTCCGGAGTGGTCGGTCGACGTTGTTGGGATCCCATGGCGGGAGGGATTTCGACTCAATCAATGATGCGCGATCGGTCGCTACCAGTGGCCGGCACGTATCGCAGGAGTGCAGCATGGCAAGCATCATCGGCGGCATCGGAACCTCGCACGTTCCCACCATCGGGGTGGCCTACGACAAGGGCAAGCAGCACGATCCGTTGTGGAAGCCGTTGTTCGACGGCTATACACCGGTAGCTGCCTGGTTGGCCGAGCGGCAGGCAGACGTGCTGGTGTTCTTCTACAACGACCATTGCACGACGTTCTTCTTCGACCTGTATCCGACCTTCGCCTTGGGCATCGGCGAGCGCTTCCCGGTGGCCGACGAAGGCGCAGGGCTGCGCAATCTGCCGCCGATCCGCGGCGATGTGCAGCTGCAGGCGCATATCGCCGAATGTCTGGTCAACGACGAATTCGATCTGACTGTCTTTCAGGACAAGCCGATCGACCACGGCTGCGCGGCGCCGCTGCCGTTGCTGTGGCCGCACGTGCCGGACTGGCCGGGCACGGTGGTGCCGATCGCGATCAACGTGCTGCAGTACCCGCTGCCGACCGCGCGCCGTTGCTACCGCCTGGGCCAGGCGGTGCGGCGGGCGATCGAATCCTATCCGGAGGATCTCAAGGTGGTGGTCGTGGGTACCGGCGGGCTGTCGCATCAGATCCACGGCGAGCGCACCGGTTTCAACAACACCGACTGGGACATGGAATTTCTGGACCGCTTCCAGCACGCACCGGAAACGCTGACCGATCTCACCCACACCGATTACGTGCGCCTGGGCGGCGCCGAGAGTGTGGAGCAGATCATGTGGCTGGCGATGCGTGGCGCGCTGGGCGGGCCGATCCGCAAGCTGCATCAGAACTACTACCTGATGACCACCACCGCGATGACGGTGGTGCTGTACGAGCCCGGCGTCGAAGCCGCTGACGCGCCGTCTTCGGCGCAGTTGCTCGCGCACTCCACGCATACCGCGAACGCGGCATGAGGGCCGGCCGATGAATCCGCAAGTACAGGGCATGGACCAGATCGGCGGCACTTACCTGTTCGACCTGCGTACCAGCAACCGCGCGTTGCGCATCAACCGATTCTTCTGGCATATGATCCGCGCCCCATGGCGCGATCGCTTTCTTGAAGATTCCGAAACCCTGATGCAGGAAGCCGGCCTCACCGAGCATGAAAAGGCGCTGATCCGTGCACGCGACTGGCTCGGCCTGGTGCAGTACGGCGCCAACTTCTTCGTTATCGAGAAATTCGCCCGCGTGGTGCGGATGACCAATCTGCAGGTCTACGCCATCATGCGTGGCGAATCCTTCGAAGATTTCATGCAGACCCGGCGTGTGCCCGATGCGCGCTGATCTGCAGGCGGCGGTCAGGTGTCGTGCCGCCGCATTACCCGACTTCCCAACGTAAGGTCCCCCCCCATGACCATGTCCTCCGTGTTCTTCGAGCACCGCATCAAGGTCCGGCATCTACGTGTCATCGAGGCGCTGGACCGGCAGAAAAGCCTGCTCCGCGCCTCACGCGTATTGAACGTCACCCAGCCCGCTTTGACGCGTGCCCTGCAGGAGATCGAAGAGATCGTCGGCGCGCCGCTGTTCGAGCGTCATTCGCGCGGTGTGCGCCCCAACGCGATGGGCGAGGTGCTGGTACAGACTGCGCATGTCGTGCTCGGCCAGTTGCGCCGCGCGCAGGATACCTTCGAGGGTCTGCTGCAGGACGACGCGCTCACCATCACCGTAGGCGCGTTGCCGGTCGCGGCGAGCGGGCTGTTGCCGGCCGTGCTGGCCGCGTTGTATCGCGCCGAACCCACGCTGCGGGTGCGCCTGCTGCATGGGCGCACCGACGAACTGCTGCCCAAGCTGGCCGGCAACGAGATCGACCTGGTGGTGGGCCGGCTGTATCCGCTGGCCCGCTACGACGCGTTGATCCGCAAGGTGCTGTACCAGGATCCGATCGCGCTGGTGGCGCGCAGCGATCACCCCCTGTTTGCCAACGGCCAGATGCGCATCGCCGAAGCCGCTGCGTATCGCCAGGTGCTGCCGACGCTGAGCCAGCATGTCGAGCGCGACGTCGCGCAGGTCATGCGCGAGCACGGGCTGGCCACGCGCGATCAGCTGCGTTCCAGTTCGGCCAGCTTTACCCGCGAGATCCTGCTCGGCACCGACAGCATCGCCGTGATGCCGAGCATGATGGTGGCCGGGGATATCGCACGCGGCGAGCTGCGGGCCTTCCAGCTGCAACAGCCATCGCAGGCGCGCGCAGGCGGGGTGATCTATCGCGATGGCAGTGCCATCCACAAGCCCGGCGTGCGCTTGCTGATGCGCGAGCTGGAACGCCAGCTGGCGGTCATGGCCGAGCAGGGAGCGGTGTGGGTGGACGACCAGATCAGCGAGGACAACCTGTTGCTGGACGAATCCGCGTGATCGATTGAGCGCGGTATGCGCGACACACGCCGCTGCTGCGTCGGAATGACGCTGGAGCCAGACATGCACACAACGGGCAGCTCAGGCTGCCCGTGATGCTGTCGGGCATCGGTCGCCGCCGTGGCTGGGCAGCGCCTCGCGGCTTGCTGCCAGCTGCTCGCGGCGCGATCCAGATCCCGGGTGCGTCACGCCCCGGTGGCCAGGGCGTCTTTCAGGCGCGCTTTCTGCAGCTTGCCGGTCGCGGTGCGCGGCAGCGCCTGGACCATGCGCAGATGCTTGGGCACCTTGTACTTGGCCAGTCGTTCGATCAGATAGGCGCGGATCTGCTCCAGATCCGGCGCGTCGTCGGCCGGCACGATCGCCA
Organism: Xanthomonas arboricola pv. populi; assembly: GCF_002939945.1. Classification (GTDB taxonomy): domain Bacteria; phylum Pseudomonadota; class Gammaproteobacteria; order Xanthomonadales; family Xanthomonadaceae; genus Xanthomonas; species Xanthomonas arboricola_A. Next base: position 994,049 of record NZ_MDEB01000001.1, on the reverse strand, counting down.
GGTAGCCCACTTCCCCCCATTGCGGGTCGGCGATACCCACCACCGCGCATTCGCGCACCTGCGGATGATCGGCGAGCACCGCTTCGATCTCGGCCGGAAACACGTTCTCGCCGCCGGAAATGAACATGTCCTTCTTGCGATCGACGATCCAGAAGAACCCATCGGCATCGCGCCGCACGATGTCGCCGGTGCGGAACCAGCCGTGGTCGTCGAGCGCGGCGGCGCTTGCCTGCGGGTCGCGCCAGTAGCCGGGGCTGAGGTTGGGGCCGCGCAACAACAGCTCGCCGGGTACGCCGACCGGGCAGTCGTTGCCATCGCCATCGACCACGCGCGTCTGCACCGCAGGGGTCGAAATGCCGACCGCACCCAGCTTGTCGCGGATCACCGCGCAGTCCACCGACATGCCGAACACCGTGCCGGCCTCGCTCATGCCGAAGCCGCTGACCATCGGGACGCCGTCGTCCAGCCAGCCGAGCAGGTCATCGCTGGCGTGCGGTGCACCTCCGCTGACCAGCGCGGTGAGGTGCCGCAGCGATGCCGCATCGAAACCGGGCTGGCTGCGGAAGGCCTGCATCATCTGCGGCACGCCGACGTAATGGGTGATGCCCAGCGACCGATTGCTCAGCCAGCCCAGGGTACGTTCGGGCTCGAAGCCGTTGGAGACCTGGATCGAGCCGCCTACTGCGAGCGCGGGGCGCACGTTGGTGGCCAGACCGATGATGTGGAACATCGGCGCTTCGCACAGGAAACTGCTGCCCGCATCCACCCGCGTGGTGACACCGAAGTTCTGCGCCACCTGCTGCAGGTTCTGCTCGCTCAACATCACCCCTTTGGGCTGGCCGGAGGTGCCTGAGGTGAACAGGATCAGGCTGATGCGTTCGGGTGGAATCGACGCAGTGTCTGCCGGTTCGAGCGCGTTCGCCGCGTCGACGAAGTCGGCCAGCGACGCGACATCGGTACGCCCTGCAGCAACGTCGTCGCCCAACAATAGGCGCGGCTCTGCGCGTTGTAGCAATGCATCGAGTTCGGTCGCACTCAGCCGCCAGTTGAGCGGCACGTAAATCGCGCCGACGCGTCCGCAGGCGAAATGCAGCGCCACCTGCCAGACCGAATTGCGGGCCAGCACGGCGAGCCGTTCGCCATCGATGCAGCCGCGTGTCTGCAGTAATGCGGCCAGACGGCCGATCAACGCGTCCAGTTCTGCGTACGTCCATTGCTGGACCAGCAGCAGGTCGCGGGCGGCAAGCCGGTGTGGGGTGAGGCGGGCGTGGAAGGAGATCGAGTCGGTCGGCATGGTCATGGCGCTGTCTTCCGAATGCAGATGGGGGAGTGACTGGCGTGAGTGCGATGGCTGCGGCTGAAGGTTGACGCTTGCGCCCGAACCCCTGGCGAACGCTCACCAGAGAGTACGGACGCGCCGCAGGAGACGATGGACGACGCAGTGCTTGTCGCAGCATTACAGCCGCGCCTTCCTCCGTTGGCTGCGCGGTCGGTATGCTTGAGGACTTAACTGAGATAGATGGTCTTGGTCTCCAGGAAGGCGTGCAGTCCTTCGATGCCGCCTTCGCGGCCGATCCCGGAGTGCTTGACCCCGCCGAACGGCATGTCGAAGTCCACCCACATGCCATTGATCGAATGACTGCCGCTGCGCACGCGGCGGGCGATGCGGTAGGCGCGATCGGGATCTTCGCTGTAGACCGTGCCGTGCAAGCCGAAGTCGCTGGCATTGACCTTGGCGATCAGGTCGGCCTCGTCGTGATAATCGATAAAGCTCATCACCGGGCCGAAGATCTCTTCTCGGGCGATGGTCATGTCCGGGGTCACCTCGGCAAACACCGTCGGCTCGATGAAGAAGCCGCGCGGCAGATGCGTCGGGCGGCCGCCGCCCATGACCAGGCGTGCGCCCTCGGCGCTGCCTCGTGCGATGTAGGACTGCACGCGCTCGAGCTGGCGGCCAAGCGCCAACGGGCCCATGCCGGTCTCGGCCGCGAACGGGTCGCCGAGTTTGAGCGCGCCTACGGCCGCGCAGTACGCCTGCAGCATTTCTTCGCGTCGCTGCGCCGGCACCAGGACGCGGGTGAGTGCGAAGCACACCTGGCCGGTGATCGGCATCGAGTAGGGCACCAGGCTGGGCAGCAGCTTGGCGATGTCTGCATCGTCCAGCACGATTGCGGCCGACTTGCCGCCCAGTTCCAGCCCGACCCGCGCCAGACGCTCGGCGCAGGCCACCCCGATCAGCCGCCCGGCCTGGGTGGAACCGGTGAAACTCACCTTGTCCACCTGCGGATGGCGGATCAGCTGTTCGCCGACCTCGCGACCGCCCGGCAGCAGATTGAACACGCCATCGGGCACGCCGGCGGCGCTGATGCACTCGGCCAGAATGTAGGCATCGATCGGCGTTTCCGGCGAGGGCTTGGCTACCACCGTGCAACCGGCCGCCAAGGCCGCAGCGACCTTGTAACAGAGCAGCACCAGCGGTGCGTTCCAGGGGGTGATCGTGGCGACCACGCCCACCGGCTCCTGCACGATGTGCACGCGGCCGCCGTTGGCGCGTGCACGGGGCTCCACGAACGGGTGGGTCGCAATCAGGTCGCCGTAATAGTCGAACAGGCCGGGCGCCTGTTGCGAGGCGTGGCGACTGAAGCCGATGGTGGCGCCGACCTGTCCGGTCCAGGCTTCGGCCAGCTCCGGCATGCGCGCACGCAACTGCGCGGCGACGCGCTTGAGCACAGCGCCACGCTCTTGCGGCGATAGCTGCGGCCAGGGGCCGGTGTCGAACGCGGCACGCGCGGCGGCAATGGCCGCCTCGGTGTCTGCGGGCGAGGGCTCGGTGTAGCGCAGCAGGCGTTCTTCGGTATGCGGAGCAATCACATCCACGTCGCGATCGCCGCTGCTTGCGCGCCACTGGCCGCCGATGAACAGGCCCAATGGCCCACGCGCAGCGATTCCGCGCAGGGTTGCGGACAAGGCTTCCATACTCCCTCCTCGGTGCAGAAAACCACTGGCAGCGCCAGCGATGCGCGTATCGCACGCATCGCTTCGGGCGCCTCAGGAGCTGCTCAGGCGCTGTTTTTGGTCAGGTCGTATTCGCCCAGGCCGGGCTTGTAGCTCTTCTCGTCGATGAACTGACGGATGCCTTCCTTGCGGGCACTGTTGTCGAACGAATTGGCCGCTTCCTGCATGCGCACCAGATAATCTTCGGCTTCGTCGTAGGTCATGGTGCCGACGCGACGCACGGCATCCTTTGCGTATTTCAGCGCGACCGGATTCTTCTTGAGCAGTAACTGGGCCACCTCGCGGGTCCGTGTCTCCAGCCGTTCCAGCGGCACGCTTTCGTTGACCAGGCGCCATTCGGCGGCCTTCTTGCCGTCCACCATTTCGCCGGTCAGCGTCATCCACATCGCATCGCGCATGGACAGCAGTTCCACCGCAACCTTGGTGACGCCGCCGCCGGGCAGGATGCCCCAGTTGATTTCCGACAGGCCGAACTGCGCCTCGTCGGCGGCGATCGCCAGATCGCAGGCGAACAACGGCCCGAAACCGCCGCCGAAACACCAGCCGTTGACCATCGCGATGGTGGGCTTCTGGTACCAGCGCAGGCGGCGGAACCAGCCGTAGGATTCGCGCTGCGAGCGACGCACGCCGCGCAGGCCCTGGGCTTCGGTCTCGCGGAAATATTCCTTCAGATCCATGCCGGCCGACCAGGCAGTGCCTTCGCCACCGAGCACCAGCACGCCGACGTCGTCGTCGAATTCCAGCTCGTCCAGCACGTCCATCATGCGGCGGTTGAGCGCCGGGCTCATTGCGTTGCGTTTGTCGGGGCGTGCGAACTTCACCCAGGCAATGCGGTTTTCGATGCGGACCGATACCACGTCATGCTCGTTCAAGCGGCGTCTCCTTTGAGTCGGTATAGAGTGGAAATCACAGTTCTTCGGCGAGCGCGGTGTCCGGCACGCCGGCCCGTTCCAGCGCGGCGCTGGCGTTCAATTTGCAGAGCAGGCGCAGCAAGGTCTGCTGCTCGCTGGCCTGCAGGCCGGTGCAGGTACGCGCGACCGCCCGCGCCAGGCAGCCCTGGGCAGTGCCGAGCGTGCGCTCGCCAAGCGGGGTGAGGTACAGGCCCTTGCTGCGTCGGTCGCGGCCGGCCAGGCGTTCGATCAGGCCCTGCTCGGCCAGTGCGTTGGCGATCTTCATCCCGGCAGCGCGATTGACCAGCAGGCGGTTGCCCAGTTCGGTCTGGTCGCAGCCGGGCTGGTCGCGGATGTGGATCAAGGCGGTGACGCGCGCCGGGGTCAGATGCAGTTCGGCCAGTTCCTGGCGCGCGGCGTGGTTGGACGCCAGGGTCGCCAGTTGCAATTGATAGCCAAGGTCTGCGGCAAGGGCCATGCGAGCGGTCATCGATCCGTCCAAATTGTATCCGTTAAATACAATCTAGCCGACCGAAGCGGGCACTGCAAGAGGTTGTGGCGGGCACGCAGGAAGCACGGTGCGTGCCTGCGTAGGGCGGGCGCGCGGGGCCCGCTTTCGCTATCGCCGAGTGACTTACTGAATCAGCCAGCCGGCCAGCTGTTCGCGGCTCAGGTGGCCGCTGTGATGGGTGTCGAGCGCGTCGAATTCATCTGCCAGTGCCGGGTTGGCCTGTGCCTCGGCGCGACTGATGCTGCCGTCGCCGTCGGTATCCATGGCCTGAAAGTCGATGCGGTAGCTGCCGACCACGCTGTTGGGCTGGATCGAGCGCACGATCACGCTGGACTCGTCCCGCGGGCGCTCCAGCTGCGCCTGATGGGTGACCTCGCCGCTGGACAGCGGTTGGGTGCGAATCACATTGGGCACCTCGATCAGCGGCATGCTGCTGGCCGGCGTCGGTGCCTGTTGCGCGAGCGCGTGGCCGGCGAGCAGCAGCAAGACGGAAAACGAGACGATACGAACGGCGGCCATCAGATCCCCCTGAAGTGGAACAGCCCGCAAGCATAGAGGCTGCCGGGCGCCTTGAGGTGCGTGCCAACGCCTGCTCGGCGTCTGGCGACAGTGCCTGCGTGCGCTCAGGCTGACGTCAGTCCGGCGTACGCGATCGCGATGCGGCATCAGCCAACCGGGACCGGAGCCGGAATCCATCGCCGCACCGCAACGTCGTACGCCGTTGCGGTGCGGCGGATCAGCCGGGAATGAACGGAAACACGATCTTCAACAAGCCCTTCAGACCGCCCTCGGCAGTGCTGGCCACGGCCTTGGCACCGAGGCTGTTGAGTGCGCGCCGTACGTCTTCCCAACGCAGTTGCGCGATGTCCTTCTTCAGCAGGTCCGCCACTTCTTCGGCGGTGGGCGTGAGCTTTTGCAGTTCGTGTACGGTGGCCTGCGGATCCTGCTGCAGATAGCCCCAGCGCTCGGCGACTTTCAGCAGCGTGTCGAAGCGCACCGCGACCACGTCGCGATTGCGCTCGTACACCGGCAGGGCGCCGACATCGAGAATGGCCTGTTCGAATTGCTGCGCATCGTCCGGGTGTTCGATGCGCACCGCCAGAAAGCCTTCCTTGCGGCTGCGCTCGCTGACGTGCTTGGCACCGGAGCGCAGATTGTCTTCGGTGAGTACGTTGGCGACGATGCGCTGCATCGCCGCGTCGCCTTCCTCGGGCACCAGCGAGCGCCAGCGCGCATAGCCGTCGCGACGCAATGCCTTGACCTTGGCCGAGGTCACCCGCAGCTGCAGCGCGACCATCGCGTTGGAGCTGTTGCGCGAGATGGCGCCGTCGCGTTCGAGCAGCACGAAGATCAGCAGTTCCAGGTCGCGCTTGGTCAGCGATTGGAATCCCTGCAGCAGGGTCAGGCGCAGGAATTCGTTGCCGAAGGCAGCCGCGTCCTTGAGTTCGATCGGTTGCATGGGGAGTCCTCCACGGGTGACCTGCAGGATGCCAGGACGCTGTTGCGCGACTTGAGAACCGTTGCGACGTGCGCAGCAGTTTCAGCGTCCGGTTTCGCGCCCCGGGCGATCGGACCTGAACGTTTCAACTGCGCCACGATCCTGCAAGGTGACGAACACCTGTTTGCCATCGGTGCCGCCGAACGCGACATTGCTGGCCTTGCGGCCCTTCAACGCGACCGTGCGCAGCAACGTGCCCTGCGGCGAGACCACCGCGATCTGCCCGGCATCGTAGCGGGCGATATAGAGATTGCCGTCGGCATCGCAACGCATGCCATCCATGCCGAAGTCGGGGAAGCTGATCAGCAGGCGTTTGTTGCGCAGGCCGCCATCGACGCGGTCGTACACCCACACCTTGCGCGACATGCTTTCGTTGACGTAGAGATGCGCCCCGTCGGGGCTGACGTCCAGCCCGTTGGGCGTGGTCATGCCGGACTCCATCAACTGGACGACGCCCTCGCGACTGATGTGCCACAGGCGCCCGCTGTTGTCCTTCCAGTTCGGGTCGCTTGCATAGAAACCGCCATCGGGCGCAATCGCCAGATCGTTGGGACCATCGGCGTCGGGCAGCGAGGCGAACGTGCTGACCGCACGCGTGCGCAGGTTCACCTGCAATATTTTGTGGCCGGTGTAATCGGCCACGTACATCGTCCCGTCGCGGAAGCGGATGCCATTACCGGTGCTGCCATCGGGCAAGGTCACGAAGACCTCAGCCTTTGCAGTGCCATCAGGGTTCAGGGCGATACGCGCGATGGTGCCGTCCTTGCCCAGATTCACCGCATAGAGCGCGCCGTCCGGTCCTGCCGCAGGACCTTCGGCATTGTGGGTGAAGGCGCCATCGCCGATCAGGTCGCGCGCAACGAAGGGCGCATCGGCAGCGATCGCCAGCGAGCTGGACAACAGCAACGCCAAGGGCAGGAAACGACGGCGGGCGACAGCGATCATGCGGCATGCTCCAGAGGGGATCGTTGCCAGTGTGCCAGAACGTGCGCGGCGGCCATGGCGGTGATCACGCGCGATCAAGTAAGGTGCCCGGGCGGCATCGGCCGACCAGCGACCAGCACCACCAATGCGCCCACCTGCGGGCAGGGCGATTGGGACGTGGTGCGGCATGTATCCACCGACACTCCGGTACGAGTGCGTCGTCGGCTGACGACTGCATGCAATGGTGTCAGCCGCTCTCAATCTTGCCAAGGAGGTTTGCATGTCCGTGGAATCGATCACACGTCGCCGTTTGCTTGCCGCGTTCGGCGGTGCAGGCATCCTGCTGGCTGCGCCCGGCTGGGCATTGCCGAAGAAAAAGCCTGGCAAACCGCTCAACGTGGCGTTGGCCGGCCTGGGCAGTTATGCCAGCGAACAGCTCGCGCCGGGTCTTGCGTTGACCAAGCATTGCAGACTGGCCGGCATCGTCACCGGTACGCCCTCGAAGATTCCGCAGTGGCAGGCCAAATACGGCATCGCCGATCGCAACGTCTACAACTACGAGAACTTCGACCGGATCGCCGACAACGACGACATCGACGTGGTGTACATCGTCACGCCCACCCACCTGCATGCGCCGCTGACCCTGCGCGCGGCGGCGGCCGGCAAGCATGTGTGGTGCGAAAAGCCGATGGCGATGCATGCCGCCGAATGCGAGGCCATGATCGCGGCGTGCAAGCGCAACAAGGTGGCGCTGGCGATCGGTTACCGCATGCAGCACGAACCCAATACGCGCCGCCTGATCGCGATGGCCAGCGAGAAGCCGTTCGGCGCGATGCGACGCGTGCGTGCCGAGGCCGGGTACAACGGCTATCACGATGCGACCAAGGCCGAACGTCCGTGGCGGTTGCGTTCCCAGTTCGGCGGTGGAGCGATGTACGACATGGGCGTGTATCCGCTCAATGCCGCGCGCTACACGGTGGGCAGCGAGCCGTTGGCCGTCACCGCCAAGCGCTGGACCGATCGTCCCGAGCTGTTCGACGAAGTCGACGAACATATGGATTTCACCCTGGAATTCCCGAATGCGCTGCGTGCCGAGTGCAAGACCAGCTTCGGGAAGAACATGAATGTGCTACGCGCCGAATGCGAGCGCGGCTGGTACGCGTTGTCGCCGTTCCAGAGCTACCAGGGCGTGACCGGCAAGGCCAGCGACGGGCGCGTGTTCGACGCCAGGGTGCCGCACCAGCAGGCACTGCAGATGGACGAGGACGCGCTGGCGATCATCAACGGCACCCCGCTGCGCGCGCCGGGCGAAGAAGGCCTGCGCGACATCCGCATCGTCGATGCGATCTACCGCTCGGCCCGCGAGGGCAGCAAGCGCATCGTGCTATGACCGCGGCCCGCTCCGTCGATCGACGGAGCGGGCCCACCCCAGCCAAGCGAGCACGCTGGCGCGCACCAGCCTGCCACGATGAAGTCCCCACGAACATGCAGTCCAGCGCCGAAAGCGGCTGCCCAGCAATTACACCGGACTGCCATCAGCGCGACTGGCGCAGGTGAATCACCACACCAACTCACGCGACACCCGCCAGCACCCACCGCAATAACAACGCCACCAATCCGCGCTTTTACGATTCCCGATTCCCGAATCCCAGCTCTTACGATTCCCCAATCCCGATTCCCGATTCCCGGCTCTCAACCCCGCATCGCCAGCACCGTGATCTCCTCACGATCGTGATACAGCTGCTTGGCACGCACGATCAGCGATTTTTCGGCCTGCTGCTCGAACAGGTCCAGGCATAGCCGGGTTTCGTCCCAGCGCTTTTTCATTGGCAGCTTGAGGTTGAAGATGGTGTTGCGGCACCAGCCTTCGCGGATCCAGGTGGCCATGCGTTCGGCCACGCGGCGCGGTTGCTCGACCATGTCGCAGACCATCCAGTCCAGCGCTTGCGCAGGCTTCCAGTGAAAGCCGTCGGCGCGCAGATGCTCGACCAGGCCGGTCTCCAGCACGTGCTCGCGTAGCGGGCCGTTGTCGACGCTGGTGATATGCACGTGTTGGCGGGTGAGCACCCAGGTCCAGCCGCCTGGGGCCGCGCCCAGATCGGCAGCGCGCATGCCGGGCTTGACCAGCACTTCGCGTTCTTCCGGTGTGAGCAGGGTGAGCAGGGCTTCGTCGAGCTTGAGCGCCGAGCGCGATGGCGCCTCCGGCAACAGCTTCAGGCGCGGAATGCCCAAAGGCCACGGTGCGCTGTCGGCGCTGTCGGCCACCGCCAGCAAGGCGTAGTCGCCATCGAGAAAACAGATATGCAACCGCGCCAGGCGCGGCTGCGGTTTGTCGGTGAGCAGGCCGGCCTTGCGCAGGGCCGGACGCAAGGCGTTGCCGAAACTGCGTGCCAGCCCGGCCAGCGGCTTGCCCGCGTCCGAATCCGGGTGTTCCACCCACAGGTCGCCGAAGCGCGGCTGGCCTTCCAGTGCGGCCAGGATCGGCGTGATGCGGTCCTTCGGGTCGATGCCCTTGAGTTCGGCGATCACCACCAGCTTCTGCCGCGCGAAGATCAGCTCGCGCCAGTGCAGCTTGGCAGCCAGTTGCGCGGCCTCATCGCAGACGAACAGCACATAGCCGTCGTTGCGCTGGGTACGTGCATAACCGGCGATGCCGACGAAGGCGGCGCGCGCGCTCAACTCGGCAGCCAGCTCCGGCTCGAAGCCCTGGCGGCAGTAACACAGCAGGCCGCTCATCGCAGGGCCTGGCGTGCGTCGCTAAGGCGTGCAAGATCAATAATGGTCACCGCCGCCCTCGCCATAGTTGCGCAGCACCGCGCAGGCCTGCTCGCGATGCACGTCGCGCACCACGTCGATGCCGCGGCGGGTGAGCTCGCCCACCCAGTCGGCTGGCAGGGGACCTTCGTCGAATTCGGTCAGTGCCATCACGTCTTCGGCGCGTGCGCCGATCACCAGGCGGTCGATGCCGGCCCACACCGTGGCGCCGTAGCACTGGCAGCACGGCTGCGCCGAGGTGGCCAGCGTCACCGGCGACAGCACATCGTTCAGGCGCGGCGTCTGCAGGCGTTGCTGGGCGAGCATGTAGGCCATGTTTTCGGCGTGTGCCAGCGAGGTGGTCTGCGGCACCACGCGGTTCACCGCTGCGGCGATGATGCGGTGATCCGGGCCGAACACGACCGCACCGAACGGGCCGCCGCTGCGCTCCTGCACGTTCATCCGCGACAGTTCGATCGCCAGCGCCACCTTGTCCTCGTCGCTGGGATAGGCGCGGCTGTCGTCGACATGCGCGTGGATCCAGTCGGGCAGCGTGAGGTGGACTTGCGCGTAAAGCATCAGTGGACCATTTCCGTAGAGGGGGGAGCGGGGCGCAGTGTATCGGCCTGGGCGTCCTTTGCGGCACATTGCCCGGCCACGCACTGGCAGGCGCTGATCTCGCGGAAGCCGCACACGCTCATCATGCCGCTGGCCTGGCACTGCGCCTGCACGCCCTTGGGGTCGGTGGCACTGTTGACATTGACGCAGGCCGGGAATGCGCCGCAGCAGTTACCGACGTTCTTCACCGTGCAATCGGCGTCGGTGCGGCAGGTGGTGGTCACGGTGATCGGCTTGCCTTTTGACGGGCTGGTTGCCGAGCCGGTCGCCGCAGGCGGCGTGGCCGTATCGGCCGGCGGTGCGGCGCAGCCGACCGACACCAGACAGGCCAGCAACAACATCGAGCTCAGACACCGGGACAAAAGACGGGACATGCGGCCGCTCCGATCAGGACAGGTGAGCGGCCATGGTAAGCCCCGGATGCGCGGAATGTGGCGAGCGCTGGATCAGCTACGGAGAACCTGGGTATCCAAGCCCTGCGCGCGTCGCGATTGATGGCGCTGGCCGGTGCCCGGCGTGTGACCGAAACACGCCGGCAGTTTCATGCAGTCAACGCGGTCTGCGCAGCGCCCAGTGGCAGCGCGTGGCAAGGTCCAGTTGCTGCATGCTTTCGTCGCGGCGATCGCTGGGCAGTTCGTCATCTGGCCGACTCGGGAGCAGCGTGCAGAACGCCTCGGCCGGGGTCGCCGCGTTCGAGACGGGCGGCTGCGGCGAGCAGGCCGCCAGACCGATCGACAGCGAAAACACCGCGCTCCGCAGCGTGTGTGCAGGCGAGCGTGAACATGGTTGGGGGAGGCACATGGCGGCGTTGCTGACGGACACAGCCTGCAATCTAGGCCGATGCGTGCATCAGCTGCCGGCGTCATTTCGCTTCCGCATGCAGTGCTGCGCACCACAGCACGCCGACCAGCAGGCACGCGATGGCGGCCAGCTCCAATGGCGTGGGCAGGCGCATTTCCCAGGCAAAGCCGTACAGCAGCGCAAAGACCGTTTCGAACACGATCATCTGGCCCACCAGGGTCAGCGGCAGCACGCGGCTGGCCCGGTTCCACAAGGCGTTGCCGATCACCGAGGCCAGGATGCCCAGCAACAGCGAAATGCTCCAGAAACTCACCCAGTCGCTCGGCGCATGTGGCGCGCTGCCGAGCAGTGTGGCCGGCGCCAGCAACAGCGCCAATGCGCCGGTGACCACGCCGGTCAGCAGCGACCAATCGCCTCCGGACAGGTCCGGACGCCGCCGCAGCCAGTGCGCATTGCCGATGGAATAGGCCGACCACGACGCCAGCGCACCGAATGCGCAAAGCAGGCCGGCGATGCGGGTGGCGCGATCGCTGGCGTGGTGACCGGCATCGTGTTGCAAGGTGTCCAGGGCGACCAGCGCCACGCCGATGACGCACAACACGCACGGCGCAGCCAGGCGTCGCAGTTGCACCGCGCCTGCTGCACGCGTGCCGATCACGGTGACTACCACCGGCAACAGGCCGATGATCAGCGCGGTCGCCGCGCTGCCGGCCCACTGCACCGCGCTGCCGAGCAGCACGTAATAGATCAGGTTGCCCAGCACGCTCAGACGCACCAGCGCCCACCATTCGGCGCGCCCCAGCCGTGCAGCGGTCTGGCGCGCGCGCGGTGCCAGCACCAGGGCGGCGACCGCGCCATAGGACAGATAACGGGCAACGGCCAGTTGCAACGGCGTAAATGCCGCCAGCAACTGCGGCGCCAGAAACACCAGTCCCCATAACGCGCCTGCGCCGATGCCGCAGGCAACACCCACCATCATGCGCTCACGCATCGTGCTGCTCCCTCATGCCGTGCAGCATGCAACGAAGTGCGGCACGCAGTCTCCATTGCGCTTGTTCATTACTTCAAGAGACAACGCGCTGAGGTGGCTTTGCGCTGCTTGCCTGATCTGCGGTGACAGCCATCAGTGGCCGATCGCGGCAGCCAGGCCGGCTTGGTTGCCTGCCGCCATATCCGCGCCGGATGGCTGGGGCCCCCGGCACGGTTCCGACTCACTTGGCCCAGGTGTCGCGCAGGGTCACGCTGCGGTTGAACACCGGCGTGGCGGCGCTGTGGTCGCGGCGGTCGGCAACGAAGTAGCCGGTGCGCTCGAACTGGAACGACTGCTCGGGCGCCGCCTGTGCCGCGCTCGGCTCCACATAGCCGCGCACGCTGCGCTTGGAGGCGGGGTTGAGATAGTCGCGGTAGGTCTTGCCCTCGGACTCGTCGTCGGGCTTTTCCACCGAGAACAGGCGGTCGTACAGACGGATTTCCGCTTCCACCGCATGCGCGGCGCTGACCCAATGGATGGTGCCCTTGACCTTGCGGTTGGAACCGATCATGCCCGGACGCGATTCCGGATCCAGCCAGCCACGCAGCTCGACGATCTCGCCCGCGTCGTTCTTGATCACCTCGTCCACGCGCGCAATACCGGCGCCGCGCAGGCGGATCTCGCCACCGGGCACCAGCCGCTTCCAGCCCTTGGGCGGAACCTCGGCAAAATCCTCGCGCTCGATCCACAGCTCGCGCGCGAACGGCACCTGGCGGGCACCGAAGCTCTCGTCCTTGGGATGATTGGAGAAGCTCAGCGTCTCGCTGTGGCCTTCCGGCAGATTGGTCAGCACCAGCTTGAGCGGCTCGACCACCGCCATGCGGCGCGCCGCGGCCGCATCCAGATCCTCGCGCAGGCAGCCTTCCAGTACCGAGAAATCGATCAGCGAATTCTGCTTGCTGATGCCGACCCGGTCCACGAACAACCGCATCGCTGCCGGCGTATAGCCGCGCCGGCGCAGGCCCTGCAGCGTGTACATGCGCGGGTCGTCCCAGCCATCCACCAGCTGTTCTTCCACCAGCGCGGTGAGCTTGCGCTTGCTCATCACCGTGTAGTTGATGTTCAGGCGCGAGAACTCGATCTGGCGCGGCTTGGCGGCCTCGCGCGGCAGGCCCTTGTCCAGCAGCGGCTGCAGCAGCTCCGGATGCGCGGCCAGGTCCACCTTGTCCACGCACCAGTCGTAGAGCGGGCGATGGTCTTCGAATTCCAGCGTGCACAGCGAATGGGTGATGCCTTCCACCGCATCGCCCAGCGAATGCGCGAAGTCGTACATCGGGTAGATCGGCCAGGCGTTGCCGGTGTTCTGGTGCTCGACATGCTTGATGCGGTACAGCGCCGGATCGCGCAGGTTGATGTTGCCGCTGGCCATGTCGATTTTGGCGCGCAGCGTGCGCGCGCCATCGGGGAATTCGCCGGCGCGCATGCGCCGGAACAGGTCCAGGTTTTCCTCGACGCTGCGTTCGCGGAACGGCGAATTGCGGCCGGGCTCGGTCAACGTGCCGCGGTACTCGCGCACCTGTTCGGCGGACAGGTCGCAGACGAAGGCATGGCCGTCGCGGATCAGTTTTTCCGCGGCCAGGTAATACACCTGGAAATAATCCGATGCGTGGCGCAACTGCGCCCACTCAAACCCCAGCCAGCGCACGTCGTCCTGGATGGCGACCACGAACTCGGGGTCTTCCTTGGCCGGGTTGGTGTCGTCCAGGCGCAGGTTGCACAGCCCGCCGAACTCCGAGGCCAGGCCGAAATCCAGGCAGATCGCCTTGGCGTGGCCGATATGCAGATAGCCGTTGGGCTCGGGCGGGAAGCGGGTGCGGATGACCGTGTGCTTGCCGCTGGCCAGATCCTCGCGGACGATCTGGCGGATGAAGTCTTTCTTCTCCGCCGGGGCGGTGGCGTCGGTGGCTAGGGTCTCGGACATGCGCGCATCAGCAATAGGTAAACCGCAAGTTTAGGCGGTGGCACCGGTTAGGGGTAGGCGGCGGGGGATGTTGCGTGGTGGGCTGGTGCTTTCTGGTGCGGCGTGGAGCGCCAGCAGGCCCTTTGGCCAGTGCCACCAACGCCATCTAGTGGTGCCATGGGCATCCTCAAGGCCGCTATTGGCTGCAACGCGTGACTGTCGGTGAGGCGGTCGCGCCGGTGGGTGAAGGCGTGCCGGGAGCGCCCATCGGCCCCTGCTGGCGGTCGCCGGCCCCGACGCGTACGCTGCCCCGACCCTCTGCAACGAGCAGCGCATGCCTTTGCCCCGCTTGGTGATCGGCGACAAGACCCTGTCCTCCTGGTCGCTGCGCCCGTGGCTGCTGCTGCGGCATTTCCAGGTACCGTTCCAGGAAGTCTGTCTGCCGCTGGATACGCCCGAGTTTCAGGCGCGTATTGCCGGATATTCGCCCACCCGCAAGGTGCCGGTGCTCTGGGACGGTGCCCTGCACGTGTGGGACTCGCTGGCGATCTGCGAATACGTCAACGAACGCTGGCTCGCTGGCCGCGGCTGGCCGGCCGAGCTGTCCGTGCGGGCGCAGGCGCGTGCCGCGGCGGCGGAAATGCATGCGGGCTTCGCGGACTTGCGCACCCAGCTGCCGATGAATCTGGCCCGCGCTCCTGGCCCCGCCCACTGGGACGCGGCTGCCGAGCGCGACATCACCCGCATCCAGGCGCTGTGGGCCAGCCTGCGCGCCGAGCACGGCCATGCCGGGCAGTTCCTGTGTGGCGACTTCGGCATCGTCGATGCCATGTTCGCCCCGGTCGCGTTGCGTTTTGCCAGCTACGGCGTACCGCTGTTCGAGACTGCCGGCGATTACCTGGCCGCACTGGATGCGCTGCCGGCACTGCGCGAGTGGAAGCAGAGCGCCGAGCGCGAACGCCTGGAGCGTGGCTGACATGCAGATCGCGTATCGCGCCAGTCACATCATCGATGCGCATCTGGCCAAGCACGCGCTGGAAGATGCCGGCATCACCGCGTTCGTGTTCGGCGAATCGCTCTTGGGCGGTGCCGGCGAGCTGCCCGCATTCGGCGTGCTGCAGGTCTGCGTGGCCGACCTGCACCTGAGCCAGGCGCAGGCGGTGCTGGCGGAGATCGGATTGTGCGGCGAGGTCACCCGCGCGCTGTAGCGTTGCACCAGTCGTAGGAGCGCACCGGGGCGCGACGGGCGTTACCGGGAAAGCCTCGTCGCGCCCGGGTGCGCTCCTACGACGTGCACGCATCATTCTGGCTGACGCCACCCGGGCGGCACGGCCTCCGGTGCCGCCAGCGCCCGCAGGCGCTTGAACAGCACGGTGGTTTCGGCCACGTTCCAGACCCGTAACGCGACCTCGAAGGTGTCCAGGGGCTTGGTCAGAAAATCCTTGGCGCCCAGGCCCAGGGCGCGATGGCGCGCGCTGCGGCTGGGGTCGGCGGTGAGCACGATCACCGGCAAAAAATGGCCGGGATCGGACAAGCGCGCCAGTTGTTCCAACAGCGCGTAGCCGTCGAGCTCCGGCATCTTCAGATCCAGCAGGATCAGGTCCGGCGCGAATGCCGACACCAGCCCCATCACCCGTAGCGGGTCGGTGGTGGCGATGACCTGCTGGAAGCCTTCGCGCTGCAGCAGGTCTTCGAGCAGCCGCACATTGGCCGGCTCGTCGTCGACGATGAGGATGCGCGAGCCCAGGATTTCGTCGCGTGTCATGCCAGCAGCCCGTCGATCACAGTGAAGAATTCCGCCACGTCGAGCGGCTTGGTCAGATACGCGCGCACGCCCTGGTTGCCGACGCGCGCCAGGGTGGCGGTGGTGGCGTCTGCACTGATCACCACCACCGGCAAGCCGGCCGTGGCCGGCTGCGCCTGCAGCTCGCGCAGCAGGTCTTCGCCGTTGCCGTCGCTCAGATGCAGATCCAACAGGATCAGATCCGGCACGCCATGCTGCAGCAGCGCGCGTGCCTGTGCCAGGCTGGCCGCTTCCAGCAGCTGCCATTGCGGGCGACGTTCGCTGAGGGTACGGATCAGGGCCTGGTTGGACGGGTTGTCTTCGATGCTCAGCAGCCGGCATACGCCCGTGCCCGCATTACTCGGCGGCACGATGGTGCGCGCCGGCTCGCTGCGTTGCGGTTCGCCCTGCGGCAGCGAGATCCAGAAGCGTGCGCCATCGCGGCTGCTGTCCACGCCGATGCGCCCGCCCATCGCTTCGATCAGCCGCTTGCTCAGTGCCAGGCCCAACCCGGTGCCTTCCACCGCCGAGCGCTCCGCACCCAGCCGCTCGAACGGCGTGAACAGCCGCTCGATCTGTGCCGGCGTCAGGCCCGCGCCCTGGTCGGCGACCGTGATGCGCACCTGCTCGCCATCCGGCTGCGCGCTCACCTGCACCTGCCCGCCGGTGCGATTGAACTTGACCGCATTCGACAGCAGATTGAGCAGCACCTGGCGCAGGCGCTGCGCATCGGCGCGCACCGTCCACGGCCCGTCGATGGCCGCCGGTTGCAGCGCGATGCCGTGCTTGTCCGCGTCCGGGGCGATCAGGCCCAGGGCCTCGTGGACGGCCGCACGCACCGAGATCGGCTCCGGGCTCAGATCCAGTTGCTCGGCCTCGATGCGCGCGATGTCCAGCAGCTCGGTGATCAGCCCGAGAAGGTGCCGGCCGGCGCCGAGAATATGCTGCAGATGACGGCGATGCCCGGGCTCGGGCAGATCCATTTCCAGCACCTGCGCATAGCCCAGGATCGCATTGAGCGGCGTGCGCAGTTCGTGGCTGCTGCGCGACAGGAATTCGGTCTTTGCGCGGTTGGCGGTTTCTGCCTCGCGCCGTGCCAGTTGCGCTTCGGCCCCACGTGCGGCGAGCAGTTCGCTGGCCTGCGCCAGGCGCTGGCCGACCTGTCCCAGCTCATCGCCGGCACGCGGCTGCGGTGCCAGCGGCAGGCCTTCGCCCAGCCGGTCGGCATTGGCGGCCAGCGTGCGCAGGCGCCCGGAGAGCGCCGAGGCGAACCACGCCACCGCAAACACCGCGCCCAGGCCGCCGAGCATTGCCGCACTCAGGGTAATGATGAGATTGCGCTGGCGCAGTCCTTGCGCCTTGGCGGTACGTACCTGCAACTGCGCGGTTTCGTAATTGCGCAGTTCGCGCAGTTCGGCACGCAGGATGTCGAGCTTGTACTTGCCGTCCCACAGCTGGCGGATCTCTTCTTCGCGGCTCAGATCCGGCGCCAGCAAGCGGCGCCAGCCCTGCATCTTTTCCGCAAACAGCGGTTTGATGCGTGCAAACCGCTGCGCCTGCCCCGGCTCGGTGATGCGTTGCGACAGCCGCTCGGCCACCCGTTGCAGGCGCGGTTCGGCATCGCGGTACGGGGTGAGGAATTCATCGCGGCGCACCAGCCGATACCCGCGCACGCCGGCCGCGGTTTCAGCCAATAGCGCGTGTGCTTCGTACAGATCGCTCAGCACTTCCAGCGTCTGCCGCACATCGTTTTCGGCGGCGATGTTCTGCCGCTCCACGCTGTAGATCGCCATCAAGGCGACCGCCAGCAGCAGCAGGGGCAGGGTCACCACCGCCAGGCTCTTGCGGGTGATCGGCCAATCGTTCCAACGCACCGCCAATGCATTCATAGCGCCAGTCCGGCTTGGACCGCGTACACCGCAGCCTGGGTGCGATCTTTTACCTCAAGTTTCTGCAGGATCCGCTCCACATGCACCTTGACCGTGCCGGGAGAAATCCCCAGTTCAGCTGCCAGCGTGGCATTGGTGAGGCCGCGCGGCAGCAGTGACAACACCTGTTTCTCGCGCTTGCTGAGCGTGCCGAGGCGGTCGTCCTGCACCGGCTTGCGCCGACGCGTGGCGAGCGGTCTGGCCGGCTCGGCCACCATCGCCGGCAGCAGCAATGCGAAGGCCTGCAGCGCCTGGACGTCATCGTTGCCGGGGGCGGGACGGTTGTCGTTCCAGGCCACGCACAGCATGCCGAGGGTGCTGCCCAGCGCATGGATCGGCACCCTGGCCTCGCGGATATCGGCCGGGCGCGGTGGCATCAGCCAGGCCGCTTCATGGCCGTCGCCGGCAGCGCTGGCTCCGGGCGGCAATGCGCGGCCGCGGCTGGCCAGCACCTGTGCGCGTGGCCCGCGCTGTGCCAGCACCGCGCCATGTTCCAGGCCCAGCAACAGCAGCACCCGGCCCAGCACCGCGTCGCAGGCCTGCTCCGGCGTCTGTGCCTGGCGCAGCGCCACCGCGGCCTCCCAGAGCGCCTGCCAGCGTGCGCTGTCGGATGCTTCGCGGCGTAGCGTCAGGCGCCAATCGCCAGCATTGGTAGGGGTTTCCATACGTTCGCTCTAGGCCGATCAGCATATTTGAGTATATGCCACCCGGCAGAATTTTTGGGGCCGCTTGGTTTCGATACTGCGCTTGCCCGATGAGGCACCCCCATCCACCACACGGAGATTTCCCATGCGTCGCACTCTGTTCTCTCTGGTTATGGCCCTGGTTGCCGCCCCGGCGCTGGCTGGCGGCGTGATCCACTACACCGACAAGGCCACGTTGCCTGCGGGCGGCGAAGAACGTGAAGTCGCCGCGCTGTTCGACACATGGAACGCGGCCCTGGCCACCGGCAATCCGCACAAGGTGGCCGATCTGTACGCGCCGGACGGTGTGTTGCTGCCGACCGTTTCCAACGAAGTGCGCGCCTCGCGCGAGCAGATCGAAAAGTACTTCGAGATGTTCCTGACCAAGAAGCCGCAGGGCGTGGTCAACTACCGCACCGTGCGCGTGCTCGATGACGACAGCGCGGTGGATGCCGGCGTGTACACCTTCACGCTGACCGACAAGGACGGCAAGAAGAGCAAGGTGCAGGCGCGTTACACCTTCGTGTACGAAAAGCGCGACGACACGTGGCTGATCATCAACCACCACAGCTCGGCGATGCCGGAAGTGGACACAGCCACCGCCTCGGTGACCCGGAAGTAACGCCGCATCGGCCGTAGTGGCTTGAAAGCCGCTACGGCAGGCGCCATCCAGCAGGCAATCCTCACGATTGCGGAGTTGCACCATGCTGGGAATCGGCGCTTTCAAACAACGCATGCCACGTCCGGGCGAGGCGTTACCCGGACGCGAGCAGGCACTACCGCTCCACAACACGCACCTGATCAACGGCCATCCGTTGCGCGGGGAGTTCACCGGCCTGGCCCAGGTGCAGTTCGGGCTTGGCTGCTTCTGGGGTGCAGAACGCAAGTTCTGGAACCTGCCAGGGGTGTACACCACGGCGGTGGGTTATGCCGGCGGCGAAACACCCAACGCCACCTACGGCGAAGTGTGTTCCGGGCAGACCGGCCATACAGAGGCGGTACTGGTGGTCTATGACGCAGAGACGGTGTCGTTTGCGCAATTGCTGCGTACGTTCTGGGAAAGCCACGACCCCACCCAGGGCATGCAGCAGGGCAACGATGTCGGCACGCAGTACCGCTCTGCGATCTATTGCACGACACCGGCGCAATACGACGCCGCGCTTGCCAGCCGCGATGCGTATCAGCAGCAACTGGATGCAGCCGGGTATGGCGCGATCACCACGGAGATCCGTTTCCCGGCGCCCACGTTCTATTACGCCGAAGACGATCACCAGCAATATCTCGCCAAGCATCCCAATGGCTACTGCGGGCTTGGCGGAACGGGCGTGAGTTGCCCGATCGGGCTGGATGCCTGACGGAAAGGCGGGCCGGATTGAAGCGCTGTCATCCACGTGATCGTGGCGGCGTGCCGATGGCCAACAGTGACCGGCAGGATTATCACGATCAGGCAGCGCATGGCAGTGCATGCCAGGCCACTTGAATGGCGACGTCGGAGACGACGTGGCCATCTTTTTGCGTACAGCGGTCGCGAGGGCGTGCGTGCGGCGGATCTGCAATGCAGATCAGTGCGGCGAACCGAATGCGTCGCTCCAGATACGCCGCATCAGCTCGGCTGAATCAGACGAACTCACCGGCGAACATGCCGCGCAACTGGGCGAGCATGTCGGTGCGTTCCGGATGCAGCAGCCGCATGCAGGCAAGCGCAAAGCCGACCGGACTGGTGCCGGGTGCGGTGATCACGCCATCGGCGGTCACGACCTTTTCGTGCCGGTATTGCGCAGCACCGGCGTAAGGCACCACGTGTTCCTGCAAGAAGGCCAGCGCGTTGCTGGTATGCGCGCGTTCGTCGAGCAGGCCGGCATAGGCCAGGGCGATGGTGGCACCGCAGATCGCGGCGACCGGCCGCTGGTGCTGCACGCGCTCGACCAGCAGGCCGCTCAGGCCGGGGATTTCGCCGGCCTGCCAACGCTCGCTGCCGGGCAGGATCCAGAGATCGGCGTCCAGCGGCGCCAGATCGGAGAGGGCGAAGTCCGGGGTGATGCGCAGCCCGCCGATCGACTGCACCGGCTGACCATCGATGCTGGCGATGGCGACCTGGTCGCCGAACCATTCGCGCGCCGCCGGCAGGACGACGCCAATTTCCCAATCGGCCACGCCGTCGACCATCACCACTGCAATGTTTGCCATTGTCCGCTACGCCAGTTGAGAAACCCCGGATTCTAGGCAGTGCCGGTCCGATGGATGTAAGCGAAGTGTGGAGAGCGGCGTCGATGCGCGCGCCGATCAGACCAAAACGGGCGCATGGCAGCTCAGTGGCGGCTGCGCAGGCGTCAACGCGCCCACGAGCTCAGCGGTGCCTAGCGAGTACTAGCCGCAGTTCCCAACGCCAGCATCGCCGGCCCGCGTTGCTTGCGCGTCGTGGCCGCAGCTTGCTGCGCAGCCAGACTGCAAAAACCAGAACGCCTACAGCAGATAGGCTGCAGGCGTCGTTGGCGCGAACCGCGGCGCTGCAATCAGCCGGCGAGCTTGTCGGTGATGGTCTTGCGCAGTGCCTGCAGATCCTTGGCGAAGGCGTCGATGCCGCTGGCCAGCTTTTCGGTGGCCATCGGGTCGGCCGCCAGATCGGTAGCGAAGCTGTCGCTGTCGATCGGGGTGATCTGCGCGTTGCCGGCCTGCGCAGGCGAGAGCTTGCGCGGCAGCTGCCCGTGTTCGGCGTCGAGCTTTTCCAGCAGCTCCGGCGAGATGGTCAGACGATCGCAACCGGCCAGCGCTTCGATCTGCGCGGTGGAGCGGAACGAGGCGCCCATCACCACGGTGGACGAGCCACGCTGCTTGAACTCGGTGTAGACCGTGCGCACGAACACCACGCCCGGGTCTTCGTCGATGCTGGCCGGGGTCTGCCCCTGGGCAACGTAGTAATCCAGGATGCGGCCGACGAACGGCGAGATCAGGAACACACCTGCTTCAGCACAGGCCAGCGCCTGCGACCGGTTGAAGATCAGGGTCAGGTTGCAGTCGATGCCTTCGCGCTGCAGCTGGCGGGCCGCTTCGATGCCTTCCCAGGTGGCCGCGATCTTGATCAGGATCTTGTCCTTGGACACGCCACGCTCGGCGTACATCGCGATGAACTTGCGCGCCTTGGCGACGGTCTCCTCGGTGTCGTGTGCCAGATCGGCATCGACTTCGGTGGAGACCCGGCCCGGCACCAGTTCGGCCAGCTTGACACCGACGCCAATGGTGAGGCGGTCGGCCACTTCGTTGACGGTGGCTGTGCGGTCTTCCCCGCCGTGTTCGCGGCCCCAAGCCAGTTCGCGCTCGATCAGATCGGCATACACCGGCAGGTCCAATGCTTTCTTGACCAGGGTGGGGTTGGTGGTGCAGTCGACCGGCTTCAGACGCTTGATGGCGTCGTAGTCGCCGGTGTCGGCAACGACAACGGACAGGTCACGCAACTGAGCAAGCTTGGAGGGAGCAGTCATGCGGGTTCTCTCGAATCGTGGAACGGGTCGTGGATAGGACGCAGCGCGCTACGGTAGCGCGCCTGGCGTGGGAAGTCAGGCGCCGGCCAATGCATGTTGATCGTGCACGGCGCTGACACGCAGACGCAGGTCACGCCCGTCGGGCGTGCGCCAGTCGATGCGCTGACCGACTGACAGGCCGAGCAGCGCACTGCCGACCGGCGCCAGCACCGAGATGCGGCCGTGCTGCACATCGGCTTCGTGCGGATACACAAGGGTGAGCGTATGCCGTTCGCCATGCAGCTCATCTTCGCAATCGATGCGGGAGTGCATGGTGACGACATCGCCTGGAATCTGGTCGGGCGGCACGACGCGTGCGCGGCCCAGTTCATCACTCAGCGCGGTGGCGGCCGGGTGCTTGTTGAAAGCAGGGGAGTCGAGCAGGGCCTCAAGCCGGGCGAGGTCATGGCTGGAAACCAGGATGGACGGCGGCAAGCCGCTATGGTGCTGCGAAGTCATGGCAATCTCCTTGACGATGACGGCTCGCCAACATGGCAAGCCTCACTGCCCAGATGAGGGCGCCGCTGCCCGATCGCAATGCATGGCGAGATGGCGCAGTGCACGGCATGGGTCGGGCGAGGCAGGCGCGGCACTACCAGTTGCGGGCCGTGGCCAGGGCATCAGGCAAGCACGGCAGGGTTGCAGCGCCCGGGTGCGCGCCACCACCCAGCGACAAGCTGCTGACTTGAAGTTGCCCGTCTGAGTCCGCCGCGCGCCAATGACGCCGCAGCCGCCATGTGCTTCCAGAGACATCGCGCCGTCACCATCAGCGAAACAAAAAACGACGCTTGCGCGTCGCTTATGTCCGAGAAGCAGGTGAAAAAACATCACGCAAAGCGACCGCAGCCGTGAAACGATTTCCCGATTCCCGATTCCCGATTCCCGACTCCCGACTCCCGACTCCCGACTCCCGACTCCTCAGGCCGCAACCGCCTTGGGAGCGGTCGCCAGCTGGTCCAACGTGAACAGGCTGTCCGGCAGTTCCTTGAACAACTGCGCCAGGTGCTCGAGAAATGCGGTCATGGCCGAGCTGCGGCGCCAGGCCATGGCGATGCGGCGGCTGGGTTGCTTGTCTGCGCGGAAACGGATCAGGCGAATGTTTTCCGAGCGTGCGACCGGCGGTTTGACCGCCAGCAGCGGCAGCAAGGTCACACCGACGTTGGCGGCCACCATCTGGCGCAGCGTCTCCAGGCTGGTGGCCTGGAATTCGGATTTTTCCAGGGCACCGGCAAGATGGCAGACATCCAGTGCCTGTTCGCGCAGGCAGTGGCCATCTTCCAGCAGCAACAGCCGCTGCTCGGACAGATCGTCCAGCGTCATGCTGTCGTGGCGCGACAGCGGATGACCTTCCGGCACGGCCAGCACGAAGGGCTCCTCGAACAGGAATTCGGCATGCAGCTGCTCATCCTGCAACGGCAGTGCGAGCAGCGCCGCGTCCAGACGGCCTTCGCGCAGCTGGTGCACCAGTTGATCGCTTTTTTCCTCGATCAGCAGCAGTTCCAGGCGCGGGAACCGCTCGCGGATCTGCGGCACCACGTGCGGCAACAGATACGGCGCCAGGGTGGGAAAGATGCCCAGCCGCACGGTGCCCGCTTCCGGATCCTGGCTGCGCCGCGCGGCTTCCTTCATCTGTTCCACTTCGGCCACGATGCCGCGTGCGCGCATCGCCGCTTCGCGGCCGGCGGGGGTCAGCATCACCTTGCGCGGCGCACGTTCCACCAGCGGTACGCCGAGCTCGTCTTCGAGTTTCTTGATCTGTGTGGACAGCGTCGGTTGACTGACGAAACAGGCCGTCGCAGCGCGGCCGAAATGCTTGTGGTCGGCCAGGGCGACCAGATATTTCAGGTCACGCAGATTCATGTGCAGCAGCCCTCATTGCGGTGACGGGGTAGGCCTGGAGCTTAGCGCCCGGCGTGGCCGGGCGGTGGCTCCAGTGCGCTTACGCAGCCTGGGCGACATTGTCGGCGCTGACCGGTGCGCTGGAGCGGATCAGGTAATCGAACGCGCTCAATGCAGCCTTGGAACCTTCGCCCATCGCGATCACGATCTGCTTGTACGGCACCGTGGTGGCGTCGCCTGCAGCGAATACACCCGCAACATTGGTCTGGCCGCGGTCGTCGACGATGATCTCGCCGCGCGGCGACAACGCCACCGAGCCCTTGAGGAATTCGGTGTTGGGCAGCAGGCCGATCTGTACGAACACGCCTTCCAGATCCACGTGCTGGATGTCGCCGCCGGTGCGGTCCTTGTAGACCAGGCCGGTGACCTTCTGCCCATCGCCCAGCACTTCGGTGGTCTGCGCGCTGGTGATGATGCGCACGTTGTGCAGGCTGCGCAGCTTGCGTTGCAGCACTTCGTCGGCGCGCAGCTTGTCGTCGAACTCCACCAGCGTCACATGCGCCACGATACCGGCCAGATCGATCGCGGCCTCGACGCCCGAATTGCCGCCGCCGATCACCGCCACGCGCTTGCCCTTGAACAGCGGGCCATCGCAATGCGGGCAATAGGCGACGCCCTTGTTCTTGTACTGGTCTTCGCCCGGCACGTTCATCTGCCTCCAGCGCGCGCCGGTGGACAGGATCACGGTCCTGCTCCTGAGCGAGGCGCCATTGGCCAGCTTGATCTCGATCAGGCCATCGGCACCGGCCGGGATCAGCTGCTCGGCGCGCTGCAGGTTCATGATGTCTACGTCGTACTGGCGCACGTGCTGCTCGAGCGCGGCGGCCATCTTCGGGCCCTCGGTCTCCGGCACCGAGATGAAGTTTTCGATCGACATGGTGTCCAGCACCTGGCCACCGAAACGCTCGGCCGCCACGCCGGTGCGGATGCCCTTGCGTGCGGCATAGACGGCTGCTGCCGAGCCGGCCGGGCCACCGCCGACCACCAGCACGTCGAAGGCGTCCTTGGCCGCGATCTTGGCGGCGTCGCGCTTGGCGGCATTGGTATCGAGCTTGGCGACGATCTGCTCCAGCGTCATGCGGCCCTGGTCGAACAGCTCGCCGTTCAGGTACACGGTGGGCACTGACATGATCTGGCGGGTCTCGACCTCGTCCTGGAACCACGCGCCGTCGATGGCCACGTGCTTGATGCGCGGGTTGAGCACGGCGGCAAGATTCAGCGCCTGCACCACGTCCGGGCAGTTCTGGCACGACAGCGAGAAGTAGGTCTCGAACTGGTAGTCGCCATCCAGATGCTGCACCTGCTCGATCACATCGGCGGCAGCCTTGGACGGGTGTCCGCCCACCTGCAGCAGCGCCAGCACCAGCGAGGTGAACTCGTGGCCCATCGGCAGGCCGGCAAAGCGCAGCGAGATGTCCTGGCCAGGCGTGGTCAGCGCGAACGAGGGCTTGCGCTGGTTGTCGTCGCGGTGGAGGTCCAGGCTGATCTTGTCCGACAGCAGGACCAGATCCTCGAGCAGGTCGAGCATCTCGCGCGAGCCGGCGCTCTCGTCGATCGAGGCATTGATCTGGATCGGCCGGGTGACCCGTTCCAGGTAGGCGGTCAGCTGGGTCTTGAGGTTGGCATCCAACATGGAAAACTCCTGGGAATGGGCAAGGGGAGGGCGTGGCGTCGCTGCGGTGGGGCAGGTCGCCGGGGAGGAGGGGATGAACCGCAGCCGGCGCGATGTCGGGAATGCGTGCTGGCGATGGCTGGCGGGCAGCCCGGCACCGGCTCCGGTTCACCCCCGGCCCAGTGCTGGGCCGGAGATGTCCTTCCGGCCTGACGACAGGCCGGAAGGGGATGGTCGGTTTAGATCTTGCCGACCAGGTCCAGCGACGGAGCCAGGGTCTTGGCGCCTTCCTTCCACTTTGCCGGGCAGACCTGGCCAGGGTTGTTGGCGACGAACTGGGCAGCGGTCAGCTTGCGCAGCGTCTCGGTGACGTCGCGGGCGATCGAGTTGTCGTGGATCTCGAGGGTCTTGATCACGCCTTCCGGGTTGATGATGAAGGTGCCGCGCAGGGCCAAGCCTTCTTCTTCGATATGCACGCCGAACGCGCGGGTCAGCTTGTGGGTCGGGTCACCGATCAGCGGGAACTGCGCCTTGCCCACGGCCGGGGAGGTTTCGTGCCACACCTTGTGCGAGAAGTGCGTATCGGTGGTGACGATGTAGACCTCGGCGCCTGCCTTCTGGAACGCGGCATAGTTGTCGGCGGCGTCTTCCACTTCGGTCGGGCAATTGAAGGTGAAGGCGGCCGGCATGAAGATCAGCACCGACCACTTGCCCTTCAGGCTGGCTTCGGTGACTTCGATGAAGTTGCCGTTGTGATACGCATTGGCCTTGAACGGCTGGACCTGGGTGTTGATGAGAGACATTGAGTTTCCTCGTGCGATGAAGGGGGCGGGGGATGGAACAGTCGCCATGGTAGGTAGGATCGATAGATTTCTCAAATCGATTGATGGAATTGTATAGATAGGCTGTGACTATCGAGTCCGCAGACGGCGTCTGCTGCTGCAGGGGCCGATTCCATCTCCGATAATGGTGGGCCGATGTTGCGCATGAGTGAATGATCCGTATGAGCGAAGACCCCGCCGGTCTTGCCGCCGAGCAGCTGTTGCGGCGGGCAGTCGAACGGATCGACCGCAGCGATGCCGAGCCGCTGCTGCTGCACGCGCTCGGCCGCGACCGCGCGTGGCTGTTCGCGCATGGCCGCGATCCGGTCGACATGTCTGTCGCGCAGGCGTTCGAGGCGCTGGTACAGCGGCGCCAGGCCGGCGAACCGGTGGCGTATCTGACCGGCACCCGTGGGTTCTGGACGCTGGAGCTGGCGGTCTCCGCTGCCACGCTGATCCCGCGCGCCGACACCGAGCTGCTGGTCGAGCTGGCACTTGAGCGCCTGGACGGCCTGCCTGGCCGCCGTGTCGCCGATCTGGGCACCGGTAGCGGCGCGATCGCGCTGGCGATCGCCAGCGAGCGGCCGCAGGCACAGGTGATCGCCACCGATGCCAGTGCGGCGGCGCTGGCGGTTGCCCGGCGCAATGCCGACAGCCACCTGTTGCGCAATGTCGACTGCCGGCAGGGCAGCTGGTTCGCGCCGCTGGCCGGAGAGCGCTTCGATCTGATCGCCAGCAACCCGCCGTATATCGCCGCGCAGGATCCGCATCTGGGCGAGGGCGATCTGCGTTACGAGCCGGCCAGTGCGCTAGCGTCCGGCCCCGATGGGCTGGACGACATCCGCCTGATCGTCGCCGATGCGCCTGCGCATCTGCTGCCCGGCGGCTGGCTGCTGCTCGAACACGGCTGGGACCAGGGCGCGGCGGTGGCGGGGCTGCTGCGGGCGCGTGGTTTCGATGCAGTGGCAACCCATCGGGACCTGGAACAGCGCGATCGGGTGACGTTGGGGGGCTGGTCGCCCTCTGCGGGCTAGGCGCGGCCGACAACGCTTAGCAAGCGGTCGTCGGTGTGGACGGGCCCGGAGTGCACGCGTGGGACATGCCGATTCCGAGCGCCGACCGTGCCTGCCTGGCGGTGCGCGCAGGAGTCTTGTTAGTCGCTCCAAGCCTTCGCGCATCGCCGTGCGCCAGGCCTCGGTCGAGCACGTGGGGGCGTCCGCGTGCGTGCGCCGGCTGCCGATACACTAGCGGTTTCCCGCAGGACCGACGCATGCGCACGCTCTATCCCGAGATCAGCCCTTACGACCACGGCACCCTCCAGGTCGACGACCGCCACACCCTGTATTTCGAACAGTGCGGCAATCCGCAGGGCAAGCCGGTGGTGATGCTGCACGGCGGCCCCGGCGGCGGTTGCAACGACAAGATGCGGCGCTTCCACGACCCGGCCAAGTACCGCATCGTGCTGTTCGATCAGCGCGGCGCAGGCCGCTCCACCCCGCATGCCGATCTGGTGAACAACACCACCTGGGACCTGGTCGCCGATATCGAGCGCTTGCGCGAACACCTGGGCATCGCGCGCTGGCAGGTGTTCGGCGGCAGCTGGGGCTCGACGCTGGCGCTGGCCTATGCGCAGACCCATCCGCAGCAGGTCACCGAGCTGGTGCTGCGCGGCATCTTCCTGCTGCGCCGTTTCGAGCTGGAATGGTTCTATCAGCAAGGCGCCAGCCGGCTGTTTCCCGATGCCTGGGAGCATTACGTCAACGCCATTCCGGCGGTGGAACGCGCCGATCTGATCTCGGCCTTCCATCGCCGCCTGACCAGCGACGACGAAGCCACGCGTCTGGCCGCGGCCAAGGCGTGGAGCGTGTGGGAAGGTGCCACCAGCTTCCTGCATGTGGACGCCGATTTCGTCACCGGGCATGAGGACGCGCATTTCGCACTGGCGTTCGCGCGCATCGAGAACCACTACTTCGTCAACGGCGGTTTCTTCGAGGTCGAAGACCAGCTGTTGCGCGACGCGCACCGCATCGCCGACATCCCCGGCGTGATCGTGCACGGCCGCTATGACGTGGTCTGTCCGCTGCAAAGCGCCTGGGACCTGCACAAGGTGTGGCCGAAGGCGCAGCTGCAGGTCAGCGCAGCCTCCGGCCATTCCGGATTCGAGCCGGAAAATGTCGATGCGCTGGTGCGCGCAACCGATGGCTTTGCCTGAGCGCAACCGGGAGCGTGCACGGGAAGCTGCAGCAGCGCTCGCGCGCCAGCGGTAGGAGCGCACCCGGGCGCGACGTAGGGTAACGGGACGGCCTGTCGCGCCCGGGTGCGCTCCTACGAGGCAACCGTCGTCACCGAGGCTGCGGATCAGCGCGGCCGCCGCATGCCCCGTAGGAGCGCGCTTGCGCGCGATAAGGCGTTACCGATAACGCCCCATCGCGCGCAAGCGCGCTCCTACGGTGATTGCCGGTTTCAGTGCGGCAGCAGCGCATCCGCCAGCGGCGGCAGGATGCGTGCCAGGCGCTGTGCCCACGCCTGTTGCCCAGCCGCATCGGCAATCAGGTCCTGGCGCAGTTCTAGCTCCACATGCAGCAGGCCGCGGCCTTCGCCGTGGACCGGAATCGCGTAGTCGCTGGTGTCGCTGATTGCGTAGGGCTGGTTGTCGCCGACCACCAGATCCGGCTCGTTGCGCAATGCCTGTAGTAGCCGGTGCGCCAGCCGGGTGTCGCGGTTGTACAGCACGCCGGCATGCCAGGGCCGCGCATTGCCGGCCATGATCGGTGTGAAGCTGTGCATCGATACCAGCACGGTCGGTTGCTTGCGCTGCGCACGTGCATCCAGTTCCGCCGCGATGCGCGCGTGGTACGGCGCGAAGATCGCGTCGATGCGCTGCTGCCGATCGTTTGCCGACAGCTGCAGATTGCCGGGAATCGATGTGTCGTCGCTGACCTCGGGCATCAGCGTGGCCGACCCATGCGGGCGATTGCAGTCGATCACCAGGCGCGAATAGGTCTGCGCGATGGCGATGGCATCCAGCGCGTCGGCCAGCAAACGGGTGACCTCGGCAATGCCGATATCCCAGCCGATATGGCGGTCCAGTTCGTGCTGCGGCAAGCCGAGACTGGCCAGCCGCGCCGGCACGCGCTGACCGGCGTGGTCGGCGATCAACAGCCACGGCGAGGCGGCCTGCGGGTTGTGCACGCTGAATGTTGCGGGATCTTCGGCGCCCAGCAGGCGGGCGACTGTCGCTTCAGCCACGCGGGGTGCCATCCAGTGCGTGATCGACCAGATACAGCCCGGCCCACAGCTTGGGGTCCATCTGATAGCCCTCGGCCATCTTCTGCACCAGCCATGCGCCGACCTGGGCGCGCGGGATCTGGTGCACGGTGATGTCCTCGCTGGCATCGCCGCCGCCTGCACCGACCTTGCGCAGGCCGGTGGCGCGCACGAAGGCGATCTTCTCGCTGCTGGCGCCGGCCGAGGTCGGGCCGATCATCAGCACTTCGGCATGCTCGGCGGTCCAGCCGGTTTCTTCTTCCAACTCGCGAATGGCCGATAGTTCGATCGACTCGTCGGCATGCACGTCGCCGACCAGGCCGGCCGGCATTTCGATGGTGCGTGCCTGCAGCGGCACGCGGAACTGTTCGACGAACAACATCGCATCGTCCGGGGTCACCGCCACGATGATCGCTGCCAGGCCGCCGGCATGCACGCGTTCGGAATATTCCCAGGTGCCGCGCACGACCATGCGCTGGTACTTGCCTTCGTAGACCACGGTGGGCGGGGTGTCGTGTCGGTTCATGGATGCAGACCTTGTTCCAGGGAAACGGGAGTGCGCGGTGCCGGCGCGCCGCCGCACGCGGCCAGCAACCGGCGCCGGGTGAGCGGGCCGAAGCGCAGGCTTTCGCACAATCCGCCCAGCATGTCGGTATCGGCTTGCGCGCGCGTGAAACCGGCATCGGTCAGCGCCAACGGCGCGTCGAGTGCGATGGTGGTGAGCTGACGCCACAGCAGGGCGTGTTCGCGTTGCTCGCGCAGGCGCGCGGCCATCTGCGCCGCGCCGCGCAGGCGCAGGAACGGGATTTCGTCGATGCGTTCCAGCAAGGCGTCCAGGCTGCCGAAATGCGCCAGCAGCACCGCCGCGGATTTGGCGCCGATGCCGGTGACGCCGGGAATGTTGTCGATCGCATCGCCGCACAGCGCCAGGTAGTCGGCGATCTGATGGGCATGCACACCGTGGCGCGCCTTGACCCCGTCCATGCCCCAACGCAGGTTGCGCGCGTAATCCCATTGCTCGTCGTGCTCGAGCAGCAGCTGCGACAGATCCTTGTCGGCCGACACGATCACTCCGCGCAGGCCGTGCGCACGCACGCTGTGCAAGGCGCTGCCGATCAGATCGTCGGCCTCGTAATCGCGGTGCGCCAGCACGTTCAGGCCCAATGCCGCGCACAGCGCCTTGCAATGCGCGAACTGGCGCCGCAACGCATCCGGTGCCGGGGTGCGATTGCCTTTGTAGGCCGGGTAGAGCGCATGCCGAAAACAGCTGTCCAGGGCCTCGTCGAAGGCGATGGTGATGTGCTCCGGGTCCTCGCGTTCGAGCAGGTCGAGCAGGAAGCGCGCAAAGCCGTGCACGGCATTGGTCGGCCAGCCTTGCGCATCCTGGAATTCGTCCGGGATCGAATGCCAGGCGCGGAACACGTATAGGCTGGCATCGACCAGATACAGCGGCGTCGGGCGACTGATCGCCAGCGGCGCGCCCGCAAGCGTAGTGGTGTGCGTGGTCACGGGGTCCAGTCGCGCAGCAGCGCACGCGGGTCCGGGCGCTCGCGCTCGGGCACCTGCATGCGCGGGGTGCCGATATGGATGAAACCGGCGATGCGCTCGTTCTGCTCCAGGCCCAGGTAGCCGGTCACCGCCGGATCGTAGGCCATCCATGCGGTCAGCCACTGCGCGCCGAAGCCATGCGCCTGCGCGGCCTGCAGCAGCGCAAAACACACGCAGCCGGCGGTGAGCAGCTGTTCCTGCTCGGGCACCTTGTGCCCGGGGCGCAGCGCGGCGATCACCACGATCACCAGCGGCGCATCGTTGAAACGGTTGCGGTCTTTTTCGACCGCTGCGGGCGGCGTCAGCGGGTCGGCGGCCAGGCTGCGCTCGGCCAGGAAATCGCCCAGTGCCTGGCGTGCATCGCCGCCGATGCGCAAGAAGCGGAACGGCACCAGCTTGCCGTGGTCGGGCACGCGCACTGCCGAGGTGAGCATGCGCAGCAGGGTGTCGTCATCCGGGCCGGGTTCGCCCAACTGTTTGGAGGGGACCGAGCGGCGCGCGTCCAGCGCCTGGAGCGAATACGGTGCGTGCATAATTCCGGGTCGAGGCGAGGATGCGGGCAATTATAGACGGGCCCTTCCCAACGCCTGCCGCATCATGGGCGGCGGGGCCGGTGCCGGCCCGGCCGTGACATCCATTCCGTGTTCGTCCTGTGCGCTGCCCGATGACCCAGTTCGTTTCCACTCCAGTGCTCTCCAGCCACAATCCACACCTGCTCGATCAGGTGCGCGAGAGCGTGCTGGTGCCGCTGGCCGCTGCATTTGTCCAATTCCAGGATGCATTGGCCGAGGCGCTGTTCCGGCCGGCGGCCGATGCCGACGTGGCCCAGAACGACGTCCTCGAAGCCATTCATGCGCTGTGGCAGCGGCGCGAGCCGATCACCGCGCGTTTTTTCGCGGGCATCCGGCCAAGGTCTGGCAGCGCGATGCAGGACGTGGTCGATGTGCTGAACCTGCCGCATAGGCTGAAGACTTAACCCCCGCAGGCGATGAACGCGCTTTGACAAGCGCCACCGCAGCGATGCAGCTAGGATGTTGGCTTGACACGCAAACCTTGGGCGGCCACTAGTAAAGTGCTAACGGCGTCACACTTAACAAACGAGCGAAACGCCTACCATGCGATGGCGGAAGTCGGGGCCGCGTCTGTTTTTTCTCGTTTGAATATTTTCACGCCTGCAGGGGCGGGGAGCCTTTGCGCATGACTGTTCAGCCCAGTCCGTCAGGACATCCGGGCCGTGACCAACGCTTGCTCGAACAGGCGCACGCCGTGTTCGTGCCCGCACTCGCGCAGGTTTTCGCAGCTGCAGTCGCACACTTCGACGATGTGCTGTTCGATCGCGCCGAATCCGCGGGCGCATCGCAGCTGCTGTTTCTCGATGGCATGCGCGAATTGCGCCGCAAGCGCGACGCAGTGGCCGCGCAGTTCCGCCAGCAGCTGGACGACGGCTGGCAGGCGCTGCTGCTGGGCGAGCCCTTGTCGGCCGAGGTGGTCCTTGCAGGCGACATCGGCACCGGCCCGCTGAGTCTGGTGCCTGAACACGTGCTCGAATCGCGGCTGGCGGTGCGCAATCTGGCCACCGTGCTGCTGCGCGACTTCAAGCAGGTGCTGGCGCGGGTGGACCGCCGCCTGGGCTGGATTGCCGGCGGCCTGGAGCTGGTGGCCGATACCAATCCGCTCGGTCCGGAACATCTGGGCGTGGCGATCCACGAGGCCTTCGCCACCTGCGATCTGGCGCCGGAAGTGCGCCTGGTGCTGATCAAGCTGTGCGAGCGCGACCTGGCCGAGCCGATCGGCAAGCTGTATGCGCGTCTGGACGAGACGCTGGTCAAGGCTGGCGTCATGCCGGAAATCTCCCAGCCCAAGCGCCCGCCGCCGCGCGTGCAGCCACGTGGCGACACGCCAGAAGAGCGCGCGCAGGCCGAGGCTCACGGCGCAGCTGCCCAGATGGGCGGCGACGACCTTAACGACCAATACGCACCGGCCTGGGCCAACCGCTTTCTGGACCGCTGGGCGCATAGCCGCGGCCGCATGCAGGCCGCCGCTCAGCGTGGTCAGGCCGGCGGCGCTACCGGCGGCATGGAGGGGGGCGAGGCCGATCACCCCGGCGGCAGCCAGGGCATGTTGCTGGAAGCGCTGCACGAACTGCTGCAGCAGACCCGCAGCGTGCGCGACAATGCCGCCTCTGCTGCATCGGTGGCGGTGGGCCAGCAACGCCCATTGAGCCAGCGCGAAATGATGTCGGTGCTGTCGTTGCTGCAGGCCACGCCGAGCGCGACGCTGCAGGCGGCCATCGGCGACGACACCGAGTCGCTGGCCCAACGGCTGAAGAACGAAGTGCTGTCCAGCGCCACGCGGCTGGGCGTGGATCCGGCGACCGCGCGTCTGGACCCGATGGACGAGGATGCGATCGATCTGGTCGGCATGCTGTTCGACGTGATGCTGGACGAACGCGATCTGGAAAACCGTTCGCGCGAAACGATCGGCCGGCTGGTGGTGCCCTTCGTCAAGGTGGCGCTGCTGGATCGCAAGATGTTCGTGCAGAAGACCCATCCCGCGCGGCGCCTGCTCAATTCGCTGGCCGAGGCCTGCGAAGGCAACAACGGCGACAGCGCTGCCGAGCGCGTGTTGATGGGCAAGGTCGAGGAAATCGTCGACCGCCTGGTGGCCGAGTTCAACGAGAACCTGGCGATCTTCCTGACCCTGGAAGAGGAATTCCGAGATTTCCTGTCGCAGCACCGGCGTCGGGTGGAAATCGCCGAGCGGCGCGCCACCGAAACCCAGCGCGGCCAGGAAAAGCTCGAACTGGCACGCAGCCGCGCGTTGTCGGAGCTGGAACAGCGCACGCAAGCCGGCACGCCGCTGCCCAGGGCCGTGGAGGATTTCCTGCGTCAGCCGTGGCTGCACCATCTGACCATGGCGATCCTGCGCGACGGCGACGAAGGTCCGGGCACCATCGAGGCACTGGCCCTGGCCGATGGCGTGCTGGAGGAACTGGCCGAGGCGCGTCGCCACATCGTCGGCAAGCCGTGGCTGCAGGTCTGGCAGCCGGCCCTGCACCGCGCGTTCGCCAGCGTTGGTCTGCATGGCGATGCGGTGGTGGTGGCGATCGGTGCGCTGCACGACACCCTGCAGGCGATCGCCGAAGCGCGTCCCGAGCTGGAAAAGGCCTTGCCGGAGCTGCCGCAGGTCAACCTGCCACCGCCGGCTGCCGAAAGCGTCAGCGTGGTGCTGGGTGCCGAGGCGGTGGCGCAGAGCATCGACAGTGCCGACGCCGAGCGTTTTCGCGCGATGGATATCGGCACCTGGCTGGATTTTGTCGACAAGGACGGCAAGGTGCAGGCGGGCAAGCTGTCCTGGGTGAGTCCGATCTCGCAGCGGCTGCTGTTCGTCAATCGCCGCGGCGTGCGCTTCTGCGTCGCCTCGCCGGAGGAGCTGGCGGTGATGGTGCGCCTGGGCCGGCTGCGCGAACACATCAACGACGGTGCCTTCGACAGCGCCATGCAGGGCGTCATCGACCGCCTGGATCCGCTGCACAACAGCACCGTGCATTAGCGGATGTCGGGTGATGCGGCGATGCGCTCGACGTATCGCCGTACGGTCAGGCCTGCACGGGGCCGATAAAGCGCAGCGCCGCCTCGATCACCGAGGCATGGTCGACCATGCGGTTGTGCCCCAGCCCCTCGGTGGTCACCAGTTGCGCCTGCGGCCATAGCGCCGCAAAACGCGCGCCTTCGTCCCAGGGCGTCTCGCGGTCGCGGCGGTCGTGGATGACCAGGGCCGGGCGCTGGAAACGCGGCAGGTGGGTGGACGCATCGAAATCGGCAAAGCGCTTGCCGGTGATCGTGTGCAGCAGATTCTCGAACGGAACGAAAGTCTTGGCCGCGATGCCGAAAGCGCGGAACTGGCGGTGGGCGGCGTCGGCCGGGGCCAGCAATGGCGCGATCAGCACGTAGCGCGCCGGCTGCCAGGCGGCTTCGTCGGCGAACACGATCGACGCCGAACCCAGCGAATGGCCGATGAAGGCGGCCGGTCGGCCGAACCGTCGCCCGATCTGGCGCAGCACCTCGACAAAGTGCGGCATGTAACTGATGCGTCCACCGCTCAACCCGTGCCCGGCCTGGTCGAAAGCCACCACCGCATAGCCCAGCGCCTGCAGCCGTGGCACCCAGGCGGCAAAGCGCAAGCCATAGCTGGACCATCCGTGTGAGAGCAGCACATACGGTTGCCGGGCCGGATCGCCCCAGACATACACCGCGATGTCGATGCCATCGATGCTTAGGCTGTCGCGGCCGACGTCGGACAGCGTGGCCAGGGTGGAGGCGGCATGCCGGCGCGATGCCGCATCCGGCGTTACGAAACGTCGTGCCAGCAGGCGGCCGGTCGGGCCGGGGGCCAGGCGGCTGGCCAGCCCGAACAGCGTGCGGGTCAGGCGCATGCGCCACCGGGAGGAAGCCTTAGCCATGGGGAGAGCTCGCTGGAGGAGGGGCTGCATCCGCCGCCAAATTTTGACCCTGGCAAGATGCGGCTCGAGTCTGCATCGCCAATCTTGTCAACGTCAAGATTCCCTGCTCCAATGGAATCCCGTATTGTGAAGCCTCCATGTCCCAAGCGCCCAGGTCAGCGACCTATCACCACGGCGATCTGCCCGCCGCCCTGCGCCGGGCCGCCTGGGAGATCGTCGGCGAATCGGGTCCGCGCGGACTGAGCCTGCGCGAGTGCGCCCGCCGCGCCGGTGTTTCGCACGCCGCGCCGGCACATCACTTCGGCTCGTTGGAAGGCCTGGTGGTGGAATTGGTCGCGGACGGTTACGAATGCATGGTCGAGTGGATCGTCCGGGCCCAGCGCGAGGTCGCCCCACTGCTGGGCGGCGGTCTGGGCTATATCCGGTTCGCCATCGCCTACCCGCAGCAGTTTCGCCTGATGCAGAGCCTGGAGCCGCAGCGACGCAGCCTGCCGCGCCTGCTGGCAGCCACCGATGCTGCGTTGGCCTGCCTGCGCGATGCCTTGCATGCGGCCTGGCTGGCCCGGCACGGCAGTGCACCGGATGCGCAGCTGCTGCATCAACGGGTGTTGCTGGCCTGGAGCGCGGCGCATGGTTATGCGTGTCTGGCCATCGACCACCGTACCGACGCGGTGGCGCTGGCGCCGCCCGAGCAGTTGCTCGCCCCGATGCTGGCGGCCTTGCTGACGCCCTGAGCGTGGCTGCCGCGCTCTGCTAGCATCGCCGCGACTAAAGGCGCGCGAGCGGAGCAATCCATGGCTGTGCAGGTGCTGGTGCTGAAAGAACACGCGGCAGGCGAGCGCCGTGTCGCCGCCACGCCGGAAACGGTCAGGAAACTGGTCGCGCTCGGCGCCAGCGTGTGGATCGAGCCGGGCGCCGGCTGCGCCAGCAGCATGGCCGACGCGGCGTATCTGCAGGCCGGGGCCCGGCTTGCCACGGCACAGACGCTGGCCCAGGCCGAGGTGCTGCTGAGCGTACAGGCGCCGCCCACCGAGGCGCTGCGGCAATGCAAACCCCACACGGTGCTGATCGGCATGCTGGCGCCGGATGCCGACCCGGCACGTGCGCAGGCGATTGCCACCGGTGCGCTGGTTGCGTTTCCGCTGGAGCGCCTGCCGCGCACCACGCGTGCGCAATCGATGGACGTATTGAGTTCGCAGGCCGGCATGGCCGGCTACAAGGCGATGCTGATCGCCGCACAACTGGCGCCACGTTTCTTTCCAATGCTGACCACCGCCGCCGGCACCATGCGTCCGTGCAAGGTGCTGGTGATCGGTGCGGGCGTGGCCGGGCTGCAGGCCATCGCCACCGCCAAACGGCTGGGCGCACAGGTCGAAGGCTTCGACGTGCGCCCGGAAACGCGCGAGCAGATCGCCTCGCTGGGCGCGCGCTTCCTGGATCTGGGTGTGAGCGCGGCCGGCGAGGGCGGTTATGCGCGCCAGCTCACCGACGACGAACGCGCCGAACAGCAACACCGTCTGGCCGAGCATCTCAAGAGCGTGGACGTGGTGGTCTGCACCGCCGCCGTGCCCGGGCGGCCGGCGCCGAAGATCCTGAGCACGGAGATGCTGCACGGAATGCGCGCCGGCAGCGTGATCGTCGATCTGGCCGCGGAAACCGGCGGCAATTGCGCCGCCACGCGGCCCGGCGACACCTACGAGCGCGACGGCGTGGTGATCGCCGGCCCGCTCAATCTGGCCAGCCAGGGCGCGGTGCACGCCAGCGACATGTTCGCGCGCAACGTCTATGCGTTCGCCGCATTGCTGATCAAGGATGGCGCGCTGTCGTTCGATTGGGACGACGAGCTGCTGGCCAAGACACGCTGGTCGGCGACATCGACTGCATAGCCCCGCCGAGCCTTGAGCGTTGATGTTCTGGGATAGGAGCGCGCTGGCGCGCGATGGAGCGTTACCGATAAAGCGCCATCGCGCGCCAGCGCGCTCCGACAGTGGCCGCGCGCATGTCCGCCTGCAACCGGGATGCACCCGTGCGATGGCTGTCGGGCTCGCCGCGGCGGCGCTGCCGTCAATCGTCGGTTGGCGGATGCTCGCGCAACCAGGTGCTGCGCTCGGCCGGGCGCATCTTCTGCCAGCGTTGCTGCAGCTCGTTGCGTTGTTGCTGGTTGAGCGTGCGCATGCGGTCGAACAAGGCCTTGGCTTCGCGGCGTTGCTCCGGGCTCATGTTGCGGAAGCGGTCCATGCCGGCCTTGGCCTGTTTGCGCTGCTCCGGGGTCATGTCCAGCCAGCGGCGTGCGTGGCGGTACATGCGCGGGCGTTCTTCCGGCACCTCGTTCCAGCGCTCGCGCAGCGCATCGATCAGCACCTGCCGCTGCTGCTGGGTGAGCTTGTCCCACTCGGGCATCGGCGTGTCTGCCTCGCGCGGTCCGGGACCCTCGGGCGGTGGCGGTCCCGGCGGTTCCGGGGAATGGGCCTGGGCCAGCAAGGAGGCGCAGGGCGCCGCGCACAGCAGCAGGGTCAACAACAGGCGGGTGGTGCGGGTCATCGTGCTTATTCCATGGCCAGGGCGGTGTCGGACCCCAGCCAGACGTACAGGTCCGGATTCTGGGTCAGCATGTCGTCGGTATCGGTGGTGGCGCCGGCGACCGCCTGGGTCGGGGCGAAGTTCGGCGCGGCGGTCTCGCCTGGACGCAGTTGCAGGCCGATGCCGACCGCCAGCAGCCCGGAACACGCGGTCGCCAGCAACCAGTAACCGCGTCGGGCACGCATGGGAGCGGTCGCATGACGGGCCTGGCGCAGGCGCGCCAGGGTCTGCGGTGGCAGGCTGGTCAGGGCGGTGGCATGCAGGTGGCGCAGTTGCGCATCCAGCTGGGCCGGGTCGTGGGAGCGGTTCACAGGAAATCCTCGAACTGTTTTTGCAACGCGTCGCGCGCACGCGACAGGTGGGTTTTGACCGAGCCTTCCGAGCAGCCCATCGCCTTGGCGGTGGTGGCCACGTCCAGGTCTTCCAGTACCCGCAGCGTGAATGCTTCGCGCTGGCGCGCCGGCAGGCTGCGCAAAGCCTCGACCAGCCGCTGGTAGGCCTGTTGATGCTGTTGCTCGTCCACCGGCCCGGTGCCGGGGTCGGCCCAGTCGATGGTGCCTTCGTCGTCGGCGCGCTCGGCCGGCGCCCAGAACTTCAGGCGGAAACTGCGCCGGCGCTGCAGGTCGATGATGCGGCTGCGCAGGATGCTCCAGAACAACGGCGTCCATTCGGCGGCCGGGCGCTCGCGGTAGCCAAGCAGCTTCACCATGGCGTCCTGCACCGCGTCCAGCGCATCTTCGCGGTGACGCAGGCCGGCCTCGGCAAAACGGAACGCACGCGGGCCGATGCCGGCCAGGAAGGCGTCCAGCGAAACGGGCGCGGCGGCGGCCGCTGCGGCAGGTTGCGGATCGAAAGGGGTTCCCACCAGCACAGCGTAGCTTCCGCGGAGACGATACGACGTCAACGGGCGAGCGTCGATTCGGTTGACACGCGCCCGGGCGCGCACGGCGTGGGTATGATCGGCGGGCCGCACCGGCCAGTGGAGCGAACGACGATGAGCGACGGATTCGTAGCGCTGTACATCTTCATGCTGGCGGCCATCGCCGGCCACGTGATCATCTCGCGGGTGCCGGTGATCCTGCATACCCCGCTGATGTCCGGCTCCAACTTCATCCATGGCATCGTGCTGATCGGCGCGATGGTGGTGCTGGGGCATGCCGATACCACGCTGGAAAAAGCGCTGGGATGTGTCGCGGTGATGCTGGGTGCGGGCAATGCGGCCGGTGGTTACGTGGTGACTGAGCGGATGCTGGACATGTTCAAGTCCAGCAGGAAGCGGCCGGGTGGGGATGCGCCATGAGCGTCTCCACCGCCGAGCTGCTGGCATGGCTGGTGAAGTCCAGCTACCTGGTCGCGGCAACCTTGTTCCTGCTCGGGCTGCAGCGCATGGCCTCGCCGCTGACCGCGCGCAGCGGCATCCGCTGGGCCGGGCTGGGCATGCTGATCGCCACGGTGGCGACGTTCTTCCTGCCCGAACTGCATAACGTGCCGCTGATCCTGGTCGCGCTGGCGATCGGCACCGGGGTGGCGTGGTGGTCAGCCAGGAAGGTCGCCATCACCGACATGCCGCAGATGGTGGCGCTGTACAACGGCATGGGCGGCGGCTCGGCGGCGGCGATCGGGGCGGTGGAGTTGCTGCGCTTTGCCTTCTTCGCCAACCGCGACACCACCCACTGGAGCGCCCAGGCGATCGCCGAACTGGCGGCGCGGCGGCCGGACACCACCACCGTGGTGCTGGCGGTGGTCGGCTCGGCGATCGGCGCGGTGTCGCTGTCCGGCTCGATCGTGGCCTGGGCCAAGCTGGATGGGCGGCTCGACCGGCGGGTGAGCTTTCCGGGACAGCAGGCCTTCAATCTGCTGGTGGCACTGGCCGCGCTGGTGCTCGGCATCTGGGCGGCCAGCAGTCTGCAGCCGACGGCGATCGTCGCCTTCTTCGTGGTGGCGCTGGCGCTGGGCGTGCTGATGACGCTGCCGATCGGCGGCGCCGACATGCCGGTGGTGATCTCGCTGTACAACGCATTCACCGGTCTGGCGGTGGCTTTCGAAGGCTATGTGCTGGGCAACGAGGCGCTGATCATCGCCGGCATGATGGTCGGCGCGGCCGGCATCCTGCTGACGCGCCTGATGGCCAAGGCGATGAACCGGCCGATCAGCGGGGTGCTGTTTTCCAACTTCGGCGGCGGCGGGCAGGCGCAGGAGATCGGCGGTGCGCAGAAGCCGATCGAGGCCGGCGACGTGGCGGCGATGATGGCGTTCGCCGAGCGGGTGGTGATCGTGCCCGGCTACGGCATGGCGGTAGCACAGGCACAGCACAAGATCTGGGAGCTGGCGCAGCGGCTGATCGCGCGCGGGGTCAAGGTGAAGTTTGCGATCCACCCGGTCGCCGGACGCATGCCCGGGCACATGAACGTGCTGCTGGCCGAAGCCGGCGTGCCCTACGACCTGATCGCCGACATGGACGACATCAACCCCGAGTTTTCCAGCACCGATGTATCGCTGGTGATCGGCGCCAACGACGTGGTCAACCCGGTGGCCAGGACCGACCCGGCCAGCCCGATCTACGGCATGCCGATTCTGGACTTGGTCAATTCGAAGAACACGGTAGTGATCAAGCGCGGCAAGGGCACCGGCTTTGCCGGCATCGAGAATGCGCTGTTTTACGCCGACAACACCCGCATGCTGTACGGCGATGGCGCGGAAGCGGCCGGCGCGCTGGTCAGCGAGCTGAAGGCGCTGGACGGGGGCGGGCACTGAGGCGTCGTGCGACGGATGTGGTGGATGCGTCTGTGAAGTCATGAGTGGAAGCGGCGCCGTCCTCAGCACCTGGGCCCTTGTAGCGGAGTTACAGGACAGCCGCTCCAAGTCGATCTCTCCGCAGTGTCCAGCCAGTCCCGAGCAGGACGCGGAGCTTTAAGAAAAACACCGAGCTTTCGAGTCGCAGCGGTGTTTTTGCAGATAGTCAAAAGCCTGGTGAGTCGAGGGCGCGGTGCCCTCACCGCTTGCGGGACACGCCGTGAACCCGTCCGTGGGGGCTCGGTGGCGGCATCCATGCCGCCACACGGTCCCGCAATCGGTGAGGACACCGCACCAGACAGCCGGTCGGCGCTCCTTGGAAAAGCTGTCTGTCGTGCTGTGTGCATCAGGCGTGGAGCCGATGCTTCATGATCGAACGAGGTGCATCCAGCACTGCTCTTCCATGCACACCGACCAATTCGAAAGGTCCTTGCCCGCTCACCGTCGCGGGACCTTACGCGGCATGGATGCCGCGTAAGAGCTTACAGGGACGTACTTGCAGCGTGTCCCGCGACGGTGAGCGGGCAAGGGCCCTGCAGCCAAGTCGCACAGTTCTCCAGGCATCGCTGCGTTAGAGCAACAAAGCGCATAGCACTCAGTGGGAGTAGCGTTACCTGACGATATGCAGATGAAGCATCCAGCTTCAACGAATGCCGATGAGTAGCCGTTGGAAACGCGCTTGGCTCAGCGCGCCGCCCACCACGCCAGGACCAGTGCGGCGGCATAGCACAGCAGGTCAAAGCCGTTGTTGGCCAGTTGCAACAGGGTCCAGGCCAGCCCGGTGCCCATCTTCTGCGCCGAGGTCCACGGGTCCAGGCCCAGTGCGCCCCCCAGGTGCGCCGAGGCGATGCCCCAGTTGGCGCCGACGATGATCAATGCGGTCGCCACGACCGCGATGCCGGTGCGCAACGGGCCGGCGCCCAGCGTGCCCAGGCGCAACATCCAGACGATTTCCAGCGCCACCAGCACCGCCATCCAGCCGGCTTGATTACCGAGGGCAAGCGCGATGAGCATCCAGGCGATCAGGGCGGTGACGCATCCCAGCAGCAGGAGCGGGGGCCAGAGCCAGTGGGCGGTTCTGGCGGGCGCGGTGGTGGGCGGCATTGGAGCTCCTGACAGTGCGCACATGATAAGGCGCGCGACGTGCTTTGCGCGGTGATGGGCGCGCCGATGGAATGCAGCGTCGTCGCTGGCTCCATCCCGCAACGGCAGCGGCCTTGCCGTGGTCGGCTAGAATGGCGGACTTGCGCGCATCCGCCGCGGCCCCATATCCAGCCCATGTATTCCCGTAGCAGCGAACCCGTCCAGTTCGAACGCGATTGCGATGCCGTCATGGTGCCGCAGGGCGATTCGGTGACCCTGCCCGCAGGCAGTTACGGCTATATCACCCAGGCGCTTGGTGGCAGCTATACCGTCTTTGTCGAAGGCAACCTGTTCCGTATTGCCGGCAAGGATGGCGATGCGATCGGCAAGGAGGCCCCGCCGGGGCTGGAACTGCCCGCCAATGCCAGCGACGAAGAGGTGGAGGCACTGGTGTGGCAGCAGCTGCGCACCTGTTTCGACCCGGAGATCCCGTTCAATATCGTCGATCTGGGTCTGGTCTACGAGGCCGTGGTCAGCCATCGCGAGGAAGACGATCAGCGCCGGGTGGACGTCAAGATGACCCTCACCGCGCCCGGTTGCGGCATGGGCGAGATCCTGGTCGACGACGTGCGCAGCAAGGTGGAGATGATCCCGACCATTGCCGAAGCCGACGTCGAGCTGGTCTTCGACCCGCCGTGGGGCAGGCATATGATGTCCGAAGCGGCCCGTCTCGAGACCGGCATGCTCTGATCGTCAGGCGCCATGTCGAAGAGGTGTGGCGCCGCGTCCTTTCGCCCGCCATACAGGAATCTTCCGGTGTCCGTGTCCTTCGCTTCCACCCGTTCCCCGTCGCCGCGCAGTGCCGACGAGCTGTCCGTGATCCTGGCCGCACCCGGCTTCGGGCTGCATTTCACCGACCACATGGTCGCCATTTCCTGGACCAACGAGCTCGGTTGGCACGACGCGCAGGTACGCGCGTATGGCCCGCTGCAGCTGGATCCGGCCGCCTCGGTGCTGCATTACGGCCAGGAGATCTTCGAAGGCATCAAGGCCTACCGGCACGCCGACGGCTCCATCTGGACCTTCCGTCCGCAGGCCAATGGCGAGCGGCTGCAGCGCTCGGCGCGCCGGCTGGCGTTGCCGGAACTGCCGGTGGACCTGTTCGTCGAATCGCTGCGCCAGCTGGTGGCGGTGGATGCGAGCTGGGTGCCGTCGGCACCGGAAACCAGCCTGTATTTCCGCCCGTTCATGATTGCAGACGAGGCATTCCTGGGCGTGCGTGCGGCGCACAAGGCCTCGTACTACGTCATCGCAAGTCCCGCCGGTCCGTATTTCGCCAAGGGCGTGGCACCGGTGTCGATTTGGTTGTCCACCGAGTACGCACGTGCGGCCAAGGGCGGCACCGGTGCGGCCAAGTGCGGCGGCAACTACGCCGCCTCGCTGCTGCCGCAGCAGAAAGCCTATGCACAGGGCTGCTCGCAGGTGCTGTTCCTGGACCCGGTGGAAGGCAAGTACATCGAAGAACTGGGCGGCATGAACGTGTTCCTGGTCTACAAGGACGGCACGCTGGTGACGCCGGAACTGTCCGGCAGCATCCTGGAAGGCATCACCCGCGACAGCATCCTGCAACTGGCTCGCGATCGCGGCATGCAGGTGATCGAGCGCAAGGTCGCCATCGACGAGTGGAAGCAGGGCGTGGCGTCGGGCGAGATCACCGAGGTGTTCGCCTGCGGCACCGCTGCCGTGGTCACCCCGATCGGCGAGCTGAAGGGCGATGGCTTTGCGGTCGGCGACCTGTCCGCACCGGCCGGCGAGGTGACCATGTCGCTGCGCCAGGAGCTGACCGACATCCAGTACGGGCGCGTCCCGGACCGCCATGGTTGGCTGGTGCGTCTGTCCTGAGTCAATGCATCGCGTCAAAACAGGCCTCTGCGCGGTCGCGCAGGGGCCTTTTTTTGGGCGCAGCTCAGCAGATGTGTGGCAATGCATGTCCGAATGCGTCGTCAACTGACTGAACGGTGCCGTACGGCGTCACAAATCTGATATTTAATTTATGGAAAGTGCGAACTTCTTATTGTTCAGTTTGGTTGTAGTGC
Organism: Xanthomonas arboricola pv. populi; assembly: GCF_002939945.1. Classification (GTDB taxonomy): domain Bacteria; phylum Pseudomonadota; class Gammaproteobacteria; order Xanthomonadales; family Xanthomonadaceae; genus Xanthomonas; species Xanthomonas arboricola_A. The sequence continues at coordinate 950,035 of NZ_MDEB01000001.1, read as the reverse complement.
GGTAGGTTCACTGAACGGATCGATAACAGGGGATCGATCCGGGACCTCGGTGCTGACCTATGGAAGGCGGCACCGGCTACCACCGCCAAGGCGGTTCTCTTTGATCTAGAAGGGAATTCGATGTCGAACGAGTCTTTCCGCACGTGCCCCCGCGCACTGACCATCCTGAGCGCAGCTGCGCTGACCTCGTTACTGCTGGCAACCCCGGCCTTTGCCGGCGAGGTGTATCTGGATGGCCTGGCCACCGCCCAAACCCACCAGAAATTCATCGTGACCTACAAGGACGGCAGCACCGCGCTGGCCAGTCCAACCGCGTTGAGCACCTCGCTGCGCACCGCCGCGCGCGCCGTTCCGGCCAAGGCCGGCAAGGCGCTGGGCCTGAACTCGGTGCGCCGCCTGGCGCTGGGACCGGAGCTGGTCAAGACCGACCGCGCACTCGACCGCGCCGAAGCCGAAACCCTGATGCGCCAGCTGGCGTCCGACCCCAACGTGCAGAGCGTGGAAGTCGACCAGATCCTGCACGCCACGCTGACCCCGAACGACACCCGCCTGTCCGAGCAGTGGGCCTTCGGCACCACCAACGCCGGCCTCAATATCCGCCCGGCCTGGGACAAGTCCACCGGCGCCAATGTGGTGGTGGCGGTGATCGACACCGGCATCACCACCCATGCCGATCTCAACGCCAACATCCTGCCGGGTTACGACTTCATCAGCGATGCCACCACGGCGCGCGATGGCAACGGGCGCGACAGCAATCCCGCCGACGAAGGCGACTGGTACGCCGCCAATGAGTGCGGCACCGGCATTCCCGCCGCCAATTCCAGCTGGCATGGCACCCATGTAGCCGGCACGGTAGCCGCGGTGACCAACAACACCACCGGCGTGGCGGGCACGGCCTACAACGCCAAGGTCGTGCCGGTGCGCGTACTCGGCAAGTGCGGCGGCTCGCTGTCGGATATCGCCGACGCCATCATCTGGGCCTCCGGCGGCAGCGTCAGCGGCATTCCGGCCAATGCCAATCCGGCCGAAGTGATCAACATGTCGCTTGGCGGCGGCGGCACCTGCTCGACCACCATGCAGAACGCGATCAGCGGTGCGGTCTCGCGCGGCACCACGGTGGTGGTGGCGGCAGGCAACGATTCTGCCAACGTGTCCGGCTCGCTGCCGGCCAACTGCGCCAACGTGATCGCGGTGGCAGCCACCACCTCGGCCGGCGCCAAGGCCAGCTATTCCAACTTCGGCACCGGGATCGACGTGTCGGCGCCGGGCTCGGCGATCCTGTCCACGCTCAACAGCGGTACCACCACTCCGGGCAGTGCCAGCTACGCGTCCTACAACGGCACCTCGATGGCGGCGCCGCATGTGGCCGGCGTGGTCGCGCTGGTGCAGTCGGCCGCGCCGAGCGCACTCACGCCGGCAGCCGTGGAAACCCTGTTGAAGAACACCGCGCGTGCCCTGCCAGGCGCCTGCTCGGGCGGTTGCGGCGCCGGTATCGTCAATGCCGATGCAGCGGTGACCGCAGCCATCAGTGGCAGTAATGGCGGCGGCGGTGGCGGCACCGGCAACACCCTGACCAACGGCACGCCGGTCACCGATCTGGGTGCGGCCACGGGTGCGGAACTGAACTACACCATTGCGGTGCCGGCCGGTAGTGGCACGCTGACCGTGGCGATCAGCGGCGGCAGCGGCGATGCAGACCTCTACGTGCGTGCCGGCAGTGCGCCGACCGACACCACCTACACCTGCCGCCCGTACCGCAGCGGCAATGCCGAGACCTGCAGTATCAGCGCGCCATCGGGCACGTACTACGTGCGCGTCAAGGCGTACAGCACGTTCTCCGGCGTGACCTTGCGCGCCAGCTACTGAGGCAGGTCGGCACTGCCCGGCCATGGCCGGGCAGTGCCGATCCGCTGCAGCAGATCTACTTCACCCCATCAGCGATGTATCGCCCATGTCTGCCCCGTCGGCAGGCGCCGGTGATGTGTTGCCGCTCGACCGGAATGGACATCGGTCAGTCGTCTCGCCGGGCGTCCGCGCCCGTGCACTGCCGACCCGATCCGCAGCACGCGGAGACGGTTCGGCCATCTCGCCGCACCTGCGGCACCCTCTCAAATAAGGAACGATCGATGTCCAATGTGTCGCAACGTCGTGCGCCCACGCGCGCGCTGGTGGTCCTGGGTGTGTCTGCGCTGACCTCGCTGCTGGCGGTGCCGGCGTTTGCCGGTCAGGTCAATCTTTCCGGGTTGGATTCGCAGCCCACCCTGGACCGCTTCATCGTCAAGTACAGGGACGGCTCCAGCGCCGCGGTGAGCCCGACCTCGATGCGCGCATCGCTCAATTCGGTCGCCACCGCCGTGCCGGCACGCGCCGGCCGTGCGCTGGGCCTGAATCACGTGCGTCGCACCGCGCTGGGGTCGGAGGTGCTCAAGACCGACCGTGGCCTGGACCGCGCCGAGGCCGAGACGCTGATGCGCCGGATCGCTGCCGATCCGAGCGTTGAGTATGTGGAAGTCGACCAGATCATGTACCCGACGCTGACCCCCAACGACACCCGTCTGTCCGAGCAGTGGGGCTTCGGCACCACCGCCTCGAGCATCAACGTGCGTCCGGCCTGGGATACCGCCACCGGCACCGGCGTGGTCGTGGCGGTGATCGACACCGGCATCACCAGCCACCCGGACCTCAATGCCAACGTGCTGCCGGGTTACGACTTCATCAGCGACGCGGCACGCGCGCGCGACAACAATGGTCGCGACAACAATCCGGCCGACCAGGGCGACTGGAGCGCTGCCAATCAGTGCTATTCCGGTTCGCCTGCCAGCAATTCCAGCTGGCACGGCACCCACGTGGCCGGCACCATCGCCGCAGTCACCAACAACAGCACCGGCGTGGCCGGTACCGCGTTCAATGCGCGCATCGTACCGGTGCGTGCGCTGGGCCTGTGCGGCGGCACCACGTCCGACATCGCCGATGCGATTGTCTGGGCGTCCGGTGGCACCGTCTCGGGCGTGCCAGCCAATGCCAATCCGGCCGAAGTGATCAACATGTCGCTGGGCGGTAGCGGCGCCTGTTCGAGCACCTACCAGAACGCCATCAACGGCGCGGTGTCGCGCGGCACCACGGTGGTGGTGGCGGCCGGCAACAGCAATGCCAACGTGGCCAACTTCACCCCGGCCAGCTGCGCCAACGTGATCTCGGTGGCGTCGATCACCTCGGCCGGTGCGCGTTCGAGCTTCTCCAACTTCGGCAGCACCATCGACATCTCCGGCCCCGGCTCGGCGATCCTGTCCACGCTCAACAGCGGCACCACCACCCCGGGCAGCGCCAGCTACGCTTCCTATAACGGGACGTCGATGGCGGCCCCGCACGTGGCCGGCGTGGTGGCGTTGGTGCAGTCGGCGGCAAGCCGTCCGTTGACCCCGGCGGCGGTGGAAACGCTGTTGAAGAACACCGCACGTCCGCTGCCGGGCGCCTGCTCGGGCGGCTGCGGCGCCGGCATCGTCAACGCGGCCGGTGCCGTCAGCCAGACTCCGTAAGGCAGGCGCGGTGCCAGCGGCCGAGCCGTCGGCACCGCCTCGGTCTGCGTGATGCGGTGTGGTTGCAGCACGCTTGGTACTCCCATTGCCCCGCCAAAACGCGGGGCAATGGCGTTTTGGGCAGGTGCGGGAGGGCAGGTTGGCTCAATCCCGGTCGCCGCAGGCATCTGCCTTTCGGCGCGATCTTGCGTCGGCCACGTGGCGCTGGCGAACCAATCACATCGCAGCGGACGTGCGTGATCGCTGCCGCAAGCAAGAGGTACTTTCTGGATTTCCAAGTGCTGGTTGGCGCCAGCGGACACACACACGCGGCGCGGTGTGCCGCTGCGTCTAGTCGCAGACACTGCAGGGCCGCGCCTGCAATGCGGCGACGATGCCGTCGCCCGGCAATTCCAGCAGCAAACCGCGTTGCCCCGCGTTGATCCACAGCGAGGGGGCATCCAGTGCGCTGGCTTCGATCAGTACCGGCGCCTGGCGTTGTTGCCCGAGCGGGCTGATGCCGCCGACCTTGTAGCCGGTGCGGCGCTCGGCATCGGCCACCTCCATCATGCGCGCCGACTTGCCATTGCAGGCACTGGCCAGTTTCTTCAACGACACCCGGCGATCGCTCGGAATCACCACGCACACCGCCTGGTCGTCGACCCAGGCCATCAGTGTCTTCAGCACCGTGTGCGGCGCCAGCCCCAAGGCGTTTGCCGCCTGCACGCCTTTGGCGTCAGCATCGGCCCGGTAAGCGTAGGGGTGCAACACATAGGCCACGCCGGCGGCATCCAATGCCCTGGTTGCGCGGGTGGCCTTGCTCATGGCGTCAGAGCGACTCGAAGCGGTTGGCGGCGACGTTCTTGCGCACCTTTTCCGGATTCCAGATGCGTCCGTTCATGGCGATATACACGCCGGCCGGCAGCGACTGCACCGCACCGACCGCGCAGCCGATATTGAACTCGGCATCCGAGCCGCGGAAACGCGCCGGATTGAGCGCCCCGGTCATCACGATGGTCTTGTCGGCGATCGACTGCAGCACCTTGCCGGTTTCCACCATCGAATCGGTGCCGTGGGTGATCAGCACGTGACGCGTCGGCTGGGCGGCGATGGTGGCGCGCACCAGTTCGCGGTCGGCAGCGGTGATGTGCAGCGAATCCTTGCGGATGATCGGAATCACCGAGAAGCGGAAGGTCACGCCCAGCTCTTTGAGGATCTGGCCGATCTGCGGGTCGCCGATCTGGTAATCCGATTTGTCGTCGAAGTAGATCTTGTCGATCGTGCCACCGGTGGTGACGATCAGGAGGTCTTCCATTGCTGCGAGTCCTTCAAACGGGCGCGGTGCAGGCCGCGCGAGGGCCGTCATGATACGACCCCGGCGCATGCGTTGCCCAAGCGGGTCAACGTGGAGGGCGCGGGTGGCCGAAGCGCGCCGCCATGCCGGGGCCACCCACCAGTGCCACCACCAGCAGGGCCAGTACCACTTCCAGCCAGGCCAGCCCACGCGCCTGCGGCTGACTCCAGGCGGCCATCACGCCGTGACTGAACCAGCCCAACGCGAACACGCCGGCCCAGAAGCGCGCACGCGCGCTGCGCAGCGCCAGCGCAGCCATCAGCGCGGGCGGCAGCGCAAACACCAGCAGCGCCGCGGTGCGGTGGCGGTCGTCGTGAAACCAGGTCACGAACAACACCGTCAGCGCGATCAGCGCGGCAGTCAGCAGCCAATGCGTGGCGCGCAGGCTCACGGGCTGGCCAGGCGCCGGGCGATATCGGCCACCCGGCGGCCCAGCGCACGCGCCAGCAGGGCTTCGTCCTCGCTCGGTTGCGGGTCGCCGCCGGCGCCGGAGACGTGACTGGCCCCATAGGGCGTGCCGCCGCTTGTGGTATGGCTGAGCGCCGGCTCGGTGAACGGGATGCCGACGATCAGGCAGCCGTGGTGCAGCAGCGGCAGGTGCATCGACAGCAGGGTGGATTCCTGGCCGCCGTGCATCGAGGCAGTGGAAGTGAACGCCCCTGCCGGCTTGCCGGCCAGGGTACCGCTGGCCCACTCGGCGCCGAGGCTGTCGAGGAAATGCTTCACCGGCGCGGCCATGTTGCCGAAGCGGGTCGGGCTGCCCAGCAGCAGCCCGCTGCACTCGGCCAGATCGGCCTTGTCCACATACGGCGCGCCTTCGTCCGGCACCGGCGGGGCGCTGGTCTGGGTCACTGCCGCCACCGGCGGTACCGTACGCAGCCGCGCGCCCATGCCGGGTACTTCGCCGATGCCACGCGCGATCTGCCGCGCCAGCCGCGCCACCGAACCGCCACGGCTGTAATACAGCACCAGAATCTCCGCCATCGCGCATCCACCGCCTGTGTGAGTTGCCGCAGTATCGACCAAGCCGGCGTGTTGCTGCACGCCGCAGTTGCGGCAAGGCCGCGATGACGGCGCATCGGGTACCCTTGCGCGATGGCGCGTGTGAACAAACTCCATCAATGGAAAGAACGGCTGCGCGACCGCGCGCGGACGGTGAGCTTCGGGCGCTTCCTGTGGCGCCGCTTTCTCGATGACCGCCTGTTCCAGGCCGCCGCGTCGCTCGCCTACACCACGGTATTCGCGCTGGTGCCGCTGGCGATCGTGGTGTTCGGGGTGCTGTCGGCGTTTCCGGCCTTCAACGAATGGAAGGACGCCCTGACCGACTTCATCTTCAACAACTTCGTGCCCGGCGCGGCGCGTTCGGTGCAGAACTACCTCAATCGTTCGCTGGAAGATCTGGGCAAGTTCACCGTGGCCGGCATGGTCGCGCTGGTGGCCTCGCTGTTGATCACCCTGCACAGCATCGAGCAGACCTTCAACAGCATCTGGCGGGTGGCCGCCGCACGGCCGAAGGTGACCCGCTTCCTGATCTACTGGACGGTGCTGACCCTGGGCACGATGCTGGCGGCGGCTTCGATGGCGATGGCCGCCTACGTGTTCGCATTGCCGCTGTTCCGCACCACCGAAGGCCAGTGGCTGGCCGAATTCGCCTGGCGGCTGGCGCCGATGGCGGTGGAGTTCGTCTGCATCGTGCTGATCTACCGCGTGGTGCCGCAGCATGCGGTGCGCCTGCGGCACGCGCTGCCGGGCGCATTGCTGGCGGTGATCCTGATGGAGATCGTCAAATGGGGCTTCGGCTTCTATCTGGGCAATTTCCAGACCTACCAGCGCATTTACGGCGCGCTGTCGGCGCTGCCGATCCTGCTGTTGTGGATCTACCTGAGCTGGGTCTCGGTGCTGCTGGGCGCCTCGCTGGCCTCCTCGATGGCGGCATTCCGCTACCAGCCCGAAGCGATGCGGCTGCCGCCGGGCTTTGAAATCTATGGCTTGCTGCGCCTGCTCGGCCGGTTCCGCCAGGCACGCATCCACGGCAACGGGCTCGACGAAGACCGCATCCTGGCGCTGGAGCCGATGCTCACCGACACGCTGATGCAGGAGTTGCTGTGCGAACTCAAACGCATCCGCCTGCTGCGCCGCGACGAGCGCGGCCAATGGCTGCTGGCGCGCGATCTGGACGTAGTGCCGCTGGCCGAGCTCTACGAAAACTGCCAGTTGCGCGTGCCGATCGAAGACCGCCCCCTGCCGTGCCGCGACGATGCCTACGGCCAGGCCGCGGTCGCCGCGCTGGAACAACTGCGCCAACCCTTGCGCAGCGTGCTGGCGCAACCGGTCGGCGATCTCTACACCCATCTCCCCGGAGACCCCTCATGACCGTGCGCCTTGTGCGCGGCGCCTGTGCGCTGCTGTTGCCGCTGTTGTTGCTGACCGCCTGCAAGCCCACCGGCGAGGGCACGCCCGCCGCAGGCGGTGCAGCGCCGGCGACCACCGCACAGACGCCGGAAAAGCCGGTCGCCCCCGCCGACCCGGCCAGCGCGACCGATACCTCGGTGGTGCAGCAGACCGCCGAAATGCCCAAGCTGTCGCTGCCGACCGTGACCGGCGAGGCCTACGACCTGTCCACGCATCGCGGCAAGTGGGTGGTGGTCAATTTCTGGGCCACCTGGTGCGCGCCGTGCCTGAAGGAAATGCCCGAGCTGTCGGCGCTGCACACCATGCGCGACACCATCGAAGTGGTGGGCCTGGCCTATGAAGACATCAGTAGCGCCGACATGCAGGCGTTTCTGAAGGACCACCCGGTGTCGTACCCGATCGCCATCCTCGACCCCTACCAGCCGCCACAGGACTTCGCCACGCCACGCGGGTTGCCGATGACGTATCTGATCGGGCCGGACGGCAAGGTCGCCAAGCAGTTCCTCGGCCCGGTGACCGCACGCGACATCGAAACGGCGGTCGGCATCACCGGCAAGGCCGGCTGATGCAGGCAGCGCGCTTCCTCGTCACCGGCGTGGTGCAGGGCGTGTGGTTCCGCGCTTCCACCCGCGAGCGCGCGGTTGCGCTGGGCCTGTGTGGGCATGCGCGCAACCAGCCCGACGGCAGTGTGGAAGTGGTTGCTGCCGGGACAGACGCCGCACTCGAGGCGCTGGAAACCTGGTTATGGCAAGGCCCGTCGGCGGCCAGGGTCGCGGCGGTGACCCGCACGCCCTGCGCGCCGCCGCCGACTGAAGAGTTTGTAACTGGCTGAGTCGCTGCCGCCGGAGCCGGCCAACAGACTTGCGATACGTCGCCGATAACCTTGTCAGCGCGATCAGGCGTGCAGGGGGAATGTATGGCCGCTCCATCTCAAGATCACACCGACGGGCACGAACTGCCTGCACACCACCGCAATCGTCGCCTGGCGCAGCTTGCGCCATGGCTGTACCTGGGCGTCGTGTCGGGCAGCGGCTGGTTGTTGTTCCTACAACCGCAGACCCGTGTGCTGCAGCCCGGGCAGGCGAGCACCAGCTGGCTGCTGGCCTGGATCTTCGGCGGCATCGTGATCGGTGCGGTGCTATGGAGCCTGAAGCTTGCACGTCACGGCCTGGGCGCGTCCGCGGCAAGCTACCCGCTGTCGGCGCGTCTGCCCGATTCCTGGGCAGATGCCTATGCTGCCCTGTTGCGCCCGGTCACCGCCGCGCCGCTGGCGGCGCCCAAACCCGATCCTGCCGGCACCCAGCGCGGTGCAGCCTGGTACCGTTTCGGCGGCGGCATGCTCAGCGTGGAAAATTTCGATCCCAACGACGCCACCCGTGCGCCCTGGGACAACCTGGATGCCCAGGCCTGCATCGCGCGTCTGGACGATGTCCGTCCGGCCTGGCAGAACGCCACCGCCAACCGCGCGCTGCAACAGGAGCGTCGCTACTGGCTGGATGTGGTGCTGTCGCTGCTCGACCATGGCGTGATGCGGCCGCTGCAGGACGGCTACCTGCCCGATACCGCCACGCTGCGCACCGAACGTTTCCTGCTCGGCGCCGATGCCGGTCCGATCGTCCTGGCCGAGGTGCCGGCACTGTTCGCACGCCGCCTGGCGCTGGCGATCGAGGCCATGCCGGCCCCGCAACGCGAAGCCGCCGGCGTCCAATGGCGTCTGCTGCAGCAATTGCACGGCCTGGTTGCCGAAAGCCGCATGCTGGACGAGCGCTCGCAGGTCATCCAGGTGCTGGCGTGGAATCCGGACGTGGACCTGGATCAGGTCGAAGTGGCCTACATCCTGGCCGCCGAGTACCGTCAGGGCATGCGCGACTGGTTGCGCCGCGCCGCGCTGGTGCGTCTGCCGGACAGTGCGCTGCGCCTGGACGAAGTGCTGCTGTCGTCCTGCAGCCCGCTCGGCCCGCAGGCCGACGACGTGGATTACATCGAAGCGATGCGCCCGCTGCACCGCGGTTTCATCCAGCTGTTCAGTCAGCGCCTGAGCCAGCTGGTGCTGCAGGCCGAGCAGGCCGAACGCCAGGCCGGCCTGTATCCCTTGCCACGCGCCACCGCCGCCAGCGACGAGATCTCTCAGGACTGGCCGGCGTAATCGTCGATCGGTTCCAGCACGCCGTAACGTTCCTTGTGCGGCTTGCCGTCCAGCGGTGGCAGCTGCAACGTGTCATCGGGCACCGCGGTGTCCGGGAGCCGATCCAGCAGGTTGCGGATCAGGCTCAACCGGCCCCGCTTCTGGTCGTTGAAATCCACCAGCGTCCACGGCGCGTCGGGCGTATGCGTCACCTCGAGCATGCGCTCGCGTGCGGCGGTGTAGTCCTCGTACTTGCTGCGTGACTGCAGGTCCACCGGCGACAGCTTCCAGCCCTTGAGCGGATCTTCCTGGCGTTCGGCAAAGCGCTGTTCCTGCTCGGCCTGATCCACGCACAGCCAGTACTTGAACAGCAGGATGCCGTCGTCGACCAGCAGTTGTTCGAAGCGCGGCGCCTGCTCCAGAAACGCGTCGTACTGCGCGTCGGTGCAATAGCCCATCACCCGTTCCACGCCAGCGCGGTTGTACCAGCTGCGGTCCATCAGCACCAACTCGCCGGCCGCCGGCAGATGCGCCACATAGCGCTGGAAATACCATTGCGTGCTTTCGCGATCGTTGGGTGTCGGCAACGCCACCACCCGGCACTGGCGCGGGTTGAGATGGCTGGCGATGGCCTGGATCACGCCGCCCTTGCCGGCGGTGTCGCGGCCCTCCACCAGCACCAGCGCACGCTGGTTGGTATGGCGCAGCCAGCGCGCCATGTTGACCAGTTCCAGCTGCAGCGGTGCCAGCAACTTCTTGTAGGCCTTGCGTTTCAGGTGCGACATGCGCGTTCCAACAAGTGTGGAGAGCGCGCAGGCTATTCGCCCAGACGTGGACGCAGTGTCGCCAGATTGCAGGGCTGTGTACGCGCATCCAGCTGCGCACGCACGATCTTTTCCCAGGCCGTGCGGCAGGCCGAGGTGGAGCCGGGCAGGCAGAACACGAAGCTGTGATTGGCCAGCCCCGCGAACGCGCGCGACTGCAGCGACGAGGTGCCGATTTCCTCGACGCTGACTGCGCGGAACAATTCGCCGAAACCGGGCATGGTCTTGTCCAGCAGCGGCGTGATCGCCTCCGGCGTGCTGTCACGGCCGGTAAAACCGGTGCCGCCAGTGATCAGGATGCCGTCGACCTGCGCATCGGCGATCCACGCAGAGACGATCGCGCGCATGCGGTAGCGATCGTCCGGACACAAGGCGCGCTCGTGCAGCACGTGACCGTCGTGAGTCAGGGCATCGACCAGATAGTCGCCGGAGCGATCATCGGCCAGCGTGCGGCTGTCGGATACCGTCAGCACGCACAGGTGCAAGGGAATGAAGTCGGGATTGGAAGGCATGCCCCAAGCCTAGCGAGCCGTGACGCGCGGGTACAGCGCCACGGCGTGAAGCCGCACGACGTTAGTTGCAGGCGCGGGGCGCCAACGCGGGTGATACATGGCTGACAGTTCGCGCGAAGCCGATACGTCCGAGAGGGGCGAGGGTGGATCCAGCGCCATCTTTCAGTTGCCGGCTTCGGTGAGGGCGACAGCGCGGCCGGGGATCGGCTCCTCGGCTCGGCAGACATCCTGTCTGACTCGCCGTCGCGGCACATCCTTAGTGCCGCTCTCCGCCAATCCCCGGCCACGCTGCCGCTCGGCGCGTTGTTTCCATGACCTGAAAAGGTTTCGAAGAAACTCAATGCGGCTTTTAAGCGCCTCTCCCGTCGGGGCGAGGGGCACCGCTTGCGCGCCATGGGCGCGCGTGCCCTGGAGCGCAAGCGCCGCAAGCGCGGGCCGGGGCGCGGAGCGGGGGTTGGGGGTGAGGGTACGGCGGAAGACAGCCATCTACCTTGGAAAGGCAAGCAGCCCGCTAGTTACCCAGCCAACCATGTTGCCGCGCGAGTGCCTGCATCAGCTCCCCGAACCCATCGGCAAACCCCTCCATATCAAACACCCTGGACGCCCGTCGCAGCACATCCACCCGCGCACGCAAGGCATTCAATGCAGCCGGATCACCCGCCACCGCCACCGCCTTGGCCACAAATGCAGCGTCATCGGCCACATTCATCTCATCCAGCCCCAGATGATGATTCAAGCTGCCGGCCACGCGCGCGGCAAACGTCTCCCCCGGCGTCGTCAGTACCGGGCAACCCGCCCATAACGCATCCGATGCGGTGGTATGCGCGTTGTACGGATGCGTATCCAGGAACAGGTCGGCATGCCGGTAGCGCGCCAGATACTGCGCGTGCGGCAGCTTCGGCATGAAGACCAGGCGCTGCGCATCCACGCCTTGTGCCTGCGCCACCGCTCGCAGGCGCGCGTCGGCCTCGCCCGGTCCGGACAACAGCCACAGCATGCTGCCCGGCACCGCACGCAACACCGCCAACATGCGCGTCATGCTGCGTGGATTGAGCTTGTAGCTATTGTTGAAGCAGCACAGCACCACGCCATGCTCGGGCAAGCCGCACTGCGCCCGCGACGGCGGTTCGGCGACCACGCGCGAGGTATCCGACGGCTGGAACGCACCGTTCAAGCGTACTACGCGCTCGCTGTAAAACGGCTCCAGCGACGGCGGCAGCGCAAACGCATCACCCAGCACATAGTCCATCCACGGCGCGCCCGAGGTGCCCGGATACGCCAGCCAGTTGAGCTGCACCGGCGCCGGCCGTAACGCGAAGACCTCCGGGCGCCCGCCGCCGCCCCAGCCGCGCAGGTCGAACAGCAGATCGATGCCGTGGTCGCGGATGTGCCGCGCGGCGGCCAGGTGCCCGAGCGCGGTGACATCGTGCAGCGTGGTGGCGTGCGCAAGGCGCGCGCGGATCGCGCTGCGGTCGTCATGGCTGGTGGCGAACAGATGCAGTTGCAGCGCTGGCTGCCGGCGCTTTAGCGCTTCGAACAACGCGACCGTCAGCAAGCCGGTGGGATGCGCACCAAACCCATTGGAAACGAAGCCGAGCCGCAACGCGCCCTGGCTGCGCACGGCAGTCGGCGGTAGCGGGCGCACTATCGCAGCGACTGCCTGCGCGCGCGTCCGTGCACATGCCAGCTGTTCGGCAGCGCTGGCGTCCTCGCTCAGGAAGGCGAACGGTTCCACCGCAGCAGCGCCCTGCGCCACCGCGCTGCGCACCTGCGCAGCTAGTGCATCCAGCGCACGCCAATCGCACAGGCGGCGGCGCCAGTTGAGCAGTTGCGCAGTGATGTACGGCTCGTCGGGCAGCAACTGATGCGCACGCGTATACGCGGCCGCGGCAGCTTCGGCCTGGCCGGCATCTTCCAATGCATGCCCAAGCCATAACGCGATGCCCGGATGCTGCGGCACCAGGTCCGATGCCTGCTGCAGCAACGCTGCCGCTTCGGCATGCCGTTGCTGCGTCCAGCGTACCCGGCCAAGCCGCGCCACCGCTTCCGGATGGCGCGGTTGCAGTGCGAGCGCGCGTTGCACCGCGGCCTCGCCGGCAGCGACCGCGCCCATGCCGAGTTCGGCGTCGGCCAGCATCAGCCAGGCGATGAAATCACCCGGCTGGCGTCGCACCGCCTCGCGCAGCTGCAACAGCTCGCGCGGGACCTGCCCACTCACGGGCTGTCGCTCAACCGTGCCAGTTCGTCGGCCTGATGCTCGTGCAGCAGGCGTGCGATCAGCGCATCCAGATCGCCTTCGATGATGTTGGGCAGGTCGTACAACGTCAGGCCTTCCACGCGGTGGTCGGTGATGCGGCCCTGCGGGAAACTGTAGGTGCGGATGCGCTGGCTGCGGTCGCCGCTGCCGACCTGCAATTTGCGCGTCTGCGCTTCGGCGGCGGCCGCCTTGCTGCGTTCGGCTTCCACCAATTGCGCCTTCAGTCGCTTCATCGCCTTGTCGCGGTTGGCGTGCTGGCTGCGCTCGGTCTGGCATTCCACCACCACGCCGCTGGGCACATGGGTGATGCGGATCGCCGATTCGGTCTTGTTGACGTGCTGGCCGCCGGCACCGGACGAGCGGAAGGTGTCCACTTTCAGGTCGGCCGGGTTGATCACGATCTCTTCCACATCGTCGGCTTCGGGAATGATCGCCACCGTGGCCGCCGAAGTGTGGATGCGGCCCTGCGATTCGGTCGCCGGCACGCGCTGCACACGGTGGGTGCCGGATTCGAACTTCAAGCGCGAATACGCACCGCGTCCGACCACCCGTGCCACCACTTCCTTGTAGCCGCCGTGCTCGCCGGGGCTGTCGGATTCGATTTCCACCTTCCAGCCCTGGCGCTCGGCATAGCGCGCATACATGCGGAACAGGTCGCCGGCAAAGATCGCCGCCTCGTCGCCGCCGGTGCCGGCGCGCACTTCCAGGAACAGGTTGCCGTCGTCGCGCGGGTCGCGCGGCACCAGCAGCAATGCCAGTTGCGCATCCAGTTCTTCCAGGCGCGCCTGTGCGGCGGCGATCTCCTCTTCGGCCAGCTCGCGCATTTCCGGATCGTTGCGCATGGCTTCGGCCGCGCTCAGGTCGGCCTTGGCGCGCGCTTCGTCTTCCAGGGCCACGGCAACCGGCTCCAGCTGCGACAGTTCGCGCGACAGCGTGCGGAACTTGTCGTTGTTGTTGACCACATCGGGGTCGGAGAGCAGGTGCTGCAGTTCTTCGCGGCGCTCGGCCAGCGCTTCGAGCTTACGGCGCAGGGTCGGCGTCATCGGTCCTCGCGATCGGGGTAGTGACAGGGGGATGTTGGTAACCCGGTTTTTCCGGGAACAGCCGGTCGGCCGCGCTGGTCAATTCCAGGTCGTTGTTGAGCGCGGCATCGCGCAGCGCGGCGGTGGGCGGATGCAGCAAGCGGTTGGTCAGCGCGTGCGCCAGCTGTTCCAGCACTTCGTCGGCCGGTTTGCCGTTGTGCAATTGCTGGCGCGCCTTGGCCAGCAGTTCGTCGCGGGTGCTGTCGCCGAACGCGCGCAGGCGCTTCAGCGGCGCCTGGCGCGCATTGGCCTGCACCGTTTCGACATAGCGTGCCACCTGCAGGTCGATGATGGCTTCGGCCTGGTCGGCGGCTTCACGGCGGCCGCGGCGGTTGTCTTCCACCGCGCGTTCCAGATCGTCCACCGTGTACAGGTAGGCATCGCCCAGCTCGGCTACCGAGGCTTCGATATCGCGCGGCACCGCCAGGTCGAACAGCAGCATCGGCTTGCGTTTGCGCGCGCGCAGCGCCTGTTCCACCTGCATGCGCGTGACGATCGGCTCGCGCGCGGCGGTGGCCGAGAACACCACGTCGGCTTCGGCCAGATGGCGGTCCAGATCGGTCAGCGGCAGTGCGTAACCGCCGTGCTGGCTGGCCAGCGTCTGGGCATGGGCGAGCGTGCGATTGGCGATCAACAGGCGGCGTACGCGGCCTTCGCTCAGATGCTTGGCGGCCAGCTCGATGGTTTCGCCCGCGCCGATCAGCAGCACGGTGGATTCGTTGAGCCGCGCGAAGGATTCCTGTGCCAGCCGCACCGCGGTGGAGGCCACCGACACCGGATTGGCACCAACGCGGGTATCGGTACGTGCCCGCTTGGCCACCGAGAAGGTCTGCTGGAACAAGCGGTCCAGCCCGCTGCCCAGCGCGCCGTGCGCACGCGCCACTGCCCAGGCATCCTTCACCTGGCCCAGGATCTGCGGCTCGCCCAGCACCATCGAGTCCAGCCCGGTGGCGACGCGGAACAGGTGGCGTACCGCCTGCTCCTCCTGATGCTGATACAGATAGCCGCTCAAGCCCGGCGCGTGGGTTTCCAGCCAGCTCACCAGGCTGTGCGGGTCGTCGGCCATCGCATACAGCTCGGTGCGGTTGCAGGTGGACAGCAACGCGGCCTCGCGCACCTGCGGCAATGCGCGCAGGGATTCGAGCGCGCGCGGCAGCGCGTCACCTGCGAACGCCGCGCGTTCGCGCAGGTCCACAGGTGCGGTCTGGTGATTCAGTCCGAGCACCCACAACGTCATTGTTCAGTTGCTTGCGATAAGCTGGCGGCCATTCAGGGCCCCATTTTACGGCCCGGTTGCCCCCGATGCCTGTACCGATTCGCATCCTGTGTGTTCTTTTGCTGGTCGCAGTCTCAGCCAGTGCCGCTGCAGCACCCAAGAAAGCGCCGCCCGCGCCGCCGCCCGGCAGCGCCGGCACCGCCTCGCTGGAGCCGGTGCTCTCCGGCGAATTCGCCTTGCAGGCCGGGCAGTTGGACGATGCCGCCCGTGCCTATCTGGACGCCGCCAAGGCCGAAGCCGGCGACGCCGGGCTGGCCGAACGCGCCGCCCGCATCGCCATGCTGGCCAACGACGACCCGCGTGCGATCGAGGCCCTGGCGCTATGGCGCGCCCGCGCACCGGCGTCGATGTCCATGCGCAGTACCGAAGCCTCGCTGGCCTTGCGCCGCAACGACTTGCGTACCGCTCGCCGTGATCTGCTCGGCCTGCTCAAGGAGCCCGACCCGCGCGGCTGGCGCTTCGCCCTGATCGCCCTGGCCAATGGCGGGCGCGAGCCGGAAGCCTCGGCCGACGTGCTCGAAGACCTGGTCAAGGCCGGCGCCATCCCCAACCAGATCGAAGCCTGGCAGGAATTCGGCCGGCTCGCCCTGCGCATGGAGCGCCCGGCGCTGGCCAAGCGCATCGTCGACGAAGTGGTGCGCCGTTTCCCCGAAGAGCCGCGCGTGGCTTTGTTGCACGCCACCCAGCTGCAGCAGGAAGGCAAGAACGACGAAGCGCTGGCGCTGCTGAAGAATGTCGAGCCGCAGGCGGTCAAGGATTCCGAACTGCGTGGCGCGCTGGCCTTTGCCTACGACGCCATGGGGCAGACCGAAGCCGCCGCGCGGGTGTTGTCGACCGGGCCGCAGGACACCCAGACCTACGGGCTGCGCGCCTCCATGCTGGCCAAGGAAAAGGATCGCACCGCGCTGGAGGCGCTGTACGGCGAGCTCAAGAGCAACGCCACCAAGCCCGACCCGGACCGTCGCCTGCTGCTCGGCAAGATCGCCGAGTTCCTCAAGCGCTACGACGAGGCGGTGGAGTGGTATCGCGGCGTGCCCGGCGGCCCGCAGCTGAGCGAAGCGCGCCTGCGCGCTGCCAGCGCCCTGTACGAGTTGGGCCGCAAGCCCGAGGCGCTCGCCGAGGTCCGCGCATTGCAGAGCGATGCCACTGCCGACGACGACGCGCGTCGCGATGCCTACGTGCTCGAAGCCGAGCTGCACCAGCGCGCCGGCGACGCAGCGGGCGAACTGGATGCCTTCGAGCGCGGCCTGGCCGCCTATCCGGACGACGGCGCGCTGCTGTACGCCCGCGGTCTGGCCTGGGAACGCAGCGACGATGTTGCGCGTGCCGAGGCCGATCTGCGCAAGATCCTGGTTGCCGAACCGGAAAACGTGGCGGCGCTGAATGCGCTGGGCTACACCCTGGCCGACCGCACCACCCGCTACAAGGAAGCACTGGCACTGATCGATCGCGCCCGCACCGCCGACCCGGACAATCCGGCCATCGTCGACAGCTACGGCTGGGTGCTGTATCGCATGGGCCGCACCAAGGAAGCGTTGGTGCAGCTGCGCCGCGCCTGGGCCCTGGTCAAGGACCCGGAAATCGCCGCGCACGTGGGCGAGGTGCTGTGGGTCAGCGGCAAGCAGGACGAAGCGCGGCGCTACTTCGATGAAGCGCGGCGTCTGGATCCGGACAACCGCGCGCTGCAGCGCGCCGTGGAAAAATTCGCGCTATGAGTAGGGCGAGTAGGGCGATTCGAACACTGGCCCTGAGCGGGCTGGTGCTCGTCGGGCTGTCGGCCTGCGTCAGCGTGCCGCACGGGCAGGGCAGTGGCGCGGCAGTGGTCGATCAGGTGTCCGATGGTGCGCGTCAGGCCGAAGCCGCACGCCAGGCCTGGCTGCAGGCGCATCCGACCTGGTCGTTCCAGGGCCGGGTGGCGATCAGCAAGGGCAGCAACGCCGGTAGCGGTCGCATCGACTGGCAGCAGGACGGTGCCCAGTACCGCGTGCAGCTCAGCGCGCCGGTGACCCGGCAAAGTTGGGTGCTCACCGGCGACACCACCAGCGGCGCCGGACGCCTGGAAGGACTGGAAGGCGGCCCGCGCAGCGGTCCCGATGCCGAGCAGGTACTGCTGGAAGCGACCGGCTGGACCATCCCGGTCAACCAGATGCCGGACTGGGTCCGTGCGCTGCGCATCGTCGACGCGGGTGCCGAACGCGCGGATCTGGATGCGGCCGGGCGGCCGCGGACCGTGCAGCAGCATGGCTGGACAATCGACTTTCTCGCCTGGGCGCCGGCCAGCGCCGGCCAGCCCGAGTTGCCGCAGCGCATCGAAGCCCGCAACGGCGAGGCCAAGGTGCGTCTGCTGGTCGATCAATGGACGGTGTCGCCCTGATGTCTGCAGCGGAAGCGGGCTGGTCGGCGTGGCCTGCGCCGGCCAAGCTCAACCTGTTCCTGCGGATCGTCGGGCGCCGCCCCGATGGTTACCACCTGCTGCAGACCGTGTTCCGGCTGCTGGACTGGGGGGACGCCATTCATCTTCGCCTGCGCGATGACGGCCTGATCCGGCGCGTCGGCGACAGCCTGCCCGGCGTGGCGGAAGACGACGACCTGGTGATCCGGGCCGCACGCCTGCTGCAATCCAGCGCGGCCACGCAGGCCGGCGCCGACATCCGGGTCGACAAACGCATCCCCGCCGGCGGCGGTTTCGGCGGTGGCTCCTCGGATGCCGCCACCGTGCTGGTCGCGCTGAACGCCTTGTGGGGCCTGGGCTTGCCGATCGAGACGCTGGCCGGGCTGGGGCTGCGGCTGGGTGCCGACGTGCCGGTATTCGTGCGCGGGCACAACGCCTGGGCGGAGGGCATCGGCGAGCAACTGACCCCGATCAATCTAACGGCAGCGTCCTATGTGCTGGTCGATCCGGGCATTCACGTGCCCACCCCGGTCCTATTTCAATCACGGGAATTGACGCGGGATGCTGCGCCCGTGAAAATAGCGGACTTCGCTTCGGGTTCTCTGCTCGACAATGCGTTCGAGCCGGTCCTGCGGCGCCGTGAACCTGCCATCGAGGCCGTGTTCCAGGCGCTGTCCAGGATCGGGACGCCGCGTTTGACCGGGTCAGGGAGTGGGTGTTTCGTCGAGTTCGCCACGCGCGCTGCTGCAGAGCAGGCCATGGCGCAGTTGCCGGACAGCCTGAGGGCGTGGGTCGTGGAAGGTGTAACGCACTCGCCACTGCTCGATGCTCTGGACGCGAGACAGGTTTGATGCAGGGGCGTCGCCAAGAGGCCCAAGGCACCAGGTTTTGATCCTGGCATTCGTAGGTTCGAATCCTACCGCCCCTGCCAGTTGTTGATGCAGGTCCCTCTGCAACAGTCGTATATGCAGGTCCCCTGCAACAGCCCGCACATCCATGTGCGGGGATTGAACAAGAAGCCCGGCATTTGGTCGGCTTTGTCCAGCTCCACCATCGCCCGCACGCTCTTTGCCGCCGCCCGAGAGATCTCATGCAAGACCAACGTAATCTGCTGGTGTTCTCCGGCAATGCCAACAAGCCGCTTGCCCTGAGCATCTGCAAGGAGCTTGGTGTTCGCATGGGCAAGGCGCTGGTCACGCGCTTCTCCGATGGCGAGGTGCAGGTCGAAATCGAAGAAAGCGTGCGCCGGCAGGAAGTGTTCGTGATCCAGCCGACCTGCGCGCCGAGCGCGGAGAACCTGATGGAGCTGCTGGTGCTGATCGACGCGCTCAAGCGCGCCAGCGCCGCGTCGGTGACCGCGGTCATCCCGTATTTCGGCTACTCGCGCCAGGACCGCCGCATGCGGTCCTCGCGCGTGCCGATCACCGCCAAGGTCGCCGCCAAGATGATCTGCGCGATGGAGGCCGACCGCGTGCTGACGGTCGATCTGCACGCCGACCAGATCCAGGGCTTCTTCGACGTGCCGGTCGACAACGTCTATGCCTCGCCGCTGCTGCTGGCCGACATCTGGCGCGCCTACGGCACCGACAACCTGATCGTGGTGTCGCCGGACGTGGGCGGTGTGGTGCGTGCGCGCGCCGTCGCCAAGCGTCTTGACGATGCGGATCTGGCCATCATCGACAAGCGCCGCCCGCGCGCCAACGTCGCCACGGTGATGAACATCATCGGCGACGTGCAGGGCAAGACCTGCGTGCTGGTCGACGATCTGGTCGATACCGCCGGTACCCTGTGCGCAGCCGCCGCAGCGCTGAAGCAGCGCGGCGCGCTCAAGGTGGTGGCCTATATCACCCACCCGGTGCTGTCCGGCCCGGCGGTGGACAACATCAACAATTCGCAGCTCGACGAGCTGGTGGTCACCGACACGATTCCGTTGAACGAAGCTGCGCGCACCTGCGCCAAGATTCGTCAGCTGAGCGTGGCCGAGCTGCTGGCCGAGACCATCCGCCGCATCGCCTTCGGCGAATCGGTGAGTTCGCTCTACGTCGACTGATTCCGCATTCGGCGCCCGGATATTCCGGGTACCGCAATCCGTCTCTCCTGGTCGCGGGTGAGACGCTTCATCGCCGCGAGGCGATATTCCAACCAGGTAGTGAAATCCAATGGCAAAGACACATGAAATCAAGGTCGAGCGCCGCGCGAACGAGGGGAAGGGTGCGAGCCGCCGCCTACGTCACGCTGGCGTCATCCCGGCCATCGTTTACGGTGGCGAACTCGAGCCGGTCAGCATCCAGCTCAACCACGAGCAGATCTGGCTTGCCCAGCAGAACGAGTGGTTCTACTCGTCGATCCTCGACCTGAACCTCAATGGCGATGTGCAGCAGGTGCTGCTGCGTGACATGCAGCGCCATCCGTTCAAGCAACTGATCATCCACATCGACTTCCAGCGCGTCAGCGCCAACGAGAAGCTCAGCGCCGCTGTCCCGCTGCACTTCGTCAACGAAGCAGCCTCGCCGGCCGGTAAGTCCAGCGAAGTGGTCGTCACCCACGAACTGAACGAAGTTCAGGTCGTCTGCCTGCCGAAGGATCTGCCGGAGTTCATCGAAGTGGACCTGGGTGATCTGGAAGTGGGCAATGTGATCCACTTGTCCGAGATCAAGCTGCCGGCCGGTGTGGAAATTCCGGAGCTGAAGTTGGGCAAGGAGCACGACGTGGCGGTGGTTGCTGCCAAGCACGTGCGGATCGAAGAAGAAGACGCTGCCGGTGAAGAAGGCAGCGAAGGCGCCGAGACCAAGTAAGCCGTCGGCCGATCCCTCGCACTGCGCGGGATCGGCCGCGGTCGCTGGCATGTCTGCACTCCGCCTGATTGTCGGACTCGGGAATCCGGGTCCGGAACACGCGCAAACCCGGCACAACGCCGGGTTTCGTTTCGTCGATGCCCTCGTCGAACGCCAGGGTGCGCGCTGGGGGCTGGATGCCAAGTTGTTCGGCGAGACCGCCAAGGTCGAGATCGCCGGGCAGCCGGTCTGGCTGCTCAAGCCGGCCACCTTCATGAATCTCAGTGGCAAATCGATCACCGCCGCATTGCGGTTCTGGAAGATCGAGCCGGCGCAGTTGCTCGTTGCGCACGACGAACTGGATCTGGCGCCAGGCATCGCACGGCTCAAGTTCGATGGCGGCCACGGCGGCCAGAACGGCCTGCGCGATACCATTCGCCTGCTGGGGCATGGCAAATTTCATCGCTTGCGGGTCGGCATCGGTCATCCCGGCCACAAGGACCGCGTGGTGCCATGGGTGCTGGGACGGGCAGGGCGCGACGACGACGCGGCAATCGGTACTGCGGTGGACGCAGCCATCGATGTACTGCCGCTGGCAATGAAAGGTAATTTCAACGAGGCGATGAAGCGCCTGCATACGGAAAAATAGAGAATGGGGAATCGGGAATGGGATGAGCGTTGCTCTTGCCATTCTCGATTCCCGATTCTCCATTCACTGGAAAACCCATGGGTATCAAATGCGGCATCGTCGGCCTGCCCAACGTCGGCAAGTCGACCCTGTTCAATGCGCTGACCAAGGCGGGCATCGCTGCGGCCAATTTCCCGTTCTGCACCATCGAGCCGAATGTCGGCATCGTGCCGGTGCCGGATCCGCGCCTCAATCAGCTGGCTGAGATCGTCAAGCCGCAGAAGCTGATTCCGACTGCGGTCGAGTTCGTCGATATCGCCGGCCTGGTGGCGGGTGCGGCAAGCGGCGAAGGGCTGGGCAACAAGTTCCTGGCGCATATCCGCGAAGTCGATGCGATCACCCACGTGGTGCGTTGCTTCGAGAACGACGACGTCATCCATGTGAACAACAAGGTCGACCCGATCAGCGATATCGAAACCATCGATACCGAGCTGGCATTGGCCGATCTGGACAGCGTGGAAAAGGCGCTCAACCGTGCCGAGCGCAGTGCCAAGGGTGGCGACAAGGATGCAGCGGCGCGCAAGCCGGTGCTGGCCAAATTGCAGGCCGTGCTGGCTGACGGCAAGGCGGGGCGTGCAGCCGGTCTGGACGACGATGAAAAGGCGCTGGTGCGCGATCTGTTCCTGTTGACGCTCAAGCCGGTGATGTACATCGCCAACGTGCTTGAGGATGGTTTCGAGAACAATCCGCACCTGGACGCGGTACGTCGGCATGCGTTGGCCGAAGGCGCGGAAGTGGTGCCGGTCTCGGCAGCGATCGAAGAAGAGCTGTCGCAGCTGGATGACGAGGACCGCGACACCTTCCTGGCCGATCTGGGCCTTGACGAGCCGGGCCTGAATCGCGTCATCCGCGCCGCCTACAAGCTGCTTGGCCTGCAGACCTACTTCACCGCCGGCGTCAAGGAAGTGCGTGCGTGGACGGTCAGGGCTGGCTCGACCGCACCGCAGGCGGCAGCGGTGATCCATACCGATTTCGAGAAGGGCTTCATTCGCGCCGAGACGATCGGCTTCGACGACTTCATCAAGCACCGCGGCGAAGCCGGTGCGCGCGATGCCGGGCGCCTGCGCCTGGAAGGCAAGGAATACCGCGTGCAGGAAGGCGACGTGTTGCACTTCCGCTTCAACGTCTGATCGCCTGCGTGCGACCCCGATGGTCGCGCGTCTTTCGCGAAGACGATTGGTTCAAAATTTTTGTTGACACTGCATGCGTCCCACAACAAAATAACGGGCTGCTTCACCCCGAACCGAATTCGCTTCATCGCGCACCGGTCCGGTAGTAAAAGCTGGAGGGATACCCAAGCGGCCAACGGGGGCAGACTGTAAATCTGCTGGCTTACGCCTTCGGTGGTTCGAATCCACCTCCCTCCACCAGTTTCACGTTGTGGCATGCAGTTCCCGGCGCGGGAGTAGTTCAACGGTAGAACCTCAGCCTTCCAAGCTGATGGTGCGGGTTCGATTCCCGTCTCCCGCTCCATTGAACGCAAATGCATGGCATAATGCAAAACTCGCTCACGTAGCTCAGTCGGTAGAGCACCTCCTTGGTAAGGAGGAGGTCGAAGGTTCGATTCCTTTCGTGAGCACCACTACTCAATCGTCTTCAACTCCAAACGATTACCGAGACACGCACCCATGGCAAAAGCTAAATTTGAGCGCACCAAGCCGCACGTGAACGTCGGCACCATCGGTCACGTCGACCATGGCAAGACCACGTTGACAGCCGCGCTGACCAAAATCGGTGCTGAGCGTTTCGGTGGCGAGTTCAAGGCGTATGACGCGATCGACGCGGCGCCGGAAGAGAAGGCGCGCGGCATCACGATTTCGACCGCGCACGTCGAATACGAATCCCCGAACCGTCACTACGCGCACGTCGATTGCCCCGGCCACGCCGACTACGTCAAGAACATGATCACCGGTGCGGCGCAGATGGATGGCGCGATCCTGGTGTGTTCGGCTGCCGACGGCCCGATGCCGCAGACCCGCGAGCACATCCTGCTCTCGCGTCAGGTCGGTGTGCCGCACATCGTCGTGTTCCTGAACAAGGCCGACATGGTCGACGACGCCGAGCTGCTCGAGCTGGTCGAGATGGAAGTGCGCGAGCTGCTCAGCAAGTACGACTTCCCGGGCGATGACACCCCGATCATCCACGGCTCGGCGCGTCTGGCGCTGGACGGCGATCAGAGTGACATCGGCGTGCCGGCGATCCTGAAGCTGGTCGACGCGCTCGACACCTTCATCCCGGAGCCGACCCGCGACGTCGACCGTCCGTTCCTGATGCCGGTCGAAGACGTGTTCTCGATCTCCGGCCGCGGCACCGTGGTGACCGGTCGTATCGAGCGCGGCATCATCAAGGTCGGCGACGAAATCGAAATCGTCGGTATCCGCGATACGCAGAAGACCACCGTCACCGGCGTGGAAATGTTCCGCAAGCTGCTGGACCAGGGTCAGGCAGGCGACAACGCCGGTCTGCTGCTGCGCGGCACCAAGCGTGACGACGTCGAGCGCGGCCAGGTGCTGTGCAAGCCGGGCTCGATCAAGCCGCATACCGAGTTCGAAGCCGAAGTCTACGTGCTGTCCAAGGACGAGGGTGGCCGTCATACCCCGTTCTTCAAGGGCTACCGTCCGCAGTTCTACTTCCGCACCACCGACATCACCGGCGCTTGCCAGCTGCCGGAAGGCGTGGAGATGGTGATGCCGGGCGACAACGTGAAGATGGTCGTGACCCTGATCAATCCGGTCGCGATGGACGAAGGCCTGCGCTTCGCCATCCGTGAAGGCGGTCGTACCGTCGGCGCCGGTGTGGTTGCCAAGATCATCAAGTAAGTCCTGCAGCCCGGCGGCTTTCAGTCGCTGGATCTGCTAGAGGAAGGGTCGGCGCGAGCCGGCCCTTTTTTATGCGCCAGATCGGACGGATGTACGGGCAATAGCGTATTGACGGACCAGAATGCTTGCGCAGATAAAAAGCCGTCGCTATAATGCGCGGCTCGGTGTCCCTGGGTAGGGCGCTGAGTTACAGCGAAAAGAACGGCAGGATGCCGCTCGTGTTCGCCAGACCGGGAAGGTCGCGTTGCATGGAGCACTCAACAACTCACGCGTTGTTGACCGTGCTCTTGTTGCGCATTATACTTTTCCGTCTGGGCAGGCCGGTTTACCGGTCTGCCTCAGTTTTTGGGCGGAGGAAATGCCCTCGTCGGCAGGATGCATGGCGAATTCATCTACGTCAGGAATATCGGGGCAGGTATCCCAGAGGCCTTGCCCGTCGCTCTTTTAATGAAGGAAGCTTCCGTTATGTCGGAACAAAAGATCCGGATTCGGTTGAAGGCGTTCGATCCTCGTGTGATCGACCGTTCGGCCAGCGAGATCGTCGAAACGGCTAGGCGGACCGGCGCGCAAGTGCGTGGCCCGATCCCGTTGCCGACCAAGATCGAACGCTACACCATCCTCGTATCCCCGCATGCCGACAAGGATGCGCGTGACCAGTACGAAACCCGCACGCACAAGCGTGTGCTCGATATCGTCGACCCGAACGACAAGACCGTGGACGCGCTGATGAAGCTCGAACTCGCGGCTGGCGTCGACGTTCAGATCAAGTTGACCTGAGGACTACGACCATGACGAAGAAATATTCGTTGGGCTTCGTAGGCCGCAAGGCTGGTATGAGCCGCGTCTTCACCGAAGACGGTCGCTCGGTACCGGTCACGCTGATCGAAGCAACTCCAAACCGCATCGCGCAGATCAAGACCGTCGAAGCTGACGGCTACAGCGCTGTGCAGATTACCGTTGGTGCCCGCCGTGCCGCGCTGGTCAACAAGCCGGCTGCCGGCCACTTCGCTAAAGCGAAGGTGGAAGCGGGTCGCGGCCTGTGGGAATTCCGCGTTGAAGATGCGCAGCTCGGCGATTTCGCCGTCGGCGGCGAAATCAAGGCGGACATCTTCGAGGTTGGCCAAAAGGTCGATGTCCAGGGCGTCACCAAGGGTAAGGGTTTCCAGGGCACCATCAAGCGCTACAACTTCCGTATGGGCGATGCAACTCACGGTAACTCGCTGTCGCATCGCGCGCCGGGTTCGTTGGGTCAGCGCCAGACCCCGGGTCGCGTTTTCCCGGGTAAGAAGATGTCGGGCCACATGGGCGCCGTGCAGCAAAGCACGCAGAACCTGGAAGTGGTCAAGGTCGACGTCGAGCGTGGTCTGATTGCTATCCGCGGCGCCGTGCCTGGCGCAGCTGGTGGCGACGTGATCGTCCGTCCGGCGAGCAAGGCATAAGGAGAGATGACGATGGAACTCGTTATCACGGGTAGCAACAACAAGGTCTCGGTCTCCGATGCCGTGTTCGGTCGCGAATTCAGCGAAGATCTGGTTCACCAGGTTGTCGTCGCTTATCGCAATGCCGGTCGCGCTGGTACCAAGGCACAGAAGACGCGTTCGGAAGTTGCGGGCACGACCAAGAAGTCGAAGAAGCAGAAGGGCGGCGGTGCGCGTCATGGCGCGCTGACGGCTCCGATCTTCGTCGGCGGCGGCGCGACCTTCGCGGCCAAGCCGCGCAGCTTCGAACAGAAAGTCAACCGCAAGATGTACCGTGCGGCCATCTGCGCGATCTTCTCTGAGCTTAACCGCCAGGGTCGCCTGATGATCGTCGATGCGTTCGACGTCGAAACCACCAAGACGCAGGGTCTGATCGAGAAGTTGAAGGGACTGGATGTGGGCAAGCGCCCGCTGATCGTCACCGAGGAAGCGTCCGAGCACCTGTATCTGTCCGCTCGCAATCTGCCGTATGTGCAGGTGCGCGACGTGCAGGGTCTGGATCCGGTCGCTCTGGTCGGGGCCGATACGGTCGTGATCACCGCCGATGCGGTCAAGAAGATCGAGGAGTGGCTGGCATGAGCAGCAACGAAAAAATCTTCAGCGTGCTGCGTGCTCCGCGAGTCTCCGAAAAGACCGCGCGCCTGCAGGAAATCTCCAACCAGTATGTCTTCGAAGTTTCGAACGAAGCCACCAAGGCCGATGTAAAAGCCGCGGTTGAGCAGCTGTTCGACGTCAAGGTCAAAGCGGTCAACGTGGTCAACGTCAAGGGCAAGAGCAAGTCCTTCCGTAACCGTGCTGGCAGCCGTGGCAATTGGCGCAAGGCGTACGTCCGCTTGGTTGATGGTCAGTCCATCGACGTAACGGCCAAGGCCTGAGGTCCATCCCATGCCATTGATGAAGTTCAAACCCACCTCTCCCGGCCGTCGTTCCGCCGTGCGCGTGGTTACTCCCGATCTGCACAAGGGCGCACCGCACGCGGCGCTGCTCGACTCGCAGAGCAAGTCCGGTGGTCGTAACCACCATGGCCGCATCACCGTGCGTCACGTCGGTGGTGGGCATAAGCAGCACTACCGCATCATCGACTTCAAGCGCAACAAGGAAGGCATTCCGGCGCGTGTGGAGCGGATCGAATACGATCCGAACCGTACCGCTCATATCGCCCTGCTGTGCTACGTCGACGGCGAGCGTCGCTACATCATCGCCCCCAAGGGCTTGAAGGCTGGCGATCAGGTCATTGCCGGTGCCAACGCACCGATCAAGACCGGCAACACGCTGCCGCTGCGCAACATTCCGGTCGGTACGACGGTCCACGGTATCGAGCTGAAGCCGGGTAAGGGCGCTCAGATCGCACGTGCTGCCGGTGCAGCCGTCCAGCTGGTCGCTCGCGAAGGCATCTATGCCACGCTGCGTCTGCGCTCGGGCGAAATGCGCAAGGTGCCGGTCGAGTGCCGCGCTACCATCGGCGAAGTCGGCAACGACGAGCACAACCTCGAGAAGCTGGGCAAGGCTGGCGCCAAGCGCTGGCGCGGTGTTCGTCCGACCGTTCGCGGTGCGGCCATGAACCCGGTCGATCACCCGCACGGTGGTGGTGAGGCCAAGGCTGGCCAGGGTAATCCGCATCCGGTCACCCCGTGGGGTGTTCCGACCAAGGGTTACAAGACGCGCAAGAACAAGCGCACCCAGCAATTCATCGTCCGCGATCGTAGGGGCTAATCGACCATGGCACGTTCACTCAAGAAGGGCCCGTTCGTCGATCACCACCTTGCAAAGAAGGTGGAGTCCGCTGCGGGTAGCAAGAAGCCGATCAAGACCTGGTCGCGCCGTTCGATGATCCTGCCGGAAATGGTAGGCATCACCATCGCCGTGCATAACGGCAAGAACCACATTCCGGTGCTCGTCAACGAGAATATGGTCGGCCACAAGCTCGGCGAATTTGCCGTCACCCGGACCTTCAAGGGTCACGGTGGCGACAAGAAGTCGAGCAGGTAAGGGAGAGATGACGATGGAAGCGAAAGCAATCCTGCGCACCGCGCGCATCTCCCCGCAGAAGGCCCGCCTGGTCGCTGACCAGGTGCGTGGACTGTCCGCCGAACGTGCGGTCAATCTGCTGAAGTTCTCGGACAAAAAGGCTGCGCACCTGATCAAAAAGGTTGTGGAGTCGGCTATTGCCAATGCCGAGAACAATCAGGGCGCGGATGTCGACGAGCTGAAGGTCAAGACCATCATGGTTGATGAAGGTCCCTCCCTGAAGCGTTTCATGGCGCGGGCGAAAGGCCGCGGTACCCGCATCCTCAAGCGCACCAGTCACATCACTGTGATTGTCGGCGCCGCCAAGTAAGCGGAAAGGAAAAGACCATGGGTCATAAAGTTCATCCGACTGGAATTCGCCTTGGCATCGCCAAGGACTGGAATTCCAAGTGGTACGCAAGCAAGGCCGACTTCGCCGCTTATCTGGCAGCCGACCTGAAAGTGCGTGAAATGCTGCGCAAGAAGCTCGCGCAGGCAGGTATCAGCAAGATCTTGATCGAGCGCCCTGCCAAAACCGCCCGCGTGACCATTCACACCGCCCGTCCGGGCGTGGTGATCGGCAAGCGTGGCGAGGACATCGAAAAGCTGCGTAAGGAAGTGAGTGCGATGATGGGTGTTCCTGCCCATATCAACGTCACCGAAGTGCGCAAGCCGGAGCTGGACGCGCAGCTGGTTGCCGAATCGATCGCGCAGCAGCTTGAGCGTCGCATCATGTTCCGTCGTGCAATGAAGCGCTCGGTCGGCAACGCGATGCGCTTGGGTGCCCTGGGCATCAAGATCAATGTGGCTGGCCGCCTCAACGGTGCGGAAATCGCCCGTTCGGAGTGGTACCGCGAAGGCCGCGTGCCGCTGCACACGCTACGTGCCGACATCGATTACGGTTTTGCCGAGGCGTCCACGACGTACGGCATCATCGGCATCAAGGTCTGGATCTATAAGGGTGAGGTCTTCGACTTCTCCCAGGTTGGCCAGGAGAAGCAGGACGACAGCCCGCGCAACGATCGTAATGATCGCGGCGACCGTGGTGACCGTCCTTCGCGCCCGGCTCGTGAAGCGAGGTAACGGCAATGTTGCAACCCAAGCGAACCAAATACCGCAAGATGCACAAGGGCCGTAACGACGGCCTGGCATGGAGCGGAAACGCCGTCAGCTTCGGCGAGTACGGCCTCAAGGCAACGGCGCACGGTCAGCTGACCGCGCGTCAGATTGAAGCAGCACGTCGTACGATCAGCCGCCACGTCAAAAAGGGCGGCAAGATGTGGATTCGTGTGTTCCCCGACAAGCCGATCACCAAGAAGCCGATCGAAGTCCGCATGGGCTCCGGTAAGGGCAACGTGGAGTACTGGGTCGCGCAGATTCAGCCGGGCCGCATGATCTATGAAATCGAGGGTATTCCCGAAGATATCGCACGTGAGGCGTTCCGCCTTGCTGCCGCGAAATTGTCGGTGACCACCACTTTCGTGACCCGGACGGTGCGCTGATGGATATCAAACAACTCCGCGAGAAGTCGGCTGACGAACTGAAGGCCCACCTGACCGATCTGCGTAAGGAGCAGTTCTCGCTCCGTATGCAGCAGGTCACCGGCCAGCTGCCGAAGACCCACGATACCCGCCGGGTGCGCCGCGAGATTGCTCGCGTCAAGTACCTGCTCGGCAGCACCAAGTAAGGACGGCCGCGATGAGCGACAACAACGAAAAGCAAGCGCTGCGCACGGTCGAAGGCCGTGTCGTCAGCAACAAGATGGACAAGACGGTCACCGTGTTGGTGGAGCGCCAGGTCAAGCACCCGTTGTACGGTAAGTACATCAAGCGCTCGTCCAAGCTTCACGCACACGATGCCGACAATGCCTGCAACGAAGGCGACGTCGTGCGTGTGACCGAGATTGCTCCAATGTCCAAGACCAAGAACTGGCGGGTGGTCGAAATCGTCACCCGTTCGGCCGAATAAGGGAGATCTGAATCATGATCCAGATGCAGAGCTACCTCGATGTCGCCGACAATTCGGGTGCCAAGGAAGTGATGTGCATCAAGGTGCTGGGCGGCTCCAAGCGCCGCTACGCACACATTGGCGACATCATCAAGGTGACCGTCAAGGACGCCATTCCGCGTGGCAAGGTCAAGAAGGGCGAAGTCTACGACGCCGTCGTGGTGCGTACCCGCAAGGGTGTGCGCCGTCCCGACGGTTCGCTGATCCGCTTCGATGGCAACGCCGCTGTGCTGTTGAACAATAAGCAGGAGCCGATCGGGACCCGCATCTTCGGGCCGGTGACGCGCGAGCTGCGTTCCGAGAAGTTCATGAAGATCGTCTCGCTCGCTCCCGAAGTGCTGTGAGCGGAGGACATATACATGGCTAACCGTATCAAGAAGGGCGACCAGGTCGTCATCAACACCGGCAAGGACAAGGGTAAGCAGGGTGAAGTTGTGCGTGTGGACGGCGATCGCGTGATCGTCTCCAATGCCAACGTCATCAAGCGCCACACCAAGCCGAACCCGCAGGCGGGTGTCGCCGGCGGCGTGGTCGAGCGTGAAGCGTCGATCCATATCTCCAACGTCAATATCGTCAATCCGGCAACCGGCAAGGGCGAGCGCGTTGGCTTCAAGGTGCTGGAGGATGGACGCAAATTGCGTGTGTTCCGCTCCAGCGGTGAGGCGCTCGACGCCTGAGGAATGCGATCATGAACACTCGTCTCGAAAAGTTTTACAAGGAAAACGTGGTGCCGGCCCTGATGAAGGAATTCGGCTACACCAATCCGATGGAAGTGCCGAAGCTGGTCAAGGTCACGCTCAACATGGGCGTGGGCGAGGCGGCTACCAACAAGAAGATTCTTGAGAATGCGGTCGCCGACATGTCCAAGATCTCCGGTCAGAAGCCGGTGGTCACCAAGTCGCGCGTTTCGGTCGCATCGTTCAAGATTCGTGACGGTTGGCCGATCGGCTGCAAGACCACGTTGCGTCGCGCCAAGATGTACGAGTTTCTGGATCGTCTGATCAACATCTCGTTGCCGCGCGTGCGCGACTTCCGTGGTGTTTCCGGTCGCTCCTTTGATGGTCGTGGCAACTTCAACATGGGTGTGAAGGAACAGATCATCTTCCCGGAAATCGACTTCGACGCCGTCGACGCGATTCGCGGTATGGATATCGCCATCACCACCACCGCCAAGACGGATGCGGAAGCGAAGGCGCTGCTGGCAGCGTTCAAGTTCCCGTTCCGTAACTGACCGTCGAGGACATCCGAAATGGCAAAGACCTCCATGATCCACCGCGACATCAAGCGTGCAAAGCTGGCGAAGAAATTCGCCGGCAAGCGTGATGCGCTGAAGAAGATCCTCTCCAGTCAGGATGCGTCCTACGAAGAGAAGATCGATGCGTCGACCAGGTTGCAGAAGCTGCCGCGCGATTCGTCGCCGAGCCGCCACCGCAACCGTTGCGAGTTGTCCGGCCGTCCGCGCGGTGTCTACCGCAAGTTCGGTCTGGGTCGCAACATGCTGCGCAAGGCCACGATGAACGGCGACGTTCCGGGCCTGCGCAAGGCAAGCTGGTAACAGCACTGCGGGGCCGTTCGCGGCCGGCTTGAACAGGATGGTTCTGTTCAACAAGGGAGTCCGACGCAAGTCGGGCTCTTTTGTCGTATACTTCCGCTTCTGTCTTGCCCGCATGGGCCTGGCATGGCGTAAAGGGTCCTGGCCCATCCCCAGGAAAACACAAGATTTTCGCGAAAGCGGATATCGGTGCACTCAAAGGTACTCATATGAGCATGACTGATCCCATCGCCGACCTGCTGGTACGCATCAAGAATGCGGCCGCGGTTGGTAAGCAGACGGTGAAATTGCCGTCGTCCAAGATCAAGGTCGCGATCGCCCAGGTCCTGAAGGACGAGGGTTACATCACCGACCTGCGCGTGACAGCGACCGAGAACAACAAGTCGGAGCTGGAAATCGTGCTGAAGTATTTCGAAGGCCGTCCGGTCATCGAGACCCTGAAGCGTTTCTCGCGCTCGGGTCTGCGCCAGTACCGCGGCAAGACCGAGCTGCCCAAGGTCCTGGGCGGCCTGGGTATCGCCATCATCTCCACGTCGAAGGGCATCATGACCGATGCGCAGGCTCGCGAAGCCGGCGTTGGTGGTGAAGTCCTGTGCTTCGTGGCCTAAGGGAAGGAATCGATCATGTCCCGTGTAGCCAAGAAGCCTGTTTCCCTTCCGAAGGGTGTTGAACTCAACGTCCAGCCCGAGCTGGTCAGCGTCAAGGGCCCGAAGGGCACCCTGACCCTGCCGAAGCCGGTTGGCGTCGAAATCGCCATCGATGGCGACGTTGCCACGCTGTCGGCCAACGACCCGTCGCAGATCGCCATCACCGGCACCGTTCGCGCCATCCTGGCCAATATGGTCAAGGGCGTGTCCGAAGGCTTCGAGCGCAAGCTTGAGCTGGTCGGCGTCGGTTACCGTGCCGCCATGCAGGGCAAGGATCTGAGCCTGGCGCTCGGTTTCTCGCATCCGCTGGTGTTCGTGGCGCCGGAAGGCATCACGCTGTCGACCCCGACCCAGACCGAAATCCTGGTCCAGGGCGCCGACAAGCAGCGCGTCGGCGAAGTGGCCGCCAAGATTCGCGGTTTCCGTCCGCCGGAGCCCTACAAGGGCAAGGGTGTGAAGTACGCCGGTGAAGTCATCATTCGCAAGGAAGCCAAGAAGGCGTAATGCAGGTCCCTCTGCTAGGAGCCCGGCCATCCATGGCCGGACGTTTCAATGCAAAAGCCTGCTTCCTTCAGCTTCCGTAGGATAAATATCATGAGCATCAACAAGAACATCGCCCGTCTGCGTCGCGCCAAGTCCACCCGTTCGCACATCCGTGAACTGGGCGTCGCTCGCCTGTCGGTGCTGCGCACCGGCCAGCATCTGTATGCGCAGGTCTTCACCGCCGATGGCTCCAAGGTGATCGCTGCGGCGAACACCCTGCAGGCCGACGTCAAGGAAGGCCTGAAGAACGGCAAGAACAGCGACGCGGCCGTCAAGGTCGGCAAGCTGATCGCCGAGCGCGCCAAGGCTGCGGGCATCGAGAAGGTCGCATTCGACCGCTCCGGCTATCGCTACCATGGCCGTATCAAGGCGCTGGCCGACGCAGCTCGCGAAGGCGGCCTGCAGTTCTAAGCACTGCTGCGGATGTGGCCATCGGCCACATCCGCGTTACCGCCGGCAGGGGAGATGCCGGACCGTCCCGTTCTTTTGCAACGGTGCCGGGAACACAGCGTGACTCCACAACCATAAGCGGCTTCGAGCCGTACATACTCAATCAATCAAGGACTCAAGATGGCAGAAGAACGTGCACCGCGGGGTCGTGATCGCGACCGCAACCGCGAAGAGAAAGTCGACGATGGCATGATCGAAAAGCTGGTCGCGGTCAATCGCGTCAGCAAGACGGTCAAGGGTGGTCGCCAGTTCACCTTCACCGCGCTGACCGTGGTCGGCGATGGTCTGGGCAAGGTCGGTTTCGGTTATGGCAAGGCGCGCGAAGTGCCGGTCGCCATCCAGAAGTCGATGGAGCAGGCGCGCAAGAATCTGGCTAGCGTCGATCTGAACAACGGCACCTTGTGGCATGCCGTCAAGTCGGGTCATGGCGCAGCACGCGTCTACATGCAGCCGGCTTCGGAAGGTACGGGCGTCATCGCCGGCGGCGCCATGCGCGCTGTGCTCGAAGCGGTTGGCGTCAAGAACGTTCTGGCCAAGGCGGTCGGTTCGCGTAACCCCATCAACCTGGTCCGCGCAACCCTGAAGGGTCTGTCGGAAGTGCAGTCGCCAGCGCGTGTTGCGGCCAAGCGCGGCAAGAAGGTGGAGGAGCTCAACCATGGCTAAGGACACCAACAAGACCGTGAAGGTGCGCCTGGTGCGTGGCCTGCGTGGAACCCAGTCGCGTCACCGCCTGTCGGTGCGTGCGTTGGGCCTGAATAAGCTCAACGATGTGCGTGAACTCAAGGACAGCCCGCAGGTTCGCGGTCTGATCAATACCGTTCACTACCTCGTCAAGGTTGAGGACTAATCCCATGACTTTGCATCTCAATGACCTCAAGCCCGCCGACGGCGCCCGTACCGAGCGCACCCGCGTCGGTCGTGGCATCGGTTCCGGTCTTGGCAAGACCTGCGGCCGCGGCCACAAGGGTTCGTTCGCACGTAAGGGCGGTGGCAAGATCAAGGCCGGCTTCGAAGGCGGCCAGACCCCGATGCAGCGCCGTCTGCCGAAGATCGGCTTCCGTTCCAAGATGGCGCGTGACAGTGCCGAAGTGCTGTCCTACCAGCTGGACAAGCTGGACGCCGGTGAGATCGACTTTGCAGCGCTGCGTGCGGCCAATCTGGTCCCGAGCCGCGCCAAGAAGGCGAAGATCGTGCTGAAGGGCGAGCTGAGCAAGAAGTTCGTGCTGAAGGGTGTCGCTGCAAGTGCTGGCGCCAAGGCAGCAATCGAAGCTGCCGGCGGCAGCGTAGAGGAGTAATCGGCAGATGGCGCAGGCTGGCATTGGTAACCTCGGTGGCGGGCTCGGCAAGTTCACGGAACTTCGCCAGCGGCTACTGTTCGTCCTCGGGGCATTGATCGTCTATCGCATCGGCTGCTATGTGCCGGTGCCGGGCGTGAATCCCGATGCCATGCTTTCGTTGATGCAGGCGCAGGGCGGCGGCATCGTGGACATGTTCAACATGTTCTCGGGCGGCGCCCTGCACCGTTTCAGTATTTTTGCGTTGAATGTGATGCCGTATATCTCGGCATCGATCGTTATCCAGTTGGCCACGCACATCTTTCCCGCCCTCAAAGCGATGCAGAAGGAAGGCGAATCCGGCCGACGCAAGATCACCCAGTATTCGCGTATCGGTGCGGTGTTGCTGGCGGTGGTGCAGGGCGGCAGTATCGCGCTGGCACTGCAGAACCAGACTGCGCCTGGTGGCGCTCCGGTGGTGTACGCGCCGGGCATGGGCTTTGTGCTCACCGCAGTGATTGCGCTGACCGCCGGCACCATCTTCTTGATGTGGGTGGGCGAGCAGGTCACAGAGCGTGGCATCGGTAACGGTGTGTCGCTGATCATCTTCGCTGGCATCGTCGCGGGTCTTCCGTCGGCCGCGATCCAGACCGTCGAGGCCTTCCGCGAAGGCAATCTGAGCTTCATTTCGCTACTGCTGATCGTCATCACCATTCTGGCGTTCACGCTGTTTGTGGTGTTCGTCGAGCGCGGGCAGCGACGTATCACGGTCAATTACGCGCGCCGCCAGGGCGGTCGTAACGCGTACATGAACCAGACCTCGTTCCTGCCGCTGAAGCTCAACATGGCAGGCGTGATTCCGCCGATCTTCGCCTCCAGCATCCTGGCCTTCCCGGCTACCTTGTCGATGTGGTCCGGTCAGGCGGCATCGGGCAGCGGCGTGGGTTCATGGCTGCAGAAGATCGCCAATGCGCTCGGCCCGGGTGAGCCGGTGCACATGCTGGTGTTCGCTGCACTGATTATCGGCTTTGCGTTCTTCTATACCGCGCTGGTGTTCAACTCGCAGGAAACCGCCGACAACCTCAAGAAGTCCGGTGCACTGATTCCGGGTATCCGTCCGGGCAAGGCGACGGCCGATTATGTGGACGGCGTGCTGACACGCCTGACCGCAGCAGGTTCGTTGTATCTGGTGATCGTCTGCCTGCTGCCGGAAATCATGCGCGCCCAGCTTGGTACCTCGTTCCACTTCGGTGGTACGTCGTTGCTGATCGCCGTGGTGGTGGTGATGGACTTCATCGCACAGATCCAGGCACATCTGATGTCGCATCAGTATGAGAGCCTGCTGAAGAAGGCCAACCTCAAGGGTGGCTCGCGCGGCGGTCTCGCGCGCAGTTAAGTGATACACTAGATCTTCATTACGTGAAGACGGCCTGGTTCCCGGGCCACGATCTTCCGATCAGAAGGGCGGCTCGCGCGACGTCTCGCGCGCGGGTGTGACGAGGTGGTCCTGTGCGGGAGTAGTACAGGCGATTCGGAGAGGGTTTCTGGATCAACATCGTCCGGCGCCGGAGCGAGGGCACACTCCCCACGCCGGGTCCATGGAACTTTTGGTTCCACGGGCTTCAAAGCAATCCGAGGCCTTGCTACAATTCCGAGTTCACTTTTGATCCATCCTGCCGGATGGCGCCTGGGCGCTGTCGGGCCATCACTCAGTTGGAGAATCGCGTCATGGCGCGTATTGCAGGCGTCAACCTGCCAGCCCAGAAGCACGTCTGGGTCGGGTTGCAAAGCATCTACGGCATCGGCCGTACCCGTTCGAAGAAGCTCTGCGAATCCGCAGGCGTTACCTCGACCACGAAGATTCGTGATCTGTCCGAACCCGAAATCGAGCGCCTGCGCGCCGAGGTCGGCAAGTATGTCGTCGAAGGCGACCTGCGCCGCGAAATCGGTATCGCGATCAAGCGACTGATGGACCTGGGCTGCTATCGCGGTCTGCGTCATCGCCGTGGTCTCCCGCTGCGTGGTCAGCGCACCCGTACCAACGCCCGCACCCGCAAGGGTCCGCGCAAGGCGATCAGGAAGTAAGGGATAGATCATGGCAAAGCCAGCAGAAAAGAAAACGAAGAAGAAGATCAAGCGCGTCATCACTGACGGCGTCGCTCACGTCCACGCTTCGTTCAACAACACCATCGTCACCATCACCGATCGCCAGGGCAATGCACTGTCGTGGGCTACGTCCGGCGGCGCCGGCTTCCGTGGTTCGCGTAAGTCGACCCCGTTCGCTGCTCAGGTTGCCGCCGAAAAGGCTGGCCGCGCTGCGCTCGACTACGGCGTGAAGTCGCTGGAAGTACGTATCAAGGGTCCGGGTCCGGGCCGTGAGTCGGCCGTGCGTTCGTTGAACAACGTGGGCTACAAGATCACCAACATCATCGACGTGACGCCAATCCCGCACAACGGGTGCCGTCCGCCGAAGAAGCGTCGCGTCTAAAGGGAGCGATAAGAAATGGCTCGTTATATCGGTCCTACCTGTAAGCTCGCCCGCCGCGAAGGCGCCGATCTTTCCCTCAAGAGCCCGGCGCGCGCGCTGGACTCCAAGTGCAAGCTTGAGCAGAAGCCCGGCCAACACGGCGCGGCTCGCAAAGGCAAGCTCTCCGACTATGCTACCCAGCTGCGTGAAAAGCAGAAGGTCAAGCGCATCTACGGTTTGCTGGAACGCCAGTTCCGCAACTACTACAAGAAGGCCTCGACCAAGAAGGGCAACACCGGCGAGAACCTGCTGCAGCTGCTGGAAACCCGTCTGGACAACGTCTGCTACCGCATGGGCTTTGCCGTCACCCGTCCGGCCGCGCGCCAGCTGGTGTCGCACCGTGGCGTGCTGGTCAATGGCAAGTCTGTGAATCTGGCTTCGTACCAGATCAAGGCTGGCGATGCGATCACGCTGTCGGAAAAGGCACAGAAGCAGCTCCGCGTGCAGGAAGCCCTGACCGTGGCTGAGCAGCACGACATGACGCCGTCGTGGGTCGAAGTCGATTCGAAGAAGTTCAGCGGCGTGTTCAAGGCCGTTCCGGATCGCGCTGACCTGCCTTCGGATATCAACGAAGCGCTGATCGTCGAGTTGTATTCGAAGTAATTCACATTGGAGAACCTCCGGCACCGCCGGAGGTTCGCAGGAGACCCCGCAACATGACGGTTACCGCCAACCAGGTTCTGCGCCCCCGTGGTCCGCAGATCGAACGTCTTACCGACAATCGCGCAAAGGTCGTGATCGAGCCCTTGGAGCGCGGTTACGGGCACACGCTGGGCAATGCCCTGCGTCGTGTGCTGTTGTCGTCGATCCCGGGTTTTGCGATCACCGAGGTCGAGATCGACGGCGTGCTGCACGAGTACACCACGGTCGAAGGGCTGCAGGAAGACGTGCTGGACGTCCTGCTCAACCTGAAAGACGTGGCGATTCGTATGCATAGTGGCGACAGCGCGACGCTGTCGTTGTCCAAGCAGGGTCCGGGTACGGTCACTGCGGCCGACATCAGGACCGATCACAACGTCGAGATCATCAACGGCGACCATGTGATCTGCCACCTGACCAAGGACACGGCGCTGAACATGCGCCTGAAGATCGAGCGTGGGTTCGGCTATCAGCCGGCTGCCGCACGTCGTCGTCCGGACGAAGAGACCCGCACCATCGGTCGTCTGATGCTGGATGCGTCGTTCTCGCCGGTGCGTCGCGTTGCCTATGCCGTGGAAGCTGCGCGCGTTGAACAGCGCACCGACCTCGACAAGCTGGTGATCGATATCGAGACCAACGGCACGATCGATGCCGAGGAAGCCGTGCGCACCGCCGCCGACATCCTCAGCGATCAGCTGTCGGTGTTCGGCGATTTCACCCACCGCGATCGCGGTGCGGCCAAGCCGGCTGCCAGCGGCGTGGATCCGGTGCTGCTGCGCCCGATCGACGACCTCGAGCTGACCGTGCGTTCGGCCAACTGCCTGAAGGCCGAAAGCATCTACTACATCGGCGATCTGATCCAGAAGACCGAAGTGGAACTGCTCAAGACCCCGAATCTGGGCAAGAAGTCGTTGACCGAAATCAAGGAAGTGCTGGCACAGCGTGGCCTTGCACTGGGCATGAAGCTGGAGAACTGGCCGCCGGCCGGTGTCGCCCAGCACGGCATGCTTGGTTGATGCATCACCGTATGGGCGTCTTCGGGCGCCCATGCGGTTTTTTTACATCGACGGGCCAAAGCCTGCGATGACATCCGGTCAAAGGACGGCCGGCTCGGACCACCCGCAGTCCATTCAACAGCGCCAGGATGGCGACAACGTCTCGCAAGCAGTCTCAACATTCCTTAGGAAATCACACTCATGCGTCACCAGAAATCCGGTCGTAAATTCAACCGCACCAGCGCGCACCGCGAAGCCATGTTCCGCAACATGGCCGCTTCGCTGTTCAAGCACGAGCTGATCAAGACCACCTTGCCGAAGGCCAAGGAACTGCGTCGCGTCGCCGAGCCGCTGATCACCATCGGCAAGGTCGATGGCGTTGCCAATCGTCGTCTTGCGTTTGCTCGCCTGCGCGACAAGGAAGCAGTAGGCAAGCTCTTCGTCGAGCTGGGCCCGCGTTACGCGACCCGTCCTGGCGGCTACCTGCGCATCCTGAAGGCCGGCTTCCGTGCCGGTGACAATGCGCCGATGGCGTATGTCGAGCTGGTCGACCGTCCGGTCGTCGCCGAGGAAGTGGCCGAGTAATCGGTTCGCCCTTCGCAAAGACTCTCGAAAAAGCCCGGCTAGCGCCGGGCTTTTTTTTGCGGGTCACCAACCGTGTGGGTCGATCTAGGTGTCGCTCTTGCAGCAGTGCAGGCGACGTGCAGGGCCTGAGGATGGTAGAGACGGTCGCTGCAAAGGTGATCGCGTCGGGGCGGCGTCGCCGGTGTACAGGGTGACGCGTGACTGGCGACACGCATGGTTGTACGTGACTTGGGGCCATGCGAGCTGCCGGATGCAGGCATCCGTGGTCACCGCGGCAGCGATGCCTGATAATCGGTCATTCGATCCTAGGCAAGCGGTAGCGATGAATCCATTTCGTTGGGGTTTCCGGGCGCAGTTTCTGCTGGGCTTTCTTGCATGCGCAGGACTGCTTGCCTATGCGATCTATGTGCAGCTGCATCTCGGGTTGGAACCATGCCCGCTATGCATCTTCCAGCGGATCGCCTTTGCGGCGTTGGCAGTGTTGTTTCTGCTGGGCGCGCTGCATGGGCCGCGCGCTGCGGGCACGCGCAAAGTGTATGGCGTGCTGAGCTTCATCGCTGCCGGCGTGGGCATGGGCATCGCGGCGCGGCATGTCTGGGTGCAGATCCGGCCCAAGGACATGATGTCTTCGTGCGGGCCGCCGTTGAGCTTCCTGAGCGAGACGATGGGGCCGTTCGAAGTGTTCCGCACCGTGCTGACCGGCACCGGCGACTGCGGCAATATCGATTGGCGCTTCCTGGGCCTGAGCATGCCGATGTGGAGCATGTTGTGGTTCGTGGGCCTGGCACTGTGGGCGCTGTATGCCGGGTTCAGGCAGCGTGGTCCGCGCAAATTGTTCTGAGCGTTTCGTTCCGGCGGTGGCCGGCGCCCGAGATTTCTGGAGTTCACGATGTCCGCTTCCCCTCATCCGTCCGTCAACCAGGCAGACCCGTGGTCGCCGCAGAGCTGGCGGCAGCGTCCGGCGCTGCAGATGCCCGTCTACCCTGACGCAGTTGCCTTGGAGCACACGCTGGGCGAATTGCGGCAGTTGCCGCCGCTTGTGACCTCCTGGGAAATCTTCGCGCTCAAACGCCAGCTGGCAGAGGCGCAGGAGGGCAAGCGCTTCCTGCTGCAGGGCGGAGATTGCGCCGAGAATTTCAGCGATTGCGAATCGGGCACGATCTCCAATCGCTTGAAGGTGCTACTGCAAATGAGCCTGGTGCTGGTGCACGGCCTGCACCTG
Source organism: Xanthomonas arboricola pv. populi (assembly GCF_002939945.1). Taxonomy (GTDB): domain Bacteria; phylum Pseudomonadota; class Gammaproteobacteria; order Xanthomonadales; family Xanthomonadaceae; genus Xanthomonas; species Xanthomonas arboricola_A. The sequence goes on along the minus strand of NZ_MDEB01000001.1, from coordinate 910,079 downwards.
CCGGTCGTGCGGGTGGGGCGCTTTGCCGGGCAGTACGCCAAGCCGCGTTCGGCCGACACCGAAACCCGCGATGGGGTGACCTTGCCGAGCTACCGTGGCGATGTGATCAACGCGCCGGCCTTCACCGAAGCGGCACGCGTGCCGGATCCGCAGCGCATGATCACCGCGCATTCGCGTTCGGCAATGACGATGAATTTCGTGCGCGCTCTGATCGACGGCGGCTTTGCCGACCTGCACCATCCCGAATACTGGAATCTGGACTGGGTGGGGTATTCGCCGCTGGCGGCGGATTACCAGAAGATGGTGGCGTCGATCGGCGATGCGGTGCGCTTCATGGAAACCTTGTCCGGCGCGGAGGTCTACAACCTCAATCGCATCGACTTCTACACCTCGCACGAGGCGCTGTTGCTGCCGTACGAGGAAGGTCTGACCCGCCAGGTGCCGCGCCAGTGGGGCTGGTTCAACCTGAGCACGCATTACCCGTGGATCGGCATGCGCACCGCCGCGCTGGACGGCGCGCATGTGGAATACCTGCGTGGCGTGCGCAATCCGATCGCGATCAAGGTGGGGCCGTCGGTGCAGCCGGATCAGCTGTTGCGTCTGATCGACGTGCTCAATCCCGAAGACGAACCCGGCCGCTTGAGCTTCATCCATCGCATGGGCGCGGCGCAGATCGCCGAGAAATTGCCTCCGCTGCTGGAGGCGGTCAAGCGCGATGGGCGTCGGGTGTTGTGGGTGTGCGATGCGATGCACGGCAATACCGAAAGCACCGGCAATGGCTATAAGACACGACGTTTCGACAATATCCGCAGCGAGGTCGAGCTGTCGTTCGATCTGCACGCGGCAGCCGGGACGCGGTTGGGCGGGGTGCATCTGGAACTCACCGGCGAAGACGTCACTGAATGCACCGGTGGCGCGCGCGAGCTGACCGAGCGCGATCTGGAACGCGCCTACCGTTCCAGCGTGGATCCACGCCTGAACTACGAGCAGTCGCTGGAAATCGCAATGGCGATCGTGCGCAAGCAACAGCAGGTGGCGTCGCAGCCGCTGGGCGCGTGATGTCACCGTACGCATGACGTGATGCTCATGCCGCGTGCGGCATGATGCTGCAGCCATCCCTCTTTCCCCCCACAGGAGGAACGGTTTGACTGCCGATTGGAACGTCATCCGCGAATATGCAATCCCGCTCGGTGCCGCGCTGCTGGCGGGCATCGTCACCTGGTCGTTGATGCTGTGGCTGTTTCGCCGCATGCAGGGCCGCGACTATCGCCGCGCACGCATCATCCGCGTGGTCACGCTGCCGGCTGCCTTCATCCTGCCGCTGCTGTTCTTGCGTATCGCCACGGAAGCAACGCCGCTGGAGGGCAAGGGACTCGCGGCACTGCAAAGTCTGCTACACGTGGGAATCGTCGGCTGCATTACCTGGCTGCTTGTACGCGCGGTAGCAGCTGGCGAGGCGGCAATTCTGCGCAGCAACCCGATCGAGGTGTCCGACAACCTCACCGCACGGCGCATCCAGACCCAGACACGCGTGCTGAGCCGGGTGGTGATGGGCGCGGTGATCCTGCTCGGCATCTCGGTGGTGCTGCTGACCTTTCCGCAGGTACGCCAGATCGGCAAGACGCTGCTGGCATCGGCCGGCATCATCGGCCTGGTAGCCGGTATCGCGGCCAAGCCGGTGTTCGGCAACCTGATCGCAGGTTTGCAGATTGCCTTGACCCAGCCGATCCGGCTGGACGATGTGGTGATCGTGGAGGGCGAGTGGGGCCGCATCGAGGAGATCGGCAGCTCGTATGTGGTGGTGCGGATCTGGGACGAGCGGCGCATGGTGGTGCCGTTGACCTGGTGGATCGAGCACCCGTTCCAGAACTGGACACGCAGCAGCGCCGATCTGCTCGGTACCGCATTCCTGTGGCTGGATTACCGCACGCCGATCGCGGCGGTGCGCGCCGAACTGGAGCGCATCTGCAAGAGCGAGCCGCTCTGGGATGGGCGCGTGTGCGTGACCCAGGTGACCGAAACCAGCGAGAGCACGATCCAGGTGCGCCTGCTGGTGAGTGCGCGCAATTCCGGCGATGCGTTCGATCTGCGCTGCATCAGCCGCGAGCGCATGATCGACTTCCTGACCCGCGAGCACCCTTACGCATTGCCCAGGATCCGCGCCGAAATCGCCGCGCAGGAAAAGCCGCCCCTGCGCGCTGCCGCGCCGGTCGCCCAGGAGAGCGTGCGCTCGCCCGGTGCCGAAGACGGCGAGCCTGCGACTACGGTGTAGCTGCAGGCGCGGCCGCCGGTGCGCTGGGCGCAGTCGGCGCATAGCGGGGCGCAATACGCGCCTTGCTGCGTTGTTCGTAGGCGTAGGCCAGTTCGATCAGGCGCGGCTCGCTCCAGGCGCTGCCCATGAACAACAAGCCCAGCGGCAGGCCCTGGGTCTGTCCCATCGGCACGCTCAGACTGGGATAACCGGCCACCGCGGCCGCACCGTAGCCGGCTCCGGGAAAGGTATCGCCCTTGACCAGGTCGGTGACCCAGGCAGCACCGGTGGTCGGCACGATCAGCGCGTCCAGGCGATTGGCCTGCAGCGCGGCGTCGATGCCGTCCGGCCCGGCCAACCGCTTGGCAGTGGCGCGGGCCGTGAGATACGCAGCATCGTCCATTCCGGCCGCGGCCTGCGCCTGCTCGAACAGCTCCTGTCCGAAGTAGGGCATCTCGCGCTGCGCGTGGTTGCGATTGAAGGCAATCAATTGCTCCAGGCTCGACACCGGGGCGGCGTGGCTGCGCAGATAAGCGTTCAGGCCGGCCTTGAACTCGACCAACAAGACCGTTTGCTCAGCGGCGTCCCACTGGCCGTCGGTCGCCAGGCGGGTTTCGACCACAATGGCGCCGGCGGCGCGCAGCGTCTGCACGGCGCGCTCCAGCGTGGCAGCAATGGCCGGATCTTCGCGCAAGGGGTTGCGCAGCAGGCCCAGGCGGGCGCCGCGCAGGCCATCGGGCCTGAGATGCGCCAGATAGTCCTGTGTGGACGTCGGTGCGGTGCGCGCGGCCGGATCCTGCGGGTCAGGCGCGGCGATCGCCTGCAGCACCGCGGCCGCATCGGCGACGCTGCGCGTCATCGGGCCGGCGGTGTCCTGGGAGGCCGAGATCGGAATGATGCCGTCGCGGCTGACCAGGCCCACGGTCGGCTTGAGCCCGACCAGGCCGTTCACCGAGGCCGGGCAGGTGATGCTGCCGTCGGTTTCGGTGCCGATGCCGACCGTGGCCAGGCTGGCGGCGATCGCCGCGCCGGTGCCGGCACTGGAGCCGCAGGGATTGCGATCCAGCGCGTACGGATTGCGGGTCAGCCCGCCGCGTGCGCTCCAGCCGGAGCTGGACTTGGTAGAGCGGAAGTTGGCCCACTCGCTCAGGTTGGTCTTGCCGAGGATCACCGCGCCAGCGGCGCGCAGGCGCTGCACCAGAAACGCATCGCGGCCGGGCCTGAAATCGGCCAGTGCCAGCGAGCCGGCGCTGTTGACCATCGGCAGCGCATCGATGTTGTCCTTGAGCAGTACCGGAATGCCATGCAGGGGCCCGCGCACATGGCCAGCGTGGCGTTCGGCGTCCAATGCACGTGCGTCGGCTTCGGCCTGCGGGTTGAGTTCGATCACCGCATTGAGGGTGGGGCCGGCGCGATCGATGGTGGCGACACGCTGCAGGTACGCGCGGGTCAGGTCCAGGCTGCTGGTCTTCCCTGACGCCATGCGTGCCTGCAGGCCGACGATGTCGGCATCGATCAGGTCGGCTTGCCTGGCAGTGGCTGCGTTGGCACCGGCCGAGGTCAGGCTTTCGGTATGCGCACAGCCGCACAGCGCAAGCAGCAGCGCGAAGGACAAGGTGGTGGATCGCATTGTCGGTGTTCCCCGGGGACTGTTCGCAGGCTAACGGCGCTGCGTCGGGGTGACAATGTGTATGACATGCCCGCACACGGGCAGGAGCGCGTCAGCGGCGCCGGCGCTTGATCAGATCGCGTGCCAGCACGCCGACCACAAGCAGATTGATCGCCAGCACGCCCCAGGCGGTCCAGCCGGGATGGCGGACGATGGCGTAAATATCGAAAGGCAGGTAGATGGCCGCCGACAGGCAACCCAGCAGCGATGCCCAGGCCTTGGCACGCCACAGACCCCAGGCTTCAACGACGTGCAGCAGGCCGTAGGCCAGCATTGCGGCAGCGGCCAGATGGACGGCGTCGGGACTGATGGTCTTGAGCAACGACGGCAGTGCGCCGTGGTCGGGATCCAGATTGAAGCGGCGGATCAGCGTGCTGACCGCGTTCTGCAGCGGGAGCGGGCCCAGAATTTCCAGGCCCGTCGCCGCCAACAGCGCAAGCGTTCCCTTGACCGCCTCCAGCAAGGCGATCACGTGCAGCCCCGGATGCGCGCGCGGATCCGGGCTGTAGGGCGTGTTGCTCACGACTGTGGCTTGGTCAGCAACTTAGCCGGAACGGCCGGAGCGCTTGCGGTCGCTTTCGGTCAAGCCCTTCTTGCGCAGACGGATTTCCTTCGGGGTGACTTCGACCAGCTCGTCGTCCTCGATGAAGTCCAGCGCCTGCTCCAGCGTGTACTTGATCGCCGGGGTCAGCTTGATCGCATCGTCCTTGCCCGATGCGCGCATGTTGGTCAGCGGCTTGGTCTTGATCGCGTTGACGGTCAGATCGTTGTCCTTGGAGTGGATACCGACCAGCTGACCTTCGTACACGTTGTCGCCTTCGGCAGCGAACAGACGGCCACGCTCTTCCAACGGCCCCAGCGCATAGGCCGGCGTGGCGCCGGCAGCATTGGCAATCATCACGCCGTTCTGGCGCTTGGCGATCGCGCCCTGTTCCTTCGGGCCGTAGTGGTCGAACACGTGGAACAGCAGGCCCGACCCCTGAGTCAGGGTGCGGAACTCGTTCTGGAAGCCGATCAGACCACGCGCCGGGATCATGTAATCCAGACGCACGCGGCCCTTGCCGTCCGACTCCATGTTCTTCAGCTGGCCCTTGCGGCTGCCCAGCTTTTCCATCACGCCGCCCTGGTGCTGCTCTTCGATATCCACCACGAGCTGTTCGATCGGCTCCATCTGCTTGCCGTCGATCTCCTTGATGATCACTTCCGGACGCGAGACGGCCAGTTCGTAGCCTTCACGACGCATGTTCTCGATCAGCACCGACAGATGCAGCTCGCCACGGCCGGACACCAGGAACTTGTCGGCATCGGAGCCTTCCTCGACCTTCAGTGCGACGTTGTGCACCTTCTCGCGGTCCAGGCGGTCGCGCAGCTGGCGGCTGGTCAGGAACTTGCCACCGGACAGGTCCTTGTTGCCGGCGAACGGCGAGTTGTTGACCTGGAAGGTCATCGAGATGGTGGGTTCGTCCACGGTCAGCGCCGGCAGCGCTTCCGGGGTGTCGAGCGCACACACGGTGTCGGAAATGGTCAGCTCCGAGACGCCGGAGATGGCCACGATGTCGCCGGCTTCTGCGGTGTCCTGCTCGATGCGCTCCAGGCCCAAAAAGCCCAGCACCTGCAGCACCTTGCCTTGACGCTTCTTGCCTTCGCGGTCAACCACACTGACCGGCATGTTCTTCTTCAGCACGCCGCGCTGGATGCGGCCGATGCCGATCACGCCGACGAAGTTGTTGTAGTCCAGCTGGCTGATGCGCATCTGGAAGGGGCCGTCCGGATCCACGTCCGGTGCCGACACGTGCTGCATGATCGCTTCGTACAGCGGGGTCATGTCGCCGTCGCGCACGCTCGAATCCAGGCTGGCGTAGCCGTTCAATGCGGAGGTGTAGACGATCGGGAAATCCAGCTGCTCGTCGGTGGCGCCGAGCTTGTCGAACAGGTCGAACACCTGGTCGATCACCCAGTCCGGGCGTGCGCCGGGACGGTCGATCTTGTTGACCACCACGATCGGCTTGAAGCCCATCGCGAAGGCCTTCTGTGTCACGAAGCGGGTCTGCGGCATCGGGCCGTCCATCGCGTCGACCAGGATCAGCACCGAGTCCACCATCGACAGCACGCGCTCGACTTCGCCACCGAAGTCGGCGTGTCCCGGGGTGTCGACGATGTTGATGCGGTTGCCGTTCCAGGTGATGGCCGTGTTCTTGGCCAGGATCGTGATGCCACGCTCCTTTTCCTGATCGTTGCTGTCCATCACGCGCTCAGCCAGCACGGTGCGTTCGGACAGGGTGCCGGACTGCTTCAGCAGGCAGTCGACGAGGGTGGTCTTGCCATGGTCAACGTGCGCGACGATGGCGATATTGCGGAGTTTTTCGATAGACATGCGGAAAGGGCCCCTGTCTGGCGCCAGTCTTGAGATGAGGTAAGCCCGACATTATAGCGGTTTCGTTGCCGTGCCGTTGCGTTCGGCCGCCAAGCGGTCCGAAACGCCCATTCAGCTTGCCCGGGCACCCCGACGATGGCCCAACCTGCATGGTCGCCTGCACGGCCGGGTGTATTCTAGGGAGCTGTCATACACCCTGAAACCTGCAAGGATTTCCATGTCCCTGATTGCCCATTTCGACACCACCCGCGGCCCGATCGTGGTCGAGCTGTTCGCCGACAAGGCCCCGCTGACCGTCGCCAACTTCGTCAACCTGGTCCAGCGCGGCTTCTACGACGGCCTGAGCTTCCACCGCGTCATCGCCGACTTCATGATCCAGGGCGGCTGCCCGGAAGGCTCCGGCCGCGGCGGCCCGGGCTACCGTTTCGAGGATGAAGCCAACAACGGCGTCGGTCACGAGCGCGGCGTGCTGTCCATGGCCAATGCCGGTCCCAACACCAACGGCAGCCAGTTCTTCATCACCCATACCGCCACCCCGTGGCTGGACGGCAAGCACACCGTGTTCGGCAAGGTCACCCAGGGCCTGGACGTGGTCGATGCCGTCGCCCAGGGCGATGTGATCAACAAGGTGACGATCGAAGGCGATACCGACGCCGTGCTGGCCGCCAAGGCCGACCGCGTCGCGGAGTGGAACAAGATCCTCGCCGCCTGATGGCTTTCCCCGAACGGCCGCCCTGTGCGGCCGTTCGTCTGTCACTGCGCGCCGCCAGGCCTCGCGCCACGCCAGCGCGTACTTCCACCCACGTTTTTTAGCAGAGGAAACTCCCCATGAAAGCACCTGTTCGTGTTGCCGTGACCGGCGCTGCCGGCCAGATCGGCTATGCCCTGCTGTTCCGCATCGCCTCCGGCGAAATGCTGGGCAAGGATCAGCCGGTGATCCTGCAATTGCTGGAACTGTCCAATGAAAAGGCCCAGGCCGCGCTCAAGGGCGTGATCATGGAGCTGGAAGACTGCGCATTCCCGCTGTTGGCTGGCGTGGTCGGCACCGACGACGCCGAAGTGGCGTTCAAGGACATCGACGTCGCCCTGCTGGTCGGTGCGCGTCCGCGTGGCCCGGGCATGGAGCGCAAGGACCTGCTGCTGGAGAACGCCAAGATCTTCACCGCGCAGGGCGCGGCGTTGAACAAGGTCGCCAAGCGTGACGTCAAGGTGCTGGTGGTCGGCAACCCGGCCAACACCAATGCCTACATCGCGATGAAGTCGGCGCCGGATCTGAACCCGAAGAACTTCACCGCCATGCTGCGTCTGGACCACAACCGTGCGCTCAGCCAGCTGTCGCAGAAGCTCGGCAAGCCGGTCGGTGGCATCGAGAAGCTGGTGGTGTGGGGCAACCACAGCCCGACCATGTATCCGGACTACCGTTTCGCCACCGCCGATGGCGCGTCCATCGGTGATGCGATCAACGACCAGGAATGGAACGCATCCACCTTCATCCCGACCGTGGGCAAGCGCGGCGCTGCGATCATCGAGGCGCGCGGCCTGTCCTCGGCAGCGTCGGCCGCCAATGCCGCCATCGATCACGTGCGTGATTGGGTGCTGGGCAGCAATGGCAAGTGGGTGACGATGGGCGTGCCGTCCGACGGCTCCTACGGCATTCCGGAAGGCGTGATCTTCGGCTTCCCGGTGACCACTGCCAACGGCGAGTACACCCTGGTCAAGGATCTGCCGATCGACGACTTCAGCCAGAGGTACATCGACAAGACCCTGGCCGAGCTGGAAGAAGAGCGCAGCGGCGTGTCGCATCTGCTGGGCTGAGTTTCTCGGCTTCGCAGCACATAAAAACGCCGGGCAATGCCCGGCGTTTTTTATGTGTCGCTTTGGTGATGTGTTGCGTTACATGCGGTGGGCGGTGGCGCGAGGAAAGCGCAATCACGCCCATCGATCGTGCAAGGCCAATGCGACACGCGTTGCCGTTGCAGTGATCACACTGCGCGATGCGCTCGGCTCAGGCCAGGCCTTCGGCCTGCAGTGCGGCCTGCACATCGGCATCGTCCAGCATGCGCTGCACGAATGCAGCCACTGCGCTCAGGCCGCTCAGGTCCACGCCCGCCTTCTGCGCCCATCGCAGCGTCACGAACAGATACGCATCGGCACCGGTGTGGGTGTCGCCGGCCAGCCAGTTGCGCCCCTGCAGATGCGCATCGACACGTTCGTACAAGGCGCGCAGCTTGCTGCGTGCGTCGTCATGGCTGCGCGCAATCAGTGCGTCGTCCTGCAGATAGGCGGTGCTGCCGAAGATCGGCTTGAAGGCCGGATGCACATCGGCATTGGCGAATGCGATCCAGCGATTGATCTCCGCACGGCTGCGCGCGGTGCCATCGCCGGACAGACCGGTGAGTGGTGCGATGTCGGCGATGTAATTCAGGATGGCGGCGTTCTGGGTCAGTGCCCAGTCGTCGACGACCAGCATCGGCACGGCACCGACCGGGTTGAGGCGCAGATACTCGGGGGACTTCATCGTGGCGGCGTCGACCACCTCCAGATCGAAGGGCAGCCCCGACCAGCGCAGCACGATGTGATCTGCCAGCGAACACGCGCCCGGCTTGGTGTACAGCTTCATGAGAATTCCCGCACAAGCAACGAAGACGCAAGCTTAGCGGCAACGCGTGAGCGCGTGGGTGGCGTCAGGATGCGGTGCGCGGGCGCAGCTTCTGTACGCGATAGAACGTGTGGTCGCCGATGGTGGCCACCTGATACGCATTGCGCCAGCTCGGGCTTGCGATCGCGCTTGCGGCAAAGTGACTGGCGCCCGGCACGATTTCCTTGCGTTGACCCACCGGCAGCGCCCAGTTGCGCTCTGCAGCCAGGGCCACATCCAGCGCCTTGTTCCAGGCATCGTCATTTTTCAGCTGCGTTCCCGGAGCCACGATGGTGGGCGCGAACTGCTTGCGCGCGGTGACTACCTGACACATCGAATCGCCCCACAAACCGCTGTCAAGCCGACGCAACGCAACTTCCGCGACGGCTTGTTGGCCGCGCAAGGTCTGATCACGCGCTTCCAGGTACACGGTGGTGCTCAAGCACAACGAATCTGCAGCCGGCTGCGGCAACAATTGCGACAGCCAAAGTATCCAAACCAGTTTCATAGAACTCCTTGCTCCGTATGGGCCGATCCGCAGAGCATCCAAGGTGGATGCACCAGTACAGAGGGCTTGGCGTCATGGGGAGGCGGCCTGTCACGGGTCGCCCGGTCTCCGGCGAAAGAAGGGTCTGCCGGAGCTGCCCACCAAATGCGGTGGGTCAAAAAGTTGGCGCAAGGTAGGCGTCGATCACAGAATCGCGGCTGAATAGGCGAGGTTGACGCGAATGATCGCTTGCTGCATCTACGGTTTCGTTCGATGACAACAGCGCGATGCATTCGTTGGATGCGTCGCATCGCGGTGGCGACGGCGGATGTCGCAAGAGATATTGGCGTAGCGTGCGTGCGATGTTGCGCGTCTGCGCAATTGTTCGAGATGAGCAATGCGTTGCGCGTAGGCTACGCATGCAGCGCCGTCTGCAGTCTGCACTACACATCATCGTCACTGATGGATGTGCTTGCGCGCTGGCGTTTTGCCGCATTAGCGATACATCGAGATGCGAACGCTGAGGTGCAGCAATGATCTGTCAGTGCGCGATGTTTGCTGTTCGAACGTATCAAGCGTGTTGAATCACACGCATCAAGTTCGCATGGTGGGAAATAATTTCATGCAGACATGCAGACATGCAGACATGCAGACATGCAGACATGCAGACATGCAGACATGCAGACATGCATGGCGATTGCCGAAGATCGCGATTGCAGTCAGCGCAGCACCTCATGCGCACTCGTCGAAATCGTTGTGGTCTGGTCGAGATTCCAGGTCTGACTTGACGGCATTGGTGTTGCAACAGGTCTGCGTTTTTAGGCATTGCAAACGCGCTGTCGATTCAGGCGATCAGCACGCATGACACGCCGCAGAGCATCGGCCCAAGGCCATCGCCCACGCCAGATGCGCATCGTTTCCCTGGCGATAGTCGGATGCGCCGAGCAGCAGTCCGATCAAGCCACTGCCGGCCGCCGGTGCGAGTTGGGCTGTGGCGGTGAGTGCGGCACATTCGCGGGCCTGCTGTGCGGGTCCATGCACGGGGCAAGTTCTGCATGGCGTGCCCAGACCCATTGCCCGGCACTCCCCGCCGCCAAACCCAGGCCGAAGGCCAGGCTGGCATCCAGTACGGACTGCCGCGACGTGGGGACGGCGAAGATCAGTCCCAGTCCGGACAACGCGGCTCCACTCAGGCCCAATCGACGCATTGCCATCGTCGGCCAACGCGCTGCGTTACAACCTCGCCGCCAATCGGCAGGCCTGATTGATCGCACGCTTGGCATCCAGTTCGGCGGCGACATCCGCACCGCCGATCAGATGCGGTTGCCGGCCAGCCGCCTGCAGCGCGGCAAGCAAGTCGCGGCGCGGTTCCTGCCCGGCGCAGATCACCACCGTGCCGACATCGAGCAGTTGTTCGGTACCCTCCACGCGGATCCGCAAGCCGGCGTCGTCCACGCCCAGATATTCCACGCCGCCGAGCATCTTGACGCCCTTGGCCTTGAGCGTGGCGCGGTGGATCCAGCCAGTGGTCTTGCCCAGGCGCGCGCCGGGCTTGCCGGGGCTGCGCTGCAGCAGCCAGACCTGGCGGGCAGGGCGCTCGGGCTGTGGCCTGGCCAATGCGCCAGCTGTCTCGAAGCTGGGGTCCACGCCCCATTCGGCCATCCAGCGCGCGGTGTCCAGCGACGGTGATTGCCCTGTGTGCACGAGAAATTCGCCAACATCGAAGCCGATCCCGCCGGCCCCGATGATCGCGACCTTGTCGGCAGCGACATGGTGGCCCAGCACCACGTCGAGATAGCTCACAACCATCGGGTGATCGGCGCCGGGGAAGTCCACCTTGCGCGGCTCGATGCCGGTAGCCAGCACGATCTCGTCGAAGTCTCTTAGATCGGCCGCTTGTACGCGGGTATTCAGGCGCAACTGCACTCCGGTCGCGTCGATGCGGTGACCGAAGTAGCGCAGCGTCTCGTTGAATTCTTCCTTGCCCGGAATGCGCCTGGCGATGTTGAATTGCCCACCGATCGCATCGCTTGCATCGAACAAGGTGACGCGGTGGCCGCGCTCGGCCGCTACCGTCGCGCAGGCCAGGCCGGCCGGGCCGGCACCGACCACCGCAATGCGCTTGGTATTGGTGGTCGGTGCGTAGATCAGTTCGGTTTCGTGCGCTGCGCGCGGATTGACCAGGCAGCTCGCCAGCTTGTTGTCGAACACATGATCCAGGCAGGCCTGATTGCAGGCGATGCAGGTATTGATGGCCTGCGACTGGCCGGCGCGGGCCTTGTTGGCCCACTGCGGATCGGCCAGCAGTGGGCGCGCCAGCGACACCATGTCGGCCGCGCCGTCGGCGAGGATGCGCTCGGCCACGTCCGGCATGTTGATGCGGTTGGTCGCCACCACCGGAATGCGCAGGTGCGGCTTGAGCTTGGCAGTCACACCGGCGAATGCCGCGCGCGGGACCGAGGTGGCGATGGTCGGAATGCGTGCCTCGTGCCAGCCGATGCCGGAATTGATGATGGTCGCGCCTGCCGCTTCGATCGCCTGCGCCTGCGTCAGGATGTCCTGCCACTGGTTGCCGTCTTCGACCAGGTCCACCAGCGACAGCCGGTAGATGATGATGAAGTCCGGCCCGCAGGCCTCACGGATGCGTTGCACGATCTCCACCGCAAAGCGCATGCGTTTTGCGGCATCACCACCCCAGGCATCGCTGCGCCGGTTGGTGCGCGCAGCGGTGAATTCGTTGATCAGGTAGCCTTCCGACCCCATCACCTCCACGCCGTCGTAGCCGGCGTCGCGCGCCAGCCGCGCCGCACGCGCGTAGGCTGCGATCTGCCGGTCCACCGCACGTGCCGAGAGCGCGCGTGGGGTGAACGGGTTGATCGGCGCCTTGAGTCTGGACGGCGCCACCGACAGCGGGTGGTAGGCGTAGCGGCCTGCATGCAGCAGCTGCAGACAGATCTTGGCGCCGTGTGCATGCACCGCCTGGGTGACCTGACGATGCGGGCGCACCTCCCACGGCCACGAGAGCTTGCCGCCGAACGGCTTGAGCCAGCCCACCACGTTCGGCGAAAAGCCACCAGTGACGATCAACCCGACCCCGCCGGCAGCGCGCTCGGCGAAATATGCGGCCAATTTAGGGAAATCGCGCGCACGGTCTTCCAGACCGGTGTGCATCGAGCCCATCAGGACGCGGTTGCGCAGTTGCGTGAAACCCAGATCGAGCGGTGCGAACAGGTGCGGATAGGACGAGACGGACGGGCCGGTGGCGGGCGACATGGTGTGGATACGCTGGCGTACGGAGTGCGCACGATGCAGGCAAACGGGCGTGGCGGCAAGTCTTGACGCGCGTAGCCGGTGCTGTCGGCAGCTTGAGGCTGCGGCGGGGCATGCGGATGGCTTCCGCAGCGGGCGCGCGCCAGTTAGGCGCGCTGAACTTCTTCAGTGCGATCCGGCTGCGCGAAAAATACCGGATGAGACCGTCTTGGATAGCTGGCGTTCGATCAGGCGCTTGCCGGCTTGCTGATCAGCGGCTCCCGATTGGCTGCCGCGTCCAAAGCGTCACGCGGGCCGCGGCGACCGCAGTGGCGGCTATCTATAGAGCAGGACCGATCCATCCGCGTGGCTGCCGCGCAACAGATCGCCTTGCAAGCATTGCGACTCACATGGCTGCGATTGCGCGGACGCAGCAGCGACGCTGTCCGCGCGATCCAGATGCCAGTCCCGCATTGCCGCTGACTCGAGTGCGCGCGCTGTGGCCTTGCTTGCCAGCAGGCCCGTGCACCACGCCGCAGCCGAACTCAAGCGGTAATGCCGATCACCAACCCGCCAGCACCAGCTTGCCGATCGTGCTTCCGCTTTCCAGGCGTCGATGCGCTTCACGCAATTGCTGCGCATTGATCGGCGACAGCGTTTCGGTATGGGTGGTGCGCAGCTCGCCCGCATCGATCAGGCTGGCGGCGCGGTTGAGGATGCGGTGTTGCTCGACCATGTCCTCGGTCGCGTAGCGGGCACGTGTGAACATCAGCTCCCAGTGGATGCCGATGCACTTGGATTTGTACGGATCGCCGATCGGCAGCGGGCCGCGCGGCTCCACGATCAAGCCCACATGCCCCTGCGGTGCCAGGATCTCGCCCAGCTGCTGCCAGTAGCGATCAGTGTCGGCCAGGTTGAGCGCGGCGTCCACGCTCAGCATCCCCAGGGCCTGCAACTGCGGCTGCAGCGGCTGGTGATGGTCGATGACATGCTGGGCGCCCATCTGCCGCACCCATTCGATGGTCTCCGGCCGCGAGGCCGTGGCGATCACGCTGAAGCCGGCATGCCGCGCCAGCTGGATCGCGATCGAGCCCACGCCGCCCGCTCCACCGATGATCAACACGTGCTTGCCGCGATTGCGTGCGCCGTCGAAAGAGAACGGCATGCGCTGAAACAGCAGTTCCCATGCGGTCAACGTGGTCAGCGGCAGGGCCGCCGCCTGGGCGAAGCTGAGCGAGGTGGGCTTGCAGCCGGCGATGCGCGCATCGACCAACTGATATTGCGCATTGCTGCCCGGTCGCCCGATGTCGCCCGCGTAATACACCTCGTCGCCGACTGCGAACGCGGTGACATCGGGGCCGACCGCTTCGACGACGCCGGCGGCGTCGTAGCCCAGGATCTTCGGCGCATCCAGCGTTTGCGGCTTGGGTGCACGCACCTTGGTGTCGACCGGATTGACCGAGATCGCCTCGACACGCACCAATAAGTCATACCCCGAAGGAGCCGGCGGTGCCGGAAGTTCCATGTCAAGCAGTGCGGCGGGATCGTCGATTGGAAGGTGACGGGTGATGACGACAGCTTTCATCGGGTCGCTCCATGTGGGGGGTTCAGGGTGCGTTGTGAAGCCGTCGCGCCGCAACCACCGACCCGACAATTCAGCTCGGACGGGGCCTGGCGTTCACCAATGTGGTTTTCGCATCACTGCGCAGCTGGCCGGCAGGCTCGATCGGTCAGCGTATTCAACTGGGTTAATTGGGCTGCGGTTCATGCGGGCGGGATGTGCAAACTGCGTGCGCGGTCCTTCCCTTCATGAAACTGTATACGTAATATTGAAAGGGATCGTCGGCCCTGGTGATTGCTTTCACATGTTATATGACCGTTAACGCGATCTTCACTAAGGCCGGCTTAATCTGCGCCCCGATGGCTCTGGATGTGACGAGCATCTTTACCAAGAACAACGCCTCTATCGGTTTTATCTCCCAAAGAAGGAGCTGTATACACATGAACAAGAAAATTCTCACTGCCGCGTTGCTCGGCGGTCTGGCGGTTGCCCAGGCTGCTTCCGCGCAGGAGTTCGATGACCGTTGGTACCTGACCGGTAGCGCTGGCTTCAACTTCCAGGACAGCGATCGTCTGACCAATGATGCCCCGTTCGTCACCCTGGGTCTGGGCAAGTTCGTTAGCCCGAACTGGTCGATCGACGGCGAGCTGAACTATCAGAACCCGAACTTCGATGCCAACCAGGACCAGAACTGGAGCCAGTACGGCATCTCGTTCGACCTGCGTCGCCACTTCATCCAGGAAGGCCGCGGCTGGAACCCCTACCTGCTGTTTGGTCTGGGCTACCAGCGTTCGGAAGAAGAGTTCGACGCCACCCCGAACCCGGTTTCGCCGGGCCAGCAGAAGGACGGCAACTTTGCCGCCAAGGCTGGTGTCGGTCTGCAGACCACCTTCGACAAGCGCGTCGCCGTGCGTGCCGAGTTGGCCTACCGCGCTGACTTCAACGACCAGAGCGTTGCTGCTCCGCAGGAAGACTGGTTCGGCGACGTGCTGGCGTCGGTCGGCGTCGTGATCCCGTTGGGACCGGCTCCGTCGACCGCTCCGCCGCCGGCTCCGGCTCCGGTTGCCCCGAGCTGCGCAGACCTGGATGACGACGGTGACGGCGTCAACAACTGCGACGACAAGTGCCCGGCTTCGCAGCCTGGCCAGACCATCGGTCCGGACGGTTGCCCGGTTCCTGTGTCGATCGATCTGAAGGGCGTGAACTTCGACTTCAACAAGTCGACCCTGCGTCCGGACGCCGTCTCGATCCTGAGCGAAGCGACCGAGATCCTGAAGCGTTACCCCGACCTGAAGGTCGAGGTTGCTGGTCACACCGACTCGAAGGGTACCGACGCGTACAACCAGAAGCTGTCCGAGCGTCGTGCGACCACCGTGTACGACTACCTGACCAAGAACGGCGTTGATGCGTCGCGTCTGGTTGGTCCGATCGGCTACGGCGAGAGCCGTCCGATTGCTCCGAACGCCAACCCGGATGGTTCCGACAATCCGGAAGGCCGTGCGAAGAACCGGCGTACCGAGCTGAACGTCCAGAACTAATTGGACCGCTAGCTGTTGCATACAAAACCCGGCCTTGCGCCGGGTTTTGTCTTTGTGGGAACCGGAAACCTGCGCCTTCTGGGTGCAAATCCTGTCTGTGTTGCCATCCGGGCACGGTTCCGGTTGAAACGGCGTTCATCGCTGCCTACACTCGCCGCGTCAACACCACACTCATAATTGGAAGAACCCGATGCTGCGTACCGCTACGGCAGGATTGCTCTGTCTCGCCTTGATTCCCGCTGCCTACGCCGCTCCGAACTGCGCCGGCAGCACGGTGTCCCAGCCGCTGCCGTTGCCCGCCACCGTCATTGCGCCGGCGGCTGCCGAGTTCTACACCCGTAGCGTGCAGCTGGGCATGCCCACCGGCGTGCTGGCACAGCCCTACACCACCGAGCAGTCGGTGGACCGTGTGTTGCTGCGTCTGCGCGTGGAAGGCTGCCAGGACCTGGCCAAGGTCATTCCGCCCGGCGGCACCGTCAATCCGAACGATCCGGCCGCCTACAAGGCCACCACCGCGTTCGACAACACGCCGTGGCGCTTTGACATGAGCCAGAACGGCAAGCGCATGACCGCCGAAGAATTCGATGCCTGGATGAAGGCGCGCGGTGTGCGCGTGGTCAAGGCGCGTCCGGTCGCTGCGCCGGCCCCGGCTGCTGCGGCAACCGCAACGCCCCCGGCCGACGCCAAGTCGGTCGAAAACAAGTAAGCGGCGCGGTCGGGACGGCATGATCCGGCGGCCTGCGCCGGCGACGTCCCGGCAGCGCAAGCGTGTTCCGGCGGGCGCGTCGCGCGCCTCCGGTACGACCGCCGCGCCGCGCCATGGGCTGGCGCGCGTGCTGTCCAAACTGGGCGTGTGTTCGCGCACCGAAGCGGCGCGCTGGATCGCCGCAGGACGGGTCAGCGTGGCCGCACGCGTGGTGCGCGATCCCGCCTATCCGGTCCGTGCCGACCAGCAGTCCATCATTCGCGTCGACGGGCAGCCGTTGACCGGGCCGGCGCGCTGCTACCTGATGCTCAACAAGCCGCGCGGCGTGGTCACCAGCGTGCGCGACGAGCAGGGCAGGGACACGGTGTATCGCTGCTTCGATGACGCCGGCCTGCCGTGGATCGCCCCTGTCGGGCGATTGGACAAGGCCAGTGAGGGCCTGCTGCTCTTCAGTAACGACCCGCAGTGGGCAGCGGCGGTGACCGACCCGGCGACCGGTCCTGACAAGACCTACCACGTGCAGATCGATTGCCGCCCGAGCGCTGCGCAACTGGCGCAGCTGCAGGCCGGCGTGGTCGATCCCGATCCGGAGAGCGAGGGCGTGCTGCTGCGCGCCAAGCGGGTCGTCATGCTGCGCGAAGGCGAGCGCAATGCGTGGCTGGAGATCGTGCTGGACGAAGGCCGCAATCGGCAGATCCGTCGTCTGTTGGCGGCGGTGGAGATCGGTGTGCTGCGGCTGGTGCGGGTGGCGATCGGCTCGCTGGCCATGGGCGAGTTGGGCAAGGGGGCGTGGCGGATGCTCAGTCCGGAGGAAGTCAGCGCGCTGACCTCGGCTCCCGCCAACGCGCCAGGCGCGCGCTGAGCAAGGCGCTGACCACCTCGACGGCGCGGGCGTCGCCGGCACCGTTGGCATCGTGACGACGGCCCTTGGCGTGGTTGCAGCTGGCACAGGCCAGGGCGAGATTACGCGCTGCATTGGCATCGTCGCCGACCAGCGCGCACAGCGCTGCCGCCGCGCGACGGCCAAACCAGGCCTGCGGTACCACGTGTTCCAGCGTGGTGTGCCCGAGCGGTTCGCCATCGGCGCGCAGCTGCAGGCGCCGACGGCAATGCAGGCAACGGGTTTCCCAGTTGCCGTCCAGCAGTTGCGCGTGGGTATCGGTCTGCGCCGCCAGCAGCAGCCGTTGGCGCAGTACCGTGCGCATCAGTGCTTGATGACGTCGAGTTCGCGGCCGATCTTGATGAACGCGTCGATCGCCTGATCCAGCTGCGCGCGGGTGTGCGCGGCGCTGATCTGGGTGCGGATGCGCGCCTGCCCCTTGGGCACCACCGGGAAGAAGAAGCCAATCGCGTAGATGCCTTCTTCCAGCAGACGCTCGGCAAATGTTTGCGCCAGCGGTGCGTCGTAGAGCATCACCGGGCTGATCGGGTGCACGCCGGGCTTGAGGTCGAAGCCGGCGGCGGTCATGCGCTCGCGGAAGTAGCGGGTGTTGTCGACCAGTTGCGTGCGCAGCTCGCCGGCGGCTTCCAGCATCTCGAAGGCCTTGATGCCGGCTGCCACCACATGCGGCGGCAGCGAGTTGGAGAACAGATACGGGCGCGAGCGCTGGCGCAGCAGTTCGATGACTTCGCGCCTGGCGGTGGTGAAGCCGCCCAGTGCACCGCCCATCGCCTTGCCCAGCGTGCCGGTGATGATGTCGATCCGGTCCAGCACGCCCTTGACCTCGGCCGAGCCGCGGCCGGTGGCGCCGAGAAAGCCGGTGGCATGGCATTCGTCGATGTGCACCAGCGCGTTGTATTTGCGGGCGAGGGCGGTGATCTCGTCCAGCGGGGCGATGAAGCCGTCCATCGAGAACACGCCGTCGCTGGTGATCAGCTTGGTCTTGCAGCCGGCCGCATCGGCGGCCTGCAACTGCGCTTCCAGATCGGCCATGTCGCAGTTGGCGTAGCGGAAGCGCTTGGCCTTGCACAGGCGCACGCCGTCGATGATGGAGGCGTGGTTGAGCGCGTCGGAAATGATCGCGTCCGCTTCGCCGAGCAGCGGTTCGAACAGGCCGCCGTTGGCATCGAAACAGGCCGCGTAGAGGATGGTGTCCTCGGTGCCGAAGAAATCGGCGATGGTGCGCTCGAGCTGCTTGTGCAGATCCTGGGTGCCGCAGATGAAGCGCACCGAGGCCATGCCGAAGCCATGCGTGTCCAGCGCGTCCTTGGCGGCCTGGATGATGTCCGGGTGGTCGGCCAGGCCCAGATAGTTGTTGGCGCAGAAGTTGAGTACGCTGCGGCCATCGGCCAGGGTGATCCGGGCCGACTGCGGGCCGGTGATGATGCGCTCGGACTTGAACAAGCCCTGGGCCTGGATGGTGTCCAGTTCGGCGGCGTAATGGGCGGTCAGCGCGGCGGGAGCGTTGGTCATGGCGATCGCAGTGGCAGGAGACGCATGATTTTAACGATCACGGTGGCATACCACTACGTCATGCAAAATCGGCATAAGGCGCGGCCTTGATGTCATTTCACCGCCTGCGTGCCGCTGCGCAGCATGGCATGCTTGCTGTTCAGCTGCGCCCCAACGGTTTGGAGATTGCTGTGACCCACCCCCGCTTCCGTTTTGTATCGACCGTGTTGTGCAGCCTGCTGGTCCTGGCCGGCCAGGCGGGCGCGCGCGACATCGGCCTGCTCAATGTCAGTTACGACCCCACCCGCGAGTTCTACCGCGACTACAACAGCGCCTTTGCCGCGCAGTGGAAGCAGCAGCATCCGCAGGACACCGTGACGGTGGAGACCTCGCACGGCGGCTCCGGCAAACAGGCGCGCGCGGTGATCGACGGCATCGAGGCCGATGTGGTCACGCTGGCGCTGGCCTACGACGTCGATGCGATCGCCGAAAAGGCCAAGCTGATCGACAGCGACTGGGAAAAGCGCCTGCCCGACAACAGCGCGCCGTACACCTCGACGATCGTGTTCCTGGTGCGCAAGGGCAACCCGAAGAACATCCACGATTGGCCGGACCTGCTGCGCTCGGGCGTGGCGGTGGTGACGCCCAACCCCAAGACCTCCGGTGGCGCGCGCTGGAACTATCTGGCTGCCTGGGCCTACGCCGACCACATCTTCAAGGGCGACCGCGAGCGCATCGTGCGCTACATGCAGGCGCTGTTCCGCAATGTGCCGGTGCTGGATACCGGTGCGCGCGGCGCCACCACCACGTTCGTGCAACGTGGTATCGGCGATGTGCTGCTGGCCTGGGAGAACGAGGCGCTGCTGGCGCGCGAGGAGCTGGGCAAGGACAAGTTCGAGATCGTGGTGCCGAAGCTGTCGATCCTGGCCGAGCCGTCGGTGGCGCTGGTCGACAAGAACGTCGACAAGCACGGCACCCGCGAGGTGGCCGAGGCCTATCTGCGTTACCTGTATGCGCCGGAAGGGCAGAAGCTGGCGGCCAAGCATTTCTATCGCCCGCGCCATCCGGAATTTGCCGACCCTGCCGATCTGGCGCGGTTCCAGGACATCAAGCTGGTGACCATCCAGGAAGCGTTCGGGTCGTGGGACAAGGCGCAGCAGGAACACTTCGCCGACGGTGGTGTGTTCGATCAGATCCAGGCAGCAAAGTAGGCGATGCAGATGTCGGTTGCACCCCACCCAGCGCCGTCACCGCGCCGACGCGTGATGCCGGGGCTGGGCTTGAGTCTTGGAATCACGCTGACCTGGCTGGGATTGATCGTGCTGATCCCGCTGCTGGGCATCTTCATCAAAACCAGCGGGTTGGGCTGGGACGGCCTGTGGCGGGTCTGGAGCGAGCCGCGGGTGCTGTCGGCGCTGCGGGTGAGTTTCGGCACCGCGTTTGCGGCCGGCGCCTTCAATGCGGTGATGGGAACCTGGGTGGCCTGGGTGTTCGTGCGCTACAACTTCCCGGGCAAGCGCCTGTTCGATGCGGTGATCGACTTGCCGTTCGCGTTGCCGACCGCGGTGGCCGGCATCGCGCTGACCGCGTTGTACGGCGGCAACGGTTGGGTCGGACGCTGGCTGGAAGCGGTCGGCATCAAGGTGGCCTACACCCAGCTGGGTATCGTGCTGGCGCTGGTGTTCGTGGGGTTGCCGTTCGTGGTGCGGGTGGTGCAGCCGGTGCTGGCCGAGAGCGAGCGCGAGCTGGAAGCGGCCGCCGCCACGCTGGGTGCATCGCGCTGGCAGACGGTGTGGCGGGTGGTGCTGCCGGGACTTTGGCCGGCGGTACTGACCGGGTTCGCGCTGGCATTCGCGCGCGGCGTGGGTGAGTACGGTTCGGTGATCTTCATCGCCGGCAACCTGCCCAATTCCACCGAGATCGCACCGCTGCTGATCACCATCCGGCTGGAGGAATTCGACTACGCCGGCGCCACCGCGATTGCCGCGGCGATGCTGCTGCTGTCGTTCGTGATCCTGCTGGTGGTCAATACGCTGCAGGCACGCCTGCTGCGCTATCAACGGAGGACTGCATGACCGATGCTGTTTCGCCGCAGCCCGCCATGTTGCAGACCCGCCAGATGACCGAACAGGCGCGCCGTATCACCGACTCGGCCACCAACGAGCCGCGTTGGGTGCAGTGGTTGATGATTCTGGGTGCGCTGCTGTTCCTGCTGGCGTTTTTGCTGCTACCGCTGATACTGGTGTTCGCCGAGGCGCTGCGCGGCGGCTGGGACACCTTCGTGCATGCGATCGTCGACCCGGATGCGTTATCGGCGATCAAGCTGACCCTGATCGTCACTGCCATCGTGCTGCCGCTGAATCTGGTATTCGGCGTGGCGGCGGCGTGGGCCGTCAGCAAGCACCAATTCCCCGGCAAGCGCTTGCTGATCAGCCTGATCGACCTGCCGTTCTCGGTGTCGCCGGTGGTGGCGGGTCTGATCTTCGTGCTGATCTTCGGCCGCAGCGGCTGGGCATGGCCGCTGATCGACGAAGGCTGGCAGCTGCAGTTGCCGTTTCTTGGCGAGGTGCTGATCCAGCTGCCGCGCATCGTGTTTGCATTGCCCGGGATCGTGCTGGCGACGACCTTCGTCACTTTCCCGTTCATCGCGCGCGAGTTGATGCCGCTGATGGAGCAGCAGGGCAGCGATGAGGAACTGGCCGCATTGAGCCTGGGCGCGACCGGCTGGCAGATGTTCTGGCGGGTGACCCTGCCCAATATCCGCTGGGGCCTGATGTATGGCGTGTTGCTGTGCGCGGCGCGCGCGATGGGCGAGTTCGGCGCGGTCTCGGTGGTGTCCGGGCATATCCGTGGGCGCACCAACACGCTGCCCTTGCATGTGGAAATTCTCTACAACGAATACGCCTACAGCGCCGCGTTTGCGTGTGCCTCGTTGCTGGCATTGACCGCGCTGCTGACGCTGGCGCTGAAGACGTATCTGGAATGGCGGCACGGCGATTCGCTCGCCGCCAACCACCGACATTGAGGTGAACATGGGCATCCGCATCCACCGCCTGCGCAAGCAGTTCGACACCTTCACCGCGCTGGACGACATCAGCCTGGACGTGCGTCAGGGCGAGCTGCTGGCCTTGCTGGGGCCGTCCGGTTCGGGCAAGACCACCTTGCTGCGGATCATGGCCGGGCTGGAGCATGCCGATGGCGGGCAGGTGCTGTTCGGCGACGAAGATGCCACCCGCATGAGCGTGCAGTCGCGCCGGGTCGGTTTCGTGTTCCAGCATTACGCACTGTTCAAGCATATGGACGTGTTCGAGAACATCGCCTTCGGCCTGCGGGTGCGACGCGGTCCCGAGCGTTGGGCCGAAGCGCGCATCCGCGCACGCGTGGAGGAACTGCTGGCACTGGTGCAGTTGCAGGGGCTGGAGCAGCGCTATCCCACCCAGCTGTCCGGCGGTCAGCGGCAGCGCGTGGCCTTGGCGCGTGCGTTGGCGATCGAGCCGCGCGTGCTGCTGCTGGACGAGCCGTTCGGTGCGCTGGATGCGCAGGTGCGCCGCGATCTGCGCCGCTGGCTGCGCGAGCTGCACGAACGTACCGGCCTGACCACGGTGTTCGTCACCCACGACCAGGAAGAAGCGCTGGAGCTGGCCGACCGGGTGGCGATCCTCAACCGTGGCCGCATCGAGCAGCTCGACACGCCGGCGATGATCTACGACAAGCCGGCCTCGCCGTTCGTGTATTCCTTCGTGGGCGCGGTGAACCGAATTCCCGGTGTGCTGGCGCAAGGCCAGATCCAGGTTGCCGGGCATGCCTTGCCGGCAGCCAATGCCGCGCTGGCGGCCGGCCCGGTAGAGGTCTACGTGCGGCCGGAAGATCTGGTGCCGGACGATGCCGGTTGGCCGGCCACGGTGGCCTGGTCGCAGCGCAGCGGGGCGCGTCTGCGTCTGCGCGCAACGTTGGAGCCGACAGGCAATGAGGTGGAAGTGGAACTGCCGGCATCGGCAGGAAGCTTTCAGCCTGGGCAGCAGCTGCGACTGGTAGCGCGGCATTACGGCGTGTTTCCGGTCTGACTTGGGCTGGCTGGCGCCAGCCGAGAATGGTGAATCGAGAATAGGGAATTGGAATTAGCGGTCGGCAGCGGTGCGCATTGCTGTTGCGAATCCCCAATCTCCACTCCCGGCCCATCAAGATTCCACGCAGCGGGTCGATGAGGCAGAAACTTCGACCAGCGTCATCGGATCTGAAGCTTGTGCGCCAGGTCAAGCGAGCGCGAGTTGTCTGTTGCGCTGCAATGACGGTTGGACTAATACGTCATGGCAGTCCCGCCTTGCGCAATCCGATCTCCCATCGTTTCAGGAGATGTCCATGAAGCCGTCCTTGCTCGCGTGTTGTCTGTCGTTGCTGCTGCTCGGTGTCGTGCCGTTGGCACAGGGGCAGGACGAACAAGGCCCCGTTTCCCCCTTCAGCGGCACTTTTGCGGTCACCAGCGACTATCTGTTCCGTGGCATTTCGCAGACCAATGAAGAACCCGCCTTCCAGGCCGGACTCACCTATACGACGCCGTTCGGCCTTTACATCGGCACCTGGACGTCCAACGTCGACTACGGTGCCGGCGATCCGGATTGGGAAGTGGATGGCTTTGTCGGCTACAACACCGATCTGGGCGCCAACTTCAATGTCGATGTCATGCTCAATCGCTACCAGTATCTGGGAGCGGGCGCGTCCAACTACGCCGAGCTGACCACCAAGACCACGTTCCTGAAAACCTATAGCCTCACCGTTGCCTATACCAACGATCTCTACGGCACCAACACCGATGGCTATTACTACGCGCTGGATGCCAACTGGTCGCTGCCCTACGACTTCACCTTCGGGGCGCATGCGGGGCACAGCGTCTATACCTCCTCGCTGAGTCAGGTGGACCACGACTACAACGACTTCGGCGTGAATGTCGGCAAGGCGTTCGGTCCGCTGGGCTTGAGCGTGGGGTATTACGACACCAGCGAGGCGGCGGAATTCGGCTTCGGGCGGCAGAATTCGCAGAACCACCTGGTGGCGACTGCCACAGTCACCTGGCCGTAAGGGCAATCGCCTGAACAGCGGCTCTGACGATTTGGCTGTGAAGTGATGAGGCGGCAAGAATTGATGCCCGGGCTTCTAGGTGCCTGAAGTTGAACGACCCCAAGACTCAAATCTCGTTTGTTTTGTCTTTGAGTGATTGCAAAGTGCGGATGGATCACTTGCAGATGCAGAGCGGCTGATCTGCTGCCTGGCTGCAGGGCCCTTGCCCGCCCACCATGGCGGGACACGCTGCAAGTACGTCCTTGTAAGCGCTTACGCGGCATCCATGCCGCGTAAGGTCCCGCGACGGTAGGCGGGCAAGGACCTATCGGGTTGGTCGGTGTGTACGGGAGAGCCGTGCTGAATGCGCCTTGTTCGACCATGAAGTATCGGCTCCATGTCTGATGCACGCCACACGACAGACAGCTTTTCGAACGAGCGCCGACCAACTGTCTGG
The DNA here is from genome assembly GCF_002939945.1 of Xanthomonas arboricola pv. populi. Taxonomy (GTDB): domain Bacteria; phylum Pseudomonadota; class Gammaproteobacteria; order Xanthomonadales; family Xanthomonadaceae; genus Xanthomonas; species Xanthomonas arboricola_A. The sequence goes on along the minus strand of NZ_MDEB01000001.1, from coordinate 885,702 downwards.
TGCGGTGCACTCGCCGGTTGCGGGACCGTGTGGCGGCATGGATGCCGCCACCGAGCCTCCAGGGATGGATTCACGGCGTGTCCCGCAAGTGGTGAGGGCATCGCACCCTCGATCAAGTGAGCCTTTGCCTGCATCCTCGCCGACCATGCGTTTCCTGAAGTGCTCCGCGCGCATCAGGATTGCTCGCCGCGTTTGTACTTCTGAAGATGGACATGCAAAAGGCGCCTCGCAGCGCCTTTTAGCGTTGAAACGCATTGGCCGATCAGTTCCAGCTCAACACGACCTTGCCGGCCTTGCCTTCTTCCATCAGGTCGAAGCCCTTCTGGAAGTCGTCGATCGGCAATTGATGGGTCAGCACCTTGTGCAGCGGAAAACCCGACAGCACCAGTTGCGTCATCTTGTACCAGGTCTCGTACATCTTGCGGCCGTAGATGCCCTGCACCGTAAGGCCCTTGAAGATGATCTTGTCCCAGTCGCAGCCGGCGCCGCGCGGCATGATGCCGAGCATGGCGATCTTGCCGCCGTGGTACATGCAGTCGAGCATGTCGTTGAAGGCGCGCGGGTTGCCGCTCATTTCCAGGCCCACGTCGAAGCCTTCCATGTGCAGGTCGGCCATGACGTCCTTGAGCGAGGTCTTGGACACGTTGACCACGCGCGTGGCGCCCATGTCTGCCGCCAGCTTGAGACGGAAGTCGTTGACGTCGGTGACCACCACATTGCGCGCACCGATGTGCTTGCAGATGCCGGCGGCAATGATGCCGATCGGGCCGGCGCCGGTGATCAGCACGTCCTCGCCGATCACATCGAATTCCAGCGCGCAGTGCGCGGCGTTGCCGTAAGGGTCGAAGAACGCGGCCAGCTCGGAAGGAATCTGGTCGGGAATCGGCCACAGGTTGCTGGCCGGCATCACCATGTACTCGGCGAAGGCGCCGTTGACGTTGACGCCGATGCCGACCGTGTTGGGGCACAGGTGCGGGCGGCCGCCGCGGCAGTTGCGGCAGTGTCCGCAGACGATATGCCCTTCGGCCGATACGCGCTGGCCGACCTGATAGCCGGTCACCGCCGAACCGAGCTCGGCCACGCGGCCGACGAACTCATGGCCGATCGTGAGGCCTGGCTTGATGGTGCGCTGGCTCCATTCGTCCCACAGGTAGATATGCAGATCGGTGCCGCAGATTGCGGTCTTTTCCAGCTTGATCAGCACATCGTTGGGGCCGGGGCTGGGGACGGCGACCTGTTCCAGCCAGATGCCCTTGTTCGCTTCGCGCTTGACCAGCGCCTTCATCGTCTGCGCCATCTGGCGGGACCTGCTGAGTGAAAGTAAGGCGGCGATTATATGCGGCGCGCGGTGAGTGCATGTGGTGGTGCAACAGCAATGGTCCCCGTGCAGTCGGGGGGCGGCGGTGGCGCTGGGTTGGTTGGCAGACAGCATGCGTTTGTTGCGGGGCGGTTGCCCCCATCCGCCCTTCGGGCACCTTCCCCCGCAAGCGGGGGAAGGGCGGGGAAGCCAACAAGCACGTCAGTCAACAAGCAGGCAAGTCGGCGCGCAGGAAGGGCCACCACGCAGGGAAGGGAGACACGCAGGGAAGGGAGACACGCAGGGAAGGCAGAAAGGAAAAGCAGGGAAGACAGAAGAAAAAGCAGGGAAGACAGCGAGCAGGTGAGGCCGAGATATGGAGCGGCCGAGCAGGCGTGGAGGCTCGGAAAAGGTAGCTGCCGAGCTGCTTGAGGCCTCGGGGCACTGTCGGCATGCCTTCTCCCGCATGCGGGAGAAGGTGGCGCGTAGCGCCGGATGAGGGCGCCTTAGGTGGTGCAGAGCTGCTTAGAACTTCACATCCAGGCTCATGAAGTACTGCCGCGGTGCGCCGATCACCATGGTCTGGTTGTAGCCATCCGGATCGGAGGCCACGTAGCCGTTGGTGCCGGTGCTGGCGAAATAGCGCTTGTCGGTGAGGTTGGTGATGTTGAGTGCCAGCGCTACATCGGCCACCCCGCCCACGCGACCGAAGTCGTAACGCGCACCGGCATTGAACAGCCAGTACGAGGGCACCTGCGAATCGTTGAGGAAGGTGATGTAACGCTTGTCGACGTACTTGCCGTCCAGATCCAGGCGCAGGTTGCCGAGCTGGTAGCTGGCGCTGGAGGAGAACATCAACGCGGGGATGCCGACCACGTCCTTGCCGGAGGTGGCGACCACGCCGTTGTTGAGATAATCGTCCTGATAGTGTGAGCGATTCCACGACAGCGAGTTCAACCAGCTCAGGCCCTCCATCGGACGCCACATCAATGCCAGATCCGCACCTGCGCTGTGCACGGCACCGACATTGCTCAGGATCGCCGCGCAGGTCTGCACCGCGCTACACGGCGAGGTGGTCAACAACCGATTGGAGAACTTGGTGAAGTAGGCGTCGGCCGACAGCTGGAATTGCGCATCCTGCACGCGGTAACCCACCTGCACGGTCTGCGATTGTTCCGGCTCCAGCATGGAGCGGCTGCGGTCGAACGCCGCCTGCGAGGTACCGAACGGGGTGAAGCCGAACGCGGCGATGTTCTTGCTGTAGGAGGCGTAGATGTCCTGGCGCTCGTCCAGTTTGTAATTCACCCCGACCTGCGGCAGGAAGTTGTCTTCGGCGCGGATGCGGCCCTGTGCCAGCGCGGTGGTCGGCACCAGCGATTGCGCGCGCGTGGTGGTGCTGAGCGCCTTTGCGCCGTAGTTGAGGGTCAGGCGATCGTCGAGCAGGCGCACGCTGTCCTGCAGGTACAGCATGCGGGTCTGGGTGGTGTAACGCTGCAGGAAATCGCGGCGGAACGGCGTCTGTACCTCGTACACGTTGTACAGCGAGGTATAGCCCTCGTTGCCGAGCGCGAAGTAGTTGCGCTGCTGCGTGGTACGTGCGTTTTCTGCCCACAGGCCCACTTCCAGATCGTGGTTGCCCCACGACCATTTCAATGCGCTGGTGCCGCCATACCGATCCAGGCCGTAGTCGGTGGTGCGCATCGACAGCGGAACCTGCGCAGACGTCGGCACATAGGGCGTCACCCACTGACCTTCACCACGGTTGGCATGGTAGTAGCCGGTGGCATCCAGCGTGGCGCCGCCGAACACGAACGTGCCCGACAAACCGGCCAGGTTGTCGCGGCGCAGACCGCCGCCGGCGTAGTAACTGGCGTCGAGCCAGCTGTAATCGTCGGGCAGCCCGGCCAGCGATTGCGGATAGCCGTTGGCCACGCCGCTGGTGGCACCGGTGGTTTGATACGCACGCGCCATCTGCACCGCGGTGGCCCAATCCGGCTGCAGATAGTCGTGGTCCCAGCCCAGCGCGCGCTGGCTGGTCAACGACAGGTCCATGTAGTCGTATTCCTTGCGCCGCGAGGTATCCACGAACAGGCTCAGACGGTTGCCATCGCCCCACTGGTAGACGGTCTTGAGGTTGGCCTGCTCGGACTGCTGGTCGCCGAAGCCTTTCCACTTGTCGGTGCTGGCATTGGCGTAGGACAGATACGCCGACAGGCCATTGCGGTCGCCGGTGTCGCCACGCACGAAGGTGCGCCGCGTGGCATCGCTGCCGACCGTCTGTACCAGGCGCAGGCCGGGCGTGGTCTGCGGGTCGGCCGAGTAGAACTGCATGGTGCCGCCGAGGTTGGTGTTGGACGCAGTCCCGAGCGCACCGGCGCCTTGCGCGATCTCCACCGAGCCGAGGTTCTCCGAAATGATGGCGCGGGTGACGTGCAGGCCGTTGGTGACGCCGTAGCTCATGTTGCCGAGCGGAATGCCATCGAGCGTATAGCCCAGCCGGCTCTGGTCGAAGCCATGTAGGGTGACCTGTGCGGACCACTCGTAGGTGCCGAACGGATCGGCCGACTGGAACTGCACGCCCGGCAGTTTTTCCACCGCCTTGAAGGCGCTGCTACCCGGTGTCAGCTGCTCGATGTCCTGCCGGCTGATGCGCTGGACCTGGCGGGTGCTGCCTTGCGACACCACGTTGATCGCATCCAGCTGGGTGGCGTTGGTGGCGGCATCGGCCACGGTGGCCGGGGCATCGGCCACCGGCGCATCTGCAAGCACTACCGGATCGGCCGCCGGTGTGGCGGCCGATGCGACGACCGGAAGCAGCGCGGCCAGGGCAAGCGCCAGCGGAGTGACATGAAAACGGCGAGCGGACGTCATGGGGGAATCCTGTTCGAGCACGGCTGAGGGCAACGCACGGTGCAAGACCGGCGTTTCGCGACGCAGGGTGTCAACGACATATGAAACATTGATGACGGTGACTGTCGCAAAACTGTCGTGCTTGCCCGCTATACGTGTCGTACCCAGTCGCACTGTGCGGCGATGTACACGTATTTCTCGCAGGTCCCGTAGCCATGACGTCTTCCCACTCGCGCCGCGATTTCCTCAAGCGCGTCGCCGCGCTGACTGCCGCCGGCGCCTTGCCGTCCTCGATCGGCCGCGCACTCGCGCTGCCGGCCAACTCGCGCACCGGCACGCTGCGCGACATCGAACACGTGGTGATCCTGATGCAGGAAAACCGCTCCTTCGATCATTACTTCGGCGCGCTACGTGGCGTGCGCGGCTTCGGCGATCCGCGTCCGTTGCAGCTGCGCGACGGTCACCCGGTATGGAGCCAGCCGGCTGCGGACGGCCGTCGCCTGCTGCCGTTCGCCTTCGATTCGCAAAGCACCTGCGCGCCGTTGATCAAGAGCCTGGATCATTCCTGGAAAGCCGGCCACGGGCAGGACCCGGCGCGTTGGGCCGAGTACGACGCCTGGGTGCCGTACAAGGGCGAATTGACGATGGGGTATTTCCAGCGTCACGACATCCCGTACTACCACGCGCTCGCCGACGCGTTCACCATTTGCGACGGCTATTTCTGTTCGCTGCACGGGCCGACCAATCCCAATCGCATGTACCTGTTCACCGGCACCAGCGGCCCGAGCGTGGGCAACGTCGGCGCGCAGGCGGTGACCAATGCCGACGACGGCAACTGGACCGCCGACATGGCGCGCGACAAGCCCGGTTATGCGGCGATGGACTGGACCACCTATGCGCAGCGCCTGCAGGCCGCAGGCGTGGACTGGCGCGTGTATCAGGAGTACGACAACTTCGGCTGCAACTCGCTGGCGTATTTTTCGCACTACCGCGATCTGCACCCAGACGACGAACGCTATCGACGCGCACGTGCCTGCGTGCCCGGTTCCACTGCCGACAATGCCGCCACCACGCAGGCCGATCATCTCATCGCCGCAATCGCCGCCGATGTGCAGGCCGATCGCTTGCCGCAGGTGTCCTGGATCGTGCCGCCCACCGCGTACTGCGAACATCCGGAAGCGCCGCCGGCCTATGGCGAATCGCTGGTCGCGCGCTTGATCGATGCGCTCACCGCCAATCCGCAGGTATGGGCGAAAACCGCGTTGATCATCAACTACGACGAGAACGACGGCTTCTTCGATCACGTGCCCGCAGCGCTGCCCGCACTGGATGCGCGCATGGGGCGCAGCAACGTCGACACGCGCGGGGAGGTCTACGAGGGCGTGCCGATCGGCTTGGGCATCCGCGTGCCGATGCTGGTGATCTCGCCCTGGACGCGCGGTGGCTGGGTCAATTCGCAGGTGTTCGATCACACCTCGGTGCTACGGTTGTTGGAACGCCGCTTCGGCGTGGCCGAGCCGAACATCAGCCCGTGGCGGCGCGCGGTGAGCGGCGATCTGACCAGCGTGTTCGATTTCCGCAAGCCGGACGATTCGGCAGTGAGCGCACTGCCATCGGTGGACGACTACCGCGCGCGCACCGCCGCCGTGCGCAACAAGCCGCTACCGGTGCCGCCGACCAGGGCCAGCATGCCGCGACAGGAGCCGGGACAACGTCCGGCACGCGCGTTGCCGTATGCCTTGCAGGTGCATGCGCGCGTGCCGGACGACAGCGGCGTGCAACTGCAGTTCGTCAACAGCGGCGCTGCGGCGGCCGCGTTCAATGTCTACACCAGCGCTGCAAGCGGCGGCCCGTGGTACTACACCGTGTTGCCCGGCACCCGGCTCGACGATGTGCCGGTGGGTGCTGCGCACAATGGTGCCTACGCGCTGAGCGTGCATGGACCCAATGGCTTCCTGCGCGAATTCGCCGGCGACCTCGCTGCCGCCGGGACGCAATCGGCTGCGCCATGGTTGGAGGCGTGGCAGGACGGCGAGGTGCTGGTGCTGGACATCGGCAATGCCGGGCAGCAACCGTGCACGCTGCAGCTGCGCGCGCTGGACTATGCAGATCCGACCGTGCGCTCGCTGCACCTGGCCGCAGGTCAGCGTCAGACCGTGCGTCTGGCGCTTGCTGCCAGTGATCACTGGTACGACGTCGTGCTGGAACAGCCCGGATCCGCATTCCGCCGCCGTCTGGCCGGGCATCTGGAAACCGGTAGGCCCAGCCGCAGCGATCCGGCATTCGGGCGCGCCTGAGCCGGCGCCCGGGCGCGCCGGTGATGGACGCGCAGGGCAGGCTGGTTGGCCTGGCCTTCGACGGCAACTGGCAGTGGGTGAGCAGCAACTGGATCTTCGATCCGGCGATGACCCGCATGATCGCCGTGGATAGCCGGTATTTTCGCTGGGTCATGACAGAAGTCGCCCCGGCGCCGCCGCTGCTGAAGGAACTCGGCGTGCGCAGACGCGGGCGGCCGGCACCGCAGCGGGAGGGGTTATCATGCGCTCCCGTTTCGCTGCGGCGAACCGGCCCCTTCCCCAAGGAATCCCTCGCGCATGCGCATCCTGCTTGCCCGTCACGGCGAGACGCCGTGGAACGCCGAAGGCCGTTACCAGGGCCAGATCGATATCCCGCTGTCCCCGGTGGGCGAAGGCCAGGCCGCCGCCCTCGGCGCGCGTCTGCAATCGTTGGAGATCACCCGCGCGGTGGCATCGCCGCTGTCGCGTGCGCAGGCCACCGCCAGGCTGGCGCTGGGCAGCAACCGCGAAAGCCTGCTGCAGACCGATGCGGACCTGCAGGAAATCGCCCACGGCGAATGGGAGGGTCTGCTGGCCAGCGAGATCAACGACAAGGATCCGGCACGTCTGCGCGCCTGGCGCGACGAGCCCGATACCGTGCTGATGCCCGGCGGCGAATCCCTGCGTCAGGTGCTGGACCGCAGCTGGCGCGGCCTGGCGCGCGCGGCCGATGGCCTGGGCGCGGACGACACCTTGTTGGTGGTCGCCCACGATGCGGTCAACCGCGTAATCCTGTGCAAGATTCTGGGCCTGCCGCTGTCCCGGCTGTGGACCTTCCGCCAGGCACCGACCACGCTCAACCTGCTCGAAGGCGAGGACGTGGATCACCTGGACGTGGTGCGACTCAACGATTGCGCGCACCACACGCCGTTTTTCGGTGAAGCCAAGCATCGGGCGCTGTAAGACAACGCCCGGCACGAATGCTGGATGAGGCTGTGGTCCGTCCTATCGGCACGATTGCCAAGTGGCCCAGGGCGCTTCGCTACGCTGCTTTGGGCAGCGTGTCCGGCCTGTTGGCGCTGGGGGCGTTCTCCGACTTCATTCCCGCACCCTTCCTGTCCGGTCGGGCCTGGATAGCGCCGATGTTGCTGCTGGGAAGCGGATTGACGGTGTTGATCGTCGCGCCGGCCTATCGCATCGGCGGATGGAAGGCGGTCGTTGGCAAGCAGCTGTTCAACACCGTGCTGGCGATCTGCCTGGCGCCGCCGCTCCTGGGATTGCTGTGCTGGCTGGTGCTGGCTGGTGCTGGCCAGAGGTGGGCCCTGGATCTACACCCGCATCGCCGGCGTCGATTTCGAAGAAGTGCATGTCATGCAGACCGCATCGGTGCCCAGCGCGCGGGCGTGCAAGTACCGGTTGAGTGGCGGGCCGCTCGCGCATCGTTTTCCGGGCCATCTGTGCATCGACCAAGCGCAGTATCGGCGCCATCCCGAGCAACGCGTATCGGTGCTGTTGCGCGGTCAACGCTCCGTGCTGGGCATGCGCATTGCGGCCATTTCCGATGCCCCTTGAATGCGGGCGACAGCGTTCCTCCAGTTGCCGACTGAGGTGCGCGCACCCAGTCGACCCATGCAACGGCGCGCGATCTTCGGGCATGCCTGGTGATGTGCGTTGCACGCCGGCAAACGGCGATAATGCGGTTCCTCTCGCGCAGCCCTGACCGTGAACGCAATCGACTCCCTCTCCGACTGGCTCGCCTACATCGAGCAACAGCACCCGCAGAACATCGCCATGGGGCTGGAGCGCGTGCGCGAGGTTGCGGCGCGTCTGCAGCTTGCTGCGCCTGCCGGGCACGTCATCGTGGTCGGCGGCACCAATGGCAAAGGGTCCACCGTGGCCTTTATCGAGGCGATCGGGCAAGCCGCCGGCTGGAAGGTGGGCACCTATACCTCGCCACATCTGCTGCGCTACAACGAGCGCGTGCGTATCGACGGCAACGAGGCCAGCGACGCGCAACTGGTGGACGCCTTTGCCGCCGTCGAAGCGGCGCGTGGGCAGACCGCACTGACCTATTTCGAATACGGCACGTTGGCGGCGCTATGGCTGCTGCAGCGCTCCGGGCTGGACCTGGCGGTACTGGAAATCGGCCTGGGCGGGCGCCTGGATGCGGTCAACATCATTGATTCGGATGTGGCGGTGATCACCACCGTGGATATCGACCACACCGATTGGCTGGGCAACGACCGCGAGGCGATCGGCACCGAGAAGGCCGGCATCATCCGCGCCTGGAAGCCGGTGGTGCTGGGCGACATCGACCCGCCATCGAGCGTATTGCGGCGTGCCTATCAGCTGGGCGCCAACGCGATCCGCGCCGGCAGCGATTATTTCTTCGAGCCGATCGAGGTGCAGCAGTCGGACGTGCCGCGGTGGCGCTGGCGCGATGTTGCGGTGACGCTGGAGCTGCCGATGCCGGCCCTGCACGCGCCGGTGCAGCTGGCCAACGCCGCCGCGGCGATCGCCGCGCTGCAGGCCTTGCCGGTAGAACTGCCCGATGCCGCCTGGGCGCAAGGCATCGCCGATGCACGGGTGGCCGGGCGCCTGCAGCGTTGCGACGTTAATGGCGTGCAGGTGCTGCTGGATGTCGGCCACAACCCGCAGGCCGCGCGCGCGCTGGCCGACGCGTTGGGAGCGCAGACACACGCCGGCAGCACCCATGCGATCTACGCCGCACTGGCGGACAAGGATGTGCTGGGCGTGGTGGAGGCGGTGGCCGCGCAGGTCGACCACTGGACCCTGGCCGGGCTGGACGGCGCGCGCGGGCAGTCGGCGCAGGCCTTGCAGGCCCGTCTGCAGGGCAGTGCCGCAGCGCAGGCGGCCTGCCATGGCGATGTCGCGGGCGCACTGCGCGCGGTGCTTGCGCAGGCCTCACCCGGCGATCGGGTGCTGGTGTTCGGCTCGTTTCATACCGTTGCCGACGCGCTAAACGCACTTCGTTCAGTCCAGCCGGGTCGGTAGCCCGGCTGCGGCCTTATAATCGCCGCGGCACCCCGCCACGCCGCCTCTCGTCTCTTTACGTGGATACTGCTCTGAAACAGCGACTGATCGGCGCCATCGTTCTGGTGGCGCTTGCCGTGATCTTCCTGCCGATGCTGGTCAAGGGCCCTGCGCCGTCGAGCGGCGTGGCCGATGTGCCGCTGGAGGCACCTGCCGCACCGGCCAATGGCGAGTTCGAAACCCGCGAATTGCCGCTGGTCACGCCGGGCGATGCGCCAGCCGGTGGCGCGCTGGGCATGCACGGCGCCGCCACTGCGCCGGCCACTGTGCAGGACAACCCGGATGCGGCCGATCTGGCCAACCCGTCCAGCGCGCCATCGGCGCCTGACGTGGCGGCCGGCAACTACGCGGTCAACTTCGGCGCCTACGCCACCAGCGCCGATGCCGACGCGGTGCTGGCGCGGCTCAAGCAGGCGCAGCTGCCCGGCTTCAGCGAAAAGACCCAGATCAACGGCCGCCCGGCCTGGCGCGTGCGCGTGGGGCCGTATGCCGATCAGGCCCAGGCCGAATCGGCGCGCCTGCAGGCGGTGAAGGTGCGCAGCGACGTCAACGCCCAGGTGGTGACGCTGGATGCCAATGCCGCAGCGCCGGCGCCTGCAGCCAGCACACCGGCGCCTGCGCCCGCGCCGGCTGCCAAGCCAAACAGCAGCGTGGCCGCCGTCAGCACCGCCGCGCCGACCAAGACCGAAAGCCTGCCGCCGGAGCCGGCCAAGCCTGTGGCCGCCGCGCCCAAGCCGGCCGAAGCGCCCAAGCCTGCTCCGGCCAGGCCGGAGGTGGCGAAAACGGAGCCGGCCAAGCCCGAGCCCGCCAAGCCGGTCGTCGCGGCGCCCGCCGCGCCGGCAGCACCTGCGGCCAGTTCGGTCGGCTTTGCGGTGCAGCTGGGCGCCTTCGGTCGCGCCGAAGACGCCGACGCCTTGCGCGACCGCGTGCGTGCCGCCGGATTCAGTGCTTTCGTCGAACAGGTGCGTACCGACAAGGGCGCGCTCAACCGTGTGCGGGTCGGCCCGGTGGCCAACCGTGGCGATGCCGAACAGCTGCGTGCGCAGGTGGCGGCCAAGGTTGGCATTTCCGGCATGGTGCGTCCGCATCCGTAAACCACGGCGCCGCCAACCGGCGGGCGCGCGGCATGCCGGAGATCGGCATGCCGGCTGGTTCGCTACGCGCAGTGCGGCTCGTCCGCAGCCCGCCTGATCGCCGCTTGCGTGGTATCGCCAGCGACGAGCGGATTTCCTGATCGCCTCACACCCATGGAGGGGAGCGCAATGAACACCGAGCCAGGTTGGACCAGCAGCGCGCGCGCCGCGCGGAGAAGTGGGCAATGATCGACATGGTGCTGGGCGTCATCATCCTGGTGTCGGCCCTGTTGGGCCTGCTGCGCGGGTTTGTCGCGATCGTGGTCGGCACGCTGTCGTGGTTGCTGGCCGGCTGGGCGACGTTCCAGTTCGGCGGCCCGGCCGCGCGCTGGATCGCCGACGGCAAGCATCCCTCTGCCACCGAATCGTTCGGCGGCTACGCGATGGTGTTCGTCGGCGTGCTGATCACCGTGGCGGTGATCGGCATGGTGATCCGCGCCGGCGTGGACGCGGTGCGCCTGGGCGGCATGGACCGCATGCTCGGGTTCGGCCTGGGTTTAGTGCGCGGGGCTTTTCTGGCCAGCGTGCTGGTGCTGCTGATGAGCTTCACGCCGCTGCCGCGCGAGCCGTCCTGGCGCCAGTCGCTGCTGATGCCGATGCTGTCGCCGGGCGCGAGCTGGATGCGGGCGCAACTGCCGGCCTGGCGGATGCCGTCGATGGACATGCCATCGATGGAACTCGGCAACTTGCCAACGGAGTTGGGGAAGTTGCCTTCGGCAGGCGATAATACGGATCTGGGCAAGGCGCTGTCCGGGTCCGGTCTGAGCGACACCATCACGCGTGCGCTCGGGCAACCCGGTAAAGCCGCCAGCGACGGACGCGATCCGGCGCAGGCGATGCCGGCCAATATCGATCCGGCGCAGGTTCGCGGCGGAGAAAGCGACCCGGCTCGGGTCGAGTCCCAAGGCCAGGCACGGCCCCCTTCACAGTAACGGCGCAAGCCGTAGCGGAGAACGCGCACCATGTGTGGCATCGTCGGTATTGTCGGCAACCAGAACGTCGCCGGGCAGCTGTATGACGGCCTGACCGTCCTGCAGCATCGTGGGCAGGACGCCGCAGGCATCGCCACCGCAGACGGCACGCGCTTGCGCGTGCAAAAAGCCAACGGGCTGGTGCGCGATGTCTTCGACGAAAAGAAGATGGCGGTGCTGGAAGGCCGCGTCGGCATCGCGCATTGTCGCTATCCGACCGCAGGCTCGGAAGGCATGGACGAGGCGCAGCCGTTCTACGTCAACTCGCCCTACGGCATCGCGCTGGCGCACAACGGCAACCTGATCAACACCGAGGCCTTGCGCCAGCAGGTGTTCGAAGCCGACCGCCGCAACATCAACACCGATTCGGACAGCGAAGTGCTGCTGAACGTGTTCGCCTACGAGCTGGACGCGCAGCGCATGCTCACCCCCGAGGCGGCGATCCGTGCGGTGGCCGGTGTGCACCGCCGCTGCAAGGGCGGCTATGCGGTGGTCAGCGTGGTGCTGGGCCTGGGCCTGGTGGCCTTCCGCGACCCGCACGGCATCCGTCCGCTGGTGCTGGGCAAGCGCGAGCATGCCGAAGGCACCGAATACATCGTCTCCTCCGAATCGGCCGCGCTGGACATCCTCGGCTACCAGCGCGTGCGCGACGTGCGCCCCGGCGAGGCGATGGTGATCACCGCGCGCGGCGAGCTGTTTTCGGAAGTCTGCGCCGCGCCGACCGTCAACGCGCCGTGCATCTTCGAGTACGTGTACTTCGCGCGTCCCGATTCGATGATCGACAACATCTCGGTGCACAAGGCGCGCATGCGCATGGGCCTGAAGCTGGGCGAGAAGATCCTGCGGCTGCGCCCGGACCACGATATCGACACCATCATTCCGATCCCGGACACCTCGCGCGATGTGGCGCTGGAGATGTCCAACGTGCTCGGGGTGAAGTACCGCGAGGGCTTCGTCAAGAATCGCTACGTGGGCCGGACCTTCATCATGCCGGGGCAGGGCGAGCGGCAGAAATCGGTGCGGCGCAAGCTCAATCCGATCCACCTGGAATTCCGCAACCGCGTGGTGCTGCTGGTCGACGATTCGATCGTGCGCGGCACCACCAGCCGGCAGATCGTGCAGATGGCGCGCGATGCCGGGGCGCGCAAGGTGTATCTGGCCTCGGCCGCGCCGCCGGTGCGTTACCCCAATATCTACGGTATCGACATGCCGGCGGCCGAAGAACTCATCGCGCATGGCCGCAGCGAGCTGGAAATCCAGGAATTCCTGGGCTGCGACTGGCTGATCTACCAGGATCTGGAAGACCTGGAAGTGGCGGTGCGCGAAGGCAACCCGGACATCCAGCAGTTCGATTCCTCGTGCTTCAACGGCGAGTACATCACCGGCATCGAGCCGGGCTATTTCGAACGCATCCAGCAATTGCGCTCGGACGATGCCAAGAAGCGTCGCCGCGCGTGAGGGCATGCGGTAGCGCTGTAGCTCGGCGCTATCCAGGCGTGGCCTAGAGTCACTGTGCCACGCAGGGTTACCTGGGTGGTGATCGTGCTATTTGATTGCTGCCGGTCGACAAGCGGTTGCGCCGCGCTGGTTCGATAGTGCCGCCAGCCGCTATGCAGGTTTGCAGACCGAACGGGCAACGGCTGGGTGGTGGTCTGGATCGCCGCTGCAGATCGAAGCGCAAGTTGTCGGTCCTGCGGCTTATTGCAACGACGGAGTGATGGACACGATGGATCTTCTGCAAGCCGCATACGCCTGCCTGCAAGCGGCCGATCCGCTGGAGAAGGTCGCGTTGACGCAGCGACATGCGGCCGCGCTCCGCGCCGGCACCCTGCCGCCGCCACCGCCGCAGGCAGCGCCACCGGAGCCGATCCGCATGCCCGGCCGACCCGCAAGCCCGGTGCTGGTGCATCCGCGGCAGGTGCCGCGGCGTGGGCTTGGCAGCTTGGAAGGCCGTGCCGCCTTCATCCACGCCATTGCACATATCGAACTCAACGCCATCGACCTGGCCTGGGATGCGGTGTACCGCTTCCGTGGGTTGCCGGCGGCGTTCTATGCCGACTGGGTTGGCGTGGCCGACGACGAATCGCGCCACTTCATGCTGCTGCGCGCACGCTTGCACGCACACGACCACGACTACGGCGACTTCGCCGCGCACAACGGCCTGTGGGAAATGTGCGAGAAAACCGCGCACGACGGCCTGGCACGCATGGCGTTGGTGCCGCGCGTGCTGGAAGCGCGTGGGCTGGATGTGACACCGGCGATGATCGTCAAACTGCGCTCGCTCGGCGATACCGCCACTGCCGAGGTGCTGGACACCATCCTGCGCGAAGAAGTGGCGCATGTGGCGGCCGGCTCGCGCTGGTACCGCTGGTATTGCGCGCAGGCGGGCATCGAGCCGCGCGCGCGCTTCAAGGCGCTGCTGCACGAGTACGCCAACGGTTATCTGCATGGGCCGTTCAATCTGCAGGCGCGGCTGCTTGCCGGCTTCGATGAGCAAGAACTGGCCGATCTGGTGGAGCAGGCCGGCTGAGCAATCGGTGGTGGGTGCGTGGGCGGCCTGTAGTGGGCGATTTGTCGATCACCGCTTGCTTGCAGATCGAATCGCCCGTACCGACGCCGCGATGCGCGTTCGCAGCGTCGCTCGTGAGCGATGAACTCAGTGCGTGGCGGAACGATTGCAGCGCGTTAGATCGACGCGCATCGCGGCCCTTCGTCATGACGTCGTGCCCGCGCCCGGTTGCCGCCAGACGCAACAGGCCACCTGCGCGGCAACGCCCCTTCGACCACCGGACTGTGCGCTGGGTCCTCCCGCGCAGCTGCCGGAATCGCATCCATTCAACGGCAGGCATCACAAAACTGTAATTTTCTTTTGTAACAACTTGCAATCGGTACGGCCCCGCGCGCCTTAATGGCGTCCCGGGGGCAGGGGCCCGGTGTTTCACATCCGTTACTTCCATGTCTAAGGAGAGAGAGGCGATGAAGTCGAAGTCGATGTGCACCACGGTGGGTCTGATCGCCATGTGTCTGGCCGGTTCGGCCGCCGCTGCCGGCAAGCCGCTGTATCAATCCGGCCCTGCGCTGAGCCGCAGCGCGACCGCCACGGCCATTGCCGAACCCTCGTTGCAGCGTCTGCTCAGCGCACCGTCCACCGCCAACGCGCAGGTGGTCCAGCTCGACGCCGATGCCGTCACCGCCTCGGAGAAGCTGCTGGAACTTCAGTTGGACGGCCAGACCATCACCGCCACCCAGGCCAAGGTCGATGCCCTGGAAGGCGGCGATAGCGTGTGGTACGGCAATCTCGGCCCGCGCGCTGGTACCCGTGCACGCACGCTGTCGGGGGTGGATCCGCTGAACTCGGCCATCCTGGTACGCAGCGGCGACACCGTCACCGGCACCATTCGTTACGCGGGCAAGTTGTATCGGCTGCGCCCGCTTGCCGATGGCCGTCATGTGCTGGTGCAGGTGGAGGAAAGCCGCTTGCCGCAGGAGCACCCGGCCGAATACAGCCTGTTGCCGAAGATCGAGATGCCCAGCGACGGGCGCGTCACCGCGGCCGCCGCATCGTCGGGCAGCCCGGCCACCATCCGCGTGCTGGTGGTGGCGACCAATCAGGCGGTGACCGCCTACGGCGGCAACATGCAGTCGCTGGTGCAACTGGCAGTGGCCGAGGCCAACCAGGGCTACATCAACAGCAATGTCGGCATCACCTTGCAGCTGGCGCGTTACGAGACCACCAGCTACAGCGAAACCGGCGATTTCACCACCGACCTGCAGCGCTTCCGCGTGACCAACGACGGCTACATGGACAGCATCCACACCAGCCGCAACACCTACACCGCCGATGTGGGCGTGATTGTGTTGAACAACAGCAGCTACTGCGGCCTGGCATCGGGCATCGGTTCCACCGCCGCGACCGCGTTCGCCTCGGTGTACTGGGATTGCGCCACCGGCTATTACAGCTTCGCGCATGAAATCGGCCATCTGCAGAGCGCCCGTCACGACGCCAGCAACGACCCGAGCACCTCGCCCTACGCCTACGGGCACGGCTATCGCTACGGCAACAGCTGGCGCACCATCATGGCCTACGACTGCAGCAGCGGCTGCCCACGCCTGAACTACTGGTCCAACCCCAACATCAGCTACAACGGCGTGCCCATGGGCAATGCCAGCACCGCCGACAATCAGCGCGTGCTGGTCAATACCAAGGCCACCATCGCCGGCTTCCGCTGAGGACCGCGCGTCTCGTTCCGCTGTCGGCCCGGTACCGCAGGTGCCGGGCCTTTGCCGCTACACGCAGGCGCAGCGATCGCGCAGACTAGAGGCACTGCCGGTTGTCGCCGGCGTGTCCTGCGGAGCGGAGCATCCATGTCCAAGTCCCTGCGTTACGCGGCGCTGTGCCTGGCCGCGCTGGCAGTTGCCGGCTGCAAACAGCAACCTGCCGACCCAGCCCCTGCGCCACCCAAACCGGCCGTGTCCGCGCCGGCCGCGCCGACCGGCAACGATGCCCGGGCCCGTGCGCTGCATGTGCTGGAAACCCGCCTGCAGGGCGACCACTTCTATCCGGACAACTGCATCAGCATCATCGCCGAAGACGACGCTGCGCCGACGCCGGATGCTTTCGAATTTGCAGTCCGCGAGCGGCATGGCAACGAGTGCCCCGGCGACCCGCAGACCAGCCCGGTGCGCGATCGTTTCCGCGTGCAGGCCGATGGCACGGTGCTCTGGTACGACGTGGTCAACGCCGACTTTGTCGATTACGCCGAGCATGCGCGCAGCATGCAGTGATGCCTCTGGATGCTGCATGGACTGTGTGGTTGCGTATCAGCACGCTGGCGCGATCACACTTGCCGACAGAGCTTCGATACGTCCAGCTGGGTTTTTTTACCGGCGTGATCAGCACGCCGAGCGTGCGCAGGCCTGATGTCGAAACCGCGGCGCTCACTTGCAGAAGGCGCGACCGATGCCCATCGCGGTAGTCGCTTGCAAGCTGGTTACGAGCGAGCGGCCCGCGCCCAGCTGGCTGCTGCTCGCTATGTGCTGTCAGCTACGTTAAAGCGTCAGCTGCTCCAGCGAAGCACCGTCGGCATCCACATGCAACACCGAGCCTTGTTCATACCAGTCGCCCAGCACGATGCGTGTGCAGGTCTGGCCGCCGGCCTGCAGGGTGTGGATCGCAGGGCGATGGGTATGGCCGTGGATCAGGCGGTCCAGACCGTACCGCACGAAGGTGGCCTCCACTTCGGCCGGGCTGACATCGGTGACGGTCTCGAAGCGCGATTGGTCGCCTTGCTTGAGTTCTGCATGACGCGCCTGGCTGGCAGCGCGTGCCTGTTGTGCGAAGGCCACCCGCGCGGCCAGCGGCTGCGCCAGGAACTGTGCCTGAAAGACCGGATCACGCGTCTGCGCACGGAATGCCTGGTAGGCGGTGTCGTCGGTGCACAGCAGGTCGCCATGCATCAGCAAGGTCTGGTGTCCGTACAAATCGACCACGGTGGGATCGGGCAGGATGCGGAAACCCGCACGTTGCGCGTACGCCTCGCCAACCAGGAAGTCGCGATTGCCCGGCATGAAGAACACCGGCACGCCGCTATCGGCCACCGCATGCAGTGCCACGGCCACCGCATCGGCAGCGGTCGATGGCGTGTCATCGCCGATCCAGGCTTCGAACAGGTCGCCGAGGATGTAGAGCGCGTCGCTACCGGGCACCTGCGTGCGCAGGAAGTCCAGAAACAGCTCGGTGATCGCCGGCCGGGCCGGATCCAGATGCAGGTCGGAAATGAACAGGGTCGTCATTGCGCCATTGTACGGCGGCAGCGCGGGACGGGAATCGCGAATGGGGAATCGGGAATCGGGAATCGGTGGAGCGTTTCATCGCGGCGCGAGTGCCGGGTGAACGGCCGGCTGCGCGACGAGGGCCTCGGCTTGGTCAGGCAAGCGCGGCGATGGCAGATCTCACGCTTTACCCCAACAACACCGGCAATCCCCACAGCGACAGACTGGCCAGCACCGCGCCGATCGCCGTAGCAGCCAGCACGTCGCTGGGATAGTGCAGGCCCAGTACCACGCGCGACAGCGCCACGCCGGCCGAAAACGGCACCAGCAGGGGCGCCAGCCACGGGTAGTAGGCCAACGCCACGATGCTGAAGGACACCGCATGCAAGGTGTGACCGGACGGGAAACTGAATTCGTCCAGCGGCGCCACCCAGGCGCGGATGCGCACATCGGCCGCATACGGGCGCGGCCGACGCGTCCAGCGTTTGAGTGCCTTGTACAAGGTCAGCGCGAGCACACCGGTGGCGGCCATGTGCGCAGATGCGCGGACGCCATCCATGCCATCGGCCAGCACCAACAAGCCCATCAGGCTGTACCAGAACAGGCCATCGCCGAGCCGGCTGATGGTGGCGAACGCGCGCCGCACCGGGTGGCGACGGCACCAGCGATTGGCGCGCCGGCACCAGCGCGCCTCGCGACCGCGCAGGAGCTCAAGCCGCGTTGCCGACATAACGCCCCCGTGTCGCGGTGATACCCATCAGCAAGGCCTCGAAGTCGGACACCACCGTGTCCGGATGCAGTTTCTTCATCGCCTGCGCAGCCGCAGCCCCCAGGCGCTGGCGCATCGCATCGTCGTCGGTGAGTGCGACGGCGGCCTGGATGAACGCTTCGTCGTCATCCACTGCCGCACCGCTGTGACCGCTGCGCAGATACTCGCGCGCGGCGCCGTAGTCGAAGGCCACGGTGGCCACACCGCTGGCCATCGCCTCCAGGGTCACGTTGCCGAAGGTCTCGCTGCGGCTGGGGAACAGGAACAGATCGCCGCTGGCGAAGTGGCGCGCCAGCGCCGCGCCGCGCTGGATGCCGCAGAAGATGAAATCCGGATTCTCGTGCGCGATCTTTTCGCGTGCCGGGCCATCGCCCACCCAGACGAAGCGTGCCTTCGGCCGGATCTGCTGCAGCTTGCGGAAGGCGCGAATCGCCAGCGGCAGATTCTTTTCGTTGGCGATACGTCCGACATAGATCGCGGCGAAGCCTTCGCCTTCGATGCCCCATTCGGCACGCAAGTCCGGATCGCGTCGGGCCGGATCGAACTGCTGGCTGTCTACCGCGCGCGCCAGCAGTTGCACCCGCTCGAAGCCGCCGTCGCGCAGGAATTGCTGTAGCTCGCGCGTGGGCACCAGCGTGGCCTCGGCCTGATTATGGAAGCGGCGCATCCAGCGCAACGCGGTGCCCTGCAGCCAGGCGGCACCGTAGTCGGGCAAGTATTCGTCGAAACGTGTGTGGAAGCCGGTCGCGACCGGGATGCCCAGTCGGCGTGCCGCACGCATCGCCGACCAGCCCAAGGGGCCTTCCGTGGCCACATAGACCGCATCCGGTTGCGTGATGTGCCAATGACGAACCAGGCGTTGTGTTGCCGGTAGCCCGAATTTCAGTCCCGGGTAGCGCGGCAGCGATGCGCCGCGCACCAGCAGTGCCGCGGCCGCATCGGTATCGCCGCTCTGCCGTGGACGCACCACGTCCACCTGGTGTCCGCGTGCGCGCAGGCCGGTTTCCAGCCCGTGCACGGTCAGCGCAACACCGTTGACTTCGGGGGGATAGGTTTCGGTAACGATCGCGTAGCGCATGCCCGTTCTCCGGTTTTGGCTAGCTTCCGGGAGGGCGATGGCATGGATGTTGCGCCCATAAGTCGCGGCGGTGACAGTGGAGCCGGGAATGGGGAATGGGGAATGGGAATGGGGAATCGCAAAGGCAGCGTGCTGCACTCGTTTAGCGCAATCGCCACCAGTCAGAACTTCTCAGAGCTCCGTGGTCGACTATTCCCGAATCCCCATTCCCGATTCCCGCCTGAGGCCGCAGGCCTCAGGTCACAAACGGTTTGAACGCGATCCCCAGCCCGGCCATGCTTTCGACTTCTCCGATCAGGTCGGCGCGCAACAGCGGGCGCGAGTCGATCCAGCTTTGCGACAGGATCAATGACAGGCGCGTGTCGTCGGCGGTGAGTTCCAGGGTCGGAATCGGGTCGGATTCGTGCGCGCGATGCAGCAGCACCGCCAGCCGCAGCAGCGCGGCCTTGCGTCGGGTCGGCAGCAGCAGGCGATCCGGCAGCGCCTCGAACGCGGTCTTGGGCACATTGCGCCGATGCGTGCGCACCAGCGATGCCAGCACCTGCTGCTCCTGCCGCGAGAAGCCGGCGATGTCCGAGTGCTCCAGGATGTAGCTGCCGTGCACGTGATACTGGCTGTGCGCGATGATCAGCCCCAGCTCGTGCAGGCGCGCGGCGCGGCGCAACACCTGCGCGTCGTCGCCATCCAGCTGCCAGGATTCGCAGACCTGATCGAACAGGCGGCACGCAGTGGCTTCCACGCGCTGCGCCTGCACTTCGTCGATGCCGTAGCGCTGCACCAGCGAGGCCACCGAGCTGTCGCGCGGGTCGTTCTCGCCGCCGCGGCCCAGCATGTCGTAGAGGATGCCTTCGCGCATCGCGGCCTTGCTGACCATCAGCTTTTCCAGCCCCAGGGCCTGGAACGCCGCTTCCAGCACCAGAATGCCGCCGGCGATGATCGGCCGGCGTTCGGCGGCCAGGCCGGGCAACTGGATGTCTTCGATGCGCTTGGCCTTGAGCAGTTCGTCGCGCAGCGCCGGCAGCGCTTCGGCAGTGATCGCGCCCTTGGTGAGCTTCATCGCCGCACAGATCTCGCCAATGGCCTTGTGCGTGCCGGACGAACCGATCGCCTCATGCCAGCCCAGTGCCTTGTACTGATTGGCGAACTGCTGGAACTCGGCGCCGATCTCGGTCAGCGCATCCTTCCATTTCTTCTTCGACAGCTTGCCGCCGGGGAAAAAGCGGCGCGTGCTGGCGATGCAGCCGGCCTGCAGGGATTCGCGTTCCAGGGTCTGGAACCCGCGGCCGATGATGAACTCGGTCGAGCCGCCGCCGATGTCGATCACCAGCCGGCGTTGATCGGGTTTGGGCGGTTGCGCATGCGCAACGCCGAGATAGATCAGGCGCGCTTCCTCGCGTCCGCTGACCACCTCGATCGCATGCCCGAGCGCGGTTTCGGCCGGCATCAGAAATGCCTGCGGCGAGCGCAGCTGACGCACGGTATTGGTGGCCAGCGCGCGTACGCGCAACGACGGCACTTCGCGGATGCGCTGGCCGAAGCGTGCCAAGCATTCGAGCGCACGCTGGCGCGCTTCGTTGGAGATGCCACCTTTGCCATCCAGGCCGTCGGCCATGCGCACGGTTTCGCGCAGGCGATCGACCACGCGCAGCTGACCCATCAGGTAGCGCGCAATGACCATGTGGAAACTGTTGGACCCTAAGTCAATGGCGGCGAGAAAATCGCCATCGCTCAGGGGCGGGATCGTGGGGGAGGGCGTTGGCATGAGCGCATGGTAGCCGATGGGCCGTTGGCCCCGTGAGGGGCCGCGCCCGCACCGCTTTCAGATCCGCTCGAGCAAGGTCATCTGCGCCGAATGTGCCGGCTCGCCGGGGCCGGGTATACGCTTGTGATAGACGCCGTCGGCATCCAGCTCCCAGGCGTTGACGTTGTCGTCCAGGTAGTTCTGCAGCACTTCGCGGTAGACGCGCTTGGCCAGATCCGGATCCAGGATCGGGAAGCAGGTCTCCACGCGCCGCAGCAGATTGCGTTCCAGCCAATCGGCGCTGGCGCAGTACAACTCTGCCGCGCCATCGTTGCCGAACCAGTACACGCGGCTATGTTCCAGAAAGCGCCCCACGATCGAACGCACGCGGATATTGTCGGACACGCCGGGTACGCCAGGCCGCAGCGTGCAGGCGCCGCGCACGATCAGATCGATCTGCACGCCGGCTTGCGAGGCGGTATACAGCGCGCGCACGACTTGCGGCTCGTTGAGGGCATTCATCTTGGCGATGATGCGGCCCGGGCGGCCATTGCGGGCCAGCCGCGTTTCGCGCTCGATCCGCTTCAACACCCCGGCATGCAGCGTAAAGGGCGACTGCAGCAACTGCTCCAGCTTCATGCGCGGAGCGAGCCCGGACAATTGCTGGAACAGCATGTGTACATCGTTGCCGATCTCCACATCCGCCGTGATCAGGCTGATGTCGGTATACAGGCGTGCGGTGCCGCTGTGGTAGTTGCCGGTGCCCAGATGCACATAGCGTTTGAGCTTGCGTCCCTCGCGGCGCACGATCAGCAGCATCTTGGCGTGCGTCTTGAAGCCGACCACGCCGTACACCACCTGCACGCCGGCTTCCTGCAGCTTGTCGGCCAGTCCCAGGTTGGCTTCTTCGTCGAAGCGCGCGCGCAGCTCCACCACCACGGTGACGTCCTTGCCGTTGCGCGCGGCCAGGATCAGCGCATCGACGATCAACGAGTCCTTGCCGGTGCGGTACAGCGTCTGCTTGATCGCCAGCACGTTCGGGTCGACCGCGGCCTGACGGATCACGTCCAGCACTGCAGTGAACGCATCGAAGGGGTGATGCAACAACACATCACCCTTGTTGACGATCTCGAAGATGCCGTCGTTGTCGCGCAAGGTGCGCGGATTGAACAACGGATACTTCAGTTCGGGGCGCTGCACCAGATCGTAGACCTGGGTGACGCGGCTCAGATTGACCGGCCCGACGATGCGATACACCGCGTTTTCGTTCAGGCCGAAGTTCTGCAGCAAGGTGCGCATGATCGGCGCCGGACAGTCGTGCGCGATCTCCAGACGCACCGCCGGGCGATAGCCGCGCGTGACCAGCTCGTCGCGCAAGGCCAGCGCCAGGTTCTCGACCTCCTCCTCGTCCACCACCAGCTCGGAATTGCGGGTGACGCGGAACTGATACGAGCCCTTGACCTGCATGCCCGGGAACAGCTCGTCGACGAACTCGGACAGCACCGAGGACAGGAACACGAAGCTCTGCGCGCCCTCTGGCGACAGGCTCGCCGGTAGCTGGATGATGCGCGGCAACGAACGCGGCGCACGCACGATGGCCAGATGACCGGCGCGCCCGAATGCGTCCTGGCCCTCCAGCACCACCACGATGTTCAAGGTCTTGTTGAGGATCTTCGGAAACGGATGCGCCGGGTCCAGACCCAGCGGCGACAGCACCGGCATGATCTCGTTGCGGAAGTACGCCCGCAGCCAGCGCTTCTGGCGCGAGGTCCACGCCGTTCGGCTGAGCACGGCCACGCCGGCATCTTCCATCGCCGGGCGCAGCACCTCATTCCATGCGTGGTATTGCTGTTCGACCAGCTTGGCCGCGCGGTCGTGCACTGCGTTGAGGATGGCGGTCGGGCTCAGGCCATCCGGCGCCGGCGGCAGGCCGAACTCTTGCGCATGCCGCACGGTGGCCGCGCGGATCTCGAAGAATTCATCCAGATTGGTGCAGGAAATGCACAGGAAACGCAGCCGTTCCAGCAACGGCATCTGCTCGTCCAACGCCTGCGCCAGCACCCGGAAATTGAAGTCCAGCTGCGACAGTTCCCGGTTGATGTACAGCGCCGGATCGCGCAACGGATCGGTGGCGATGTCCTCGGAAGGTGTGACGTCGTGCAGTTCTTTGGCGTGGCCCATTGGAATCGGTCATCAAGACGGAGATGGTGTGCGGCGTGACAGCGCGCCAGGTGCAGCGCAGGCAATGCGGCGCGTCGTTCGCGCGCGCATCGCCCCGCGTTGCGGCGCGCACCCCTTACATATCACGCCGAACGTGACAGTGGCAGGGACTGATCGCGCTGCACGACGCGCGCAGCGACAAAATGGCATGAGAATTCGCTACCGCGTCCGACTTCGCTTTCGATTTCCAGACGCGCCTGATGCAGTCCCAGGATGTGCTTGACGATCGACAGCCCCAGCCCGGTGCCGCCACTCTCGCGCGAGCGGCTGCTGGAGACACGATAGAAGCGCTCGGTGATGCGCGGCAGATGCGAGGCGGGAATGCCGTAGCCGGTGTCGCGCACCGCCAGGGCCGCGCCATCGCCCTCGCGCACGAGGCGGATCGTCACCGTGCCGCCGCCGGGCGTGTAGCGCACGGCGTTGGTGACCAGGTTGGAGAAGGCGCTATGCAGTTCCTTGTTGGAGCCGAGCAGGTCCACGCCGGCCTCGTCGAACACTTCCACCGTGTGGCGGCCCTGGCTGTGCGCTTCGGCTTCGCGGCGCAGCGTCGACAGCATCGGCGCCATCGCCACGTGTTCCTCGCCGAGTTCTTCCTGCGATTCCAGCCGCGACAGCGTCAGCAGATCTTCGACCAGCTGCGCCATGCGCTGCGACTGCTTGCGCATCTCGGCCAGCATCGGGCCCGAATCGGGAAAGTCTTCCGGGTCGAGCATGTCCAGATAGCCGTGCACCACCGTCAGTGGCGTGCGCAGTTCGTGCGAGACGTTGGCCACGAAGTCGCGGCGCACCTGCTCCAGCCGCAGCAGTTTGCTGACATCGCGCGCCACCAGCAGCCAGTAATCGTCGGAGTAGGGGATCAGGCGCAGATTCAGGCGCAGGTCCGGATCCACCGGCGAGGCGGCGTCGAGCATGGGCTCGGCATTGCGGCCGGCGGCCAGCCAGTGCGCCAACGGCAACGGCTGCAACCGCTCCACCACCGACACGCCCATATCGCCCGGATGATGCAGGCCCAGCAGGCCGCCCGCGGCTCGGTTGAACCACTGCACGCGCTGGCTGTTGCGATCCACCACCACCACCGCATCCGGCAACGCCTGTGCGGCGGCGCGGTAGGTCCGCAGCATTTCGATCAGGCGACGCTTGCGCCCGCGCATCTCGGCTTGGCTGCGATAGAGCAGGCGGTCCAGTTCGTTCCAGGCACCGATCCCGGCGGCGGGTTCGGCGCGCTGCCGGGCGGTCAGGCGGCGCAGCACCTGGCGCAGCCGCCAGTAATGCCAGGCCAGCACGCCCAGGGCAGTCAGCGTCAACGCCATCCACACATGCGCGATCAGCACGCCGACCAGCACGGCAGCGCCCAACAGCAGCGCGAGAGTGCCGAGCGTCTTGAGCCAGGCGGAACGGATATGTCGAGGCATGGAAGGCGTTACCACGGAGCGTCAGATGGGCGTGCGAGCCGGCCGGCCTGCGTGGCCGACCGGCCGTGCGGCAACCACTAGGTTGCCGAAGAGAAACGGTAGCCCGAGCCACGCACGGTCTGCACCATGTTTTCCAGGCCGAACGGTTCCAGCGTCTTGCGCAGGCGGCGAATATGCACGTCGATGGTGCGCTCTTCCACGTACACGCTGCCGCCCCAGACATGATCCAGCAGCTGGGTGCGCGTGTACACGCGCTCGGGGTGTGTCATGAAAAAGTGCAGCAGGCGGTATTCGGTCGGGCCGATCGGCACCGGCGCGTCGCCGGCAAACACCCGGTGCGCGGCGCCGTCGATGCGCAGGCGGCCCACGGCCACGCTGCCGTCTTCGTCGTCCTCGCGGGTGCGGCGCATCACCGCACGGATGCGCGCCAGCAACTCGCGCGCCGAGAACGGCTTGACCACGTAATCGTCGACCCCGGCTTCCAGGCCGCCGACGCGGTCGTTCTCTTCGCCGCGCGCGGTCAGCATGATGATCGGAATCTCGCGGGTCAGCTGTTCCTTGCGCCAGCGCCGCGCCAGATCCAGCCCGCTGGTGCCGGGCAACATCCAGTCCAGCAGGATCAGGTCGGGCACGCGGTCGGCGATGGCGGTCTGCGCCTCGCGGGCATCGCCGGCATGGATGGGTTCGAACTCGCCTTTGCGCAGCGCGAACGCCACCATGTCGCGAATCGCGGGTTCGTCGTCGACGATCAGAATGCGTTTTTGCACGCGGGGCTTACCGTCTGGCTTTGGTGATCGCCAGTAGACTACGGTTTTGTGACTCTAATGTGACATCCCCGGCGGCGGCGACCCTGGCGACAGCGGCCTGCACCGGTGGCGGGCGCAGTGCGGGACGCCCCGGCGCACGCCGGGATAACCATTGCGCCCATTGTCACAAGCGCTAGCGGGTCGACAGATCCGGGTCGCGAATCCCTTGCCGGCGCAGCTCCAGCACGGTTGGCGTGATCGCTGCGATGCGCGCATCCACCCGTGCCCGTGTCACATAGTCGAGATCTTTCTTCTTCAGCGCTTCCAGCTGGATCAGCGCCTGTTCCGGGCGTCCATTCAAATACGCGGATTCGGCATAGGCCTCGCTGGCGCGCAGATGGTCGCCGGACAGCTCGCAGGCGCGTGCGTAGGTCTGTTGCAACAAGGGGTCTTCGCTACTGCGATGCAGCAGCGGCTCCAGCACCTGGCGCGCGCGCTGGCCGGAGTCCTTGCTGGCTTGCTCGTTGAGCGCGCCGGCATAGGTCAGCGCCACCGCGCGGTTGTTCGGCAGTTGCTTGAGCAGCGCGTCGAAGCGCGCATTGGCCACCTCGCGCTGGCCCACCCGCGCCTGCGCTTCGCTCAGGCCCAGCGTCAGCCACAAGTTATCCGGATGCGCCTCCAGCAGGCTGGTCAGTTCGGCCACCGGCTCGCTCGGCCGGCCGCCGCTGTTGCGCAGGCGCGCCAGCGCCAGTCCGTAGCGCTGGGCATCGGTCAGGCCGTGCTTGGCGCTGCGGCGCAGGGTCTCGTATTCGCGGATGGCCGCATCCGGCGTGGTCGCGCTGAGCACGCGCAGGCGCTCCTTGGCCCAGTCGAAGTTCTGCTGGTCGCCGCCGCGGCTCAGCGCATCCACCGGCAGCCGCAGCGCATACGGAAGGAGCGCGTTGCCGTTGCGGCTCAGCGGTTCGGACAGCGACGGGTCGGCCGGGTCCACCCGTTCCTGGCGCGTTCCGCCCGGCACCGAGGTGGTCAACACCACGGTGTTCTTCTTCATCTGCTCGGCGCGCGCCTTGGCCTCGCTGATGCGCGTGACCGTGACCGGGTGGGTCTGCAGAAAGTCCGGCGCGCTGTAGCCGCCCTCGTTGGCGCGCATCGCCACCGACATGCGCTCGAAGAAGCCGGCCATCGCATCCACGTCGTAGCCGCTGCGCACCAGCGTGCGGATGCCCAGCCGGTCGGCCTCGGATTCGTTGGAGCGGGTGTAGTCGATCTGGCGCTGCTGCATCAGCCCCATCGCGCTGGTGATGCCGGCCATGGTGGCATCGCCCTTGGAATTGCCGCCGGCCTGTTGTGCGGCGACCACCGCCGCCAGCATGCCGAGCAGGATCGGGATCTGGTCGCGCTGCGCCCGCTCCACCCCACGCAGCACGTGCTGCTGGGTGACGTGGGCGATTTCGTGCGACAGCACCGCGGCCACTTCGTCCTCGCGCTCGGCGGTCAACACCAGCCCGGCATTGACCGCGATATAGCCGCCTAGCGTGGCGAAGGCGTTGATCTGGCGGTCGCGCAGCATGAAAAACGTAAACGGCTGCTGCGGCTGGTCGCTGTTGGCGCCGAGCCGGGTGCCCATGGTCTGCAGCCAGTCGGTGATCAGCGGATCGTCCAGCACGTAGTCGTAATTGCGCAACTCGGCCAGCATCATCTTGCCGTACTCGGCCTGGCGGGCCGGGGTCAGCAGCTCGCCGGCGGACGAGCCGATGTCGGGCAGGCGGTTTTCCTGCGCCGGTGCCACGCCCATGGCAACGGCCAGCGTGAGCGCGGTGGCGAGCGGTAGCAGGCGCAAGTGGAACTCCCAGGTGGTGCGCGGAGCATGCGGGCAGCACGGCGCAATGGCGTGAATCATCGGTTAATCCACAGTGTTGCGGTGACGACGTGGAAATTCCAGTCGCCCGGTACCATTGTCAGACCTCAGACCAACCGCGGAGTTTCCCGTGAGCCAAGACCCCAATGTGCAGGATGCGGCCGCCGGCCCGCAGATCACCCTGTATTCCTCCGCGATCTGCCCGTACTGCGTGGCGGCCAAGAACTTCCTCAAGAGCAAGGGCCGGACCTGGACCGAGGTGCGCATCGACCTGGACCCGGCCGAGCGCAACAGGATGGTCGCGCTGGCCAAGCGCACCAGCGTGCCGCAGATCTTCGTCGGCGACGTCCATGTGGGCGGCTACGACGACATGATGGCGATGCACCGGGCTGGCAAGCTCGAGCCCTTGCTGGCCGGCAATCCAGGCGGCCAGGCATGAGCGAGACCGACAGCGGCAGCGACGACAGGCTGCGCGAGTTCACCGAATTCCGCCAGCGCATGAATCAGCGCATCCTGGCCGAGCCGAACCAGGTGGTACGGCGGTTCTTTGCGCTGGACACCCAGACCTACCAGGCCGGCGCGCTGGACGTGAAGACCAAGGAACTGCTCGGTCTGGTCGCCTCGATGGTGCTGCGCTGCGACGACTGCATCAGCTACCACGTCGCCCAGTGCAAGGAGGCCGGCGTGACCCGTGAAGAATTCTTCGAGACCTTCTCGGTCGGCCTGGTGGTTGGCGGCTCCATCGTCATCCCGCACCTGCGTCGCGCGGTGGACTTCCTCGACCAGCTCGAAGGCGGCGCACCGGCACCGGAGCAGCACGCGCACGGTTGATCGGTGCCGATTGGAGGGAGTCGGGAGCAGTGATTCGGGATTCGTAACAGCGGGCGAGGGCGCGCCGCCCTTTGTGGGCTGCGTTGCCTNGGGGGGGGGGGGGGGCAGTATTTTCAGGGCACCTGGACGCTGGGGTTCCGGTAGGCCTGTATGTGGTGGCAAACACGGCCGTTCTCTGCCGCCACTGACTGCACCGGCTTGCCGCCGTGCACGTCCGGGCCGTGCTTAGACCAAGGTCGATTTGGGCGCCTTCACCGGCATCGGGCATAATTGCCTGTGAAACCTCCTCGCGCCGCTCTGCCGGGTATTGCGGCTGGCGCTCCCCCCTTCAAGTTCGGAAACCCAACGTTATGACGCAGACAATCACGGTCATCCGCGGCGACGGTATTGGCCCGGAGATCATGGATGCCACGCTGTTCGTGCTCGACGCGCTGCAAGCTGGCTTGACCTACGAGTACGCCGACGCTGGCCTGGTCGCGCTGGAAAAGCACGGCGATCTGCTGCCCGAGTCCACCCTGGCCTCGATCACCAAGAACAAGGTCGCCCTGAAAAGCCCGCTGACCACCCCGGTCGGCGAGGGCTTCAGCTCGATCAACGTCGCCATGCGTCGCAAGTTCGACCTGTACGCCAACGTGCGTCCGGCCAAGTCGTTCCCCAACACCAAGTCGCGTTTCGCCGATGGCGTGGACCTGATCACGGTGCGTGAGAACACCGAAGGCGCCTACCTGAGCGAAGGCCAGACCGTGTCCGAGGACGGCGAGACCGCGTTCTCCGGCGCCCGCGTCACCCGCAAGGGCTCCGAGCGCATCGTGCGCTATGCCTTCGACCTGGCGCGCGCCACCGGCCGCAAGAAGGTCACCGCGGTGCACAAGGCCAACATCATCAAGTCGACCTCGGGCCTGTTCCTGAAGGTGGCACGCGACGTGGCCGCGCAGTACCCGGAAATCGAATTCCAGGAAATGATCGTCGACAACACCTGCATGCAGCTGGTGATGCGTCCCGAGCAGTTCGACATCATCGTGACCACCAACCTGTTCGGCGACATCATCTCCGACCTGTGCGCCGGTCTGGTCGGCGGCCTGGGCCTGGCCCCGGGCGCCAACATCGGTGTGGACGCGGCGATCTTCGAAGCCGTGCACGGCTCGGCGCCGGACATCGCAGGGCAGGGCAAGGCCAACCCGTGCGCACTGCTGCTGGGCGCCGCGCAGATGCTGGACCACATCGGTCAGCCGCAGAACGCCGAGCGCCTGCGCGAAGCGATCGTGGCCACCCTCGAAGCCAAGGACGCGCTGACCCCCGACCTGGGCGGCACCGGCAACACCATGGGCTTCGCCAAGGCGATCGCCAGCCGCCTTTGAGCGCGCCGGTAGGTCGCACAAAAGAAAGGGCGCCGACGGCGCCCTTTCTTTGTGTTGGAAGCGGGTTGCTTGAAGCCAGTGTCACGCCATCAGGCGAAGGGATCGCTGTTGCGATTCCCCAATCCCGATTCCCGATTTCCACTCAGTTGCGCGACTGCAGCTTCGACAGCA
Source organism: Xanthomonas arboricola pv. populi (assembly GCF_002939945.1). Lineage (GTDB taxonomy): Bacteria > Pseudomonadota > Gammaproteobacteria > Xanthomonadales > Xanthomonadaceae > Xanthomonas > Xanthomonas arboricola_A. The sequence continues at coordinate 856,165 of NZ_MDEB01000001.1, read as the reverse complement.
AGCGCAGGAACTCGATGTACAGCCACACCAGCGTCACCATCAGGCCGAACGCGCCGTACCATTCCATGTGCTTGGGAGCGCCCTGTTCCACGCCGCTTTCGATGAAGTCGAAGTCCAGCACCAGGTTCAGCGCAGCAACGACCACGACGAACAGGCTGAAGCCGATCCCGATCAGGCCCGAGTCGTGGATGAAGGGAATGCGCACGCCGAACAGGCCCAGCACGATCGTCGCCAGATACACCAGCGCAATGCCGCCGGTGGCCGCCACCACGCCCAGCTTGAAGTTCTCGGTGGCCTTGATCATGCCGCTGCGGTAGGCGAACAGCAGCGCGAACATGGTGCCGAAGGTCAGCAGCACGGCCTGGAACACGATGCCGTTGAAACGCGCCTCGTAGACCGCCGAGATCGAGCCCAGGAAGAAGCCCTCCACCAGCGCGTACAGCGGCGCGGTAACCGGGGCCCAGGTCGGCTTGAAGCTGGTCGCCAGCGCGAACACCAACCCGCCGATCGCACCGGCGATCATGTAGAGCCGCGCGGCAGGCAACGGGGCGCCATCGGCGCCGATCGACTGCGACCAGGCGAAAGCAGCGGTGACCACCGCCATCAGCAACAGCAGGCCGGTCTTGTTGACGGTGCCGTTGAGGGTCATCGCCTGACCGTCGCGCGTGACCACCGCGCCGGAGCCCAGGTCGAGGAAGGTGGATTCCCGAAGGGCGGGATTGCCGCTACGCATACGTGTTCTCCATGAAATGTAGATGCCTGCCGACTTGGCGAGCGATGCCGCGAGGATACCGGATCGCCCGATTTACACAGAGTGATTGACAGCAAGGCCAATCATTCCCAAAATAGCCGACCTTTCCAGCCTTCGGGATTGAAAGGTCCCGCCGGGGTATAGCGCAGTCTGGTAGCGCGCCTGCTTTGGGAGCAGGATGTCGGGGGTTCGAATCCCTCTACCCCGACCATTCCGAGCTCTTGACGGCGTGGGAATGCGAAGTTCGGTCCGGGCGCCCGTAGCTCAACCGGATAGAGCACCGGCCTTCTAAGCCGGCGGTTACAGGTTCGAGTCCTGTCGGGCGCGCCATCGGCGGTGCGGTAGGAAGTAGTTTCAGTGGTGGCTGTAGCTCAGCTGGTTAGAGTACTGGATTGTGATTCCAGATGTCGGGGGTTCGAGTCCCCTCAGCCACCCCACTGATTGCAGGAAAAGTTGGACCCGATGCATCGCGGGTGTTGCAACGAGGCAAAAACGCACATACAATGTGCGACCAGTTTCAGGGCCGTTAGCTCAGTTGGTAGAGCAGTTGACTCTTAATCAATAGGTCCAAGGTTCGAATCCTTGACGGCCCACCAATTAAAACAGCCACTTAGCGCAAGCCAAGTGGCTGTTTTTCTATGTGTCGGGAAAATTGCCGGGAAAATTACGTGCCGATCATTGTGCAGGTGCCGAAAAGTGGCTTCGAGTGGACGGCTTTGTCAGTGGCCTTCGCCGTCTTCGTGTTCCTCTGGAATCTTGCTGTCCAAAGGCGCTCGAAGCGCGCAGCCGGTCGAGTGCTTGCGGCAGTCATAGAGCTTGAGCTTCAACACATCATTCGGCTGGCGTCGGACCTGCGCGATTACTTGACGGACAAGACCTATGCCTCAAATGGCTCGGTCGAAGGTCCCCGTGGCGACGCATTCTTGGAGAGGAGGCGTGATGCGCTCGACCTGCCAATGATGCGCAGAGATGCCTCACAGCTTTCGCAACTTCCCCACCAGTTAACGCAAGCGCTCGCGGATTGTTTGGGCCATATGATTAGCCTCAAGTCAGCCATCGATTTGATGGTGCTCCCAGATGGAGCACTGGGCTTCACTCCGAGCGATCGACCATCTCCCGCCTCGGCTGCAAAGCAGATGCTCAAGGCGTGTGCCGACCTCAGTGGTTCAGCGCGCCTGGCAAGCGAGTGGGCAACAGCGGTTCGTACCGGCGAGGCCGGAACCATACGTGATCACCTTGAGCGGCTTGAACAGTGGTGGTGGGAGAATCGCCCTAGTTGGCTCTAGTGCGATTACCCGCCGGGTTACCTGCGTTTCGGTGGCTGAACTACTGGCACGTCGTGTGCGTACCTATTGGTCATCTGCTGTGTCGCGTGGCCGGCGGCCTCTTGCTTGTCAGCACGGGTGCCTGCTGTGTCCGTGATGCCGCGATGTTTCAATCCATGCAAGCTAAATCGCTGTTCGGCTGTGATGATGCCATCCTTGATGGCCAGCGCGATCATCCGCTGCCAAGCACTGTCGAGCGCCGACTTGCTTAGGGGCGTACCCGACTGATTCACCAAGAGCCGGCGCCGCTCAGGTTTCATGAGCACGGGCCGTCCATGAGCATTCATCGCCCTTTGGCGATAGGCGGCTAGCCAGGCCCATGCTTGGCGTAGGTCGTCATTCCAGGCTGTGACCGTGTCACGCGAGCCTTTGCGGCGACTGCTGCGTATGCCTTCTGTCTCGGCGTGCGCATCTGTCAAGTCGGTGACCTCGATGCCGCGCAAGCGCACGTTGTAGGCGAGCAACATCACGGCGTGGAGGTAAGGCGGAACGCTGCCACGAGTGTGCGCCTTGAGGGTGCCGCGTTCGAGCGCGAAGGTCAGCACAGTGGCAAATACATCGGATTCGGGCATGTTGTGCTCGCCACGCTCCTTTGCCTGGCGGACACCCTTGGCAGGGTTGTGCTCGCATAAGCCCATGCGGATGCCCCAGCCGAAGGTGCGGCGCAGGTAGCGCAAGACATGGTTGGCTTTGCTGGGGCGTGGTTCGATTGCCGGCTGCAGTTTCGTTGCTGGCCGACCTCCCGCAAGCGTCTCGACCAAGCGCTGCATCGCGGGCACGTTAATGCGCGCGATCTGCATCTTGCCGAGCAGGGATCCATCCTTGAGCAGGTAGGTAGTTGCTGTCTCCGCGCACCATCGGTAATCCCGCTGAGTGTCCTTCGACAGCTCGGCAAATTCCGTGGACTCGTCGAAGCGCTCAGTGAGGTAAGCCAATGTGCCCCGGACCTCATTGCCGGCGGCGGCTTCAGCAATGCTGTGGAGCTCAGAGAGTCGGATCTCAGCATGGGCGACCGTCCGCTTTCGCGGACGGCCTCCTTCGGGGTGAGCCTCTAGGAGATACCAGCGGTTGTCCTCCCAATAGATCGCCTTGGGAAGCGCCGCCTGGTCAATGTGCGCCGGAATAGCCGGGTTGAACTTCCGTTTTCTACCGCGTCCCATCAGATCAGCTCCATGGCATTTTCTTGGTTGGCCGCAGGCTCAGCGATCCCGAGCGCGGCGTTCACTGCATCGATCGTCGTCCAGATCCGGCCTTTGCGGTCGTAGCGATAGCGGATGCCTTCGCGGTCTGCCCAGCGGCAGACGACCGTAAGGCGCGGTGCCGGGCCTTCCGGCGAACAGATCCGCTGCAGGTCGGCAAAGTGAAGTATTCGCCCGCTCATAGCACTTGCTCCTGCTGCCACTTACGGCAGGCCTTCCATTGCTGCCGCATCTCGTCGCGCAGATCCTGTGCCGCCTTGACGCTGCGCTTGGCGGCGATCATCTGCTGCAGGAGGCTCACCGACCTGGTGTCGGTGTAACCCTGCTGCAGCCAGTGGCGCGCCTCGCACTGACACCGGTGTGCTTCCGTTTCCTCATCGCTCATTGGTTGGTGCCTCCGCGCAGGCGTAGGCCCAGCTGCACCACGTTGCTGTCGGTCGGCGCCGCTTGACGTGGCACGCGGATGCGGTGCATCCGCTTCCACTCGGCCAGTGCCTGGTCAAAAGCGGCGTGCTTCTTCGTTCGGCCGCACCGACACTCGATGACGTGCCCGCCGCCGGCCTGCAGGCGACGACCGTCAACGATGTGTCGGCCCGCATGACCGGCCCTGCAAGCGGGCAGCGGCTCAGGGTGCGAGATCTCGCGCTGTGTCATGCGGGGTTTTCCTCCGCTACCCCCGCGCCGTTTCCGATCGCTCGCTCTGCCTGCCGTAGATGCGCAATGGTGTCTTCATCGATCCGATCGAGCGCCTGCGCGATGGTGTAATCCATGTCCGCGAGCCAGTCGTGCCGGTTGAGCACCAGGGCAGCGGTCAACGCTTCCCCGGTGGACAGCGGGCCGGGGCCGTTGTAGCGCTGCGCAGCGCGGGATACAGCAATGATGCGATCAAGGTTCATCGCGGCGCCCTCCAGCCGGCACCGACCCGCTCACGCGCCTCGACAATGGCCACCGTCTGGATACGCATGCGCTGGGCAGTGCGCTCGGCCAGTGCATGGTCGTTGGTGAGCATGAGCACGTCATTCTGGCTCAGCTGCCAGTCCTCGCCTTTGCGTTGCAGTCGCTCATCCAACTCGAGCACGCGCTTGAGTCCATAGGCCTGGCAGATCGCCTCGGCGTTGAGCGTCTTGCCGCTGGCCATCGGCCCATAAACCACGATTGACTCAGCCATGGGCCACCACCCGGCGCACGGCCATAGCCCGACGACGACGCAAGCGTTGCGGAATCTGTCCCACTGCCAGCCCGATATGTGCGGTACGCGTCGGGCGCGAGATCCACAGGCGGTAGAGCAGTGCGCCGCCGATCGTCGGCGCAATCATGATCAGGACCAGATTAAGCATGCGCCACCTCCCGCGCGGCAGCAGCGATCGCCGCCTCGGCAGCGGCGGTCGGGCGGCGCGGCAGCATGTTGGCCAGGTCGAAAGGAAAATCCAGATCGTCCATAAATTCGGCCAGCGCATTGCTGATCCGGTCGGCCTCGCTGGTGAACAGGCGTGGGCCGCTGATCAGCTTCCATCCTTTGCCAGGGCCTCGGCGGCGCTCCCAGCGCTGGGCGGCACTGCTGTGCTGCCCCATGGTCAAAGCGGCCACCACCACGACTGCGTCGTGGGTGATGTAGAGCGTGGCGATCGCGCTGCAGTCCTTGCCTGCGGCTAAGTCGAAGGCGGCTTCGACGGGCGTGGTAGCCTCCTGGCCGGGTCCGGCACTGGAAATCTGCGAGCGTGTGACAGCGTGCTGTTGCATGTGGCTCTCCTCGAGCTTCGTTGATGGAAGGTCCAGGGGCGGTGTTGACGCACCGCCCGCCGGACCCGCTGGAACAGGTCAGATCAAATCGGCGCCGGTTGGCGGCTTGGTGGGTTCGCGCAGGTGCCCGGCGTTGCAGGCGATGTCGAGCAACTCTTCGCGCATGAAATCGGCAACAGCGGCAATGCCGTCGTGACTGATCCCTGCGCGTGTGGCGATGTCGTGATTGAGGGTGGCGAGCAAGCTGGCTGCTTGCTGCACGCGCCACAGGCGGTCGTGTTCTTCTTCGCTGATCGTATAGTCGGCGTCTTCTGGATAAGCGGTTGCACGCACGCTGTTCATCGTGCGGCTCCATTCGCGCGCGCCTGTTTCTGCAGCCAGGTGAGCACGTCGACGGCAAGATCCACACGCATGCAGACATGCAGCCGGCCTAGCACGACGCTATGCGCATCGCCCCCCAACAACACGTCATCAAAGCCCGTTGCTTCGCAAGCGATCAGCACAGGCGCCACATCGTGTTGCGCGTCGGAATGCAGCATTGCCAGCACATAGCCTTGCATCATCTCGAAGCTGAGGATGACGCCTGGGCAGACGCGAAATTGCTTGTTGGCACTCATCGCTGCGCCTCCGCAAACGCGGTATCAACGGCAGCAATCGCGGCTTCAACGTCGGCAAGCGTGAGGGCTTGGATAGCCTTGCCAGTGCCTTCGAGGCGAGCCATCAGGCTCAGCCACGCGGCATGGTTCCATTCAAGGGTGTTGGCGATCAGGCCGAAATAGTGTGCGACCTGGCGCGCCGCAGACGCGGGCGCTTCTTGGGTGTCGTAGGACATGCTGGACTCCTGAGTAGATTGGAGTCCGCCAACCTGCTGCCAAGCAGGGTGGCGGACGGCACGGGTTGGCAGACCGGACTCAGGAGCCGGCAGGGCCGAAGCCCTCCACGTACCGCCCGCCATAAAGATGGCAAGCACGTGCCCGGCGCGATGCAGGGCAACAAAAAAGCGCCTTGCATCGGTCGATGGGCGCTGGTGCGCCTGAGTAATCGGGCTGCCAAGCCCGGTCGCCGATTGTGCGGCGACGGAGTAATGGTTGCTCCGCTCCTGGGCGGATGTCAACGAAAATTTCCCAAAATTTCCAACATGAGGAAGCGCGCTCATTTGGCGAACACCCAGCACTTCACGGTGGTGCCGACGCCGGTCAGATCGTCCTTGAGAACGGCGCTGTTGACGGCCACGTTCGCGCCGATGAACTTATGCCGGCGCGAGTCACCGAGCAGCGCACGCAGCACCTTCAGATCGGGCACGGCCTGACTGAACTGCGAAGCACGCGCAGCGAAGTGATTGAGGTTGATCGCAATCCTCTGCGCGTCGCGGCTGTGGTTGACCACAGCTTTTCCGTGGCCGGTCGCCTCGAGGTATTCGTAGACTTCCCAGAATTCGTTGACCATCGCGTGGTCCGCGCTGATCGCCTTCTGTCGTTCCAGGGCCATGTCCAACAGAGCTAGCCGCGTCTGCTCGACCATCTCGTCAGGAATAGTGACGACTAGGCGCAGGCAGTCGAACAGCGCCAGCATCTGCGCGTGGTTCTTGATGACACGCTCCAGGCGCAGATCCTGCTGCGCGCGCAGCTTGGCTTCGAATACCTTCACGCGCTCGGCGAACAGATCGAGGATGGCGCGCTCCTGGCGAACGGCACGCACGAGGAAGTGGCTGACTTCTTCGACCTGCAGCGTGTTGAGATTGTCGGCCGCGATGCGGCTTTCGGTGGTGACTTGAGGGCGCTTGAAATGCAGTTTGACGATACGCGTCAGGATTGCTTCGCTGGCGTCCACGGCTGCGTTCTGGGTAATTACGATCGTGCCGCGAAAGGGCGGCTCATAGGTCTCGTTGCCGCCATTGCGCACGCCGCGCGTTGCCAGGGTGCCGCCGCCGAAAAAGTCCTTCAGTTCATCCCACTCGAATGTCTTTGAATGCGCCTTGTCTGGCTCGCTGCGATCGGCTTCCAGCAGGACGACGGGCATGCCGGACACCTGGCCCATGGCGCGCGCACGGCCGGCCTTGGACGACTTGGCCGGGTCGAAGCCCTCGTAGTCCGAGCGGCCCAGCAGCTTCCACAGGAACGTCAGCAGCGTGGTCTTGCCGGCGCCGGCTTCACCGGTGGCCTCAAGGAACGGAAAGCTCTTGTGCCCGGCGCGGATCTGCTCGGCGAACAACGAGCCAAACCAGAACGTCATGGCGACCATGCCGTGCGTGCCGAAGCACTGCCACAGCCATGGCAGCCAATCCACGCGGAACGCCTCGGCGTCGCGCTGGATCTCCAATCGGATGGACTTCTGCGTGGTCTTCAAACGCAGCTTGTCGAACTCGAAGTAGTCCTCCTCGTTGGCCGTCACCAGCTCGCCGTCGCGCACGGCCATATCGCCGAGCAGGTAGGCGCGGTGTTCCCTGCTGTAGCCCACGAAATCGATGGCGTCGACCGTCTTGATCGCCTCGGTCTGCTCTTCGATCAGACGGTCCAGCTGGTGGCCGGTGCCGGTGAACATGGCGCCGGCCGCCAGGGAGATCAGGCGCTTCTTGAACTCGGACGCGCTGGAGACATGACCACCGGTAAAGGTGCCCTTTACGCTGGGACCGTCGTGCGGAAAATCGACGCGGAAGTAGTACCAGCTCTCATCCGTTACCTCTTGGCGCTGGAAATACAGCGCCTCCGGGTAGCAGTTGGCGATCTTCTGGACGGAGCACGCGGCGCGCTTGATCTTCTTCAGATCCTCGGCCGCAACCTCGTCGCCGTCGTCGGCATCGATGTCACCCAGCTTCTCCTTGCGCAGCTTGTCGAAGCGCTGCGTGTCGAAATCGAACCAGTACAGGCGTGAGCGGTACTCCAGCCAGAAGTCGTTGCGGCCGTCGTGCTCGAACATGAGCAGGCCTTTGTCCACCGCCGAGCGGGCCACAAGCAGGTCGCCCTGGTAGCGGGCTTCCTTGACGTCGTTGTCCCACTGCTTGGGATCATCGGACGCAATAGCGCGCAGATGTAGGTCGTTCCAGTCGGTCTTCTTGCTATCGCGCTGGACGATCTGTGCTGCCCGCGAGTCGAAGCCCAACGCTGCTGCACGCTTGATGTGCTTGTGCGTGTACGCACGGGCGCCTGGCTCGTTGTCCAGTGCCCACACAAGCGTCGGAAGATCGGCCATGCGTGCCTTGCACAGCTCGCGCAGCGATTCCTCTGGGAATGCGTTGGAAGACATGGCCGATACCGCGCACACGCCGTGCTGCAGGAGCGCGATCGCATCGAAGATGCCCTCAACGATCCACACCTCACGTGCCGTCTGCATGGCTGTCAGCGCGGCAGGCGCCGCCCACCACACACCCGCATAGCTCTGGCCTGGAGCAAAGCGCGCCTTCTGTTTGCCGAAGCGGTGCGGGCGATCGATCAGGCGCTCCCACCAGCCGCCCTTGACCAGCGCAAAGCGCACGGTTGCGGTGCCGGCGGTGATCTTGCGATCGTAGTAGCTGTCCTGGGTGTAGAGACCTTTCAGCGGCGCCAGGTCGAAACCACGCGAGAACTGCAGGTAAGCATCGGCTGCAGCATTGGGAGCCGCAGGCGTTGGCTGAAAGCGCTTGGACCAGTCGTCGAACAGGTCGTCATACAGATCCTTGACGTGCAGTTCCCGCCCGCACTTGGATTGACGGCCGCACTTCACCACCCATGGCTTGAGATGGTTGGTGTAGAGCTCTTTTTTGCCGCACGACGGGCACTTGCCGCCGCGCATGTACTCGGTACCACTCCGGTGCTTGAGTCCGTAATCCCGTTCTAGTCGGGACAGCACCTGTTGCCGCAGATCCTCTTGCATCGAACTTCCTTAGACGCCGAGCCGGCGCTGAGGCGCGAGCGAAGCTGTAGCGTTGTCGATCACGACATAAGTGCCGCCGGCACGACGGTGCGCGTCAACGGCGGCTGCGAGCAGGCGTGCCTCTTCGTGCTTGGCGTGCGGCGCGATGCGCTGCGGCACATTGCTTGCCGCATCAACGAATCGCGGCTCCTGTGCGGTGAACCAGCTGTTGGCGTGCATCACGAGCCGACCTCAGTGTTTGCGTGTTGGAGATGGAACAAGACGGCGGTGGCATCGGTCAGCACGACAAGGCGCTCATTGGCGCTGTCAGACGTTGCAAGTCCTTCGCGCATGAGGGTGGCCACCACCACCGCACCGAAGCGCTGCGCGGTCTGCGCAGGCGCAGTGCGGCCGATGTAACCGTGCTCAGTTTTCAACAGGCCGCCATGAACTAGCGCGACTTCCAGGCAAAGCTTCGCCGTGGGCGGCAATGCCGCCCAATCAAGGGTCTTTCGCATTAGGGGTGCCTCAGAGGTGAGGGAAGAGCGGCTCGCCGCCTGCGGGAATCAGATCCAACTGGCGATCGCCCAGCGATTCACGGTAGGCCTGCAGGGCTTGGGCGCGCTCATACGCAGGTGTCGGTGGAAGCTCGCTGTGTGAGGTGGGCACGCCGCTGGGGCTGGCAATACCTGTTAACTCCGAATGGCCCGTGTAAGTAGCACCACACATCGGGTTCTCGCACACATAGGAGTCATGCCGAAGGAACTTATGCGCGAGGAAACTGGTTCGTTTGATGAGCCTTGCGCTGCACGCCTCGCAGCGAAAAACGATTTTTTTCCGACCGAACATGCTCACCCCCTTGAGCTTTTGGCGGTTGGGATTTGTGTGGCACTATTGGGTGGTGCCTTGAGACCCAAAGCGATTGCCGCCTTGTGGGACTCGCCATATTTGCCTTGAGAACGGCCACGGAGCAGGTCATGCACGACCGACCGATCCACGCCGTTCTGCCTGGCGAATGCCGAGACCGTGATGCCATTTGCTTCAAGCCACTGTCGCGCCTGTTCCGGGCTGCGGGGCGTGAACTGCTGCATTTGACTCTGACGGGGCATGTGGCGGTTCCGTTTACTTTTGGGAATTTTGTGGACTTAACTCAACATTGTCAAGTAAGGAAATGCCTGAATGACCGTAGGGAAACGCCTGAAGGATGAGCGCAAGCGGCTTGGCCTGACGCAGGACGAGATGGCTGTGCAACTCGGCCTCACGCGCTATGCGCAGTTGAACTTCGAGAAAGACATCAATCTGCCGGGTGGAGCGTACCTACTGGCCGCTTTAGACCGTGGCGTCGATGTTTTGTATGTGCTGTCTGGACATCGCGCGCAGTTGGATCCCGCTGATAGGTTCCTGCTGTCTGCCTTCAAAGATGCATCACCAGCTGCCCGCAACGCTGTGCTTGCTGCATTGGGCTTGGTAAGCGATGCCTCGTCTTCCAAGGCTAGTGCTGGCCCGGTCCTGTCGTTCAACAACAACGAAATCGGCTCGGTGGTTTCTACCACCGCATCGATCGATCAAAGCAACATGCAGATCGTTGTTGGTGGACGCAAAAAAAAGAGCAAGTGATCAGCATCGCGATTGGACAGCTGCTCGTGGGAAATTTGCCGTTATCGGCTATACCAGCCTGAACTGTAGAGTTCGCTTGTGATCAACAACAAAAAAAGCCGCCAGTCTATGACCGGCGGCTTTCCCAGGTGTCGGCGCATAGCTCCTTGCGATCCATTCGCTGCCATCCTGGCAGCGCGAGTTGACCTGACAACCGAAATCAGAATGCCTAATCGCCCGCGTGCCAGCTGTAAGAAATCTCCGCTTGTGTGTGTAGGCGGTGCGCCCGATAAGCGATGAAAGGCAGCTGTCAAAATTAGTTATAGATTTGGTGCTTGGGGATGGCGCCCTGCCTGCATCAATGAGTTACTACGATGCCATCCTCAATGCCTATCTGCAGCAGTTTTCATAGATCGCCTCAGCCTGCTCATGTGCTGCGCGCATCTGGTCTCGTGAAAGGGTGCTGGAGTAGTTATCCACGATTTTATCGAGGTAGACATTCGATCCAGTTTTTTGAGCTGCCATGTAGTATGCGAATGACTTCACAGGGTCTTTTGGCGCCATGATTCCACGCTGACTGTCGCCCGCAATCGCGAGAAGAGCGTCAACACTACCTTGCTGTGCGGCTCCTTCAAGGAATCGTGCAGCATCCTTCTTGTATTGAACTAATTTCTCGGGATCCTTTAGGTAATCCTGCCTTGATCCGATGATGGAAGAGGTGTCTCTGGCGTACATCAACTGCGCCTCCAGAGAACCTTGTTCGGCTGCCTTCTTTAGCCACTCACCGTTCAGAAGCTCTGGGCGATTTGCCAAATTAGCGCAATCATCTAGGCTTGACTCTGCGCTCTTCAGATAGCCTTCGCCGGTCGCCGACGCCTGGTGCGCAAGAGCACTTCTGCTAGCAGACCCACTCAAAGTGTTCTTGCACTCGAGTGCAGCGAGATATATTGAGTAGGTGGCAACAGCATCACCTGATTCTGAACGTTGAAGAAGAGAGTCGATGTACTTCGCAACATCTCCAGGAGGCCGCTTCTTATTCCTTACAATGCTGAAAGCCTTTGGGCCTTGTCGTTTGACAACATCGCTATCTATTTTTCTGTCCGCTATCAGAGTTGCCACTGGTGCTGAAACTCTAGGCTGTGCCCTCTGTTTCGCCCCCTCTGTGTTGTCGTCCACCGTCGACCCTGGTGAACGGGTGGGACTGTAAAAGACGTAGGTGAATACGCCTGCGATAACCAATAACGCGGCAGCAGAAAAAAAGTACTTATTTTTTTTAGATCTATTCAATTAAAAAACTCCGCCGCAGCACTATGGTGTTCATGCCACCTCTCAGACACGACCTTAAATGGATTCAAGCGCACAGGCAACGCCATGCGCTTGACCCTAACTTAGTTTTCTTGGGTGGGTGGGCCAACGATGACCACGCCGCCGCCGCCAATACCGCCGCCGCCGCCGCCGCCGCCGCCGCTGCCGCTGCCGCCGCCACCAGTGCCAGGTTCAGGCGGGTACGTTGTGATCGGTGTGGCGGTTCCCCCCATAACATTTCCGCTGTCAGTGCCTGTGTAAGTCACACATGCGCCCCCGTTGCAGATTGTGATTGTGTGTCCGGGTTGGAGATCGTATGTGTATCGAAAGAACCCAGGTCTCGACATCTCAGACCGCCAAGTGTCAATGAACACCTGAGTAATGGGATCGGGCATTGGAGTGCCCAACAAACATGTATCGCAGTTGAAAGGTCCCCAGATCTCATTCACCGCTTCCTGTGCGTAGGCATAGCCTCCAATTGCCAAGAGCAAGCCAGTACCAAGAGCAAGGCGTTGCTTCTGTTTTGTGGATAGCTTGGGTGAGAGATTAAATCCATTCATGTGCATACTTCCTTCTGTAGTGAATTGGTGCAGCTATGCGAAGTCGGCATCGCCATTTCTGGGCAGCGTTTAGATTTGCCACTCAATCGATTCGGTCCATTGACTTCAGTAGCGAGGTTAGCTCGACTCGGGCTAAAAGTTTGTAGGGGAAATCTGACATGTTCTGGTGGCGCCTGATTGCAGTGGCGTGCAGCGCATGAATTGAAGTCAACTTGAGCTATCCAGGTCGATTTGTGTAGCGAAGCCAGTGGCCTTGATCGTATGAATTGCCTTGGATATGAGCCATTTCATGCCTGAAATTTCAGATTTAAACCCATTGACCGTGACTTCTTGTTCGGGTGACAAATCGGCGCGGCCTGTAGCAAGCACGTACTCAAATTTAGACACACCGCGTTTGATCCGCTCCAACTCAGCGTGCGCATGCTGGCGTGCTGTTGCCTCATCGGCATAGGACTCGCGAAGGCGCTTGGCGTTGTCGTCTGTGCCCACCAGCACCGACTGCCGCCGCGCCTTGCCCTTGTCCACCCAGTAAGCACGCACGCCGGTGTAGGCATCGCGGTCGGCCACGGAGTAGCGGTGTTGGTCGCCATCGCGCCGCGTCAGGGTGACAGTCGGCAGCGGTTTGCCGGTCGCCGTGGTGCCAGCGCCGATCGGCGCAAAGACCAGCGCACCTACCTTCACCGTTGCCACCGCATCGAAGCGCTGTCCCAAGCGGGTGAGCAGATTCATGTCGCTCTCGTTGGCCTGGTCGAGATGGGGCAGTTTGATGCGCGCCAGCGCGTCGGCCACACGAGGCGTCAGTCCATGTTCTCCAGCCAGCGTTTTGAGGACAGCGCCCAGCGTGGTGTTGTGCCAGCTTCGCTCGCGCCGCGTGCGCATGTCTGCAGTCAGATCCGCACTACGCGCACGCACGGTGATGATGTCGGGCGCACCGCTGTACTCCACCTCGTCCACGATGAAGGTGCCTTTGTCGACCAAGCCAGTGGCTTTCCACCCCAACGCTACGGCTAGGCGCACGCCGCGTTTGGGCAGCGCCATCTTGCCGTCATGGTCGTGGATGCGTAGGTCCAGTTGGTCGGCTTCGCCGCCACGGCATTCGGTAAGCGTGAGATCGAGCAGGCGCGGTGCGATGCGCTCGGTGAGGTCGGTGCCATCGAGCACGACGCGCCACTGCGGAATCGGGTAGCTCATGCGGCGGTCGCCTCAGGCGCAACGTCGTCTGCACGGCGCAGGCTCAGCTGAAATTCAATCCGTCGCGGTGTGCCGTCTTGGAAGAACAGCGAGGCCGTCTCATTGACCGACAGCAGCACATATGGCCCGTAGACCATGCCCGTCCCATCCACCAGCGGCAACGGCTCGCCGGCTGCAGCAAGCGTGCGCAATGTGTCCAGCGAGGTTCGCGTGCCCGTCAGGTCCGGCGCGATCAGCCCCGACAGCTCGATGGTCTCATCGCCTGGGCCCAGGAACTGGCTGGCCGCTCGAGCACCGACGCGCTCGCTGGTGGGGTGGCGCCAACTCATCTGCCGCTGCAGCTGCAGATATGCGGCGCTATCGAGGGCAAACACAAACGTGCCGTAGGACATCATCATCGGGGGTGATCCTCAGTCGTCGCGCAGGCTGGAGCGGCGGGTAGCCGCCGTGCGCCGGTCGCGCTCTTCAAGTTGGCGGGCGACTTCGCGCGCCAGTGCGGTCGCATCCATGCCCGGTGCGGCATGGACGTGGATGACGTAGCTGTTGCCGCCTGCAGGCGCGCTGGCCGCGCGCGTAGGGGCCGACAGCGGCGCCCGGCTGTCGATCGCCGCCACCGGCGCTGTGGCCGTTGCCAGGGCCAAGCCGGCGCCCACGGCACGCATCCGGTTGCCAAGCGCCATGACGGCCTGCACAGGCGCGCCCTGGCCGCGCTGCAGGCCCACGGTGAGGCCCTGCATGGTGAAGTCGCCTAACTGGGCGAACACGCGCGAGGGGCTGTGGATGCCCAGCAGGCCCTTGAAGCGATCGACCACGCCAGTGCCGACGCTGGCGATCGCATTGCTGGCGGCGCCGAGTTTGGAGCGGATGCCCTGGACAAGGCCGCTGATCATGTCGGCGCCGGCCTGCAGCATCCGGGCCGGCCAATTGGCCAGCTGCAGGTTGATGCCGGCCCACAGCTGCAGCAGCCCCTGGCGGATGCGATCGCCGTTGCCGGTGAACACGCCCACGATCAGCGACCACGTGCCCTGGACCGTTTGCCACACGCCGCCGAGGATCTGCTTGATCACCGGCAGGACGAACGCGAACGGCTTGATCAATCCGCTGATCATGTCGGCGCCGGCCTGCAGCATCTTGGCCGGCCAGTTGGCCAACTGCATGTTGATGCCCGCCCATAGCTGCAGCAGCCCTTGGCGAATGCGATCGCCGTTGCCGGTGAACACGCCCACAATCAGCGCCCAGGCGCCCTGGACCGTTTGCCATACGCCGCCGAGGATTTGCTTGATCACCGGCAGGACGAACGCGAACGGCTGGAGCAAGCCGCTGATCATGTCCGCACCGGCCTGCAGCATCCGCGCCGGCCAGTTGGCCAGCTGCTGGTTGATGCCGGCCCACAGCTGCAGCAGCCCCTGGCGGATGCGATCGCCGTTGCCGGTGAACACGCCCACGATCAGCGACCACGTGCCCTGGACGGTTTGCCACACGCCGCTGAGGATCTGCTTGATCACCGGCAGCACGAACACAAACGCCTGCACCAGCCAGCCGATCGCCTTGACGGCCAGCTGCAGCTGGGTGACCAGTACCGCGCCAATGATCTGTCCGAACCCGCGACCGGCCTGCGTTGCACCGTGCAACTGTGCGGTGGTGGCCTCAAACGGCGTCAGTAGCTGCTTGATCCACGCCCAGGCCTGGCCCATCGCAGTGGCCACGGTGTCCCACACCGGCGCCAGTGGCGCGAGCGCGGTCTTCAGCTCGGCGAGGACCGGCGCGGCGACATCGACGATGCCTTGCCAGACGCCGATGGCGAAGGCCTTGATCGGCCCCCAGTACTTCCAAACTAGCAGCGCCACCGCAGCGACGGCCGCACCGATCGCCAGCACCGGCAGGCTGACGCCGCCGAGCAGCGGCAGCAGCAGACGCGCACCATTGGCGAGCATCGGCAGCACGCGGCCGCCGAACGCCAGCCCTTGCCGCAGCAGCGCACCAAAGCCGCCACCGCCCGACAGCAGCGCCACAGCGCCGTGGATCTGCGAAAACGCCATCGCGGCCACGCCGCCGGCCACCAGCGGACCGCCCAGGATCGTGACCAGCGCGGCGCCGGCGATCGCCGTCTTGGCGATCGCGCCCACCAGCACCGGATTGGCGCGGATCCACGTCGTGACCTGGCCGACCACCGCAGCCGTGCGCTCGGTCAGTTGCTTGAACTGCGGGAGCAGGGTCTGGCCGATCGATTGCGACACCACCACAGCGGTGTTCTTCAGCAGCTGCAGCGAGTTGGCCGAGGTGGCCACCCGCGATGCGTACTCGGCCGACATCGAGCCGCCATAGCGCTGTGCGTCGGCCACCTTGGCGAAGTTGCCCTGCAGCAGCTCCAGATTGGTTAGCAGCGGTGCGATCGCACCAATCGACTCGCGCCCGAACAGCTGCGTCATCGTCGCGGCCTGCTCGGCCTTGGGCAGTGCGCGCAGCTTCTGCAGCACCGACATGATCGCCCCGCCTGCGTCCTTCTGCATGACCTGGGCCATGGTCTTGGCCTTGATGCCGAGTTTGTCGAAGGCCTCGCGCTGGCTCTTGGTGGCCGATTCGCCCGATGCCAGGGTGAGTAGCATGTTCTTGATGCCGGTGGCCGAGACTTCCGACTCGATGCCCATGCCGGCGACGGTGGCGCCCAGCGCGGCCAGCGGCCCGCTCTGCAGGCCGGCCACTTCGCCCAGGGCACCAATGCGGTTCACCACCGCGCTGATCTTGTTGACGCTGGCCGGGCCGGTGTTGCCGAGGTAGTTGATCTTGTCAGCCAGCACGACCACTTCGGCTTGGCCCATGCGGAAGGCGGTGCGCCAGGTCGCCATGGTCTGGCCGGCGTCCTCGGCGCTGCTGTCGAAGGCTACGCCCATCTTCGCCGCGTCCTCGGCGAAGCGGACCAGCTCCTGGCGCGGGATGGCCGCCTGGCCGGCGGCCGCGACGATCTTGGCGATGTCGGCCGGTAGCATCGGCAACCGCATCGAGAGGTTCTCGACATCGCGGCCCATCTGCGCGAACTGCTGCGGCGTCTTGAAGTCCACGACCTTGCGCACGTCGGCCATCGCCGACTCGAACTCCATCGCATCGCTGATCGGCAGCGCGGTGGCACCCAGTGCGCGCTGGCCGGCGAACGCCATGCCGGCGCCGTAGGCGCTCGCCTGCAGGCCGGCGTTCTGGATGCGGGCGCTGCGACGCTGTGCGGCATCGATCGCCGCCAGGCGCTGCTGCTGGGCGCGCATGGCGGTGTTGGTGCTCTCGATCTCGCTGCGTAAACGGCGCTCATGCGTGACCAGTTCGCGGGTGCTGATTCCGGCCGTCTCCAGACGACCACGCAGGCGCTGCAGGCCGGCCTCCTGCGCGCCGTGCGCGGTCTTGAGTTCACGTGCGGTGCGCACGGCACGCTCGAACTCGGCATTCATGGCAGCGGTGGGCGTGCCGGTGGCCTTGATCTGTTGGGCAAGCGTGCGCACCGATTGGCGCTGCGCATCGAGCGCGGCCTTGGCACGCTGTGCCAACACCACCTGTTCGCGATATGCACCGATGTCGCGGTGCTGGCTGTTGAGCTGACGCAGCGCGTCGCGCTGATTGCGCAGCGCGGTGGCAACGCCGCGGCTACCGCTCAGCACGCGCCGGAACGGGCCGGTGGCGCGGTCGACGGCGGCCAGGATGACCTGCAGGCGCAGATTGTCGGAGGCCGCCATTTAGGCGGCCTCGTTCGTTGGGTGGGGCATCATTCGGCTCCGCTTCGTAGGCGGGCACGCTCGCGCCACGCCGTGAGTTCGTGCAGCGACCAGCCGTCCATTTCAGACGGTGGCCAGTGGAAGATGGCCGCGATGTCGGCCATCGCATCCTCTACGCAGTCGGGAAATCCGCTTCCCTCTGCGCCTTCGGCAAGAAAAAAACCTGCACCTCCTGGCCGACCGCCAGCAGGTCGGCAGGATCCATCGCATTGACGTCGGCGGTGGTTAGCGTGGGCGAGGAAATGCGCGGCAGCAGTGTTGCCAGGGCGGTGACATCCAGCTGCAGCACGTCGGTCAGCTTGAGGCCGCGCAGTTCGCCGGCGCCGGGCTTGCGCACCTTGAGGTCGGTGATGGTCTGCTCGCCGCGCGTGATGGGCTGGTCGAGGGGAATGGCTGGGGAAAAGGTCGGGGTCATCGGAAGGTCTCAGGGCTGAGGCCTGGCGGCGCCAGGCCGGAAGGGTCAGGCGCCGATGGCGCGGCGATGCGGGGCGAGCAGATCCACGCCGTTGACGATCTCGATCATGTTCATCAGATCGATCTCGATCACGGTGGAGCCGTTGATCATCAGCTTGTAATAGCTGGCGGAGGTCTTGACGGAGAACTCGGTGTCGTCGCCGGACTTACCGGTACCGGGATCAATCTCTTTGTGACGGCCGCGCACCACAAATTCGACGGCATCCACCGCGCCGCTGTCGTCGCGCTGGTAGGCGCCGGCAAAGCGCAGCTGCACGGCGTTGTGCGTGGTGGCGCCGTACTGATTCAGCACGCTGCGCATCATGCCGCCGCACTTCCATTCGAGCTCGATCTTCTCCTGGCCGAAGTCGATGTCGACCGGGCCATTCATACCGCCGCCGCGATACTCCTCCATCTTGCGGGACAGCGTGGGCAGCTTCACCTCGACCACCTGGCCGAGATAGCTCTCACCGTTGTTGAACAGGTTGAGCGCTTTGAGTTTCTTGGGCAAAGCCATGCGTTTCTCCGGGAATCTAAGGCGGGTGCGTTACGCGTTGACGCGTTCGGCGAAGTCGGCCAGGTAGCTGGTGGTGATCTTCTGGTACAGCTGCAGGTTCTCCAGCGGCGGTACTGGCGTGTAGTCGTAGTCGATGCGCAGCGCGCCATCGGCGAGCGTGGTGGCGCTGTTGACGGTGCTGTCGAACCAGGCGGTGGCATCGATCAGGTAGCCGGACGCTTTCAGGTCGCGGAACTTGGCGTTGATGTCTTCGACGATGTCTTTGACCAGCGAGGGATGCATCGGCTTGTCGACGTAGAACGCCACGCCCTCGGCGATGGTGTCGGCCAGGACCTGTGCGGTGCGCGTGGCTGTCTCGAAGGCGAACATGTTGTCCTCGGCGCACGTGCGCGATCCCCAGAAGCGTTGCCCGTTGAAGTTGACCAACGTGGTGATGTCGCCCTCGTTGAGCACACCCGCATCGGTAGCCGGATCCTGCAGATCCCAGTGCACGTCCTTGGAAATGCCGGTGACGCCCGCCACAGGCACATTGGACAGGCTCTTGTGCCAGCCCTGCTCGGTGTCAATCTTGGCGCGCAGGCCGAGCGCACGTGCAGTGGCATACGCCGCTGTCGTGGTGCTGGTGGCGGTGTCGAAAGCCAGGAAGTCCGGCCAGATCAGCATCAACTCGCGATCGCCGAACTGCCCACGGTAGGTGATCGCCTCGGCCACGGTATCGGCGACCGGCCGCACATAGGCCATGGCGCGCAGCTTCTTGGCGATGGTCGCCAGTGCCTTGGCCACCGGCAGTGTGTCCAGACCCGGCGCGCCCAGGATGCGCGGGCGCACGCCCAGCTGTGCTTGCGCCGCGAGCAGCGCATACAGGCCGGTGTACCCGCTGGACTTGGCCTCGCCAATGACGTTGGACGAGGTCTTGTCCGCGTCTTCGCCATCGGCCACACGCACCACGACGGTCACCGGGTTGGTCTGGTCGGCGATGCCCTGCAGGGTGTCACGCAAGGTGCCTTTGGTGCCGGCACTGGCGATGGCACCGAGCACATTAGTGACCAGCACGGCCTTGTTGAGCGGAAAGATTTTCTCATCCGCATCGGAGGCCGTGGCGACCAGGCCGACAATGGCGGTGGAGACGGTGCGGATGACGCGCGCACCTGCGCTGACTTCGATGACGCGAACGCCGTGGTGGTAGGCAGTAGACATAGGTTCCTCAATCAGGACGAGCGGAAGCGGAGCGGGATGGTCATGCGCGAGCGCGCATTGGCGGGAGCGACGTCGGTGCGTTCGCCATCGACTGTCAGCACGAAGCTGCCAGGCACATCGCCGATGACCAGGTCGACGCGGGTCAGGCGCAATCGCGGCTCCCAGCGCATCAATGCGGTGGCCGTGGCCCCGTAGAGCAACGTGCGGGTGGCGCCGTTGAATGGTTGGTCGATCAGTTCGGGCAGCAGCGAGCCAAAATCGCGGCGCTGCTCGCGCGTGCCGATGGGCGTGGTGAGGATGCAGGCGATCGATTGGGCCAGGTGCTGCTCGCCCTCGATCACACGGCCGGTGGTGGCATCAACGCCGATCACTGCGGGCCACCGCTGAGTGCGCTGCCTGCCGTCACGCCGGTGGTCTTGTGGTTCTTGAGGCTGATCCCGCCGCCGATGACATCAGTGGTCGCCTTCGCGGTACCGTTGATGGTCGCATCACCATTGAGCATCGTCTTGCCGTTGACGGTGAGCGGGCCATTGAGCGTGATGCCGCCATCGGCAGTAATGGATGCGGTGCCGCCGCTGGGTAGCGTGGCCTGCAGCGCATGCGCCTCGGTGTCGTAATGGATCTGCGCGCCATCGGGGAAGCGCAGCACGTGGAGCGTGTCGGACGCGGCAGGCGCTGCGAATTGGTCGGAGTACAGGCCCCGTAGCACCACGCCATCGGCCAGGTCGCCAGCCGGCGAGAGCACTACGACTTGCTCGCCGATCGCTGGCGCCGACCAGATGATGGTGGTGCCGGCCAGGGTGACCACCCAAGGCAGGTAGTCGGTCAGCATCTCGCCGACCTGTACGCGGCATCGCGCGGTGGCGAGATTCACCTCGGCGACGGTGCCGAGGCGAATGGCGTTACTCAGTGCGGAGGATGCGTTGCCCATGCAGTCATGGTCGTCGCGCGCGTGCAGGATGACACTGCAGTTGTGCTGTAGCTGCGTGATCTACGCAGCGCAGCGGTGCTACAAATTCGCAGGCGATTCCGGTGCGATGACTTCGCGCTGGGTGAACGTTGCGTCGAAGTAGTAAAGCCCGTCGCCGCGATTGAAGTACATTCCAGGCTCGCACACGGACTTGTCTTGGAGTGCGCGGAACTCGAAACCGTCAATGGTGAAGCCGCTATCGGAAACGATGATGTTGACCACCACGTCGGTCCCGGTTTGGATCATCGCGTAACGTCCAATCGTCATTTCAGCACCACTCAATGAAAACGAAACCGGGGCACCCGGTGGAACCATCCTTGCCAAACGTGCTTGCCGTGGAGCCATTGGACACGCCGCCCCCACCGCCACCGCCAGCGCCAAAGCCATAGCCTTTACGACTGGCCGATGTCGTTTCGCCTGCACTACGCCCGCCCGGCCCGCCGCCGCCGAATGCACAGGAGCCACCGGTACCTGCCGGGCCATAGGGTGCGTTGACTGAGATCGATGCCGAATCGCCGCCGGCTGGGTAGCCGTCTCCACCGGTTGCACCGCCGACCTGCGTTGCACCAACGAGACCGCCGCCGCCACCCTGACCTGCAGCCAGGGTGATGAGATTGCCGATGACGGTTGCTCCGCCTGCACTGCCGGCTACGCCGTTTGTCCCGTCCGTCCTTGAGCCTGCACCAGCGGATCCACCGGCACCAATGACGATCGGGACACTGGCGCCAGGCACAACCGCGAAGCGCAGGCGCTGAATCGATTGCCCAGCGCCGCCACCGCCACCACCGGTCGCGGTGTAACTCGCTGACCCAAGGACTTTCTCGGCCCGCGTTGCACCACCGCCTCCACCGCCGCCGCCTGCACAGGCGCTGACGTAGATCGCAGTTACCCCTGCCGGAACAACGAAGGTTCCGGATGCCTCAAAGCGCGCACGGCCACTGCGGCTGTCGATCGCTGCTTTCAAAGAGTCGGGTGTGACGGCACGTTGCGCATCTGTGCCTGCAATGGTCTCTGCGCGCGTGGCAAGTTCGACGATGCCTTCCTTCTCGGTGGTCGCGGCCGGGTTGGTGAAGTTGGCATTGCCAAACGTCACCGAAGACACCGTGACCCCAGAAAACAGGATGTCGGCGGACATCAGCAGGTCCGAGGCGGCGGCCTTCTCCATGATCAGCTCGGGCTGGGAATAGCTGCCCAGCAGCGTGCCGTTTTCCAAGTACAGCCCAAAGCCGCGAACCTCATAGGTTGCCCGGCTCGTGTCGCTGACAGTGACGTGGATGGTGGTGGACGACGTGGTGCCGCCTGAGATGCTGGAGAGCGTCAGGTGCTGGCCTGGGACTGTCTTCAGGTCATCCGTTGCAGCGAATGCGGCCGCAGTGAAACCGATGCTGGTCAATTTGACGGCGTTGGTGCCGTTCTTCTCGGCGTTGATCAGCGCTGCACGACCAGCGGTGGTGAGAACCAGTTGTAATGCCATGGCTTATCCCTGCGCCGTCATCGACAGACGGCGGTAGTTGATGATGCGAATACCAGTCACCAGCGAGACGTTGCCGGTGGTTTGCAGCCCCTGCACGAAGCCGAAGTGCGAGCGAACCGGCTTGGTGCGCTCAACCTCGGCGATGACTTCATCGACAAACCGAGCGCTTGCAGCCCTGCCATCGGATCCATTGAGCGTGAGCGTCAGCTCGAAGGTGTGCGGCTGGCCGCGCGGCTGCTGCTGCCACCACTCGCGGATGGTCACGGCACCCCCGAACGAGGCCACCACCATGCGGACGCTGTTGGCGGTGCCCTTGCGGCGTTGGATCGCCATGGCGCTACGCAGGCGCGAGCGCTTGACCGCATCGCTCCAGTCGGCTTTCCAGTCATCGACCGAGAGCGTCCACGCCAGCCACGGCAGCTGGCCGGCCGGGCATGTGTCCGGATTCCACAGGTCTGGATACGGCAACGGAATCGCTTCCAGGCGCTCGGTGACAGAGGCCAGGGCGCGCTCCATCGGCGTGGCATTCGGCGGCAGCGGGGAGTTACTCATCGATGCCGGCGTGCACGATGTCGATCGCGGTGCAGTACGCAGCCTGCGTGCGGCTGATCCGAATGTCGGCTGCCGGCGAATCCAATTCCACGCGCTGCACACCATCGGCGAACAACTTGGCCTTGATCGCTGACTCGGGCACGTCGCGACCGATGCGGTGTGCCTCGTCCAGATACGCCTGGAGGCTGCGCAGCGCCTCGCGCATGACCACCGCCGAGTCGGGGCCGGCGTAGGTGTAGACGCGCCCACGAATGGCATACGGGACGATCTGGGCGCTCTGGACCGTGACATTGTCGGTCAGCGGGCGCACGTCGTCGTTGGTGAGGATGGCAGCGACTTCGTCTAGCAACGCTTGCGGAGCCGTGCCGTCGCCCGTGCGCGATTGCACGGTGACCAGGACCTGGCCAGGCGCGGGGCTGGTGGCGCTGGCGTCCATGACATCGGCCGCCGCACTGAGCGCGTGGTAGATGTAAGCGCCTTCGGGGCCGGCCACGCTGAAGCCTTCGGGCGCCAGCTGGATGCGGCGGCGAAAGTCCACGTCCGACTCAAAGCTCGGCGCGACGCCGGCATCGGGTTGGCCCGGATCAAGCACCAGGCGAGCGACGCCAAACAGGGCGCCCAGGTGATCGAGGTTGGTGCCGGTAGCGAAGGCCAGCATGGTCTGCTGCGCCTTGTCGTTGGCGCGCTGGCGGATCAGGAGTTCGCGGGCTGCAAATAGCTGCAGCAGCTTGTAGACCGGGTCGGCTTCCGTGAGTGCCGAGAACTCAGGCATGAGCCGGCGGAACTGGGCAAAGGACTCAGCGAAGATCGTCTCAAAATCCAAAGCCTCGATCAGGTCAGGCGCCTGCAGCCTTGATAGATCGACAGCGGTAAAGGAGGCCATATTGGGTCCACGTGCGAAGCTGCATTCTTCGTCTGTGGACCTTAGGCGTAAAGTGTTTCTCTATGTAAAGTCACTGTCTACAGGGATGCGCTTTCGTGAATTTTTGTTAGCTGCCCAGTCCGGTGCTGACGCGTTGTGATATGGCTTTATCTATAAGCATGCGAACAGTGTTTTCGACGTTTTTGAATCTGATTCTTTGCATGAACTCCAGTGGGCCTAACTTAACAAATAATTTTCCAAATACTTCGTCGGCAAAGCTGCTAGAGACTAAAGGAACGCCCAAGAAGTCAATCTCGATAGGTTGTCCCGAGCATATTTGAACTAAGTTATAAAGTTTGATGTGTATTGGTGTGCCAGCAACTCTGCTCCCGAAGGACTGAGTTTCTTCTAACAGAACAACATGGATTATGTTGTCTGAGTCACCCTCATACTTTGTTTCAATATAGTCAACAGGCTTGTGGGACTTTCCAGAAAAATTAAGCGCATCCTTTAAAAGGTCAGGGTCGCTAAAATTTATCTTAGCTATGACGAGGGTTCCTTTTACAGGAATCTTTTGGTCGCGGATTTCCAGGCCATACGGGCTTGGCCTAGAAAGAAGTCGGGCATGCCCTGACTCGATTTGAAACGCGCCACCACTATGACAGCAGATCTGATAGCTACCAAATAAGCCGTTACCTTGTCCTATCGATTTGTCTCTTGTCACGCCTTCGCGGATCGCGCGATCTAGGGCGTCTGTGTCAGAGCCAGAGAACTCTTTTCCTGATCTAAGGGTCGCGGGAATTCCAAGGCCAGAATCAGCAATAGTAAATTCAACAATCTTAGAATTGCGTTTGAAGCTTGATACCTGGACTAGTCCGCCGATAGCGGATTGGGAGTGAACAATTACGTTGTCAGTAAGTTCGTTTACAGCCCACTCTAATGCAGCGAAATGCTCTCGCCTAATGTCTGGAATTCCGCCTAGAATTGCGTTGACGATGCGGTTTACTGCTTCGTACTGCTCTACAGGATTTGTGAATTGAGTTGCCGGGATTTGGGTGTGCCCACGGAAGCGCGAGGCGTTATGAGCTCTTGGCTCAAGAATATGAGCCCAGTTAGCATTAATGAAGAGGCGCGCTAGATCTGGCTTAGTTGGAAGAATCAATTGCGTATCGATCATTTCTGTTCGCAGACGTAGCACTTCAACGCAAAGGCTTAGCATTGGCCCCGGATAAGTCTCGGTGCATAAAGAAAAATCTAAAATAATGTCTCGATAGCCAAGGTCGTTCACGGCATGGTGAAAGCAAGCTAACGGCGCATGAATGTCGGAGTCTCGATATTGACCTTGAAACCGAATGATGTTGGCCTCTCGAATTACTGTCATGGGCGGCTAGTAACCATCTTAAATGAAAGTTGAAGGCGGCCCATAGCTGAATCACATGGTCCAATATGCGTCTTTGAAATTTTTCATGTCTATTACTATTTCAGGGCTAACGTCTCATGATTCACATGCGTCAACATGCAGCCTTCCACATTGCGAGTCGAATAAAATTCGACGCTATCATTTTGATCTAATGCCTTCAACGATTGCATGGTCGGGTCTGCTCTCGCGTGGCTTCCATGTGCAACTCTTATGCTAAGTGATCAAGTAGTTGGTCGCGTACGATCTGCCGGTCTTCAGCTGAGAGGCCCAAGAGCACGCGCCTCTCGTAACGTGCCATCGGACCACCCGGCCGCACCCGTTCGGTCAGCCCGTCCTGGTGCACGCGGGCAATGCGCGAGACGCTTCCCACAAATCCCACGCTCACCTGGTCAAAGCTGGCGCTGACCTTGAAGTACTTGGCCTGCCGTAGCTTGGCAAACATCTTGGCGCGTTTGACGCGCCCGGACTTCTGCCGCAGCTGCTGCTTGCGCGGTGCGTAGGGCGAGCCATCCGGCGCCTGCTGTTTGCCGATGCGCTGGCTCTGTGAGCGCCTCAGTTCCGTTCCGATCTTGCGCGCCAGCGTGCGGCGTTCGCCGGGCTGCAGGCGCGCCAGCAACGGCGCGGCCCAGGTCTCCAGCGCGCTCAGCTCATCCATGTCGTATCGATCAACGGCTCGGGCGCATGCGTCATGTCATACCCTCCGCCGTCTTTCGCCGTCACGACCACGCGCTCGGTCAGCGGCAACTTGATCGACAGATCCACCGCATCGTTGGCGAGGATGTCTGCCTCGAAGGCGATCTCGCCACGGCGCGCCGGGTTGGAGAGCAGCTCGGACTGATTGGCCTGCACCCACTCCAACAGCGGCAGCATCACGCTGTCCGGGTGGCCGGCGTAGTCGGTCACGATCAGGTTGAGCGTGTATTGGTACTCGAACGACAGCCCCGGCTGGAACGTGCTGACCAGGCTGCCGGCGTCGATGAACACCAGCAGCCGGTCGGCATCGCGTGCCAGGTCCGGCAATGCCGCGACCAGATGCGCGCGCAGGCTGGCGGGCTTAATCACGGCGCCGGCTCCGGCACGTGCTGATCGATCCAGTCCTGCAGCGCGCTCAGTTGCGTGGCGGTGGCGTGGCAGCTGGTGTAGTTGTCGGCGACGGTGCCGGCGATGGCAGAGAGCGTAATGCCGGCGGCCGGCGCATCAGGATCTGCGGTGGGCGGCCCGGCAGGCTGGCCCGAGGCGGCGGCGTCGTGCAGCCGCACAAAGCCAGCAGGGATAGCGCAAGCAGCGTCGGCTTTCTGGGTGACATAGATCGGGATCTCGCGGGTGATGGTGGCGCCGGCCTCGCGCACGATGTGCACGCGGTCGACGTACTCGACAACGACCTTTATGGAACTCTTTGCGCTGTCGCGCTCGGCGATAGCGGCAGCTTTTGCGTCTAGAGCTTGCTTGCGTTCGCGTTGCGCGGTGTTGACGCGCTGCTCTTGCCACACGCAGCCACCAACGAGCACTGCAATCAGCGCCAGCAGGATGATCAGGCGCGTGACCATCAGCTCACGCCCAGGATCTGCAGGGCGCGCTGCGTGCGCGTGACGCGATCGCTGTGGCCTTCGGGCAAGCGCTTGGCACGCACGTTGCCCAAGTTGATCTTGCGGCCCAGGCCAAGCACGTCGCCCGTATCGGCCAGCACGTTGAGGCCGTTGTCGTGCCAGTACGCCGCCGCTCCCAGTGCGCTTGGCTCAACCTGCAGCAGCAGATCCGGCTGTTCTTCCACCGGCAGGCCAATCAGCTCACCGATGCGGCGGTAGTTGCCACGGAACGTGTGCTGCATCGGGCCACGGCCCCGGTAGCGGTGACCGTCGCCGCTGGCGGTGTTGCCGTTGCCCAGGCGGTCGGCGTAGACGAAGTTGGCCAGGCCGACCGGATTGCGCAGGAACTTGGGCGCCTGGGCCGGTGTGATGCGCGTGCCGAACACTTCCAACAGCCGAGCGCTGGTGGTGTAGGTCAGCCCTTCTTCCATGCGCGACAGGCTCAGGCTTTCGTGGCCGACCTGGCCGAGCCAGTGCGCGGCACGGCGCTTGGTGGTGATGCCAAAGCGGTTGGCGGCGGCAAGCAGTGGGCCGTGCCAGAGCTGTGCGCGTTGGGGCGAGCACTGCATGATCGAGGCGAGCTGGGTATCGGTGAACATCAATCAACCTTAAGGATGCGCGCCACATTGCCCTGGGCGCGGTAGGTGAGCACCGCCAGCACGATCAACGTGCCCAGGTGCCAGAGACTGACTTGCGAGCCGGCGCCGGCCAGCAGGATGTGCAGCGCCTGGCCGCCGGTGCTGGCGATCAGCAACCACGCGCACCAGCCCGCGCCGCGTCGATGGCGCGCATCGACGCGGCGGTGGTAGGTAAGCAGGCGGACGCAGATGGCGAGCGAGGCCATCAACGTCAGGACGGTGACCAGGCTATGCACTGGGCGGACCTCCACGACGTAGGAAGGAAAAGTCGAAGGACTTGCTCTTTTCGATCAACCCCAGCGTGACGGTGATGGCGCACGCGGCACTGGCGAAGGCAGCCACGCCACTGGACTTGATCGGCAACCAACGCAGGATTTCCGGCGCCAGCTGGTAGCCGGCGATCACGCTCACCGGGAAATAGATCAGCCGCGCCAGCAGCGGTTGCTTGGCGGCCGATACCACGAACAGCGCGCCGCCGGCGAAGGCACCGATCAGCGCATCGCCGTCGATGCCAGGCAGCACGGAGGCAAGGCCCACACCGGTGGCGATCAAAAAGCCGCTCGATACGGAGGTGGGTTCGGTCATCAGATCAGTCCCATAGCTGCACTAGCGGCGTCATCGCCGCTGTGGTGGTGGTTACCTCGGGCAACTCCACCGGCGTGCCGTGCGGGAGCACGGCGCCCAGTTCGGCCAGGCCGGGATTGAGGAGATAGGTGCGCTCGACCAGGCCGGCCGTGCTGCCCAGGTGGCGCCAGCACAGCAGGTCGACGGTGTCGCCTTGCATGGCATGCACGCGCATCAGATGAGCTCCACCGTGCTGCGCGGCAGGTTCTGCAGGTCACGCACGGCCCAGCGCTGGTCGCGGCGTAGCTCGGTGATGCTCGGTGACAGGTCATCGGCGCGCTGGTTGGCGCTGTCGGTGGCATCGAAGCTGCGGTAACGCTCTGCCACCTCGACAGCGGTGGCACATGCAACGGCGCGTAGGTAAAGCTGCACGCGGCGCGAGACGCCATCGACCGTGGTGCTCGGCACATCAGCCAACACCGCGTAGCCAGCCGCCTGCTGCGTCTGCGCCCAGGTCTGCAGCTCATCGTTGACCGCGAGCATTGCGGCGACGATGGCGTGGCGCAGGCGCGCATCGGTGACGGTGCCATCCAGGCGCATGCTCGCGCGCACGGCACCCGGTGCGATCGCCGGCCAGAAGGGCGCATTGGCGATCGCATCAGGCGTGGCGCTGGTGGTGCCGGTGGCAGTGAATCCGCTCATGGATGGCTCGGAATAGATCGCCGGTGGTCGGGGCGTCACCGCAGCGATGGAGTGCTGTGGATCAGCCCCGAGCCGGCGAGGGTTGCGGGGACGCTCGGTTATGCGTTGGTGCCCGCAGGCTCAACGCTGAACTTCTTCAAGAGGCGCTCGGCGCGCTCCAGATCCTTCTTGCCGCCGCAGCTGCCGTGCAGTGCGATGGCGCGCTGCAGGTCGGCCACAGCGACGGCGGCGATGGGCTGCGCCTGGTCGGCAGGCGTCTCATCGGTGATGCCCGCCAGCGATGCGCGTGCCAGTGCCAGGTGCAGCTTGGCGCGCACCTCATCGGGCATGTCCTGCTCGGCGGTCAGCGCGGCGGTGTCGGCCAGCACGGCCGCATCGAACGGCTGGCCGGTCTTCTGTGCCGACAGCGCCGCCTCGGCAACTTCCTCGGCCAGCACGCAGCCCACAGTCCGGGAGAAGCGATCGGGCATCTGCAGGCCATGCTTGAGCACATAGGCGCCCAGCTCCAGCGCGCCGGCATAGTCGCCGGCATCAATGCGCCACACCATGCACGTCATGACGATCTCGTCCTGAGCGCCCTGGCCGCCGGCCAGCACGCCGGCTAGATACGGCACGTAGGTCGGCAGCAGCTGCACCTTGAGCGCCGCCTTGCCTTGGGTGGACTGGATCTGTTTCAGCCGCAGGCGATCGCTCTGCAGCTGCGCCATGTGCTGCTCGTAGGCCGTCGCACCGGCCATCAGCTGGTGCGGTGCGCGTTGGGCGGCTTCCAGCTCGGCGAGCACGCGGCTGTGGTGACGCTTGGCGGGACTGTCGGCCATGGCTTAGGCCTCGATCTCGATGTGCTCGACCACGCAGCCCAGGCCGTAGTCTTCGACCACGTAGGCATCGTTGGAGGACTCGTAGTTCTCGATGCGATCGCGGGCGGGCACTTCCTGGATGTAACGGCGACGGCCGCCGGTTTGGTAGTAGATCGACAGGTTCGCCAGCGAGGTGACCATCAGCGCGCCGTCCGGCAGGTACGGCACCTCGGCCACCTGCAGGCCGCCGACGCGGCGCTGGCTCAAGATCAGGTCGGTGGCAATCTTCTCGCTGGCCGCCTGGTCCTTGTTGACCATCGGGAAATACTTGTCGTGCATCAGGTCGCGGCCGAGCACCACCACCAGGCTCGGATCCTTGCGGTGCCACGGATCCAGCAAGTTGCTCACCACATCGAACACCAGCGCATCGAGGTTGCGGTAGTCCGCGCCATCGCCGGCGCCGATGACCATCTTGCCGGCCGTCTTGCCGCTCGCCAGCACGCGCTGGGCAGCGTTGGTGCGGTACTGCTGCAGCCAGCCAATGTTGACGTCTTCCAGCAACGGGAACGCGGCGCGGTCGG
Source organism: Xanthomonas arboricola pv. populi (assembly GCF_002939945.1). Classification (GTDB taxonomy): domain Bacteria; phylum Pseudomonadota; class Gammaproteobacteria; order Xanthomonadales; family Xanthomonadaceae; genus Xanthomonas; species Xanthomonas arboricola_A. The sequence goes on along the minus strand of NZ_MDEB01000001.1, from coordinate 826,599 downwards.
TATCGGCAGCCGCATGCGTGCCGTTGAAGCCGATCTGCAGCCGGTCCAGCGCCTGACGCTTGACGATGGCATCGCGCAGGCGCGCCTGGAAGTCCGGGAACTTGGCCCAGGCATCGAGCAGCGCATACGGGATGGCGGTGTCGAAGTCGGTCTTCTTGGCGACGTACTCGTTCTTGTCGAGCGCGGCCACGTTGCGCGGGGTGCGGGTCTTACCGGCGCCGGTGTCGGTGCGGCTGGCGATGCTGCCGGTGACACCGATGCCCACCTTTTGGCCGGACAGTTCGTCCACCGGGATGATGTTGATCTTGGACAGGAACTCGCTGGATTCCTGCATGCGCGTTTCCAGCTTCTGCTGCACGGTCGGATCGACAGCGAAGGAATGGAACGCGGAGGTGATGCCGTTGAGCTTGGCGATCTGATCGGCGAACTGATTGAACTGCAGGCGGGTGGCGTTTTGCATGGTGGCTCCGAAGATGTGGCGCTGGCGGCGTGTGCGTGTGGTGGTGTGGGATCAGCAGTCGGTCAGCACAGCGGCGCCGCCGCCGCTGACCACCGGGCGCGCGGGCTGTGCGGGGTCGGGCTGCTGCGACAGCGACTCGCGCAGCTGCGCCAGGTCGTTTGCCAGCTGTTCGTGCTTGGTCTTCTGCTCGGCGTGTTCGGCCTGCAGGCGGTTGAAGCGTTCGTCCTGATTGCGCACGTGTTCGGCGATCTCTTCGACGCCTTCGCCAAGCTCTGCGAACTGCTCGGCGGTGATGCTGGTGGCGTCCTCGCTCTTGAGCGCGGTGCGGATCCGGCTGAGCAGATTGGCGACCGGGCCTTCGCTGACTTCGCTGAATTCCAGCGCGGTTTCCTCGGCGACGGTGAACAGGTTGCCCGGTGACTGCTTACGATCGGCCAGCGGATTGGCGTCGGGGTTCTGGCTGGCGAAGCTGAGCATGGAGGTGCCCAGGCTGGCCGGCGAATCAGTGACGGCCAGACCGACCAGATACGCCTTGCCGGTATTGGCGAACTTCTCCTGCACCTCGATGCTGGTGTAGAGCTTTTGCTTGGACTTGTTGATGGTGATCAGGTCGGCGGTCGGCTCGATCTGGGCAAACAGCGCCAGACGCTTGGTGCCGTCGATCTCCACCTCTTCGGCCTTGACGGCGGTGACATCGCCATACGCACGGAACGGCGAGTCCGGCAGCAGGCTGCGCATGTGCTCGATCCAGATGCGGGCGTTGTAGGTCTCGCGGTTGTAGGTGGCCGCCATGTCGTCGATCCAGCTGCGTTGGATCGTGCGGCCATCGGTGGTGGCGCCTTCGACGGCCACGCGGAACCAGTTGGAACGGAACTTCTTGGCCTTGGCCGACATGGGTGTCCTCTGCGCTGGATGCGTTTGCGATGACCCATGGTCAAACGCGACGCACAGCGCAGCAACGAAATCACCGTGTAAACAAGGCGATTACGCGTCGTTCAACTGTCGGGATTAAGAGGTGGGCCGCACCCTGGTCGGCATGCAAAGCGTTGCCACCCAGCTCCCGATGGACACCCGCAGACAGGCCAAGTTCCTGTACTGGATGGGATGGCGCGTGACGGAAATTGCGCAGGCCATCGGCGAGAACGAGAAGACTGTACACAGCTGGAAGTCGCGTGACGAGTGGGATCGCGCAGACAACGTTGAGCGCATCGGTGGTGCACTGGAAGCGCGCCTGGTCGTGCTGATCATGAAGCCGGAAAAGTCCGGCGGCGACTTCAAAGAAATTGATCTGCTGCACCGGCAGCTGGAGCGCCAGGCGCGCATCCAGCGCTACCAGGGCGGCGGCAACGAAGCCGACCTGAATCCGGCTGTCGCCAATCGCAATGCCGCGCCGAAGAAGAAGCCCAAGCGCAACGACTTCACCGAGGAACAGATCGAGCAGCTGACCACGGCATTCGTCGACGGCTGCTTCGATTACCAGCGTGACTGGTACCGGGCCGGCAACGAGCGCACCCGCATCATCCTCAAGTCGCGCCAGATCGGTGCAACGTTCTACTTCGCCCGCGAGGCGCTGATCGATGCGCTCACCACTGGGCGCAATCAGATCTTCCTCAGTGCGTCCAAGGCGCAGGCGCATCTGTTCCGCGGCTACATGCAGCAGTTCGTGCGCGAGACGATCGACGAGACGCTCTCCGGCGGCGACAGCATCGTGTTTCCCAATGGCGCGGAGCTATTCTTCCTCGGCACCAATGCGCGCACCGCGCAGGGCTATCACGGCAATTTCTACTTCGACGAGTTCTTCTGGACCTACGGGTTCAACGAATTGAACAAGGTCGCCAGCGGCATGGCGATGCACAAGAAGTGGCGCAAGACCTACTTCAGCACGCCATCGAGCATGGCCCATGAGGCCTACACGTTCTGGACCGGCGAACGCCGCAACAAGGGCAAGCCGGCTGCGCAGAGGATCCAGATTGATGTTTCGCATGACGCGCTGGCCGGCGGTCGCCGCTGCCAGGACCGCGCCTGGCGCCAGATCGTCAACATCCTCGACGCCCAGCGCCGTGGCTGCGACCTGTTCGATATCGACGAGCTGCGCGAGGAATACAGCCCGGACGCGTTCGCCAACCTGTTGATGTGCGAGTTCGTCGACGACGGTGCCAGCATCTTCCCGCTGGCGATGCTGCAGCCGTGCATGGTCGATAGCTGGGTCGAGTGGGGCCAGGACTACAAGCCCTTCGCCGCGCGCCCCTACGGCGATCGCGCGGTATGGATAGGCTACGACCCGGCGGAGACCGGCGACACCGCAGGCCTGGTCGTTGTGGCGCCACCGCAGCAGCCGGGCGGCAAGTTCCGGCTGCTGGAGCGGATCCAGTTCCGGGGCATGGACTTTGCCAAGCAGGCCGCCGAGATCGAGCGCATCACGCGGCGGTACTGGGTGACCTATATCGGCATCGACACCACCGGCATGGGGAGCGGTGTGGCGCAGCTGGTGAAGCAGTTCTTCCCGAATCTGGTCACCTTCAGCTACTCGCCGGAGGTCAAGACGCGCCTGGTGCTCAAGGCGTTCGACGTGATCCACAACGGGCGGCTGGAGTTCGACGCCGGCTGGACCGATGTGGCGCAATCGTTGATGGCCATCCGCAAGACCATGACGGCCAGCGGCCGGCAATCCACCTTTACTGCTGGCCGTTCCGAAGAGACCGGCCACGCGGACCTGGCGTGGGCACTGTTCCACGCGCTGCAGAACGAACCGCTGGAAGGGCGCACCGCGCGCAACTCCGGCTTCATGGAGATCTCTTGATGTTGACCGACCAGCTGCCCGCGACCGCGCCTGCAGTGCCCGCACGCAGCGAAGCCTTCACCTTTGGCGACCCGACGCCGGTGCTCGATGGGCGCGGCGTGCTGGACTATCTGGAGTGCTGGCAGAACGGACGTTGGTACGAGCCGCCGGTGGCCCTGGATGGCCTGTCCAAGACCACGCGCAGCAATCCGTTTCTGCAGTCCGGGCTGATCTTCAAGCGCAACATGCTGGCGCGTACCTTCAAGCCGCACCGGCTGCTGACCCGCGAGGCCTTCGAGCAGTTGTCGCTGGACTGGATCACGCTGGGCAATGGCTACCTTGAGCGCCGCCGCAACCGCATGGGTGGTGCGCTGTCGTTGACTGCGCCGTTGTCCAAGTACATGCGGCGCGGCATCACTGAGGGCGAGTACTTCCAAGTGCGCACCTGGCACGACGAGCACGTGTTCGAGCCGGGCAGCGTGTTCCAGCTGCGCGAAGCCGATGTCGATCAGGAACTCTACGGCCTGCCTGAGTGGATGCCGGCGATGCAGTCGGCGCTGCTCAACGAGTCGGCCACGCTGTTCCGCCGCAAGTACTACAACAACGGCTCGCATGCCGGTTTCATCCTCTACCTGACCGACCCGCAGCAGAGCCAGGAAGACGTCGACGCGCTGCGCAACGCCATGAAGGGCGCCAAGGGGCCGGGCAACTTCCGCAACCTGTTCCTGTACTCGCCCGGCGGCAACAAGGACGGCCTGAAGCTGATCCCCGTCAGCGAGGTGGCGGCCAAGGATGAGTTCAGCGGCATCAAAGGCATCACCCGCGACGACATGCTGGCCGCGCTGCGTATCCCGCCGCAACTCATGGGCATCGTGCCGCAGAACGCAGGCGGCTTCGGCTCGATCCGTGAGGCTGCAGCTGTGTGGGCCGCCAACGAGCTGGAACCGCTGCAAGCGCGCATGTTGAAGATCAACGACTGGGTGGGCGATGAGGTGATCGCCTTCACCCCCTATGCGCCGCCAGCGGCCGCGTAATCCTTTCCCACTGCAAGACCACGCAATGCTCAAGAACCTCCGTTGTGGCGAATGCGCCCGCCTGCTGTTCAAGGCCGGCGCCTTCGATGAAATCCAAATCAAGTGCCCGCGTTGCGGCACGCTCAATCACCTGAAGGCCGAGAGCCTCACCTCCGATCGCCGCGAGCGAATCCAAGAAGGCTCTCACCATGAAAAACCAGCTCCTGCAGGGCGACGCCCTGACCATCCTGCCCACGCTCGAAGCGAATTCGTTCGACGCGCTGATCACTGATCCGCCCTATGCCAGCGGTGGGCTGCATGCCGCCGCGCGGGCCAAGCCGCCCTCGGCAAAGTACGTTCAGGGCGGTGGCGCGCAACTGCATGCCGACTTCGTCGGCGACGAACGCGACCAGCGCTCGCACCTGAAGTGGATGCACCTGTGGCTGTCCGAGTGCGCGCGCGTGCTCAAGGACGGCGCACCGGTGCTGCTGTTCACCGACTGGCGGCAGCTGCCGCTGACCACTGACGCGCTGCAGATCGCCGGCTTCACCTGGCGCGGCATCACTGTCTGGGACAAGACCGAAGGCGTGCGGCCGCAACTGGGCCGTTTCCGCAACCAGGCCGAATACATCGTCTGGGGCAGCAAGGGCAACATGCCGCTGGATCGCCGTGCGCCGGTGCTGCCAGGTGTCATCCGTGAGTCGGTGCGTAAAGCCGACAAGCACCACCTGACCGGCAAGCCCACCGAATTGATGCGGCAGCTGGTGCGGATCTGCGAGGCAGGCGGGCGCGTTCTCGACCCGTTCGCTGGCAGCGGAACTACGCTGCTCGCCGCCGATGTAGAGGGCTTCTGCTGGACGGGTATTGAAATGTCCGAAAACTACATTCAGGTAGCGCGATCACGGCTGGTGAGGTGACGCCTTGGGGCGAGTTCACACTCGCCCCATCCGTCGTGAGAACCTTGTTGTTAGATGCATACATCTAAGTAGATTCTGCAACGGCCTGCTTGCGGAGGCGACGTTAACCAACGTGAAACCTCGGCTTCCAACTGTTCTCTTTCATTCGTGCGGCACGACTGACAGCTGCTGCATGACGATCATCACGCGCGAACAGGAACCTTTGCGCGTGATCAGCCAGACTTAGATTGATTTCACGGACCTTTTGGCTGTCTATTCGCCATCTATTAATTGCGGGGCCCGTTCCAAACATGGCTATCGCATATCCACTGGATAGTGGCAGGAGCGTCAGTGCATCAGGCGACCCGTGCCCCAGCCCAAACCTATGAGGGCGCCTAGCTAGCGATGTCAGCATCATGGCTGCGTCCGTTGTTACAAACGAACTTCCACGTGGGGCTTCAAGTATGGTCCAACTGCGCCGGAAGAAGATAGGCGCGACGGTGTCGGCTAGCGGAAGGGCGGTAAGAACTGCCTCGCTATGGGCAGTGATCACTTCGAATTGGTCTTCCTCCATGAAGTCCACGAGCCTGAGCGCATCATCGAAGAGCTCAGCATCGCTTTTTTCGAAATTAGCCGGTTTCGCTCTCAGTGCTTTCATCGCCTGCTCGGGAGTGCTGAGCATGATTTGCGAAACGCGCTTGAGTAGTTGGCCATTGGCGTGCTGAATGCTTTGGATAAATTCCGGAGTTCGTACTGCCATTGCCGCAAAAAAATATGACAGAGCTAGGCGCGCGTCCTCCGATAGTGGGGATCCTTCTATGAGGGTTGGTAGGTGATTAGAAGCGTCGCCTTCAATAGCGGCTAGCGTCGCTTCCAACTCAAAGCGCTTGCGTCCTTGATCATCAGTCAGCGTGTAAAGGTGCCCGGTTACCGCAGTGTTATCGGGCGATTGTCTGCGTACCTGGCCTGTAGTGCGGTCGTATACCGACAGCAACTCATCGTCCCCAGTGAAACCCTTCAGGTAAAAGCGGGGTAAGAAGTGCTGGCGCTTTGGCCCCGTCAACAAAGGGGCGCCTTCGGCTTCCGCTGGCGTGCCATCGTCGCTGGTTGTATCCGTGGGATGTCCCATTGCCTGATCCTACCAGCCCTTTGGGTGCGGGCGGTCCGCCGAGATCCAATACCTGGGAGGCCTGGCGCGCAATCGTCGCCCCGCCACGCCTGCGGTCTTCATGGGTGGGTTTCGCTGCACGCCTGCACCGGCGGAAACAGACCGCCTGCATTGGCGCTGCGGCGCCTTGTCACCTGCTTGCAGTCCCTGCGGAACCCTGCATGAGACGGGGGTCTGGTTCGACGGTTTGGGATCACTAGAACCAGGTCCAGTGAGTGCGGGAATTTCGATGTGGCCATCGGGATAGGGTAATCGGTAATTTCCCCACTGCTATCCGGCATAGGGGGTTGATTTTAAAGGAAAATAGCTGATTACCTTTTGAGGTGATCAAAGGTAATCTCTTAGCTTCTAAAAGGTAATCTCTTTGATTTATAAGGATTTTTTCGACTGTCAGATTACCTGGCCAAAAGGCAATGGGGTTACCTTGAAATTACTCTTTTATTACCTTTAGAGATTTCATATAAGCATTTGATATGCAAGAAAAAATGTTCTGTTTTTCAGGCCGATTACCTAAATTACCTCACCCCGATGGCCGCTTCCAAAATTGCCCCAATTTGCCCGGCTGTATTGTCCAGGCCGCTCGCCTCGTCGGAGATCTGCGCATCCATGCGCAGCGCAGCACCTGAGTGCATGGCCGGGTCACACAGGAGGGTAGGGGCCGGCCCTTCAATGAGGCCTTGGCGCTATCAACAAGTGGCGCGGGGAAGATCAGCCAGGGAGGAAGTGAACCGTCCGGAGAGGGGGTCTTGCCGCGATGCCCAAGCCGGCTACGACTGCCACCCGCTTGTTCCGAGCCTAGCAGTACCTCGCACGAATCGGCGATTACCCAGCGAACTGGGCGACCCGATGCGATGCAGTGAAGCTGAGATGACCATTATGCATACGAGCACTTTAGAGAAAGCTCTGGAGGCCGCTAGCTGGGCTAGACGCTCGATGAAGCATTTATTGCAACTGAGCCCACCCACAGTGCCGAGGACATTTGATGAACGCTTTCCTGCAACGCCTTAACGTTGGCCGCCGCTTGGGCATGGCTTTCGGCCTTTTGATTTTGCTGTCGGGCTTGCTTGTTGCCACTGGCCTAATGGCCATGTCCAACGCTCGCACCGAGCTTGATGCGATTGTCAACAGCAACATGGAGCGCATTCAACTCTCAAACGAAATGCTCGATGCAAATACCAATGTGGCGATCAGCCTGCGCGACATCGTGATGGTCGATGGCGAAGAGGGTAATCGCCGAGCGATGGCACTAGTTGAGACCAATCGTAAGCGCTACAAAGACGCCCATGATGCTCTAGCTGCCCTGCCTAGCAGTGATGCAGAGAAAGGAGCGCTTAGGCTTGTGAACGAGAAGCGCGACGTGTCAGTCAAGTACAACAATCAAGTGCTTGAGTACGGCGGCCGCGATCAGAACGACGAGGCAAAGGCGATTCTTGTGGGAGCGGGCGCGGTTGCAATGGACGAGCAGCAGGCGGCTATCCGTGCCAATGCGTCGTTAGAGCGTCAGCTCAGCCAGGACGCATATGCCGCAGCATTAGCATCGATGCACCGTGGCAAGATTATCCTCACGACCGGTGGCACCGCAGCTCTATTGATCAGTGCGCTACTGGCTTGGCTAATTACGCGGAGCCTCACTGCGCCGCTGAGCCAAGCTACCCAAACTGCAGAATCCATTGCCGCAGGCAATTTAAACAACGATGTGCATAGTGTTGCTACGGATGAGACAGGGCGTCTGTTGCAGGCAATGGAGAAGATGCAGCTACAGCTACGTAACCTCATCGCCGCGCAGACCGACATGGCCAAGCGGCATGACGATGGCCAGATCAGCTTCCGTATCGATGCCTCCGCATTCCCGGGCGACTACGGTCGCATGGCCAACGACACCAACCTGCTGGTGGCCTCGCACGTCGCCGTGCAGACCGATCTGGCACGCATCATGGGGCGCTATGCCATTGGCGACCTCAGCGACGACATGAGCAAGCTGCCGGGCGAAAAGGCCGTGTTCACCGACACCATGGCGCAGGTCAAGGCCAACCTCGGCGCGATGAATGGGGAGATCAAGCAATTGGCACAGGCCGCAGCCAACGGCGACTTCAGCGCTCGTGGCGATGCCGAGCGCTTCCAGTACGACTTCCGCGTGATGGTGGACAGCCTCAACACCTTGATGGCCACCGCCGATGGCAACTTGCAATCGCTGTCCGGCCTGCTGCAGTCCATCGCTGCGGGCGACCTCACCGCACGCATGAGCGGCGAGTTCCGCGGCGTGTTCGCACAGATGCGCGACGACGCCAATGCCACCGCCACACAGTTGGCCGAGATCGTGGGCAGCATCAAGACCTCGGCCATCTCGATCAACGGCGCGGCCAGCGAAATCGCTGCCGGCAACCAGGATCTATCGCAGCGCACTGAACAACAGGCCGCCAATCTCGAAGAAACCGCTGCCTCGATGGAGGAGCTCACCTCCACCGTCAAACAGAATGCCGCGGGTGCGCGTCAGGCCAACCAGCTCGCCATCGGTGCCGCCAGCGTGGCGGTGCAAGGCGGCGAAGTGGTCAACAAGGTGGTCGACACCATGTCCGGCATCGAAGCCTCGTCCAAGAAGATCGCCGACATCATCTCGGTCATCGACGGCATCGCCTTCCAGACCAACATTTTGGCCTTGAATGCCGCAGTGGAAGCGGCACGTGCCGGTGAGCAGGGCCGCGGCTTTGCGGTGGTCGCCTCGGAAGTGCGGACGCTGGCCCAGCGTTCGTCGGGTGCGGCCAAGGAGATCAAGGACCTCATCGACGACTCCGTGCAGCGCGTGGCCGAAGGCTCCGCGCTGGTGAACACCGCCGGCAAGACCATGGGCGAAGTGGTGGCCAGCGTGCAGCGCGTCACCGACATCATGGGTGAGATCTCCGCTGCCTCGCAGGAACAATCGGCCGGCATCGAACAGGTCAACCAGACCATCACCCAGATGGACGAAACCACCCAGCAGAACGCAGCCCTGGTGGAAGAAGCCACCGCCGCTGCACGTGCGCTGGAAGAACAGGCAGTTGGCCTGACCGAGGCGGTTGCCGTGTTCAAAATCGAGGAAACGGCCGCACCCACTACGGCTTCTTCTACTACCCGTTCGTCCACCGCGGTGAAGGGGAAAGCCTCCGTGGCAGTGCCAAGTCCGAAATCAAAGCTACGTGTTGTGCCCCTGGCAGCAAGCCATGAAGCAAGCTGGCAAGAGTTCTAAGCGGAATACGTTAGGAGGACTCCAGCACAGGCGGGCTGCCACTTATCGCCCCATGTCGCCGGGAGAATTCACCTGGGAAGCCTTGTAGCACTAAGGCGTTCGATACGCGGCGCGGGAAAAAAATTCCAAATATCTACTTGATTTTGAAACAAAAACGTGTTTACTCTTAATCAATAGGTCCAAGGTTCGAATCCTTGACGGCCCACCAAACAAAAGCACTTAGGCAGCAGCCTAGGTGCTTTTCTTTTTGTGCTGAGGAATAGGGATGGCGCAAGGAACTGGCTGCAGCGTTGTTGTCGTCTCGGTCGGCGGCCGCGCGACCGTAGTGACCATTCCGGCTCGGCGCGATGCCTTGCCTGCGTCGGGTGCGCAATCGCAGGGCGCCCACGCACCGACGAGCGGACGCGAATGAGGACTGATGTGTCTGGAGTCATGCGGCATTCCATCCTGGGCCAGGTCGGCGTCTTTGCGATCCTCGGTCCTCCGCTGGGCGGGCTGCTGGGCCTGGTGCGGTGGAGCCGGCTCGATCTCCAGGCTGTATTGCCGATTGTCGCCTGGTCGTATGGGCTGGTGCTGCCGGTGATTGCCTGCGCTGCCGCGGGATGGCTGTGCGCGCGCATATGCGCCTGGCTGTACCGCGGGCGCCGGCCCAACCTGCTGGCCCATGTTGGCATCGGTGCGTTGAGCGGTCTGCTCTCGGCCGGGGTGATGGTGCTGCTGCTGGCGATCATCGGCGGCTGGTCGATGATGTCCGATCGCGCGGTGATGCTGACGCTGCTGCAGTGTGGGCTGGCGGCAGGCAGTGCCTGCGCCGCGATTGTCTGGCTGATGTGGTCGCGCCTGACAGTGTCTCCCCACGCCAGGGGATAGGCCCAGCATGCGCAGGAAGACATTCCTGGTTGCGTCGGGCGGCGCTTTCGATACGCCCCATGGTGATGCGATGCGCCGAGTGGCTGCGGGCGACGGCAGCCATGGCCGCCTTACGGCGATGCAGCGGGCGCGGGCGCCTGGCTTTGCTGCATGCGCGGAAACGCCAGCGTAAAGCGCGCGCCCTGGCCGGGCGCCGATGTCACTTCGACAAAGCCGCCTGCCTGACGGACCGCGCTATACACCTGCGCCAGCCCCAGGCCCGCGCCTTTGTCGGCATCCTTGGTGGTGAAATACGCTTCGAACAGATGCGCCTGCACGTGCGCATCCATGCCATGCCCGTTGTCGGCCACGGCGAGGGTGACGTAGCGCCCGGCCGGCCTGGTGAGGCTGGCCTGTTCTTCAGCGACCACGGCATCGCCCGTCTCCACGCGAATGACGCCGCCACCTTGGCAGGCATCGCGGGAGTTGATTACCAGGTTCAAGATGGCGCGTTCCACCGTGTGGCGATCGAGCATTGCGCAGCATCCACCTTCGGTGGTGCGCACCTGCAACTGCAGATCTGCGCCGATCACCTGTTCTAGCAACGGGCCGAGCTGTTCGGTCAAGGCGGCCAGATCCACCGCTTCCGGGCTGTACGGGTATTGCCGGGAGAACCCGACCAGGCGCTGTGCCATGACCGTGCCATGTTGAAGCGCCGCGTCGGCCACGCGCAACAGCTGGGCGTCGTGCGCGTCGATCCGGGCGCGCCGTACCACCAGGTCGATGGCCGAGGTGGCGGCCTGCAGGACGTTGTTCAAATCGTGCACAACGCCGGCCAGCAGTTGTCCTACCGCTTCGCCTTTTTGCGCCTGCTCGGAAATCTTTTCGGCAGCGCCTTGCGCGGCGCGCGCGATGTCCAGATCGCCTTCGATGCGCTCTTGCAGGTCGCGCAGGCTGTGCAGTTCGCTCGACAGCGAATGTTCGCGCGCGCGCGCCAGTCGCAGCGCGCCGTTGGAGAATGCGCGCTCTGCCGCCAGGGTCGAATCCAGTGTGCGAAAGGCGGTCTCCAGCGCCCGGCGGTCGGAGATGTTCCTGCTCACCGCCAGGATCGCTTCGACCTTGCCAAGCGCATCGAACAGCGGGCTTGTGACGACCTGCCAGGTCTGGCGCACGCCGGCGAAGTTCACGCTGGCGGCTTCGAATTCCTGGATCGAACCGGCGCGGGAGCCGGCGATCGCCGCGTCCACCAGCTCGGCCGCCTCCGGTGGCCATAGATCGCGCCATGGCCGCGCAATCAGCTGATCCTGGTGGCCGGCACCCAATTCTGTCAGGCCATTGACGTTGATCGCGGTAATCCGCCCGTCGAGGTCGATCTCCTTGATGCAGTCGCGGGACAGGGCCACGATCTGCCGATACCGATCTCTCATCGCGATGACTGCCTCTCACTGGTGTTAACGGAATTTTAGCGAACTTCAGCTTTACCCAGCGCTAGCGGAGCGCAAGCCAGGGACGTGAGCGCGTGTCGCGTCGCATGATGAATATGTTTACCTTCAGTCTATCGGATTCAAGGCCGGTCAAGCCCGCGCTGTCCGTGCAGGCGTGCAGGAGGCAAACTGCAGTCCCATTCATCGGCTTCATCGCTCCCGCGATGCTTTTTCTTTCCCGGCATCCCTGCAACAATGGCCGGGCAAGGGCAGCATCGCGAAAGTGGCGGAATTGGTAGACGCACCAGATTTAGGTTCTGACGCCGCAAGGCGTGGGGGTTCGAGTCCCCCCTTTCGCACCAATGCAGTGCGGCCGTGCGTGTTCCGGCCGCTTCCAGCCGCAGGCCTGGGGTCTTGCCATTGCGCGGTGCAGTGACGCGTATTCCGCTGGCAGCGGCCGCCGTTATCGGCGAAACTACAAGGCTCGGCGGCTTTCTCGCCATCCGTCAACCCGCATCTTCCATCTCGTGCCGACGCTTGTGCAGTCGGTGGCAGGAGTCAACATGCAAGCATCGATCGAATCCACCGGCAATCTGGAACGCCGCCTGACCTTCACCCTGCCGCAGGAGCGCCTGGAGACGCACGTCGGTGGCCGTCTGCGCGAACTTGCGCGGACCACGCGCATCAAGGGCTTCCGCCCCGGCAAGGTGCCCACCAAGGTCATCGAGCAGCGCTTCGGTCAGCAGGTGCGTGCCGAGGCGATGGAAGGCCTGCTGCGTGAGACCTTCGACTCGGCGGTGCGCGAGCATTCGCTGCGTCTGGCCGGCAATCCGCGCATCGATCAGGGCGAGAGCGATTTCGACTTCGTCGCCACCTTCGAAGTGGTGCCGGATTTCGGCGATATCGACGTGGCCAAGCTGTCGGTGGTGCGTCATACCGCCGACGTGACCGATGCCGACATCGATCAGATGATCGAAAACCTGCGTCTGCAGCGCCGCACCTGGAACCCGGTCGAGCGCGGCGCGCAGGTCGGTGACCTGGTGGCGCTGGAGACCTGGTCCCAGGCCGGCGACGAGCGTCTGCCCGCCGAAGGCGTGGAGACCGGCAGCAGTGTGCTGGGCTCGGGCGTGATGTTCGACCAGATCGAAAAGGGCCTGGAAGGTCTTGCCAAGGGCGAAGACAAGACCCTGACCATCGACTTCCCGGCCGAGTGGCGCGTGCCGCAATTGGCCGGCAAGACCGTGCAGGTGCACGTCAAGGCGGTCGAGGTCTCCGAGCCGGTGTTGCCGGTGGTGGACAAGGAGTTCATCAAGAGCTTCGGCGTGAAGAGCGGCGATGATGAGCAGTTCCGCGCCGACATCCGCACCAACCTGGAGCGCGAGCTCAAGGGCGCGCTGATGAACCGTCTGCGTCGCGAAGTGGGCGAGCAGCTGATCGCCGCCTATGCGCATGTGGAAATGCCGCCGCGTCTGGTCGAGAACGAAGCCCGTTCGATGCTGGCGCAGCAGGTCGAGCAGGTCCGCCGCAGCGGCCGCAACCCGGGCGAGATTCCGGCCGATGCCCATCAGGGTTTCATGGACGCGGCCGCCAAGCGCGTGCTGGTCGGTCTGCTGGTGGGCGAGGTGGCCCGTCGCAACGAGCTGCGCCTGGAATCCAAGCGCGTCAGCGAAACGCTGCGTCTGATCGCCTCGACCTACGAAGAGCCGGAACAGGTCATTGAGATGTACCGCAACGACCCCCAACTGATGAGTGGACTGCAGAGCCGTGTCATGGAAGAGCAGGTGATCGACTGGATCGCCGAGCGCGCCCAGCATACCGAGCAGTCGCTGTCGTTCCAGGACGCCATTCGGGTCTAAGGTAACCGATTGCGTGACACCAACCCGCATCCCGATGGCTGGGATACGGATGTCAAACCCGGGCATCGGCGCAAGCCGCTGCCACTACAGGAAGACTGATGAGCATTGTGACCAAAGCCCTGAACCTGGTGCCGATGGTGGTCGAACAGACCAGCCGCGGCGAGCGTGCGTATGACATCTACTCGCGTCTGCTGAAGGAGCGTCTGATCTTCCTGGTCGGTCCGATCGACGACCACATGGCCAACGTGATCGTGGCCCAGCTGCTGTTCCTGGAAGCGGATAATCCGGAAAAGGACATCAGCATCTACATCAATTCGCCAGGCGGCGTGGTCACTGCCGGCATGGCGATCTACGACACCATGCAGTACATCAAGCCGGACGTGAGCACCATCTGCGTCGGCCAGGCCGCTTCGATGGGCGCGCTGTTGCTGGCGTCGGGCGCAGCCGGCAAGCGCTATGCGCTGCCCAATTCGCGCGTGATGATCCACCAGCCGCTGGGTGGCTTCCAGGGCCAGGCCACCGATATCGACATCCATGCGCGCGAGATCCTGACCTTGCGTTCGCGTTTGAACGAGATCCTGGCCAAGCATACCGGCCAATCCCTGGAGACCATTGCGCGCGACACCGAGCGCGACAACTTCAAGAGCGCGGTCGATGCGCAGGCCTATGGCCTGGTCGATCAGGTGCTGGAACGCCGTCCGGAAGAGTCGATCCAGCCGTCTTGATCGCCAGATTGCTGAAATTGCAGGAAAAACCGGCAGGGTCGGGCTGGGCGGATGTCCTCCCGACCCTGTGCTATTCTCGAAATCGAACCCCCGTGCATCGGGTGGGGTAACTGGGTAACAGAAGCATGAGCGAAGACCGCCAAGGTCGTTCCGGCGACAGCAACAAGATTCTCTACTGCTCGTTCTGCGGTAAGAGTCAGCATGAAGTCCGTAAGCTGATTGCCGGTCCCAGCGTATTCATCTGCGATGAGTGCGTTGAGCTGTGCAACGACATCATCCGCGAGGAACTCGAAGAGAAGGCGCAGTCGGCACGTTCCAGTCTGCCCAAGCCGCGCGAGATTCTCGAGGTGCTGGATCAATACGTGATCGGGCAACTGCGCGCCAAGCGCACGCTCGCCGTGGCGGTGTACAACCACTACAAGCGTATCGAGAGCCGCAGCAAGAACGATGACGTCGAGCTGGCGAAATCCAACATCCTGCTGGTCGGTCCGACCGGCTCGGGCAAGACGCTGCTGGCCGAAACGCTGGCACGCCTGCTCAATGTGCCGTTCACGATCGCCGATGCCACCACGCTGACCGAAGCCGGCTATGTCGGCGAGGACGTGGAAAACATCATCCAGAAGCTGCTGCAGAAGTGCGATTACGACGTCGAAAAAGCGCAGCAGGGTATCGTCTACATCGATGAAATCGACAAGATCTCGCGCAAGAGCGAGAACCCGTCGATCACCCGCGACGTGTCCGGCGAAGGCGTGCAGCAGGCGTTGCTGAAGCTGATCGAAGGCACGGTGGCCTCGGTGCCGCCGCAGGGCGGTCGCAAGCATCCGCAGCAGGAATTCCTGCAGGTCGACACCAAGAACATCCTGTTCATCTGCGGCGGCGCGTTCGCCGGGCTGGACAAGGTGATCCAGCAGCGATCCAACGATGCCGGCGGCATCGGCTTCGGTGCCAAGGTCAAGAGCAGCGAGCGCAAGCAGGAAGTGGGCAAGATCCTGGCCGAGGTCGAGCCGGAAGATCTGATCAAGTTCGGCCTGATCCCCGAGTTCGTCGGCCGCCTGCCGGTGGTCGCCACGCTCGAGGAACTGGACGAGCCGGCGCTGATCAAGATCCTGACCGAGCCCAAGAATGCCATCACCAAGCAGTTCAAGAAACTGTTCGACATGGAAGGCGTGGAGCTGGAGTTCCGCCCGGACGCCCTGTCTGCGATCGCCAAGAAGGCGCTCAAGCGCAAGACTGGCGCACGTGGTCTGCGTACCATCGTCGAATCGGTGCTGCTGGACACGATGTACGAGCTTCCCTCGCAGGAAAATGTCAGCAAGGTGGTGGTGGACGAGTCGGTGATCGAGCACAAATCCGAGCCGTATCTGATCTACCAGGCGCAACCGGCTCCGGCCAAGGCAGCGTCCGGCGATTGAGTCCCTGATGCCGCTGCGCCGGGCCCCGGCCTCGCTCGCGGATAAAGGGTTTCCGAGCGCTACTTGCAACACTCCGCCGATGGCCCCATAACGGGGCCATCGGCTTTTTTTTAGGCCCCAAAACCCCCATTCCTGCGGAGCGCCCCATGGCCCAGTCCCAACCAGAAGTTCTCGATCTGCCGGTGTTGCCGCTGCGCGACGTGGTGGTGTTTCCGCACATGGTGATTCCGCTGTTCGTCGGCCGTGACAAGTCGATGCGCGCGTTGGAAAAGGCCATGGAAGCGGACAAGCGTATCCTGCTGGTCGCGCAGAAGTCGGCCGAAACCGACGACCCGACCGCCAGCGATCTCTATACCGTCGGCACGCTCGCGCAGGTGCTGCAGTTGCTCAAGCTGCCCGACGGCACCATCAAGGTGCTGGTCGAAGGTCTGTCGCGGGTCACCGTCGACAAGGTCGTCGAGCTGGATGGTGCGCTGCAGGGCCAGGGCATCGAGATCGAAGCCAGCGACGCGCGTGAGCCGCGCGAAGTGGAGGCCATCGCGCGTTCGCTGATGTCGCTGTTCGAGCAGTACGTCAAGACCAACCGCAAGCTGCCGCCGGAGTTGCTGCAGACCCTGGCCGGCATCGACGAGCCGGGCCGTCTGGCCGACACCATTGCCGCGCACATCGGCGTGCGCCTGGCCGACAAGCAGCGGCTGCTGGAAATCACCGAGATCGGCGAGCGGCTGGAGCTGCTGGTCGGACTGGTGGATGGCGAGATCGATGTGCAGCAGTTGGAAAAGCGCATCCGCGGCCGGGTCAAGTCGCAGATGGAGAAGAGCCAGCGCGAGTACTACCTCAACGAGCAGATGAAGGCGATCCAGAAGGAGCTGGGCGATCTGGACGATGCGCCGGGCGAGCTGGAAGAATTGGCGCGCAAGATCGCCGAAGCGGGCATGCCCAAGCCGGTCGAGACCAAGGCCAAGACCGAGCTCAACAAACTCAAGCAGATGTCGCCGATGTCTGCTGAAGCGGCCGTGGTGCGCAACTATCTGGACTGGCTGCTGGGTGTGCCGTGGAAGAAGCGCACCAAGGTCCGCAAGGACCTGAAGGCCGCAGAGGACACGCTGGACGCCGATCACTATGGCCTGGACAAGGTCAAGGAGCGCATCCTCGAGTACCTGGCCGTGCAGTCGCGCGTGAAGCAAATGAAGGGGCCGATCCTGTGCCTGGTCGGGCCGCCGGGCGTGGGCAAGACCTCGCTCGGCCAGTCGATCGCCAAGGCGACCAACCGCAAGTTCGTGCGCATGAGCCTGGGCGGTATCCGCGACGAAGCAGAGATCCGTGGCCATCGCCGGACCTACGTCGGTTCGATGCCGGGCCGCCTGGTGCAGAACCTCAACAAGGTCGGCAGCAAGAACCCGCTGTTCCTGCTGGACGAGATCGACAAGATGTCGATGGACTTCCGCGGCGACCCGTCGTCGGCGTTGCTGGAGGTGCTCGATCCGGAGCAGAACAACTCCTTCAACGACCACTATCTGGAAGTGGATCTGGACCTGTCGGAGGTGATGTTCGTCGCCACCTCCAACTCGCTCAATATTCCCGGTCCGTTGCTGGACCGCATGGAAGTCATCCGCATCCCCGGTTACACCGAGGATGAGAAGCTCAACATCGCCATGCGCTACCTGGTGCCCAAGCAGATCAAGGCCAACGGCTTGAAGCCGGAAGAGATCGAGATCGGCAGTGATGCGATCCAGGACATCGTGCGTTACTACACGCGCGAATCCGGCGTGCGTAACCTCGAGCGCGAAGTCGCCAAGATCTGCCGCAAGGTGGTCAAGGAAATCGCCCTTGCCGGTCCGCAGCCGGTTGCCACGAAGCTGGCCGCCAAGAAGGTCAAGCCCAAGGCCCTGGTCACGGTCAACGCGAAGAACCTCGACAAGTATCTGGGCGTGCGTCGCTTCGATTTCGGCCGTGCCGAAGAGGAGAACGAAATCGGCCTGGTGACCGGGCTGGCCTGGACCGAAGTCGGCGGCGAACTGCTGCAGGTCGAGTCCACGCTGGTGCCGGGCAAGGGCAATCTGATCCTGACCGGTCAGCTTGGCAACGTCATGAAGGAATCGGCATCGGCTGCGTTGTCGGTGGTGCGTTCGCGCGCCGAGCGACTCGGCATCGATGTGGATTTCCTGCAGAAGCAGGACGTGCATGTGCACGTGCCCGATGGTGCGACACCGAAGGACGGCCCGAGCGCCGGTATCGCGATGGTGACCTCGCTGGTGTCGGTGTTGACCAAGGTGCCGATCCGCGCCGATGTGGCGATGACCGGCGAGATCACCTTGCGTGGTCGCGTGTCGGCCATCGGCGGCTTGAAGGAGAAGTTGCTGGCCGCATTGCGCGGCGGCATCCGCACCGTGCTTATCCCCGACGAGAACCGCAAGGATCTTGCCGACATTCCGGCCAACGTCACGCGCGATCTGGAGATCGTGCCGGTCAAGTGGATCGACGAAGTGCTGGACCTGGCATTGGAACGTCCGCTGGCACCGAAAAAGGCGGGCAAGGAAAAGGCCCGCAAGACCGCTTCGCGGGTTGCGGTCCGCGGCAAGTCGCGCACTACTCCGGGTACCCGAGTCAAGCACTAAAACCGATTGTCTAAACCCTGGCAAAACAAGCCAAAACCCGCGTCGTTATTGGGTTTTGGCTTGCGTGCGGTTGGGGGCGCTGGTATAAATGCACGACTCGTGGGCGCGGCAAATTGTGATGCGTCATGCGATACCACTTGTGTCGGGTTCTTCGCTAACGGCAAGAGCGCCGATTGTCGATTCCGCGGCATCTGCCGCAAAGGGAGTTTCAAGAATGAATAAAACCGAATTGATCGATGGCGTTGCCGCTGCGGCTGACATCTCCAAGGCTGAGGCCGGCCGTGCTGTTGACGCGGTTGTGAGCGAAATCACCAAGGCGCTGAAGAAGGGCGATGCCGTCACCCTCGTTGGCTTTGGCACCTTCCAGGTCCGCGCGCGCGCCGAGCGTACCGGCCGTAATCCGAAGACCGGCGACAGCATCAAGATCGCTGCTTCGAAGAATCCTGCATTCAAGGCTGGCAAAGCCCTGAAGGATGCAGTAAACTAATCGACTCGCCAGGGTGCTTAGCTCAGCGGTAGAGCGTCTCCCTTACACGGAGAGGGTCGGGGGTTCGAAACCCTCAGCACCCACCATTAAGCGCCAGGCAAACGTTTCAAGCGCGGAGCGGTAGTTCAGCTGGTTAGAATGCTGGCCTGTCACGCCGGAGGTCGCGGGTTCGAGTCCCGTCCGCTCCGCCAGTTATACCGAAGCCCCTGAGCGATTGGGGGCTTCGTTTTCTCCACCGCATTCGCATTGCGGAGACGGTGGAGAATCAGCAGTCCAAGTTTAAAGCGGAGCGGTAGTTCAGCTGGTTAGAATGCTGGCCTGTCACGCCGGAGGTCGCGGGTTCGAGTCCCGTCCGCTCCGCCAGTTATACAAAGCCCTCGGCTCCGTGCCGGGGGCTTTTTTTTGCGGCCATAGCGGTCATTGCGCGCCGAAAGCCATACCGAATCCAGCGTGGTGTGGGATTGGGCTGGGTACCCGGCGTCAGGCGCGTTACACTGCGCGGCTCGCCCACAGGCCGTGATTTGCCAATGCTGCAGAAACTTCGCGACAAGACGTCAGGCTGGATCGCTACCGCCATCCTGGGGTTGCTGATGATTCCGTTCCTGTTCGTCATCGACAACAGCTACCTCGGCGGCATTGGCGCCAATAACGTGGCCAAGGTGCAGGCGCCACCGACATGGTGGAAGTCGGCCCCATCGTGGTGGCCGGTCTCGCTGCTTTGGCAGCACCACGAGATCAGCACACAGGATTTCCGTGCACGCTTCGAGCAGGCACGCATGCAGGAGCGGCAGCGCCAGGGCGAGAATTTCGATCCGCGCACGTTCGAATCCCGCGAAAACAAATTGCAGGTGCTCGACCAGTTGGTCGACGAGCAAGTCGTGCGTCTGGGTGCCGAAGATGCCGGCATCGTGATCGGCGATGCGACGGTGCGCGATTACATCACCGGCATTCAGGCGTTCCAGATCGACGGCAAATTCAGCCCCGACCAGTACCGCGCTGCACTTGCGCAGGGCACGCCGCCGCGCACGCCGGCGCAGTTCGACGCATTGGTGCGCGACAGCCTGCAGCAGTCGGTGATTCCGCAGGCGATTGCCGAGTCGGGCTTTGCGACCAAGGCCGAGTTCGAGCGCTTACTCAAGCTGATGGGCGAAACGCGCGACGTGGAGCTGGCAATGCTGCCGCCACCGGCTGCCGATACCACACCGGTCAGCGATGCGCAGATCAAGCAGTGGTACGACGGGCATACGCAGGATTTCCGTCAGCCGGAGACCGTGACGATCGAGTATGTCGAGCTCGATGCCGCCAAGTTGCCGCCGGCGACCGCCGCTGACGAAGCGACGCTGCGCAAGCGTTATGACGAAGAGAAGGCACGCTTTGTCGAGCCGGATCAGCGTCTGGCATCGCACATCCTGATCAGCGCCGGCAGCGATCCCGCCGCACAGAAGGCCGCTGAGGAAAAGGCGGCCAAGTTGGCTGCGCAAGCCAAGCAGCCGGGCGCCGATTTCGCCGCGTTGGCCAAGGCCAATTCGCAGGATCCCGGGTCCAAGGGTGCCGGTGGCGATCTGGGCTGGGTCGAGAAGGGCACGATGGTCAAGCCATTCGAAGACGCCTTGTTCGCAATGAAGGCTGGCGAGGTGGTCGGCCCGATCAAGAGCGAGTTCGGCTATCACGTGATCCAGCTGCGCGAGGTCAAGGGCGGGCAGGGCAAGTCGTTCGAGCAGGTGCGCGATCAGCTCGCCGCCGAGCAGCTCAAGGCCGATGCCGACAAGGCGTTTGCGGATGTGAGCGGCAAGCTGGTGGATCAGGTCTACAAGAATCCCACCGCGCTGGAGCCGGCAGCCAAGCAGGTCGGTCTGCCGGTGCAGACGCTGGGCCCGTTCTCGCGCGCCAATGCCAGCGGTATCGCGGTCAATCCGGCGGTGCTGCGTTCGGCGTTCTCCGAGACGCTGGTGCAGGACGGCACGGCGAGCGATCCGATCACCATCGGGCCGAACCACAGCGTGGTGCTGCGCGTGACCAATCACACCGCCGAGGCGGCCTTGCCGCTGGACAAGGTGCGCGACAAGGTGATCGCGGCGGTCCACGCGGACCGCGCCGAGAAGGCGGCTGCGGCGGCTGCCGACGCCTTGCTGGCGCGTGTGCAGAAAGGCGAGACCTTGAAGGCGCTGGCCGTCAGCGAGAAGTTGCAGGTGCAGCCGATCCCGGGCTTGCCGCGTACCGCGCCGATTCCGACGCCGGCGGCAAATCGCGCAATCTTCAGTGCGCCGCGTCCGAGCGAGGGCAAGCCGTCGGTGGGCAAGGTGGAGCTGGATGGCGGGCGCTTTGCGGTCTTCGTCATCAGCAAGGCGACCCCGGGCGATCTGAAGCAGATGCCGGCCGAGCAGCAGACCATGCTGCGCGAGCAGCTGAGCCAGATCGACGGCAATAACGCGGCGCAGGCTTACGTCAAGGAGATGCGCAAGCGCTACAAGATCCAGATCGAAGAGGCGCAGCTGTAACAGCTGTTTTCGACTGGTGGAGAAAGAGCCCGGGTGACCGGGCTTTTTCTTTGGCCGGTGCTGCTGGCAGGTGCCAGCTTTTCGTGCGGAGTCAACGTCGTGTTGGCGGTTGGTGCCTCGACGGGTGGCTGCATGTGTCGGGTGGCGGCAGGCACTGCAGGCGCGTTCGATTAACTGCGATGTCGATCGGCTTGCAGCGATAGCTGGGTGCGAGCGCGTCGGCTCCCGATTGCGCTCAGTCGCCGATCCGCACGGCGTCGCTGCAGCCACGCAAGCAGCGAGCAAATGTCAGGGGCTCTGTTCGCATCCGAACGTCGCATGCGCAGCGCGACGTTCGACGACTCCCCATGCGCAGCGTCGGTAAAACGGAGCGTCGCTGTAGTGTCGGCAGCGCCGGACGGAGCAAGGCCTGGGTCAAGCGGCTTACGTCAGCGTGTGTCGTCGAACGACAACACCATGCCGGGCTTCAGCACGGCGCGCCTGTCCAGACCATTGCTGGTCAGCAGTGTCGTGACGGTGACGCCGTAGCGACGTGCGATGGCCCAGGCGGATTCGCCGTCGCGTACCGTATGCGTCGTGCGCGCTTGTGTCTTGTAGGCCTTGGTTGCCGCGGCGGCAACGATCGTGGGAGCGGCAGCGCTGTTGTCGGCAATGCTGTCCGTTTCGGCAGATGCGACCACGGCGCCTGCCGCACCCGGCCGCGCGGGTGCGATCGGGGCGAGTACTTGCACGCCGCGCGGTGCGCCGCGCGCGCTGGCCAGCGCCGGATTCAGCCGGGCCAGCAGTTGCGGCTCGATGGCGCGTTGTCCCGCAAAGGCGTTGAGGCTGGTGCCGACCGGCAATGCATGTTCGGTAAGAACTGGTACCGGGCGGTCGAGCGAGGTCAGCAGGTTGCCTTGCTGCTGCGCACGGTCCAGCACACAGGCGAGTGCGTGCAGCTTCTCCACATACTCGTAGGTGACCTTGGACATGCCGGGCAACTCGGACGGGCGGGCATTCTGCGCGTTCATCCCAGCACTGCGCATGGCCTGCAGCACGCGATACTCGCCAGCGTTGTAGGCCATCAGGGCCAGGCGCCAATCGCCACCGAACATGCCGTACAGCGTCTTGAGATAACGCACTGCCGCCGTGGTGGAATCCACTGCCGAGAGGCGACCGTCGTATTGCGCGCCAACCGGCACATGATGGTTGCGGGCGGTGGTGGCGATGAACTGCCAGAGGCCGGCGGGGCCGCTGCCGTTGCGGGCGCCCGGGCGGTAACCACTTTCGACGAACGGAATCAGCGCAAATTCGGTCGGCATGTCGGCTTCGCGCAGTTCATCGACCACGTAGCCGAACAGCGGCAACACATCCTGCGCATCGTCGGCCAGGCGCGCCGGTGCGCGCGAGAAATGCTGCTCCCAGCGCGTATCGCTATGGTCGCTGTCGCAGCCAGGGTCGGCGCGGCCGTCCAGGAATGACGAAAAGATCTCCCGTCCGTTCCGCACTTCGGGTGCGGCGGTCTGGGTGATCGAACTCTCTGTGGCTTTGGGGCGGCTTGCGTCGTTGGACGATGCGGCTGCGGGTGCAATGACCGCCGATGCGGTCAGCACTGCCAGAAGCAGGCGCCTCATGCGCGAAATTCGTCTTTCCAGCGCCGAAGTTCGGCGAAAACGTCAACTTCAGAGGAAGGTGCGCCGGCTGCGCGCGATGCTACGGCGGCGCGGATTTCAGGACTGCTGGTACGTAGGAACGGATTGGTGGCCAGTTCACTCTTGAGCGAAATCGGCAGGGTAGGACGGGCTGCATGACGCATGGCCTGGGCTTCCTGTTGACGGCGCTGCAAGGCAGCGTTGGTGGGATCGACGTGCAACGCAAAGGCCGCGTTGGCCAAGGTGTATTCGTGGCCGCAACACACGAGCGTTTCGCCAGGCAGGGAGGCCAGGCACTGCAAGGAGTCGAACATCTGAGGAGCGGTACCTTCGAACATCCGCCCACAGCCTAGGCTGAACAGGGTATCTCCGCTGAATAGATGGCGGTCGGTGACGAAGGCGAGGTGGCTGCGGGTATGGCCCGGCACTTCCAGCACATCGAAATGGATGCCAAGCAGGCTCAAGCGCTCGCCCTGGCCCACGCGGCGGGCATCTGCGGGGATGCGTTCGTCGGCAGGTCCGTATAGCGCAAGGTCCGGCCAACGCTGCTGCAGCGCCGCCACGCCGCCGATGTGGTCGGCATGGTGGTGGGTCAGCAGGACGGCGCTGGGACTGAAGCCTTCGCGCTCTGCGGCGGCGAACACCGGCTCGGCCTGGCCGGGATCGACGATGACTGCGCGGCCATCGGTGGCGACCAGCGCCCAGATGTAGTTGTCGTCGAATGCGGGCAGTGCAGTCAGTCGCATAGAATTGGGACCATGCCTGCCACGCCATTCTCCCGTCAAGCTGGCGTCTCATCCTGGTTTGAAACAGGTGCAGGGCGCAGCCTGCTCCAGTTGGAGCGCCGATTGGCGCTTGCGGCGCTGCAGACGCGTCCGTCGCAGCCCTGGCTGTGGCTGACGCCCACTCCCGAGCTGCCGCCACGCGAGCTCCTGCAGGGGCGAGGGCTGCGGCTGCATCGCAGCGCTGGCCGCTTTGCGGGCGACGCGCGCTGCGCCATGCCGTTTCCGTTGCCGACCGAAAGCCTGCAGGCCATCGTGGTGCAGCATGCGGTGGTGGGCGGCGCGGCGGAATTCCTGGCCGAATGCGAGCGGCTGCTGATGCCGGGCGGCCGGCTATGGCTGTTCACGCTCAATCCGCTGAGCCCGTACCGCTTCCGCTGGGCGCGGCGTGGTCCGGTGGCGTTGCGGCCGGATCGCTGGCGGCTGCTGGCGCAGCGTGCGGGGCTGCAATGCGTTCAGACCGAGCGCTACCTGGGGCCGATCTGGCGCACCGGGCGTGGCGCCACCGGCGCCGATCGCGCACCCTGGCGTGCGGTCTATCTGCTCGAAGTGGAAAAGCGCGCTGCCGCTTCGATCGGGCCGACCCCGATCGCGATGCCCTCGCGCTGGCCGCAGCCCGTAGCCACGATCTGACGATTGACCACTTTCCAAACACCAGAAGCCGATGAAATCCATTGAAGTGCATACCGACGGCTCCTGCCTCGGCAATCCCGGGCCGGGCGGTTGGGCGGCCCTGTTGCGTTACAACGGCCGCGAGAAGGAATTGTCCGGCGGCGAAGCGACATCCACCAACAACCGCATGGAGTTGATGGCGGCGATCATGGCGCTGGAAACGCTCACCGAGCCGTGCCAGATCGTGCTGCATACCGACTCGCAATACGTGCGCCAGGGCATTACCGAGTGGATGTCCGGCTGGGTGCGCCGCGGTTGGAAAACCGCCGGCGGCGACCCGGTCAAGAACCGGGAACTGTGGGAGCGGCTGCATACGGCCACGCAACGCCACAGCATCGATTGGCGTTGGGTGAAAGGCCACAATGGCGACCCGGACAACGAGCGCGTCGACGTGCTCGCCCGCAATCAGGCCATCGCCCAGCGCGATGGCAGCGCAACCGCGTAAGCAAGAGGATTCATGCGTCAGATCATTCTCGATACCGAAACCACCGGCCTGGAATGGCGCAAGGGC
Organism: Xanthomonas arboricola pv. populi; assembly: GCF_002939945.1. Classification (GTDB taxonomy): domain Bacteria; phylum Pseudomonadota; class Gammaproteobacteria; order Xanthomonadales; family Xanthomonadaceae; genus Xanthomonas; species Xanthomonas arboricola_A. The sequence continues at coordinate 801,595 of NZ_MDEB01000001.1, read as the reverse complement.
AACCGCGTCGTCGAAATCGGTGCGGTGGAGCTGCTGGAGCGGCGCCCGAGCGGCAACAACTTCCATCGCTATCTGAAGCCCGATTGCGATTTCGAACCCGGTGCGCAGGAAGTGACCGGATTGACCCTGGAGTTCCTGGCCGACAAGCCGCTGTTTGCCGATGTGGTCGAGGAGTTCCTGGCCTACATCGACGGCGCGGAGCTGATCATCCACAACGCCGCGTTCGATCTGGGATTCCTGGACAACGAGCTGTCGCTGCTGGGCGACAACTACGGCCGCATCGTCGAGCGCGCCACCGTGGTGGATACCTTGATGATGGCGCGCGAGCGCTATCCAGGGCAGCGCAACTCGCTGGATGCCTTGTGCAAGCGCCTGGGCGTGGACAACTCGCATCGCCAGTTGCATGGCGCCTTGCTCGATGCGCAGATCCTGGCCGATGTGTACATCGCGCTGACCTCGGGCCAGGAAGAAATTGGCTTTGCCAGTGCCGATACCGGCCAGCGCAACGAGCACGGCGAGGGCATGATCACCTTCGATCCGGCGCTGCTGTTGCCGCGCGCACGGGTGGTGGTGACCGCCTCGGAGTCACAGGCGCACGAGGCGCGCCTGGCGTATCTGCGCAAGAAGGCCGGGCGCGCGTTGTGGGATGCGCCGGTCGAAGAGGCGGCTGCCGCCGGGTAACGCGGTTGTCGGCAACTGTTGCCCGGATGTCACGCGGCATGTCCCGCAGCAGTGAGGACGCTGCGCCCTCGACCGACCAGGCGTTTGTCTGCATCCAGCAAGATGCGGGCAATAACACCTGCGCTCGCCGCCCGCCAGCCGGGGCTTGCTGGGTTTCGGCCGCGTTTAGTAGCTGCGCACCAGGATCGCGGTGATGTTGTCCGAGCCGCCGCCATCGAGCGCGGCGGCGACCAGGCATTCGACACACTCCTGCGCGCTGCAATCGGCCTGCGACAGGGTCGCGGCGATCGCGGCATCGTCGACTTCCTCGGTGAGGCCGTCGCTGCACAGCAGCAGCTGCATGCCGGATTTGAGTTCGCCCTGCATGGTGGCGACATTGAGGTGAACCGGATCGGTAACGCCCAGCGCCTGGGTCACCACGTTGCGATGCGGATGCGCACGCGCCTGCTCGCTGGTCAGGGTGCCCTGGGCGATGAGTTCCTGCACATAGCTATGGTCCTGGCTCAGTTGCGCCAGTCGCCCGTCGCGCCACAGGTACGCACGGCTGTCTCCGACCCAGGCCACTTCGAAGCGCTGGCCCAGTACGCGCGCAGCGACGACGGTGGTACCCATCGGCAAGGTGTCGTTGCAGCGGCGCGAGGTCTTGATGATCTCTTCGTCGGCGATGCGTACCGCCTGGGCCAGCGGGGTGCCGGCGCGCACCTCGCGCACGATGGTTTCGCGCGCCAGGGCACTGGCCACTTCACCGCATGCATGCCCGCCCATGCCATCGGCCACCAGCCAGAGCCCCAATTCGCTGTCGCCGTAGTACGTGTCCTCATTGAGGTCACGGCGCAGGCCGACATGGGTAAGGTGTCCGAATTCGAGCATGGGGGCGGGTCGCCAAAGGTAGGAGGTGCGTGACCATCATCGCGGGGCGGCCGGCCAGCAGCAACACGCCGATCGCCGCTGCCGCAGGGCGGGTTCACGCCCGGGCCTTGGATCGTGTCGGCGATGCCGGCCCGGGCCGCTTGTGGCTTGGCGCCCGTGCCCGTATGATGCACGGCCCCAGGACACTGGGGACCATCTGGAGAGGTGGCAGAGCGGTTGAATGTACCTGACTCGAAATCAGGCAGGCGTTTATAGCGCCTCGGGGGTTCGAATCCCCCCCTCTCCGCCAGATTCGCATCAGCCCCCGCAAGGGGGCTTTTGTTTATGTCTCGCCGCCGTCCGCTGCTGCGATGGCTACAATCGCCCGATATCCGTTGGAGGCCTGTCATGTCCGAGATCCTGGTGCCCGTGTCCTTTGGTGAGCTGCTCGACAAGATTGCGATCCTGCAGATCAAGTCCGAGCGCATGAGCGACCCGATCAAGCTGGCTAATGTGCGCAGCGAGCTGTCCGCGCTGGAGACCAGCTGGATGGCGCATCCGGCCGCCGGCCACGACATCGTGCGTCTGCGTGCTGCGCTCAAGGCCGTCAACGAGCGGCTGTGGGTGATCGAGGACGATATCCGGCTCAAGGAGCAGGCGCAGAGCTTCGACGACAGCTTTGTGCAGCTGGCGCGCAGCGTCTATATCGAAAACGACGAGCGCGCGCGCATCAAGAAAGAGATCAACCTGGCGCTGGGTTCGTCGTACGTGGAAGAGAAGTCGTATCAGGACTATCGCGCTACCGGTGCCTGAAGCCCGCTGATCGCAGGTCTGCGTGACCGAGAGGCGTGGCGATCGGTGGGTGAGCGGTGCATCCTGGTGCGTCGCCAGACGTTGAGTTAGCCGGCACCGCGGTGGTTGTCTGCCGCGTGGGTGAGTCGTCGGTGTTTCTCCCTTGTGTCCCGGCTGTTCTGGGCGATCGAGTCACGGTGCAGTGCGCAGATCGGCAGCGATTGAACGCCTGTCCGAGCGCCGATCAGTCGCCGATCCTCAGCGCGGATGATCGCCGCGATAACGCTCGAATGCGGCGATCGCATCGTCCACGGTGATCAGCGCCATCACCTCGTCGAACTCGATCTTGGTGCCCCATTTCAGCTGGTCGGCCGGCTTGCCCAGGTATTTGCGGGCGGCCGTGTCGTACCGGTCCACGCAATAGCGCACGTCCGAATACGGTCCGCTGCGCAGTGGATTGCTGGCCGCATGCAGGCCGAGCACCTTGGTGCCCATCGCATTGGCGATGTGCATCGGCCCGGAATCGGGGGTGACCACCAGATCGGCGCGGGCGAGCAGGGCAGGGAGTTGCTTGAGCGTGTCCTTGCCGACCAGATCCAGCACTGGCGCGCGCGCGGCCGCGACGATGGCATCTGCGGTGCTGCGTTCCAGCTCGCTGCGGCCACCGCACAATACGACCCGCCAACCCTGTGCAGCGGCATGGTCGGCCAGCGCGGCATGGCGGTCGGGATACCAGTTGCGGCGCGCGTGACTGGAGCACGGCGAAATCATCAGCACCGGGCGGCCGTCGTCATCCCATTGCGCGCGTGCCCAGTGATGCGCCTCGTCGGGGACCGGCAAGTCCCAGCGCACCCGGGTCTGGGTCAGGCCGAGCGGCCGGGCGAAGCTGCCGATGGCGTCGAGCACGTGGATGCCGGGGCGATCGGCGATGCGCTCGTTGATGAACAGGCCGTGCAGGTCCTTGGACCGGCTGCGGTCGTAGCCGATCCGCCGCCGTGCCGGCACGAAGGCCGACAGCACATTCGCGCGCAAGGCCACCTGCATCTGCAGCAGCGCATCGAAGCGACCCAGTGGCGCCAGCGACCGGCGTAGCGCGCGCATCCCGGCCACGCCGGTGCGCTTGTCGTAGGCATGGAACTGCACGCCGGGCAGGCCGTCGAGCAGTTTCAACCCGGCCTTGTCGATGATCCAATGCAGCTGGCTTGCCGGAAATCCCGCCTGCAGGGTGCGCACCAGCGGCACCACATGGGTGACGTCACCCAGGGCGGACAGGCGCAGCAGGCATAACGAAGCGGGCGTAGAAGCCATGGTGTTGTTAGACTCGATGGATGGTTTCTTTCGACGCCACTGAAGCGCTGACGCCGTACCGCGAAGGCCGCGGCTATGGCGCCATTCTGTTCGACCGCGAACGGCTGCGGCAAGCCGATGCGGGGCTGTTTTCGCCGCAACGCTGGGGCGACAGGGCACGGCCGGTCGACGAAGGCGGGCGGGGTGGGGCCTGGTTCGTGGATGCGCCGTTCGGTCGTAGCGTGTTGCGGCAGTACCTGCGCGGCGGCATGGCCGCGCGCGTGAGCCGCGATCGCTATCTGTGGAAAGGAGCTGGGCGCACGCGCAGCTTTGCCGAGTTCCGGCTGATGCGCGAACTGCTCAAGCGCAAGTTGCCGGTGCCGCGCCCGTTGGCGGCCTGCTATCTGCGTGAGGGGCTGAGCTATCGCGCTGCGTTGTTGATGGAACGCCTGGAGAACGTGCGCTCGCTCGCCGATCATGCACGGGTCGCCGGGCGCGGTGCGCCGTGGGAAGAGACCGGGCGGCTGATTGCGCGCTTTCATCGCGCCGGCCTGGATCATGCCGATCTCAACGCGCACAACATCCTGTTCGATGCCGGCGGGCATGGCTGGTTGATCGATTTCGACCGCGGCGTGTTGCGCATTCCGGCCACGCGCTGGCGCGAACGCAATCTCAAGCGCCTGCACCGCTCGCTGCTGAAGTTGCGCGGCAACCGCAGCCGCGAAGAGGTCGACAAGGATTACCAACGCCTGCACCGCGCGTACGAACTGGCCTGGGGCCGGGGCTACTGATGGACTGGGCGTTGCGTGTGCAAGGGGTCGGCAATGCGTCGGCGGTGGCGCTTGGTTCGCCGATGGCCACCATCGAGCGCGCCGGCGCGCCGTGGCTGACCATCGATTGCGGCAGCGAAGGGCTCACTGCTTATCAAGCCCAGTACGGTCATCTGCCGCAGGCAGTGTTCATCACCCACGTGCATCTGGACCACGTGGGCGGGCTGGAACGGCTGTTCGTGGACAGCTATTTCTCCGAACGCCGCGGGCGCACGCGCCTGTACGTGCCGGCGCCGGTGGTGCCGTTGCTGCAGCGGCGCATCGCCGACTACCCGAACGTGCTGGCTGAGGGCGGTGCGAACTTCTGGGACGCGTTCCAGCTGGTGCCGGTCGGTGAGGCGTTCTGGCACGACGGGGTACGGCTGGAAGTGTTCCCGGCGCGCCACCACTGGCCGGAGACCGCCTACGGGCTGCGGCTGCAGGGGGCGCTGGTCTGGAGCGGCGACACCCGGCCGATCCCGGAAATACTGGCCCGCTACGCCGGTGACGGCGAGCTCATCGCGCATGACTGCGGCGTTCACGGCAACCCGTCGCATACTGGGGTGGACGATTTGGAGCGGGAATACCCGCAGGACCTGTTGAGCCGCATGCTGCTGTATCACTACGCCAGCAACGCCGACGGCGACGTGCTACGCGCACGCGGCCATCGCGTGGCCGTGCCTGGCCAACATCTGCCGCTGGCAGAGCCGACTGCCGCCATGGCGCCCTGATGGGCGCCTTGCTGTTGCCGAATCTGACGGCCGCGCCGATGCAGGACCGCTATGGCCGGCCGCTGCGCGATCTGCGCTTGTCGGTCATCGAGGCCTGCAATTTCCGCTGCGGTTACTGCATGCCGGCCGACCGCGTGCCCGACGATTACGGATTCGATGCGCAGCAGCGCCTGAGCTTCGATCAGCTGGAAATGCTGGTGCGTGCCTTCGTCTCCGTCGGCGTCACCAAGGTGCGCCTGACCGGTGGCGAGCCACTGTTGCGTCGCGATCTGCCTAGCCTGATTGCGCGCCTGACCGCAATCGAGGGGATCGAGGATCTGGCGCTGACCACCAACGGCACCTTGCTTGCGCGTCAGGCGATGGCGCTGCGTCAGGCCGGGCTGCGCCGTATCACCGTGAGCATGGATGCCCTGGATCCGGAGCTGTTCAGGCGCATGAGCGGCAACCGCGGCGAGATTGCGCAGGTGCTGGCCGGCATCGCCGCCGCCGAGCAGGCCGGCTTTCGGCGTCTGAAGATCAACTGCGTGGTGCAGCGCGGCGTCAATGAAGATCAACTGCTGCCCCTGGTGGAGCACTTCCGTGGCAGCGGCCATGTGCTGCGCTTCATCGAGTTCATGGATGTGGGCAGCTGCAATGGCTGGACGGCCGATGCGGTGGTGACCTCTGCACAACTGCACGAGCGCATCCACGCGCGCTGGCCATTGGTGCCGCTGGATGCCAATTACACCGGCGAAGTGGCGCAGCGGCATGCATTTGCCGATGGCGCCGGCGAGGTGGGTTTTGTCAGTTCGGTCAGCGTGCCGTTCTGCGGCGATTGCCAGCGCGCACGTGTGTCGGCCGATGGGCAGTTGTACACCTGCCTGTTCGCCAGCCAGGGCCATGACCTCAAGCCGGCCTTGGCCGAGGGAGAGCATGGATTGTCCGAGCATCTGCGTGCGCGCTGGAGCATGCGTGGCGACCGCTACAGCGAGGCGCGCGCATCGACACCGCGGCGCGGCAAGCCGGTGGAGATGTTCTTGATTGGCGGGTAAGGCACTGCTGTTCCATCCAGGCACCGCGTTCACCGAGAATGCCGCATCCTGAGCGCCTGTCATCGTGTCGTTTCCCATGCCTGCAAAATCCCGTTCCGCACGCCTGACCCACCTGGACGATTCCGGACTGCCCACGATGGTGGATGTCTCGGACAAGGCGGTTACTGCGCGCAGCGCCACCGCCCAAAGCCGGGTGCGTTTTCCCGCCGCTGTCGCCGCACAATTGCGTGCCGACGGTTTGCGCAGCGCCAAGGGCGGCATCGTGGAGACCGCAGTGATCGCCGGCACCATGGCGGTCAAGCGCACGTACGAATTGATTCCGTTCTGCCACCCATTGCCGATCGATGCATGCCGCTTCGAGATCGACTGGGCGGGCGAGCAGGTGCTGGACATCAGTTGCACGGTGCGCTGCGTGCATCGCACCGGTGTGGAAATGGAAGCGCTCACCGGCGCCAGCGTGGCGGCCTTGACGGTCTACGACATGTGCAAGGCGTTGTCGCACAGCATGAGCATCGGCCCGACCAAGTTGGTGTCCAAGCGCGGTGGCAAGCGCGATATCGGAGCAAGCCAATGAGCGCCACAGTGACGGTGCTGTATTTCGCCAGTTTGCGTGAGGCGGCGGGCATTGCCAGCGAGCAGGTGCAATCGGCGGCGCAGGACCTGCGCGCACTGTATGCCGAACTCGAGACGCGCCACGGCCTGCGCTGGACGCCGACGCAGCTGCGCGTGGCGGTGGATGGCGCGTTCGCGCGCTGGGAGGATGGCGTGCGCGATGGCAGTGAAATCGTGTTCATTCCGCCGGTGTCGGGAGGTTGAGCATGAGCGAGCAGACAACCGCCCTCTTTGCACTTTCCGATGTGCCATTGCCGGTCGACAGCTTGCGTGCCGCGCTGGAGCACCCGCATGCCGGCGCGTTCGCCAGTTTCGAAGGCTGGGTACGCAATCACAACGAAGGCCGCAGCGTGGCCGGACTACGCTACGAAGCCTACGCCGCACTTGCCCAGGCCGAAGGCCGGCGCGTGCTCGACGAGGCGATGAGTCGGTTTGCCATCGTCAACGCCTGCTGCGTGCATCGCGTGGGCGAGCTGCGCATCGGCGACATGGCGGTGTGGGTCGGCGTCAGTGCGGCGCATCGCGGCGCCGCATTCGATGCCTGCCGCTTCATCATCGACGAGGTCAAGGCACGCGTGCCGATCTGGAAGCACGAGCATTACCTGGAAGGCGACGCCGGCTGGCTGCATCCGGAATCGCAGGCGCAGTAGACGCTCGCGACTCAAGCGCTGCGGGGACATCAAGGGGTTAGGGTGGTGTCCCCGCCGGTTGACCTCGGCGCCCGCATCAATCGATACCGTTGCTGCCTTCCGGCCCTGGCGGGATTTTCGATCTAGCGTCGCGAGGGACCGACGGGGCCACCATAAGACGTGGGTCACTGGCGCGACCCTGGATCCATGCAATCGCGTTGCAGGATCATGAAACTGGCGGAGAGAGGGGGATTCGAACCCCCGAAGCGCGGTTTAGACGCTTACACACTTTCCAGGCGTGCTCCTTCAACCACTCGGACACCTCTCCGTACCTGCCGTGCGACCGGGTCGTCGGCAGGAGCGGGATTCTAGCCGCCGCAGGCGGCATTAACAAGGTAAGTGATCTGCCGGTCCGGCATGACGGTGCCAGCGCAGGTGCCTGGCCGGTCGCCAACGCGTGTCCGGCCGCCCCCACCCCCCCGGTGCCTGGCGACGCCAGGGCACCCCGGCCGCTGAACGATCAACGTGACGCGCCGTGGCACAATATCGGTTCAGAGGAAGCTGGTTGCCCGATGTCTTATCTTGTTCTCGCCCGCAAGTGGCGCCCGAAGCGTTTTGCCGAACTCGTAGGCCAGGAACACGTGGTCCGCGCGCTCAGTAACGCGCTCGACAGTGGGCGTGTGCACCACGCATTTCTGTTCACCGGCACCCGCGGCGTGGGCAAGACCACGATTGCGCGCATTTTCGCCAAATCGCTGAACTGCGAGACCGGCACCAGTGCCGATCCGTGCGGCCAGTGCCCGGCCTGCCTGGATATCGACGCCGGCCGCTATATCGACCTGCTGGAAATCGACGCCGCGTCCAACACCGGTGTGGACGACGTGCGCGAAGTGATCGAGAACGCGCAATACATGCCCTCGCGCGGCAAGTTCAAGGTCTATCTGATCGACGAAGTGCACATGCTCTCCAAGGCGGCGTTCAATGCGTTGCTGAAGACGCTGGAAGAGCCGCCCGAGCACGTGAAGTTCCTGCTGGCCACCACCGATCCGCAGAAGCTGCCGGTAACCGTGCTGTCGCGCTGCCTGCAGTTCAACCTCAAGCGGCTGGACGAGGACCAGATCCAGGGCCAGATGACCCGGATCCTGGCCGCCGAGCAGATCGAATCGGATCCGTCGGCAATCGTGCAGCTGTCCAAGGCCGCCGACGGCTCGCTGCGCGATGGCCTGTCGCTGCTCGACCAGGCCATCGCCTATGCCGGCGGCGCGCTGCGCGAGGACGTGGTGCGCACCATGCTCGGCACGGTCGATCGCAACCAGGTCGGGGCGATGCTGCAGTCGCTGACCGATGGCGATGGCGCGCGCCTGATGCAGGTGGTCGCCGCGCTGGCCGAGTTCTCGCCCGACTGGAGCGGCGTGCTGGAGGCGCTGGCCGAGGCCTTGCACCGAATCCAGGTGCAGCAGTTGGTGCCGTCGGTGGCGTTTGTCGGCGACGGCATCGACCCGACCGCCTATGCCGCGCAGCTGCGCCCGGAAGTGGTGCAGCTGTGGTACCAGATGGCGCTCAACGGCCGTCGCGATCTGTATCTGGCACCGAGTCCGCGCGCCGGTTTCGAGATGGCGGTGCTGCGCATGCTGGCCTTCCGCCCTGCGGCGGCAGTGCCGGCTGGCGGCAATGACGACGGACGTGGGGCCAATGCCGGCGGTCACGCGCGTTCTGCAACTGGCGTGCAGGCCGCCGCACCGGTGGCAGCCGCGCCTGCGCCTGCAGCCGTGGCACAGCCGGCCGGCATGAAGGAAGTCGCGCCTGCTGCGGTCGCTGCGCCGGCACCGGCCACTGCTGCGCCAGCACCCGTCGTGGTGTTGCCCGCCGCGGAAGCATCGACCGACAGCCGCCCAGCGACAGCGTCCGCGCGCAGCGACGACACGCCGCCTTGGGCGATGGACGATGCGCCGGTGCGCGCCAACGCTGCCCCCGTCCCCGCAGCGACGCGTGCGCCCGCGCCGGAAGCGGCAATGGCGCCACCCGTGGCAGCCGATACGGCATTGCCCGCTGCGGTCGCGCCCGACGCTGCCGTGGCAGTTCCTGCCGCCGCCGTGGCTCCAGCACCTGCAGCGCCGGTGCTGGCGATGCCACCGGGGGCATCGCCCTCCGTACCGGCGCCGGCAACCGATCCGTCGGTCCTGCTCGACGGCGGCCACATCGCCGATGCGGAGCAGTGGCTGGATCTGGTCACCCGCAGCGGCTTGAACGGCCCCTCGCGACAGCTCGCCGCCAATGCTGCCTTCATCGGTCATCGCGACGGCGTGCTGCGCCTGGCGCTGGCGCCGGGCTTCGAATACCTCAATTCCGAACGGTCCATCGCCAACCTTGCGCAGGCACTCGCGCCCGCGTTGGGAAATACGCCGCGTATCGTCATCGAAGCCGGCAATGCCGATGTCGAGACCCTGCACGAGCGGGCCAATCGCCAGAAAGGCGAGCGCCAGAGCGCGGCCGAAACAGCGTTCATGAACGACCCGAACGTGCAGCAGCTGATCCAGCAGCAAGGCGCGCGGGTCGTCCCCGATTCCATCCGCCCTTACGACGAGTAACGACACATGCGTGGGAACATTGCCCAATTGATGCAGCAGGCGCAGAAGATGCAGGAAAACCTGCAGCGCGCCCAGGAAGAACTGGCCAAGCTGGAGGTCACCGGCACCGCCGGCGGCGGCATGGTCAGCGTGACGTTGACCGGCGCCAAGGAGTGCCGCAAGGTCCGCATCGACCCGAGCATCCTCTCCGACCAGGAAATGGCCGAGGACCTGATCGCCGCCGCCTTCAACGACGCCTCCAACAAGATCGACGCCGAATCCAAGGACCGCATGGGCTCGGCCACCGCCGGCATGCAGCTGCCGCCGGGCATGAAGTTGCCGTTCTGAGAGGCGGGGAATCGGGAGTAGGGAATCGGGAATCGTAAGAGCGAGATTGTCTTTGGCTTTTGCGATTCCCCAATCCCGAGTCCCGATTCCCGACCCAATGTCCTCTCTTCTCGAACAACTGATCGAGGCCTTCCGGGTGTTGCCGGGTGTGGGCCAGAAATCGGCGCAACGCATGGCCTACCACGTGCTCGAACGCGAGCGCGAGGGTGGGCGTCGCCTGGCTGCGGCGTTGGCCAGTGCGGTGGAGAAGGTCGGCCATTGCGCGCAATGCCGCGACTTCACCGAGTCGGAGATCTGCGCGATCTGTGCCAGCAGCAGTCGCGATCGGCAGCAGTTGTGCGTGGTGGAATCGCCAGCCGATCGCCTGGCGATCGAGCACGCCACCGGCTACCGCGGGCTGTACTTCATCCTGCAGGGCCGGCTGTCGCCGCTGGACGGCATCGGCCCGCGCGAGCTGGGGCTGGACCGGCTCGGCGAGCGTCTGGCCGCCGGTGAAGTCGCCGAAATGATCATCGCCACCAATGCCACGGTGGAAGGCGAAGCGACCGCGCATTACCTGGCGCAGCTGGCCCGCCAGCATGCGGTGCGCCCAAGCCGGCTCGCGCAGGGCATGCCGCTGGGCGGCGAGCTGGAATACGTCGATCGCGGCACCTTGTCGCATGCCTTTGGCACCCGAGGTGAGGTGCTTTGAGGGCCGGGAATCGGGATTGGGGAATCGGGAATCGGGAATCGGAGAAGCGAAAAGCAGTGGCGCGCGCGGTAAGCTCTTGCGATTCCCGATTCCCGATTCCCGATTCCCGATTCCCGATTCCCCACCCATGACCGACACCATCTTCGGCAAGATCATTCGTCGCGAAATTCCGGCCAACATCGTCTATGAAGACGACGAGGTGCTGGGCTTTCAGGACATCGCCCCGCAGGCGCCGGTGCATGTGCTGTTCATTCCCAAACAGCATGCCATTCCCACGCTGGACGATGTGCCGCCCGAGCAGGCGGTGCTGGTGGGCAAGCTCGCACTTGCCGCAGCGTCATACGCCCGCGCGCAGGGACTGGCGCAGGACGGCTATCGCATCGTGATGAACTGTCGCGAGCATGCCGGCCAGACCGTGTTCCATATCCATCTGCATCTGCTGGCCGGCGCGCCGCTGGGACGGTTCGGCACGCCCTGACCTCACTGCGCGAGCGAGCGCATGCGCCTGTTCGAGCAGCCGAGACGCACACACAAAAACGCCGCTCCCTGCGAGCGGCGTTTTTGCGTGTCACTGACTCAGCAGCCGGTTACCACCAGCCGCGGCCCCAGCCCCAGCCACCGCCCCAGCGCGGGCCCCACGGGTCGCCCCACGGGCCGTACGGGTAGGCCGGCACCACATCCACCTCGCGCACGACCGGCCACAGGTAGACCACGTCGGCATTCACCTTGGGCAGCTTGTAGTCGTACTCGCCGATCTTGGTGGTTTCGTAGCCTTCGATCTTGCCGATGAAGGTCACTTCGCGGCCGGGCTCGAACACGGCCGGATCGTAGAAGCCCGAGCGGCATGCCAGGAAGCGGCCATCGCTGGCGTCCACGGCGTTGCGGTCCGGACGGCCGCTGGCATTGAGCGGACGCGAGATCAGCTCGAAGCAGGTCTGGCCCTGGCCGGGTTTGGTCTGGATGATCTTGCCGCCCCAGCGCACCGACGTGCCGACCTGGGCGCTGGCGGTGGAATCGCTCGGACTGACCGTAGGGAACTGCCCCTGCAGCGGCTTGGGCGCGGTGGCACAGGCGGCGAGCCCGAGCACGGCGACAATGGGAAGAAGAAAGCGGGTACTCATGAGGAAGCTCCGGTTCGCGGGCGATGCTGCTGCAGATCTTTGAGGAGTGAGGCGCTGTCCGAATCAGCGCCAGCGTAGCGCGCGGCAGCGAAACGTTGGCTGAGCGCCAACAATGCCGGATTCGGGTGTGAACGGGCGACACGCTGCGCCCAGGCGATGGCCGGTTCGTGCGGTTCGCGGGCCAGGCCGAGCTTGCCGTAGCGGCGGCCCAGGCGATGCCAGGCACGCAGCAGCGGGTCGCGCTCACGCTCGCCGCGCGCCAGCAGCCAGCCCATCCACGCCAGCGCGCTGACCGCGAAGATGCCGAAAATGGCGGCCAGTTGTGAGCTGTCCAGGCGATCGATGCCGAACGGCTGCAACAGCCGTTGCTGGCGGTCGGCATCGAAGGACAGCACCAGGTCGTTCCAGCCGCGGCGCAGCAGGTCGCTGACCTGGCCCAGGCTGGCCCACATGCCGAGCTGGGCGAAATTGTTGCCCGCCCCGACCTGCACGCGGTCTTCCAGCGTGTCGTAGATGCGTTCCGGTGCCACCGCGGCGGTGGGGTCCACCCGCACCCAGCCGCGCCCGGCCAGCCAGACTTCGGTCCAGGCATGCGCATCCATGCGCCGCACCACCCAGTAATTGCCGAAGCCGTTGTAGGTGCCGCCGGCATAGCCGGTGACCACGCGCGCCGGGATGCCGGCCGCGCGCATCAGCACCACGAACGAAGAGCTGAAGTGCTCGCAGAAACCGGCCTTCTGCTGGAACAGGAATTCATCCACGCTGTTGCGGCCGAGCAGCGGGGTGTCCAGGGTGTAGGCAAACTCGCGGGTGATCCACTGCAGCGCGCGCTGCACCACGGCATCGTCGTTGCTGCCGGCCTCGCTACGCCATTGCCGTGCCAGCGTGAGCGTGCGTGGATTGAAACCGGGCGGCAGCGCGAGGGCGCGCTTGCGCAGCTGGTCGGGCAGGTCGGTGTCGAAGCGTGCCGGTGGCGCCGACTGCAGCTCCCAGCGGGTCAGCGCACTCAATGGCCGCCGTGCGAACAGTTCGTAGTCGGGCGACAGCTCGGCATTGGCCACCGCTTGCGTGGGCAGGTCCAGCGACACCAGTTGGCGACGATCGGTGGGCTCGTAATCCAGGCGATAGCGGTAGCTCCGCGGCCCCGCGGTGACCGTCGCGGGTTGGCTGCGACCGGTCCAGCGCGCGCGTTGCCAGGTGCGGCCGTCGAAGTCCCACATCACCGGCCCGCGCCAGTAGCGTTGCTGCGGCGGTGGCGCCTTGCCGGTGAACTGCACGCGCAGGGCCGGGCTGTCGTCGGCCATCAGGTCGATCCATTCGCCCGGCGCCATGTTGTCCGACAGGCCCGGCCGCGACAGCGCGCGCTCGGGCACGCCCCACAGCGGGGAGCTCAGACGCGGCAGCAGCCAGAACGTGGCCAGGGCCAGCGGCACGCCGATGGCGACCAGCTTGCCGATGCCGCGCAACTGCATCCGCAGCGCGGGCGTGGCGGTGCGGTGTTCTTCGTCGGCCAGCCGCTGCATGCTCAGCAGCGCGCTCACCACCGCCAGCAGCGCCAGCCCCATCGTCGCCGGCCCCTGGTCGAGCAGAAACGCCGCAAACGGGGCAAACAACGCAAACCCAAGCAGGCTGCGCGCATCGCGCAAGGTGCGCAGTTCGGAGGCCTTGATCGCCAGCATCGCGGCCAGCACCGCGCAGCCGGTGTCGCGACCGAAGCGCATGCCGATCTGCCAGTACACCGCGCCCAGCATCGCCACTACCAGCAACAGCCGCACCGGTGCCATCAAGGTGCCGCGCCAGCTCAGCATGCCGACCAGCACGGCGGCCACGGCAATGGTGCCGGCGAGCAGGCCGGGCAGCTGCAGCAGCAACGGCGCCAGTGCCAGCCAGCTGGTGGCCAGCACCCAGGCGCGGCTGGCCTGGGTGATCGGGACGGACGGCTCAGTCATGCGGAAGCAGGGCCAGGGCGCGCAGACACAGGTGATGGTGCGCCGGACCTTGCGCAGGCCCCAGCGGCGGTTGGCCCGGCAGCAGCAACCGGTAGCGCCGGCCCTCGCGTTCGGCCAGGTTGACCCAGCGCGCCAGCCGCGCGATGCGGCGCTCGTACGGCAGCGCGTTGAGCGTGCGCCAGTCCAGCGTGACTTCGATGCCCAGGGGTTGCTCGTATTCGCGCACCAGCAAACTGTCGCGGCGCGCCGAGTGCTTCCAGGAAATCGTGCGTGGCGCATCGCCGGCGCGATATGGGCGCAGTTGATGCAACTCCTCGCCTTGCGGGTGCAGGCGGGTCTGGTTGGGCGAACCGGCGCCCTCGGGCAATGCCGGCCCCTGTTCCTCGGGCCTGGGATAGGCCAGCAGCGGTGTTTCCGGCCAGACCCATGACCAGGCACGCACCAGCCCCAGCGGCTGGGTGCTGGACAGGCGAATGCGTTCGATCTCCTGCCAGCCCCGCCGCCCGGTGGGCACCGGCAGGTCGACCTCGGCGATGTCGTGCTCTAGCAGCGCACAGAAGCCGCTGCTGTCCAGATGATCCAGGCGCAGCCCACGCCGTGCGCGGCTGTCGCGACGTGCCAGCGACACCCGCATGCGCAACGGCTCGCCGGCGACCACCGGTTCGGCCGAGACCGCCTCAATGCGCAGCGCCGACAGCTGCAGGTGCGCCATGATGCTGCTGGCGATCCCGGCGGTGGCCAGCAACAGGGCCAGCAGCAGGGCCGGGTTGTTGTTGTAGTTCAACGCGCCGAGCAGCATCGCCAGCAACAAGGCGGTGACGAACAGCCCGAAGCGCGTCGGCAGCACGTAGATGCGCCGCCGATCCAGCATGATCGGCAAGGCCTCCGCGCCACGCGGACGCGCCAGCAGGCTGAGTCGGCGGGCAATGGCGCGCACGTGCGCTCGCACCTGTGTCAGTCCACCGGCACGCTGTGCAGCAGCGCCTTGGCCAATGCCGGCCCGGACGAGGATTCGGCCTCCGGCACCAGCCGGTGCCCGGCCACCGCCACGAACAACGCCTGCACGTCTTCCGGCAGCACGTGCTCACGCCCGAGCAGCAGCGCGTAAGCCTTGGCCGCACGCAGCAGCGCGATGCCGGCACGCGGCGACAGCCCGACGCGCACCCCGGCGTGCTGGCGGCTGCGCAGCAGCAAGGCCTGCACATAGCCGATCAGCGCATCGCTGGTGTGGATCTGGCCCACCACCGTGCGCAGCGCCACCACGTCGGTGTCGCTGAGTTGCGGCACCGCCTGGGCGATGAGTTCGCGCCGATCCACGCCGGACAGCAGCGCGCGCTCGGCGTCGGCGCTGGGGTAGCCCAGGCTGAGCCGCAGCAGGAAACGATCCAGCTGCGAATCCGGCAGCGGGAAGGTGCCGGACAGATCGACCGGGTTCTGCGTGGCGATCACGAAGAACGGCTCCGGCAACGCATGGGTGAGGCCATCGAGCGTGACCTGTTGTTCGGCCATGGCCTCCAGCAGCGAGCTTTGCGTGCGCGGCGGCGCGCGATTGATCTCGTCGGCCAGCAGCACGTTGGTGAACACCGGGCCTGGGTGGAACTGGAACTGGCGCGAGGCGGCGTCGTACACCGACACGCCCAGCACGTCCGCCGGCAGCAGGTCGGAGGTGAACTGCACGCGCTGAAAGCCCAGCCCCAGGCTGGAGGCCATCGCGTGGGCGAGGGTGGTCTTGCCCAGGCCGGGCAGATCCTCGATCAACAGATGGCCGCCGGACAGCAGCGCCACGAACGCCAGACGCACTTCCTGCGCCTTGCCCAGCAGCAGCGAATTGACCTGGTCTTGTGCGCGCCGCAGCGATTGGCGCAGCGCATCGGTTAGCATTTCCGTGGAACGCAGCGGTGTCGACATCACAATTCCGTAGGTGGAAGAAGAGTGCACAGGGCAATGCAAGGAGACCAACGCGCACATCGCACCTTCGTGATCCTGTGGACACTGGCGACGGCCGTCAAGCTGTTGATCGCCGCGCGGCTGCCGCTGTTCGTCGACGAGGCGTTCTACTGGCAGGAAGGCCAGCATCTGGCCGCCGCGTATTCGGATCTGCCGGGCATGACGGCCTGGCTGGCGCGGTTGGGCGTGGAACTGGGCGGGCATCACCTGCTGGCCCTGCGCCTGCCGTTTCTGGCCATTGCCGCGCTGATTCCGTGGTTGATCGCGCATATTGCCACGCGCTGGTTCGGCTCCACGCTGGGCTGGCAGGCCGGCAGCCTGAGCTTGCTGATGCCGCTATCGGCCACGCTCGGCATCCTGGCGGTACCGGACGTGCCGATGGCGCTGGCGGCGGTGCTGTGCATGGATGCCGGCGCGCGGCTGCTACGCGAGGTCGATGCCACCAGTGCGCTCGAGCTCGCCATCGGCCTGGTGATCGGCGCGCTCAGTCATTACCGTTTTGCCGGGGTGATCGGGGTGGGCTGTATCGCGCTGCTGTGCATTCCGCAGGGGCGCGCGGTGATGCGCGACCCGCGCATCTGGATGGCGCTGACGGTGGGCGCAGTGAGCTGGCTGCCGCTGCTGTTCTGGAACACCGAGCATGACGAGGCCGGGCTGCGCTTCCAGCTGGTCGACCGGCATCCATGGCGTTTTCAGGTCACCGGGCTGTGGTTCTTGCTGATACAGGCGGTGCTGGTGACCCCGCTGCTGGCCTGGGCGATGCTCAAGGTCGGCCTGGCCGGCACGCGCGCCGGTGGTGGCTCGCGTGCGCAATGGCGGTATTTCGGCCTGCTGGGCGGGATTTCGACCGTGGCGATCTTCGTGCTCGGTTTCTTCAGCGATGCCGAGCGGATCAGTTTCCACTGGCCGCTGCCGGGCTACCTGGCCTTGCTGGTCGCGGTGCCGGTGATCCTGATGCGTTGGCCGCATGCGCTGCGTCGCGCGGTCTGGGTGATCGCGCTGCTCGGCACCCTGGGTGCGTACGGCTATTACCTGGCGGTGTCGGTGCCGTCGATGCGCGCGCATGCGGCCGGCGAAAAATACTATCCGCGCAACTTCGCCGGGTGGAAGGATCTGGCGCGCGCGGTCAATACCCAGCTCGCGCAGATGCCGCCGGGCACGCGCGTGCTGGCGGAAAATTTCAAGGTCGGTGCCGAGCTGGGCTTTCAATTGCACGATGCCAATGTCGAGGTGCTGCATGCGGAGTTGAACGACAAGCACGGGCGCAGCGCGCAGTTGTTGCAATGGGGGCTGCTCAGTGACGGCACGCGCAATGGGCCGCGGCTGCTGGTGCTCTCACCCAGCGATCAGCGTTATCGCGACCTGTTGAAGCGCTATCACGCCATCTGCGAGATGGTCGGGCCGTTGCCGCCGCCCACCGTGGTGTCCACCGATCACGGCTATCAGCGCTTCCTGCTGTTCGCGCTGCCTGCGCAACGCCAGCCCGGGCCGTGCATCGCACCGGCGATGGCCTGGATCGATACGCCGCTGCCGGACGTGCGCGTGTCCGGGCAGGTGCAGGTGCGCGGCTGGGCATTCAAGGACGGCGTCGGCCTGTCGGAGGTGGAGCTGCTGCTGGATGGGCGTCCGGTCGCGCGGGCCGACTACGGCACGCCGCTGGATGTGCGCCCGTACTGGAAGATTTCCACCGACCCGCAGCATCCCAACGTCGGCTTCAGCGCCACCTTCGACACGCATGCGCTGCCGCCGGGCACGCACTGGCTGGGGCTGCGCCTGCACGGCCACGACGGCAGCGTCGAGGACTGGTGGGAACAGCCCATCACCGTTTCCACACCTTAGATCGCGCAATGACCGATGCCATGACTGTCGTGCCTCCCGTGGCTGTGCCCGGGATCCGAATCGCCGTGCTGGTGCCCTGCCATAACGAGGCGGCGACGGTCGCGTCGGTGGTCGGCGCGTTTGCGGCGGCCTTGCCGGGCGCGGCGATCCATGTGCTGGACAACAATTCCAGCGATGCCACCGCAGCGATCGCGGCGGCGGCCGGTGCGCAGGTGTGCCGTGTGGCGCTGCAAGGCAAGGGCAATGTGGTGCGGCGTGGGTTCGCCGATGTGGACGCGGACATCTATGTGCTGGTCGATGGCGATGCGACGTACGATGCGGCCGCCGCACCGGCGCTGGTGCACAAGCTGATCGACGAACGCCTGGACATGGTGGTCGGCGCGCGGCGCGATCAGCAGCAGGCCGCGTATCGGCCCGGTCATCGCGTCGGCAACGTGTTGCTGACGCGTTGCGCAGGGCTGCTGTTCTGCCGCAGTTTCGACGACATGCTGTCCGGCTATCGCGTGTTCTCGCGGCGCTACGTCAAATCCTTCGCTGCGCATGCGCAGGGATTCGAAACCGAGACCGAACTGGCCGTGCACGCATTGCAGTTGCGCATGCCGGTGGCCGAGGTCGAAACCGCCTACGGCGTGCGCCCGGAAGGCTCGCAAAGCAAGTTGAATACCTGGCGCGACGGCTGGCGCATCCTCACCACCATCGCCAAGTTGTTCAAGGCCGAGCGGCCGTTGCTGTTCTTCTCCATCGGCTTTGTGCTTAGCGCCACGTTGTCGATCGTGCTGGCAATTCCATTGTTCGAAACCTATTTCCAGACCGGGCTGGTGCCGCGGTTCCCCACGGCGATCCTGTGCGTGGCGCTGATGCTGCTCGGTTTCCTGTTGCTGGCGTGCGGGCTGATCCTGGACACGGTCACACGCGGACGCGTCGAAGCCAAGCATCTGGCGTATCTGGCCGAGCCGGGCGTCGCCACTCTTGTCGCACCGCGCGCGCGCGGCGCTGCCCGCTGATGGCATCCATCGCGACATCGGCGCCGCTCAACCGGCGCCAGCGGCTGTTGCACTGGGCCGATCGCCATTTCGGCTTTCATTCGCCACGCCAGATCGCCGCGGCGGCGACTGCGGTGTTGCTGCTGGGTGCGTTGCTGTCGCTTGGCCTGGGCCAGGACGCCAACTGGGACCTGCGCAATTACCACCTCTACATCGGCGATGCCTGGGCGCACGATCGGCTGGGGGTGGATCTGGCGCCGGCGCAGATGCAGAGTTACTTCAGCCCATTGCTCGATGCCGTGCATGCCTGGCTGATGCTGCAGCTTCCCGGGCCGGTGGCCGGGTTGCTGCTGGGTGCCTTGCACGCGGTGGTATTCGTGCCGGTGGCGGCAGTGGCATGGCGCGTACTGGCCCAGCAGTCGCGGCGCGCTCAGTGGGCGCCGCTGTTTGCAATGGCCGGGATGTGCAGCGCGGTGTTTCTGTCCGAACTTGGCGGCACCATGGGCGATACCGCCAGCGCGATCCCGGTGCTGGCGGCGTTGGCGCTGGTGTTGTCGGCGCAAGCGCGGGCGCGGCAGGGCGCGCACGCCGTGCATCGATGGGCCATCGCCGGCGCACTGGTCGGTCTGGCCGTCTCGCTCAAGCTCACCAATGCGCTCTACGCGTTGGCGTTGGTGCCGGCGGTCCTGTGCGATGGCGGGCGGCTGCGCTCGCGCGTGCTGGGCCTTGGCGTGCTGTCCGGCGTTGCGGCGCTGGTGCTGGTGCTGGTGATCGGGCCCTGGTATTGGCAGGTCTGGCAACACCTGGGCAATCCGCTGTTTCCGCAGTTCAACGGAGTCTTCAAATCGCCGCTGGCGCAGCCGGTCTCGGTCGCCGATGTGCGTTGGTTGCCGCGCAATCTCGGTGAGCAGCTGATCTGGCCGCTGCTGTTTACCTTCAAGCCGCAACGCATCGGCGATCTCGGTCTGGTACAGGCCGGCTGGGCAGTGCTGTATGCGGTGGCGTTGGTCGCTGCAGGGCGCACGTTGCTGCGCCGGCCCGTGCGGCAAGCCAGGCTGGATCGCTCGGCCCTCGTCCTGCTGGTGTTCTTCGGCGTCGCCTATGCGCTGTGGCAGGTCATTTTCAGCATCCATCGCTATCTGGTGGTGCTGGAGCTGCTCGCGCCGTTGGCGCTCTGGATCGTGTGCCGGCGCGCATTCGCAGCACACGCCGATCGCAAGGCGGCCTGGTTGATCGGGCTATGCGCCCTGGTTGCGGTGGTCGGATGGAAGGATTGGGGGCACGAGGCCTGGGCGCGCGGCAGCTTCCAGGTGCAGCAACCGGTGATGGGCGAGCCCGCCGCCTCCACGGTGTTGCTGGTCGGCGACGAGCCGCAATCCTGGCGGGTGCCGCTGCTTCCGCGGCAGGCCCGTTACATCGGTGTGGCGACGAATATCGCCGAGACCGACCGGTACCGACAGCGCGTGCGCACGCTGGTTGCCGAGCGGCCACAGCTCTACGCGATGTTGGGCGCGGCGCGCGACAAGCAGCAGCTGCGGATCGACCGGATGAATCGCTGGGCGCAGCAGCTGGGGTGGAGCGTGCAACCGCAATGCACGCGCCTGCGCTGGTTGATCGCGCGCGGCCTGCGCGCCGAGCTGGATGCATCGCAGCCGGGCCGCTGCGCGCTCAACGTTGCCAAGGGCCGGGCGCTGGACATTGCAGCCGCAGACCGCGCCGTGCGCGAGGCCGCGCAGCAGCGCCTGGCCGCGTACGGGCTGACGCTGGACCCTGCGCGTTGCCGCACGCTGTCCTCGCGCGTGGGGCAAGCTGATTATCCGTATCAGTTCTGTCGGTTGACTCGGCCCGATTAGGGCTGCGTGCGGCCAGAATTCGCCTGCCAGGGTGCCGGGATTGGGGATTGGGGATTTTTGCTCGTGCCCGATCTTTCCGTGCGCGGCCTCCACGCTTGGCCGCACCGCAGCTCTTACGGAATCTCGAACCCCGCCTGCCGCAGCAGGCGTGCCAGCGCGATCAGCGGCAGGCCGACCAGGGCGGTGGGGTCCTGCGAGCGGATGGCGTCGAACAGGCTGATCCCGAAGCCTTCGCACTTGAAGCTGCCTGCGCAATCCAGCGCTGGCTCGGCGGCCAGGTAGCGGTCGATCGCGGCTGGCGTCAGCGGGCGCAACTGCACCTCGGTCAGGTCCAGCGCGTGCGCTGTGCGGCCAGGGCCGACCAGGCTCACCGCCGTATGAAAGCGCACCACGCGGCCGGACATCGCAGTCAGTTGCGCATGCGCCCGTTCCAGCGAGCCCGGTTTGCCCAAGGTCTGGCCGTCCAGGTCGGCGACCTGATCCGAACCGATCACCCAGGCGTCGGGCGCGTGCGCAGCCACCGCCGCCGCCTTTTCGGCAGCCAGCCGGCTGGCCAGCGCGTCCGGGGCCTCCCCAGGTTGTCCCTGCTCATCGACCTCCGGCCTGGCGGTGCTGAAGTCCAGTTGCAGCCGGCCGAGCAGCTCGCGCCGATAGACAGAGGTGGAGGCAAGAATCAGGCGTGGCATCATGAGGCGCTGCGCAGGACGGGCAGGGGAGTCTGCCAGCCTTGGCGCGATGCGAGGAGCGTGAATAGGGGCATTTGACAGGGCGTCGGCGGATCTTTAACATTCTGCGGCTTATGTCCGCGAACGTACCCGAAATGCTGGATGCTTGGCGGATGGTCGCAGCGCGCAGGCGCTTCGATGGCCGCATCCCGCTGTCTGCGATGACCCGCCTGCAAGGCAGCCTGGTCGATACCGAGGGCGAGTGCGTCTATTCGCTCCAATTCGATCACGACGACCTGTTGAAGGTCGCCTACGTCGAACTCAGCGTGGATGTCGAGCTTCCGCTAGCCTGCCAGCGTAGCCTGAAGCGCTTTCTGTATCCGGTGCAAATCAGACAACGTCTTGGTTTGATCCGTGACGAAGCCGACGAAGCGGCGTTGCCGGCCGAGTACGAGGCCTTGCTGGTGCCGGAAGATGGCATGCTGCGGGCCGCAGATCTGGTCGAGGACGAGCTGGTCCTGTCGATCCCGGTGGTGCCGATGGCGCCGGGCAGCGAGGCCGTCGAGGCCGAGTGGGTTCCGACCCAGGAAGAGCAAGACAAGGCCAGTCCGTTCGCGGCGCTGGCAGCGTTCAAAAAACAGTAACCGCCGCTGTGAAGGGCGGAAAGACAGGTCGGCGCGGGCGTCAAGCGTCCTGTTCGACTCGACAGACAAGTTATCGAACTTAAGTTGGAGCAATCCCATGGCTGTGCAGAAATCCCGAGTTACCCCGTCGCGTCGCGGCCAGCGTCGTTCGCACGATGCCCTGACCGCCAAGCAGCTGTCGACCGATCCGACCAGCGGCGAGATCCATCTGCGCCACCACATCACCGCCGACGGTTACTACCGCGGCAAGAAGGTGATTGCGACCAAGTCGTCGGCCGTCCAAGAAGATTGATTCGTGGCACCCGGTGCGTTCGACGCCGCCGGGTGACCCTCGCTTCTTCCGGAGCCGCCGATCACCGCGGCTCTTGCAACAGGGAACAGTATGAGCAAGCGGATCTATTCCAGAATCGCGGGCACGGGTAGCTATTTGCCCGAAAAGGTGTTGACCAACGACGACATGTCCAAGATCGTCGACACCAGCGATGAATGGATCTTCTCGCGCACTGGCATCCGTGAGCGTCACATCGTCGCCGACGACCAGACCACCAGCGATCTGGCGTATTTCGCCTCGCTGAAGGCGATGGAAGCGGCCGGTGTCACCGCCGACGAGCTCGATCTGATCGTCGTCGGCACCACCACTCCGGACCTGATCTTCCCGTCCACTGCCTGCCTGTTGCAGGCGCGGCTGGGCAATGTCGGGTGCGGCGCGATGGACGTCAACGCCGCCTGCTCGGGCTTTGTCTACGCGCTCAGCGTGGCCGACAAGTTCGTGCGCAGCGGCGACGCCAAGACCGTCCTGGTGGTGGGCGCAGAGACCCTGACCCGCATCGTCGACTGGACCGACCGCACTACCTGCGTGCTGTTCGGCGATGGCGCTGGCGCGGTCGTGCTCAAGGCCGATGAAGAAACCGGCATCCTCAGCACCCATCTGCATGCCGATGGCAGCAAGAAGGAGCTGCTGTGGGATCCGGTCGGCGTGTCGGTGGGCTTCGGCGAAGGCAAGAACGGTGGTGGCGCGTTGCTGATGAAGGGCAACGACGTGTTCAAGTACGCGGTCAAGGCGCTGGATTCGGTGGTCGACGAGGCCCTGGCCGCCAATGGTTACGACAAGCGCGACCTGGACTGGCTGATCCCGCATCAGGCCAATCTGCGCATCATCGAAGCCACCGCCAAGCGGTTGGATCTGCCGATGGAACAGGTGGTCGTCACCGTGGATCGCCACGGCAATACCTCCTCGGCCTCGGTGCCGCTGGCGCTGGACGAAGCGGTTCGCTCCGGCCGCGTGCAGCGCGGTCAATTGCTGCTGCTGGAAGCGTTCGGTGGTGGCTTTACCTGGGGCTCGGCGCTGCTGCGCTACTGAGTTCCGCAGGCGCCGCCGCGTCCGCCGCCGATGCCTGACAGCGTCAGGGACGAACCCGTTTTGGCAGAGCCCATCGTCATCGCCGGACGGCGCGTCTGGCTGAAGCGGTGCCGCCGCGACAACCGGGCGGCACCGCTCGGAGCACTCGACTTCGTCGCCCGCCGCTGGGGCCTGGACGCCTTGCGTCCGCCGCACCGTGGTGGCGAGGCCGCGCGATCTGGAAGCGCGCCGGCTCGGCGAACTGCAGGCGCAAGCGGTCAATGTGCCGCGCGTGGTCGGTTGTGGGCAGGCAGCCCTGGTGCTCAGTGACAACGGCCGCTCCTTTGCCAGCTGCCTGCGCGAGGCCGATGCGCGCGACCGCCTGATCGCGCTGGCGGTGGCCGCCATTGCCGATGCCCATCGCGCTGGCGCGTATTTCGGCCAGCCGCCTCCGCGCAACATGCGCTTCGACGGGCAGGCGGTCGGCTTCATCGATTTCGAAGAAGACCCGCTGGAAGTGATGGACCTGGCGCAGGCCCAGGCGCGCGACTGGCTGGTGTTCGGCTACGGCGTGGTCAAGGACTACCGCGACCGCGGTGAGGTGCTGCAGCGGTTGATGACGCGCGCCTTCGATGCGGCCGGCCCGTCGGTGGCGGCGCATGCGCACGTGGTGACCGGGCGATTGCAGCGGTTTGCGCAGCTCACCGGTCGCCTGGGGCGCTCTGCCGGGGCGCTGGTACGCGCCATCTTTGTCATCCACGCGGCAACCTCCCTGGCCGTGGTGCTGGTGCTGCTGATGTGCGTGGACTGGCGCGCCGATGGCGAAATGGATCTGCTCAACGCCTTGCTGCAAGTGTGCCGGCGGTCGCGTTGGCCGGGCCTTGCATACGCGGCAGTACAGACGCCGGGGCGATTTCGCACGTATCATCCCGGCTCGATTTTTGTAGGCAGCAACGCGTGACCGAATCCACTCTAGCCTTCGTGTTTCCCGGCCAGGGCTCGCAGTCCTTGGGCATGCTGGCCGAACTGTCCGAGCTGCATCCGCAGATCCGCGAAACCTTCGCCGAAGCCTCCGAAGGCGCCGGCGTCGACCTGTGGGCCCTGTCCCAGGGCGGCCCTGAAGAGATGCTCAACCGCACCGAGTACACCCAGCCGGCCTTGCTGGCAGCCGGCGTGGCGGTGTGGCGGCTGTGGAATGCGCAGCGCGGGCAGCGCCCGGCGGTCCTGGCCGGGCACAGCCTGGGCGAATACACCGCGCTGGTCGCTTCCGGCGCCCTGTCGCTGCACGAGGGTGCGCACCTGGTCCGGCTGCGCGGGCAGTTCATGCAGGCCGCCGCGCCGGCCGGTGTCGGCGCGATGGCGGCGGTGCTGGGCGCCGAGGATGCGCTGGTGCAGGAGATCTGTGCCGAGGCGGCAGGCAGCCAGGTGGTGGTGCCGGCCAATTTCAATTCGCCCGGTCAGATCGTGATCGGTGGCGATGCGGCGGCGGTGGATCGCGCGCTGGCCTTGCTGGCCGAGCGCGGCGTGCGCAAGGCGGTCAAGCTGGCGGTGAGCGTGCCCTCGCACACCCCGTTGATGCGCGATGCGGCCAACCGGCTCGCCGAAGCGATGGCCGGTCTGAGCTGGCATGCCCCGCAGATTCCGGTGGTGCAGAACGTCGATGCGCGCGTGCACACCGGCAGCGAGGCGATTCGCCAGGCGCTGGCCGAGCAGCTCTATCTGCCGGTGCAGTGGACCGGCTGCGTGCAGACGCTGGCCGCCCAGGGCATCACCCGGATCGCCGAATGCGGCCCGGGCAAGGTGCTGAGCGGGCTGATCAAGCGCATCGACAAGAGCCTGGACGCCCGTCCGCTGGCCACGCCTGCCGATTACGCCGGCGCGCTCGAGGCGTGGACGCACTGATTCGACGCACCTGCCGGCCCTGTCGGCAGCCCTCACCGTTCGCGGCTGCGGTCGCGCGCTTCCCACTCGAGGAACAGCATTCATGAGCAAGCCTCTGCAGGGCGAGATCGCCCTCGTCACCGGTGCCAGTCGCGGGATCGGCGCGGCCATCGCCGCTACGCTGGCCGCCCAGGGCGCCACCGTGATCGGTACCGCGACCTCGGCCTCCGGCGCTGCGGCGATCGGCGAGCGCCTGGCCGCCCAGGGCGGCCACGGCCGTGAGCTCGACGTCACCGACGCTGCGGCGGTCGATGGCCTGATCGATGCGATCGGCAAGGAATTCGGCGCGATCTCGATCCTGGTCAACAACGCCGGCATCACCCGCGACAACCTGTTGATGCGGATGAAGGACGACGACTGGCAGGCGATCATCGACACCAATCTGACCAGCGTGTTCCGCACCTCCAAGGCGGTGATGCGCGGCATGATGAAGGCGCGCAAGGGCCGCATCGTCAACATCGCCTCGGTGGTGGGCGTGACCGGCAACCCCGGCCAGACCAACTATGCCGCGGCCAAGGCCGGCATCATCGCGTTCTCCAAGTCGCTGGCCAAGGAAATCGGCTCGCGCGGGGTGACCGTGAATGTGGTGGCGCCCGGCTTCATCGATACCGACATGACCAAGGCGCTGCCGGACGAGGCCAAGACAGCCTTGCTACAGCAGATCGCGCTGGGCCACCTGGGCCAGCCGGAAGACATCGCCAACGCGGTGGCGTTCCTGGCCGGCCCGAGCGCCCGTTACATCACCGGTGAGACCCTGCACGTCAACGGCGGCATGTACATGCCGTGAGCGTGCGGCGCCGGGAGGCGCTAAGTGGCTGATCGGCCGGGAGTTGTGATGCAATGCAAGGCCCGGTCGCTTCCACTACACTATCCAACGCGGCCATCGCAGAGGCGATGGCGTTTTTTTCGTACCACCACTACTCCATCTGGAGCGATATCCCCAATGAGCACCATCGAAGAACGCGTCAAGAAAATCGTCGTCGAACAACTCGGCGTCAAGGAAGAGGAAGTCACCACCAGCGCATCGTTCGTCGATGACCTGGGTGCCGACTCGCTGGACACCGTCGAGCTGGTGATGGCGCTGGAAGAAGAGTTCGAGTGCGAGATCCCGGACGAAGAGGCCGAGAAGATCACCTCGGTCCAGCAGGCGATCGACTACGTCAAGGCTCACGTCAAGAGCTGATGCGTTGTTCCTGACGGCGGTGGCGTGCGTCAAGCCGCTGCTGCGTCAGACATTCCATGGGGCCGCTGATGCGGCCCTGTGTTTTTCAGCGTCAATCGCAAACCGCAAGCACCGTCCGTTCCGTGGTGAGGAGATCTGCAATGAGTCGTCGTGTTGTCGTTACCGGCATGGGCATGGTGTCGCCGCTGGGCAATGATCTGGCCACCAGCTGGGATGGAATCATCCACGGGCGCTCAGGCATCGGCCCGATCACGCAGATCGATGCCTCGCAGTTCACCACCAAGATCGCCGGCGAGATCAAGAATTTCGATCCCACGCTTTTTGTGTCCGCCAAGGACGTCAAGAAGATGGATTCGTTCATCCATTACGGTGTCGGCGCCTCGTTCATGGCGCTGGACGATTCCGGCCTGGAAATCGACGAAAGCAATGCCGAACGCGTTGGCGCCATTCTCGGCTCCGGCATCGGCGGGCTGCTCGGTATCGAAGAGCAGACCATCAAATTCCACGAGGGCGGCGCACGCAAGATTTCGCCGTTCTATGTGCCCAGCACCATCATCAACATGCTGCCGGGCCAGGTCAGCCTGATCAAGGGCTTGAAAGGCCCGACCTTCTCGGCGGTATCGGCCTGCGCCACCTCCAACCATTCGATCGGCACCGCGATGCGCATGATCCAGCATGGCGATGCCGACGTGATGCTGGCCGGCGGCGCCGAGCGCGGCTCCTCGCCGAGTTCGGTGGGCGGCTTCTGCGCGATGAAGGCCATGTCCACCCGCAACGACGACCCGACCGGCGCCTCGCGTCCGTGGGACAAGCAGCGCGACGGTTTCGTGCTGGGCGACGGTGCCGGCGTGCTGGTGCTGGAAGAGTACGAACACGCCAAGGCGCGTGGCGCGCGCATCTATGCAGAACTGGTCGGCTTCGGCGCCAGCTCCGATGCCTTCCACATGACCGCGCCCAGCGAAGACGGCGAGGGCGCGGCGCGCAGCATGGTTGCGGCCATGCGCGATGCCAAGCTCAATCCCGAGCAGATCGGCTACCTCAACGCGCACGGCACCTCCACGCCGCTGGGCGATCTGGCCGAAACGATGGCGATGAAGCGTGCGCTGGGCGACCATGCCTACAAGACCATGGTCAGCTCGACCAAGTCGATGACCGGCCATCTGCTTGGCGCGGCCGGCGGCGTGGAAGCGATTTTCTCGGTGATGGCGCTGCACACCGGCATCATTCCGCCGACCATCAATCTGGAAGAACCCAGCGAAGGCTGCGACCTGGATTACGTGCCGAACGTGGCGCGCGAGGTGCAGGTGGACGCGGTGATGTCCAACGGCTTCGGCTTCGGCGGCACCAACGGCACGCTGGTGTTCAAGCGCGTCTGACGTCACTGCGCTGGTGTACCGCGAAGAATGCTTCGCGGTACACGACGGACGCTGGTTCCGGCCGCCGCGCAGGACGCGTGTATGCGGCCGAGCTGCGCTCCACGACCTGATCCATCTCATCATGCGTGCCCTGCCTCTCTCGCAGGGCGGCGCGTCTTAGCACCCCACGCCCAACCAGGCCGATGACGCTCACCAGACCCCTGCACGCAGACATCGACCTGCTGGCGCTGCATCGGCTGGCGCCGCAGCGCTATCCGGCACTGCTCGAATCCACTGCCTCCGGCACCGCCCACTGCCGCTGGGATGTGTTGCTGCTGGCAGAAGGCGCAAGCCTGCGGCTGGACAGCGACGGGCGCACGCGCGACGGTAATGGACGGGTGCTGGACGGTGGATTTCTGCAGGCACTGGATGCGGCCTGGCAGGCCGAGCGCCTGCCGCACGCGGCGAGCAGCCCGTGGCCATTTCGCGGCGGCTGGGCGGTGTTGCTGGATTACGAGCTGGCCGCGCAGGTCGAACCGATTCTGCAGCTGCCCACGCGCAGCGATGGCTTGCCGAGCGCACTGGCCTTGCGCGCGCCTGCCGCGGTGCTGCGCGACCGGGTGCAAGGCCGCTGCATCGCGCTGGCCGAGCCGGGCCGCGACGATCTGTTGACTCGCATCGTCGAGGATATCGCCGCCTGCGCCGCGCTGCCGCCGTTGCCCAGCTGGGTCGGTCCTGTGGCTGTCGAAGAAGATGCGCCGGAGCGTTTCACCGATGCAGTGGAGCGCGTGCTCGCTTATCTGCGTGCCGGCGATGTGTTCCAGGCCAACATCTCGCGCGCCTGGCATGCCGCGTTTGCCGCTGCGGTCGATCCGGCGGCGTTGCATGCACGCCTGCGCGCGGCCAATCCTGCCCCGTTTGCCGGCCTGTTCGTCGCGGCTGGCCGCGCGGTGGTGAGTTCCTCGCCGGAGCGGCTGGTGTCGGTGCAGGGCGATGTGGTGCAGACGCGGCCGATCGCCGGTACCCGCGCACGCTTTGCCGGCGACGACGATGCCGCGCGCATCCGCGAGCTGGTCGGCCATCCGAAGGAGCGCGCCGAGCACGTCATGCTGATCGACCTGGAACGCAACGACCTGGGACGCATCTGCGCGCCGGGGACGGTGGAAGTGGACGAGCTGATGGGCGTGGAAAGCTACGCGCACGTGCACCATATCGTCAGCAATGTGCGCGGCCGTCTGCGCGCGCAGGTCACCCCGGGCGAGGCGATCGCCGCGGTGTTTCCCGGCGGCACCATCACCGGTTGCCCGAAGGTGCGCTGCATGCAGATCATCGCCGAGCTCGAACGCACCGCGCGTGGCGCCTACACCGGCGCGTTCGGCTGGCTCAATCGCGACGGCGACATGGATCTGAACATCCTGATCCGTACCGCCGAGGTGGCCGGGGACCGGGTGCATTTCCGCACCGGCGCCGGGATCGTGGTGGATTCGAATCCGCAGCGCGAACTGGACGAGACCCGCGCCAAGGCGCGCGGCGTGCTGCGCGCCTTCGACCAGGCATGAGCGCTTCAACGGGACGTCACCGGCGCGCGGTATCCTGCGCGGCGCAGGGGCAATGACGAGGTGCGTGTGGCGGTGACTGGCAAACGTGGATGTCTGGCCGTGCTGGGCACGGCCCTGTTGCTCGTGGCGCTGCTGGCGATTTCGGGGCTGGCGGCGTGGCGGCATTACCTGCACTTCGCTCAGACACCGGTGAGCGCGAGCGCGCCCAGCGTGGTGATCGCGCCCGGCGATTCGCTCAGGGCCACGCTGCGCAAGTTGCGCGCCGCCGGCGTGGCGCAGGGCGCCGATCTGGAATGGCAGTTGCTCGCGCGCCAGGTCGATGCGGCCGGCAAACTGAAGGTGGGCGAATACGCGCTGACGCCGGCGCTGTCGCCGCGCGAGCTGCTCGAGCGCATGCGCCAGGGCCGGGTGATCCAGTACCGTTTCACCATCGTGGAAGGCTGGAACTTCCGCCAGCTGCGCGCGGCGATCGCCACTGCCACGCCGCTGCAGCAATCCATCGCTGCGCTGGACGATGCGGCATTGATGGCGCGGCTGGGTTTCGCCAATCAGCACCCGGAAGGCCGTTTCCTGCCGGAAACCTATCTCTACCAGCGCGGCGACAGCGATCTGGACGTGCTCAAGCGCGCCCACCTCGCCATGGACAAGGCGCTGGCACAGGCCTGGGAGCAGCGCGCCCCCGATCTACCGCTCGGCTCGCCGGAACAGGCGTTGATCCTGGCCTCGATCATCGAAAAGGAAACCGCGCTGGGTTCGGAGCGTCCGCTGATTGCCGGCGTGTTCCTGCGCCGCCTGCAGCTGGGCATGAAGCTGCAGACCGACCCCACCGTGATCTATGGCATCGGCAGCAGCTACGACGGCAACATCCGCCGCCGCGACCTGACTACCGATACGCCGTACAACACCTACACCCGTACCGGTCTGACCCCGACCCCGATCGCCATGCCCGGCCGCGAGGCCTTGCTGGCGGCAGTGCGTCCGGCGCCGGGGAATGCCTTGTACTTCGTCGCGGTCGGCGACGGCACCGGCGCGCACGTGTTCTCGGCGACCCTGGCCGAACACAATGCGGCGGTGGCGCGTTACCTGCAGCGTCGCCGCCTGCCGCAACCGGAGCCCACTCCATGACCACTGCGTTCTCGCCCTGGCAGCAGCGCGCCTACGACCAGACGCTGGCGGCACTGGACGCCGGCCGGCTCGGGCACGGCTTGCTGATCTGCGGGCCCGATGGCCTGGGCAAGCGGGCGGTCGCCCTGGCGCTGGCCGAACACGTGCTGGCCAGCGCGCCGGACCCGGCGCTGGCGCAGCGCAGCCGGCAGCTGATCGCCGCCGGGACCCACCCGGACCTGCAGCTGATCTCGTTCATTCCCAACCGCACCGGCGACAAGCTGCGCACCGAGATCGTGATCGAGCAGGTGCGCGAGATTTCGCAAAAGCTCTCGCTGACCCCGCAATACGGCATCGCCCAGATCGTGATCGTCGACCCGGCCGATGCGATCAATCGCGCTGCCTGCAACGCGCTGCTCAAGACGCTGGAAGAACCCTCGCCGGGGCGCTACCTGTGGCTGATCAGCGCGCAGCCGGCGCGCTTGCCGGCGACCATCCGCAGCCGCTGCCAGCGTCTGGAATTCAAGCTGCCGCCCGCGCACGAGGCGCTGGCCTGGCTGCTGTCGCAAGGCGTCGACGAGCGGGCTGCACAGGAAGCGCTGGACGCCGCGCGCGGCCATCCGGGGCTTGCCGCGCAGTGGCTGCGCGAGGATGGCCTGGCGGTGCGTCGCACAGTGGCGCAGGACCTGGAGCAGATCGCCGCCGGGCGCGCCAGCGCAGTGGAGGTTGCGCAGCGCTGGACCAACGACGGCCAGGCCGACCAACGGTTGCGCCACGCTGCGGACCTTGCGCTGGCACAGGCATCGGCCGGCTTGACCGATCCATCGCGGTTGCACAAGCTGGCGACCTGGTTCGACGCCGCCAATCGCACTCGCGATCTGCTGCGCACCACCGTCCGTGCCGATCTGGCGGTGACGGAATTGTTGCTGGCCTGGCGCGAGGGAGAGCGTCCGGCACGTTCTAGGGGAACTCGATGAGTGCAATGAATGCACGCCAGGGCATTTTGTCGCTGGCGTTGAAGGACAAGCCGGCGCTCTACAGCGCCTACATGCCGTTCGTGAAAGGCGGCGGCATCTTCGTGCCCACGCCCAAGCGCTACATGCTCGGCGACGAAGTCTTCCTGCTGCTGACCCTGCCGGACTCCAGCGAACGCCTGCCGGTGGCCGGCAAGGTCATCTGGACCACGCCGGCCGGCGCGCAGGGCAACCGCGCTGCCGGCATCGGCGTGCAGTTCCCGGACGGCCCGGAAGGCGAGGGCGTGCGCAACAAGATCGAGATGTTGCTGGCGGGCCTGACCACATCGGACAAGCCGACGCATACGATGTGAGGTGGTGTGTTGCGGTCGCGCGCGCGATCGCCGTCGTGCTGGAGGCGGGGCATCGAAGCTGCGTAGCGGGCATCTGAACGGTGCGGAATCGATCGCTGCGACATCGCTGCCAGCTAGTGGGAACGCCGCGCCCGTTCACCGTAACGAGGCGTTTTCGACCGCATCATCGCCGGCGTGGATGAACCTGTTGACGATCGCCGCAGCTGCCCTATAATGTGCGGCTCGCGTCACCGGGCGGTTAGCTCAGCGGTAGAGCATTGCCTTCACACGGCAAGGGTCACAAGTTCGAACCTTGTACCGCCCACCATCGAAACCCAACAGCAGCAAGGGTTTCAGCGCGAGAAGAAGAGCCGGCCATGTGCCGGCTTTTTTGTTGTCCTGCAACGGTCCTGCAAAGCCCTGGGCACCTGGATCAGTTGACGTGGTCGTATGGACTTGGCCGATGCCGTCGAATCGCTATTGTCGTCCGGTGCCGCACCTGGCGGTTGTTGCTGACAGTGGTTGCTTTGACGCTACGCGTAGTGATAACGCAGCTGGGCGATCAGAAGGATGCCGTTCTCGGCCTTGTAGACGATCCGGTGTTCGTCGTTGATGCGTCGTGACCAATAGCCCGCCAGTGCATGACGCAATGGCTCGGGCTTGCCGATGCCCTGGAAAGGATCGCGCTGAATGACTTTGATCAATTCGTTGATGCGTTTGAGCATCTTCTTGTCGGTCTGTTGCCAGTAGAGGTAGTCCTCCCAGGCATTGTCCGAAAACTGCAGCATCACTCAGTCAGTTCCCGTTCCTTGCCGCGACCGTCCTCAAGCTGAGCGATGGATTCCAGCAGACGTTGCGCGCTTTTTGGGCTGCGCAGCAGGTAGGCGGTTTCTTCCATGGCCTTGTAGTCCTCCAGTGACACCATGACGACCGCCCGCTCACCGCTGCGCGTGATGATGACTGGCTCGTGGTCGTTGACGACGCGGTCCATGGTGTCTGCGAGCGAAGCACGCGCGGCGCTGTAGGTGATGGTGTCCATGCAGTGATCCATATATGTACAGGAAATTGTACGTTGATACTCGGGTGAGTCAACTGCAGAGCCTGTTGGCCCAACGGCTTGTTCAAGTCGCTGACAGTCGTGTTCATCCGGTTGTGTCTGCTTGTTGCAGGCGCAGGAACGAATCGCCATCCTGCAGTTCCCCCGCGTTGAAGAAGGAGTGGCGATGAAGGCGCTGCTTGGAAGTGCTCTGGTTGCGATGGTGTTGGTGGCGGGCTGTGCCCGCGATGTTGGCGAGCAGTACGTGGGCAGGTGGGTCAATATGAAGTCGGAGAAGAACGTGCTCAGCATCGAGCACAACGGTGAGAGTTTCATCATTCGCGACACCACGCCGGAGCTGCTCGGCGGTGGCGTCAGGACGAAGAATCATCCGGCGATCTTGAACAAGGGCGTGCTGCAGGTGTCCAGCGCCGATGGCACCGTCAACTACGCGATCGACCAGGCGACCGGTCACTTGAGCACCGGTGATGCCGAATACACGCGAGTCAAGTGATCGCGGCGCGCTCGCTCGATGGGCGAGTGCTGTATAGCGGCGCTGCGTGTGCGGCGAGATCGCATCGCCAACGTCGCAGCGACCTGTCGTGTGGATCGCATCGCATGAGCTGTCGCCGCTGACCGCGAGTCTTGCGTTCCAAGGACTTGCGAACCAGGTCTGCACTTGCGGCCTGAGCGGGCGGCCAAAGTCCGCGCCTGCCT
The DNA here is from genome assembly GCF_002939945.1 of Xanthomonas arboricola pv. populi. Lineage (GTDB taxonomy): Bacteria > Pseudomonadota > Gammaproteobacteria > Xanthomonadales > Xanthomonadaceae > Xanthomonas > Xanthomonas arboricola_A. The sequence goes on along the minus strand of NZ_MDEB01000001.1, from coordinate 768,027 downwards.
CTCAAGCACGTGATGGGGACGCGTGCGTCTGCATCCAGCGCCACAACGTCGTGCGCGAGACGCCGAGTGCCCGTGCGGCGAGGGCGCGATTGCCGTGTGCGCGATCCAGCGCTGCGCGGACTGCTGCTGCAGTGAGTTGCATGCGCGAGGTTGCAAGATCGGTATGTTCGGGTGTTGCCGCGCTGTCGCCAATGCGCATATCGAACAGCTCAGGTGCCCAGCTTTCCAATCGATCCAGGCCCAGGCTGTCGTCCGGTTGGGCCTTCCAATGAATGCACAGGCGCTCGACCAGATTGCGCAGTTCGCGCACGTTGCCCGGCCAGGCGTGCTGTTGCAGCCGCTGCAGCGCTGCTGGAGACAACGGCGACGGCAGCGTGCCGAGTTGCCGGAAGTAATGCGCCAGCAACAGCGCGATCTCGTCGGGGCGATTGCGCAGCGGCGGCAACGCGATGCGTAGCGCTGCCAGGCGATAAAACAGATCGCGGCGAAAGCGCCCCTGTTCGACCAGTGCCTGCAGCGGTTGCAGGCTGGCGGCGACCACGCGCACGTCGACGGCCACCGGCAGTGTGGCGCCGACCCGGAGCACTTCGCGCTCTTCCAGGACGCGTAGCAGGCGTGTCTGCAGTGGCATCGGCAGTTCGCCGATTTCGTCGAGAAACAGCGTGCCGTCCTGCGCGGCTTCGATCAGGCCGACATGGCCACCGCGGCGTGCGCCGGTGAAGGCGCCGTCGCTGTAGCCGAACAGTTCCGCTTCCAGCAGCGATTCGCTGATGGCGCCGCAGTTGATGGCGACGAAGCGGCCGCGTCGGCGGCTGCCGGCATGCAACTGGCGCGCGACCAGTTCCTTGCCGGTGCCGGTCTCGCCGCTGATCAACACGGTGCCCGGATGTGGGGCGTACAGCTGCACCAGCTCGCGCACATGCGCGATTGCAGCGTCTTCGCCAAGCAGTGCGTCGGTGCGCCGCACCCGGCGCGTGCTGGTGCGGCTTGCGGTGCGATCGTGGCCGGGTGCGCTACCCAGCGTGATGGCATGCTCGAGCGCCAGGCGGACCGAATCTGCCGAATACAGCAGCACGCCGGGCAGGCCGGCCTGCTCGGCGAAATCGATCGCCATGCCGGTGCCGACGATGACCTGGATGCCGCTGGCGCGCAGGTCGGCGATGCAGTCGCGCGCGTCCTCGGCGGTGACGAAGCGGCGGTGTTCGATGTCGAGATCGAAGCTGTCCTGAAAGGCGCGGAATGAGGGCACATCCGTGGCGTGGGTGACGACGCCGATGCGCGGTGCGATGCGGCGGGCGCGCGCCAGCGCTTCCATCAGATCGAACCCGGTGGCCTGGATCGGCGCCAGCGGCAGTGCGAGCCGGCTGCGCAGATAGGCGGCATTGGAGCCGCCGGCGACCAGCACGTCGCAGCGCTCGCGGCGCAGGCGCTGGCCGATGACCTCCACGGCCTCGGCAAAGCCGAGGTTGATCTGCTCGATGCGCGCGCGCTGGTCGAACTCGGGGATGACATCGGCCAGCAGGCCGGTCAGGCGAGAGACGCTGACGGTCCAGATGACGGGGGGAGAGCTCTCCGTAGGCTCGATAAATCGGGGGCTGCGCATCGGTGGTGTCGCGTTGCAATGATGTTGCATCTTGCTCGACGCGTTGCATTATTGCAACAGAAGGCAATGACTAGTCCTGTCAAATCAATGACTTGGCATTGGCATGCCATTTGCGCCCTGCCCCCGCATCCCAACCCTGGAATCGCCATGACGTCCTCACCCACCGCTTCCGCCGGCACGCGCTTCCGCGCTGCGCTGGCTGCCGAATCGCCGCTGCAGGTGATCGGCGCGATCAATGCCAACCACGCGCTGCTGGCGCAGCGCGCCGGCTATCAGGCCATCTACCTGTCTGGCGGCGGTGTGGCGGCCGGCTCGTTGGGGTTGCCGGACCTGGGCATCAACACGCTGGAAGACGTGCTGATCGACGTGCGCCGCATCACCGATGTCTGCGAGCTGCCGCTGCTGGTGGACGTGGATACCGGCTTCGGGCCGAGCGCGTTCAATATCGAGCGCACCATCAAGTCGCTGATCAAGGCGGGCGCGGCCGGTTGCCATATCGAAGACCAGGTCGGCGCCAAGCGTTGCGGGCATCGGCCGGGCAAGGAGATCGTCAGCCAGGCCGAGATGGTCGACCGGGTCAAGGCGGCGGCCGATGCCAAGACCGATGCGGCGTTCTTCCTGATTGCGCGCACCGATGCGATCCAGATGGAAGGCGTGGATGCGGCGATCGAGCGTGCGCTCGCCTGCGTGGAGGCCGGTGCCGACGGCATCTTCGCCGAGGCCGCGTACGACCTGGACACCTACACGCGGTTTGTCGATGCGGTGCGCGTGCCGGTGCTGGCCAACATCACCGAATTCGGCAAGACACCACTGTTCACGCGCGACCAGCTTGCGCAGGCCGGCGTGGCGATCCAGCTGTTTCCGCTGTCGGCGTTCCGTGCGGCCAACAAGGCGGCCGAGGCGGTCTACACCGCGATCCGGCGTGATGGCCACCAGCAGGCCGTGCTGGACACCATGCAGACGCGCGAAGAGCTGTACGAGCGCATCGGCTACCACGCCTTCGAACAGCGCCTGGACGGGCTGTTTGCACGCAAAGGCGCATGATCGCGCCTTGCTGCGTGCAGGTTCGGCCATTTCATCCGTGACACCGCAACACGACACCGTTTGGGAGCGCATCGCATGAACGACACCGTCAGTCCCGGCTTCAAGCCGAAGAAATCCGTCGCCCTGTCCGGCACGGCTGCAGGCAACACCGCACTGTGCACGGTGGGGCGCAGCGGCAACGATCTGCATTACCGCGGCTACGACATTCTGGATCTGGCCACCACCAGCGAGTTCGAGGAAATCGCCTATCTGCTGGTGCACGGGAAACTGCCCAACAATGGCGAATTGCGCGGTTACAAGGCAAAGCTGCGCTCGCTGCGCGGCGTGCCGGCTGCAGTGAAGGTCGCGCTGGAACAGCTGCCGCCATCGGCGCATCCGATGGATGTGATGCGCACCGGCGTGTCGGTGCTGGGCTGCCTGCAGCCGGAAAAGGACGATCACAATCATCCCGGCGCGCGCGACATCGCCGACAAGCTGATGGCCTCGCTGGGGTCGATGCTGCTGTACTGGTATCACTACAGCCACAACGGCAAGCGCATCGAGGTGGAAACCGACGACGACTCGATCGGCGGGCACTTCCTGCATCTGCTGCACGGATTCGCGCCGAAGGATGCGTGGGTGCGTGCGATGCACACCAGCCTGATCCTGTACGCCGAGCACGAGTTCAACGCGTCCACATTTGCGAGCCGGGTGATTGCCGGCACCGGCAGCGACATGTACAGCGCCATCGCCGGTGGCATCGGCGCACTGCGCGGGCCCAAGCATGGCGGCGCCAACGAAGTGGCCTTCGAGGTGCAGAAGCGCTACGACACGCCGGACGAAGCCGAGGCCGACATCAAGGCGCGTGTGGAACGCAAGGAAGTGGTGATCGGCTTCGGGCATCCGGTCTATACCGTGTCCGATCCGCGCAACAAGGTCATCAAGGACGTGGCGCGTGAGCTTTCCGAGGCGCAGGGCAGCCGCAAGATGTACGACATCGCCGAGCGCCTGGAGAGCGTGATGTGGGACATCAAGAAGATGTTTCCGAACCTGGATTGGTTCAGTGCGGTCAGCTATCACATGATGGGCGTGCCGACGGCGATGTTTACGCCGCTGTTCGTGCTGGCACGCACCGCCGGGTGGAGCGCGCATATCATCGAGCAACGCGTGGACGGTAAGATCATTCGGCCTTCTGCGAATTACACCGGCCCGGAAGATCGGGTCTTCGTGCCGCTGGATCAGCGCTCCTGAAAGCTGCTGCCTGCGACCGGCCCTCATCCGCCCTTCGGGCACCTTCTCCCGCGTTGCGGGAGAAGGGAGAGTGGCGAGCCGCACGTGGTGACTGGTAATACGAGCAGCAGCACCAGCGCCAGAAATAGCAACAACAGCAACAACAACAGCAACAACAGCAACAGCAACAGCAACAACAGCAACAGCAACAGCAACAGCAACAGCAACAGCAACAGCAACAGCAGACCCCGCCCGCTTTGTGATATCGCCAGCCATGAACAGCCAGTACCGCAAGCCCTTGCCGGGCACCTCGTTGGAGTATTTCGATGCACGCGCCGCCGTGGATGCGCTGCAGCCCGGCGCCTATGCAACGCTGCCGTACACCGCACGTGTGCATGCGGAGAATCTGGTGCGGCGCGCCGAACCGCAGATGCTGGAGGCCTACCTGCGCCAGTTGATCGAGCGCAGGCGCGACCTGGATTTTCCGTGGTTTCCGGCGCGTGTGGTCTGTCACGACATTCTTGGGCAGACCGCGCTGGTCGACCTGGCCGGACTGCGCGATGCGATCGCCGAGCAGGGTGGCGACCCGGCGCAGGTCAACCCGGTGGTGCCGGTGCAGTTGATCGTCGATCACTCGCTGGCGGTGGAATACGCCGGCTTCGACAAACAGGCCTTCGCCAAGAATCGTAGCGTGGAAGATCGTCGCAACGCCGACCGCTTCCACTTCATCGAATGGACTAAGCGCGCGTTCGAAAACATGGAAGTGATTCCGCCGGGCAACGGGATCATGCATCAGATCAATCTGGAGAAGATGTCGCCGGTGATCTACACGCTCGACGGCGTGGCGTTTCCCGATACTTGCGTAGGCACCGACAGTCACACCCCGCATGTGGATGCGCTGGGTGTGATCGCGGTCGGGGTAGGTGGATTGGAAGCGGAGAATGTGATGCTGGGGCGCGCGTCGTGGATGCGCCTGCCCGACATCATCGGCGTGGAATTGCTGGGCCGGCCGGCGCCCGGCATCACCGCCACCGACATCGTGCTGGCCTTGACCGAATTCCTGCGCCAGCAACGTGTGGTCGGTGCCTATCTCGAGTTTTATGGAGCCGGCGCCAGCGCGCTGACCATCGGCGACCGCGCGACCATTTCCAATATGACGCCGGAATTCGGTGCCACCGCGGCGATGTTCTATATCGACCAGCAGACGCTGGATTACCTGCGTCTGACCGGGCGCGAGGACGCACAGATCGCACTGGTGGACATCTACGCGCGCCACACCGGCCTGTGGGCGGACGACCTGGTGACTGCGCAGTACGAGCGTGTGCTGCAGTTCGACCTGTCGAGCGTGGTACGCAACATGGCCGGGCCGTCCAATCCGCACAAGCGCGTGGCCACCAGCGAGCTGTCAAACCGTGGCATCGCCGCTGCGTGGGACGACGTGCCGGGGCAGATGCCCGATGGCGCGGTGATCATCGCCGCGATCACCTCGTGCACCAATACCTCCAACCCGCGCAATGTCATTGCCGCCGGCTTGCTGGCGCGTAACGCGAACGCGCGTGGACTGACGCGCAAACCCTGGGTGAAAAGTTCGCTGGCGCCGGGCTCCAAGGCGGTGCAATTGTATCTGGAAGAAGCCGGCCTGTTGGGCGAGCTGGAACAACTCGGCTTCGGCATCGTCGCGTTTGCCTGCACCACCTGCAACGGCATGAGTGGCGCACTGGATCCGGCGATCCAGCAGGAAATCATCGACCGCGATCTGTATGCCACCGCGGTGTTGTCGGGCAACCGCAATTTCGACGGGCGCATCCATCCGTATGCGAAGCAGGCGTTCCTGGCATCGCCGCCGCTGGTGATTGCCTATGCCATCGCCGGGACGGTGCGCTTCGATATCGAAAAGGATGTGCTGGGCATCGACGCCGATGGCGTGGCGGTGACGCTCAAGGATCTGTGGCCAAGCGATGCGGAGATCGATGCGGTGGTGGCGCGCAGCGTCAAGCCGGAACACTTCCGCAGCGTCTATGACCCGATGTTCAAGCGCAGCGTGGGGCAGGGCATCCGCGTCAGTCCGTTGTACGACTGGCGGCCGACCAGTACCTACATCCGGCGCCCGCCGTATTGGGAAGGCGCGCTCGCCGGTGCACGCAGTTTGCAGGGCCTGCGCCCGTTGGCGGTGCTGGGCGACAACATCACCACCGATCATCTGTCGCCGTCGAACGCGATCCTGGCCGGCAGCGCGGCCGGCGAATATCTGGCGCAGATGGGCGTGCCGGAGGAAGACTTCAATTCCTACGCCACCCATCGCGGCGACCACCTCACCGCGCAGCGCGCCACCTTCGCCAATCCCAAGCTGGTCAACGAAATGGCGGTGGTCGATGGACAGGTCAAGGCAGGCTCGCTGGCGCGCCTGGAACCGGAAGGGCAGGTGCTGCGCATGTGGGAGGCGATCGAAACCTACATGTCGCGCAAGCAGCCGCTGATCATCATTGCCGGTGCCGATTACGGCCAGGGCTCCTCGCGTGACTGGGCCGCCAAGGGCGTGCGTCTGGCCGGGGTGGAGGTGATCGTGGCCGAAGGCTTCGAGCGGATTCACCGCACCAACCTGATCGGCATGGGTGTGTTGCCGCTGGAGTTCAAGCCGGGCACCGATCGCAAGACGCTGGGCATCGACGGTAGTGAAACCTTCGATGTGGTCGGCGAGCGCACGCCAGGCGCCACGCTGACACTGTCGATCCATCGCCGTAATGGCGAGCAGTTGCAGGTGCCGGTGACCTGTCGCTTGGATACCGCCGAAGAAGTGTCGATCTACGCGGCGGGCGGTGTGCTGCAGCGCTTTGCGCAGGATTTTCTGGAAGCCTCAGTGGCCTGACACCTCCGATGCTCAAGGACACCAGGTCGCCTGCTTGCACTCACCCAACCAGACGCGCACACTTTGGCAATCTTTGCCATCAGGAGGTCGCATGGCCACGATGAACATCTCTTTGCCTGACGAGCTCAAGCAGTTCGTTGATCAGCAAGTCCTGGAGCATGCCTACGGTTCCAGCAGCGAGTACCTGCGCGAACTGATCCGCAAGCAACGCGATGTGGAACAGCTGCGTGGGTTGCTGCTGGACGGGGCCAACTCCGGACCAGTCGTGGCGATGGAGCCTGATTTCTTCAACAGCATGCGTGAGCGCGCCAAGGCGCGCACTGCGACCAAGTGAAGCCGGCGCGCTGGCGTCCATTGGCGCTGCACGACGTCGACGAAGCCGCTGCCTGGTATGGCGAACAGGCCGGGCTCACGCTGGAACTGGCGTTTACCGACGCGCTGGAATCGGCTGTCACCACGCTGATGCAGCACCCCGGTGTCGGTTCCAGTCGACATGCGGTGCTGCTGAAGCTGCAGGACCTGCGTGTGTGGCCGATCAAGGGATTTCCCTATTTGATTTTCTACATCGAACGCGACACGGACATCGTCATCTGGCGTGTGCTGCAGATGCAGCGCGATATTCCTATGTGGATGAGCGACGACCCCTGAGTGTTCTGACCCGCGTTTCGTGCAGAGCCTCGGGCAACGCCGCAGTCGGCGCGTCTACGCTGCGATAACGCTCAACCGAGACAGACCAAACCCATGACTCATCTTCCCCAACTCCGCATCCCCGCCACCTACATGCGTGGCGGCACCAGCAAGGGCGTGTTTTTTCGCTTGCAGGACTTGCCCGCTGCCGCGCAGCAGCCCGGGCCCGCGCGCGATGCGTTGTTGCTGCGGGTGGTCGGTAGCCCTGATCCGTATGGCAAGCAGATCGATGGCATGGGTGGGGCGACCTCCAGCACCAGCAAGAGCGTGATCGTATCGGCCAGTGAGCGCGCCGGGCACGATGTGGACTATCTGTTCGGGCAGGTGTCCATCGACAGCGCATTCGTGGACTGGAGCGGCAACTGCGGCAACCTGTCGGCAGCGGTGGGGCCGTTTGCGATCGCCAATGGCCTGGTCGATGCCGCGCGGGTGCCGCGCGATGGTGTGGCGACGGTGCGGATCTGGCAGGCCAATATCGGCAAGACCATCGTGGCGCATGTGCCGATGACCGATGGCCAGGTGCAGGAAACCGGCGACTTCGAACTGGACGGGGTGACCTTTCCTGCCGCCGAAGTGCAGCTGGAATTTCTCGACCCGGCCGACGATGCCGAAGGCGAGGGCAGTGCGATGTTCCCCACCGGCAAGCTGGTCGACCAGCTGGAAATTCCCGGCCTGGGCACGATCGCCGCGACGCTGATCAATGCCGGCATTCCGACCATCTTCGTCAACGCGCGCGACTTGGGCTACACCGGCACCGAGCTGCAGGAGGCGATCAATGGCGACCCTCGCGCATTGACGATGTTCGAGACCTTGCGTGCGCACGGCGCAGTGCGGATGGGCCTGATTGCGAAGGTGGAAGACGCAGCGACGCGGCAGCACACGCCGAAGGTGGCGTTCGTGGCGCCGCCGGCCGATTACACCGCGTCCAGCGGCAAGCCGGTGTACGCGGCCGAGATCGACCTGCTGGTGCGCGCGCTGTCGATGGGCAAGTTGCACCACGCCATGATGGGCACCGCCGCCGTGGCGATTGGCACTGCGGCAGCCGTGCCCGGCACGTTGGTCAACTTGGCGGCGGGCGGTGCGGCGCGTTCTGCGGTGCGTTTCGGGCATCCGTCCGGCAGCTTGCGCGTCGGCGCCGAGGCCCAGCTGGTGGACGGCCAGTGGCAGGTGACCAAGGCGTTGATGAGCCGTAGCGCGCGGGTGTTGATGGAAGGCTGGGTGCGGCTGCCGGTCGACTCCGCCCGGGTCGGCTGATCGCCTGCTGAGACCGGGCCCGGCGCAATCCACAAATTGCATCCGCGTGTTGCATTAATTCGAACGAATTTTCGAATTCGGAAAACTTTTTCGCACGCGCTCTGCCAAATTTGTGTAAATCGTGTTAATTCTGTTGCAACGCGGCATGCAGATCAGGCCGCCCCGCCAACCGAATTCGGAGTCTTCCCATGTCCGCCAGCCGGTCGCTCAAGATCAGCGCGCTCGCCGTTGCCGTCGCTTCCCTTCTCCCGTTCCATGCCGCTGCACAGCAGGCGCCTGGCGACGACGGTGTCGTGCGTCTGGACGCGGTCAAGGTCACTGTCGAGCGCCGCTCGGAAGATTCCAAGGACGTGCCGGTCTCGGCATCGGTGCTGCGTCCGGAATTTCTGGATGCCATCTCCACCAGCGGCTCGGATATCCGCGTGCTCGCCGGCAAGGCGCCCAGCCTCAACATCGAATCGTCCAACGGACGTGTGTTCCCGCGCGTGTACATCCGCGGCTACGGCAACACCGATTTCAACACCTACGCCTCGCAGCCGGTGTCGTTGATCTATGACGACGTGGTGCAGGAAAACGCGTTCCTGAAGGGCTTCCCGATCTTCGATCTGGAAGGCCTGGAAGTGCTGCGCGGCCCGCAGGGCACGCTGTTCGGTCGCAACACGCCGGCCGGCGTGGTCAAGTTCAATTCGGTCAAGCCGACCATCGGCGCCAATGACGGCTACGCCAGCCTGTCGTACGGCACCTACGGCACCATGACCCTGGAAAGCGGCCTGAGCATCGCCATGGGCGAGCATTGGGCGGCGCGTCTGTCCACGCTGGGCCAGCGTCGCGACGACTGGGTGGAAAACCGCGACGGCCGCGATCTGGAAGGCTATACCGATTCGGCCGTGCGCCTGCAGCTGCTGTACCAGGCCAGCGACGATTTCAGCGCCTTGTTCAACGCGCATGCGCGTCACCTGGACGGCACCGCGCGGCTGTTCCGCGCCAACGTCATCCAGCCCGGCACCAACCAGCTGGTGGACGGCTTTGATGAAGAGAAGTCCTTCATCGACGGCGCCAACAACCAGGAACTGCAGACCTACGGCGGCAGCGCCAATCTGACCTGGGACCTGGGCGACATCGCGTTGCACTCGATCACCGCCTACGAAGGCATCGGCAAGTACTACAGCCGCGGCGACATCGACGGCGGCTTCGGCGCGGTGTTCGCACCGCCGTCCGGCCCGGGCGTGATTCCGTTCCCGGTGGAAACCGCCGGCGGCATCAAGAGCCTGGACCAGTACAGCCAGGAACTGCGTGCCGAATCGCAGTACGAGGGCCCGCTCAACTGGCAGGCCGGCCTGTACTACTTCCACGACGATGTGGAAGGCGAAAACTACACCTACAACACCTTCAGCGGCGGCGATCTGGCCAGCTACCAGCTGACCCGCCAGCGCAACACCTCGTGGGCGGCGTTCGGCTCGTTGAACTATGCGGCCACCGATCGCCTGAACCTGCGCGCCGGCATCCGCTACACCTACGACAAGAAGACCTTCGACGTCCTGGCGCTGGACCGTGTCACCCTGGTCGAACCGTCCAGCGGCGAGACCGACAACTCCAAGGTCACCGGCGATCTGGCGGCCACCTTCGCCATCAACGACGACGTCAATGTGTACGCCCGTGCCGCACGCGGTTTCCGCGGCGCCAGCTTCGGCGTGCCCTCGGGCACCGCGCCGCTGACCGTGGCCGAGCCGGAGACGGTTGATTCATTCGAGATCGGCATCAAGTCCGACCTGTTCGACAACCGCGCGCGTCTGAGCTTCGACATCTACGATTTCCGCGTCAAGAACCAGCAGCTCACCGCGGTGGGCGGCGTCTCCAACGACGTGCGTCTGCTCAATGCCGACAAGACCAAGGCGCGCGGCGCCGAGTTCGACTTCGAAGCGCTGCTCACCCAGAACCTGCGCGTCACCGCCGGCGGCGCCTACAACTGGACCCGCATCGACGACCCGGCCCTGTCGGTGGGCGTGTGCCGCAGCTGCACCGTGACCGACCCGCTCAACGCGGCCGGCAACGCCATCATCGACGGCAACGATCTGCCGCAGGCCGCCAAGTGGATGGCCAACGCCACTCTGCGTTACGGCATCCCGATGGGCAACGACGGCGAGCTGTTCTTCTACACCGACTGGTCCTACCGCAGCGAAGTGAACTTCTTCCTGTACGACTCCAAGGAGTTCACCGGCCAGCCGCTGGTCGAGGGCGGCGCCAAGATCGGCTACAACTGGGGCGCGGGTGCGTACGAGCTGTCGGTGTTCTGCCGCAATTGCACCAACCAGATCCGGGTGACCGGTGCGATCGACTTCAACAACCTCACCGGCTTCATCAACGACCCGCGCATCGTCGGTGCGCAGTTCCGCGCCAACTTCTGATCGGCGTGGTGGTGTAGCACTATCGAACCGCCGGCCAACATGCCGGCGGTTTTTTATGGTCGCAGGAGTCGGTGCATGCAGCGGAGATGGCGAAACGCGTGGTGGATGCTGGGGCTATGGTGCGCATCGGCAGTGGCATGGGCGCAGACACCTGCTGCCACTGCGGCGCAGGCGCCGCCAACGCCCACGTCCACGGAGTTGCTGGTGGTCTCCACCGATATCGGCGACGACATCGACGATGCGTTTGCGCTGGGGTTGTTGCTGCGTAGCCCGCAACTGCGTGTCCTGGGCATCGCATCGGCCTGGGGCGACACCGGCTTGCGCGCGCAGTTGCTGCAGCGCCTGTTGCAGCAGGCCGGGCGCAGCGAGATTCCGTTGGCGGTGGGTGCACGCACCACCAGCGCGATCCCCTTCAGCCAGGCGCGCTGGGCCGCCAGGGGACAGCTGCCAGGCAAGCTGCCGGATGCGGCGGCGATGATCCTGCAGCAGGCGCGCCTGCATCCCGGTGAGGTGACCTTGCTGGTGTTGGGGCCGATGACCGACGCCGCAGTGGCGCAGCAGCGCGACCCGGCCGGCTTTGCCAAGCTCAAGCGCATCGTGGCGATGGGCGGGTCGGTACGCGTCGGCTACGGCAAGTCGGCCTATCGGCCGGCCAGCGCGCCAGCGCCGGAGTACAACATCCTGGCCGATGTACCGGCGGCGCAGCGGGTGTTCGCGGCCGGCGTGCCGATCGTGTTGCTGCCCCTGGACGCCACCCAGATCACGCTGGAAGAACCCGAGCGCATCGCCTTGTTTGCACATGGCGATGGGCTCACCGATGCGCTCACCCAGCTGTACTACCAGTGGCGCAATACCGACCAGCCCTGGGCCAGCGCCACGCCGACCCTGTTCGACGCAGTGCCGGTGGCCTGGCTGCTGCGCCCCGACCTGTGCCCGACCACGCCGTTGTATCTGGACGTCGATGCGCAGGGCTACACCCGCGAAGGCGTAGGCACGCCGAACGTGCAGGCCTGCCTGCGCGCGCACAAGTCGGCGTTGATCGAGATGTACATGCGCACGTTGTTGCAGTTGCACTAAGAGCGTCGAGCAGAACGAGTTCGTTTGCGTCTGATGGGCCAGTTGCTGGGCGATAGGGCTGCAACCTGGCTGCCGGGACCTTGCCCGCCCACCATCGCGGGACACGCTGCAACGTCCCTGTAAGCTCTTACGCGGCATCCATGCTGCGTAAGGTCCCGCGACGGTGGGCGGGCAAGGACCAGTCGAGATGGTCGGTGGACATGGTGTTCAACAAAACAACCGGCAACTGTCTGGTGCGGTGCCCTCGCCGATTGCGGGACCGTGTGGCGGCATGGATGCCGCCACCGAGCCTCCATGGACGGATTCACGGCGTGTCCCGCGAGCGGTGAGGGCGCCGCGCACTCGACCAACCAGGCTTTGACTGCATCTAAAGAATCCGGCTAGCAAAACCAATGCGTTTACCGTCGGTCGGGCGTGCCGCTACATCGCAACGCTCGCCCGGCCGCGCATGATCACCGCCCATCGGTCAATCCCTGCGCTGCCCCATGGCCACGATCAGTGACGTGAACGGCATCGCTATACTTACGTCCTCAGTCATGGGGTAGCGCGAATGGACAGCAGGGAATCAGGGATGAGGTGGTCGGGCACGCGGCGCATGTTGCTGTGGGTGGTATTGCTGTGCGTGGCGATCGGCGCGGTGGCGTGCAAGCGCAACGAAAGCGGCCAGCTGCCTGCCGCCAGTGGCGAGGCGATCAAGGCCGACAAGCAGGCGATCACCGGTTTTGCGCTGGCGCGCGCCTATCCCGACCAGACCAGCGACGGCCTGTCGCTGGCGCTGGAGTTCTCGCGGCCGCTGGTCGGCACCCAGGACTTCGATGCGCTGGTGCGCTTCGAGGAAAAGGTCGGCACCGGCGACAGCAGCTGGTCGCTGTCCGATGACGGCAAGACGTTGCGCTACCCGTACGTGGAAGCGGCCAAGGACTACACCGTGCTGGTCGACGCCAACCTGCTGGCGGCCGATGGCAGCCGCCTGGGCAAGCCGCTCAAGCAGAAGGTCTACACCGGCGCGCTCAAGCCGGTGGCCGGGTTCGCTTCGCAAGGCAGCGTGCTGCCGGCGCGCGAGAGCCGCGGCCTGCCGGTGGTGTCGGTCAACGTGCCGGAAGTGGACGTGGAGTTCCTGCGCGTGCGCGAGAAGTCGCTGCCGGCGTTCTTCCAGCAGTTCCAGCGCGGCGGCCGTCGCGGCAGCTGGGAGCTGGAGAGCGACTACAGCGACAAGCAGCCGTTGTCCAAGCTGGCCGACCCGGTCTACGTCAATCGTTTCATTCTTGGCGGCAAGCAGAACGAGCGCGTGCTGACCTACCTGCCCACGCAGGACATCAAGGAGCTGCAGGAGCCCGGCCTGTACTTTGCGGTGATGAAGCGCGCCGGCAGTTTCGACGATGGCTTCGATACCGCCTTCTTCACCGTCAGCGACATCGGCCTGCACACGCGCGCCTACAAGGACAAGCTGTTCGTGCACACCGCCTCGTTGCAGAGCGGCGAGCCGATCAAGAACGTGGAAGTGCGCGTCCTCGATGCCAAGGGCGAGCTGTTCCTCAAGGGCGCCACCGACGGCAACGGCAATGCGCTGCTCAACTACACGCTCGATGCCGGCCACGTGCTGGTAGCGCGCAGCAAGACCGATATCTCGGTGCTGCCGTTCAATCAGCCGGCACTGGATCTGAGTGAATTCGCGGTGGCCGGGCGCGACAGCGCGTGGTTCGACGTGTTCGCCTGGGCCGGCCGCGACCTGTATCGCCCCGGCGAGACCATGCGCGTGTCGGCGATCCTACGCGACAACGACGGCAAGCCTACCAAGCCGCAGCCGGTGTTCCTGCGCCTCAAGCAGCCGGACGGCAAGACCTTCCGCGAGACCAGGCTGCAGCCGGGCGAGCAGGGCTATTTCGAGTTCACCCAGCAGATTCCGGCCGATGCGCCGACCGGCCGCTGGCAGGTGGAATTCCGCACCGATCCGGCCAGTAAGGACGCCGTGCAGGGCATGACCGTGCGCGTGGAAGAGTTCCTGCCCGAACGCATGAAGCTGGACCTGGACAGCACGCAGAAGACCCTCGGCGCCGGCCAGCCGTTCACGCTGGTCGCCAATGCCGCGTACCTGTATGGCGCGCCGGCCGACGGCAACCGCTTCACCGCCAAGCTGGCGGTCAGCGTCGAGCAGCATCCGCTCGCGTCCTTGCCCGGCTGGTTCTTCGGCGACCCCACGCTGGAACTGCCGCGCGAAGCCAAGGACGTGATCGATACCACGTTCGGCAGCGACGGCGTGTTGCGCGAAGACATCGCGCTGCCCGCCGAAGCCAGGCCGGTCAGCACGATTGCCGCGGTGGTCTCGGGCAGCGTCTACGAGACCGGCGGGCGCACCGTCACCCGCACCGTCAAGCGCGTGCTGTGGCCGGCCAAGGCGCTGGTCGGCGTGCGCCCCTTGTTCGACGACAAGGACGGCACCGATGCCAATGGCACCGCACGCTTCGAACTCACCCGCGTGGACGCCGATGGCAAGCCGCAGCCGGCCAAGGGCCTGAAGGCCACGCTGGTACGCGAGCTGCGCGACTATCACTGGAACTACACCGACGACCATTGGGATTACGACTTCACCCGTCGCTTCGAGAACAAGGACACGCGCACGCTCGATATCGCCGGCGGCAATGCCAAACTCGAGGTCCCGGTGGAGTGGGGCGAGTACCGCCTGGACGTGTTCGACCCGGCCACCGGGCTGACCACGCGCTACCCGTTCCGCGCCGGCTGGAGCTGGAACGACGAAAACCGCGGCCTGGACGCGCGCCCGGACAAGGTCAAGCTGGCCTTGGACAAGACCGCCTATCGCGCTGGCGACACGCTCACCGTCACGCTGACCCCGCCGCATGCCGGCAAGGGCGTGTTGCTGGTGGAAAGCGACAAGCTGCTGTACGTGCAGGACATCGACGTCAAGCCGGGTAGCACGTTCGACATTCCGGTGACGGCAGCCTGGGAACGCCACGATGTGTACGTCACCGCGTTGGTGTTCCGCGGCGGCAGTGCGCCGAGCAAGATCACCCCGGCGCGCGCGGTGGGCGTGGCGTATGTGCCGATGGACCGCAAGGCGCGGCGTGTCGCGGTGGGCTTGGCTGCGCCCAAGCAGATGCGCCCCGAGCAGGCCTTGCCGGTGACGGTGAGCGTGCCGGAGCTGGCCGGCAAGGCCGCGCACGTGACCATCTCGGCGGTGGACGTGGGCATCCTCAACATCACCCGCTTCCCGGTGCCCGATGCCAACGCGCAATTCTTTGCGCAGCGTCGCCTGGGTACCGATGCGTACGATATCTACGGGCGGGTGATCGAAAGTTTCGAAGGCGCCAGCGGCAAGCTCAAGTTCGGCGGCGACATGGCGCTGGAAGCCTTGCCGCAGGCCAAGCGCCCGACCGCGCGCGTGCAGACCGTGGACCTGTTCTCCGGCTCGGTGAAACTCGATGCCCGTGGCAATGCGCGCGTGCAACTGCCGGTGCCGGATTTCAACGGCACGCTGCGGGTCTCGGCGTTTGTGTATTCGGATGCGCGGTTCGGCAATCAGGCCATGGAAACCGTGGTGCGCGCGCCGATCCTGGCCGAGGCGAGCATGCCGCGCGTGATGGCGCCGGGCGACCGCAGCACGGTGACACTGGATGTGCAGAACTTCACTGGCAAGCCGGGCGAGTTCAATGTGCGCGTGGACGGGATCGGCCCGCTGGCCATTGCCGAGGCGGCGCGCAGCGTCAAGCTCGGTGTGGATGCCAAGCAGACGCTGAGCTTCCCGCTGAGCGCCACCGAAGGCTATAGCGTGGCCAAGGTGCGCGTGCGTGTGGACGGCAACGGCTTCAAGGCCGACCGCAGCTACGACCTGCCGGTGCGTGCCGGTTGGCCGCAGGTGTTGCGTGCGCAGACGCGCGTGCTCGATCCGCTGGCACCGATCAGCCTGGACAGCGGCTTTGCCGATGGCCTGATGGCCGGCTCGGTGACCGCGCGCATGGTGGTCAGCCCGCTGCCGCCGATTCCCTTCGCCAGCGCCTTGCAGGGTGCGTTGGACTATCCGTATGGTTGCGCCGAGCAGACCACCAGCAAGGGCTACGCCGCGCTGTTGCTCGACGATGCCACCGCCAGGGCGCTGGGCACCAAGGGGCTGGAAGCGGCCAAGCGCCGCGAGCGCATGGAAGGCGCATTCGGTCGCCTGGCCTCGATGCAGATCGCCAGCGGGCATTTTTCGATGTGGGGCGACGACGGCTACGTCAATCCGGGCCTGACCCCGTACATCGCCGAGTTCCTGCTCGATGCCAAGGACGCCGGTTTTGCGGTGCCCGACAACGTGCTGCAGAAGGCGCTCAATCGGCTCAGCGAAGACCTGCTGTCCGGTGGCAACGAGTTCTACGGGCAGGACCGCCGCGATAGCCTGAAGTTCGCCAACCAGGCCTGGTCCGGCTACGTGCTGGCACGCGTCAATCGCGCCCCGTTGGGCACGCTGCGCGCGCTGTACGACAACCAGCGCGACAAGGCGCTGACCGGCTTGTCGCTGGTGCATCTGGGTGCGGCGTTGTCGCTGCAGGGCGATACCAGGCGTGGGCAGGCGGCGATCAAGGCGGGTTTTGCCAAGGACAGCAGCGAGCGTCCGCCGTACTTCGCCGATTACGGCAGTGCGATCCGCGACGATGCGTTGATGATGGCGCTGCTGCACGAGCGTGGCTTGTCCAAGCCCGAGTACGACACCCGCGCTGTTGCGCTGGGCCGCGCGCTGGATGCGCGTCGCGCCACCGGCTGGCTGTGGTTGAGCACCCAGGAACAGGTGGCGCTGGCGCGGTTGGGCAAGGCCTTGATGGTCGGGCAGGGCAAGCAGGTCTCCGGCACCTTGACAGTGGGCGGCCAGGCGCAGGAGATCGCTCCGGCGCGCCTGTTCGGGCGCAGTTTCGACAGCGCCGCCTTGGCGCGCGGCGTGCAGTTTGCGCCGCAGGGCGAGGCCCCGATGTACGCCAGCCTGGAAGTGGCCGGCATCCCGCGCAGCGCGCCGGAGCCGGACACGCGCACCCTCAGCGTGGAGCGCAGCTGGTACACCACCGACGGCAAACCGTGGGCGCCGCGTGCATTGAAGGAAGGCGAGGCGTTGATCGTGCGCGTGGCCATCACCGCCAACAGCGACATGCCCGACGCCTTGCTGACCGACCTGTTGCCGGCCGGGCTGGAGATCGAGAACTTCAATCTCGGCGATGCCAAACAGTGGGCCGATGTGGTGGTGGACGGCATCGGCATCAGCGAGCGTTCCAGCGCTGCCGACGTCAAGCACGAAGAGTTCCGCGACGACCGTTATGTGGCCGCGCTGGCGCTCTCCTCGGGCAGCAAGGCGCAGCTGTATTACCTGGTGCGCGCCGTCACGCCGGGTACCTACACGGTGCCGCCATCGTTGGTGGAAGACATGTACCGCCCCGAGCTGCGCGGCGTGGGGCGCAGCACGCCGGCGACGATGACGGTGGTGCAGCCGTAGGGCATCAACGTAGGAGCGCGCTTGCGCGCGATGAGGCCTCCCGGTAACGCCCATCGCGCGCCAGCGCGCTCCTACGTTTGGAAGTTTTCTCACCGAAGCGAGCGTCCGATTCCCATGCAAGCGCTTGCAGGGGTGGGCCAGCATGCATCGATGATCAGCTCTACTTTCGCGGGACATCGTGCGCTACGTCGTGGCCGTCGCTCGCTGGCAAATTGCTGCTATCTCCTCACCGTCACAACCTGCCAGCGGCGACGTGTGTTCGAGGATTTTCAGCTGGCCGCGTTAGCGTGCCGCGCGTTCGTCGCCGCGCTTCCAGAAGATGCCACGTTGCTTGCCTGGGTGCTGATGCCGGACCATGTCCACTGGTTGGTGTAGTTGGGAGATGCGACGCCATTGGCGCGGACGGTGGCATGCATGAAGGCAGCAAGCACGCGTGCAGTCAATGAGCAACGCGGGGTGCGCGATGCGGTCTGGACGCGCGCCTACCACGACCGTGCCTTGCGCAAGGACGACGATCTGCGCAGCGTGGCTCGCTACCTGATCGCCAGTCCGCTACGCGCCGGGCTGGTTGAACGGGTGGGCGCCTATCCATTCTGGGATGCCATCTGGCTCGCGTAGGAGCGCGCTTGCGCGCGATGCGGAATCACCGGGAAAGCCTTATCGCGCGCAAGCGCGCTCCTACGCCAGCAGAGCCGCTGCTTCGCATGTGGGGACATCGTTGCGCACTGTCTTTTCGATGCGATGCAAGCGACACGCAAGGGTCATTTTTACGGGCTACGGTGGCGTGCTTTCTCACCGGCGCGGCGCCCTTGCTGCGCGATCCCGGGATTCCATGCAGCGCTCCGATCCGTACCGTTTGCACCTGTCCGTTCTCGCCGTGGCCATTGCGGCCTGTTCGCCTGTTTCGCAGGCATGCGCAAACGCGCGTGCGGCCATTCCAGTCGACGCCTCAGCTCAAACGTCTTCTGCGGCCATGGCCACGACCACGAGCGCATTAGCGAGCGCAGCTCAAGCTGGAGCTCCAGCTACAGCTACAGCCAATAATGACGAGGCAACGACCTCCGATGCTGAAGTTGCGCCTGCAAAGCAACGTTCTCCATTGTCAGTAGATGCATCTGCTGATTCCACAGACGCTGCATCGATAGGCCCTGCATCGCGGGTATCGTCGCAAGGCGATGCATCCAGTAGAGACGCACCGGCCGCCACCACCGGAACCGGCATGCAAACCCTCGATGCCATGCAGGTCACCGGCGTGCGCCGTGCCAATGCCGCCGCGGTGGAAAGCAAGCGGGCGGCGACCAACATCACCGACGTGATCAGCGCCACCGATGTACGCGCCTTGCCCGACAGCACCATCGTCGAAGCGCTGCGTCGCGTGCCCGGCCTGTCGGTATTGCCGGCCACCGACAACGAGCATCCGCGCGACGAGGCGGCCACACCGGTCTTGCGCGGCCTGGGCCCGTCCTACAACAACGTCACCATCGACGGGCTGACCATCGCCTCGCCCGGCACGCCGAACGGCACGCTCGGTTCGATCACCCGCGGCGTGCGTCTGAATCTGCTGCCGGCGTCGATGGTCAGCGAGTTGCAGGTGGTCAAGACCTTCACGCCCGACCTGGACCCCAACGCAACTGGCGGCGCGATCAACCTCAAGACGCGCAGCGCGTTCGAAAACGGCGGCAAGCCGTTCTTCAGCGCCGAAGCCGCGCTCGGCCACGCCAACGATGTCGGCAAGCCGCGCGATCAGGACGACCCCGGCTATCGTTTGAACGCCACCGGCAGCCGCACCTTCGGCAGCGAGCAACAGTACGGCGTCACCCTGTCGGCCAACTACCAGACGCTGAGCAGCTACACCGAAACCCATATGACCACCGACACGGTGCATTACGGGTTCTACGACAACAACGGCGTGCTGCAGACCGGCGCCAATCTCGGCAATGGCTGGGCGGTGCCGCAGCAGGACAAGTACTGGTACGTGCAGAATCAGCGCGACCGCTATGGCGTCACCGGCAAGTTCGAAGTGCATCCCAGTGCCGCGCTCGAAGCCTATGCAATGGCCGGCTATTACTATTTCAAGGACGACATGCAGCGCAACGAGGTCCTGATCGACCCGCGCGAGCGTGGCCAGGTGTCCAATCAGACCGCCACCTCCGGCAGCTATCCCGGTGGCGATATCGAAGTGGGCTATTCCAACCAGATCGTCACCACGCGCACCAAGGTCGCGCAACTGGGCACGATCTGGCGGCCCACCGATCGGCAGCAGCTCTCCGCGCGCGGCGCGTGGTCCGATGCGACCTACGACGAGCCGATCCGCATGATCAAGTACGCCACCGGCATCACCCGCGCCGCGCCGGTACCGGTGGGCCAGACAGGCAGCGGTGTAACCATCAATGCCACGCCCAATTACGCATTCGACTACGACACTTCCGGCTTCGACCAGCGCTTCGGTGTGTCGCCGCAGGCCTACAACGATCTGGGCAACTACAGCCTGTCGTATTGGCGGCCGGACTATAAACGCACTGCCGCCGATCGCATTCTTACCGGTCGGCTCGATTACGGCTTCAATCAGGGCGAGAGCGATCAAGGCATCGGCTTTGCGGCAGGCGTGTCGTACACCACCGATAAACCGTCCTACGACATCTATCGGGTCGAATATCAGCCCAACACCAGCGCGCCGGCGTTCGGCCTGGCCGATGTGGCGGGCACCGGCAGGGCGCCGATGCGCTATGCCGGCCTGAACCTGATCACCATCGATCCTGACAAGGCCAATCGCGCGTTGGCTGCGACGCCGCTGAGCGCGTTCAACAGCACCGACCAGCAGGCCTTCAGCAATCAGGACAACTTCACGCATACCGAAAAAATCTTCGGCAGCTACGGCCTGGTCAGTTATCGCAGCGAGCGTTTCAACGTGCAGGCTGGCCTGCATTTCGACAGCACCAGGCTTGATACGGTCGGTCGCCAGCGCCAGCTGGATACCGCGACCAACCGCTATGTGTATGTCGATAACCCGACCGATGCGGATTACAACTATCTGCTGCCGTCCGCGATCATGACCTATCACCTGACCGATGCATTGGACCTGCGCGCCGGTGCAAGCCGCACGCTCGGCCGCCCGCCCTACGATGCGTACGCGGCGCGCACCTCGATCGGCTTCGTCAACACCGCCGATGCCGGCAACCCGAATGCGCAAGGCGTCACCGTCACCATCGGCAACCCGGACATCAAGCCGCGCGTGTCCAATAACCTGGATCTGTCGCTGGAATGGCGCCTGCCTGGTGATTTCGACGCGTTTGCGTCCACGGCCGTGTTCGACAAGCGCATCCAGGACGAGATCTTTACGCTTTCGCGCACCGACAGCGTCACGTTCGACGGCACCACTTACGCCAACGCGTTGATCAGCACGCCGGCCAATGCCGCCAAGGCGCGTATCCGCGGGGTGGAGTTCAACGGCATCGTCAATACCCTGGCGCCCATCGCGCCGTGGTTGAGTGGGGTCGGTTTCAGCGCGAATGTTGCGGTGCTCGATGGCAGCCTGGATGTGCCCTATAGCGTCGGTAGCGGCAGCAATGTGCGCCAGCGCGAGCGCAAGCTCGACAACCTGGTCGGCCAGCCCGACTACACCGCCAATGCCACGCTGTTCTACAACACCGGCGGGCTGGAGCTGCGTGCGGCCTACAATCGCCAGGGCAAGGCCTTGCGCGCCATCGTCAGCAATATCGATTGGCAGGATCTGTACTGGTCACCGCGTTCGCAGCTGGATGTCACCGCGACCTATGCGCTCAGCAAACAGCTCAGCCTGATCGGCCAGGTCAGCAACCTCACCCACAGCCGCATCACCAGCGTGACCGGCCCCGGGCAGAACCTGCTCAAGGACAGTTATTCGGTGCCCACCACCTATTGGTTCGGGTTGCGCTTCACGCCGACGTTCTAAGCGCGGCGAATGACGCGTCGCCAGCGGTCGTCAGATGCGTGCGGGCGGCTCGGAAAAAAGTGGAGTGTGCAGGTGGGTGGATGCCGCACCGAGCACCGTGCATCGGCCGCGCTCGCTCGACGCACGCGCAGTCGTTCTGTTTATTCTTTCAAGCGGAGTCGTTCGATGACCTTACGTTCTGTCGCCACCCTTGCGGCCATGCTGTGCGTGGCGCTTGCCACCACTGCGAGCGCAGCGCCCACCGGTGTCGCCGCGATCCAGGCCCGGCTGACCAATCCGGACGGCGGCATCGTGGTGGTGGCCCATCGCGGTTGCCACGCGCCGGCGCCGGAGCATGGGTTCAAGGACAGCGCACCGGAGAACTCGCTGGCCGCGCTGGAGCGCTGCATCGCCATCGGTGCCGACGTGATGGAGACCGATGTGCGCCGCGCTGCCGACGGCACCCTGGTGATGCTGCACGACGCCACCGTGGACCGCACCACCGACGGCACCGGCAAGCTGTCCGAGCTGACCCTGGCCGACCTGCAAAAATTGCGGCTGCGCAGCGACGAAGGTGGCGCGCAGGCACCGCTGACTGATCAACGCGTGGTCACGCTCGAGCAGATGCTGGCCAGGTCCAAGGGCCATATCCTGCTCAATCTGGACGTCAAGGATGCGATCTACGTGCAGGTGGTCGATGCGGTTGCCCGTGCCGGCATGCAGCACCAGGTGATCGTCAAGGCCGAAGCCGGCATCGCCACACCGCCACTGGCGGCGATGCTGCCGTTCGACACCGTGTATTTCTTCCCGATCCTGATCAAGGCCCATGGCACTGCCGATCTGGCAGCGATTGCCACTGCGCAGACACGCAACGCGCATCCGGTCGCGTTCGAGCTGCCCAAGATGACAGCAGCGCAATTGCCGGCGTTGGTTGCAGTGAGCAAGGCACACAACGTGCGGCTGATGGTCAACTCGCTGTGGGAAGGCTTCATCGCCGGCTACGGTGGCGACGCCGATGCCGGGCGCGACCCGGACAAGGTGTGGGGTCGCCTGTACCGCGAGGGCGTGTCGATCATCCAGACCGATGCGCCGGAAGCCTTGCTGCGTTATCGCGCCTCGCTGGAGCCGCGGTAAGCGTCGCATTGCATCGCGGCATGCAGCCGGCGCGCGACGCGGGCGGGATGCTGTCGCGGCGCATGCAACCTGACACTGCGGCGATGTCGCTGCCAGCGGTATAGTCGCACGCTGTTTGCACGCAAGGACGTCTGCATGCCGCTCGATACACCCTCGCGTCGCTTCGGTCGGCATGTTGTCTGGTTGGTGGTGCTGCTGGTCGCGCTGCAGGTGCGCGATGTGGCCAAGGCCATGGGTCTGCCCATCCCGAAGATTCCGGTGCCCTACGGCGGCGGGATTGCCGACAATCTGCTCAGCGTGGTGGTTGTGCTGGTCGCAGCGGTAGTGCTGCGTCCTGGCATGCCAGGCGAACTCGCGGCATGTCTGGGGCTGCGTTGGAACGGCGTGCGCGGCCCGGCGCTGACGTTGCTGGCCACACTGCCGTGCTGGCTGGGGCTGTGGATTCAGTCCAGCTCGGTCGGCACCGACGATCTGCTGGGCCTGCTGTGGTTGGCGCTGCTGTTTCCGCTGGCCGAAGAAATCGTCTTTCGCGGTTTTGGCTTCGTCTTTGCCTGCCGCGCGCTGGCCTGGCGCCCGGCGACCGCCGCGCTGGTGCAGGCGCTTGTGTTTGGCGGCGTGCATTGGCTCGGCGCAGGTGGCGGAGGCGGCGAGGCGTTGCTGATCTTCGCCCTTACCGGTGTCGGTGCGCTGCTGTTTGCCATTGTCGACGCGCAGGATGGCTACACGATCTGGAGCGGCTGGGTGTTGCATGTCTCGCTCAACGCGGCCTGGACCGTCTTTGCCGTCTCCGATTCGGCCGCCAGTGGCTGGCTGGGCATGGCGTTGCGCCTGTCTGCGGTGTTCCTGGCAATGGGGTTGCTGCGGCTGTTCGTAAGGCTGCGTCGCTCGCCGCGTGCGGAGGTCGTGGGTTAGGGCGCTTGTCGTCGCGTAAGGCAGTAGCGCGCGGCAACGTTGATCGCTCAACGCCGAAGAGTGCCGCGCGATAGTGGCCGAAATGCGTTTTGCCCTGCATCCTTGGCAGGATGGATGAGCAGCAGCACGTGCAGGCAAGGACCGACCGGACGCAGGGGCGCGCCGCTGGCCAGGATGGTGTGGCTCGGCGTAGCCGCCGCTGGTTGACAGGGCTACGTTGGACCGCCGTGGCATTGTTGTCTGCTGTGTTGCTGTTGGACCTGGCCTTCCCACTGCCACTGCCCAGATCCCGCGACACCTCCACGCTGGTGGTTGCACGCGATGGCACGCCGCTGCGCGCCTTCGCCGACCGCAATGGGGTGTGGCGCTATCCGGCCAGCCCGCAGAGTGTGTCGCCGCTGTACCTGCAGGCGTTGCTGAACTATGAGGACCGTTGGTTCTGGCGCCATCCCGGGGTCAATCCGTGGGGCCTGCTGCGTGCCGGCGGGCAGTGGATCGGGCAGGGGCGCATCGTCTCCGGCGGCTCGACGCTGACCATGCAGGTGGCGCGCATCCTGGACCCGCACACGCGCACACCGTGGGGTAAGGCCAAGCAGTTGTTGCGCGCGCTGCAGCTGGAAGCGCACCTGAGCAAGCGCGAGATTCTGACGCTGTACCTGGAGCGCGCGCCCTACGGCGGCACCATCGAAGGCGTGGAAGCGGCCAGCTGGGCGTACCTGGGCAAGCCGGCCAAGGCTCTGTCGCAGGCCGAAGCCGCATTGCTGGCGGTATTGCCGCAATCGCCCAGCCGCCTGCGCCCGGATCGCCATCCCGAGGCTGCGCAACGCGCGCGCGACAAGGTGCTCGACCGCATGGTGGAGCTGGGCGTGTGGTCGCGCGCGCAGGTGGACGATGCGCGGATCGAGCCGGTGGTGACGCGCTCGCTCAAACCGCCGTTGCACGCGGCGCTGCTCGCGCAGAGGTTGCATAGCGCGCAACCGCGCGCGGCACGCATCGTCACCACCCTGGATGTGGAATTGCAGCGCACGCTGGAAGAACGCGTCGCGACGTACTTTTCGCAACTACCCGAGCGCACCTCGGCCGCCTTACTGGTGGTGGACAACGTCACGATGGAAGCGCGCGCGTATGTGGGCTCGGCCAGCTTCGGCGATCGCAAACGGCTGGGGCATGTGGACATGGTGCAGGCCTGGCGCTCGCCCGGCTCCACCCTCAAGCCGTTTCTGTATGGCATGGCCCTGGACGATGGGGTGATCCACTCCGAAAGCCTGTTGGTGGATGCCCCGCAGAGCTTTGGCAGCTACCGGCCCGGCAATTTCGATGCGGCCTTCAATGGCCCGGTGAGCGCGGCGACGGCGTTGCGGTTGTCGTTGAACGTGCCGGCCGTGGACCTGCTCGATCGGATCGGCCCGGCGCGGTTTGCCGCGCGGCTGTCCAATGCCGGCATCGAGCTGCGCTTTGCGCGCGGCAGCGTGCCCAATCTGGCGCTGATACTGGGCGGTACCGGCGCGCAATTGCAGGAGTTGGTCGGTGCATTTGCAGCGCTCAATCGCGGTGGCATCGCCGGGCGCGTGCGCTACACACCGGCCGATCCGCGTATCGAGCGCCGGCTGATGTCGCCGGGTGCGGCCTGGATCGTGCGCGAGATCCTGCAGAGCAATCCGCGCCCGGGGTATGGCGGCGTGACCTTCGACACCGCCGCGCGCCCGGGCGTGGCCTGGAAGACCGGCACCAGCTACGGCTACCGCGATGCGTGGGCGATCGGCGGCACGCGCCGTTACACGGTGGGGGTGTGGGTGGGGCGGCCGGACGGCACGCCGCTGCCCGGCCAGTACGGCGCCGTCACCGCGTTGCCGTTGATGTTCGAAGTCATCGACACCTTGCCCCGCAGCGCTGGCGACAGCGCGCCGGTGCCGATGCCGACCACTGTGCAGGCGCTTGCCATCTGCTGGCCACTCGGCGGCGCGGCCGATCAGACACCACCGGCGCAATGCGCACGCCGCGCCGACGCCTACGTGCTCGATGGGGCAGTACCGCCCACCTTTGCCGAGCGCGATGCGCGGCTATGGCAAAGCGGGCAGCTGCATTTCGATGTGGATGCGCGTAGTGGGCAGCGGTTGTCGCAGGAGTGCAGCCAGCCGCATGCACGCGTGCCGCAGGCAGTGGCACGCTGGCCGGCATTGGTTTCGCCCTGGCTCAGCGCCGCTGAGCGCAATGCCGCGCAATTGCCGCCGCTGGCTGCGGACTGTCTGCCGGATGGGCGCATGACCGGCGGCGGTGTGCTGCGTATCGATGGGCTGAGCGACCGCGCCACGCTGGCGCGCGCCAACGCCACCTCGCGCCCGGTGCGCCTGCACCTGCGTGCCCTGGGCAGCGACGCGCGTATCGACTGGCTGCTGGACGGCCGCTGGATCGCACAGACCAACGGACGCCAGGGATTTCAGCGCGATTTCGCCGAGGTCGGCACGCATACGCTCACCGCAATGGCCAGCGACGGTGCCTGGACACAGCTGCGCTTTCGCGTATTGCGCTGACCGGGCACGTACTGCGCCCGGTCAGCGTGCACACACCCGTAGGAGCGCACCTGGGCGCGATAAGGCATTCTCTGTAACGCCCCATCGCGCCCGGGTGCGCTCCTACGGGCGGCGGCGCGGCGAAATCTGGTCGGACGCAACCGCACATGCACCATCCAGCGGCACAGAAAACAGACAGGGCGCTCGAGGCGCCCTGTCTGTTTCATCATCGAGTCGACTTCGACTTCGACTTCATCTTCGACTTCAACTTCGATGTGGATGTCGATGTCGACTCCGATCACCGATCGCAACCCATCGCTATATTGCAAAACTCAGCTCACTCGCCGATCCAGCCTTCCAGCATGTCGGCGAACTCGTCGGCATGCTCTTCTTCCTGGGCCAGGATGCTTTCCAGGATGCGCTTGGTGGTGGTGTCCTTGTCGCCGATGAAGTCGATCATCTCGCGGTAGCTGTCGATGGCGATGCGTTCGGCAATCAGGTTCTCCCTGACCATGTCGCGCAGGTCGGTGCCTTCCTTGTATTCGGCATGCGAGCGCTTGGTCAGCGTGTCCGGGTTGAGGTCCGGTTCGCCGCCCAGTTGCACGATGCGCTCGGCAAGCTTGTGCGCGTGTTCCTGCTCCTGCTGCGCATGCTCCAGGAACTCGCCCTTGACCGCGTCGGCAAGCATGCCCTTGGCCATGAAATAGTGGCGGTAGTAGCGCAGGGTGCACACGTATTCGGTGGCCAATGCGGTGTTGAGCAGATCGATCACCGCCTCGCGGTCGGCGTGGTAGCTCTCGGTGATGGCACCGTCTTCGATGCTCTGGCGTGCGCGGCTGCGCAAGGTGGCGGTATCGGTGATGCCGTCGGGGAGTTGCTTGGCTGGCTGGGTAGACATGGCTGGCCGTTTTCCTTCTGAGTGGTTGGGGGGAATCAATGCATCAATCTGGCAGGTGCTGCAGCACGTAATCGGCGGCGGACACCTTGAATTCGCCGGGTTCTTCGACAAACAAGGCCTTGACCACGGCGTCGTCGGCATACAGCGCGTAGCGGCGCGAGCGCAGGCCCATGCCCGAGCCGCTGGCGTCGATCTCCAGGCCCAGTGCGCGGGCCAGTTCGGCGTTGCCGTCGGGCAGCAGGTGCAGGCCGTCGGGGATCAGCTGGCTGCGGCCCCAGGCCTGCATCACGAACGGGTCGTTGACCGCGGTGCACAGCACCTCGATGCCGCGTTTGCGGAATGCGTCGAAGTGCTCCACATAGCCTGGCAGGTGCTTGGCCGAGCAGGTCGGGGTGAAGGCGCCCGGCACCGCGAACAGCAGCACCTTGCGCCCCGCGAACAGGCTGTGGGTGTCGACCGCCTCGATGCCCTCGCGCAGGCGCTTGAGCACGACTTCGGGAATGCGGTCACCAACGTGGATGGTCATGGGGCGGGCTCCTGTGGCTGAACGAAGTCTAGAAAGGGGCAGGGGAAAAGCGCGTCAACGCGCTTGAAATCCACGCCGGCACGCCTATCTGACGCACATGGCCGGCGCAGTGGCGCACGCCGCGGCAGCCGGCCGCTCACCCAACCTTTTGGAGGCTCGCAATGAATATCGTTCGTTATCCGCAGTGGCCCACCCATGCGCTGCAAAACGAGATCAAGCATGTGTTCGACCGTTTCTTCGAGCACAACGGCGACACCGACGAATCGGCGGTGGTGACCGCGCAGTGGGTGCCGCGCGTGGACATCAAGGAAGAGGCCAACCACTTCGTGCTGTACGCCGACCTGCCGGGCATCGACCCCGGCCAGATCGAGGTGCAGATGGACAAGGGCATCCTGTCGATCAAGGGCGAGCGCAACAGCGAGTCCAGCACCGAGACCGAGCGTTTCTCGCGCATCGAGCGCCGCTACGGCAGCTTCCATCGCCGCTTCGCGCTGCCCGACAGTGCCGACCCCGACGGCATCACCGCGACTGGGCACAACGGCGTGCTGGAAATCCGCATCCCCAAGCGCCCGGCGGCCACCCCGCGCCGCATCCAGGTCGGCAACGGCCAGGACCCCGCCGGCAATACGGTGCAGTAAGGCAGCAAAACCTGGAGCGGAGCGGCGTGCTTCGCTTCCCGGTGGCAACCGCACCGTAGAATAGGTGCGGTTGCCCGCCCGGCTGCAATATGACTGGCTCGTGGCCTCGGCTGCGGGCCGTTTTTTTCAGAGGTGATTAGATGGAATTCAAGGATTACTACGCAACGCTGGGCGTGGAGCCCAGCGCGGGCGATGCGGAGATCAAGACCGCCTACCGCCGGCTGGCGCGCAAGTACCACCCCGACGTCAGCAAGGAGGCCGGCGCCGAAGACAAGTTCAAGGCGATCAACGAAGCGTACGAGGCGCTGCGCGACCCGGCCAAGCGCAAGGCCTACGACCAGCTCAAGGCGCAGGGCTTCCGCCCGGGCGACGAGTTCCAGGCCCCGCCCAGCTACGGCGGCGGGCAGGGCTACGACTACGAGGAAGTGTTCGGCAACGGCGGCGCCGGTGGCGGCTTCAGCGATTTCTTCGAAAGCCTGTTCGCCGGCCAGCGCGGCGGCCGTCCGCGCGGCCCGGGCGCCGGTCCTGGTGCAGGCGCGGGTCCGCAGGCGCGCGGCGACACCCGCGCCAAGCTGGCGGTGCCGTTGGAAGCGGTGCATGCAGGCGATAGCGTGCGCATCACCATCAACGGCAAGCAGCTGGATGTGCGCGTGCCCAAGGGCGTGCAGCCCGGTCAGGTGATCCGCCTGAGCGGGCAGGGCAACGGCGGCGGCAACCTGCTGCTGGAGATCGAATACGCCGCGCACCCGCAATTCGAGGTGGACGGGCGCAACATCCTGTACACCCTGCAGGTCATGCCCTGGCAGGCGGCACTGGGCACCACCATCAGCGTGCCGACCCTGGGCGGGTCGGTGGAGTTGAAGGTGCCGGCCGACTCGGATGCCGGGCGCAAGCTGCGCCTGCGCGGCCGCGGCCTGCCGGGCGCGACCCCGGGCGACCAGATCGTGGAGCTGGAAATCCTGGCCCCGGCCCCCACCGACGATGCCCAGAAGAAGGCCTACCGCAATCTGGCCAAGGCGTTCGGCGAATCGGTGTAGGCCGCGTGGGGCGACGCGCAGGATGGGGTGAGGGCTCGGCGGGCGGGCGGTGCGCCAGTTAACGCCGATCTGCGAGGTTGAAGCGCCGTCGTACCCTCATCCGGCGCTATGCGCCAGCTTCTCCCGATGGGAGAAGGGACCAATCGCCTCGCCTGTGGGTGAAGGATTGAGGTCAGGGCACGCGATGCATGAGCGAACGGCCTTCTGCGACGTTGTTGAATCCAGCTGCTCCCTGTTCAACGTAGTACGCGTTGCACACGACACCAGCAACGTGCCACCGGATCACGCATCGCAACAGCATCGCCGGGCGCACAGCCTGGCCCAGCTACCGAAAGCGCGGCCGGCGCACTACACTCGCCGCGCACACTAGGGGAAACGCATGGCACGCATTCTGATCGTCGACGACTCGCCGTCGCAGCTGCTCGGGATTCAGCGCATCGTCGAGAAGCTGGGGCACGACACCATCACCGCAACCGATGGTGCTGCCGGCGTGGAAGCGGCCAAGTCATCGCTGCCGGACCTGGTGCTGATGGATGTGGTGATGCCCAACCTCAACGGCTTCCAGGCAACGCGCACGCTCAAGCGCGAGCCGACCACCCGGCACATCCCGGTGATCCTGGTGACCACCAAGGACCAGGACACCGATCGCATGTGGGGCATGCGCCAGGGCGCGCGCGCCTACATCACCAAGCCGTTCTCCGAAGACGAGTTGCTGGAAGTGATGGAGCGCGTGTTCAACCAGAAAGACGAACCGCCGACCGTATAAGTGCGTCGGTGAGGTATGGCCGGGGGGCGGTTTCGCTCTGCAGTGCAATAAGCCGGGCGCGTGACCGCAGCCGGTGCGACCGACGAAGGCATGCGTAGGGACCATGTCCCACCGCGCTAGTCAGTAGCCAGTGCGATGCGCCGCCCGGCGCGGATGCCACAACCCGCTGCACGACCATCTGGGGGGAGGGGTTCGCATGCCATCGGCAGCATCCCGCACGATCGCCGCGGCCGGCAGGTTGATCTGCAGGTCCGGCTGTATCGCTTGGCTGCTCGCCAACAAGCCAAGGCCAGGACGCGTGCCCCTCTCCGGCCCGCAACATCGCGTCGACTCCGTGCCACCGACCGGTCCGCGCCCGGCCATCGGCTCGATCCACCCCAGCGGCTAAACCGGGATGCGCCAATTGGGGCCTTTCAAAACGGTCGGTCTGCCCCATCTAGTAGAATCATCGAATCACACAACACGGCGGCACTGCGGGACTGGCCCGCACAGCCCCTCGATCATGGAGCGTGCATGGCCTGGAACACACCCGGCAACAAGGGCGGAGACGGCCCGGACCCCAACCGTCGCAGATCCTGGGGCCCGCGCGGTGGTGGCAACGGTGGTGGTTGGGGCAATCTGCCCGCCCCGTTGAAGGAGCTGTTCGATGGTGGCGTGGGGCGCTGGATTCTGGTCGCGGTGGTGGCGATGGTGCTGTTCTCCAGCTTCCAGCTCATCGGCGAGCAGCAGCGTGGCGTGGTGCTGCGCTTCGGCCAGTTCTCGCGCATCCTGCAGCCCGGCCCGAACTTCAAGCTGCCCTGGCCGGTCGAGTCGGTGCGCAAGGTCAACGCCACCGAGATCAAGACCTTCAGCAACCAGGTGCCGGTGCTGACCCGCGACGAGAACATCGTCAACGTCTCGCTCAACGTGCAGTACCAGATCAGCGACCCGCGCCAGTACCTGTTCGGTTCGCGCAATGCCGATCTGGTGCTGGAGCAGGCCGCGCAAAGCGCCGTACGTGAGCAGGTGGGTCGTTCCGACCTCAATACCGTGCTCAACAACCGCGGCCCGCTGGCCATCGCCTCCAAGGACCGCCTGCAGGCGGCACTGGATGCCTACAACACGGGTCTGTCCGTCACCGGCGTGACCCTGCCGGACGCGCGTCCGCCGGAAGAAGTGAAGCCGGCCTTCGACGAGGTCAACGGCGCCCAGCAGGTGCGCGAGCGCCTGATCAACGAAGCCCAGGCCTACGCCGCCAAGGTGGTGCCCGAGGCGCGCGGCCAGGGTGCGCGCACCCGGACCGGCGCCGAAGGCTACAAGCAGGCGGTGATCTCCAAGGCCGAGGGCGACGCCGATCGCTTCACGCTGTTGCAGGAGCAGTACGCCAACGCCCCCGAGGTCACGCGCAAGCGCCTGTGGCTGGAAACCGTGCAGAAGGTGCTGTCGGAGAACCGCAAGGTGATCGGCAGCGATGGCCGCCAGGTCATCTATGTGCCGTTGCCGGCCGACGCCAGCAAGTCCGCAGGCAATAGCGGCGCTGCGGGCAACAGTGGTATGCCGTCGATGGTGCCGCAGGATGTGCTGTTGAATCCGCCGCAAACCAGTGGCGGCAGCGAGAGCATCCGCAATCCGGAGCGCGGCCCGCGCCCGACCGGCCGCGAGGGAACCGAATAATGAAGAATTCGCTAGTCATCGGCCTGATCGTCGCCGTGTTGCTGACCCTGATGGGCTCGGTGTTCGTGGTGCGCGAGGACCAGACCGCCATGGTGCTCAACCTGGGCCGTGTGGTGCGTGCCGACCTCAAGCCCGGGTTGCACTTCAAGATCCCGGTGGTGGAATCGGTGCGCGTGTTCGACCGCCGCTTCCAGGTGCTGGACACCGCCCCGGCGCGTTACTTCACCGCCGAGCAGAAAGACGTGAGCGTGGACTTCTTCGCCATCGGCTACATCTCCGATGTGCGGGCGTTCTATCGCGCCACCGGTGGTGAGGAGTCCGTCGCCAATTCGCGCCTGGCCCCGATCATCACCGACTCGCTGCGTAACCAGATCAACTCGCGCACCCTGCAGCAGCTGGTCTCCGGCGACCGCAGCGAATTGATCGCCAACCAGCTCAAGGGCATCAACGGCGCCATCAAGGGCTTAGGGATGCAGATCACCGACCTGCGCATCAAGCAGATCGACCTGCCGACCGACAGCCAGGTGATCACCGACGTCTACGAGCGCATGCGCGCCCAGCGCAAGCAGGAAGCCAGCAAGCTGCGTGCCGAAGGCGAAGAGCAGGCCCTGACCATCCGCGCCCAGGCCGACCGCGAGTCCACCGTGATCGTGGCCGACGCCGAGCGCGATGCGCAGAAGCTGCGCGGCGAAGGCGATGCCGACGCCGCCCGCATCTACGGCCAGGCCGGTTCCAAGGATCCTTCTTTCTACGCGTTCTATCGCAGCCTGGAGGCGTACCGCGGCTCCATGACCGACGGCAACGGCGTGGTGGTGCTGGACAAGAACGATCCGTTCCTGCAATACCTCAAAAGCGATCGTTGATCGCGCTGCTTTGAGGCGACAACGCCCGCGTAATGCGGGCGTTGCCGTATGTGCTTCTCACTGCCGAGCAGGCATGCGCGCGCCACACCCGTAGGAGCGCACCCGGGCGCGACCGCTTTACCGGCAATGCCCGTCGCGCCCAGGTGCGCGCCTACGCGTGGTGCGTGTGGGCTGATGGGTCGGGCGCATGGCCTTTCGTGGACCGCGATGCTGATGGTCATGTCTGGAATCAGCAGATGCCTGGCGCGCCTCTCCCGTCTTGTTGACCAGACTCGGCCCGGTAGGAGCGCACCCGGGCGCGACCGGCCTTCCCGACATACCTGGCTATTGGTCTTCAATACCCAGGTGCCAAGGAAATTCCCGAGCGCAAAACACCCCAACCGCCGATATCACGCCTTGTCCAAGGCCGTCAGCATCGAGCCATGACCAACATCCATTCTCCAGGGCATCGCGCGCTGCGCCGTGGCAGGCATTGCGCCCCCAACAGCGTTTACCTGCTGACCACCACGACATGGCAGCGTCGCGCCGTGTTCGCAGATTTTCTGCTTGCAGCAACCGCCTGCCGGGCATTCATCGCAGCAACGCCCTCCGATGCCAGGCTGCTGGCCTGGGTATTGATGCCGGATCATGTGCATTGGCTGTTGCAGCTCGGACGCACCACCGCGTTGGCCGACGCCGTCTCTCGCATGAAAGCGTGTGCAGCGCGCGCGGTAAACGATCAGCGCCAGCATCACGCACCGGTCTGGAGCCGCAGCTATCACGACCACGCATTGCGCAAAGACGACGACCTGCACGCAGCCGCGCGCTACCTCATTGCCAATCCACTGCGGGCCGGGTTGGTCACCCGCGTGGGTGATTACCCATTCTGGGACGCAGTCTGGCTCTGAGAGGTGAGTAATGCGCATCCAACCCTGTTAGCCGCGTAGGAGCGCACCCGGGCGCGACCGCTTTACCGGCAATGCCCGTCGCGCCCAGGTGCGCTCCTACGAGGTGCGGCATGTGGGGGCGTTGATTCGGTTGCTTCTCGTGAACCGGTGATCGTGCTTCGGACGGTCTGCAGATCTTGCGAGGCTCGCCACCTTGCCGCGTAGGAGCGCACCCGGGCGCGACCGCTTTACCGGCAATGCCTGTCGCGCCCAGGTGCGCTCCTACGGTGTGGCGTGTCGGGGTGCCGAACCGGGCACACTGCAGCTCCCTCGTTGTCCTGGTGTTGCTGATGCACGAGTTCCTGTCCGCGTTATGCCTGATCGCCGTCATCGAAGGCCTGCTGCTGTTCGCCGCGCCCGCCGCCTGGAAGCGCATGGTCGAGCAGCTGTTCAGCCTGCCCACGGCCCAACTGCGTGCCATCGGCGGTGTGACCCTGGTGCTGGGCGCGATCGCGCTGTGGATCGTGCGTCACTGAGTGGGTGGTCCATTCCGACCGCAACGGGCAGCGTAGGAGCGCACCCGGGCGCGACAGGCGTTACCGGTGAAGCAGTCGCGTCCGGGTGCGCTCCTACGACCCGCGATGGGGGGGGATTTTTGCCATGGGATACTCCCAGGCTAGGGACTGGCAGGGCCCGGAGCACCGCGCAACCGATAGCCAGCGGCAATCCGACCAGCCCCCCGATCCGCCGTTCGCCGGGGGTAGTGCATGTCACCGGAAACCCGGATAATGCACAAAAGCCGGCCGGGCACGCTCACACAGGGCACCTCGTTCGGCTTTTTCCGTGTCAGGGCTTTACGCGCCGCTGCAACGCTCCCCGATGGAGCCGCGCGCCGGGTGGCGCCGTCAGCCGTGAACCGGTCCCATCCCGCGGCCCCGATGGCCGCAGCAAAACTCAGGAGTTCACCCGTCATGGGTCAGTCAGTTGTCGTGCTCGGTGCCCAGTGGGGCGATGAAGGCAAGGGCAAGATCGTCGATCTGCTTACCGAAGAGATCGGTGCGGTCGTCCGCTTCCAGGGTGGCCACAATGCCGGCCACACGCTCGTCATCAATGGCAAGAAGACCGTCTTGCACCTGATTCCGTCCGGCATCCTGCGCGACGACGCGCTGTGCCTGATCGGCAATGGTGTGGTGATCTCCCCGGCCGCGCTGATCAAGGAAATCAGCGAACTGGAAGGTGCCGGCGTGGAAGTGCGCTCGCGCCTGAAGATCTCCCCGGCCGCGCCGTTGATCATGCCGTACCACATCGCCCTGGACCAGGCGCGCGAGAAGGCCGCCGGCGGCAAGGCCATCGGCACCACCGGCCGCGGTATCGGCCCGGCGTACGAAGACAAGGTCGCCCGCCGCGGTATCCGCATCGCCGACCTGCACTACCCGCCGCAGCTGGAAGAACTGCTGCGCACCGCGCTGGATTACCACAACTTCGTGCTGACCAAGTATCTGGGCGTGGAAGCGGTGGACTTCCAGAAGACCTTCGACGAAGCACTGGCCTTCGGCGAGTACGTCCAGCCGATGAAGTCGGACGTGGCCGGCATCCTGCATGACCTGCGCAAGCAAGGGAAGCGCGTGCTGTTCGAAGGCGCGCAGGGCGCGCTGCTGGATATCGACCACGGCACCTATCCCTACGTCACCAGCTCCAACACCACCGTCGGCGGCGCACTGGCCGGCACCGGCGTGGGCGCTGACGCCATCGACTACGTGCTGGGCATCGCCAAGGCCTACGCCACGCGCGTGGGTGGCGGCCCGTTCCCGACCGAGCTGGACGACGCAGTGGGCCAGGGCATCCGCGACCGCGGCGCCGAGTACGGCGCCTCCACCGGCCGCCCGCGTCGCTGCGGCTGGATGGACATCGTCGCGCTCAAGCGTGCGGTGGCCATCAACGGCATCTCCGGCCTGTGCATCACCAAGCTCGACGTGCTCGACGGCATGGAAAAGCTCAAGGTCTGCATCGCCTACGAATACCGCGGCAAGCGCACCGAATACGCTCCGCTGGACGCGCAGGGCTGGGAAGAGTGCACCCCGGTGTATCTGGAGTTCCCGGGCTGGACCGAGAACACCCACGGCATCACCGAGTGGGACAAGCTGCCAGTGGCCGCACGTGCCTACCTGCGCGCGCTGGAAGAACTGGCCGGCTGCCCGATCTCGATCGTCTCCACCGGTCCGGATCGCGACCACACGATGGTGCTGCAGGACCCGTTCGCCTGATCGGCTGACGCCGACGCGGCATCGTCCAACGGCCCGGCTTGTCCGGGCCGTTGGCGTTTGAGGGTTGCTGATTTGCCATGAGTTCCAGCGGCGCCGGGGCGCAGCTGGCGCGGTTACGCCGGTGCTTTGTCATCGTGGGGCACGCTGCGTTGTCGTGGATGCGCGCAGACCTGCACTGGCCGGCTACGGTAGGGCCAGTGCCGCGCGTCATGCATCGAGATCGGCCGGAAGTAGACAGGTAGGTGCTCTGAGCAGCGCTGCCTTATCCCATGCGCATCGACGCACTCTCACGCTGCCGGTTGTCCGTCTCCTGCTGCTGGCCCTGCGCCAAGGCCTGCTGGCGATCGGCGCTAGCGACTTCCAGTTGCTGCAGCGATTGTTCCACCGGCGTCTGCACGGCCACGTCGGTCGGCATGTGGGCGCGCAGGTGCGCCGGGTTGTTCAACTCGCCCTGCACCACAAACACGGTGCGGCCGGCCGGGCTGTCGGCAGTCTGTCGGCTCAGCACCACGTGGTCGGCCCGGTCCAGATTGTTCTGGCGGGCGAGGGTCATCACGCTGGCGATGAGGCGCTCGCTGTTCTCGTCCGGTGTGCGCCCGGCGTGCGCATCGATCGCGTTCACGCCCGCGCGCACCTGCTGCAGTAATGCGTAGTCCCGGTGATCAGGGCCGATCTCGGCGAGTTTGGTAGGCGCCTGCGTCCGCTCGGGCATACCATCGGCCGATGCCGTGAACGGGCTGCGGGTGATGGAGCGGTACGGGTCGTCTTCGTGGAACTGCGTGGCTTTCTGCTGCCGTTCCAGACGCACGGCGCGGGCATCGTCGAGTTCGGCGATACGGCCGGCATTGGTCTCTTCGCGCATGGACAGATGCCCGCCGCCTGCGCTGACGTTCACCCACTTCTGTTCTTTCTCGAAGTACATCGCATAGAAGCTGTTGCTGCCGATCACATTCGGGTCGACGGCGGAGCGGCCTTCCAGCATCTGGATCGCCTCGGTGGTGCCGAGCTTGGCCAGGTACTGGCTGCCGGCCGCCAGTCCCATCTGCGCAAAGGTCTCGTAGCCGGTGTTGCTGATGCGAGTGGCGCCGACGTACGCGTTGTCGAGCATGTTGGTCCAGATTTGTTCCAGCTTCTGGGGGCCGCTTTTTTCCAGGGCCGCTTGCAGGAGGACGCGTGGGGTCCAGCAGTTGGGGTCGAGCTCATGGTCCAGGAAGGCTTGGTCGTGTGCTCGCATGACGTCCTTGCCGGGAAGGTTCAGTGCCATATCCGGACGCTCTTTGTCGAACCAAGCTTGTCGAAGCTCAAAATCCTTCTTGAGCAGCGTTTGCCCGAACTCTTCCCACTGGCGTTCGCTCAATTCAGCATTGGCAAAACGAGAGCCAGTATCGTGCTGTGTCCTGGCATAGTCTTGCGCGTAATTGTTAGCCACTTGCCCTGGCAAGCTGTCGTTGCGCACTACGCCTAATGCCAGCGTCCCATAGCCGTCTGCTCCATCAAGCTGCGAGAGATAGTTCCAATATAGCTCGCGATTGCCTTTATTCGCATAGTTGGAAAGAATTTCCAGATCCTGCTCACTCAGTCCGCTCACCGGCTACTCCCTGTAAATACGCTAATCACTGAATTTTAGTGCGGGTTAATACGTTCCTCACCGCATCTTCCATGCGCTTCCAGTCCTTCAGGAATGCACGCTTGTAGTTGAGACTGATGGAAAGTTTGTTTTCGATGTCAGAGAAGTAGTGGACGCAACTTGCAGCAACGGCACCTTTTTCATGGACCACTTCAGATCCCTCCAGCCGAACGCCATCTGCTCGAAATTTTTTGCTGTCGCACTTGATGAACGTGGTCAAATTGCCGCTGGAGTCGCGCGCGACGTACCAGTCGTCTTCAAACGCAGGGTTGCGCGTCGGAGGCTCGCCGTGGTGGGCTTCATACGCTTTTACATATGCCGCCATCTTCTCCTCATCAATGGCATAGGGCGTTAATCCGAAT
This sequence comes from Xanthomonas arboricola pv. populi, assembly GCF_002939945.1. Taxonomy (GTDB): domain Bacteria; phylum Pseudomonadota; class Gammaproteobacteria; order Xanthomonadales; family Xanthomonadaceae; genus Xanthomonas; species Xanthomonas arboricola_A. The sequence continues at coordinate 730,443 of NZ_MDEB01000001.1, read as the reverse complement.
GCTTCAGGCTGTGCGATGCGGAGATCGAGCCGGGCGACAGGATTGCCCCGCTCAACTGAGTCTGCCTCTGTACGCCTATCGTTTGACGAGAAACGCTCAAGCAATACCTCAATGGGAACACGGTCGATGTAGTCGATCGACACGGAAATTTCCTTGCGGAAATCATTCGTACGCGGGTTGGCCCGTGCCCCGGGCGGGGTGGGGGTCATGTCTGGCCACTCGATGACCAGCGTGACGCCTTCGCCCGGCCATGGCGCGATCTGGCTGTCCAGGTAGTTGGCGGGGATGCGGAAGGTGTTCGGCCCCAGCTTCACGTCAACCGGAGCGTCCGAATAGGTGTGCCCGTTGATGGTGCGGCCTGTGGTGACGTTGTCTGGCATGGGGGAAGTCCTTTTCTGTTCGGGTGATGGCGTCCGTGCACAAGCACTGCCGGTCACAGCAACGGCGAGTGCAAGGGCCAGGCACCGGCCGGATGACATCATGCGCATTGGTCAATCCATTGCAGGGTTCGCCGCAACTATAGGCAACCTGGGATGAGCGCGACAGCAAGGACCAAGCCTGCGATGACCCGTGCCATGCGCCGCATGACATGGGAATGCGATCACGCGCTGCCGGCAGGAGATGCCGGTGAATCAAGACGCTGGCGGTGCAACGTCAGCTCGCCATGTGTGTTGACGGAGGGCGTTTGCCGCCATCGGTCGCACGTGTCGAGCCGCAGTGCCATCAACGCAGCGTCGCCGCGTCACGCCCCAAACGCACCATCGATCGTATGCATCGCCCCGGTGACAAAGCCTGCTTCCGGGCCAGCCAGCCAGGCCACCATGCCGGCCACTTCGTCGGCGCGGCCGTGGCGCTTGATCGCCATGAAGCTGTGCATCAGGTCTTTCATCGGCCCGTTTTCCGGGTTGGCGTCGGTATCGATCGGGCCCGGTTGCACCACGTTGATGGTGATGCCACGCGGCCCGAAGTCGCGGGCCAGCCCGCGCGCCAGCCCTTGCAACGCGGATTTGCTCAGCGCGTAGGACGCCATGCCGGGCAGCGGCATGCGGTCGCCGTTGACCGAGCCGATCACGATGATCCGCCCGCCGGACGGCATCTGCCGCGCTGCCTCCACGGCGGCGTGGTAGGGCGCGTGCACGTTGATGCGGAACAGCCGGTCCACTGCGTCCGGATCCTGTTCCAGGGCGTCGCCGAACAAGGCGATGCCGGAGTTGACCACCAGCACATCCAGCGGCCCGCTGCGGCGCACCGTGGCGATGACCGCATCACGGTCGGCGCTGTCGGCCAGCACCGCAGTGCTGCCGGTGTCACCGGCCAGGCGCTGCGCCGCGTCGGCAGAACCGGCATAGGTAAACGTCACCCGTGCGCCCTCGGCCACGAAGCGCCGCACGATGGCGGCCCCAATCCCCCGGCTGCCACCGAGCACCAACACCGACTTGTCTTTGAACGCTGACATGCATCACCTCGCAATTAATGTAGCGAGCAATACATAATAGATTTCGCCTGCCGTCAAGGATTTTGTAACAATGACTACAGAAACCTCCCGGGCGCGCGGCCGGCCGCGCGCATTCGACCCGGATCAAGCGGTCGCCACCGCGCAGCAGCTGTTCCATGCGCGCGGCTACGACGCATTGAGCGTGGCCGACCTCACCCAGGCGCTGGGCATCAACCCGCCCAGTTTCTACGCCGCCTTCGGCAGCAAGGCTGGCCTGTATGCGCGCATCCTCGACCGCTACGCGCAGACCGGGGCCATCCCGCTGCCACAGATCCTGGACACCGCCCGCCCGCTGGCCGACGCCCTGGCCGACGTGCTGGAGCAGGCCGCCCGCTGCTACGCCGCAGACCCCGCCGCCACCGGCTGCCTGGTGCTGGAGGGCACGCGCAGCAACGACGCGCAGGCGCGCGAGGCGGCCTGCGGTTTTCATGTCGCCGCCCAGGAGTTGATCCGCTCCCACATCGCCCAGCAGTGCCCGCACGACGCCGACCGGCTGGCGGACTTCGTGAGCACCACCATGGCCGGGCTGTCCGCCAGCGCCCGGCATGGGCAGAGCCTAGAGCGTCTGTTGGCGAGTGCGCGGTTGGCGGGGGAGGGGATTCGGGCGGCGCTGCGCGGATAGGCAGGGCGCGAGTAGGCAAGGTGCGAGCGGGCAGAGGGCTTTCGATGGCGTGCGCGCACCTGCTCGCTAATCGAGGTGCGCTTGCCGCTGCCCAGTACGGTCAATGGGCAGGTGGTACGAGATGGTCGTGATCGGCCGTCGCTCAGGCGAAGTCGTTGTCGGATGACTGGTGCGGTAAATCAGGAAGGGACGGGGCAGCGCCTATGGGTCATCCATGTTCTAGGCTGGCTTTAACACAGGCCACTTCGACCTCTTTGTGCAATGCTGGCGATCACATGGAGCTGCACGCAGCGCGTTGGTTGAACGTTCCGAACCATCCGAATTGCTGCTCACCCCGGACAGTCGCGCTGAGTCCATACCAGATGGCGTCTTTGCGGGATGCAGCGTCTATTTCGGTCCCGAAATGAGAGTGTCGCCGAACCGTTTTCGTCTGCGATCAGTCACTTGACCGAGCCTCCTCATGCGGCCACAGTCCGTGGCGTTCGTCCTCTCCGTTCAAGGATGCCCGTGAAGAAGCTGACGCATTGCATCGTGGCGACCGCGCTGGTGCCCATCATGACGCTTGGGTGTGCACGGCTTTCGATGGAACAGGCTGCCGCAAAACCCCCAAGTGGTGCACACGAAGCATCGTCCTTTCCTCAGGCGCCTGCTGCCACGCCTTCACCTTGGGTGTCCTTCAAGCTGGAACGGCAGATGGGCGCCGTCTGTGTGGACCGTACGCAATCACAGGGCTCCTCGCCTGCGCCTTTGCTAAGGGACGGGTTTTGCAAAGGCCCGGCACCTGCGCATATGGCGGCTGCATTGCTTGCCCTGCCTGCAGATGCGGTCGATGCCTCGCCGCAAGCGCGCGAAGCGAGCCTGCGCGATGCCGTATACGTGGCCGCACTCGGCCTGGGACGGCGCGCGGACTTCACCGTGGTTGCGGGTGATCTGACGATCCGTTCTTTTGAAAGTGCGGATCCTGACAAAACGGTGTACCTGGTCTGGCCGGTGAAATGTGGCGCGGGCGAAGCTGGCCTCGCGTGCCAGTCAGGCAAAGGGCGAAAGGCGTATCGCGTCACCAAGGACGGCACCGCACGCGATGTCAGTGCAGCGGTGTTTCCGCCAGCGCCTGGCCTGACTGTAGAAGATGTTGCCAGGCAAAACGACCACGGCGGCTCGGAGCTTTTTCTGTTCGACGACAAGCTGCCCTTGGCACCGACGATGCGATGGTTGATGGAATTCGATCCTGACCAGCCGCTGGCCACCGATGACCCGAAGCGTGTCGGGTCTTACGCCCATTTTGGTTTTCTTCGGTGGACAGGCGAACGCTTCGAGCTGGTAGAACGAGTCGCTAGAGCGCAGTGGCCGTGTCGCCAGCAGCGCACAGGCGAACCGGCATGTGCGGATTATCCAGATGGTGAGGACCGTTTCATCAGCGAGTGACCACTTCTGCAAGGAGCATCGAAATGGCGAGATCCAACGATTTAGACATCCGTGCGACCGCCGACCAGATTTCTGCGTTGTTCAACGCCAATCGACAGGCCGAGGCGCTGGGCATGCTTGATGAGCGCAGACAAGGCCAGTCAGAGGTCGTGCGTGACGCACTGGATCGCTACGTCGGCGCAGCGTCCGCCGGTGCAATCGCCAATCAACAACAAGGGCCGGTCGCCGCTGCGGATGCCAGTGTGCTGCAACGCTTGCAACTAGCCGCGTCAAACCAGCCAGCAATTCCGCCGCAGGCGCAAATGGCTGCCTTGAGCGACGCACAGCGCTATGACGTCTATGCGAGCATCGTGCAGGTGAGAGGTAACGAGGCCGCGCACGAGACACTCTCGCGACCCAACGAGCGCGTGGTATTGGGCCTTCGCCAGGAAAACTCAACGCTTGCGGCCATGCAGGATCGCGCGCATGCCGGAAGCTTGCGGAGCGACGATCCGGCAACCCCTGCCATCAACGAAGCTCAGGGCGGCACGGGCGTCTACAACGATCGACTGGTCGTGCTTTGGAAAGATGCCGATGGCACGCGTCATACGCAGGTGGCCCAGCAAGCAAACACCGAGCCGACAGCGCAATACGATCATCATGCAGGCAACACGGGGCGGCGCCCGCGTGCGGAAGGCGGCATAGAGAACAGGACATTTGCACCGTCGCCGGGCTTTGAGAGCATCACAAGGCCAAGGAAGATCGAAGGCGAGGATGTCAATGCCGATGGCATCAGGGATCTCGGTCGCCTGAGCGAAGGCACCATCGAGATGCGGATGGGGCAGCACCCAAATCCCAGCCGGCCAGGCACCCAAGACAACGCATTACGCCCAAGTCAGGCGGCAGTCGATGCAGGGAGGGGCGGCGTACAGCGGGATAGCAATGCGGACGGCTGGTTTGATCAAGCCGATCTCAACGGTGTGCAAAATCTCAACGACACCTTCAAGATTCATCGCGGTTCCAGCGGCAGTACCGATTCGGCTGGCTGCCAGACAATTCATCCAGCCGAGTACGATGGGTTCATCGCGGCGGTTCAAGGCAACCCTGCGCAGACGCGCTGGCAATACGTGCTGACCAGCACCACACCCGGGCCGGTGCGGGAGCAGCATCAGGACCAAGGGCGAGGGCGTGAAGGGGTACAGCCAGGGCAGGAGGAGCGGCAGAACGGCGGGCCTGCAGCGCCTGTGCCTGGGAGGCCACGACAGGCAGACGCAGAAGACGCCCAACCCGCGCCTCATCCGTTGCATGCACAGGCCAGCACCTTGGTTGGCCGGTTGGACGCCAGCATGGGTCGTACCAGCGATGCGCACAGCGAGCGGATGAGCGCCAGCCTGGCCTATCTGGCAAAGGAGCACGGGCTCGAGCGCATCGACCACGTAATGCTGAGCAACCAGACGCCGCGTGCAGCGGCCGGTGCCACCGTGTTCGTGGTACAGGGCGAACCCAGCAACCCGGCCCATCTGCGCGCCAGCATGCCCACTGACGTGGCAGTCAGTACGCCGGTGGAGCAATCGCTGGCAAAGCTGCAAGAGCTAGATGCGCGTACCTTGGCGCAAGCGCAGAGTCAGGCGCAGGAAAGACTTGTGGCGCAGGAAGAGGCTGTCAAGCCACGAAGCATTGGGTGAGAGCTTTTGGCTTTTGCTTTTGACCTGTAGACCCACCGGTCCAGGCAGCGTGTAGCTGAGACTGCCTGCACAAACACGTTGTTCGCCGCATTCCATATTCCGGAATATGGAATGCGGCAGACTCGGCTGTGGCATTGAAGCCCAAGGATCTCGTGGTGCCATACAAGCAGGGTCGCCCAGGCGGGCCACGACCTGTGCATCCCTTGGAGAAGTGCTGTGTATGCGACATCGTCAGCTTAGGTTCGCAAAGAAAACTTGAAGCACCGCCGCTCGCTTGCGATGATGCATCGCAATTGCAACGCACTGGGCATGCCATGAAATCCGCATCTCTTCCATCGCTCCGGGTAGACCCGGCGCTGCGCCAAGCGGCCGAGGACGTGTTGCAGGAGGGTGAGACCCTTTCCAGTTTCGTCGAGCACTCCGTGCGTGCCCAAGTGCAGCAGCGCCAGCAGCAGGAAGCCTTCATTGCCCGTGGGCTGGCCTCGCGCGACAGCGCCAAGGCATCCAACCGGTATAGCGACGCGAAGGATGTGCTGGCCGGGCTGCAGTCCCAACTGGACAAAGCGCGCAAGGGCTAGGCTAACGTGAGATTTTCTGTCCGCTTCACGCAGGAAGCGCGCGAGGATCTCGCGCGGCTTTACGACTGGCTGCTACAGCGTGCCGAAGGCGACTTCACCGTGGCCGAGCGCGCGCTGCAGGCCATCGGCGATGGCGTCACCGTGCTTGAACTGGCCCCGTTGAGCTGCCGCAAGGCGGGGTTGGCGGACCCGTTCTTGCGGGAGCTGGTGATCGGTTTCGGTGCCAGCGGCTACGTGCTGCTGTTTGAGGTGGAAAGCGATCAGGTCGTCATCGTTTTGGCAGTCAGGTATCAGCGTGAAGACGACTATCATTAGGCGGCGAGTCAATCGATAAGTGGCGTCTGTGCCTGGAGCGCGTCGCCAATTACGGGAATGTGGAGACACAGGGGATTGAATGGACAAGTCGTCGTTAACCGAGCGCGATATCTGCACGAAATTCATCATTCCGTCGATCGTCGCTGCGGGCTGGGATCTGGATCTCCAGGTGCGCGAAGAGGTCGCTTTTACCAAGGGGCGTGTCGTCGTTCGCGGCAAGCTGCACAGCCGAGGGTTGGCGCGTCGTGCCGACTTCGTGCTGTACCACCGCGCCAATCTTCCTTTGGCCGTGATCGAGGCAAAGGACAACAAGCATACCGTTGGTTCCGGCATGCAACAGGCGCTGGGATATGCAGATGCGCTGGATGTTCCGTTTGTGTTTTCAAGCAACGGCGACGGATTCCTTTTCCACGATAGAACCGCAACCGGCGACAAGGTCGAATCCGAATTGACGTTGGATCAGTTTCCCTCGCCAGAGGAATTGTGGCGTCGCTATTGCCTTTGGAAGGGGCTTGGTGAGGACGCGCGACAGGTGGTCGAGTCCCCGTACTACGATGATGGCAGCAGTCGCTCGCCGCGCTACTACCAGATCAATGCGATCAATCGAACGATCGAAGCTGTGGCCAACGGTCAAAACCGCATCCTGCTTGTAATGGCCACCGGAACCGGCAAAACCTATACCGCTTTCCAGGTCATCTGGCGGCTTTGGAAGTCGCGCCAGAAGAAGCGCATCCTGTTCCTGGCTGATCGCAACATCTTGGTCGATCAGACAAAAAACAACGATTTCAAGCCGTTCGGCGCGGCGATGACCAAGATCGCCAAGCGCCAGATTGATACGTCCTACGAGATCTACCTGTCCCTGTACCAGGCGGTGACCGGCGTAGAGGACGTCAAGAACATCTACAAGCAGTTCTCTCGGGAATTCTTTGACCTTGTTGTCATCGATGAATGCCATCGTGGCAGTGCGGCTGAGGATTCTGCGTGGCGGGAGATCCTGGAGTATTTCTCTGGTGCCACGCATATCGGCCTGACCGCAACGCCAAAGGAGACCAAGGAAGTCTCCAGCAGTACTTACTTTGGAGAGCCCGTCTACAGCTACACGCTGAAGCAGGGCATCGATGACGGCTTCCTGGCACCGTACAAAGTGGTGCGAATCGACTTCGATGTCGATCTGCAGGGCTGGAGGCCTCCCAAAGGGACGCGCGACAAAAACGGCGAGTTGATCGAAGATCGCATCTACAACCTGCGGGATATGGATCGCCAGCTTGTGGTCGAAGCGCGGACGTATCTGGTCGCGCAGAAAGTCACCGAATTCCTCACTGCCACCGGTCCATTCCAGAAGACCATTGTTTTCTGTGACGACATCGATCATGCCGAGCGTATGCGCCAGGCCTTGGTGAATCTCAATCCGCAGCGTGTCGCGGAAAATCGCAAGTACGTCATGCGCATCACCGGCGATGACAACGAAGGAAAAGCCGAGCTCGACAATTTCATCAATCCGGAAATGCGCTACCCCGTCATCGCGACCACCAGCAAGCTGATGACGACCGGCGTTGACGCGCAAACCTGCAAGCTCATCGTGCTGGACCAGCACATCCGGTCGATGACCGAGTTCAAGCAGATCATCGGTCGCGGGACGCGCATCAATGAGGACTACGGCAAGTACTGGTTCACCATCATGGATTTCAAGAAGGCGACCGAACTGTTCGCTGATCCATCATTCGATGGAGACCCGGAGGTGATCTACAACCCCTCGCCCAATGACAGTCCGGTACCGCCTGAGATCGGGGGCGGCGAGGGTGGCGACGGCGGTGGGATCGGCGATCCTCCAGATGGCGGTGATGACGTCACCACCGGAGGTGAAGGTGGGCCGAAGCGCATCAAATACGTCATCGACAAACTGCCGGTATCGGTCGTGGCCGAGCGCGTCCTGTATTACGGATCCGATGGCAAGCTCATCACCGAGTCGCTGCGCGACTACACCCGCGAGCGCGTCCTGCGCCAGTTCGCGTCGCTCGATGACTTCCTGCGGCGCTGGAGCGATGCCCAGCAGAAGAAGGCCATCATCGATGAGTTGGCTACGCAGGGCGTGTTATGGGAAGAGCTGGCCGGCGAGGTCGAGAAGAAGCTCGGCCAGTCACTCGATCCGTTCGATCTGATCTGTCACGTGGCCTTTGATCAACCGCCGCTGTCGCGCAGGGAGCGGGCGGAGGGTGTGCGCAAGCGCAATTACTTCGCCAGGTATCAGGGCAAGGCGCGGCAGGTACTCGAAGGCTTGTTGGACAAGTACGCCGACACCGGGGTGGAGCACATCGAGGACATCAGGATCCTGCAGCTCGACCCGTTTCGTACCCTTGGAGCACCGGTCGAACTTGTGGCGGCCTTTGGCGGCAAGACGAATTACCACCGGGCCATCCTGGACCTGGAAAGCCAGCTATACAGCAGTGCGGACGTTGCCTGACCTACTTTCCATAGTATTCTTGTCCTTTGTTTCAGGACGGGGGACGGATCCTTTCCGTTATTCATGAAAAGTCAAGACATCCTGCTCTTGCTGAAGCTGGTCAGCCTTGAGCGCCAGCAGTCGGTCCCTGTGGGCGGCGAGAAAGCAGCGCTCGGCATTCCCGATGACTGGCGCGGCTGGGCCATGTCGGCGGCTCAGGAGGATGGGGGGGCGAGCGGCTTGGCCGAAGATGCGTTCTCCGTGCGTGGCCTTGAGGAATCCACCGGCATCAGCAAGTCGGAAGTCAGTCAGGCGCTCCGGCGTTGCACCGACGTGGGGTTGGTCCTGGCCGAGCGCGGCAGTGGCATCCCGCGCGCCAACACGCGCGCCCTGCTGGGCTTTGTGATGAACGGGCTGAAGTATGTGTTCCCGGCGCGCCCGGGCCCGATTGTCCGCGGCATTCCCACGGCACACGCCGCGCCGGTGCTGGTCGGTCGCCTGTTGTCCGCAGGCGAACACATCTACGTCTGGGAGGACGGCTACGGCAGCGAGCAGGGCCAGCGCGTGGAGCCGCTATACAAGAGCGTGCCGCGTGCCGTACGTCGCGATGCGGAGCTGTACGCCATGCTGGCGCTGGTGGACGCGATCCGGCTGGGGCGTGAGCGTGAGTCGGCGCTTGCCGGCAGTGTGCTGACCCAATACCTGCGGGAGGCGCCGTGATGGGCACGCCTGGAAACTGGGATATCCAGCAGCACATGCTGGCACGCGTGGCCGAAGCGCTTGGGCCGGATCTGCTGCCGGAAGTCGCCTTCGTCGGCGGCTGCACCACCGGTCTGCTGATGACAGACTCGGTAAGCCGGGAAGCTGTTCGCTTTACCGAAGACGTCGACTTGATCGTGCACGTCATGGGCTTGGGCAGTTGGTACCGCCTGCAGCAGGTGCTGGCCGGTAAGGGCTTTCGCACCTCGCCCAGCGACGACGTCGTCTGCCGCACCCGCCTGCGCGATCGGCATCCCAGCGAGCTGATCGTCGATTTCATGCCTGATGACGCTGCCGTCCTCGGATTCAGCAATCGCTGGTATGCCGATGCGCTGCGTGAGGCGTACGATCACGCACTGCCGACCGGTGTGAAGATCCGCGTGGTCGCTCCAGCCTACTTTCTGGGCACCAAGCTGGAGGCCTACCGGGGGCGCGGCAACCGTGATCCACTGGCCAGCCGGGATGTCGAGGACATCCTCAATGTCGTGGATGGTCGCGCCAGCCTGTGCGATGAGGTCGCGCAGGCGTCAACGGCATTGCAGTTGGATATCGCACAGGGGATCGCTGAACTCCTGCGCCACCGCGACTTCAACTATGCCGTTCAAGCTACTTCCAACAACAACCGCCAGCGCGAGGAGTTGATCATCACGCGGCTGGATGCACTTGCATCATTCAACAGGTAACACGATGTCGATCAGCAGTACCATCAAATCCATCCAGGACATCATGCGCAAGGACTCCGGTGTCGACGGAGACGCCCAGCGCATCGGCCAGCTGGTGTGGATGTTGTTCCTCAAGATCCTCGATGACCGTGAGCAGGAATGGGAGCTTATCCACGAGGACTACCGTTCGCCGTTGCCGCAGCGGCTGCGTTGGCGCAACTGGGCAGCCAATCCGGAAGGCATGACCGGTGGGGATCTCAAAGACTTCATCGACCTTGAGCTGTTTCCTAATCTACGCGACCTGACACCTCGCCACAGCAAGCCGCTGGGCTTCGTCGTGCGCGATGTGTTCCAGGACGCCTACAACTACATGAAGTCCGGGCAGCTGATCCGCCAGGTGCTCAACAAGATCCAGAGCGGTGTGGACTTCAACAAGGCGCAGGAACGCCACGCCTTCGGCGACATGTACGAGCAGCTGCTGCGCGACCTGCAGAGCGCCGGCAACGCAGGCGAGTTCTACACACCGCGCCCGGTTACCGAATTCATGGTGCGCATGGTCGATCCCAAGCTGCATGAAAAGGTCATGGACCCGGCCTGTGGTACCGGCGGCTTCCTCACCTGCGCCATCGAACACAAGCGCCAGCGCTATGTGCGCACCGCCGAGGACGAGGCCATCCTGCAGGCCAGCATCTTCGGCGTGGAGAAAAAGCCGCTGCCGCACCTGTTGGCCACCACCAACATGGTGCTGCATGGCATCGAGGTGCCCAGCCAGATCAAGCACGACAACACCCTGGCACGCCCGCTGATCAGCTGGGGGCCGGGCGAGCGGGTCGAGTGCATCGTCGCCAATCCACCGTTTGGCGGCATGGAAGAAGACGGCATCGAAACCAGCTTCCCCGCCGCCTTCCGCACCCGCGAAACCGCCGACCTGTTCCTGGTACTCGTCATGCACCTGCTCAAGGACGGCGGCCGCGCCGCCGTGGTGCTGCCCGATGGCTTCCTGTTCGGTGAAGGCATCAAGAGCCGCATCAAGGAAAAGCTGCTCACCGAGTGCAACCTGCACACCATCGTTCGCCTGCCCAATGGCGTGTTCAACCCCTACACCGGCATCAAGACCAACCTGCTGTTCTTCACCAAAGGGACACCCACCAAGGACGTGTGGTTCTACGAGCACCAGTACCCGGTCGGTTACAAAAGCTACTCCAAGACCAAGCCCATGCGCGTCGAGGAGTTTGCCATCGAGGAGGCTTGGTGGGGCAGCGAGGCAGATGGCTTTGCCAGGCGGGTGGAAAACGAGTTCGCCTGGAAGGTCAGCTTCGACGAGCTGCAAAGCCGCAACTGGAACCTCGACAGCAAGAACCCTCACGTCGGCGAGCAGATCAGTCACGACCCGGACGAGCTGCTGCGCAACTACGCCGCCCTGCAAGGCGAGATTGACGGGCTGCGTGACCAGCTCAAGGCCGTGCTGGCCGAAGCGCTGGAGCGCCGGGTATGACGGCGCTGCTTACCGACAATCTGCCGCTGCTGGCGGGCGCGCCCAATGGCATCAAGAAGCTGCGCGAGCTGATTCTGGAACTGGCGGTGCGCGGCAAGCTGGTGCCGCAAGATCCGAGTGATGAACCGGCCAGTGAGTTGCTTAAGCGGATTGCCGAGGAGAAGGCGCGGTTGGTGGCAGCGGGGAAGAATAAGGAGCAGAAGGCTCTGGCTGAGATTGGTGGGGATGGCGAACCGTTTGAACTACCAGCAGGTTGGAAATGGGGGACATTAGCGCAAGTAGCATTTATCAACCCCCGCAATGCTGCGCCGGATTCACTTAAAGTCTCGTTTGTGCCTATGGCGTTTATTGGTACACGCTTCGATGATCAGCATGCGCAAGAGTCTCGTCTCTGGGGGGAAGTGAAAAACGGCTTTACACATTTTGCAGAGGGCGATATTGGTGTGGCGAAAATCACACCTTGCTTTGAAAATAGCAAGGCATGCGTATTTTCGAATCTCGTGAATGGACTGGGAGCTGGGACTACCGAGTTGCACATTGTTCGACCTATCGGCGGAACACTTGATCCACGATTTGTGCTGGCCTATCTGAAGTCGCCGCAATTCTTGCTTGGTGGCGAAACCAAGATGACAGGGACTGCAGGCCAGAAACGGTTGCCAAAAGACTTTGTTGAGACAAATCCGTTTCCACTTCCACCGCTCCTCGAACAGCACCGCATCGTCGCCAAAGTCGACGAGCTGATGGCCCTGTGCGACCGGCTGGACGCCCGGCAGGCCGATGCCGACAGCGCCCATGCCCAACTGGTGAAGGCGCTGCTGGGCAGCCTGACCCAGGCCCGCGATGCCGAGGATTTTGCGCAAAGCTGGCAGCGCCTGGCCGAACACTTCCACACACTGTTCATCACAGAATCCAGCATAGACGCCCTCAAGCAAACACTGCTGCAACTGGCGGTGATGGGAAAGTTGGTACCGCAAGGCATTAACGATGATGGAAATAGTGAGCTGCCCGCAGGTTGGAGTAGCTACAAAATTGGCGAGTTCTGTACTGTTCAAGGCGGAATCCAAAAGACTCCGCTAAGGCGTCCAGTTTCCCAGCACTTCCCTTATTTACGGGTAGCGAATGTGCAGCGCGGACGCATTGATATCAGACAGCTTGAGCGATATGAACTGTCCCTAGATGAGCTCGAAAAGTGGCGTCTAAACGCAGGCGATCTTTTGATTGTTGAAGGGAACGGTAGCGAAAGTGAAATCGGTAGATGTGCTATCTGGCAAGGCGAAGTCGAGGACTGTGTCTACCAAAATCACCTTATGCGCGTCCGCCCGCAGATTAGTGAGCAGGTTGAATATCTAGCTCTGTATCTAAACTCGCCAGTTGGAATGGCCCATATGAGGCGTCTTGCTATTACAACGAGTGGTCTTTTCAACTTGAGCGTCGGGAAAATCCGAGGCATCCCAGTAGCATTGCCGCCGCTAGAAGAGCAAAGTCGCATCGTCGCCAAACTCGATCAACTGATGGTGCTTTGTGATCAGCTCAAATCCCGCCTCAGCGAAGCCCGTCAAGTAAATGAGCATTTGGCTAATGCATTGATTGGCCAAGCCTTGAATAACGAGAAGAAATCACGCGCCGAGGCTGTTGATTTCAGTGCCTACCTGATTTCAAAGCTCGCGTCACAACGCACCTTTGGGCGTGTTGCGCATATGAAGTTACTGTTTTTGGCGGATTCCCATCTGGGCTTGGGTTTGATGGATGGATATCGTCGCCATGCTGCGGGTCCGCTCGATACGTCGATTTATCGGGTGGAGGAGCGTGCCGCTCAAGAAGGGCTGTATTCGACCTTGATCGAGGTGCTCAAATCGGGGCAGGAAAAGGTTTCGTATCACATCGGGGCGAACATCAGTCGCTCTGTCGAAACAGCAGCTTCCGCACTCGGTTCTGCTCAGAAGGAGTTGGATCGTCTTATCGCGCTATTTGAGGGGCGTAAGACTGACGATCTGGAGGCTGTCGCAACGCTATACGCGGTCTGGAACGATGCGCTTGCCGGGGGGCTTCATCCCAATGACGCGTGGTTGATCAACGAGTTTCGTGGCAACTGGCATGAGGCGAAGGAGCGTTTCACGCCGGACATCTTAGGTAAGTGGCTTGGTTGGATGCGCGATAATGGACTTGTCCCGACGGGTAACAGTGCGGTGACGAAGTCACAGGCAGCTTTCTTGTTCAATTGAATCTGCAGTGTGCGGGGTACGGGCTGATGGCAACGAGTCGGGTGAGCTCCGACGAGGAAACCTCGTTGCCGCTGGCTAAGTATGCGTTTCCCAGCTCGCATCGGCGTTCGTTATCCATGCTTGACGTAGGAATTTTTCGGTAGCAACCTTGCTGCACGGAGCCTCGAAACTCCCCGAACAGCGGTACCCACCTCCGACAAACCGGTGGGTTTTTTGTGCCTGCAACTTTGCTGGTGCAACCGACGTGATGCTCTGCGTCGGGAGGGCGGCTAATACAACACTCGCAAGGGGAATACGCCCGCCGGCTGTTCGCGGTTTCGAGCCTCCCGACTTCCCGTCCGCCGCCTTGCGGCGGGCGGGGGCGATTCCATGGAATGAGGAGCAGGCCATGTCGGACCTTGTACGAGATGCGCAGTCACAGCCGGGCTACTACCTGCCAGAAGGCGCGCAATATCGCTTGCAGCAACTGCGCGACCACATGCGGTTTCTGGCGCGCCTGGCGCAGCCACGCACGCAGGCCGAAGAGCGGGCGCGGCAGCCGGCTATCTGTATGGATGAGTTGGCGGTCTGTCTGGAGCTACTGGCGACGCAGGTGACCCATGTGCTGGAAGAGGTGCAATGGCATGCGGCGGTGGAGCGCAAGGTGTGATGGCTGGCAGACAAAAACGGCAGGCTGATTGCTCAACCTGCCGTTGATCTTTTACCGATGTCTACTCGCTTAGAAGCAGGATTTGCGCCAGGCTGATGGTGTCGACGTATCCGTCGATGCCGTTGAACTCACGCTAGTGGCAGGTGTTCCTGACGCTCAGCTCCTAGCTGCTGATGAAGTTGTAGCCGAGGTTGACGCTGTAGCGGCAGTAGAATGCGCATGGACTGTTGAAGCAGCCTTAATAGTAGAAAGAGGGCCAGCCATGCGCTGCGTAAAGGGCGCTTCATTGTCCGTCTTTGCGCATGTGCCGTGGTTCCCACGTGCTCTCGGGGGCGTAAGGACCAGCGATCCATGATGCCGTCCCTGGTATGACGCGCTTGCCCACGATCAGGCGGCCCTCGTTTCCCTCAATCTCAAGAGTGAAAGATGGAGGAACCTCTGGGTCACTGGTATTCATGTATTTAGCACCGGCGCGGGTCATCGCCTTGTCCATGTGGTACTTCACCCCGTTGAAGGGCAGTCCCATATGTTCGTAGCCGGGCCATTTGATCATGGCACCCGCAATTCCGCCGCTCTCCTCGGAGCCGCCGCCAACGTAGAGCTCCACTTCGTATTGGTTGTCCGGCGTGTGGAAGGTGACTACCGTGCTCGTCGCACCGACAGACCAACTGGAGACGGCAAGCGCTGCGAAAAGCGTTAGCAATGCAGCTCCCCTGCTGAAGACTCGATCACGCATGGCATCCCTCCTTGGTATGTGGGGTGATCTTATCCGATCGATTCCCGGTGCCAAGCCATCCGCGCAGCGCTGTCCGTGAGATTCGGTGGCTTAGCGGCGCTAAACCGGCGCCGACTTCAAAATCCCCGACAAACTCTCCCGCAGGATCAACTGCAGATGCATGCGGTTGAGCTCCATGCCGCTGGTCATCACGCTGTGCAGGCCGCCGCACATGGCGGCGACGGCGAAGACGCGGGCCTGGAATTCCTGTTCGCTGCTGGCCGGGTCGGCGTGGCCGCGCAGCAGGCGCTTGAGCAGGGCGCTGAGGTGTTCGATCAGCGATGCGCTCTGCCGGCGCATGAAGGCGGCCAGCACCGGGTCGCGCAGGGTGGCCAGGTGCAGTTCCAGGTCGATGCGGGTGCGCTTGATGTTGATTTCCTGCAGCAGCCATTCTTCGAGCAGGCCGGCGATGAAATCCACCACGTGCACGTTGGCCGGGCGTTCCACCAGCCACATCTGGCGGATGGCGCGCATGTAGTTGCGCTCCAGCAGTGCGCGCACCAGCGCGTCCTTGTCTTCGAAACGTTGCAGCAGGCTGCCGCAGCTGACCCTGGCGCGCTCGGCGATCAGTTCGAAGCTGGTGGCGCTCAGGCCGATGGCGTCGATGCACTGCTCGGTGGCGTCCAGCACCTCTTCCAGCAGCAGTTCTTCGCGCTCTTTTGCCGTGCGCAGCAACAGGACGTTGGACATGGGCGGCGGGCTGGTGGGGGGCTGCAGTATAGCGGCGCGGCGTTCGTCGTCCGTTGCGTTCGCTTGTTGCTGTGCCATCAGTCATGGATGCGCGTGCGTATTGAAACGCCGGTCACGGATGCGCTGGTCGACCATGTTTTCACGGCGGCTGTGCGACACGTGAGGTCGACGTTGTGCAGGAGAAGCATGTGAGTGAGAACAGTGCGGTAGCCGGTGTCTCGGCGCAGTGGCCGGCGCGGTTGTGGGTGGTGCGGCATGGGCAGAGCGCGGGCAATGTGGCGCGCGATGTGGCCGAGTCCAACGGGGCGGCCTTGATCGACCTGGAGCACCGCGATGCGGATGTGCCGTTGTCGGCGCTGGGCGAGCGCCAGGCCGAGGCGTTGGGGGCGTGGATGGCCGGTTTGCCCGAGCAGGAGCGCCCGACGCTGATCCTGAGTTCCACCTACGTGCGTGCGCGCCAGACCGCCGCTGCGGTGGCGCGTGCGCTGGGGCAGCGGGCCGATTCGGTCAGCGTGGACGAGCGTTTGCGCGAGAAGGAATTCGGCGTGCTCGACCGCTACACCACGGCCGGCATTCTTGCGACCTTTCCGGAGCTGGCCGAGCAGCGCAAGCTGGTGGGCAAGTTCTACTTCCGCCCGCCCGGTGGCGAGAGCTGGTGCGATGTGATCTTCCGCCTGCGCGGGGTAGTGGGTGACCTGCAGCGCAACCATGTGGGCGCGCGCGTGCTGATCGTGGGGCACCAGGTGATCGTCAATTGCTTCCGCTACCTGATCGAGCGGATGGACGAGGCCACCATCCTGGGCATCGACCGCGAGGGCGATGTGCCCAATTGCGGCGTCACCGAGTACGCGGCTGCGGCCGATGGGCAATCGCTGGAGTTGCTGCGCACCAAGTTCGTGCCGCCGGAGCTTGCCGACGAGCCGGTGACCACCGAATCCGACCGCCCGGCCGGGGCACGCTGATGGCCACCCCGCGCGTGCGCATGCTCACCGCGCCCGCCTTGCGGTCGATGCCGTTGCCGGCCCCGGGGGGCGACAAGGAGCAGCGCGGGCGCGTGTTGATCGTGGGTGGCTCGATGCGCGTGCCGGGCGCGGTACTGCTGGCCGGCGAGGCGGCGCTGCGCACCGGTGCCGGCAAGCTGCAGATTGCCACCGCCGCCAGTGTGGCGCCGGGTATGGCCTTGGCGGTGCCGGAGGCGCTGGTGCTGGGGCTGGCGCAGAACGGGCAGGGCGAGATCGTGCGCGGGCACCGCGCACTGGACGGGGCGATGGCGGCCTGCGATGCGGCAGTGATCGGGCCGGGGATGGCGTCGTCGGCCACCACCACGGCGATGGTCAGGCGCGCTGCCGAACAGGCGGTGTGCACCTTGGTGCTGGATGCCGGCGCGTTGTCGCGTGGCCTGCGGGCGCCGATCGGGCGGCCGTTCGTGCTGACGCCGCACGCGGGCGAGATGGCCACCCTGGCCGGCGACGACAAGGCGGCGGTGGAAGCGGCGCCGGGCGCGTACGCGCTGAAGTTTGCGCAGAAGCTGCGCAGCGTGGTGATCGTCAAGGGTGCGGACAGTTTTATTGCCGGGCCGGATGGTGCGCTGTGGATGCATCGCGGAGGCGCATCCGGGTTGGGCACGTCCGGGTCTGGCGATGTCCTGGCGGGATTGATTGCCGGGTTTGCCGCGCGCGGCTGCGATGCGTTGGGCGCTGCGTTATGGGGCGTGTTTGTGCATGCGGCGGCGGGCAGGCAGTTGGCCAAGCGGATCGGGCCGGTGGGGTTTCTGGCGCGGGAGCTTGGGGCGGAAGTACCTGGAATTCTGGATCGGTTGGCGCGCGGGTGATGGAGGTTCGTTGCTTTGATGCCGCGCGCAGACCAGAAGCCCCTTTCCAGCGGGAGAGGGGTTGGGGTGAGGGTACGTTTGCTGGAGTCGTGGGGCTGTCTTTCCAGTTGGGGTTTATGTTGTTGCCTTGATTGCGGGGGCGCGGTTGCAGTTTCGGCAGACGTGCCCTCATCCGGCCCTTCGGGAAGGGAAAGTCCGGTGGTGGAAGGATGCATGGTTGCGCTCGTTTGTTGCGCGATGTTGCGCTGCGTTGGTCGGTTAGGCTTGGTCACCAACCTGGGAGGGTGCACGGTGAAGCGAGCGATTGCGTGGTCGGTGATGGGAGCACTTGGGATTTGGAGCGCTGCGACTGAAATAGTGTTGGCATCTGCATCTGCATCTGCATCTGCATCTGCATCTGCAGCAACAACAGCAGCAACAACAACAACAGCAACAACAGCAACAACAGCAACGCCAATTCCGATGCCGGTATCGACGGCATCGTCTGCATCCACGCCCGCATCGGAGGCGGTAGAAGCTGCGGTTGCGGGTGCTGCTGCTCCGCCAGCAGCACCCGGCGGCGCACTACGCGTCTATACCTCTGCCCAAGGTGCAACGCAGCAGATGCGCGCCAGCACTGCCGAGGCGCCCAAGACCGGGCATGCGTTGACCGAGAAGGAGAACTCCATCTTCGTCAATCCGCAGCGCCGCTTTCAGCAGGTGCTGGGCATTGGCGGGGCGATCACCGATGCCAGTGCGGAGACCTTTGCCAGGCTGCCCAAGCCTGCGCAGCGCGCCTTGCTCACTGCCTACTACGACCCGCAAAAAGGCATCGGCTATACGCTGGCGCGCACCACCATCCACAGCTCGGATTTCAGCAGCGGCAGCTATACCTACATCAAGGACGGCGATGCGGCGCTGAAGAGCTTTTCGGTCAGGCACGATCAACGTTATCGCATCCCGATGCTGCGCCAGGCCATTGCGGCGGCCGGCGGCACGTTGACGACATTCGCCAGCCCGTGGAGCGCGCCGGCCTTCATGAAAGACAGCCACAGCATGCTCAAGGGCGGCAAGTTGTTGCCCGCGTATGCGCAGGCCTGGGCGACCTACTACACGCGCTTCATTGCGGCGTACGAGAGGGCCGGCATCCCGATCTGGGGCATCAGCCTGCAGAACGAGCCGATGGCGGTGCAGACCTGGGAGTCGATGGTGTTTTCCGCCGAGGAAGAGCGCGACTTCCTGAAGAACCACCTCGGTCCGACGATGGAGCAGGCGGGCTATGGCGACCGCAAGATCATCGTGTGGGACCACAACCGCGACATGATGCTGCACCGGGCGCACGTGATCTTCGACGACCCGGGCGCGGCGAAATACGCGTGGGGTATGGGCTTCCATTGGTACGAGACCTGGGCCGGGTTCGCGCCGATGGTGGAGAACGTGGCGGCGGTGGCGCAGGCGTATCCGGACAAGCCGCTATTGCTGACCGAAGCGGCGGTGGAGAAGTTCGACCCGGCAAAGCTGCAGCATTGGCCCAACGGCGAACGCTATGGCACCGCGATCATCAATGATCTCAATCATGGGGCGGTGGGCTGGACCGATTGGAACATCCTGCTCGACCAGAACGGCGGGCCGAACCACGTGGGCAATTACTGCTTTGCGCCGGTGCATGCCGATACGCGCACAGGTGATGTGATCTATACGCCGAGCTATTGGTATATCGGCCACTTTTCCAAGTTCATCCGCCCCGGTGCGCGGCGGGTGAGTGCGGCCAGCAGCCGCAGCAATCTGGCAACGACGTCCTTTCTCAATACTGATGGCAGCCTGGCGACGGTGGTGATGAATGCCAGCGACGTGGCGATCCGCTACAACCTGTATGTGGGCGCCGCGTCCAGTGAGTTGGAGATCCCGGCGCATGCGATCCAGACGGTGGTGATGATGCAGTAAGCGCGGACCTTGGGCGGAGCGTTGGTGGGAGATTGCGTTCCCTCATCCGCCCTTCGGGCACCTTCTCCCGGTGGGAGAAGGGGAGCTTACGGTGCTCTTAGCCAGCGTTGCGTCGCCGGTTGGACCATCGTGCGTGTACGTCCCGCTGATGCGTCACCCGTTGATGCTGTCGCCAGTACCAAGAACGCCGCCGAAGAAATGCCCACCGAAGAAACGCTTGCCGATCGCTGCGCACGCAGCGGTCGGCAGGGTTCTGGTGGCGTTACGCTGTAAACGCGCTTTCAGCCTGGCTTAGGACACGCTTTCAGCTGGATTAGGACAGCAGCAAGCCGCCGGTGGCACCGAACACTTCGCCGGTGACATAGCTGGATTCCTGCGAGGCCAGAATCACGTACAGCGGCGCCATCTCCACCGGCTGGCCGGCACGCTTGAGCGGGGTTTCCGAGCCGAACTCGGGAATCTTTTCCGGCGGCTGGCCGCCGCTGGGCTGCAGCGGGGTCCACACCGGGCCGGGTGCGACCGCGTTGACGCGGATGCCCTTGTCGGCGACCTGCTGGGCCAGGCCCTTGGTGAAGTTGACGATGGCCGCCTTGGTGGAGGCATAGTCCAGCAGCGTCGGCGAGGGCTGGTAGGACTGGATCGAGCCGGTGTTGATGATGGATGCGCCCGGCGGCAGGTGCGCGATGGCCGCCTTGCAGAGCCAGAACATCGCATACACGTTGGTCTTGTAGGTGGCGTCGAACTGCTCGGTAGTGATGTCGGCGATGTCCTTCACCGCAGTCTGCTTGCCGGCGATGTTGACCAGCAGATCCAGCCCGCCGAGCTCCTTGACCGCGCGTGCGACCAGTTCATTGCAGAACGCTTCGTCCTTGAGGTCGCCCGGGATGCTGATGGCGGTGCGGCCTTCGGCCTGGATCAACTGCACCACCTCCGCCGCATCCTGTTCTTCCTCCGGCAGGTAGTTCAGCACGATGTCGGCGCCTTCGCGTGCATAGGCAATCGCGGTGGCGCGGCCGATGCCCGAATCGGCGCCGGTGATCAGCGCCTTGCGGCCCTTCAGGCGGCCGAAGCCCTGGTAGCTCTGCTCGCCGTGGTCGGCCTTGGGCTGCAATGCGTGGATGGTGCCTGGCGCTTCCTGGGTTTGCTCCGGGAATTTAGGCTGCGGAAACTGGGTGAGCGGGTTCTGCATTTCGTACTGGTTCTTGGTGCTGGACATGCACTGGCTCCTGCAGTGGGGGATGGCAGGGCCGCAGCGTGCTGCGGCCGATGCAGTGCAGTCTGGAAACCACGGCGATGCGTGCGGGTGAACGAATGTTGTGCATGGCGTGAACGCATCAGCCAGGCAGACGTAGCGAGTGCCTGGCTTGTCGTTGCGCGATGGTGTCGATGATCGCGTCAGCGCGTCTGGGTGGACATCGAATACGGCCGCTGCGCCGGATCGGTGGCCCATTGCGTGTTCGGCGTGGCCTGCATGCGGAAGCGCAGCTCGCCGCCGGCCTGGATTTCTTCGTGCGTGAGGTAGGCGCGGGTCAGCGGCTGGCCGTTGAGGGTGACGCTGCCGACGTAGCTGCGCGCCTTGCTCAGGCCATCGGCGATCACGCTGAAGCGCTTGCCATTGGGCAGGTGGAGCGTGGCGCGCGGCAGGAACGGGCGGCCGATGATGTACTGGTTGCTGCCCGGTGCCACCGGATAGAAGCCCAGCGTGGTGAACACGTACCAGGCCGACATCTGGCCGAGGTCGTCGTTGCCGGCCAGGCCTTCGGGGCCGGCGTGGTACTGGGTGTCCATGATCTGGCTCAGCCGCGCCTGGGTGCGCCAGGGCTGGCCGGCGTAGGCGTACAGATAGGCGACATGGTGGCTGGGCTCGTTGCCGTGCGCGTACCAGCCGATCAGGCCGGTGATGTCTTCCATATGCGCGAACACCTTGGGGTCGACCTTGGCATCGAACACCGCATCCAGGCGCGCGAGCAGTTGGTCGTCGCCGCCATGTGCGGCTGCAAGTCCTGCGACGTCCTGCGGCACATACCAGGAGTACTGCCAGGCATTGCCTTCGGTGTAGTCGCTGCCGTAGCCGCTGGCCGAGGGATCGAACGGCGCGCGGAAGTCGCCGGCACGGGTGCGTGCGCGCATGTAGCCGGTGGCCGGGTCGAAGGCGTGTTTCCAGTTGCCGGCGCGCTTGCTGAATTCTGCGGCGATGGCGGGCCTGCCGAGCTTGTCGGCCATGCGCGCGATGGTCCAGTCGTCGAAGGCATATTCCAGCGTCTTGGAGGCGGCTTCGCCTTCTTCATCGATGGGCACATAGCCCAGCTCGCGGTACTGCGCGATGCCGTCGTAGGGGCCGTAGTTGGCGCTGGCGACCATGGCGTCCAATGCTTCGTTGGCATCGAAGCCGCCGATGCCTTTCATGTAGGCGTCGGCGATCACCGGCACGGCGTGGTAGCCGATCATGCACCAGGTTTCCAGGCCGTGGAATGCCCAGACCGGCAGGATGCCGTAGGCGCTGTCGCGGCGCGAGGCGAGCAGGGAATTGACCATGTCGCTGCTGCGTTGCGGCGGCTGCACCAGGGTCAGCAGCGGGTGCAGCGCGCGGTAGGTGTCCCACAGCGAGAAGGTGGAGTAGTTGGTCCAGCCACGCGCCTGATGCACGGCATTGTCCGGCCCGCGGTACTGGCCATCGCCGTCCATGAACAGGGTGGGACCGAGCAGGGTGTGATACAGCGCGGTGTAGAGCTGGGTGCGTTGTTGCGGCGTGCCTTGCGCGTCGATCGCCGACAGCGCCTGCGTCCATTGCGCACGCGCGTCGGCGCGCACGCGGTCGAAATCGAAACCGGGCACCTCCGCATCGAGATTGGCGATGGCACCGGCTTCGCTGACCGGCGACAGCGCGACCTTGACCACCAGCGGCGTGCCATCGTTGGCAACATCGAACACGCCGACCAGCTGCCGGCCTTCGATCTGTGCGCGCTGCGCGGGGTTCTTCTCGCCCGGTGGCGGAAAGCCCTTGTACGGGATGTCCTGCTCGGTGTCGTGCAACTGCGTGGCGGTGAGCGGGCGCGAAAAGCGCATGGCGAAGTACAACTGGCGGCCGGGCGCCCAGCCACGGGTTTCGCGAAAGCCGGTGACGGTGCCATCGCCGCGCACGCGCAGCCGCGACCACTGCACCTTGCCGGGGTAGTCGTACAGGCTGGTGCGCAGGTCCACCAGCACATGCGCCGGTACGCCCTTGGGGAACTGATAGCGATGCACACCCACGCGCGCACTGGCGGTGAGTTCGGCGCGGATGTTGCGGTCTTTCAAGGTCACCGCGTAATAGCCGGGCTGCGCCTGCTCGCTGGCATGGTCGAACTGCGCGGTGTAGCCGCTGCCCGGTGTGGCGACATCGCCGCGTTCGAGCTTGACCTGGCCGGTTTGCGGCATCAGCAGGACATCGCCCAGGTCCGAATGCCCGGAGCCGGAAAAGTGCGTGTGCGAGAAGCCGACAATCGTGGTGTCGCCATGCCGGTAACCGGCGGCCCAGCCATAGGCCTCCTTGCGTGGCTTGATCTGCGTGTCCGGGCTCAGCTGCACCATGCCGAACGGCACCGTGGCACCGGGATAGGTGTGGCCTTCGCCACCGGTGCCGATGAACGGATCCACCGCGCTGAAACCCGCGTCGTCCGTGCGTGGCGCCGCATTGCCGGCAAAGCTGACGCAGGCGGCAAGCAGCGCCAGCCAACGCAGGGGAGAGAAGGCGATTGAGCGATGCTGCATGCGAACGGTTCCAGGCGGATGCAGCGCCGGACCGTAGCACAGCTGTCGGGCCTGATCGCATGGCCTCCATGGCTGCATCGTTGAGCTCGCTAATGCATGCGCGGGCCGCGGTAGGCGATGGACGCGCGTGGCCGCCACGGGTTGCCAGCCTTGCGCGCAGGAGGTTGCGGGTGCGCAGGTCGGTCGTCTTTCTGCACGCAGCAAGGTCTTGCAGCAGATGCGAGACAGCGTGCACCTGCACTGCTCCGGCCGCAGGCAAGCGCAACGCCCGGCTGCTGAAATCGCGCAAACCGCCCGCATATGATCCCGATGGATCTGTTCGATGCTCCCACCGCGCCGGTGCAGCTGCTGCACGATGCGCAAGGCGGCGTGCGCTATTGGCCGCAGTTGCTGGCGCCTGCCGTGGCGCAGCAGTGCTTTGCCGCGTTGCGCCAGGCGACCGACTGGCGCAGCCAGCGCCGCGAGATGTACGACCGTGTGGTGGAGGTGCCGCGCCTGCTGGCCTCGTATCGGCTGGATGCGCCGCTGCCGCCGGGTTTGCCGTTGCAGGCGCTGCTCGATGCGGTGCAGACCGTGTTGCCTGCGCCCTACAACGCCGTGGGCCTGAATCTGTATCGCGATGGCCGCGACAGCGTGGCGATGCATCACGACAAGCTGCAGACGCTGCTGGCGCCGTATCCGATCGCATTGGTGTCGCTGGGCGCGACGCGGCGGATGCAGCTGCGCGCAAAAGATGGCAGCACGCGGGCGATCGGTGTGGAGCTGGCGCCCGGCAGTCTGCTGGCGATGAGCCATGCCTCGCAACTGAGCCACGAGCACGGCATTGCCAAGACCGCACGTGCGGTGGGCGAGCGCATCAGCGTGGTGTTTCGCGTGCGCCCGGCCGAGCGCATGGCCGCCGGTCAGCACGGGCCGCACTGGGAGCCGGTGCAGACGCAGCGTGGCTGACAAGAGGTGGTGCACGTTCGTCGGCACGGTGCGGAGCAACCGGAGCAACCGGAGCAACATGCGCGTTCGAGTGCTGCGTGCCGGGTACCGGGCAGGGCCGTGTTCGCTTGGCGGCCAGCGCAGCAGGTGCTTCAGCTACGTTTTGCGCACACGGTTGCGGCTGGTCGTGCTGATCACCTCGGGTGCACGCGCACACGACGGGCACCCGCCTGAGGCCGTGATGCCTGCACGAGCAGCGCGCCGGCGCACGCGCGTACGCTGCTCGCGCAGGCACGCTCTGTCGCGCCCGGCATGGCCCGTTCGGGTGATTGCCATCGCCCTCACGGCTGGCCATGCTTGCATGTACTGCCCCTCAGCGTCGCCATTCCATGTCCCTGGCCGATACCCGCCACCATCAGATGTTTCCCGAGCTGGACTCGGGCCAATTGGCGATCACGCGGCGTTTTGCCAGCGGGCCGGCGCAGCGTTTCGACGCGGGCGAGATCGTGTTCGACGTGGGCGATGCGCACGCGCCGGTGTGGGTGGTGCTGGAAGGCGCCATCGAGGTGGTGCGGCGCGACGGGCTGGGCAACGAAAAGCCGGTCACCTCGCACACGCCCGGCCAGTTCACCGGCGAGGTCAGTCAGCTGGCCGGGCGCGCGTCGCTGGCCGGTGGGCGGGCCGGGCCGCAGGGCTGCCTGGCGCTGCCGTTCGACACCGCGCATCTGCGCGCGCTGATGATCAGCTCGGCGGAAGTGGGCGAGGTGGTGATGCGCGCGTTGATCCTGCGCCGCGTCGGCCTGATCGAAGGCGATGCCTCGGGCTCGGTGTTGATCGGCGAGCCGGACGATCCGCATCTGACCCGCTTGCAGGGCTTTCTGACCCGCAACGGTTACCCGAACACGGTGATCGATGCCTCCGACGAGGAAGGCCGCGCGTTGGTGCATCGCTTCGGCATCCAGAAGCAGGAACTGCCGGTGATGGTGTGCCCGAGCGGGAGGGTGCTGCGCCAGCCCAGCGATGCCGAAGCGGCGCATTGCCTGGGCATGACCCCGGACATCGACCCGGACAAGCGTTACGACGTCGCGATTGTTGGCGCCGGCCCGGCCGGTCTGGCGACGGCGGTGTACGCGGCGTCCGAAGGGCTGTCGGTGCTGGTGCTGGACCAGCGCGCCATCGGCGGCCAGGCCGGCGCCTCGGCACGCATCGAAAACTATCTGGGCTTTCCCACGGGTATTTCCGGCCAGGCGCTGGCCGGGCGCGCCTATAACCAGGCGCTCAAATTCGGCGCCGAGCTGGCGATTCCGATCGAGGCCGGCACGCTGGAATGCGGGCGCGACGATGGCGCGCTGAAGCTGGATCTGGCCGATGGCAAGCAGCTGCTGGCCAGCACCGTGGTGGTTGCCTCCGGGGCGCGTTACCGGCGTCCGGAGATCGACGGGCTGGCGCGTTTCGAAGGCCATGGCGTGTCGTACTGGGCCTCGCCGGTGGAAGCGCGGCTGTGCGAGGGCGGCGTGGTGGCGCTGGTGGGCGGCGGCAATTCCGCCGGCCAGGCGGTGGCGTTCCTGGCGCCGCGGGTGAAGGAACTGCACCTGATCATTCGCGGCGACGGGCTGGAATCGTCGATGTCGCACTATCTGATCGACCGCATCGCCGTGCTGCCGAATGTGCAGCTGCATACCGGCACCGAAGTGTCCGCGCTGCAAGGCGATCCGGAGCGCGGTCTGCAGGCGGCGGTGTTGCGCACGCGCGCCGATGGCCAGACCACGCGGGTGGAATTGCGGCATCTGTTCCTGTTCGTCGGCGCCGACCCCAACACCGGCTGGCTGCAGCAGTGCGTGGAGACCGATGCGCGCGGCTTCGTCGTCACCGGCAACGCGCGCGGCGATGGCGTGCCGGCCTGTCTGCCGCTGGAAACCAACCGCCCCGGCGTGTTCGCCATCGGCGATGTGCGGGCCGGCTCGGTCAAGCGGGTGGCCGCGGCGGTGGGCGAGGGCGCGGCGGTGGTCGCGCAGATCCATCAATACCTGGCACATCAGGCCAATCCGGTGCCGGCATCGGAACTTGCCAGTGCCGGGGAATAGGGAATAGGGAATAGGGAATCGGGAAAGCGGATTGCGTGCTGTTTGATTTCTGCGGGTGCGGATTTTGTGTGTTGGGCGATTGCGCGCCTGCTGAGGGGGGGGCGGTTCGCGTGCTTCTTGCGCACGCACCCTCTTACTCCGGCCAGTGCACCTGCGGCAGCTCGCCGATCTGTGGGCGGGCGAACAGGTAGCCTTGCTGCAGGTGGATGCCCATGTCGCGCAGGGCGCGGCATTCGTCGGGGTGTTCGATGCCTTCGGCGATGACTGCGATACCGAGTTCTTCGCACATGCGGGTGGTGTGGCGGACGATGGCCTGGCGGCTGCGGTCGGCGTCTATGCCGCGTACCAGGGCGATATCCAGCTTGAGCAGGTCCGGCTGGAAGTCGGCCAGCAGGCCCAGGCCGGAGTAGCCAGCGCCGAAGTCGTCGATGGCGGTCTTCAGGCCGCGTGCCTGATAGGTGCGCATGATGTCGAGCAGATGCGCCGGCTCGGCCAGGTGTTCCTGTTCGCTGACTTCGAAAATGATGGCGTCCAGCGGCCAGCCGTACTGCGCGGTGGCCGAGAGCGTGGCGCGCAGGCAGTGTTCGGGGTTGTAGACCGCGTTGGGCATGAAGTTGATCGACAGCAAGGCCGGCAGCGCGATCTGCGCGGCGCATTCGATCGCCTTGATGCGGCAGGCCTGGTCGAAGGCGTAGCGGTTGCGCTCATCCACGGCAGCCAGGATGCTGCCGGCCGATTCGCCATTGACCCCGCGCACCAGCGCTTCGCCGGCGTAGATGCTGCGGGTGGATACGTCCACGATCGGCTGGAACGCCATGGTGATGGCGGTGGGAAAGTCCTGGCCGTCGCGGCAGGCGTTGCAAACGGGGAGCGTGGGCATGGCTGGGCAGTCGTGCGGCGTGGGGTGAGCCTAGCGGTATCGGCCGCAACAGCGCGTCATTGAGGCTGCACATGCATCGTCGCGCCATCCTCACCTGGCGCGTCACCCGGCTCGGCGATAATGCGCCATTGCCCGCATCGGACGCCCCATGACCGCTCTCACCGAACGTTACGCCCTGGCTGTGGATTACGCGCGCATCGCCCATGCCGGGCAGGTGCGCAAGGGCACGCAGATTCCGTATCTGAGCCATTTGCTGGGCGTGTCCACGCTGGTGCTGGAATGCGGCGGCGACGAAGAACAGGCCATCGCCGGGCTGCTGCACGATGTGGTGGAAGATTGCGGCGGCGGTCATGAGGCCTCGATCCGCGCGCAGTTCGGCGATGCGGTGGCCGACATCGTGATGGCATGCACCGATGCCACCGCCGAAGACAAGGCCGAGGTGGACAACACCGCCAGCGCACGCAAACGCGACTGGCGCGAGCGCAAGCTGGCCTACCTTGAGCACCTGCGCAACACGCCCGAACGCGCCTTGCTGGTGTCCGGCTGCGACAAGCTCTATAACGCGCGCACCATCGTGCAGGACCTGGAAAACCCGGCCGTGGGCCAGGACATCTTCAACGTGTTCACCGCCGGGCGCGCCGGCACGCTGTGGTACTACGGCGAGCTGGAAGCGATCTTCCGCACACGCGGGGCCGCTACCACGCGGTTGTTCACTGGCGTGGTGACGCGCATGCAGGACTTGGCCGAGACCGGCGAGCAGCCGGTGCCGGCGCACGCGCTGGGCTGATCGCGTTGTAGCGCAGCTGATCTGCGGCCTGGCTGTAGGGACCTGTCACGATGGCCGGCGTGCAGAGCTTTCAGTAAAACAATCAGCACACTGTCTGGTGCGGTGTCCTCGCCGCGCCCTCGACGCTGTGATTTTGCTGCAGGGTCCTTGCCTGCCCACCATCGCGGGACACGCTGCAAGTACGTCCCTGTAAGCTCTTACGCGGCATCCATGCCGCGTAAGGTCCCGCGACGGTGGGCGGGCAAGGACCAGTCCAGATGGTCGGTGTGCATGGCAAGAGCAGTGCTGGATGTGTCTTGTTCGATCATGAAGCGTCGGCTCCACGTCCGATGCGCGCCGCACGACAGACAACCTTTCAGATGAGCGCCGACCAACTCTCTGGTGCGGTGTCCTCGCCGGTTGCGGGACCGTGTGGCGGCAAGGATGCCGCCACCGAGCCCCCCAGGGACGGGTTCACGGCGTGTCCCGCGAGCGGTGAGGGCGCCGCGCTCTCGACGCTGCGAGTTTGCTGCAGGGCCCTCGACCGACGCATTTCAAGGCGATCAGCGTCAGGCGCCGCAGGACTGGCCGTTAACCCTGACATTGGCTGCATGCGTCCCGCGCTAGGCTAGTGCGTTGTCGAACGTCGGTCTGGTGGTCATGTCCAATCCAATCTCATCGTCCTCCGGCCTGGTGCGCGTGCGCGGTGCGCGCGAGCACAACCTCAAGAACGTGGACGTGGACATCCCGCGCGATGCGCTGGTGGTGTTCACCGGTGTGTCCGGCTCGGGCAAGTCGTCGCTGGCGTTCGGTACCGTGTTCGCCGAAGCGCAGCGGCGTTACCTCGATTCGATTTCGCCATATGCGCGGCGCCTGATCGACCAGGTGGGCGTGCCGGAAGTGGATTCCATCGAAGGGCTGCCGCCTGCGGTGGCCTTGCAGCAGGCGCGCGGCGCGCCGAGCGCGCGCTCGTCGGTGGGCAGCGTCACCACCATCTCCAATTCCCTGCGCATGCTGTATTCGCGTGCGGGCAGCTACCCGCCGGGGCAGGAGATCATCTATGCCGACGGCTTTTCGCCCAATACCCCCGCCGGTGCCTGCCCGACCTGCCACGGCCTGGGGCGCATCTACGACGCGACCGAAGCGACCATGGTGCTGGATCCTGCGCTGAGCATCCGCGAGCGCGCGGTCGCCGCCTGGCCCGGTGCCTGGCATGGCCAGAACCAGCGCGACATCCTCACCACGCTCGGCCACGACGTCGACCTGCCGTGGCACACGCTGCCGAAGAAGACCCGCGACTGGATCCTCTACACCGACGAGCAACCGGTGGTGCCGGTGTATGCCGGCTATAGCCTGGACGAGGCCAAGCGCGCGCTGCGCCGCAAGGAGGAGCCCAGCTACATGGGCACCTTCACCAGTGCGCGGCGCTATGTGCTGCACACCTTTGCCACCACGCAGAGCGCGCAGATGAAAAAGCGCGTGGCGCAGTACCTGATCAGCACCCAGTGCCCGCAGTGCGATGGCAAGCGGCTGCGGCGCGAGGCGCTGTCGGTGACCTTTGCCGGCCTGGATATCGGCGAGCTGTCGCGGCGTCCGCTGGATGAGGTGGCCGACCTGCTGCGTCCGGCTGCGGAAGGTGACGGTGACCAGCGCAAGCGCAACGACAAGCGCACGCAGGCCGGCATGCATCCCGAGCAGGCGATCGCCGCGCAACGCATCGCCGCCGACCTGCGGGCGCGGATCGCCGTGGTGCAGGCGCTGGGTCTGGGCTATCTCAGCCTGGAGCGCAGCACGCCGACGCTGTCGCCGGGCGAGCTGCAACGGCTGCGGCTGGCCACGCAGATCCGCTCGCAATTGTTCGGCGTGGTGTATGTGATGGACGAACCGTCGGCGGGCCTGCATCCGGCCGATGCGCAGGCACTGCTGGGCGCGCTGGATCAGCTCAAGGCCGCCGGCAATTCGGTGTTCGTGGTCGAACACGAGGTGGATGTGATCCGCCACGCCGACTGGATCGTCGATGTCGGCCCGGCGGCCGGCGTACACGGCGGGCAGGTGTTGTACAGCGGCCCGCCGGCGGGACTGGAGCAGGTGGAAGCCTCGTCCACGCGCCGCTACCTGTTCGGCACCCCGCCGCAGGTGCACAGCCATGCGCGTGCAGCCACCGGTTGGCTGCAGCTGCGCGGCATCACCCGCAACAATGTGCGCGACCTGGATGTGGACCTGCCGCTGGGTGTGTTCACCACCGTGACCGGTGTGTCCGGCTCGGGCAAGTCGTCGCTGGTGAGCCAGGCATTGGTGGAATTGCTGGCCGCGCATCTTGGACAAACCCAGGCAGAGGAAGACGAAGCGCTGGATCCGCTGGAGCGCGGCACGCAGGTGCCGCTGGGTGGCGCGATCGTCGGCGGGCTCGACCAGGTGCGGCGTCTGGTGCGTGTGGACCAGAAACCGATCGGCCGCACGCCACGTTCGAACTTGGCTACCTACACCGGCCTGTTCGATCCGGTGCGCAAGTTGTTCGCCGCCACACCGGCTGCGCGCCGCCGCCGTTACGACCCGGGGCAGTTTTCGTTCAATGTCGCCAAGGGGCGCTGCGCCACCTGCGAGGGCGAGGGCTCGGTGCACGTGGAATTGCTGTTCATGCCCAGCGTGTACGCGCCATGCCCCACCTGCCACGGCGCGCGCTACAACGCCAAGACCCTGGAGATCGCGCTGCGTGGGCACAACATTGCGCAGGTGCTGGAGATGACGGTGGACCAGGCCGCCAGCTTCTTTGCCGACGATGCCAGCGTGTTGCGCCCGCTGCAGGTGTTGCGCGAAGTGGGGCTGGGCTATCTGCGGCTCGGCCAGCCGGCCACCGAACTGTCCGGTGGCGAGGCGCAGCGCATCAAGCTGGCGACCGAACTGCAACGCGCGCAGCGACGCGACACCGTGTACGTGCTGGACGAGCCGACCACCGGCCTGCATCCGGCCGACGTGGATACCTTGATGCGTCAGCTGCAAGACCTGGTGGAAGCCGGCAATACGGTGATCGTGGTCGAACACGACATGCGCGTGGCCGCCAGCAGCGATTGGGTGCTGGACATGGGCCCGGGCGCGGGCGGTGCAGGTGGCGCTGTCGTGGTGGCCGGTGCGCCGGAGGCGGTTGCGCGGCAGCGTGGCAGCCGCACCGCGCCGTTCCTGGCGCAGGTGCTGCGCGGGGAATAAGCGTGGCTAATAACTCTTTTCGAACGTCGTAGCGATGGCGGAACGTGTTGGCCAGACGCGTCTTCGTTGACGAGTGAAGTGATGTCGGCATGGCAGCGAGATTGCTCGCATCGCAGAGAACCGATCACACCGCACTGCCGCTCATCGCATCGCACGGCCGTACGGCATGCATGGCTCGTCCATGCACACCGACCATCTCGCCTGGTCCTTGCCCGCTCACCGTCGCGGGACCTTACGCGGCATGGATGCCGCGTAAGAGCTTACAGGGACGTACTTGCAGCGTGTCCCGCGATGGTGGGCGGGCGAGGGCCCTGCAGCAAACCCGCAGATCGTCCGCTGTACCGAGGCTCACGCACCGTCCAATCCCCCCTCAAGACCCAGTCACCTCTAAAGACGACCGATAGCGTGAGCGTCAGCGCAATGGGGATGTTCCCGAGCCGATCTGTGCGCGATGCCCTCTGCGTTAGCGAGACACGCCCTACATCCATCCCCTCAGCTGAGCCATTCCGATTGCGGCTAGCGCTCAGCCGATCAATTCAAAACTCGCAGACACGCCCTCGGCCTCTGCAGAGGGCGCCACCCAGAGATCGAATACGCCAGGCTCCACCGTCGTCTTCAATGCCTGGCCGATAAACAGCAGGTCCTCACGGCGCAGCACGAACTCCACCACCGCGCTGCCGCCTGCCGGCACCGCCAGCTTGCGAAAGTCCTTCAGCTCGCGCACCGGGCGGGTGACGCTGGCGCTGCGGTCGCGGAGGTAGAGCTGCGCCACTTCCTCGGCATCGCGGGTGCCGCGGTTGCGGATGCGCGCGCTGATGCGCAGGCTGCCGGTCGCTGCCAGCCGTGCATCGCTCAGGCGCAGTTCGCCGTATTCGATGCGGCCATAGGTCAGGCCGTGCCCGAACGGAAACAACGCGGCATTGGGCGCGGTGCGGTAGCGGGTCTTGAACGGCTGCAAGGCATCCGGGCGCGGGTCGGCACGGCCGCTGGGCTTGTGCGCATAGCTATAGGGCACCTGCCCGGCGGTGTGCGGAAAACTCACCGGCAGGCGCCCGGACGGACCGTGCTCGCCAAACAGGATGTCCGCCAGCGCGGCGCCCGATGCCGAGCCCAGGAACCAGCCGACCAGAATGGCCGGTGCCTTGAGTACCGGGCCATCGATCACCAGCGCACGGCCATTGCTGAGCACCACCACCACCGGCGTACCGGTGGCCGCCACGGCCGCCAGCAGCGCTTGCTGCCCGGACGGGATGACGATCTCGCTGCGCGACTGCGCTTCGCCCGAGTAGCGCATCGGCTCGCCGATCGCCAGCACCGCCACATCGGCGGATGCCGCTGCGGTGACGGCCGCCTGCACGCCGCCGGGCAGGCCATGTTCGAAGTCGCAGCCTTCCACCACCTGCAAGCTGCTCGGGTCGCTCAGCCGCGCGCGCAGTGCGGTGGCCAGGTCGTTGCCGCTGTCGTCGCCGCCGAACAGGCTCCATGGGCCGGCGGTGTCGGTCCAGTTGCGCGCCATCGGCCCGATCAACGCGATGCGTTGCCCTTGCGTCTTCAGCGGCAGCAGCTCGCCATCGTTCTTGAGCAGCACGATGGATTTGCGCGCCGCCTCGCGTGCCAGTGCCAGCGTTTCGGCGCGTCGCTGCCGCGCCTGTGCGCGTGCCGGCACGATGCGCAGGAACGGATCGTCGAACAGTCCAAGTTCGGCCTTGAACTGCAGCACGCGCCGCACCGATGCATCCAGTTGCGCCATCGTCACTTCGCCGGCGGCGACCAGCTCGGGCAGATGCTGCAGATACAGCCCGCTTTGCATGCTGATGTCCACACCGGCCAGGAACGCCAATTTGGCTGCCTCGCGCGCATCGCTGGCAACCCCGTGCCCGATCAATTCCAGGTCGCCTGTGTAGTCTGAGACCACCAGGCCGCGGTAGTCCCACTCGCCGCGTAATACCTCGCTCAGCAACCAGCGATTGGCCGTGGCAGGGATGCCGGCGATCTCGTTGAACGCCGCCATCGTGGTCACTGCGCCGGCATCGAACGCGGCCTGGAACGGCGGGAAGTAGAGTTCGCGCAAACTGCGCTCGGAGATGTCGACGGTGTTGTAGTCCAGCCCCGCTTCGGCGGCTCCGTAGGCAGCGAAATGCTTGGGGCAGGCTGCAAGTGCGTCGGCATGATTCAGGCCCTCGCCCTGGAAGCCGCGCACGCGTGCCTGCGCAAAACGCCTGCCGAGCAGCACGTCTTCGCCGCTGCCTTCCACGCCGCGCCCCCAGCGCGCATCGCGCGCGATATCCACCATCGGCGCGAACGTCCAGTCGATACCGACCGCGCTGGCTTCCAGTGCGGCGGCACGCGCGGTGCGTTGCGCCAGCGCCGGCTCGAAGCTGGCGGCCTCGGCCAACGGCACCGGAAACACGGTGGTGAATCCGTGGATCACATCGGCGGCAAACAGCAGCGGAATCTTCAAGCGGCTCTGCAGCGCGGCCTGCTGCAACTGCCGATGCCACAGCACATTGGAGCCATTGAAGATGCCGCCCACTCGCCCGGCGCGCGCAGCGGCGAGCTGGCCCTCGGCCGTGGGCATGGTATCGACCGGATTGGCCGCCGCCGCCGCATCGGTCTGCTGCGCCGAACCGGACAGCGTCAGCTGCCCGGCTTTTTCCTCCGCGCTCATGCGTGCGATCAACGCATCGATAAAGGCCGACGCCCCGGCCGCACGACGCGGTAGCGCAAACCCCACCGGCACCTGTGCCAACACTGCTGCCGAAGCGGTCCCCAGCAGCAACCTGCGACGCGTGATCCCCGTCCCCATGCCCGCCATCCCCGTCTGTCCAGGCCAGACGCTAACGGATCGCCAGCGAAAAGCCGTGATGCGGTGCACGATGGGTGCCGAGCGGGCTGTCCCGGCAACAATGGCAACAGCACAGCGCCTTCACCGTTTCCGCACTAGCGTGCGCAATCTATCAACGGCGGTCAGGGCAAACGATGCTGGACGTGCAGACACGCGTGCGCTTCTACGAAATGATGCACCTTGACATGCCGTGGTGGGAGTTCGTGCTGCGTGCGGTAGCGGTCTATACCGTGGTCCTGCTGTTGACGCGCATGACCGGCAAACGCGCGCTAGGCCAATCCACGCCGTTCGACGTGCTGCTCATCGTGCTGCTGGGAACTGCGGTACAGAACTCGTTGATCGGCAAGGACGTCTCGTTGCTGGGCGGCATGATTCTGGCGGTCACCTTGCTGGTGTTGAACTGGCTGGTGGGCATGGCCACCGCGCGCAGCCGGCGGATCGATACCTGGGTGCAGGGCACCCCTGCGCTGCTGGCGCGTGGTGGCGAGATCTACTGGAAGGAACTGGTCCGCCACAATGTCAGCTATGCCGATTTCGAGGTGGCAAAACGCAAGGCCGATTGCCGCGACGATGCCGATATCGACATGGCGATCCTGGAGACCTCCGGCGACATCAGTATCTTGAAAAAACGCCAGAGCTAAAGACAGGCGGCGTGCACGCCGGCCGTGCCGCCGCATCACCGTGGCAGCCCGCTCGGCGCATGCGCGCCACTGCGTGGCGACTGCCGACTCAGCGGGCCTTGCAGAACAACGACAGGTCCACCGACTCGGCCATGCGCTGGTAACCGGCGTCGTTGGGATGCAGGAAGTCGCGGGTCAGTGCGGCAGGTAGCCACTCCGGCCTGGCCGGGTCGCGCAGCGCGGCGTCGAAGTCGATCACCGCATCGAATGCCTGCCCATCGCGGATGAAACCGTTGAGCGTCTGGCGTGTGGCCGCCGCCACCGGCTCGTAGCGATCGGAGTTGCCGAACGGCGTCAGCGTGGCGCCGATCACGGCGATGCCGTGTTGCTGCAGCCGGGCCACGAGCTGGCGATACCCCAGCACCATGTCGGCGGCAGTGCGACCGGTAATCGCATCCGGCGGACCGCTGTGACGGATGTCGTTGATGCCTTCGAACACGATCACCTGGTCCACGCCGGGCAGCGACAGCACGTCGCGATCCAGCCGCGACAGTGCGCTGGGGCTGCGGCCATCGTCGAGCAGCTTGTTGCCGCTGATGCCGGCATTGAGCACCACCACGCTGCCAGGGCAACGCTGCTCCAGCCGCCTGGCCAGCAGGGCCGGCCAATCGCCATTGGCGCCGCGCGTGGCGGTGGCGCCTTCGGTGATCGAATCGCCCAGCGCCACCACCACCGTCTGGCGTGGATGGGGCGGTTGTGCGTAGAGGGCGGAGATGACGTTCTGGCGATACGCCAGCGCTTTGCTGTCCGGCACCTCGGCCTGGCCCTTGACCACCCGCACTGCCGTGCGGCGTACCGCCGGGCGCGCCGGCGTGGGGAAATACAGGCTGACCGCCACCTCGGCCAATGCCGGTGCGCGCAGCGGCACCGGGTCGCTGAGCAGCACGCCACCGGGCGGCACGGTCACGCTGGCGCGTCCATCGAAGCGCAGCGGTTGCGCGGCCCCGGTGCCGCCGGGCAGACGCGCCGTGCCCGCACCGATGGTCAGCGGCGCGGTGCCCAGCTCGTTGCTGATGCGCACGCGCAAGGCCACCGCCGCACTGCCCAGGCGCATGTCCTGGCGCACCGTCTCATCGGCAAAGTGCAGCGGCGTGTCGGCGCCGCCGTCGAGTCGGTCCGGGGTTGCCGAGGCGATCCAGGCCGGCACCCAGCGTGGTGCGGGGTGTGCAGTGGCCGGGCCCGCCAGCAAGACGCTCAGCGTCGCAGTCATCATCCATCGCCAGGCCATGCGCAAGCCTCCTTTGTCGATCAGGAAAAGAACACGCCGCCGTTGACGTCCAGGTTGGCGCCATTGATGAAGCTGGCCGCATCCGATGCCAGGTACAAGGCCGCATCGGCGGCTTCGTCGGGGCGGCCTTCGCGTCGTAGCGGGGTGGCATTGGCGACGAAGGCACGCACTTCCGGCTTGGTGAAGTCGTCGTGGAAGCGGGTGGCGATCATGCCGCAGCACAGTGCGTTGACGCGGATGCCGCGCGGGCCCAGCTCCTTGGCCATCGCGCGCGAGAACGTCATCACCGCCGCCTTGGCGGTGGCGTAGATGGCCGCGCCCGGCCCGCCGCCATCGCGCCCGGCAAGCGAGGCGAAATTGACGATCGCGCCGCCTTCGCGCATATGCGGCGCCACCGCCTGGGTGGTCAGGTAGACCGATTTGAGGTTGAGGTCCATCACCTGATGGAAGAAGGCCTCGTCGATGTCGGCCAGCGGCTTGCGCGCCAGCATGCCGCCGGCCACGTTGATCAGCACATCGATGTGCTGGCCGAATGCGGTGCGCGTGGCGGTCAGCAGGCCGGCCACGGCGGTGGCATCGGTGACGTCGGCGCGGTGCAGGATGCCCTGGCCGCCGGCGGCCTGCAGTTGCGCCAGCGTGTCGCGCGCGCTGGCGTCGTCGTTGGCGTAGTTGATGCAGACCTTGGCGCCGGCCGCAGCCAGCTTGAGCGAGATGGCGCGGCCGATATCGCGGCCACCGCCGGTGACGATGGCGACCTTGTCGTGGAAATGCATGCGGGTATGTCCTGTTGGTGTGGGGAAAGCGGGGTAGGCAGCGGGCACGCTCAGGTGCCCGCTGCGTCGAGTCGGTGGATGCGGCCGGTGACCAGCCACAGCGCGGCCAGCGAGGCCGGCACCAGCGCGGCGACCAGAATGAACATCGGTGCGTACGAGGTTGCGGTCATCACCGGGACCAGCCAGGTGGTGATCAGGGTGCCGGCCACCGCGGCCATGCCGCCGATACCGGCCAGCGAGCCGACCGATTTACCGGCGAACAGGTCGCCGGGCAGGGTCTGGATATTGCCGATGGCGATCTGGAAGCCGAACAGCACCGCGGCAATGGTCAGCACCGCCATGCGCGGGTCCGCCGCCTGCACGGCGCCGAGCAGCGCCGGCGCCATGATGGCGCCGCCCAGGGTGATGGTCCATTTGCGCGCGCGGTCCACGCTCCAGCCGGCTGCGATCAGGCGCCCGGACAGCCAGCCGCCGCACAGGCTGCCCAGCATCGCGCCGACGAATGGCACCCAGGCGAACGCACCGATCTGCTTGATGTCGAAGTGGAAGGTTTCGGCCAGGTAGATCGGCAGCCACGACACGAACAGCCACCAGATCGGATCCAGGAAGAACCGCGCCAGCACGATCCCCCAGCTTTGCCGGTGCGACATCAGCTGGCGCAGCGTGGGCAGGTAGGCCGGCGGCGGCGCGCTGCCGGCCTCGGGCGCATCCAGGATCAACGCCCGCTCGGCCGCGTTGACCCAGGGATGCCGGTCCGGCCCGGCGCGGTAGATCACCAGCCACGGCAGCAACCAGAGCATGCCCAGCACGCCGACCAGCACGAACGTACCCTTCCAGCCGAACG
This sequence comes from Xanthomonas arboricola pv. populi, assembly GCF_002939945.1. Lineage (GTDB taxonomy): Bacteria > Pseudomonadota > Gammaproteobacteria > Xanthomonadales > Xanthomonadaceae > Xanthomonas > Xanthomonas arboricola_A. The sequence continues at coordinate 692,917 of NZ_MDEB01000001.1, read as the reverse complement.
ACAGGAACAGCAGCGCGATCAGCGGCGCCGAGACGATCGCGCCGATGGAGGCGCCGGCATTGAAGATGCCCTGCGCCAGCGCACGCTCGCGGGCGGGAAACCATTCCGCATTGGCCTTGACCGCGCCCGGCCAGGCGCCGGCTTCGCTGATGCCCAGCAGCGCGCGCACCACCGAGAACGCCATGATGGAGTGCGTGACCGCATGCAGCGCGATGGAGATCGACCACACCGCGATGGACAGGGCAAAGCCGAGCCGGGTGCCGATGATGTCGAACAGCCGCCCGAACACGAACTGCCCGGCGGCATAGAACAGCATGAAGATGGTGACCAGCAGCGCGTAGTCTTCCTTGGTGGCGCCGATGTCGCGCGAGATCGCCGGCCACATCACCGCCAGCGCGTTGCGGTCGATGTAGTTGATCACCGTGGCCACCGCGATCAGCGCCACGATCAGCCAGCGCACCGCCGAGCGTTTGCCCGCGGGACGCGTGCGGGTGGTGGAGGTGGAGTCGGTGCTCATTTTTCACCTGCAGCGCGATCGAAGCGCGCATAGCCGCCGCGCCAACGGTAGTGCTGGCCGGCGGCCTGCACCTGGTGGGCGCGTTGTGCATCGGCATCGTCGGCCACCGCCAGCGCAATGCGCTTGCCGCCGACCAGGGTGAGCACGATCACCTCGGCATCGTCGCCGCGCACCCGCTCGATGGCGCGGATGCGGCTGTTGGCCCCATGCACGTATTCGGCGGTGCCGTTGTATTCGCCATGCGGTTCCAGCACGCCGAAGAAGCTGACATTGGCTTGCCCATCGACACGCTGGATCAGCGCGGGTTCGCGGCGCAGGTTGAAGTTCGGATCGTTGGCGCCGCTTTCCACCAGCAACGCACGTGCAGGCGCGCTGCTGCCGAAGCGGTAGCTGTAGAAGCGGCCGGCGAGCAGCCAGCTCAGGCTGCGCGTGTCGGTGCTCGCCTCGCTGGAGGCATCCACCCACAGATGCTGGTAGCCGTTGGCCTTGCCCAGCACCGCACGTTGCGTCAGTGCGCGTTCTGCGGTGAAGCCGACCTGCATGATCTGCCCGTTGAAGTGCAGCGGCAGGTCGTAACGTGCCGGAGTGCTGGCGGTGACGCGCAGCAGGTCGACCACCACCGGCAGGCGCAGCTCCGGGTGCGACAGCAAGGCCTGGGTGCGGGTGAAGGTGACTCCGTCGTAGGCCTGCTGCATGCGCGCCGACACGATCTGGGTGTCGGCACCGCCGGCGAACAGCAGCTGCGTCGGCGCGTGTTGCTCGCCCACCTTCCAGTCGCCGTTGAAATGGCTGGTCTCGTTCACCACCAGCGTGTTGTGCGCAATGGTCTGCTTGGCCCAGCTGGTGTTTTCCGGCAGATAGATGCCGCCGGCCTTGGCTTCCACATTCAGGAAGCGCGCCGCGCCGTAGTCGGTAACCACGCGCTGGCCGTTGTCGTAGAACAGCCAGTTCAACTTGTCGAAATGGCCGTGGCCCATGCCTTGCGAGGTGTTCTTCATCACCAGCGTCTGGCCGTCGTCGTCGCCGCTGCGCAGGATCGCCAGCGCGCCCTGGTCGCCCTGTGCGCCATCGCGTAGCAACACGCTGCCGAAGGCGAACGGTTGGGCGCGGTCCTGCGCGAGCGCGCTGGCCACGGCCAGGCCTTCGGGCGTCAGCAGCACGCGGCGCTGGCGTTGTGCGATGGACAGCAGCTGCGCGTCGTGGGTCTGCGCATAGGCGATGCCGATGCCGGCCACCAGTTCCTCGGTGTCCAGGCCCTTGTCGAGGATGGCGTCGTTGATCGGGAAGAAATAACCGCCGTAGCTGCTCTGCACCAGGCTGTCCACGGCCTTGAGCAGCGCGCCGTCGCGGCGCTGGAAGATGCGCTGCTGCGGCTGGTTGCGCGCGATCGCGTTGGCGAACAGCACGAACGGCGCCAAGGCGTAGCGTTGGTAATACGGGCCTTCGGCGTAGTAGCCGTCCGGCGAGAACAGTTGGTCCACCTGCGCCAGGAAGCCGGCCTTGCCATCGCGCTTGCTGCCGCGCAGCGCCTTGTCCACCAGCGCCTGGTCGCGCAGCACATAGCCGGTCATGCCGACGGCGGCCACCGCCCAGGTGGCGTGGTTGTGGATCTTGTCGAAGTTGTCGGCGCTTTCGTCGCACAAAAAGTGCGCCATGCGCGCGAACACGTCGCGGTCGATGGTGGCGCGGTCCTGCGCGCTGAGCGTGTCGCGGATGGCGTCGTAGCCCTGGCTTGCGTAGACCAGCCACACCGAGTCGTTCAAGGACTGCCAGAACAGCCGCCCCGGCACCTGGCCGCGCCCGGCCGGGTGTGCGCCCAGCGTGGGATACAGGCGTGCGTAGGCCAGCAGCACGTCGCGCGCATAGTCGGCATAGGCGCGATCGCCGGTGAGCCGGTACAGCGCGCCGGCGGCCTGGATGGCCTGGTAGTTGCGTTTGTGCTGCTCGTGGCTGGCGCCGCCGCCGGGGTCCCTGGGCACCGGCACGTCCACGCCGGCCCGCATCGCCGCGCGCACGCTGGCTTGTGCGCGTGCCTGTTCGCGGGCGAACAACGGCAGCCTGGCGCCATCGCTGGCCATGTCGCGCCATTGCTGGGCGGTGACCAGCACCGGTGCGGCATCGGTCGCGCGCTGTTGCGGCTGCGCCGCTGGCTCGGCCGCCGGTGACGGGGCGGCGATGCAGGGCAGGGCGCTGCCGGCGCCGACCAGCACCAGCAGCAACAGGCGGGTGGAACGGGTCATAGCAGGGGCTCCGCTGCGTCGGCATGCAACGCCGGGGTGCCGACGAACCGGTTGCCGCTGGCGATGAGGTGCGGCGTGCCGGTGGTGCGCTGCGCCAGGACCGCGGCGCTGTCGACGAAGCGGTTGTTGCGCAGCGCAATGCGCTGCACGCCATGCAGGCGCAACGACGCACCTGCGCCGCGGCCGACCTGCGTGAAGTGCGAGTCGCTCACCTGCAACACCGGGCCGAAGGTGCTTTCGTCGCGGCCACCGCGATACAGATCCAGCACCGGCCCGGCGACGCGGTGGAACTGCGACTGCCGCACCGTCACCTGTTCGACGTTGTAGGTGCCACGGTCGTCGGTCTCGGCGTGCGCGGACAGCACCCGGCCGGAGACGTCTTCGACCAGCAGCCTGTCCAGCAGGACGTGGTCGGCCAGGCTGCCCTTGCCGAGTGCGATCACATCGAAGCCGGGTTGCGCGTCCAGATGATGCAGGTGCGTGTCGCGCAGCGTGAGCTGGTACTGCGCCACGGCGGTGCCGGGTGCGGTGCGGATCACTGCATTGCCCGGCTGCGCGGGCGCGGCGCGGCCATCGATCTCGAGCCGGGACAGGCTGAGCGAGCCGCCGGGCGCGATCTGGAACAGCGCCGGCTGCGAAAAGCGGATCCGCGCGCGTCCGTGTTGCGGACCTTCCAGCGTCAGTGGCCGGTCCACGTCGAGGATGTCATCGACCTGGTAGCGCCCTGCATCCAGTTGCAGGCGATCGCCAGGGCCGGCCTGCGCCACGGCGTCGGTCAGGCTGGTCGGGCCCGGCCGCACGCGCGTACGGCGGCCGCTGTCGGTGACTGCCTGCGCTGCCTGCTTGGGATACCAGCTCACGCCCACCTGGTCGCGTGCGATGTAGCTCAGGGCCGGGTCGGCGCCGACGCCGGTGGCGTTGTCGGCGACCAGCAAACCGGTGCTGGCACGGGTCATCGTCACCTGGCGGCTGTTGACACCGCCGGGCAGGCGGGTGGATGCCAGTGGGCTTTGCAGGTTGCTGGCAAACGCAATGCCGGACAGATCGCCCAGCACGCGCACCGGGTCGGACGCGGCCACGATCAGGTTGCCGGCAAAGCGGCTGTTGATCGGCGCGGCGGTGCGCTCGGCATCCATGCCGGCACCGAAGAACAGCTGGTTGACGGTCACGAAGGTGTTGCGCTCAATGCGCGCCTGGTCCACCTGCACGTAGCGGTTGGCGGGCGAGTTGGGCACGCCGTACATGATGCTCAGCGCCGACGAATAGCCATCGCCGGCCAGGTTTTCCAGGTAGTTGTGGCGCACGGTCTGCTTGCGGTTGATCACGCGGATGCCGCCGGTGTCGGCCTTGCCGTCGCCGAAGAACACGTTGCGCTCGACCAGGTTGCCATCGCCATGCCGCAGCACCAACGCGCCGCGCGATTGCTTGAACACATTGCCACGGTAGGTGTTGCCACCGGACTTGTTGGAGACCACCTCCACCTCGCCGTCGCAGCCTTCGAACCAGTTGTTGTCCACCACCGAGTTGGAGGCGCTGTCGGCATCGCTGCTGGTGCCGATGCGCAACGTCTCGCCGCCATTGGCGCCCAGGTTGGGGCGTGGCCCGAACCAGTTGTGGTCGATGCGATGGCGATTGTCCAGGCCCTGGGTGGCGTCGCGCACCACCACCAGGGTGGGGCCGGCATTGGTCTTGCCGACCAGCTGGTTGTGGTCGAAGCGGTTGTCGCTGTCGTACAGCGCCACCCAGTTGTCCGAATCGCTGCGGGCGGGCTTGCTGAAGCCGTCCACCACCACGCCGGTGATGCGGCTGTGGCGCGCGCGTTCCTTGCTGGAGATGCGGTACGACAGCACCGCATCGCCCGGGCTGTGGCCGTCGCGGAACACCAGGTCCGACACCACCAGGTAGGTGCCCGCCATACGCAGGTCGGAGGTGCCGCTGATGATCACCTTGCCAGGCGTTTGCGCGGTGAGGGTGATCGGCTGCTCGGCGGTGCCTTGCCCGCGCAGCACGATGGCGAAATCACGCCACTGCCCATCGGCCAGCACGATGCGATCGCCGGCACGCAGCGCGGCCGCCGCGACGGCGTACTCGCTCTGGTCGTGCACCAGGTACGAGGTGGCCTTGGCCGAGCCGATCCAGGCGGGCGCGCACAGCAGCAACAGGCAGGAAAGGAAGACGGGGGATCGCATCGGTGTGCTCCTGGACGCTGGCGCGTCGGTGATGGCCGAGGGTAACAGTGCAGGCTGGATCTTCAACCAAAATAGTAGTCCAGTTGCTCGCTATTGAAGCGCGAGAAACGCCTGATGTCATGCTGCGTACGCACAAAAAGTTTTTACAAAATTGGCCTAATCAGGTGGCTCGTCCGGTAAATCGAGGAAATGATTGACTTGGCGTTGATCCGCGTGGAGTCTCCACCACGCTCGGTTTCGAGCGTCCTTTGGGAGGAGGAATTGTGCGGTATATAAAACTAGTCCAATCATCTAGACCAATTAACCGTAACGTGTTGGCTCAGGCGCTGCTGGGCGCCCTCGCACTAACGAGCGCACAGGCGGCCTTGGCCCAGCAGACCGATGCTGCCCAGCAGGCACCGCAGCAAGCGCCCACCACGCTGGACCAAGTCAAGGTCACCGGCATCCGCAGCTCGATCCAGTCGTCCATCGACAGCAAGCGCGAGCAGACGGTGGTGGCCGACGTGCTGTCGGCCGAGGACATCGGCGACCTGCCGGCGCTGTCGATCGGCGAGGCGATCGAGACCATCACCGGTGCGGCCACGCACCGCGAGAAGGGCGGCGCGTCGGAGATCTCCATCCGTGGCCTGGGGCCGTTCCTGGGCTCGGCCACCTTCAACGGGCGCGAGGCCAGCAACGGCAGCGGCGACCGCTCGGTGAACTTCAACCAGTTCCCCTCCGAACTCATCAACACCGTGGCGATCTACAAGACCCAGCGCGCCGACTTCGTCGAAGGCGGCATCGCCGGCACGGTCAACATGCAGACCGTGCGGCCGCTGGAATTCGGCAAGCGCCGCGTGCAACTGGACGGGCGGGCGACCTATGCCGATGGCGACAGCAAGTTGCGCAACGCCGATGGCGTGGGCTGGCGCGGCACCGTCAGCTACCTGGACCAGTTCGATCTGCGCGGTGCCGGCAAGCTGGGGGTCTCGCTCGGCCTGCAGCGGCTGGAAGGCACCAACCCGGAAGAGGTGATGAGCAGCAGCTTCACCTGGACGGCCTGCAACGCCAACGAGGTGGTGGGCGCCAGCCGCAACTGCACCGCCGTGACCCCGGCGCAGGTGCAGGCGGGGACGCCGTATTACCTGGCGCCCGGCAGCCGCGTGTACCGCCAGATCAGCGAGCATGATCAACGCGACGCGGCCTTCGCCGCGCTGCAATGGCGGCCGTTCGACGGCCTGGATGTGGCACTGGATTACCAGGACTCGCAGCGCACCGTGACCGAAGACCGCGCCGAGCTCAACTTCTCCGAAACCTTGCGCAACCTCAACAACCGCCAGGTGGGCGACAACGGCGCCTTGCTCGGCCACACCGGCAGCAGCACGGTGGAGTCCTCCACCGACTACAAGGTGCGCGACGAGCAGTATCGCGGTGGCGGGCTGCGCGTGGAATGGCGCCCGAACGCGGCCTGGATGCTGTCCACCGACCTGTCGTATTCGCGCACCGAGCGCAGCGAGATCGACCGCCTGATGCGGCTGCGCTCCAATGCCACCGACATCAACGGCAACCGCGTGCCCGGGATCAACGGACAGCGCGTGGACTACACCTATACCTATGCCGGCGATGTGCCGGGGATCGTGGTCGATCCCGCGTTCGACCTGAATAATCCGGACAACTTCAGCGCGGCCGCACGCGCGCGCCGCGACGAGTTGCGCCGCGAGCACACCATCCGTGCCTGGCGTTTCGATGGCGCCTTCACCCCGGAAAGCGGGCTGCTCACCTCCATCAAGGGCGGCGTGCGCCTGTCCGAGGCGACCTACCGCGACCTGGACGACCGCGTCGAGCGCAATGTCACCGATGCGGCCACGATCCGCGCCGCCAACCTGGCCTGCCGGCAACCGTTCCCGCAGGAGGATTTCCTCTCCAGCGCCAGCGGCAACACCATCCAGCAGTGGGCCACCTTCGACAGCCGCTGCCTGTTCGGCGCCATTACCGGCGTGGACGACACCGGCCGCAATGCCGACCCGCGCGGCACCGCCGACGCCGACGTGGAAGAAAAGACCCGCGCGCTGTACGTGATGGGCGAGTTCGCCAGCACGCTGTTCGGGCGGCCGCTGGACGGCAACCTGGGCGTGCGCTGGGTGCGCACCGATGTGAGCTCGGTGGGATTGCGCGGCGAACTGGACGTGGTCGACAACCCCGACGGCACCATCCAGTTGGTGGAAACCGGACGCTTCGCCGCGCAGACGGTGCGCGCGTCCAACCGCGTGTTCCTGCCCAGCTTCAACGCCAACATCGGCCTCACCGAGCAGACCCAGCTGCGCTTCGGGCTGTACCGGGCCATGGCCCGCCCGGATCTGGTGGCGCTGTCTGCCGGGCGCACCTTCATCCTGGAACCGGGAACCGAGTTCACGACCGTCGGCGAGGCGATCGGCAGCATCACCGCCACCGGCAACCCGCGCACGCGGCCGCTGCTGTCGTCCAATGCGGATGTGTCGCTGGAGTGGTATCCCAATGCCGACTCCCTGCTCAGCGCGGCGGTGTACTACAAGCAGTTCACCGGTGGCGCGGTGCCCACGGTGGTGGACGAGCGCTTCGTCATCGACGGCACGTCGGTGGTGGTGCCGGTGGTGCAGGACGTCACCACCCGGCAAAAGAGCGATCTCACCGGGCTGGAGCTGACCGGCACCCACCGCTTCTCCTACCTGCCGGCGCCGTTCGACGGCCTGGGCGTCAAGCTGAGCTACAACTACGCCGATTCCAACTACAAGACCCAGGATCTGCGCCTGGGCGACCAGATCGATCCGGCGACCGGCCTGGTGAGCAGCGGCATCGTCGCGCCGGCCAACATCTTCGGCCTGTCGCGGCACGTATTCTCCGGCCAGCTGTATTACGCCATCGGCGCGGTCGACCTGCAGGCCATCTACAAGTACCGCTCGGAGTATTTCCAGAAGTTCGTCGGTGCCCCGGCGCAGAACCGCTACGTGCGCGACAGCGGCACCCTGGACCTGCGTGCCAGCTACCGTTTCAATGCGCAGCTGTCGGTGTCGCTGGAGGCGTCCAACCTGACCAATGAGCCACGGATCTCCGACATGCCGGTGCCCGGCAGCTTCCGTGAGTACAACACCTACGGGCGACGCTATTATTTGGGGGTGCGCTACCGGTTCTAGCGTCGCCACCGGCGGTTTCCGCCGCGCCACCTGTCCGGCACCCGCGTGCCGGGCCGATCACCTCGAGGGTTTGAGTCGCCGATGTCCGAAAACCGCCTGTACCACTCCGTTGCCGCCAAGATCCGCGCGCTGATCGACACGGGCGAATTCCCGGTCGGCTCGCGCCTGCCGGGCGAGCGCGAGTTGGCCGAGCGCTTCGGCGTCAGCCGCGTGACCGTGCGCGAGGCCGAGATCGCGCTGGAGGCGCAAGGCCGCATCGTGATCAAGATCGGCTCGGGCGTGTACGTCAAGCCACGCCTGGCCTCGGACGAGGGTGCATTGCCGGATGTCAGCGCGTTCGAGCTGACCGCCGCGCGCGCGGTGATCGAGGCGGAAGCGGCCGCACTGGCGGCCAGCCACATCACCGATGCGGAGCTGGATGAATTGAATGGCATGATCCAGGCGCTGTCGGCGCCGGGGCTCAGCGATGCGGCCGCCGCCGACTACGACCGCGCCTTCCATCTGGCGATCGCGCGGATCAGCGGCAACCCGGTGGTGGCGCACTGCGTGCAGCTGATCTGGCGCATGCGCAACGAATTGCCGCGCGTGCGCGAGGTGTACGCGCGGGTCTGCCACGACGATGGCGCCACCCGCGTGGACGAACACACCGCCATCTTGCAGGCGCTGCAGCAACGCGACCCGATGGCGGCACGCACGGCCATGCGCAACCACTTCCAGCGGCTGTTCGAATCCATGCTGGAAGCGACCGAGAACGATGCACTGGCGGAAATCCGCCGCCGCACCCAGCAGGACCGCGCGCATTTTCTGGCGGCTACGCGCACCTGACTGCATGTAATGGTTTGTTGGACGCGCTGCGTCGACCACGAGCGGCACTTTCGTTCCGCTGACGCTTGATCCTCCAAAAGAGACGTACTCCACTCAGCTGTACGCGCCGTCTGCCCTGATTCGGCACCACCGACACGTGGCTGATCTGATTGTTGCGCCAGCGGTTGTCGCAGACGCTGCAGCGATAACACGCTGCTGGCGCGTCCGCCCTCAGGCAAATGGCTCTACCTGAGGGCGCGCGCGGGCACCTGCAGTGCAGGCATCAGTCCGCCATCACCTTGTCCGGCGTCATCGGGGTGCTGCGGATGCGCTTGCCGGTGGCATGGAAGATCGCATTGCAGATCGCCGCCGAGACGCCGACCAGGCCGATCTCGCCCACGCCCTTGGCACCCAGGCTGCTGACGATGCGGTCGTCCTCGTCGGCGAAGATCACATCGATGTCGTGGATGTCGGCATTGGCCGAGACGTGGTACATCGCAAAATCGTGATTCATGAAACGGCCGAAGCGGTGATCGGACTGGGTGTGTTCGTGCAGCGCCTGGCCGATGCCCCACACCACGCCGCCGACGATCTGGCTGCGCGCGGTGATCGGGTTGAGGATGCGCCCGGCTGCAATCGCGCTGACCACGCGGGCGACCCGCACCGTGCCGAGCTCTTCGTCCACCCGCACTTCCACGAACACCGCGCCATGGGTGGCGCGGGTGTACTTGCGTTGCTTGAGCACATTGGGCAGCAGCAGGAACTTGTCTTCGATCTGTTCCAGATCAGCGGCACGCAACAGTGCGGTCAGGGCGATGGTAGTGCCGGCATCGGCGCGTAATGCCAGCGTGCCGTCGGCGAACACCACCTCGTCCGGCTTGGCCTTGGTAAAGCGCGAATTCGGTAATGCCTGGGCAAGCCGTAGCAGCCGCGCGCGCAATTTGCCGCACACACCATCCACCGCCGAGCCCACCGTGGCCACGTGCGAGGAGCCGCCTTCGATCGGTGCGACCGGCAGGGTCGAATCGCCCAGCTGGAAGGTGACCTGTTCCAGCGGCAGACCCAGTGCTTCGGCCGCGATCATCGCCATCACCGTATAGGTGCCGGTGCCGATATCGCTGGCCGCGCTGCTGACCACCAGCCGGCCATCGGCGTGCAGCACCGCATGCGCGCGCGCAAACATCTGCATTGCATCCCATTGTCCGGTGGCCATGCCCCAGCCGACCCACTCGTTGCCTTCCTTGCGTGCGCGCGGCTGCAACGGACGCTGCGCCCAGCCGAAGCGCTCGGCGCCTTGCTGGTAGCACGCGCGCAGCGCCTTGGTGGAGTAGGGCTTGTCGTCGGCCGGGTTGACCTCGGCGTAGTTCTTCAGGCGCAGCGCCAGCGGATCCATGCCCAGCTCATAGGACAGCTCGTCCATCGCCACTTCCAGCGCATGCACGCCGTGTGCGGCGCCGGGTGCGCGCATGTCCATCGGGCTGAACTGGTCCAGGCTCACCAAGTTGTAGCCCAGATGCACGTTGTCGCAGGCATACAGCTGCCCGCTCCAGTTGACCACCACCTCGACGTAATCCTCGATGCGCGAGGTCTCGGCGATGGCCTCGTGCCAGATCGCACGCAGGCTGCCATCGCGGTCGGCGCCCAGCTTGAGCCGCTGCAATGTCTCCGGGCGATGGCCGAAGGTGAACATCTGTTGCCGCGTCAGCACCACGCGCACCGAGCGGTCCAGCAGGATCGAGGCCATCACCGCCAGCGGCAACTGATACTGCGGGCGCAGCCCGGAGCCGAAAGCGCCTCCCACGTAGGGATTGCGCACGGTGACCTTGCGCTTGCTCAGACCGAACACATGCGAGACGTACCAACGGCTGTTCTGCGAGCCCTGGGTCTTGTCGTAGATGGTGAAGTGGCCATCGGCGTCGCGGATCACCGTGGAGGCGAACAACTCCATCGGATTGTGGTGCTCCACGCCACTGTAATAGTCGGCCTGCACCTGGACGGCGGCGTTCGCGAAGGCGCTGTCCGGCTCGCCCTTGTCCTTGGGCGGTGGCGAGAAACCGGCCTTCATGGCCTTGGGCTTGTGCGCACGGTCCAGGTTGGTCATCAGGTTGGTGTCGTGCGGGTCCTGCAGCAGTTCCACCTCCACCAGATGGGCCGCGTGGCGCGCCGCTTCGAAGGTTTCCGCCACCACCAGGGCGATCGGCTGGCCGCTGTACAGGATCTTGTTGTCGTACAAGGGCCGGAACGGCGAGCCGGCCGGTGCGGTCATGTCCTTGTAGAACAGGTCCATGCCGCGCATATGCGGGCGGTTTTCATGGGTGACGATCTCCAGCACGCCGGGCACCGCGCGTGCGGCGGCGAGATGAAAGGCGACGATCTCGCCCTTGGCGATGCTGCTGTTGACCACCACGCCATAGGCCAGGTCCGCGACCGGCCATTCGGCGGCGTAGCGCGCCTGGCCGGTGACCTTGGCGCGCCCGTCGATGCGGGTGACGCCGGTGCCGGTAGGGCGATAGCCGGTGCCGCTGTCGGCAACCGGCGGGCTCATGTCGTTGTCGGGTGCATCGGTGCTGCGTGCGTTCATGGCGCTTGCTCCAGCGCGCTGGTTCGCCCGCGGTTGTCGATGGTGCCCTCGCGGGCGACGTTTAGGGCACGCACGATCGCGCGGCGTGCCAGCGGCAGCTTGAAGGCGTTGTTGCCTTGCGGTTGCGCACCCTGCAGCAAGGCATCGGCCAGGCTGTCGAAGCTCTCTGCCGTGGCCGGTTTGCCCACCAGCTGCGCTTCGGCGTCGGGATTGCGCCAGGGCTTGTGCGCCACGCCGCCCAGGGCGACGCGCACCTCGCGGATGCTGCCGTCGTCGGCCAGGTCCAGCGCCGCCGCCACCGACACCAGCGCGAATGCATACGACAGGCGCTCGCGGATCTTCAGGTAGGCGCTGTGCGCGACGAAGCGCTGTGCATCGGGCAGGTCGATATGCACGATCAACTCGTCCGGGGCCAGGGTGCTGTCCAGCTCAGGGTGCTCGCCGGGTAGGCGGTGGAACTGCGCGAACGGGATGTCGCGCTCCCCGTTGGGGCCTTGCACGTGCACCACTGCGTCCAGCGCAGCCAGCGCGACGCACATGTCCGACGGGTGCGTGGCAATGCACTGCGCGCTGGCGCCGAGGATGGCGTTGTAGGTGGTGAGCCCGCCGATGGCCGAGCAGCCGGTACCGGGCGCGCGCTTGTTGCACGGGGTGGCGTGGTCGTAGAAATACAGGCAGCGCGTGCGCTGCAGCAGGTTGCCGCCATTGCTGGCCATGTTGCGGATCTGCGGCGAGGCGCCGGCCAGGATCGCCGCGCTCAGCAAGGGGTAACGCGTTTCCACGTCCGGGTGATAGGCGGTGTCGGCATTGCGTGCGAGTGCGCCTAGGCGCATGCCGCCTTCGGGGAGCGTACTGATGCTGTCCAGCGGCAGGCGATTGATATCGACCAGGCTGCCTGGCCGCATCAGCTGCAGCTTCATCAGGTCGGTGAGATTGGTGCCGCCGGCGATCAGGCGCACCGGGGCTTCGGCAGGCACCGGGTGCGGGTCGCTGCCACGGACCGACAACGCAGTGAGGGCCGCATCGACAGAGTCCGCGCGCGTATAGGTGAGCGGAATCATGCCGGCACCGTCCCTGGCGTCCACGGCGTGGCGGCGCTCTCGCTGCTGTCGTCAGGTTTGCCCATGACCTGCATCACCGCATCGGCGATCTGCGGATAGGCGCCGCAGCGGCACAGATTGCCGCTCATCAGTTCGCGCACCTGGTCGCGATCGTGCGCCTTGCCTTCCTTGATCAGGCCTACTGCCGAACACAACTGCCCGGGCGTGCAATAGCCGCACTGGAAGGCATCGTTGTCGATGAAGGCGCGTTGCAGGGGATGCAGCTGGTCGCCCTCGGCCAGGCCTTCGACGGTGGTGATCTCGGCGCCGTCCTGCATGACGGCAAGCGTCAGGCAGCTGTTGATACGACGTCCATCGACCAGCACCGTGCAGGCGCCGCACTGGCCGTGGTCGCAGCCTTTCTTGGTACCGGTGAGATCGAGCCGGTCGCGCAATAGATCGAGCAGACTGACCCAGGCCTCGAGCTGCAAGTGATAAGGCTGACCATTGATGCGCAGGTTGACCGGGTAGGTGGGCGCAGCAGTAACGGTGGCCGGCGCCAGATGAGTGGCAGTGGCGGGTGTGGCATTCATGCGAACCCCGTGGCGATGGCTGAGAGGAGGACGCTCACCTTGATACCTGCGTGGTCAAGGTGCGGTGTAGGTGAGTGATGCCTCTTTCACGCGTGGTGAGGCGTGAGCGTGGCCGGGCGCAACGCGCGGTGGCGCTGCTGCGCAAGCCACGCAGCATCGAATCTGGCGGTGTGTTGAAAAGATCCGTGCAGCCGCACCGTTGCGCGGACAAAAACGGAGACATCCTGCGCAATTGCGGACGCACCACGACCCGCCGCCAGCGGGGCGACTGATGCATTAACCGTAATGCCCCCGCGGCTCATGCACATGCGTGTCCGCACGCAAGCGCACACGTGGACGCAGCCAGTGGGCAAACTCGGCCTCGCTCCATGCGCCATCGGCCAATCCCATCATGGCGACGTACTTCTCTTCCTGTGAGGCAATGAGCTCGGCGCCATTGAGCACCAGAAAGACGCGATAGCAGACATGGGCCGTGCGCTTGTTGCCATCCACGAACGGGTGGTTGCGCGCTAGCCCGTACGCCAGGCTCGCGGTCAACTCCACCAGATCCGGTGGAGGGTTGCCGTAAGCGAACAGCTGTTGCGGACGTGCCAGTGCCGACTCCAACAGTATTTCATCGCGCACGCCGCCTGCGCCGCCGTGTTCGCTCAACTGACGCTCATGGATGGACAAGGCAAGCGCGCGCGTGATCCACACGAGCATGCGCGTATTCATTTGGCCAGCTTGTTCAGCACCTGACGGTCCTCGCGCATCACCTGCTCGGCCACCTCCATCTGTGCGGCCAGGGTCGGGTCGAACGCGGTCAGCTTGATGCCGTCGGGGGTTTCCAGCGCATAGAGTTCGTCGCCCTTGCCCAGGCGCAGGCGGGCGAGCAGTTCCTTGGGCAGGATGACGCCAGCGGAATTGCCGATGGAGGTGATCTTGAGCTTCATGGCCGACGCCTTTGTTATTACGTAAGTTATAACTTCGTATCCGGCCGACTACAAGCCGGTCCTGGCTGAAGCGGCTCAGCAACCTGCATGGACCAATCTCGCCTGCTGCGACCGAGAGGTGTACAAATGTACACCCTGTCCCCGCCGGCCGTTGCACTCCCATGGAACCTCTCTCTCCCAGACGTCAGGCCGTGCTGGCTTTCCTGCAGGAGCAAGCCCACGCAGGGGTGTCGCCCAGCCTGGCCGAGATTGCGCAGGCGTTCGGGTTCGCCTCGCGCACTGCCGCGCAGAAGCACGTGCAGGCGCTGGCCGAGGCCGGGTTGATCGAGCTGCTGCCCAATCAGAAGCGTGGCATCCGCATGCCGGGCGGGGCCGCGCGCGACGCGTTGCTGGCCTTGCCGGTGCTGGGGCGGGTCGCGGCCGGTGTGCCGATCGGGGCGGATATCGGGCTGGACCGGCAGCTGTGGCTGGACCGCACGCTGTTCTCGTTGCGCCCGGACTATCTGCTGCAGGTGCAAGGCGATTCGATGATCGACGACGGCATTCTGGACGGCGATCTGGTCGGCGTGCATCGCAGCAGCGATGCGCGCGATGGGCAGATCGTGGTGGCGCGGGTGGACGGCGAGATCACCATCAAGCGACTGGAGCGCGGCGCCGCGCACATCCGCCTGCTGCCGCGCAATCGCGCGCATGCGCCGATCGTGGTGGCGGCCGATGCCGACTTCGCGATCGAAGGGCTGTACTGCGGTCTGATCCGGCAGGGTTGAGATGAGCCAGGAGCCCGCGCGTATCAGGCAGGACGGCAACGCGGCAGTCGTACTGCCGCTGGACGCCCTGCTGGCCGCACGCACGGTGTGGCGCGCCGGTCATGGCACCGCCATCGCCCATGGCGGCGAATCCACCGGGCATGCGGCACTGGATGCGCTGCTGCCCGATGGCGGCTGGCCGCGGCGGGCACTGACCGAGTTGCTGTTGCCCGCGCACGGCGTGGGTGAGATCGCATTGCTGTTGCCCACGCTGGCGCGCATGACCGGCACCAGCAGCCGGGTGGTGCTGGTGGCGCCGCCGTTCGTTCCCTACGCGCCGGCCTGGCAGGCGGGCGGGGTGGTGCTGGAACATCTGGAAGTGGTGCAGGCCGAGCCGCGCGATGCCTTGTGGGCGTTCGAACAATGCCTGCGCAGCGGCGCCTGCGCGGCGGTATTGGGCTGGCCGCAGACCGGCGATGCGCGCGCATTGCGGCGGCTGCAAGTCGCCGCCGACAGCGGCAACTGCTGCGCGTTCGCATTGCGCGATCGCAAGCATGCGGTCAATGCATCGCCGGCTGCGTTACGCCTGGAATTTTTGCCGGAGCGCGATGCCTGGCAGGTGCGCAAATGCCGCGGCGGGCAGGTCCCATCGCAGCCGTTGCGGCTGGCGCATTGAGGCGCGCGCATGTTGTGGGCCTGCATCTTGCTGCCGCAGCTGGCGCTGGACGCCGTCCTTCGGCGTCTGGAAGAGCCGGACGCACCGCTGGTGCTGGTGGAAGGGCCGGCGCAGTTGCGCAGCCTGCATTCGGTCAATGCAGCGGCGTCCGCCGCCGGTCTGAAAGCCGGCATGCGGCTGTCGGCGGCGCATGCACTGATGGCCGACGTGCGCACCATCGACTACGAGGCGCAGGCCGAGGCGCGCACGCAGCGGTTTCTTGCGGCATGGGCGTACCGGCACAGTTCGCTGGTGAGCCAGCAATGGTCGCGCGCCATCGTGCTGGAGGCCGGCGCCAGTTTTCGATTGTTCGGTCCGTGGCCGCGTTTCGAGCGTCGCCTGCGCGATGAACTGCAGGCCTTGGGCTTCCAGCACCGGCTCGCACTGGCACCGACGCCGCGCGCCGCGCGCGTGCTGGCCGGTTTGCGCGACGGCATGGTGGTGACGCAGTTGCCCGCCTTGCACACCACGCTGGACCAGGTGCCGGTACGCCGCGCCGCGTTGCCGGGCGATGCCGGCGAGCGCCTGCAGCACATGGGCGTGCGCACGCTGGCGGCGGTGCGCGCGTTGCCGCGCGATGGGCTGCGCCGGCGGTTCGGTGCGGGCCTGCTCGAGCATCTGGACCGCCTCTACGGCCAGGTCGACGACCCCCTGGAGTGTTACGCGCCACCGGACCACTTCGATCAGCGTGTGGAGCTCGGCTACGAGGTGGAAATGCATCCGGCGCTGCTGTTCCCGCTGCGGCGCCTGATCGGCGATCTGTGCACCTACCTGTCCATCCGCGACGGCGGCGTGCAACGGTTCCTGCTGCGGCTGGAACACGAAGAAGGCGCCACCGATGTCGAGATCGGCCTGCTGACCCCGGAACGTACCCCGACACTGCTGTTCGAGCTTGCGCGCAACCGGCTGGAGCGGGTGGAGATCCCGCGGCCTGTGGTGGCGATGCGCCTGCTGGCGCGGCAGCTGCCGCCGTTCGTGCCGGCCATGCGCGATCTGTTCGATCAACGTGCGCAGCAATCGGTGGAGTGGCCGCAGCTGCGCGAGCGCCTGCGTGCGCGGCTCGGCGATGAGGCGGTGTATCGCGTACTGCCGGCTGACGACCCGCGCCCGGAACGCGCCTGGCGGCGCGCCATTGGCGATGCGGTGCGCGAAACCGACGCGCCGCCGCGTCCGCCACGCCCGACCTGGCTGTTGCCGCAACCGGTGCCCCTGCACGAGACGCAGCTGCGCATCGTCTCCGGCCCGGAGCGGCTGGAAAGCGGCTGGTGGGACGACGACGAGGCACGCCGCGATTACTACGTGGTGGAAACCGCACGCGGACGGCAGGCCTGGGTGTTTGCCGCGGCAGGCCGTGTCGATGGCTGGATGCTGCACGGGTGGTTTGCATGATCGGTCGCATGCCTTTGCGGCATCGGAGCATGGCCTGCCGGGCCGGTCATCGCAGCGGTGCCGCATGCCCCCGATGCCACGCAGCGAAGAAGCGACTGCAACGCGTCGATCTGCAGCGCAGATGTGGTGGCAACGCGATGTTGACGGTGCGCGCATGAGTTGGGATGACGCTGTCGACGGCGTGGACCGCGATACGCCCGGTGGGCGCATGCCGCGCGCCTGGACGGTCGCCGCGCGGTTGCGCGCGGCAAACGACGACATCGCCCATGCCATGGTTGCCGATGGGCTGCCTGCCTATGCCGAGCTGCACTGTCTGTCGGACTTCTCGTTCCTGCGCGGCGCCTCCAGTGCCGAACAATTGTTCATGCGCGCGCAACACTGCGGCTACAGCGCCCTGGCGATCACCGACGAGTGCTCGCTGGCCGGCATCGTGCGTGGCCTGGAAGCGGCGCGCGCCACCGGCGTGCGCCTGATCGTCGGCAGCGAATTCACCCTGGTCGATGGCACCCGCTTCGTGCTGCTGGTGGAAAACGCGCACGGCTATCCGCAGTTGTGCGCGCTGATCACCACCGCGCGGCGTGCGGCAAGCAAGGGCGCGTATCGTCTGGGGCGTGCCGAGGTGGAGGCGCAGTTTCGCGCTGTGGAGCCCGGCGTGTTCGCAGTGTGGTTGCCCGGTGCGCAGCCGCAGGCCGAGCAGGGCGCCTGGTTGCAACAGGTCTTCGGCGAGCGTGCATTTCTGGCGGTGGAACTGCATCGCGAGCAGGACGATGCGGCGCGGTTGCTTGCCCTGCAGCTGCTTGCGCAGCAACTGGGCATGACCGCGCTGGCCAGCGGCGATGTGCATATGGCGCAGCGGCGCGAGCGCATCGTGCAGGACACCCTGACCGCCATCCGCCACAGCTTGCCGTTGGCCGAGTGCGGCGCGCACCTGTTCCGCAACGGCGAGCGCCATCTGCGTACGCGGCGTGCCTTGGGCAATATCTACCCGGATGCGCTGTTGCAGGCCGCCGTGGACCTGGCGCAGCGCTGCAGCTTCGATATGTCCAGGCTTGAATACACCTATCCGCGCGAACTGGTGCCGGAAGGGCATACGCCGGCGAGTTATCTGCGACAGCTCACTGAAGAAGGGATGCGTGAGCGATGGCCGAATGGAACGCCGGCAAAGGTACGCGCCGACATCGAGAAGGAACTGGCGCTGATCGCGCATAAGAACTACGAGGCCTTCTTTCTCACCGTGCAGGACGTGGTGCGGTTCGCAAAGTCGAAGGAAATTCTCTGCCAGGGCCGTGGCTCATCGGCCAATTCGGCGGTGTGTTATGCACTGGGCATCACCGCGGTCAACCCGGATGAAACGCGTCTGTTGATGGCGCGCTTCCTGTCCGAACAACGCGACGAGCCACCGGACATCGACGTCGATTTCGAACACGAACGCCGCGAGGAGGTACTGCAGTACGTCTACAGCAAGTACGGCCGCGAACGCGCGGCATTGGCGGCGACGGTGATCTGTTACCGCGGAAAGAGCGCCGTGCGCGATGTGGCCAAGGCGTTCGGCCTGCCGCCGGACCAGATTGCGTTGCTGGCCAATTGCTACGGCTGGGGCAATGGCGAAACGCCGATGGAACAGCGCATCGAAGAGGCCGGGTTCGATCTGGCCAACCCGCTGATCGACAAGATTCTTGCGGTGACCGAACAACTGCGCGATCACCCGCGCCACCTGTCGCAGCATGTCGGCGGTTTCGTGATCTCCGACGCACCCTTGTCGCTGCTGGTGCCGGTGGAAAACGCGGCCATGGCCGATCGCACCATCATCCAGTGGGACAAGGACGATCTGGAAACGATGAAGCTGCTCAAGGTCGATTGCCTGGCGCTGGGCATGCTGACCTGCATCCGCAAGACGCTGGAGCTGGTGCGCGACCACCGCGGGCGCGATTACAGCATCGCCACGCTGCCGGGCGAGGATGTGCATACCTACAAGATGATCCAGCGCGCCGATACCGTGGGCGTATTCCAGATCGAATCGCGCGCGCAGATGGCGATGTTGCCGCGGCTCAAGCCTGCGGTGTTCTACGACCTGGTGATCGAAGTGGCGATCGTGCGCCCGGGCCCGATCCAGGGCGATATGGTGCATCCGTATCTGCGCCGGCGGCAGGGGCGCGAGGCCGTGAACTATCCCTCGCCGGAGGTGGAGGACATCCTCAAGCCGACGCTCGGTGTGCCGCTGTTCCAGGAACAGGTGATGGAGCTGCTGATGCACGCCGCCGAGTACACCGAGAGCGAAGCGGACAATCTGCGCCGCTCGATGGCCGCCTGGCGGCGCGGCGGCGACATGGAGCAGCACCGCGCGCGGGTGCGCGAGCGCATGCAGGGCAAAGGCTACGCCTCCACCTTCATCGACCAGATCTTCGAACAGATCAAGGGCTTCGGCTCCTACGGCTTCCCGCAGAGCCATGCCGCCTCGTTCGCCAAGCTCGTCTACGCCAGCTGCTGGCTCAAGCGCCACGAGCCGGCGGCCTTCGCCTGCGGGCTGCTCAATGCGCAGCCGATGGGCTTCTACTCGGCCAGCCAGATCGTGCAGGACGCACGCCGCGGCAGTCCCGAGCGCGCGCGCGTGGAGGTGTTGCCGGTGGATGTGCTGCACAGCGTCTGGGACAACACGCTGGTCGGTGGCCGGCCGTGGCGCAGCGACGAAGACCCCGGCGAACAACCGGCGATCCGGCTGGGCATGCGCCAGGTCGCCGGGTTATCGGAAGTGGTGGCCAATCGCATTGCCGCCGCACGCGCGCAGCGGGCCTTCGCCGATATCGGCGATCTGTGCCTGCGCGCCGCACTTGACGAAAAGGCGCGCCTGGCATTGGCCGAAGCCGGCGCCTTGCAGGGCATGGTGGGCAACCGCAACGCCGCGCGCTGGGCGATGGCCGGCGTGGAAGCGCGTCGGCCGCTGCTGCCGGGCAGCCCGCAGGAACGTGAGGTGGAGTTTGCAGCGCCGCGCGCAGGCGAGGAGATCCTGGCCGACTATCGCTCGGTCGGCCTGAGTCTGCGCCAGCATCCGATGGCATTGCTGCGCCCGCAGATGCGGCAGCGGCGTATCCTCGGCCTGCGCGAATTGCAGGGCCGCCGTCATGGTAGCGGCGTGCATGTCGCCGGCCTGGTCACCCAGCGTCAGCGCCCGGCCACCGCCAAGGGCACCATCTTCGTCACCCTGGAAGACGAACACGGCATGATCAACGTCATCGTCTGGTCGCACCTGGCGCTGCGCCGCCGCCGCGCACTGCTGGAAGCGCGCCTGCTGGCCGTACGCGGTCGCTGGGAGCGCGTGGACGGCGTGGAGCATCTCATCGCCGGCGATCTGCACGACCTCAGCGACCTGCTCGGCGACATGCAGCTGCCCTCGCGCGATTTTCATTGAATCAGTGCGGGACGCGCGCCTGCTGCGGCACGCCGACACGCATGCCCACGCCACGGACTGGTGTGAGCCTTTCTGCTTGTGTTCCGGCCCGCTGCCGATTAGGCCACGGGGATCCGATGTCGATGCCCGTGGACTGCAATCGTGTCGCCACGTCTCGAGCATCGCGATCGAGCCCGGTGCAGGAGCATCGGCACGCCACGTGGCACAGATCGACGCGAAAGCCCGGGTGAATAGGCGCCGTGACGGGTCATCGTCATCCAACCGGTCCTGTGCTACACCATGCAGGCCGGCGCGGCCGCGCTGGCTTACCTTTCACGCACGAGGCGATCATGAAGTTGGAGGCGCTGTTCGACCAGTTGCACACCTTGCCCACCGTGCCCGAGGTGGTGCAGGACCTGATTGCCCGGTTCGACGATCCGGCAACCAATATCGATGTACTGGCGCACACCATCGAGCGCGATCCGGTGATCGCCGCCAAGGTGCTGCGGCTTGCGAATTCGGCGCGCTTCCGCGGGCTGCGCGACTCCACCAGCGTGGAAGACGCGGCCATGCGGCTGGGCTTCAACACGCTGCGCACCCTGGTGCTGGCCTCGGCGATGACCGGTGCGTTCCGCGCCGGCCCCGGCTTCGATCTGAAGGCGTTCTGGCGGCACAGTTTCGAGGTGGCCGGCATCTGCCGCGTGCTGGCGCGCCAGCACGGCCTGGATCCGGAAACCGCATTTACCTGCGGCATGATGCACAACATCGGCGAACTGCTGATCCAGTCCGGTGCGCCGGACTATGCCAGCCGCATCAATCACGACACCTCATCGGCCGGCCATGCCGCCGAAGAAACCCTGCAGTTGGGCTTCGGCTATCCGGAAGTCGGCGCCGAGCTGGTGCGTCGCTGGCAGCTGCCGGTGGTGATCCAGGAAGCGATCGCCTATCAGGTCCGCCCGGCCGCTGCGCCGGAAGGTGCGCGGATGCCGCTGCTGGTCGCCCAGGCGGTGCAGGTGTCCGACGCGCTGCGTGCACATGGTGGCGCCACACCGGCGGCGTTGGACGCTGTGCGCGGTCCGTTGATGGACACGGTGGATCTGGAGACCTTGTTTGCCGCACTGCCGGACGTGATCGAGGCCGACCGCGCGTTTGCCGAACTGCTGCATTGACCGAACAGCCGCGCCGACGCCGCCAGCGTCGGCGCAGCCGCTGACAAACCGTCATCATGCAGGCGCTGGCACACGCTGGCGTACACCTGTCGTCCTCGTCGACACATCCCCAGGCATTCCAGCCGCCACAGCAGGCACACTGTCACGCCGCGGCGCAGCTGGACGGAAACCCGCACAGGCGCTAGCGTTGTCCGGATTTTTTGCCACAGGGGAACTACCCATGAGCCATGACGCGCAGCCGCGCCAGCTCACCTTCCGCGCCGTCGTGCTGGCCATCGTGCTGGCGGTGGTGCTTTCGGCCGCCAATGCCTATCTGGGCCTGTTTGCCGGCCTGACCATCGCCACCGCCATTCCGGCCGCGGTCGTCTCGATGGGCGTGCTGCGCCTGCTCGGCGGCGGCACCATTCTGGAAAACAACATCGTCCAGACCGGTGCCTCGGCGGGTTCGTCGATCGCGGCCGGGGTGATCTTCACCATCCCCGCGCTGGTGATCATGGGCTACTGGCCGGACTTCAAGTACTGGTGGGTGCTCGGTATCGCCGGCATGGGCGGATTGCTCGGGGTGCTGTTCTCGGTGCCATTGCGGCGCTCGATGATCGTCGAAGATCCGCTGCCATTCCCCGAAGGCAAGGCCGCAGCCGAGGTGCTCAAGGCTGGCGAGAATCCCGGCCCCGGCCTGAAGATCCTGGCGATGTCCGGTGCGATCGGCGCGCTGGTCAAGCTGGCCGCGGCCAGCGGCCTGCGGGTGATCCCGGATACCTGGGCGCAGGCCACGTATCTGGGCAGCAGCCGCCTGGTCGGCTATCTGGGCACCAACCTGTCGCCGGCGCTGCTCGGCGTGGGCTACATCGTCGGCCTGAATGTCGGCATCGTGGTGCTGTCCGGTTCGATCCTGTCCTGGCACCTCGCCATTCCGCTGTACCAGCAGTTCTTCATGGGCAGCGACCCGGCATTGGCGCAGAGCCTGGTCGGTGCGCCGGCGGCCGATGCGGCGTTCGGGATCTGGGGCGCGAAGATCCGTTACCTCGGTGTCGGCGCGATGCTGATCGGCGGTGTGTGGACGCTGTTCTCGCTGCGCAAGTCGCTGTTGTCCGGCGTCAAGAGCGGCTTTGCCGCTGCGCGCAAGAGCGGTGGCGGCGTGGTCGCCGAGACCGAACGCGACCTGCCGATGAAGTGGATGCTGGTGGCGCTGGTGCTGTGCACCTTGCCGCTGCTGGGCCTGTATCAGGCGATCGTGCAGCAGTGGCACGTGTCGATCCCGATGACCATCATCATGATCGTGGCCGGCTTCCTGTTCGTGTCGGTGTCCGGCTATCTGGCCGGCTTGATCGGTTCGTCCAACAACCCGGTCTCGGGTATCACCATCTCCACCATCCTGTTCGCCTCGGCGGTGCTGGTGCTGCTGCTGGGCAAGGATGGTCTGGTGCCGGTCGGCATCGGCGCTGCGCCCTTGGGCGCGGTGGCGGCGATCATGATCGGCGCGGTGGTGTGCTGCGCGGCAGCGGTGGGCGGCGACAACCTGCAGGATCTCAAGGCCGGCTACCTGGTCGGCGCCACGCCGTGGAAGCAACAGCTGATGCTGGGCATCGGCGCGTTTTCCTGCGCGCTGATCATGGCGCCGGTGCTGAACCTGCTCGCGCAGGCCTACGGCATCGGCCCGGCCACGCCGCAGCATCCCAACTCGCTCGCTGCGCCGCAGGCCACGCTGATGGCCTCGGTCGCCAAGGGCCTGTTCGGCGGGCAGCTGCCGTGGTCGATGATCGCCATCGGCGCCGGCGTGGGCGCGGCGATCATCGCGCTGGACGAATGGCTGAAGAAGACCGGCAAGCGCTTCCGCGTGCCGGTGCTGGCGGCGGCGATCGGTATCTATCTGCCGCTGGAGCTGATGGTGCCGATCTTCATCGGCGGCCTGATCGCGCACCTGGTGGAGCGCTTCCACAAGATCCGCGCCGACGACGAAGACGGCCGCGACCGCGTGCATCGCCCGGGCGTGCTGTTCGCCGCCGGCCTGATCACCGGCGAGGCGTTGATGGGGATCGCCATCGCGGTGCCGATCGTGCTGTCCAGCCGCGCCGATGTGCTGGCATTGCCGGCCAGCCTGCAGCTCAACCAATGGTTCGGCCTGGCAATCCTCGCCCTGGTCGGCTGGCTGCTGTACCGCGTCGGCAAGCGCGGCGAACAGACCGCCTGAGGGTGACGCTTCAATAAGGCATGCGCCTGCGCGCTGCCTCTCGACGGACACGCATCGCTGGATGCGTGTCCGTTTTTCGTTGGGGCGCTGCGACCGGAGTGCCGCTGCGCTGGTTGCATCGCCTTTGCGCCGGCTTTACGCCCTGCACAGACCGTGTGCATAGCGACTTTATGCCGCTGCTCCGTATCGTGCCGTCTCCCGCACCGATGGGTGCACCACGGCGACCGCATGCCTCGATCGATCCC
The DNA here is from genome assembly GCF_002939945.1 of Xanthomonas arboricola pv. populi. Lineage (GTDB taxonomy): Bacteria > Pseudomonadota > Gammaproteobacteria > Xanthomonadales > Xanthomonadaceae > Xanthomonas > Xanthomonas arboricola_A. Next base: position 669,032 of record NZ_MDEB01000001.1, on the reverse strand, counting down.
GATGACGCGCCACGACGCACGTTCTCGCACTGCATAGCCCCAGCAACGACGCGTCTGAAAAAGTGACCCGCATCACGCTGTGCAACATTCACACGCTGTTGAGGTCGCTTTTGTCACCGGCGGCGTCTTCGGATCTGCCGACGCCTATAAGATCGATTGGCAACACGCCGCCTGTCAGGCGGCCAATGCAGTCGTTCTACATCCACGCGCATTCCCCCTCCCCAACGCTGACCGTTCACGCGACCTGTCCAGCGTCTTGCCATGGAAACCAACGCAATGCTGACTGCTATCTCCGAGCTCTCTCCCCGCGCACAACGCGTCCCCTTGTTGAGCATCGCCCTGGCCGGTGTGCTGTGCAGCCTCGCGCTGCAGGCACAGGCACAAGATGCCACCGAAGCGGTGCTGTGTACCGATCGCCCGACCAAGGCCAATTCCACCTGTACCGTGCCAACCGGCGCCTGGCAGCTGGAAACCGACATCGGCAGCTACACTCGCGACAGCCAGCCCGCCACCCGCGTCGAGACCTCGTATTTCACCAACCCCACGCTCAAGTACGGCGTCAGCGACCGCATCGATCTGCAGCTCAACTGGGCGCCGCAGCTGCAGGTCAAGACCACCGACCGCGCCACCGGAGCGCGCAGCAGCCTGAGCGGCGGCGGCGATATCTTCCTGCGCATGAAGGCGCGTTTCTACGAAAGCGATACCGCCAGCGTGGCGTTGCTGCCGTTCGTCAAGGCACCGACCGCGCGCACCGGCCTGGGCAACGACGAGTGGGAAGGCGGCGTCGCCTTGCCGATCAATTTTGTGCTGCCCAACAGTTTCTCGCTGACCTTCGGGCCGGAGGTGGATTGGTTGGCCGACAGCGACGGCAGCGGCAACCATGTCGCCATCGTCAACGCGATCAACCTGGCGCGTCCGCTCACCTCAAAGCTGTCGATGGCGGTGGAAGTGTGGTCTTCGATCAACCGCGACCCGGCGCAGACCATCGAGCAGTATTCGGCCGACATCGCCGCTGCATATCAGCTCAATCCGCTGCTGCAGCTGGATGTGGGCGCCAACTTCGGCCTCAACGACCGTACGCCTGACGCGCAGGTGTATGTGGGAATGTCGCACCGCTTCTGAGTGATCGCAGCGGGTCTGGCACTGCGGGATAGGCTGCCTTACCAGCAGCGGTGCGGCAGGACGTGGCGTGGTGCCGGTTGACCGGCCCCACGCCAGCTGCGAGCTGCATGCGCGGTGCGATTGACGAGCAAGCGCATGCTCCGCTGCGTGGTTGCAACGCGCGCCCTGGCCGATGGCCTGCCGAGGTGGCCGCAAGATTCGCGTCAATGCTGCACCGCCCACTGCGCACGCATCGCCAGCTGCGCATTTTTCCAGCGTCCCCGGCATGCACACGCGCCCACCAAGGCAGACCCATCCGCACGCCTTTGCGCGCTTGCCACGGCAACGCCTACCATCGACGTTTTGCCGTTGCGGGAACCCTCGATGAAGCTTCGTTACGCCGTGCTGCCCCTGTGTCTGTTGACCGCCTTGCCAAGTCTTGCCGCCGCGCGCGGATTCGATGTGCGCGACATGGTGGCGCTGGACCGGGTGTCCTCCCCCACACTCAGCCCCGACGGCAGCGTGCTGGTGTTCGCCAAGCGGCAGGCCAAGAGCAGCAACGGCAAGCCGGCCACCGGCCTGTGGATGCGCAACCTGCGTACCCGCGATGCAGCGCCGCCCAGGCGGCTGACCCCGGAAGGCTGGAACGTCAACAGCCCGGCGCTGTCGCCGGACGGCAAGACCGTGTACTTCCTCAGCAGTAAATCCGGTACGCAGCAGCTGTACGCGCAGCCGCTGGCCGGCGGCACGCCGCAGCAGTTGACCGCGTTTGCGGTGGATGTGGACAGCTACAAGCTCTCGCCCGATGGCAAGCGCATCGCCTTCAGTGCCGGCGTGTTCCAGGACTGCGGCTCGGACCTGGGCTGCACCAAGAGCAGGCTCGCCAGCGTCAAGAATGCCAAGGCCAGCGGCGTGGTCTACGACCAGTTGTTCGTGCGGCATTGGGATACCTGGAACGACGGCCGCCGCAACACGCTGTTCGTTGCAGAGCTGCCTGGCGCCGGTGCCAAGGCCGTGATCGGTGCCTCGGCGATCAGCGCCACGCTGGCCGGCGATGCACCGTCCAAGCCGTTCGGCGGCAACGACGATTACGCCTGGTCGCCCGACGGCGGCAGTGTGGTTGCCAGCGTGCGCGTGCCGCAGCCGCACGGACCCGAGGCCGGCAGGAAGGCAACCTCCGGCGCCAAGCCCACCGGCAACGACGAGCCGTGGCAGACCAACTTCGACCTCTACCGCCTGGATGCGGCCGGCAAGGCCGCGCCGGTCAATCTGACCGCGGCCAACCCGGCCTGGGATGCCGGCCCGGTGTTCAGCAGCGACGGCAGGACGCTGTACTACCGCGCGATGAAGCGCCCCGGTTTCGAAGCCGACCGCTTCGGCCTGATGGCGATGGAGCTGGCCAGCGGCAAGACCCGCGAGATTGCGCCCAAGTGGGACCGCTCGGCCGGCGAGATCGTCTTGAGCGCCGATGGCGCCAGCCTCTACACCAGCGCCGACGACCTCGGCGAGCATCCGTTGTTCAAGATCGACATCGCCAGCGGCGAGGCGACCAGGCTGGTGGGCGAGGGCAGCGTGCATGCGCCGACCCTGGCCGGCAACACGCTGGCGTTTACCCGCAACTCGCTCAAGAGCGGCGACCAGGTATTTGTCAGCGATGTGCAGGGCCAGGGCCTGCGTGCGATCACCCAGAGCGCCGGCGAGCTGCTGCCGGATGTGCAGTTCGGCGACTACGAGCAGTTCCAGTTCAAGGGCTGGAACAACGACACCGTGCACGGCTACGTGGTCAAGCCGTACAACTACCAGCAAGGCAAGACCTACCCGGTGGCATTCCTGATCCACGGCGGGCCGCAGGGCAGCTTCGGCAACGGCTGGAGCAACCGCTGGAATCCGCAGACTTACGCCGGCCAGGGCTACGCGGTGGTGATGATCGACTTCCACGGTTCCACCGGCTACGGCCAGGAATTCACCGATGCGATCAGCCAGCATTGGGGCGACCGCCCGCTGGAAGATCTGCAGAAGGGCTGGACCGCGGCGCAGAAGCAGTACGGCTTCCTCAACGGCGACAAAGCCTGCGCGCTGGGCGCCAGCTACGGCGGCTACATGGTCTATTGGATGGCGGGGACGTGGCTTGACAAAGATGGGAACCACCCCTGGAAGTGCCTGGTCGACCACGACGGCGTGTTCGACAACCGCACCATGGGCTACGCCACCGAGGAACTGTGGTTCAGCGAGTGGGAAAACGGCGGCACGCCGTGGCAGAACCCGGCCGGTTACGAGAAGTTCAACCCGGTGCTGCACGTGGACAAGTGGAAGGTGCCGATGCTGGTCATCCACGGCCAGCAGGATTTCCGCATCCCGGTCGAGCAGGGCCTTGCCGCGTTCACCGCGCTGCAGCGCAAGGGCATCGACTCCAAGTTCCTGTACTTTCCGGACGAGAACCACTGGGTACTCAAGCCGGACAACAGCGTGCTGTGGCACGACACCGTCAACAGCTGGCTGAAGCAGCATATCGGCCAGTGAGGGTTGCGATCGGCACGTCGCCTGGGCGGCGTGCCGACTGGTGGGCTGATGCAGCGTTGCGGCTCAGCCTTCGATGCATGTCGCACCGGTCGGTGGCGCCCTCCAACAGATGAGTCCGCTTGTGGCAGGACGAGGTGGCCTGGATCACTGCATCTGGCTGAATGTCAGCATGAGGCAGCAGTGCCGCAGCGCACGCAAGCCATGTCAAAATAGCGATTCTTTAACTTCCTCAGTTCCCTGCCAGGATCGCAAGGACCGTTGCATGCGCACCTTGTTCCGCCCCTCATTGTGGGCGCTCGCCCTCGTCTGTAGTCCTGCCCTGAATGCCGCATCGCGGCCCACGGCCGTGCCTGCGCGCGCGCCCGTGTCTGCGATTGCCGCCGTCGGCACCGACTCGGTGGCCAGCGATCCAAGTGTGCCGCTGCCGGCCACGCTGAAGTCCGGCATGGGTTACCGCGCGTTCGCGCAGGCGGTGATGGAGCAGGGCTGGCAGCCAGTGGATCCGCTCGCCGCCGACAGCTGCATGGCCGCCGGCGATTGCGCCATCGCGTTCATCGCGCCCGGCGGCAGTGCGCGCCTGCAGGTGCAGGTCGGCTCGCAGTCCGGTGCGGCAGTGGTCAGTGGCTGGCGCGCGCAGCAGGTGCCGTTGGATCGCATCGGCAACCCCACTGCAGCGGCGGTGGACAGCAAGGCTGGGCCGGCCGCCTCCAACGTGGTCGACAACCCGCGCTGAGGGCGGTGCGCCGGCGTCTGACGCGCGCGGCGTATCATGGCGCTGCATGCGTTGCGGCCTGCATCGGCGGGCGTATCACAGCCAGCTGCGTCTTTCCCGATCCCGAGTCCAGTCCTGCATGACCTCCTGCATGAAGAGCATCGATCCTGCCGATCTGGAAGCGCTGTTCGACGCCGTGCCGGACGTGCTGTTCTTCGTCAAGGATCGCGAGGGCCGCTATACCCACGTCAACCAGACCATGCTGCGGCGCCTGGGCCTGAAATCGCGCAAGGACCTGATCGGCAAGCGCGTTGCCGAGGTCTACCCGAGCGGTTTGGGCGCCAACTACGCCAATCAGGACGAGCAGGTGCTGGCCGGGGAAGTGATCGACAACCTGCTGGAACTGCATCTGTTCGCCAATCGCGAACCGGGCTGGTGCCTGACCTGCAAACGTCCGCTGCTGGTCGACGGCAAGGTGCAGGGCATCATCGGTATCTCGCGCGATCTGGGGCCGCAGGACGGGCACGAATCGCAGTACGAAAAACTGCGGCTTGCGCTGGCGTACCTCAACACCAACTACGCGCAGAACGTGCGCATGCAGGCACTGGTGGAGATCACCGGGTTTTCGATGTCCAAGCTGCAGCGCTCGTTCCGCAAGGTGTTCCAACTCACCCCGCAACAGGTGCTGGCCAAGCTACGCCTGCAGATGGCGATGCACCTGCTGCACGGAAACAAGAGCCTGACCGAAATCGGGCATGCCTGCGGCTTCAGCGATCAAAGCGCCTTTGCGCGGCAATTCAAGCTGGCGGTGGGCATGACGCCACGCGAGTACCGCGCGCTGGCGAACGCTGCGCAGTTTCCTGCCGAACCGGCCTAGTGCATCCGACAAGACGACTGCTCAGTTACTGAGTTGGTCGAGCATGGCTCCTCTGTAATGCTTGCGGGGAACTGCGTGAATCCTTCCAGGTTCCGGGTTGCAGTCTCGTCTGGTAAATGCAGTCAAAAGCCTGGTTCGTCGAGTGTGCGGTGCCCTCACCACTTGCGGGACACGCCGCAACCGGCGAGGACACCGCACCAGTCAGTCAGTCGGCTGCTTTATTGAACGCGCTTCGCTCAGCTTGCAGCCGCAGACGAGACATTTCCAGGTTGCGTGTCGAAAGCCTGCCTGTTGCTCGGCTTGCGCGGGGAACTGATCGGACGCGACGTGATTCGAACAGTGCAAGCCATACCCTGCTTGTAACTGCGCACACCGACCATCCCGACGGGTCCTTGCCCGCCCACCGTCGCGGGGCCTTACGCGGCAGGATGCCGCGTAAGAGCTTACATGGACGTACTTGTAGCGTGTCCCGCGATGGTGGGCGGGCAGGGGCCTTGCAGCCAAATCGCAACCGACCGCTCTACTGCCGACCTAGCCGCGCGCAGAAACGTCTTGGGCGCGAAACGACGTAGGAGTCGCTCGCGCCCAAGGCGGCGTCGGTTAGATCAACGCGGTTACGCCAGCATGCGCACCTTGGGTTCGCGTGCCCACTGGCGGGTCTTGGCGGCAGTGATTAATGCCTTGGTATCTGCCGCGGCGATCACGCCCGCGTCCTTGCCGACATTGCCGGCCTTCAGCAGCAGCTGCGCGCCGTCGTCGAAGGCGATCGCCTTCAGATGCGCCCAGGCGTTGCTGACGAAATCCAGCGCTGCCGATTCGCGTGTCAGCGCCTTGGCAGCTTCCGACGACAACACTACCGCCACCGCATCGAATACCACCGAGGGCGTGCCGGCCAATTGACCGTCGGCAGCGAGTTGCTTGCCATCGCTGAGCTTGGCGCCGCCCAGTTTCGGCGCAACGATCTTGACCGTGGCACCGGCGGCTTCGGCGGCCTTGCGCACGGCCTTGATCGTCTCTGCATCGGAGCCATCGTGAATCAGGATGCCGACCGTGCGGCCCTGCAAGGTGTCCTTCATCTTGCCGATCAGCTGCAAGGCCGGCGACAGCGGCATGTCGGTCGGTGCGACCGCAGCCGGTGGTGCCGGCGGCAACGCGGTCATGCCCATGCCATCGGCCACACGCTGCGCCAGCGTCGGGTCGATGTGACGCAGGTGGCCGACGATGGCTTCGCGCACGTGCGCGGTCTCCACCTTGGACAACTCGAACACCAGGGCTGATGCCATATGCGCCTGTTCCGGTGCGGTCTGGCTGCGGAAGAACATGCGTGCCTGGCTGTAGTGATCGGCAAAACTTTCTGCGCGCACACGGCCCTTGGCACCGTCTTCGGCCGGTGTTGCATGGCTGGGGAATCCACGCAGCGCCTCACGCGGCGCATCGGCCTGCAACGAGCTGGGCTCGTACGCGACGCGGCCCTTGGGCACGCCCATCTGCATATGGCCGTCGCGCTGGTTGTTGGCGAACGGGCACTTGGGCGCATTGACCGGGATCTGATGGAAGTTCGGCCCACCCAGACGGCTCAGCTGCGTATCCAGATACGAGAACAGGCGGCCCTGCAGCAGCGGATCGTTGCTGAAGTCGATACCCGGCACGATGTTGGCCGGGCAATACGCCACCTGCTCGGTCTCTGCGAAGAAGTTGTCCGGCCAGCGGTCCAGCACCATGCGGCCGACGATCTGCAGCGGCACCAGTTCTTCAGGAATGACCTTGGTCGAATCCAGGTGATCGAACGGGAATGCATCGGCCTGCGCCTCGGTGAACAGCTGCACGCCCAGCTCCCACTCCGGGAAATCGCCGCTCTGGATCGATTCGAACAGATCGCGACGATGGAAGTCCTGGTCGGCGCCGGCGATCTTCACTGCCTCGTCCCAGATGGTGGACTGCAGGCCGAGCTTGGGGCGCCAATGGAACTTGACGAAGGTGCTGTCGCCATTTTCATTGAGGAAACGGAAGCTGTGGATGCCGAAGCCTTCGATCATGCGCAGCGAGCGCGGAATCGTGCGGTCGCTCATCGCCCACATGATCATGTGCATCGATTCGGGGCTCAGCGAGATGAAATCCCAGAAGGTGTCGTGCGCACTGGCGGCCTGCGGAAACCCGCGGTCCGGCTCCATCTTCACCGCGTGGATCAGATCGGGAAACTTCATCGCATCCTGGATGAAGAACACCGGGATGTTGTTGCCCACCAGATCCCAGTTGCCTTCCTTGGTGTAGAACTTCACCGCAAATCCGCGCACGTCGCGCGGCGTGTCCACCGAGCCGGCGCCCCCGGCAACCGTCGAAAAACGCGTGAACAACGGGGTCTTTTCGCCGACTTCGGTAAAGATCTTGGCAGTGGTGTACTGGCTCAACGACGTGGTCAGCTCGAAATAGCCATGCGCCGCGCTACCGCGCGCATGCACGATGCGCTCTGGGATGCGCTCGTGATCGAAGTGGGTGATCTTCTCGCGCAGGATGAAGTCTTCCAGCAAGGTCGGCCCGCGCGGCGTGGCGCGCAGCGAATTCTGGTTGTCGCCGACCGGAATGCCCTGATTGGTGGTCAGCGGCGGATGCGTGCCGCCGGCCTTCTGATGCAATTCGTCGCCCGTGCCGCGCAACGTTTCGGGAGTTGCGCTGGCAGCAGCGGTGGACGGAAGTTGCGCGGGTTTGCTGGGGGACTTGGGCATGGGATTCCACTCTGGCGGGCTTGAAATGCTGGCTTATCCGCTGAGCGTGGAAGCGGCGCTGTTAAGTGCACGTGTCCGCATGCGAACGAATACTCACATGCAGACAAAAGCCCGCGCGGGATCGCGGCTGCCCGATGCGTCTGTCACACAATGCGCCGTCACAAGGGCCTGCAATCACATGCAGCGAGCGCGACCGTTGCAAGCCGACTACAGCAGATCCAGCGGCTGCTTGCGTGTGGGTGGCGGAAACGCACGGTCCAGTTCGGCAAGGTCCTGCGCGTCCAGTTGCAGCGTGCACGCCGCTGCGTTCGCGCGCACATGTGCAGGCGTCCCCGATTCGGGAATGGCGATGACCTGGCCGCTGCGGATCGCCCATGCCAGCGCCACGGCGGTTGCGGCCACGCCGCGTCGCTCGCCGATCGCCTGCAGCATCGGGTGATCCAGCAGTGCGCGGCTGCCCAATGGCGAATATGCCATCACCGTCACCTGGTGCTGTGCACACCACGGCAGCAGATCGAACTCGATGCCACGGCTACCGGCGTGATACAGCACCTGATTGACCAGGCAGTGTTGCCCACCCTCGATGCGCCATAGGTCCTGCAGATCGTCGACATCGAAGTTCGACACGCCCCAGTCGCGGATCTTGCCGGCATCGCGCAAGGCCTCGAAGGCGTCGACCACTTCGCGCAGATCGCTGCCGCCGCGCCAGTGCAACAGATACAGATCCAGTGTGCGCACGCCGAGCCGCTGCAGGCTGGCCTCGCAGGCACGCGCGATGCCGCGCGCGCTGGCATTGCTCGGCAGGACCTTCGACACCAGATAAGGCCGCTGCACGCTATCCAAGGCCTGGCCGATCAGTTGCTCGGACCGGCCATTGCCATACATCTCTGCGGTGTCGATCAAGCGCATGCCCAATTGCTGGCCTGTCTGCAGCGCATCGATTTCCTGCTGCGGCGCGTGTCGGCCCTGGCCCAGATTCCATGAGCCGAGCCCGAGTGCCGGCACGCTGCGCCGGTTGCGCAGGCGCACCGTGGGGCAGGGGGATGAGGTAGGGACGGACATGGGTGGCTCCTGGATGATGTGCTCAATGCGAGGGCGGCTGTGCCGGCGTTGCTGCCGCGTGCGTCCGCGTTAGCGTTGCCTGTACATCCCAGAACGCGCAGCGATGCCGTTGCGCGAAGTCGGGCGTTGCGCCGATCCTGCCGGGCGCCAGCGTCAACGGAGCGTCGCCATCGAAGCGCGGCCACTGCGGACGGCCAGCCCCATTCGGATCGCCGGTGCGCGCGAATGCGCCCCAGTAATCCTGCAGCGTATCGGCCAAGACCTGCTGCGCCGGACTGAACGCCGGCTCGCCACTGAGCACCCACGGGCGCTGAAACAGGTACACCAGTTCGGACGCGTGATACGCGCCCAACGGATGCGAGAATGGCAGGCGCCACAGGCCGTATGGCGCCTGCGGGTCGTCGAATTCGTACGCATACACCGGCGCGCGGGTGCGCAATGCCTGGGCCAGCCGACGCGTCGGGCAGGCGAATCCGCCATCGGTGACGATGTCGGCGAATGCATCCCAGCGCGATTGCGCGGCAACGTCCGCGTAGCGCGCCATGATCGCTGTGGGATCGGCATGCATGCGTTGAAGGCGCGCCTCATAGCCGCTGCGCAGGTTGAGCTTGCCGATGTAGGACAGCAACTGCGCAAACAGCCGCCCCTCGTTGCGGTTGGTGCCGATCAGCACCGGCAGCTGCGCATGTTGCAGGTTGGCGATCGCCTCGGCGGGCGGCAACGGCAAGACCTCACCGCCAGACATCGGTGCCCACGCATCGCTGCCGGTCAGGCCACGTCGCTGGGATTTCGCATCGGCCACGGTGTCGGCAGGCAGCGCGCGCAGGCACGCGGCAACATCGCTTGCACGCTCGCAGCCAAGCGTCTGCGCCATGCGCGCACCGCCGCGCTCGGCCTCGGCGCGCGGCAGGCTGGAATCGCTGGCCAGGCAACTGCCGCTCTGCAGGATTGCGCGTTGGAACAGACCGGCCGCGCCCGGTGAGGCGAGTTGATAGCAGATGCTCCAGGCACCGGCCGATTCGCCGAACATGGTGACGTTGTGCGCATCGCCACCGAAGGCGGCGATATTGCGCCTGACCCAGCGCAACGCAGCCTGTTGATCGAGCAATGCGTATGCGCCTTCGCCTTCGCCACGCAGCGCCGGATGCGCGAAGAAACCGAACACCCCCAGCCGATAGTTGGGCGCCACCACGATGACGTCCTGCCGCGCCGCCAAGGCACTCAGGTCGTAATCGACATTGCTGCCGAGCTCCAGCGCGCCGCCGTAGATCCACACCATCACCGCGCGCGGATGCGCCGGCGCAGGGCCGGGCGGCGCATAGATGTTCAGCGTGAGGCAATCCTCCGATATCTGCTTCTGCCCGAAGCGATAACGCGGCAGGCACGCCGGCCCGGCCTGCGTGGCATCGCGGACCCCCTTCCAGGCTGGCGCAGCCTGCGGCGCGCGAAAGCGCAACGCGCCCACCGGCGGCGCGGCGAACGGCACGCCCAGGAACACCCGCCCCTGCGCGCTGGCGACACCGCGGACTGCACCGGCATCGGTCTGCACCACCTCGGCCTGCGCATCGGCCGCATGCACCAGTGCCGGCACCTCGCCGGGGCGGCGGGGCGCGCAAGCGGTCAGTGCAAGGCCTGCAAGCAGCAGGCAGGCCAGGTTGCGCCTCAATGAAGCTCTGTCGCGCTTGATCACGGTCTGTTGTGTCCTCTCTCAGACGCACATCATCGCGAGTTCACGTGTAGGGAAGGAAAACGCGCATGCGCACCGACCATTCCGACAGGTCCTTGCCTGCTCACCGTCGCGGAACCTTCTGCGGCATGCATGCCGCAGAGCGCCTAAAACGAAACACCCAGCCCGGGATTACCTGGGCTGGGTGTCGATGCCACACGTCAACGCGAAAGGGCAGCGTTTACGCCTCCACGTCGTCCCTGTACGCGTCCACCGGGATGCAGGCGCACATCACGTTCTTGTCGCCGTAGACGTTGTCCACGCGCGCCACCGGCGGCCAATACTTCTGCTGCTTGAGGCTGGGCAGCGGGAAGGCGGCCAGTTCGCGCGGGTAGGCGTGGGTCCACTCGCTGGCCGACACCTGGGTGGCGGTATGCGGGGCGTGCTTGAGCGGGTTGTCGTCGCGGTCCAGGCGGCCGTCTTCGATGGCGCGGATCTCTTCGCGGATCTGGATCATCGCGTCGATGAAGCGGTCCAGTTCGTGCTGCGATTCGCTTTCGGTCGGTTCCACCATCAAGGTGCCGGCGACCGGGAAGCTCAACGTCGGTGCGTGGAAGCCGAAGTCGATCAGACGCTTGGCGATGTCTTCGGCGCCGATGCCGCTGGTCTTTTCCAGCGGGCGGATGTCGAGGATGCACTCGTGCGCCACCAGGCCATTACGGCCGGTGTACAGCGTCTTGTAGTGCGGCGCCAGGCGCTTGGCGATGTAGTTGGCGTTGAGCAGGGCCACCTGGGTCGCCTTGCGCAGACCGCCGCTGCCCATCATGGTCACGTACATCCAGCTGATCGGCAGGATCGAGGCCGAGCCGTAGCTGGCCGCGCTGACCATGCCGACGTCGCCTTCGCCGCCCAGCGTGCGCGGTAAAAACGGCGCCAGGTGCGACTTCACCGCGCATGGGCCCACACCCGGGCCGCCGCCGCCATGCGGAATGCAGAAGGTCTTGTGCAGGTTCAGATGCGACACGTCCGAGCCCCACTTGCCGGGCTTGGCCACGCCGACCAGGGCATTCATGTTGGCACCGTCGGTATAGACCTGGCCGCCATGCGCATGCACCGCTTCGCAGATCGCCACCACGTCCTCTTCAAACACACCGTGGGTGGACGGGTAGGTGATCATCAACGCGGCCAGGCGCCCGGAGTACTTCTCTGCCTTGGCGCGGATGTCGTCGACATCGACATTGCCGTTGGCATCGCACTTGGTCACGACGACCGTCATGCCGCACATCTGCGCCGAGGCCGGGTTGGTGCCGTGCGCGGATTCGGGAATCAGGCAGATGTCGCGATGCGCTTCCCCGCGTGCGCGGTGATAGGCGCGGATCGCCAGCAGGCCGGCGTATTCGCCCTGCGCGCCGGAATTGGGCTGCAGGCTGACCGCGTCGTAGCCGGTGCATTCGACCAGCATCGCTTCCAGCTCGTCGATCAGCTGCGCGTAGCCGGCCGACTGCTCGGCCGGCGCCAGCGGATGGATCGCGCCGAACTCGGGCCAGGTCACCGGGATCATTTCGGCGGTGGCGTTGAGCTTCATGGTGCAGCTGCCCAGCGGGATCATGGTGCGATCCATCGCCAGATCCTTGTCGGCCAGCGAGCGCATGTAGCGCAGCAGTTCATGCTCGCTGTGGTGGGTGTTGAATACCGGGTGGGTCAGGAACGCGCTGTTGCGCAGCAGGCCCTGCGGCAATGCGTCGGCGGTGACGGCATCGAGTGCGTCCACATCTGCCTGCGCGCCGAACAACCCGGCCAGTGCGACCACGTCGGCGCGCGTGCTGGTTTCATCCAGGCTGATGCCGACCGCTTCGCTGTCGATCGCGCGCAGGTTGATGCCGGCCGCACGGGCCTTGGCGTGGATGGCGTCGGCATCGATCGCCTTGACGTGCAGGGTGTCGAAGAAATGCTCGCCCACGGTGACGCCTGCGCTGCGCAGTGCGGCGGCCAGGATCGCAGCAAGACGATGCGTACGCCGTGCGATGCGGGTCAGTCCCTCGGGGCCGTGGTAGACCGCGTACATCGAGGCCATCACCGCCAGCAGCACCTGCGCGGTGCAGATGTTGGAAGTGGCCTTCTCGCGGCGGATGTGTTGTTCGCGCGTCTGCAAGGTGAGGCGATACGCCGGGTTGCCGGCGGCATCGATCGACACGCCGATCAACCGGCCCGGCATCGAGCGCTTGTAGGCATCGCGGCAGGCCATGAAGGCCGCATGCGGACCACCGAAGCCGAACGGCACGCCAAAGCGTTGCGAATTGCCGACCACGATATCCGCGCCCCATTCGCCGGGCGCGGCGATCAGGGCCAGTGCTAGCAGGTCGGTGGCCACCGCGACCAGGCCGCCTTGTGCGTGCACCGCATCGGCCAACGCGGCGTGATCGCCGATGTGTCCGAAGCTGTCCGGGTACTGCAGCAGCACGCCGAAGCACTCGGCCTGCAGCGCTTCTTCCGGCGTGCCGACGCGCAGCACGATGCCCAACGGCTCGGCGCGGGTGCGCAGCAGTTCCAGCGTCTGCGGATGCACCGCGTCGTGCACGAAGAAGGTCTCCGACTTCGACTTGGCCGAGCGCTTGGCCAGCGTCATCGCTTCGGCCGCGGCGGTGGCTTCGTCCAGCAGCGAGGCGTTGGCGATCTGCATGCCGGTGAGATCGGCGCATAGGGTCTGGAAGTTGATCAGCGCCTCCATGCGGCCCTGCGAAATCTCGGCCTGGTAGGGCGTGTAGGCGGTGTACCAGGCCGGGTTTTCCAGGATGTTGCGCAGGATCACCTTCGGCGTATGGGTGCCGTAATAGCCCTGGCCGATAAAGCTGCGCTGCACCTGGTTCTTGCTGGCGATGGCGCGGATCTTGGCCAGCGCCTCTTCTTCGGTGACCGCCTCGGGCAGCGCCAGCGCCGCTGGCGACTTGATGTTGCCGGGCACGATCGCATCGGTCATCGCATCCAGCGAGGCGTGGCCGACCACCTCCAGCATCTGTGCGATTTCCGCATCGTTCGGGCCGATGTGGCGTTCGACGAACGCGCTGTGATGTTCGAGGTCGCGCAAGGAAGACGTGGTCTGGGACATGGCGGGCATCCGGGGCAGGGGGCAGACGAATGGTCGACAGCCACCCGGCCGGAGTGACGCGCAGAGCGCATCACCTCCTGTCGCAGCGACAGTCTTCCTCGCGCCCCTCTGTCCTTTTGCCTGAGAGTTTAAGAACGCGGCGTGGCGCTGGGCCTGCCTGCGTTCCGTGCCCCTTCGGCGCCGGCATCGGCCGGTCTCTCCAGAGTTGTACTGCGGATGGTATCGGGCCTGAGCGATTACGGGCTGTTGCGCCTTCGGCAGCGGCAGTGCCGCTTCTCCCATCGTGTTGCCGGCCGATTATAGCCTGCGTGGGCACCTGCCGGAGCGGTGGCAGGCAGGCCCATGCACTCGGATTTGCTTAACCTTGCAACGGCGAGCGCCTATCATCGACGCCCTTGTGCTCATCCCGACGCTGCCCCCCAGGCCAGCGTCGGCGTGCGTCCCCCGATGCACCACGTTTCGGACTCCTGCATGACCCCCACCACGCCTTCCACCCGGCGCATGGCGCTGCTGCTCGCCGGGTTGGCGATGTTTGGCCCGTTTTCCATCGACACCATCTTCCCGGCGTTCTCGCGGCTCAGCCGCAGCCTGGCGGTGGACGAAGTGGCGATCCAGCAGACCATCAGCGTCTACCTGCTCGCCTACGGGCTGATGAGCATCGCGCACGGCCCGCTGTCCGATGCCTGGGGACGCAAGCGGGTGATCCTGGGCGGGCTGGTGCTGTTCATCGCCGGCTCGGTGGGCTGCGCGCTGTCGCAGGATCTGCCCACGTTGCTGGCGTTCCGCGCGTTGCAGGGGCTGTCGGCCGGTGTCGGCATGATCGTCGGGCGGGCGGTGATCCGCGACCTGTTCCACGGTGCGGATGCGCAACGGCTGATGAGTCAGGTGTCGATGATCTTCGGCATTGCGCCGGCGATCGCGCCGATCATCGGCGGCTGGATCCTGCTCAGCGGCGCGGGCTGGCCGCTGATCTTCTGGTTTCTGGTGGCGTTCGGGCTGGTGTTGCTGATCGCGACGATGACCTGGCTGCCGGAGACCCATCCGCCGGAGGCGCGCACGCCACTGCAGCTGCGCCGCCTCATGCACGACTACGTGCGGATCGGCTTCAACCCGCGTTTCCAGCGGCTGGCCGCGGCCGGCGCATTCAACTTTGCCGGCATTTTTTTGTATATCGCCTCGGCGCCGGTGTTGATCATGCGCCACCTGCACATGGGCGAGGGCGACTTCGCCTGGTTGTTCATCCCCACCATCGGCGGCATGACGCTTGGCTCGTTCCTGTCCGGACACATGGCCGGCAGCATGGACCCGGTGCGGCAGATCCGTATCGGCTTCATCTGCTGCGGCGTGGCGGCGCTGGCCAATCTTGGCTACACCCTGTCGGTGGCGCAGATCAGCCTGCCGTGGGCGGTGCTGCCGATCTTCCTGGCCGGCGTGGGCATGGCCTTGATCTTTCCGATCCTGGCGCTGGCGGTGCTGGACATGTACCCGCATCAGCGCGGCCTTGCCTCCTCGCTGCAGGCCTTCACCCAGCTGATGACCAATACGCTGGTGGCCGGGGTGTTGTCGCCGCTGCTGAGTGAACACCCGCGTCATCTGGCGATCGGCATGACCGGTTTTTTCCTGCTGGGCTGGCTATTCTGGCGCTGGGAGCGCCGCAGCGGCCGCCGTCTGCGCCGCCGCCAGGCCGAAGAGGCATTGCCTCTGGAGCCGGCCGACCACCTCTGACCTCACAGGAGCCTGCATGTCCACCGATTCCAAGCTGCGCCGCGACGCCCGCAAGCGCGCCGCCGAGCGCCAGCGCAACCAGGCCGCCGCCAACCCCGCGCCGGTTTCGCCGATCGAACCGCATGCCGAATTGCGCGACCAGCAACGCACGCTACTGGCCGGCATCGTCCGCCGCGATGGCGAATGGGTGCTGGGCATGGATGGCCGCATCGCCGGCGAAAGCACCAGCGCCGCTCAGGTGCTGGCCCTGATCATGCGCGCGGCCGAGCTGCACGAACGCCAGGGCACGCCGGTACGGCTGACCTATTCGGACGCGCTCAAGGACGCGGCGCATGCCGAGGCGGCCGCCGACGGCCTGGAGTTCGAGCAATTCAAGATCAAGTTGAGCGAGCGGATCCAGGGCGCCAAGCTCAACTGAACCTGGTTGCCCCGGATGTGCCATAGCCGGCTTGCGTTTGCTGATCATCTCGGCAGCAAACACGCATCACCGGTTTGAAACGTGCCGGCGGTGGCTCCTGCCCGATCGATGCGCCGACGCAGTGACTGGCAGCGCTTGATCGGGAACCCTCGACCCGGGCAATCAGCTCACCGGCCGGCGCCTTGCCTTAGCGCGTCGGCGCCTGTCGCTGCGATTCCTGTTGCGAGGCCTGCTCCTGCGCAGCCGCACCAAGGCCCGGTTCGGCCTTCAGCATGTGCAGACGCTGCTGGCTGCTTTCCACGGGCATCTGCAGCGCGGCCTGGACATCGAAGCTTCCGCGAAGATGCGTCGGCGAATCGAGCGCTCCCTGAACCACGAAGGCCTGGGCCGGGTCTCGCCCCAGCACCACATGGTCCACGCGCTGCAGCCCGTGCTCGCACGCGGCCAACATCGATCCCATGATCAGGCGCTCGCTATAGGTGTCGGGGGTGCGGCCGCGCGAGGCGTCCAGCTGTTCCACTGCTGCGGTGCATTGCTGCAGCAGGGCATGTTGGGGATGCGCCGGATCGCGTGGGTCGAGAGAGGCGGCTGCCGCAGCCGTCTGGCGCGGCAGAACTTCGGCGTCGATGCGCTGCAACTGGCCGTCGTAGTGTCCGTCGGCGCTGTCGGCGATGCGCTGCAGCAATTCGGTGAACATATTAGGCGATCCGCCGTCGCGGGCCATCTCGATCGCGAATTGCTCGGGTGACTGCTGCGGACTGTTGCGGTCGCCGACCAGCGATGTCAGCGAGTTGCCGCCAGCCTTGGAGGTTTCGGTGTGGGTGGTGGTCTGAGCCTGCCGCAACATCGCCTGCATCTGCACCTCGCTGAACGCAAGGGTGGTCTTCTGCCCTGGTTCGATCGTGCTTGTGCCCGCCCTATCGTCGCTCAGCACGCTGTTGAGATTCCGCGCCATCGCCCGTTGACCGCTGGCCTTCCCGTAGGTGCCATCGATCTCGAAGCGGTAGCTGCGTTCCTGCACGCGTTCGATCTCGTTGCCGTCGTACTGGCGCACGATCGTCAGCGGCACGTTGCCGCCGTATTGCAGCTGTTGCACCACCGTGTAGCCGTCCTGGCCCGGGGTGCTGATGCGCACGTGGCTGCCTTCGTTGCGCCTGCCGCCGATATCGGCTTCGAGCAGGACCAAATCCAGCTGCACACGCTGCTGCGAGCTGAAATTGATCCGCTCCAGCGTCTGTATCCCATCGACGCCGGGCACGCCCGGCGCAATCTTGCCCTCGCGCACGAAGTCGCCCATGGCGGCGCGCGCACGCGGATCGGCGAGGTCGAACTGCGCGCTCTCCACACGCGAATGGCCCAGTGAGTCGGCGACTCCGAGCAGCGCCTGTGCCGATCCCACCTTGAAGCCAACCGCGTTCACTGCCTCAATGGCTGCATTGGGCCCGGTCACCACACGCACGTGGCGCTCGTCCACGCGTTCGATCAGGTAACTGCGGCCGCTGGCTTCGGTGATCTCGCTCTGCGTGGTGAGGTGTTGCACACTCGCCGAGGCGTCGCGCTGGGTGTAGGTCTGCGCGTCCATCACTGCGCGCGCGCCGATCGGCAGGCTTTCCGGCTGCAGCGGATTGACGCGGGTGGCAGCCTCTGCAGGCTGGTCGACGCCGGGCAGCGTCAGTGAATAGCGCATGCGCTGCCCGGCACTGACGCTGGCTTCGATGTCCAGCTTGCTGTTGCCGAGCCTGGTCTGCAGGCTTTGCTGCTGGCCGGTGCGCGCGTCGGCCTCCAGGTTGAAAGTGGTGGTCTTTGCGTTGGAGTCGCTGAGCTCGCCCAGGGCTAGCGAGCTGCTGGTGCGCAGGCTGTTCTCGCCCAACGACTGCGTTTTACTGCCGTTGCTCTGCTCGCTGGTCTGCGAATACTTGACCGACTGCTCTGCCGGGGTGGCCGCGACCGTGCCGCCACCCAGTTTCACCGCGTATTCGCTGTTGGGGCTGCTATAGGTCGGGTTGAACGCGCGATCGTTGGCGTCGTCGATAAACTGCTTGTTGCGGTCCACGTCACGCGGGTCCGGGCCGGTGGAGGCGTTGTTCATTGGATGCGTCCTGCATGCTGCGGGCGCCCAGTATATCGCCAGCGTTTTGTGCGGTTATCAGCGCGATGTTATGCAGCGGCCACAAGGTGACGGCCGTCGCATGCGGCAGCGAAAAGCGGCGCGTCAGTGCATCGCGGCAGGCGCAGGCGGGTTGCTGGCGGCAGCGGGGGGGCTCGCCTGCCAGCCGCATAATTTCCCCTGGTTCTGCTGCTTCAACCACTCGTTCATCGGTGCGAAATATTCCAGCATCGGGCCGGCATCCAGGCGCTCGTTGCCGGTGAGTTCCTTCAGCGTGGTCTGCCAGGGTTGGCTGGAACCACGTTGCAGCATCGACCAGAACTTCTGCCCGGCGTCCTTGTTGCCATAGAAACTGCACTCGTACAACGGGCCTTGATGGCCGGCGGCTTCGCACAGGCCCTTGTAGAACTGGAACTGCAGGATGTGCGCCAGAAAATAGCGCGTGTACGGGGTATTGCCCGGCACGTGGTACTTGGCGCCGGCATCGAAGAAATCTTCGCCGCGCGCGGTCACCGGCGCTACGCCCTGGTATTTGGCTTTGAGCTCCCACCAGGCCTGGTTGTAATGCTCGGGAGGAATCGAGCCATCAAACACACCCCAACGCCAGCGGTCGATCATCAAGCCGAACGGCAGAAAGGCGATCTTGCTCAGCGCCATGCGCATCTGCGAATTGATCAGCGCCTCGCGACTGGTTTGCTGTTCGCCGACCATACCGATCGACTGCAGATACTTGGGCGTCATCGCCAGCACGATGGTGTCGCCGATCGCTTCGTGGAAGCCATCGTTGGCGCCGTTCTGGAACAGCGGCGGCAGCGGGTTGTAGGCCAGGTCGTAATAGAGGTGGCCGAGCTCGTGGTAGATGGTGGTGAAATCCTCTTCGGTCGGCTTGATGCACATCTTGGTACGCACGTCCGCGCCGATGTTCTGGTTCGCTTCGCCGCCCATGTTCATGTCCCATGCGCTGGCATGGCAGACCACGTCGCGGTCCAGCGGTTTGATGAACTGCGAACGCTGCCAATAGGTGTCGGGAAGCTTGGGCATGCCGAGCGAGGTGTAGAAATCCTGCGCACGTTCGGTCATCTGTTTTGCGGTGCGCAGTTGCGCCTCGCGCTCGGCCTGGAAGCGTGCGCCGCTGCCGCCTTCGGTGCCAGTGTTGCGTGCCAGCACCGCACTCAGGTTGCCCTGGTACTGTTTTTCCAGCGCAGCGGTGATGTCCAGATCGCCGGCACCCGGGTACGGCTGCAGCAGGTCCCACAGATTGCTCCAGTCCTGCTGCCACATATTGCCCATCAGATGCGCGGGCAACATGCCGCCGGCGAGCTCGCCCTTGTCCTTGCCGTACTGCGTATCGAGCTTGCCGCGCGCATAGCACTGCAGTTGTGCGTACAGCGGCTTGACCTGTTCCCAGAGACGGTCGGTTTCGCTGGTCAGTTGCGCTGGTGGCATGTCGTAACCGCTGCGCCACAGCACGCCGACATCGGCAAAGCCCAGTCCGCGTGCGCCCTCGTTGGCGAGCTCGACAAACCGCTGGTAGTCCTTGCGCATCGGTATGGCGGTGCCATGCCAGCCCTGCCAGGCATCGAGTTGCTCGGTGTAATCGCGGCTGCTGGCCAGCACTTGTTCCAGCTCGCCGAGCTGGCGGCAGCGGCGTTGCTCGCCATCGCCCACGCAATAACTGCCCGCGCCGTAGTCGCCCTCCATCTTGGCGGCGATCCGGGTGAGCTCTGCCAGCTTGGCCGGGTCGCGTGGCGCAGGCAGGGCGCTCATCAGTTTCAGCAGTTGCAATGCACGCGCGCTGTCGGCCGACATCGGGGTGCCTGCGTACTGCTTGGATTGCGCGATCCAGCGGTCCAGTTGCGCCAGCGAGCGCTCGTTGGCTTTGGCGGCCAGCAGCTGCGAGTCGCCGTTGATGTAGGTCGAAGACACCCACTGCGCGGCGGTGAGTTCCGGGTACGCGGCCTTGTACTCGGCGCTGATGCGTGCGACGAACTGGTCGGCGCTTTCCTGCGGCGCGGTTTTGGCCGCAGCGGGCCTGGCGGGTGCCGCCGTATCCCGACGGCAGGCCGACAACGACAGCGTGCCGGCGGCCACGGCCAGTGCCAGCCACAACAAACGAGGATTCACGGGTGGTCCTTGCGGTGAAGTCCGACGCAGGCTAGAACGCAGCGCGGTCCACCGCAAGCACTGTCACTGCGCACGCGACGCGGACGTCTGTAGGTGCATATCTGCTGATCAGGGTAGGCGAAGGTCCCGCGACGATGGGTGGGCAAGGACCCGTCGAGATGGTCGGTGTGCATGGTTTTCAACAAAGTAACCAGCACACTGTCTGGTGCGGTGAGGGCGCCGCGCCCTCGGGCTGCGGGTTTGCTGCAGGGCCCCTGCCTGCCCACCGTCGCGGGACACGCTGCAAGTACGTCCCTGTAAGCTCTTACGCGGCATCCATGCCGCGTAAGGTCCCGCGACGGTGAGCGGGCAAGGACCTTTCGAATTGGTCGGTGTGCATGGAAGAGCAGTGCTGGATGCACCTCGTTCGATCATGAAGCATCGGCTCCACGCCTGATGCACACAGCACGACAGACAGCTTTTCCAAGGAGCGCCGACCAACTGTCTGGTGCGGTGAGGGCGCCGCGCCTCCGATAAACCATGCTTTAAAAAAAATCCAGTCGCATTTATCCCGTGCATTGCGCAAACAGATCGCGCTCGCGTGCATAGGCGCTGGTCTTGACCTGCATCAGCCCGAGCACCGACGGGAACAGCGCGTCCTGATCGGTGTACTGGCCGGCACGGTGGCGCAGGCAGGTTTCGTCCAGGCCGCGGTCGCGTGCGAATTCCGGCGAGAACCACATCACCATCGGCACGTGGGTCTGCTCCTTGGGTGCGATTGCGTACGGAACGCCATGCAGGTAGAGGCCTTTTTCGCCCAGCGATTCTCCGTGATCGGAGACATAGATCATCGCGGTGTCGTAGTCCTGCAGGCCACGCAGTGTGTGGATGGCCTGGTTGAGGAAGTGATCGGTATAGCTAATGGAATTGTCGTAGGCGTTGACGATGTCCTGGCGGCTGCAACTGCCCAGGTCGGCGGTCTTGCACACCGGCTTGAAACGCTCGAACCGTGCCGGGTAGCGCTCGAAATAACTCGGCCCGTGGCTGCCGAGTTGATGCAGCACCACCACGCGATCGCCAGGCTTTGCGCGCACTTGCGCAGCCAGGTCGCTCAGCAGGATCTCGTCCATGCAACGGCCATCGGCGCACAGCCCTGGCGTGGTGGCATCGTCCAGCTTCTGGATGTCCAGGCCATCGCACACGCCCTTGCAGCCGGATTGGTTGTCGCGCCACAGCGTGGAAATGCCGGCGTGTTCGAGCACATGCAGCAACGACTGGTGGCCGCGGATCGTGTCCTCGTTGTAATCGCGGCGGCCGAACGGCGAGAACATGCACGGCACCGAGGCCTCGGTGCTGGTGCCGCACGAATGCATGTCGGGGAAATTGATCACCCCTGCCTGCGCCAGCTCGGGCGTGGTCTGGCGCGCATAGCCGTTGAGGCCCCAGTTCTGCGCACGTGCGGTTTCGCCCAGCACCACCAGCAGCAGGCGCGGACGGCTACCCGGTGCACGTGGTGTGGCCATGGCATCGTGTTCGACCGGTTGCTTGGGCGCATGCTTGATCGGCGAATCGGATGTGAGGTTCTGCCGCAGCGCCACGATGTAATTGATCGGCGTGGCCAGGTAACGCACCTCGCGGTGATTGCGCATCAACGCCGAGACGTCCTGCGACGACAGCATCGCGCCGGCCGCGCCAACCACTGCCACCACCAGCAAGAAGCCGGCGCGGATTGCCAGTGATCTGCCGATGCTGCGTGCGTGCAGGCGCGTGCGCCACAACAGCGTGGCCGGAATCAGGAAGCAGCACAGCAGCGGCAGGATCAAGCCGGGCGTGAGCAACTCGCGCGATTCCTTGTGGTCGGTATGCAGTACGTTGCGCAGCATGTCTGCATCCAGGTAGACGTTGTAGCTGTCCATGTAGTGCGCAGCCAGCGCGGTGGTGAACAGCAGCAGCGTCAACAGCGGCTTGGCGTTCCAGCGCCACACCAGCAGCCCCAGCAATAACGCATGCACGGCCACCAGCAATGCCATCAACGAGACGGCAAACCCGACACTGCCCGGATGCGTGGCCATGGCCGTGTGCCAGAACAGCTGATTGCACACCAGTGCGAAGAACAGACTCGACAACATCACCAAGGTCTCGGTCGAGACCGTCGGTCGCGTCGTCCAGCTCAGTGCGCGCACGCGCTTGAGCCCACGCGATTGCGGTAGATAGGTACTCATGCTGCATCCCCCGATTGCAACACCACATCATTGGCGCGATGCGGTCGAGCCAGCATCACCCAGTACAGTGCAAGTGCAGTTCCCCAACACACCGCCAGCGACCACAGGTCGTGCGACAGGAAATGCGCGCCGCGTAGTTGCTGCGCAATCCCGAACAACAACCCCGCCGCGATGCCCATCCACAATGCAGGCATACGCCACGCAGGACGCAGTGCCAGCGCACAGAAATACAGCGCCACCCACGCATAACCGGCGCTGGCGTGGCCTGCAGGAAAACAACCGGACGCGGCAATGCCGTGGCGCGATTCGAACAGCCCGATCATCTGCTGGGTGCCGCCGTAACGGCTCAGATCCCACGGGCAATCCATCGCCGTCCACGACTTGAACAAGGACACCAGCGAGGTCGACAGCGAGATCGATGCAGCCAGATACGTCAGCGGCCAGCGCAGCACACGCAGGCGTGGCCGGCACCAGGCAACCAGCGCCAGCACCAGCACGCTGACAGCGCCAGCGGTGCTCAACCATTTGCCGACGCGGTGAATCACGCCGCTGGTGAACCAGTGGTCCTTGAGTAGCCAGTGCCCACCCTCCAGCCGATACAGTGCATCGGCAATCCACTGGTCGCCGCCAGCGCCCATCAACAACGCGCTGACCACCAGCACACCGGCCAGCGGCAGCCACAGATGCCGAACCAGAAAGCGGGTTTGCGCAACGCTGGCTGTGCGCGGCAGGGCAGGTGCGTATACGGGAAGCGTGGTCATCGAAGCATCGGCCTGCGGTCTATGCCCGTCATCTTCGAAAGCGGCATGTCGGAAAGCGGTCGGACCGGAGTTGCGCGGCCGTTAACGCAATATCCGGTGTTCAGTCTGTCTCGCCGTCGCCAGGGTCGGTGTCGGAGGCAGTTGTAACGCAGCCGGCATGCCATGCCGTGCCCGGCAGCAACTGCCATTGATTGCGGTTGGACTCGCCAATATCGATCCGTTGCGCCCGATCGATGCACGCCGGTACCGCCTGCTTGAGGACAAACAGCCAACGACGCTCAGGTGCTTGTGCAAGCCACGGGCCTGCCTGGGCCCATTGCTGCTGCCAACTCGCCTTGAAGCCGAAGTCGGTGACCGGCCGATCCGCCTGCAGCATGTTCTGCTCGCGCCAGGCCAGCATGCCGAGTTCGGCCTCCGGGCCGATGCGCTGTCCCACGCGCTGCATCAAACCTGCGGCAGAGCTGTAAGGATCCAGTGCCGGCATCAAGCCCAGGCCGTAAACGCTCCACAGCGCCGCGGTCATCACCACCACCGCGGTGCCGGTGCGCTTGCCACGCGACCATGCAATTGCCGCCAGGCCGACCACAGCCAGGCCGATCAACCAGACACCCACCGACCGCAGCGAGGCCAACTCCATTCCGCGCTGCAAGGCGGTGTTTTCCGCCCAGTGCAGATGCAGTGCGATCCCGCTGCCCAATGCAAGAGCGGCCAGCGCAAGCAGCAGCAGGTAGCCGGTGAGCAGCGCGCGGACGCCACGCTTGCGCAGCAGCCCGGCCAGCAGCGGTGCGGCGGCGATGCACAGGGCCGGCAGCATCGGAAAGATGTAGACCTCGCGCTTACCCGGGCTGGCGCTGAAGAACACCAGCACCAGCAGGCTCCAGGCAAGCAGCAACAGATAGCGCGGGTCGCCGCGCCGCAGCCGTCGCCACCACGCCGGCAGCAACCATGGCAACAACAGGCAGCCCGGCAACCACAGCGTGGCGATTACCTGCAGGTAGTACCAGGCCGGTTTGACGTGATGCCAGGCGTGCGCATAACGGGTACCGGTCTGCTTGAACAACAACTCGTGCGCGTACGCGTGCAGCGCCGGGTCGTTGCTCTGCCACAACGCGATGCCCAGCGGGCCAAGCCATACCGCAGTGCCGGCCAGAAACGCCGGCAGCACCAGCAACCAGCTGCGCCTGGCCTGTGCGCGTGCCGGCAGCACGCTCCAGCGCCTGCGCGGCAGCGCCATCCACGGCAGCAACAGCAGCAATGGCAGAAAGCCCACGCCCTTGGTCACCGTGCCTACGCCGGCGGCGAACACCCCCAGCGTCCATGCGCGCCAGTCCGGCCCGCGTAGCAGATGCCGCAGCATCCCCCACAACGACAGCGTGGTCAGCGCCACCAGCACCATGTCGATCTGCGCACGCTTGGCCATCAGGCCGAACTGCAGCACCGCAAACAACCCCAGCACCGCATGGCGCGCCACGCGTCGGTTCCATAACCGCCGCGCGATATCCCAGGTCAGCCACAACGTGGCGAGCGCAGCCAGCAGCGAAGGCAGCAGGAACGCGACCGGCCAATGCGGCACCAGCTCGTAGCTGGCTGCCTGCAACCACATGAACACCGGCGGCTTCTCGGCATACAGGTCGCGGCCGCGATGCGGCAGCAGCCACTGGCCGGTCTCGACCATGCTGCGTGCGGCCAGCACAAAGCGCGGCTCGTCGGGCGGATTGGGCTGACGCAGGCCCAGGCCGGCCAGCAGGCTGACGACGATCAGCACCACGGCGGCAAGCAGCGCACGCTGGCGGGAAGTGGCGGCGGAGATGGCAGGCGGCACGCGCACGCCCCGATCGGTGGGGCGCCACACTATCCGGCAAGCAGGTCGGAATTTTGTCGGAACCCTCCAGAGCGGCTGTGTTCGGCCAGGCTCGGTTAGGATGCGCACATCGTCCCTGCCGGGCCGCCCTGGAAACGCGCTCATGCGGCTGCTGGTCATCGAAGACAACCGCAACATGGTTGCCAACCTGTTCGACTATTTCGAAGCGCGCGGCCACACCCTTGACGCAGCGCCCGATGGCATCACCGGCCTGCATCTGGCCACCACCCAGCAGTACGACGTGCTGGTGCTGGATTGGATGATGCCGCGCATGGACGGACCGGACGTACTGCGCCGCCTGCGCGAGCAGCACCAGTCCGAGCTGCCGGTGATCATGCTCACCGCCCGCGACGAGTTACCCGACAAGATCGCCGGCTTCCGTGCTGGTGCCGACGACTATCTGACCAAGCCGTTCGCGCTCCCGGAACTGGAAGTCCGCATTGAGGCCCTGCTTGCGCGTGCGCATGGGCGTCGACGCGGCAAGGTGCTGCAGGTGGCCGATCTGCGTCTGGACCTGTCCACGCTGGAAGCCACCCGCGCCGGCCAGGTGCTGCATCTGTATCCGGCCTGCCGCAAGTTGCTGGAAGTGCTGATGCAGGCCAGCCCCGCCGCCGTCACCCGCCAGCGGCTGGAGCAATCGCTGTGGGGCGACGATCCGCCCGACGGCGACATGCTGCGCTCGCATATCTACGAGTTGCGTCGCAGCGTGGATGGTCCGTTCGCGCAGAAACTGATCCACACCCTGCCGCGGCTGGGCTATCGCCTGGCGCCGCTGGAAGGCGCCGGCGATCTGGCCGCGGGCGAGTGCAGCGATGGTTAGGCAGCGCCCGTTGGGCCGCCGCGTACTGGTGTGGTTGTTCGGTTACACGCTGCTGATGGTGCTGGCGGTGTTCGGCACCGCGCAGTATCTGCACGAGCGCGCAGAACACGGCGTATGGCGCTCGTTGTTGAATTCGGAACTGGACAGCATCCTGGATCGCAGTGCGCAGAATCCGGATTACCGCTGGCAGGACTCGGACACCTTGCGGCTGTATCGCGTCGATGGCAGCGCTGCAGTGCCGCCGGTCCTGCGCAGGCTGCATCCCGGTCTGCACGACGCGCTGGAGATCGCCGGCCGCCAGAGTGCGGTGATGGTGCGCGACACGCCGCACGCCGGGCGCCTGGCGCTGGTGCTGGATATCACCGATTTCGAAGCGCTGGAGCAGTTCATCACCCGCTGGATGCTGGCCGCAGGCGTCGCGCTGATCGGCATCACCTTGCTGATGGGGACTTATGCGATGGCGCGGATGGTGCGCCCGCTGGTGGAGCTGGCGCGCGATATCGGCGCGCTGCGTCCGGAGCGGCGAGCACAACGCATCGCCGTGGGCCCGCAGGGCAGCGCTGAGCTGTACGTGATTGCCGACGCGCTCAACGACTATCTCGATCGCAACGGCCAGTTCGTCGAACGCGAACGCGCCTTTATCGACAGTGCCAGCCACGAGTTGCGTACCCCGCTGGCGGTGATCGGCAACGCCGTCGAACTGGCGCTGGAACAACCGGGCACACCGCCGGCGGTGCGTCATCAGCTGGAACGCATCGCGCAGACCAGCGCCGCGGTGGAGCAGTTGATCACCTTGTTGCTGGTGCTGGCCAAGGACCCAGGCCGGCTGACGCGTAGCAGCGATACGCTGCGTCTGGATCAGTTGCTGCCGGAGATCGTCGCCGATCACGCGCACCTGCTCGCCGACAAGGATCTGCAGGTGCTCACCGACCCGCTTCCGCCGTGCAGCCTCACCGCACCGGTGGCGATCGTGCAGACCGCCATCGGCAATCTGCTGCGCAACGCGATCGAGAACAGCGACCGCGGCATCATCCGCGTCTCGCTCAGCGCCCCCGGTGTGGTGCGCATCGCCGACCCGGGCCACGGCATGACGCCGGAGGAAATCAGCGCGATCTATGCGCGCCTGGCGCGCGGCAACGCACGCCAGGGCAACGGCATCGGGCTGGAACTGATCGGACGGCTCTGCGAGCATCTGGGCTGGTATCTGAACCTGGATTCCAATGCCGGGCAGGGCACGGTGGCGACGCTGGATCTGTCCGGGGCCATGGCCGCCGCAGCGCAGGGATGACGGCGCAATCGCCAATGCGGTTAGGTCGCCCTCGGTCGCGCACGCGTCGCTTGTGCGGCATCCGCCAGGCTGCGGTTCCAGCGGTGGTATCTGCCAGCGCCGACGACTGCTTGCTGCGGTGTCTCAGCAACCGTGCTGAGTGGACACGTTGATTCGTGTGCAGAGCCGCGGCTAGCGCAACGTCCCTCGACCACCTCGCCGGCACTCAGGCCGGTAACAAGCCGCGCGCGCTCAACCAGGTGCGCGCGTTTTCTGCGTCCTGCTCGAACCAGGCGCGCGTGGATCCCAGCCGGTAGGTGTAGCCCCAGGTATCCATGTCGACCATCAGGCGCGCGCTGCCCACGCCGGGCAATTGCTCGGCCAGCAGGATCTGCAGATAACAGGTGGCGTCTTCTTCATCTACCGAGTCGGTGGCGTCGGTATGCACGGCCGCGCGTTTGTCGGCCGGCAGGACGATCAGATGCCCGGCCTCGTGCAGCAGCGAATGCACCGGCGTGTCGTCGCGCACATAGACATCGCAGCCGATGATGCCGGCCTCCGGTTCGCCCCAGAAACTGCCGGGGATCGGCGCGCCGCCCTCCACGCGATGCAGGCGCAGACCATAGCGGGCGAGCAGGGCGGCGGGTGCGTCCAGGCCGATATCGCCCACGCACAACACGTTGGCTGGCTCGGAACTGGGGGAAGAATCGATTGTCACACGCAATGGCTCGCGGTCGGTTCGGGCTGTCAAGGCGGCACCGTGGGAGCACGGTGCCGCAGGGGTCGCCTACTTGTCGCCGTCTTCCGGCAAGGCGACCGAAATATCGAGCACGTCATGCTCGCCATCCTTGACCAGATCAACCCGCACCGCATCGGCGTCGATGTTGACGTACTTCTTGATCACTTCCAGCAATTCGCGCTGCAGCAGCGGCAGGTAATCCGGCCCGCCGCGGTGGTTGCGCTCCTGCGCAATGATGATCTGCAGGCGGTTCTTGGCCGTCTCGGCGGTGTTCTTCTTGCTCTTGAGAAAATCGAGCAGGCCCATGCTTACCCTCCGAACAGCTTGCTGAAGAAGCCTTTCTTCTCCACGGATATGAACCGCATCGGGCGCTCTTCGCCCATGATGCGCGCGACCGCGTCGTCGTAGGCCTGGCCGGCCGGGGACTCGGCATCCAGGATCACCGGCTCGCCCTTGTTGGAGGCGTTGAGCACATCGCCGGATTCGGGAATCACGCCGATGGCCTTCAGCCCCAGCACTTCTTCCACGTCGGTGATGCTGAGCATCTCGCCGCCTTCCACGCGGCCCGGGCTGTAGCGGGTCAGCAGCAGGAAGGCCGGCACGGTCTGGCCGTCCTCGGCCTTGCGGGTCTTGGAATCGAGCAGGCCGATGATGCGGTCCGAGTCGCGTACCGACGAGACTTCCGGATTGACCACCACCACCGCGCGGTCGGCGAAATACATCGCCAGGAACGCGCCTTTTTCGATGCCGGCCGGCGAATCGCAGACGATGTACTCGAAGCCGTCGGCGGCCAGGTCCTTGAGCACCTTCTCCACGCCTTCCTGGGTCAGCGCGTCCTTGTCGCGGGTCTGCGAGGCAGCCAGCACGTACAGGTTGTCGAAGCGCTTGTCCTTGATCAGCGACTGCTTGAGCGTGGCTTCGCCATGCACGACATTGACGAAGTCGTACACCACGCGCCGCTCGCAGCCCATGATCAGGTCCAGGTTGCGCAGACCGACGTCGAAGTCGATGACGGCGACCTTCTTGCCGCGCCGTGCCAAACCGCAGGCAAGGCTCGCGCTGGTGGTGGTCTTGCCAACGCCGCCCTTGCCGGAGGTGACTACGATGATTTCAGCCAAAGGATTTCTCCGAATATTTCTGTGGTTGGGCTGCGTCAGTCCAGCGCAGCGATCTTGATCTGATCCTGCTCCAGCCAGACCTGGACGGCCTTGCCACGCAGGTCCATGGGAACATCGTCCAGCACCTTGTAGTGGCCAGCGATGGCAACCAGTTCGGCGTGGAAGTCGCGGCAGAAGATGCGCGCGTCAGGGTTGCCCTGGGCGCCGGCCAACGCGCGGCCACGCAGGGTACCGTAGATATGGATGCTGCCGTCGGCGATGACCTCCGCTCCGGCACCGACCGTACTGAGGACAGTCAGGTCGCAGTTCTCCGCATACAGCTGCTGGCCCGAGCGCACCGCGTTGCGTTGCATGCGTCCAGGCGCCGGCCGCGCGGCCGGCGCTGCGGGTTCGGCACGCGGCGGAGGCGGCGGAGGCGGGCTCACCGCGGTCGGCTCGTATTGCGCCCGGAACTTGGCCAGCAGCGGCACGCCGAGCTGCTGCGAGAGCAGGTCGATCTCGCTGGTGCCGTAGGCCAGTGCCACCGGCAATACGCCGGCATCGCGCAGACCATCCAGCAGCGCCTTGGCCGTGTCCAGGTCCGGCACCTGCGACAGCCCGCCGAAATCCAGGATCACCGCCGCGCGTCCGAACAACTTCGGCGCGCGAGTCACGCGCTCGCGCATCTCGCGCACCAGGCGCGGCACGTCCAGCGAGCGCACGCGCAGATTGGCGATGCCTACCTGGCCGATCTTCAGTTCGCCGGCCTGTTCAAAATCCACATTCACGCTCGCCACGTCTCAGCTCCCCGTCGACGGATTGTCGGTGGCGGCGGCATGACGCGGCCGGCCGACCCACGGCAGGTGGTCGGGCAACTTGCCGCCATAGGTCTCCTTGACCCACGGATAGCTGCACATGTCTTTCATCAGCATGCTGGCGCGCACCTCGACATCGGCCATGGTGTTCTGGCCGACCTCGCGGAAGCCGAAGCTGCCATGGAACAGCAACGCCGCATCGGCGCCATGGTCCAGGAACACCTCGCAGGCCAGTTGCGGGTAGCGCAACTCGGTGTAGCTCTGCACATCGGCATAGAACGCACGCCCGACGCCACCGCCACGACGACGGCTGGCGACCACGATGCGGTCGATGTAGAAGAATTCCGGGTGACGGTCCCGGAACCACGCAAAATTGCTGCTGTCATGCGCACTGCCGCTGCCGAACCCGACCAGGAACCCGGCCAGGTTGCCGTCGCGCTCGGCGACGCGGAAATATTCGGCCTGCTCGTAGAAACGTTGCAGCTTGGTTGAATCCAGCGGCAGGATTGCCAGTCCGGCATTGTTGTTCAGGGCCAGGACGGAATCGAGCTCGTGCTCGCGCACGTCGCGGATAACGATCGACATTGGGACTCCGTGGGGTAACGCTCTCGACCCGAAATCGGATCTGTGTCGGATTATTGCATGCGTGGCCTGAAGCGGCGACCCGCCGTGTGCTGCTGCCGGGCGTGCGTACGGAAGAGCCGGTCGCGGCATGCCGACGCCGGGAGGTCTTGCTGCCAAGGCCGGCCCGCCATGCCACGCACATGCATGACTTCCGGCAAGAGGGCAGCCGCCCAGGTAACGCCTAAGATGCCTGCATGTTGGGATACCTCAGCCATACCCGCGTCCTGCGCTTCGCCGGCCTGTTCACCTGGGCGATGATCGCCATGCCGTTGGTGTACACCTACTGGCCGGCCGCCGAAGAGGGCGACCACCGCAGCGTGGCCGAAGGCCTGCTGATGTCGGCGTTCTTCGTCGGCTTCGGCGCAAGCTACTTCTGGCTGACCCGCGGCCTGAACAGCGGCGGCCACGCGCATTGGTACGACCGGCTGATCCTGCTGCTGCTGACCGTCTTCGCGCTGGCGGTCAGCTATCTGAGCGGGACCGGGCTGGGCAGCATCCTGATGATGGTGGCGGCCGGGGTGATCCCCTGGCTGCTGCCGCTGCGCATCGGCGTGGCCTGGCTGGTGCTCAGCCAGCTGGCGGTGCTGCCGGTGTTCTATTACCTGCGCCCGGACTTCACCTTGTTTGCCGCGTTGATGCAGTCGTTGTTGTACGGCGGCTTTTCGATGTTCATCTTCGTGACCAGCCTGGTCGCGCGCCAGCAGACCGATGCCCGCGAAGAACAGCGCCGTCTCAATGCCGAACTGCGTGCCACCCGCGCGCTGCTGGCCGAAAGCGCCCGCGTCAACGAGCGCACCCGCATCTCGCGCGAACTGCACGACCTGCTCGGCCACCACCTCACCGCGCTGAGCCTGAACCTGGAAGTGGCCGGCCACATCACCGACGGCCAGGCCCAGGAGCACGTGCGCCAGGCGCATACGCTGGCCAAGCTGCTGCTCACCGACGTGCGCGAAGCGGTCAGCCACCTGCGTGACAGCGGCGCCATCGACCTGGAAGCGGCCCTGCGCCCGCTGGTGACCCAGGTGCCGTCGCTGGACATCCATCTGGACATCGCCCAGCCGCTGACCCTGGACGATCCCGAGCGCGCCCACGTGCTGCTGCGCTGTACCCAGGAAATCATCACCAATGCGGTGCGCCACGCCGGCGCGCGCAACCTGTGGATCCAGGTGCGGCGCGATGCCGACAGCGTGTTGATCGACGCGCGCGACGACGGCCATGGTGCCGAGACGGTGGCGCCCGGTAACGGGCTGCGCGGCATGCGCGAGCGACTGAACCAGTATGGTGGCCAGCTCGAGATTCAAACCCGGCGGGGTGACGGCTTCGGCCTGCGCATCTCCGTCCCAGGCGCGCCGGCACTGATGCCTGCGGCCGTGACTCAAGGAGTGTTCCGATGATCCGTGTGTGCCTGGTCGACGACCAAACCCTGGTACGCCAGGGCATCCGCTCGCTGCTGGCGCTGGACAACGGCATCGAGGTGGTGGCCGAGGCCTCGGACGGCAAGCAGGCGGTCGAGCAGATCCCGCAGATCCAGCCCGACGTGGTGCTGATGGACATGCGCATGCCGGTGATGTCCGGCCTGGAAGCGCTGCAGATGCTCTCGCGCAACGGCACGCTGCCGCCGACCATCATCCTGACCACCTTCGACGACGACCAGCTGGTGCTGGCCGGACTCAAGGCCGGCGCCAAGGGCTACCTGCTCAAGGACGTGTCGCTGGAACAACTGGTCGGCGCGATCCGCACCGTGGCCGATGGCGGCTCGCTGGTGCAGCCGGCGGTGACCCAGCGCCTGCTGTCGGGCCTGGAGCACATGCGCAACGAGTTCGTCAGCCTGGACCGGCCCGACCCGCTGACCGACCGTGAGACCGAAATCCTGCGGCTGATGGCCAGCGGCTTTTCCAACAAGGAGATCGCCAACTCGCTGGGCGTGGCCGAGGGCACCATCAAGAATCACGTCTCCAACATCCTGTCCAAGCTCGGCGTGCGCGACCGTACCCGCGCGGTGCTGAAGGCCTTCGAGCTGCAATTGGTCTGATCGGCAGTGCAGGTGGCGCAGCTTCCGGCGTGCGGCGGCGTGTGCGCTACGCCGCGTGTACATCAGGGGCGGGCAGCGATGTGGTCTGGTCGTTTCCGACGGGATCGAGCGTGCTGCCGGAGGCCGAAAACCGCGCCGACAGCCATCGCATCACACACAGGCATCGCGCGATGTGCATGATAGCTGCGCGCAATCTGTCCAAACCCTTGTGCAGGTTGGGATTGCGCAGGCATGGACTGCGCGGTTGCGCGGTGGATGACACCGCAAGACCGCGCTACCCGTCGCACAACTGAACATCTTTCTCGAAGCCTGCTAGGATGGCGGCTTCGCTTCACTCAACCCGGCCGTGGGATCGGCCCCGGAGACCTCCTGAATGACCCGTATTATCGAGTTCCTGATCGCCTTGGGGATCGTGGCTGGCTTGTTTGTCGTGGTGGGCTTGGTGTTGCCCTCGGAGCGGCAGATGTCCGAGAGTGTTGAGACCAACCGCAGGATGACGATCGTTTACGACACCGTGAACAGCTTCCGTCGTTTCAAGGATTGGAACCCGCTTGTGCTGCGTGACCCGAAGATCCAGCTGAAGCTGGCCGGCCCGGAAGAGGGCAAGGGTGCACGCGTCGAATACAGCTCCACCGAAGGCTATATCGGCGACGGCAGCTGGGAGATCACCAACAGCGTCAAGAACGAGCGTGTTGAGATTTCGATCGACGATCCCACCAAGGGCTACGACAAAGTCACCAACTTCACCCTTGCGCCGACTGGCAAGAACAACAAGAACGTCAAGATCACCCAGGACTACAGCGTCAAGTACGGCTGGAACCTGTTCGGTCGTTATGCCGGCCTGTATGTCAGCCGCCACGTGGGCGACGACCTGAAGCTGGGTCTGTCGCGTCTGGCGACCGCGCTGGCCACCGTGCCGAATTTCGACTACCGCGCCCAGCTCGACGGCAAGCCGGTATTGAGCGATCTCAAGCTCGTCGATGTGCCGGCCGAGGACCTGTTGGTCGTCACCGCGGGCAACATCGATCGTGACAACGAGACGATCAAGAAGTCGATCAAGGACAACCAGGAGTGGATCAAGCGCGTGATGGACGCCAACGGCCTCGAGGCTGTCGGTCCGGTCCGCATCGTGACCACCGACTTCGCTACCGACAAGTACGCGTTCGACGTGGTGCAGCCGGTCCGCAAGCGTGCCGGTGGCGCGCCGAAGGCCGACCCCAAGGCCGACACCGCCAAGGCTGATGCCAAGAAGAAGGATGACGCCGCGGCTGCCGCACCTGTGGATGCAACTCCGGTTGCTGCTGCGGGCGAGGAGTTGAAAGTCAACATCCCGTCGGACGCACCGGTCAAGTACGAGCGCACCAAGGCACACCGTTCCGCCTTTGCGACCTACGCAGGCCACATGGCCGGCCTGGACGCAGTGCGTAGCTCCCTGCGTGCCTGGGCTGCCACCAACGGCAACGACGTGACCGAGCGTCCGTACGAGTCGTGGAAGGGCGGCGTGGACAAGTCGTTTACGCAGGACGGTAGCTACGACGTCTACTGGGCCATCAAGTAATCGTCTCACCACGATGATCTGATCCAGACCAAAACGCGCCGCAGTCCTGCGGCGCGTTTTTTTTTGCGCCACGGCGCTGCAACGGAACCGCCCTCATGTCCCTGCTCGAACGTCGCAAGAAACATCCTTCGCTGCTGGCGTTTTGCGGCGCCTTGCTGGCCGCCATCGCGGTGGGCCTGTCGGCCTATGCCTCGCACGGGGTGGCCGACGCGCTGGTGCACTCGCGGCTGCAACTGGCAGCGTTGTATGCCTTCGGCCATGGCGCCGTGCTGACGGTACTCGGCGCAACCGAAACGCGCGTGCTTGGTAGGAGCGGTCTGTATCTGCTGTTGCTCGGCACGCTGCTGTTTGCCGGCAGCCTGGTCGGCGGCGCGCTACTGCACTGGCCCACCAGCCTGGCACCGGTCGGCGGGGTCAGCCTGATGCTGGGCTGGGTGGTGCTGGCGATCGGCGCGTTGAGGCGCTGAGCGTGCCGCACCATGCCCGCGGATTCGATGTGGAGGCCGCATTCGCGCACCTGTCCCGGCGCGATCGCGCGCTGGGTGCATGGATGAAGCGCATCGGCCCGATCGCCGCGCAGCCGGGTTGGCACAAGCCGTTCGATCCGGTGGATGCGTTGGCGCGCGCGATCCTGTTCCAGCAACTCAGCGGCAAGGCCGCATCCACGATCGTGGCGCGGGTGGAGGCGGCGATCGGATCGAGCCGGTTGCATGCCGATACCCTTGCACGTGTGGACGATGCCGCACTGCGCGCCTGCGGTGTGTCCGGCAACAAGGCGCTGGCACTGCGCGATCTGGCGCAGCGCGAACAGGCAGGAGAGATTCCTTCGCTGCGCAGATTGGCCTTCATGCCCGACGACGCCATTGTCCAGGCGCTGGTGCCGGTACGCGGCATCGGCCGCTGGACGGTGGAGATGATGCTGATGTTCCGGCTCGGCCGCCCGGACCTGCTGCCCATAGACGACCTGGGTGTACGCAAGGGCGCGCAACGCGTGGACAAGCACGAACAGATGCCCACCCCCCAGGCATTGGCCGAGCGCGGCGAACGCTGGGGCCCGTACCGCACCTACGCCGCGTTCTACCTGTGGAAGATCGCCGACTTCAGCGTAGCCACCAAGGTGCCGACTCCGCGTTCGCAGGAGTGATCACGCACGGACCTGCGCGCCACCGCCGCACGCGTCAGCCTGCATGCCAGCGCCAATGCCATGGCTCGTAGACGATGCCGTGTGGGTTGTTGCGTGGGTAGCTCAGACGATAGCCAAAACGCGGTGCGTGGCTGCTCAGCCAGGCAAACGCAGCGGTGGCCTCAAACGATTCTTCTGCCGGCGGTTCGCCCGGGGTGCTGATATCCAGTGCGTCGCCACTGTGGTGCTCGCTGAAACCGGGGGCGGCGTTGACTGCCAGGATCTGTCCAAGTGTGCACCCACGCGCGAACTTGCGTTCGAAGATGCCCAGTTGGTAATCGTGGCTGCGGTAGCCGGAGATGGCATCCAGCGCGATGTCCGCGTGCAATGCTGCGGCGCGCATGAAGCACCACGCACGCGCGGCGCCTGCGCTGAGCCATAGCGGCCGAGCGAAGCGATCGTGCCCGGCAAATTGCAAGGTGGCCGGCTCGGCGATCAGCTGCAGGCTGGTTCGTTGCACATAGTCGTCTGCGTCCAGCCCGAGGTGGTTCAAGCGGCGCTGCAAGCCGTCGATGGCCAGCGTTGCGCCCTGTGCCTGTTGTGCGCGCGCAACGGTGGCTTGCAGCCGGTCCAGCGCTTCGTCCAGGCCAGGCTCGCGTGCCAGCCGCGGTATCAGCGGCATGATGCCCTGCGGCAGTTGCGCGGCCAGATACCGCCCGTCGCGTTTGCGCCGCAGCAGCCAATCGGCCCGCGCCAGGACGCGGGCGTCGGCATTGCTGCGCGCGCGCAGCAGGTTTGCCGGCCACAGTTCGATGGCAGTGGTGTTGAGCAGCAGGGTCTGGGGCGGGCGCATCGCAACAGGGTAGGGCTAAGCGTGGCGTACGGCCAGCTGGCGCAAATCCTCGAGCAACTGGTGTGGCTGATCAAGACTGAGGACCACCAGGCCGTTGTCGCGCAACGGCAGAATCAGCACACGCCTGGACTGGGTCAGCAGATAAAAGCCTCTGGCTGCGGATTTGCTGCGGTAATGCCCTGATTTGAATCCCGGATAACCAAAGCCGAGCAACTGCAGGCCCGGTTTGAAGGCGGTGTGTTCGGTCAGGTCGACAATGCGTGTGCTGTCCAGGCGGAGTGCGCGTAGTGGCACACGCTTGGTAAAGAAGGTCGAGCGGACGATCAGGCGGTCATCGTCCAGCTGGACGCTGCGTCGCGAGTGCGCAACGGTACACGCCACTGCCACTGTCAGCAGGATACCCAGATGCACCATCAGCGTCCCGGGACCGTCATGACTGCTTGCATGCGCGGTGGCGATGAGGCCGGCAGCGATCGACAGCGGTAGCCACAGCCAGACTGCCAGGCCCCAGCGCGTCGCCGGAGCCGCGGCGTAGTCGCGTCGGCGCGGCTGCGGGTGTTGCCCGGTGCGCGCTTTGGGCGCTGTGGCACTGCTTTGGGGTGGGCCGGATCGCTTCGCCATCTCAGAGCTTCTTCTTCAATGCCAGCGACACCAGCAACGCCGTGCCCGGTGCCCGGTGCCTGGTGAGCTTTGTCAGTTCCCCACTCGAGCGACGCCGAGCGATCGATGCGCCCCAGCTGTCATCACACCTGATGTCGCCGACGAGTGCGTGTGTCAGCGCGAGGAGCGATGAATCCATATGCCTGCTCATGTTGGCGGTTCCTTGGCATCGCGCGGCTTTTGCAGGCGCCCGGCCTTGCGCAGCGCATCGCGTAGCAGGTATTCGATCTGTGCGTTGAGGCTGCGCAGTTCGTCGTCGGCCCAGCGCTGCGCGGCGGCCAGCACGTCGGCGTTGATACGCAGCGGATAGGCTTTCTTCTCGCTCACTTGCGCTCCTGGCGGCCGCTGTGGCGGCGCAGGTGCATCACCATCGAGACGATCACTACATTCACGCCGACGAGCATGCCGATCACCACCGTGTAGATGCCGGCGCGGTTGTCGCCGGCCCAGTACAGGCAGGCAGCGCCGATCAGGATGACCAGGCTGATCAAGGCCCAGCGCAGCCCCAGGCCCCGCGCGCGGTCGTCGTCGTCCGCACCGATGGAGGCGGCGATCGCCAACGCAGGCAAGCCGGAAAGCGCGACGACCAACGGCACCATGACATTCATTGCATCACCTCAATACAGCGAGCCGGCGTTGACCACCGGTTGGGTCCCGCGATCAGAGCACAACACGGTGAGCAGGTTGCTGACCATGTGCGCCTTGCGCTCTTCGTCCAGCTGCACCACGCCGTTTTTCTGCAGTTCGGACAAGGCCATTTCGACCATGCCCACCGCACCGGCGACGATGCGCGTGCGTGCGGCGATCACCGCATTGGCCTGCTGACGCTGCAGCATGGCCTGGGCGATTTCCGGCGCGTAGGCGAGGTGGCTGATGCGCGCCTCGATCACGTCCACGCCGGCCTGGGTCAGGCGTTCGTCCAGGTGGCGCTTGAGCTGTTCGCTGATTTCGGCCGGATGGCTGCGCAGCGAGATCTGATCGTCTTCGTGCTGGTCGTACGGGTAGCTGGTTGCCATCGCGCGTAGCGCCGCTTCGGACTGGATATGCACGAAGCTTTCGTAATCGTCGACGTTATAGACCGCCGCGGAGGCGTCCAGTACCTGCCACACGATCACCGCGGCGATCTCGATCGGGCTGCCGTCCAGTTCGTTGACCTTGAGCCGGCCGCTTTCGAAGTTGCGTACGCGCTGGCTGACCCGGCGCTTGGCGTTGAAGGGGCTGTTCCAGCGCAAGCCCGGGTCCTTGACCGTGCCGACGTACTTGCCGAACAGGCTCAACACCGCTGCCTGGTTCGGCTCCAGCGTGTACAGGCCGGCCAGCATGAAGATGCCCGCCGCCACCACCACCAACACAGTCAGGAGCCCACTTGGAGTCGCGCCGCTGGTAGCCATTGTCGTGAGAATGAACCAGGCAGCGCCCGCGAACCCCGCGCCGGCGGCGAGGACGACGGGGATGCCCGGCAGTGAGCTGATCGGCTTCTCTTTCATGAGGGTGGTGTCCTTGGGAAGTTTTAAAAAGATATCAAAGTGATATCAGTCGACGCAAGGGCTACGTCCGGCGGTCGCGGTGACGGCCCGTTAGAATGGCGTCCCCCCTCCGATCTGGACCGCGTTCATGACTATTCTCGGCACGCCGTTGTCGCCTTCCGCCACCCGCGTGTTGTTGCTGGGCTCGGGCGAGCTGGGCAAGGAAGTGGCGATCGAATTGCAGCGCTTCGGGGTGGAAGTGATCGCCGCCGATCGCTACGCCAACGCGCCGGCGATGCAAGTCGCGCACCGGTCGCACGTGCTGGACATGCTCGATCCGCAGGCGCTGCGCGCGCTGATCGCCGAGGAGCGGCCACAGTTGATCGTGCCGGAGATCGAGGCGATCCATACCGAAACGCTGGTCGCGCTGGAGTGCGACCAGGGCCAGCGGGTCATCCCGACCGCGCGCGCCGCACGGCTGACCATGGACCGCGAAGGCATCCGTCGCCTGGCAGCAGAAACGCTGGGCCTGCCGACCTCGCCGTATCGCTTCGTCGACACGGCAGCCGAGTATCGCGAGGCGATCGCCGCGGTCGGCCTGCCGTGCGTGGTCAAGCCGGTGATGTCGTCCTCGGGCAAGGGCCAGAGCACCTTGCGCAGCGAAGCGGACATCGATGCGGCCTGGGAATACGCGCAGACCGGCGGCCGCGCCGGTGCCGGTCGCTGCATCGTCGAGGGCTTCATCGACTTCGATTACGAGATCACCCTGTTGACCGTGCGGCATGCCGGCGGCACGTCGTTCTGCGACCCGATCGGGCATTGGCAGAAAGACGGCGACTACCGCGAGAGCTGGCAGCCGCAGCCGATGTCAGCGGCAGCCTTGCGGCGCTCGCAGCAGATCGCGCAGGCCATCACCGACGACCTGGGCGGTCTGGGCCTGTTCGGCGTGGAATTGTTCGTCAAGGGCGACGAGGTCTGGTTCAGCGAAGTCTCACCGCGCCCGCACGACACCGGCCTGGTCACGCTGGTCTCGCAGGACCTGAGCGAATTCGCCCTGCACGCGCGCGCGATTCTCGGCCTGCCGGTCGGTGCGGAGAACGGGGGCGTGATCCGTCAGAGCGGCCCATCGGCCTCGTGCGCGCTGCTGGCGCATGGTCACGGCGTACCGGTCTTCGACAATGTCGCGCAGGCCTTGCGCGACCCGGACACCGCGTTGCGTCTGTTCGGCAAACCGCGCGTGGACGGTCACCGCCGCGTCGGCGTCACGCTGGCGCGCGCGGGCAGCATCGACACCGCGCGCGAGAAGGCGCGTGTCGCCGCCGAGACCTTGCAGATCCAACTGGACGCCTGAGTGTCGTGATCGTCATGGCGCGATTGCGGCGACCAGCTGCAATCGCGCCACGCACAACTGAAACCTGCGATTCGAATCCCCCAATCCCGAATCCCGGCTCCCGAATCACCGCTCCCCAGCCACATCCACCCACACCGCATGATGATCGCTGCCGTCGGCGATCGCCGCTTCCGGCATGGTGCTGGCGGGCCAGAAGATGCCGCTGCCGATCAAGCTGAACTGGCGCGAAGGCAGCACGTAGTCCAGCCGCATCGTGCCCGCCTGCGGCCCGAAGTCGCCGGTGACCTGGTGCGCATCGCCCTTGTGCGCAATGCCTTGCGCGGCGTACTCGGCGGTTTTTTCCGGGCCGCCGGCACTGTGCGGCGCGGGGTACTGCAGCACACGCGGGTGCGCGATCAACGCGCGGATCGCATCGTGCCGGCCGGCGCCATCGACCGGGTCGTTATTGAGGTCGCCGAGAATGACGAAGCGCGCATCGGCGGGCAGCCCGCCGCAGCGGCCCTGGTCGTCGCACAGCCAGCCGGCGTCCTTGGGGTTGTCCAGGTACTCGCGCCATAGCCGCAGTTCGTCATGGTTGCGTGCGACGTTGCGCTTCTCGGCGCCATCGAACACCGGCGGGGTGGGGTGCGACACCAAGGCGTGCACCACACCGAGCGGCGTGCGCACCGGCACGTCCCAATGCGATTTGGATGACAGCCGCAGCTGCGCCCAGATCGCGTCGCGATAGAACGATTGCTTGCTGGACGGGTCGGTCGGGCGCAGCGCGCCCGGCAGCGCGCTCCATTTCAATAACTGGAAACTGCGCACCGCCTGCGCATCGATCGGGTAGCGCGACAGCACCAGCATGCCGTACTGGCCGGGGTGCAATCCGTAGCCCCAGGCATCGTTGCCGCGGGTGCGGCCATCGCGACCGATGCTGCCATTGTTGTCCAGGTCCAGGCCGCTCGGCACGCCGGTATTGACCGGGGCCAGATAGCGATACGGATAGCGCAGCGCTTCGCCGCCGCCCGGCTGGGCGACCTGCAGATAGCGCTGCTGGAACAGATCGGCGGCGCGGTGCTCGGTTTCGAAATCGAACTCGTTGAGCAGCACCAGATCCGGGCGTACCCGCTGCAGCACCGCGGCGATCTTGCGCGCATGCGCGCTGTTGCCTTGCAGTTCGCGCACCAGGCCGCCGGCCTGATCCGAATACAGCGAGGTGTTGTAGGTCGCGATGCGTAGCTGGGCCGGCGCGGGCGTGGCAGTTGCCTTGGAGCTCGTCTCCGGGGAGGTCGCGTGCTGTGCGCAAGCGGCGCAGAGCGCGGTCAGCGCAAGCAGTAAAAAGGGTCTGATCATCGCCACATTCTCGCATGTGCAAGGCGACAGGCCGATGTCGTCCTGGCGTGGTTCAACGTTCCGGGGCGGGGGCAGGAAGCCCGCGCCATTGGCTGCCGTCGTAGGCCTCCAGCGCGCTGAAGCGGCGCTTGTAGTTCATCTTGGCATGGCCGTCGATCCAGTAGCCCAGATACACATGCGCGCGGCGCTCGCGCTGTGCCCACTGGATCTGCTGCAGGATCGCAAACGTGCCCAGACTGCGCACAGTGGCATCCGCTGCGTAGAACGTATAGACCGCCGACAACGCATGCTCGGTGACATCGGTGACCGCAACGGCGAGCAGTCGCCCCGGTGCGTGCGCCACCGCCGGTTCGCGGATTTCCAGAAAGCGTCCATGCGACCAACCGCCGATCAGGAACTGGTCGAATTCGGTAGCGCCATGTTCGTCCATGCCGCCGCCGGGATGGCGGTGTTTGAGGTACTGCCGATACAACGCGAGTTGTTCGTCGGTACGTTCGGCGGCGACCACGCGCACCACCAGGTCCTGGTTGCGCGCCAGGCAACGGCGCTGGCTGCGATCGGGGCGGAACGCGTCCACTGCGATACGCACCGGCACGCAGGCGCGGCAACGTTCGCAATGCGGCCGGTAGACCAGATCGCCGGAGCGACGGAATCCCCATTCCAATGCCTGCGGATAGACCGCGCCCAGGCGCGGATCGTGCGGATCCAGCACCAGGTCGCGCGCGCGGCGGTCGGACCAGTAGCCACAGGCATGCTCGCCGGTCTGGAACAGGCGCAGATCGTCATGGGTGTCGGCGTGGATGGCCATGGCGTCAGGATAGCGCCTGCGCGTCGCAACAGCGGCGACTGTCCGCCGGATGAATACGCCCGGTTGGCACGTCAACGCATGCGCCGATGGCTCGTTGATGTGGGTGTTGGTGGCAGCGCACGGTGGATCCGGATGCGCCACCCACGCGATGCGGCCCATGCAGGTGCCGCGTGTGGTTCCCACATTCCAGGAGTTTCTCATGACGTCTCGCAAACCGTTTCTCGCACTGGCCGTGCTGGCTGCCCTGTCCACCGGCGCGGTGTTCGCCGCCCCGCCTGCCGCCGGCGATGCGCCGCGTCCCGGCAAGCTCGACAAGAACGGCGATGGTGTGATCGATCGCAGCGAAGCCGCT
Organism: Xanthomonas arboricola pv. populi; assembly: GCF_002939945.1. Taxonomy (GTDB): domain Bacteria; phylum Pseudomonadota; class Gammaproteobacteria; order Xanthomonadales; family Xanthomonadaceae; genus Xanthomonas; species Xanthomonas arboricola_A. The sequence continues at coordinate 627,168 of NZ_MDEB01000001.1, read as the reverse complement.
GCCGACCCGGAGCTGGCCGCACAGTTCGACACGCTGGACACCAACAAGGACGGCAAGCTGTCGCGCGATGAGCGTCCGCATCGTCGCGGCCCGGAGCGTAGTGGACGCGGCGAATGGCTGAGCAAGTTCGATACCAACAAGGACGGCCGCATCAGCCGCGAAGAAGCCAAGGCCGACCCCAAGTTCGCTGCGCGTTTCGATGAGATGGACGTCAACAAGGACGGCTTTGTCGATCGCGCCGACCGTGAACTGCGTATGCAGCAGCATCGCGATGCATGGTTTGCCAAGGCCGATACCGACAAGGACGGCAAGCTGAGCAAGGCCGAGTTCGATGCCGCATCCAAGCAGCGTGGCGAGCATGGCCCGCGTGCTCCGGGTGAGGATGGCGATCACGGCGATCACGGCAAGCCCCCGATGCCTCCCAAGCCCGTTGCTGGCAACTGAGTTCATCCAGTCGCTAGAACATTGCCCGGTCGCCGTGCTGCGAACGGAGCAGTAGCCGCATCAGCTGCAACATGTACACAGCAACACGCAACAAGGCGCCGATCGACCGACGGCCTCCTGCGCAAGCAGGGGGCCGTTTTTGTTGACTGGAATGTTCGCACTTGGTGCGTGTGGCGGTGACGTCACGCCGGGATCAGAGCATCCCCAGCTTCATGGAGTGCTGCACGACGGGCAGCATGACTGCCGCCGTGGTTACCAGTGCCGCGCCCGGGCTGAACATGCAGCGATACAGCAGCGGTGCCTGCGTGGCGCCGCGTCGTTGCGCATCGCGTTCCAGCATGGGGCGCATGACGCGGGGCAGCACCCGGATGGATTGATAGTTGAGCACCGCCATGCCTGCGCAGAGCATCAGCAGCGACGCCCAGGCGCCCGCATCCAGACGTTTCAACAGCAGCGTGCTGCCCACCACCAACACCGACGTCAGCGTGGTGATGTGCATGAAACGACGAATCGCGGCTGCCTCGGCGGCGGTCTGCGCAAAGCGCAGCAGATACCAGCACGACCAGTACGTGCTGACTCCGGCAACCAGCACGGCGCCAGCGGCGAACAGCGTCGGCATGCCGAGCCAGAGGCTTAGCGCACCGGCGGCGCCGCCCCCGCCCAGTGCCGAGCCGGTCGGCCCGCTGACGCCTAATTTGCCCGCGCCACCCATGCCTGTCAGCACAATGGCCGCGCTCGCCGTCCCAGGCGCGGCCAGCAGGGTCGCCGAGGTCACCGCAGTGGCAAAGGCCACACCGGGCGCGCTGCCACGGGCGAACTCGCCGAACCGGCGCAGCAGCTCGCCGCGTACCCTGGCACGTGCCCGCGACAGGCGCTTGCGCACGGCCGCGTCGCTGAGGCCGAGCAGCGAAGCGACTTGCTGCGAACTCTGGCCTTCGCGATAAAACAGCAACAGCGTCTCGCGGCTTTCTTCGGGTAATGCAGAAATGATGTCGAGCGCGGCGATCTCTTCTTCCACCTGCAGCAGTTGATCGGCGGGTGAGGGGGCCGGGTCGGCCGCCATCGCGATGGCGAGGTCCGCCGCTTCGCCGCTGAGCGCGCGATGCCGGTTGGCGCGCAGCCAGTCGCGCGCCAGGTTGCGGGTGATCTGCCGCAGCCATGGCAGGAAGCTGGCCGGTTGGCTGAGTTGTGCCAGCCGCTGCCAGGCGCGCAGGAAGGCTTCCTGGGCGATGTCTTCGCTGGCGGCGATATCGCGGGTGATCGCCAGCGCGATGGCGGTCACCGTGTTCTGGCAGGCGCGCACGATGCGGCCGTACGCCTGCTGGCAGCCGGCGGCAGCGACCGGCAATTCGCGTTGCAACATCAGATCCAGCGTGTCGGGATGCATCGGCGCAATCCATGTCCTGGTTCCAGCATGACGCATGCGAGCGCCGGATGTGACCGGAGTGATGGTGGTGGCGCGCCTACCGCACCGTCTGGTGGCCGCGGTGCACTCTGGCCGGCCGCGCTCAGCGCGCCGGCTGGATCCGTACGCGCACTTCTTCGTCCTCTGCGGCTGGCGGTGCCGTGGTGGTGGCAGGCGCCTGCTGCGCTGCCGGCGGTGCCACGGGGCTGACCGCATCGGGGGCATTGCGATGGCGCAGCACCACGAACATGGCGACCGCGCCGATCACCAGCAGCAGTACCAGCCGGATGCGCCAGGCCCAGCTGCGCGCGCTGGTACTCGAGCCGTTTTCGCCGTCGCGGAAGGTGTACTCCACATTCGGCAGGTCGCGGCGGGTGGTGTCGAGCAGGCGCGCGTCGCGCAGCAGATCGCGTGCGCGCGGCTGGTCGTCGGCGTGCACGATCCATACCGTGGGGTAGGCCTGGGCGTTGCCCTGCTCGAGATAGCTGAACTGGCCGCTGCGCTTGCTCTCGTAGGAGCGGCCGTTGCTCATGCGCACGTCGATACCGGCGTTGCGCAGGAGATCGGCCACGCCTTCGGCGGTTTCGATACGTTGGCTGCTGAAGATCTTGCGCATGCTTAAGGGGTGCCGGCGATTGCCGAACAAGGCGCATGGCGAAGGCGCGTGTCCGAGCTGAAGAAGAGGAAAGGCAAGGGCGTCGATCCATGCCGCAAGGTGGAAGCGGCAACCGGCATGCCGGTACACGGCCAACGCAGTGGAGACATCAACATGGCGCGTCGTTCGCCGGCACCGCGATCGCGCTGCCGTCGGGCACCACGCGGATCAGGCCTTCCTGGGTGGTGCTGGCGACCAGCACGCCATCGCGGGTGAAGAACTGCCCGCGCGCCAGGCCGCGCGACCCTTGTGCGGTGGGGCTGTCGAGCGAGTACAGCAGCCAGTCGTCGGTGCGGAACGGACGGTGGAACCACAGCGCATGATCGAGCGAGGCCATCTGCACGTTGGGCGTGTAATAGCTGATGCCGTGCGGAAACGTGGAGGTGCCCAGCAGCTGGAAATCCGAGGCATACGCCAGCAGGGCCTGGTGCAGGCCGACCTCGTCGCCGACCGGGTCGCTCAGGCGCAGCCACATCTGCTGGAACGGCGGGCGCTTGGGCGGCTTGAGTTCGTCGCGCGGGAAGACATGGCGAAACTCGAACGGGCCGCCACGCGACAGCCAGCGCTGCACCTTGGCAGGCAGTTTCTCCAGCACCTCCGCGGCCAATGGCGGCGTGGGCTCGATGTCTTCGGGCGGCGGCACCACCGGCATCACCGACTGATGCTCGGCGCCGTCCTCGCGTTGCTGGAACGAGGCCGCGCAGAAAAAGATCACCTTGCCGTGCTGGATCGCGGTGACCCGGCGCACCGAAAAACTGCCGCCATCGCGGGTGCGGTCGACGTCGTAGACGATCGGGTGGTCGATGTTGCCGGCGCGCAGAAAATAGGCATGCAGGGAGTGCGCCTGGCGGCCGTTGTCCACGGTGGCCTGCGCGGCCGCCAGCGCCTGGCCCAGCACCTGCCCGCCGAACACGTACTTGGTGCCGATATCGCGGCTCTGGCCGCGAAACAGGTTGTCTTCCAGGCGCTCCAGCGACAGCAGGCTGATCAGTTCGGAGACGACGGGTTCGGCAGTGGCGGACAAGGGGCTGGCCTGGGCGTGCGACGGACCGCGATTATAGCGGGCCGCCCGTGCGCGCCGTGCCGGAGTGGCTTCAGGCCTTCTGCAACCGTGCGACCAGGCCGTGCAGGGCGGCCTGCGCATCCGCTGCGTACCAACCATCGATGAAGCGCTCCAGCTGGATCAGCTCCGGCGCCAGCGCCGCGCGCAGATCGGCGCGCGCAATCGCGCGCGTGGTCAGCATCGGCTGGCGCGGCAGCTGCTGCAGCTCCTGCAGCCAGGCCACCGCGCGGGCGGTGACCAGGTCGCCGTCGACCAGTTCGTCGACCAGGCCGACCGTGACCGCCTGTTCGGCAGGCAGCAACTGGCCGGAGATCAGCAGGCGCTCGGCGCGGTGCGCACCGACCACGCGGCGCAACAGGCGCTGGATGCCTTCCGGCGCGGCCAGGCCCACCTGCACCTCGTTCAAGCCGATCGCATAGGGCTTGGCGGTATCGGCGCTGCGCGCCATCACCCGGTAATCGCAGCACAGTGCCAGCACGCAGCCGCCGGCCGGCGCATGCCCGCCGATGGCCGCCACCACCGGCACGCGGCTGTTGGCCAGCGCCTGCGCGGCCTCAAAGAACGCCGTCCAGCTGGCCAGCAACGCAGCGCGGTCGGTGCCGTGCGAGAGCAGGTGCGGCACGTCCATGCCACCGGAAAAGATCCGCTCGCTGCCCGACAGCACGATGCCATCGGTCTCCTCGCCGGCCTGCTGCACCGCAATGCTCAACGCCTGGCACAACGCGCTGTCCAGCGCATTGACCGGCGGACGCGCCAGACGGATTTCGCGAAGACGGCCATGGTCTAAGATCTGGATGCTCATTCGGGGCTCCTGGAGGTTGGGTCATGATAGACGGCAGTCGAAGCAGGCGGCGCATGCAGGGATGCGTGCTGCTGGGTGCGTTGGTGATGCTGGCAAGTGCGGGCGCCGGCGCGCAGTGCCTGCCTGAATTCAAGGATGGCTGGATCCGCATTCCGCCGCCCGGCGGCATGGGCATGGCTGCGGGATTCGGGCAGTTCCACAACGGCTGTGCGCAGCCGTTGAAGGTCACCGCGGCCAAGAGCAGTGCGTTTGCCGATGTGTCCATCCACGAGACCACGCAGACCAACGGTGTCAGTCGCATGCGCGCGGTGCCGGAACTGGCGTTGCCGGCCGGCAAGTCGGTGCCGCTTGCGCCGGGCGGCCTGCATCTGATGCTGATGGAAGCGCGCGCCCCGCTGCAGGAAGGCGCGCAGGTGCCGGTGACCTTTACCTTGCAGGATGGACGCGAGATCAAGACCACACTGCAGGCGCGCAAGCGCGCGCCGGGGTCGTAAACGCGCGCAGTGCGCGGCTGCGTCGGGGCTGCAGCCTGCAGGCTGCGATTGTTCCAAGCCCACTGCGCGATGCCGCCGATCAGGCGCAGCGCGTGGCGTGCAGGCAGGCTGTTACTTCAGTGTCGCGGTCCGGTCACGGTCACGAAGCCTGTCGGCGGCATTGCGCACTGGCACGACAGGGTCACGGCAAACAGAAACGGCGGCTCCCCGGGGGAGCCGCCGTCGCTATCCGGCGCTGGAGATCCAGCGCGCAACTGACAAATCTCAGCTGCTGGCGGCGCGTACCGCGTCCGGCAGCGACGCGCTCTTGCCGGTCTGCGTATCGATCCACACCACCACCACGTTGCCATCCGAATACAGCACCCCCCCGTCCTTCTGGTCGAGGATGCGATGACCGATGGTGATGCTGCTGCTGCCCAGGCGCTCGACGAACAGTTCCACCAGGATGTCGTTCGGCCACACCAGTGGGCGCTTGTAGTTGACGTTGGTGGCCGCGACCACCGGCGCGATGCGGTCGGTCATCGCCACGCCTTCAACGCCCAGCATCCAGCGCACGCGCGCTTCTTCCAGATACGAAATGTACTTGGCGTTGTTGACATGGCCCATGCTGTCCATGTCGCGCCAACGCACGCTGATCGGGATGCGTGCCAACACCTTGTGCTCTTCGCTCATCTGCTTGCCTTCTTCTTAGCGGTTTTCTTGGGGGCGGACTTGGCGACTTTCGCCACCTTCTCCGGTTTGACCTTGCGTGGCGGGCGCGCATCGGGCTTGTTGGCCATTGCCGCCGGCCGGGTCTCGCGCGCCTTCACCGACGGCAGCATCTTGGCCAGGAACTGCCCGGTGTAGGACGCCTTGTGCGCAGCCACATCTTCCGGCGTGCCGGAGACCAGGATGCTGCCGCCACGATGGCCGCCTTCCGGGCCCAGATCCACGATCCAGTCGGCGGTCTTGATCACGTCCAGATTGTGTTCGATCACCACTACCGTGTTGCCCTCGTCGCGCAGCTTGTGCAGCACGCCGAGCAGCGCCTCGATGTCGTGGAAGTGCAGGCCGGTGGTCGGCTCGTCGAGGATGTACAGGGTGCGTCCGGTATCGCGACGCGACAGTTCCTTGGACAGCTTGACGCGCTGCGCCTCACCGCCGGACAGCGTGGTCGCGCTCTGGCCCAGCTTGATGTAGCTCAGGCCGACATCCACCAGCGTTTCCAGCTTGCGCGCGATCGACGGCACCGGCTCGAACAGCCGCAGCGCATCTTCCACAGTCATCTGCAGCACGTCGCTGATGTTGAAGCCCTTGTAGCGGATCTCCAGCGTCTCGCGGTTGTAGCGCTTGCCGTGGCAGACATCGCAGGGCACATAGACGTCGGGCAGGAAGTGCATCTCCACCTTGATCAGACCATCGCCCTGGCAGGCTTCGCAGCGGCCGCCGCGCACGTTGAAGCTGAAACGTCCCGGCGAATAACCGCGCGCACGCGCTTCCGGCACCTGCGCGAACAACTCGCGCAACGGCGTGAACATGCCGGTGTAGGTAGCCGGATTGGAGCGCGGGGTGCGCCCGATCGGCGACTGGTCGATATCCACGACCTTGTCGAACAGATCGAGGTTCTCGACCTCGCGATGCGCGGCCACCGGATGCGAGGCGCCGTTGATCTCGTTGGCGGCCAGCGTAAACAAGGTGTCGTTAATCAATGTCGACTTGCCCGAGCCGGACACGCCGGTGATGCAGGTCAGCAGGCCGGCCGGAATGTCCAGATCGACATTCTTCAGGTTGTTGCCGGTCGCCCCGCGCAGATGCAGCATCATCTTCGGGTTGGGCTTGTGGCGCTGCTTGGGAATCTCGATGCGGCGCTTGCCGGACAGGTACTGGCCGGTCAGCGAGCCGGGCGCATCCAGGATGTCCTGCAACGTGCCCTGCGCGCAGATTTCGCCACCGTGCACGCCAGCGCCGGGGCCGATATCCAGCACGTAATCGGCCAGGCGGATCGCGTCCTCGTCATGCTCGACGACGATGACGGTATTGCCCAGATCGCGCAGCCGCGTCAGCGTGCCGAGCAGGCGTTCGTTGTCGCGCTGGTGCAGGCCGATCGACGGCTCGTCCAGCACGTACATCACCCCGACCAGGCCGGCGCCGATCTGGCTGGCCAGACGAATGCGCTGCGCCTCGCCGCCGGACAAGGTGTCGGCCTTGCGTTCCAGGGTCAGGTAATCCAGACCCACGTCGACCAAAAAGCCCAGCCGCTCGCCGATCTCCTTGACGATCTTGCTGGCGATCTCGCCACGCCAACCCGGCAGCGACAAGCCGCGGAAAAAGCTCAGCGCCTCGTTGACCGGCAGCACCACCAGTTCGGGCAGCGGGCGGTCGGCGACGAACACGTTGCGCGCAGCACGATTCAGGCGCGTGCCGTTGCAGGCCGGGCAGGGCTGCTGGCTGACGTACTTGGTCAGCTCCTCGCGCACGGCCGGCGATTCGGTTTCGCGGTAACGGCGTTCCAGGTTCGGCAGGATGCCTTCGAAACGGTGCTTGCGCGTGGTGCGCCCGCCCGCATCGGTGAAGTAGGTGAAGCTGATCACCTCATCGCCGCTGCCGAACAGCACCGCCTGGCGCACCTTGGCCGGCAATGAATTCCACACCGCATCCACGTCGAACTTGTAGTGCTTGGCCAGCGAGGCGATCAGCTGGAAATAATAGGCGTTGCGCCGATCCCAGCCGCGCACCGCGCCGGCCGACAGCGACAGCTCCGGATGCACCACGACGCGATCCGGGTCGAAGAACTCGGCCACGCCCAGGCCATCGCAGCTCGGGCAGGCGCCCACCGGTGCGTTGAACGAAAACAGCCGCGGTTCCAGCTCCGGCAGCGAGTAATCGCAGACCGGGCAGCTGTACTTGGACGAGAACAGGTGCGGCGCGGCTGCCGGGTCGTCCAGCGACTGCACCGCGACCATGCCTTCGCCGAGCTTGAGCGCAGTCTCGAAACTTTCCGCCAGGCGTTGCTTGATGTCTTCGCGCGGACGGAAGCGGTCGATCACCGCCTCGATGGTGTGCTTCTGGCGCAGCGCCAATGGCGGTACCGCGTCGATCTCGTACAGCTCGCCATCCACGCGCACGCGCACGAAGCCCTGCGCGCGCAGTTGCTCGAACACCTGCGCATGCTCGCCCTTGCGCTCGCGGATCACCGGCGCCAGCAGCATGTAACGCTGCTCCTGATCCTGCGTGAGCATGTGGTCGACCATCTGGCTGACGGTCTGCGCCTCCAGCGGGAACCCATGATCGGGGCAGCGCGGCTGACCGACGCGCGCATACAGCAGGCGCAGGTAGTCGTAGATCTCGGTGATCGTGCCGACCGTGGAGCGCGGGTTGTGCGAGGTCGATTTCTGTTCGATCGAAATCGCCGGGGACAGACCTTCGATGTGGTCCAGGTCCGGCTTTTCCATCACGCTGAGGAACTGGCGCGCATACGCCGACAGCGACTCGACGTAGCGGCGCTGGCCTTCTGCATAGATGGTGTCGAACGCCAACGACGACTTGCCCGAACCGGACAGGCCGGTGATCACGATCAGTTTGTCGCGAGGCAGGTCGAGGTCGATGTTCTTGAGGTTGTGCGTCCGCGCGCCGCGGATGCGGATGAAATCCATCGCCATGGGGGATCCGATGTCGGGCCGGCGAACCGGCAGTGGTGCGAGCGTACTCAGCAGGAATGAGTGGCAGTCGATCAGCCTACCCGCCGACCTAGGTGAGGGCAATTGCCCCAAATGCCAGTCTGACCGGGCGCCTGTGGCGGCCGGATGATGCGTTGCACGGGTGGGTCGGGCGGGGCCGCGCTCCGGCGACCGCCAGGTTGACCCCAAGCCCCGTCAGCCCGTACAATCCCGCTCCTGTCTGCCCTAGGGCACGTCAGTGCGACCATAATAACTACAGAGGAAAACCTGGTCATGTACGCAGTTCTGGTAACCGGCGGTAAGCAATACCGCGTCGCGCAGGGCGAAACGCTCCGCGTGGAAAAGCTCGAAGTCGAAGCCGGCAACGAGATCAAGTTCGACACCGTCCTGATGTTGGGCGATAGCGATGGCATCAAGCTGGGCGATGCGCTGAAGGGCGCCTCGGTCACCGCCAAGGTTGTGGCCCATGGCCGCGCCGACAAGGTGCGCATCATCAAGTTCCGTCGCCGCAAGCACCACATGAAGCGTCAGGGACACCGTCAGTACTACACCGAAATCGAGATCACCGGCATTGCCGGTGGCGATAAGAAGTAAGGAGAACCAGTCATGGCACATAAAAAAGGCGTAGGTTCCTCGCGCAACGGTCGCGATTCCAACCCGAAGTACCTGGGTGTGAAGATCTTCGGTGGCCAGGCCATCGATGCCGGCAACATCATCGTGCGTCAGCGCGGCACCCAGTTCCATCCGGGCGCCGGCGTCGGCCTCGGCCGTGACCACACCCTGTTCGCCCTGGTGAACGGCAAGGTGGAGTTCTCGGTCAAGGGTGCGAAGAAGCGTCGTACCGTCAGCGTGGTTGCCGAGGCGTAATCGCCCGCTCCATTCAGGCCAGTCCGTCAGGCATCCATGCCCGGCGGACGAGACGGAAAGCCCCGCTTTTGCGGGGTTTTTCGTTTGACGGCTGGGAATCGGGAATCGGAAAAGCCGGCTCCTGGTTTCTTCTCGCTCTTTGCTGTCGTGCTGGTGAGTGCGCTCGCTGGCAGGAGTCAGGCCGCTTTCTTTGGCCGCTTCCCTATTCCCCATTCCCCATTCCCGGTTGTAAGCCCATGAAGTTAGTCGACGAAGCAGAAATCCTGGTCAGTGCCGGCAATGGCGGCAATGGCTGTGTCGGCTTTCGCCGTGAGAAGTTCATCCCGCTCGGTGGGCCCGATGGCGGCGACGGCGGTAACGGGGGCAGCGTGTGGATCGTGTCCGACGAGAACGTCAATACGCTGGTCGACTTCCGGCATGAGCGCACCTTCAAGGCGCAGCGCGGCGAGAACGGCATGGGGCGCCAAGCCTACGGCAAGGGCGGCGAAGACCGCATCATCGTGGTGCCGGTCGGCACCGTGGTGATGAACGTGCAGACCGACGAAATCATCGGCGACCTGACCCAGCATGGCGATCGCCTGCTGGTGGCCAAGGGCGGCAAGGGCGGCCTGGGCAACATGCATTTCAAGAGCTCGGTCAACCGTGCGCCGCGCCAGTCCACCACCGGTGAAGAGGGCGAGGAGCGGTTGCTCAAGCTGGAGCTGAAGCTGCTGGCCGACGTCGGCCTGCTGGGCTTTCCCAACGCGGGCAAGAGCACCCTGATCCGCGCGGTGTCCTCGGCAACGCCGAAGGTGGCCGATTACCCGTTCACCACCCTGTATCCGAATCTGGGCGTAGTCAGTGTCGAGGCGTATCGCAGCTTCGTCATCGCCGACGTGCCGGGCCTGATCGAAGGTGCGGCCGACGGTGCCGGATTGGGCACGCAGTTCCTGCGCCATCTGCAGCGCACCCGTCTGCTGCTGCATCTGGTGGATATTTCGCCAATGGATGGTGGTGTTGAGGCGTCGCCGGTGGATCAGGTGCGCACCATCGAGCGTGAGCTGGAACGTCACGATCCCGAATTGCTGAAGAAGCCGCGCTGGCTGGTGCTCAACAAGGCCGACCTGATGTTCGAGGACGAGGCGCGCGCTGCGGCCGAGACGATCGTGGCCGAACTTGGCTGGACCGCGCCGTGGTATCTGGTCTCGGCGCTGGGCCGCGATGGCACCTTCCCGATCATGAAGGACGTCATGGCGTTCTTCGATCGTCAGCGCGAGGACGAGCTCGAGGCGCGCAATGCCGGCTGAGCGCATGCGCAGGCGCACAAAAAACCCGGCCAAGGCCGGGTTTTTCTATGCCACCGCAAGCCAGGCCTGCGGTGATGCCGACACGGCTCGCTTACGCGGCCTTGATGGCCTTGATGCGAGCGGTCAGACGGCTCTTGTGACGCGCAGCCTTGTTCTTGTGAATCAGGCCACGGGCGCTGAAACGGTCGAGAATGGGCTGAGCGACGGCGAAAGCAGCTTCGGCGCCTGCAGCATCGTTGGCGTCAAGGGCCTTGATCACCTTCTTGACGGCGGTGCGCAGCATCGAACGCTGGCCCGTGTTGCGCTCATTGCGCACGACGGTCTGCTTGGCGCGCTTCTTGGCGGACTTGATATTGGCCACGGTGGTGGGTTCCTGAAAAATCGGTGTAGTGGAAAAAGCAAGCGGGAAAGTATGATGGGCTTAGTTATGTACGTCAAGTCAGTTGTCAAGAGGGAGTCTGCGTGAGCAAGCCGGGCATGTTGAGAGGCCTGCTCTCATTCAGCAGTATGACCATGGTGTCGCGGGTGCTGGGCCTGATCCGCGACCAGGCGATCTCCACCACCTTTGGCGCCAATGCGGTGACCGACGCCTTCTGGGTGGCATTCCGGATTCCCAATTTTCTGCGTCGCCTGTTCGCCGAGGGCTCGTTCGCCACCGCGTTCGTGCCGGTGTTCACCGAAGTCAAGGAAACCCGCCCGCATGCGGACCTGCGTGAGCTGATGTCGCGGGTGTCCGGCACGCTGGGTGGCATGTTGCTTGTGATCACCGCGCTGGGGCTGATCTTCACCCCGCAGCTGGCGTCGGTGTTTTCCGATGGCGCGGCCACCGACCCGGACAAGTACGGCCTGCTGGTGGATCTGCTGCGGCTGACGTTTCCGTTTTTGCTGTTCGTGTCGTTGACCGCGCTGGCGGGTGGGGCGCTCAACAGCTTCCAGCGGTTTGCGATTCCGGCACTGACGCCGGTGATCCTCAACCTGTGCATGATCGCCGGCGCCCTGTGGCTGGCGCCGCGGCTGGAGGTGCCGATCCTGGCGCTGGGCTGGGCGGTGCTAGTGGCCGGTGCGCTGCAGTTGCTGTTTCAGCTGCCGGCCTTGAGGGGCATCGATCTGCTGACGCTGCCGCGCTGGGGCTGGACGCATCCGGACGTGCGCAAGGTGCTGACCTTGATGATTCCGACCCTGTTCGGTTCGTCGATTGCGCAGATTAACCTGATGCTGGACACGGTGATCGCCGCGCTGCTGGCCGATGGCTCGCAGTCGTGGCTGTCGCTGGCCGACCGTTTTCTGGAGCTGCCGCTGGGCGTGTTCGGGGTGGCGCTGGGCACGGTGATCCTGCCGGCGCTGGCGCGCCATCACGTCAAGACCGACCGCAGCGCGTTTTCCGGCGCGCTGGACTGGGGGTTCCGCACCACGCTGCTGATCGCGATGCCGGCGATGCTCGGCCTGTTGCTGCTGGCCGAACCGCTGGTGGCGACCTTGTTCCAGTACCGCCAGTTCACTGCCTTCGACACGCGGATGACCGCGATGTCGGTCTACGGCCTGAGCTTCGGCCTGCCGGCGTACGCCATGCTGAAGGTGTTGTTGCCGGCCTTCTACGCCCGCCAGGACACCCGTACCCCGGTGCGTGCCGGCGTGGCGGCGTTGATCGCCAACATGGTGTTCAACTTCGCGTTGCTGGCGGTGGTCTACCAGATCATGGTGCCGCCTGAGCTCAAGGTGCAGGGCGTGATGCAGGCGCTGGGCAAGCAGCCTGGTCTGCATCTGGCGCTGGGCATTGCCAGCGCGCTGTCGAGTTACCTCAACCTGGGCTTGCTGTGGTACTGGCTGGGCAAGTCCGGCGTGTACCAGCGCCGGCCGGGTTGGGCTGGCTACACGCTGCGCCTGCTGCTGGCATGCGCGGCGATGGTGGCGGTGCTGTTGGGCCTGCTGTGGTGGCTGCCATCGTTCACCGTGATGGACAAGTGGGATCGCATCGGCTGGCTGGCGGTGCTGGTCGGCAGCGGCGGGGCGACCTACCTGGCGGCGCAAGTGGCGCTGGGATTGCGGCCGCGGCATCTGCGCGAGGGTTAGTCGTCCGCCGAGCTGGCCGAGCGGGTGCAGAGCCATCCGTCATGCACGTGTGCGGGGCCAATCCCGGGCCGGGAAGGCGCGCAATCGTCTGCCCGCTTCCGGGACGCGGCGGCGCAGGCCCGGGGGCCGCACCCATGCGGATTGACAGGCACGGCTATACTTGCGGGTTATGCATCAACGAGGGTCGGCCGGCAGGCCGGCATCTGTTTGGATCGAGGAATGAGCAGGCTGTTTAGAGACGTCGAGGGCGGGACGCTGTTCCCGCACGGAAGCGTGGTCTGCATCGGCGCCTTCGATGGCCTGCACCTGGGGCATCGGGCATTGGTGCAGCACGCGGTCGAGCGCGCGCGCGCGCTGGGCGTGCCGGCGGTGGCGGTGAGCTTCGAGCCGCTGCCGCGCGAGTTTTTCGCCCCGGCCGCGCCGCCGCCGCGGCTGACCCTGGCCCGCGCCAAGATCGAAGGGCTGCACGGCTTCGGTGCCGACAGCGTGGGCATGATCCGTTTCGACGGTCGCCTGTCGGCGATGAGCGCCGAGGACTTCGTACGGCTGGCGCTGGTCGGCCGGCTATGCGCCAAAGAGGTCTGGATCGGCCCGGAGTTCCGTTTCGGCCATCGGCGTGGCGGCGATATCGGTCTGCTGCGCACGCTCGGTGCGCACTACGGCTTTGCAGCGGGCGAAATCGCGCCGGTGCATCTGCACGGCGAGCGCATCTCGGCCACGCGCATTCGCGAGCTGCTGGGCGCGGGCGAGTTCGCGCACGCCGGGCAATTGCTTGGCCGTCCGTATGCCATTGGCGGGCGAGTGGTGCGCGGCAAGCAGCTCGGCCGTACGCTGGGCTACCCGACCGCCAATCTGCGGTTTCCGCGCACGCCGGCCCTGTCGGGCATTTACGCGACATGGGTGCATGGTGTGGCCGGGCGGCCGTGGCCGTCCGTTTCGAGCTTTGGCACGCGGCCGACGGTGGCCGGCGTGGAGCCGCTGCTGGAAGCGCATCTGTTCGATTTCCAGGGCGATCTGTATGGCCGCCACATTGCCGTCGAATTCGTCGCCAAGCTGCGCGACGAAGAGAAGTTCGATGGCCTGGACACGCTGACGGTGCAGATGCACCGCGATGCCGAGCAGGCGCGTGCGGCGTTGGACAGGCGCGCAATTTCTGCAACACATGCGAGCTCCTCGCAACAGCCCACCTATGATGCGAGTCCCTCGCAACAGCACGCATATCCATGTGCGGACGATGGACATGCCAGTTCCTCGCAAACGTCTGCACACGTCAGTGCAGACACTTCAGACAACGCAGCGCAACGGTAGAGACCTGTGACCCAAGACTACAAAGCCACTCTCCATCTGCCCGCGACGGAATTCCCGATGCGCGGCGACCTGCCCAAGCGCGAGCCGGCGATGCTGGACCGCTGGGAACGCGAGGGGCTGTACGCGCAACTGCGCGCCAATGCGGCCGGGCGCCCGCTGTTCGTGCTGCACGACGGCCCGCCGTATGCCAACGGCCAGATCCATCTGGGCCACGCGGTCAACAAGATCCTCAAGGACATCATCGTCAAGTCGAAGTACCTGGCTGGCTTCGATGCGCCCTACATCCCGGGCTGGGATTGCCACGGCCTGCCGATCGAGATCGCGATCGAGAAAAAGTACGGCAAGGTCGGCGTAAAGCTGGACGCGGCGCAGTTCCGCCAGAAGTGCCGTGAATACGCCACCGAGCAGATCGACCTGCAGCGGCGCGATTTCAAGCGCCTGGGCGTGATCGGCGATTGGGACAACCCGTACAAGACACTGGATTTCCGCTTCGAAGCCAACGAGATCCGCGCGCTGGCCAAGGTAGTCGACAACGGCCATCTGACCCGTGGCGTCAAGCCGGTGCATTGGTGCTTCGATTGCGGCTCGGCGCTGGCCGAGGCCGAGATCGAATACGCCGACAAGGTGTCGCCGACGGTGGATATCGCCTATCCGGCGCGCGATCCGGCGGCTGTCGCTGCCGCATTCGGCGCGGGCCTGCCGGCGGGCGTGGGCGTGGCGGTGCCGATCTGGACCACCACACCGTGGACGCTGCCGGCGTCGCTGGCGGTGAGCCTGGGCGCGGAACTGGACTACGTGCTGGTCGAAGGCCCGGCCGATCGCGGCCAGCCGCGCTGGCTGGTGATCGCCGAAGCCCTTGCCGGCAAGGCGCTGGCGCGCTATGGCGTGGACACGGTGGTGGTGCACGGGCATGCCAAGGGTGCGGCGCTGGAACAGATGCTGCTGAACCACCCGTTCTATGCCGAGCGCGAGATCCCGCTGCTGCTGGGCGACCATGTGTCGGCCGAGGACGGTACAGGCGCGGTGCACACCGCACCGGGTCATGGCCAGGAGGACTACCAGGTCTCCAAGCAATACGGTCTGCTCGAGCGTTACGGCGCTGCGCAGATCAACCCGGTGGACGGGCGTGGCGTGTACCTGCCGTCGACGCCGCCGCTGGGCGAGACCGTGCTGGCCGGGCTGCACATCTGGAAGGCCAACGACATCATCATCGAGGCGCTGCGCGATACCGGCGTGTTGCTGGCGGCCAGCAAGATGGAGCACAGCTATCCGCATTGCTGGCGGCACAAGACGCCGATCGCGTTCCGCGCCACGCCGCAGTGGTTCATCTCGATGGAGCAGGCCAACCTGCGCGCCGATGCGCTCAAGGCCATCGAAAACGTGCACTGGTATCCGTCCTGGGGCCAGGCGCGTATCGCCGGCATGGTCGACGGACGTCCGGACTGGACCATCTCGCGCCAGCGCACCTGGGGCGTGCCGATCGCCTTGTTCGTGCATCGCGAAACCGGCGAGCCGCATCCGCGCAGCACCGAATTGCTGCGCCAGGTCGCCGACCGGGTGGAGCTGGGCGGGGTGGACGTGTGGTACACGCTGGATGCGGCCGAATTGCTGGGCGATGAGGCCGCCGATTACGACAAGATCACCGACATCCTGGATGTGTGGTTCGACTCCGGCGTGACCCATGAAGCGGTGCTGGTGGACCGCGGCCTGCCCAAGCCGGCCGACCTGTACCTGGAAGGCTCCGACCAGCATCGTGGCTGGTTCCAGTCCTCGCTGCTGACCGGCGTGGCGATGGACAAGGCGGCGCCGTACAAGCAGTGCCTCACCCACGGCTTCACCGTGGACGAGCACGGCCGCAAGATGTCCAAGTCGCTGGGCAACGGCATCGAGCCGCAGGACATCATGAAGACCCTGGGCGCGGACATCCTGCGCCTGTGGATCGCATCGGCCGATTACAGCAACGAGATGTCGCTGTCGCAGGAGATCCTCAAGCGCAACGCCGATGCGTATCGCCGCCTGCGCAATACCGCGCGCTTTCTGCTCGGCAATCTGCATGGCTTCGATCCGCTGCAGCATCTGGTGGCGCTGGACGACATGGTGCTGCTGGACCGCTGGATCGTGCATCGCGCGCACGAGCTGCAGGAAAGGATCGTCGCCGCGTATGCGCGCTACGACTTCGCCGAGATCGTGCAGGCGCTGCTGAATTTCTGCAGCGTGGATCTGGGCTCGCTGTATCTGGACGTGACCAAGGACCGCCTGTACACGATGGCCGAGGATGCACGCAGTCGCCGGTCGGCGCAAAGCGCGATGTATCACGTGGCCGAGGCGTTCGTGCGCTGGATCGCGCCGGTGCTGAGCTTCACCGCCGAAGAGCTGTGGGGCTATCTGCCGGGCAAGCACACCGACAACGTGCTGTTCGCCACCTGGTACGACGGCCTGGCGCCGTTGCCGGCCGATGCCGCACTGAGCAGTGCCGATGTCGACAACCTGCTGGCCTTGCGCGAGCAGGTGGCCAAGGTGCTGGAGCCGATGCGTGCCAACGGGGCGATCGGCGCGGCGCTGGAAGCGGAGATCACCGTGGCTGCCGATGCGCAGACCGCCGCGCGTTGGCAGCCGCTGGCCGAGGAGCTGCGTTTCCTGTTCATCAGTGGCGATGTCACCGTCACTGCGGCCAGTACCGACGACATCTTCGTCAGCGCGCAGCCGACCAGCAAGGCCAAGTGCGTGCGCTGCTGGCACCACCAGGCCAGCGTGGGCAGCGATCCGCGTCACCCGGAACTGTGCAGCCGCTGCGTCAGCAATATCGAAGGTCCCGGCGAGGATCGTCGCTGGTTCTGATGGACTTGCACGATGCGCGTGGCGGGCCGATCCTGCCACGCGTGATCGAGACCCCATACGGGCTGGCGCGCGTCTCTGCCGCGACATCATCCGCAGGCGCTGGTGCCGGATGGTGATTGCCGCGGCGCCGCACGCACCCGCTTGCTGAAGCATGGCGCATGCGGCAAAGCGGGGCGGGAGACTGGCTGCGGCCATCCCATCCTTGCCTGTCTGTCATCCAGCTTTCGTCAGCTTCATCTGCCACCGCCCTCGCTTATCGCCATCCAGGCATCTTCTCCGGCGTCGGAGAAGTCACCACCAACTGCGACCTTCCGACATGAGTCAACGCCCCAAACCCTCCGCCCTGATCTGGTTGCTGCTGTCGGC
This sequence comes from Xanthomonas arboricola pv. populi, assembly GCF_002939945.1. GTDB lineage: Bacteria > Pseudomonadota > Gammaproteobacteria > Xanthomonadales > Xanthomonadaceae > Xanthomonas > Xanthomonas arboricola_A. Next base: position 609,914 of record NZ_MDEB01000001.1, on the reverse strand, counting down.
ACTCGTGGTCGGGCTGGACCAGTGGAGCAAGGCCTGGGTGCTGTCCAGCCTGCCCGAATACACCCCGGTGCCGGTAATCGACGGCTTCTGGAACTGGTATCGCACCTACAACACCGGAGCGGCCTTCAGCTTCCTGAGCGATGCCGGTGGCTGGCAGCTGTGGTTCTTCACCGCGCTGGCGGTGGGCATCAGCGGGCTGCTGGCGTTCTGGCTGTCGCGCACTGCGCGCAGCACATGGCGCAGCGCGCTGCCGTACGCGCTGGTGATCGGCGGGGCGATCGGTAACGTGATCGACCGCCTGATGCACGGCCACGTGGTCGATTTCATCCAGTGGTACATCGGCAGCCACACCTGGCCTGCGTTCAACATCGCCGACTCGGCGATCGTGGGCGGCGCCATCGGGATCGCGGTATTCGGTCTGTTCGACACGTCCGGCAAGCGGGAGTCGGGGATCCGGAAGTAGGAATCGACGCTGAAGTCGCGGTGCACCGGCGCCGCCCGGTCCCATCCTCCATTCCCCATTCCCGTAGAATGCCCGCAATGGATGTCCTGCTCGCCAATCCCCGTGGTTTCTGTGCCGGTGTCGACCGTGCGATCGAGATCGTCAAGCGTGCGATCGAAACGCTGGGCGCGCCGATCTATGTGCGCCATGAAGTGGTGCACAACCGTTTCGTGGTCGACGATCTCAAGCAGCGCGGCGCGGTCTTCGTCGAAGAGCTGGACGAGGTGCCCGACAACGCCACGGTGATCTTCAGCGCACACGGCGTCTCGCAGGCGGTGCGGCAGGAGGCCGAGCGCCGCGGACTCAAGGTATTCGACGCGACCTGTCCGCTGGTGACCAAGGTGCATTTCGAAGTGGCGCGGCATTGCCGGGCGGGCCGCGACGTGGTGCTGATCGGCCACGCGGGGCATCCGGAAGTGGAAGGCACGATGGGGCAGTGGAGCCGCGAGCGCGGCCCGGGCACGATCTATCTGGTCGAGGACATCGAGCAGGTCGCCACGTTGCAGATCCGCCAGCCGGAGAATCTTGCCTACACCACCCAGACCACGCTGTCGGTGGACGACACCATGGGCATCATCGAGGCCCTGCGTGCGCGCTACCCGGCGATGCAGGGGCCACGCCACGACGACATCTGCTACGCCACCCAGAACCGCCAGGACGCGGTGCGCGATCTTGCGCGCCAGTGCGATCTGGTGCTGGTGGTCGGTTCGCCCAACAGCTCCAATTCCAATCGCCTCAGCGAGCTGGCCCGGCGCGACGGGGTGGAGTCCTACCTGATCGACAACGCCAGCGAGATCGACCCGGCCTGGATCGTCGGCAAGCAGCACATCGGCCTGACCGCCGGCGCCTCCGCACCGCAGGTGCTGGTCGATGGCGTACTGGCGCGGTTGCGCGAGCTGGGCGCCAACAGTGTGTCCGAGCTGGAAGGCGAGCCGGAATCGATGGTGTTCGCGCTGCCCAAGGAATTACGGTTGCGCCTGGTCAGCTGAAAGCGGGTGCTGCGGGCTGAGTGAGTCAGCGTCGCGTCTGGGCGTTTCGCAGTTGCAGGTTGACCGCCATTCGCCGACCGCACCGCAAGACCCGAGGCCGGAATGCCCGCTCCGTCGCTTAGTGGCGATTGACCGGGTACCGGCTCCGCTCCTACAATTGGCGGCTCGCCGGAATAGCTCAGTTGGTAGAGCGGCGCATTCGTAATGCGTAGGTCGTAGGTTCGATTCCTATTTCCGGCACCATCGCTTCAACACTGGGTCGACCATTGGTCGGCCCAGCTGCGTTTGGGGCCGATGCGCGCACCACTCGGGGGGCAGGCGCGACCATATGCGCCGCACATCACGCACAGCGCAACCGATGGTCACAGCCGCATCTTTTCCGCCCTGCGCAGCACTGCGACAACATGTCGCACAGTTTTGCGCGCATTAATTGCGACAGATCATTGCCGATGGGTTTCGTGCAGGTGCAGCAAAGTCTAAAATCGGGGAGCTACCTCGTGTCTTCGGTCTGCGTGGCCGCCTTCCTTCAGGAAGCGCGCCATCAGGACGAGTCCACATGAATACGACGAACGAGGCTGGCGTTCCTTCGCACTTGGATCGACCGATGATTCCGTTGAAACATCTCGGGCGTGTACTTCGTCCAGGCCTGATGCTGCCGTTCCTGCTGTTGGCAGGCTGCAACTCGGCCATCCTCAATCCGAAAGGCCAGATCGGCCACGACGAGAAGCAGCTGCTGATCACCTCGGTCGTGCTGATGCTGATCGTGGTCATCCCGGTGATCGTGATGACGATTGCGTTCGCGTGGAAATATCGCGCGTCCAACACGAAGGCGCGCTACGAGCCGGACTGGTCGCATTCCACCGCCATCGAGGTGGTGGTGTGGTCGATCCCGTGCGTGATCATCCTGGTGCTGGCGGTGCTGACCTGGCGCTCCTCGCACGCGCTGGACCCGTACCGGCCGCTGGATTCGGACGTCAAGCCGATCACCATCGAAGCGGTGTCGCTGGACTGGAAGTGGATGTTCATCTATCCGGATCAGAACATCGCCACGGTCAACGAGATCGCCTTCCCGGTGCATACGCCGCTGAACTTCAAGATCACCTCCGACACGGTGATGAATTCGTTCTTCATCCCGCACCTGGGCACGATGATCTACGCGATGGCCGGCATGGAAACCAAGCTGCATCTGGTGGCCAACGAACCGGGCGAATACTTCGGCCTGTCGACCAACTACAGCGGTCACGGTTTCTCGAAGATGAGCTTCAAGGCGCACGCGACCGACCAGGCCGGCTTCGATGCGTGGGTGGCCAAGGTCAAGGCATCGCCGACCGCGTTGAATGCCGCCGAGTACCAGGTGCTGGCCGCCAATCGCAACGACAAGGAACAGTATCCGGTCACCTATTACTCGTCGGTGCAGGACGGCATGTTCCGCTCGCTCGTCGACAAATACATGAATGGTCCGGGCCATAACAAAGGCCATGGCGACCATCAGGCAGCGGCTGCAGAGCCGGTTGCCATGTGCACTTCTGGAGACAAGTGATGCTAGGCAAACTTACGATCGAGGCGGTTCCGTACCACGAGCCGATCATCATGGTCGCACTCGGCGGTGCCGGCCTGCTCGGCCTGCTCATCGCGGGCGCCATCACCAAGTACAAGCTGTGGGGCTACCTGTGGAACGAGTGGTTCACCTCGGTGGATCACAAGCGCATCGGTGTGATGTACATCATCGTGGCGCTGGTCATGTTGCTGCGCGGCTTCGCCGATGCGGCGATGATGCGCACCCAGCAGGCGATGGTGGGCAATGGCGGCGAAGGTGTGTTTCCGCCGCATCACTACGACCAGATCTTCACCGCGCACGGCGTGATCATGATCTTCTTCATGGCCATGCCGTTCATGACCGGCCTGTTGAATCTGATCGTGCCGCTGCAGATCGGCGCACGCGACGTGGCGTTCCCGTTCCTGAACTCGCTGAGCTTCTGGCTGTTCGTGGCCGGTGCGGCGCTGATCAACATCTCCCTGGGTGTCGGTGAATTCGCGCAGACCGGCTGGCTGGCCTATCCGCCGTTGTCGGGGCTGGAATACAGTCCGGGGGTCGGCGTCGACTACTACATCTGGGCGTTGCAGGTCTCAGGCCTGGGCACGTTGCTGACCGGCATCAACTTCTTCGTGACGATCATGCGGATGCGCGCGCCGGGCATGACCCTGATGCGCATGCCGATCTTCACCTGGACCGCGCTGATCACCAACATCCTGATCATCGCCGCATTCCCGGTCCTGACCGTGGCCCTGGCGCTGCTCGGTGCCGACCGTTATCTGGGCACGCACTTCTTCACCAATGACGGTGGCGGCAACGCCATGATGTACGTCAACCTGATCTGGATCTGGGGTCACCCGGAAGTCTATATCCTGATCCTGCCGGCGTTCGGCATCTTTTCCGAGTTGATTGCCACCTATAGCCGCAAGCGGTTGTTCGGCTACACCTCGATGGTCTACGCCACCTCCTGCATCGGCGTGCTGTCGTTCGTGGTGTGGCTGCACCACTTCTTCACCATGGGCTCGGGTGCCAACGTCAATGCCTTCTTCGGCATCACGACGATGATCATCTCGATCCCGACCGGCGTGAAGATCTTCAACTGGCTGTTCACCATGTTCCGCGGTCGTGTGCACATGACCGCGCCGGTGCTGTGGACGATCGGCTTCATCATCACCTTCACCATCGGCGGCATGACCGGCGTGATGCTGGCGATTCCGGCCGTGGACTTCGTGCTCCACAACAGCCTGTTCCTGATCGCGCACTTCCATAACGTGATCATCGGCGGCGTGGTGTTCGGTTACCTGGCCGGCCTGACCTACTGGTTCCCGAAGGCGTTCGGCTTCAAGCTCAACGAGAAGATCGGCAAGGCCTCGTTCTGGTGCTGGATCATCGGCTTCTTCGTGGCCTTCATGCCGCTGTACGTGCTCGGCTTCATGGGCATGACCCGTCGCATGAACACCTACAATCACCCCGAGTGGGCGCCGTGGCTGTATGTCGCTGCGGTGGGTGCTGCGATCATCGGCCTGGGTATCTTCCTGAACCTGGTGCAGATTGGCTACAGCGTGTGGAAGCGCAAGGAGCACATGGATTACACGGGCGATCCGTGGGATGGCCGTACGCTGGAGTGGGCCACCTCCTCGCCGCCGCCGTTCTATAACTTCGCCGTGCTGCCGCACATCGACGACCGCGATCAGTTCTGGGCCGACAAGCAGAACGGCAAGGGCTGGGTGCGTCCGTCCAAGTACGAGGCGATCCACATGCCGCGCAACACCGGCGCGGGCGTGTATATCGGTGCCTTCAGCGTGCTGATGGGCTTCGGTCTGATCTGGCACATCTGGTGGCTGGCCATCATCGGCCTGGTCGGCATGATCGGCAGCTTCATTGCGCGCACCTTCGATGACGACATCGATTACTGGGTGCCGGCCGACGAAGTGGAGCGCATCGAAAACGCGCGCTTTGCCCTGCTCGAACAGCAACATGCGGCGCAGGCCGCGAAGGTGGTATGACCATGTCTTCCTCGACCGCGCTTGACCACGCCGCCCACGCGGGCGGCCACGACGACCACGAACATCACGACGCCGGTGGCAACACCGTCTTCGGGTTCTGGGTCTACCTGATGAGCGACTGCCTGCTGTTCGCCGGTCTGTTCGCCACCTATGCGGTGCTTTCGGGCGCCACGGTGGACGGACCGACCGCCAAGGAGCTGTTCGACCTGAAGTTCGTGCTGGTGGAAACCTTCCTGCTGTTGTTCAGCAGCCTCAGCTTCGGCGTTGCGATGATCTCCGCGCACAAGCGCAGCATGACCGGGCTGTACGCCTGGTTGGGCGTCACCGCACTGCTGGGTATCGGCTTTCTGTGCATGGAAGTCTGGGAGTTCAACCACCTGATCCACGAAGGGGCGGGCCCGGGGCGCAGCGCGTTCCTGTCGGCCTTCTTCACCCTGGTGGGCACGCACGGTCTGCACGTGGCCTCCGGCCTGTTGTGGATGGCAGTGCTGGTGATCCAGATCTCCAAGAACGGCCTGACCCCGCGCAACAGCACGCGTCTGGCCTGCCTGAGCCTGTTCTGGCATTTCCTGGACATCATCTGGATCGGTGTGTTCACCGTCGTCTACCTGCTGGGAGCGCTGTAATGGCCAATCACCACGCGCATGAAACCGCTGCCGACGCACATGCCGGCGGCCTGAAGTCCTACTTGATCGGCTTTGTCATGGCCGTGATCCTCACCGTCATCCCGTTTGCGATGGTGATGAGCGGGGCGTTCTCCAAGGGCGTCACCGTCATCGTGATCTCGCTGATGGCCGCGGTGCAGATGCTGGTGCACATGGTGTACTTCCTGCACATGGACCGCTCGCCCGAGCAGCGTTCCAACGTGCAGGTGGGCCTGTTCTCGCTGCTGATCATCGGCATCGTGATCGTCGGTTCGCTGTGGGTGCTGCACAACATGAACGTCAACATGATGCATTGAGACGGCGCAATGCCGGATCCATGCTTGCTGGATGAAAAAGCCGCCGGGTCACTGGCGGCTTTTTTTGTGTGTGAATCGGTGCGCAGCATGACCTATGGCATACGGGGAAGCGTGGGCAGGCGCTTAGCATCGTGGGCTTGCCTGTTTCAGGTCCCTGCGGAGTTGCGATGAAGATCCCCACCTTATTGTCCGTGTCGTTGCTGGCGGCACTGTCGTTGCCTGCGGCCGCACAAACCGCCGCGCCGCAAGACGTGCCGTTCGACGGCACCTTGAAGATCGACGTCGATGCCACCGATCTGGCCCACCGCATCTTCAAGGTCAAAACCACGATGCCGGCACGGTCGGGCCCGATGACGCTGCTGTATCCGCAGTGGATTCCCGGCAATCACTCGCCGACCGGGCCGATCGACAAGCTCGCCGGTCTGGTGATCAAGGTCGATGGCAAGGTGGTGCCGTGGAAGCGCGACCAGCTCGATGTGTACGCCTTCACCGTGGACGTGCCGCAGGGCGCCACCGAGCTGGTGGCCGAGTTCAAGTTCCTGTCGCCGCAGGCCCCCAACCAGGGCCGGGTGATGATGACCCCGGAGATGCTCAACCTGCAGTGGAACACCACGGCGCTGTATCCGGCCGGCGTCTTCGCACGCAACATCAAGGCCCAGGCCAGCGTCACCTTGCCAGCCGGCTGGAGCTATGCCACGGCACTGGAAACCGACCGCCGCGTCGGCGACACCGTGACCTTCAAGCCGATCGATTTCGACGACCTGGTCGACTCGCCGATGTTCGCCGGCAAGTACTACAAGCGCGTGGAGCTGAGCGCCGGCAAGCAGCCGGTCTACCTCAACGTATTCGCCGACGAAGCCAAGTCGCTGGACGCCAAGCCCGAGCAGATCAAGGCGCACGCGTCGCTGGTGCAGCAGATGGACAAGCTCTACGGTGCGCGGCATTTCGACCATTACGAGTTCCTGCTGGCGCTGACCAAGAAGTTGGGCGGCATCGGCCTGGAGCACCATCGCTCCAGCGAAAACAGCGGCGTGCCGACCTACTTCACCGAGTGGGACAAGAGCTGGACCGGGCGCGACCTGCTCGCGCATGAGTTCAACCATTCCTGGAACGGCAAGTACCGCCGTGGCGCCGACCTGGCTACGCCCAATTTCAACGTGCCGATGGGCGACAGCCTGCTGTGGCTGTACGAAGGGCAGACCCAGTTCTGGGGCGAAGTGATGGCTGCGCGTTCGGGCCTGTGGACGCAGGAACAGGCGCGCGAGATGCTGGCCGGCGTGGCGGCGAACTACGAGCGTGGTCGCCCCGGTATGGCATGGCGCACCGTGCAGGACACCACCAACGACCCGACCATGTCGATGCGCCGGCCCAAGGCCTACCGTAACTATCAAATGGCCGAAGACTATTACTCCGGCGGCCAGATGATGTGGCTGGAAGTGGACAGCAAGCTGCGCGCGCTGACCAACAACAAGCGCTCCATCGACGACTTCGGCAAGGCCTTCTTCGGCATGAAGAACGGCGATTGGGACGTCAATCCGTACACCTTCGACGACATCGTCGCCACGCTCAATGGCGTGGCCGCCTACGACTGGGCGAGCCTGTTGCGCAGCCGCATGGACGGGCATGGTTCCTTGAACGGTGGTATCGAGGCCAACGGCTGGAAGCTGGTCTACAACGAGGAGCCGAATCTGGCCACCAAGGCCGAAGAGAGCGACGACAAGGACGCCAGCCTGACCTATTCGCTTGGCGTGTCCCTGAAAGCGTCTGGCGATATCAGCGATGTGCTGTGGGACGGCCCGGCCTTCAATGCCGGCCTGATCGCCGGCAACACCATCGTGGCGGTCAACGGCCGCGCCTTCAGCAGTGAGGTGATCAAGGATGCGATCAAGGCGGCCAAGGGCACCGCTGCGCCGATCGAACTGCTGGTCAAGCGCCTGGACCGCTACGACACCGTGCGCATCGATTACCACGGTGGCCTGCTGTATCCGCATCTGGAGCGTATCCCCGGCAAGCCGGATCGCCTGAGCGAGTTGTACAAGCCGCGCTGAACGGCGGTCACCCGCTCGGAGCCGTTCGAGCGGGCAGTGGCAAAACCTGGCGCTGCATGACCGGTTGCGATCGTGCGGCTCCAGACGCTGGTTTTTCGTCGGTACCAAGGCCAGTGCCGGCCGATCGAGAGACATCACGCCAGCCGACTAGTCCGCGTCATCGACGCGCCCAGGTGAAAACGCAGCCGCAGGAATGGGTGCTTGCATTCCTTGCTGCGGCGGCGTCAGCTGGACGATTCCCGATTCCCGATTCCCGATTCCCGATTCCCGATTCCCGAGCCAGCGTCGCGCATCCTGAGACCAACGCCGACTATCCTGTCGCTCCAGAAGCGATGGGTTAACTGACGATGGCGAAGGCGAAAACGGCCTATGTCTGCGGCGAGTGCGGCGCCGAGTACAACAAGTGGCAAGGGCAATGCACCGAGTGCGGGGTGTGGAACACGCTCAGCGAGATCGTGCTCGAAAGCGCCACGCCCGGCGGCAAGGCCTCGCCTGCGGCATCGCGGCGTAGCGGCTGGGCCGGCAAGGCCGAGGCGCCCAAGATCACCGCACTCAAGGACGTGCAGCAATCCGAGCAGGCGCGCGTGTCCACCGGTATCGGCGAGTTCGATCGGGTGCTGGGCGGCGGTCTGGTCGAGGGCGCGGTGGTGTTGATCGGTGGCGATCCGGGCATCGGCAAGTCGACGCTGTTGCTGCAGGCGCTGGCGAGCATGGCCAGTACGCTGCCGGTGCTGTACGTCACCGGTGAGGAATCGCTGGCGCAGGTGGCCGGGCGCGCGGTGCGGCTGGATCTGCCGTTGGAAGGCTTGAACGCGCTGGCCGAAACCGGCATCGAAAACATCCTGCAGCATGCCAGCGTGGCGCGCCCGAAGCTGATCGTTGCCGACTCGGTACAGACGCTGTGGACCGAGTCGTTGACTGCAGCGCCGGGCTCGGTCAGCCAGGTGCGCGAAAGCGCGGCGCGGCTTGTGCGCTATGCCAAGGAGACCGGTACCGCGGTGTTCCTGGTCGGCCATGTGACCAAGGAAGGCGGCATCGCCGGCCCGCGCGTGCTGGAGCATATGGTCGATGCGGTGCTGTACTTCGAAGGCGAAAGCGGTAGCCGGTTTCGCCTGTTGCGCGCGTTCAAGAACCGCTTCGGCGCGGTCAACGAGCTGGGCGTATTCGCGATGGGCGAGAAAGGCCTCAAGGAAGTCTCCAATCCGTCGGCGATCTTCCTGTCCGGCGGCAGCACACAGCAGCCGGGCAGTTGCGTGATGGTCACCCGCGAAGGCACCCGGCCGCTGATGGTGGAGGTGCAGGCGCTGGTGGATGCCTCGCCGCTGTCCAACCCGCGGCGCGTGGCGGTGGGTCTGGAGCAGAACCGGCTGGCGATGCTGCTGGCGGTGCTGCATCGCCACGGCGGCATCGTGGTGGGCGATCAGGACGTATTCGTCAATGTGGTTGGCGGCATCCGCGTGCAGGAAACCGCCGCCGATCTGCCGGTGCTGCTGGCAGTGCTGTCCTCGCTGCGTGACCGGCCCCTGTCCGAGAAGACCATTGCCTTTGGCGAAGTGGGGCTGTCCGGCGAGATCCGGCCGGTACCCAACGGCGAAGATCGTCTGAAAGAGGCCGCCACCCATGGTTTCAAACGCGCGATCGTGCCCAAGGCCAACGCGCCCAAGATCGCCAGCATCAAGGGCATGGAGATCGTCGCGGTTGAGCGGCTGAGCCAGGCGCTGGAAGCGGCGGCCGAGTGATGCCCGGCCGAGTGATGCCGGCGCGGTATGGAAGCGACTGTCTGCACAGGGCATCGCTCTGCACGCGGTGAGTGGATCGCGCATCTGCGCAGGACGGCACGCAGCGCGCTGCCGCAATTGCATCAGCGAGGTTGTCGGGTTGGCTGCCGCCAGCTCCGGCGACCGTCCGTCTGCCAGCGGGTCGCGATATGCCGCTAGCCGGTAAGAAACCGTTTTCATCAGGGGGCGGCTATGGCAACATGCGCGGCCCGTTGCGCTGTGCACCGGATCACAGGCAGCGCTCACTGCGCGTCACCAGGAGAAACACGATGGAATGGATGTTGTTGCCACTCAAGCGCTACGCCGACTTCAATGGCCGCTCGCGGCGCAGGGAATATTGGATGTTCATGCTGCTGCAGGCGATCGTCCTGCTGGTATTGGGCAGTCTTTTCGGTATCGCCGTTGCACTGATGGGCGGCGAGAACGGTCCTGGTGCACTGGCGTGGCTGGTCGTTGCCGTCATGGTGATCGTTGTGCTGGCACTGATTGTGCCGAGCATTGCGGTGACCGTGCGTCGTTTGCATGACCAGGGCAAGTCCGGCTGGTTCTATCTGATCAGCCTGGTGCCTTACGTCGGCGGGTTCATCGTGCTGGTCTTCATGTGCCTGGAAGGCACGCCCGGCCCGAACGAGTATGGCGAGAATCCCAAGCAGTAACCGGGTGCAAGGCCTGATCGAACAATGGCGCGGGGGAATCCTCCGCGCCATCGTCGTTTCTGGAGAGAGCCGGCCGGCGGAGGCTGTCACCAGCACGCGCGTGGACAAGTGCGGCATTCAGCTCGATTGGGCCATTTTTGATCGCCCGCAAGGGCTTACACGTCTCGCCAAGGCGTAGCAAGCAGTCGACCGGCAATACGCCAAGGGTCTGTTCGTGTTTTCAATACATTCTTGAATTGTTTAGCGGATACGTTTTTCCACTCGGCGTGGGATCTGGCGAACGCCTCTTCCAATTAATGCCTGACCAGATCAACGCATGGCGGCGGACGACTCACTGCAACGCACGGTCCGATAGCAGGCGCGCAAGCGCGGGTCGACGCCGATCGCTGCGCTGCCGCTTTTGCAGCGCTCACATCGGTCAACAGGCCGCAGCATGATGGGCGGTGCTGGGGCTGATGGCCTTGCCGGGCGCATCCTTGTCAGGCGTGGCAAGTTCCAGCTTGTAACCATGCGAATACACGGTTCTGATGCGCACCATGCCGCTGTGATTGCACAGCTGCAGCTTCTTGCGCAGCTTGTAGATGTGCTGCTCCATCGTGCGATCGGTGAACTCGGTGTGGCTACCCCAGACCGCCTTGGCCAACTGGCAGCGGCGGAAACACACGCCGGGGCTGGAAAACAGCAGCCAGGCGATCGAGAACTCGCGTGCGGTCAGCACGATCGGCTTGCCGTGCAGATACACGGTATTTTCGTCGCGAATCAATTGGTATGGACCAACACTCAGCTGCTGGCTCTCTGAGCACGCCTCGGCCACCGGCGAAAGCGCCAATGCCGCACGCACATGCAGTTCGTGGGAATTGAACGGCAGGGCGAGTACATCGTGTGCGCCGGCGCGGTACCAGGCCAGAATGTCGTGGGCACAGTTGAAACGCCCCAGCACGATCAGCGGTGTGGGATGTCCACTGTGGCAGCGTTGCCAGGCCAGCAGCGAGCTGTCGTCCGACGCGACGCAGGTCGCGTCGAAGACCAACAGCTCGCAAGGGGAATGCCGCAGCGAGCGCAGAAGTTCGAGTTCGTCGGAAAACACCGCAAAACTCGGGGCGAGCGGTGCGAGGCTCGCCTTGACCTGCGATGCCAGACGCGCGTCCTGCGTCAACAGGAAAGCCGATCCTTGCTTGCTGTGAAGGCTGCGGTGCATCAGCCGGCCTTCCCATGTCTGCACACGTACCAGTCGTACGTCGGATGCCTGTTGCGGACAGCAGGCGCCAATACAAAACCCGCATGTATAGATAAGTGCATCGCCATCGCCTTTGGCTGCCAGGGAATCCGACCTGAGGTCGGACGAATGGTATGTACCATTGCGGAGGCAGAAAGTTTCACTGCTGCGTACTTTTCTTCGGCTTTGGGTTGGCCGGCTTTAACGTGCGCTCATTTAAGCGCAATGCAGCTCTTACATCTAGGGTATGCGTGGCGGGGTAACTAACAAAATTCCGACATCGAACAATGCGCCGGAAGGTCGATCCGGTAAGACGACAGCTGCGATCGTCTAGTCCATTAAATGGCGTGTCCAGGTCTATACCACGGTATTGCGATTTGCTCGCGTTTGAAGCGCGCATGGAATATCGGGGCAATCCGTCGATGTAATGGAACGCGGTAGCTGTCGTTTTGAAGTGCATCTTTCATTGACTGAAATACCGTGCACGTAGCATTGGCACGTCATGCCAGGACAATGGTTAAGCCGCGCAGAGTCCGGGCGTTCGAGTGGGCTCCACGATTCCGCTTTGGGCTGCCGTCTTGTCTTCAGTACGGCTTCGCATGGCGTGCAATGTCTCGTGCACGCCACCGCCGGTGGTATGCAAAAAGTGCCCTTTATCTGCACCCCGAGTAACTGGCTTGCCGGACCACAGAGTGAGGATTTTTGATTTTCTTAGTGCCTTCGAGTGAGAAATTCCATTGGATCCGCTGCATACAATCGGTTGCGCCAGCCAGACCGGCGCATTGTTGTTTTTGCTCATCCCCCCTATGAGAGAGCCAGGCATGATCCTTCCAACCTACTTCGCGGCGATCTCTGCGTTGTCGTACGCAGACCGTCTTCCTACCTATACAAGCAGGATGCTGGTTGGTGCCTGGCCGCAAGGTCTGCAACATCTTCAACAACGCCGCGACGGCCAGGCCGCCGCGGATGGCGCCGACGATGAAGTCAGCCTGCTCGGCGCCAGCGGCGATGCATTGTTGATCCTCGAGTATCAGGAGGAGGCCGAAGATGCCTATCGCCACGCCTTGAAGGCAATGCGAGGGCATCAGCGCCAACTGCGGCTACTGTCTTGCCGCAATACCGCCTGGTTGATGCTGAGCCAGCGCCGCCTGAGTGCTGCATTGAACTGCTTCGCACAGCTGGCGATGGACCGCGAGACGCCGGCCTGCCTGTGCGGGGAGAGCCTGCTGGGCAAGGCGATGACCCACTTCCATCTGGGCCAGAGCACGCTGGCGCTGCAGACGTTGGAGCGGGCCAACGAAGTGCTGGCGGAACTGGACGGCGGCGCAACCGAGTGGTTGCGCATCGCCAACGCGCTGCGCCTGGACATGATTGCGCAGTTGCGCATCCGTCGCGCCGACCGGATGAGCGACCACGTGTTCTGGCAAGCCACGCTGCGACAGGAGGATGCGGCCCACGCGTTCGAGCCCAACGAGTTGCGCGCCTGCATCGCCGATCTGGCCGAGAGCATGCCGGTGCTCGCACAACGCATGCGCCACGTGCGTAATCTGCTGCGCATTGCCGGTGGCGACACCTTCGGTTTCGATGCGCAGATCGATGCGCTGCCGGCCGCCGCCACCGGTTGCCCGCCATGCGCCCGGCAGGATGCGCAGGTGGAGCTGGCGCTTGCCGCATTGGCGGTGGGACGCGCCGATCTGGCAGAGCGCGCCCTGGCCGGTGCCGGCCGGCACCACGCGCCGCGCTGGAATCTGGAGTTCGAGTATTGCCAGGCCAAGATCAGCCAGGCGCTGGGCAAGACCGAGCAGGCGCTGTTGCTGTACAACCGGTATGCGTTGGGCGCGGTGCAGTGCCTGCGCAGCGAGGTGCAGGCGCCGCGGCTGTTGGAAAGCGGCACGCCGGCACATGTCAGCGACGACATCTCCGCGCGGCTGCCGGCCAAGTACCGACGCGCCTACGCCTACATGATCACCAATGCGCACCGCTCGGATCTGTCGATCAACGAGGTGGCCGCGCAGATCGGCGTGACCGGGCGCGCCTTGCAGCAGGCGTTCAAGTCCGCCACCGGGCTGTCGCCGACCCAGGTGCTGCGTCGTTACCGGATGCAGAGCATTCGCGACGAACTGCTGGCCGAAGGCGGCTGCGGCAGCGTGCTGCAGGCGGCGAGCCGCTGGGGCGTTGGCAGCCGCTCGGCCCTGGCCAAGGGCTATCGGCAGCATTTCAATGAGGCACCGATGGAAACCTTGCAGCGGTAAGCCGTTGCGCGCCACGGCCGTGCGTCGACGCAGGCCGTGGCGCGTCGTTTCCCAAGGGTGCGCTGCAGTGGCGACGGAACCCCAGCCACGCGCTGGAAGCAGCCATAGTGTGACGCGCGTGCGTGTGGCGTGGCTTGCGGCTATCCTGTATGGCTCGCACTGCCACCCAGGACGGCGCGTCCGAGGATGGGCGTGGCGGCCAAGGAAACGACGAACGATCATGCAAGATCACATCTCCGAGGCGACGGACGCCTCCCAGATCCGCCGCGCAGGCGTCGATCTCAACGGACTGATGTCCGTCCTCAGCAAGCATCTGTATTCCACGCCGGTGGTCGCGCTGCGCGAGCTGGTGCAGAACGCGCACGACTCGATCCTGCGTCGCCGTCTGGAACAACCCGGCTGGCAAGGCGAATCGCGCATCGAAGTGCATGCCGATGCTGCCCAGGGCATCGTGCGCATCATCGATACCGGCGCCGGGCTGACCCAGCAGGAAATTCACGACTATCTGGCCACGGTCGGCGTGGGGTATACGCGTGGCTTGCGTCAGGGAGGGCATGAGGACAGCGGCCTGATCGGCATGTTCGGGCTGGGCTTTCTGTCGGCCTTCGTGCTGGCGCGCCGCGTCACCGTGCGCACCACCTCCTACCAGAGCCCGACGCTGGGGCATTGCTATATCTCCAGCAATGCCGAGCAATACACCGTGAGTCCGATCCCGGCGCGTGCGCAGGTCGGAACGGAAGTGGTGCTGGAACTGCACGAGGACTATCTGTCGTTGGCCCAGGAAGCACGGTTGCGCGAGATCCTGTCGCGCTATTGCGCGCTGTTGCGCGAGCCGATCTGGATCGGCACCGATACCCAGGCGATCAATCCCGAGCCGCCGCCGTGGCGCATGCACGATGCGGTGCCGTTGCATCCGGTACAGGCCTGGCGGCGTCAACGCGAGTTTGCCGCGCGTTTCGAGCGCAACTTCGAACCCTTGTGCTGCATGCCGGTGCGTGCGGAGGAGGGCAGCGATGCGGTCGGCCTGCTGTGGGTACAGGACGGGGCCACCTACGGCACCAGCGACAACCGCAATCTGTCGGTGTTCCTGCGCGGCATGCTGCTGGACGACAACGCGCGCGAACTGCTGCCGCCGTGGGCGGGCTTTATCGGTGGCGTGATCGAATCCAATCGCTTGACGCCCACTGCCAGCCGCGAGGATCTGCAGCGCGATGCCACCTATACGGCCGTGCAGCACGCGCTGTCCGAAGCGCTGGTGCAGGGCCTGGCCGATGTGGCGCGTCAGCAGCCGGAAGCCTGGCGGCGCATCCTGCTGCGGCACAACGAGGCATTGCTGGGCGCGGCGCTGTGCGACGAGCGCTTGTTCGAGTTGTTGATGGAACACGTGCGGGTGCCGACCTCGCAGGGCGATCTGCCGGCGCAGCAGTTGCCGGCGCGTGGCGCGGTGCATGTGATCCTGGACAGCGACAGCGGCTTCGAAGAAATGCTGTTCCGCGCGATGGGCGTGCCTGTGGCCTACGGAAACCGCTACGCGGTGGTGCCGTTCTTGCGCCGCTGGGCGCAGGCCAAGGGCGTGCGCCTGGTCGAGCTGGGCACCGAGCAGGGCAACCGGCAGTTGTTCCAGCTGGATACGCTGCCGGCCGACGAACTGGCCTGGCTGGAACAGCATCTGGGCGATGGCGAAGCGCTGGTGCCGGCGCGCTTTAGCCCCGAGGCATTGCCGTTGGTGGTGGTGCCCGACCGCGAGGCCGAATTGAAACGCCGCCTGGAGCAGGACGAGAACGACAAACGCGTGTCCACCGCTGCGTTGCGGCTGGCCCGGCAGTTCACTGCGGGGATCGAAGCGCGGCAGACCCAGCGGCTGTATCTGAATCTCGACAACCCGGCGTTGCAGGCGCTGCTGGCGGCGCAGCGCGCCGGCAATCCGCAGGCGGCGGTGGCAGCGCGGCTGCTGCGCTCACTGAAGGTGATCGTGTCGGCGCAGGGGCGCACCCAGCCGCAGCCCGGTGCCAACGCATCGGGCGGATCGGATTTGAACCGGGCCTTCGGCGATCTTGCCGAGGCCGTGACCCAATTGCTGGCGCGCTGAGCGCCGCATCGAAGGAGCAACACGATGGAAATCTGGAACTGGGTAGAGAAGCTGCAGGACGATCTGGGCGAGGCCGGGCAGCCGCAGAATGCGCAGCTACTGACGCGCCTGACCGACCATATTTGCGACCTGCAGATCGAACGCGCCGAAGCGCTGTTGCCCGAGGCGCGTGCGCTGGGCAAGACGCTGGCCAATCCGTGGCTGGAGGTGTTCGTCGGACATTGGGAAATGCGCAACCGGGTCGGCAATCTGTGCGAGGGCGAGCGTGCGCTGAGCGATGCGGTGACGCTCTTCGAACGCGCGCATCGCGCCGATGCGGTGGAGTGCCCGCAGTCGGTGTGCGTGACCCAGGATCTGGCCGCGTGCTATGCCAATATCGATGGTCCGGGCTGGGTGGAAGAGCGGATCGAGGTGTGCGAGGAAACGCTGGGCCGCATCGATCCGAGCTGGTCGTGCTACCAGTGCCTGAGCTGCGAAAAAGCCGATGCCTTGCTCGACGATGGACGCGGCGAGGCGGCACTGAGTTATCTGGAAGCGCAGTCGCAGACCATTCTTGCGCATGGCGGACAGATCTACGACGGCGTGCCGGACATGCGCATCTCGATCCTGCTTTCGCTCGGGCGCGCGGAAGAGGCGCTGGCGCTGATCGAGCAGCGCGAGCGCGAAGCCGCGCGCGAAGGGGCGGAGTGGGCCAACTGCAGTCAGCCGCGGCGCTTGCAGAAAGCCCGTGCATTGGCAATGTTGAATCGCGACGACGAAGCGCTGGAGGCCTTTCTGCCGTGGCGCGAGGTCGCGCCGCGCTACCGCCTGCACTGGTTGCGTGCGGTGGTGGTGCTGGTATCGCACCAGCCCGAGCGCAATACCTGGGATCTGGGCGGCCGCCTGCAGGTGATGCTGGATCATTACGCGCAGGTCGGGGCGCATCGCATCCTGATCGACGCGGCAGAGATGGCGATCGAGCTGGCGTTGCAGCGTGGCGCGGTGTGGACTGCGCGCCGGCACCTGGCGCTTGCGCGTGCGCATGTGCCCAAATTGCGCCAGGACCGTGGCGCCACCCAACTGCTGGACGGCCTGGCTGCGCGCATCGAGACCGCACCGGCGGGCGAGCCGGCGCCGGTGCCGGCCGCGCAGTTGCTGGAATGGCTGGATGCGCAGGCCGAAGACGTGGCGCGTAACCCCGAGCGCGAGGCGCAGTGGTTGCTGCAGGCAGTGGCCGAGCTTCCCGACGATGCCGAGTTGGTGGATACCACGGCGTCGGCATTGAGTGCGTGTGCGGCCGACGATGAGGCGATCGCGCTGCTGTGGGCATTCGTGCAGCGGCATGCCGATCGCGAAACCAGCCCGACCTTCCGGCTGATGAACCTGCTGCTGGGCCGTGGCGATGAGGCCGGCCTGCGTCGGCTGGCGCAGCTGTATCGTCCGCTGGTGCCGGTGGCGGCGCTGTGGTGCGAGGCGCAGCTGGCCCAGCGACTGGCCGATTGGCCGGCGCTGGAACAGGCCTGCACCGCGTTGCTGGCACTATCGCCCGGCTCGCATGGCGCGCGCGGGTTGCTGGGGCGCATGTATCTCAACACCGGCCGTTTTGCCGAAGCCGCCGATGTGTATCGACAGCTGACCGAGTTGATGGAAGAACCGCGCTCTGCGCATTGGGATCACATGACCGCGGCCAGCGCGGCGCAGCAGTGGGACGCGGTGCGCGCCTCGGCGCAGGCGCTCGGCATGGAGCTGAGCAGCACCGGTGGCGTGGTCGAAGAAACCTGGGGTTGGGTGATCGTGCGTTGCGTGGATGACGGCGAAGTAGCCGAGTACTACGCGCGGCGCACCGGCCCGGTCACCGCGCGTATCGTCGAAAATGCACCGGCGCATCGGCGCCAGCATGTCGCCGACTGGGTGGTGTTCGATGCGGAATTGCTGTATCCGCCGCCGGACGACGAAGCCGAGCGCGAGCGCTTCGTGCCGACCTATGCGCAGGTGCATATGCTGGAGGCGGGCGGTTACGGCAGCAGCTGGCTGGTGGATGGCGTGCATCCCGGCGAGCAGGCGATCGAGGCCCTGCGGCAGGACATCGAAGCGCGTGGCTGGAAGCTGTGGCTGCACAGCCGCGACGATTATCGCGTGGTCGATCCGGAACACGCGGACGCATTCGACCCGGAAGACGCGAGCACAGGTCTGCCGGGCGTGCTGTTCACCGTGGCGCTGCCGGAAGCGGCGCCGCCGCTGGAACTGCATCGCGTCCTGCTGGCCACCACCGCGCAGTGGGCGCACCCGATGTGCTGGCTGCGCCTGGCCGAGGCCTGCGATCAGGACCCGCGCCCGCATCTGGATGCGGTGGAGCGTTACGGGCTGTAGGGCGGCGATCAAGCTCGTCGCGCATTAGCTGCTGACGCGGCCGCCGCCGGGATTGGGCATTCGGGATTGGCATGCGTGGTTGCGTGCCAACTGCTGGTATGTCGTCAGGAATGGTGACGTTCTGAAGGATGTGCAGCTCAGCGGGCGCTCGGTATTTCTTTCCGCAACCGACAATAACTGGTGGTGCTTGCGCGCGTACCGGCGTGGGACCTTGAGCGGCATGGATGCCGCGCCAGAGCCTACAGGGACGTACTTGCGGCGTGTCCCACGCTGGTACGCGTGCAAGCGCCCTCGGCAGACCGAAACATTCGCGTAGAACCGGTAAATGTCGTTCGCAAGATTGATCGGTGCGCGGAGTTGGTCGGCGGCGCGGCGCCGCATCCAGTGTCGGGACACGCCGTGAATCCATCCTTGGAGGCTCGGTGGCGACATCCATGCCGCCACACGGTCCCGCCCCCGGACGCGGCACCACGCTCCCAAGATCGCTATCGCTGATCCGCAAGCAATACTTCAAGCACGTGTTGATGCCTGCGGACTTCGTGGCCGATGTAATCAGTAAGCCATCCATCTGCTGTCACGTCGCCAGGAATGGACGCTCGGAAGAACGTGCAGCTCATCTGGCTGTTCGCATTTCTTTCAGCAACCGACAACAACCGCTGGTGCAAGCGCCCGCAGCAGACCGAAGCGTTCGCATGGAACCGGCGGAGGCCTTGCACAAGATTGCCCGGTCTGCGGCGCTGGTCGGCAGCGCAGCGCCGCATCCGGTGTCGGGACACGCCGGGAATCCATCCCTGGAGACTCGCTGGAGGCGCCCGCAGCAGACCTAAGCATTCGCATGTACCGCAATCTCGCAGTCCATCGCATCTGTCCGATCAGCCGCGCTTGCCGTAACGCTCCAGCCAGTGCGCGTACGAGGGCGGCAGCACCCACGACGGGCGTTCTTCGTCCAGCGCCAACGCGGCGTGATACGGCCAATGCGGGTTGGCCAGATGCGCGCGGCCGACCATCACCAGCTCCATCTGTCCGGCGCCGACGACGCGGTCGGCTTCCAGCGGATCGTCGATGTTCCAGGACGAGGCAACCGGCAGCTGCGCCTCGCGGCTGACGCGTTCGGAGTAAGGCGCCAGCAAGGCAGGCGCCCACGGAATCTGCGCGGTCGGGGTGCTGAAGCCGATGCTCACGTTGAGCAGATCCAGGCCGCTTTGCCTGAAGTTGCGCGTCAGTGCGATGGCTTCCTGCAAGGTCTGTTCGTCGCGGCCGTCGAATTCGATCACGCCGAAGCGCGCGGTGAGCGGCAGGTGTTCCGGCCAGACCGCACGCACGGCTTGCAGCGTTTCCAGCAGGAACCGCGCGCGGTTTTCGGCGGTGCCGCCGTAGTGATCCTGGCGATGATTGGCGTGTACCGAGAAGAAGCTCTGCGCCAGATAGCCATGCGCAAAATGCAGCTCCAGCCACTGGAAGCCGGCATCGCGCGCGCGCTGCGCGGCGGCGACAAAATCGCCGCGCACGCGGTCGATGTCGTCCTGCGTCATCTCACGCGGCACTTTGGGCAGGCCACCGCCGAAGGCGATCGCCGAGGGCGAGATGGTGTCCCAGCCACGCGGGTCGCCGTCGGCGATGTGGTCGTCGCCTTCCCACGGCAGGTTGGCACTGGCCTTGCGCCCGGCGTGGCCGATCTGGATCCCCGGCACGGCGCCGGCAGCGCTGATCGATGCCGCGATGCGCGCCAGTCCCTCGGCCTGGGCGTCGTTCCACAGGCCCAGGCAACCGGCGGTGATGCGTCCTTCCGGCGAGACGCCGGTGGCTTCGACGATCACCAGGCCCGCACCGCCGCGCGCCATGCTGGCGTAATGCACCTGATGCCATGCGTTGCTGAGGCCGTCGACGGCGGTGTACTGGCACATGGGAGGAATCGCGATGCGGTTGCGCAGCGTGACGTCCTTGAGTTGATAAGGAGAGAACAGCGATGACATGGAGGGCAACCACCTGAGAAAAAGCAGGGTGCGATCAGACCATGCCCGGCCGCCGTGCAGACACCCTGTCGATGGCACAGCGCGTTGCATGCGGTGCCGGTTGTGGGCAAGCGCCTGCGATACGCCGATCGCGTCCGCTGACATGGGATGCGGCCGCGATCGGTTCGGGGCGGCTTGAGGAATGGGTCTGCCCGCAGAGCCGGCACCACCGTTGCGCAGCGATCCGTGGCCGGGCCGGGCCGCGGCAGTCGCCAAGCGGTTGCCGTCGCGGCCGCAATTGTCGCGCCCGATGGCAGGGGAACAGGCCGGCAGTCATCGCATCTTTCCAGGCGTGGTCGCGCTCACGTTCACCGTGTGCGCCGCAATGTCAAACTCCGTCAGGACTGTCCTCTGACCGCTACAGGTTCGTCGCTGGTTGCCGAAACTGAATTGCTTTACTCTGCAGCGCTTCGGCGTGGGGGGCGCCGCGCCAGTCAGGGGGCGCAACCGTCCCGCATGCCCAGCCTTCTCTCTTCTACTCTCGGCGGGTGATCTCATGATGGCATTGCAGCAGCGCTCGATCGATGCGATTCGTGGCCAGGAAACTGCGTTGTTGGCCGCATGGCTGGGCTCCAGCCTGGGCAGCGATGGACGTATTTCCCGGCAGGACGTCGAAACCCAGAGCGCGGACTTTTTGCATCTGCTGGTCGCCTCCCTGAAGGATGGCGGCAGCAGCCTGGACAGCGCCGACTGGAGCGAGGTGCGTCGCTTCCTGGAAAATCTGTCGCGCGACCGCGCCACCCGTGGCTTCGATTCGCAGGAAACCGCCAACTTCATCTTCTCGCTCAAGCGGGTGCTGTTTGCGCTGGTGCAGCGCGAGTATGCCGATACGCCGGAGGATCTGGGCCAGCAGCTGTGGGCGCTGTCCGAGCTGCTGGACCGTCTGGGCCTGTACACCGTCAAGGCGTTCCAGAAAACCCGCGAAGACATCATCGTGCGCCAGCAGGAAGAAATGCTGGAGCTGTCCACCCCGGTGGTCAAACTGTGGGACGGCGTGCTGGCACTGCCGATGATCGGCACGCTGGATTCGCAGCGCACCCAGGTGGTGATGGAGTCGCTGCTGCAGCGCATCGTCGATACCGGCTCGGAAATCGCCATCATCGACATCACCGGCGTGCCTACCGTGGACACGCTGGTGGCGCAGCACCTGCTCAAGACCGTCACTGCGATCCGCCTGATGGGCGCCGATGCCATCATCAGCGGCGTGCGCCCGCAGATCGCGCAGACCATCGTGCACCTGGGGCTGGACCTGCAGGGCATCGTCACCAAGGCCAACCTGTCCGACGCGCTGGCGCTGGCGCTCAAGCGCATCGGCGTGACCGTCAGCAAGGCGGGCTGACATGGAGCGCATCCCGATCCTGCGGATGGGCGAGCTGCTGCTGGTCACCATCCAGGTGGACATGCACGACCAATTGGCGATGACGCTGCAGGAAGACCTGTCGGAAAAGATCAGCGCCACCTCCGCGCGCGGCGTGCTGATCGACATTTCCGCACTGGACATCGTCGACTCCTTCATCGGCCGCATGATCAGCACCATCTCCGGGCTGGCGGCGATCATGGATGCCAGGACCGTGGTGGTGGGCATGCAGCCGGCCGTGGCGATCACGCTGGTCGAGCTGGGCCTGACCCTGCCGTCGGTACGCACCGCGCTCAATGTCGAACGCGGCATGCGCCTGTTGCAGCAACCCGATCGCGCTTCATGACCACCGGTTCGCAACCGGTGCGTACCGAACAGGATGTGGTGCTGGCCCGGCAGACGGTACGCAAGCTGGTGGTGCAGTGCGGCCTGCGTCTGGTCGACCAGACCAAGCTGGTCACCGCCGCCAGCGAACTGGCGCGCAACACCGTGATCTATGGCGGTGGCGGCGACATGGATTGGGCCTTGGTGGAAAGCGGCATCCGCAAGGGTGTGCAGCTGACCTTCCGCGACGAAGGCCCCGGCATTCCCGACCTGGACCTGGCGCTCACTGATGGCTGGACCTCCGGCAGCGGGCTGGGACTGGGCCTGTCCGGCAGCCGGCGGCTGGTGGATGATTTCGTCCTGGATACCGCAGCCGGCAAGGGCACGCGCATCACCATCACCAAATGGAAGTGACGCTCGCCGGCGATGTCACGCGCGCGTTTCGTGTCGACGAAACCAGCCAGGTTGGGCAGGCACGTCGCGAAGCGGCGGCGCTGGCACAGACGCTGGGTTTCGACGAGGCCGCCTGCGGCCGCGTGGCGCTGGTGGCCACCGAGCTTGCCACCAATATGGTCAAGCATGGACGTGGCGGCTGGCTGCAGTTGTCCACGGTGGTCACACGTCAGGGCATGGGCGTGGAGATCTGCGCCATCGACGGCGGCCCCGGGTTCGCACTCGTGGACGGCCTGCGCGATGGCTATTCCACCGCCGGGACGCCGGGCACCGGGCTGGGCGCGATCAAGCGCCAGGCGCAGGTGCTGGACGCGTATTCCGATGCCAAGGGCGCGGTCGTGATGGCACGGCTGTTCGTGCAGCAACGCGCCGAGCTGGACGTGCCGTACGGCGCCATCCGTCTGCCGCTGCACAACGAAACGGTATGCGGCGATGCCTGGCATCTGGCGATTGGCGAGCAGCGGGCGACCGTCACCGTGATCGATGGCCTGGGCCACGGTCCAGGCGCTGCCGATGCTGCCGACGCCGGGATGCGCGCTGCAACCACGGCCAGCGGCGAGCCCGGCGAGCGCATCGCGCAGCTGCATGCCGGCATGTCCGGTACCCGCGGCGGCGCGGCGGCGGTGACGCAATTCGACAGCAGTACCGGCCGGGTGCGCTTTGCCGGTGTGGGCAATATCGTCGCGTCGCTGTGCGATGGCGACGGCGTGCGTGGCATGCCGTCGCATCCGGGCATCGTCGGGGTGCAGTTTCGCAAGGCGCAGCCGTTCGATTTTCCGGACGCCGCCGGCAAACTGCTCATCATGCACAGCGATGGCCTGCAGTCACGCTGGAACCTGCGCGATCACCCGGGTCTGCTATCGCGCCATCCGCGTCTGATTGCGGCGGTGCTGTTGCGCGATTACACGCGAGGCCGCGACGATTGCGGCGTGTTTGTCATGCGGCTGGGAGGCCTGCAATGAATGCTTCCGGTGCGGCATCGCCGATCGATCCGCTGGCCGAACTCGACGCGCTGCGGCAGCAGAACCAGGCCCTGCGCGAAGAGTTGGAAGAGACCAACCAGGGCGTGTTGGCGCTGTATGCCGAGCTCGATCAGCAGGCCGAGCAGCTGCGCGACGTGTCCGAGCTCAAGAGCCGCTTCCTGTCGTACATGAGCCACGAGTTCCGCACCCCGCTCAGCTCGATCCTGAGCATTACGCGGCTGCTGGAAGACGGCATGGACGGGCCGCTGACTGCCGAACAGTCCAAACAGGTACGCTTTGTCAGCGCCTCGGCGCGCGAGCTCACCGAGATGGTCGACGACCTGCTGGATCTGGCCAAGATCGAAGCCGGGCGCATCACCATCTCGCCGGGCTGGTTCGATTTGATGGACCTGTTTGCGGCCTTGCGCGGCATGTTCCGCCCGCTCACCGATGCCGGCAGCACCACCTTGATCTTCGAAGATCCGCCGGTACTGCCGATGCTCTACACCGACGACAAGAAGCTGGCGCAGATCCTGCGCAACTTCATCTCCAACGCGCTCAAGTTCACCCCGCAAGGCCATGTGCGCGTGTTCGCGCAGCTGGAAGGCGAGACCCATGTGCGCTTCGGCGTGCAGGACACCGGTATCGGCATTCCGGCCGAGCTTCACGACGCCTTGTTCGAAGATTTTGTACAGGTGGATTCGCCGTTGCAGAAGCGCCTGACCGGCACCGGTCTGGGGCTGTCGATCTGCAAGCGCTTCGCCGAGTTGCTGGGCGGCAGGGTGGGGATCAACAGCGTGGTCGGGCAGGGCTCTGAATTTTTCGTGGTGCTGCCGATCACGCTGGCACCGGAGGATGCACTTGGGCAGTAAGCCGCACATTCTGGTCGTCGACGACAACGCGGTGACGCGTTATTCGGTGCGGCGCGTGCTCGAACATCATCAGTTCGTGGTCGACGAAGCCGGCACCGGCACCGACGGCCTGGCCAGACTGGCCGAGCAGGCGTTCGCTGCGGTGGTGCTGGACGTCAATCTGCCGGACATGAGCGGCTTCGACATCGTGCGCACGCTACGCGCCGAGCCGCGCACCGCGTTGCTGCCGGTGGTGCACGTGTCGGCGGCATCGATCGCCACCGGCGACATGATCACCGGCCTGGAAGCCGGTGCCGATGCCTACCTGATTCACCCGGTCGACCCCAGCGTGCTGGTCGCCACGTTGCGTACCCTGCTGCGCGCGCGCCAGGCCGAGGACGCCTTGCGCATCAGCGAGGCCCGCTTCCGCGAGATCTTCGAGCACATCAGCGCACCGATTGCGGTGGTCGATGCCGGGCTGCACGCGCATGAAGCCAATGCGGCGTTCCAGCGCCTGGTCGGCACCGCCACGCCAGGCGAGGCGCTTGCCGTGCCCGGCGTGGACCAGGCCGCCACCGTGCACGCGCTGACCGACGCGCTGGCGCAGCGCGAGCGCTGGAGCGGTGCCTTGTCGATCCTGCGCGAGGGCAAGGTGTGCGAAACCGAATGGCGCGTGTCGCCGTACCGCGAACCGGATCTGGGCCTGCTGCTGGTCGAGGATGTCACCGAACAGCGCCTGCGCGAGCGCGAGCAGCGCCAGGAACTGGATACCGCCACCACCGAGCTGGCCCACCAGATCGCCGAGCGCCAGCGCACCGAGATCCAGTTGCTGCAGGCACAGAAGATGGAAGCGCTGGGCAAGCTCACCGGCGGCATCGCGCACGACTTCAACAATCTGCTGACCAGCATCATTTCCGGCCTGGACATGATCCAGCTGGCGGTCGAGTCCAATCGCATCGAGCGTGTGCCGCGGCTGGCCGAGATCGCCACTGGCTCGGCGCATCGCGCCGCCGCGCTGACCCAGCGCATGCTCGCCTTCGCGCGCAAGCAATCGCTGGATGCGCAGGCCTTCGACATCAACGCACGCGTGCGCTCGCTGGAGGACATGCTGCACCGCTCGATCGGCGAGAACATCGTGCTGGAACTGGACCTGGCGGACACGCCGCTGGTGGCGGTGGCCGATGCCAACCAGCTCGAAAACGTAGTGCTCAATCTGGTGATCAATGCGCGCGACGCGTTGAAGGGCAGGGGCACCATCCGCATCCAGAGCGCGGCCTACACCGCGCAGGGCGATCCGGAACTGGACGATGGCGAGTACGTGGCGGTGAACGTGATCGACAACGGCAGCGGCATCGAGCCGGCCATCCTCAACCAGGTCTTCGAACCGTTCTTCACCACCAAGCCGATCGGCGAGGGCACCGGCCTGGGCTTGTCGATGACCTATGGCTTTGCGCGCCAGTCCGGCGGTACCGCACGCATCACCAGCACCGTGGGGCGCGGCACCACGGTGGCCTTGCTGCTGCCGCGCGGGCTCACCGCCAGCGCAGTGCCGCCGACACCGGCACCGAGTTCGCCACGCGCACGCAGCGAGCGCATCTTGCTGGTGGACGACACCGATGTGGTGCGCATGATGGTGAGCGAGGTGCTCAGCGATGCCGGCTACCAGGTGGTCGAAGCCGAAGATGCCAACGGCGCACTGGATCAGTTGCGTGCGGGCGTGGAGATCGATCTGGTGGTGTCCGACGTTGGCCTGCCCGGCATGAACGGGCGCGACATGGCCGATGTGGCGCGCGCGCTGCGCCCCGGCTTGCCGATCCTGTTCATCACCGGCTACGCCGAAAACGCCGCCACCCGGCAGGAATTCCTGGACGACGGCATGGCGCTGCTGCCCAAGCCTTTCAGCCTCAACGATCTGCTCAACATGGTCGGGCAGATGCTCGATAGCAGCGTGCTGGCCGCCCGCGCCTGACGCGGTGTTTGCGCGCGAAGGGTCAGCTGTCGATGCCGGCCTGTCGCGCGACGACGACGACGATGGCGTGGCGACGACTGATGCGTTGAACGCGCCACAGCGAATGTGGCTGCGCGGCGGCGGCCATGTGCGCGTCGGCACGCTTGCCATAGAGCTGCAACATTGCTGACATATCGTGCGCGCGGTGCCACCCTGCGTCCTCGGCCGGCATGCCCGATGCCGACGGACGTCGGAGGGGCCAGCAAAACGTAGCGAGCGGTTGTCAGGTGGGCGCGGGCGATGGGGAGGAGCCGGCGTGTACGAGCGCTACATGCCGATTCCTGGCACCGGCCGCGCGTGCCTGATCGCCGCAGTCATGTTGATCGCCGCTCTTAACCCCGTGTCATCCCTCGCGTCACTTACCCAAGGATCATCTCGCATGTCGTTGTACTCGTCTGTCTCCGCGTCCCTGACGTCCGCCGCTACGCACGCACCCGCACGTCGTTGCGCCGCCTTGCAGCGCACGCCGCTGGCACGTGCCTGCGGCGGCCTGTTGCTCGCCTCGCTGGCCGCCGCAGCCTCTGCGCAGCAGGCGCAGACGCGCCAGGGCGAGGGCAGCCCGACCGCCCTGGATACGGTCACCGTCACTGCCGAGCACCGCGAACAGAACCTGCAGGAAGTGCCGGTGTCGGTGGGCGTGGTGCAGGGCGCGGCGATGCGCGAGTTCACTGCCGGTGGCGACGACACGCTGCTGGCGCTGTCCGGCCGCGTGCCGGGCTTCTATGCCGAGACCACCACCGGGCGCATCTTCCCGCGCTTCTATATCCGTGGCCTGGGCAATATCGACTTCTATCTCGGCGCTTCGCAGCCGGTGTCCATCATCCAGGACGACGTGGTACTGGAACACGTGGTGCTCAAGTCCAACCCGGTCTACGACGTGGACCAGATCGAAGTGCTGCGCGGCCCGCAGGGCACCTTGTTCGGCCGCAACACCACCGCCGGCATCGTCAAGTTCGACACGATCAAGCCCAGCGATACCTATACCGGCCGCGTCGATGCCAGCTATGGCAGCTACAACACGGTGTCGCTGGACGGCGGCTTCGGCGGCCCGATCAACGAGGTGCTGTCGTTCCGCGTGTCGGCGTTGTATCAGCACCGCGACGACTGGGTGGACAACACCTTTGCCGGCAGCAGCGCCGACGGGACGCGCACGCCGCGCAAGGATGCGATGGGCGGCTACAACGACCGCAATGCGCGCCTGCAGGTGCTGCTCAAGCCCAACGATGCGTTCTCGCTGCTGGGTTCGGTGCATACGCGCGACTACGACGGCACCTCCACATTGTTCCTGCGCAATGCGGTCACGCGCGGCAGCGACAAGGTCGACGTGCCGCGCGATCGCGTGGCCTATGACGAGGCACACGACAACCCGCAGGCGTATCAGACCGACGGTGGCTCGATCAAGGCGATCTACGATTTCGGCGGCGTGTCGCTGACCTCCATCACCGCCTACGAAACCACCTCCGGCTATAGCCGTGGCGACACCGATGGCGGCGCGGCGGCGAACTACCCGGTCAACGGCGTGCCGAACGGCTTCGGCCAGTCGATGGGGCAGATCCGCGACCTGGATCAGTACACCCAGGAACTGCGCCTGGCCAGCGAAGGCGATGACGCATTGCAGTGGCAGGTCGGTGCGTTCTACTTCGACGGGCGCGATACCACCGATTTCTATCAGCGTGCCTATTTCCTGCAAACCGCCGCGCGCAACCCCAACAACTGGGTGCGCCTGCGCAACACCAATACCTCCTGGGCCGGGTTCGGGCAGCTCAGCTACAAGGCCACCGACGCACTCACCTTGACCGCCGGTCTACGCCAGACCAAGGACAGCAAGGAAACCCGCCTGCTCAAGACCGCCGATACCGCCACTGGTGCGGTGACCTATCGCGGTCGTCGCGACGTGCGCATGTCCGACACCCAGCCCAGCTGGGATCTCAGCGCGATGTATGAAATCAATCCCGAGCTGAGCGTCTACGCGCGCGTGGCACGCGGCTTCCGCGGTCCGACCATCCAGGGCCGCAGCGCGGTGTTCAATTCGGATTTCACCACCGCCGATTCGGAAACCATCCTGTCGTGGGAAGCCGGCATCAAGAGCAGCCTGTTCGACAATCGCCTGCGTCTGAATGTCAGCGGCTTCACCTACACCGTCAACGACATCCAGCTCAACGGCAACGATTCGGACGGCAACGGCGTGCTGTTCAATGCCGACAAGGCCAAGGCCTACGGTCTGGAAGCGGATCTGGACTGGCGCCCGGTCTCCAACCTGTCGCTGACCGCTGGCCTGAGCCTGCTGCATAGCGAAATCCAGGACGATCGCGTCTACGCGCAGGCCTGCGCGCTCAACGGCGTGGTGGTGTGCACGGTCAACGACCCGACCATCCGCGTCGGTGCCAACACCTTTGCGCAGATCGACGGCAACCCGCTGCCCAACGCGCCCAAGTACAACCTCAACCTGGCGGCGCGCTACGATATTCCGGTGGGCAACGATGGGGCGTTCTTCGTCTCCACCGACTGGAACAAGCAGGGCCAGACCAGCTTCGTGCTGTACGACTCCACCGAGTTCCGCGCCAACGGCAATGTCGAGGGCGGGCTCAAGCTCGGCTACACCGGCGACTATGGTGCGTGGGAAGTGGCGGCATTCGCGCGCAACATCACCAACGAAAAGAACGTCAAGGGCGTGATCGAAAACTACATGGCCGCGGTGTACAACGAGCCGCGTGTCGTGGGTGTGTCGGTCAACGTCAACTGGCAGTAAGCGACTGAGCAAACTGTTGCGCGGCCGTCAGGTGGGCGGTCGGTGCCCGGAACCGGCATGTAGCATGTGTACGTTCGGTTCCCTGCGCGCCGTACGCATCCACCTGACGAGCGCTGGTGACGTTGTCAGCCGCTCTCTGTCGCTGATCGATTGACTGCATCGCTGCGCAGGTGTCGCAGCGATGTCGATCGTCAAACCAGGCCCGCTGCGTGCATCACGCAGCGGTTTTTTTGTATCAACGGCCGCGCAATACCGACTGCACCCAGCTGACGATCTGCGTGCTGCTCACCGCGCCCGAATGACGGCCCAGTTCACTGCCGCCGCGGATGACCAGCAAGGTCGGGATGCTGCGGATGCCAAAGCGCGTGCCCAGCGCCGGATGCAGATCGGTATCGACCTTCGCCAGCCGGACCTGCGGTTCGAGCATGGCCGCGGCCGCGACGAATTGCGGCGCCATGCTCAGGCATGGCCCGCACCACGGCGCCCAGAAATCCACCACCAACGGCAGCGCGCTGCGCACTGCATGCTTGTCGAAATCGGCCACCGACAGCGCCACCGGCGTGCCCAGGAACAAGGGCTTGTGGCAACTGCCGCAGTTGGGCGCATCGCGCAGACGCGCGCGCGCGACACGATTCATCGCAGCGCAGCTCGGGCAGGCGATCAGGAGCGGTGCGTCGGTCACGTGGTGGTCTCCGGTGGCAGGCAATGCAGTCGCTGCGCCTGCACACCATTGGCGGCGAACGCGGCTGCATGCTGCCAGTGTAACGGCCACCGCCTAAGACCCGGTGCCGTCGGTCACTGCCGCAACACCGGGTGTGCGGCGGTCACGCGAACGCGCGCGCTGCAGTGCTAAGCCCGGTTGCCCCAGGGGCAGGATCGGAACGAAGCCGCCGTAGATCGGGCGCTTGCCATCGAACGGTATCGGGTTGACCGTCGGTTCCATTCCCGGGTCGCCTTGTCCGGCGATTGGATCCACGAAAACACCACGGTTTCGTCCTCGCTGGCATCGACCGCGCGATGGAAGTCGGTCAGCTGTCCCTGCTGGACGTCATCGCCCCAGCACTCCACCACGCGCGGCGCGCCGGACGCCCGGCGTGCTGCCCGGCGGCCTCATTGGCCGCGATTACGCGGCCAGGTTGTGCCGCCGCAGCACGGCGTCGAACACCACATCGCCGTTTTCGTTGCGTGCCTGCAGCGTGCCGCCGTGCGCCTTGACGAATTGGTCGGCAATGAACAGCCCAAGCCCCAGGCCCTGGCTGGCATGGAAGCTGGCCTTGAACGGCTCGAACAGGCGCGGCATCAGGCTGTCCGGAATGTGCCCGACGTTACGCACCGACAGCCGCAGCGTGTCGCGTTCGCGTCCGTCCAGGTGCACCCGCACCGGCTGGTTGCCGCCGTGCAGCACCGCATTGCCGACCAGATTGGACACGACCTGGGCCAGGCGATCGCCGTCGCCGTCGCCGTCCAGATCGCCTTCGGTCTGCAGGTCGATCGGCGTGTGCGGATTGGCCTGCGCCACTTCGCCGACCACGCTATGGGTCACTTCGCCCAGATTGCAGGGGCCGAACCGCATCGACAGCCCGTCGCTGCGCAGGCGCGAGAAATCCAGCAACTGCTCGACCATCCGCGCCATCCGTCGCGCGCTGTTTTCCAGGTGATCGAGCGTGCGCGCGGCCGAGCCCTCGGCATCCACATCCAGGCTGAGCTTGTCGGCGCACAGCAGAATCACCGACAGCGGCGTGCGCAGGTCGTGGGTGAGCACGGCCATCATGGTTTCGTTGAGGGTGAGCGCGCGTTCCAGCGACGCGTTGCGCGCCTTGAGCAGGCGCCGCTGCTGGTACAACTCGATGAACACATTGACCTTGCTCAGGATCACGTGCGGCTCGATCGGCTTGTGCAGGAAATCCACCGCGCCGGTTTCGTAGCCCTGGAAGGCACGCATCGGATCGTTCGGCGATGCGGTCAGGAAAATGATCGGTACATGCCGGCTGCGCTGCGAGCCGCGCATCAGTTCTGCCAGCGAAAAGCCGTCCATTTCCGGCATGTGCACATCCAGCAGCGCCAGCGCCACATCGTGTTCGAGCAGCAGTTCCAGCGCCTGCGCGCCGGATGCGGCGCACAGCACCTGGAGGCCTTCGCGCTGCAGTAACGCTTCCATCGCCACCAGGTTCTGCGGCACGTCGTCGACGATCAGCAGCTTGGCGGGTTCGTCGCCGTTGCTGTGCGCAGCCAGGCCGGTCGCGGTGAGGTTCATGGGTGAAAGGCTTCCAGTCGGCTGCAGATCGCCTGCAGGGTGAGCACCGCATCGGCGCCAGCATAGGCGAGAGCGGAGGCGGGCATCAGCGGTGAGGCGGCATCGTCGGGGCGCTGGATCCAGGCGGTGCCACCGACCGCGCGGACTGCCGCCACACCGGCGCTGCCGTCGCTGCTGGCGCCGGTGAGCAGGATCGCCAGCAGGCGCTGCCCGAATACGTCAGCCGCCGATTCGAACAAGGGGTCGATCGCCGGGCGCGAGAACAGCACCGGTGCATCCATCGATAACGCCAGGCTGTCGCGCGTTTCCACCAGCAGATGGTAGTCGGGCGGGGCGATGGTCACGCTGCCGGCACGCAGCGGCTGCTTGTCTTCGGCCTCGCGCACCGGCAAGGAGCAGCGTGCATCCATCAGCTCGGCAAGATGGCTGGTGCGGTCGCGCGGCAGGTGCAACACCGCCAGCACCGGCATCGGCAGATCCGCAGGCAGGCTGGACAACAGCGCCTGCAAGGCCATGACGCCGCCGGCCGAGGCACCGATCACCATCGCGTCGAACCGCGCTGCCGCCGCATGCATGACGTTCATGCCGCCGCCTTGCGGAACAGGCGCTGCTCGCGTGCCACGGTTTCGAACGCCTGCGCATGCGCGCCGAACTGCAGCGATTCCTTGCTGCCCAGGCCCAGAAACCCCCGATGCACCAGCGCATCGTAAAACAGGCCCACTGCGCGGTCCTGCAGGCTGCGGTTGAAATAGATCAGCACGTTGCGGCACGACACCAGATGCACTTCGGAGAACACCGTATCGGTGGCCAGGCTGTGATCGGCGAAGACGATATTGCGCTTCAGACGGCGGTCGAACACCGCGCCATCGTAAGCGGTGGTGTAGTAGTCCGAGAGCGAGCCGCCGCCGCCGGCATCCAGATAATTGCGGCTGAACTGCGCGATGCGGTCGATGCCGAAGGCGCCGGCTTCGGCCATGCCCAGCGCTTCGGGGTTGATGTCGGTGGCATAGATCACCGCTTTTTCCAGCAGGCCTTCTTCGTGCAACAGGATCGCCAGCGACCAGACTTCCTCGCCTGTGCTGCAGCCTGCCACCCACAGCTTGATCGACGGATAGGTCCGCAAGACCGGCACCGCATGCTCGCGCAGGACGCGAAAGTAGGCCGGGTCGCGGAACATCTCCGACACCTGCACGGTGAAGAACTGCATCGCCTGCGCGAACGTGTCCGGTTCGTGCAGCAGACGGTGCTGCAGGTCGGCCACGCGCGTGCACTCCATACGCGCCATCGCGTGGCGCATGCGTCGGCGCAGCGACGACACCGCGTAATCGCGGAAGTCGTAGTGATAGCGCTGGTAGACCGCTTCCAGCAGCACCCGCAGCTCCAGATCGAACAGCTCCACCGCGTTCATTGCCGCGAGCACCACACCCGGCACAGCGACACCAGCTTGTCCACGTCGATGGGCTTGGCGATGTAATCGTTGGCGCCGGCCTCGAGACAGCGTTCGCGATCGTCGGCCATGGCCTTGGCGGTCAGCGCGATGATCGGCAGATCCTGCCACTGCCGATTGGCTCGGATCTGGCGCATCGCGGTCAGTCCATCCATCTCCGGCATCATGATGTCCATCAACACCAGGTCCACCTCGTGCTTGGCCAGATGTTCCAGCGCCTCGCGGCCGTTGCGGGCGATCTGCAGCGTCACGCCCAGCGGTTCGAGCACGCTGGAGAGCGCAAAGATGTTGCGCACATCGTCTTCTGCCAGCAGCACGGTGGCACCGTCCAGTACCGCGTCGCGGCGGCGTGCTTCCCGTAGCAGGCGTTGCTGGTCGCTGGGCAGCGAGGCTTCCACGCTGTGCAGGAACAGCGTGACCTCATCAAGCAGGCGCTCGGGCGAACGCACGCCCTTGATGATGATGCTCTTGGAATAACGGCGCAGGCGTTGTTCCTCGTCGCGGGTGAGCGCGCGCCCGGTGTAGACAATGACCGGTGGAAAGGCGACTGCGTCGTTGCCGGCCATGCGCTCTAGCAGGTCGTAGCCGCTGCCGTCGGGCAGCGCCAGATCGGTGACCATGCAATCGAAGGTCGAGCCGGCCAGCTGCTGCATCGCGTCGGCAATGCTGCCCACCGCGATGATGTCGAGTTGATCGCGCGCCAGCAGCAATTCCAGATTCGCACGCAGCGCGCTGTCGTCTTCGACGATCAACAAGCGGCGCACCGCGCGTGCGTTGGTGTCTTCCAGTTGACGGATCGCGCCCGCCAGCAGCTCGCGCGTGGCCGGCTTGATCAGGTAACCCACCGCGCCCAGTTCCAGGGCAATCTGGCTGCGCTCCAGCGCGGAGACCACATGCACCGGAATATGGCGCGTGGCCGGGTCGCGCTTGAGGCGTTCGAGCACGCTCAGGCCGGACGCATCCGGCAGGCCGATGTCGAGCAGGATGCCGCTGGGACGCAGTTCGGCCGCCAGACGCAGCGCTTCTCCGGCGCTGGGCGCCACCACGCAGTCGAAATCCAGCTCGTGCGCCAGGTCGACCAGCGCCTGTGCAAAGCGTGCTTCGTCTTCCACCGCCAGGATCAGCCGGCCGGGGCGGGTGCGTTGGTCGCGATCGTCGTCGGCACGCTGCAGCGGCGGGGGCGCGGCTGCCGGAATCGGCAGCGTCATCCCCGCGGACGTAGCCGTTGCGCGCCCATCAAGGCGCGAGGCCATGGCCGTGCCGCCGGCGGACTGCGACAACGGCGTGGCGCCGATCGCCACCGCGCTCGCGTTGGCCTGCGCTGCCGTGACCAGCTCGGCCGGCGCGCCGTCGATCGGCAATTCCAGCGTAAAACAACTGCCGCGCCCCGGCTGGCTGTCCACGCGGATGCTGCCTCCCATGCGCTGGGCCAGGTCGCGCGAGATCGACAGCCCCAGGCCGGTGCCGCCATAGCGACGGCGCGTGCTGCCATCGGCCTGACGGAACGCTTCGAAGATGATCTCGGTCTGTTCGTGCGCGATGCCGATGCCGGTGTCGTTGACCTTGAACAGCACCCGGCCCGGCGTGTGCGCCTGGATCGACAGACTGACGCTGCCGTGCTCGGTGAACTTGATCGCGTTGGCCAGCAGGTTCTTGAGGATCTGCTGCAGGCGTTGGCTATCGACGACCAGTTGCGTCGGTGCGTCTGATTCGGCAGCCAGCTGCAACGCCAGGCCTTTCTGGCGCGCCAGCGGCTCGAAGGTTTCGCGCAGGCGCTGCAGCACCGAGCTGGTGGCGACGGTTTCGTCGGCCAGTTCCACATGCCCGGCTTCGATCTTGGACAAGTCGAGGATGTCGTTGATCAACGCCAGCAGATCGTTGTTGGACGACAGGATCGCCTGTGCATATTTCACCTGCTCGGGGCCGAGCGTGCCGTCCTTGTTGTCCGCCAGCAGCTTGGCCAGGATCAACGCGCTGTTGAGCGGCGTGCGCAACTCGTGCGACATGTTGGCCAGAAACTCGGACTTGTAGCGCGAGGCGGTGGACAGCTCGTTGCTGTTGCGCACCAGCTGATTCTGCGCAACCAGCAAGGCCTGCTTCTGCGCCTCCAGCGCCTGGGTGCGTTCTTCCAGCTGCACGTTGGTCTGTTCCAGTTCGGCTTGCTGCATCTCCAGATCGCTTTGCGACTGCTGCAGGCTGCGGCTTTGTTCCTCCAACTCCTCGTTGGCCACGCGCAGTTCTTCCTGCTGGGTCTGCAGTTCTTCGCTTTGACGCTGGGTTTCTTCCAGTAAGGCCACCAGCTGCGCGCGCAGCAATGCCGTGCGCAAGGCCAGGCCGATGTTTTCGCCGCAGCGTGCGAGCAGCTGTTCTTCGCGCGTGCGGGCAGTCCCCGGCGCAGCGGCGCGGCCCAGTTCGAGAATGCCGATCACCCGCCCATCGGCAATGACCGGCGCCAGCAGCAGCTCCTGGCAAGCGCTCCGGCCCAGGCCCGAGGCGATTTGCAGATGTCCGGCTTCCACGCCGCGCACCCGGCGCACCGTACCGCTACGCAAGGCCTCGCCGAGTTGGCCGGCATCGGTCGGCAGCGTCTTGGATGCATCGGCCGGTAGCGCAGCGCCGCCGGTCAGACGCAGGCGGTCGCCTTCGATGCGATACAACGCGCCGACCTGCGCATCCAGCGTGTCGCACAGCGCCCGCACGGCGGCATTGGCCAGATCGTCAGGGCTGTGATCGCCACGCAAACTGCCTTCGACCGTGTTTTCGGCCTGCTGCAGCCACAGCGCCAGTTCGGCCTGACGGCGCGCGCGGATGGCCTGCATCACCACCAGCGCCATCGCCAGGAACGATACCCCGCCGATGCTGCGGTTGATCGAGGAAAAACTCGAACTGGTACTGGCCGGCGCCAGCTGAAAGCCGATTGCCAGCAGCACGCACGACAGCGCGGCGACCACCAGTGGCGCCTGCACGCGATTCTGGAAGACCGTCACGCCTACCGCGACGAAGTAGGTCAGCCACACCGCATAGCCGAGCGGCGTGATCAACTCCACGCCGAGCGTTCCCGCCATCAGGGCCCCCGCGATCACCCACACCCAGCGGTCGCGTGTGGTCGAGATGTTCTGCATAAAGGCACGGACCGGACTGGGAGGGCGGCCATGTTAGCCGATAAGTTTCACGCGCAAATCGCCGGTATTTTGACGCCTTGCAGCCGGGTCGGCTTGCACGCGGCCTTCACGCACTCGTCACTATGGTCGCGCGCTTTCCCGGGGGAAAGTCGCGCGATGGATGCGAAAACGGCCGTCGACAGTGCGGGGCCGCTTTCTCACAACAGCCGGCAATGCCAGCTGTTGGTGCAGAGCGTGTCCGATTATGCGATCTACATGCTCGACACGGGCGGCCATGTGTGCACCTGGAATCCCGGTGGCGAGCGCATCAAGGGTTACACCGCCGCCGAGATCATCGGCTCGCATTTTTCGCGCTTTTATCTCCCAGAGGATGCGCATTGCGGCGAACCTGCCCGCAATCTGGACACCGCCAGACGCGAGGGGCGCTTTTCCACCGAAGGCTGGCGGGTGCGCAAGGACGGCAGCCGCTTCTGGGCGAGCGTGGCGATCGAGCCGGTGCTGGAATTCGGCGTATTGGTCGGTTTTGCCAAGGTTACCTGCGACATCGACCAGCAACACCAGGCGCAGCAGCTGTTGCAGCAGGCGCAGCACGCCCTGCTGCAGTCGCAGAAAGTGGATGCGCTGGGTCGCCTGACGCTCGGCATGGCGCACGATTTCAATAATCTGCTGACTGTGATGGTGACCAGCCTGGATTTGATCGCACTGCGTGCCGGCGACGACGCGCGCACGCGCATGCTGGTGGAAGCAGCGCAGACGGCAGTCGATCGTGGCACCTTGCTGACGCGCCAGCTGCTCGCCTTCGCGCGCGGGCAGCGATTGATTCCCGAGCGCCATGGCGCCAACGCGGTGTTGACGCGTTCGCTGGAGCTGCTGCGGCGTGCCTGCCCGGCCGGTCTTGCGTTGTCGCTCAAGTTTGCCGAGCAATTGCCCGATATCCGCGTGGACCCCGGCCAACTGGAAGCGGCCTTGCTCAATCTCGTGTTCAACAGCTGCGATGCCATGCCCGGCGGCGGCAACATCGTGCTGGAAACGGCTCTACAGCAGCGTGTTGCGCCGTCCGATCCGCATGGCCGGCAGCGCAGTTACGTGAGCATTGCCGTGCGCGATGACGGCCCCGGCATGTCTGCGCACGTGGCGCAATGCGCCAGTGAGCCATTTTTCACCACCAAGGACGTGGGCAAGGGCTCGGGCCTGGGATTGAGCCAGGTGTATGGCTTTGCGTCCCAATCCGGTGGCTTCGTCGAGCTGGATACCGCTCCCGCCCGCGGCACCACCGTTACCCTGTTTCTCCCGGCCATCGAGGAGGCTGAGCATGACTGAACCCCTGCGTCTGTTGATGGTGGAAGATCAACAGGAATTGCGCGAACTGATCGGCGAGGCGCTGCGCGATGCAGGCATCACCGTGGAAACCGCCGACGACGGCCATAGCGCCTTGCGCATGCTGCGCGAGAACGGCCCCTATGATGTGGTATTCAGCGATATCCGCATGCCCAATGGTATGTCGGGCATCGAACTGAGCGAACACGTGGCGCAACTGCTGCCGCAGGCGCGGATGATCCTGGCTTCGGGGTTTGCAAAGGCGCAGTTGCCGCCGCTGCCGGCGCAGGTGGATTTCCTGCCCAAGCCGTATCGCCTGCGTCAGCTGATCGATGTGTTGAAAGGTGTGGCAACCAACGCCTGAGCGTTGGCTGCGTGCTCCGTGCGCTGCAGAAACCACTGCATGCATTCGCGGGCCTTGACCGAGAGACCTGCACTTACGCCGCTCAACGGCTCTGGTAATACACCTTGTCGATGGCGATCTCCACCGGCGCGGCCGGCGGATCGCCCACCAGCATGAACATCTGTTTGACCGCCTGCAGATCCAGGTCGTAGAACGCACTGAAGGGAATGCTCACCTCGTGCCAGGCGCCGTCGCGCACCAGGCCGTACTGATTGCCGCCAGCGGCAAAATCCACCCAGCTGTCGCCAAAGCTGGTGTTGATGCCGATCTTGAACGTCGACGGTGTGGTGGTTTTCAGGTGCAGTTTCAGCGCGCCGCCGGCGTAGGCGGCCATGTTGCGATAGTCGGTCTGGATACCCAGGCCATACCAGGCACCGGCGTTGGCGCGGTAGGCCATCACGTTGCCGCCTTCGAACGGCGCCTGCGCAATCGGGGTGAGGTTGTTCCACAGATACAGCTCGGCATCCTGGCCGAAGTTCAGCCGTCCGCTGGTATCGGCCTGCTCGGTGAACACACCAAAGCGCCCTGCAGGGGCAGCGTGTTGCGCGCCCACGTACAGCTCCGAACCTGGGTTCTGATACAGGCGGATATAGTCGATCTCCATCCTGCCCGGCAGCGGCGCGGTCACCGCCGCAGGCGAGGTGATACCGGTATAGGTGCCGCCTACGGCGAGATTGAGCAGCAAATACTGCTGCTGATGGAATTCGTGCAGCGATGCGGCTTCGATATTGGAGATCGCAAACTCGAAGTATTGCCGGCCGTCGATCGACACGCGGATGAACTGCGGGTCCCAGGTCATGCGGTACACATGGAAGTCGGCATGCAGGTCCACCGGGCTGGTGTAGCTGGTGTCGTAGTCGGCCTGTTGGCCGTTGTAGTCCCAGTGCACCGCGGCGCCGATACGGCGATTGGCGGTGCCATTGGCGATCGCTGCGGCCATGCCGGCTTCCATCAGATCGATCTCGCCGCGACCTGGCCACACGCCGATGGTGCCCAGCATCCAGTACGCCGGCCACAGCCCGTTGCCCACCACCGGCGTCTTGATGCGCGCTTCCAGCGCGCCGTATTTGAAATGCATGCGGCCTTCGGTCTTGAGACGCGCCGAGGTGAACGGCATGCCCTGAAACGCTTCGCGCCGCGCTTCGATCACCAGCCGGCCATTCTCGATGCGCGCGTTTTCGGCGCGGCTGGTGTAGTACTGCATCTCGCCATTGCCCCAACCGCACAAGCCGATCTGGCAGCCATTGCCGACGTCGTAGGTCCACTTATTGCCGTCGATGCCGGGGCCGTTGAAGTTGTCTTCCCACACCAGGGTTTGCGCATGCGCGCCTGGTGTCATCGCCACTGCCCACAGCAGGGCGAACTGCACAGCGGCACTGCGTCGCATGTTCATGCGTGCTTCTCCAGAAAGTGGACCGATGTCCATGGAGACGTGACGCTGCGCAGCGGCTACTTCAGTGTCAAAGCAATTGTGTGGCGCGTTTCAGTTCCGTGGAGTTCATTCCGGAATAATCCATCATTGGCATGACGGCGGTCGCAGACTGTATGCGCCGGATGTTGCGTGGCAGCAGCTGGCTGCGGATGTTCGCTGCCGGCGCGATGGCATCTGCGGTGTCCGGGTCGATGCATTCAAGCTGGGAAATGGTCCGATCGTCAACGCATGCGAGCGTTGGCAGGATCTGGATGGGCTGCCGCGCAGGGAATGCCACCGTTGCAGGCCGGCCGCGTGCTGCTGCACATCGATGCGCTTGCGGACGCACCAGCACGATTGCCTGCGACAGCGTTTCGAGCACGCTCGCGCACGCCTGACTCAATGCCCCGCGTGCACCGTCCACGCCACCAGCCGTATCACCAACGGTCGCACCACCAGCACGCAGCAGAACGCGGTGGGCATCGCAATGCGGTAGGCGTCCAGCACGCGCCACAGGTAGCCGGGGGCAAGGCCGGTATTGGCGCCCGTGATCACCAGGCACATCAGCAAGGCCATGATCGCGGCCATATAGAGCGCGAAGACGAACGGGGTGGTGCGCACGCCGAGTTTCCGGCGCGGACGCAGCAATGGAGAGGAGGGGGGAGATGACGACATGCAATGGCCTCGGTTGCCGCGAATCGGCGCGATGGGCAGCACTGTAGAGACGTCACCGCGGGCGGGGTAGATCGCGTAGCCTTGCGGCTTACGTAAGAAAAACTTACGAATCGTTTGGTAATACTTGCCTAGTCAATGAACATTCTTCAGTCCATCCGTAGCTTTGTCAGCACCGTCGATGCCGGCAGCATTGCCGGAGGCGCCAAGTTGCTGGGGATCAGTGCCGCCGCGGTCAGCCAGAACATCGCACGTCTGGAACAGCACCTGGGCGTGCGTCTGCTGCACCGGACCACGCGCAGTCTGGCGCTGACCGAGCGCGGCACGCTGTACTTCGAACAGGTGCGGCAACTGGAGCGCGACCTGGAGCGCGCGCGGCAATCGGTGGCCGGGCCGCAGCAGGCTCCGGCGGGGCGATTGCGGGTGGCCAGCACCGCGGCCTTTGCGCGGCACGTGCTCGCCCCGATGCTGCCGGCCCTGCGTCGGCAGTACCCGCAGCTGGAGATCGAGCTGCTGTCTACCGACCGGGCCGTGCAGCACGCACAGGAAAACGTGGATGTCAGCCTGCGTATCGAGGCGCAGCTCGAAGATGGCCTGGTGGCGCGCTGCATCGCCCAGGTGCCGCTGGTGGTCTGCGCAGCGCCCGATTATCTGGCGCGCTGCGGGACGCCGCAGAGCGCGGACGAGTTGAAGTATCACGATTGCCTGCTGCTGCGTTACCCGGTCGACGGGCGCTGTCTGCCGTGGAGTTTCGTGCGCAACGGCGTGCGCTTCCAGCCGGAGCTGGGCAAGGCGATGGTCAGCGACGATATCGATGCGCTCGCCACCATGGCCGCTGCCGGTGGCGGCATCGCGCGCCTGGCCGCCTATGTCGTGCAGCCTTATCTGCAGCGCGGCGAGCTGCAGCCGCTGTTTGTTTCCGATTCCGGCAGCACCGCCCAGGCATTACCGGAGCCGCTGCGGATCTACCTCTGCGTCGCCGACCGCCGCGACTTCACCCCGAAGGTGCGCGCCTTCATGGAGCACGTGCTCGAACGTCTGCCGGTGCAATGGCGCACTGCCGAGCCCGCGCTGACGCCGGCTCAAGCGGCAGCCGAGGGGATCTGTCCATCCCTGGCCTCGACCGCCGAGCCGTAAACTACAGGCACCTGTACGTCGCCATGGCGGTAATTGGGTGTCTGCAGGTGCAACGTGTCTTGCTGCATCGCGATCAATCAGCCAGAGGCTGGCGCATGTGTCGCCGACATCGCCATCGCGTCGCACGCCACGATGTGCGCCGGGGCATGGTCGGCGACCGCGCTGCCCCGCTATGCTCGCCGGCTTCCAGTATCGGCGGGACGATCCATGCAGCGAGTGTTCGGGCAGTTGTCAGACGGTGTCGAAGTCCACGCGCTCACGCTGCGCAGCGATGCCGGGCTGGAGGCGGAAGTGCTCACCTACGGCGGCATCCTGCATGCGCTGCGGTTGACCACCGAGCGCGGGGTGGTGCCGCTGCTGCTGGCATTGCCGGATCTGTCTGCGTACGCCGCCGATGGCGACAGCCTCAACATCCTGGTCGGCCGCTTCGGCAACCGCATCGCCGGGGCGCGTTATACATTGGATGGCGTCACCC
Organism: Xanthomonas arboricola pv. populi; assembly: GCF_002939945.1. Lineage (GTDB taxonomy): Bacteria > Pseudomonadota > Gammaproteobacteria > Xanthomonadales > Xanthomonadaceae > Xanthomonas > Xanthomonas arboricola_A. Next base: position 568,580 of record NZ_MDEB01000001.1, on the reverse strand, counting down.
ACACGCTGGCGGCCAATGAAGGGCGCAATCAATTGCACGGCGGCGTGCGCGGCTTCGGGCGGCGTGTGTGGAGCGTGCTGGAGCAGTCGCCGGATCATGTGCTGCTCGGTTACGACTCGCCCGATGGCGAAGAAGGCTATCCCGGTAATCTGCAGGTACGCGCGCGGCTGCAGCTGCGAGGTCGCAGCCTGCAGCTGGACTTCGAGGCGCAATGCGATGCCGCCACCGCGTTGAACCTGACTCATCACCCGTACTTCAATCTGTCCGGCGAGCCGCATCGGCGCGCCGCGCTGCAGGTGCTGCGGGTGCCGGCCGATCGCTATCTGCCGGTGGATGCCGAATCGATCCCGACCGGCAAGATCGCTTCCGTCGCCGGCACGCCGTTCGATTTCCGCCATGCGGCGGCGTTGGCCGATACGATCGATCCGTCGCATCCGCAGGTGATGCTCGGCAAGGGCTACGACCAATGCCTGGTGCTGGCCGCCGGGGCCGATTGCGTTGCCGAGCTGTACTCGCCGCACAGCGGCGTGGCGCTGCGCATCACCAGCGACGCGCCGGCGGTGCAACTCTACGAAGGCCAGCATCTTGACCACCACCATCCCGGACTCGGACGCGGCGTCTGCCTGGAGCCGCAGGACTACCCGGATGCGCCCAATCATCCCAACTTCCCGTCGACGATCCTGCGGCCCGGGCAGGTCTATCGCCGCCGCATCGCCTATCACTTCGCCAGCCCGGGGCCGGATCAGGCGTGGGCGGCGGTGAGCGCTGCGCTGGACGCCTGAGAGCGGGTGTCGCTACGACGGTGGGGCCACGACGCGCCTGAAGCCAACACGATCAGCGCGGCCCCAGCACCAGTTCGATCACGAACTTGCTGCCGAAGAACGACAACACCAGCAGCGCCATCGCGGTCAGCGTCCAGTGCACCGCCTTGGTGCCGCGCCAGCCGTTGCGCCAGCGGCCGATCAGCAGCGCACCGAACACGATCCACGACAGGATGCTAAGCACGGTCTTGTGCAGCAGCCGCTGCGCCAGGAAGTCCTGCACGAACAGCAGGCCGGTCAGCAGGGTCAGGCTCAACAACACGAAGCCCACGGTGATCGTGCGGAACAGCAGCGTCTCCAGCTCGGTCAACGGCGGCAGCGCGCGCAGCCAGGTGTGGAAGTCGCGCCGGCGCAGGGCCCGCTCCTGCAGCCACAGCATGATCGCCAGCAACGCGGCGATGCCCAGCGTGGCGTAGGCCAGCAGCGCCATCCACGCGTGCAGCTCCAGCCGCCAGCCCAGGTCCGAACTCGGTTCGTGACCATAGGCGTGATAGCAGGCCAGCAAGATCGCCGCCAGCGGGAACACCACCACGCCCACCGCCGCCATGCGCCCGCGCGCGCCGAACACGGCCGTCAGCGCGGCCATGCCCAGGCCGCACAGCGATAGCGCCGCGAAGAAATGCATGTCCGGCCCGCCGGCGGTGCGCAGCGCCACCAGCACGTGATACCCGGCGTGCAGCGCCACGGCCGCCAGCGCCGGGATCAGCCAGCGTGCCGGCGCCCGGTTGCCATCGCGCAGCACCGACCGGATGAGCAGCGCTGCGGCCAGCAGATACAAGGCGAACGCGATGAGAACGATTGTCATCGTGGAAGTTTCGCATATTGAGGGGCCGGGAATCGGGAATCGGGAATCGGGAAAAGCAGGTTGCGAGCTGCGGGGCTGGAGCTGGGCCGGCGTGCGGGGCAGGCCGCGAGCGGGTAGGGGGTTGGGATGGGGGGGTAGCCGCTGCTCCTGCGGCTGCTGTTTCTGTCCATTGCGGCGCTGTCGCTGGTTGGCCGTGCGCATTGCCGCGCGTGGACGCGGCTGCATCCCGGGCTGGCTTCGCCGGTGGGCGGCGGGGCGGCCGGGGCGGCGCATTGGCCGGTGCCGCTATAATCGACGCCCGTTTCCCCTCACGCGGTCCCTTGCGCATGTTCGAGTCCCTTACCCAACGTCTCTCCGGCACCATGGAGCGCCTGCGCGGCCGCGGCCGCCTGACCGAGGAGAACATCCGTGAAGCCACCCGTGAAGTGCGCATCGCCTTGCTCGAAGCCGACGTGGCGCTGCCGGTCGTACAGGCGCTGATCGAACGCATCAAGGTGCGCGCGGTCGGTCAGGAGGTACTCAAGTCGCTGACCCCGGGCCAGGCGCTGATCAAGATCGTCCGCGACGAACTGACCGCGGTGATGGGCGCGGCCGCCACCGACCTCAACCTCAACGTGCCGGCGCCGGCGATCATCCTGATGGCCGGCCTGCAGGGTGCGGGCAAGACCACCACGGTCGGAAAGCTCGCCAAGCACCTGAAGGAAAAGCGCAAGAAAAAGGTCATGGTGGTCTCGGCCGACGTCTATCGCCCGGCCGCGATCGAGCAGCTCAAGACCCTGGCCGAGCAGGTCGGCGTGCTGTTCTTCCCGTCCGACGCCTCGCAGAAGCCGGTCGACATCGTGCGCGCCGCCATCAGCGACGCGCGCAAGTCGTTCGCCGACGTGCTGCTGGTCGATACCGCCGGCCGTCTGGCGATCGATGCGGCGATGATGGACGAGATCAAGGCGCTGCACGCCGCGGTCAACCCGACCGAAACCCTGTTCGTGGTCGATGCGATGACCGGCCAGGACGCGGCCAACACCGCCAAGGCCTTCGGCGAGGCGCTACCGCTGACCGGCGTGGTGCTGACCAAGACCGACGGCGACGCCCGTGGCGGTGCCGCACTGAGCGTGCGCTACATCACTGGCAAGCCGATCAAGTTCGTCGGTACCGGCGAAAAGACCGACGGCCTGGACGTGTTCCATCCCGACCGCGTCGCCAGCCGCATCCTGGACATGGGCGACGTGCTGTCGCTGGTGGAGCAGGTCGAGCACAGCGTCGACCAGGAAAAGGCCGCCAAGCTCGCCGCCAAGGTCGCCAAGGGCAAGAAGTTCGACCTCAACGACATGAAGGAACAGCTCGAGCAGATGCAGAACATGGGCGGCATCCATGGGCTGATGGACAAGCTGCCGGGCATGGGCCAGATCCCGGACAACGTCAAGCAGCAGGTCACCGGCAAGGAAGTGCCGCGCATGATCGCGATCATCAATTCGATGACCAAGAAGGAGCGCCGCAATCCGGCCCTGCTCAACGGCTCGCGCCGCGCCCGCATCGCCCGCGGCTCCGGCATGTTGCCGGCCGACGTCAACAAGCTGATGAAGCAGTATCAGCAGATGGAAAAGATGATGGGCAAGCTGGCCGGCGGCGGCATGAAGGGCCTGATGCGCAACATGAAGGGCATGATGGGCGCCATGGGCGGCCGCGGCGGCATGCCGTTCCGCTGAGTGCAGTAATGCGCTGACGCGGCCTGCGCGCCGCCGCACTGGCCCTGCGCTGGCAATGCAGGGCATCGCTCCGCAGCAGAAGCAGGTGCGATTGCATCGCGTCTGCGTCGTGTCGTTTTCCCCAGGCCCGGCGTTGCCGTCGTCATGCGCCGACGTAGCGCGAGCGGTTGTCGAAGTCACCGGGTCATCGGGCACGCGCGGCACCTGAAAGTTGATCGCTGCGGTTCTGGGGGCTCCCTCGGGATTCGCTGATACCTGCGGGCGGCGTCATTGCTAGCCGCTCTTAGTCGAGGTAACCATGACCGAAAACCGCATGCATTTCGCAAACGATGAAGACGTTGCACTGCAGGCCGCCTATGCCTCAGCGCGCGACACCTTCAGGTTCTTCTGGCGCGAACTGTCCTGGGAATATCGCCGCATCGTGCCTGGCCTGGAAATGGCGGCAGTGAAACTGCCTTTTCCCACCGATGCTTCTGCGATTGATGCGCCTTCGCACGAGCATATGTGGATCTCCGATGTGCAGTTCGATGGCGAGCAGGTCTCCGGCAGCCTGCTCAACGATCCGAAGTGGATCGCAGGGCTCACTGCCGGCGACGCCGTGTCTGTACCGATCACCGACCTGGAAGACTGGATGTACGTGGCCGATGGCCAGGTCTACGGCGGCCATACCATCGATGCGATGCGTCGCACCATGTCGCGCGCCGAACGCGCCGAGCACGACGCTGCGTGGGGTCTGGACTTCGGCGAACCGGGTGCGGTGCGCCTGGTGCCGGCGCCCGTGCAGGAACGCAAAGGCGGCCTGTTCGGCAAGATGTTCGGGAGCAAGCCGGCCCAGGTTGCCGTAGCGGAGCTGGATCCGTCCGAGCGCGAGCATCCGATGAGCGAGAACATGGGCCCCAAGTTCGACGAGGGTCTGCGCGATCAGCCGGACATGGTGCATTTCCGCGACGACGCAGGTTGGACGCTGCTGCAGCGCGATGCATTGGCGGGCAATTATCAGCCGGTGTCATTGTTGCTGAAGCACGGCGCGGATGCGTCGCTGCGCACGCCATCGGGCAAGACGGCGCTGGATCTGGCGCGGCAGATGCAGTGGTCCAGAATCGTGCAGCTTCTCGAAGGCGATCGCTGAGGTGTCCGCGACACCGTCGCTTGCGTCAGATGGCCCGCACGCAAACGTCGCGCGTTTTTGCCAACGTTTCGACCTGCGCGTTCCCATTCTGCTCAGCCCCATGGCCGGTGCCTGCCCGGTGCCGTTGTCGGCGGCGGTTGCCGCGGCCGGCGGCATGGGCGCGATGGGCGCGGTGTTGTCGCAGCCGCAGGAGATCGTGGCGTGGATGACGGCGTTTCGTGACGCAAGCAGCGGGCCTGCACAGATCAATCTATGGATTCCCGATCCCGCACCGGTACGCAACGCAGATGCGGAAGCGCGTTTGCGGGAATTTCTATCGCAGTGGGGGGCGCCGGTTCCCGAGGAGGCGGGCGATGCAACGCCCGCCGACTTCGATGCCCAGTTCGAAGCCTTGCTCGCCGCGCGGCCCGCCGTCGCCTCGTCGATCATGGGCGTGTTTCGACCCGATCAGGTTGCGCGCCTGAAGCGCGCCGGCATCGCCTGGTTCGCCTGCGCCACCACGCTGGACGAAGCGCGTGCGGCCCAGGCGGCCGGTGCCGATGCGGTGGTTGCGCAGGGTGCCGAGGCCGGTGGGCATCGCGGTGCGTTCGACGCCGGTCGGGCCGAGTGGCAGATGACCGGGCTGTTCGCCTTGTTGCCGCGACTGGTCGACCACCTCGGTCTCCCGGTGATCGCCGCAGGCGGCATCGCCGACGCACGCGGCATTGCCGCGGCGCTGACGCTGGGCGCAAGCGCCGTGCAGATCGGTACCGGCCTGCTACGCACACCCGAGGCCGCGCTACCGAGCGCCTGGGCCGACGCCCTGGCCCAGGCCGAACCGGAGCAGACCCAGCCGACCCGCGCATTTTCCGGCCGTCTGGGGCGTGCGCTCGCCACGCCGTATGTGCGTGCTGCCACCGTCGCAGAGGCACCGGTGCCAGCACCGTATCCGGTGCAGCGCGCGCTGACCGCACCGATGCGTCAGGCCGCCGCGCGCGACAACCGCCTGGACGCCATGCAGGCCTGGGCCGGGCAATCGGCCTGGATGGCACCGGCCCAGCCAGCCGCGCAATTGGTGACCCAGTGGTGGGCCGAAGCACAGGCGCTGTTGTGCCGCTGATCTTCTGCAATGGCGCAGTGGCGACAGCGCAGCAATTGGGCGCTGCCGCATTGATCAACTACGGCCACTTCACCACGCTGCAGGTGCGCGCCGGTGCGGTGCGCGGGCTGGACCTGCATCTGCAACGACTGCAACACGACGGCGCTGCCTTGTTCGGTGCATCGATCGATGAGGCATCCCTGCGCGCCCAGTTGCGTGCTGCGTTGTCGGCTGCGAACTGCGAAGACGCCAGCGTGCGCATCACCGTGTTTGCGCAGGATTTCGACCTGCGCGATCCATCGCGCGAGCTTGTACCCGATGTATTGATTTCCATCGCGCCTGCAGCCCGGATGCCAGCCGCCGCACTGCGCGTGCGGCCGGTGCGTCATGTGCGCGAGCAACCGCACCACAAGCATGTCGGCACCTTCGCGCTGCTGCATCTGCGTCGCCAGGCCCTGGCGGCCGGCGACGACGATGCCTTGCTGGTCGACGCCCAGGATTGCCTGTTGGAAGGCGCGTTCTGGAATCTGGGCCTGTGGCAGCAGGGCAAGGTGGTGTGGCCGCAAGGGCCGGCGCTGCGCGGCACCCAGCAGCGTCTGCTGCAGGCAGGCCTGCGAACGCTCGGTATCCAGCAGGAGTTTCGCCCGGTCATGCTCAGCGAGCTGGACAGCTTCGATGGGGCCTTCAGCTGCAACGCGCGTGGTCAGCAAGCGATCGTGCAGGCCGGCGTGGCGTCGTGGTCGGCGCAGGCCGCGCAGCTGCCATTGCTGGAGCAGGCCCTGCAAACCCAGGCCTGGCAAGGAATCTGAGTCAATCCGGGGTGGCTTGGCTTCGCCGCCGGAGCCCGCTATAATCGCCGGCTTACCGCGCCACTCTGGCGACTGGGCAACTTTAGGAAAACGACACCATGGTCAAGATTCGACTGACCCGCGGCGGCGCCAAGAAGCGTCCGTTCTACCACATCATCGTGACCGACGTGCGCAGCGCGCGCGATGGCCGCAACATTGAGCGTCTGGGTTACTACAACCCGGTTGCGCAGGGCGCAGAACCGCGCGTCGTGCTGGACGTCGCACGCGTCGACCATTGGGTCGGCCAGGGCGCACAGCTGACCGACAAGGTGCGTAACCTGTATCGCGAAGCCTCCAAGTCCCAGGCCGCTGCGGCCTGATCTTGAGGGCCGGGCGTCACCGCCTGGCCCGGAGTCGACGCAGATGAAGCCGACCGAGCGCCGCATCCTGTTAGGCAGGATTGTCGGCGCTTTTGGTGTCAAGGGCGAGCTCAAGCTCGAATCCTGGACCGAGCCGCGCAGTGCGATCTTCCGGTACCAGCCGTGGATCGTGCGGACGCCCTTGGGGCAGGAATCGGTCGTGAGCGGCGTGCGTGGACGCGATCAGGGCAAGAATCTGATCGCGGTGTTCCCCGACGTCAGTGACCGCGACACCGTCGAAGCCATGCACGGGACCGAGATCTATGTCTCGCGCAGCGTGCTGCCGCCGCCCAAGCCCGATGAATACTATTGGGTGGATCTGGAAGAGCTACACGTGGAAACCGTCGAGGGCGTCAAGCTCGGCACGGTGTCGCACCTGTTCTCCACCGGCTCCAACGACGTGATGGTGGTGCGTGGCGATCGCGAGCGGCTGGTGCCGTTCGTGCTGCCGGATTTCGTCAAGTCGGTCGACTTCGAAGCCAACCTGATCGTGGTGGACTGGGATCCGGATTTCTGATCAAGGCGGTGCCCCGGCTCCGCCCTTGCTCTACCCATTCCCCAATCCCGATTCCCGATTCCCGATTCTCCAGTGCGCATCGACGTCATCAGCCTGTTCCCCGAGTTCATTGCGCAATGCGCGGCGTTCGGCGTGGTCGGGCGGGCGCAGGAGCGTGGCTTGCTGGAATTGCAGGGCTGGAATCCGCGCGAGCATGCGCAGGGTAATTACCGCCGGGTGGACGATCGTCCGTTCGGTGGCGGTCCCGGCATGGTGATGTTGATCGAGCCGTTGCGGGCCTGTCTGGACGCGGTGCAAGCGGCAGACCCGCGTCCGGCACCGGTGATCTATCTCAGCCCGCAGGGGCGGCCGCTGACCCAGCCGCTCGCCCGCGAGCTGGCGCAGTTGCCACGCATGGTGTTGTTGTGCGGGCGCTACGAAGGCGTGGATGAGCGTTTTCTGGCGCAGGCGGTGGACATGGAAATCTCCATCGGCGACTACGTGTTGTCCGGTGGCGAGCTTGGCGCGGCGGTGCTGGTGGATGTGGTGACGCGGTTGCAGGAGGGGGTGTTGAACGACGCCGAATCCGCAGCGCAGGATAGTTTCGAAGGCCCGCAAGGGCTGCTCGACTGCCCGCACTACAGCCATCCATCGACCCATGACTGGGGCGATGTGCCGGATGTGTTGCGCTCGGGCAACCATGCTGCAATCGTGCGCTGGCGTCGGCAGCAGTCGCTGGGCCGAACCTGGTTGCGCCGCCCGGACCTGCTCGATGAGGCCGGGTTGGACAAGAATGATCGCCGTCTGCTGGACGAGTTCCGCCGCGAACTCGCCGCGGGCGACAAGAAATAAGGGCTCCACCCCTAGCTCTTGCAACATTGGTTGGGGTACAATATGCGGCTTGCTGGCCAGCCTTGCGTCTGGCCCTCCTACGAACCTCGAGCAATCGCCGTGCGGCGACTGCCGGTCCAATATCACCAGACACGCGGTGCCCATCATGAGCAAACTCAACAAGACCATCCTGGCTGACTTCGAAGCCGCCCAGATTCAGCGCAAGCTTCCCGAGTTCAACCAGGGCGACACCGTCGTGGTGAACGTCAAGGTGAAGGAAGGCAACCGCGAGCGCGTGCAGGCCTATGAGGGCGTCGTGATCGGTACCAAGAACGCCGGCCTGAACTCCGCGTTCACCGTGCGCAAGATCTCGCACGGCTTCGGCGTCGAGCGCGTGTTCCAGACCCACAGTGCCATCATCGACTCGGTCGAAGTGAAGCGTCGCGGCAAGGTGCGCGCCGGCAAGCTGTACTACCTGCGTGGTCTGGAAGGCAAGGCTGCGCGCATCAAGGAAGATCTGGCCGCCGCTGCACAGGCCAAGGCCGCTCGCCAGGCTGCTGCCAAGGCTGAGTAAGTCGCCAGCAGGCTTGTTGTCCTGCTGATGCCAGACGGCCGCCTTCGGGCGGCCGTTTGCGTTGTGGGAATCGGGATTAGGGAATCGGGATTCGCCGGTCATGCGTACGCGATGCTCATACGGTTTACACGTGGGCGCGCGGTTGCTGCGCAGTGGGGGCGGGATGTCTTTTCGTAGCGACTCGGCGAGCGGTGGCGTCGGTCGGCTGGGTCGATCACTCAAGAAATCCGTGCGCGCTGTATCGATCATTTCAATACAGCGTCCGGCTCCTGCTTTCGCGCGTAATGTCGGCCGGTGTGGCAGCGCGCTAGCCGGATGGGTCAGCGGACGTCAGTGCCGGCGGGGCTGCGGCACGTCTGCGACCGGCGCGGTATCGGCGACCGGCGAGGCCGGATGCGCCGGTATTTCGGCAGCGGCGGCCAGCTCCGCAGGATTCGCAGGATGCGCCGGCGTGGTCAGCATCCGCGCCTTGCGCCAGCCGCCCCAGCGGTAATACGCCAGCGACAGCAGCATCGAACATGCCGAGCTGATCGGAAGGCTCCACCAGATGCCATCGGCTCCCAGATGCGGAATCAAGGCCTTCGCCAACGGCACGCGCACGCCCCACAGACCGAACGCCAGGATCAGCAGCGGCGGGATCACCGCACCGGTGGCCCGCACCACGCCGGAAATCACAAAGCTCACGCCGAACAGCAGGAACGACCAGATGCCGATGTGGTTGAGATGCCGCGCGACCTCCAGCGTCGGGCTGTCGGTCGGCAGGAACAGCGCCAGCGTCCAGCGATCGAACACGATCAGCAGCCCGATCAGCACGCCGGTCAGCAGGAAGTTGGCGACGATGCCGGTGCGTGCGGTGGCATCCACGCGCGTCCACAATCCCGCGCCCACGTTCTGCGCGGCCATCGTCGAACAGGCCGCGCCCAGCGCCATCGCCGGCATCTGCACATACGTCCATAGCTGCAGCGCCGCGCCGTAGGCGGCTGCGGTGTCGGTACCGAAGCCGTTGACCAGCGTCATCATCGCGATCATGGCCAGCGAAATCAGCACCATCTGCAGGCCCATCGGCACGCCTTTGACGATGAGTGCGCGCAGGATCGTCGGCGCGATGCGGAACAGGTGCAGATCGCCACGGCCCAGCCACAGCACATGGCGTTTGCTGCGCAGATACAGCAGCAAACCGCCCAGTGCCACCGCCTGTGCCAGCAACGTGGCCCAGGCCGCGCCGGCGATGCCCAGCGCCGGGAACGGACCCAGGCCGAAGATCAGCAGCGGGTTGAACACGATGTCCAGCGCCACCGATACCAGCAAGAAGCGGAACGGCGTGCGGGCATCGCCGGTACCGCGCAGCGCCGCCGACAGGAACGCAAACACATAGATCAGCGGCATCGCCAGGAAAATCACCCGCAGGTACTCCTCGGCCAATGTCTGCGATGCCGGTGGCGTGCCCATCGCGGTCAACAGATGCGGCGCCAGAAACCAGCCCAGCACCGCGATCAGTGCCGACAGCCCGCCGAAGAAACTGGCGCTGGTGCCCATGACCCTGCGCGCCTGCGCGATGTCGCGCGCGCCCATTGCCTGGCCGATCAGGATGGTCGAGGCCATGCCGATGCCGAACACCGAGCCGATCAGGAAGAACATGATGCTGTTGGCATTGGCCGCCGCAGTCAGCGCCTCCTCGCCGAGGTAGCGACCTACCCAGATCGCGTTGATCGAGCCATTGAGCGATTGCGCGATATTCCCCGCAAGAATCGGCATCGCGAACAGCAGCAGATTCTTGCCGATCGGGCCTTCGGTCAGGACAGCGGATTTGGGCATTGCAGACGTGCCGTGGTACGGAAGCTGCGAACACTAGCATTGGCTTGTGTGAGGCGTGCGGCGCCCGACGTTTCGATGACACCAGGCACGGCACCCGCCGTGCAGATCTGCCTGTACCGCTCAGCCAGGACGCGGTCGGCGGTCCAGGTCCGGTCGGCAGCGACGCTTGAGTTCCGGCGAGGTTGCCCAAATGTTTTTCGCTCAACGCAGCCCGTTGCGACGCGCCGCTGCGGCGCGATCACGGCAGCGGCCCGCAGCCCATTGGAACCGACGGCAAGCACAACGCGATGACTCAACTGGTGGAACATGCGACGACGGTCAGGCTGGATGTCTGGTTGTGGGCGGCGCGTTTTTTCAAGACGCGCAGCCTGGCCAAGACGGCGGTCGACAACGGCAAGGTGGATGTCGCCGGCCAGCGGCCCAAGCCCTCGCGCACGCTGCGTAGCGGCGAACAACTGCGCATCGACCGTGGCGGCGAGATCTTCGAAGTCACCGTTGCCGCGCTGAGCGATGTGCGCGGCCCGGCACCGGTCGCACAGACGCTGTACGTGGAAAGCGATGCCTCACGCCAGGCGCGTGCGCAATGGCGGCTGCAGCGCGCCGCCGAACGTACCGGCTATCGCGCACCCGAGGGCAAGCCGGACAAGCGCGCACGCCGGCTGATCAACGCGCTGGGCGATATCGACGCGTTGTAGCACTGCGCGGGCTGTCCGCTGCGAATCGGCTGACGGAAACAAAAAACGCCTGGGCATCCGTCATGTTGTTCAATCAATAAAAACGGCGCTTCTCCATCGCGGGGGAAGCGCCGTTCGTGATGCTCTGCTCTTAACCATGCACACCGACCATCTCGACGGGTCCTTGTCCGCTCGCCGTCGCGGGACCTTACGCGGCATGGATGCCGCGTAAGAGCTTACAGGGACGTACTTGCGGCGTGTCCCGCGAGGGTGGGCGGGCAAGGGCCTTGCAGCCAAACCGGAGACCCGCCGCTCCACTGACGTCTCCAGTGCCGAGTCAATCTTGCGTGTAGTTCAACAGAGAGTTTAAGGCGCACGCACGAGGGCGTGCGCCTTGCCACTCACGCCAGATCGAAACGATCCAGCTGCATCACCTTGGTCCAGGCGGCGACGAAGTCCTGGACGAACTTCTCCTGTGCTTCGGCGCTGGCATAGACCTCGGCCACCGCACGCAGGATCGAGTTGGAACCGAACACCAGATCCACGCGCGTGCCGGTCCACTTGGTTTCGCCGGTGCTGCGGTCGCGGCCTTCGTAGACCTCCTTCGCTTCGGAGGTGGCTTTCCACTCGGTGCGCATGTCGAGCAGGTTGGCGAAGAAGTCGTTGCTCAGCACGCCGGGGCGGGTGGTGAACACGCCGTGCCTGGAGTCGCCGACATTGGCGCCGAGCACGCGCAGGCCGCCAACCAGCACGGTCAACTCGGGCGCGGTCAGCGTCAGCAGCTGTGCCTTGTCGATCAGCAGTGCCTCTGCCGGCACTGCGTAGCGCTGCTTGGCGTAGTTGCGGAAGCCATCGGCCACCGGCTCCAGCACTGCGAAGGACTCGACATCGGTCTGCGCCTGCGAGGCATCGGTGCGGCCGGGTGCGAACGGCACGGTGACGCTGTGGCCTGCGGCCTGTGCGGCGCGTTCGACCGCGGCGTTACCGGCCAGCACGATCAGGTCGGCGAGCGAGATCTGCTTGCCGCCCGAGTGCGCGCCGTTGAAGTCGGCCCGGATGCGCTCCAACGTACCCAGCACCTGCGCAAGCTGCTCGGGTTGGTTGGCCTGCCAATCCTTCTGCGGTGCCAGGCGGATGCGTGCGCCATTGGCGCCGCCACGCTTGTCCGAGCCGCGGAAGGTCGACGCCGACGCCCACGCGGTGGACACCAGCTGCGCCACGCTCAGGCCGGAGTCGAGGATGGCCTGCTTGAGGGCGGCGGCGTCCTGCGCATCGACCAGCGGATGGTCGACCGCCGGCACCGGGTCCTGCCACAGCAGTTCTTCGCTCGGCACCTCCGCCCCCAGGTAACGCGAACGCGGACCCATGTCGCGGTGGGTGAGCTTGAACCAGGCGCGGGCGAAGGCATCGGCGAACTGGTCCGGGTGTTCGTGGAAGCGACGCGAGATGGCCTCGTAAGCGGGGTCGAAACGCAGCGCCAGATCGGTGGTCAGCATGGTCGGGCGATGCTTCTTCGACGCATCGTGCGCATCCGGGATGATGGCGTCGGCATTCTTGGCCACCCACTGGTGCGCACCGGCCGGGCTCTTGCTCAGCTCCCACTCGAACGTGAACAGATGGTCGAAGAAATCGTTGCTCCACTGCGCCGGTGTGGTGGTCCAGGTGACTTCCAGGCCGCTGGTGATGGTGTCGGCGCCCTTGCCGCTGCCGTAGCGGTTGTGCCAGCCCAGGCCCTGGCTTTCCAGCTCGCCGGCTTCCGGCTCGGCACCGACGTTGTCGGCCGGGCCGGCACCGTGGGTCTTGCCGAAGGTGTGGCCGCCGGCGATCAGCGCCACGGTCTCTTCGTCGTTCATCGCCATGCGCGCGAAGGTGTCGCGGATGTCGCGCGCGGCGGCGACCGGGTCGGGCTTGCCGTCCGGGCCTTCCGGATTGACGTAGATCAGGCCCATCTGCACGGCGGCGAGCGGGTTTTCCAGATCGCGGGTATGCGGCACTTCGCTGTCGTCGTCCTTCACCAGCACGCCGTGCGCTTCGTCCACGCCCGGCGAACCACGCGAGTAGCGCTCGTCGCCACCCAGCCACTTGGTTTCCCGGCCCCAGTACAGGTCCTGATCCGGTTCCCAGGTGTCTTCGCGGCCACCGGCAAAGCCGAAGGTCGTAAAGCCCATGCTTTCCAGCGCGACGTTGCCGGTGAGGATCATCAGGTCGGCCCAGGAGATCGCCTGGCCGTACTTCTGCTTGATCGGCCACAGCAGGCGGCGCGCCTTGTCCAGGCTGACGTTGTCCGGCCAGCTGTTGAGCGGTGCGAAGCGCTGCTGGCCGCGACCGCCACCGCCACGCCCGTCGCCGATGCGATAGGTACCGGCGCTATGCCAGGCCATGCGCACGAACAGCGGGCCGTAATGGCCGAAGTCGGCCGGCCACCAGTCCTGCGAGTCGGTCATCAGCGCACGCAGTTCCTGCTTGAGCGCGGCCAGATCGATGCGCTTGAACGCTTCGGCATAGTTGAAGGTCTGGCCCAGCGGGTTGGACTTGCTCGAATGCTGGCTGAGCAGGTCCACGCGCAACTGCTTGGGCCACCAATCGCGGTTGGTGGTTCCGGTACCGACGACGGCGTGGTTGAAGGGGCACTTGGCTTCGGTTGTCATGGCAATACCTGTGTGCGTGAGCACTTGGGGAGCTGTGTGCCGAGACTGCGGACACGTGCTGGTGGAATTGGAGGGGCGAGCTATGCAGCGGTGGTCATCCATCGACGGCGCACATGCAGCCGTGGGGTCATCGAGAAGCGTCGCCGCGTGTGGCGATGCTAGCGCCTGCCTGCAGGGGCCGGTATAGGTCGGTATCCGGAATGTGACTGGCAGACGTGCGCATCAGGCGGACTCATCGTGGCGGCGTGCGCACACGATAAGCACTATCGATCGATTTTAGAATTCGAATTATTCAAACATATCGATAGCGAGGCGCTATGGATGGCACGCCGGTGCCGAACCGACGTGCGCTCGCGATGTCAGCGCTTGCCGAACAGGCTGCCGCCGAGCTTCATGACATCGCCCAGCCCAAGCTTTCCGTCGCCGTCCTGGTCCAGTACGTTGCCCAGCAAGCCGTTGACCGCGGTGTTGCTGCTGACCTGCTGGTGTTCCTGCGCCAGGGCAGGACCGAGCTGGCTGCTGGCAGCGGCATTGCCGCCGAGGAAGCGCTTGGCCAGATACGCCATCACGATGGGTGCCAGCAATTGCAGCAGTTGATTGGCCTTGCCGGTCTCCAGCCCGGCAGCCTGGCCCAGGCCTGCGGCAGCCTGCGGTGCCTTGTCGCCGAACAGATGCCCCACGATGCCGGCGCCATTGCCTTGCGCACCGCTGGCCGAGCCGCCCAGCAACGCACCGAGCAGGCTGCCGATATCCGTGCTGCCGGCATGATCGCGCTGCAAGGCACCCAGCAACGCGTCGGTGCCACCGGCCTGCTGGCTGTTACGGCCCAGGGCACCCATCAACAGCGGCAGCGCGGTCTGCACCGCCGATTGCGCCTGCTCGGGCGCGATGCCGAGCCGGCTGGCGAGTTGCTGCAACTGCGGGCCTTGCAACTGCGCGGCAAGTTGATCGGTCAACGAGGTGGATGTGGTCATCGGTGTCTCCGGTTGGACAAAACGTTGCGGCAGCGTGCGCCCGTCGCGCCATCAGAGCAACACGGCACGTGCCGCGATGCAGGGCGAGGGCAGCGATACCACACAGTGGCAGTCAAGCCGCTTCATCCGACAACAACACGGCAACGGGTTGACCAACCCCGCAAAGCGTAGAGCCAGGCAACTACGCTCTTACGATTCCCGATTCCCGATTCCCGATTCCCCGCACTCAAAGCAGCGCCTTCAACCGATACAGGGCCTCCAGCGCCTGCCTGGGCGAGAGCTCGTCCGGGTCCAGCGCCTGCAGCGCTTCCTGCGCGGCCGAAGAGGGCGTAGTGAACAAACCGAACTGTTGCGGGGCGTCCAATGCGGCCGGCGCCATCTGCGCGACATGGCTTTCGCCGCCGCGTTGTTCCAGTTCGGCCAGGCGATGACGCGCCTGCGTCACGGCAGCTTTGGGCAAGCCGGCAAGCGCGGCCACCTGCAGGCCGAAGCTGCGATTGGCCGGGCCATCCTTGACCGCATGCATGAACACCAGACGCTCGCCGTGTTCGACCGCATCCAGATGCACGTTGGCGATGCCGCTGGCACCACCGGCATGCGACTCGTCGGCCAGCGCGGTGAGCTCGAAGTAATGCGTGGCGAACAGCGTGTAGCAGCGATTGGTATGCGCCAGATGGCGTGCGACGGCATCGGCCAGCGCCAGGCCGTCGTAGGTGGAGGTACCGCGGCCGATCTCGTCCATCAGCACCAGCGATTGCGGCGTGGCGTGGTGCAGGATGTAGCTGGTTTCGGCCATTTCCACCATGAAGGTGGATTGCCCGCGCGCCAGGTCATCGCCGGCGCCGATGCGGGTGAGGATGCGGTCGATCGGCCCGATCACCGCGCGGCTGGCCGGCACATAGCTGCCGATGTGCGCCAGCAGCACGATCAGGGCGTTCTGGCGCATGTAGGTCGATTTACCGCCCATGTTCGGGCCGGTGATGACCAGCATGCGGCGGTCGGCGTGCAACTCCAGATCGTTGGGTTCAAACGGCTGGTCGCGTACCGCTTCCACCACCGGGTGGCGGCCGCGTTCGATGCGCAGGCACGGTGCGCTGTCCAGTTCCGGCTGCGACCAATCCAGTGCCTGCGCGCGTTCGGCGAAGCCGGCCAGCACGTCGAGTTCGCTCAATGCGCTCGCGCAGCGCTTGAGGCCTTCCAGCTCGCCGCCGAGTGCATCGAGCAGGCCTTCGTACAGCAGCTTTTCGCGCGACAACGAGCGCTCGCGCGCCGACAGCACCTTGTCCTCGAAGCTCTTGAGTTCTTCGGTGATGTAGCGCTCGGCATTGGTCAGCGTCTGCCGGCGGCTGTAGTGCAGCGGGGCTTTCTCGGACTGGCCCTTGCTGATCTCGATGTAGTAGCCGTGCACGCGGTTGTAGCCGACCTTGAGCGTGGCGATGCCGCTGCTGGCGCGTTCGCGCTGTTCCAGGTCGATCAGGAATTGATCGGCATTGGTGGACAGGCGGCGCAACTCATCCAGATCGGCGTCGTACCCGGTGGCGATCACGCCACCGTCGCTGAGCTTGAGCGGCGGTTGTTCGGCCACCGCGCTGAGCAGCAGATGCGCGGTGGCATCGTGTTCGCCGAGTTCGGCATGCAGCGTTTGCAGGCGCGGCGAATCCAGCGGCGCGAGGATCGCGCGCACGGTCGGCAGCAGCGCCAGGCCATCGCGCAAGGTGGAAAAATCGCGCGGGCGCGCCGAGCGCAGCGCCACCCGGGTGAGAATGCGTTCCAGATCGCCAAGCGCGCGGAAGGCCTCGCGCACGTCGGCGTCGGCGCCGCTGTCGATCAGGGTGCCGACTGCGTGGTGGCGCTGCACCAGGACCTCGCGCAGGCGCAGCGGGCGGTGCAGCCAGCGCCGCAGCAGGCGTCCGCCCATCGGCGTGACCGTGCTGTCCAGCACCCCGAGCAAGGTGTTGCGGGTGTCGCCATCGATGCGCGTGTCCAGTTCCAGATGCCGGCGCGTGGCCGCGTTCATCGAGATTGCCTCGCTGGCCACTTCCATCGCGACGGAGGTCAGGTGCGGCAAGCGCTGTTTCTGGGTTTCCTCGACATAGCCCAGCAGCGCGCCGGCGGCCGCGGTGGCACAGGGCTTGTCGTCGATGCCGAAGCCGGACAGGTCGTGCAACTTGAAGAACGCCAGCAGCTGGCGCCGGCCGCTGTCGGCGTCGAACAACCACGGTGGCCGCCGCCGCACGCCCACGCGGCCACGCAGGAATTCCGGCCAGTTGTCCTCGTCGGGCACCAACAGCTCGGCCGGTTCCAGGCGCGCGATTTCCGCTTCCAGCGCGTCCACGCTGTCCACTTCATTGACCAGAAAACGCCCACCGGCCAGATCGGCCCAGGCCAGGCCGTAGCCCTGCTTGCTGCGCGCGATCGCCATCAGCAAGGTGTCGCGGCGCTCGTCCAGCAGCGCCTCGTCGGTGACCGTCCCCGGGGTGACGATGCGCACCACCTTGCGCTCGACCAGGCCCTTGGCCAGCGCCGGGTCGCCGATCTGCTCGCAGATCGCCACCGACTCGCCCAACGCCACCAGCCGCGCCAGGTAGCCCTCGTAGGCATGCACCGGCACGCCCGCCATCGGGATGGGCGCACCGCCGGAACTGCCGCGCTGGGTCAGGGTGATGTCGAGCAGCCGCGCAGCCTTGCGCGCATCGTCGTAAAACAGCTCGTAGAAATCGCCCATGCGGAAGAACAGCAGCAGGTCGGGGTAGTCCGACTTGGCGGCGAAGAATTGCTTCATGAGGGGGGTGTGCTCTACAGCCCCGCTGGCGCTCTTGATTTTTTCTTTTGTGTCAGTGCTTTGCAAGAAATGTTCTTCCGGGATGGGGCGGTCAATCAGGGTCGCTGGCGGCAAGTAACGGTGATTTTTGTTGCGACGCTGCTGCGACGACCCTCTAAACGGGATCAAATCGATGTTGCGACGAAATGGACGAGGAGCCGTGCTGGCATTGGATGTTGCGACGGAACCAGGGGCCGCCTCAAGTCGGCCCGGGCTCAAGTTTAAGCGCACCCACCGACAAATCCTTGAGCTGTCGGCCGCGAGGGCGCCGGCCATGGGTCCAAGCGGGCGATTGACCATCGGGCCGAGGCCTTCGTCGGACGAAGAGCGACAGCCCTGCCGCATCCTGGATGGCAATCAGGAGGCCCCCAACGGGGTTTGGCTTCTACGTAGGAAAGCGGGCCACGACCTATGAAGTGGTCCGGCGTGGTCTGCAAGGCGTGCGTCATTTCTCGCTGGCTAAGGAACCTCTGAACAAAGCAGCCTGATCTGCCACAATCGACCGACGAAGCGAGTGGACAATTTCGATGCAATTGAGCTTCGGCGACGCGGAATACAACAGCAAGCGCAAGCCGACGCGGCGCGAGGTGTTCTTGGCCGAGATGGATCCGGTGGTGTCGTGGGAGGACCTGCTGGCGCTGCTCGCGCCGCACTATCCGAAGTCCGGGCAGCCGGGGCGACAGCCGTATCCGCTGGAGACGATGCTGCGCATCCATTTTTTGCAGCAGTGGTATGCATTGAGCGATCCGTCGGCGGAAGAAGCCCTGTACGACACGGTGTCGATGCGCCGTGCCGCCAAGATCGGCGGCGTGGATAAGGTGCCGGACGAGACCACGATTCTCAACTTCCGCCACTTGCTGAAGCAGCACGATTTGGCGCGCAAGCTGTTCAACCGGGTCAACGCGCACCTGTCGCGCAAGGGGCAGAGCCTGCGAAGCGGGACGATCGTGGACGCCACGATCATTGCGCGCTATCGCGGCCTGGCAAAGAACACCGCGCAGGGGGTGACGCTGTTTGCGCAGTCGAACCTGTGGCTGAAGCGAAAGCAGTTGATGCCTGTCGCGGGGAGGTGTGCCTGTAACCCGGACAAATACCCCGGAAACGCACCGGAAACGGAAAAAAACCGAGGATCTGAGCGCCGTCAGCTTGGCCGATGTGGCCTGCCTCATCCTTCGACTGCGTTGATCAGGTCATTCTGAGTGGGGCGAGTCACGCGGATCCTACGACATTCGTGCCTGCTCATAGAGCAGGCACGAATGCGGCCGTGACTTCGTGTTAGTGGCCTGATCGTTGCCTAGTATGACCCCTTAGACAGGGTCATACTCGCAACCTACGTATCGAAATTCAGGGAGGTAGCCGGTCTTGTCGTAGGAGCCGCCTACGTAGTCGCACCGCCAGTTGGAGCCGCCTCGATACGTCTTTTTCCAGCCAGCTTCGCAGCTGCCATTCTGGAACCATCCGGAATTGGAACCGGTGACATGACTAAGGCCCCAACGTTCGCCCACCAGGACCGCAGGGCTGTACTTCGAGTGCGCTTTCGGAGGGCAGGAGTTCTCTTCGGCCCGTTCATTGCATTCTGTCCAGCTACGATTGTAGTTCCCCGAAAGGGAAAGTCCCGGAATCCTGACCGGCAAATCCCAGCTTGCCCCGATGTCAAAGCCTTGGTCGCGGCATGAGCCGCGCGTTGTGGAGCGGGTGGAGGTTGGACAATGTGCTTCGTCCCCATAACATACCGCTGGGGTTCCGGCATCTTCATAGAAAGACTTTTGATTCTTTCCTATCCATCCCCCGAATGTGGTGTGCAAATGCGGATTCTGTGCTGCCTGTGCGGTTCCTACAATAGTCAACGCCAGGATGAGGGAATAGAGATGCTTCTTTAGCTTGCTAGTCACGATTATCTCCGTGTGGTGGTTGAATGTTTTGAATGATCTTGGTAGCTGATATAGCTGGTGCCCAACGCGGGTTAAATGTTGCAAGGTATCGACAACTGCAGGTGCGCGACCAGTAGTGGGGGATTTTTATTATTCGTGAATGCGAACTTCTTTTTTTTAATGCTGCGCGTGTCTCTGCGCTATTAGTCGACCAGAGCGGTCCGGATCGATGTGATCTTAAAAATCACTGGGCGATAATTTTTAATTGAATGTGTTGATTGATTGGTTGCAGTACGTCTAGATAGGCAATGCGGGCGTGCGCTGGCGGGAGCTGGACGAGTGCTCTCAGCTATGCTCCTGCATCAAAGATTTCAGAATTTCCCGTTCTTGAGGTGACGCGGAGGGGCGTGCTACTGCGGTCAGCAGGGTCGACCTTAGCGGGGGAGTGAGTTCAACATCGCCGCTTGCGATCGAATTGAGCGTCTGTCTCACAAGCGGTTCGGTTGCACCACCTCTCAGGTAATTGACCGCCGCATCTGCTGCGGCATCTGGGGAGGAGAGTCGGTACACCTTCTGTGCAGCCAGTGCTTTCACCATTTCGTCGCCGTTGCCGGTTGCAACCGAATTCATCTGTGAAATCGCATTGCTTCTGAGGTTTCTTGCGTCCTTTGAGGTGTCTTCTTCGATCGTGCCGACAAAGTTCAAAGCAGCGACCGAGGTCGGCACGTCGCTCGCGCGGCTATTGAGAGTCGACATCGCCTGCGACAGTGCCTCTCTGGGCGCTGTGCCAGGAAAGTTTGCATACGTTTTGTACATTGCAGTGTAGAGGCTGGCGTCCTTGCTAGCCCAAATGCGATTCGCCTCGTCCACCATCATTTGTCTGCCCGATGCGCTGCGAACGATCATGTTCTGAATGATTTCCCGATTGGCGGCGTCTTTTGCGGGTATTCTCGAATAATAATCAGCCACTGCCTTTCGTGCCTCTGGGCTGGAATCGATCGTACTGAGTAAGCGGGACATGAAGATGTCTCGTTGTGCTCGGGACATGGGGCGGCCTGAATCCCATCGATCAAAAAAATCTTGTAAGCGTTGTTGAACCTCGCCCGCGGCGAAGGGCTTGTCACTTTCAGCATCTGTGGAATCGTTGAAGTCAATCCCGCTCGTCTGCGCATGCTCCTGGTGCGCTGCATGGCCAGCTCCAGCGGGGTGGAGAGTCTGGGTCATTGGGCTTGCGTCAACAGTCTTATGATTGCCGGATTGAACTGCAAGATAAGTCAATGAGTATATTCCAGTGATCGCCGCGAGTCCTCCAATGATCAATTTCGTGGCGGGCTTTCTGGGTTGGATCAATTTAATATTGTCAGCCATTGATTTTCCTGGGCAGATGGTTTGCTGAATAATTAAATTTCATTGAAAATTACAATGTAGAACATTTGCATGTGCGTTAATCTGAAGCGCGCCGGTCGAGCGGGGTGCATCTTTCGATCTGGGTGTGCCTGATGCAGTTCCGGTTATCTTTGTAAGACATCAATAAAATATTAAGATTTAGATATTTCGTGAAATTCGGATTACGCTGAGAATGCCTTCTCCACGTCAGGCTGGGTTTATTGTTGCCGTGGAGGAACGTACATGTTCAATTAACGTTGTCGATGTCAGTTGTTGCCACAAATTGCGATGCAATGCGATAAAGCCGGTTACTATCTTTGCGTAATTTATTGTGTGCCGATAATGGGTTTTTCATGCGATTAAATGACGTTCTTTGGTCTCAAAAGATAACTGGATATTTGCTTGGAAAAGCGGCGTCGAATTGTGAAGGTGGTTTGATTTTGGCAATGCATTTTTCTATATCTGATATTGTTTTTGTGGTGCCTATGGCCAATCTGGCTAGGTCTTATATGGCCGTGGAATAGCGGCGGCTCATGCGGCGTTACCAGGGCCGCGCGTCAAGCGAGCTGCGGCATTCAAGAAAATAAGTTCGACTCGTCTCTCTCTCGGTCGCGCTAGATCGCCTGCTGCACGGAATTTTGCGCCGCTGAGTCCCACCGCCAGCGTGGGCCGGGACACACGCACGCGGCGACGATCGCGTCGTCCCCGCCCTCGGAATCGCCCGGTGAGTTGGTTTGTCTGGCGGCGATACGCGTCGGACTCGGACAACGTCATGTGCGCTGACATCCATGCCGGGAATGTGACCTTGCGATGAAATCGACGCGGGATGTTAAACAGGCATCTGCTGGTTTGATTGTCGGAGCGAACGGAGGCGCAAGCACGGCCTAATATGGCTTTGCCACCGAGGCCATCCATCGCCAAGCACGTCCGGAGGCGCTCTTGCTTCCGATTTGTCGTCGGACACGAATTGCTGCCTGCATCGGGCGACGATCGGTGGTGTCCGCGGAGAAGATCGCAGGCGACTCAAGCCGCCAAAATTCACGCGGCGTCGTCAGGCGCGGTTTCTGGGATGTCGGTCCGGATGCACCACCGTGCGACCCCACTCTGTCGGAAGTCCATTCGGTTTGCAGCAACGTCATGGACAAACCTTCCAACGTCCCGTACTGCCGTGCCTTGTCGTGTCCGTGGCGACCGAGGTCTCCACTGCCCGCGCCGATCAGAAGCGCGGGTCTTTGCGTGGGCGAACTGCAACTGGTGGGCGGTTCAGCCCACCGACGGCCGCAAGGCCGACCTGGCCGCCTGCAGGCGCAGCGTAGCCGGGCTCAGTCCAGGCGCGATGGCCTGCAGCACGATGTCGCCGCTGTTGCGCGTGGTCTGCAGCAACGCCATACATAAGCCATTGAACGCTTTGCGCTGCGATGCCTTGTCGTCCTCGTGGCTGCTGGGGTCGCCATTGCCGACGCCGATCAGTTTGCCTGCGCCGCGCACGGCGAACTGCACTTGTGTATCGGCTATGGGAACGACGCGGCCCTGCGCGTCGACGATCTCCACCTTGACCACCGCCACGTCTTCGGCATCGGCGCGCAGTGCATTGCGATCGCAGCTCAGGCGGATCGCTGCCGGCGTGCCGGCCGTCTCGCGGCGTTCGCTGCGCACCAGTTTGCCGCCGCGATAACCCCGGGCCTCGATCACACCCGGTGCGTAGACCACGCGCCATTCGACATGGCCGTAGGCCGGTACCTGCTGCAGGCCCTGGCTGACGCCGTTGACCAGCAGTTCCACCGCCTCGAGATTGCTGTGGCACCAGACTGCGACGCGGCCCTTGTCGTCGGGCTGCAGCAGGCCGCCCCAGTTCCAGTGCGGGAACAGATGCAGCACCGGTTCGCTGGTCCATTGCGCGCGGTAGTACCAGTAGTTGTCCTTGGGAAAACCGCAGCTGTCGAGCACGCCGAACTGCGAGGCGACATTCGGCCAGCGGTTATAGGGTGTGGGTTCGCCGCGGTAGTCGAAGCCGGTCCAGATGAAGCCGCCTGCGATATACGGGCGCTGGGCGACATAGCTCCACCAGGCTTCGGCGGTGCTGGCCCACCACGGGTGGTCGGTGTCGTAGGCGCGGGTGTAGCCGCGGGTGTCGTCGCGCTGGTAGTTGCCGCGCACCGACACGGTGCTGCCGGTTTCGCTGCCATAGATCGGAATGTGGGGGTACTGCGCGTGGAAGCCGTCCATCTGGCTGGTGCGGTAGTTGAAACCGACCACATCGACGACCTGGCCGACGCCATCGCCAAAGCCCTTGTCCATGGCGAAGGTGGTGGGACGGGTGGGATCGAGCTGACGCACGCGTTGCTGCATGCGGCTGACGATGCGCGCGCCGCGCTCGGTGACCTGCTGCGGCTCTTCGTTGCCGAGCGACCACAGGATCACGCTGGGATGATTGCGCCCGCGCCGCACCATCGTCTCCAGTTCGCCCATGGCTTCCGGGTCGGTGGACATGCGGCGGGTTTCCTCGATCACCAACATGCCGAGCCGATCGCACAGCGCGAGCAGTGCGGGCGTGGCCGGATTGTGCGAGCTGCGGTAGGCGTTGCAGCCCATCGACTTGAGCTGGCGCAGGCGCCATTCGTGCAGGCTGTCCGGGATGGCGGTGCCGACGCCGGCGTGGTCCTGGTGATTGTTGGTGCCGTGCAGCTTGAGCGGCGTGCCGTTCAACAGGAAGCCGCGCTGCGCATCGAAGACGGCCGTGCGCACGCCGAACGGGGTGACCACCGCATCGACCGCCTTGCCGTCGCTGTGCACGCTGGTGGTCAGGCGGTAGAGCTGCGGGGTGTCGATCGACCACAACGCGGCCTGGCCGAGCGGCAGGGTCTGTTCGACGCGCTGTACCTGGCCAGGTGCAACCGTGACTGTGGCGCTGGCTGCCTGTGCGACGACGCGTCCATCCGGCGCGGTCACGTGCGCCTGCACCGTGCATTGGCGCGGGGCGGTGCCATCGTTGCGCACTTCGGTGGACAGCTGCGCGGTGGCGCTTGTGCCTTGCAGCGTGCTGCGCACGAACACGCCGTCCTGCGGCAGATGCAGCGAGTCGGTCTTGTGCAGCCACAGATGGCGGTAGATGCCGGCGCCTTCGTAGAACCAGCCTTCGCCCAGCGTGGCATCCACGCGTACGGCGATGAGGTTGGGCTTGCCGTAGTCGAGCACGTCGCTGAGGTCGACTTCGAACCCGCAATAGCCGCTGGCATTGCGCCCGACGATGTGGCCGTTGCAGAACACGATGCAGTCGCGGAACACGCCGTCGAACACCAGACTGATGCGCTTGCCCAGATCGCCTGCGGGAATCTGCAGCGTGCGCCGATACCAGCCCACGCTGGTTTCCGGAAAGCTCGTGCCCAGCGGCTTGTAGCCGTGCGCGGCGGCCGGATCTTCCTCGGTGATGGTGGCCGAGATCGGTTCCTGCCGGAAGGGCAGGGTCACGGCCCAATCGTGCGGCAGATCCAGCAGTTCCCAGCCACTGTCGTCGAAGGCGAGTTGCGCGGCGGTGGCGGTGTCCTTGCCGGCCTTGGCGAAGCTGCGCTGGAAGCTGCCGAACTCGAAGTCGCGCGATGGGTCGCTGGCGTGACCAAGATGGAAGCGCCAACCGAAGTCGAACAGCAGCCGTTCGCGCGGTGCCAGGGCTGCATCGCCGAGTGCGGCAAGCGGCGTGGCGTTGTCGGTTGCAGCTGGTGCTGCAGCGGCGATGGCGGGCAGCAGCGCACCGGCCGTACCGACCGGGAGTGCGGCGCTCACGCCACTGGCGAGCATGCCGCGCAGCAGTTCGCGGCGATTGATGCCGGTCATGGCTGGGCCCTCTTGCCGGTATCGGCCGCGTTGCCTTGCCTACCCGCAGCGGGTTTGCTTGTTGTTGCAGGCACGCCGGTATACGGGTGACGCATGAAGTCGATCGCCGGCAGCACGTCATTGGCGTGCTTGAAGTCGAAGAAGCTGGCGTTTTCCCATGATGAGCCGGTGCCCCAGCGCGTCTTGCAGCTGCTGCTGGTCCACGCCGGTTCCCAGTACACGACGCCGGCGCCGCCGGTGTCGATCACCAGCTGGGTGAGGTCGACCATGTAGCGGAACTGGCCCTGCGGCGTGGCCGGGTAGCCGGCAATCAGCGAATCCTCGCCGAGCAGATTGTGCGAGGTGTCGCCGGAGTCCAGCGTCCATGGATAGGCTGTTTCCACCACCACCACATCGGCATCGTAGCGGCCGCGCAGGCGGCTGATGGTCTTGCCCAGCTGGGCCATCGATTGTGTCGACCATTTGCGGTAGTAGCTGATGCCGATCAGATCGTAGTCGGTGACGCCGGCCTTGGTCGCAGCGGCAAACCACGGTTCCACATTTTCCGGCTGGGCGATATGCAGCATCACCCGCGGCTTGATCGTGGAGCGTGCGCCGATGTCGCGCACTGCCTTGATGCCGGCGTTGAACAGCTTGGCATTGCGCTGCCAGTCGATGGGGCGCTTTTTGTCCCACGGCTTGCTGTCCATCAGATCGGAATTGCTTTCGTTGCCCACCTGCACCAGCTCCGGCATCAGGCCGGCACGGTCGAGCGCGCTGAGCGTGTCATAGGTGAAACCGTACAACGTGCGCGCCAGTTCATCGGTCTCGGTGATGCTGGCCCAGGCCTTGGGAATCAGCTGTTTTTCGCCATCGGCCCAGTCGTCGGAATAGTGCAGGTCCAGCAGCACCTGCATACCCTGCGCGCGTGCACGCGCGATGGTCTTTTTGACGTCGGACAGGTCGCTGTAGCGGGTCCAGCGGGCATCGTTCCACAACCGCACGCGCACCAGATTGGCACCGTGCGCATGGAAGAGCTCGAACGGGTCCTTGATCACGCCGTTCTCGCGGTATTGCACGCCGCATTCCTCCATCTCGTTGACGTAGGACAGGTCCGCGCCCAGATACAGCGTGGCAGGGGACGGGGCGGCGTGTGCGACGGTGGAGATGGCCAGCGCGAGCAGCGCGGGCGTCCAGAGAGGGCGTGTGGAGCGCATGCAATTCCTCGACAGATGAAACGCGGAGCGGGTGAGAGCCTGTCGCACGCGGCGGTGCCGTCGTACGGGCGGTGCGCGCAATCTCAACGTCAGTGACGGAGGCGATTGCGCACACCGCGCGCAGTGGTGGACCAGGCGTGCAACAGCGGTGTCAGCGGCGCCTAGAACTTGTAGGTCGCTTCCAGCGAGTAGCGACGGCCGAACACCTGGTAGCCGCCGTCGTCCTGGTTGGCCAGACGGTTGGGCTTGTTGTCGGTATAGGCGCGCAGCGGTTCGTTGGTGAGGTTGCCGGCCTGGAAGCGGAAACCGAGCTGCTTGCTGTACTGCCAGTTCAAGCTCAGATCCACCGTGCCTTCGCTCTGCAGCCGTGCCAGACGCGCCGCGTTCCAGCCGTACACCACGGTGTAGGGGCTGTGATACTTGTAACCCACGCGCGCTTCGAAGGTGCCGTTGCTGTACCACAGGTCGAAGGTGCCGGTCTTGCGTGCCAGCCCGCTCAACGGCAGCGGGTTGTCTTCCGGCGAGAACTCCTTGAGGTTGGAATCGACCAGCGAGAAGTTGGAGTAGACGCCGAAGTTTTCCATGTGCGGGATGAAATAGAACGGGGTCTGGAAGGTGAGTTCCACACCGTTGATATGCCCGCCGCCGCCATTGAACGGCGCGCTGACCAGGTAATCCAGGCCGTTGATCACTTCACGGTCGGTGCGGTAGCCGATGCTGGAATCCACTTCCTTGCGGTACACGGCCAGTGCGGCGAGGGCTTCCTTGTGGAAGTACCACTCGTAGGACAGGTCGACCTGGGTGGCCTTGAACGGATCCAGCTGCGGGTTGCCGCCGCTGCCGGTGAGCTGGCCGATGGTGACGTTGGGGTCGTCCAGGCGCCGGCCGGTGCGCAACTCGTCCAGCGGCGGACGCGCGATGACCTTGGCCACCGCAAAGCGCAGGATGCGTTGATCGTCGATCAGGAAGTTGACGGTGGCACTGGGCAGCACGTCTGTGTATTCCTTGCGGTCGCTGCTTGCCTGCACGGTGGTGCCGACCGAATCGAAGCCGTCGCTGGTGGTCTTGGTGTTGACCAGGCGCACGCCGATGTTGCCGGTGACATCGGTGCCAAACAGCTGCGAGCTGAATACCGCCTTGGCGAAGGCTTCGCGCACGTCTTCCTTGACGTTCCAGTGGTCCAGCAATTGCTCGTTGAGCGTGGCCGGGTCGAAACCGCCGAAGCCGATCTCGGCGATGGCATCCATGTTGCCGCCGGTCAGCGTGGGCACGTTCAAGTCCGGCATGGTGACCGGGTAGATCAGGCCCTGATAGGCCGAGATCGGCTGGTCATAGCCGGACTGGTTGCTGATGAAGCGGCGGTTCTGCTTCTCGCGGCGCGCGGCACGTGCGCCGAACTCCAGCGAGGTGAACGCAGCGGCATCGACCGAACGGCTGGCGTTGAGCGCCAGCGCGGCGATCCTGTCGCGCAGCCCCTGCGGCTCGGTCTGGCCGGCGATGCCCCACTCGGGCGCATCCGAGCTGGTGCGGATGGTGGGGGTGACGCTGCGGCGGAAATCGAACGAGACGGTGTCCGGGTTGCTGCCGAAGCGCACCGCCTGCCAGGTGTTGTCGCGCTTGGCCTGCGAGAACGACAGGTCGCTGCCCAGCGTCCACACATCGCCGCTCCACTTGGCGTTCAGGCCGCCGGCGGTGAGCGTCTTGACCTCGTTGTAGTGGCTGACCACATGGTCGACCTGCAGGTTCGAGTTGGCCAGCGTGCCGGCCACCACATCGCCATCGACGATGGTGTAAGACGAGCCCGGCGTGGTGTACGGATTGGCGCCGGTCGAGAAGGTGCTGTAGGCCAGGCCGTTGAACCAGTTCTGCAGCTGGTCTTCGTCGATCTCGATGCGCGAGTACAGGCCGTCGAACTTCAACTCGAAGTTGCCCGAGCGCCATTGCACCGTGCCCATCGCACCGGTGCGGGTCTGGTCGGTCAGCTTGAGCTGGTCGGCCGCGCCGAACGGAGTCGGGTCTACGGTGCCGTCGCCATCCACGTCGCGCGAGGTAGTGGCATCGGTATAGCCCCAGCTGCCGATCGAGGAGTTGGAATTCTTCTGCTTCTGGTAGGTGGCGCCCAGCGCAACCGCCAGGTTGTCGTTGATCTGGTGTACCCAGCTGGCGCCGAAGCGGCTGCCCCACGGGGTGTAGCCGTCCACGTCCTTGGCGTGGTCGTAGAACACCGGGCCGGCGGTGCCGACAAAGCCCGGGCCGGTGTAGTCCAGCGGGCTGATGGTGGAGATGTCCACCGTCGCGGCAAGGCCGCCGGCGACCAGGTCCGCCGACTGGGTCTTGTAGACCTTGACGGTGGAGACGATCTCGGTGGGAAACACTTCCCAGCGCACCGCGCGATTGGGCTCGGAGGAGGCGATTTCGCGCCCGTTGACGGTACCCATGGTCATGCGCGGGCCAAGGCCGCGCACGGTGGCCAGGCTCTCGTTGCCGCGGTCGCGGGTGCCGTTGACGCCGGGCAGGCGCACCAACGCTTCGGCCACGGTGACGTTGGGCATCTGCCCCATGTTGTCTGCGGAGATCACTTCCATGACGTGATCGGACATCTGCTTGGCCTGCACCGCCTGGTTCAGGCTGGCGCGCTGGCCGATCACGGTGATGTTGTCGAGCGTGACCGGCGGCGCAGCCGCGGTGCTGGCATCGGTGGCCGGCGCTGCGGCAGGCGCGCTGTCCTGTGCGTGCGCACCGAACGCGGTGGCCAGCACGCAGGCGATGGTGGTGGTGAGGACGTCGCGCACGGGCGTGCGGCGCAGGCGCCGGCTGGCCGGGTGGCCGGTGTGGTGAACGGGCATCGTTTGATCCCTCCCAGGACAAAGTTACCGAATGGAGTAGTGGCCGCTGGTGCGGCGCTCTGGCGCCTCCGACGCGGGCATGGGGATTGCTGCGGTACTGCGGTGTGGAGCCGACTGGTCGTTTGCGTGACGCTGCGACGATCTTCTATCGCCTTGGCGCCCCCCTGTCTTGCATGTGTCCACTCCAGGGTAGAAGCGCAAGCCATTCCATTCCAATGAAGCATTTTGCGGGAGCTATCTCGGGTTGGAATGCTGCACTGCAGCGGTAGCGTCTGCCTGGTCACAGTTGCGGCGTGAGTCGTGTGCGTTGGGAAACAAGGTTGCCTGGTCGACGCTGCGGACCCTGGTCTCGGCCTAGCGCGTGTTGACAGACAACCGGGGCAACGCCGGAAATGCGCGCTGCACGCAGTCGTTGCGTTCGCAGGTCAGGCAGCCGGGGCCGATCGGTACCGCATCGTCCACCGCATCCAGGTCCCAGCCGCGCGCATACACCAGCTGATCGGCATGGCGCAGGTCGCACCCCATCGCCAAGGCGAAGGTCTTGCGCGGGCGACCGTAGCCCGGCGCGCCGCTGCTGACCTGGCGTGCCAGCCAGAAATAGCGCCGGCCATCGGGCATGCGCGCGATCTGGGTGAGGATGCGGTCGGGCTGGTTGAAGGCTTCGTAGACGATCCACAACGGACAGGCGCCACCGACATGCGAGAAATGGAAGTCGGTGGCCGAATGCCGCTTGGACACGTTGCCGGCACGATCGACCCGCATGAAGAAGATCGGCAGCCCGGCCGCGCCGCGCCGCTGCAAGGTGCTGAGCCGGTGGCAGACCGCCTCGAAGCCGACGCCGAAGCGATCGGCCAGCCACTCGATGTCGTAGTGCGAACGCTGGGCGCTGCGCAGAAATTCACCGTACGGCATCACCAGGGCGCCGGCGAAGTAATTCGACAAACCAATGCGCGAGAGCGCAATGCGTTCGGCATCTTCGAAGCCGGCATCGGCGATGCGTGCGTCGAGCAACGGCGCACATTCCAGCAACGCCAGTTGCGCGGCCATCTGGAAGGCCTGCTGGCCGGGGCGCAGATGCGCGGGCAGCCACAGCACGCGCGCCTGCGCATCCACGCGGCGTTTGTCGCTGTGCAGTTCGGGCGCATCCTGCACCAGCAGGCCGTGACGATCGGCCAGGCGTTGGCGCAGCCGCAGCGGCAGGTTGTCCGAGGTCAGGCCGAGTTCGGCATACAGCACCTCGGCGCGCTCATCCAGTTCCGGCAGATAGTTGTGCGCGCGGTTGAAGTAATCGCGCACCTGCTCGCCCGGCGACAGCGAGGGCAGTACGGCGTGATCGGCGCCGATCTGTATTTCCAGCGCGGCGGTGCGCTCGAGCAGGTGCTGGTGAGCGCGGTGCAGGTCCAGCAGGGCCTGGGCCACCTGCGGCAGATTGCCGGTGAGCACACGCAGCTCGGCGGCAGACAGGCTGTGCCCCAGGCTGCGCAGCGATTCGTCCAGCGGCTCGACCAGCGCGGCCGGATCGTCCAGGTCGAGCAGGCCGTCGAGATCGCCCAGGGTGGCCTTGAGCCGTTGCTGGATCGCCAGTGTCAAGGGGCGCTGGTTGCGCTCGATCTGGTTGAGGTAGCTCGGCGACAGGCCGAGCCGGCGCGCCAGCTCGGCCTGGGTCAGGCCGTGGCGCTGGCGCAGCCGTTGCAGGCGCAGGCCGAGCTGGTGGCGGAGCGGGAGCTGCGACTGGGGCATTCGCAAGATTCGCAAAAGAGTGGCGGCAGCTTAGCGCGATTAAGCAATATCTGGCTGGGAAAGCCAGGTCGCGGTGCGAACAATGCGAAGCATCCGTACCGGCCTTCTGCGAGCGAACCTGCAATGCCTGATTCCGTCCCGCGCGTGTCCCTGTTGATCGACGGCCAGTTCGTCACCTCCGTCAGCACCCAGTGGCGGGAGGTGATCAATCCGGCCGATCAATCCGTGCTGGCGCGGGTGCCGTTCGCCACCATCGGCGAAGTGGACGCGGCGGTGGCGGCGGCCAGCCAGGCCTTCGTGAGCTGGCGCAAGACCCCGATCGGCACGCGTGCGCGCATCTTCCTCAAGTACCAGCAGCTGATCCGCGAGCACCTGCCCGAACTGGCCGCGCTGCTCAGCGCCGAACAGGGCAAGACCCTGGCCGATGCCGAGGGCGATGTGTTCCGTGGGCTGGAAGTGGTCGAACACGCCGCGGCCATCGGCAACCTGCAGCTGGGCGAGCTGGCCAACAACGTCGCCAACGGCGTGGACACCTATAGCCTGCTGCAGCCGCTGGGCGTGTGCGCGGGCATCACCCCGTTCAACTTCCCGGCCATGATTCCGTTGTGGATGTTTCCGATGGCCATTGCGACCGGCAACACCTTCGTGCTCAAGCCGTCCGAGCAGGACCCGATGGTGACCATGCGGCTGGTGGAACTCGCGCTGGAGGCGGGCATTCCCAAGGGCGTGCTCAATGTCGTGCACGGCGGCGAAGCAGTGGTCAACGCGTTGTGCGACCACCCGGACATCAAGGCGCTGTCGTTCGTGGGCTCGACCAGGGTCGGCACGCACGTCTATCGGCGCGCCGCGCTGGCAGGCAAGCGCGTGCAATGCATGATGGGCGCCAAGAATCATGCCGTGGTGCTGCCGGACGCCAATCAGGAACAGACGCTCAACGCGATGGTCGGCGCCGCCTTCGGTGCGGCCGGCCAGCGCTGCATGGCGGCGTCCACGCTGGTGCTGGTGGGCGAGGCGCGGCAGTGGATTCCGGCGCTGGTGAGCAAGGCCAAGGCTCTGAAGCTGGGCGCGGGCAGTGCGCCGGGCACCGAGGTCGGGCCGTTGATCTCCTGCGCGGCGCGCGCGCGCGTGGAAGGCCTGATCGCCTCCGGCGTGGAGCAAGGCGCCACGCTGGAACTGGATGGTCGCGCGCCCAGCGTGCCGGGGTTCGAACACGGCAACTTCGTCGGCCCGACGATCTTTTCCGGGGTCAAACCCGGCATGCGCATCTACGATGAGGAAATCTTCGGCCCGGTGCTGGTGATCCTGGAGGCAGCCACGCTGGATGCGGCCATCGCCCTGGTCAATGCCAATCCCAACGGCAACGGCACCGCGTTGTTCACCCAGTCCGGCGCGGCGGCGCGGCGTTTTCAGGAAGACATCGATGTGGGTCAGGTCGGTATCAACGTACCGATCCCGGTGCCGGTGCCGCTGTTCTCGTTCACCGGCTCGCGTGCCTCCAAGCTCGGCGACCTGGGCCCGTACGGCAAGCAGGTGGTGATGTTCTACACCCAGACCAAGACCGTGACCGCGCGCTGGTTCGACGACGAAACGCTGGGCCACGGCGTCAACACCACCATCTCCCTCAAGTGACCTGATCGCCATGAATGCAGCCATCCAGCTACACGCCAACACGGCCGATTTGAATGACGAGCAGGAAGCGTTCCGCGCTGCCGCGCGCGACTTCGCCGACAAGGAACTCGCCCCGCATGCCGCGCGCTGGGATGCGGAAAGCCACTTCCCGCGCGAGGCGATCGCCAAGGCGGCCGAGCTGGGCTTTTGCGGGCTGTATACCGATGAAGGCGTGGGCGGCCTGGGCATGCGCCGTCTCGATGCCGCGGTGGTGTTCGAGGAACTGGCCACGGTCGATCCATCCACCTCGGCGTTCATCAGCATCCACAACATGGCCACCTGGTTGATCGCCAGTTACGGCAGTGACGCGGTGCGCGCGCAGTGGGGCGAGGCGATGACCAGCGGCGTCAAGCTGGGTTCGTACTGCCTCACCGAGCCGGGTGCCGGCTCGGACGCGGCCTCGCTCAAGACCCGCGCACAGCGCGATGGCGACAGTTACCTGCTCAACGGCAGCAAGGCCTTCATTTCCGGCGCGGGCGCCACCGATGTGCTGGTGGTGATGGCCCGCACCGGCGACGACGGCGCCCGTGGCATCAGCGCCTTTGTGGTGCCCGCCGATGCGCCCGGCATCAGCTACGGCCGCAAGGAAGAGAAGATGGGCTGGAACAGCCAGCCCACGCGCGGTGTGAGCTTCGAGAACGTACGCATTCCGGCAGTCAATCTGCTGGGCAGGGAAGGCGAGGGCTTCAAGATGGCGATGAAGGCGCTCGATGGCGGCCGCATTAATATCGCCGCCTGCTCGTTGGGAGCGGCGCAGGGCGCGCTGGACGCTGCCCGTCGCTACATGGGCGAGCGCCGTCAGTTCGGCAAGAAACTGGCCGATTTCCAGGCCCTGCAGTTCAAGCTGGCCGACATGGCCACGCAACTGGTGGCCGCCCGGCAGATGGTGCACACCGCTGCGCGCAAGCTCGATGCCGGCAGCCACGATGCCACCGTGTGGTGCGCGATGGCCAAGCGCTTCGCCACCGATGCCGGTTTTGCGATCTGCGACGACGCACTGCAGATCCACGGCGGCTACGGCTATATCCGCGAATATCCGATCGAGCGCCTGCTGCGCGACAGCCGCGTGCATCGCATACTTGAGGGCACCAACGAAGTGATGCGCATGATCATTGCGCGTCACCTGCTCAACGGCGAGGAGGAACTGCGATGAGCGACTGGGAAACACGTGCGCATACCGGCTTGCAGGTCGAACGCGATGGCCATGTCGCCATCGTTACCCTGCACAATCCGCCGGCCAACACCTGGACCGTGCACAGCCTTGCAGCCCTGCGCGATCTGGTGCACGCGCTGGATGCGGACCGCAGCATCTACGCGCTGGTGATCACCGGCGACGGCGAGAAGTTCTTCAGCGCCGGCGCCGATCTCAAGCAGTTTGCCGATGGCGACAAGGCTGCTGCACGGGAGGCCGCGCGTCGCTTCGGCGAAGCCTTCGAGGCCTTGAGCGCCTTCCGCGGCGTGTCGATCGCGGCCATCAACGGCTATGCGATGGGCGGCGGCCTGGAGTGCGCGCTGGCCTGCGATCTGCGTATTGCCGAGCAACACGCGCAACTGGCCTTGCCGGAAGCCAGCGTCGGGTTGCTGCCGTGCGCCGGCGGTACCCAGAACCTGCCGCGCCTGGTTGGCGAGGGCTGGGCCAAGCGCATGATCCTGCTGGGCGAGCGTCTGGATGCCGCCACTGCGCACCGCATTGGCCTGGTGGAAGAGGTGGTCGGCACGGGCGAGTCGCGTGCGCAGGCCATCGCCTGGGCACAGCGCGCCGGCAAGCAGAGCCCGGCCAGTGTTGCGGCGTGCAAGCGCCTGGTGCAGTCCACCCGCCACGGCACGCATGCCGCCGCACTGGTGGCAGAGCGCGAAGCCTTCGTCGACCTGTTCGAGCAGCCCGATCAGGCCGAGGGAGTGGCAGCCTTTCTGGAGAAGCGCGCGCCGCAGTGGAGCAATGGCTGATGCTGGATGTGCGCCCAACCGAAGAAGCGCCGGTGCTGTTCGAACAACGCGATTGCGCCGACGGGCACCGCATCGGTATCGCCACCTTGAATTCGCCCAGAACGCTCAACGGCTTGTCGTTGCAGATGACGCGCTTGCTGGATGCGCAGCTGCGCGTCTGGGCCCATGATCCTCAGATTGCCTGCGTGGTGTTGCGTGGCGCAGGCGAGAAAGCGTTCTGCGCGGGCGGCGACCTGCATGGTCTGTACCAGAGCATGCGTGCGCATCGCGAGGCGGTGCCGGATGCGCAGGAGCGTCGCGCGCAACCGCAAGGCAATGCGCATGCCGCTGCGTTCTTCGAAGAGGAGTATCGGCTCGACCATCGCATCCACACCTATCCCAAACCGTTGCTGTGCTGGGGCCACGGCATCGTGATGGGCGGCGGCATCGGCTTGATGTCCGGCGCCAGCCATCGCGTTGTCACCGAGCGCTCGCGGCTTGCGATGCCGGAGATCAGTGTCGGCCTGTTTCCCGATGTCGGCGGCAGCTGGCTGCTGCGCCGGGTACCGCAGGCTGCCGGGTTGTTTCTGGCACTGACCGGCGCGCCGCTGGACGCCAGCGATGCCATCTATGCCGGGCTTGCGGACGTCCGCCTGGAACATGCGCAATACGCGCCAGTGCTGGAAGCCTTGAGCGCGCATGCCTGGACAGGCATTGCGCAGGAAGATCGCACCCAGCTCGGCGCGTTCCTGCACGGGATTGCGCAACCGCTGGAGCCGGGCCCGCTGCAGGTGCATGCGGCGCTGATCGCGCAATTGGTGGCAGGCCAGACGCTGCAGGAGGTGGTCGCCGCAATCCTGGCACTGCAAAGCGAAGATGCCTGGCTGCAGGCCGCGCGTGCCACGCTGGCAGCCGGCGCCCCCGGCTCGGCGCGCCTGGCCTGGGAGCTGCACCATCATCCGGAAACCAGCACGTTGGCGGACACCTTTCGCACCGAATACGTGGTGGCGCTGCATGTGGCCGCACATGGCGACTTTGCCGAAGGCATTCGCGCGCTGTTGATCGACAAGGACCGCACGCCGCAGTGGCAGCCTGCCGCGCTGGAACGGGCCGATGCGCAATGGGCGGCTGCATTCCTGCAATCGCCCTGGCCGCGTGCACGGCATCCGCTTGCCGATCTTGGTGCACGGTGAGTCGCTGAGCGCTAATGCGAACGGTCCGCAGGAGATGCGGACGATGAGCAGCATTCGCAATGCAGAGCTGATAGATGCCATTCCGCCTGTTTGCCGCGTGCGCGCTGCGGCCGGGCAGACCATTCAACGGCCGCGCCCTTGGGTGATGGCCTTTCAAACCTGGAAAATCACACCATGAGCAAGATCGCGTTTATCGGCCTGGGCAATATGGGCGGGCCAATGGCCGCCAACCTGAGCAAGGCCGGGCACCAGCTGCGGGTGTTCGATCTGGTGCCCGCCGCACTGGACGCGGCAGTCGCTGCTGGCGCGCATGCCGCCAGCTCCGCGCACGACACCCTGGCCGACGCCGAGATCGTGATCTCGATGCTACCGGCCAGCCGCCATGTCGAAGCGCTGTACCTGGGCGAAGCCGGCATCCTGGCGCAGATTCCCGCCGGTGCCCTGGTGATCGAGTGCAGCACCATCGCACCGGCCAGCGCACGCAAGCTGGCCGCCGAGGCGCAGGCGCGCGGCCTGGCGATGCTGGATGCGCCGGTCTCCGGCGGTACCGCTGGCGCGGCGGCCGGCAGTCTGACCTTTATCGTCGGTGGCGCCGCGCAGGCATTGGAGCGTGCGCGGCCGGTACTGCAGGCGATGGGCAAGAACATCTTCCACGTCGGCGACAATGGCGCGGGCCAGGTCGCCAAGCTGTGCAACAACATGGCGCTGGGCGTGATCATGGCCGCCACCGGCGAGGCGCTGGCGCTCGGCGTTGCGCAGGGCCTGGACCCGGCGGTGCTGTCGCAGATGATGGCGGTCAGTACCGGTCGCAGCTGGGCCACCGAGGTCTGCAACCCGTGGCCGGGCGTGCTGCCCAATGCGCCGGCATCGCGCGGTTACAGCGGCGGCTTCGGCAACGATCTGATGCTCAAGGATCTGGGGTTGGTCGCCGAATCCGCAGTGCAGGCGGGGGTGTCGATTCCGCTCGGCGAGCTGGCGCGCAATCTGTATGCGATGAACAGCCAGGCCGGCAACGGTGCGCTGGATTTTTCCAGCGTGATCAAGCTGGTGGCCAAGGTGTGAGAGCGGTCGTCAAGGCGTCTACGCCTGCCGTCGAACAGGCGTGGCCAGAGTGGTGCTTTGCATCCGTCTGGAGAGTTGATAGAACGGGGCGGCGTCTGATCTGCGGCTTTGCTGCAGGGTCCTTGCCCGCCCACCATCGCGGGACACGCCGTGAATCCGTCCATGGAGGCTCTTACGCGGCATCCGTGCCGCGTAAGGTCCCGCGACGGCGGGCGGGCAAGGACCCGTCGAGATGGTCGGTGTGCATGTAAAAGCCGTCCGGATGCGCCTCGTCCGATCACGAAGCATCGGCTCCACGTCTGATGCACACCTGACTACAGACCGCTTTTCAAATGAGCGCCGACCAACTGTCTGGTGCGGTGAGGGCGCCGCGCCCTCGACGCTGCAAGTTTGCTGCAGGGCCCTTGCCCGCCCACCATCGCGGGACACGCTGCAAGTACGTCCTGGTAAGCTCTTACGCGGCATCCATGCCGCGTAAGGTCCCGCGACGGCGGGCGGGCAAGGACCTGTCACGATGTTCGGTACGCATGGTTGCAAGCGGTGCATGCAGTGCTTGCAGCGCGGCCGTCCGATGAGGTGCGGTCTGGTCGGCTTCTTTCAATCCGAGCAATGTCACTGCCAATACGACATCACTCCACCCGCCAACGAGGGCGAGTGTTGCCGATACATTGCCGCCATCGCTGCAGCGTTCGAGGGGCTTCGTGAGTCACTCCAGGTGGCTACCTGGCCTGAGCAATAACGTGCAGTGCCACTTCCGCGTGATGTGATGTCATAACGTCCGGGTGTAATAGTCTCCGCCCTCGCGTGCGCCTAAGGTGCGCGCATCGCACGAGGCTACCGCATCCATGGGACACGACCACAACCACGCACCCAGCGAAATCCGCCACGAGACACCGCTGTGGTGGGCGCTGGGGCTCACCGCCACGTTCCTGTTGGCGGAAGTCATCGGTGCGTTCATCACCAACAGCCTGGCGCTGTTGTCCGACGCCGCGCATATGGCCACCGACACCGTGGGCCTGATGATCGCCCTGCTTGCCGTGCGCCTGAGCCGTCGTCCTGCCGATGCGCGCCGCACCTATGGCTATGTGCGGCTGGAAGCGCTCGGCGCGCTGGCCAACGGCGCGCTGTTGTTCGCAGTCGGCGCCTACATCCTGTGGGAGGCCGCGCAGCGCTTTCGCGCACCGCAGGATATTTCCTCCAGCGGCATGCTGCTGATCGCCGGCTTCGGCCTGGTGATCAATCTGATCGCCATGAAGCTGCTGCACGCCGGCAGCGGCGAGAGCCTCAACGTCAAGGGCGCCTATCTGGAAGTCTGGAGCGACATGCTCGGCTCGGTGGCGGTGATCATCGGCGCGCTGCTGATCCGCTGGACCGGCTGGCAGTGGATCGACCCGGTGCTGGCCGTGCTGATCGGCCTGTGGGTGTTGCCGCGCACCTGGGTGCTGCTGCGCGAGGCGATCAACGTGCTGCTGGAAGGTGTTCCCAAAGGCATCGATCTGCCGCAGGTGCAGCAGGCGCTGGCCAGCCACCCCGGCGTCGAGGACGTGCACGACCTGCACGTCTGGGCACTGGCCTCCAGCACGCCCGCGCTCACCGCACACGTGGTGGTCGGCGAAACCACCGACCGCGACCGCCTGCGCGACGCCCTCGCCGAGCTGCTGCACGCGCGTTTCGAGATCGCCCACGTCACCCTGCAGGTGGAGAGTGGCGACTGCGGTACCGGGCCGTGTGGCGCGGCTCCGGCAGCGCAAGGCTCCGCGCATGACGATCATCGTGGTCACACGCATTCGCACGGCGGCCACTCGCACTGACGCGGACCGCGCCGCCAGTGGGCTTTTTGCCTGATTGGCGGTGGCATGGTGTTGCCTGGAGCAGGACGCAGCCAGGCCATCCTGTCCGATTGAGGGGAGAGTCATGATGCGGCGCAGATCGTTGGCGTGTGTCCGAACGCGATGTTTTCGGTGCTGGCGCCGCAGACGGTCATTCCGCCGCATCATGGCGAGACCAACGCACATCTGGTGGCGCATCTTCCGTTGATCGTGCCCGATGGCTGCAGCTTCCGGGTCGGTTACGACTGGCGGCAATGGGAGGTCGGCGCGGGGCTGATGTTCGACGACTCGATCGAACATGAGGCGCTCAACGCGAGTGCGTAGCTGCGTGCGGTGCTGATCTTCGATATCTGGAACCCGCTGCTGAGCCAGGATGAGCAATGCCATGGACGGCGATCGCGCGCCACCGTGAGCGATGAGGTGTTGCCGGTAGTCGGCTGGTTTAGTCCGCAGGCGTGATGCCGAACCGGGCAAGCGTGGCGCGTAGGGGAGCGAGCTGAGCGGCGTAGGGCTTCCAGCGTCCGGATGCATCGCCATGCAGGGGCTGGCGGACCTGCCAGTAGCTGGCTGTCTTGACGGCTCCAGGCGCCTTGTGGAAATCCAGGCAGTCCGGTTCCCAGGGCAACTGCAGGAAGTCCAGCAATGCGCGCAAGGTGGGCTCCGGCGCGGCGACGAAGGCGTCATAGTCGAAGGTGTGGATGCTGTCCGGATACAGCGACAGCCAATGCTCCATCAGGCGCTGGTAGGCCGCATGGAAATGCCCGATGTCCTCCAGCCGGCCCGCGTAGCCAAACTGTTGCGGATTGAGCTGCTGCATGAAGATCGACAGCCCGTTGTCCAGCGGGTGACGACGTGTGTGCACGATTCTGGCTGCCGGAAACAGCCGTTTGATCAGCCCGATCAGTTGAAAGTTGTCCGGGCGCTTGTCGGTGATGTAGCGCAGTTGCGCATGCTGGGGAACGACTGCGGCCACACGTTGACGATATGCCGCGGCCAGCTGCGCCAGCGTATGCGGGGACAGCTGCTGCGCGGCCTGCGGAAACGGCGACAGCGACTGTGCAACCAGTCGCGGCAGCGCATCCAGTTCACCGCCGGCGGCAATGCACGGGTGGCGCGACAAGGCCTGTTCGAGCAAGGTGGAGCCGGAGCGGAACATGCCGCAGATAAACAGGGCCGGCACCGCGTTTTTTCCAGCAGCCATGGGGGGTGGCTGTTGCGCGTCCTTTACGTTGGCAAATACCGCAGTGATGCTGTTGAAATGCTGGTGCGTCCGCATCGGATCGTAGCGCCTTGCATGTGCATGGCCATGCCCGTTGGCGGCACTGGCCGCATCGAATGCCTGGCTGTGCAGGCCGAGGCGGTCGTAGGCATGGGCCAACGCATGCAGCAGCGTGGCCGCCAGCGCAGCATCCTGCCCCGCGACCGAGCTGGCCTGCTCGAGTTCGAGCAGGCGTGGGTCCTGTGCCTGCGTCGGAGGATCCAGATGCAGCAGACGTGCGGTGGCTTGCAGCTGCAGCGCCCGTGTCCGGGCGTCGCTAGGAGGACTGGCGAGCAGGTGGCGATAGGCGGCGATCGCCTGGTCGCGTGTGCCCAGCTCTTCGTGCAGGTTGCCCAGATTGAGCAAGGCCGGGGCGTAGTCCGGCCGACACTGCAGTGCCAGGTCGAGCTCCTTCAACGCGGCCGCATACTGGTGGAGATGGTCGCTCAACAGCGCGGCGCGATTGAGATGGATCTGTTCCGGCAGTGCAGCGCCGTACTGCAGTGCCTGCGCATACGCATCCAGCGCAGCGGATGCTTCGCCGGTCCGGCGCAGCAGATATCCCAGGTTGTACCAGGCATCGGCGCAGCCGGGCTGCGCCTGCAGGATGGCTTGATAGGCGGCGATCGCCTGCGGCAGATGACCTTGTTGCAGTAAGCGTGCGGCGTGCTGCAAGGACAGGTCCAAGGCGTTTTCCAGGCAGTCTTGCAGCGGGTCGGGAACCTGCAGCTTAGGCGGCGCCGGCGGTGCGTTCAATCCGCCCGGTGGCGAGACGACGATGGTCGGGCTTTCCTGTGCTCGCCGGTTGGCTTGTATGCTCTGCTGCAGTCGAGCAGTGAGATGCGCACATGCACAAGCCAGTGGTGGTGGGTCTGACAGTCCTGAGCTGCGCATGGGCGGCATCGGCGCAGGACGTGCCGACGCATCGCTGTGCCGCCATCATCGATCCATTGCCGCGGTTGGCTTGTTATGACGCCAGTTTTCCGCCAACGCAAGCCGTACGGGCGGCTGAGGTGGACAGGGGAGTGAGAGCATTCGGCCGCAGCACCCAACAGGTCTCGGCAGCGACAGGTGCGCAGCAGTCAGCGCCTGCGCAACTCACCGCGAAGGTGCTTGCGGTGACGTATCAGCCAGACGGTACGCGCATCGTGTCGCTGGACAGTCATCAGCGCTGGGCGCTGACAGAAGCGACCAGTCGCGGTCCGCTGGCCGAGGGCGAGGTCGTGGTGATCCGTAAGGCTGCAATGGGAAGTTACATGCTGGTGACCGCTGCCGGTGTGGCGCTACGCGCCCGCCGCATCGACTAGCCAGGCCACCGACGGCATCGCAACAAACAGAAGAGAACGAATGACGGAGAGACAACTACGCGCACTGTTGCACAACGGGTATCAACTGCTGCGTCAGGGACGTTATGCCGAGGCAGCTGTGTTCGCCGAGCGCGCCTGCGCAGAGCAGCCTGGCAATGCGCATCTGCTGGAGCTTGCTAGTGAAGCCTGGCTGGCCAACGGCGATCCGCAGGCCGCAGCCGACCGCATCGCACAGGCAGTCGCGGTTGCAACGTCACCGCTCCCGCTATTAATCAAATATGGCAGCTTGCTGCTGCAGCTGCGTCGCCGCCGCGAGGCCAGGCTCGTCGCCGGTCAGGCGCAGGCGCTGGCCGGCGACGACGGTGCTGCATGGTGGCGCATCGGCGCGCTGTACAGCGGCTGCCACGAGGTGGTGGCGGCCCGTGATGCGTACCGGCATGCGATGACATTGCTGGGAGAACAGCCCGGCTTGCTGTACGACCTCGCCACCATGCAGTTCTTTGGAGGTGAATTCGATGCGGCTGAGCTCACCCTGGAGCGGCTATTGCAACTGGCACCCGGCACGGGCGATGCCTTGTACCTGCGCGCCACGCTCCGGCGTCAGACCGGGCAGCACAACCATCTGGACGATCTGCGTCACCGGTTGACCACGCTGTCGGAACCATCCGCCCGAGCGGCCGGCCTGTACGCCTTGAGCAAGGAGCTGGAGGACCTGGGCCAGCATGCGGAGTCGTTCGAGACATTGACCGCCGCAGCGGCCTGCAAGCGCAAGACTTTGCAATACGACGTTGCTGCCGAGTGTACGCATATCGCCCAGGTGCGCGAGGCGTACGACCCGGCTGCCTTGCGCGCACTGCAGCCCGGTCATGCGGGCGAGGGGGCAATCTTCATCGTCGGTTTGCCACGCTCCGGCACCACCTTGCTGGAGCGCCTGCTGATCCAGCGCGGCGGTGCACGCTCGGCTGGGGAGCTGATGGATTTCGGTGCGTTGCTCGGCAGTGCGACCTCCGGCGTACTGTCGACCAATCCCGAACTGACCGCCGCCCAGGCATCGCTGCAGATCGATTTCGCGGCGCTTGGGCAGGAGTATTTGCGCGGCGCCCGTGAGCTGGTGCACGACCATCCGGTGTTCATCGACAAGATGCCGGTCAATTACCTGTATTGCGGCATGATTGCCGCAGCGCTGCCACGCGCACGCATCATCCATCTGGTGCGCGATCCGCTGGACACCTGTTATGCGATGTACAAGACCTTGTTCTACAACGCCTATCCGTTCTCGTATGCGCTCGAGGAGCTCGCGGATTATTACCTGGCCTATCAGCAGACCATGCGGCACTGGCATGCGGTGCTGCCCGGCAGCATTCTCGACGTGCACTACGAAGAGTTGGTGCGCGACACCGACCAACAGATCACGCGGGTGCTGAGCTGGTGCGGGCTGGCGAGCAGTGACACCATCACCGAACTGGAGCATGTGCCGTTCGTGACCGCGAGCGCAGCGCAGGTGCGCGGCGATGTCCACCAACGCTCGGTGCATAGCTCTCGGCGGCATCTGGGCGGACTCACGCCCTTGTTGACGCGACTTCAGGCAGCTGGCGTGATCGTGCCCGGCGTCGAAGCGGCGTAAGAATTTCCCGCTGGCCGACCAATAGTTCTTGCAACTGAGCGAGCGGCTGGCTCGCGACCAGC
Organism: Xanthomonas arboricola pv. populi; assembly: GCF_002939945.1. Taxonomy (GTDB): domain Bacteria; phylum Pseudomonadota; class Gammaproteobacteria; order Xanthomonadales; family Xanthomonadaceae; genus Xanthomonas; species Xanthomonas arboricola_A. Next base: position 526,205 of record NZ_MDEB01000001.1, on the reverse strand, counting down.
GAACGAACGAACGAACAAGGCGAAATCGGGCTCCACGAGAGAAAAGAGCGCCCTAGAGCCGCTTTTTCCGTGACATCCGCACTCTTTTGGGGATTCGCCGCACCGATTCGGAGCATTTCTGAATGGCGCTTTAATTCTCTTCAACGTGGTCTTAACATCGGGTTGGCAACGTTTTTTCGGGCGCTCTTTCGTCCGGCCGTTAGCCAGTGTGGAAGCGCAGTTTGATGCGCTTGCCAACGACGTCGCAGCACGTGCCGGCATTGCCTCAGATGCCGATGCAGTGCGTTGCGCTTACCTGTTCGAACTTCTCGGAGAGAGAGATGAGATTGAAGACCACCAAGCTGCGCGACGCCATCCGGGTATCGCTCACGGTTGGCGCTGCGGCGTTGGCCCTGTCGGGAACCGTGATCGCGCAGGAGCAGCCCTCGACGGAACTCAAGAGCCTGGACGCGATCAGTGTTACCGGTACGCGCATCAAGAGCCAGACGATGACTGCCTCCAGTCCGGTGGCAGAAATCAACAAGGAAGAATTCCAGTACACCGGCTCGACCAAGGTCGAAGATCTGATCAATCAGTACCCGCAGCTTTCGGCGAGCTTCGACAACTTCGCCAACAATGGCTCGCAGGGCTATGCGACCGTCGATCTGCGTGGATTGGGCGCTCAGCGCACCTTGACCTTGGTCAACGGCAGGCGCATTCCCAAGGGCATCGGCGAGAGTCCGGATATCAGCATCATTCCGGCAGCGCTGGTGCGCCGCGTGGACATCCTGACCGGCGGCGCCTCGGCGGTGTACGGCTCGGATGCCGTCGCCGGCGTGGTCAATTTCGTGCTCGACGACGAGTTTGAAGGGGTCAGTGTCGACATGGGCTACAACGCCTACCAGCACGACAACGGCAACACGTTGATGCGCGGTCTGATGGACGATGCCGGTTACGATTATCCGACTGGAAACTCCGGTTTCGACGGCATCTCCCGCAATGTGGACCTGGCCATCGGCGGCAGCTTCGGCGAAGCGGGGCATTCCACCGCATGGGCCACCTGGCGCGAGAACGATCCACTGCTGCAGGGCCAGCGCGATTACTCCGCATGCGCATTGAGCAACCGCGGCACCGCGTGCGGCGGCTCTGCCACCGCAGATCCGGCCAACTTCTATGTCGTCGCTCCGTCGGCTGGCGCGTTCTACGTGCAGCCTTCAGCCGGAGGCACCTGGTCGCAGGTCGCATCCCCGAATCTCTACAACTTCGCGCCGTTGAATTACTACCAGCGTCCGGATACGCGCTACACGGCCGGCACCAATATCAAGTACGAGGTCAACGAGCACTTCAAGCCCTATCTCGAAACCCTGTTCGTCAACCGCAAGAGTTCGACCCAGATCGCGCCGTCGGGCGCGTTTTTCACCGACCTCAACGTCAACTGCGCCACCTCGGTGATCGGTAGCCTGTGCAACGATGTGGGCATCACCGACGATGAGTTCACCGTCTACGTGGCCAAGCGCAACGTCGAAGGCGGCCCGCGCATCACCGACTCGGATACCAACAGTTTCAGCATCACCACCGGCGCCCAGGGCGACATCAACGACAACTGGTCGTACGACGCGTCGTTCACCTATAACCGCAGCACGACCAAGTCGGAAAACAGAAACGACTTCGTGACCACGCGTGTCCGCGATGCACTGCTGGGCTGCCAGCCTGGTTCGTTCGATGGCTGCGTGCCTTACAGCGTGTGGACCGACAGTGTCACCGCAGCAGAGGCAGAAGCGTTGCAAGGCGTGGGTATCGTCAACTACGAAACTTCCATGCGCGTGTTCAACGCCTATGTGACCGGCAATTTCGGCTATAGCCTGCCGTGGGCCGGCGATAACCCGATCAGTCTGGTCGGCGGTGTCGAGACCCGCACCGAAACCTTCAAGCGGGTGGCCGACAGCAACATGCAGACCGGTAACTTCACCGGCCTGGGTGGCCCGACCTCCAATGTGTCCGGCGACATCGGCGTCAAGGAACTGTTCCTCGAAGGCGCGGTGCCGCTGGTGGCGCAAGCCGGTAGCCTGGATCACCTCGATATGCAGCTTGGCTATCGCTACTCGGACTACGACACCTCCGGTGGCGTGAGTACCTATAAAGCCGGTCTGGGGGCAACATTCGTCGATGGCAAGTACCACCTGCGCGCGGGCTGGAACCGTGCGATCCGCGCTCCGAACGTGACCGAGCTGTATAACGAAAATACGATCGGACTGTGGAGCGGTAGCGATCCGTGCGCCGGTGCCAATCCGGTCTTCACCCAGGCCCAGTGCGCCAACACCGGTGTGACGGCGGCGCAATACGGCCGCGTTGCAGCCAACCCGGCCGGCCAGTACAACGAAATCGGCGGCGGTAATACAGCTCTGAGGCCGGAAACGGCCAACACCTGGACCGTCGGTTTTGCCGCCAGCCCGATCAAGGGGCTCGATCTGAGCGTGGATTACTACGACATCAAGATCGACGATGCGATCCGCAGCATCGGCTCGTCCAACATCCTCACCGCATGCGGTGTGACCGGTAATGCGGACATCTGCAGCCGCGTGCGCCGCAATGCCACGACGGGCGATCTGTTCCGTGGTAGCGACCCCGACGTCTCCGGTCTGATCCTCAATTCTCAGGATAATTTTGGTTCGTTGCATTTCCAGGGCGTGGATCTGACCGCATCGTATGCCTGGAGCGTCGGTCCCGGGCGCCTGACCGCCTCGATGATGGGCAGCTACGCCATCAAGCAGGAGTACGAGCCGGTTCCGGGTGTGCAGGAAGTGACATACGACTGCGCGGGTGTGGTCAACGTGGCCTGCAACAGTGCCGAATGGCGGCATGTGCTGAGCACGCGCTACAGCTTCGATCGCTACACCGTCAGTCTGCGCTGGCGCTATATCGGTGAGCTGGATTACCAGGACACCGACGGCACCCGTGGCACAACCGACGTACGCCTGGTGAACCAGGACAACAAGGTGTCGGCGTACAACTACTTCGACCTGTCCGGTTCGATGCAGTTGGGCGATTACGTCACCTGGACCTTGGGCATCAACAACATCGCCGACAAGGAGCCGCCGCTGGTGGGCGGCAGCCTGACCTTCAATGGCAACTCGCTCGCCGGTTACGACCAGGCCGGCCGTTACTTCTTCACCAGTGTGGGTCTGCGTTTCTGAGGCACGTTGCAAGCTGGTAAAAACAACGGCGAGCCTTGGCTCGCCGTTGTTCTTTGTGGCCTGCGAAAGCTTTTGTCGATGGCTCGCCGCGCTGCAACCTGCAGATCATCTCAGTCGCCGATCGCCCCTCGCTTGCGTGTCTGATCGACGTCGACGACGGTGTCAACGGCTCACACCACCGGCTCACGCAACAACGGCGACTCCCAGCCCGGGCGCGGCGCGAAACGCTCGCCATGGCGCGCCTGCAGTGCCTGCAGACGTGCCAGCAATGCGTCGGCGCCGATACTGCGGATGTGCTGGATCGGGCCGCCGCGGAACGGGGCAAAGCCGGTGCCGAAGATCACGCCGGCGTCGAGCAGGTCCGCGTCGGCCACCACGCCGTCGTGCAGGCAGGCGACGGCTTCGTTGAGCAGCGGCAGGATCAGGCGATCTTCCAGGTCTGCCGGCGCCTCGTAGCCGCTGGCGACCTCGGGCTTGACCGCGCGCCCCTTCTCCCACTTGTACAGGCCCTGGCCGTCCTTTTTGCCGCGCTTGCCCGGCTCCACAGTGGCCAGCGCCGCAGGGATCGGCAGGTGCAGGAACGGGGCGAGCTCCGCCCCCACGCCGGCGGCAACGTCCAGCCCCACCGTGTCGATCAGTTCGATCGGCCCCATCGGCATACCGAACGTCACTGCGGTCTTGTCCAGTACCGGGCCCGGTACGCCTTCGGCATAGGCGGTGGCCGCTTCGAGCAGGTACGGGAACAGCACGCGATTGACCAGGAAGCCCGGCGTGCCGGCCACCGGTACCGGGAACTTGTCCAGCGCCTTGCAGAACGCAGCCAGGCGCGCGACGTTGGCCGGGTCCAGCCCGTCGTGCTGCACGATTTCCACCAGCGGCATCATCGATACCGGATTGAAGTAGTGCAGGCCGGCAAACTGCGCCGGGCGCTGGAGATGCCCGCTTAGCTCGGTCAACGGAATCGACGAGGTGTTGGTGGTCAGCAACGCATCGGGCTTGAGCTGCGGCTCGATGGACTGATACAGCTCGCGCTTGGCCTGCGGGTTCTCGATGATCGCTTCGATCACCAGATCCGCCTGCGCCACGCCCGCGCCGGCCAGGTCGCCGCGCAGGCGCGCCGCCACCGCCGGCCGCTTGGCCTCGTCCTTGACGCGTTTGGCGAACAACTCGCCGCCGCGGCCCAGCGCCGTATCGATGAAGCGCTGCTCGCGATCCTGCAGCGTCACCTCCAAGCCCTTGTAGGCCGCCCAGGCCGCGATATCGCCGCCCATCACGCCGGCACCGACCACATGCACATAGCGAATCGGTGCCAAGGCTGCAGCGCCGGCGTCCTTGCCGCCCAGCGCTTTCAAACGCTCGGTCAGAAAGAAGATGCGGATCAGGTTACGTGCGGTCGGCGTGCTGGCCAGCTTGACCACCGCCTTGCGCTCGGCCGCCAGGCGCGCCTGGATGCCACTGCCGCCGGCACGTTCCCACACGTTGATCAAAGCGTAGGGCGCCGGGTAATGCTCCTTGCGCGCCTTGCGTGCGACCTGCTTGCGCATCTGTGGGGCCAGCAGCTTGCGCGCGAGCAAGGTATTGGTGGCCCAGGCGGTGACGCGCTGCTTGAACGGACGTTTGCTGCCGGTGAGCGTTAGCGCGGCGGCGACATCGACCAGCACCGCGGGCGCGGCGACCTTGTCGACCAGGCCCATCGCGCGTGCGGCCTTGGATGATACGGTGCGACCGGTCAGCATCAGATCCATCGCCGCCGGCGCACCGATCAGGCGCGGCAAACGCGCGCTGCCCCCCCAGCCGGGAAAGATGCCGAGCTTGGTTTCCGGCAGGCCGATGCGCGTGCTGCCGTCGTCGGAGGCCACGCGATACCGGCACGCCAGCGCGATCTCGGTGCCGCCGCCCATGCAGAAGCCGTGGATCGCCGCGACCGTGGGGCAGGGCAGTTCGGCCAGCTTCTGAAAGACGCTCTGGCCACGATGGATCGCGTCGTTGACCGTGCCCTTGCGGTCGAATTCCTGGAATTCCTTGAGGTCGGCGCCGGCGATGAAGCCGTTGGGCTTGCCCGAGCGCAGCACCACGCCCTTTGGCGGGTCCAGCGCCAGGCGCTCGACCAGCGCGCCCAGTTCGAGCAGCACCTGCTGCGAAAATGCGTTGACCGGTGCGCCCTGGCGATCAAGGCTGAGCACGACCACGCCGTCCTCGCGCAGATCGGCCTGCCAATGGCTGAATCGGAGCCCGTCGAAACCTGGAAGCATGCGTCTGGCCGTCCGGAGATATAAGGAAAGGTCGTTATCATCCAGAGGTTGTTTCCTTCACGTCAAATACCCATACCTGTCGGCAAGGCGGCGCGTGCCTGGTGCGAGGCGTCGCCAGTGGCGCATCGGTGCAGCTAGTCTGATGCGTGACGATCGTACGGATCGGTATGAACTTTTCCCTTCAATGGTTGTCTCATTGCCCGACTTCGGTGGGCTGACAGGAGTGCGGCCCGACATGGCCGAAGTCGATACACCTCAGGAGCTGGACCTGGAACTGGTCCGGCGTGTGCAGCGCGGCGAGAGCGCAGCGTTCGATGTGCTGGTACGCAAATACCAGCACCGCATCGTTGCGTTGATCGGGCGCTACATCGCTGACTGGAGCGAGTGTCAGGACGTGGCTCAGGATACGTTTGTGCGCGCCTACCGCGCGATCAACAGTTTCCGCGGCGACTCGCAGTTCTATACATGGTTACACCGCATTGCCGTCAACACTGCCAAGAACCATCTGGTTGCGCACAACCGCCGTCCGCCCACCGACGATATCGAGATCAGCGATGCCGAACAGTTCGATGGTGCCACCCGCCTGCGCGATACCGACACCCCGGAGCGCGAATTGATGCGACAGGAGCTGGAACAAACGGTGATGCGTGCGGTCCAAGCCCTGCCGGAAGAACTTCGGTCAGCCATCACCCTGCGCGAGGTGGAGGGGCTGAGCTACGACGAAATCGCGCGAAAGATGGATTGCCCGATCGGAACGGTGCGCTCGCGCATCTTCCGGGCGCGCGAGGCCATCGACATCGAGCTGCGGCCTCTATTGGAGACCGAAAGCGCTACCCGTGAGCGACACCGTGTATGAGCCATAACCCTGCCATGTCCACCACCGACAAGTTCGAGCTTCACTACCGCCAGCAGCTGTCTGCGCTGGTGGATGGCGAATTGAGCGCCGACGAGTCGCGCTTCCTGCTGCGCCGTCTGGCCCACGACGAGGAACTGGCCGGCTGCCACGAACGTTGGCAGCTGTGCGGCGATGTGCTGCGCGGTGCAGCGAGCGCGCCGGCACCGCTGGAATTTGCCGCGCGCGTGCGCAGCGCCATCGCCGATGAGCCGGTGCCGCAGGCGCAGCCGGCCACGCGTGCGGCGGCGCGCTGGCGCTGGGGTGGTGGCGCGGCGATTGCGGCATCTGTGGCGGCGATCGCCTTGTTCATGGCGCGCGAGCGCCTGCCGGAGACCGCACCGCCTGCCGCGCAGGTCCCGGTGTTCGCCACTGCGGCGCAGCTGCCCGCTACCGCGCAGGCCCCCATGACGCCCGCGGCGCCGAAGGGTCCGGCCAAACCCGGCCCGGCCGATCCCGATGAGGTTGTCGCGCTGGCCGCAGCGGTGCCGGCTGCTGCGCTGGCATCCACTCGCCGGGGCGCGGCCACACGCAACCAGCAGGTCGCCCGCAGCGTCGCCTCGCGTCCGCAGCAGGCGCCGACCCGCGTGCTGGCGTCCGCTGCTCCCGCTGCGACGACGGCCACGGCCGGTGCCGGTGCTGTGTCGCCATCGAATCCGTTCACGCATCCGGATACCACCTTGCAGGCGCGCCCGTGGCCGCGTGCGGCGCTGTCCGGTGCTGGCGACAGTCCGCTCAATGCCAGCTTCCGCCAAGGCGGCCAAGGCACCGCGTTCTATCCGTTCGAGCCTGCGCCGCAGGGTGTTGCCAGCCCTGCGCCGAACCGGCCGCTGCCGGTGCAGCCGCCGCAGGATTGATGCCGCCGCCGATCTTCATCCGTTCGGCGCCCTCCCTCCCGTTATCGTGCCGGACCCCTGCATTGGCAGGGGCTTTGGCCCCTGTCGCCCTGCCATCGGAGGCAACCTGATGAACCACCGCATTCGCACCCAGATGTTCGGCCTGATCGCCATGACCCTGCCGCTGGCCGCCTGCGCGCAGCAGTCCGCGCCCGCTGCCAAGGATGTTGCCCCGATTGCCGCCAACCGCAGCGCCACCCCGGCGCCGCAGCTGGTGGCCGGCTTGCCGGACTTCACCAATCTCGTCGAGCAGGTCGGCCCGGGTGTGGTCAATATCGAAACCACCATCACCCGCAAGGACGCCATGGCGCGCCAGCGGCGCAGTGGTCCGGGTGGGCAGGACGGCGGCGCGATGCCCGGCGACGAGCAGATGCCGGAATTCTTCCGCCGCTTCTTCGGGCCGGATTTCCAGATGCCGGGCGGGCCGCGCCAGGGGCCGGGCCAGGGCGGCGATGACGATGGTGGCATCGCTGGCAAGTCGATGGGTTCGGGCTTCATCATTTCGGCCGACGGCTATGTGCTGACCAACCACCATGTGGTCGATGGCGCCAGCGAGGTCACCGTCAAGTTGACCGACCGCCGCGAGTTCAAGGCCAAGGTGGTCGGCAGCGACGAGCAGTTCGACGTGGCGCTGCTCAAGATCGAGGCCAAGCGCCTGCCGACGGTGCGCCTGGGCGATTCCAACACGCTCAAGCCGGGCCAGTGGGTGGTGGCGATCGGCTCGCCGTTCGGGCTGGATCACTCGGTCACCGCCGGCATCGTCAGCGCCACCGGGCGCAGCAATCCTTACGCGGACCAGCGCTACGTGCCCTTCATCCAGACCGACGTGGCGATCAACCAGGGCAACTCCGGCGGCCCGTTGCTCAACACCCGCGGTGAAGTGGTCGGCATCAATTCGCAGATCTTCTCCGCCTCCGGCGGCTACATGGGGATCAGTTTTGCGATTCCGATTGATCTGGCCTTCAGCGCCGCCGAGCAGATCAAGGCCACCGGCCACGTGAGTCGCGGCATGCTGGGCGTGCAGGTGGGCGCGATCGACTCGCTCAAGGCGCAGGGCCTGGGCCTGCCGGATACGCGTGGCGCACTGGTCAACGACATCCCGCCGGGAAGCCCGGCGGCCAAGGCCGGGATCGAGGTGGGCGATGTGATCCGCGCGGTCAACGGCAAGCCGATCGATGTCGCCAGCGACCTGCCGCCGATGATCGGGCTGATGGCGCCGGGTACCAAGGTCAACCTGGACGTGCTACGCGATGGCAAGCCGCGCAAGGTGGCGGTCACCCTGACGACGCTGGACAACCCGGCCGGCAACGCCGCACCGCGTACCGCTGCCGACGACGCCAAGCCCGGCGCCCCGGCCAGCGTGGAGCTGCTCGGCCTGCAGGTGGCCGATCTGACCGCCACCGAGCGCAGCCGCCTGGGCCTGGAAGCCGGCGAGGGCGTGCGCATCGCCTCGGTCACCGGCGCGGCAGCACGCAGCACCCAGCCGCCGTTGTCGCCGGGTCTGGTCATCGCCCGCGTCGGCCGCACCAAGGTCGGCAGCGTCGCCGACCTCAACCGCGCCCTGTCCAGCTACAAGAAAGGCGACGTGGTCATGCTGCTGGTCACCGATGGCAAGGCGACCAGTTATGTGGCCTTGAAGGCCGGCGGCTAACGAAGGGAGTCGGGAATCGGGAATCGGGAATGGCAAGAGCGGCTCCGCGAGGCGATAGCTCGCCTGGCTTTTGCGATTCCCGAATCCCGATTCCCCAATCCCCGGCCCCAAAGGGGCCGGCCGTGCGATAATGTTGCGTTACCCTGACGACGGCACCGCCGGCGCCCACCTCAATGTCCTCTGATTCAATGCGGAATATCCGCAACTTCTCCATCATCGCCCACGTCGACCACGGTAAATCCACCCTGGCCGACCGGATCATCCAGCTGTGCGGCGGCCTGCAGGCGCGCGAGATGGAGGCCCAGGTGCTCGACTCCAACCCGATCGAGCGCGAACGCGGCATCACCATCAAGGCGCAGTCGGTGTCCTTGCCGTATACGGCCAAGGACGGGCAGGTCTACCACCTGAACTTCATCGACACCCCCGGGCATGTGGACTTTTCCTACGAAGTCAGCCGCTCGCTGGCCGCGTGCGAAGGCGCGCTGCTGGTGGTGGATGCGGCCCAGGGCGTGGAAGCGCAGTCGGTCGCCAACTGCTACACCGCGGTGGAGCAGGGCCTGGAAGTGGTGCCGGTGCTCAACAAGATCGACCTGCCCACCGCCGATATCGAGCGTGCCAAGGCCGAGATCGAAGCGGTGATCGGCATCGATGCCGAGGACGCGGTGGCGGTCAGCGCCAAGACCGGTCTGAACATCGATCTGGTGCTGGAAGCGATCGTGCAACGGATTCCGCCGCCCACCCCCCGCGACACCGACAAGCTGCAGGCGCTGATCATCGACTCGTGGTTCGACAACTACCTGGGCGTGGTCTCGCTGGTGCGCGTGATGCAGGGCGAGATCAAGCCGGGCAGCAAGATCCTGGTGATGTCCACCGGCCGCACCCATCTGGTCGACAAGGTCGGCGTGTTCACGCCCAAGCGCAAGGAGCTTGCCGCGCTGGGCGCGGGCGAAGTGGGCTGGATCAACGCCTCGATCAAGGACGTGCACGGCGCGCCGGTCGGCGACACCCTGACCCTGGCGGCCGACCCGGCGCCGCACGCATTGCCCGGTTTCCAGGAAATGCAGCCGCGCGTGTTCGCCGGCCTGTTTCCGGTCGATGCCGAGGATTACCCGGATCTGCGCGAGGCGCTGGACAAGCTGCGCCTGAACGATGCGGCGCTGCGCTTCGAGCCGGAAAGCTCCGAAGCGATGGGCTTCGGCTTCCGTTGCGGCTTCCTCGGCATGCTGCATATGGAGATCGTGCAGGAGCGGCTGGAGCGCGAGTACAACCTCAACCTGATCTCGACCGCGCCGACCGTGGTCTACGAGGTGCTCAAGACCGACGGCAGCATCATCCCGATGGACAATCCATCCAAGCTGCCACCGCTGAACAACGTCGAAGAGATCCGCGAGCCGATCATCCGCGCCAACATCCTCACCCCGCCCGATTACGTCGGCAACATCATCACCTTGTGCGAAGAAAAGCGCGGCACCCAGATCGGCATCAACTACCTGGGCAGCCAGGTGCAGATCAGCTACGAGTTGCCGATGGCCGAGGTGGTGCTGGATTTCTTCGACAAGCTCAAGTCGGTCTCGCGCGGCTACGCCTCGCTGGATTACCACTTCCTGCGTTTCGATGCCGGCCCGTTCGTGCGCGTGGATACGCTGATCAATGGCGACAAGGTCGATGCGCTGTCGATCATCGTGCACCGCAGCTACGCCGACCGGCGCGGCCGCGAACTGTGCGAAAAGATGAAGGACCTGATCCCGCGGCAGATGTTCGACGTGGCGATCCAGGCCGCCGTGGGCTCGCAAATCATCTCGCGTTCCACCGTCAAGGCGATGCGCAAGAACGTGTTGGCCAAGTGCTATGGTGGCGACGTTTCGCGCAAGAAGAAGCTGCTCGAAAAGCAGAAAGAAGGCAAGAAGCGCATGAAGCAGGTCGGCCGCGTGGAGATTCCGCAGGAAGCCTTCCTGGCTGTCTTGCAGATGGATAAGTAGCTGGGAATGGTAAATCGGGAATTGGGAATCGTAAGGGCGCAAGTGCTCCTGCTGTTCCGATTCCCCATTCTCGATTCTCGATTCCCTTTCCGAAAGGAACATCAATGAAATGGTTTGAAATCGCCCTGGTTGTATTGACGCTGGGCACCGGCTTCATCTGGCTGCTGGACAAGCTGTTCCTGGCCAAGCGCCGCGCTGCACGTGCCGGTCTGCTGGACAGCGAGCCAGCGATCATCGATTACTCGCGGGCCTTCTTTCCGGTGCTGGCGGTGGTGTTGATACTGCGCAGTTTCGTTGCCGAGCCGTACAAGATTCCGTCCAGTTCGATGATGCCCAATCTGCTGATCGGCGACTTCATCCTGGTCAACAAATTCGCCTACGGCTTCCGTCTGCCGATCACCAATACCAAGTTCATCCCGACCGGCGAGCCCAAGCGCGGCGACGTGGTGGTGTTCAAGCCGCCGCATGCGCCGGACCAGAACTGGATCAAGCGCGTGGTGGGCCTGCCGGGCGACAAGATCGGTTTCCACGGCGATACGCTGTACATCAACGACAAGCCGATGCGTTACACGGTCAAGGGCGAGTACATCGGTAAGGGCAAGGGCGCCGAGATGACCGGCACCACCTTGCTGGTCGAGGACTTGCCGGGCCGCACCCACACCGTGCTGGAGTGGGTCGACCGCAACATGCCGGCCGGGCAGGGCGAGTGGACCGTGCCGGCGGACAGCTATTTCGTGATGGGGGATAATCGCGACAACAGCGAAGACAGCCGGTTCTGGACCCAGACGCACTTCTTGCCGGAGGCCAACCTGCGCGGCAAGGCGTTCCTGATCTGGCTCAATTGCGAAGGATGGTTCTGCAAGGGGAGTTTCGATCCGTCGCGGATCGGGACCGGAATCCAGTAATGCACGCACGGCGTGCCGGGGAAGCACAATGAAGCGCAAGCAAAGCGGTATGACGTTGACGTCGTTCGTGGTGGTGCTGGCGGTGGTCGGGTTCGCGCTCTATATCGGGATGAAGCTGTTTCCGATGTACCAGGAATACTATTCGGTGCGCACCGCCATGAAGGGCTTGGCCAAGGAGCCCGATAGCGCCAACATGGATCCGTCCAAGTTGCAGGATCTGTTCTTTCGTCGGCTGTACATCAACTACTCGGAAAACGTCAAAAAAGAAGACGTCAAGTTCGAGCGCGTCGACGGTGGCTGGCGCATGAAGGTCAACTATGAAGTCCGCCGCGAATTGATCGGTAATCTGGATGTCGTCGGTAAATTCGAGACGTCCCAGGACATGACGGGACGTGGTGGCGAATAGGACTTTCCAGCGCGGCGATCCGATCGGGCATGCGTTCGCCGATCCGGGTCTGCTCGCCCAGGCGCTGCGGCATCGCAGCGCCGGTACTCCGCATAACGAACGACTGGAATTCCTTGGCGACGGCATCGTCAATCTGCTGATCGCCGAGGCGCTGTATCAGCGCTGGCCCAAGGCCGACGAAGGCGCATTGACCCGCGCGCGCGCCGAACTCGTACGCGAAGGGGCGCTGGCGGTGATCGGCCGCACCCTCAACCTGGGCGAGCGGCTGACGCTGGGCCCGGGCGAGCTGAAATCCGGCGGCCATCGCCGCGATTCGATTCTGGCCGATGCGGTCGAGGCGATCGTGGCGGCGATCTATCTGGACTGCGGCTTCGAACGCTGCCGTGCGGTGGTGCTGCCATGGTTCGAGCCCTCGCTGGCGGCGCTGCCGGTGGGCAAGGCGGAAAAAGACCCCAAGACCCGGCTGCAGGAATGGCTGCAGGCGCGACAGCTGCCGCTGCCTAATTACGCGCTGATCAGCGAAAGCGGCGACGAACATGCCAAGCAGTTCCATGTCGCCTGCATCCTGGAGCAGCCCGTGGCCCGCGCCGAAGGCCAGGGCACCTCGCGTCGCCTTGCCGAGCAACAGGCGGCCACCCTTGTCATCGCACAACTGGATTCGAACACGTGAGCGAAACCTCTTCTCCCCACCGTAGCGGCAGCGTTGCGGTGATCGGCCGGCCCAACGTCGGCAAGTCCACCCTGACCAATGCCCTGGTCGGCGCCAAGGTCAGCATCGTGTCCAACCGGCCGCAGACCACGCGCCACCGGTTGCTGGGCATTGCCACTTTCCCCGAGGGGCAGCTGGTGCTGGTCGACACCCCCGGACTGCATCGCGAGCAGAAGCGCGCCATGAACCGGGTGATGAACCGCGCCGCGCGCGGCTCGCTGGAAGGCGTGGACGCGGCAGTGCTGGTGATCGAAGCCGGCCGTTGGGACGACGAAGACACGCTGGCCTTCAAGGTCCTGAGCGACGCCGAGGTGCCGGTGGTGCTGGTGGTCAACAAGGTCGACCGGCTCAAGGACAAGACGGCGCTGTTTCCGTTCCTGGCCCAGATCAGCGAGGGGCGCACGTTCGCTGCGGTGCATCCGGTGTCCGCGCTCAAGCGCAAGGGCCTGGAGGCGCTGGTCGGCGACCTGCTCAAGCTGGTGCCGGAGGCCGAAGCGATGTTCGGCGAGGACGAGATCACCGACCGCAGTCAGCGCTTCCTTGCCGGGGAACTGGTGCGTGAGCAGTTGATGCGGCAGCTCGGCGAAGAGCTGCCGTATGCCACCACGGTGGAGATCGAACGCTTTGCCGAAGATGGCGCGCTGCTGCGTATCGGCGCGGTGATCTGGGTCGAGCGAGAAGGCCAGAAGGCGATCGTGATCGGCAAGGGCGGTACCCGTCTGAAGGACATCGGCGGCAAGGCGCGTCTGCAGATGGAGCGCCTGTTCGGCGCCAAGGTATTCCTGGAGACCTGGGTGCGCGTACGCGAAGGCTGGTCGGACGACGAAGCCGCATTGAAGGCCTTCGGGTACGAGTGAGGCCCTGGCCGATGCTGAGGCCGGCCCAGCGCTGACGACGTGCTGAGAGCCTGTCGATGCGATCGCTTAAACCGGCAATAGCGTGGAGCTGCGATGCAAGCGATGTCTCGATGGACCGGATCGCGCCTGCTCATCGCAGCCGATGTCGTTAACGGCTGTGATTATGTGCGCTGCCGACAGCGACTCACAGCAATCGTTGTCGGCAGCGGGTCTTCTGTCCTGCAATCGCGCCCCCTGCCGCACAACAGATCATGCTGATCGAACACGAACGTGGCTTCGTCCTGCATGTGCGACCATGGCGCGAGACCAGCCTGCTGGTGGAAGTGCTGACCGAGCAGCATGGTCGGGTCGGGCTGTTGGCGCGCGGGGTGCACGGGCCACGCAAGCAAGCCTTGCGGGCCGCGCTGCAGCCACTGCAGTTGATCCAGTTCACGGCGGTGCAACGCGGCGAACTGGCCCAGTTGCGTCAGGCCGAGGCGCTGGATACCGCCCCCCGGCTGACGGGCGAATCCATGCTGGCCGGTTTCTACATCAGCGAATTGCTGCTGCGCCTGGCGCCGCGTAACGACCCGGTGCCCGAATTGTTCGATTGCTACGCACAGGCGCGTGCGCATCTGGCATCCGAGCTGCCACTGGCCTGGGGGCTGCGCCAGTTCGAGCGCGATGTGCTCGATGGCCTGGGCTTTGCCTTCGATCTGCAGCATGATCGCGACGGCCAACCGATCGACCCGGCGGCGCGCTACCGGCTGGATCCGCAGGAAGGCGCGCTACGCGTGCTGAGCGAGGCGATGGCGCAGGATCGGCGCGACACCGTGACCGGCGCGGCGCTGCTGGCGTTGGGCCAGGACGTCATGCCCGCGGCCGACGACATGCCGGGCCTGCGTCGCAGCATGCGTGGCGTGCTGCTGCATCATCTGAGTGGACGCGGGCTGAAATCCTGGGAAATGCTCGAGGATCTGGCGCGACGGCGTTGATGGGCGCAAGGCGGCGCAACCACACCTGGCGAGCAGTGGCCGGATGCGCGTCGGGGGCCATGCGCACCGGTCGTGCACGCGTGATCCTCGATGTCGCGCGTCCCGATCGCCGACGCTGCGCCGCGTCCAGAGAGATCGGCGCCGTCGTCCTTCAGTGCAGCAGCGCAGCCACCGCCGCATGGAACTGCGTCTGTGCCGTGCTGGAATGCGGGTCGCCGCGCAGCAGGCGCACTGCACCGGCAAGCCGCGCCGCGCCGACAAAACCGCAACTGGCCTGCAACCGATGCAGATGGCCGCGCAGCGCCTGATCGTCGCTGACCTGCAAGGCCGAATCCACCGCGTCGCGGGTGCCCGGCAATTCGGCCAGGAACAATTCGCGCAGCGCGTTGAGATGGTGTTGCTGGCCATTGAGCGCGCTGAGCGCGGCCGCTTCGTCCCAATCGGTGGCGGCGATGTCGACCACGCCTACCGGCGCCACGCTGTATCGGCCGCGCGCCAGTCCACGGCGGACCGCCTGCAGCAGGCGCTCGGAGGTCAGCGGCTTGACCAGCATTTCCAGAAAGCCATCGGACTGCAGGCTGCGTTGCATCGCCATAGTGGTGTCCGCGGTATGAGCCAGTGCAGGTACGTCCGGGTGCAGCAGGCGCAGCGCGCGTAGCAGGCCGCTGCCGTTGCCATCGGGAAGATTGACGTCGATCAGCCACAGGTCGTGGCGACGTTCGCGCGCGCGGTCCAGTGCCGAAGACAACGAGTCTGCGCAATCCACATGGGCGGGAAGACCTTCCAGCACCGCCTGCAGAAAGCCACGGCTGATCGGGTCGTCCTCTACCAGCAAGAGTCGTGGTTGGGGTTGCTGGCGTGTCGCCATGTTCATGCTGCCTCCTTGTCAGCGATGCCGCGTCCTAGTAGCCGCGTGCAGCGGAAGTGTGCCTGTGTTTGCGCGGCGCGACAATTGTTCTACGACGCGAAGCGGCCGCGATCGATCGCATCTGCGACAATACGCACCCTTTTTGCCCGCAGCTCGTCGCCACGTGGCCAGAACCCGAAACCGCTTCGACCGTACGCCGTTCCAGACCGCGATCACCGACCTCAGCCACGATGGGCGCGGTGTGGCCCGCCGCGACGGCGAGGGCGGCAAAGTCACCTTCATCAGTGGCGCCTTGCCCGGTGAGCTGGTGCGTGCCGAACCCACCGCGCGCAGCCGGCATTTCGACGAGGCCAGGACGGTGGAGGTGCTGGAGGCATCGCCGCAGCGGGTGACCCCGCGCTGCCCGCATTTCGGCGTCTGCGCCGGCTGCGTGTTGCAGCATCTGGAAGAGTCGCAGCAGATCGTGGCCAAGCAGCGCGTGTTGATGGACAACCTCGAGCGCATCGGCCACGTCACGCCGCAGGCGGTGTTGCCGGCGCTGGTCGGCGATAACTGGGGCTATCGGCGAAAGGGCCGCTTTTCGGTCCGTCGCGTGGAAAAGAAGGACAAGACCCTGGTGGGGTTTCGCGAGCTGGATCCGCGCTTCGTGGCCGATCTGTCGGTCTGCTACACGGTGATCCCGCAGATCGGCGAGAAGATTCCGCAGCTGGCGGCGCTGGTCGAAGGCCTGGACGGCAAGCGCGATATCCCGCAGATCGAATTCATTGCCGGCGACGATGCGGTGGTATTGACCATCCGCCATCTGCAGCCGCTCAGCGAACGCGATCTGCAGGCGCTGACCGCTTTCGCGCAGGCGCAGGGCTTTGCGATCTTCCTGCAGCCGGGCGGCGTGGAAAGCGTGCATCCGCTATGGCCGCAGGATGTGCCGCTGTCGTTCCGCTTGCCGCAGTGGGATGTGGAGCTGGCGTTCCGGCCGCTGGATTTCATCCAGGTCAACGCCTCGCTCAACCAGAAGATGATCGCGCATGCGCTGGCACTGCTCGACGCCGGCCCGGACGACCGCGTGCTGGATCTGTTCTGCGGGCTAGGCAATTTCACCCTGCCGCTGGCGCGCGGTGTGCGCGAAGTGGTCGGCGTGGAGGGCGATGCCGGGCTGGTGGCGCGCGCCAGGGACAACGCGCAGCGCAACGGTCTGGCCAATGCGCAGTTCCATGCGGCCGACCTGACCCAGGACCAGCGCAATGCTGCATGGATGCGACAGGGCTTCGACAAGCTGCTGCTGGACCCGCCGCGTTCGGGCGCCCTGGAAGTGCTGCAGCAGTTGCCGCTGAAACAGTTCGAGCGCATCGTCTATGTGAGTTGCCACCCCGGCTCGCTGGCGCGCGACGCCGGCTACCTGGTCAACGAGCAGGGCTTCACGCTCAAGGCCGCCGGCGCGATGGACATGTTTCCGCATACCGCGCATGTGGAGAGCATTGCGGTGTTTGAACGGCGGTGAATCGGGAAGAGTGAATCGTGAATCGTAGAGGCGGTTCGCCGTATGCTGTTGCGATTCCCGATTCCCGATTCCCGATTCCCAAATCCCATGCCCATCGAAATCGAACGCAAATTCCTGGTGACCGGCGATGGCTGGCGCAGTGCCGCGCATGCGGTGATCCCGATGGCGCAGGGCTATATCAACGATCAGGCGTCATTGCGCAGCGGTGCGCAGAATGCGTCGGTGCGGGTGCGCATCCAGGGTGAGCACGCGTTTCTCAATCTGAAATCGCGTGAGGTGGGGCATACCCGGCAGGAGTTCGAGTATCCGATTCCGGTAGTCGAGGCGCGTGCGCTGCTGGCGCTGTGTGTCGGCGGTCTGATCGACAAGCGCCGGCATCTGGTCCAGCACCAGGGGCATGTGTGGGAAGTGGATGAATTTCTCGGCGACAACGCCGGGCTGGTGGTGGCCGAGATCGAACTCGGCGATGCCGACGAGGCCTTCGCCAAGCCCGGGTGGATCGGCGCGGAAGTCACCGACGACGTGCGCTATTACAACCTGGCGTTGGCCTCGCATCCGTTCAAGAACTGGAGCGGGGATTTGTGATTCGGGATTCGGGATTGGGCATTCGGGATTCGTAAAAGCTAAAGTGATGCGTCGGACTTGGTCTGATTGCGTTGCGACTCCCCAATCCCTGCCTTGGTATTGGGTTTATGCTTTGCGAATCCCCAATGACGAATCTCCAATCCCCGCCCATGCGCATCGATATCTGGTCTGACGTGGTCTGTCCCTGGTGCTGGATCGGCAAGCGCCGTTTCGAGCAGGCGGTGGCAGCGCTCGGTGCGCAGGCACCGGCGCTGGACATCCATTACCACGCGTTTCAGCTGGACCCTGACGCCGGCCTGGAGCCGACGCCGTTGCGTGATGCGCTGGCGCAAAAGTTCGGCGGCGCTGTGCGGGTGGAGCAGATGCTGGCGCAGACCCAGGCCACTGCGCGTGCCGAAGGCCTGCCGTTCGATTTCGGGCGTGGGCAGGTGCAGGTCAGCACCCTGCGCGCGCATCGGCTGATCTGGCTGGCCAGCCGCGAGGGCGATGTCCAAGCCGTGATCGAAGCGCTGTTCCATGCGCATTTTGCCGAAGGCCAAAACGTCGGCGCGACCGAAACGCTGGTGGCTGCCGGAGCCGCTGGCGGTCTGGACGAGGCACGCGTGCGCGCCCTGCTGGACTCCGATGAGGGCGTCGTTGCCGTGGAAGCGCAACTGGCGCAAGCCGCTGCGCTGGGAATCCGTGCGGTGCCCAGTTTCGTCATCGATGGACGCAGCCTGATCCAGGGCGCGCAGCCGCCGGAGAGCTTTGCGCAGGCACTGTTGCAGCTGGCGGCCGAATCGGCGCCGATCGGTGGCCCCGATGCCTGTGGGCCGGACGGCTGCGCGGTGTGAACGGCCGGCGGCGTGTTGCGACCGCCTGCAGCTGACGAGATGACGCGGCCCACCCGATCGAAGACGGTTGCGGTGATCGGCGCCGGGTTGGCCGGGCTTGCCTGCGCGCAACGGTTGCAGGCGTCAGGATTGACCGTGACGCTGTTCGAGCAGGGCGATAGGCCCGGCGGGCGCATGCGCAGCTGTAGCGGCGATGGTTGGCAGTGCGATCACGGCGCGCAGTATTTCACCGCACGCGACCCGGCGTTTGCCGCGGTGGTGGATGCATGGATCGCGCGCGGCATTGCGGCAGTCTGGCCTGCGCGCGTCGCCAGTTGGGATGGCTCCGGCATGCGTTCTTCGCAGGGCGGGCTGACGCGCTTTGTCGGGGTGCCGGACATGGCCGCACCGGCGCGTGCGCTTGCGGCGGAACTTGATGTTCGGTTGTGCACGTGCGTGCAGTCGCTGCAGCGCAATGGCGCCACCTGGCAGCTGCAGGTGGCGGAAGACGCGACGACACACGCTTTCGACACCGTGTTGCTGGCGGTACCAGCGCCGCTTGCAGCTGCATGGCTGGCGGACATCGTGCCCACGTTGGCGACGATTGCCGCCAACGCACGGATGCAGCCGGCCTGGGCGGTGGTGCTGCGTTTCGACGTGCCGGTCGATCCCGGCTATGACGCCCTGTTCGTCAACGCCGGCCCAGTGCGCTGGGTGGCACGCAACTCCAGCAAGCCGGGGAGGGAGGGCTTGGAAACCTGGTTGCTGCATGCCACTGCCGATTGGAGTCAGGGGCATCTCGACGCGACGCCTGAAACAGTGATTGTCAGCGTGTTGTCCGCGTTGGCCGCGTTTGGTCTGCCAGCGCCGCAGTCCTGCGATGCCTATCGCTGGACGGTTGCCAGCACTGATCCTGCCTTGCAGATCGGCTGTGCCTGGAATGCGCCGCTGAGCATCGGCATCTGCGGCGACTGGTTGGCCGGCGGCAAGGTCGAAGGGGCCTGGCAAAGCGGTGTGGCCTTGGCAGCGCGTGTATGCGCCGGCGATACCGCGGGCAGCGGTCAGGAGTGATGCCGTGGCAGACGCAGCCGACCGCAACCCGCAGGCAGCCGCGCACACGTTGCGCCTGATTCTGGGCGATCAACTCAATCCGTAACACAGCTGGTTCGATGCGATCGATGCGGGCGTGGTCTATGTGCTGATGGAAGTGCGCGAGGAGACCGACTACGTGCTGCACCACGCGCAGAAGATCCTGGCGATCTTCGCGGCGATGCGCGCGTTCGCGACACGCTTGCGCAAGGCCGGTCATCGGGTGCGTTACGTGGCCATCGACAACCCCAGCAATCGGCAATCGATTCCCGCCAATCTGGACGCGCTGATGGCGCATTACCGCGCTAGCCGGCTGGAGTATCAGGCGCCGGACGAATGGCGGCTGGACGAAGCATTGCAGCACTGGTGCGCACGCCAGCCGTTCGCCACGCGCATGGTCGATAGCGAGCATTTCCTGACCGAACGCGATGAGGTGGCCGGGTGTTTTCGCGCCGGCGGCCAGTGGCGCATGGAAGTGTTCTATCGAAAGATGCGCCGTCGCCACCGGATCCTGCTCGATGCCGCGGGCGAGCCGGCAGGCGGGCGCTGGAATTTCGATCACGACAACCGCGCGCCGTGGCCGGGCGATCCGCCCGCGCCGCAGGAGTGGCGCATCGCGCACGACCATCGCGCGCTGTGGACCAGTATCGAAGCGGCCGGCGTACGCAGCTTCGGCGCGCCGAGCGCCGACGCGCTGCCATGGCCGCTGGACCGCGACCAAGCGCTGCAGCACCTGGATGCCTTCATCACGCAAGCGTTGCCGCACTTCGGCCGCTACGAGGATGCGATGAGCACACGCAGCCCACGTCTGTTCCATTCGCTGCTGTCGTTCGCGCTCAACGTCAAGCTGCTGCATCCGCGCGAGGTGATCGCGCGCGCGGAGGCGGCTTTGCACGACGGGCACGCGTCGCTGGCATCGGTGGAAGGCTTCATCCGCCAGATCCTGGGCTGGCGCGAATACGTACGCGGCGTGTACTGGTCGCAGATGCCCGCCTATGCGCAGTCCAACCAGCTCGACCAGCATGCACCGCTACCGCACTGGTTCTGGGACGGGCAGATCGGCATGCGCTGCCTGGCCGATGCGATCGGCAATTCGCTGGCCAACGCGCACGCGCACCATATCCAGCGGCTGATGGTGATCGGCAATTTCGCGCTGCTGGCGGGGCTGGAGCCGCAGGCGCTGCATCGCTGGTACCTGGGGGTCTATATCGATGCGTTCGAATGGGTGGAACTGCCCAATACGGTCGGCATGAGCCAGTTCGCCGATGGCGGCCTGCTCGGCAGCAAGCCGTACATCAGCGGCGCGGCCTATATCGACCGCATGAGCGATTACTGCGGT
Organism: Xanthomonas arboricola pv. populi; assembly: GCF_002939945.1. Classification (GTDB taxonomy): domain Bacteria; phylum Pseudomonadota; class Gammaproteobacteria; order Xanthomonadales; family Xanthomonadaceae; genus Xanthomonas; species Xanthomonas arboricola_A. Next base: position 505,320 of record NZ_MDEB01000001.1, on the reverse strand, counting down.
GGCTGCCACTACCAGCGCAAGGTGCGGGTGGGCCCGCAGGCCTGCCCGTACAACGCGTTGTACTGGGATTTCCTGGCGCGGCAGCGCACGCTGCTGGGCGCCAACGAGCGCCTGGCGTTGCCGTACCGACAGCTCGACGACATGGCACCGGAGGCGCTGGGGCAGGTGCAGGCGCAGGCCGCGCATTGGCGGGCGAATCTGGAGCGGCTCTGAGGGGCAGCCGGAAGGCAGCGGCCGGGCCGAGACGGCCGGAAACACGGACTTGCCTGAATGCGCGATCTGACGCTGCAACGCGCATCTGCGACAATGCCGCGCTGCGCCAACGTGGCGCCTGGCCCGGGAGTCCCCCCAATATGCTTCTGATCGGCGTCGCCGGTACCGAACTCAGCGCACAGGAGCGCGACTGGCTGCAGCACGACGCGGTCGCCGGCGTGGTGCTGTTCACGCGCAACTTCGCCTCGCGCACGCAGGTGGCCGCGCTGTCTGCGTCCATCCGCGCGGCCGCACCGCGCCCGGTGCTGATCTGCGTGGACCAGGAAGGCGGGCGCGTACAGCGGTTCCGCGACGGTTACAGCGCCCTGGCGCCGCTGCAGAGCTTCGGCGCGCAGTATGCGCAGGACCCCGAGGCCGCGCTCTCCGCGGCGCGCGCGCATGCGCAGCTGATGGCCAGCGAAGTGCGTGCCAGCGGTGTGGACCTGAGCTTCGCGCCGGTGGTGGATCTGGGCCGTGGCAACCGCGCCATCGGCGATCGTGCCTTCAGCGACGATCCGCAGATCGTGGCCAGCTTCACCCGCGCCTATGTGCAGGCGCTGCACGGCGCTGGCATGGCCGCCACGCTCAAGCATTTCCCCGGCCACGGCACCGTGCTGGAAGATACCCACGTCGACCATGCCAGCGACCCGCGGCCGCTGGACGTCCTGCTGGCCGAAGATCTGCTGCCGTTCGTGGCCGGTATCGCAGCCGGTGCCGACGCGGTGATGATGGCGCACGTGGTCTACCCGCAGGTCGCCCCGGAACCGGCCGGCTATTCGCAGCGCTGGATCGAGCAGATCCTGCGCGGGCAACTGGGCTTTCGCGGCGTGGTGTTCTCCGACGACATCGGCATGGCCGCCTCGTTCAGCGCTGGCGGCGTGGCGGGCCGGGTGCATGCGCATCTGGACGCCGGCTGCGACGTGGTACTGGTCTGCCACCCGGAGCTGGTCGATGAATCCCTGCAGGCCGTACAAGGCCGCAGCCTCAATACCGCAGCATTGATCGGCCTGATCGGCCGCGGCGCGCTGGGCTGGGATGGCCTGCTCGCCGGCTCCGACGCCGCATTCACCACTCCCCTTTCCGCCTCTTTCGGAACAACTGCCTGATGTCCACGCTCACCATTTCCCAGGCCCTGGCCCAAGCCGACCTGCTGGTCGACCGCCCCGCCATCGATGCGGCCGTTGCCAGCATCGCCGACGCGATCGCGCGCGACTATGCCGGCGAAGTGCCGGTGTATCTCACCATCATGCACGGCGCGCTGCCGTTCTCCGGCCAGCTGGCGCTGGAGCTGGGTGCACGCGGCCAGGACCTGCAGTTCGATTACCTGCACGCCACCCGGTATCGCGGCGAAACCACCGGCGGCGAGCTGGTGTGGAAGCACCGTCCGGCCACTGCGCTGTTCGGCCGCCGGGTGATCCTGGTCGACGACATCCTCGACGAGGGCTACACGCTGCAGGGCGTGCGCCAGTGGTGCCTGGAGCAGGGCGCCACCGACGTGCGCGTGGCGGTGCTGACCGTCAAGCGTCACGACCGTTGCGTGCCCGGCGTTGCCGCCGATTATGTCGGCGTGGAAGTGGCCGACCGTTACGTGTTCGGTTTCGGCATGGACGTCAACGAGCAGCTGCGCGGCATTCCCGCCATCTACGCGATGAAGCAGTAACTGCCGCAGTTTGCCCGCGTTGCTGCGGGCAGCCCGGCGCGCAGGCCTGCGCGCACCGTCATGTCTTTTGTAGCAGAGGTTGCTTGTGTCCCCCACTTCCATCGCATTGGCCGTCATCGGCGGCACTGGCGTCTACAAGCTCGCCCAGCTGGACGAGGTGCAGACGTACGCTATCGAAACGCCGTATGGCGCGCCTTCCGGCCCGATCCGCGTGGGCATGTTGCTGGGCCACCGCGTGGCATTCCTGGCGCGCCATGGCGAAGGCCATTCGCTGCCGCCGCACAAGGTGAATTACCGTGCAAACATCGCTGCGCTGCAGCAAATCGGTGCCTCGCGCGTGCTGGCGCTCAACACCGTCGGCGGCATCACCGAGCAGTTCGGTCCGCGTGTGCTGGCGTGCCCGGATCAGCTGATCGACTACACCTGGGGCCGCGTGTCCACCTTCTGCGAAGAGCCGGGCAGCGAGGTGCAGCACGTGGATTTCGGCCATCCGTATTCGCCGATGTTTCGCAGCAAGGTCATCGCCGCCGCCAAGGTGACCGGCGTCACGATGGTTGCCGGCGGATGCTACGGCGCCACCCAGGGACCGCGGCTGGAAACGATTGCAGAGATCGCCCGCATGCGTCGCGACGGCTGCGATCTGGTCGGCATGACCGGCATGCCCGAAGCCGGTCTTGCACGCGAAAAAGGCCTGGAATACGCGTGTTTGGCGATCGTGGCCAACTGGGCGGCCGGTTGCGGCGACGCGCAGGAAATCACCATGGCGGAGGTGTTGGCCAACGTGGATGCCGCCTCGTCCGGATTGCCGGAGCTGATCGGCGAACTTGCACGCGGGTGATTGTCATCGGGGCATAAGCTTTGCATACTCGGCGCGTACGCATCGCCGTACACCACCCATTAATTATTGCAAAGGTCTCGCATCACCATGCCGAACGGTACCGTCAAGTGGTTCAACGACGCCAAGGGATTTGGCTTCATCTCACCGGAGGACGGCAGCGCCGATGTCTTCGCGCACTTCTCCGCGATCAACTCCAAGGGCTTCCGCAGCCTGCAGGAAGGCCAGCGCGTCAGTTATGACGTGACCCAGGGCCCAAAGGGTGCCCAGGCTTCGAACATCACGCCGGTCGAGTGATGTGACTCGATTGTGCGGTTGAAGAACCCCGCCACGGCGGGGTTTTTTTTGCATCGGTCCATGCGGGGTCGGTGCCGTCCTAAAGAGCGAAGGACATGCAGCGAGCATTGCGCATTGCGGTAGTGGGCTATGGCACGGCGGGGCAGGCACTGGCCGTGCTGCTGGGCGCCGACGGGCATCGACTGGACGTGTTCGAACGCGCTGCCGCGCCCGGGCCAGTGGGCGCAGGGTTCCTGCTGCAGCCCAGCGGCTTGCAGGTGCTGTGGAAGATGGGCCTGCTGCCGCAGGCGCTCGCGCATGGCGCGCCGGTACGACGGCTGTATGGCGAAACACCGTGCGGACGCGCGGTGATGGACATGCAGTATCGCGACCTGGATGCGCGGCTGATGGGCCTGGGGATGCAGCGCGGCGCCTTGTTCACGCTGTTGCGCGAGGCCTGGCCGGAGCACGCGCAACTGCATGTGGATACCCAGATCACCGCCATCGATCACGACGGCGTGCGCGTGCAGGACCAACGCGGGCAATGGCATGGCCGCTACGATCTGATCATCGCCGCCGATGGTTCCGCATCGACCTTGCGCGCGCAGGCCCAGGGCACGCGGCTGGATCGGGTGTATCCGTGGGGGGCATTGTGGTGTCTGCTGCCGCGCGAGGACTGGCCGTTTGTCGACGAGTTGCGCCAGCGCTACATCGGCGCGCGCAAGATGATCGGCCTGCTGCCGGTGGGCACGCGCCCGGGCGACGACACTCCGCGGCTGAGTTTTTTCTGGAGCCTGCCGTGCAGCGATTTTTCCGCGTGGGAACAGCGCGGCATTGCCGCATGGCGCGAGGAGATCGCGCAGATGTGGCCGCAGGCGCATGCGCGTCTGGACAGCGTGCAAGTGCAGGGCGCACTGGCGCGTGCCAGTTATCGCGACGCAGTGGTCACGCGCTGGCATCGCGGCCGTTTCGTGCTGGCCGGCGATGCTGCGCATGCGATGAGTCCGCAGCTGGGGCAGGGCGTCAACATGGCGCTGCTGGACGCGTTGGCGCTGCGCGATGCCTTGCGGGCCGGTGCCGATCTGGATGCGGCCTTGCAGCGCTACCAGCGCGAGCGCCAGGCGCATGTGGCGATCTACCACCGCTGGAGCCGTTGGCTGACGCCGTTGTTCCAGTCCGAACGCGATCTGTGGGCGCACGGGCGCGACCTGCTGCTGCACCCGATGGGGCGCGTGCCCGGCGGGCGCGGACACATGTTGCGCGTGCTCAGCGGCACCCAGCACGGCTGGTTCGGCAAACTGGCATTGGCGCCGGAGTTCGTGGAGGCCTTGTCGCAACCGGTGCCGCGTGTGGCCGTCGACAAGGCCGAAGCAGCCGCATAGAGGCCGTCGCGGCCCACGCACGGCCGCGCCCGCTAACGCCCCGGTAATGCCAGCGCATCGCCTTCCACGCAGGCGACCAGGCGTTCGCCTTCGACCAGCGTTGGCACGACGCCCGCGGTGAAATGCGAGAACGCCGGCAGGATGGTGACGCGCTCGCGCAACCAGAACGCCGGCCAGCGACGCGACATGCCCGGTAGCGCGGCCAGCGGATGCAGATGCCCGCACAGCACGTGCCCGGTCGGATGCGGCAGCGGATCGTGGCGCAGCACGAAGGGGCCATCTTCCACCTGTTCGCCGGCCGGCTCGATATGCAGATCGGCGCCCGCCAAGGCGCGGTCGTGATTGCCGCGGATGGCGATCACGCGCAACGCGCAATGGCGCTCGCGCCATGCGCTCCAGCGGCGATGCCAGGCCGCGCGCGGTGCCGGTCCGTGCAGCAGGTCGCCGAGTATCCACAACGCGTCCACCTCGTGCTGTTCCAGCAGCGCATCCAACCGCTCCAGATCGTGCGCGGTGCCGCCGGCCGGCATCCCGATGCCGGCGCGACGGAACACATCGGCCTTGCCCAGATGCAGGTCGGCGATCAACAAGGCGCGCTGTGCCGGCCGATACAGTGCGCGTTCGCCGAGCAGTTCCACCGTTTCGCCGGCCAGCTGCAGCTGCACGCTATCGCCCATGTTTACGCTCCAGTTGTTCGGCAGCGCGCAACACGCGGGCCTTCCAGTCTTCGGTACTCAGCTGGCCGCGCACGCGTTCGGCCCATAACGGAAACGACAACGGGGTGAGGCTGCGCGGTTTGCACAGGCGTAGTTCTCGCCGCGCGCAATCTTCCAGTGCGTGCGCAAGCCGCGCCAGTTCGAGCTGGCCTTCGAACACTTCGCGCTCGGCCTGGGCAAGCAGCAGATGATCGGGATCGAAACGCTGCAACACGTCGTACAGCAATCCGCTGGAGGCCTGCAGCTGGCGCAGGCTGCGGGGTGTACGGCCGGGCAGCGATGGCGACAGCAGCCCGGCAACGCGCGCGATCTCGCGGAACTGGCGGCGCGCCAGCTCGCCCAGGTTGAGGCTGTCGCGCAGATCGGCGAACAAGCCCTCCGGCGACAGCAGCGCCTGCAGGACGCCCGCGTCGAGTTCCACGTCCTGCGCCGGCGACAGCACAAAGCCGTAATCGTTGGCGGCAAAACTGAAGGTATTGCGCTGACGCCGGCCCCAGCGCGCAGCCAGCAACGCGGCCAGCCCTTCGTTGACCTGGCGGCCGGCGAACGGATACACGAACACGTGCCGGCCATCGCGCGCCTTGATGCTTTCCACCACTAAATGGTCAGGGCCGGGCAACGCGGACAGGGACGATTGCAGGCGCAGCAATGGTGCCAGCGCCTGCATTTCCGGTGCATCGCCGGGATCGGCAAACACCGCTTCGACCTCACGCCCCAGGGCCGACGACAACGGCATTCGCCCGCCCATCCACTTGGGCACCACGCCGCTACCGCCCTTGGCCACGCGCACATAGGCGGTCATGTCTTCCAGCCGCACCAGCTCCAGCAAACGGCCGGCAAATTGAAACCGATCGCCACGGCGCAAACGGCCGACGAACTGTTCTTCCACCGCGCCCAGACGCCCGCCGCGCAGGAACTGCACGCGCACGCTGCCGTCGCTGGTGATCGTGCCGATGGACAGGCGATGCCGCAGCGCGACGCGCCGATCGACGACGCGATACACGCCCTCTTCGTCGCGCACGACCTTATGGAAATCGGGGTAATGCGCCAGCGCGCTGCCGCCTTGCACGATGAAGTCCAGCACCGCCTGCCAGGTGGCGTGATCCAGCGCCGCAAACGCATCGGTACCGCGCACCTGCTCGAACAACGCATCGGCCTGAAAGCCGCCACCCAATGCCAGGGTGACGCAGTGTTGCGCCAACACATCCAGCGACAAGCGCGGCGGTGGTCGCGCCTCGATCTGACCATGCACGATGGCGCGCCGCGCCGCGGCGTATTCCACCAGTTCCAGCGCATGCGAGGGGACGCACACCACATGTCCGGACTCGCCCGGACGGTGGCGCGCGCGGCCGGCACGTTGCAGCAGGCGCGCAATGCCCTTGGGGCTGCCGACCTGCAGCACCTGATCGACGGCGGGGAAATCCACGCCCAGGTCCAGGCTGGAGGTGGCGACCACGCAACGCAGGCTGCCGTCGCGCAAGCCGTGTTCGGCCGCCGCACGCAAGGACGGGTCCAGCGAGCCGTGATGCAACGCGAGCGTGGCCAGATCGTCCGGCCACACCGCACTCAAGGCCTGGTGCCATAACTCGGCCTGTGCGCGCGTATTGGTGAACACCAGGCTGGTGCGCTGCTGCATGATCTTCTGCAGTACGCGCGCCAGCTGCGCCAGACCCAGATGCCCGGCCCACGGAAAGCGCTCGCCGCTGTCGGGCAGCAACGTCTCCAGGGTCATCGCGCGGGGTTTGACGCCCGACACCAGCGCTGCATCCGGGCGATGCGGCAACAGCACGTCGCGCGCCTGGGCCAGATTGCCCAGCGTTGCCGACAGGCCCCAGATGCGCAGTTCCGGCGCCCAACCGCGCAGGCGCGCCAGGCACAGCTGTAGCAGCACGCCGCGCTTGTTGCCGAGCAGCTCATGCCATTCGTCGACGATCACGCAGCGCAGCGCCGACAACTGCGGCGCGGTGTCGGGGTAGGACAACAGCAAGGCCAGCGATTCGGGCGTGGTGACCAGCACATCGAGTTTGCCGCTGCGCGCCAGCCGTTTGTCGCGCGCGCTGGCGTCGCCGGTACGCAGGCCCACCTGCCAATCCAGCCCCAAGGCCTCCACCGGCTCGCGCAGCGCGCGTGCGGTATCGGCGGCGAGCGCGCGCAGCGGCGTGATCCACAGCACCTGCAGCGTGCGTTGCTGTTGGCGCCGTGCGGCCGTGGCGGGCTTGATCGCCGGCTTGCGTCCACGGGTGGACAAGGCCTCCAGCAGCGGCCCACCGAAGGCCGCCAGCGTCTTGCCGCTGCCGGTGGGCGTGTGCAGCAAGCCGGATTCGCCAGCGAGATAGCGCTTCCACACATCGCGTTGAAACGGCAACGGCGCCCAGCCGCGCTGCGCGAACCAGGCACGCCATTGTTGCAAGGGCGTGCCGCGTGTCTGCGCCGCAGCGCTCACCGTGCCAGCGCCTGCAGGCTGCTCAGGTGATCGGCCTCGCTCATCGGCTTGTCCTGCCGCCAGCGCAGGATGCGCGGGAAACGCACCGCAATGCCGGACTTGTGCCGCGCGCTGCGGTTGACCGCTTCGAACCCCAGCTCGAAGACATGATGCGCGGTGACTGCACGCACCGGGCCGAAGCGCTCGGTGGTGTTGGCGCGGATCCAGCGATCCAGCTGCAGGATCTCCTTGTCGTCCAGCCCCGAGTAGGCCTTGGCGATCGGCACCAGCTGACCCTCGTGCCATAGCCCGAAGGTGTAGTCGGTATACAGCGTGCTGCGGCGGCCGTGGCCGGCTTGCGCGTACAGCAGCACCGCATCGATGGTGAGCGGGTCGATCTTCCATTTCCACCAGTCGCCGCGTCGGCGGCCGGACTGGTAGATCGAGCTGGCGCGCTTGAGCATCAGCCCTTCCACACCGCGCTCGCGGGCATCCAGGCGCACCTGCGCGGCCGCCTGCCAGTCGCCGACCTGCACCAGCGGCGAGGCGATGATACGCGGGTCGGCGAGCGTGCCCAGCACCCCTTCCAGCAACGCGCGGCGCTCCTGCAAGGGGCGCTCGCGTAAGTCTTCGCCATCCAGCTCGAGCAGATCGTAGGCGACTACCCGCGCCGGCGCCGCTGCCAATGTCTTTGGCCCGGGCTTGAGCCGCTGGATGCGCGTCTGCAGGGCAGTGAACGGCATCGGCAAGGGCTGTTCCGGTTGCCAGGCCAACAGCTCACCGTCGATGACGGTGCCATCGGGCAACTGCAGCGCGGCCTGTTCGATTTCCGGGAAGCGGCCATCCAGGCGTTCTTCGCCACGCGACCACAGCGCCGCTTCGCCAGCGCGTCGGATCAGCTGCAGACGAATGCCGTCCCACTTCCATTCCAGCAACCAGTCATCGACCGCGCCCAGCGTTTCGACCTCGGATTCGAGTGGCGATGCGAGAAAGAACGGGTAGGGCTGTTGACGATCGCCGGGCAGTTCTTCGGCAGTCAGCAGGTTGGCCAGGTAGGTCGGATGTGGCCGCCAGCTGCCGAGCATGCGCTGTGCGATGCGTGCAATCTCGATCCCGGACATCTCCGCCAGCGCCTGCTGCACCAGGCGCTGCGACACGCCCACGCGCAAGGCGCCGGTCAGCAGCTTGTTGAACACCAGGCGCTCGTCGAAGGCCAGGCTGCGCCACGCCTGCACGATGCAGGCCTTGCGCACCTCGATGTCCTGGTTGGCGATCGGCAGCAACCGTTGTTCGATCCAGTCGGCCAACGGCAGATCGGCTGCGTCGGTGATCGGGTCGTCCAGCAACAAGGCCAAGGTCTCGGCCAGATCGCCGACATGGTCGTAACTGTCGGCCACCAGCCAGTCGGCGATCCCGGCGGTGTCGGTGATCCATTCGCGCAATTCGCCGCTGCTGGCGATGCGCATGCGCGTGCCGGCCACCTTGCCACCGGCCAGCAGATACAGCGCCCACGCCGCATCCAGCGGCGGCGCACTGCTGAAATAAGCGACCAAGGCCGCACGCTTGTCGAGCGTGCCGGTGCTGCGATCCAGGGTGCGGTACAACGCGGCAAATCGCTTCACGCCTGGCCCTGCAGCTTGGTGCGGTTGTCGGCAGCACGCAGCTCCAGCGCGCGCCGCGTAAATGCGCCCAGGCAGCGCTCACGCCGGTAGGGCCGTGGCGGCCCGATCACTGCCGCCGGCAGTGCGCGATGCACGCGAAATGCCAATGCGTGGCGGCCGAACGCGAGCGCGCCGGTCAAACGGATCCGTGGGCGGGCGCGCGCATAACGATGTGCAGGCAAGGGGTTCATTCCTCGGCTCCGAAATCGGTACGGAAGGCTTCGGCAGCGATGCCACGTTCCAGCAGATGCTGGATCAAGGCATCGGTGTTGCCGTGGGTGGCGATCACCCGCCGTGCGCCGGTGTCTTCGATGGTGCGCAGCAGGTCCGGCCAATCGGCATGATCGGAGACCACAAAACCGCGGTCGTAATTGCGCCGACGGCGGTTGCCGCGAATGCGCATCCAGCCCGATGCGAAGCCCTGCTGCGCATGCCGGAAGCGACGGATCCAGGCACTGCCGGCCGCCGATGGCGGCGCCAACACCAATTGCCCGGCATAGTCGGCGCCACGCGCATGTTCGCTGACTGGCTGGGTGTCCAGCATCGGGATGCCGGCCTGGCGATATACCTCCACGCCCACCGCGATCGCACCATGCAGCAACGCCGGTTGCGTGTCCCAGGCGCACAATTCGGCCAGCACGCGTTGCGCCTTGCCCAAGGCATAGCAATACAGAATGGCCGCCTCGCCACGCTCGGCGCATTCGTGGCGCCAGGCGACGATGTCGGCCGCGACATCGGAGGTGTCCGGCCAGCGATACACCGGCAGCCCGAAGGTCGCTTCGGTGATGAAGGTGTCGCAGGGCACCACTTCGAATGGCTTGCAGGTGGGATCGTGCTGGCGTTTGTAGTCGCCGGAGGCGACCCAGACTTCGCCATCCACTTCGATGCGCACCTGCGCCGAGCCGAGCACGTGCCCGGCCGGGTGCAACGACACCCGCGCACGTCCCAGCTCGAACGCTTCACCGTCGGCGTGCGTGTGATAGACCTGCTCGCCGAGGCGCCACTGCAGGATCGGCAAACTCTCGTGCGTGCAGTGGTATTCGCCCATGCCGCTGCGTGCGTGGTCGCCATGCCCATGGGTGATCACCGCACGCGGCACCGGCCGCCAGGGATCGATATGGAAGTCGCCCTGCGGGCAATACAGGCCTTCGGGCCCAAGCACCACCAGGTCGCCAGATTGTTCGTTGCCGTTGCGCATGCGGCAACTCTGGCCAAGCCGGTGTGCAGATCCTGAGAATGGGAATGGCACGCATCGGTGCTGTGGTGCGGCAAGCGCTTGCAGACGCCGGTTGCTCATTGCGTGAGTGCGTCATCAAGGCAAATTGAGCGAATCGATCAAACGCCTGGCGCGGTGCGAGCTGCGCCTTGAATGCAACGGGCACCTCAACGCCTCGCCCGGTTCCTTATCGGAGCAGTCAATTGAGACCAGGAAAATAAGACGCGCAAAAGCGAACACCCACGCACGCGCTAGCCGGCATCATCCGCGCCGATTCCCAATTCCCAATTCCCTATTCCCCGCCCCAACCACTAATGCCGCGACCGCCGTCCAGGCGAACGCACGGCAGTCGCCTCCACCGCCAGCGTAAAGCCGCGCTCTTCGCCGCCCTGCATCGCGCCGACGTCCACGACCTGGCGCCGAATCTCCTCGCCCTTGCCGTTACGCACCACCACCACCACGGTGTATTCCCATGGATCGCCATCGGCAGGATGGCGAATGGTGCCGTCGACCTTGAGCGGCACGATCGGTGCCGGCTGTGCGTGCTGCACCGCCGCCGAGTCGAAGCGCAGGTGATGCTTGCACGCAGGGCAGACGCTTGCGCTTTCCAGGATCGTCGCCTTGCAGTGCGGGCAGCTGCGCGTGGCACCGGGCGTGCCCGGGCGGGGCGCACTCATGTGGCGTCGCTGTCTCCGCTGACGACCGGCTTTGCCGCACCGACCGGTTTGCCGGTGTCCTCGCCCCAGCCGAAATCGGCCTGGCCGCGCATGCGTGCACCCGATGCCACGGTCAGGCTGCCGGCCTTGACGTCGCCGACCAGCACGCCGGAGGTCTGCAGCTCCACCTGCGCGGCCGATTCGATATTGCCCTCCAGCTCTCCGGCGATGATCACCTTGTTGGCGCGTACGCCGCCATTGAGCTTGGCGCCGCGCTCGATGGTGAGATCGCCCTTGACGTTGACATCGCCCTTGAAGCGACCGGCCAGGCGCACGTGACCGGCGCCCTCGATCTTGCCTTCGATGCTGATGTCGGCAGCGATCAGCGATTCCTTGGCCTCGCTGTGGCGCTGCGGTGTGGCTGCGGCGGGCGTGGCGCTCGGTGGCGCGGCGGCAGGGACCGGCGGTGCCGGGCTAGCCTCGGCAGTGAACAGCCGCCCATCGGCAGCGGGAACCTCAGGTGCTGCGGGAACGCCATCTTTCTTGTTGGGACCTTGATCGCGCCACATCGACATCGGACTGCCTCGCTAGGGGATCAAAACCGACTATCGCCGCGTGGACCGATCTTTTGTGTGACGGATTGCGCAAACCAACACCGATGGCGCGCTGGCTCAGTCCAACGCGTGCGTGGCGGCGCCATGCCGCTCGACCCGGTTACGGCCGCCGTGCTTGGCGACATACAAGGCCGCATCGGCCTTCTGGATCAGGCTCGCTCCCAGCTCGCCATCGACCGGGAAGCTGGCCACGCCGATCGAGGCCGTCACCCGCGGCAGCGAGCGCGGGCCGTCGCTGACTGCCAGGGCCGCGATATGGCCGCGAATGTCCTCGGCCACACGCAGTGCCTCGCTACCGTCAGCCTCGGGAAGAATGACCGTGAACTCTTCGCCGCCGTAGCGGCAGGCCACGTCTTCGGCACGCAGACGGGTCAGCAGCAACTCGCCCAGCGCCGCCAGCAGCAGATCGCCGCCGGCGTGGCCCTGGCTGTCGTTGAATTGCTTGAAGTGGTCCACGTCCAGCATCAGCACCGACAACGGCAGGCCGCGGCGTGCGCAGCGCGCCAGTTCGTGGCTGAGCGATTCCTCCAGATAGCGGCGGTTGTACAGGCCGGTCAGCGCGTCGCGAATGGACTGCCGGCGCAGCGATTCGCGCAGGCGCAGATTGCTCAGCGCCAAGGACAACTGTTCGGCGGCTGCCTCGGCGATCTCCAGACGTGGCATCGGCCCCGGACCCGGCGAAGACAGGAACAGGAATCCGAGCTGGGTGCCCTGCGCGGACATCGGCAGGCATGCGGTGGTGACGGAGGTGTCGCGCGCGGGCGCACCGATGTGCGCACACAGCGCGTCCCGGCCCAGGTCTTCGATGATGTGCGGTTGCCCACGGCGCAGCGCCCAGCACCCTTCAGGCGACAGATGCGGCGCACTGTGCACCAGCGGCTCGCCCCAATGGCTGATCGCCTCGGCGCGATCTTGCGAGGCACGCAGCAGATACACGCTTCCGGCAACGCCCGGCAGCAGGCTGGCCAGGGTGCGGCTGGTCACCACCAGCGCCTCTTCTGCGCTGATGCAGCTTTGCAGCAGGCCGGTGTAGCGGCTGAGCAGATTGAGATCGGCGGTACTGCGTTGCAGCGCCACGACGCTGTCGCCCAACTCGCGATTGGCCTGTGCCGCCAACTGTTCGGCCTGCGAGCGGTGACGCAATTCGCGCATCAGCAAGGCATAGACGGTGCCCACCACGGCCAGCCCGAACGGGATGCCGGCCAGTGCCAGCGCCAGCAACAAGGCCGCACTCTGCCGGCTGCTTTCGGCGCGTTGCGCCAGCAGTTCCTGCTCGCGTTGCACCATGGTCAGCGACTGCTCGCCGATCGCACTGGTGGTGCGGAAAGCGGTCTGGCGGATGCCGGCACGCGCCGGCTCCAGGCCGTCCTGCGCGTACACGTCGAGTATGTGCTGGATCTGCCGCAGTCGCGTTTCCACCAATCGCCGCAAGGTGTCCAGGTGCTGTACCTGGGCGGGGTTGTCGGCGATCAGGCGGCGCAGGTTGCCGAGCAGGATCGGCAGGCGCTCGACGCTGGTCTGATAGTCGAGCAGATAGGCATCGTTGCCGGTCAGCAGAAAGCCGCGCTGCGCCGATTCGGCGTCCAGCACGCGCGCCTGGATCTCATCGATCCGGCCGATCACTTCATGCGTATGTGACACCCAGGCAGCATCTGCCAGCGAGCGACGTGCACCGACGAAGATGCCGACGCCGATGGCTACGAAGACCAGCGCGGAAAAAAAAAGCGCCAGCTGGCTGCGGCGGCGCGCAGTAAAAGAGTAGGGCATGGACGGATGCTAGCCCTAGCCTGCCAGACTCGACAACACGAGGCTGCCGTTGGCAGGACGCAGACGCGCCGGTGCAATCTCGCCGGCGCATCTGCAAACTGCTGATACGGTCACACGGTCGATCAGTGCTGCGGATGTTCGGCGTCGTGCTTGTCGGCATTTTGCTCGGCCTTGTTTGCCATCTCGCGCGTCTTGTCGGCGGTGGCGTCTGCGGCATTGGCGGTCGCGCGGCTCGCATCGGCGGCCAGTTCGCGTGCTGCCACGCGTGCATCGGCCGTGGCGGCCTTGGCCTGCACGGCGGCGCGATCGGCAGCTTGTTCGGTCGCAGCCGCCGCGTGCTTGGCAGCGGAAGCTGCGTCGCGTTGCGCCTGCTCAGCGTCAGGGCCTTGGCAAGCGGCGAGAGTGAGAGCGGCGATGGCGCTCAACGACAGCATACGGATCGTTTTCATGGGTGGTCCTGTTCCTGTTCCGGTGTTGGAAGGCGGAGCTTAGGCACGGACCGATGCAGCCGGCGTCAATGCGGTTCTGGCCATTCAGCCAGTAGGCGGCATGCGCCGTACACGCCGGGACATGGCGCGGGTTCGACGGTCTGGCAGCGACGCAGTCCGGTCACTGTCAATCGCAGCCAAAGAAAAAGCCGCTGGAAACCAGCGGCTTTCTCCGAACTCGCTTGGAGCTAAGAAGTGATTACTTCTTGGCTTCTTCGGCGGTGTCCTTAGCAGCTTCGGCGGTGTTTTCAGCCGTCTTGGCAGCGTCGGCAGCCTGGTCAGCAGCAGCGTCGGTGGCGGCGCCGGAAGCAGCCTGGGCAGCGTCAGCAGCGGTGTCAGCCGAAGCGGCGGCGGTGTTGGCAGCAGCCTGAGCGGCGTCAGCCGACTGCGAGCCCGAAGCAGAAGCCTGGTCAGCAGCGGTCTGAGCGTCGGCAGCGGCTTCGTTGGCCGAAGCAGCAGCGTCCTGAGCCTGTTCCGGCTTCGAGCAAGCGGTCAGGGCCAGGCCCAGAGCCATTGCGATCAGCAGCTTGTTAATGGTCATTGTTTCAATCCTCGTCGTTAGATTAGGCAACGCGCTATTGCGCGCCCCCGACATGATGACGGTCCAAAGACCAGTGTCAAGCGTGCGCGCATTCAGTTTTGCAAAATCGCCGTTAAAAACAATTAAATCAATTCGATAGCGATGGCAGTCGCTTCGCCGCCGCCGATGCACAGCGTCGCGATTCCGCGCTTGCCACCGCGCGTGCGCAACGCATTCACCAATGTCACCACCAGGCGGGCGCCGGATGCGCCGATCGGATGCCCCAGTGCGCAGGCACCGCCGTTGACGTTGACCTTGTTGTGCGAAATGCCCAGCTCGGCGATCGGCGTCATCGCCACCACCGCGAATGCTTCGTTGATTTCGAACAGATCCACTTCGTCCAATTGCCAGCCGATCTTGCCGATCAAGGTCTGGATCGCAGCGACCGGCGCGGTGGTGAACCACTCAGGTTCCTGTGAGTGGGTGACATGCCCCACGATGCGCGCCAACGGTGCGATGCCACGACGTTGCGCCTCGTCTGCGCGCATCAGCACGGTGATCGCCGCGCCATCGGAGATGCTCGACGAACTGGCGGCGGTGACGCTGCCGTCCTTCTTGAAGGCCGGCTTCAGGGTCGGGATCTTGGCGATGTCGGATTTGCCGGGCTGCTCGTCGCTGTCGACGACCACCTCGCCCTTGCGCGTGGCCACCGTGACCGGAACGATTTCATCGGCGAATGCGCCGCTGCGCTGGGCAGCTTGCGCGCGTTCGACCGAGGCGATCGCAAACGCATCCTGATCGGCGCGGCTGAAACCGAACTTCCCGGCGGTGGCCTCGCCGAACACGCCCATCGCCTGGCCGTCGTAAGGGTTGGTCAGGCCATCCCAGGCCATGTGGTCGACCGCCTGGAAGTTGCCGTAGCGGTTGCCGGTGCGCGAATTGGGCAGCAGATGCGGCGCATTGCTCATCGACTCCATGCCCCCGGCGACCACGATGCTGGCCGAACCGGCCTTGATCAGATCGTGTCCGAACATGATCGCCTTCATGCCCGAGCCGCACACCTTGTTGATGGTAGTGGCGCCGGTCGAGGTGGGGATGCCTGCGGCAATCGCCGCCTGACGTGCGGGCGCCTGGCCCAGGTTGGCGGGCAACACGCAGCCAACGATGACTTCTGAAATGTCGGCCGGCGCGACGCCGGACTGCGCCAGCGCGCCTTCGATCGCAGCAGCGGCGAGCGTCGGCGCCGGCACACCGTTGAATTGACCAAGGAACGAGCCGATGGCAGTGCGTTTGGCAGCAACGATGACGATGTCGGACATAAAGAAGATACCGTTTAAAGTGAAACGATTATCTGCCTCATGGTCGGTTCGCGCCAGCACGCGCCGGTGCTGCGATATCCGCTACGCAATCAAATGCGACAGTTGTGTGAGGATGCAGTATAAAGACCGCGTTCGGGCCCGGGATTGGGCCCTATCCATGGAATGGGTTCGGGGAGAACATCCAAATGAAGAAGACAGACGTCGCCAGGACTGTCCTGGCCTCGGCGTTGGCCGTGGCATTGACCGCGTGTGGCGGCGGTGGTGGGGGCGGTGGCATCCGTCCTAGCACGCCGACTGCACCGCCACCGACGTCGCCGCCACCGCCGCCGCCCACTTCACCGCCGCCGCCTCCGCCGCCGCCGGTGGTCGCACCGCCGACGACGCCGGAACCTGCATTCGACGCGCATTTGACGCTGACCAACGCACGCGCTGCGCAGGCATTGGGGTTCACCGGTGCGGGGTATCGCATCGGCGTGATCGATACCGGCATCAATACCAATCATCCGGCCTTGCAGGGACGGGTCAGCAACAGCTTCATCTATGTGGATCCGCGCACGAACAATGTCGCCGCGGGCGATGTGGTGGGCCACGGCACGGTGGTCGCGCAGCTGGCAGCCGGGCGTGCAGTGGGCCAGTGGCCGGGCGGCATCGCCAGCGGCGCCGGCCTGGTGTCGGCACGCATCATCAGCGACGAAGCGCCGGACGACGATGGCAGCGGCGAAGGCAACGAGGTCGACGGCCCGCTTGGACTGGGTCCGGTGCATGCCGATCTGATCAGCGCAGGCGTGCGCATCATGAATAATTCCTGGGGCGGGCTGTATTGGAACGACCCGGCGGTCACCAATCAGGTCGCGCAGGAATACCGGCCGTTCGTCATCGGCAACGATGGGCTGGTGGTGTTCGCTTCGGGTAACGAATCCAGATCGCAACCGTCCGATACCGCCGCGCTGCCCAGCCAGGTGGGCCCGAATGGAACGCTGCCGGCAGCCGATCTGGAGCGCGGCTGGTTGGTCGTCGCTGCGCTGGATACCGCCAATCCGACGCAGCTGGCGTCGTACTCCAATGCCTGTGGCGTGGCCATGCGCTACTGCCTGGTGGCGCCGGGCACCTCGATGTTCCTCGATCCCGATGCGACCGCCAGCAATATCCGCTACTTCTACGGCAGCGGCACCTCGTTTGCGGCGCCGCTGGTCTCCGGTGCGGCTGCGCTGGTGTGGCAGGCGTTTCCGTACTTCAGCAACGATCTGGTACGGCAGACGCTATTGGGAACGGCCACTGATCTGGGCGCGGCCGGCGTCGACCCGACCTTCGGCTACGGCCTGCTCGATGTCGGCAAGGCGGTGCTGGGGCCGGCGCGTTTTGACTGGGGCACGGTGAATGTCACCGTCGATGAGTTGCGTTCGACATGGGCAAACGACATCAGCGGTAGTGGCGGTTTGAGCAAGAGCGGTTCCGGTACGCTGATACTGAGCAGCACCAACAACACATTCACCGGCGATACCCAGGTGCTGGACGGCACCTTGCAGACGGCCAGCCTGCAGAGTGCGCGCGTCGACATCTTCAATGGTGCGACGTTGATCGGAGCAGGCAGAATTGCCGGCACGGTTTCCAATAGAGCGAGCACGCTGCAGGTCGGCGGCGCGGCTCTCACAATCGGCGGTAACTATACCCAGGGCGAAGACGGGCGCCTGGCGTTGAATGTCGGCGACCGCTTGAACGTGACAGGAACCGCGAGTATCGCTGGCGACCTGCAGGTACTCGGCCGCCGCGATTACGTCGTCAACAACACGACCTACACTTTGCTGCAAGCAAACGGAGGGCTACAGGGGACATTCGGTTCGCTCACTAACGGGCCTGCAGTCACGTTCCTCGACGCCACATTGAGCTATGACAGCAACAACGCTTACATTTCGCTGCAGCGCATGGATGTAACCGCGGTCGCCGCGTCTCTTGGCGCGATCGGCACTGCATCAATGGATTCGGCAATCCGCGTCGAGCAAGCGTTCCAGCAGGTGGATGCGCAGCAACTGCAAGGCACTGGCGGCATCAGCAGCGGGTTTATCCGCGCCGCGGCGGCGTTGCAGCAGTCGCCGGATGCCAAGGCTGCCGCCGATTCGCTGCGGAGTCTGTCCGGCCGTGCGCATGCCGAGTCGGCAGCGATGACCTTCGACACCATCGATCTGGGCAGGCGTGCGTTGGCGGCGCATTTCGATGGGGTGTCGCAGCAGCCGCGCATGCTGGGCGTGTGGCAGCGTGCGCTGGGCGGGCCGGGCGAGGGTGGGGCGACCACCGCAGGATTCGCTACCTCCGGCTGGATGATGGGCAACGACCTGCGCCTGGCGTCCGGCGCAGTCACTGGTTTCGCCTTCGGCGAAACGCGCTCCAGCAGCCTGGGCGATCTGGACGGTGCACGTGGGCGCGATCGGCAGGTGCAGGGGCAGCTGTACTGGGGTACCACGCTGGGCTCGGCGTATACCTTGAGCCAGTTGGGTTTCGGCAACGTCAACCGGCAGATCGAGCGCAGCCTGCAGCTGGGCGAAGAGCGCAGCAATGCCTTCAGCGACTACAGCGGCAGTTACCTCAGCGGCAACCTGGAAACCGGGTATCGCCTGGGTGGCGCGCACGCCAGCCTGACACCCTACATGGGCCTGGATTACGTGCGTCTGCGCAGCGAAGGATTCCGCGAGAGCGGTGGCGATGGCTTCGGCTTGCGTGCCGATGCCAGCACGTCCTCGCGCACCCAGGCGCTGGCCGGCGTGCGTTCGGCCTATCGCTGGCGCGGCGTGCAGCTCGGCGGTTATGCCGAATGGCAGCAGGCGTTGAGCAGCGAAGGCTTGATGCTCGACGCCAGTTTCATCGGCGTGGACGCATGGGCGCCATTGCGCGGCATGCAGCCGGCGCGCTCAGGTGGCCTGTTCGGCATCACCGCGGCCGCGCCGTTGGGGCAGCAGAGCCAGTTGCGCTTCGGCTACGATCAGCGGGTGGGCGAGCGCGGTGACGATCGCGCGCTGAGCCTGCGCTACAGCGCCGATTTCTGATCGGCGCGTTGCACGGACAAGCGGTCGTGCTTGATCGATACCTCACCTGTCCAGGCAACGTGCCTGGACAGGTGGATCACTCGCCGCGCAGCTTGTGCAGAAAGCGCGGTGCGGTGCGGCCCAGCGGCAGTTTGAGCTTGCTGATGGCCTCGATACGCGCCTCGGCAATCTGGTCGGCGGCCTGCTGCGGCGCGACGCCCAACCGGGTGGACAGGTCGAACACCTTTTCCAGGTTGTGATAGATGCTGCGGATCAGGCGCATCGCACGTTCGCGGTTGTAGCCGTCGATCTCCAGCGACACATTCATCACGCCGCCGGCATTGACCACGTAATCGGGCGCATACAGGATGCCGCGTTTGTGCAGCTCTTCGCCGATGGCGGCGCTGGCGAGCTGGTTGTTGGCGGTGCCGCAAATGATCTTGGCCTTCAGCCGCGGCAGCGTGTCTTCGTCGATCGCGCCTTCCAGCGCGCAGGGGGCGAACACATCGGCCGGCACCTGATAGATCTCCTCGGTGCTGACCGCTTCGGCGCCGTATTCGGCCACCGCGCGGTCCACCAGCGCCGGGTTCAGATCGGCCACATAGAGTTTGGCGCCGCGTTCCTTTAGCAGTTTCACCAGCTCCATGCCGATATGGCCCAGGCCCTGGATCGCGATGCTCGCCTTGCCGACTTCCTCGTGGCCGAGCCTGCGATTGAGCGAGGCCATCAACGCCTGCAACGCACCGTAGGCGGTGAACGGGGCCGGGTCGCCGGAGCCGCGATGCACCTGGTGGACGCCGGTGACGTACTCGCTCTCCAGATAGATCTGTTCCATGTCGTTGACGTCTGTGCCAACGTCCTCGGAGGTGATGTAGCGCCCGCCCAGGGTGTCGACAAAACGACCGAATGCGCGAAACAACGCTTCGCTCTTGTCGCTCTTGGGGTCGCCGAGGATCACCGCCTTGCCGCCGCCGACATTCAATCCCGCCAGCGCGTTCTTGTAGGTCATGGTGCGGCTGAGCCGCAGTGCATCGTTGAGCGCCGCCTCGCTATTGGGGTAGGGGCGCATGCGCACGCCACCCAACGCGGGCCCGAGACGGGTGCTGTGCAGCGCGATGATCGCCTTCAGGCCGGCGTCGCGGTTGTGACAGAAAATCACCTGCTCGTGGCCGGTGGTGTCGAGGGTTTCGAAAAGCATCGAAGGCTCCGCGGGGCTGCGTGATGTGCCTTCCCTGAGGCCGGGCCGGAACCCGTGCAATGGGAAACAAAAAACGCGACGTCTGCAGACCCTGTCCGATCACGTCGCGCTGCAACATTTTAAACCACGTCGGCGGGGGCTGGTGTATGAATCTGTTCACCAATGCCGATAGCGGCGCTGCCGAAACCACAAGATCCCCAGCCATTGACTCCCTGCGCTGACACGCAGGCCGCTGGATGTGCAATCTAGTTATGCTTGAAAAAGCTGCGACGCCGGCCCTGCCTTCCCTCGC
The DNA here is from genome assembly GCF_002939945.1 of Xanthomonas arboricola pv. populi. GTDB lineage: Bacteria > Pseudomonadota > Gammaproteobacteria > Xanthomonadales > Xanthomonadaceae > Xanthomonas > Xanthomonas arboricola_A. Next base: position 485,029 of record NZ_MDEB01000001.1, on the reverse strand, counting down.
CAGTGCGCGATCAAGCGTCCGTGGACAGCGCCAGATTGGTCAGATACAGACGCAGGTCGAACTCCAGTTGGTGGTAGTCCGGGCTCATGTGGTTGCACAGCTGGTAGAAAGCCTTGTTGTGATCGGCCTCTTTCAGATGCGCCAGCTCGTGGGCGACGATCATTTGCAGGAACGGTTCGGGCGCATCGCGGAAGATCGAGGCGATGCGGATCTCGCGGCTGGCTTTGAGCCGGCTGCCGTGGACGCGCGAAATCGCCGTATGCGTGCCCAGCGCATGCTTCACCACCTGCAAATGGTTGTCGTAGAGCGCCTTGTGCAGGGTGGGCGAGGAGCGCATGTAGCGCTCCTTCATGGCCTTGACGTAGTCGTACAGCTGCCGGTCGCTGCGGATGCTGTGGCGATCCGGATAGCGGCGTGCCAGCACCAGTGCGAGTTTGTCCTGCGCGATCAGCTCGCGCACCTGGTCCAGGACGGCGGGCGGGTAACCGGCGAGATAGCGAAGAGTGTCCATGCCAATCGATTGCTGCGAGGTGCGCATGATCGCCGATGCCAGCGCTGCTGGCGACTCCGTACGTGCCAATGTGGCGTCGTGTGTCAGGCGTATTCACGAATGCGGCACATCCGGATGCGTAGCGTGCAGCGCATGTCTTGCGGCACGACCGCGCAAGCACACGACTGAACACGGCACCGTGCCGGATGAGGAGACAACAAACATGATCAAGTGGGCCATTATTTTCGCCATCATCGGACTGATTGCCGGTGCGCTCGGGTTCGGCGGCATGGCGGGCGCTGCGATGGGGATCGCCAAGTTCCTGTTCTGGGCCGGCATCATCATCGCGATCGTGCTGTTCGTACTCGGCATGACGATCGCCAAAAAGGTGACCTGACCCCGGAAAGCGCGACTGCGGCGTGCGATTCGCATGCCAGCCGCATTCACCCGGAAAGCAGAAGGAGCGGCCACTGGCCGCTCCTTTTTTGCTTATGCAATTTGCTGACTCGACGAAACCACAAACAGACCGGGAGCGAGATCCAGCGCAGGGTGATCGCTGCGTTCTTGCGCAGGTCAGACGCCGGTGTTTTCGGCAGTGGTGTGCAGGGCAATATTGAGTTGATCGATGGTCACGATCCAGTCGGCATCGTCGAGGCGCTCTTCACGCAGCAACTGCGCCTGCCCCGGCGTCCAGAATGGCGCCTCCTCCAGGCGCATATCGCCCGGCAGCGGAGCGTGTTCATCAATGAACTTGCGAATGCTGACTTCATCCGATGGCAGGCCCAACTGGGCGAATAATTCGGAGAACGGGTGGACGGGTTGTTCCATTGCGACTTCCTCGAAGAGTGCGAATGAGCGGATGCTAAAGCACCTGATTTGAGCGCGCTGTGCACGTCCGGCTTGGATTTGCCCGCGCGCATGCCCATATTCCAGTTCTGAGCAGACAGGCCGAGGCGAGCATGGCGATCGGATGGGCAGGTGATGGGGCGGTGCAGGACCAGATCGATGCAACCGTCGAAGATGCGATCAAGCGCGCGCGGAGCCAGCTGCATCAGGGCCCGAGCCTGACTCACTGCGAGGAGTGCGATGCACGCATTCCCGAGGCGCGCCGCAAGGCAGTGCCGGGCGTGCACCTGTGCGTGAACTGTCAGCAAGCGCACGACCTTGAGCAGGCGGCGCAAGGCGGCTACAACCGCCGTGGCAGCAAGGACAGCCAGCTGCGTTGACTGCCGTGAAGGCATCTTTAGCGCAATCGGCAAAAGCGACTGCGCTTGCCGCCAGGCGGGCGCGGCCATTGCTCGGCCCTACATGCGCCACTCGCACGCCGGGTCTGCTGGATGCGTCGATCGTACGACCTGACACCTGCTCGCGACGCCTTGTCTGTCCCTCTCAGTTGGCGTTGAAGTGGCTGGTTTCGCGCCAGCGCCGCGTGGTGCGCTGGAAGAACAGGCTGTTGGGAACCTGCAGCACGCTACCGGCGTGATCGCCGGTTTCTTCGAGGGTCGTGTAAATCACATTGATGTCGATCACACGGCCCTTCAGGCCCGGCTTGTCGCCGCCTTCCAGCAGCTCGATGTGGTCGTGCAGGCGGAACGGGCGCGTGGTGATGATCAGGAAGGTGCAGAAGATATTGGACAGCACGCTCCATGCCGCGAAGAACGCCACTGCACCGACCGCCGCGAATCCGGTGAACGCGGTCCACAAGGTGCCGCTGGAGACGCCCAGCGCGTTCAGTACCGTCAGCACCGCAGTGACAGAAATGACGAAGCTGCCCACGCGACGGATGCCGATCATCATTTCCGCCGGCAGGCTGTAGCGCGTACACAGGCGTCGCAGCACCTGCCGCAGCAGCAACCGAACCAGTGCGGCAACGGTGAGGATCAACACGATCTGGACCGTCAGCACTGCAACGGTCAGCCACTGCGGATTCCAGTGCGGCAGCAGGCTACGGATCATGGTGGGCAAAGCGTCGGACGCGGACATCACATCGTGCAGGTTCACTGAGAACGCCCATTGTAGCGGGGTCGTCATTGCGCAGCCGGTGCGCGGGGTGAATGCTCGCTCTGCCTGCGGCGACAGCGGGATTTACTCGAAACGGCTGCGATGGCTTGCGGCATCGCAGGCGCGTGTGGTCCAAGGCGCTCGCCGCTTTTCGATGCGCATCGATGGAGGCCAACACGGCGATGCAGCAGCGACCGAAATCCCGATTACAGCAACTGATCGCCTGTAACAACCGAGGCCGGAAACGAACGCGCCACCTTGCGGTGGCACGTCGATACAACGCTTCGGCTTGCGGGTAACGCTTAGGCGATCTTGTCGCCGTCGTTACGCGCGGGGCCGAAGTTGGTGGTGAGCACTTCGATCCGGCCGCCGGTCTTGCGGAACGCGGCGATGTCGGCAGCGATGCGCTCACGACTGAGCGGCTGCGACTTGCCTTCGCTGCGAGCGATGCTGGGCTGGGATTTCTGCTTGGTCGCGGGACGTGCCATGTGGCCTCCTGTAGCGGGGAAGTGCGGTGACACCGCGTGCGGCTAGGGTGGTGCGCGCGGACGCGGTGTCGAGAGGTGCGGTCGCGTTCGGTGCGCAATCGCGGTGGCACGGCAAGCGTGCCTTGCTGACAAGACGGCTAAGCGCCACGCAGCAACCGTGCATTATAAGGGATGCTGACGCGGCTTGCGTTAACCGCCCGACGAACGGGCTCCGGCTGCCGCCGCCCAGGCCAGGCCCTGCACCACGCCGAAGGACGGATCGCCCTGCACCAGGCGCGATTCGGGAAACGCGGCTGCCACCGTGTCGCGGATATAGCCGGCACGCGACATGCCGCCGGTCAGAAACAACGTCGCAGGCGGCGCATCCAGGTCGGTACGGACCTGCGCAAGCAAGCCTTCCAGTTCGCCCAGATAGCTGGAAGCGGACGCAACCAGCGTGCTGGACTGCACCTCCACCTCTAGCCCGCGTTCGATGAAGTCCAGCGCGGCCTGGTGCCGGTCGCGCTCGCTGAGCGCGATCTTGCAGGCTTCCACGCCGCGATACAGGCGCGCGGTGTTGCCGGTGTCCTGCAGCGCTTGCAGGCGCTTGTCGAACGGGGCGGGGACGTCCTGGTACTTGTGCAGGCGGAATTCGCGCTGGCGGGTCATGTCCTGCACCATCGCCGCTTCCACGTAATGATGGGTAGGCACGCGGGTGATGCCGCGGCCGAACAGCGGCATGTAGGCGGCCAGACTCAGCGCCAGATCGATGTCGGTACCGCCACGCGCGATGCCCCAGGCACGGTGGACCTGCGGCGCGGCGCTGCCGCCGACGCTGGCATGGGCGATGTCGGTGGTGCCGCCGCCGATGTCCACCACCACGGTGTCGTGGCGGCTGTCGTGACTGACGTGGTAATGCATCGCGGCCGCCGCCGGTTCTTCGAGGAAATCCACCTGGTCGAAGCCGGCAGCGATCGCGGCGGTCTGCAGAATCTCCAGCGCCTGCGCGTTGCCGGCCTCGCCGATGGAACTGCGGAACTGCACCGGGCGGCCCAGCGTGGCGCTGCGGATATTGACGTCGAACTGGCGCGAGGCGGTGAGCCGGATGTGTTCCAGCACGTGCGTGGCGATGCCGGTGATGGTCTGGCGCGCGCGCGGATGCAGGTTATAGCCCAGCATCGATTTGGGGCTCTGCACCAGGCTGCCTTCGCCTTCCAGGAAATACGCATCCAGCGCTTCGTCGCCATAGACCGCGTTCTGCAGCAGGGCGGCGGAGCTGCGCGGTTCGCGCACCTGTTCTTCCATCCATTGGCGGCGCACGATGCGGATCGCGTCGCGGCGCAGGCTGTCGGTGCTGGACGTGCGGCCGGCCGCGGCGGCGTCGCGACGGGCGGAGTCGATCAGCCGTTCGACCTCGTATTCCAGCGCCGGGGTCAGGCTGAAATCGTCCGGGTCGCGCATGGTCTCGGGGAAATACACCGTGGTGCGGAACTGCAAGGCCTCGCCGAAGCGCACCGGCACCACCTGGCCATCGACGATCGCCGCAGCGGCGGAGTTGCTGGTACCGAAGTCGATGCCGAGTTTCATGCGGACGGGCCTGTAAGCGGGCCGCGCACTTTACTACTTCTGCCGCCGGCCACGCCCGTCACCCCCTGTTCGGACGTCGCAGCAGCCGAACTGCCGCATGCCGCAGGCACGCGACACACCAGTCAGGCCGCGACGCTGGCGACCTGACCTTCGTTCAGTTCTTCGGTGGTGGCTTCGCGCACCTCGATGACTTCGACCGCAAAGTGCAGGGTCTGCCCGGCCAATGGATGGTTGCCGTCGACGGTGACCTGCTCCGTGCCGACCTCGGTGACGGTGACCAGGACCGGGCCCTGCTGCGTGCGCGCCTCGAACTGCACACCCGGCACGACCTCGATATCGGTCGGAAATGCCTCGCGCGGCACCTGCTGGATCAATTGATCATGGCGCGGGCCATAGCCTTGTTCGGGTACGACATCGGCAGTGAGCGTTTCGCCGACGCGTTTGCCGTCCAGTGCCTGTTCCAGGCCGGGCACGATGTTGCCGGCGCCATGCAGATAGCTCAGTGGCGTATCCGGCGTCGAACGATCCAGGACCTGGCCGCTGTCGTCGGAAAGAGTGTAATGAATGGTCGCAACGCGACCCTGGCTGATTTCCATTGGAAACCTCCATGACGGTGATCGAGTGGGATGCGTCGGCTGACTCACGACGCCAAGAGTTGGTGCCCGCATACCGTAGGCAATCGACCCGGATGATGCAACCGCAGCCGGGGCTGCGGTTATGGCGAGGATCAGTTTGGTGGTGACGATGTCACCTCTGCCATGCAACCGATTCCTGCGTGCTGCGTCGGTGCTCGACCGTGAGCGGGTCGATGCGCGTCACGTTGCAGCGTTTGGCCGCATTGCACCGCAGCCCGATGCACGCATTCCATCGCCTGCAGTGCGCTAATCCTTCTCGGCCCCACGTTCGATCTGGGTGCGGCGCGCGTGCCAGGTTTCCGGCGTCTGCGGCTTGACGAACAGCGCGGTGAGCTCGGGGTGCTGGCGCTTGGCGGCCGCTTCGATGCGCCCCACGCAGGCCTCGATCTGGGGCGTGGTGCGGCTGTCCTCGAACTCGGCGCTCAGTGCGGCGACCACCTGGTTCGGGCCCATCTGCATGGTCAACACGCCGTTGGCGGCACGTACGTCCGGATCGCTGGCGGCAATGCGCAGCAGCGATTCGGTGACGTGCGCATGCGCGGGTTCGCCGATCAGCAGGCCCTTGGTTTCGCGCGCCAACAAAAATGCGGTGAAGGCCAGCACGCAGGCAATGCCGATCGAGGCGATGCCATCCAGCTCGGGCATGTCCAGCAACTGCGCGCCGGCCAGGCCCAGCACCGCCATGAACAAGCCGATCAAGGCGGCGCTGTCTTCCAGCAGCACGGTGAACGTGCTGGGGTCCTTGCTTTGCCGAAATGCCTGGAAATACCCCATGCGGCCCTTCTTGGCGCGGAACTCGCGCAATGCCACCACCCAGGAAACGCCTTCGAACACGATCGACACGCCGAGCACGATGTAGGCGATCAGATGGCTCTTGGCCGGCTCGGGATTGCGCAGATGCACGATGCCCTCGTACAGCGACACGCCTGCGCCCATCGCGAACACCAGTAGCGCAACGATGAAACTCCAGAAGTACAGCTCGCGTCCGTAACCGAACGGATGCGTCGGCGTCGGTGCCTGCGCTGCGCGGCGCAGGCCGTACAGCAGCAGCACTTCGTTGACGGTGTCCACCAGCGAATGCACGCCTTCGCTGAGCATCGCCGAGCTGCCCGAAATCCCTGCGGCGATGAATTTCGCGACCGCGATGGCAAGGTTGCCGGCCAGCGCGACATAGACGACCAGATGCGAGCCGGTTTTCTTTGCCGCGCCCGGTTCGCCAGCCGCAGGCTCGGTGGATCCTGGCGTAGCGCCGGGGGCTTGGGGAACCGATGGGTTAGGCACGTGCGACCTGCAGGACATTCGACAAGCGCCGCACTATCGCGCTGGCGCCGTGCCGGAGACGTGATCGCGTTGCCGGGAGGCTACAATCCATGCCCGTTTTGAAACTAGGAATCGCATGTCTTCCGTTCCCGCCTGCCCGCAATGTGGCCTGGACAATACCTATGCCGATGGCGCGTTGTGGATTTGCGCAGACTGCGGCTTCGAATGGAGCGCAGGCGAATCCGCCGCGACTGCGGTGGTGGTGCGTGACAGCAACGGCAACCTGCTGCAGGCCGGCGACACGGTGACCGTGATCAAGGACCTGAAGGTCAAGGGCTCGTCGATTCCGCTCAAGCAGGGCACGCTGATCCGCAACATCCGCCTGGTCGAAGACGATGCCGAACACATCGAAGGCAATTCGGAAAAGATCAAGGGCCTGGTTTTGAAGACCTGTTTTCTTCGCAAGGCGTAAGGTGATTGCGGCTTCAGTCACATGTTATCCAGCGTCTGTAGGAGCGCGCTTGCGCGCGATGAAACGTTATCCATACCTCTTCATCGCGCGCAGGAGCGCTCCTGCGCTGCGGCAAGATCAATCGCGCGGATATCCCGCCGCCACGGTGCAACTCTGGCGCATCCGCACGGCCGGGCCGCCGCGCGTGGTGCTCAGGGCGCCTCGGGCGGATCCGAATCCAGCACCTGCAGCTTGCCGCCGGTGGTTTCGGGAAGGATGCGTTGGTCGGTGGCCACCAACACCACACCAGGCGTCAGCAGCGGCAGCAGGCCGGCCAGGAATGCCGGCGGCACCTGCAGCCGGGCGATGGTGTCGGCATCCAGCGGCTGTCCTGCCGCGACGCTGCTGCCGGGGATGCCGATGCGCATCCAGTTGGGCATGCGTTGACCGGGCAAGCCAGGCACCTCGCCAGGCAGGAAGCCCTGGCCGACGATGAACGCCTGCGTGCCCAGCGGCGCGGCACCGGCCTGCGCGCGCAATGCCACTTGCGCGCGTCCGATTTCCACGCCGTTGCGATACACCACCAGTTGCTGATCGCGACTGCTGACCAGCATCGAGATCGGGCCCGTGGGCGCCAGCTCCGGTTGCCACGCAAAGCTCTGGCCGTTGGGCAGCGGCAGCAACGCACGCTGCGCGCCGGTGGTCGGGTCGATCGGGCTGAGCGCGCGGGGATGCACCACCGCGTCCGCATCCACGCCGGCCTGCGCGACCACCACCACCATCCCCATGTTGGAATTGTCGAACAGCAGCCGCGCGAATTCCGACGGCAGATGCACGCAGCCATGCGATTCCGGATAGCCGGGCAGGCCGCCTGCATGCAGGGCCACGCCGTCCCAGGTCAGGCGTTGCTGATACGGCATGGGCGCGGCGTTGTAGAGGTTGGAGCGGTGGTCCTTGTCCTTCTGCAGGATGGTGAACACACCGGTCGGTGTCTCATGCCCGGGCTTGCCGGAGCTGATGGTGGAAACGCCGATCAGGATGCCGTTGCGATACGCATACGCGCGTTGCTCGGTGAGGCTGACGATCACCGCCATCGGCCCCCAGCCCTTGCTGACGCCGCCCCAGACCCATTCGCCCGGCTTGAGGTCGGCCGGTGCTGTTTCGGCAGGGCTGGATTGGCGCGCGCCCCAGAACGGCACGGCAAGCGCTGGCCCACAGATCAGCAGCGTGCAGAAAACAACAGCAGTGAGCAGGGGCCGCATCGGCATTCCAGAAAGCAGTGTCGGCACGATCCTAGCGGGGCAGGGTGCGCGCGTCATGTGGTTGCTGCCGATATCGCGACGATGCGAAGGCACCGGCATTGCGAGGGGCGGTTGGGTGCGCGTTTGCGTATTCGCTGGGCCCGTGGCGCAGCACACGCACAAGTGCCTGGTCTTGCGCGTTGATTCGACGATCGATTGGGCAGCTGTGCGATGGCCGCCGCATCGCGATGCAGTCGGGCAAGGGATGCGTATCGCGCTTACACGAAACACCGGGCCGGCGACGTGCTCAGACCCGACGTGCGCGCATGGACGGGCCGATCCGGCGCGTCGGCTGCGCTCGCTTGATCCGAGCGCAGCCGGTGTGTCGGCGAAAGTTAGTTCGGCAGGGCGGGGTAGTCGGTATAGCCCTTGGCACCACCGCCATACAGGGTGGCCTGGTCGAGGTCGGCCAGCGGGGCGTTCTCGCGCAGGCGGCGCACCAGATCCGGGTTGGCGATGAAGGGCCGGCCGAAGGCGATCGCATCGGCGTAACCGCTGTTGATGGCGTGGTCGGACAGCGCCTGGTCGTAGCTGTTGTTGGCGATCCAGGCGCCGTCGAACTTTGCGCGCAACGCGGCATAGTCGAAGGCGACGTTGTCGCGCGCACCGCCGGTTGCCCCTTCGATCACGTGCACGAAGGCCAGCCCGCCGATCAGGTTGAGACGCTCCACCGCACGTTCGAACAAGGGCTGCGGATCGGAGTCGTGCATGCCGTACACCGGCGTGACCGGCGACAGCCGCACGCCGGTACGCTCGGCACCGATCTCGTCGGCGATCGCCTGCACCACTTCGGTCAGCAGGCGGGTCCGGTTTTCGATGTCGCCGCCGTATGCGTCGGTGCGCTGGTTGGAGCCGTCACGCAGGAATTGGTCGAGCAGGTAGCCGTTGGCCGCATGCACTTCCACGCCGTCGAAGCCGGCATCGATGGCATTGCGCGCGGCGATGCGGTAGTCCTCGATCAATGCGGGGATTTCGTCCAGCGCCAGCGCGCGCGGCTCGGAGACATCCTGGAAGCCGTCCTTGGTGTAGGTCTTGCCCTCGGCGCGGATGGCGCTGGGCGCCACCGGCGATTCGCCAGGCGGCAGCACGCTGGTGTGCGAGACGCGGCCCACATGCCATAGCTGCAGCACGATCTTGCCGCCACGGCGATGCACCTCATCGGTGACCGCACGCCAGCCCTGGACCTGCTCGGCGGTGTGGATGCCGGGGGTATCCAGATAGCCCTGACCCAGCGGACTGATCTGCGTGCCTTCGGCCACGATCAATCCGGCACTGGCGCGTTGGCCGTAGTACTCGGCGGCGAGCGGCGAGGGCGCCTGCCCGGCGGCGGCGCGATTGCGCGTCAGCGGCGCCATGATCACGCGGTTGGCAAGATCCAGCGCGCCCAGGCGCACGGGGGAGAACAACGGGGATTCAGTGGATTTGGACATCAGCAACCAATTGGGTGTGGATCACGCGCCAGGCGCGACACCGCGCCGATCGCGAGTGCCCCCTAGCGATGGTGGCGGCCCGAAGCGGATTCGAGCGGTAGCGATAGGACACAGCGTCTCCTGTCGCGTCAAAAGCAGTCAAACTGTGATGTGCCGGGGGCCTGGCGCTGAATCGCAACAGGCGTCGCGCTTTCTTCGATTGCTGCGTTGCACAATAATAAGCCGCCCCGTCATCCTGGAGTCGGGCATGTCCGATACCGATCTTTCGACGCCGCGCGTGTCCCGGCGCGATTACGTACTGATCCTGTTTGCGTTGGCGATGGGCGGCTTTGCGATCGGCATCAGCGAATTCTCCACCATGGGCCTGATGACCCAGATCGCGCAGGGCCTGCAGATCAGCGAGCCGCAGGTCGGCCACGTGATCAGCGCCTATGCGCTGGGTGTGGTGGTCGGTGCGCCACTGCTGGCGATTGTTGGCGCGCGCTGGCCGCGGCGTACCTTGTTGCTGCTGTTGATGGTGTTCTACGCGCTGGGCAATCTCGCCAGTGCGTTGGCGCCGAGCTATCACACGATGTTGCTGTGCCGCTTCATCGCCGGCTTGCCGCATGGTGCGTACTTCGGCGTTGCTTCATTGGTGGCCGCATCGATCAGCCCGCCCAACCAACGCGCCACTGCGGTGGGCCGGGTGTTGCTGGGCCTGAGCATCGCCTTGCTGGTGGGCAATCCATTGGCGACCTGGCTGGGCCAGATCGTAAGCTGGCGGTGGGCGTACGCGGCGGTGTCGGTGCTTGCGCTGTGCACGGTGGCCGCGGTGGCGGCGCGCTTGCCGCCGGCGCCGGACGAGCCGCGTCAACAGCCGCTACGTGAGCTGCGCGCGTTCAATCAGCCGCAGGTGTGGCTGGCCCTGGCGATCGGCGCGGTGGGTTTTTCGGGCATGTTCTGCGTCTTCAGTTATCTGGCGCCCACCCTGACCGCGGTGACCGGCGTGGAGCCGGCGCGGATCCCGCTGGCGATGGTGGCGTTCGGTGTCGGCGGCGTGCTCGGCAGCCTGCTGGGCGGCTGGCTGTTCGACCGCATGCAGTTCCGCGCGGTGCCGGTGCTGCTGGTGTGGTCGGTGGTGGTGATGCTGACCTTTCCGTTGGCCGCGCAGTCGAGCCTGTGGGTGTTCGTGTCCATCGTGGCGGTCGGCACCATGGGCGCATTGGCGCCTGCACTGCAGACGCGTCTGATGGATGTGGCCGCAGAGGCGCAGACCCTGGCAGCCGCGTCCAATCACGCCGCGTTCAATACCGCCAATGCGCTCGGCCCGTGGCTGGGCGGCATGGCGATCTCGGCCGGGTGGGGCTGGACCTCGACCGGCTACGTGGGTGCGGCCACCGCGCTGGGCGGCTTGCTGGTGTACGCGCTGGCGGTCTGGCAGGAGCGCCGCCAGCGTGCGTCGTTGGCGAGCTGCTGAGGCACTGCCGGGCCTCAACATCCACGTCCAACTCACGACCACGCATCGAGACTGCCTGCGTCACTGCAAGCGGACCGTACCGCGCCATGACCGACTTCTCACCACCGCCGTGGAAGCGCCCGAAACCCGAGGGTAAATCCGCATCCACGCCGCTGACCGCAAGCCAGAAAGCCGCTGCCAAGCAGCGCGCCGAGGAGGCCGGTCGGCCGTATCCCAACCTGGTCGACACGATGTGGGCGAGCCGGCAGCCGAAGTCGGTTTGACCTGATCTTGGCATCGATGAATCGCCATTCATTGCCTGCATGATCGCGTGAGGACGATCACCACATCACTCACATGTCGGTTATGGGTGTCACGCCAAGCTACGGCCGTACACAACGCCAAGGCATGCAATCAACTCATCGATTGCCACATCCACGAAGGCCAGCGCAAACGCATCTGCAACCTGCGCAGCGCTGGTCCATCGCAACCAGGAGCGACACATGAGCATTCAGAGCAAGACCGAGCATAGCCTCAACGACCTCATCGCCATTTCCCGTGACGGCAAGGACTTCTACGAAGAAGCGGCCGCCAAGGTGGGTGATGCGGAACTTGCAACGCTGTTCCGCCGCATTGCCGGCGTGAAGTCCGACATCGTCAGCAATCTGAGCAGTGTGGTTGCGTCGGTCGGCGGCAAGCCGGAAACCAGCGGCACCATGGTCGGCAGCATGCAGCAGTTCTACGGCAAGGTCCGCGCAACGCTGGGCGATACAAAGTACGGCTACGTTGCCGAGCTGGAAGAGTCCGAAGATCGCCTGCTGAAGGCATTCGACGAAACCATCGCCGACCAGGATACGCCGGCTGCCGCACGCGATGCCGCATTGCGCCTGCTGCCGGAAGTGCGCGCATGTCATGACGTGATGCGTAACCGCAAGCATGCGATGAAGAGCGCCGCGTAAGCTGCGTGCGTGACCCAAGTGCATCCAGGTGATGCAGCTTGCGGAGTAAAACCGATAAAGGCGGAAACGGGTAGCGCAAGCTGCCCGTTTCTTTGTGTGTCGCATGTGGTCAATGGCGCGCGATTTTTGTTCCACGCACCGCCCGTTCCACGTTGTCGCGTCGATGTTGAATGCGTGTCACGCACGCGCCCGGTCTGCTAGTATCCGCCGCCCTTCTTCCGGCAGGTCCGCGTGCGCGGTCGTGGAATCAGCCCATGCAACAGCAGTTCCTGTACCTGTCCTCGGCCGAGGCGCAGTTGTCGCTTGGCCTCGGTGAGGAGAAGACCACCGAGCGCCTGTTCTTTGCGGTCATGGCCGATGCGTCGACCGCCCAACGCGCCGCAGCGATCGCCGATGGGCTGTTGCATGATGGTCAGGTCGATGGCAAGCCGCTGGCGCGCGAACGCTTGCATGTGACCCTGCATCATCTGGGCGATTACGCGGGCGGTTTGCCGCCTTCGCTGGTGAGCCGCGCCAGTCAGGCGGCCGAGCGCGTGGTACTGGATACGTTCGAGGTGGAGTTCGATCGGGTCGGCACCTTCGGTGGACGGCGCTCGCAGCTGCCATGCGTGTTGCGTGGCGAAGACAAGGTGCGCGGGCTGTACGAATTACAGGGCGCGCTGGGCCGGCAGCTGGCGCATGCGGGCATCGCTGGCGATGCGCAGTACACGCCGCATATGACGCTGCTGTATTGCAATCAGTCGTTGCCGCAACGGCGCTGCGATGCGCTTGCCTGGACGGTGCGCGAGTTCGCGCTGGTGCGCAGCTTCCTGGGTCAGTCGCGTTACCAGATCGAAGGGCGGTGGTCGCTGCGCTGATGTGCAGGCAGATGCGTACGCGGTAGCCTGCGTGCATGGATGCCACCACCACACCACTGCCATTGCAGCCAGAGCACCTGGTCGCGCTCGAACAGGCCTATGCCACGCCGCCGCGCGCCTATCACCACTTCGGCCATGTGCGTGCGCTGCTGCAGCACTACGCCGAGGTCGCCGCCGGGCCGGGTTGGCAGCAGCCGGCCGAGGTCTGGCTGGCGGTGCTGTTTCACGATGCGGTGTATCAGCCCGGGCGCAGCGACAACGAGGCGGAATCGGCCAAGTGGGCGGCGGCCTGCATCCCACGCTGGTGGCCGCAGGCGTCGGTGGATCTGCAGCGCGTGCAGCGCCTGATTCTGCTGACCGCACGCCACGGACAACTGCAGCCACCGGACGTGGATGCCGACGCTGCGTTGTTCCTGGATTGCGACATGGCGATCCTGGCCGCACCGGCAGCGGTGTTCGATGCCTATGACGAGGGCATCGCCGCCGAATACCGTGGGCATGTCCCCAGCCTGGTGTTCCGGCTCAACCGCAGGCGGTTTCTGGCCGGCTTGCTCGAGCGCCCACGCATCTTTCTGAGCGACTACTTCCATGCGCGCTGCGACGCTGCGGCGCGGGCCAATCTGCGGCGGCGGCTGGGGCGCTGATCCGGCACGCTGCGCGATGCGGTTCATCCAGGCGCAGTCATGGCGCACGCTACAATGCGCGCATGCACGACCGCGCAGCTTCCGATCACGATCCGCGCCCGCAGCCGCCCGAGCCGCCTGCGCCCAACGAGTGCTGCGAAAGCGGTTGCCCGTTGTGTGTGCATGATCTGTACGCGGAGGACCTGACGCGCTACCGGCAGGCCTTGGCCGCCTGGGACGCGCGTCAGCGAGCACATGCGCGATAAGCGAAGCGCTGCGCTTCGCGTGGTCGCCTGGAACGATTATCTTTGAACCACTTTTCCCGATGGTGCGACATGCGACGACTTGAGATCTGGAGCGCGCTCTGCGGCGCGGCGGTGTTGACGCTATCGGGCATGGCGGCTGCGCAGACCACGCAGCCAGTGAGCCACGGCCGCTTCGAGCAGGTGCCGGTGCTGATGCCCAAGGGCGAGCCGCAGCGCGTGGTGATCTGGCTGACCGGCACCGGCAACAACGTCAAGCGCCAGACCCAAGCGGAAAGCCTGCGTGCCGATGGCGCGATGGTAGCGATGGTGGATACCGCGCATCTTTATGCGGTGCTGCGCAAGGCCGGAGGTACCTGCACGTTTTCAGTCGGCGATGTGGAGAATTTCTCGCGCTATGTGCAGGCCTTCTACCACATCCCCACTTATCGCCTGCCGCTGCTGGTCGGCGACGGCGAGGGGGCTGCGCTGGCCTATGCGATCGGGGCGCAAGCCAAGCCGCATGTGCTGGCCGGCGTGCTGACCGATGGGCTGTGTCCGGCGACGGTGTCCGACCAGGCGATCTGCCAGCCGGGTGTGCGCCCGGGCAGCAACACGCTGCTGCCGGTGCCGTTGCAGATTCCCTGGGTGCTTGCCGGCAGCCAGGACAAGCGTTGCCAGGCCGCGGCCGAAGACGGCTTCCTCAAGCAGGTGCCGCAGGCGCGCACGTTCATGCGTTCGGCGCAGGGCGACATCCTGCCGGGCCTGCGCGCCGCGGCACGCTCGCTGGGCGAGCAGAAGGGCGTGGCCTTGCCGCCACCGCCGGGAGGGCTGGAAGATCTGCCGGTGGTGGAAGTGCCGGCCAAGCCGGACGGCGACAGCGACGACGACACCTTCGTGATCTTCGTCTCCGGCGATGGCGGCTGGGCGGGTCTGGACGAAGAGGTGGCCGATGCATTGGCCGCGCAAGGCATCCCGGTAGTCGGCCTGGATTCGCTGCGTTATTTCTGGACCGAGCGCACACCGCAGGGTTTCGCCACCGATCTGGATCGCATCGCGCGTTTCTATGCGCAGCGCTGGCAACGTCAGCGGGTCGTGCTGATCGGCTTCTCGCAGGGCGCGGACGTGTTGCCGGCCGCGATCAACAAACTGCCGGCGCAGACCAAGCAGAACCTGCGCATGACCGCGCTATTGTCGGTGGGCAAGCTGGCCGATTACGAATTTCACGTCAGCAACTGGCTGGGCTCGGATGACGAGGGCCTGCCGATCGCACCGGAAGTACAGCGATTGCCCGCCGGCACCACCGTGTGCATCTACGGCCAGGACGACCAGGACGCGCTCTGCCCGAGCCTGCCGGCGCAGGCCGCCAAGCGGGTCGCGCTGCCGGGCGATCACCACTTCAAGGGCGATTACGCGACCCTGGCCAAGGTGATCATGGAGCAGCTGCACGCGCTGTCGAAGCCGTAAGCGAGCCGGCATGTTTGACCATGCGTCAGCCGACTCCCGGTCGACGCATGGTCAGCAACCCAGTCGTCGTTTTCTTGGTTCGGCCGCCGAATGCAACCGGTGGTGCTTGCGCGCGTGCCGGCGTGGGACCTTGAGCGGCATGGATGCCGCGCCAGAGCTTACATGGACGTACTTGCGGCGTGTCCCACGCCGGTACGCGTGCAAGCGCCCGCAGCAGACCGAAGCACTCGTAGAAAACCGCAGGCCCGCGTTAGTTTTACTCCTGCCGGCCCGGATCCACCGAGATCAATCGGGTGACATCCAGCAACGCCGCCGGCAGATGCATGCCGCCGGGCGCGACCAGATAGCGCGGGCGCCAGGTCGGGGCGAACTTCGACTTGAAGCGGCGCAGGCCGCTGAAGCCATAGAAGCGCTCGCCGTGACGTGCGACCAGGCTGGCGAAGCGATTCCAGCGGCCGGCCAGGCGATGCTCGGCCAGGCCCGACAGCGGCGCCATGCCCAGCGAGAAGCGCGTGTAGCCGTTGGCTTGCCCCCACAGGAACAGCTCGATGAACAGGAAATCCATCGTGCCCTTGGGGGCCTGCGCGCTGTGCCGCATCAGGTCCACCGACAGCTCGCCGCCGGCCGGCGCCCACCACACATTGGCGAAGGCCACGATCTGGCCTTCCGCCTCGGCCACCGCCACCGGGAAGCGGCGCAGATAGTCCGCATCGAAGCTGCCCAGCGAGAAGCCTTTTTCTTCGCCGGACTTTTCTTCCAGCCATTGCTCGGACACCTCGGACAGACGCGGCAATACCGCATCCACCTGTTCGGGCTGCAGCATGCGGAAGGTCAGGCCGCCGCGCTTGCCGCGGTTCCAGGCCTGGCGCAGATCGGCGCGGTCGCGGCCTTCCAGGGTGAAGCCTTCCAGCGGCACGATCGCCTCTTCGCCCAGCTTGACCAGGGTCAGGCCCATGTCGAGGTAGGTCTGCCAGTATTTTTCGCCGACCTGGTAGAACACCGGACGCAGGCCCATATGGTCGGCCTCTTCGCGGAAGCGCCAGATCAGTGCACGTGCGACCTCGGACGGACCGACCGGGTCGCCCATCGAGATCAGCGAGCCGCCGTAACGCTGCATCATCACAAACCCACGGCCCTGCTCATCGAGCAGGAAGGCCTTGTCGCCGGTCAGGGCGAGGCAGGCCTGGGTGTCGGTACTGCTGGCCAGGATCGGCGCCAGCGTCTGCAGGGTCTGCGCATCGGCCGCCTGCATCGGGCGGCGGCCACCACGGAGCAGGCGTGCCATGCCGAACACGATCACGCCCACGCACAGGATCAGCGCCGCGCGCAGCGCACGCGGCGCGTTGGCCGAGGTGGCGAATTCCCACCACAGGTCATTGCTGTATTCGACATGGCTGTAGACGAAGAACAGCAGCCAGAACGTGGCCACCAGCACCAGGCCGAGGTTGCTCAGCCAGCGCCACGACCAGGCTTCGTCCAGCAGCGCGCCCTGGCGGTAGAACTCGCGGCGTGCCGCCCACAGCGCCACCGCAGCCAGCGCCGCCGACAACGACACCGAGATATGGCTGCCGCGCAACAGCGACAGCGGCGGCAGCAGGATGCACACGCCCAGCGCCAGCACCCAGGCCGCATGGCTGCGGCGTTGCAGGCCCTGGCCGATCAGCAGCAGCAGCATTCCGCCCAGGCTGACCAGCAGATGCGAGGTCTCGATCAGCGGCAGCGGCGCCACTTCCTGGCGCGCGCGGGGCGTGGGCAAGGTGCCGTCGATGACCAGTGCCGCACCCACCGCAAACACCGCCAACGCCAGGATCTGCGGCAACCACGGGCGCAAGGCCTTCCACACCGTACGTGCGGTGCTGGCGCTGGCACGCACCGGTGCGCCCATGCTGGAGGCCGCCGCCATCGCCACCGAGATCAGCAGCGGCACGATGTAGTAGGTGACCCGGTAGGCCAGCGCGGCGGCCAGTACCGCGGCGGGGGTGACATGCGGCAGCAGCTTCAGCAGGCTCCACTCGAACACGCCCAGCCCGGCCGGCACCGTGGAGATCAGCCCGGCCACGACCGCCACCAGCCAGATCCCGATGAAACCGAAGTAGCCGGTGCCCGGGTCCGGCGGCAGCAGCACGTAGAACGCGGCGGCGGCCAGGCCCAGCTCGACCACGCTCAGCGCGGTCACGCCCAGCACCGTGGTGCGGTCGGGCAGCCAGAAGCGATGACTCTGGATCCCGAATTCGCGGCCCTGTCTGCCAACCAGCACCAGCATCGCAACGTAGCCGACCAGCAAGGCGATGCCGGCGATGCGGATGCCTTGCGCGGTGATCGGCAATGCACGCGCAGCCGCCTCCGGTTCCAGCATCAGCGCCAGGCCAAGCAACACCCAGGCGCCGAAGATGAAGCCCAGCGTGCTCATCAGCACCACCTGGCCGATCTCGGCCAGGGTCAGCCCGACGCTGCCATAGCCGCGCAGGCGGACCGCGCCGCCGGTGAGTGCGGCAAAGCCCAGCGTCTGCCCCACCGCATGCGCCATGAAGGCGGTGATGCCCACGCGCGCCGGATGCAGCCGCTTGCCGGTGCGCTTGAGCCCGACCCAGTCAAAGCCCACCAGGCAGGCGTAGCTGCTCAAGCCCAGCAACAGGGTGAGCGCGATCTGGCCGGCACCCAGGGCACGGAAGGCCTGGCGGATCTGCCGATAGCCATGGTCGGTGAATTGCCCCGACAGCGCGTGCAGCGCCATTGCCAGGATTGCCAGGCTGATGATCACCGGCAAGGCGCGGCGCCACCCGCTGGCCGGCGCTTGGGAAGACACGGAGGTATCCGTCATGAGGGAAACGGGATCTGCTGGAGGGGAAGAAGGGCACATGCACGGTGTGTGCCGCGCGGGCGGTTGGTCTGCATGGGCCGGTCGGTGTCAAGGTACATGCAGGGTGATCGCGTGGATGCCGAATGAGGTGAACGCAGGGTTCGGTCGCGCCGACAGGTGTCGGCTCAGGACGGCCGCGCGCATCATAGGGCATCGCCGCGCCCACGTGCCGCAGGCGACCGACGTGGACACGATGACCGTTGCACCACAGACAGGCAATTGATGGACGATCGACACCACAACGGCACCGTGATGCCACCCGGCCAGTCATGCCCGCCACGCTGGGCCGGGCAGGTCGGCGCGGCCGCCGCCTGCATGGGCCTGGCCTTCATCGCCTTGATCCTGCTGCTGCAATGGCTGCGCGGCGATCTGGACTGGATCGACGCACAATTGAGCGCGTATCTGCACGGCGCCTACGGCCTGCTGCTGCGCACGGCCTATTGCGTTCTGGCTGCCGCGATGGCGTGGATGGCGCTGGGCCTGCATGCGGCACTTGCACCGGCCGCGCGCAGCCGCACGGTGGTGGCGCTGTTCTGGGCGGCGGCGATGGGCCTGAGCATGGTGTCGATCGGCGATAGCTGGATGCCGGAGCTGGCGCCCGACGCGGCCATGCTGGTGCATCTGCTATCGGCCGACATGACCTTTCTGTGCGTGATCGCGGCGGTATTGCTGCAGTCCTGGTACTTCCGCCGCGATCGGCTGTGGCGAGGCTACTTCACCACCGCGTTCGGCCTGGGGCTGGGCGCATTTGCGGTGTTGCTGTTCCACGTCACGGTCACCAGCGCGCCGCTGGGCATCAGCCAGAAGAGCGCCATCGTGTTGATCGTGGCCTGGATGGTGCGGGTGGGGACGTGGTTGGCGCAGCACGTGCGCGCCGGGGCTGCACGTTTGCCGCATTCGCGGGACAATGCCCGGGTCAATCAACCGTAGGAAGTCTGAAATGCTGCAGCGATTCGATGCGGGTCCGCGGATGTCGGAAATGACCGTCCATGGCGGCGTGTGCTACCTGGCCGGCCAGGTTGCCGAAGACACCAGCGAAGACATCACCGGGCAGACCCGTCAGGTGCTGGGCGAAATCGACAAGCTGCTCGCGCAGGCGGCCAGCGACAAGACCAAGATCCTGCGTGCGGAAATCTTCCTGGCCGACATCGCCGATTTCGACGGCATGAACAAGGCCTGGGACGAATGGGTGCCGCATGGCTTCACCCCCGCGCGCGCCACGGTCGAAGCCAGACTGGCGCGGCCGGAATGGAAGGTGGAAATCGTGATCACCGCTGCGGCGAGCTGATCGCAGGGCGGCGCGCGGGTCGCGGGTCGATCGCGCGCCCCGGAGCGGTGTCATCTGCGCGCATGCGCTCCGAGGTGCATCGCGGCGTTGTCGGAAGACAGTGGCGAAGAACTGATCGCACGTTGGCTGGGCAGGATTGCCAACGCGTTGGTCGACGCGCCCGCACGCGTGGAACGCCGACATGTCGCGCTCCACGCGTGCTGTTCGCATCGTCGTTTCGACGCGCGCACGTGCCGCGATCAGCGTTTGACGAAGCGGTAATGCGCCACGCCCCATTCGCGGCCCTGGTCGTAACCGAACAGCTCCGCGCAGGCCAGCCAGAACATCCGCCAGCGCTGCCACCAGCGCTGCGCATCGTCGCCATAGGTCTGTTTCAGTAGCGGCATGATCTGCTCGCGGTGGCGGTCCTGGTTTTCCAGCCAGGCGTTGGCAGTTTTTTCGTAATGCTCGCCCGACAGCACCCAGCGCTGTTCGATGACCACGTCCTGCTGAAAATGCAGCAAGGTATCGGCCGCCGGCATCAGCCCGCCGGTGAAGAAATGCCGTCCCATCCAGTTGTCTTCGCCGGCCACTTCGAACGGATAGGCCAGATCGCGGTGACAGAAGATGTGCACGAACAGCTTGCCGCCCGGCGCCAGCCAGCTGCCGACGCGCGCCAGCAGTTCGCGGTAATTGCGCATGTGCTCGAACATCTCCACCGACACCACGCGGTCGAAATTGCCCGGCGGCAGCGCCAGCGCGTTGACGTCGGCGGTGATGACCTGCACGTTGCCCAAGCCACGCACGCGGCATTGCTCCATGATGTGCGCGCGCTGCGGCCGCGAGTTGGACACCGCGGTGATGGTGGCGCCGGGATAGCGCTCGGCCATCCACAAGGTCAGCGAGCCCCAACCGCAGCCCAGCTCCAGGATGCGTTGGCCGTCGGCCAGTTCGGCGCGCTCACCGTACAGCGCCAGCATGCGTTCTTCGGCCGCATCCAGATCCGGCGTGGTGGCGTCCCAGTAACAGCTGCTGTACTTGAGCCGGCGGCCCAGGCACAGGGTGAAGAATTGCGGCGGCAATTCGTAGTGCTGGCGATTGGCGGCATCGGTTTCGATGGCAATGGCGCTGGCACGCAGGCTGTCGATGAAGGCGCGTTGGCGTTCGCCGCTGGCATCGGCACCGCCGGTGCGCTCATCGCGCAGGCGCTGTGCGCACAGCCGGCGGATGCCGTGACGCAATGCGGCGTCGGGTAGCACGCCGGATTCGGCCAGCCGGGTGACCAAGGATTCTTGGGGCAGCGAGGAGGGCGGAACGGTGACGGTGGACATACGACTCTCCAGGCGACTCAGGACGAAGGGGGAAGCGGAAAAAACGCGCTGGTGCTGCGCTGGTACTGCGCGTAATCCTCACCACGCGAGCGCAGCGCCTGCTGCTCGGTGTAGGGAATGCCGGTGAAGCGATACAGGAACACGAACATCACCACCGGCCCCAGCGCAGCCAGGGCAAGCGGCCACGGCCCGGCACCGACGGCCAGCGCCAGATAGGCGAACCAGTGCACGAACTCGAAGAAGTAATTGGGATGGCGCGAATACCGCCACAACCCGCTGCGACAGGTGATGCCGCGATTGGCCGGGTTGGCCTTGTGCGCAGACAGTTGCCGGTCGGCCAGGGCTTCGCCACCGACCGCGATCAACCACACCGCGATCGCCAGCATGCTCCACACGCTCCAGGCCGGATTCGGGTTGCTGGCAGCAGCCAGAAACGGCACACAAAACAGCACCACGACCACCGCCTGCGCCAGGAAAAAGCCCAGGAATTTGCGTTGGTCGCCCTTCCAGTGCTCGCGCAAGGCGCGATAACGGCCATCTTCGTGCGGGTCGCCAAACACACGCACGCCCAGATGCAACGCCAGGCGCGCACCCCACACGCCACCGAGCGCGGCGACCAGCACGCGCGGCAGCAGCGCGCCGTCGGACATCCACGCGCAATACGGCGCAGCGATGGCCAGACACGCAGCCCACAGCACATCGACCGGGCCGGCATTGCCGCTGCGGCGTTGCCACAGCCAGCCGATCGCCATCACCACGCTCGCGAACACGCCCACATGCAGCAGCGGCCAGGCATTCATTGCAGCTCTCCCCTCAGGTATTCAGGCGATGGTCGCGCCAGGCGGCGTGCATACAGCGACAACACGCCGCAGGCCAGGCCCCAACCAAGGCCGACCGCGACCACCGCATGCAGCTGTGGCGGCTGGAATTCCACCGCCTGCCAGCTGCGTTGCGCCAACCAGTACGAAAACGGTCCGAAGATCGCGCCGAGCAGCGCCGCCAGCCACGGCCGCCGCATCACCGAAGCCAGCGAATGGTTGAGCGTGAGCGCAAAGCCCAGCCACAACGCCAGGATCCAGGCCGGCGCCAGCAACGTGCCCGGCCACGGCGCGGCGTAACGCACCCAACCGCCCGCGGCCAGCGTGGTGTCCAGCAGCAAGCCCAGTGACAGCGCGGCGACCAGCAACTGCAGATCGCCCGGCGCACGCCGCGACGGCCATAGCTGATACAGCGCGAACAACCCCAGCACCAGCAGGGTCGGCCAGATGCGCGCCTGCGCGGCCGCGCTGACTGCCACCAGCCACAGCACCTGCAGGCCCAGATAGTTGCCGAGCTGCTTCATGCGTCAACGGAAAGGCCGGGCACGAACTGCGGCGGACGTGCGCCCGGCTTGCTCAGCCACAGATGCACATCGCCGATCGATCGCTCCAGGAAACCGGCTTCGCAATAGGCCAGATAGAACTCCCACATGCGGATGAAGCGCTCGTCATAGCCGAGCGCGCGCACCTGCGGCAGCTGCGCCATGAAGCGCTGCCGCCAGGCGCGCAGCGTCAACGCATAGCTCGGCCCGATGTCTTCCAGGTTGAACAGGCGCAGGTCGCTGGCGCGCGCGATCGCGCCGGTCATCGCCGCCACCGACGGAATGAAGCTGCCGGGGAAGATGTGCCGCTTGATGAAGTCCACCGAGCGCAAGGCCTGCGCGTAGCGATGGTCTTCGATGGTGATGGCCTGGATCAGCGCCTCGCCATCGTCGGCCAGCAGGCTGCCGACCTTGGCGAAATAGGTGTCCAGATACTGATGGCCGATCGCCTCGATCATCTCGATCGACACCACCCGATCGTAGCGGCCGTCCAGATCGCGATAGTCGCGCAACAACACGGTGACCCGGTCGCTGAGGCCGGCCGCGGCGATGCGTTGGGTCGCCAGTTCGAACTGCTCGCGCGAGATGGTGGTGGTGGTGACGCGACAGCCGTGCGCGCGTGCGGCGTGCAGCGCGAAGCCGCCCCAGCCGGTGCCGATTTCCACCACATGGTGCTGCGGGCCGAGCCGCAGTTTCTGGCAGATGCGTTCGAGCTTGCGCGTGGCTGCGCGCTCCAGTGCCGCTTCGGCCTGGGCTTCTTCGCCGTCGACGAAGATCGCCGAGGAGTACATCAGGTTCTCGTCGAGAAACAGGCGGAACAACGGGTTGCCCAGATCGTAGTGCGCGGCGATGTTGCGCCGGCTGCCGCTGCGGGTATTGCGCGCGAATGCATGCAGGCTGCGCATCGCCCAGCCGCCCAGGCGCGCGGTGCCGGTCTCCATCGCATCCAGGCGGTCGCGATTGCGCAGCAGCAGGCGCATCAACGCGACCAGATCGTCGCATTGCCACTGCCCATCCATGTACGACTCGCCGGCACCGACGCTGCCGTTGAGCGCGGCCTGGCGATAGAACCCGGGGTCGATGACGCGCAACTGCATCTGCAGCGCATCCGCGCCACTGGCGTTGCCGAGGGTGGTGACGCCATCGGCTTCGTGCAGCTGCAATTGTCCATCGCGCAGCTCGCCGAGCGTGGCCAGCAGGCGCTTGCGCAACAGGCGGTCCGTCCAGGAAGCCGCGCGCGGCGCAGCGGTGTCAGGCAGGGACGTGGCGTTCATCGGGGTTCTCGCACAGGCGGATGAGGGTGATCGTGGACCGGGTTGCCGCGCAGCCACAGGCGCAGGGCCTGCCAGTGGATGGCCAGCACCACCTGCACGGTCATCAAGGGATAGGCCAGCAGCGTGCGCGCCAGGGTGTGCGCGTTGAGCGGCCGGCGCTGCAGGACCAGGGTGGCATCGAAGCGGCGTGCGCCGCGGTCGCTGCCTGCGCCATCAGCGTCAGCCTCAGGGCTGCCGTCCGGCGTGTCGTCGCCGAACGCATCCAGCACCTCCATGTGCACGCGCAACTGGGCATCCGGCACGCTGAAACGCCAGTCGTATTGGTGCTGCATGCCCATGAAGGGCGAAACATGGAAGCGCTTGTCGAAGCGCCACGCATGCACATGGCGATGCGTGCGCGCCTGCGCGACCGGCAGCACGTAGGTGTGGCGCTGCTGCCAGGGGGTATTGGTGATTTCCGCAACGATCCAGCGCAGGCCACCGTGGCGATCGAAGCAGTAGTAGAAGCTGACCGGATTGAAGACGTGGCCGAAGTAACGCAAATGCGTGAGCAGGCGGATCGCGCCATCGGGGCGTTCGCCGGTATGGGTCTGCACGCAATCGCGCACGGCCTGGTCCAGCGGAATATCCGGGTCGCCGAGATAATCGCTGCGCCGGAACTGCGCCAGATTGGCGCGCCCCACCGACCACAGCCAGCGTTGCGCGAAGACCCGATCCAGCTCGGACAGATCCAGATACATCAGGAACAGCCGGTAGCGAAATTCCAGCGCTCCGGGCGCAAACCGACGGTGGCGCACCCAGCCGGTGTAGATCGCGCTGCGCACCGTGCCGGCCACGCTGCCGGCGCCGCTGCCCTCGCCGGGAGGCAGCGCTACCGCATCGGGGCCGGCTCCGCGCAGCAGCCGCATCACCATTCGACTCCCAGGCCGTTGGCCACATCCACGCCGCTGCGCAGGCCGTCTTCGTGGAAGCCGAAGCCCCATGCCGCACCGGCAAACCAGGTGTGCTGCACGCCCTGGATCTCGGCCTTGCGCGTCTGCGCCGCGAGGGCAGCGGCGTTCTGCACCGGGTGGCGGTAGCGCATGCGCCGCAGCACCTTGTCCGGGGTGATGTCGTGGTCGCGATTGAGGCTGACGATGAACGGCTGCGGCGCATCGATCGACTGCAGGGCGTTCATCCAGTAGCTCACCGTGCAGGGCGCCTGCGGGTCGGCCGGTACATGCGCATTCCACGCCGCCCAGGCGCGGCGGTCGCGCGGCAGCACGCTGGCGTCGGTGTGCAGGACGGTATCGTTGTCCTGGTAGGCGATGCCGCCCAGGATCTGCTGCTCGGCCGCTGTGGCGTCGCTGAGCAAGGCCAGCGCATCGTCGGCATGGCAGGCCAGCACCACGTCGTCGAAGTGCTCCTCGCCACGCAGGGAACTGAGCACCACGCCGTTGGGCGAGCGCCGGATCGCATGCACCGGGGTGGACAGGCGTTCGAGCACCTGCCAGCGCCGACGCAGCGCGTGCACGTAGCTGCTGGATCCGCCACGCACCACCTGCCACTGCGGGCGCCCGCTGAGTTGCAGCATGTGGTGATTGGCCATGAAGCCGATCAGCTGGCCCATCGGGAATTCGAGGATGCGCTGCGAGGGCGATGACCACAACGCCGAGGCCATCGGCACCAGATGCTGGTCGCGAAACGCGGCCGAATACCCATGCCGCTGCAGATACGCGCCCAGGGTACTGAAGCGTTCCTGGTTGTGCAGCACCGCCGGTGCCTGGCGATAGAAGCGGCGCAGGTCGGCCAGCATGCCCCAGAAGCGCGGGCTGAGCAGATTGCTGCGCTGGCAGAACAACCCGCCCAGGCTGCCGGCGTTGTATTCGAGCCCGCTGCGCGCATCGTGCACCGAGAAGCTCATCGTGGTCGGCTGCGCGGCCACGTCCAGCTCGGCGAACATGCGCGTGAGCAGCGGATAGTGCTGCGGGTTGAACACGATGAAACCGCTGTCCACCGCATAGCGTTGGCCATCCAGCTGGATGTCGTGCGTATGCGTGTGTCCGCCCAGATAATCGGCGGCCTCGAACAAGGTGACCTCGTAGCGGCGCGACAACAGCCACGCTGCGCCCAGGCCGGCGATCCCGCTACCGACCACGGCAATCCTGCCCTCGGTCATCGGGTCACCCGCTCGCCACGTTGCGTGAGCGATTTCGGCATCGGCTTGAGGTCCCACACCAGCCCCACCCACGACATCGCGGTGAGCCCGTACCAGGTGACGTCGTACTCCCACCAGCGCAGGCCCTGGCGCGCGGAGCCGGGAAAGAAGTGATGGTTGTTGTGCCAGCCTTCGCCGAAGGTGAGCAGCGCCAGCAGCCAGTTGTTGCGGCTGTCGTCGCGCGTCTCGAAGCGCCGGCTGCCGAAGCGGTGTGCCAGCGAATTGATGGTGAAGGTGGCATGGAACAACGCCACGGTGGAGACCACAAAGCCCCACACCAGCAGCTGCGCACCGTTGGTCTTCAACGCGGGCGCGGCAACCGCCAGCCACTCGCCGAGCAGGTACAGCCCCGTTGCCAGCAGCACCGGCATCACGATGTCGAAGCGATCCAGAAAGCGCAGCTCGGCGAAGCGACGCAGGTCCGGGATGACCTCCCAGTCGGTGCGGAAGTTGCGCGGGGTCAGGAACCAGCCGGTGTGGCTCCACCAGAAGCCGTGCTGCGCCGGCGAATGCGGATCGCGGCCGGTGTCGGTGTGGCGATGATGGTTGCGATGATGCGCGGCCCACCACAGCGGCCCGCGTTGCACGCAGGTGGCGCCGATGGCCGCGAACACGAACTGCAGCACGCGCGAGGTCTTGAAGGCGCGGTGCGAGAAATAGCGGTGATAGAACCCGGTCAGCGCGAACATGCGCAGCGCGTACAGGGCCACCGCCATGCCGACTGCGAACCAGGAGGCACCGAGCCACAGCACCGCCAGGCAGGCCAGGTGCAGTGCGATGAAGGGCAGGGCACGCAGCCAGTCGATGCGGTCTGCGCGTGCTTCGTCCAGCGGCTCGTCGGTTTGCGAATCCACCCAACGGCGCAGGCTGCCGGTGCGCGCTGCGAGCCAGCCACACCGGCGGCTGTCGGCAGGCTGCGGCGGCGCGGCATGTGGGTCAAAGCCAGTACTCGGCACGCGTGGTTCTCCGTGTGTAGTCGTGACCCTTTACGGACGCAG
Source organism: Xanthomonas arboricola pv. populi (assembly GCF_002939945.1). GTDB lineage: Bacteria > Pseudomonadota > Gammaproteobacteria > Xanthomonadales > Xanthomonadaceae > Xanthomonas > Xanthomonas arboricola_A. Next base: position 458,537 of record NZ_MDEB01000001.1, on the reverse strand, counting down.
CCGGCAAACAGATGCACCAGCGCGTTCGATCGTCGCATGCGTGCGCGCGCTTGGCGCGCCGGTGCGAACGAATCGCGCAATTGCGCACACATTGAACCGCGCCAGCCAGGGGTGACGCAGATGAGGCTGTTGCGCGCCTGACGCCGCCTGCGACGTGGTCGCAGGCGGCGTCAGGCGCGCCGGATCAGGGCGCCATTGCCAGTGTGCTGATACCGCCCTTGGCCACCACGGTACCGGTGGCAACGCCGCCCGGTGCGCCGCCCGGCTGCTCCAGCGTGACTGCCAGAATGGCCTCGTTGCTGAGCATGGGCATCAGCTGATCGGGAATCTGCGCGCGGCGTGCACGCTGGTCGTCGAAGGTACCCATCGAATGCGCCTTGCCGTCCGGCGTGATCAACCACAGTTCGGGCACCTTGTCGGCGGTCGCAGTGCGGTCCAGCGGCGTCACCGTGATGGTGTGCTTGTCGGCATCCATCAATGCGACATAGCCGGGGCGGCCGTCTTCGGTCGCCAGCGTGGAGGTCATCGCAATGCCGGTCGCCGGTGCGGTGGTGGCCGCAGGCGGCGTGACCGGTGTCTGTACCACCGGGCCGGCGCCCGGCGGTTGCACCGGTGCCGGTGGCGTGCGCAGGTTCAGCAACGCCAGCACGCACACGGCCGCAGTGGCCAGGCCGCCGGCGCTTGCCCAGCGCCAGAACCGTACGCTGTTCCACACCGCTGGCTTTGGCGTGCCTGACGGTGGCATTGCCGACGGGGCGGAGGTCACCGCGTGCAACGGCGTATCGAAGCCCAGCGTGTGGCGGATGCGTGCCCAGACCTGGCCGGGCGGCGTGACTGCGGCGATCTCTTCCAGCAACGGCGCCAGATGCTCCTGCCACTGCGTCACCGCCTGGGCGAACTGGCCGTCGGTGGCGACGCGTTGTTCGGCAGCCAGGCGCTCGTCGGCACTCAGCAGGCCCAGCACGTATTCGCCGGCAAGCACGTCGCGCGGCGGTTCCTGGTCGATGGGAAAGGGCGTGCTCATCGTTCCAGACATGCCTTGAGTTTGGCCAGGCCGCGGCGGATCCAACTCTTGACCGTGCCGATCGGTGTGTCGGTGCGCGCGGCGAGTTCTTCGTAGGTGATGCCGTCGAAGAACGCGGTGCGGATCAATTCGCTGCGCGGCGGCTCCAGCTCGGCCAGGCAATGGTCGATGCGTCGGCGCGTGCTGGCACGCTCGGTGCGCTCCAGCGGCGAGGCATCGCTGGCGCGCAATTCGCCGGCATCGTCCAGCGCCACGTTGCGGCGTTGCGGTGCATTGGCGCGCAGATGATCAATGGCCTTGTTGCGCGCGATCATCGCCAGCCAGGTGAGCCCGCGTGCACGGGTGGGATCGAACTGCCCGGCCTTGTGCCAGATCAGCGTGAACACGTCCTGCAGCACCTCTTCGGCTTCGGCGCGTTGCGGGATCATGCGCAGGCAGACGCCGAACAGTTTGGGCGAGGTCTGCCGGTACAGCGCTTCGAAGGCATGCCGGTCCCCGCCCGCGGTTGCGGTCAGCAGTCGTCCGGTTTCATCGTCGTCGTGGCCAGGGATGGCACTCATGCGGTCGGGCGTTTTTTGAGGTGGGGGCGATGCTACCGGACTGGGTGGACGCTGTCCTTCACTTGCGCTGAAACCACAGCAGCACTGCAGCGAGCAGCAGCAGGATCTCGACGCCTGCCAATGCCACCGTTGGCGCGGAGACCGGCCACAGGCGCGCCAGGGAGACGCTGCGGAACAGCACGATGGGCACGTAGAACGCGAGTGCGACCAGCAGACCGGTGCGCGGTTGATCGATCCATGCGAAGTAGCCGAACAGGAACGCCATGCCCAGCTGCAGGCCGCCATAGATGACCAGGTATTCCGATTGCCCGGCCGGCGAGAGCTGGGTGTAACCCACGGCGTTGGCGGTCTTGGCCGGCGAGAGCGTGCACCAGATCGCCAGGACGACGTAGAGCACTGCGTTGATCCAGAGGTAGGCCTTGGCCATGGCGATGGTCCTGTATGGTGAAGGGATGACCGCGCCGTTGTACGCAACCGCGTGTCGTCGAACGTGAAGATGGCAGGTGTCTGGTTCACGGGGCGCTGCAGCTCTTGGCCAGCGGCTGCTCGCGCGCCTGGCGCAGCTCATCGGCGCCGACGGCACGCGCAGCGGTGTCCGGGAACACGATGCGCACATGCGGATAGCGGCCGCGGTCGTCGCGCAGATTGCCCACGCCACGGAATTGCAGCAGACGCTTGTCGGCGATGGAATACCGCACTTCGAGCGAGGGCACTGCCGCGCCGTACCAGGCATCCAGACTCAGGCGGAAACGGCGCTCGCTGCCGGTATCGCCAATGCGCTCGACACGGAACGCCAGCTGGCGTTGCAGGCTTGGCAGCACGAAGTCCACGCGTTGCGGCGTACTGGCGAGCGCTTCCCAGTGGCTGCGCAGGTACGCATCGAAGCCGGCATCGATCACGCGCGGGACATCGTCGGCCGGCAGTGGCGTGCGCTGCTCGGCCTTGCCGGGTTCCTGCTGGAACATCTCGCGCACGCCGTCGCGTTGACGCACGCCCTGGCGATAGCCGTCGCGTCCGTCGGTCAGGCTGAAGTCGGGCGAGCTGCTGCCGCCATCGACCTGCTTGCGCGCAAACGGGCGCCCGTCCGGGCAGCGATACAGCACGACGCGCCCGCCATCGTCGAGCAGCCAGTGCGACTCGCGATAGCGCAGCGCGCCGCTGTCGCCGTCGAAGGCATCGCCATCCACACGGGTGACTGCCGCCGCACTCAGCGGCAAGCCACCCAGCACCAGCAGCAACAATGGCGGAACCGGCCGGCAGACGGTGGTGAGCGCGGCAAGGGCGGCGGCGAGTGGGCGCATCGGCGGATTCCTCGATGGGAGTGCCTACCAATACGAGCGCATCCGCAGCACGGATGCGCCGGACGCGTCAGGACGTTCCTGACCGGATGTAGGACGTGGAGGCCAGCGCCACTGATTTTGGGGAGCTGGGCGCTGCCGCGGCCCAGAACGCGGGTGCGTGCATGGGATTGCCGATGACACACGGGGCGCGAGCAGTCAGTGCGAGGGCGCAGCCGCGTGCGGAAGCCGAAGCGTGTACACGAGACCCGCCGGCTCAGGGGGCCGGCCGCGAGCACGCAAGCGTCGTGAGAGCACGGTTGGCGTGCAGACATCGTGGTGCGTGTGGCACTGCCGATTCCGGGCGTGGTGCGCCTGGCACTTGCGTCATCGTCCGGCCAGCGGTCTAGCCGCTCGCGCGCAGCGCGATGCAATCCACCGGGCAGGCCGGCAGGCACAGCTCGCAGCCGGTGCACAGCGCGGCGATCACCGTATGCATGTGCTTGGCGCCGCCGACGATGGCGTCCACCGGGCAGGCCTGGATGCACTTGGTGCAGCCGATGCAGTCGGCTTCCACGATCCAGGCCACCTGCGGCGGCGTGTGGGTGCCACGGGTGCGGTCGTATGGGCGGGCAGGACGCTGCAGAACGTGCGCCAACGCGCGGGCCCCGGCGTCGCCACCGGGCGGGCAATGATCGACATCGGCCTGGCCGTTCGCCATCGCTTGCGCATAGGGGCGACAGCCGTCGTAACCGCACTGGCCGCACTGGGTCTGCGGCAGCAGGCGGTCGAGGCGTTCGACCAGATCGGGCGCTGAGGCGGGCGTTGCGATGTGCATGTCAGTGCAGCAGGGTGCCGCGATACCAACGCTGCTGCGCCAGCGCCAGCATCGGCTTGTCCTCGCGGCTGTCGCCGTAGGCATGCACGCGCTCGTATTGCGACAGGTCGTAGCGCAGGCGGATCTGCGCGGCCTTGTGCGGACCGCAATCGCTGTCTGCATAGCGCCCGCTCAGCACGCCGGCGTGGTGTTCCAGCCGATTGCAGATCAACGACAGGTCATGCTGCGCGCACCACGGCTGCAGATACAGGTCCAGCGATGCCGACACCAGCACCACTTCATGCCCCTGCGCCTGGTGCCAGTCGATGCGCTGCATCACCTCGGCACGCAGCATACCCGGCAATGCGGTGCGTGCGAAATCGGCGCCGTGCGCGGCCACCTCGTCCAGCAAGCGATCACTGAACACGATGCGGGTGACCCGCGCGCGCAGCGCGGCAGCCGACACCAAGCCCAACCGATACCCCAGTCCCCACGGGCCGACCTGCCACTTCGCCGCCGCCAGCTGCGCAGGCGTCGCGACCTTGCGCAGGAAGCGCGCATAGCTATCGCAGGTGGTGATGGTGTGGTCGAAGTCGAACAGGGCCAGATGCATGGGGCGGGGATTGGGGAGTGGGGATTCGTTAACGGCGCGGCATCTGCATTTCCCTTCTCCCGCCGGGAGAAGGTGCCCCGCAGGGGCGGATGAGTGCACGGGCGAAGCCACATACAGTCGGAACGGTACCAGGGCTTCGCACCGTACCCGCACGCCAACCCCTCTCCCGGCGGGAAAGAGGCTCTGAAACCTTCCCTTCTCCCTTCGGGAGAAGGTGCCCCGCAGGGGCGGATGAGGGTACGGGCCAGGCACGCGTGTCAGGTCTCCCTCAACAATCAGCTTTGGCTTTTACGATTCCCGATTCCCGATTCCCCAATCCCGCTTCACCGAACAGGCATCCCCGGCTGCGCACCCGCATCGGCATCCAGCAGCGCCAGCGCGCCGCCGTCGAAGCCGGCCGACAGGATCATGCCTTCGCTGATGCCGAAACGCATCTTGCGTGGGGCCAGGTTGGCGATGAACACCACACTGCGGCCGACCAGCATTTCCGGCTCGCCGTAGCTGGCACGGATGCCCGAGAAGATCTGGCGCTTGCCCAGCTCGCCGGCATCCAGTTCGAAGCGCAGCAGCTTGTCCGAGCCTTCCACGAATTCGCACACCAGCACCTTGCCGATGCGCAGGTCGAGCTTGGCGAAATCGTCGATGCCGATGAGGCTGGGAGTGGCGGTTGGGGATTGGGGAGTCGCAACGGCCGCCGGCTTGGTCTCGGCCTTGGTCGGTGCGGGCTTGGTGGTCGCAGCGGGTGCCGCAGGTGCGGCCATGGTGTCTTTTGAAGCGTCGGTCATGGCGTCGATCAGTTTGGGGTCGATACGGGTGAACAGGGCGGTGTAGGGCTGGATCACGTGCGCAGTCAGCGGGCGCGCGACGTCGTCCCAGCTGGTCATCGGTGCCGACAGGAAGGCTTCGGCCTCGGCACAGGTGCGCGGCAGGATCGGCTTGAGTGCGGCAACCAGGATCCGGAACAGGTTCAGGCCCTGCGTGCACACCGATTGCAGTTGCGCATCGGCGCCGTCCTGTTTGGCGATCACCCACGGCTTGGTGTCGTCGATGTACTTGTTGGCCTCGTCGGCCAGCGCCATGGTCTGGCGGATCGCGCTGGCCGCATCGTTGCGCTCGTAGGCTTCGCGGATCGGCGCCAGTGCGGCGACGAAGCGGTCGTATTGCGCCGGGTCGGGCAGGGTGTCGGCCAGCGTGCCGTCGAAGCGCTTGCCGATGAAGCCGGCGCAGCGGCTGGCCAGGTTGACGAACTTGCCGACCAGATCCGCATTCACCCGCGCGATGAAATCACCCAGGTTGAGGTCCAGATCGTCCACGCCGCCGGAGGACTTGGCCGCAAAGTAGTAGCGCAGCGCCTCCGGTTCCAGGCCCACGTCCAGGAAGGTCCGCGCCATCACGAAGGTGCCGCGCGACTTGGACATCTTGGCGCCGTCCACCGTGAGGTAGCCGTTGACGTGCAGCCGGGTCGGCGCGCGATGGCCGGTGCCGTGCAGCACCGCCGGCCAGAACAGGCCGTGGAAATTGACGATGTCCTTGCCGATGAAGTGATGCAGCTCGGTCTGCGTGCCGGCGACCAGATGCGCCTCGAAATCTTCGCCCATCTGCGCGCACAGGGTCTTGAAGCTGCACAGGTAGCCGATCGGCGCGTCCAGCCACACGTAGAAATACTTGCCCGGCTGGCCGGGAATCTGGAAGCCGAAATACGGCGCATCGCGCGAGATGTCCCAGGCGCGCAGGCCGCCTTCGGTGTCCAGCCATTCCTTGAGCTTGGCCTTGACGCCGGGCAGCACCACATCGCCGGCCAGCCACTCGCGCAAAAAGCCGTCGAAATGGCCCACTTCGAAGAAAAAATGCTCCGAATCGCGCAGTTCCGGCGTGGCGCCGGAGATCACCGACTTGGGTTCTTTCAGCTCGGTCGGCGCGTAGGTGGCGCCGCAGACCTCGCAGTTGTCGCCGTACTGGTCGGCGCTGCCGCAGTTGGGGCAGATGCCCTTGATGTAGCGATCCGGCAGGAACATGCCCTTGGCCGGGTCGTAGAACTGCGCCACCGAGCGACGGCTGATGTGACCGGCGGCCTCGAGCCTGGTGTAGAAGGCCTCGGTGAGTTCGCGATTGACCGGCGAATTGGTCGAATCGTAATGATCGAAGGTCACCCCGAACGCGGCGAAATCGCGCTCATGGCTGGCCTGGATGTTGGCGATGAAGGCTTCCGGAGTGACCCCGGCCTTTTCGGCGGCAAGCATGATCGGCGTGCCATGGGTGTCGTCGGCGCAGACGAACCAGGTCTTGTCGCCGCGCAGCCGGCGCGCGCGCACCCAGATGTCGGCCTGGATATAGCCGACCAGATGGCCAAGATGCAGCGGCCCGTTGGCGTAGGGCAGGGCGGTGGTGACGAGTGCGGTGCGGGTCATGGCAGGCGTAATGCGGGGGACAGCCGATTATCGCATTAGTCGGGAATGGTGGCGGGAATCGGGAATCGGGAATCGGTCAAAGCATGGCCAGCTTGCCATGTTGCAGGTTGCGCTGGCGCGCGGCGAGTTGCATGCGTTGCAGTTGCGTTTCGCCGTCAATGCAACGCCATGGACTGTCGATGGTCGCCTGCCAGGACTCGCTGCACAGCTACGCGCAGATGGACACGCACAAAAAAGGCGCCCTCGCGGGCGCCTGCTTTTACGATTCCCGATTCCCGATTCGCGATTTACTCGCGAATCCAGGTCTGGGTGCGGCCCAGCGCTTCGATGCCGACATAGCCGCGCATCTGCAGTTTCTTGCCGCCGTCGGTCAGGGTGACCTTGGCCTTGTAGGTCTTGCCCTTGGCCGGGTCGAGCACCGAGCCGCCGCTCCACACCGCGGTGCCGTCGGGCTTGAGGCCCCACAGGATGGTCATGCCCTTGATCGGCTTGCCCTTGAGCGCGCCATCGCATTTGTCGCAGGTCGGGTTGGGCCCATGGTTGGATTGCAGGATGTCGACCACCTTGCCGCTCAGTGTGCCATTGCCGAGCTGTTCGATCTGCACCACCGACTTGGGCTTGCCGGTTTCGTCGTCGATGGTCTTCCAGCGGCCCACCGGCGAATCGGCGGCCTGGGCCAGCAGCGACGCGGCGGCCAGCGGCAGGGCCAGCATCACGGTCTTGAAGGTCTTGCGCATATGTCCCCTCCCAGGGATTGCTGTGGCCGCCGTCGGCGACCTGATCGGAATGTATACCGTGGAGTATGGTGGCGGAAAGCCACCGCGTTCAGTTTGAAGGAGGGTAATGGGATGCTGCTGCCGCCTGCTCGTTCGTGAAGCACGTCTGCCTCGCCGGGTGACGAAGCGAGAAACTGCCACTTCGCATCGGAGTTGCTCCTCGCAGGGTTCTTTCGTCGTACGGGCAGCCACTGCCAGGCAGTCTTCGCCTAGCCGGCCTCGTACAGCTCCAGCGGCAAGTCATCCGGGTCGGCGAAGAAGGTGAAGCGGCGGCCGGTGTACTCGTCGATGCGGATGTCTTCGGTGTCCACGCCGTGCGCAGTGAGATGCGCCACGGCCGCGTCCAGATCCTCGACGCGAAAGGCGAGATGGCGCAGGCCGCGTGCTTCGGGGCGGCTGGGGCGCAGCGGTGCGTCGGGAAACGAAAACAGTTCGATCTGCCCGCCATCGGGCAGTGCCAGGTCCAGCTTCCAGGAATCGCGCGCCTGCCGGTAATGCTCATCGAGCACCCGCAGGCCCAGGATGTCGCAGTAGAACCGTTTGGAGGCCGCGTAGTCGCCGGCGATGATCGCGACGTGGTGGATACCGGCGAGCTTCATGCGGCGCCTCGCAAACGCTGCGACATCGGCTGCGACGCGCAGAGGCTGTCAGCGGGCGCGGATGCGTCGCGCGCGGCGGCAGCGATGTTGCGTGGTGCGCGTGCAGGCAACACCGAATTGGCCGAACGAGACGTCTTCGCATGCGTGGGTGGTTGCAGGACGTGCGGCATGGCGACCTTCCGGGTGAGCAGTACGCAAGCATACCCGCGGGACGTTGCGCGCCAGTGCAACGTCACAGCTTGCCATCGCATGGCTGTGCTCGTCCGGCTGCGCATGGCAGGATGCGCTGCCACCGATCAGACACGCCGATGCCCGAGCCGTCGTCCACCGCCGCACCGCAGTTCCAGCGCAGCATGCAGGTGCGCCATCTGGTGATGTTGTCGCTGGGTGGCGTGATCGGCACCGGTCTGTTCTTCAACACCGGTTACATCATCGCCAGCACCGGCGCGCTCGGCACGGTGATCGCGTATCTGATCGGCGCGCTGGTGGTGTATCTGGTGATGCAGTGCCTGGGCGAGCTGGCGGTGGCGATGCCGCAGACCGGCGCCTTCCATGTGTATGCCGCGCGTTATCTCGGCCCGGCCACCGGGTATGTGGTGGCGTGGCTGTACTGGCTGACCTGGACGGTGGCGCTGGGATCGAGCCTGACCGCTGCGGCGTTCTGCATGCAGTACTGGTTCCCGCACACACCGGTATGGCCGTGGTGTCTGTTGTTCTGCGCGCTGATCTTCGGCTTGAACACGGTATCGGCGCGCTGGTTTGCCGAAGGCGAATTCTGGTTCTCGCTGATCAAGGTGATCACGATTCTGTTGTTCATCGTGCTCGGTGGCGCGGCGGTGATCGGCGTGCTGCCGTTGGCCGATGGGTCGCCGGCACCCGGATTGCGTCACCTGCGCGCCGACGGCTGGTTTGCGCAAGGCACGCTGCCGATCCTGATGACGATGGTGGCGGTGAACTTCGCCTTTTCCGGCACTGAGTTGATCGGCGTGGCCGCTGGCGAAACCGCGCGGCCGGCGCGTGCGATTCCGCTGGCGATCCGCACCACGCTGGTGCGGCTGGTGGTGCTGTTCGTCGGCACCGTGCTGGTGCTTGCCGCGTTGTTACCCGCCGAGCAGGCAGCGGTGGACACCAGCCCATTCGTGCGCGCGTTCGAGTTGCTGGGCATCCCGTATGCGGCCGATGTGCTGAATGCGGTGATCCTGACCGCGATCCTGTCGGCGGCCAATTCCGGCCTGTATGCGGCCGCGCGGATGCTGTGGTCGCTGGCCAACGAGGGCACGCTGCCGGCGCGGCTCGCACGCCTGACCCGTCGCGGCATCCCGTTGCCGGCCTTGCTATTGAGCATGTTGGGCGGCCTGTTGGCGCTGCTCACCGGCGTGTACGCGCCCGATACCGTGTTCGTGGCGATTTCGGCGGTGTCCGGCTTTGCGGTGGTGGTGGTGTGGTTGAGTATCTGCGCCTCGCACTACTTTTTTCGGCGCCAGTTGCTGCGCGACGGCATCGCGCCGGAGAGCCTGGCCTATCGTGCGCCGTGGTATCCGTTGACGCCGATGCTGGGCTTTGCGCTCTGTCTGCTGGCCTGTATCGGCTTGGCATTCGATCCGCAGCAGCGCATTGCGCTGTGGTGCGGCATCCCGTTTGTGGCGCTGTGCTATGGCGCCTATGCACTCACCCAATGGTTTGCGAGCAGGAGGCAACACGCATGACGATTCTTCCCCGCCAGCCGCGCGCCGGTGCGCCCTTTGGCCAGGCGCTGCAGCACGATGGCTACGTGCTGCTCGATGGCGCACTCGCCACCGAACTGGAGCAGCGCGGCTGCGATCTCAACGATGCGCTGTGGTCGGCGCGCGTGCTGATGGAGCGGCCGGAGCTGATCTATCAGGTGCATCGCGATTACTTCGCTGCCGGCGCGCAGTGCGCCATCACCGCCAGCTACCAGGCCACGCCGTTGGGCTTTGCCGCGCGTGGGCTGGATCTGGCGCAGTCGCAGGCACTGATCGCGCGCAGCGTGGCATTGGCCGCGCAGGCGCGCACCGATCATCTGCGTGCCCATCCGCAGGACGCGCCGTTATGGGTGGCCGGGTCGGTCGGGCCGTATGGCGCGTACCTGGCCGATGGCTCTGAATATCGCGGCGACTACGCTCTGCCGCTTGCGCAACTGATGGACTTCCATCGCCCGCGCATCGCCGCGTTGGCCCAGGCCGGTGTGGATGTCCTGGCCTGCGAAACGCTGCCGTCGGCCAACGAGATCGTCGCGCTGCGCCTGCTGCTGGAGGAATTCCCGCAGCTGCATGCGTGGTTCTCTTTCACCTTGCGTGATGCGGCGCATTTGAGCGATGGCACCCCGCTGACGCAGGTGGTGCCCGCGCTGGATGCCTGCGCGCAAGTGATCGCGGTGGGTATCAACTGCATCGCGCTGGACCAGGTCACCACCGCATTGCAGACGCTGTCCGCGCTGACGACACTGCCGCTGGTGGTGTACCCCAATTCTGGCGAGCACTACGATGCCGGCGCAAAGCAGTGGCACGCCGGCAGCGCGACCGCATGCACCCTGCCCGACCAGCATACGCAGTGGCTGGCGGCCGGTGCGCGGCTGATCGGCGGTTGCTGCCGCACCACACCGCACGATATCGCCGCGCTGGCGCGTGCGCGGGTGGCGGGCTGAGCTGACTCAGCCTTTCTGCGTGGCGATCCAGCGCTGGATCTTCTCCTGCAGGATATCCAGCGGCACCGAGCCATCCTTGAGCACTTCGGTGTGGAAGGCGCGCACATCGAAGCGCGGGCCCAGTTCGCGTTGCGCCTGCTCGCGCAACCGCGCGATCTTCATCTCGCCGACCTTGTACGACAGCGCCTGGCCGGGGATGGCCATGTAGCGGTCCACCTCGGCCTCGGCATCGGTCCGGGTCATGGCCGAATTGTTGAGCATGTAGTCGATCGCCTGCGTGCGGGTCCAGCCCTTGCTGTGCAGGCCGGTGTCGGTGACCAGGCGAATCGAGCGCCATAACGCATTCTGCAGATAGCCGTAGTAGTTGTACGGGTCCTGATACAGGCCCAGTTCGCGGCCCAGCGATTCGGCGTACAGCCCCCAGCCCTCGATATAGGCGGTCTCGCCGCCCAGGCGGCGGAACTTGGGCAGGTCGGTCAGCTGCTGCTGCAGCCCGAGCTGGAAATGGTGGCCGGGGATGGCCTCGTGCAGATACAGGCTCTCGGTTTCCCAGGTCCTGCGCGTGTCCAGGTCGGAGGTGTTGACGTAGAACACGCCCGGTGTGCTGCCGTCGCCGCTGGGGCGCATGTACGAGCCGCTGGCGGCCGACTGCGCACGCTGCGGTTCGACCGCGCGCACTTCCAGGGCGGGCATGCCCTGGACATTGAACAGGCGCGGCACCGCAGCTTGCACGCGTCCCTGCAGGCCGCGGTAATAGCCCAGCAATTCGGTCTCGCTGCGGAACGCGAAGCGCTTGTCGGTCTGCATGAACTTGTAGAACTTGGGCAGGTTGCCGCGGAACCTGACCTGCTTGGCCAGCGCGGCGATCTCTGCCTGCAGGCGCGCGACTTCGTCCAGCCCGATCTGATGGATTTGCTCCGGGGTCAGGTCGGAGGTGGTGCTCTGGCGCACGTCGTAGGCGTACCAGGCCGCGCCATTGGGCAGCGCGGTCAGGCCGTCGGTGTCACGGCAGGCCGGCAGGTACTCGGTGGCGATGAAGCCGCGCAGTGCCCGGTACGCCGGCATGATCCGCACTTCGATCAGCCGCTTGTACTCGGCGGTGATGCGCTGCTTGTCGGCCTCGGGCATGTCTGCCGGCAGGTTGCGCACCGGGCCCCAGAACAGGCTGTCTTCGGCATTGCGCGCGATGATCGCGTCCAGCTGCGGCAGCACCTTCTGCATCAGCACCTTCGGCTGCACCACGCCGGCCTGCATGCCGGCCCGCATGTTGGTGATGGCCTGGTCGAACAGGTCCGGGATGCCCACCGCGCGCCGCGACCAGTCGTCGTAGTCCTTGACCGTCTTGAACGGCTGCGCGCCGGTGCCCGAGCCCAGCACCACCGCGATGCTGGCGATGTTGTAGAACTGGTTGATCGGCAGCATCCAGCTGGGGAACTGCTCGGCCGCCAGTGCGCTGCGCGCATCGCGGACGAAGATCTGATAGCTCAGCAGGTCCTGCCCGCTCAGGCCGTCCGGCCCCAGCGCCTCGGCCTTGCCCAGCCACAGCACGGTGAAGTCGTGCGACTGCTGCCGGAACGCCGGCGACAGGAAGTTGGGCAACTGGTCGTTGTAGCGGGTCTCGCCCTGGAAGGTGGCCTGCAGCGGGTTGAGCTTGAGCGAGGCATCCCAGTACTGGTCGTAGAGCAGGTTGAGCTGCTGCGCCTTGGTCAGTACCACCGGGGCGGCCACTGCGCGCGGCCTGGGCTTGGCGGCTTTGCCACCCTTGGTGGCGGCCCGGGTGGTCTTGGCCGCCGGCTTGGCGGTCTTCTTGCCTTTGCTCGCCTTCGCGCGGGTTTGCGTGGTCTGCGCCTTGCCGGTTTTCTTCTTGGCCGCATCGGCGGGCGCTGCCACTGACAGGCTCAGCACGGCGGCCAGGGCCAGGGACAGCAGGCGGGAAAAGCTGAGGGGCATTACCGGCTCCGGGAACAAGCGAGCGGGGAGCTTGCCCGATCCGCACCGTTCCGGCCACCCATCCGGCAGACGGGGCGCGCCTGGAATTCATGAAGCCCGTTCCGCACGCCTGCGGCACGCAGGCGTGTTGCAGTGCGATAGGCTTGCGCATATGCCAAGGGATGAATCGACATGCGGGACGCAGCTGCCCGTGCAGGGTGGGCAGGGCTTCTGGCGCGATCCGGCGTTGCCTTTCGTCGAACTGCGCCAGGTGATCAACAGCCGCAGCCTGTGTTATGCCGCGCATACGCACGAGCAATGGTCGGTGGGCGCGGTCGATCGCGGGCTTGCGCGCTATCGCAATGGACGCATGAAGGCGCAGGTGGGCGCGCGCTCGCTGACCCTGATCAACCCTGGCGATGTGCATGCCTGCAATCCGGATCAGCAGCAGGACTGGTCGTTCCGCATGTTGTATCTGGACGTGGCGTGGCTGCGCGAACAACAACGCGCACTCGGCCTGGCCGCCAATGCGGATGTGCACCTGCTGGCAGCGCCGTTGTGCCAGACCCCGGCTGCCTATGTCGCCTTCGACCGCATGCATGCCGTGTTGACCGATGGCAATGCCGACGCGCTTGCACGCGAGAGTGCGTTGATCGCGTTCGTGGCGCGGTTGCATCTGCATATGGAGCCGATGTGTCGTGCGCTTGCGGCCGATACCGGGCCGATGCAACGGGTGGCCGAGTATCTGCAGACCCATCATGCGCGTGCGGTATCGCTGCGCGAGTTATGCGCGCTGGCCGGAATGCCGGCGCCGCGACTGATCCGCGGCTTCCGGCAGGCGCACGGACTGACCCCGCATGCGTATCTGCTGGATTGCCGTTTCCAGCGTGCACGCGAGGCCTTGCGGCGCGGCGGTGACATTGCCGATGTCGCCTATGCGCATGGCTACGCCGACCAGGCGCATCTGCAGCGCAGCTTCAAACGTGCCTGGGCGGTGACGCCAGGGTGTTATCGCAATGCCGTGCCCCATTCGGTCAGCAGATAGATCGCGCTCAGCACCAGCAGCGCGGCCAGCACCCGGTTCAACCGCCGCAGCTGCCTCGGCACCTGCACGTGCCGCCGCAGCACGACGCCGGCCAGCAACCAGCACGCCAGCGAGGGATAGCAGATCAGTGCATACAACGCCGCAAAGCCTGCCAGTTGCGTGGTGCCTGCCGTCGCATACAGGGCAACGCCGGAGGTCGCCGCCAACCAGGCCTTGGGGTTGAGCCATTGCATCGCCGCACCGGTCCAGAACGAGGCGGCCGGGCGCGGCCTGGTAGTCTCGATGACGCCATCGTCGCGCAGCAGGCGCCAGGCCATGTAGAGCAGAAACGCCACCCCTGCCAGATGTAGTGCACGGCCGAGCAGCGGCCAGCGCAGCAACACCTGCTGCAGCCCCATGCCCACCAACAACAGCAGCGCGACGAAGCCGACGGTGGCGCCGATCACGTGGCCGTGCCCGGCACGCGCGCCAGCGCTGGCACCGGTGCTCAGCGCGACCAGGTTGACCGGTCCGGGCGAAATCGAGCACACCAGCGCGAAGCTGGCCATTGCGACAAGATGGTCCATGGCGCGGAATCCGTAGCGGGGCGCGACAGCATGGCCAGCGACCGCAGCGACGGATTGAACAAAATTTCGATGGGCGGTCGTTGCAGCCGTCGCGGGATCTGCAGACGCAGCGAGCAATCGTCGGACAGGCGACGCGCAAGACCAATGGGGCCGAGTGGAAGACACCGTCCCGGGCGCCACCTTGCAGCGATGCGGCCGGCAGGTTTAGGTGGTTTTCAGCCGGAGGCGGCTTCTTCGCGCAGTTGCTCGGCGCGCTCGGCGCCCAGATAGGCGCCGATGGCGCGGCGCGCCAGATACAGCAGCGGGATCAGTGCGATCGCAAAGCCCATCTTGTAGACGTAGTTGAGCGTGCTCACCGCCAGAAACTGGTCGGTGGACCAATGCTGCGGGCCGAGCACGAAGGCGATGTAGATCACCACGAAGCTGTCCACCAGTTGCGACACCGCCGTGGAGCCGGTGGCACGCAGCCACACGTGCCTTTCGCCGGTGGCGCGGCGGATGCGATGGAACACCGCCACATCGATCAACTGACCGAACAGGAAGGCCACCAGTGAGCCGCCGATCGTCCACAGCCCCTGTCCGAACACCGCTGCAAAGGCGGCCTGGTAGTCCGGCACGCCCTGGCTCTGCGCCGCCGTGACCCACCAACCCGCCGGCGCCAATGCGATGGCGGCGAACGCGAACACGAAGCCGTAGCCGATCAGTGCCACTGCCACCCACGAGATGAAACGCACTCCGCGGCTGCCGAAGAACTCGTTGATGGTGTCGGTCATGATGAATACCACCGGCCACAACAAGGTGCCGGCGGTGAAGCTGAGCGAGCCGGTCTGGCCGAACAGGTTCAAGTTCAACGGCGCGATGCCGAGGGTGTCTTCCAGCGCGAAGATCTTGACGCCGATGAACTCGGCCAGCGCCGCGTTGACGCAAAAGAACGCGGATAGCGCAATGAACAGGCGGATCGCCCGATCGTCGAGGGTACTCACCTGTGTCATGGGCTCAGCGATCCGCGGTACGGGTAAAGGGAACCGATTCGGGCGCCACTGCGCCGCCGGAGATGATGAAACTCATGGCCTGATCCACGCTCCAGTCGGTGGGCGTGAGCATCTCCACCGGTACGATCTCCAGATAGCCGGAGGTCGGGTTGGGCGTGGTCGGCACGTATACCGCCGCCAGCTCGCGGCCGGTGCCCTGTTCCTTGATCACCCGCGTGACCAAGCCGACCGACTTCATGTCGCGATGGGGGAAGTCGATCAGCACCACGCGCTGGGTGCTGCCGGGCTGGGTCTGCAGGATGTCGAGCAATTTGCGCGCGCTGTCGTACACCACGCTGGCCAGCGGGATGCGCCGCATGATCGCCTCGAACCAGCGCAGCAGGCGCTGGCCGATCACCCGCCGGCTCAGGATGCCGACGAACAGGATCGCGCCCACGGTGGCGATCAGGGCGATGGTGTTCTGCACCCACAGCGCCTTGATCCAGCCCAGATAGTCGGGAAACGAGGCGGCGATGCGTTCGGACAACGGCACCACCCACGGGCTGCTGATGCCCGACAACAGCGAGAACACGAACTTCACCACCACCCAGGTCAACCAGACCGGCAGCAGGGTGAGCAAACCGGTCAGAAAGACGCGTTGCAGGGAAGGTCGGGTAGGCGGAGTGGGGGATTCGGACATGCGCGCATTGTAGGCATTCGGCCGCGTCCGGTGCAGGCGCGTGGCGTGCCTTGTTCGCTGGGGAGACGGCAAGTGCGCATTGGCGTCATACCACTCGCGGGTCTGTCTGGGCCGCTCTAAGATGGCGTAGCTTATCCACGGACGGTTGCCCCCGCATGCTCGCCAAATTCCTCAAGTCGGCCCTGCTGGGGCTATGCATCCTGATCGCCCTGCTGGTGGCCCTGTACGCGATCTCCGCGCGCTGGCCGATTCCTGAAGCGCAGCGCCAGGCATTGGCGCAGATCGATCAACCACCAGCCGCACCGCCGGCAGGCTCGAATCTATTTGCTGCCCTCTGGTTGCTGCCGTATGCCGTGCCGGCCACCGAACAGGCGGCAGTGCTGGCACGCGATCTGCAGCGGTTTGCGAATGCCGGGATTGCGGCCGGTTTCGTCAGCGACGCAGCGCGCTATCCGCGCACGCTGCCGTGGCCGGCCGCCGCACCGCCTAAGTGCAACTGGTCCACCCCAGACTGCCTGGACAAGGTGCGCGCTCAGCCGCAAGCCTATGCCGATGCGCTGATCTCACAGGCACCGCTGCTGCAGCGCGCCGCCACGCTGTCATCGCATGCTTACTACCGCAATCTGTTCCCGACCCGTGCCGACACACCGCTGCCCGAGTTGCAGGGGCTGAGTGTGCCGATGACCCGGCACGCGCTGGACTTCGTCCAGGGCCGCCAGGAGGCTGCGCTGTCCGGCGTGTGTGCGGATGCGCAGGTGGCGCGCGTGCTGCTGCGCGGTCACGACACGCTGATGGCCACGATGATCGGCGCAGCCATGTTGCGCGGCAACGCCGAGCTGTTCACCGGCATGCTGAGCGAGTTGCCGTCCACCCAGCCGTTACCTGCGCATTGCCAAGCGGCATTTGCGCCGTTGACGATGGATGAGACCAGCCTGTGTGGGGGGCTACGCGGCGAAGCACGCCTGGTCAGCGCCAATTACCGCGCGGTCGTCGGAGCCGGCGGTGAGCAGCAGCGCTGGTACGACAGGTTGGTAGCGCCGCTGCTGGAGGTCGAACGTACCCGTGCACTGACCGCGCCTTACTACACCTGGGCCTGCCATACCGACGTTCGCACGCAGCTGGAACAGGACCGCAAGGTGCCGACCAGTGCCGTTCCTGCCGCGCCAGCAGTGACCTTCGCCTGTGTCGCCAACGCAATCGGCTGCGTGTTCGCCGATGTGGAGCACATGGATAGCGTGCAGTATCAATGGCAACTGCAGGATCTGGCCGCGACAACGCGACTGACCTCGGCAGTGCTGTGGTTACGTGCGCATCCCGCAGAGCAACAGACGCTGGCGCAGCGCCTGGATCACCTGCCCGCCACGCTGGTCCGACCGGGACGCGACATCACCGCGGGCAAAGATGGAAAGACACTGCAACTGCCGCGTTACGCGCGCAGCGATCACGCCAACCTGCAGATGCCATTGGCGGCAAGCAAGTTGGCGCAGACAGCAGCGATGCAAGGCACACCGTGATACTTGCGGCTGCAGAAGCGGACACCAGGGCAGATAGGCACGTGTCGACGATTCCATAACGAACAACGCCACCCAGGAACGGATCCAGGACGGCGTCGTCGGTCACCAGCTCAGCGTGACGCCACCGGCTTAAAACCGGAAATTCAACCAGCCCATCACGAAGGTCGAATCGCCGTAACCTGCCTTTTCGAGCGCAGGACCTGCCATCAGGTGTTCGGCGCGGAAGGTCACCGACCAGTTGGGGTCGATGTTCCAGGTGGCGTTGATGCGCGGCATGGTGCCGATGCGGCGCTCGCCGGTGCTCTGCGTGCGTGCGTAGGCGCGTGCCTGGTTGTTGTAGATCGCATCGCTGGTGGTCTGCCGCCACAGGGTTTCCCATTCCAGATTCACGGTGATCTTGGACGTGGGCGAGAAGGTGAACGTGGGCGCGGCCGTGACCAGGTTGACCGGGCCGAAGAACGTCGCCCAGCTGAAGTAGATCGTATTGCCGTAGAGGAAATTGTTGTTGCGCAGCGTGCCGGTGCCGGAGGTGCCACCGCCGCCGGAAGCGATTTCGCTATGGAAGCCCAGGCGCGGTTTCCAGCCCGATTCGCTCAGCGACCAGGCGTTGGAGGTGCTGGCCATGTAGGCGCGCAGATCGCGCCCGCCGTAGCTGCCGCGCTGCACGGTCACGAACGAGTCGGTGCGCAGCTTGCCCACATTGCCCCACAGGCGCAAACCGTAATAGTTGCGGTTTTCTTCGGCGGTCTGCCGGCCCCAGACCTGATTGTCGTTGCGGAACTGGTAGAAGAACGGCTCCAGATACATCGGCTTGGCGGTCGGCATGCGATAGCCGCCGACCACGCCGCGGAAGTGCCGCGAGCGGTCGATGCGATCGTCACCCAGGCCTTCGGTGCCATCCAGATTGAAGTTGAAATCGAACAGGTCCACACGCGTCTTTTCGCCGATCGCCCAGGCGCGCACACCGTTGAAGGTCACGAAGATGTCGGTATTGTCGCGCAATGCCATCAGCGTGACGGGGCCATCGACAAACACCTGACGACCGACACGCAGGCCGAGGTCGGCATCTTTGATGCGTCCTTTCACATCGAAGAACACCTGCTGCAGGATCGCGTTGTTTTCCTGCGTGCCGGTCTTGGCGCCTTCGTTGCGTCCATCCAGGCTGCCGTGCGCCAGTTCCGTATACAGACGGAAGTGCTCGCCGACATGGAAGTCGGCGCCGAAGAACGCGCGCAGCAGATACTGCTGCTGCGAATGGCTGCCGGGAATCAGACCGGGATTGGTGATGGTGTTGCTGCGCACGCGCAGTTCGTTGCTGAGCGAGACGTACACATCGCCGGACTCATTGAACGGAATGTACTTGAGCGGATCGAACGGACTCTTGCGCTTGGACGGGTCTTTCAGATACGACCAGTCCTCGGCCCAACGCACCTGCCACATGTTGCCGCCCTGCTTGGCTCCCCAGCCCTGCGCTTCCAGCGGATAACCCTTGGCGGCAGCGGGCGCTGCAGGAGCGGCAGGCGCTGACGCCTTCACCGGTTCCGGCTGGGTTTGCTCGGCATTGACCGGCGCGGTCTGTGCCTGTGCAAGCCCCAGTCCCGGTAGTGACAATCCGATCGCCAGGCACAGGCGCCGGGTGGCGCCAAAGGAAGTTTCAGCCATGGTCGGCTGTGCCAAGCGTGCTAGTCGCATCGTGTCGCCCTATCGAAAAAGTGAGTCGTCTGAGCGAGTGGTATCGGCTCAGTGGGCAATGACTGTAGTGGAGCGCCGCCGCAAAGGGAGTAACCCAATGGTTCTAAGCACATGAGCGCGTTGATGAAGCCGGGAATGGGAAATCGAGATTCGGGAATAGGTAGAGCACGCTTCATAGGCACCGCACGACTATCAAAAAATATGATTTCGACACGCAGGCAGTAGCGCAACTGGAGCTCACATAAGCGCTCGGGCGCTGGGAAGTGCTGTTCCGATTCCCCAATCCCGATTCCCAATTCCCATGACTACCGGCACATTCACTATACCCCCGGCACCGACCCGGCGATGATCCAGGGCGCGCTCTACGACGCCGAAGAGCATCTGCGCGCCGAGCTGGCCGAACTGGCTGGCAATAGTGGGCGGCAAGAGCGAAGCGGAGGTGATCGCCGGCGTGGCAGGCAGCTCTGGCGCGCGGGATGAAGTGGCCGAGATCTATCGAGAAACCGAAGTGACGGTGACACGTGCACTGCCCGCCGCTGCCGCGCAGACGCAGCACCTGGTTCGGCAGGTTCGTCGGCGTGGCTGCCGATCCACGCACCGACGGCGCGCTGTTCTACATGCTGCTGTCGCTGGTGACCGGCGTGTTCTATTTCACCTGGGTGATCACCGGTGCGAGCCTATCGGCCGGGTTGATGATCCTGATCATCGGCGTGCCGTTGCTGGTGGTGTTCTTCGGATCGGTGCGCGTGCTGTCGCTGGTGGAAGGCCGCGCGGTGGAGACGCTGCTGGGCGTACGCATGCCGCGTCGTCCTGCCCATCCCGGGCCGCAAGCTAGCTGGCTGCAACGCATCGGCGCGATGTTCACCGATGCGCGCGCCTGGAGCACGATGCCGTATTCCTGCTGATGCTGCCGCTGGGCATCCTCTACTTCAGCGTGTTCATCACCTTGTTGTCGTTGTCGCTGGGCTCGGCCGCTTCACCGCTGGCGCTGCTGTTCGACGACATGGCGGTGCTGACCTGGGATGGAGTGGATGTCCCCAGACCCTGGCTGACGCTGCCGTTGTTCGCCACGCTGCACCTGGCACGCGCCTTCGGCAAGCTGCACGGCATGTTCGCCAAGCACTTGCTGGTCAAGAGCGGCGAAGGCTGAGTGCACCGTGTGGTTGCGGATGTATGGCACTCGGCTGCGATCGTCTTAATGCCGCATGGTCTGCAGTGCAGGCCCTGACAGACGCAAATACGTGAAGTCCCGTTGTCGTGGACGTGATGGGATAAGGCCGATGGAGCAGTTGCAGAGCGACTGATCTGTGGCTTGGCTGCAGGGTCCTTGCCCGCCCACCATCGCAGGGCACGCCGCAAGTACGTCCCTGTAGCTACAAGGCGATCGCTTAGATCCAGGCTCTCACGGTGGCCCACGCCGGCTCTCGACACCTAAACTGCCAGATTCCGAACAGATAAGCTCTTGCGCGGCATCCATGCCGCGTAATGTCCCGCGAGCGGCGAGGGCACCGCGCGCTCGACCAAGTGCTGCCCCGTCTTCGCTTGAACCAACAATCTGCCCATAAAAAACGCCCCGTGATCCAAAGAGATCAAGGGGCGTTCTTGTCAGCCGATCAGGCGCGCTTGCCGCGCTTGCGGATCGGAGTGACGGTGGCCGGATCGCGGCTGCCCACCGGGTCGGCATCGTAGCGAGCGATGAATTCGCGCACCTGCGGGTACACCACTTCGCGCCAGCGACGGCCGCTGAAGATGCCGTAGTGGCCGGCACCTTCCACCACCAGATGACGACGATGCGCCGCGTCGATCCCGGTGCATAGATCATGCACTGCTTCGGTCTGGCCAAGGCCGGCGATATCGTCCAGCTCGCCTTCGATACTGAGCAGCGCAGTGTTGCGGATCGCCGACGGCATGACCAGCTGTCCGTCCACTTTCCACTTGCCCTGCGGCAGCAGGAAGTCCTGGAACACCACGCGAATGGTATCCAGGTAATACTCTGCCGGCATGTCGAGCACGGCGTTGTATTCGTCATAGAACTGCCGGTGCGCCTGCGCGTCCTGCAGGTCGCCCTTGACCAGATCGGTGTAGAAATCCCAGTGCGACATCACGTGCCGATTAGGATTCATCGACAGGAAGCCGGCATGCTGCAGGAAGCCCGGATACACCTGCCGGCCATGGCCCGGATACGGGAACGGCACGGTGTGGATCAGGTTGTTCTGGAACCACTCGATGCCGTTCTCGGTGGCCAGGTTGTTGACCTGGGTCGGGCTGCGGCGGGCGTCGATCGGCCCGCCCATCATCACCAGCGAGCGCGGCGTGGGCTCATCGTTGGTGGCCATCAACGACACTGCCGCAAGCACCGGCACGGTTGGCTGACACACGCTCACCACATGCAGGCGTTCGGCGCCGATGTGACGGATGAACTCCTGGATGTAGCTGATGTAGTCCTCGAGCCGGAAGGCACCGGCTTCCAGAGGCACCATGCGCGCGTCGACCCAGTCGGTGACATAGACCTTGTGGTTGCGCAGCAGGGTGCGCACGGTGTCGCGTAGCAGGGTGGCATGGTGGCCGGACAACGGCGCCACCACCAGCACGGCCGGCTGCTGCTTCATCGTGCCGATCAGCTCGACATGGTCGCTGAAACGCTTGAAGCGCAGCAGACGGCAGAATGGCTTGCTCAGCACCTCGCGTTCGATGATCGGCAGCGAATGACCGTCGACCTCGACATCGTCGAGCGCCCAGGCCGGCTTTTCGTATTCCTTGCCCAGGCGATGGAACAGCTCGTTGCTGGCCGCCATGCGTTCGGCGCCCGGGAGCGAGGCCCACAGACTGTCGGGGTCGGAAAACATCTTGGCGTTCGCCTGGGCCTGGTGCACCCAAGGCGCTAGCAGATTGCGGGTCAGCTCGTGCAGTTGATAAAGCATTCCACCCATCCGTGCGGCTCTTTGCTGCCGCGCAGCATACCCCCTTTGGCGCATTTGCACCTTAATGGGGCTGCGGACGGTAGAGGCTGTCATCCAAGCTGTGGCAGGCGCGAGCGCCCTGATTTGCCGCGATTTTGCGTTGCCGCCATCGGAGATCCTTCGGACGACGGCGTCGGGCTGGAAGTGTGCGTTCTCGCAGAGCCGTGCGCATCGCTTGGCAGGCTCCTCGGCCTGCAGGGGATGGGCGAGGAAGGCAACGGGCGTGGCCCACGCACGCAACTTCCACCAGGTTTCGTGCGTACCCTCATCCGCCCCTGTGGGGCACCTTCTCCCGGCGGGAGAAGGGAATGAAGCCCCTCTCCTGCGGGAGAGGGGTTGGGGTGAGGGTACGCGGCGAAGCCACTGGCCATGCGTGCCTCAACCAGCCAACGTCCTGCTCAGCCGCGCTCCAGCGCAGACGCCTCATCGGCCAACTGCGGCGACAACCAGCAGTGCGAACCGAGCGCAGAAAACCCAACGCTGGCGAAGCGGCGCCGATACCAGCGCGCCGGCCGCGCCTGAAAACCATCGTGGTCGCCCTCGAAGGCGTCTTCCTCGGCAAACGTCTCCAGAAACGCCACGCCTGCGCACATCTCGGCCAACCCAGGCAGGCCCTGGTTGAATTCCCGCGTAGGCACGTAATGCAGCACGTCCGAGCAGATCAGCAGGTCCACCGGCGCGCATGGGCGCAGCCAGGCGAAATCGCCGAAGCGGGCAGGGTGGATCTGCCGGCTGCGTCCGTAACGCTGCACCGCATAGGCGCTGCTGTCGAAGCCCAGATAGCTGAGCCTGGGGCGTAGCGCCAACAATGGCGCGCGCCAGGCCGCCTCGCCGCAACCGACATCCAGCACGCTGCGGATCGGGCGCTCCAGGTAGTACTCGGCCTGGCTCACCGCCAGTGCGACCTTGCGTCGCAGGCGCGCGGGGTCGGCCAGCCCGGCATCCCTGTACCAGCGGCGAAAATAGTGGGCGTCGTACTGTTTGTTGTCGGGTTCGGACATGGACGTCATGTACTTTCGCGTGAGCGGATAGGTGAAAATGCGGGCCATCCTACGCCAGCCAGCGAAGCCAGCACATGACCCTGTATCTGTGGATCAAGACCTTCCATCTGTTGTTCGTCATTGCCTGGATGGCGGCGGTGTTCTACCTGCCACGCATCCTGGTCAACATCGCCGAAGCCGGCGCCGAGCCTGCGGTACGCACGCGCCTGGTGCTGATGGGGCGCCGCCTTTACATATTCGGCCACAGCATGCTGGGGCTGGCGCTGCTGCTGGGCGCGGTGCTGTGGCAGGGCTATCGGGTGATTCCGGATTTCCCGACGATGGTGGCCGGTGGCTGGCTGCACGCAAAACTGTTTGCGGTGGCCTTGATCCTGGCGCATTACATCGTGGCCGGGCGCTGGTTGAAGGGCGTGGATCAGGGCCGCAGCGTGCCCAGCGGCCGCGCATTGCGGCTGTTCAATGAAGTGCCGGTGGTGTTGCTGGTCGGGGTGATCTGGCTGGTGCTGGCCAAGCCGTTCTGAGGCAACGCCTGGGGGGCATGCGCTCGCCGGAGCCATCTGTCGTCGCTGTCGTGTTCGCGTGCAGCTGCAGTGATATGAGCGGATGTCGAGGGATTCCGCCAAAGCGTCACTGCGGAACTGCTACGCCGACAACTCCGGCAGGTGATCGATCCGGGCCTTCAGGCTTGCCTCCATCTCAGACTTTCTGGGCATGGCGGTGCCTTCGGTTGCGTCCGCGGTCTTCTCGACACACGGTGCGCGCACCATCCGTGGTTTGCCGCTTGGGCCTTGGCCAGGCCCAGCATCAGGTCCGGATCGTCCTGGTAGATGCCGCGCAGCGCGCCTTGATACACCTGGGCGGCACGCGCGGAGCGACCCTGTTCCAGCAGCGTCTGCGCGAGGCGGCGGCGATTTTTCGGGGTGTCGGCCACCTCCAGCTGGCGCGATGCGTCGCGTTGTTCGCGTTGCGGATCGATGCGCTGACGCACCTTGCGCAGTCCACGGCGTGCCGTCGGGTCGTTGCGCAGGTCCGGGATCACCGCCACGTACACGTAAGATCAGGATCGCCAGCACCGAAAACGCCAGCAGGATGAAGATCCAGTCAGCGGGCGGCCGCTGCGCACCACGTGCACGCAGCAGGCGGCCTGCAACACCAGCGACAGGAGAAGTAGCGGGCTCATATCCGGACAGGTCCTTCCATGAAGGCCAATCGTCTTGTTGGCTGGCGATGGTGCGCGCAGCACCATCGCCTCGGCATACCGCCGATCAGTTGCCTTCGTAGGCGCCGTAGCTGCGCAGGCGCTCGTAACGACGCTGCAGCAGGCCCTCGACCGGCAGCTTTTCCAGCGCTTCCAGCTCGTTGAGCAGCACCGCCTTGAGGCGCTTGCCCATCTGCTCGGGATTGCGATGCGCGCCGCCGGTGGGTTCGCGGATCACCTTGTCGACCAGGCCCAGGCCTTTCAGGCGCTTGGCGGTCAAGCCGAGCTGCTCGGCCGCGTCCTTGGCCTTGGCCGCGTCCTTCCACAGGATCGAGGCGCAGCCTTCGGGCGAAATCACCGAGTAGGTGCCGTATTCCAGCATCAAGGTGCGGTCGCCCACGCCGATCGCCAGTGCGCCGCCGGAGCCGCCTTCGCCGATCACGGTGCAGATCACCGGGATCTTCAGTTCGGCCATCTCCAGCAGGTTGCGCGCGATCGCTTCGGACTGGCCGCGTTCTTCGGCGCCGATGCCCGGATAAGCGCCCGGGGTGTCGATAAAGGTCAGCAGCGGCAGCCGGAAACGCTCGGCCAGCTTCATCAGCCGCAGCGCTTTGCGGTAGCCCTCCGGACGCGGCATGCCGAAATTGCGGGCGACCTTGCTCTTGGTGTCGCGGCCCTTCTGGTGGCCGATGATCACCACAGCGCGGCCATCGATGCGGCCCAGGCCGCCGACAATCGCCTTGTCGTCGGCATAGGCCCGGTCGCCGGCCAGCTCCTGGAATTCGTCGCAGATGGTGTTGATGTAGTCCAGCGTGTACGGGCGCTGCGGATGGCGCGCCAGCTGCGAGACCTGCCAGGCCGACAGGTCGCGGAAGATCTGCGCGGTACGCACGCGCAGCTTGTCGCGCAGCGCGCGCACCTCGGTGTCCACGTTGACTGCAGGACCGGTGCTGGCCTTGCGCAGTTCCTGGATCTTTGCTTCCAGATCGGCGATGGGTTGCTCGAAGTCGAGGTAGTTAGGATTCATGCAGTGGTGTCGTCAACGTAAGGCGGGGAGTGTAGCCGAATGCGTCCGATGAACCCGTACGGTGGGGTTGGGAGAATCGGGAATCGGGAATGGGGAATCAAAGCAGGGCGGATGGCGGCCCCGCTTTTGCGATTCCCGATTCCCGACTCTCCATTCTCAAGCCCACGGAGGGCTGTACTTGATCTTCAAGGTCCGTACCGCGGGGTCGGCGCGCAGGCTGTCCATCAACTGCTGGTCGATACGCACCGAATGGCTGCCGTTGAGGTCGAGCATGCCGGCCACGCCACCGGTCGGGGCGCGCAGCAGCAGGTCCAGGCGCAGGGGAGTCTTGCCGGGGCGGTGCTTGGCCAGCAGGGCGTCGATGCGCTTCCAGGCCTGCTTTTCGCGCAGGTCCAGGCGCAGCGACAGGCGTTGCGCGTGGTCGGCGCAGATCTGCTCGTAGTCCCAGCATTGGCGGATGCGCAGGCTGTAGCCGCCATTGAATTCGTCCTCGCGCAGGCCGCCCTTGACGATCAGGATGCGGTCGCGGGTGAGCAGATGCCCGAACTCGGCCATCGCATCGGAGAACGCGCTGCATTCGACCCGGCCACGGCCGTCTTCGAGCTGCACGAACACCTGGCTGTCGCCCTTGCGCCGCACGCCGATCACCTGGCCGGCCAGGATCGCGCTGACTTCCGGGCGCCAGGCGCGTTTTTCGCCATCGCCGCCACCGCCACCGCCACCGCCGCGTTGTTGCGAGGCGAGGATCTTCTCCAGCGAGCTCAGGTCGCAGCCGACCAGCTCGCGCACCTCGTCGCGGTGCGGGTCGAACGGATGGCCGCTGAGATAGAAGCCCAGCGTTTCGCGCTCGCCGGTGAGCAACTGGCCCAGCGGCCATTCCTTGCTTTCGGGCAGGTCCAGACGCAACGCCGGCGCGCTCGGGTCCGGCCCGCCGAACAGCGAGTTCTGGCCGGAGGCACGCTCGCGCGCCAGCTGTTCGGTGGCCTTGACCACTTCCGGCAGTTGCAGCATCAGCGAGGCGCGGTTCTTGCCCAGCCCGTCCATCGCGCCGGCATTGATCATCGCTTCCAGCGTACGGCGGTTGAGCTTGGCGGTGCCCACACGCGTGCAGAAATCCAGCAACGTGGTGTAGGGGCCGCCGCGCTGGCGTTCCTCGACGATCGCCTCGCAGGCGCCCTGGCCGACGCCCTTGATGGCGCCCAGGCCGTACTGAATCGTGTCCGGGCTGGCGGCGGCGAACATGTAGGCCGACTCGTTGACGCGCGGCGGCTTGACGGTCAGGCCGAGATTGCGCACCTCGTCGAGAAAGCCGACCACCTTGTCGGTGTTATCCATGTCCGAGGACAGCGTCGCGGCCATGAATTCGGCCGGGTAATGCCGTTTCAGCCACGCGGTCTGGTAGCTGACCAGCGCGTAGGCGGCGGCGTGCGACTTGTTGAAGCCGTAGCCGGCGAACTTCTCCATCAGGTCGAAGATTTCGTCGGCCTTGGCCGCGCTCACCCCGCCCTTGGCCGCGCCCTCGCGGAAGATCTCGCGGTGCTTGGCCATTTCGGCCGGCACCTTCTTGCCCATCGCGCGGCGCAGCAGGTCGGCGCCGCCCAGCGAGTAATCGCCGACGATCTGCGCCATCTGCATCACCTGCTCCTGGTACACCATGATGCCGTAGGTGTCCTTGAGGATGACTTCGGTACGCGGATCCGGGTAGATGATCTCCTGCTGGCCGTGCTTACGCGCGTTGAAGTCCGGGATCAGGTCCATCGGGCCGGGGCGGTACAGCGACACCAGGGCGATCAGGTCTTCGAAACGGTCCGGGCGTGCGTCCTTGAGCAGGCGGCGCATGCCCGAGGATTCGAACTGGAACACCGCGCCGGTATTGCCCGAGGCGAACACGCCCTTGTAGGTGGGCACGTCGTCGAGCGGAATGGTGGTGATGTCGACCGGGTCGATGCCGGCGCGCGCATGGCGCACGTTGATCGCCTTGACCGCCCAGTCGATGATGGTCAGCGTGCGCAGGCCGAGGAAGTCGAATTTCACCAGGCCGACCGCTTCGACGTCGTCCTTGTCGAACTGGGTGACCGGATTCTTGCCGCGCCCGTCCTCGTCGTGTTCGGCGAACAGCGGGCAGAACTCGGAGAGCGGCTCGGGCGCGATCACCACGCCGCCGGCGTGCTTGCCGGCGTTGCGGGTGAGGTCTTCGAGCTGACGGGCCAGATCCATCAGGTCGCGCACGTCGTCTTCGACCTGGTAGCGCTGGATCAGGTCCGGCGAGGCCATCTCCGAGTCCTTGCCTTCGCCCATCGCATCCTTGAGCGTGATGCCCAGGATGTTGGGGATCAGCTTGGCCACGCTGTCGACCAGACCGTAGGTGAAGCCGAGCACGCGCCCGGCGTCGCGCACCACCGCCTTGGCCGCCATGGTGCCGTAGGTGATGATCTGGCTGACCCGTTCGCGCCCGTACTTGCGCGCCACGTAGTCGATCACCTCGTCGCGGCGGTCCATGCAGAAGTCGATGTCGAAGTCGGGCATCGACACGCGTTCGGGGTTGAGGAAGCGCTCGAACAGCAGGTTGTACGGCAGCGGGTCCAGGTCGGTGATCTGCAGCGCCCAGGCCACCAGCGAACCGGCACCGGAACCGCGGCCCGGACCGATCGGAATGCCCTGGTTCTTGCCCCACTGGATGAAGTCGGCCACGATCAGGAAGTAACCGGGGAAGCCCATCTTGATGATGGTGTCCAGCTCGAATTCCAGCCGGTCGACATAGTCCTGGCGGGTCTTGCCGGGCGCGATCGGGCTCTTTTCCAGGCGTGCGGCCAGACCATCGCGCGACTGGCTGCGGATCCAGCTGTCCAGCGTCTCGTCTTCGGGCACCGGGTAGGCGGGCAGGAAGTAGGTGCCCAGGCGCATCTCGATGTTGCAGCGCTGCGCCAGCGCCAGCGTGTTGTCGATCGCATCGGGCACGTCGGCGAACAGCGCGGCCATTTCTTCGCCGGACTTCAGGTACTGCTGGTCGCTGTACTCGCGCGGGCGCTTGGGATCGTCGAGCACGCGGCCCGAGGAAATGCACACGCGCGCCTCGTGCGCATTGAAGTCGCTGGCGTACAGGAAGCGCACATCGTTGCTGGCCACCACCGGCAGGCCGCGCACGCCGGCCGCATGCAGCGCGAACTGGTTGAAGCGTTCTTCGCCCTCGCGCCCGGTGCGGGTCAGTTCCAGGTGCAGGCCATCGCCGAACACGCGCTGCCAGTCGGCCAGCTGCTGCTCGGCCAGGTCGGTGCGGCCCTCGCCGAACAGGCGCCCGGCCAGGCTGTCGCGCCCGGCCAGGGCGAACAGGTTGGCATGGCCGCTCTGCAGCCATTCGGGGTGGATCGCCACGCTGCCTTCGGGGCGGTGGCCTTCCATCCAGGCGCGGGTCAGCAGGCGCGACAGGCTCAGGTAGCCTTCGCGGTCGCGGCACAGCAGGGTCATGCGCCAGGGCGTCATGTCCGGGGTGGCGATCATCACGTCGGCGCCGGCGATCGGCTTGATGCCCACGCCTTCGGCGGCCTTGTAGAACTTGACCAGCGCGAACAGGTTGTTGAGGTCGGTGACTGCCAGGGCGGGCATGTCGAGTTCGACCGCGCGGCTGAGCAGGTTGGCCTGCTTGGCCTTTTTCGGGTCAGCCTGATCCGGTTTCTCGGGCACACGGATGGTGGAATCCGCCAGCGAGAACTCGGTGTGGACGTGCAGATGGACGAAGCGGGAAGTGGACATGCGAGACCGGAATAATGCGTGGTCAGGGTAGCGAGCGTGGTCGGGTCGAACAAGGCTTGACAGCACCGGCGCAGGGCTGCAGCCAGCTGCCACGGGGGCTGGACGGTGCGGCCGATTCAGGCTTTGGCTAGCTGCGTGCAGCGCGGCGGTGGCGATTGCGCGGATCGGCAGGCGTGCGGGGCTGTGCGTGCGGGACGCGATGCTCCAAGCCATGGCCGTACCGGCCACATCCGCGCGACTGGAGGGGGGGCCGGGCCAGGTCCGCCTGCAGGGGGGGCGGTCAGTCGGCCAGCAGCAGGTCATCGGCCGGGGCCGCGCAGGGCACGTCCCACGGCGACTGCGTCGCCTCGATTCCCAACGCACGCCGCACCGGTGCGAAGCTGCGACGGTGCTGCGGGCACGGTCCGTGGCTGCGCAGCGCAGCCAGATGCACCGGCGTGGCATAGCCCTTGTGCTGGTCGAAGCGGTACTCGGGGTGCTGGGCGTGCAGCTCGTGCATCAGGCGGTCGCGGGTGACCTTGGCCACGATCGAGGCGGCCATGATGGCGCGATCCAACGCATCGCCGCCGATCAAGGCCTCGGCCGGGCAGGGCAGGCCCTTGGGCACCCGGTTGCCGTCGATGCGTGCAAACCCGGCCACATGCGCCACCCCCTCCACCGCACGCCGCATGCCCAGCATGGTCGCCTGGTAGATGTTGATGCGGTCGATCTCCTCGCTGTCGATCAGCACCACCGACCACGCCAGCGCCCGGTCGACGATGCGCGCGTACAACTGCTCGCGCCGCTGCGCGGTCAGCTGCTTGGAATCGTCCAGCCCGTTGATGCGCGGCTTGCCGGGATCGAACACCACCGCCGCCACCGCCACCGGCCCGGCCAGCGGGCCACGCCCGGCTTCGTCGACTCCGGCGATCAGGCGGGAATCGGGAATCGGGATTGGGGAATCGTGAAAAAGCGCGTCCTGCGCCGTCGGAACGAGAACGGCACCGTGGGAAGTTAAGCGCTTCACGACCCGGCTCCTGCCGATTCCCGATTCCCGATTCCCGATTCCGGCTGCATCAGCAGCCCAGCCACCGCATCGGCCGCACGTGCCGATGCGTCGCGGCGCAGCTGCGCGTGCAGTGCGAGATAGCGCGGTTGCAGGGCGGCGACTTTTTCCGGGTGCTTGAACCAGTCCAGCAGGGCCACGCACAGGCGTTCCGGGGTGCAGTCGTCCTGCATCAGCTCGGGGGCGAGGTCGTCGTTGGCAAGGATATTGGGCAGTGCGTAGCGGTTGACCTTGAGCAGGCCCAGCGTCTTGACGATGCGGTAGGTGAGCGGGGCGACCTTGTAGCCGACCACCATCGGGCGCTTGACCAGCATCGCCTCCAGCGTGGCGGTGCCCGACGCCAGCAGCACCACGTCGGCGGCCAGCATCGCGGTACGCGCCTGGCCATCGAGCAGGTGCGAACGCAGCACCGGCAGCGACGACCGCGACAACTGCTCGGCCAGCAGCTGCTTGCAACCAGGATTGGCCGCCGGAACCAGCACGTGCAGGTTGGGCAACTGCTCGGACACCAGCCAGGCGGCCTGGAAAAACGTATCGCCAAGCTTGCTGATTTCGCCATGCCGGCTGCCGGGCAACACCGCCAGCACGGTGCTGGACGCGGACAGGCCCAGCTTGGCGCGCGCAGCGGCGCGATCGGCCTGGTAGGCGATGTCGTCGGCCATCGGGTGGCCGACAAAGCGTGCATCGATGCCGTGCCTGGCGTAGATCGGCGGCTCCATCGGAAACAGGCACAGCACCAGGTCGGCGCTGGCGCCGATCTTTTCCGCACGCTTCTCGCGCCATGCCCAGACCGACGGGCTGACGTAATGCACGGTGCGTACGCCACGCTGCTTGAGCCAGCGCTCGACCGGAAGATTGAAATCGGGCGCGTCGATGCCGATGAACACGTCCGGTTTCCATGCCAGCACACGCTCACGAAACGCGCGGCGCAGCTTCAACAGCCGCGGCAGATGCTGCAGCACTTCGGTCAGCCCCATCACCGCCAGCTCGCTGGCATCGAACCAGGTCTGGCAGCCCGCTCCGCGCATCGCATCGCCACCGATGCCGACAAATTCGGCAGCCGGATAGCGGCGACGCAGCTGCTCGATCAAGCCGGCACCCAGGATGTCGCCGGAGGCTTCGCCGGCGATCAGCGCGATGCGTGGGGCGCGCGTTTGCGCGCCGGGAATCGGGAGTGGGGAATGGGGAATCGGAAGGGCCGGCGACGGGCCGGCGGCAGGCGTGTCAGCGTGCGCGCCTGCAGCGATTCCCGATTCCCGACTCCCGATTCCCGTCATCGCAACAACGGCCTTTCTGCCGCCTCGATGAAGTCGAGCAACCCGCGTACGTCCTGGCTGCTCTTGGCCTGTTCGGCCAGCTGCAGTTTGGCCTCGGCCAGCGGCAGGCCGGCGACGTACAGCGTGCGGTAGGCGCGCTTGATCGCGGTGATGCGCTCGGCATCGAAGCCGCGACGCTTGAGCCCTTCGCTGTTGATGCCGCGCGGGCGGCCCAGCGATTCGCTGCCGACCATGGTGAATGGCGGGACGTCGCCATTGGTCAGCGCGCCCATGCCCAGGAAGGCGTGCGCGCCGATCCGGCAGAACTGATGCGCGCCGGCAAAGCCGCTGATGATCACGTAGTCGCCCACGGTCACATGGCCGGCCAGCGTGGTGTTGTTGGAGAACACGCAGTGGTTGCCGATATGGCAGTCGTGCGCCACATGGGTGTAGGCCAGCATCCAGTTGTCGTTGCCGATCACGGTGATGCCGCCACCGCCGCCGGTGCCACGATTGATTGTGACGAATTCACGGATCACATTGCCGTCGCCGATCACCAGTTCGGTGCGCTCGCCGGCGTATTTCTTGTCCTGCGGTTCGCCGCCGATCGCGGCGTGGCCAATGAAACGGTTGTTGCGGCCGATCCGGGTGGGGCCGTGGATCGAGCAATGCGGCCCCACCTCGGTGCCCGCATCGATCTGCACGTCGGCGCCGATCAACGAAAACGCGCCCACGCGCACATCGCTGGCCAGCTGCGCCGACGGATCGATGACGGCGGTGGGATGAATCAAGGGTGCTTGATCACGCATCGTGTCTCACCTCCAAAAACGGGTTATTCCTTGGCGCCGGCGCACATGACCTCGGCGCTGGCCACGACTTCGCCGTTGACCTTGGCCTCGCCGTAATAGCATCCCATGTTGCGGATCAGACGCTTCATCTGCACTTCCAGCATCAGCACGTCGCCCGGCACCACCTGCCTGTTGAAGCGCGCGTTGTCGACCTTGACCATGTAGAACAGCTTGGACAGCGCGTCGCGTCCCAGGCCGAGCTGGGTCATCACGCCACCGGCCTGCGCCAATGCCTCGATGATCAGCACGCCGGGCATCACCGGGCGGGTGGGAAAATGGCCCTGAAAAAATGGCTCGTTGATGCTGACATTCTTCTGCCCGACGATGCGCCTGGCGTCCAGGTCGAGCTCGACAACCCGGTCGATCAGCAGGAACGGATAGCGGTGCGGGATCAGCGTCTGGATCTGATTGACGTCGATCGGCAGCTCGTAAGTGGGGTGACTCATTCTTTCTCCTTGCCCACAGCCAGGATGCGCCTTGCCAGCGCATCGAGTTGTTTGAAGCGCGCGGCATTCTTGCGCCACGTGCGATTGTCGGTGAGAGGGGTGCCGGACGAATACTCGCCCGGCTCATGGATGGAGTTGCGCACCACCGACTTGCCAGTGATCACGACCTTGTCGCAGATCTCCAGATGCCCGACCACGCCGACATGTCCGCCGAGCAGGCAGTAACGGCCGATCTTGGCGCTGCCGGCGATCCCGGTGCAGCCGGCGATGGCGCTATGTGCGCCGATGTGGCAGTTGTGCGCGATCTGCACCAGGTTGTCCACGCGCACGTCTTCGTCCAACACGGTGTCTTCCAGTGCGCCGCGGTCGATGCAGGTGTTGGCGCCAATCTCGCAATCGTCGCCGATCACCACACCGCCCAGCTGCGGGACCTTGATCCAGTGGCCGGCATCCATCGCCAGGCCGAAGCCGTCGGCGCCGATCACCGCACCGGGATGGATGCGCACGCGCTTGCCCAGGCGCACGCGGGTGACCAGGGTGACGCGGGCGAGCAGTTCGCTGCCGTCGTCGACCACGCAGTCTTCGCCGATGATGCTGCCGGTGCCGATCACGCAGCCATCGCCGATGCGGCTGCGCGCACCGATACTGACGAACGGACCGACGTGCGCGCTCGGCGAGACCTGTGCACTGGGATCGATCACCGCGGAAGGGTGAATGCCCGGTTCGCGCACCGGCGCCACATCGAACAAGGCAGCGATCTTGGCAAACGCGGTGTAGGGATCCTTGGCGACCAACGCGGTGCCGCGTGCGTCCTGCGCATCGTCGGCGCGCAGGACCACCACGGCCGCCTGGCTCTGGCCCAGCTGCGGCCGGTAGCGCGGATTGGACAGAAAGCTCAGTTGCCCCGCGCCGGCATGCGCCAGGGTGGCGACGCCACTGACTTCGACGGCGCCATCGCCGACGACGGTCAGACCAAATTGTTCGGCAATCGCACTGGCGGTCAAGCGCATCAGGGTGAACCTCTTGTAAATATGGGAGCGCCGCTTTAACGGGGGAAAAACACCATTAAACAGTTCCCAACAACGCCTGCGTATCTAGGGTCCTGTCGCAATCAAGCGGCGAATCCAGGAGCAAGCATATGAAAACCGTTCGTTCCATCCTTGGTGGTCTGGTCATGCTGGGCGCGGTCGCGAGTGCATCGGCCCAATCCTTCGATATCGAGCAGGGCAAAGCCGCCGGTGAGCAGCAGCTGTAGTGTCTCAGCCTGCCTGCCGGCGACATCGCCAGCTGCCTATCCAACGCCGTTTCCACCTGGTTCGACGGCTGGTTCTGACCGGCCGACATCCCACCGGCGATACACGGGCGGCCTGCGCACGCGGGCCGCCTTCTTGTTGCCGTTGGCTGTTAGAACTGGCCGCCGAAGGTGAACTGCAGACGTTCGATCTCGTCGTTGTCTTCCTTCTTCAGCGGGAACGCATAGCTGATCGAGATGGGGCCGACCGGTGCGCGCCACAACAACGCCACGCCGGTGGACGCACGCAGCTCGTTGGCCTTGAAATTGTCCACGCCGTCGTAGACGTTACCGAAGTCGAAGAACGCCGATACGCGTGCCGACGGGCTGTCGAACAGCTTCGGGAAGTACATTTCCACCGAACCGACGGTCTTGAACGACCCGCCCAGCGGCTGGCCGCGCGTGTAATTGAAGGTCTGTTCCGAACGCGGACCCAGCGTGTTGTCTTCGAAGCCGCGCACCGAGTTGGTACCGCCAGCGTAGAAGTTCTCGTAGAACGGCAGGCCGGTGGCCGTCACGGATCGGAGCAGGTTGCTGCCATTGCAGGCTTGTTCCGTATACGTCGTACTGCTTTCTACTCCGCAAATCTGACGTGAGCTGTCTTTGCCATAGCTGTCGCCATAGCCCAGCTCGAAACGGGTATTCAACACGATCGCCGGGATGATCGGCCAATAGTTGGAGATCTGGTAGTTGAACTTGTAGTACTCGACCGTGGAGCCCGGCAGGGTGGTCTCCAGGCCGACGCGCTGGTACATGCCGCGGGTGGGCATGAAGAAGTCGTTGCGGGTGTCGCGTGCCCAGCCCAGCTCGGTGCGCCAGGCATGGAAGGTGCTTGTGCCGATCGCATCGATATAATTGATGATGGCTTGCGGGGTCTGGCCCTGGAACGTATTGATCTGGTTGCTGTCGACGCCGACCATCGCCGAGATGGTGTCGTTCTCGGTGATCGGCACGCCGAACACCACCTGCGCCGAACCATTTTTGCTGTTGTACTGCGCGGTGTTGAAGTCCGAGTAGTCCAGCGAGCGCCAGGACAGGTTGTAGCCCAGCGACACGCCGTCGTCGGTAAAGAACGGGTTGGTGTAGGAGAACGCGTAGCGCTGCTGATAGCTGCTGCGCGAGGCCTCCACCGCCACCCGGTTACCGCCGCCCAGGAAGTTGTTCTGCGACAACTGCACCGAGGTGGTCACACCGAAGCTCTGCGAATAACCCAGGCCGAACACGAAGCTGCCGGAGGTGGTTTCCTTGACGTTGTAGACCACGTCGACCTGGTCGTTGCTGCCCGGCACGGCCGGCGTTTCCACGTCCACGCTCTCGAAGTAGCCCAGGCGCTGCAGACGGATCTTGGACCGGTCGATCGCTGCCTGCGAGTACCAGGTGTTTTCGAACTGGCGCATTTCGCGGCGCAGCACTTCGTCCGAGGTGCGGCTGTTGCCCTTGTACAGGATGCGGCGCACGGTCACGCGCGGGCCCGGCACCACCTGCAGGTTCACCGCGACGGTGCGGTCCTCGCGGTTCGGGGTCGGCAGCGGGTTGACCTTGGCGAAGGCGTAGCCGACGTTGCTCAGCGTATTGGTGATCGCATCGGAGGTGTACTCCAGCAGCGCACGCGAGAAGATGTCGCCGGCCTTGGGGATGACCAGGCGCTCGATGTCGGCCTGCGGCAGCACGGTGTCGCCGGTGACCTTGATCTCGGAAATCTTGTATTGCTCGCCTTCGGTGACGCCGGCGCTGACGAACATGTCGCGCTTGTCGGGGCTGATCGACACCTGGGTGGAGTCGATGCTGAAGTCCACGTAGCCGCGGTCCAGGTACCAGGAGTTGAGCTTCTCCAGGTCGCCGGACATCTTTTCCTTGGAGTACTGGTCGTCGCGGCGGTACCACGAGGCCCAGTTGTGCTCCTTGGATTCCCAGTTCTCCAGGATGTCCTCGTTGGCGAACTTCTCGGTGCCGATCAGGTTGACGTGGCGGATCTTGGCCGCCTTGCCTTCCTTGATCGCAATCGCCACGTCCACGCGGTTACGGTCCAGCGGGCTGACCGTCGGGGTGATCTCGACGTTGTACTTGCCGCGGTTGTTGTACTGGCGGGTCAGCTCCTGGGTCACGCGGTCCAGGCTCAGGCGGTCGAAGGTGCCGCCTTCGGTCAGGCCGATGTCGCCCAGGCCCTTGAGCAGCTCCTCGGACTTGATGTCCTTGTTGCCGGTCACGGTGAGCTTGTTGATCGCCGGGCGTTCCTTCACGGTGATCACCAGGATGTTGCCCTGGCGATCCAGCTGTACGTCCTCGAAGAAGCCGGTGCGGTACAGCGCGCGGATCGAGTCGGCGACCTTGCCATCGTCCACGGTGTCGCCGCGGTTCACCGGCAGATAGGTGAACACGGTGCCGGAGGCGATGCGCTGCAGGCCGTCGACGCGGATGTCGCTGGCAACGAACGGCTCTGCGGCCAGGGCAACGACTGGCAGGCTGAGGCCGGCGGCAAGAGCGAGGGCAAGCAGGCGGCGAGTGGGAAGACGCGTCATGTCACATCCGGTTGGAGTCGATTTCGGGTATTGCTGGATGCCGACGTATGACGACGACAACAGGCGGAAAGAGTGGGGCAGCTTCATCGTGGAACCAGGCCGAGGATGTCGTTGTAGAACGCCAGTCCCATCAGCCCGGCCAGGACCGCCAGGCCGACATATTGCCCGGCAATCATGGCCCGTTCGCTGATCGGGCTGCCCTTGACCAACTCGATAAGGTAATACAGCAGATGCCCACCGTCCAAGATCGGGATCGGCATCAGGTTGATGATCGCCAGGCTGAGCGACAGCAATCCCAGGAAATACAGGAACCAGTCGAGCCCGCGTTCGGCCGAGGCGTTGGCCGCGCGCGCAATGGTGACCGGCCCGGAGATGTTCTTGACCGATGCCTGGCCGGTCAGCATGCGCTTCATCATGCCCAGCGAATCGGCGGTCATCTTGCCGGTCTCACGGATCGCGGCCGGCACCGCGGCGAACACGCCGAACTGCTGGCGGCTGTCGTAGGCCGGCGCCTGCGCCGCCGCAAACCCCACGCCCAGCAGCCACTGCCCCTGCGGCGATCGGCGCGGGGCGATTTCCAGCGCCAGCCGGTCCTCGCCGCGCGCGACCTCAATCATGCCGGTCCCGCCCTGCGCACCCAGTGCCTGCAGCTGGGGGGGAATCTCGTCGGCCGAACGGATCGGCTGGCCGTCGATGGCCACGATGCGGTCGCCGGGCTGGAGCAGCCCCTGCGCCGCGGAGCCGGCGAGCACCTGTCCCACCACCGGCGGCTGCAGCATGAACTGCCAGCCGATGCCGGCCAGCGACGCCACGCGGCGCTCGTCAAAGCCGGCCGGCAGCTGCGACAGGCGCAGGGTGTGCTCGCGGTTGCCGGCACCCTCGGCGGCGGTCAGCACGCGGATATCGCGCGTGTCCATCGCCGCCATGGTGAGCTGCATGCTGGCATCGCTCCAGCTGCTGACGTTGCGCCCGTCGATGCGTACGATGCGCTCGCCCGGGGTCAGGCCGGCTTCGGCGGCCAGGCCATCGGCGCGGCCGACGGTGGCCGAATAATCCTGTTTGCCGACCACGAACATCGCCCACAGCATGGCCATGCACAGCAGCAGGTTGGCGATCGGGCCGGCGGCCACGATGGCGATGCGCTGCCACACCGTCTTGCGGTTGAAGGCCTGATCCTGCTCGGCCGGATGGACATCGCCTTCGCGCTCGTCGAGCATCCTGACGTAGCCGCCCAGCGGAATGGCCGCCACCACGAACTCGGTGCCGTGACGGTCGCGACGCATCCACAACGGTTTGCCGAAGCCCACCGAAAAGCGCAGCACCTTGACGCCGCAGCGGCGCGCGACCCAGAAGTGCCCGAATTCGTGGAAGGTCACCAGCACGCCCAGGCTGACGATCATCCACCAGACCGAACCGATGAAATCACCCATGGATGCAACTCGTCTGCGTAAATCGATCAGGCATGAAGGCTGTGATGGGCGAGGGCGCGTTCGGTGATCTGCCGCGCTTGCGCATCGGCAGAAAGCAGGGTGTCGAGGGAGTCGGCATTGTGCCGTGGGAGCGTTGTCAGTGTGTGTTCGACCAACGCGGGAATCGCTAGGAAACCCACCCGGCCCTGAAGAAACGCTGAAACAGCCACTTCGTTGGCCGCGTTCAGGATCGCAGGCGCGGTCCCACCGGCCTCCAGCGCCTCCCAGGCCAGGCGCAGGCACGGGAAGGCAGCCGTGTCCGGCGCCTCGAAATCCAGTCGCCCCTGGGTCAGCAGGTCCAACCCGGCGACTCCGGACTCGACCCGCTCCGGCCACGCAAGGCCGACCGCCAGCGTGGTGCGCATGTCCGGCAGGCCAAGCTGGGCCAGGGTGGAGCCATCGACGAATTCGACCAGCGAGTGCACCAGGCTCTGCGGATGCACCAGCACATCGATCCGGGCGCCGGGCAGGCCGAACAGGTGATGCGCTTCGATCACCTCCAGGCCCTTGTTCATCAGCGTCGCCGAATCCACCGAGATCTTCGGGCCCATCGACCATTTGGGATGGGCGATGGCCTGCGCGGGCGTGACTGCGCCGAGCGCGGCACGGTCCCAGCCCCGGAACGGCCCGCCGGACGCGGTCAGGATGACCCGGCGCACACCGCGACTGGCGTCGCAGGAGCGCAGGCACTGAAAGATGGCGCTGTGCTCGCTGTCGATCGGGATGATCTCGGCGCCGGCCGCCGCCGCAGCGCGGGTCAGTAACTCGCCGGCCAGCACAAGGGATTCCTTGTTGGCCAGCAACAGGCGCTTGCCGGCACAGGCCGCAGCCAGCGTGGACGGCAGCCCGGCCGCTCCCACGATCGCCGCGACCACGGTGTCGCAGGCATCGCTGGCGGCCAGCGCGTCCAGGGCGTCGGAACCGGCGTGGGCCTGGGTGGTCAATCCGGCCGTGCGCAAACCGTCGCGCAGCGCCGGGTACAGGGAGTGGTCGGCGATCACCGCATGCGCAGGGCGATGGCTGACGCACAGCGCCAGCAGGTCGTCGACCTTGCTGCCGGCCGACAGCACGCTGGCGCGCAGCCGCTGCGGATGACGGGCGATCACATCCAGTGCCGATGCACCGATCGAGCCGGTGGCGCCGAACACGGCGACCTGACGGAGAGGGGAGCCAGCCATGCCTAGAATCCGAGAATTTCCTTGCCGAGTGCGAACACCGGCAGGGCGGCGAGCACGCCGTCGATACGATCCAGCACGCCGCCGTGGCCCGGAATCACCGTGCCGGAGTCCTTGGCGCCGGCGTGGCGCTTGAGCAGGCTCTCGAACAGATCGCCCAGCACCGAGGCCAGCACCGCCACTGCCGCCACCAGGATCAGCTGCGGCACATGCGCCAGGGTCAGCCCGGCCAGCCAGCCGAACGCGCAGGCGACCACGATGCCGGCGAACATGCCGCCGAGCAGGCCTTCGATGGTCTTGTTGGGGCTGACCCGCGGCGCCAGCTTGTGCTTGCCGAACGCGCGGCCGGCAAAGTACGCGCCCGAGTCGGCCGCCCATACCATGGTCAGCGCGGTCAGCAGCCACAGGTTGCCCTTGTCAGGGTTGGCATGCAGCAGCACCAGCGCGGCCCAGGCCGGCAACACCGCCAGCGTGCCGGCGGCGAGCTTGAGCGCGCGCGCCTGGCCGTTGCCGTGATCGGCGCCGAAGGTGAAAAAGCGCAGCCACAGCAGCGCCAGCAGCCACCAGACCACACCCACCAAGGCGGCGATCTGGAACAGCACCATGGAGCCGGCCGAGGCCCACACCATCAGCACCATCAGCAGCAGATTGAGCATCAGCAGCACGGTGCGCGGCAGACTGTCGTCGATGCCGGAGAGCTTGAGCCACTCCCACAGGCCGGTCAGGAACAGGATCGCCGCCAGCGCCGCCAGCCATTGCGTGGGCAGCAGCACGATCGCGCAGATGGCGAGCGGCGCCATGATCAGCGCGGCAATCACGCGGGTCTTAGTCATGCGGACGAGCTCTCCGTCGCCTTGTCGGCGATCTGGGCGCTGGTCAGGCCGAAGCGACGTTCGCGCCCGGCATAGTCATCCAGTGCCTGCTGCAGCACGCCGGCATCGAACTCCGGCCACAGGGTTTCGGTGAACCACAGTTCGGTGTAAGCCAGCTGCCACAGCAGGAAATTGCTGATGCGGGTGTCGCCACCGGTGCGGATGAACAGGTCCGGCGCCGGCAGATCGGCCAGCGCGACACGGCTGGCCAGCCGCGCTTCGTCGATCTGCTGCGGTTGCAGGCGGCCGGCGGCCACTTCTTCGGCCAATGCCCGCGCGGCCAGCGCAATGTCCTGGCGGCCGCCATAGCTGGCGGCGATGCTCAGCACCAGGCGCGAATTGGCGGCGGTGATGCGTTCGGCACCGGCCATGCGCTCGCGCAGCGGCGCCGCGAACCGGCCGCGATCGCCGATGAAGCGCACCTGCACGCCACGCCGCTGCAGTTCGTCGACCTCGCGATCGAGCGCATGCAGGAACAGCTTCATCAGCGCGTCGACTTCTTCCTGCGGGCGGCCCCAGTTCTCACTGGAGAACGCGAACAGGGTGAGCGCCGAGACGCCTTTTTCCAGGCAGAAATCGATGGTGCGATTGACCGCACGCGCGCCTGCGCGATGGCCGATCATGCGCGGACGCCGCCGACGCTGCGCCCAACGCCCATTGCCATCCATGATGATGGCGATGTGGCGCGGCACGTCGGCAGCGGAAGGTACTGGATGCATGGCAGGCGAGGCCACGATCAGACCGTCATCAGTTCCTGTTCCTTGGCCTTGACGACCTCATCCACATCCTTGATGGCCTTGTCGGTGAGCTTCTGGATGTCGTCTTCGGCGCTGCGCGCTTCGTCTTCGGTGACCGCCTTGTCCTTGAGCAGATCCTTGACCTGCTGGTTGGCATCGCGCCGGATGTTGCGGATGGCCACCTTGCTGTCCTCACCCTCGCCATGCACGGACTTGCTGAGCTCCTTGCGGCGCTCCTCGGTCAGCGGCGGCAGGTTCAGACGGATCACGGTGCCGACCACGGTCGGGGTCAGGCCCAGATCCGAGGCGTAGATCGCTTTCTCGACGTCCTTGATCATGCCCTTGTCGAACAGGCTGATGACCAGCGAGCGGCCTTCTGAGACGCTGATGCTGGCGACCTGGTTGAGGGGGGTGTCGGTGCCGTAGGCCTTGACCTTGATGCCGTCCAGCAGCGCCGGAGAGGCGCGGCCGGTGCGCACCGTGGTCAGGGAATGGCGCAGAGCATCGATGCTCTTGGTCATGCGCGTCTGCGCGTCTTGTTTGATCTGGTTGAGCATCGCCGGAATCCGTGTGGAGCTGAATCCGGAGATTATAGCCGGGACTGCGTTTTGAGACTTGCCGGCCGGCAGAGTCCTGCGCAGCCGGTTCACCTGGGGTGCCACTCCACGCCCGGCATCGCCATCGGTCAGGCGTCAGCGAAGTCTCCGGGACCGCGCCTTTGCGATTCCCGAATCCCGATTCCCCACTCCCGGCCTCAACTCCGACCCTGCACCAGCGTGCCGATCTGCTCGCCATGCAGGATGCGCAGCAGCACGCCGGGCTCGCTCATGCCGAAGATGCGCAGCGGCAGGTCGCTGTCGCGCGCTAGGGCGAAGGCGGCGGTGTCCATCACTTCCAGACCCTGCAGGATGACCTGGTCGTAGGTCAGGCTGTCGTAACGCACCGCATCGGGGTGCTTCTTCGGGTCCTTGTCGTACACGCCGTCGACCTTGGTTGCCTTGAGCAGCAGGTCGGCACCGATCTCGATCGCGCGCAACGCCGCGCCCGAGTCGGTGGTGAAGAACGGATTGCCGGTGCCGGCGGCGAAGATCGCGATACGGCCCTTTTCCAGGTGGCGGATCGCGCGGCGGCGGATGAAGTCTTCGCAGACATCGTTGATCTTGATCGCGCTCATCACACGCACCTTGGCGCCGAGCTTCTCCAGCGCGTCCTGCATCGCCAGCGCGTTGATTACGGTGGCCAGCATGCCCATGTGGTCGCCGGTGACGCGGTCCATGCCGCTGGCGGCCAGGCCGGCGCCGCGGAAGATGTTGCCGCCGCCGATCACCAGCGCGACCTGCGCGCCGGCCTGCTGGGCTTCGATCACTTCATGGGCGAGGCGATTGATGACCTTGGGATCGATGCCGTAATCCCCGTCTCCCATCAGCGCCTCCCCGGAAAGTTTGAGAAGAATGCGGCGATAGGGAAGTTCGGACATGGGGGAAACCTCGGTGTGGGGGATCGGCAAACGCCGGCAAGTCTAGCGGAAGCCTGTCACCGGGCGTGGTAAAAATTCGGTAGTTGGCGATGACGTGACGCGTTGCTCAGTGCGCGCGCGTAGGCTGCGGCGTCGGCACGTCGGTCGCATCGTAGGCGGTGACGCGGTTGCGGCCGCGATGTTTGGAGCGATACAGCGTGCTGTCGGCGGCCTGCAGCAGATGCTCAATGCTCTCGAACTGCCGGTCGCCACCGCCGTGGGTGGCCAGTCCCGCCGAGAAGGTGATGTGCAACGGGCCGTCCTGCAGTTGTGCCATCGGGGTGCGTGCGGTTTCGGCCAGGATGCGCTCGACCACCATCAACGCCGCTTCGGCCGCGGTATTGGGCAGGATCACCAGGAATTCCTCGCCGCCATAGCGGGCGACCAGGTCGCTGGTGCGCACCATGCGTTGCAGCGTCTGCGCGAAGTTGCGCAGCACCTCGTCGCCGACCAGGTGGCCATGCGCATCGTTGACGCCCTTGAAGTCGTCCAGGTCGATGAAGGCGATCGACAGCGGCCAGTTCTGACGCGATGCCAGCTCGAACTCTTGCGCGAGCGCAGTGCCGAGCTGGTGGCGATTGAATACACCGGTCAATGCATCGCGGCTGGCCTGTTCGGCTAGATGGCGCATGCGGTTTTCCGATTCGTCGGCATGCCGGCGCGCTTCGGCGACCTCCTGCAATTCGCGCAGGCTGCGCAGCATCGCCAGTTCGCGCGCCTGTTCGAAGATCATCTGGATGTGCTCGGGTTGCGGCACGCGGATGTCGAACAGGGCTTCCAGTTCGGGCAGCGATTCGGCGATGCGTTCGATCACCTTTTCGAAGCGTTCGGCATCCAGTTCCAGTACGTCCTGCG
This sequence comes from Xanthomonas arboricola pv. populi, assembly GCF_002939945.1. Lineage (GTDB taxonomy): Bacteria > Pseudomonadota > Gammaproteobacteria > Xanthomonadales > Xanthomonadaceae > Xanthomonas > Xanthomonas arboricola_A. Next base: position 415,416 of record NZ_MDEB01000001.1, on the reverse strand, counting down.
CCTGTCGCTGCGCGTGTTCGGTGGCCGCCACGGCGCTGGCCGACAGCCAGATGTCTGCCAGGCGTCCGGACAGCGCGACACAGGCCATGAACGGCTCCATTCTGGCGGGCTCTTCCTCGCTTTGCGCGATGGCGTTCTGCAGGTACGGCGGCAACTGCCATTGATGCGCAAGCCAGGCGCCGACTTCGGCATGGGTGGCGCCCAGATGCTCGCGTTCGGCGTCGAGCAGCGCGGCGTTGTCGGGCGCCTGCTCCAGCAGCGGCGCATACAGCTCGGGCGCGCCCTGCAGCAGGGCGAGCTTGCCGATGTCCTGCAACAGGCCGGCCAGCATGAGTTCCTCGGGTTTGCGGATGCCGTAGGCCTGCCCGAGGATGCGACTGGCCAGCGCGCACAGACCGGCGCGGCGCCAGATGCGCTCATGCAGCGGATGCGCGGTGAAGGTGCTGCGCACGCCGTGCACCATCGAAAACCCCAGCGCCAGACTCAGGGTCGCGTTGAGGCCGAGCATGGTCAGCGCCTGGCCGAGGTTGTCGATGCGGCGACGGCTGGCGTAAAGCGGCGAATTGGCAACGCGCAGCATGCGCGAACTCAAGGCCATGTCCATGCCGATGACGTTGGCCGCGGCAGTCATATCCACATCGGGGTCCTGCGCCAGCTCGATGACGCGCAGCGCGATGCCTGGAGGCGACGGCAGGTTGCGGCAGTAGTGCAGGGCGGCCTGTAGATCTGGTTGCATGGGTCATCGCCGACGGTGAGCGCAAGCATACCGCTGCGCTCGTTAATGGGGCACGCCATGCTCCGCCGTCGCCGCGCTGCAGCGCGTGCGCGATGGACGCGGAAAGCCTGGTCGGCATCCAGGATTAGCGGCAACGGCAACGACATCTGTAGAGTTGAGGCCGGTTGTGGGCCCGGCAGATGCGTTCGCTTCAGCTTGGCGCGTCGACGTATTCGCGCGACGGCCGCGGGCCAAAAAAAAAGCCGCGGCAGGCCGCGGCTCTTCGACACAGTGGCGAGGATCAGGCCAGGCCGGCCTGCTTCATCACTTCGGCGGCGTAGTCTTCCACCACCTTCTCGATGCCTTCGCCAACGGCCAGACGCTGGAAGCCGACCACGTCGGCACCGGCAGCCTTGACCGCCTGCTCGACGGTCTGGTCGGTGTTCAGCACGTACGGCTGGCCGTACAGCGTCACTTCGTTGACGATCTTGCTGATCTTGCCGCTGATGATCTTTTCCAGGATCTCGGCCGGCTTGGCCTTGTCCTTCTCGGACATCTTGGCCAGTTCGATTTCCTTTTCCTTGGCGACGAACTCGGCCGGAACATCGGAGGCCTTGACGTGCGGCGGGTTCATCGCGGCGATGTGCATGGCGATGCCGCGTGCCAGCTCGATGTCGCCGCCCTTCAGCTCGACCAGCACGCCGATGCGGCCGCCGTGCACGTAGGCCGCGACGTTGTTGGCGCTGTCGATGCGGGCCAGGCGACGCACCTGCAGGTTCTCGCCGACCTTGGCGATGACCGCGGCACGACGCTCTTCGATGGTCTCGCCGCTGTCGAGCTTGACGCTCTTGAGCGCTTCGGCATCGGCTGCGTCCGAGTTCAGCGCAGCGGTGGCTACGGTCTCGGTGAAGGCCAGGAAGTTCTCGTCCTTGGCGACGAAATCGGTCTCGGAGTTGACTTCGACCAGCACGGCCTTGCCGCCGGCCTGTGCGGTGGCGATGCGGCCTTCGGCGGCAACGCGGTCAGCCTTCTTGTCGGCCTTGGCCAGGCCCGACTTGCGCAGCCATTCGGCAGCGGCGTCGATGTCGCCTGCGTTTTCGACGAGTGCCTTCTTGCACTCCATCATGCCGGCGCCGGTGCGCTCGCGCAGTTCCTTGACCAGGGAAGCAGTGATTTCCATGGAATTACCTCATATGGACGAATGCGTGCGGCGGAGTGTTCCGCCAGTAGGAGACGGCGCAGCCATGCCGGCCGCCCCCGTAGAGATGTTCAGTGGCCTCGGCGACGGGCCGCGGTGGACCCGTCGGGGCTGCGGCCGCACAGCATGGTGCGGCCGCATTGCAGGCCGATTACTCGGCAGCCGGAGCGGCGGCGTCGGCCGGCGCGTCAGCCTTCTTGTCGCCCTTCTTGGCCGGAGCGCGACGGCCCTTGCCTTCGTCGGCGGACTCGGCCGAGAACTCTTCTTCGCGAACCGACGCGGAGTTCGGCGCAGCGGCCTTGCCTTCCAGCACGGCGTCGGCAGCGGCGCGTGCATACAGCTGCACGGCACGGATGGCGTCGTCGTTACCCGGGATGGCGTAGTCGACCAAGGCCGGATCGTAGTTGGTGTCGACCACCGCGATCACCGGAATGCCGAGCTTCTTGGCTTCCTTGATGGCGATGTCTTCATGGCCGATGTCGATCACGAAGATCGCGTCGGGCAGGCGGTTCATTTCCTTGATGCCGCCCAGCGAGGCGTCCAGCTTCTCGCGCTCGCGGCGCAGGCCCAGCACTTCGTGCTTGACCAGCTTGTCGAAGGTGCCGTCGGTCTCGGCCGACTCCAGTTCCTTCAGACGTGCAACCGACTGCTTGACGGTACGGAAGTTGGTCAGCGTGCCGCCCAGCCAGCGCTGGGTCATGAACGGCATGCCGCAACGCTCGGCTTCTTCCTTGATGGACTCGCGCGCGCTGCGCTTGGTGCCCAGGAACAGCACGGTGCCGCGCTTCTGCGCGATCGAGGAAAGGAAGTTCATCGCGTCGTTGAAGAGCGGGACGGTCTTCTCGAGGTTGATGATGTGGATCTTGCCGCGCGCGCCGAAGATGTACGGCGCCATCTTGGGGTTCCAATAGCGGGTCTGGTGACCGAAATGGACGCCGGCTTCCAGCATCTGACGCATGGTGACTTGGGGCATTGAAAAAACTCCTGATAGCGGAATTGCCGTGCGCGGCTTGTTTTTGAAAAGTCCGCACATGGATGTGCGGGTTCTTGCGAGGGACTCGCAGTCAAGCGCACGTAATTCCGGGGTTGGGCTTCCCTGTCGCCTCCGTGACGAACCCCTTGTGGGGGCACCCCGGCACGGATGGCGGCGGCAGGTGTGAATTCGTCGATGACGTCCGACGTGAACGACGCAATGCGCGAGACGCAAAACAGCCGGCGGAGTATAGCCGCCGGGGCGGGGGCATGCAATCGGGAATCGGGAATCGGGAATCGGGAATCGGGAATCGGCAGAGCCTAGCTGCTTGAGCATCCGCAAGCGAAACGATCAACTACGGCGATGCGCCGTACCGATTCCCCACTCCCGACTCCCGATTCACGGCTCCAGTGCCAGCGTAGTCTCGCTGTCGCTGTTGACGCGCGCCACGAAGCGGCCATTGCCTGCGGGCAGGTTGGCGGGCAGCGGCCATTGACGGGTCTGGCCGGGCAGCACGTAACCGGCCAGGTCGTCGCGGATGCTGCGGCGGGTCCCGCCGGCATCGATATAGGCCAGGTCGGCCAGCCTGGCATGGCTCGGCCCGGCGTTGTGGACCTGCAGTACGCGGTCGCTGCCGCGGCCGGACACGCTGACCTGCAGCACCGGGTGCTGTGCGCCGGGCTGGCTCGGCATGGCGAAGACCGGCGTGGAATACTGCAGCAGCTCGGTGTCGCTGCCGGCGGCATATTGGGTCACCACCAACCGGTAGCTGTCTTCAGTCTGCGCTGGGCTGGGGCCCAGGCGGATCACCCGCAGCAGCTGCCGGCCCTGCGGAGGAATTTCGAAACGCGCCGGGCTGACGGTGGCCGCGGTGGCCGGTTCGAGCAGCTCGCGGTCGCCGTCCTGGCGCCAGCGGTAGAGTTTGGCTTCGGCGCGCCACGGCTGCGCAGCCTGGTTGTAGAGCCAGACGGTGGCCTGGTCGCTGTCGGCGGGAATGCGTGCGGTGGTCGGGGCGATGGCGATCTCGGCGCCAACTGCGCTGCCGGCGATGGCCAGGCCGGCCAGCGCCAGCGCCAGCAGGTAGCAACAGGGGCGAGACGCGGCCACGGTCAGAACGCGATCGTCGTCATGCGCGCGCTGCCGGCAGGCGCTGGCCCGGCGAGTGCGCTGGCATCCTGCCCGGTGCTGGTGACGGCCGGGGCTTCGGTGGTGTTGGCTGGCGGGGCGATCGCCATCGGCGTGCCTCTGGAGCAGCTGGCGTGCGTCGGTGCAGTGCGCAGCTCGCAGCCGCTGAGCAGGCGCAGGCCGATATGCAGGGTGAAGTTTTCCGGGCCGAGAGCGTTGGCCGCGTTGGCCGCGGTAGAGGTCGCGGTGCAGACGAGGGCGACCAGCGTCAGGCGCTTGAGTAAGGTGACCAGCGTCATGAAAGCAATCGTTTGCATTGGAGGTGTAACAGATAGCGACGCCCCCTACACGAACTTTATTAACTGTCAGTAAGTGATGGAGACGGTCACCGTGTCGTTGTAGGTGCCCGCAATGGGCTGCTGCGGTGCCGGCGCGCGACCATAGACGGTCACCGTCTGGGCGACTCCGTTGCCGGTGCCGCTGAGCGTATCGATGCCGATGCTGGTGCCCCAGCGGTTGCTGCGGCCGGCGTCCCGATACAGCTCGTAGACGATGTAGTTGGCACTGCTGGCATGGCGCATGCGCCGCATGCTGCCGGCGGCATTGATGCCCTCGCCCAGCCCGATATTCCAGGCGGTGCGGTTGGTGCACGACAGGCTGATGGTGGAGGTGCGGTCGATGGCCGTATCGATGGTGCCGGCGATGCTGCCGAAATCCAGGTCGGTGGTGACGTAGGTATTGCAGCGGGCCGGCACGTTGGCCGAGGCGGTGAAGGGGAAGGCATTGCTGGCGGTCTTGGCGCCGCTGCCGCCGGCCGTGCAACTGCTGGGCAGCGGCGGGACACCGATGACGCTCTCGTTGTAGGAGTAGCGCAGCACGGTGTCGGCACCACCGAAGCTGCTGGTGTGGTTGCCGACCGACAGGATCTGGTTGGCCGGAATGCGCCCATAGACAGTGATGGTGGCCGTCTGCGAGCCGCCGGTGAGCACCGGAACGCCGTAGGACAGCGTCAGCACGCGCGGCGAGGGCGTCGTCGACCCGGTGGCGCCCCAGATCTGGGTGCGTGTGGCCTCGCTGTAGATCTGGAAGTCCAGGCCGTCGCCGGTGGGGTTGAGCATGCGGCGCGGCGCGTACAGCCCGTTGCTGGCGCTGCCCGGCCCGAGGTCCAGGCACAGACTCACCTGGGCATAGCCCAGCACGCTGAGCGCGGCGGTCGCGCAGGTGACGTTGAGCGTCGCCACCGCATCGGTGGTGCCGTTGGCCGCCACATTGCCGAACGCCAGCGGGGTGCCGAGAGTGACGCTGCAGGTCGTGTCCGCGCGCGCATTCTGGTTGGGTGCAAGCCACAACGTGGCGATCGCCAGCGCGAGCGTCAGGCGCCAGAGTACGGGCAGGCTCATGGGGTGTTCTGCTCGAGGACGCAGGGCAGCGGGCCGACCCGCGGAATGCCGCCGGGGTTGGCCGGGTAGGTGAACCGCGCGCTGCAGCGGCCAGTGGGTAGCTCGACCATGATGCGGTTGTCGATCTGCAGGTTGTCCAGATAGGTCTCGCCGTCATAGCCGACCACCACGCGTTCGGCATCGCCTTCGCGCTGCACCACGCTGCCGACCGGCAATGGCGCGCCCTGGGCGTCGTGCAGCACGATCATGGCCGCGCGTACCCGGGTGATGCCGAAGCGCACCGCCACCCCGGACTGCTGGCGCGGCGTTACCGCGGTGTCGACGCGGTCCACGCGCAGGTCCGCCGGCAGGTCCAGGGTATCGATGGACAGCTGGTTGCGCTGCCACGACTGCAGCGGGGTGACCAGCAGCATCCCGCGCGCGTCGGTGACGCCGATCAGGCGATTCTCCAGCCGCACCGGAATGCCGGGCTGGCCGTCCGTGGACACCACCGCAAAGGCATCCTGGATGTCGCGTGCGGCAAAGCCGCGGCCGTTCATCCACACCAGGCTGCCGCTGGCGCTGGCGTAGCCGAAATTGTCGCCATCCTGGTTGGCGACGCCGAGGTTGTAGCGGCCGATGCGGTTCAACCATCCCAGTTCGGCCAGGCTCCCGCTGGCATCGTCGCCGGCACGCCCCTGCAGCCGCCAACCGATCCCGTCCCGATCGCCGTCGCCGGGCAGCGGCTGGCTGAGGTCGGCCACAAACCCGGTCCGGTCGCCGTTGCGCTGCATCGATGCGCTGGCCTGGCGCAACTCGCCGAACGTGGTCGACAGCGACAGGTACAGGCTGCGGTCGCTGCGCACATCCAGATTCTGGTTGCCGGACAGATTTGCCGCCCAGTTGCGCCCGAAACTGCGCGACCAGAACAGGCTCGCGTAGCGCGAGGTGTCGCCTTGCGGGTAGCTCAGCCGCACATAGCTGGTGCCCAGAGAGCCGATCGGATTGACGTTGATGCCGAACACCGCGCGGTCGCTGATGCGCGCCGGCAATGCACCCTGCAGCGCGCCCAGGTCGCGGTAGTCGCCGTGGGTGCGCTGGGTGCCGACAGTGAAGTTGAAGCGACGGTTGTTCCAGGCATACCCCAGCACGTACTGGCCGCCGCGCAGCGCATCCATCCCGCTATACGCGTAGGCCGCGTTGACCACGCCACCCACGCCAAGCAGCCACACGCCGCCGGCACCGGCATTGACCACGCCGCCGCCGGCTTCGGCATGCGCCTCGATGGTGAAATCGTCGCGCAATCCCTTGCGCAGGGTAGCGCTGGCGACCGTACGCGCATCGTAGGAAAACGAGCGCACCCCATAGTCCTGGCGCAGATGGCCGATGCCGACCGACCACTCGGAAATGCCACGGGCCAACAGCTGCGGCGTGCCATAGAACGCGAAGTCCAGCCGGCGCACCTGGCCGAACGCATCGGTCACCACGATCTGCGCCTGTCCGGTACCGCTGATGCCTGGTTGCGCGGCCAGCTGGAACGGGCCGGCCGGCACCTGTCCGCTGTACTGGCGCAGGCCATCGACGTAGAGCTCCACGGTCGACGGCACCACCGCCTCGCCCAGAAAGCTTGGTGTGGGGGTGAGCACGCGGTACGGCTGCAACGCGTAATTGCGGCCGATCTGCACCCCGCCCAGGCGGATCGAGCGGCTCCAGTCGACAAAGCCGCTGTAGAAATCGCCGACCGTCAGGCTGGTGGCGCTGTCGGGGAAATCCATTTGCCAGGCGCTGTCCAGGCGCACCGCTTCGCTGCGCCAGCGCTGATCCTGCGGGCGGTCGTAGGCGAGGAACACCGCGGTGGTGTCGACCATGCCGCGGCCGATGCCGAACCCGCGCAACTCGGTCGCCAGCGACACGCTGCTGGCCCCGGCGTTGCGCGTGGCATAGAAATCGTAGTTCAGCAGCATGCCTGGTGAGGCGGTGGCGCTGGCCGGTGCGACCTGTTCGGCCTTGAGCACCGTGGTGGAGAGCGACAGCTGCGCCAGCGGCACCTGCAGCGCCAGTCGCTGCAGTGCGGCGTCGTAGCGCACTTCCACGTCGGGCAGGCCATCCAGGTCGACCAGCTCGCTGGCGGCGCGGTCGGCCAGGATGAAGCCCAGCTTGCGCAGCGTGTCGACCGAACCGCGCAGGTGGCCGTCCACCAGTTCGAACGGAGCCAGGCCACGGTCGGCTTGATTGAGGGTGACGTCCAGATACAACGTCTGCTGCAGGTCGGCCACGCTTTGCGGCGCCTGATCGGGCAGTGGCGCCATATCGGCCAGATCGCCGGAGGCGGCATGTGCCAGGCAGGTGACGGTTGCAAGCAGCGTCATCGCCAGCCGGCCCGCATCACGGCGCTGCTGGCGCGGCCAACAAGGTGCGTTCGTCCGCCTCACCATTGATCCTTGCGATGATGGTGCCGCGGCCGAACTGGGCCAGGGGCGCGCCCAGCGACCAGCGCATGGTCTGGCCGGGCAGGACATAGCCCACCAGCCCGTTCAATGCGGTCTTGGTCGCGCCATCGATCCGATGCTGCAGATCGGCGACCTGGGCGTGCCCATTGCCGGTGTTGCTGATCTGGATCTGCGCATTGCCATCGCTGCCGGCAATCACCTGTGTGCTCAAGATTGGCGTGGATTCGGTCTTGCCCGGCGGCAGCAGGAAGATCGGCACCGAGTAGCGCAATACGAACTGCATGCCCTTGAGATCCGCATCGGAGCTGGGCAATTCGTCGACGATGATGCGGTAGCAGGCTTCCTCGCTGGCCGGTGCGGGCCCGGCGCGAATCACGCGAATCAATTGACGCTCGCCGGCGGCCAGCGTGCGCATCGGTGGGCTGACCAGCAGTTCCTGGGTCGGGTCGAGCTGATCCTTGCCGTCCCGCTGGGTCCAGCGATAGGCGCGGGTCTGCACCTGCACCGGCGCGCTGCCGTTGTTGCTCAGCCAGAGCCCATGGGCGGACTGCTGTGCGCTCAGCGTCAGCGAGGTCGGTGCCAGCTGCAGGCTGGCCGCATGGGCCGGCGGCAGCGGCAAGCCGCTGCCAAGCGCCAGCGTCAGGCTCAATCCGGTCGTGACCAGCCAGGCCGGCATCCGGTACGACAGGCGGTGGTGCAATGGCATGCGCGCGCTCAGTAGACGATCGTGGCGGTGATGGTGTCTTGGTAGGTACCGGTCGCGGGATTGTTGGCGGACGGGTTGGTCACGCGGCCGTAGACCGGATAGACCTGGTTGATGCCGGTGGCGGTGCGGCTCAGCGTATTGGTGCCGGTCGTGCTGCCCCACACCGTGCTGCGGCCCAGATCCTGGTACAGCTGGTAGGCGATGAAGTTGTTGGCGGTGATCAGCGCATCGGTGTTCTTCATGCGGCGGGTGGTGACGTCGTTGGCGGTGCCGGCATTGCTGCCCGCGCTCAACGCGATGTTGTACGGGGTCAGCGCGGTGCAATGGGCGGTCACGCTGCCGTTGGCGTCGGCATTGGTGGTCGAGGTGGACAACACCGAGCCGAAGTCGACGTCCGTCGCGGAGGCGGCGGTGATGGTGCAGGCCTTGGTGACGGCGATCTTGACATTGAATGTGGTGGTGTCTGCTGCAGTGGCAACGCCAATGGTCGAGAGCAGGCCGAGGGACAGCAGGACAGGGCGGACAATACGCATGGACATTTCCTTGACCGGTCTGGTCATTGGTGACGCGACGACTCGTCGCGCTTCCTCCAATGCACCAGTTGTGCCAAAGATTACCCTGAATGATTTGGCTATCTCACTGTTTAAACTAAGAGTTTTTCGCGAAAGTGGGATGTCTTTCGGATGACTCCGCTGACGCATTTTTTGACGTGCGCGGTAGTGCGTCACAGATGAATACGCGGTGCCGCCGGTTTCCTGCTGCCGCGTCCGTTTCGCAGGTTCATCCTCCGCAGCGCAAAAAACGCCTGCGCAGGCCGTTCAGATTCAGCTCGAATCGGCGATAATTGCGGTCATGAGCGTCAATCTGAAAACCAAAGAAGAAATCGAACTGATGCGCGTCGCCGGCCGTCTGGCCGCCGAGGTGCTCGATGTCGTGGGTCCCTACGTGCAAGCGGGCGTGACCACGGCCGAGCTGGACCGCATCTGCCACGACCACATCGTCAACGTGCAGGGAACCATACCTGCCAACGTCGGCTATCGCGGCTTTCCCAAGAGCGTGTGCACCTCGGTCAACAACGTGATCTGTCACGGCATCCCGAGCGCGGCCAAGGTCCTGAAGGACGGTGACATCGTCAATATCGACGTCACTGTCATCAAGGACGGCTGGCATGGCGACACCAGCCGCATGTATTACGTCGGCACGCCGTCGGTGATGGCCAGACGCCTGGTCGATACCACCTACGAGGCGATGTGGCGGGGCATCCGCGCGGTCAAGCCGGGCGCAACGCTGGGCGATGTCGGTCACGCGATCCAGAAATTTGCCGAAGCCGAGCGCTTCAGCGTGGTGCGCGACTACTGCGGCCACGGCATCGGCAAGGTCTACCACGACGAACCGCAGGTGATGCATTACGGCCGTCCCGGCGAAGGCCTGGTGCTCAAGCCCGGCATGACCTTCACCATCGAACCGATGATCAACGAAGGCACCTATCACCATAAGACCCTGCCGGACGGCTGGACCGTGGTGACCAAGGACCGCAAGTTGTCCGCCCAGTGGGAACACATGGTCGCGGTGACCGAAGACGGCGTGGACGTGCTGACGCTGTCGCCGAACGCTCCCGCTCCGGTATGACGGCCACGCCGGCGGACCGACCCGACCCGGGTGTCGCCGGCGATGCCGAGTGGGCCGCGCAAGCGCGCCCGCTGCTGGTGCATGCCGACATGCGCCTGTGCAAGCGCTTCGATCAGGGTGAGCCGATCGAGCGCCTGGTGGCCCTGCGCGCGCGCGCGGTCGATCAATTGATGCGCAATGCGTGGACGCGCTGCATCCCGGCCGATGCCGGGCTGTCGTTGCATGCCGTGGGTGGCTATGGGCGCGGCGAACTGTTCCCGCGCTCGGATGTGGATGTGCTGGTGCTGGGCGAGACCGGCGTGCAGCAACAGCACGAGCAGGCCCTGGCGCGGTTGTTCGCCTTGCTGTGGGATGTAGGCCTGCCGATCAGCCACGCGGTGCGCTCGCCGGCGCAGTGCACCGCAGCGGCCGCCGACCAGACGGTGCTGACCGCCTTGATCGAATCGCGCCCGCTGGTGGCCGGCAGCCAGGCGCGTGCCGCCCTGGTGGCCGCGATTTCGCCGCAACAGGTGTGGCCGGCGCGCGAGTTCTTCCAGGCCAAGCGCGAAGAGCTGCTGGCGCGGCATCAACGCTTCGGCGATACCGCCGACAATCTCGAACCGGATATCAAGGACGGCCCCGGCGGTCTGCGCGATCTGCAGACGTTGGGCTGGATGGCGCTGCGCGCGTTCGGGGTCAAGGATCTGGAGGCGCTGGTCGGACTCGGCCATGTCGGTTTCGACGAGGCCGCAGCGTTGCGGCGCGAACGCGAGGAGCTGGCGCGGTTGCGGTTCGGCTTGCACCTGGTCGCCAAACGGCCGGAAGAGCGGCTGGGGTTCGATTACCAGAAGACGCTTGCCCAGCGGCTGGGCTTTGCCGACGACCCGGAAAGCCTGGGCGTGGAAAAGATGATGCAGCGCTTCTACCGCAGCGCGGCGTTGATCCGCCGCATCAGCGACCGCTTGCTGCAGCGCTTCGAAGAACAATTCGATGGCGAAGCGGTGCCGGAGCCGCTCGGCGAGGGCTTCAGCCTGCGCCGCGGTTATCTGGCTGCGGATGCAGAGGACTGGCCGGCCGGCGATGTGCTGCAGGTCTTTGCGCTGTTCGCGCAGTGGGCGGCGCATCGCGAGGTACGCGGGCTGCATTCGCTGACCGCGCGCGCGCTGGCCGAGGTGCTGCGCGAGTTGCCGGCCTACGACGTGGCCGATGCGACCGCGCGCGACCGCTTCATGGCGTTGCTGCGCGGCCCGCGGGCGGTGGAGTCGCTCAACCGCATGGCGCGCCTGGGCGTGCTGGGCCAGTGGATTCCGGCATTCGCCAGCGTGTCCGGGCGCATGCAGTTCGACCTGTTCCATGTCTACACGGTGGACCAGCACACCTTGATGGTGCTGCGGAACATCTCGCTGTTTGCCGCCGGTCGCGCCGACGAGCGTTTTTCGATCACCCACGAAGTCTGGCCGCGCCTGCGCAAGCCGGAATTGCTGCTGCTGGCCGGCCTGTTTCACGACATCGCCAAGGGCCGCGGCGGCGATCATTCCGAGCTGGGCGCGGTGGATGCGCGCATGTTCTGCCAGGCGCATCGGCTCAGCGAAGGCGATACCGCGCTGGTGGCCTGGTTGGTGGAACAGCATCTGCGCATGTCGGTGACCGCGCAGAAGCAGGACATCTCCGACCCGGAGGTGATCCATCGTTTCGCCACCTTGGTCGGCACGCGCGAGCGTCTGGACCATCTGTATCTGCTGACCTGCGCCGATATCGCCGGCACCAGTCCCAAGCTGTGGAACGCGTGGAAGGACCGGCTGCTGGCCGACCTGTACTTCGCCGCGCGGCGCGCACTGCGCGAGGGCCTGGAACATCCGCCGCCGCGCGAAGAGCGCCTGCGCGAAGCGCGCGAATCGGCACGCGCGCTGATGCAGGCGCAAGGCCACGACGATGCCACCATCGACCGCCAGTTCGCCGGGATGCCGGACGAGAATTTTTTGCGATTCCGTCCCGAGCAACTGGCCTGGCAGGCGGTCTCGCTGATCGAAGTGCAGATCGGCCAGACCACGGTCAAGGCGCGCCGCGCGGTGCCGGACAACGACGCGCTGGAAGTCTTCGTGTACTCGCGCGACCGCGATGGCCTGTTCTCCGCGATCGTCGCCACGCTGGATCGCAAGGGCTACGGCATCCACCGCGCACGCGTGCTGGATGCACCCAACGATGCCATCTTCGACGTGTTCGAAGTGCTGCCGCAGGACAGCTCCGCCGATGGCGACCCGCAGCGTCTGGCCGCGGCCTTGCGCCAGGTGCTGGCCGGCGATCTGCACAAGGTGCGGCCCTCGCGGCGTGCGGTGCCGCGTCAGTTGCGCCACTTCCGGTTTGCGCCGCGCGTGGAATTCAGCGAAAGCGCCGGCGGCCGCCGCACCCGTATCAGTCTGGTGGCACCCGACCGCCCTGGCTTGCTGGCCGATGTGGCCAACGTGCTGCGCCTGCAACATCTGCGCGTGCACGATGCGCGCATCGCCACGTTTGGCGAGCGTGCCGAAGACCAGTTCCAGATCACCGACGAGCACGACCGCCCGTTGTCCGAATCCGCCCGGCAGGCGCTGCGCGATGCGCTGTGCGCCTGCCTCGATCCCACCCAGTAGTCCGTTCGGAGACCCCCATGGCCACCAGCAAGAAGATCGCGCGCAAGCAGGGCGCGACCACCACCAGCGCAGCGCCCGAGCGCGCGACAAGCAAAAGCGGCAAGGCGCGTCAGGCACCGGCCGTCGACAAGCGCAAGACCACGGCGGCGGCTGGCAAGCCTGTTGCCGCCAGCAAAAGCGTCGCCAAGAACGTGACCAAGAAAAGCGCGACCAGGCCGGCGGCCAGTGCAACCCCGCGCGAGGCCAAGCAGCCGACCAGCGTGGTGTCCGCACCGGCTGCCAAGAAGGCTGCAGCTGCGAAGAAACTGCCGATCGCCGAAAAGGCCGTGCGCAGCGCTGCAACGCCGGTGGGCAATGACGAACTCAAGTTCGGTATCGAAAGCGCGTTCGAGCGCCGCGCCAGCTTGACCGTCGACGAGATCGACGGCTCCACCCGCGCCATCGTCACCCGCGTCATCGACGGCCTGGAGAGCGGCGAGTTCCGCGTCGCCGAGCCGGACGGGCAGGGCGGCTGGACCGTCAACGCGTGGCTGAAGAAGGCCGTGCTGCTGTATTTCCGCGTTAACGAGATGGCGGTCATCGACGCGCAGCCGGCACCGTTCTGGGACAAGGTGGAGTCGCGTTTTGCCGGCTTCGGCGAGGCCGAGTTCCGCAAGGCCGGCGTGCGCGTGGTGCCGGGTGCGGTCGCGCGTCGCGGCAGCTATTTCGGCAAGGACGTGGTGCTGATGCCGAGCTTCACCAATATCGGCGCCTATGTGGGCGAAGGCACCATGGTCGATACCTGGGCCACGGTAGGGTCCTGCGCGCAGATCGGCGCGCATTGCCATCTGTCCGGTGGCGCCGGCATCGGCGGCGTGCTCGAACCGCTGCAGGCCAGCCCGACCATCATCGAGGATCATTGCTTCATCGGTGCGCGTTCGGAAGTGGTCGAAGGCGTGGTGATCGGTCACCACAGCGTGATCGGCATGGGCGTGTTCATCAGCCAGAGCACGCGCATCTACAACCGCGCCACCGGCGAGATTTCCTACGGCTACGTGCCGCCTTACAGTGTGGTGGTGTCCGGCCAGCTGCCGTCCAAAGATGGCTCGCATTCGCTGTATTGCGCGGTGATCGTCAAGCAGGTGGATGCCAAGACGCGCAGCAAGACCAGCGTCAACGAATTGCTGCGCGGCCTGGCCGATTGAGTACCGCGCAGCCTGCGCGCGGCACCATGCTGTCGCGGCCGCTCAGTGGCTGGGTCCGTTGGGGCATCCCGGCCCTGTGGTTGGGATGGGTGGCGCTCTACGTGGCCGGCTCGCTGGCGCGCGATGGCGTGCCGCAGCAGCTGGAGGTCCTGCGTTGGCTGGCGCCTGCACTGGTGGTGCTGATGACCCTGCGTCTGGCATGGGCATCCAGCCGCTGGGCGCAGGTCCGCGATGCGGGCGATGCACTGGAGATCGTGCAGCAAGGACGGTCGCAGCGCGTGGACCTGGCCGAGTTGCGCTCGGTCGATGCGGCATGGCTGATTCCGCCACGGCGGATGGCGCTGAAATTCCACGGCACACGCGCCGATGTGGTGTTCCTGCCCGCACGCGGGCAGGAACGCGATCAATTGGCAAGCACCCTGTTGGCGCGTGCAAGCGCGCGCCGCGGAGTCGAAAAGGGGATGAGATGACCACGCTCTACGGATTGAAGAACTGCGACACCTGCAAGAAGGCGACCAAGTGGCTGGACCGCTTCGGCGTGGCCTACACCTTCGTCGATTACCGCGAGCACACACCCGCACCGGAGACGCTGGTGGACTGGGCCGGCAAGGCCGGCGGATTCGAGGCCCTGATCAACAAGTCCTCGACCACCTGGCGCCAGCTGCCCGACAACAAGAAGACGCCCGGTTCGGACGCCGAATGGAAGCTGCTGCTGCGCGAATACCCGCAATTGATCCGCCGCCCGGTGGTGGTGAACGACGATGGCGCGCTCAGTCAGGGCTTCTCCGACAACGGGTTCAAGGCACGGTTCGACATCGCCTGATGGCGCCACCGCGTCATCGGTTCGCACAGACCTGTGCGGGACGGGCGCTTGGAAGGCAGACTGCCTGCTGATGCCCGCGGCCCAGGTGCATCTTTTTATCGGAAGAACGAACATGACCAGCGACGTACTGCAATTGGCCTGCGAGCTGATCGCACGCGCTTCGGTGACACCGGACGATGCCGGCTGTCAGGCTGTGATTGCCCAGCGCCTGGAGGCTGCCGGATTCGCCTGCGAGCACCTGCGCCTGGGCGAGGTCGACAACCTGTGGGCCACGCATGGCAGCGGTGCGCCGGTGCTGGTGCTGCTCGGGCACACCGATGTGGTGCCGCCGGGCCCGCGCGAGGCGTGGACCAGCGATCCGTTCGATCCGCAGATCCGCGATGGTGTGCTGTACGGGCGCGGCACGGCCGATATGAAGGGAAGCGTGGCCGCCTTCGCGATCGCTGCCGAACAGTTCGTCGCTGCCCATCCGCAGCATGCCGGCACGCTGGCGGTGTTGCTGACCTCCGATGAAGAAGGCGATGCCATCGACGGCGTGCGGCGCGTGGCCGAGCTGTTCCGCGGGCGCGGGCAGGCGATCGACTGGTGCATCACCGGCGAGCCCTCGTCCACCGAACGGCTGGGCGACCTGTTGCGCGTTGGTCGCCGCGGCAGTCTGTCCGGCACGCTGGTCGTCAAGGGCGTGCAGGGGCACGTGGCGTATCCGCACAAGGCGCGCAATCCGATCCATCTGGCCGCGCCGGCATTGGCCGAGCTGGTGGCGCGGCAGTGGGACCAGGGCTTCGAGAGTTTTCCGCCGACCAGCCTGCAGGTGTCGAACATCCATGCCGGCACCGGCGCCAACAACGTGATTCCGGGCGAGCTGCAGGTGGCCTTCAATCTGCGCTACACCCCGCTGTGGGATGCGCCGCGGCTGGAAGCGGAAATCACCGCATTGCTGGATCGCCACGGGCTGGACTATGCGCTGCGCTGGCATCGCAGCGGCGAGCCGTTCTACACCCCGGAAGGCCGCCTGCGCAGCGTCGCGCGTGAGGTATTGGGGCAGTTTGCCGGCGCACCGCCGGAGGAAAGCACCGGCGGCGGTACTTCGGATGCGCGCTTCATCGCGCCGCTGGGTGCGCAATGCATCGAGGTCGGCCCGGTCAACGCCAGCATCCACCAGGTCGACGAGCATGTGCGCGTGGCCGATCTGCAAGCCTTGCCGGCGTTGTATCGCCGCCTGATCGAGCGGCTGTTGGTCGATTGACGGAGCAGTTGCCGCCGTCGTTGCCGCTGAAACAGTTGCGCGATCGAAAACGAACGGTTAGCGTCGGTCACATGGTCGTCCAGCTCGCCAACCTCAATAACGCCAACCGCAACACTCTGCGCGCGAACAATCGTGCGCGGCCGATGCGGATCTGCGACTAGGCGAAGTAAAACCAAACGCCCAGGAATCAGAGAACCCGCATCGGCCGATGCGGGTTTTTTTATGGGTGTCATTCTCGTGCAGCACGCTCTTCCACCGGCCGCCAACCCCCGCAGTTTCATCCAGGAGTGTTTCCATGTGTTCCATCTTCGGTATTTTCGGCCTGCAACCCGGTGACGATCTGCAGGCATTGCGCCGGCAGGCGCTGGAATGTTCGCAGCGGCAGCGTCACCGTGGCCCGGACTGGAGCGGCGTGTATGTCGACGCCGGTGCGATCCTGGTGCACGAGCGGCTGGCCATCGTCGACCCGGCCGGCGGCTCGCAGCCCTTGTTGTCAGAAGATGGCGAGCTTGCGCTCGCGGTGAATGGGGAGATCTACAACCATCGCGAGCTCAAACAGGAACTGGTGCAGCCGTACGCCTTCCAGACCGGCTCCGATTGCGAGGTGATTAACGCGCTGTATCGCGAGGATGCGCCGGCCTCCTACCTCAACCGTCTCAACGGCATCTTCGCATTCGCGCTATGGGACAAAGCCTCCGGGCGGGTGATCATTGCGCGCGATCCGATCGGCGTGGTGCCGCTGTACTGGGGCCACGATCGCGAAGGCCGGCTGCGAGTGGCCTCGGAACTGAAGTCGCTCGTGGACGACTGCGCCGATGCGGCGCAGTTCCCGCCCGGCCATTGGTACGACAGCGCCACCGGCGCACTGAGTCGCTACTACGAGCGCTCCTGGCGCGAATACGCCGAGGTGGAAGGCGTGCAGGTGCAACTGCAGGAATTGCGCGAGGCCTTCGAGCGCGCGGTGCATCGTCAGTTGATGACCGATGTGCCGTATGGCGTGCTGCTGTCCGGCGGGCTGGATTCGTCGCTGGTCGCTGCAGTCGCCGCACGCTACGCACGCCATCGCATCGAAGAGAACGACACCACCGAAGCCTGGTGGCCGCGCCTGCATTCGTTCGCGATTGGTTTGAAAGGCTCGCCGGACCTGGCCGCGGCCGAAGTCGCCGCCGCCGCGCTGGGTACCGTGCATCACGGCTTCGAGTACAGCTTCGACGAGGGCCTGGATGCGCTGCCCGAGGTGATCCGCCATATCGAGACCTACGACGTCACCACCATTCGCGCCTCCACGCCGATGTTCCTGCTGGCACGACGCATCAAGGCGATGGGCGTGAAGATGGTGCTGTCGGGCGAAGGCAGCGACGAAATCTTCGGTGGCTATCTGTACTTCCACAAGGCACCCAACGCACGCGAATTCCACGAGGAACTGGTACGCAAGCTGGATGCGCTCAACAACTACGACTGCCTGCGCGCCAACAAGTCGATGATGGCCTGGGGCGTGGAGCCGCGCGTGCCGTTCCTGGATCGCGAGTTCCTGGACGTGGCCATGCGCATGGACGCCAGCTTCAAGATGATCGACAACACCAGCAGCGGCGCCACGCGGATGGAAAAGGGCGTGTTGCGCGAAGCGTTTGCCGGCTATCTGCCCGAATCGATCCTGTGGCGGCAGAAGGAGCAGTTCAGCGATGGCGTGGGCTATGGCTGGATCGATGGACTCAAGGCGCATGCTGCTGCGCATGTGAGCGACCGCGAGCTGGCTGCCGCTTCCAGGCGTTTTCCGGTCAATCCGCCGCAGACCAAGGAAGCGTATTTCTATCGCACGCTGTTCGAGCAGTTCTTCCCCAGCCAGGCGGCTGCCGAGACGGTGCCGGGTGGCAAGTCGATCGCCTGTTCGTCACCGACCGCGATCGCCTGGGATGCCAGTTTCGCCGCGATGGCCGACCCGTCCGGCCGTGCGATTGCCGGCGTGCACGAACAGGCGTTGGCGTCGTAACGCTGCTGCATGCGGAGTTGAAACTCCAGCGGCCGGCATGCGCTCACGCGCTGCCGGCCGCTGCTGCGATCACTCGTGGCGCACGCAATAACCGTAGCGCTGCGGCTCGATATCCACGCCGGCTACATCGGCCTGGTTGTTGCGCCACAGGTTCGGCTTGAAGTCGGCCGCGGTGCAGTTGGCTGCGCGGTCCACACCGATGGTGTAGGTGAACGGCGTACTGGAGAAGCGGTTGTTCTCGAACACGTTGTCCTGGCTCATGCTGTTGTCCCAGCACAGGATTTCCGGCGTGCGATAACGGATGGCACAGGCCAGGAAGACGCCGGCGACCTTGTTGCCGTCGAACTGATTGTTGCTGAAGCGATTGCGGCGCGCGTCGGACAGATAAATGCCCTGGCTGCCGTTACGCTCGAAGCGGTTGTTGCGGATCTCGCTGTCTTCCAGATGTTCGGTGGTCAGGCCTGCGGCCACGTTGTCGTGGATGTAGTTGTTGACCATCGTGACCTTGGCGGTGCGGTTGAACGATACGCCGTCCCAGATCGCGCCGGAGACATCGTTGTTTTCGATGGTGATCTCGCGGGTGTCGTACTCGCTCAGCAGGCAGGCGCTGCGGCACTTGTTGACCTGCAGGCCGGCGAGCCGGATGCCCTGACCGGAACGCACGACCACCGCGCTATTGCTCAGGTACGGACGCTCGGGCATGAATTCCTTGTCGCCGGTGCTGGCGACGATCTGCATGTCTTCGATGCTGACATTGCGGATCACGCCGGTCGGCTGCTGGTTTTCGTAGTCGCCGACCACCAGCGCCGGTTGCTGCACGCCATCGGCCATGCGCACTACGGTGGTCGGGCCCTTGCCGCGCAGGGTGAGGTTGCCGCGGTGGATCGAGACCAGTCCGTTGAGCGGAAATTCGCCTTTTTCCAGGCACAACACCGCAGGCGTATCGCTTTGCGGGAGCTTGTCGATGGCTTTCTGCAGATCCTGCCCTGGGCGCACTTTGGCGGTGCAGGCGGCGACCGGCGCGTCCGGTGGGCCGGACTTGGCGGGCGGCGCTGCCGAGCAGGCAGTGGCAACGAGCAGGGGCAACAGGGCGGAAACGGAGCGGGCAAGCTGAGGCATGCGGATTCCGGTCAGTGGGGGGAGGAGGGCGATCGTGTGAAAACACATTCCATATCGCGACGGCCTCTAGTGTGTCCTACCGGACGTTAAAGTCTGGCTGATTCCGGCCTGCCTGATTCGGCGCAGGTTCATTGCACTGCCGTGGTCGAGGTCGCAACTGCACGTGCGGCGCGCCGCGATGGCCGACGAACGTCACAGTTGTCGCAGTGATAAGACCTGGGCAGGCGCCCGTCTGCCATGCTTAAAAACTGTAAGCCAGCTGCGCGTAGATGCGGCGCGGTTCGCCAGGAAAGTGACCGGTGCGTTCGGTGAATCCGCTGACGGCATAGACCTTGTCGAACAGGTTCTTGACGTTGACCTGCAGTTTCCAGGCATCCCACTGCGTCTGCCAGCTGATGTCGAAGATGGCGTACGGCTTGACGCGCTGACCTTCCAGGCTGACCCGCTCGCCCACGTAGTCGGCGCCGAAGGCAATCGCCGAGTTCCAGGCCGGCAGGTCGTAACGCGTCCACAGACCGAAGGTGTTGCGCGGTGCATTGGCGAAGCGGTCGCCGGACGCATTGGTGATGCCGTTGGTGCCCGCATCGAGCACGCGTGCATCGTTGTAGGCGTAGGTCAGGTTGAGCACCCAGCGTTCGGTGAGGTCGGCCAGCAGATCCACTTCCAGGCCTTCGCTGCGCACCAGGCCGAGCGCGGAGAGCTGATTGACGCCATCGACGATACTGCCGTTGGCCTGCACGATGTTGCTGCGTTCGATGCGGTACAGCGCGGTGTTGAGCGTCAGCCCGCCATCGTTGAGCGCGGTCTTCAGGCCCACTTCCCACTGCGTGCTGCGCTCGGGATCGAACGGCCCGCCGACGCTGCTGTCCTGATTGGCCGCATCCTGCGGCAGGAAGCCGCTGGCATAACTTGCGTACGCGTTGATGCCATCGCGCAGCACGAATGTGCTGCCCACACGCCAGCTGAGATCGTTGCCGGTGACGCGCGAGCCGTCCAGCAAGTTGTCGTCCTTGAAGCCATCCCAACGCAGTCCGGCCATCGCAAACCAGCGCGGCGTCAGCGTGAGTTCGTCCTGCAGATACGCGCCGTAGCGCTGACTGCGCGTGCTGGTGGCGCGCGAGGGCAGGCTGTCCAGACCGTAGTCGTAAAAGCCGCTGCGGCCATACGCCGGGTTGAACAGATCGATGCCCGGCACGGGCCCGCGCACGCGGCCGGTGTCGGCGGTGTTGGCGGTCTGCGCGCGGAAATCCGCATCCAGCCGATAGTAGTCCGCACCCATCAGCAGCTTGTGCTCGATCGCGCCGATGCGGGTGCGGAACACGGCGTTGACGTTGCTGGAGATCGCATCGTTGTCGCGGAACTGATTGCGCAACTGCCGCGTCATCCATTCGGCGGAGCCGTCGCCATCGCGGTCGATCAGGCCCATCGGCTCGTGATAGATCTGATGCTCGTCGTTCTTGAACCAGCGCAGCGCCATGTCCACGTCCCACGCATCGGACGGTGCGAAGCGATACTGCGCGAACGCCACCTTGGCGCGCATGTCCAGGAAATCGGTGGGTTCGTTGTGATTCCAGCGACGGTCGGTGAGGAAGTTGCCGTCGTCGTCCACCGGCACGCCGCGCAGGCGATTGCCGCCCAGGTTCTGGGTGATGTCGGTGTACTGCAAGGTGAGCTCGCCGGTCTGACCGATATCGAGCGCCACCGATGCATCGCCGATCTGGCTCTGGCTATCGGTGTTGCGGCGAAAACCGTCCTCGCCATCGGCATACGCGCCGATGCGGTAGCGAATGCGTCCGTCTTCGCGTGCCGGGCCGGTGGCTTCGAACGAGGCCGCACCGAAGGATTGATTGCCCACCTGCAGCTCTACCCGGCGCGCGGCCTGATGGCCGGGTTTGCGGGTGACGTAATTGATGACGCCACCGGGTTCGCCGCCGCCGTACAACGCACCGGCCGGACCCTTGAGCACTTCCACGCGTTCGATATTGAACAGCTGCGGCACCGAGAAGCCGGCATACGGATCGCCGCGCAATCCGTCGTACAGCACGTTTTCCTGGCGGAATCCGCGCAGGGTGACGCCGGCATAGCTGAAGAAGCTGATGCCGCTGATGCTGCGATACAGATCGGTGATCTGGCGTGCGGCCTGGTCGTCGATCAGTTCGCGCGGCAGTACCTGGACCGACTGCGGAACCAGCGCCAACGGCGTGTCGGTGCGGGTGGCCACTGCGGCGTCGTCGGATTTGTACAGCGTCTGCGCACGGCCGACGACCTCGACGCCATCCAGGTCGGTGACGGTTGCCGAGGTGTTGGCGTGTTGTTGGGCGAAGGCGCGCGGCGAGGGGAAAGCGAAGGCGGCGGCGAGCGCGGTGACAAGGAGCGTGGGGCGCATTGGTCACTAATGGGAATGGTTATCAAATGCATCTTAGCATGTTGTGCTCGCTTGATTGCGCAGGTCGGTGGGCGGGCGTTGCTGCGGGTACCTGGGCGTGCGGATGTGCTGGGTGCGCGGTGCGATCTGCGGAACGCAGACACAGATAACGAAGAGACTCAGAAGTGCAGAAGTGCAGAAGTGCGGAGCATCCCTTCTCCCACGGGGAGAAGGTGCCCGAAGGGCGGATGAGGGTACGAGCGAAGCCTCGTGCCGTCTGTCATGCAGGAAGCCATTCTGCGATGCAGAAATCCGCTTGAAGCCAGCGCAGGACGAGCCTCATCGCATGCCTGCGGTCGCATGACGTGCGCCCGTACCCTCACCCCAACCCCTCTCCCGGCGGGAGAGGGGCTTGCTCAAGAGCGCTGCCCTTTTCCCACCGGAGAGGGGCTTGCTCAGGTATCTGGCACTCGCTGTTGTCGGCGGAGGCGTGACTAGTACGGCTCAACTACGTTTTTTGCGTTCGTCCAGACCCGTATCGACTGTCGAAACCCGTGTCGACAGACGAGACAACACGACCACGCCTATTCCGGCTGCAATTGCAGCGTATAGCGGGTAGCGGTCGGCAGAAACGGGGTCGGCCGGCCATGCACCCAATCATCGTGCCCTGCGCCCCAGAACGGCGACAAGGGGTGTCCGCTCTGGCCGCCCGGCATGTGCACGATGCCGTCCTGCTCGTGGCCGGGCGACACCACCATGCGCTCTGAGGCACCGAAGGCCGGGCCTTGCACGCGCGGCATGTCGCGATCGCCTGGCAGTTGATCGGGCGGCATGCACAGCCAGCGCTTGGCGAGCGCAGGCAATGCCCGCGCAATCGGGTGACAGATGGCGGCGGTATTGCGTTTGCCCCAGGTGCGTTCACTCAAGGGGCTATCCTGCAAGGCGCCGTCCTGCGCAGCGAGATCCGTCCGCGCATTGCGTGCAGCCTCGGCAAGCAGCTGATCCCAGTTCGCATAGGTGGGCGGCAGCAGATGCGCCGGGCGCTGCTGCAGCAACGGCCAGACGATGCCTTCCAGTTGCGCGCGACGCGGCGGCAGGAAGTCCTTGCCAAGCGCGGCTTTTGCCGGCGCCAGCAGGCCGGCTTCCACTGCGTCGATGGTCATGCCGCGAAAGCCGCGCACGATGCGATAGCTGGCCGAATTGGTGGATGCGTGCCCGTCCCACTGCCGTGTGGCGGCTTCGATCTGCTGCAAGGCCGGGTCCTTGCTGTGGTCGACCACGCCGCGCAACAACTGCCACCACCGCGTGAGCAGCACGGCGCGATCGTCGAGCTGGATGGCGAGCAGATCCAGCTCGTTGAAGCGCTGCCTGGCGAACAGGTCGTCGCGGATCTGCTGCGCACGCGCGCCCAGGTCGTAGCCGGCATTGCCGAGCGTGGCCAACTGCTGCGCATCGACGACGCGGCTGTTGGCGGTCCAGAGCCGGTGCGAAGGAGGATCGATCAGGGCGGGGGCAGCGTCGCTGCGCACCGGCCAGGGCAGGCAGCCGGTCGGCGCTGGCGCCGATGCTGCCGTTATCTCAGCCGAAGGCGCGGTCTGCGCCGAGCGCGCCAGTTCGGCGATGCCGCTCGGGTTGCATCCGGCATTGCGTACCGGGCGCGCGCCGATCAACCGCCAGGCGATGCGCCCGCTGCGATCGGCCAGCAACAGATTCTGCGCCGGAATGCCCGAACGATCCGCTACGGCAAAGGCGGCCTGCAGATCAGCCGCCGTGCTCATCTGCGCAAAGTCCAGGCGGATCGCGCCGGGTAGCTGCGCGGCCCAGCGCAGTGCCAGCAGGCTGCCATCGGGGTTGTCGTGCAGGATCGGTCCCCAGGCGCTCTCGCGCACCGCAAAACGCACCGGCGCGGCGCCGGCCACGCGAATCGTTTCGACATGGGTGGTGAGCACTTGCGGATGGCCAGGCGTGGCCGGCGGGATCCGCGCGAAGTCGGCGGTGTCGATATAGCTGTTGGTAAAGGCCCAGGCCACATGCCCATTGCTGCCGACCACCACCGCCGGCAAACCGGGCAGGGTGAAGCCGGTGACATCCACCTTGCCGTCGGGCGCGCCGGTGTCCGGGTAACGCAGGCGTGCGCGGAACCAGATGTTGGGCGCGCGCAGGCCCAGGTGCATGTCGTCGGCGACGATGGCGCGGCCGTCGCTGGTGAGGCTGCCGTCCACGGCGAAGTTGTTGCTGCCCGGCGTCGGCTGCTCGGCGCCTGCGGCGGCAGCTGGGTGCGGCAGGCGGCGCAGATCCAGTGCGGCGGCGTCGGGCAGCACGGCGTCGCCTTGCGCGGCGCCGAGCAGCGGTGCATCCCAGCTGGAGCCCTGATGGTCGAGCAATGCCGCCAGCGCCGCTGGCACCACTGCGCGGATGCGTGCGGCTGCCAGTTCGGTCTGGTTGTCGTTGTCCTGCAGGTCGGCGTACATCGCCATGCCGGTCAGGATGGAGTCGTCCAGCGTCCACGCGCGCGGTGCCTGCCGCAGCAACAGGTACGGCCACGGGCGCACGCGCAGCGCGGCCAGCCCGGCATTGACGCCCTCGGTATAGGCCTGCAGCGCCGCACGCTGGCTACCGGCGGCGACATCCAGGCTGGCATGCACGCGGGCGCGCAGCCGGTGCACGCGATTGCGTCTGTCCAGGTCCAGCGCCGCGGCGCCGAACAGCTCGGACAACTCGCCAGCCGGTGCGCGGCGCATCAGGTCCATCTCGAAGTAGCGCTCCTGCGCATGCACGTAACCGAGTGCGCGCATGGCATCGACCTGGCTGGCCGCATCGATGGTGACCACACCACGCCGGTCGCGTTGCACGCTGACCGGTGCCGCCAGGCCAGTCAGTGCGCTGTTGCCGTCCAGCTGCGGCAGGCTGCCACGCATCAGCAGATATACGCCCAACAGGGCCGCCACGACCAACACCACGATTGCCAGCAGCAGCCGGCCCAGCCATTTGCGCATTGTTGTCGGGTCCTTGAGTTCGGTCACAGTGTGGCGGCCGGTCATGACCGTGGCGGGTCTGGCCGCAAGCGCAACTGAAAGTGATTCCGATTAGATCATTGCTCCGCGGCTTAGGGCACCATGCGCGCATTGCGTCGCTGGAGCACATCATGAAAGGCCATCCCGAAGTCGTCGACTACCTCAAACAGCTGCTGCGCGGCGAACTGGCGGCACGCGACCAGTATTTCCTGCACTCGCGCCGTTACGAGGATCAGGGCCTGATGGCGCTGTACGAGCGCATCAATCACGAAATGGAAGAGGAGACCGAGCACGCCGACGCGTTGCTGCGGCGCATCCTGTTCCTGGAAGGCGACCCGGACATGCGGCCGGCCGAGTTTGATCCAGGCAAGACCGTGGTGGAGATGCTCGAGCGCGATCTGGTCGTGGAATACGAAGTACGCGCCAATCTCGCCGCCGGCATGAAGCTGTGCGAAGAGCACGGCGATTACGTCAGCCGCGACATCCTGCTCAAGCAGCTGCAGGACACCGAGGAAGATCACGCCTGGTGGCTGGAGCAGCAGCTCGGCCTGATCAAGCGGATCGGCCTTGAGCTGTATCAGACCTCGAAGATCGACAAGGGGCATGTCGCCGGCTGAGCCCGGGTGACTGGGCGCTGCGCAGCCGCTGAGCGGGCGCAGCGCAGGTTGCAATCGGCAGGTACCGTGCTATGCATCGCGATTGCTGCGTGGACTGCGTCAGCTGCCGGCGGTTTGCTGCAGCTTGCCGCTTGGCGCATCACGCCGTTCTGCAGCACGGTTCTCGATCGGCTCGCGACGCGCTGATCATGCGATGGATGGAGCGGCCGACTGATGCGAATGCAGTATTCGGCCGCGACAGAGCGTTCGCCTGCGACAGTCAGTTGCGTTGCAGGCGATAGACGCCGGTCGACAGCGCAGTGACGCCACCGGCACGAAAGCGCGGCTCCTGATCGAGGATGTCGCGGTGTTCCAGTTGCTGCACCTGCCATTGCATGTCGAACAGCGTGTGCACCTCGGCAGCGTCCACCGAAAACGGCGGGCCGGCCTTTTCGGCCTGCGGATAGTCCAGGGTGATCAACAGTCCGCGGCATCCCGCAGGCAGGCGCGCGTACGTGCTGTGCAGATAGCGTTGGCGCAAGCCGGCAGGCAGGGCGATCAGGGCGGCGCGGTCGTAGACGGCGCTGCACTCGGCCAGCACGCTTGGCTCCAGTGCAAATGCGTCGCCGCAGATGATTTCGAGCGGGCCGGCGATGAAGTGCTCGCCCGCGCGGCTGGTGTGTCGCTGCGGTTGCAGGCCGGCATCAGCGAAGAATTGCGTCACCGCCAGCGGCGATATCTCCACACCGAGCACGCGATGACCTTGTGCGGCCAACCAGTGCAGGTCCAGCGTCTTGCCGCACAACGGCACCAGCACCCGGGCAGCCTTCGGCAACTGCAACGCCGGCCAGTGCTTTTGCAGCAACGGCATCACCTGGTCCTGATGGAAGCCGGTCTGACCGTTCTGCCAACGTTGCAGCCAGAAATCTGTGTCCATGATGTTGTCTTGTCGGTTTGCGTTGACGAGTGCCGTGATGCAGCCAATGGCACTCACACTGCAGATCGAAAGAAAGCGCTCAGACCACACCGCACCGCCGCGCGACATGCACTGCGCACACCCCCGCGCACCGACCATCTCGACCGGTCCTTGTCCGCCCACCGTCGCGGGACCTTACGCGGCATGGATGCCGCGTAAGAGCCTACAGGGACGTACTTGCGGCGTGTCCTGCGATGGTGGGTGGGCAAGGACCCTGCAGCAAATCCGCAGAATCGAGGCAGCGGCAGCTTCGAACGCGCCGCTGCGCGCCACGTCGGTGAATAGCCGTTACTGCACTTCCAGCCCGTCCACCTTCTGCCACCCTCGCGGCAACAACGCCCCGCGACTCGCACGCGCGCCCACATAGGTATCCAGGTCCTTGAACGACAGGCTCATGGTGCGTGCGCCGCTGCGCACCAGCAGCGTGTTGCCCGGTGCCACCGCCACCACCGCGACCACGCGCTCGGTACCGAGCTTGGCCTTGGGGATGTCGATGATCTTGTTGCCTTTGCCCTTGTCCAGCTCGGGCACATCGCTGGCGGTCACCGCCAGCAGATTGCCGGCGCTGGTGACGGCCACGATGCGGTCGCTCTGCGGATTGGTCACCTGCGCAGGCGTCAGCACATGCGCGCCGGTGGTCAGGTTGAGCATCGCCTTGCCGGCCTTGTTGCGACCGGTGAGGTTTTCGAAGCGGGTGACGAAGCCGTAGCCATGCGAGGACGCCAGCACGAAGCGGGTGGCGTTATCGGCACTGGCCATGACCTGGAACGCCGCGCCCGAGGCCGGCGAGAAACGTCCGGTCAACGGTTCGCCGTTGCCGCGTGCCGAGGGCAGGGTGTGCACCGCGGTCGAATAGGCACGGCCTTCCGAATCCAGGAACGCCACCTGATGCGTGCTGCGGCTGCGCACCGCCGCCAGCAGGCTGTCGCCTTCGCGATACGACATGCCGGCCGGATCGACCTCGTGGCCCTTGGCCGCGCGTACCCAGCCCTTTTCCGACAGCACCACGGTCATCGGTTCGCTGGCGACCATCTCGGTCTCGTCAATTGCTTGCGCAGCGCCACGCTGCACCAGCGGCGAACGACGTGCGTCGCCGAACTTCTTGGCGTCGGCGGTCAGTTCGTCCTTGATCAGCTTCTTCAGCTTGGTCTTGCTTTCCAGGATCGCCATCAACTGCGCGCGTTCCTTGGCCAGTGCTTCCTGCTCGCCGCGGATCTTCATTTCTTCCAGGCGCGCCAGCTGGCGCAGCTTGGTTTCCAGGATGTATTCGGCCTGCTCCTCGCTGAGCGCGAAGCGGGCGATCAGCACCGGCTTGGGTTCGTCCTCGCTGCGGACGATGCGGATCACTTCGTCCAGGTTGAGGAAGGCGATCAACAAGCCTTCCAACAGGTGCAGGCGGCGCTCGACCTTCTGCAGGCGATGGTTGAGGCGGCGGGTGACGGTGTCGCTGCGGAAGGTCAGCCACTCGCTCAGCAGTTGGCGCAGGTTCTTCACCTGCGGGCGACCATCCAGGCCGATCACGTTGAGATTGACGCGGTAGCTGCGCTCGAGATCGGTGGTGACGAACAGGTGGCCCATCAACTGCTCGGCGTCGACACGGTTGGAGCGCGGCACCAGCACCACGCGCACCGGGCTGGTGTGGTCGGACTCGTCGCGGATGTCTTCCAGCCACGGCAGCTTCTTGGCGCGCATCTGCTGGGCGATCTGCTCGATCACCTTGGACGGCGAGACCTGGTACGGCAGCGCGTCGATGACGATGTTGGCGTGTTCTTTCTTGTAGGTGGCACGTGCGCGCACGCTGCCGTGGCCGGTCTCGTAGATTGCGCGCAGGTCGGCCACCGGGGTGATGATTTCGGCGGTGGTCGGGTAGTCCGGGCCGAGCACGTGTTCGCACAGTTCGGCAACCGTGGCATCGGGATTGTCGAGCAGGCGCAGCAGCGCGCTGACGATCTCGTTGAGGTTGTGCGGCGGCACGTCGGTGGCCATGCCGACGGCAATACCGGTGGTGCCGTTGAGCAACAGGTGCGGCAGGCGTGCCGGCAGCCAGGTCGGCTCCTCCAGCGTGCCGTCGAAGTTGGGCGCCCAATCGGTGGTGCCCTGGCTGATCTCGCCCAGCAGCACCTCGGCGATCGGGGTCAGCTTGGATTCGGTGTAGCGCATTGCCGCGAACGACTTGGGGTCGTCGGTGGAGCCGAAGTTGCCCTGGCCCTCGATCAGCGGGTAACGGTACGAAAACGGCTGCGCCATCAGCACCAGCGCTTCGTAGCAGGCGCTGTCGCCGTGCGGGTGGTACTTACCGATCACATCGCCCACGGTGCGCGCGGATTTCTTCGGCTTGGCAGCGGCATTCAGGCCCAGCTCGCTCATCGCGAAGATGATGCGCCGCTGCACCGGCTTCAGGCCGTCACCCAGGAACGGCAGGGCGCGGTCGAGCACCACGTACATCGAATAGTCGAGATAGGCGCGTTCGGCGTACTCGCGCAGCGGCAGCTGCTCGAAGCCATGGAAGGTGGGGCGGGTCAGATCGGTCATGTAAAGCCAGGTCCTACGTAAAGAGGAGCCCGCGCCGTGGCACGAGCTCGAAGAGCGCCGATTATCCGGATGCGGCGGGGGATGCCAAGCCGCGCGCATTCGTGCCGGCCAGATAACGCGTGGGTGGGGCGCCGAAATGGCGGTGAAACACACTGACGAAGGCGCTGGGGCTGCTGTATCCGAGCTGGTCGGCGACCTGGGCGACCGGTCTGCCCTGGCTGAGCCGCCGCAGCGCCTCCGCCAGCCGGGCCTGCTGCCGCCATTGCGCGAAACTCAGCCCGGTCTCGCTGCGGAAATGCCGGCTCAGGCTGCGCGCCGACAGGCCGCCCCAGTCGGCCCAGGCGTCCAGCGGGCGCGGGTCGGCCGGGGTATCGAGCAACTGCCGGGCGATGCGCAGCAGCCGCCGGTCGGCCGGCATAGGCAGGTGCAGGTGGTCGATCTGCACCTGGCGCAGCTCGTCCAGCAGCACCGCGGCCAGGCGTTGCCGCGCGGGGTCCAATGGCTGACCCAGCGGCCAGTCGGCTGCGCGCATGATCACCTCGCGGGCGAGTCCGGTCAGGCGGATCACCCCGCCTTGCGCGGGCAACGCAGCGCAGGCGTCCGGCCGGACCACCACCCCCCAACCGCGCAGCGGCCCGGCCAGCTCCACGGTGTGCTGCTGGCCAGGCGGCATCCAGCCAGCGCAGCCCGGCGGTAGCGACAGGGTTCCCTGTTCGGTGTGCACCGTCAGTACGCCGTGTTCCACATACATCAGCTGCCCGCGGACATGCGCATGCCGAACGGTCTCCGGCGCCCACACCGCGCGCAGATCGGCCAGGAATGCGATCACTTCCGGTCCATCGGCCCATTCGAAGCTGTGCCGTACGCCGGGTGGCAACGCATCGATCGTGGTTGGCGGGTTTTCGATAGTCATTGGCGCAATTGTATTACCAGGCCATGGATGCGGGCGCGTAAGGTGGCGATCCTTGCTGGCGGTTTAATCCCGTTTGAGATATTTGCGTTGACAAATATATTTTTCAGAAGAAAATAGCCGGCCATGAATGACCTCTCCACCGCCTCGCCGTCGCTTGGCCTGCTGTTGCGCCAGGTGCGCGACGCGCTGATGCGTCAGCTCGATGCCGAAATGAAGGGCGAGTTGCCGGACTTCGGCTTCAGCCACTACGTCGGTCTGAAGATTCTGGCGGTGCGCTCGCCCTGCACGGCCAACGAACTGGCGCTGGCGCTGGACCAGACCCCGAGCGCGGTCACCCGCCTGCTCGACAAGCTCGAAGCGCTCGGTGCGGTGCGACGCGAACCGCATGCGCAGGACCGGCGCGCGCTGCAGATCGTCATGACCGAACAGGGCGTGGCGCTGTGGGAGCGCCTGAAGCTGCGCGGCGAACGCGTCATCGAGCATGGCCTGCGCGATCTGGCCCCGCCCGAGCGCGAGCAACTCACCTCTCTTCTCATCCGTGTCCGCGATGCACTGAACTCATGAACGCTGCTAGTTCCCCGATCCAGATGCTGCGCCTGCGCTCCACGCAGCTTGCGCGGCCGCTCGTCCTCACTGCGCTGACGCTGGCGCTGGCCGCCTGCGCCAGTAGCCGCGGGCTTGCCCCGCAGGGCACCGTGCTGGAGCCGGGCGCGCTGCATGCCGAGCGCACCCTTGCGCAGGCCAACCTGAGCCCGGCCGCCTGGCCGACCAGCGATTGGTGGCGCGCCCTGGGCGATGCGCAATTGAACACGCTGATTGCCGAAGGCCTGCAGCACAGCCCCAGCCTGGCCGCGGCCGATGCGCGCCTGCGTCAGGCGCAGGCACGCATCGGTAGCGCGCAGGCCGATCGTGGCCCCAGCCTGTCGGTGTCCGGCGGCTATGCGGGCGTGCAGTTGCCCGAATCGATGGTGGGCGAGGAACGCGGCGGCAAGTTCGGCGGCAACGGCCAACTGGCGCTGGATTTCCGCTATGGCGTGGACCTGTGGGGCGGCAAGCGCGCCGCCTGGGAAGCGGCGGTGGACCAGGCGCATGCGGCCGACGTGGACGCACAGGCGGCACGCCTGAACCTGTCGGCGGCGATTGCCGAAGCCTATGCGCAGCTCGACTACGCATGGCGCCTGCACGACGTGGCCAACGACGAGTTGACCCGCGTGCAGAAGACCCTGGAGCTCACCCGGCAACGTCGCGGCGCCGGCATCGACAGCGATCTGCAGGTGCGCCAGGTGCAGGCCCGCGTGCCGTCGGCGCAGCAGCAGCTGCAGTCCGCGCAGCAGCAGATCGACGAGGCGCGCAACGCGCTGGCCGCGCTGGCCGGGCAGGGCCCGGATCGCGGGCTGGAGATCGCACGCCCCACGCTGGGTGCGGCAAGCGCCACGCAGTTGCCGAGCAACCTGCCGGCCGACCTGCTGGGCCGCCGTCCCGACGTGGTCGCCGCGCGCTGGCGCGTGGAGGCCGCCAATCAGGACATCGCCGCCGCCAAGACCCGTTTCTATCCCAGCTTCAACATCACTGCGCTGGGCGGGGTGGTGAATCGCGATGTCGGCCAGTTGCTGGAAAGCGCCTCGGTATTCGGCGTGGTTGCGCCGGCCTTGAGCCTACCGATCTTCGATGGCGGCAAGCTGCGCGCCAATCTGGCCGGCAGCGATGCGCAGTACGACCTGGCGGTGGCCGATTACAACCAGAAGGTGATCGACGCCCTGCGCGAGGTGGCCGACCAGGTCAATGCCGTGCGTTCGCTGGAGCAGCGCGCACGTGCGCAGGACGACGCCGTGCAGACCGTGACCGCCGCCTTCGCGCTTGCGCAACAGCGCTACCGCGCCGGTATCGGCAGCTATCTGGAAGTGCTCAGCGTGCAGGAGCAATTGCTCACCGCACGCCAGCGCATGGCCAGCCTGCAATCGCAACAACTGTTGGCCTCGGTGAGGTTGCAGCGTGCCCTGGGCGGCGGATTCACGCCGGAACCTGCGCGCGACACCGCACACGCCGCGACCACTTCCGCACAACCGAATTCCTGAGACAGCGACGATGAGCCAGACGACTCCAACTTCCTCCCAAGCTGCGCCCGCCGCACCCAGCAAGCGCCGTGCGGCGCTGCGCATCGTGGCCATCGTGGTGATCCTGGCGATTATCGCTCTTGTGGTGTGGTACTTCCTGGTCGGCCGCTGGCACGAGGACACCGACGACGCGTACGTGCAGGGCAACCAGGTGCAGATCACTCCGATGGTCGGCGGCACCGTGGTCAGCATCGGCGCCGAAGACGGCATGCGCGTGGAGCGCGGCCAGTTGCTGGTGCAGCTGGACCCGGCCGACACCGCGGTCGCGTTGCAGCAGGCCGAGGCCAATCTGGCCAAGACCGTGCGCCAGGTGCGTGGTCTGTACCGCAGCGTGGAAGGCGCGCAGGCCGAACTGTCCTCGCGCGAGGTGAGCTTGCGCAGCGCACGTGCCGACTTCGCACGCCGCAAGGATCTGGCCACCAGCGGCGCGATCTCCAACGAAGAACTGGCGCATGCCCGCGAGGAGCTGGCCGCTGCCGAAGCGGCGGTGAGCGGTTCGCGCGAGAGCTTCGAACGCAACCGCGCGCTGGTGGACGACAGTGCGGTGGCCAACCAGCCGGACGTGCAGACCGCCGCCGCGCAGCTGCGTCAGGCCTATCTCAACCATGCGCGCACCGGTGTCATTGCGCCGGTGTCCGGGTACGTGGCGCGTCGTTCGGCGCAGCTCGGCCAGCGTGTGCAACCCGGTAGCGTGCTGATGGCGGTGGTGCCGCTGGAGCAGGTGTGGGTGGAAGCCAACTTCAAGGAAACCCAGCTCAAGCACATGCGTCTGGGCCAGGAAGTGGAACTGCATTCGGATCTGTACGGCGGCGGCGTCAACTACACCGGCCGCATCGAAAGCCTGGGCCTGGGCACCGGCAGCGCGTTCTCGCTGTTGCCGGCGCAAAACGCCAGCGGCAACTGGATCAAGATCGTGCAGCGCGTGCCGGTACGCATTGCGGTCGATGCCAGGCAACTGGCCGGCAATCCGCTGCGCATCGGTTTGTCGATGAAGGTCGACGTCAACCTGCACGACCAGCAGGGCAGCGTGTTGCCGACCAAGTTCGCCAATGGCGCGGTGTTCTCCACCGACGTCTATGCGCAGCAGTTGCAGGCCGCCGACGCGGACATCCAACGCATCATCCAGGACAACCTGCCTGCGCAGGCTGCGTCCAAGGCGGGCTGAGCCAGCATGTCTTCGCAAGCTCCCACCGCGCCAGGCGGTCCCTCGGCACCTGCGCCCGCCGCCGGCTTTCGCCCGGCGAGCGTGGCGCTGTGCACCGTGGGCCTGGCGATGGCCTCGTTCATGCAGGTGCTGGACACCACCATCGCCAACGTCTCGTTGCCGACCATCGCCGGCAATCTCGGCGCCAGCTCGCAGCAGGCCACCTGGGTCATCACCTCGTTCGCGGTCAGCACCGCGATCGCCTTGCCGCTGACCGGCTGGCTGAGCCGCCGCTTCGGCGAGACCAAGTTGTTCGTGTGGTCGACGCTGGCCTTCACCGTGGCCTCGTTGCTGTGCGGCCTGGCCCAGAGCATGGGCATGCTGGTGGTGTCGCGTGCGCTGCAGGGATTTGTTGCCGGGCCGATGTACCCGATCACCCAGAGCCTGCTGGTATCGATCTACCCACGCGAAAAACGCGGGCAGGCGCTCGCCCTGCTGGCGATGATCACCGTGGTGGCACCGATCGCCGGGCCGATCCTGGGCGGCTGGATCACCGACAACTACAGCTGGGAATGGATCTTCCTGATCAACGTGCCGCTGGGCATCATCGCCAGCAGTATCGTCGGCTCGCAGCTGCGGCATCGCCCCGAGCAGCTGGAAAAGCCGCGCATGGACTACATCGGCCTGATCCTGCTGGTGGTCGGCGTCGGTGCGCTGCAGCTGGTGCTGGACCTGGGCAACGACGAGGACTGGTTCTCTTCCGACAAGATCGTGGTGCTGGCCTGCGTCGCTGCGGTGGCGCTGGTGGTGTTCGTGATCTGGGAGCTCACCGACAAGGACCCCATCGTCGATCTCAAGCTGTTCCGGCATCGTAACTTCCGCGCCGGCACGCTGGCGATGGTGGTGGCCTATGCGGCATTTTTCAGCGTCAGTCTGCTGATTCCGCAATGGCTGCAGCGCGACATGGGCTACACCGCGATCTGGGCCGGCCTTGCCACCGCGCCGATCGGCATCCTGCCGGTGCTGATGACGCCGTTCGTGGGCAAGTACGCGCTGCGTTTCGACCTGCGCATGCTCGCCACCGTCGCCTTCATCTTCCTGTCGTTCACCAGCTTCCTGCGCTCCAACTTCAACCTGCAGGTGGACTTCGGCCATGTGGCCACCGTGCAGCTGGTGATGGGCGTGGGCGTGGCCCTGTTCTTCATGCCGGTGCTGCAGATCCTGCTTTCCGACCTGGACGGTCGCGAGATCGCGGCAGGCTCGGGCCTGGCCACCTTCCTGCGTACCCTGGGCGGCAGTTTCGCCGCATCGTTGACCACCTATCTGTGGGCACGCCGCACCCAGGTGCACCATGCGCACATCACCGAACACATCTCGGTGTATACGCCGGGCATGCAGGAGCAGGTCACCGCCATGGGGCAGGGCGACCTGCAACGCGGCGCGGCCTCGCTGAACAACATGATCAATCACCAGGCCTCGCAGATGGGCTTCAACGACATCTTCTACGTGCTCGGCTGGACGTTCCTGGCGATCATCTTCTTCCTGTGGCTGGCCAAGCCGCCGTTCGGGGCAGGTGCGGGCGGCGCAGCGGCGGCTGGCGGGCATTGAGCGCGGGTGACAAGGCGCTTGGCCGCTCTGAAGTCGGCTAAGACAACGACTTCATTCCGGTCTAGTGCAGAGCGGGTGATCTGCGACTTGGCTGCAGGGCCCTTGCCCGCCCACCATCGCAGGACACGCCGCAAGTACATCCATGTAAGCTCTTATGCGGCATCCATGCCGCATAAGGTCCCGCGACGGTGGGCGGGCAAGGACCAATCAAAATGGTCGGTGTGCGTAGCGCTTCTCAAAGCAATCAGCAAAAGCCGTGTCGGAGAAACTCATCGCCTTCGCGCTGTAGTCGTCTGTCGATCACGACACGCAGCCGTTGACCGATGCACTGCGTGCCGACAAGAGCATCCCCCTCGATCAACTCGAGGCTGTGGTCAATACGACGGGCTACACAGTTCTGTCCGATCTCGGCGCAGGTGCGGCGATTCGCGTGTTCGCACTCAATGTGCTGCTGTTTCCGGCGTCCGGCAATGCGCTTGACAGTCTTGCCGAGGCATATAAGGCAAACGGAGATCTCGCCCGTTCGAGCGCCATCAGGCAGCGCATCAAGGACATGCCGACAGCCCATCGTCCCATCGCATGGCCCGAACGCAAAAAACCCCGCCTGAGCGGGGTTTTTTACAATCTACTGTGAGTCGTGGTGCCCAGGAGAGGACTCGAACCTCCACGAAGTTGCCCCCGCTAGCACCTGAAGCTAGTGCGTCTACCAATTCCGCCACCTGGGCGACTCAGGGGGCGAATTGTGCAAGGTGCGCGCGACGCTGTCAACGTATCCGGCACAAATTTTTCGTGGTGGCGGGTGCCTGCCGGCGACGGGAGAAGACGGCGTGGCGGACATGCGCACTGCATGCCCGCCACGACACCGGATTACGGCAGCTGCGCGGCCTGCAAGTTGACCTCCGCACTCTGTACCGGTTCGCTCGCCGAACGCGCCAGCTGCACGCGATAGGTGCCGGCGGCAATCGTCCAGTGGCGTGCCTTGGCATCGAAGTCGGCCAGCGTCTTGGGTTCGGCGATCACCTGCACGTTGCGCTTTTCGCCCGGCTTGAGCGTGAGCTTCTGCCAGCCGATCAGGCGCAGCGGGGTGGCGTGGCCGTCGGGCAGGGTGAGGTAGAGCTGCGGCACGGCGGCGCCTTCGCGCGGGCCGATGTTTTCCACCTCGAAGTTCGCCGTGAGCTGGCTGCCGTTGGCGTCCACACGCAGCCCGCCCATGCGGAACTGGGTGTACGACAGGCCATGGCCAAACGGGTAGCGCGGGGTCAGCTTGCGCGCGGCGAACCATTTGTAGCCGACGTTGGCGCCTTCGATGGCGTAGTCGATCGTGTCTTCGCCCGGCTTGGCCGGCTTGAAGCCCAGGCCCGGAATCGACGGGCGTGGCAGCTGCGATTCGTCCACCGGCCAGGTCACCGGCAGATGGCCGGAGGGATTGACCTTGCCGGTCAGCAGGTTGGCGATGGCTTCGCCGCCGCCGATGCCCGGATACCACGCCTGCAGCACCGCCGGCACGCGCTCGGCCCAGGGCATGCGCACCGGGCCGTTGGTTTCCAGCACCACGGTGGTCTTGGGGTTGGCCCTGGCCACCGCCTCGATCAAGGCATCTTGGTTGTCGGGCAATTGCATGTCCGGCAGGTCCACCGATTCGGCCGACCATTGGGTGGCGAACACGATCGCCACATCGGCGGCCTTGGCCGCGCGTGCCGCGGCAGCGCGGTCCTTGCCGTCGACATAATCGATCTGCACGTCCGGCAACGCGGCGCGCAGTGCCTGCAGCGGCGAGGACGCATGGATGATCACCGGGCCGGGCCAGGTGGTCGGGGTGATGCCGGGCACGGCGTTGCCGCCGTTGATGGTGTAGTCCACCCGCGAGGAACCGCCGCCGGACATCACGCCCTTGTCGGCATACCCACCGATCACCGCGATACGGCGCACATCCGTGGACAGTGGCAAGGTGGCCTGCTCGTTACGCAGCAGCACGCTGCCTTCTTCGGCAACATGCTGCGCGGACAGCAGCCCGGCCTTGCCGTCGATCGGCTGGCGCTGGGTGGGATGATCGAACGCGCCATGCGCGAACAGGCTGCGCAGCACGCGCTTGACCATGTCGTCGAAGCGCGCGCGCGGCACCACGCCGGCCGACACCGCCATGCGCAACGGCGCGTCGAAGAACACCGCCGCATCGAACACTTCGCCGGCCGATTGCTGATCCAGTCCGGCCAGTGCCGCCTTGGAGCCGCTGTGCACGCCGCCCCAGTCGGACATCACGTAGCCGGGGTATTTCCATTCCTGCTTGAGCACCTGGTTGAGCAGGTAATCGTGCTCGCAGCCGTAGACGCCGTTGATCTTGTTGTAGGAGCACATCACCGAGGCGGGGTCGCCGATCTTCAACGCGATTTCGAACGCCAGCAGATCCGATTCGTGCATGGCCTGCTCGCCGATCTCGGCGCTATGGAAATTGCGCCGGGTTTCCATATCGTTGAGCGCGTAGTGCTTCATCGTCGACAGCACATGCTCGCTCTGCACGCCGCGGATCGACTCCCCGACCATGGTGCCAGCCAGCAGCGGGTCTTCGCCGGCGTATTCGAAATTGCGCCCGTTGCGCGGATCGCGCTGCAGGTTGACGCTGCCGGCCAGCAGCACGTTGAAGCCCTGCTGCCAGGATTCGCGGCCCATGGTCTTGCCGCCGGCATAGGCCAACTGCGGATTCCAGCTCGACGCGGCCGACGGGCCGGACGGCATCGCGGTGGCGAAGTCGCCCTTGCGGATGCCGCCGGGATTGGTCACGCCCACGCCGGCATCGGCCAGTTGCTGCGCCGGGATGCCCAGCCGTGGGACGCCGGGGACATAGCCGGCCGAGCCCAAGGCGCCTTCGGGCTTGGGAATCTTGTCGGTGCCCAGGCCGAAGTAGCTGCGCAGCATCTGGAATTTTTCATCCTCGCTCATCTGCGCG
The DNA here is from genome assembly GCF_002939945.1 of Xanthomonas arboricola pv. populi. Classification (GTDB taxonomy): domain Bacteria; phylum Pseudomonadota; class Gammaproteobacteria; order Xanthomonadales; family Xanthomonadaceae; genus Xanthomonas; species Xanthomonas arboricola_A. Next base: position 378,064 of record NZ_MDEB01000001.1, on the reverse strand, counting down.
AGCAGACGGTCGGCGCGCTGGTCCGCGGTCAGCGCGGTGTCCATCCACGGCTGCGCTGCAGCGGCGGTCTGTGCGCCGAGCGGGGCGGCAAACGCGGTGCTGACGCCAAGGGCGATGGCCAGCGCGAGACGGCGTGGCATGGAGTGTGTAAACGTTTTCATATCGAGGTGCGGCACGGGTGGTCCTTGTGGTGCGGTTGCAATTAGGAAGAGGGCACCGCAGTGCCCAGGTTCGAAGGGCGCGCGTGCGCGCCGAATCAGGTGCTTGCCGGGAGCGGGCGCCGCCTCAGAATTGCGTCTGTGCCGTGCGTAGCACCGGATACAGGCGGTAGCGCTCGTCCCAGGAGGCATGCAGGCGAGCGAAGAATTCCAGGCGTGCCTTCGGGTCGGCCGCGAAGGCCGCATCGTTGGCCAGGCGCTGTTCGAATTGCGCCTTCACTGCCGGATCGCGCTCGAGCATGTCGCGCGCGACCTCTTCGGCGACGTAGTCCTCCATGTATTCCTTGCGCTCGAATGCGGTGTTGAACAGGCCCCATTGCAGCAGCGAATCGGGCGCCTGCGGTTCCAGCATCGCCATCACCAGTCGCGACCTGGGCTGGGCGATCGGCACGAACAACGAACCGGCCGGCACCGTGCGGGTGTCATCGCGCCACTGCCCGGTGATCTCCAGGTTCTGATGGCCTTCGTTGGCGCGCGCGGCAAACGTCGCGGTGTCGGCACGGAAGCTCTGCACCGGATGGGTGCCGGCCGTGGCAAGAGTGTCGAAGGCGATGCCGTGCAGGCGCAATTTCTCCGCCACCAGGGCGGCCTGCGCGGCAGGCACCAGATAGCCGCCGCGTGGCGCATCGACCACCACGTCGGGCGTGATCTGATCGCGTAACGGTACCTTCCAGATCTGCGGCCTGGTCTCGTCGTAGCGCGTCATCAACGCGCCGGAAATCGGCGAGGGCGTGCGGGTGTAGGCGTAGCCACGGAAGGCAACGGTGCGTGCGGCCGGGCCGGCAGCGAAGCTCAACGGCTCCATCTCGCCCGCCAGCCTGGTGGCGCGCTGATCGGCGCCCAGCGCATCGGCGCGCCATCTGGCGCCGTTGCGCGCGGCTTGCTGCAGCACCGACACGATCGCGTTGCGGGTGACGCGCACACGTACCGGGTAGGTCTTCCACGAATGCGTTTCCACCAGCATGCCGAAGCGGTTGCGCAGCAGGAAATAGCCGTGCGAAAAACGCGGCGGCGACACGTCGTCGGCAAAGCCCGAAGTCGGGTCGTCCTCGTGCACGAACGAGGGGTAATACGGCAGCGGTAGCGAGCCCTGTCGGGCCAGGTCGGCAATCACCGCACCGCGCCAGCGCGTGCCGTCGCGTTGCAGCGTGGCATCGCCGGCGTGCACGGGCTCCACCTGCACCGACACGTCGTGTTCGAACTTGGCGCCATCGGTGACGTGCAGGTCCACGACCATCAGCGGATCCCACTGCTGTACCAGCCGCAGCATCGCCTGCATTTCCGGCGCGTCGGCCTTGAGATAGTCGCGATTGAGATTGAGGTTCTGCGCGGTGGTGCGCCAGCCCATCTGTTCGGGGCCGCGCTGATTGGGTCGGTTCCAGGCGCCGAAGCGCTCGTGGCCGTCGACGTTGAACACCGGCACGAACACCCAGACCAGTTTGTCGAGTACGCCTTTGCCTGCTTTGCCGTCCAGCAATTCGCGCAGGACCAGGAAGCCCGCGTCCTTGCCGTCGATCTCGCCGGCGTGGATGCCGCCTTGCACCAGCACCACCGGCAACGTGCGTTGCGCAGCGCTGCCGGCATCCAGTGCGCCACTGGTGGAGACGATCAGCGCCTTCATCGGCCGGCCTTCCGGGGTGGTACCGAACTCGATGCAGCGCACCGCCTGCGGGTAGCGCTGCGCAAAGGCATCGCAGAGCGCGATGACTTCATCGTAGCGTCCGGTTTGCGCAAACCCGCTGCGCTCGGCCTGGGTGGTCAGCGGTTCGGCGGCCAGTGCGGCGGGGGCGGTGGTCAGCAGCAACAGGCTCAGGGCCAGGCGGGTGAAGCGGGGCATCCAGCGGTCCAGTGTTCCAGGAAAACGTTTGCAATGTAGCCGAGCCGGCGCAGCAGGCCAATCTGCACTGCGTCATGACGTGCGCGTGATCGGCGTGGTTGCGGTGTATCGACAGCGTTTTTCGGCACGCCTTGGCCGGACGACGTTTCGGGTGCACCGCAACGGCGGCACAAGCGCAGCGACGTCGATGCATGCCGCGGTGCATCTTGGGCCTTATCCCATGGTCGCGATGGCGGCCAACCAGCGGCCGCCGGTACGATAGCGCGTGTTTTCTGCTCGACCGGACCGTCCTTGACCACTTCCATCTTGCCGGGCCCCACTGCCGGTGCGCGGCTGCCGCGCCAGATTCCTTTCATCATCGGCAACGAAGCCTGCGAGCGTTTCAGCTTCTACGGGATGCGCAACATCCTGGTGCAGTTCCTGATCACCTCGCTGTTGTTGCAGGAAGTCAGCGGGCCCGGCCGCGAGGCCGAGGCCAAGCACATCCTGCACAGTTTCATGATCGGGGTGTTTTTCTTCCCGCTGCTCGGCGGTTGGCTGGCCGATCGCTTCTTCGGCAAATACAACACCATTGTGTGGTTCAGCCTGGTGTACTGCGCCGGCCATGCGTGCCTGGCGCTGTTCGAAGGCAGCCGCAACGGATTTTTCGTCGGGCTGGGCTTGATCGCGTTGGGCGCGGGCGGCATCAAGCCGCTGGTGGCATCGTTCATGGGCGACCAGTTCGACCAGTCCAACAAGCACCGGGCCAAGGTGGTCTTCGATGCCTTCTACTGGATCATCAACTTCGGCTCGTTGTTCGCTTCGTTGTTGATTCCGCTGGCGCTGAAGCATCTCGGCCCGGCCTGGGCGTTCGGCATTCCCGGCATCCTGATGTTCGTGGCCACGCTGGTGTTCTGGCTGGGCCGCAGGCGCTATGTGCGGGTGCCGTTGCCGCCGAAGGACCCGCACGGCTTCGGTACGGTGGTGCGCACTGCATTGCTGACACATTCGCCGGGGCAAGGCCGTCCGGGCCTGATGCTGGCAGTGGTCGCGGTGCTGCTGGCGCTGGCCTGCGTCGCGCTGGTCGAACAGCTCGGCATCGTCATCTGCCTGTGCATGGCGCTGGTGCTGTTACTGGCCGGCATCGGCGGCGGCACCTGGTGGCAGCTGGAGCGTGCGCGCGGCATCCATCCCGATACCGCGGTCGAAGGCGTGCGCGCGCTGCTGCGGGTGCTGGTGATCTTCGCGCTGGTGACGCCGTTCTTCTCTCTATTCGATCAGAAGGCCTCGACCTGGGTCCTGCAGGGGCGCGAGATGACGATGCCGGCCTGGTTCACCGCCTCGCAGATGCAGGCGCTCAATCCGCTGCTGGTGATGCTGCTGATCCCGTTCAACAATCTGCTGCTGTATCCGCTGCTGCGGCGTGGCGGTTGGGAGCCGACAGCGCTGCGCCGCATGACCTGCGGCATCGCCTTCGGCGGCCTGGCCTGGATCGCGGTCGGTGCCATCCAGATCAGCATGGACGGCGGCGAACCGATGCATATCGCCTGGCAGATCCTGCCCTATGCGCTGCTGACCTTCGGCGAGGTGCTGGTGTCGGCTACCGGGATCGAGTTCGCCTACAGCCAGGCGCCGCCGTCGATGAAGGGTGTGGTGATGAGCTTCTGGTATCTGACCACCACGGTGGGCAATCTATGGGTGCTGCTGTCGAACGTGGCGGTGCGCAACGCCACGGTGACCTCCCACATCGCCGATACTGGGCTCAGTGAAGCGGCATTTTTGATGTTCTTCTTCGCGGCCTTCGCGTTCCTGGCGGCACTGGCCTTCGGCCTGTACGCGCGCAGGTATCGCATGGTCGACAATTACCGTTCTGCCTGAGGTCTGCATGATTACCCTGATCCTGATCGCCATCACCGGCATCGTCTCGTGGATGGCGTTCAACAACCGCAAGCTGGCCGACCGCCTGGTCCTGTGGCCGCCGGCGCTGGACAAGCACAAGCAGTACGACCGCCTGGTCACCTACGGCTTCATCCATGCCGACCTGGGCCATCTGGTCTTCAACATGATCACGCTGTTCTTCTTCGGCCGGGTGATCGAAAACGTGATGACCCAGCTGACCGGCAGCGTGCTGACCTATCCGTTGTTCTATCTGGCGGCGCTGGTGGTCTCGATCCTGCCCAGCTATCTGAAGAACCAGAACAACCCGAACTATCTCAGCCTGGGCGCCTCCGGCGCGGTGTCGGCGGTGTTGTTCGCCTTCATCCTGCTGCAGCCGTGGACGATCATCCTGGTGCTGTTCATCCCGGCGCCGGCGATCATCTATGCGGTGTTCTATGTCGGCTACAGCCTGTGGATGGACCGCCGCGGCGGCGATCGCATCAACCACAGCGCGCATCTGGCCGGTGCTGCGTTCGGCGTGATGTTCATGCTGATCATGGAGCCGCGCGTGCTGCAGGTGTTCCTGGAACAGCTGTCCAATCCGCGCTTCGGCTGATCCCGGTTGGCAGATCGACCGCTGGCCGCCAGGTGGGCACGCGGTGTGTGGAAAGGTTCTAGAGGAGCGGGTCGTCCTTGGCGACCGGACCAGGGACCATCTCGGGTGTGCGAGCGTCCTGGCGAGTGACGCGACGCCGGCTCAGGCCGCGTCGCGTTTCTGGTCGTCACCGACGCTGCTTGTGGACACCGAACCGTAGGCCTGCTGCAGGCGCTGGTACACCGTGTCGTTGAGCTGCGCGAAGTCGGGGTTGTGGGTGTCGCCCTTGATGGCGAACTGGAACAAGCCTTCCAGCAGCGAGCTATCGCTGTCTGTGCTGTGTGCTGCCGAATCGTTGTTCATGCGGTGATTCCTCGTAGGTAAGGCGAAGGCGTCGGCGGGTCGCACAGGCCCGAGTTGCAACGCGCGCCTTCGGCTGAGCTATCGGCGCGGCGCGAGCGAACTTAAGTGCCTGGTCGGCAAGCTGCGCGGCCGGTCATCGCATCGATTCATTTTCACGCAGGCGCGGCGCCGCGCTGGTCACACTGATCGCCATCATCACTGCCTCGTGCAGACCACCACGGAGGCAGCGACAGTGCAGGCAGACCACGATTCCACGCAGCAGCACTTCAGCGTAGACACCGATGGACAACGCGCCGAACTGGCATACCTTCTGGAAGGTGAGCGCATGACCATCACCCACACGCAGGTGCCTGACGCGATCGCTGGACGCGGCATTGCCGCAATGCTGGTCGAGGCTGCGTTGGCCTATGCACGCCAGCAAGGCTACAAGGTCGTGCCCGCCTGCAGTTACGCGCAGGCGTATATCCGGCGGCACCAACAGTTTCAGGATCTGCTGGCCTGATCGCCGGCAGCGTGCATTTGCAGATGTATCGATGGGGAGCAGGTGGGAATGGGGCGGTTGTCAGGAGTGAACGCGGTCCAGGGCTTGCTGATGCTGGCCGTGCTGGCAGGGTGTACGCAGCGCGAGCCGACAACGGCCGAATCGGCAGAGCCCGCAGCGGAGGCGACCGCTGCAGCGGTACCGCCAGCTGCGCCTGTGCTTGTGCAAAGCGGCCCGCTGGAAGATGTGATCGAGCATGCGCCCACCTATATGGTGGGTATCAGCTATCCGCACGGGCTGGACGCGTTTCCCGAACTGAGCGCGCTGATCCGCAGCTACGCGCAGGCAGCACGTGCCGAACTCATGGAGGCGGTGTCCGGGCTGGGCAACGACAAACCGGCTGCGCCCTACGAGTTGTCGCTGGCATTCGAGACCGTGTTGCAGACCCCGGACCTGATCGTCGTGTCCGCTGACGGCAGCCGCTATACCGGTGGTGCGCACGGCGAGCCGTTAGTGGCGCGCTTGGTCTGGTTGGTCAAGGAGCGCAAGCAATTGACCGCGCAGGCCTTGATTCCGGACCCGGCAGGCTGGGAAAAGATCGGGCGCGAGGTAGCCGTGCAATTGCACAACGCCGCCACCCAGCGTGTGGAAGCAGATCGTGTGCCAATCCAAGAGCAGGCCGAGCACGTGGCCTCGGCCGATCGCATGATTGCCGAAGGCACGGCCGCGCAGGTCGACAACTTTGCCCAGTTCGTGCCGGTGCTCAATCCGGCCGGACAGATCACGGCAGTTCGCTTCGTGTTTCCGCCGTATCAGGTGGGGCCGTATTCGGATGGCACGCAAACGGCGGAGGTCGCTGCCTCGACATTGTTGGCGTGGGTCGCGCCTGAATATGTACATCTCTTCGCACGCTGAGGTGTCACCAAGCAGATGATGTGATTGAATGGCTTGGCCATTCAGTAATGTAATCAAACGGGTGATATGAGTAGTTTCGATCCGACCGCAAGTCGCCTGGACCACACCTGTGTGCGCTATCCGGCGTTTCCGCGGGAAGCGGCCGTTCTGGTGAGGCTAATCAAGCATCTCTACAAGCGACTGCATACGCAAGGGTGTGTGCGGTTGAAACCATACGGCATCAGCCCGCCGGAGTACGAGATTCTGATGATGCTCTACGGCACCTCGGAGCAGGCGATCACGCCTACCCAGGTGGCCGAGGCCGCTAGCGAGAAGCCGGCCAACATTACCCGGCTTACCGATCAATTGTGCGAGAAGGGGTTGATCGCGCGTGGCAGCAGCCCGGACGATCGGCGCAAGATCATGCTGACGTTGCAGCCGGCAGGTCTGGCATTGATCGACAGCCTGCTTCCCGATGCCTGCACGCTGCTCAATGCAGAGACTTCCAGCATCAGCGATGCCGAGCAGGTGCGGCTGGAAAAGTTGTTGCGGAAATTGCTCGACGGCGTGGATTCGGTCGAGCTCTGAGCGCGGCGCTTGCGCGGAGGGCAGCCGGTCTGATCGCGACCAGCAAAAACGCCGCCCGGATCGCTCCGGGCGGCGTCCTTCTTTCATCGCGTTGCGATTACGGCTTGGACTGCGGAGCTTCCGGGGTGGCGCCATCGCCCCCTTGCGCACTCAGGCCGCGCTTCTCGAGCAGCGGCTCGATCTGCGGCGCATGGCCGGCAAAGTTCTGGAACAGCTCCATCGCATCGACGCTGCCACCGCGCGAGAGCAGGGTCTGACGGAAACGGTCGCCGTTGGCGCGACTCAACCCGCCGTGCTGCTTGAACCACTGCTGGGTGTTGGCGTCGAGCACCTCCGACCAGATGTAGGCGTAATAGCCGGCCGCGTAACCGCCCATGATGTGGCTGAAATACGGGGTCTTGTAGCGCGGCGGCACCGGCGCGTAGGCGATGCCGTCCTGCTGCAGGGCCTTGGCTTCGAACGCCATCACGCCGGCGGCGTCCGGCACCTGGCTGGCGCTGATCTGGTGCCAGTTCTGATCGAGCATGGCCGCACCCAGATACTCGGTGGTGGCAAAGCCCTGGTTGAACTTGGACGCGGCAATCACCTTGTCCAGCAGCGCCTGCGGCATCGGCGTGCCGTTCTGGTAATGCTTGGCGTAGTTCTTCAGGATCGACGGCTCGTCGGCCCACATCTCGTTGACCTGCGAGGGAAACTCGACGAAGTCGCGCGGCACGCTGGTACCGGAGAAATACGGGTATTTGACGTCCGAGAACATGCCGTGCAGCGCATGGCCGAACTCATGGAACATGGTGGTCACTTCATCCCAGGTCAGCAGCGTCGGCTGGCCGGCCGGCGGCTTGGGGATGTTGAGGTGATTGGCGACCACCGGCTTGAAACCGGTCAGCGCCGACTGCGACACGTAGGAGTTCATCCAGGCGCCGCCGCGCTTGGATTCGCGCGCGTACATGTCGGCGATGAAGATCGCCAGCTGCTTGCCGTCGGCGTCGAACACGTCATAGACGGTGATGTCGTCGCGGTAGGTCGGCAGGTCGGTGCGCTGCTTGAAGGTCAGGCCGTATTCCTGGTTGGCCGCGTAGAACACGCCGTTTTCCAGCACGTTCTTCAGCTCGAAATACGGCTTGAGCTGGGACTCGTCGAAGTTGTACTTGGCCTGGCGCACCTTCTCGCTGTAGTAGGCCCAGTCCCAGGCCTCGAGCTTGAAGCTCGGCTTGCGTGCGGCCTTCTGTTCCTTGTCGATCATCGCCTGCAGATCGTCCGCCTCGCGCTTGGCATTGGCCACCGCGGCCGGCGCCAGTTTGCCCAGCATCGCGTTGACCGCTTCGGGCGTCTTGGCGGTCTGGTTTTCCAGCGAATAGGCCGCGTAGGTCGGGAAGCCGAGCAGCTTGGCCTTGTCGGCGCGCAGCTTCATGATGCGCGCCACCAGTGCGGTGTTGTCGTACTGGCCGCCGCGGCTGCCACGCGAGACCGAAGCGTCGTAGATCCTCTTGCGCAGTTCGCGGTTCTTCAACTGTGTCAGCGGCGGCTGGCCGGTGGTGTTGAGCAGCGCGATCACGTACTTGCCGTCGAGCTTGCGCGCCTTGGCGGCTTCGGCGGCAGCGGCGATCTGTTCCTCGGACAGGCCATCGAGCTGCTTGACGTCCTCGACGACGACGGCGGCGGCATTGACTTCGGCCAGCACGTTCTGGCTGAAGGTAGTGCCCAGGTTGGCCAGCTCGGCATTCATCGCCTTGAGCGTGGTCTTGTCGGCATCGGAGAGCTTGGCGCCGTCGCGCACGAAATCGCTGTAGTACTTCTCGACCAGGCGCACGCCTTGCGCGTCCAGGCCCAGTTTGCTGCGTTGGTCGTAGAGAGTCTGGAGACGCGCGAACAGCTTGCCATTGAGCGAGATCGCATCGCGGTGCGCGGCGAACTTCGCCGAATAGTCGGCCTGCAGTTTCTTGCGCGCGTCGTTGGTGTCGGCACCGACCAGGTTGAAGAACACCGTGGTGGCGCGATCCAGCGTGGCGCCGCTTTTTTCCAGCGCGATGAGGGTGTTGTCGAAGCTCGGCTTGGCCTTCTGGTTGGCGATCTTGTCCACTTCCTTCAACTGCTCGGTCATGCCGGCATCGAAGGCGGGTGCAAAATCGCTGTCGGTGATCTTGTCGAACTGCGGGTAGTGCAGCGGCAGCGTGCTGTCGGCAAAGAAGGGATTGGCTTGGGTGGCGGCCTGCGTGGTGGCGGGTGCGGCGATGCTGTAGGACGGCATGGCAAGTCCCAGGGAAGCGGCCAGGGCAAAGGCGAGACGGGTGGTCAAGAGGATTGCTCCAAAGTGCGAACCGCCGAGGCTACCCCAGCCGGGCCAGACAGGCGTGTGACAAAAGGCATGGCTGCACGGTCGTCGCATTGCCATCAGGCGGGCGCGAGCGGTGCTGGTCTTGTGGGCACATGACCGATGACACCATGAGCGCACAGCCGCCGGACCGGCGCTGCCGGTATGCGGTGCGGCGTGTTCCACTCGGCTGCATTCCAAATGCTCGGCGGGCAGCGAGGTCTCGATCAATCCGCCTGACGGGTGCTGGCCGGTAGCGCGTCGTGTCAGCGGCCGGCAACGGTCGGGACCAGCGGGAAGGGCCAGATGGCTGCGGCCACGCATCCGTTGAAAACCGCCTCTCCCGGCTGACGCGCTCTGCGATCGCAATGCCGCAATGCGCGCTGCTGCGTTACGCTGCCGTCCTTGCATACATCAGAGCTGCCATGACCGACATCTCCACGTTCGAATTCACCGACCTGGAAGGGCGTCCCCGGTCGATGCGCGATTTCGCCGGCAAGGTGGTGCTGGTGGTCAATGTCGCTTCCAAATGCGGCTTTACGCCGCAATACGCAGGCCTGCAGGCGCTGTGGCAGCGCTATCGCGAGCGTGGTCTGGTGGTGATCGGGTTTCCCTGCGATCAGTTCGGTCATCAGGAGCCGGGCGATGCTGCGCAGATCCGCCAGTTCTGCTCGCTCGATTATGCGGTGGATTTTCCGCTGGCCGAGAAGGTCGAGGTCAACGGCAGCGGCGCGCATCCGCTGTGGCAATGGCTCAAGCACGAACAGCGCGGCGTATTGGGATCGGAAGCGATCAAGTGGAACTTCACCAAGTTCCTGATCGGCCGCGATGGCACGGTGCTGGAACGTTACGCCCCGACCACCAAGCCGGAAGCCCTGGCCGCGGATATCGAACGCGCGCTGGGCGCGTAATCCCGCAGGGCATGGCGCTCAAGCCGTAGGAGCGCACCCGGGCGCGACGAAGCCTTCCCGGTAACGCCTCATCGCGCCCGGGTGCGCTCCTACGACGGCGGATTGCGGCGACGCGTCATGTTCAACGCCGCACCGCACTGGCGTTTCACGCGCCTCGCATCACTTCTCGACGAAGGCGCGCTCGAACACGTAATGCCCCGGCGTGCCGATGCGTGGCGAGGTCTGGAAGCCACGCGCATCCAGCAGGGTGCGCAGGTCGGCCAGCATCTGCGGGCTGCCGCAGATCATGAAGCGGTCGCTGGCCGGATCCAGCGGCGGCAAACCGAGCGTCTGCTGCATGCGGCCATCGGCCATCAGCTCGGTCAGGCGGCCCTGATTGGCGAACGCCTCACGCGTCACCGCCGGGTAGTACAGCAACTTCTCGCGCAGCAGGTCGCCGAGGAATTCGTGCTGCGGCAGCTCGCGCTCGAAGTAGTCGCGATAGGCCAGATCCTGCACGAAGCGCACGCCCTGGGTCAGGATCACCTTGTCGAAACGCTCGTAGGTTTCGGGGTCCTTGATCACCGACAACCACGGTGCCAGACCGGTACCGGTGCCCAGCAGGTACAGATTGCGGCCCGGGTGCAGGTCGCTGATCAGCAGCGTGCCGGTGGGCTTCTTGCCGACCAGCACCTTGTCGCCCGGCTGGATGTGTTGCAGCCGCGAGGTCAGCGGACCGTCCGGCACCTTGATGCTGAAGAACTCCAGATGTTCTTCCCAATTGGCGCTGGCGATCGAGTACGCACGCAGCAGCGGGCGCGTCTCGGTCTCCAGACCGATCATCACGAACTGCCCGTTCTCGAAGCGGAAACCGGCATCGCGGGTGGTGGTGAAGCTGAAGTAGGCATCGGTCCAGTGACGGACCTCAAGCACCGTTTCGGCGCCGAAAGCGGAAGACATACCGGTAAGTGTCGTGGGAAGAGTACCGGCCAATTCTACCTCAAGCCGGCCAAATGAGATGAACTCTCATTTGGCCGGGAATGGGGAATGGGGAATGGGGAATGGGGAATGGGGAATGGGGAATCGGGAATCGGGAATCGGGAATCGGTGCAGCGGCTGAAGAATCCCGGATGCTTCCCGATCAGGGCGCTCAGTATCTGTCAGCCGCCGGGAAGCCGCTTCTAACGATTCCCGATTCCCGAATCCCGATTCCCGATTCCCAGACCTCACCGATACCCCGCCGCCTGCAACTCGAACAGTTCCGCATAGCGCCCGCCCTGTGCCATCAGTTCGGCATGCGTGCCATTGGCCTCGATGCGCCCTGCGGCCAGCACCAGGATGCGATCGGCCATGCGCACGCTGGAAAAACGGTGCGAGATCAGCACCGCGGTGCGGTTGTCCGACAGCTCCTTGAAGCGCTGGAACACCTCGAACTCGCTGCGCGCATCCAGTGCGGCGGTGGGTTCGTCCAGGATCATCAGCTGCGCATCGCGCATGTAGGCGCGGGCGATGGCGATCTTCTGCCATTGCCCGCCGGACAGGTCCACGCTGTTCTTGAAGCGGCGCCCGACCAGCTGGTCGTAACTATCGGGCAGGCTGTCGATCAGCTCGCCGGCCATCGCACGCTGCGCAGCGGCGCGGATGCGCGGCGCATCGTCCATCGCATCGACCTGGCCGACGCCGATGTTCTCGCCCACGCTCAGGTGGTAGCGCACGAAGTCCTGAAAGATCACGCCCAGGTTGGCGCGCACATCGTCCAGGTCGTAGTCGCGCAGGTCGTGGCCATCGAGCAGGATGCGGCCTTCGTCCGGGTCGTACAGCCGCGCCAGCAGCTTGACCAGGGTGGTCTTGCCGGCGCCGTTTTCGCCGACCAGCGCCAGCACTTCGCCGGCACGCAGTTCGAAATCCAGATGCCGCACCGTCCACTGCTCGGCATCCGGATAGCGGAAGCCCACGTCCTCGAACACGAAGCCCTGGCGGATCGGTCGCGGCACCGGCAGCGCATTCGGGCGCGAGCGGATCTCCGGCACGATGTTGAAGAACGAATACAGATCGTCCAGGTACAAGGCTTGGCCGGCGACCTGCGAAAACCCGATCAACAGGCCTTCCAGCAACTGGCGCAGGCGCAGGAAACTGCCGGCCAGGAAGGTCAGATCACCGATGCTGAAATCGCCGCGCACGGTGCGCCAGGCGATATAGCCATAGGCCATGTAGTAGCCCAAGGTGCCCAGCGCAGCCAGCAACGCGCCCCACAACGCACGCTTGCGCGCCAGTGCCCGATTGGCCTGGAAGAACTTGTCGGCCAGCCGGCGATAGCGCGCGATCAGGAAGCGGTGCAGGTTGAGGATCTTGACTTCCTTTGCGGTCTCGACGCTCGCGCCGACCTGGCGCAGGTAGTCGAGCTGGCGCCGCTCCGGCGTCCACTGGAAGTTGAGCGAATAGCCCAGCGCATTGAAATGCGCCTCGCCGATGAAGGCCGGGATCAGGGCGATCGCCAGCAGCAGGATCAACCACGGCGCATACACCACCAGGCCCACCGCCAGACTGACCACGGTGATGGCGTCCTGCACCTGGCCGAATAGCTGGCTCATCAGGTTCATGCGGTTCATGGTCTGGCGCCGCGCGCGATCCAGCTTGTCCTGCCGGTCGGGGTCTTCGAAATCCTCCAGATCCAGCTGCGCGGCGTGCTCCATCAGGCGCACGCTGGCGGCGTTGTTGAACAGCTCCGACAACAACGCATCGGCGTAGCCGACCAGCCGGCCGAGCAGGTCCGAACCGATCGCCAGTGTCAGTTCCAGTGCCAGCAATTCCAGCAGCCGGTTCAGGCGCCCGCTGCCCAGCGCCTGCGCCAGCGAGTCGAAGGCCGGCGGTTGACCGACCAGATGGATCGCCTCGTCGATGATCAGTTTGCCGATATACAAGGAGGCCACCGGCATCAGCGCGCGCAGCACGCGCAGGCCGATGCTGCTGGCGCTCAGCCAGCGGCTGGTCTGCCAGATCTGGCGCAGGAAAGGCGGCAGGTTGCGCAACGCATCCAGGCGCTCGCGCAGGGTGGGGCCGGGACGGGGAGCGGCAGGCGCAGGGGCGCCGGAACGGGAGGCTGACATCGGCTTAGTGTGCAGCGCCTTGCGTGGGCGCGGGGTGTTGGAGGTGCACCGCGCCCACGGCGGCATTGGCGCGGTCGCTGTGGCGCTGTTGACTGCACGCTTGCAAGGCAACGCGGTGGATGTCGTGCGGCGCGCCCATACCGCAGGCCAGCCCCGCGCGCGATCGGTTGGCCCGATCAATCACGTCGATAGACGCAACGCCCGGACACGCCGGAAGTTTCGACTAAAATGGCCGGATTGCCCCCGCCAGCCTTAGAGCCAGCCGTGACCTCGATCAAGCAGGAAGACCTCATCCAGTCCGTCGCCGACGCGCTGCAGTACATCAGCTACTACCACCCGGTCGACTACATCAGGAATCTGTCCGCTGCCTACGAGCGCGAAGAGTCGCCGGCGGCCAAGGACGCCATCGCGCAGATCCTGATCAACTCGCGCATGTGCGCCGAAGGCCATCGCCCGATCTGCCAGGACACCGGCATCGTCACCGTGTTCCTGGAGATCGGCATGCAGGTGCGCTGGGACGACGCCACCATGGGGGTGGAAGACATGGTCAACGAAGGCGTGCGCCGCGCCTACAACCACCCCGACAACAAGCTGCGCGCCAGCGTGCTGGCCGACCCGGCCGGCAAGCGCGCCAACACCCGCGACAACACCCCGGCGGTGGTCAACACCAAGATCGTGCCCGGCCACCATGTCGAAGTGATCGTCGCGGCCAAGGGCGGCGGCTCGGAGGCCAAGAGCAAGTTCGCCATGCTCAACCCGTCCGACTCCATCGTCGACTGGGTGCTCAAGACCGTGCCGACCATGGGCGCCGGCTGGTGCCCGCCGGGCATGCTCGGCATCGGCATCGGCGGCACTGCCGAAAAGGCCATGCTGCTGGCCAAGGAAGCGTTGATGGAGCCGATCGACATCGTCGAGCTGCAGGCGCGCGGCGCGTCCAATCGCGCCGAGGAACTGCGGCTTGAACTCTACGAAAAGGTCAACGCGCTCGGCATCGGCGCGCAAGGCCTGGGCGGCCTGACCACGGTGCTGGACATCAAGGTCAAGGATTACCCGACTCACGCCGCCAACCTGCCGGTGGCGTTGATCCCCAACTGCGCGGCGACCCGCCATGCGCACTTCACCCTGGACGGCAGCGGCCCGGTGATGCTGGACCCGCCGTCGCTGGAAGACTGGCCCAAGCTCACCTACAACCCGACCAACGCGCGCCGGGTCAACCTGGACACCATCACCCGCGAGGAAGTCGCCAGCCTCAAGCCGGGCGAGGTGGTGCTGCTCAACGGCAGGCTGCTGACCGGCCGCGACGCCGCGCACAAGCGCATGATCGACATGCTCAACAAGGGCGAAACCTTGCCGGTCGACTTCACCAACCGCTTCATCTACTACGTCGGCCCGGTCGATCCGGTGCGCGATGAAGTGGTCGGCCCGGCCGGCCCGACCACCGCCACGCGCATGGACAAATTCACCCGCCAGATGCTGGAGCAAACCGGCCTGCTGGGCATGGTCGGCAAGTCCGAGCGCGGCGATGCGGCGATCGAGGCGATCCGCGACAACAAGGCCGTGTATCTGATGGCGGTCGGCGGTTCGGCCTATCTGGTCTCCAAGGCGATCAAGGCCGCACGCGTGCTGGCATTCGAAGACTTAGGGATGGAGGCGATCTACGAGTTCGAGGTCAAGGACATGCCGGTCACCGTGGCGGTGGATTCCACCGGCGAATCGGTGCACAAGACCGGCCCGCGCCAATGGCAATCGCGTATCGGCAAGATTCCGGTGGTGGTGGAATAAGTAAACCTGGAACGGCGACGCACGTACACTGCGTCGCCGTTTTCAGTTTGGGCGCTGCGCGTGCCTGCTGTTCGTACGCGGTGCCTATGTACTGGAAAAAACGCCGCGTGCGTGTTCTCACGTGGGGTGGCGGGACGGCCCGACCGGAACGGGCTATGCTCGGTGCATACATGCAGGCACCCTCAGGAGAACAGGAATGCTCCGTCTCATCTGCCTCGCCGTCCTGGTGTGCGCCAGCCTGCCGCTGGCAGCGCAACAAAAGACCCAGCCCTCCGTGCTGTTTCCGTCCGGCAACTATGCGCCGCAACCCACCGCGCCAGTACCGTTTGCCGAGAAAAAGCCGCTCAAGCCCAGCGACACCGCAACGCGCTTCGACGGCCCCTCGGCGATGGAGCGCTGCATCGCGCAGTGCAACCGCCACGCAGCGCAGTGCACGGCCGACCGGCCCAGCGAAAGCAGCTGCCGCATGGCGGTGGCACCACGCGGAAAGAGCTGTGACGCCACCCGGAATCCGGCGCAGCGGGCCAATTGCATGGCCCAGGTGTTCGATTGCACCCAGCAGAGCGATGTCAATCGCTGTGAACCCCACAAGCTCGCCTGCTTGCGTTCCTGTACCAACTAACGAAGGAGTTTGCATGACCACGACGCTGTACCACACCCCCAGCACCGCCGCGTTCGTCGTGCATTGGCTGCTGATCGAACTGGAGGTGCCGCACGCACTGCATTCGCTCGATTTCGAGCGCGCCGAGCAGAAATCGCCGCAGTATCTGGCGCTCAATCCGGCCGGCGTGGTACCGGCGCTGGTGCTCGATGGACACGTGCTCACCGAAGCCGCAGCAATCGCGCTGCACCTGGCCGACCTGCATCCACAGGCCGGGCTGGCACCACCGCTTGGCACGCCCGAGCGCGCGGCCTACTACAAGTGGATGTTCTTCTGCGCCAACACCTTGCAGCCGGCGTATCGCGCCTGGTTCTACCCAAGCGAGCCGGCGGGCGCCGAACACAGCGATGCGGCGCAGGCGCAGGCACGACAAAAACTCGAAGCGGCCTGGACCCAGGTGGATGCGCATCTGCAGGCCAATGGTCCGTATCTGCTGGGCCAGACGTTGTCGGCGGCCGATTTCATGCTGACCATGATGATGCGTTGGTCGCGCAACATGCCCCGGCCCAGCGATACCTGGCCGGCCTTGCAGGCACATGCGCAGCGAATGAAAGCGCGGCCGGCATTTCAGGAAACCTATCGCCGCGAGGGCCTGACGGACTGGACCTGAACCCAGGGGCGCGGGTTGCGAAATCGTGTCGATATGAGCGCGCGCCGTAGCATGGTGCCGCGCCTGCCTCGGTGTACGATCGCCAGACAACCAGAGAGCAGGGGCTCGTCCATGTCGCATTCCGCATCCCGTCGAAAACTGCTGCAATGCGCCTGTTGTGCGCCCATCGCTGCCGCCGCCGCGTCACTGCCGTTCGCCGCGGGTGCGGCGCCGTCGAAGAAGACCGATCTCAATGCCGAGCAGGCATTGCAGACACTGCGTGACGGCAATGCCGCGTTCGTGGAAAACCGTCCCAAGAAAGTCATTTCCGACAGCAAGCGCCGTCTGGAACTGGCGCTGGGGCAGACCCCGTTCGTGATCCTGGTGTCGTGCTCGGATTCGCGGGTGCCGCCGGAGTTGCTGTTCGGGCGTGGCCTGGGCGAAATGTTCATCGTCCGCAATGCCGGCAATACCGTCGACACCACCGCATTGGGATCGATCGAATACGCGGTCAGCCAGCTCGGCGTGCCGCTGGTGGTGGTGATGGGCCACGAAAGCTGTGGCGCGGTCGCTGCGGCGGTGTCGGTGGTGGAGAAGAACGCATTCTTCCCCGGCGCGATCGGCGCGATGATCGAGCCCATCGTCCCGGCCGTGCTGACCGCCAAGAGCAAGGGCGGGGACGACCTGCTGGCGGCCTCGGTCAAGGCCAACGTCAAGCGCACCGTGGACCGCCTGCGTGGCGCATCCGAACCGGCGCTGCTCGAACCGCTGCGCGCAGGCGATGTCCGCGTGGTCGGTGCGTACTACACCTTGAAAGATGGCAAGGTCGATTTCTTCGACGTCTGATCGCTGGTGAAGCCGCTTCATGAAGACAGCGCAGGATGATCTCCTGCGCTGTTTTTTTATATGTGCGCAGCAGCGTGATCGTCAGCGCTGTGGAACTTGAAGCGGCTACCAAACTGCTGCGCTCATCGCCAGGCGGCGTGATCCGTGTTCGGAATCGGCATGTCCCACCCATGCACTGCGATTTCTGCGACCACATGAAGATTGCTTGCTACGTTTTGCCGCTCCAAGCCTGCAATCCCATAAGTCGAAAAGCCGGCATGCGCGCATGCCGGCTTTTCAATGTCTTGCGACGTTGCTCAACGCGTCGGCGCGATGTGCCTAGAACCATTCCAGCAACGACACGCCCAGGCCGATGTAGGTGGCCTTGTGGTTGTAGTCGATCAGGCTTTCGCCATAGCCGTCGAACACCTGCACGTGGCCGCGCAGCAGGTTGGTGATCGGGAAGCCGTAATCCAGTTGCACCGAGCCGTGCGAGCGGTCGCCGCCGCGCAGCGAATGCCGCGCGATCAGCGCCACTTCGTGCCCGTCCTTGTTGTAGACCAGGGTGGCATCGCCACGGCCCATGTAATCCTCGATGTCGGGATTATTGTCGTCGGCGCGGTCTTCCTTGATGCGGAACCACGGGCGCAGCGTCAGTGCCCAGTTCTCGCGATCCAGCCCGATGTTGAGGATCACCCGGTTCCAGGAGCGCGACAGCGGATCTTCGCGGCCGTTGGACATGTGGTTGACGCTGATGCCGCTCATGCGGCCCTTCCAGCCGAACAGGCTGTAGTTGTTGCGGAACACCAGCATCGCTTCCGGCTCGTAATTGGTTTCGCGGAACGGGCGCGAGGCATCGGTGTTGTAGGCCTGCCAGCGCGAACTCTGGGTGTAGCCCATCCAGATGTCGCCGTTGTCGCCGAACAGATCCTCGACCACCTTGGTCTTGAAGCTGAGCTGGAACTTCAGCTCGGTGCTGTCCAGTTGCTGCGGGGTGGACACCGAGTTGGCCGGATTCGGCGACTGCGGGGTGCGGTTGGAGTCGCTGGTCCAGAACGCCGGCAACAGATAGACCGGCTTGTAACCGCGCAGCTGGAAGGTGCCCAGCTTGGAATCCTTGGCCAGCTCCCAGCGGCGGTCCAGCAACGAGCCGCGGCCTGCGTTGGCGACCGCCTCGGCCTTGGGCTGGTCCTGGCCATCGGCACGGAAGAAATCGCCGGCGCGGCTGAGGGCACGCTCGCCCTGCGGCTTGGATTCCTTCTGCTTGGCGATCTGCGCGGCGGCGTCGGCCTCGGCGGTCAATTGCGGCGTATAACCCAGCGCCTGGTCGTAACAGGCCAGCCGCGCCGCATCCGAGGTGACGGAGGTGCAGGCCTGCGGCGAAGCGGGGGTGGGGGCGATTTCCTGTGCGTACGCCAGCGGCGCAGCTGCCAGGGCAATCAGCATCAAGGGACGGGTGCGGTGCTTGGACATGGGCAGTCTGGCCGAGTGAAGGCGCCGGGCAGGCGCGTCAGCTGCGAAGCTTAACGGTCGCGCCTGCATACGCGGCGTGTACACGGTGGCATAACATCCGGGCGGCACCCGCAATCGACAGTCTTCTGCAACTGAATAGGTATCTGCGCTGTCGTCGTCCGGGCGACCATCCCACCCAATCAGCATCGGTGATGGCTGGAATCCGCTAGAAGAACCAGGCGATGGCGAACACGCCCAGCATGCATAGGCCCAGTGCCAGCTTGGTCGCGGTGCCGAACACGATGCCGAGCCAGGTGCCGAAGCCGACCTTGGTCGCCTGATCGGACTTGCGGGTCTGCCAGTATTCGCCGATCCATGCGCCGGCGAACGGGCCGACGAACAAGCCGATCGGCATGAAGAAGATGCCGACCACCGATCCGATCACCGAGCCCCACAGTGCCGCCTTGCTGGCACCGACCCGCTGGGCGCCATACACCGTGGCGAGGAAGTCGATCGCAAACGACAACGCCGTCATCAGGCCCAGGATCACCAGCGCCACCCAGCCGACGTGGCCAAAGCCATCGGCCCAGGCGGCCACCAGCAACCCCGCGAACACCAGCGGCAGGCCCGGCAGCGCCGGCAGGACGACTCCGGCCAGGCCGATCAGTACCAGCACGCCAGCCAGGATGTAATAGACGACGGTGATATCCATGATGGTTAAAAATGTCCTGTTTCAGGCTTGACAAGATCGCGCAAGGGCTGCTTGAAAATTGGTTTGGTGCGGGTTAAGTTGCCAGCGCTGCTGTTTGCAACGGTCACCGTGAATCGTGGCCTGATGCGGCAGATCGTTCGATCCGCTACATCCTTGTACCTCGCTTCCTCCTTGCAATCACAGCCACCACCGTCAGTCCATCACAGTGTCGTAGGGAGTCAGTCGAGATGTCCAATATCGAACGCGAGAATGGTGTCGTGAAGTGGTTCAACGATGCCAAGGGCTTTGGCTTCATCAGTCGCGAAAACGGCGAGGACGTCTTCGTCCATTTCCGTGCGATCCAGATCCAGGGCTTCAAAAGCCTCAAGGAAGGCCAGAAGGTCAGCTTCACCGTCGTGCAAGGGCAGAAAGGCCTGCAGGCCGACGCGGTGCAGGTGGTCTGAGCACGGCGCAACACGGCGGGCCATCGTGCAGACAGCAGAAAGGCCCGTCGCCGGGCCTTTCTGTCGTCTCGCCAACCTTGGCGAATCGAACGTAGCCAGTAGTCGTCGGGCTGGCACGGAGGAATCGCAATGCACGCGAGGTACATGAAGATTCCTGGCACCGACCGCGCCGGCCTGACGGTGAGCGCAGTGTTTTACCGGTCGCTCTTGGTGCGTGCCGCGATCAGCGCAGCACGACCTTGCCGTTGACCACACGTACGTAGGCGTTTTCGCGCACGCCCGCCAGATCGCGCTGGTTCACCACAATGACGCGACCGTCGTCCATGCGCACCTGCACATCGAAGCTGTCGCTGGTGACGTTGTTCTGGATCGCATTGCCCGCCAGCGCGCCGGCGGCGGCACCGGCCACGGCCGAGACGTTCTTGTTGCCCTTGCTGCCACCGGTCTCCTTGGAAATCTGGCGCCCGGCCACCGCGCCGACGATGCCGCCGAGCACTGCACCGGTGCCGGTGGGAGCGCTGCGGGTCGGGCCGACTTCATCGACGCGGGTGACGATGCCGCAATCCACGCAGCGTGCCTGCTGCTGCGAATAGCCCTGGTC
Organism: Xanthomonas arboricola pv. populi; assembly: GCF_002939945.1. Lineage (GTDB taxonomy): Bacteria > Pseudomonadota > Gammaproteobacteria > Xanthomonadales > Xanthomonadaceae > Xanthomonas > Xanthomonas arboricola_A. The sequence continues at coordinate 357,858 of NZ_MDEB01000001.1, read as the reverse complement.
GTAGCCGCGGTCACCGCGATAGCTGCCGTACTGGGGCTGGGAGGTGGCGCAGCCAACCAGCGTTGCGGTTGCAGCCAGGCCAATGACGAGCAGTCGGGTCTTCATGAGGTCTCTCCGGGGTGGTTCGAAAAAGCGGTCAGGGCCGCGGCGACGTCATCCTGTGTTGGTCAGGGTGAACGGTCCGCCAACTGGATCACTCCAGGCTTAACGAAACCCGAGCGTCCTGTTCACCGTCGCTGCGGTGCGCGTCGACCGAGCCGCGCGATGACGGGTCAGCGGAAGTCGCGATGACAGGCCTCGCAGGTGTCGGTGACCTGTGTCCTGACGGCGGCAATCGCGGCGCAATCGGCCGGCGGCGCACGCCGTACCTGGTCCAGTACGGTGCGCAAGGCGGTGGCATGCTCGCCGAAGCGGCGGTCTTCGCCGATGTCCGGGAAGGCCGGTTCCAGTTCGTCGGCAAGCAGGCGCAACGATTGCAGTCGCGCTCGCTGGCGTGCGGGGTCGCAGCTGGCATCGGGGTCGGGTTGCAAGGCGCGCAGTTGGTAAGCCATCACCTGCATCAGGCTGTCCGGCACCGGGTTGCGTGTGGCCTGCAGCACGCGCGCCACCATCACCGTGCACACCAGCCCGATCAGGATGCCCAGCACCAACAGGAAGGCATAGCGGGACGCGCGCGATTGTTCGGTGGACGGGGCGGGCATGGAAGGACTCCGGTGGACGCGGACATCAGTACGTTGATGGGCGCGCGCGCAGCGGCGCGCGTAAAATAGGCCGATGAAAGCACAATGGCGTGAACGCTTTGCCGGTATCGACCGGCTGTACGGAGTCGGCACGGTGGAGCGGCTGGCCATCTGCCGCGTGGCGGTGGTCGGGATGGGCGGCGTGGGCTCGTGGGTGGTCGAGGCGCTGGCGCGCACCGGCGTCGGGCATATCCGCCTGATCGATGCCGACGACCTGTGCGTGTCCAACACCAACCGGCAACTGCCGGCGCTGGCCGGGCAGTATGGACGCAACAAGGCGCGCGCGATGGCCGAGCGCTGCGTGGCGATCAACCCGGAGATCGCTGCCGATGCGGTGGAGTCGTTTCTCACCGCCGGCAATATCGAACAGCTGCTCGGCGATGCGTTCGATCTGGTGATCGATGCCTGCGACAGTTTCCGGGTGAAGGTGGAAACCATCGCCTGGTGCCGCCGACGCAAGCTGCCGCTGCTCACCGTAGGCGCCGCTGGCGGGCGCACCGATCCCACCCTGGTGCGCGTGCGCGATGTCTCGCGCACCGAACACGATGCGATGCTGGCGCTGATCCGCAAGAAGTTGCGCAGCGAGTTCAATTTTCCCAAGAATCCGCAGCGCTATTTCGGCGTGCCGGCGGTGTACTCGCTGGAAAACGTCAAGTATCCGCAGGCCGATGGCAGCGTCTGCGGCATCCGCCCGCAGCTGGATGCCGACGCCACGCTCAAGCTGGATTGCGGCGCCGGGCTGGGCGCAGCCACGCATATCACCGGCGCCTTTGCGTTTGTCGCGGTGGGCAAGGCCCTGGAGATGTTGCTCAAGCCGAAGGTGGCTGTGGCGGCAACCGCGTCGCCCGCCGCCGAGCTCGCTGCAAGCCCATGACGTCGCGCGCGCTGCGGAACGTCGCCTGCAGCGCGCACCGTTATCAGCCTGGCAACCCGAACAACCGCCGCGCGTTGGCGGTGGTCTGCGCGGCGATGCGCTCTTCCGCCTCGCCGCGCAGCTGTGCGATGCAGTCCAGCACCGTGCGCAGGTGGGCCGGCTCGTTGCGTTGGCCGCGGATGCTGGCGTCGGGCTGATCCGGCGCATCGGTTTCCAGCAGCAGATAGTCCAGCGGCATCGTTGCAGCCAGGCCGCGCAGGCGGTTGGCGCGCGGGTAGGTCACCGGGCCGCCCAGGCCGATCATGAAGTCCAGCTTCCACAATTGCTGCGCCTGTTCGGGGCTGCCGGCGAAGCTGTGCACCACACCGCGCAGGCCGCCCACGGCCTTGATGCGGGCGATGACCTCTTCGGTGGCGCGCCGCGCATGCACGATCAGCGGCAGGTCGAAGCGCCTGGCCAGCTGCAGTTGCCCGTCGAAATACTCGCGCTGCATCTGCGCGTCCAGCCCGTCCAGATAGAAATCCAGCCCGCACTCGCCGATGGCGCAGGGACGCTCGCGCTCGATCCAGTCGGCCAGCAGCTCCAGATGTTCGGGGCAGTGCTGATCGAGAAAGATCGGGTGCAGCCCATAAGCGGGGTGCAGCCCGGGTGCCTGGGTGCAGACGGTGCGCAGATCCGACCAGCTGGCGGCAGTGACCGCCGGGATCACCTGCTGCACGACACCGGCCGCCTGCGCGCGCGCGATCACGCCAGCGCGGTCGTGGTCGAACGCGTCGGCATCCAGATGGCAGTGGCTGTCGACCAGCTGCATCAATCGCGGCGCACCGGTGCAGGCAGCGGCGCCTTGCGCGTCTTCCAGTTGGCGAGCAGCAGCGTGCTCAGGCCGAACAGCAGCTCGTCGAGGAACGGGATCGGGTCGGGGATTACCAGGTCGACCAGAAACAGCGCGGCCGCCAGCTTGAACAAGGTGGGGTAGCGCAGCTTGCTGGCCCACTCCAGGGCGCGCGAGGTGACGGGATTGCGCATGCGAATGCTCCGGCTGTTAGAAGTGCATGAAATAACCGCTAGCTGAACTTAACTGCGGCGTTCATGAGCGAGGGCGTTTTCGTTCAGGGTTCGCGTGCTGGAATCACGCCGTCAACAACGCGGCGTGTCCGCACGGAGCTGGATCATGAAGAGCAATACGACAACTATACTGGTCGCTGCTGGTGCGTTGCTGGTCGGAGGCGTGGCCACAGCCGCCTTCATGAACAATCGCCCGTCGTCCGGCGATTTCGTCGCCAACGGCGAGCCGGCACCGCGTGGTCTGGAATACGCCGACGTGGTCAAGGTCGCACCGATCACTGAGCGCGAGCCGCAGTACGCACAGGTCGTCAACAGCGCGGCCATCCGCGAAACCACCACCAGCTCCTCGCCGCGCGAAGTCTGCCGCGACGTGGTGGTACAGGAGCGTCTGCCCGAACGCGATGGCAATGTCGGTGGCACCGTCGCCGGTGCGGTGATCGGCGGTCTGCTCGGCAACCAGGTCGGCGGCGGCAACGGCCGCAAGCTGGCCACGGTGGCCGGTGCGGTCGGTGGCGGCATGGTCGGTAACCGTGTGGACCGCAACCATGTCGGCGGCCGCGTGGTGGATCGTACCGAGCGCCAGTGCCATACCGAAAATGCCAATTCGCAGTCCTCGCGTGTGGTCGGCTACGACGTGACCTACCGCAATGTCGACGGCACCACCGGCACCATGCGCATGGACAACAAGCCGGGCGAGCGCATCTCGCTGGGCGATGCGGACAATGTGGTGGCCTACGACGTGACCTACCGCTACGACGGTTTCGAGAAGACCGTGCGCATGAACGACAAGCCGGCCAGCGATCGCCTGCCGGTGGTCGACGGTCAGCTGGTGACCCAGACCGCTTCGACTGCCGGGGACCGGGGCGTCCGCGTGGATGCGGGCAGCACGCGCCAGTAAAAAATCGCTGGCAGCCATCCCCCGGATCGCTGCGTCAGCAAGAAAGGAGCCGGCATTGCCGGCTCTTCTCGTTTCAGGCGTCAGTGGTGAATCCCGTGCGCCGACCACGTCGTCGCCATGTTCGGCCGGCAACTGGCTGATAATCGCCGCTTCTCCTGGAGTGGAAGCCGACATGCCGGTGCGCCCCGATGATCTGTTCGATGTACGCGCGCTGCTGACCGACGAAGAACGGGCAGTGCAGGATGCGGTGGCGCGCTTCACCGATACGCGGGTGCTGCCGGCGATCGGCGATGCCTTCGACGCAGGGCGCTTCCCGCGCGAGTGGGTGCCGGAACTGGCAGAGCTCGGCCTGCTGGGCGCAAGCCTGCCGGTACGCGATGGCGGCGCGGGCCTGGGCGCGGTGGCGTACGGATTGATCTGCCAGGAACTGGAGCGCGGCGACAGCGGCCTGCGCAGTTTCGTCAGCGTGCAGTCCTCGCTGTGCATGTACCCGATCCATGCCTACGGCAGCGACGAACAGCGCCAGCGCTGGTTACCGGAGATGGCAGCGGGGCGTCTGATCGGCTGTTTCGGGTTGAGCGAAGCCCAGGGTGGCTCGGACCCGGCCGCGATGACCACGCGCGCGGTACGGCAGGGCGATGGCTGGCGCTTGAACGGATCCAAGATGTGGATCACCAACGGCAGCATTGCCGGCATTGCGATCATCTGGGCGCATACCGACGACGGCGTGTGCGGCTTTCTGGTGGAGACCGGCAGCGCCGGCTTCAGTGCGCAGGACATCGCGCACAAGATGAGCCTGCGCGCGTCGGTGACCTCGGGTTTGTTCCTGGACGACGTCTACGTGCCGGAGCAGATGCGGTTGCCGAACGCGGCCGGTCTGAAGGCACCGCTGGGTTGCCTCAATCAGGCGCGCTACGGCATCGCCTGGGGCGCGATCGGTGCGGCGGTGGCCTGTCTGCGCGAGGCGCTGGCCTACAGCGGGCAGCGCATCCTGTTCGGCCGGCCGCTGGCGGCCACGCAGAGCGCGCAGATCAAGCTGGCCGACATGGCGCGGCGGATTTCCACCGCGCAGCTGCTGGCGCTGCAGCTCGGGCGCCTGAAGCAGGCCGGCCAGCTGCGGCCGGAACAGATCTCGCTGGCAAAATGGAATAATTGCCGCATGGCCCTGGACGTGGCGCGCGAGTGCCGGGATCTGCTTGGCGCGGCCGGCATCACCACCGAGCATGTGGCGATCCGGCATGCGCTGAACCTGGAATCGGTGATCACCTACGAGGGCACCGAGACCGTGCATCAGTTGGTGGTCGGGCGTGCGCTGACGGGACTCAATGCGTTTTGACGAGGAGTGGGTGTTGATCGACAGGGATGGGAGGCGACGCCTGCGTGGCGCGTTCTGGATGCTCTGTGTGCTGGCTGTGGTGGCGAGCGTGCTCGCACCGGCGCAGGCCAGCGAGGCGCCGCGCATGGCGCCGCCACCGGCCTGGGTCATTGCCGATGCGGTGCCGGATAAGGTGCCGGGCGCCAGCGGGCTGCGCTATGAGCTGGTGTCCGATCAGGTCGATCTGACCGGCGCGGCGCCGCAGGCCTATCGCCGCCTCAGTTACACCGTGCAGCGTGCGAAAAGTCTGGACGAAGCCGGGCAGATCTCCATCGATTACCAGCCGCAGTACCAGCAGCTTGAGCTCAACAGCCTGGAGGTCTGGCGCGACGGCAAGCGCATCGACATGCGCAAACAGGCGCACTACGCCAGATTGCGCCGCGAAAGCGGACTGGAAGACGGTTTGATCGATGGCGCGCTGACGCTGTCGATCACCTTGCCGGACCTGCGCGTGGGCGACCGGGTCGATTACGGCGTGACCATCATCGGCAGCAATCCGGTGTTCGGCAAGGGTTATTACGACGTGTTCGATGCGCGCTACGGCGTACCGCTGGGCGAGCGCCGGGTGCGCGTGCGACATCCGGCCGGCATGGGATTGCAGTGGCGGGTGAGCGCGCCAGGCTTCAGCCGCAACGTCAGCCGCGCCGGCGACGTGGCGACGCTGGACATTGCGGCGCGCGACATTGCCCCGGTGCAGGAAGAAAAGAATGCCCCGGAGGATGTCGATCCGTATGGCTTGATCGAAGTCTCCACTGCCGGCAACTGGGCGGCGGTGGCGGCATGGGCAGCGCAGCTGTATCCGCGCGCGTTCAAGGATGCGCGCATCGCCGACGGCATGGTGCAGAGCCTGCAGCTGCGCAGCGACGACCCGCAGGGCGCACTGCTGCGTGCAGTGGCCTTCGTGCAGGGCGAGATCCGTTACGTCGGCCTGGACATGGGCGAGAACTCGCACGCGCCGCATGCGCCGGAGGTGACGCTGCGTAACCGCTATGGCGACTGCAAGGACAAGGCGACGCTGTTGATCGCGTTGCTGCAGCTGGCCGGCATCCGCGCCGAGCCGGTACTGGTCAACAGCGACAAGGGCCATGGATTGGATCTGCGCTTGCCCAGTCCCTATGCGTTCGACCATGTGGTGGTGCGCGCGCATCTGCCGCAGGGCGATGTATGGGTGGATGCCACGCGCGATCGCGAAGAGGGCCCGCTTGCGCAACGTCTGCCGTTGCCGTTCGTGCGTGGTCTGCCGGTCGTGGCCGGGCAGCGCGATCTGGTGGCGGTGCCATCGCCGATGCCGACGCTGCCGCAGATCGAGGTGGACGAGGAGATCGTGATCTCGCTGCGCAAACCGCAGCGTGTGGCGACCTTCAGCGTGGACACGAAGTATCGCCAGGGGCGCGGCGAGCGCGTGGCGCCCAGCTTCGAGGACAACGGTGCGCAGGCGGTCGGCGAGCACTATCTGGAATTCATGCAGCAGTACTACACCGCGCTGACGCAGGTCGGCGTGCCAACCATCGACGCGACCGATGTGTTGAAGGTGCGCACGCACGAGGCCTACCGCCTGGAGTGGCCGACCGCCGAGGGCGACGAGCTTGGCTTTCCGCTGTTCCAGCTCGGCGAATGGATGGACGCCTTGCCCACCGCGGCGCGCAAGAGCCCGCTGGCACTGGACGGCCCGCGGCTGGCGCGGCAGACCGTGCGGGTGCGGGTCGATCCGGCGGTGCAGGTGGAAGCCGATACGCAGGTGGTCGCCAACCCGTGGTTCCGCTTCTCGCGCACGGTCTCCACGCACGACGGACGCATGGTCATCGTCGGCGAGTGGCAGCGCCTGTCCGACCGCATCCCCGCTAACGGCGTGACGCGTGCAGCCGCCGACATGGAGCGTGCCCGCGACCTGCTGTACTTCAATCACGACCTCAAGCCGCACCCGCGCAGACAGCCGCTGGACGTCCATGTGTTCGTCTATCCGCTGGCCGCGCTGCTGGCGCTGATCGTGTTGGTGCTGGCATGCCTGGCCTGGTGGCGCGGTGGTGGCCTGGGCGGGATGCTGTTCGATCCGCACACCGTTGCGCAGCGCTTGCACACGCGGGCCGGCGCGCGCTGGAGCGCGTGGTGCGTGTTCGGCCTGATCCTCGTGCTCTCTAGCTGGATGTGGCTGTCTGCGCAGCCGCTGTGGGTGCACGCCATCGCCATGGTGATCATGCTGGCCATCGCGCTGGTGGGCTGCGTGCTGCTGCAGCGGATGCTGCGCTGGATGGGCGGCGCTGCGCAGGTCGGTGCGTTGCTGCCGGCGCTGTTGGGTAGTGCCTTGCCGTGGCTGGTCTGCCTGCTGGCGGCGTTGGCCGCGCTCGGTGGCGATAGCGTCCTGTTCGGGACCGGTGTGCATGATCCAGCCGGGCTGGCGCAGCTGGCCATGGCGGTGCTGCTGATGCTGCTGGGCGGGCTGTGGTGGTCGATCGCGGCGGTCCAGGCGGTCGCCGGAGCGACCGGCTGCGCGCGCGCGCGTGCCTTCGGCGCGCTGGCATTGACGGTGTCGGTGCTGGGCATGTTGGTCGCCGTGCTGGGTGTGCCGGTGGCGCTGGTGGTGATGCGCTGAGCCGCGCTGCCCGCAGCGCACGCAACCGCGGCCATGCCTTGCAGCAAATCGTTGCAGGGCTTTGCAAAGACCCCCGGGGCTGTGACACTGCCAGCCCCTCGTTGCTGCCGCGGAGCCAGCCTGATGTCGACCGTGCGTCCCCCGTTGACCGTCCATGGCATGTCCAGTTCCGGGAACTGCTACAAGGTGCGCCTGCTGCTGGAGCAATTGGGCAGCCGCTATCACTGGGTCGAGGTCGACAGCGCCGCGGGCCAAACCCGCACGCCCGCGTATCTGGCCATCAATCCCAACGGCAAGGTGCCGATGGTGGAGCGCGACGACGGCCGCGTGCTGACCGAATCCAACGCGATCCTGTTCTGGCTGGCCGAAGGCACCCCGTATCTGCCCACCGACGCGTGGCAACGCGCGCAGGCCTTGAGCTGGATGTTCTTCGAGCAATACAGCCATGAGCCGCCTATCGCGTTGGCGCGTTTCATCAGCCTGTGGACGCCGCGCGATGCCGCGCGCCGCGCCGAACTGCCGCAGCTGCGCGCCCGCGGCGAGCAGGCGCTGGCAGTGATGGAGCAGTATCTGCAGCAGCACAGCTGGTTTACCGGCAGCGCCTACGGCATCGCCGATATCGCGCTGTTTGCCTACACCCATTGCGCCGAGGACGGCGGCTTCGATCTGGAGCGCTGGCCGGCGATCGGCGCCTGGCTGCAGCGCGTGCAGGCGGTACCCGGTTTTATCGCGATGCCGGCACCTGCCCCCAGCGCGGTGACGGCATGAGCGGCATGCGTCGCGCGCGGGAGCACTGACGATGTGCGGATTGGCTGGACTGCTGCTGGCCTCGCCACGCATGCATGGCGAACAACTCGATGCGCTGGTGCGGCCGATGGGCGCCGCCTTGCGTCATCGCGGCCCCGACGATGCCGGCACCTGGTGCGATGCACAGGCCGGCGTGGCGCTGGCGCATCAACGCTTGAGCATCCTGGATCTGTCGCCGCTGGGCCATCAGCCGATGCGCTCGGCCGATGGCCGTTATGTGCTGGCCTACAACGGCGAGATCTACAACTTCGCGCAGCTGCGCGCGGCGCTGTCCGCACTCGGGCACCGCTTCCGTGGTCATTCCGATACCGAAGTGCTGCTGGCGGCGGTGGTGGAGTGGGGGCTGGACGACACCCTGACCCGCTGCAACGGCATGTTCGCGCTGGCGTTGTGGGACGAACGCGACAACTGCCTGTCTCTGGCCCGCGACCGCGTCGGCAAGAAGCCGCTGTACTACGGCTGGGCCGGCGACACCCTGGTGTTCGGTTCCGAACTCAAGGCGCTGTGGCAGCATCCGGAGTTCGATAACGGCGTCGATCGCAATGCGCTGACCTTGCTGCTGCGGCTGGGCTACATCCCGGCGCCGGCCTGCATCCACGAGCGCACCTTCAAGTTGATGCCGGGGCGGGTACTGCGGCTGGATGCGCAGATGGTGGCGGCCGGCGCGGCGGCGCATCGGCCGGACCAGGCGCAGCAGCCGTTCTGGAACGCGCGCGAGGCGATGCAGCGCGCGCTGGCGGCGCCGTTCACCGGCAGCGATGCACAGGCCGAGGAACAGCTCGATGCGGTGCTGCGCGATGCGGTGGCGCTGCGCATGGTGGCCGACGTGCCGGTGGGCGTGTTCCTGTCCGGCGGCACCGATTCGTCGATCGTCACCGCGATGATGCAGGCGCAGAGCGCCCAGCCGGTGCATACCTTCAGCATCGGCTTCGAAGGTTCGCATCACGACGAAGCGCCGCTGGCGCGCGAAGTGGCCACGCACCTGCACACCGATCACACCGAGCTATATGTCAGCGGCGCCGACGCCCTGGCGGTGGTGCCGACCCTGCCGGACATGTTCGACGAGCCCTTCGCCGATGCCTCGCAGGTGCCGACCGCGCTGGTCGCACGGCTGGCGCGTGGCGGGGTGACGGTGGCGCTGTCCGGCGACGGTGGCGACGAGTTGTTCTTCGGCTACGGCCGTTACCAGCGTGCGCTGCGCAACTGGCGCATGCATGGGCTGGTGCCGGGGCCGCTGCGGCGGCTGATGGCGCTGGCGGCACGCCGCAACGGCGAGTCCTCGCGCACCGGCGGCCTGGCCGCGCTGGTGGCCGAGGCCGGCGCACGCGGCATCGGCGACATCTACCGCAACCGCATTTCGCGCTGGCGCGACCCGGCCGCGGTGGTGCTGGGCGCGACCGAGCCCGACAGTTTCTACAGCCTGGCCGACCCGCTGCACGGCTCGGGCACGCCGGCCGACGCGATGATGTTGGCCGACTTTGCCGCCTATCTGCCCGACGATCTGTTGTGCAAGGTGGACCGCACCACCATGGCGGTGGGGCTGGAAGCGCGCGCGCCGTTGCTGGACTGGCGGGTGGCCGAGTTCGCCTGGTCGCTGCCGCTGTCGCTGAAGTACCGCGACGGGGTCAGCAAGTATCTGCTCAAGCGCGTGCTGTGCCGCTATCTGCCCGACCCGATGGTCTACCGCGGCAAGCGCGGCTTCGGCGCGCCGGTCAGCGCCTGGCTGCGCGGCGACCTGCACGGCTGGGCCGACGATCTGCTGGCGCATGCCGCGCTGGAGCGCGACGGCGTGTTCGCCGCCGACACCGTGGCCGGGCTGTGGCGCGACTTCAACGGCGGCGAGCGCAAATGGCATACGCACCTGTGGACGGTGCTGATGTTCCAGGCCTGGCAGGCGCATTGGCGCGCGCAACGCGCCGCGATCGGCCGCTGAGGCAGCCGCGCTTCACCGGGCATGAGCGCCAGGCTGACTAGAGTAGGGCGCTGATTCCCCAACGGAGCGTTCCCATGAGCAAGATCACTATCGCCGTACTGGTCGGCAGCCTGCGTGCAGCGTCCTACAACCGCCAACTGGCGCACGCGCTGGAGCATCTGGCCGGCGACAAGGCCGTGTTCGAGTATCTGGAGATCGGCGACATCCCGCTGTACAACCAGGACCGCGACGGCGATTTTCCTGCTGAAGGCACGCGTCTGAAGCAGCAAATCCGGGCGGCGGACGCGGTGCTGTTCGTGACTCCCGAATACAACCGCTCGATCCCCGGCGTGCTCAAGAACGCGCTCGATACCGGCTCGCGTCCCTACGGCGACAGCGCATTTGCGGGCAAGCCGGCCGCCGTGGTCGGCATCTCGGTCGGGGCGATCGGCACCGCCACCGCGCAGCAGCATCTGCGCAATGTGCTGTCGTATCTGGACATGCAGGTGCTCGGCCAGCCGGAGGTCTTCCTGCAGTACAAGGACGGCCTGTTCGATGCCGACGATCAGGTCGCCAACGCCGGCAGTCGCAAGTTCCTGCAGGGGTTTGTCGACGCCTTCCTGGGCCTGATCGAACAGCGCAAGCGCTGAGTTGATCACAGCGGCGGTGGGCCCGTAGGCAGCCGCCGACGGCTGCCGGTGGTGCGGTGGAAGCCCTGGCGCGGCAAGCGTCTCGGCGGTTGCGACAGCCGGCGCGTAGAACGTTGATGCACCGGCTGTCCACCAGTTATCCACAGAGTTGTGCATGGTCGTCGGCGCCGCCGATGACTATGCTTCCTGCCCTCGTCTCCCTCGTGTCAGGTCTGTTTGTCCATGTCCGCTCGTCCTGGTTTCCGTTCCAAGCGCAATCGCGATCGCGACGACGATTACGATCGTCCCGAGCCGCGGCTTGACCAGTTGCGGGTGCCGCCGCATTCGGTCGAGGCCGAGCAGGCCGTGCTCGGTGGATTGATGTTGGCGCCGGATGCGTTCGATCGGGTCAACGACCAGCTCACCGACAACGACTTCTACCGCCGCGATCACCGGCTGATCTACCGCGCGATTCGCGAACTGAACGAGAAGGACCGCCCCTTCGATGCGGTGACCCTGGGCGAGTGGTTCGAGTCGCAGGGCAAGCTGGAACAGGTGGGCGATGGCGCGTACCTGATCGAACTGGCCAGCACCACGCCCTCGGCAGCCAATATCGCAGCGTACGCGGAGATCGTGCGCGACAAGGCGGTGTTGCGGCAGCTGATCGAAGTGGGCACCACCATCGTCAACGACGGCTTCCAGCCCGAGGGCCGCGAAAGCGTGGAGTTGCTGTCGTCGGCGGAAAAGGCGGTGTTCAAGATCGCCGAGGCCGGCGCGCGCGGGCGCACCGACTTCGTGGCGATGCCGGGCGCGTTGAAGGACGCCTTCGAGGAATTGCGCAGCCGTTTCGAAAACGGCGGCAACATCACCGGCCTGCCGACCGGCTACAACGATTTCGACGCGATGACCTCCGGTCTGCAGCCGACCGACCTGATCATCCTGGCCGCGCGTCCGGCGATGGGCAAGACCACCTTTGCGCTGAATATCGCCGAATACGCCGCGATCAAATCCAAGAAGGGCGTGGCGGTGTTCTCGATGGAAATGTCGGCATCGCAGCTGGCGATGCGCCTGATCTCGTCCAACGGCCGCATCAACGCGCAACGGTTGCGCACCGGCGCGCTGGAAGACGAGGACTGGGCGCGTGTGACCGGCGCGATCAAGATGCTGAAGGAAACCAAGATCTTCATCGACGACACGCCGGGCGTGTCGCCGGAAGTGCTGCGTTCCAAGTGCCGCCGACTCAAGCGCGAGCACGACCTGGGCCTGATCGTCATCGACTACCTGCAGCTGATGTCGGTGCCGGGCAACAGCGAAAACCGTGCGACCGAAATTTCGGAGATCTCGCGTTCGCTCAAGGGCCTGGCCAAGGAGCTCAACGTGCCGGTGATCGCGTTGTCGCAGCTCAACCGCTCGCTGGAAACCCGTACCGACAAGCGTCCGGTGATGGCCGACTTGCGTGAATCCGGCGCGATCGAGCAGGACGCGGACATGATCGTGTTCATCTACCGCGACGACTATTACAACAAGGAAAATTCGCCGGACAAGGGCCTGGCCGAGATCATCATCGGCAAGCACCGCGGTGGGCCGACCGGTTCGTGCAAGCTCAAATTCTTCGGCGAATACACCCGTTTCGACAATCTGGCCCACGATTCGGTGGGGAGTTTCGAGTAAGCCTGATGCGCGCTGCCGGGCGGCAATGCGTCGCTGCGGCATCGCGCCATCGTTGCAGTTGCTGGCTTATCCTGCGCGCCTCATCGTCGCTGCCGAGCTTGTATGTCCTACGCCATCGTCTGGTTCCGTCGCGATCTGCGCCTGGAAGACAACCCGGCCTTGCAGGCTGCGCTGGATGCGGGACATCACCCGGTTCCGCTGTATATCGATGCGCCGCACGAAGAAGGCGAGTGGACACCCGGCGCCGCCTCGCGGAGCTGGCGGCATCGCTCGCTCGCGGCGCTGGATGCGGCCTTGCGCGCGCTGGGCAGCGGCCTGGTGGTTCGTGCCGGTGACAGCGTGCAGGTACTGGATGAGGTGATCGCGCAGACCAGGGCGGTGGCGGTGTACTGGAACCGCAAATACGAGCCGGCCACGCAGCCGCGTGATGCGCAGATCAAGCGTACCTTGCGCGAGCGCGGGATCGAGGTACACAGCTGCAACTCCGCACTGATGTTCGAACCGTGGCAGTTGACGACGCAGCAGGGCGGTCCATACAAGGTGTTTACCCCGTTCTGGCGCAATGCGCTCACGCAGCTGCAGTTGCCGGCTGCCGCGCCGGCACCGCGCAGCCTGCCGCCGTTGCCTGCGCACTTGAAGACCGTTGCGCTGGACACGCTCGGGTTGCTGCCGGCGCTGGACTGGGATAAAGGTTTCTGGGAGCACTGGCAGCCCGGCGAGGCCGGCGCGCACGAGATGCTGGAGATCTTCATCGATGGCGCGCTGTCCGGTTATCGCGAAAACCGCGACCGGCCCGACCGGGTTGGCACCTCGCAGCTGTCGCCGCATCTGCACTTCGGCGAGATCGCGCCATGGCGGATCGCCAGCATGCTGGAAGCCAACCGCAACGCACGCAACGCTGCGGAAATCGACGGCTATATCCGGCAATTGGGTTGGCGCGACTTTGCGTATCACCTGCTGCACCATTTTCCCGACACCACCAACCAGAATCTCAACCCGCGCTTTGAAGGCTTCGACTGGGCCAAGCTGGACCCGGTCGCATTGCAGGCCTGGCAGCGTGGCCGCACCGGCATTCCGATCGTCGATGCCGGCATGCGCCAGCTCTGGCACACCGGCTGGATGCACAACCGCGTGCGCATGATCGTGGCGAGCCTGTTGTGCAAGCATCTGCGCGTGCACTGGATCGAAGGCGCGCGCTGGTTCTGGGACACCTTGGTGGATGCGGACCTGGCCAACAACACATTGGGTTGGCAATGGGTGGCCGGTACCGGCGCCGATGCAGCGCCGTACTTCCGCGTGTTCAACCCGGTCACCCAGGCGGAGAAGTTCGATCCGCAGGCAAGCTACATCACCCGTTGGATACCGGAACTCGGCAAGCTTGCGGTGAAGGAGCGCTTCGCGCCGTGGCTGCATCCGTTGTCGTTGGCGCGTCTGGCACCGGAATATCCGCGCACGCCGATCATCGGCTTGGCCGAAGGCCGCGATGCGGCATTGGCGGCGTATGCGAAAACGCGCGGATAAGCGCGCGCCAGCGCGAGCGACAGCTGGACTGCGTGGTCCCCGATGCGCGCGTTCTGCGCTTTTGTTTTGCAAGGCTGAGGCATTGCATGCGCGCGCTGCGACGCTTGTGTCGTACGCCAGCGAGTGCGTTACGCGTGTGCATGTCGCTATCCAGCAGAAAACGTTTTCCTGAATGCAGCACTAGCCGCGTGCGATCGAGGGCCGGTTTCATCATGCGCCAGTCGCGTTGGCCTGTTTATCCTCGCCGACACGATTGAGTGCCGGATGGTCCGGCCATAGGAGAACCCCATGTCCCCAGCAGCCACCAAGAGCCTTGCCGTTGCCCTGGCCAGCGCCATCGCGTTGTCCGCCTGCGCCACCGGCGGCTCGTATGTGCAGCGCGACCAGTACGGCGAGCAGACCCAACAGCAGAACCGCACCGGCCGCAACGCGCTGATCGGCACCGCGATCGGTGTGGCCGCTGGTCTGCTGACCGGCGACAGCGCCACCGAGCGGCGTCAGCATGCGATGGTCGGTGCCGGCATCGGCGCGCTCAGCGGCGCGGCGGTTGGCCAGTACCAGGATCGCCAGGAGCGCGCACTGCGTGAGCGCACCGCCAACACCGGTATCGAAGTGCAGCGCCAGGGCGACAACATCACCCTGAACCTGCCCGACGGCATCACCTTCGACTTCGGCAAGTCTGCATTGAAGCCGCAGTTCTACAGCGCGCTCAATGGCGTGGCGTCCACACTGCGCGAGTACAACCAGACCATGGTGGAAGTGGTCGGTCATACCGACAGCGTCGGCAGCGACGCGGTCAACCAGCGCCTGTCCGAAGAACGCGCCGGTGCGGTCGCGCAGTATCTGACCGCACAAGGCGTGCAGCGCGAGCGCATGGAAACCATGGGCGCCGGCAAGCGTTACCCGATCGCCGACAACAGCACCGATGCCGGCCGCGCACAGAACCGCCGCGTCGAAATCCGCCTGATCCCGCTGCGCTCCGAGGGTGCCGGCAACAACACGGGCATGCGTTGAGTTTGCCGCACTGAATCGTGGCGAGTCGATTGAAGAGCCGCGATCAGTAACCAAGACGGGCCGCGAAAGCGGCCCGTTTTTTGCGCTGCAAATTTTGTTGATCAAGCGCGCGTCGAGTGCAAAGCTGCCGATCTGCGGGTTTTCAGCAGGGCCCTTGCCCGCCCACCATCGCAGGACACGCCGCAAGTACGTCCTTGTAGGCTCTTACGCGGCATCCATGCCGCTCAAGGTCCCGCGACGATGGGCGGACAAAGGCCGGTCGGGATGGTCGATGTGCATATTTGCAAGCAGAGCATGAGGTGCGTTGGGCGGATCACTGTGCGTTCGACCAGCGTCTCACCATTTCATATCGCCAGCCGAGCAGCAGACATGCTTTCAACATGCAACTTACAAACGTCTCATCTACTACCGCAAGCCGAGCAATAAGCTTTCAAAAGCCGCCGACCAACTTTCTGGTGCGGTGTCCTTGCCGGTTGCGGGACCGTGTGGCGGCATGGATGCCGCCACCGAGCCTCCAGGGACGGATTCACGGCGTGTCCCGCAAGCGGCAAGGGCAGCGCGCACTCGATCAACTAGGCTTTTGACTTACGCCTATGGGCGAATAACGGAGTGCGGACTATGCCGTGACGTTTTCCAGGATGCGCTTGCCTTCTGCACGCAATTTTACGTCTGCGCCGATTTCGATCTTCGCATCGTTGTCGGCCTTCTGTGCCGCCAGACGTGCAGGGCACTGCGCCATCATGTAGTCCGCATCGAAGTTCATCCGCGTCACCAGGAAGTCCACGAAGGCGCGCACTTTCGGCGAAACCAGACGGCCGCCGGCGAACACCGCGTTGAAGTCCACCTCCGGCCCGGTCCAACCCGCGAGCACCCGGCGGACCAGACCCGATTGCACGAATGGCTTGGCCATCACATCGCCGGTCAACAGCAAGCCTTCGCCGCATAACACCGCGCCATTGAGCGCAGCCGGATCGTTGGCCACCATCAACGGATTGACCGGGAAATCGCGCACATCGCTGCCGTCGCTGAGCGACCAGAAAAAGCGGTTGTTGTGCACGTTGCGGTTCTTGCGCAGCGCCAGCGTGCGATGGAACTGCAGCTCGTCCGGATGCAACGGCTCGCCATAGCGCTCGATGTAGGAAGGGCTGGCGAAGACCTGCGTGCGCAGGCTGCCGAGCTTGCGCGCGACCAGATTGGAATCGGGCAGGGCGCCGACGCGCAGTGCCAGATCGGCTTCACCACCGATCAGGTCCAGCTTCTCGTTGCCCAGATGCATGTCCAGCTGGATTTCCGGGTACTGCGCATGGAACTCGCCCAGCAACGGCGCGATCCAGGTGATGCCCAGTGAGTAGGGCACGGTGAAGCGCAGCCAGCCGCGTGGACCGGACTGCAGTTGCCCGACGGCGCTCTCGGCTTCTTCCAGTTCGCGTGCGATGCGCTGGCAATGTTCGTGATAGACCGAGCCGGCCTCGGTCAGGCCGATGCGGCGCGTGGTCCGGTGCAGCAGGCGGGCACCCAACCGGGTTTCCAGTTCCTGCACCTTGCGGCTGACGGTGGTCTTGGGCAGGCCGAGCGCGTTGGCGGCGGCGATGAAGCTGCCTTGTTCGACCACCTTGACGAAGATCAGGGTGTCGTTGAGATCGTGAGTCATGGGACTGCCTTCCAGAGGTCAGGAGGGATTAGACCGCTTACGGGACGATTATTCCCCTAAATCCGGACTAATCAAGTGCTGATTTGAGGCCTAGCTTATGCGGCATCTCCCCATGCAGGAGCACGGCCATGTGGTTGTGCAATGTTTTTGGCGTGTCGTCCACATCGCGTAGCGCCATCGAATGTGCCTTCGATCCAGTGGTTTCTACGGTGAGAAGCCCGCGTGCCAGCGTTTCGCGCGCATTTTCGGCATCGCCCAGGCGTCAGGCGGGCGGCGCGCCGGCGCAGCGGGCGGGACTGTCAGTGCGTCTGGCGCAACATGGAATTGTCCCGATGTCGGGAGTGAAAGTCCCATGACCGGGATGGTCCAATCCGAGACGGCCGTCATCGGCGGCGCGGGCAATGTCGGCGCCGGGATCGTCGCCGCCTTGCTCGATGCCGGGATGCCGGTGCTGGTGATTGGACGCGACGCCGCCAAGCTCGACGCGCTGCGCGCGCAGCATGGCAACACACCGCTGCTGGAGACCTTGCAGGGCTCGGTGGCCGATGACGCTTCGGCGCAGGCGCTGGCCGGCGAACTGGCCCAGCGCCCGCGTCCGCTGGCGGCGGTGATCGCCAGCCTGGGCAGCCCGCTCAAGGCCGGCCGCCTGCTCGATCGCCCGGTCGCCGCGCTGCGTCGCCGCCTGGAGCGCGACGTGCTGCCGCACCTGGCGGCCGCGCGGCATCTGTTGCCGCTGCTGGCCGAGGCCCATGGCGGCGGTCGCTACCTGTTGCTGGGCAGCCCCTGCGCGCTGCGTGCCTGGGCTGCGCACGGCGATACCTCGATTGCCGCCGCCGCCACCCGCATGCTCGCCCAGGTCCTGCACGAGGAAGCCAAGCCGTTCGGCGTCCGCGTGCATCTGCTGTCGGTCGAGCAGCCGGTGTGTACGCCGGGCCGTGCCAAGGACGCGTGTCCGGAATGGATCCGCGCCGTGGATGTCGGCCGCGCCGCAGTCTCGCTGATCGCCGGGCCTGGCCAGCCCGGGCAAGCCATCGTGACCGTCAGCCGTCGCCTGTACGCCGCTCCATCGGCCGACCGGCTGGCCGGTCTGCATTTTCCCATCCCCACCCGAGAGATTTCCCCATGACCCCGAACGCCCCCCCGTTCCGTTTTCCCTTGCGTACTGTATTGACGGGCGCCGTACTCGCGGTTGTGCTGGCCGGTTGCGGCAGCCAGGCTGCCGAGACCGGCGCACCGCCGCCGCCCAGCGTCAGCGTGGCCCCGGTGTTGCTGAAGGAGATCAGCCAGTGGGACGAATTCAGCGGCCGCATCGAGCCGGTGGAAAGCGTCGCGCTGCGCCCGCGCGTGTCCGGCTATATCGACAAGGTCAATTACGTCGAAGGCGCCGAAGTGAAGAAGGGCGATGTGCTCTTCAGCATCGACGACCGCAGCTACCGCGCCGAATTCGCGCGCGCCAACGCCGCGCTTGTGCGTGCACGCACGCAGTCCACGCTGGCCCGCAGCGAGGCGGCACGCGCACGCAAACTGTCCGACCAGCAGGCCATTTCGACCGAGACCTGGGAGCAGCGTCGCGCTGCCGCCGACCAGGCCGACGCCGATCTGCTGGCCGCGCAGGCCGCGCTGGATACCGCCAAGCTCAACTTGGACTGGACCCGCGTGCGTGCGCCGATCGATGGCCGTGCCGGGCGTGCCATGGTCACCGCCGGCAACCTGGTCACCGCCAGCGACAGCGCCAGCGTACTGACCACGCTGGTGTCGCTGGACAAGGTGTTCGTGTACTTCGATGCCGACGAAGGCACCTTCCTGCGTTACGCGCAGATGGCGCGCAACGGCGAGCGTCCGGATGCGCGCGGTGGCGAGTTGCCGGTGCGCATCGGCCTGGTCGGCGAGCAGGGCTTCCCGCACGCCGGGCGCGTGGATTTCCTGGATAACCAGGTGACCCGCAGCACCGGCACCATCCGCGTGCGCGCGGTGCTGGACAACGCGCAGCGCCAGTTCACGCCGGGCCTGTATGCACACGTGCAGTTGCTGGGCAGCGGCCAGTTCAAGGCCATGCTGGTCGACGAAAAGGCCGTGCTGACCGATCAGGACCGCAAGTACGTGTACGTGGTCGACAAGGACGGCAAGGCGCAACGGCGCGATATCGAGCTCGGCCGCAATGCCGACGGCCTGCGCATCGTGCGCAAGGGACTGGCTGCCGGCGACCGCGTGGTGGTCGATGGCGTGCAGAAGATCTTCATGCCCGGCATGCCGGTCGATGCTAAGCCCGTTGCCATGGCCACGGCGCCGGACAAGCGCACCGCGTCGAACTGATTCATCGCTGCATCGCGGCCATGACCACCGGCCTTGAGACAAGGCCGGTTCGGTGCCGCGGTGCCGCGCCGCCACCCGGCGGCAACCTCTTTCAGGACCACCCCCATGGACTTTTCCCGTTTTTTCATCGACCGGCCGATCTTTGCCGCGGTGCTGTCGATCATCATCTTCGCTGCCGGCCTGATCGCCATGCCGCTGCTGCCCATCAGCGAGTACCCGGAAGTGGTGCCGCCGAGCGTGCAGGTGCGTGCGGTGTATCCGGGCGCCAATCCCAAGGTCATCGCCGAGACCGTCGCCACGCCGCTTGAGGAAGCCATCAACGGCGTGGAAGACATGATGTACATGAAGTCGGTCGCCGGCTCCGATGGCGTGCTGGTGGTGACCGTGACCTTCAAGCCGGGCACCGATCCGGACCAGGCGCAGGTGCAGGTGCAAAACCGTGTCAGCCAGGCGCAGGCGCGTCTGCCCGAGGACGTGCGGCGCCAGGGCGTGACCACGCAGAAGCAGTCGCCGACGCTGACCATGGTGGTGCATCTGACCTCGCCCAAGGGCAAGTACGACTCGCTGTACCTGAGCAACTACGCCACCTTGAAGGTCAAGGACGAGCTGTCGCGCCTGCCGGGCGTGGGCCAGATCCAGATCTTCGGTGCCGGCGATTACGCCATGCGCATCTGGCTGGATCCCGACAAGGTCGCCGCGCGCGGGCTGACCGCCAGCGATGTGGTCGCGGCCATTCGCGAGCAGAACGTGCAGGTGTCCGCCGGCCAGCTCGGTGCCGAGCCGATGCCCAACAAGAGCGATTTTCTGCTCTCGATCAATGCTCAGGGCCGCCTGACCACCGAAGAAGAGTTCGGCAACATCGTGATCCGCAGCGGCGATAGCGGCGAGATCGTGCGCCTGTCGGATGTGGCGCGTCTTGAGCTGGGCGCCGGCAACTACACCCTGCGCTCGCAGCTTGACAACAAGAACGCGGTCGGCATGGGCGTGTTCCAGTCGCCCGGTGCCAACGCGATCGAATTGTCCGATGCGGTGCGCGCCAAGATGGCCGAGCTGGAAAAGCAGTTCCCGCAGGATATGGCGTGGTCGGCTGCGTACGACCCGACCGTGTTCGTGCGCGACTCGATCAGCGCGGTGGTGCATACGCTGCTGGAAGCGGTGCTGCTGGTGGTGCTGGTGGTGATCCTGTTCCTGCAGACCTGGCGTGCCTCGATCATTCCGTTGCTGGCGGTGCCGGTGTCGGTGGTCGGTACGTTCGCCGCGCTGTACCTGCTGGGTTTTTCGATCAACACGCTGAGCCTGTTCGGCCTGGTGCTGGCGATCGGCATCGTGGTCGACGATGCGATCGTGGTGGTGGAAAACGTCGAGCGCAACATCGAAGAAGGTCTGGCTCCGTTGGCTGCGGCGCATCAGGCGATGCGCGAAGTGTCCGGGCCGATCATCGCCATCGCGCTGGTGCTGTGCGCGGTGTTCGTGCCGATGGCGTTCCTGTCGGGCGTGACGGGCCAGTTCTACAAGCAGTTCGCGGTGACCATCGCCATTTCCACGGTGATCTCGGCGATCAATTCGCTGACCTTGTCGCCGGCACTGGCGGCCATGCTGCTCAGGCCGCATGACGCACCGAAGGATGGCCCGTCGCGGTTGATCGATCGCTTGTTCGGCTGGTTGTTCCGTCCGTTCAACCGCTTCTTCAACAGCAGTTCGCACAAGTACCAGGGCGCGGTCTCGCGGACCCTGGGCAAGCGTGGCGCGGTGTTCGTGGTGTATGTGCTGCTGCTGCTGGCCACCGGTTTCATGTTCAAGGTGGTGCCGGGTGGTTTCATTCCGACTCAAGACAAGCTGTATCTGATTGCCGGTACCAAACTGCCGGAAGGCGCCTCGCTGGAACGCACCAACGAAGTGATCCGTCAGATCACCCAGATCGCCTTGCAGACCGACGGCGTGGACCACGCGATTGCGTTCCCGGGTCTGAATCCGCTGCAGTTCACCAACACGCCCAATACCGGCACGGTGTTCCTGACGCTCAAGCCGTTCAGCCAGCGCAGCCGCACTGCGGCGCAGATCAACGCGGAGATCAACGCGCGCATCAGCCAGATCCAGCAGGGCTTTGCGTTTGCGTTCATGCCGCCGCCGATCCTGGGCCTGGGGCAGGGCTCGGGCTACTCGCTGTATATCCAGGACCGTGCCGGTCTGGGCTATGGCCAGTTGCAGAGTGCGGTCAATGCGATGTCCGGTGCGATCTCGCAAACGCCGGGCATGCAGTTCCCAATCGGCACGTATCAGGCCAATGTGCCGCAGCTCGATGCCAAGGTCGATCGCGACAAGGCCAAGGCGCAGGGCGTGCCGCTGACCAATCTGTTCGACACGCTGCAGACCTATCTGGGTTCGTCCTACATCAACGACTTCAATCGTTTCGGCCGCACCTATCAGGTGATTGCCCAGGCCGATGGACAGTTCCGCGACAGCGTCGAGGACATCGCCAACCTGCGTACCCGCAATGCCAACGGCGAGATGGTGCCGATCGGCAGCATGGTCACGCTGGGCCAGACCTACGGCCCGGATCCGGTGATCCGCTACAACGGCTACCCGGCCGCCGATCTGATCGGTGAGGCGGACCCGCGCGTGCTCTCTTCCACCCAGGCGATGCAGACGCTGGCCGGCATGGCGCCCGAGGTGTTGCCCAACGGCATGAACATCGAGTGGACCGATCTGAGCTATCAGCAATCCACCCAGGGCAACTCGGCGTTGATCGTGTTCCCGATGGCGGTGTTGCTGGCGTTCTTGGTGCTGGCCGCGCTGTACGAGAGCTGGACGCTGCCGCTGGCGGTGATCCTGATCGTGCCGATGACCTTGCTGTCTGCCTTGTTCGGCGTGTGGCTCACCGGCGGCGACAACAACGTGTTCGTGCAGGTGGGGTTGGTGGTGCTGATGGGTCTGGCGTGCAAGAACGCGATTCTGATCGTGGAGTTCGCCCGCGAACTCGAAATGCACGGCAAGGGCATCGTCGAGGCCGCGCTGGAAGCCTGCCGGCTGCGTCTGCGTCCGATCGTGATGACCTCCATCGCCTTCATCGCCGGCACCGTGCCGCTGGTGTTCGGGCATGGCGCCGGCGCCGAGGTGCGCTCGGTCACCGGGATCACCGTGTTCGCCGGCATGCTCGGTGTGACCTTGTTCGGCCTGTTCCTGACCCCGGTGTTCTACGTGGCCCTGCGCAAGTGGGTGACGCGTCGCGAACCCGACGCACCGGCCGCTGTTGCGCACGATCACGTCAAGGCGTGAGTGCGTCGTTCCCAACCCCCATTCGCAGTAGAAGGACATCAAAATGAGCAACCACAAGATCGCATTGGTCACCGGTGCCACCCGCGGCATCGGCCTGGAAACCGTCCGGCAACTGGCCCAGGCCGGCGTGCACACGCTGCTGGCCGGGCGCAAGCGCGACGATGCCGTCGCCGCCGCACTCAAGCTGCAGGCCGAGGGCCTGCCGGTGGAAGCCATCCAGCTCGACGTCAACGACGACATCAGCATCGCCGCCGCGGTCGGCACGGTGGAGCAGCGTCACGGCCACCTGGACATCCTGATCAACAACGCCGGCATCATGATCGAGGACATGCAGCGCACCCCGTCGCAGCAAAGCCTGGAGGTGTGGAAGCGGACCTTCGACACCAACCTGTTCGCGGTCGTCAGCGTCACCAAGGCGTTCCTGCCGCTGCTGCGTCGCTCGCTGGCCGGACGCATCGTCAATGTGTCCAGCATGCTCGGCTCGCTGACCCTGCATACCCAGCCCGGCTCGCCGATCTACGACGTCAAGATTCCCGCCTACGACGCCTCCAAGAGCGCGGTCAACAGCTGGACGGTGCATCTGGCCCATGAGTTGCGCGACACCGCCATCAAGGTCAACACCGTGCATCCGGGCTACGTCAAAACCGACATGAACGGTGGTGGTGGCGAGATCGAAGTAGAGCAGGGCGCGCACAGCAGCGTACAGATGGCACTGCTCGACGCGCACGGCGCCACCGGCAGCTTTACGCATTTGGGAGACGTGTTGCCATGGTAAGAAATTTTCTGAGCGTGGCACTGGCTGCGCTGGTGCTCAGCGGTTGCGCGGTGGGTCCGGATTACCGGCCCGACCCGCCTGCCGCGGTGACCTTGCAGAGCGCGCAGGATGCGGCCTTCAGCACCGAATCGCCGGTCGGCAACTGGTGGTCGCAGTTCGACGACCCGGTGCTGGAACAGTTGGTGCGCGATGCCTTGTTCGCCAACCACGATCTGCGCATCGCCGTGTCGCGCGTCAAGCAGGCGCGTGCGGTGTTCGTCGAGCGTCGTCTCGACCAGGCCCCGCACATCACCGCGCAGGGCAGCTTCGATCGGCGCGAACAGCAGCAGGTGGTCGCCGGCAACCAGCGTTTCCTTACCGAACAGACCACCCTGGGCCTGGATGCGGCCTGGGAGCTGGATCTGTTCGGCCGTCAGCGGCGCGCCTCGGAAGCGGCGCGTGCGGATCTGGAAGCCGAGCAGGCCGGCCTGCTCGACGTGCAGGTCACCGTCGCTGCCGAAGTGGCGCGCAACTACTTCGAGTTGCGCGGCACGCAGAAGCAGCTGGAGGTGTCCAAGCGCACGCTGACCAACCTGCACGACACCCAGCGGCTGACGCAGACGCGTTGGGAGCTGGGCGCCGGCAGCGAGCTGGATGTGCAGAGCAGCCTGGCGCGGTTGAAGGCGATCGAGGCGGACATTCCGTTGCTGGAAACCGCAGAGGCGCAGTACCGCCATCGCCTGGCCGTGTTGCTCGGCCAGGCGCCGGATGCGCTGGATGCCACCCTGGTGCCGCGCACCACGCCCGCGTTCGCCCGTGCGTTGCCGCTGGGCGATACCGTCGGATTGCTGCGTCAGCGCCCGGACGTGCGCAGCGCCGAACGTCGGCTGGCGGCGGCCACGGCACAGGTCGGCGTGGCCACCGCCGATCTGTTTCCGCGCATCAGCGTCAGCGGCTTTGTCGGCTTCCTGTCCGGCGATGCGGCCAGGTTGACCGAGGGCAGCGGCAAGGCCTGGTCGATCACCCCGTCGATCAGCTGGGCGGCATTCGACTTCGGCACCGTGCGTGCACGCCTGCGTGCCAGCAAGGCGCAGGCCGACGGTGCGTTGGCGCAATACCAGCAGACCGTGTTGCTGGCGCTGGAAGACACCGACAACGCCTTGATCGGCTACGGCCGCCAGCAGGCGCGCCTGGCGATCGTGGTGGAGCAGGCCAATGCAGCGCGGCGTGCCGAACAACTGGCGCAGATCCGCTACCGCGAGGGCTCGGAAGACTTCCTGACCCTGCTGGACGCACAACGCACCCAGCTGGCCGCCGACGATGCACTGGCGCAGGCCGAAGCAGCGGTCAATGTGGGCGTGGTCGGTGTGTACAAGGCGCTGGGCGGCTGGAAGCAGGGGGAAGCGCCTGCGGCACCGGTGGCAGCGCTGAATAGGTAAGGCACGTCTGCAGGGCGGCCGTCAGGTCGCTTTGCAGCTGCACTCGGATACGCCGCGTCTTGGGGCGGCTAACAAACTGATGGACAGCCGGCAGGCTGGCGCGGTCGGGGCTCGGAATCGGCAAGTACCACTCGCACACGCCGGTTCCTGCGCCACCTGACGACTGCTCGCTACGCCGTGTTAGCCATTCTTGGCTGCGCCGACCCGTCGTTGGCCAATACGGCGCCTGGATCTCAAGCACCCAGCCGGTGTGCCCGCTGACCGGGCGATCACTCGATGACCTGCGCTCAGTCGGCAACCCGCACACTGTCGCGGCCACCGTTCTTGGCCAGATACAGTGCGGCATCGGCACGCGAAAACCAGTCCTGCCAATGCGTTTCGCCATCGTGGCGCGCCGCCCCCAGCGACACCGTGATCCGTCCACCCGGGCCGCGCAGTCCATTGCTGATCACCTTGCGCAGGCGTTCGGTGGTCGCTTCCAGTTCCTGCAGGGAGCTGGCACGCATCAGCACCACGAATTCTTCGCCGCCGAAGCGGAACACCTGATGCGGCTCGCGCACTTCAAAGCGCAGGATGGTGGCCAGATCCGAGAGCGCGGCATCGCCTGCGGCATGCCCGTAGAGATCGTTGACTTCCTTGAAATGGTCCAGATCCAGAATGATCAGGCTGTTGAGCCGTTCATGCGGCTGGCGCCGATCGATCTGATGGGTGAGCGCGCGTTCGAGCATGCGCCGGTTGGGCAGGCCGGTCAGCGCATCCAGCGAGGCGAGCTCTTCCAGATGCACGCGGTCGTCCTGCATGCGCAGCGAAAACGCATAGCCCACCGCCAGCGTCACCAGCGTCACCACGATCGTCGACACGCCCTGACCGGGACTGACGATCAGCCCTGGCAACAGCAATAGCGCCGCCAGCAACGGCAGGCTCAGCAGCACGGCGCGTTGCGGGCCGCACAGGAAGTAATTGGTGGCCAGCACCGGAAACAACCAGGGCAGGGCGCCTTCGCCGCCGGTCCAGCAGGCGACGAGACAGCCGCCGACATTGGTGGAGGCCAGCCACACGCCGCCGGCGCCAGTGCGTTCGGCATCGCGCATCTTCCAGCCACGCCATATTGCAAGCACACCGAGCGGCGCGATGATCAGGCAGTCAAGCGCCTGGCCGGTGATGGCCAGATACACCGCATAGAGGCAAAGCAACAGCGCGGTGATCGGCCCCAGCATCTTGACGATGCCGAGGCGGAAATCCCGCTGCAGATGGAGGATCACAGGGAAGGTTCTATAGGAGTCGAC
Organism: Xanthomonas arboricola pv. populi; assembly: GCF_002939945.1. Taxonomy (GTDB): domain Bacteria; phylum Pseudomonadota; class Gammaproteobacteria; order Xanthomonadales; family Xanthomonadaceae; genus Xanthomonas; species Xanthomonas arboricola_A. Next base: position 332,043 of record NZ_MDEB01000001.1, on the reverse strand, counting down.
CTCATTATCGGCGGAGCCTTGCGAAAGTTGAGCGTGCACGCCCCGCGGCAACGGCTAGGAAAATGAAGCGTTACCGGGCCGGGCTTCGCACATCCTTGACGGCCGTGCCGCAACCGTAGCGTCTTTGTCATCGGAGTTTGCAATGCCCACACGGGAAGAACTCGACACGCGCCTGGATGCGCTGCAGGACGAACTGCCGCAACTGTCCGCCGATGAAGACGCGGATTTCGACTATCTCGATTTCCAAGCGCGTGCCCAAGCCCTGCTGAGCAGTGCCGCGGCCGAGGACGCGGCCTATGTACGGACCCGCGTCGACGGCATGTTGGCTGGCGCTGGCCTGATTCCAACCGATGAGGATGGGCATAGCTGCACTTGAGTCCTGCTCGGCACAGCCGGCAGAACGCTTGCATGCAGTCGGTTTGGCGCGGCGCGAAGGCGTGGCCGCAGGCGCAGTCCAAACCTGGCAACGGCATGTCTTACCCTGCGGCTGGACTACCCGCACTCACTACCTGATTGCGTCCGGCCTGCTTGGCGCTGTACAGCGCCTCGTCCGCGCGCCGCAGCAGCTGCGCCATATTGCCTGCATGTTCGGGAAAGCTGGCCGCACCGAACGATGCGCTGACCTTCGGCAACGAGACGCCATCGGCCATCACCTGCAGGGCCTCGATGCCGGCACGCAGCTTCTCGGCCATCCTACAGGCGGTCGCCACGTCCACTTCCGGCAGGATGATCGTCAACTCTTCGCCGCCGTAGCGGCAGCAGATGTCTTCGCCGCGCGTCTGCGCCAGCAGGAATTCGCCGATCGCTGCCAGCACGCGATCGCCGCCACCATGACCGTGCAGATCGTTGAACTGCTTGAAGTGGTCCACGTCCAGCATCAGCACCGACAAGGGGAGTGCCCGCCGCGTGCAGCGTGCCAGTTCGTGATTGAGCGCTTCTTCGAGATAACGGCGGTTGTACAGACCGGTCAACGGATCGCGAATGGATTGCTGGCGCAGCGTCTCGCGCAGACGCAGGTTATGCAGCGCCAGCGACAGCTGCTCGGCCGCCGCCTCGGCCACGGTCAACGAGGCCAGGTCGCGCGGATCCTCGCTGCGCAGCGCCAGCATCCCCAACTGCGTGCCCTGAGCCGATAGCGGGATGCAGGCGGTGCTCGCATGCGCCGGAAGATTGGCGCCGACGTGTTGGCAGAGCATGCCTTGGCTGGTGTCTTCCACCACATGCGTGCGATCGCGGCGCAAGGCCCAGCACGTGTCCGGGGCGATGCTGGCGTTGTCGTCGTCGGCCATCGTGCCCCAGGCCACCACCTGTTCGGCACGATCGCGCGAGGCGCGCAGCAGATAGACCGCGCCGGCTGCGCCCGGGATCAGCGGAGCGATCGTGCGAGCGGTGATTTCCAGCGCTTCTTCGGCATTGCGGCAGTTCTGCAGCAGCCCCGAGTAACGCGCCAGCGCCTCCAGCCCTGCTGAGGTGCGTTCGAGCGTGGCGAACGATTCGATCAGGCGCTCGTTGGTCGTGCTGGCCGCGTCTTCGGCGAGCACGCGCCGTTCCAGTTCGCGCGACAGCAGTCGGTAGGCCAGCAGCATCACCAGCAAGCCGCTGAAAATCCCGACCACCGTAACCCACAACACCCACTGTGCGCTGCGCGTGTTGGTGTCGGTGCGCTTTACCAATAGGCGGCGCTCCAGTTCCGTCATGGTCTGCACTTGGCGGCGCAGCGAAGACGAGGTCTGGAACACGCCACGTGCGATCGAAGCACGCGCACCATCCAGGCCCTGCTTGCGATAGCTGTGCAACAGGTCGTTGATCTGCACCAGGCGCATGTCCACCAGGCGTCCAAGCGCCACGACGTTGCGTCGCTGCACCGGGTTGTCCTGTACCAAAGCATCCAGCCGCACGATGCGCTCGGGCAGTCGCCCGATCGCATCGGCATATACCCCGAGAAACGCTTCGTTGTCGGTCAAGACATAACCGCGCGCCGACGACTCCGCCGACAGCATCCCGGCCTGGATCTCATCGATGCTGGCGATCACTTCCTGCGTGTGCGTCACCCAGCCGGCGTCGGACAACGAACGCTGCGCCGTGAAATAACCGCCCACTCCGATCAGGACGAAGATCATCCCCCCTAGCAACAAGGCGCCGGCGGCGTGGCGTTTTGCTTTTTTGGTCAACACCTTGTTCCCCACACCGATTGTCTGGTGGAGTCCGATGCAAGCCGCGTGCCTATGCTCCACTGCGCCCCCACTCGGCTGAGGGATGGGGTTGAGGTCGCTCCGACGTCGGTACGGCGGTATCCTTCACGCTCGTTACAGAGCCGAGCAGCAGATTGGTCATTTTTCTAGGTAGCTATCGATTGACCTGTCGCGCTGGCCAGGGCGATGGCCCCAGCCGCAGCTGGGTTGCCGACTGGCAGATTGCCCAGATCGGTGCCGGAAGCGCCGGCGTGCTGGCAGGCAGTGCCCTCACTGCCACGTTTCCCGACCACGGCAGCGCCATGGCCGCCGCCCGCGTCGCCGGCATGGTGACGCTGGAAGCCATGCACGCCGAAGCGCAGCGGCAGTTCGAATCCGCCTGAGCGCAGGCGCAGGCGCGCCCGATTGCATCGACCAGACCAGCGCTCGCCAGCGCCAGACAAGTTGGCACACGGTTTGCTTCCATCGCTTGGAACGCTGGGGAGCGTCCTCGACGGAAGCGACATGCAAGAGCACAGCGAAAGTGCCCTGGTCATGCTGCAGCAGGAAGCCATCGAACTGCTCGCGCTGTTCGACCAACTACGTGGCGATGCGGCGTTGGCGCACGGTCAAGTCGACATCGTCGCGAGCGTACCTGCCGGGTGCACCGAACAGACCGCCCACGTCAGTAATTGACGCACCCTGTAAGCATGCGGTCGTGCGCGATGCACGAGTTGCCGATATATATGACGGACTGGCGAGTTTTCGGCAGGCCAGCGTTGTAGGGTGTTAGAGACCCGCACGCAGGGGGGCATACGCTACAGGGATTCGATGCGTGCGCCACCACCGACGCGATTTTCGGCCTGTCTTATGTCCCGTAATCTGGCAACAACTGGCGCAGCAGCCCATCAGCGCTGTCTGACCGCCGGTCGCGCGTTCTCCAGGGCAGGCGGTATCGGTATCGCCCATGAAAAAGGCCGGGAGCCCTCCGCATCGAGGAGTCCCGGCCTTAGTCGGTCGTCTTAGGACCGTTGTTTGGTGGAGGTGGGCTCTACCGCCGATTCGCCGTAAGGCATTGAAAGGAAAGGCGTTGGCCTATCCCATTGGGCCGAGATGCCCCCACAGATACCCCCAGCTCAAGCAGCCTTGTCTCGCTGGGCGATTTGCTGGTTGATCCAGTCGGTTACCTCGGACTCGACCCAGACCGAGGACGTGCCCAGGTGGAGGGGCTGCGGGAAGGTCTTCTCCCGGATGCGGCTGTAAAGAGTGGACTTCGACATGCCGACGCGCTCAAGCACGTCGCGCAGCCGGAGAAGCCGTTGAACAGTGATGGGGGTTTCGGTCATCGCGTGGTCTCCTGCGGTTGCGAGCGCCCGGCGCTATGCTGCGCGGGCCGAGAAGCTGAAAGGGGAAGGCGAGTATGCGAGTGCAATGGGGGTTGCTCTTCGTTGGGTTGTGGATGCTGTTTTGCTGGCTTTGCGCCGGGTTTTGGTTGTGGGTCATATGCAGCGCCCTGTACGACCAGAAGGGGCTGATCAGGGCCATCGGTGCCTATCTCTACCTCGGGGCGTGCTGGCCCTTCATGGGCCTGATCCCGGCCGGCCTGATTCGCGATGCGCTTCGAAAAGAGTCCGATGAGTGGGTGCCTCCACCATCTTTCCGACGTGGGGAGTAACCTCCGCCACCATGCCAGGCGCAGTAACCTATTCTCGGCGCGAAGTCGGATGACCTCCGCCGTCATAGTTTCTAAAGCCTGACGGAGCTGGTCCTTGCTCGGCTGTTTCATCCGGCGCGGCTCGCGCGGGAAGAGCTGGGGCTTCATGCGGCCCGGTCCTGCGGCTGCGGCTCCATGGTCGCGAACAGATCCGGCATCGCCATCTCGCGCTCGGCGGCCTGCAGGTACTTCACCCCGTCCATGAAATAAGCCGTGGACAGCTCGGCGGCGCGCCCCTGGCGGCCCAGCTTCAGTGCCCGATACGGCACGGTGAACAGGCCGCCGAACGGATCGAACACGAGCTCGCCGGCATTGCTGAAGCGCTGGATCAGCCGGTCGACGATGTCGAACTGCAGCGGGCAGATGTGGTTTTCCAGGCCGCGCCGGGTCTGCTCGCCGTTGAGCGTGAGCATGCGGTTGACGTCGTGCCACACGTCCGGGTCATGGCTACCAGGCGCCAGCGACATGAAGGTCGACGGCAGCGCGCCCCGCGCCTCCAGTTCCTCGCCGATGCGCACGTGGGTCTCGAAGTCGTAGACCTCGCGCAGCGAGTACTCGGTAAACAGCTTGGCTAGCTTGTCCGGGCCCAGCTGCACCAGCTCGTCGGCCGTCAGCTGCCTGCGGCCACTCGATCGCCAGAACGCATGCGCATCGACCTGCCAGCGCGCCCGCGTGTAATCGGCCTTCTGCTTGCGCACGGGTTCGTCGGCATAGCCGCGGCTTCGATCGGTCTGCGGCTTGTGCAGCAGCACGATGTATTCGGGCGACCCGACGCCCATCTTCGTGCCGTCCTTGCACTGTTCCGACCAGCCCAGGCGATAGGTTTGGTTGTTCTCGCGGACCACGTCGGTCACGACAGTGATCAGGCCCATGTAGTCGAAGCCGTGCGAGCGGTAGTGGAAGATCGCCTCGGCGTGGAACGGGCTGACGGTCGGCACGCCGGCGCCGGTCACCGCGCCGAACTGGATCCGGTCTTTCACGTGGATGGCGGCGATGCGGCCAGGCTTGAGGATCCGCAGCAGCTGCGTGCTGAGGTGATCCATCTGCGCCCAGAAGTGCGCGTTGTCGTCGGTGTGCCCGAAATCGTTGTAGCTCGGGCTGTATTCGTAGTGGTTGGCGAACGGGATCGAGGTCACGATCAGGTCGACGCTGTCGTCGGCCATGCCGCGCGTTTCCACCACGCAGTCGTTGTTCGCGACGGTCCAACCCGTACCGCTGGCCTCGATGCGCTCCACGCCGATCGAGCGCTGGAGTACTTGCGCCATTGCGGCCTTGCTCAAGCCGTATTCCCTGATGATCTCGCTCATTTTCTCTACCATTTCCTCGTGGCGTGTCCACTTCGCCTGCAGACTGGCCAGCACCTCGCGCTCGCTTTCGGCGTAGACGATCCACACCTCCACCGGGTGCGCCTGCTGGTACCGCTGGATGCGGTGAATGGACTGGATGAAGTCGTTGAACTTGAAGCCGATGCCGGCATAGACCGACAGGTGGCAATGCCGCTGGAAGTTGCAGCCGCTGCCGGCGATTACGGGCTTCGCCGAGAGGATCGGGATCAATCCTTCGCTGAAGTCGATGACCGCCTGTTCGCGCTCGTCGAGCTCCTGGTCGCCATAGATGCTGACCGCAGCGGGGATTGCCGCCTGCAGCGCATGCCGCTCCGCCTCGAGGTCATGCCAGATCAGCCAATGCTCATCCGGCCGTGCGGCGACGACTTGCTGTACGGCTGCCACGCGTGCGCCGAGCGTGTCTCGCTTCTCCTTCGCGGCGTTCTGCAAACCCATCGCGGCATCGCGGAACAACTTGCCTTGGCCATCGCGCTCGGCGCCAGCGGTGTTGTGGTCCACCGGCACCTCGACGTAGTGCACGGTCAGTTCCGGTAGGTCGTAACCTTCGTCGCTGTAGCCAAGGTCCGACGGCTTCTGTAGGAACAGCGCCCAGCTCGCGACCCATAGCCAAAACTCTTTTTCCTTGTGCGGGTACAGCGTCAGGTTGTTGGCCTGAGTGCTGTCGCGCTTGAACCAGCGGGTGAGGGCCTGGCCGGTGTCCATCACGCCCAGGAAGCCGGCGTAATGGATCAGCTCTTTGTACCGGTTCGGGCTGGGCGTAGCAGTCGCCACGAACCGGTACCGGACGTCATCGAACAGGGTCAGGAACTGCTGGTAGGTCTTCGATCCGAAGCTGCGCAGCACTGACGCTTCATCCAGGCTCGCGGCGCTGAAGAGGTTGGGATCGAGCTTGCCGTCTCGCACGCTCTCGTAATTCGTCAGGTGGATCCCGTCGAAGTCCGGATCCACCTCGGCGCTGGTGCGCACGAAGCGAGTCTCCAGGCCGAGTTTGACCGCGTCGCGGCGGAACTCCTGCCGCACGCCCAGCGGCACCACGATGCCGACCGCTCCACCGGCATGCGCGCGCGCCAATCGCATGATTTCCAGCTGCTGCATGCTCTTGCCGAGGCCAAACCGCTGGAATAGGGCGCGGCGCCCGCCGGAGCACGCCCATACCACGCTGTCGCGCTGGTGCGGCTTCAGCATCGGATGCACGTCGTCAGGGGAGATGTCGAATCCCAGCGACGGCGCGACACGCACCTTGCGCTCAAGGAAGTCGCGATACGGGTCAGTCATGCGGCCGCCTTCATCAGCTGCGGCTGCTTGTCGAGATTGACGCTGGCGAGGGCGAACAGCGGCGGCGGGCTGACGCTGTTGCCGACCATGCGTATCGCCTGAGTGCGCGTGATGCGGCGACCGTCGGCGGTGCGGTCGATGATGTAGCGGGACGGGAAGCCCTGCGCGTTGAACAGCTCACGCTCGAAGAGCATCCGGTAGAGGATGTCGATGCGATAGCCGATCACCACCGGCTCGCCCAGCGCCATATCACCGCCGCGCGCCGTCGTAATGGTTCGCAGCTGGTCTCCGCTGAGGCGCACGCCAGCGCTGCTGCTGTTGCAGGTGCTCACGACGACGGGCTCGACGAGCCCAAAGCGGGCCTTTGTGGTGACGGTCGGCAAAGGATGGCTGCTGGGCTTGCCGGTCAAGCCGCTGCCGCCGCCGTAGTACGGCGCGATGATGGGCTCGAACAGCTGCGGACGAGCGCAGCCTGGGCGGGCCTGGTTACCTGCTCCGCCAGTCGTGATCGTTGCCATGCAAGCGCTCACCGGCTTCGCCTTGGACGATCCCTGCGTCCCCATCAGCACCGGCTGCAGGGCCGGTTCGATCAGATTTCCCGCGCCACCGGTCAGGATGGTCGGCAGAGGCTCGTCGACCGGGCGAGCGCTACGGCCGCCCTCGCTGGCGTTGCGATGAAGGATCATCGGTCGGATGAAGTGCGGCGCCGCGCCGTTACCGCCCGTGGTGATCGTCGGAACCTGGGCAGATACGGGCCTGGCCGCACCGCCACTGCCGGTGGCCATCACCAGGCCAGCGGGGTGGCCCATGCGCTGGGCGATGTCCTCAGCTTCCTCAAGCGTGATGTCCAGGCGAGGCTCGCGGCCATCGCGCAACGCGCAGAGCGCGTCCAGATACGGCTGCGGCCAGTTCCCGCGCTTCGCCCCGTCCAGGAGCCGTCGGATGGTGTTGGGCCGCAACGGCCGGCGTCGGCTGAAGATGCTGGTTCCCAGGACGCTCCAATCGATGGCGTCCGCTGCTGCTTTTTTGGCAGCAGCCCCGCTTTTGCGGTGGCTCGGCACCGGCCACTGAAGTGGAAGGCCGTCGCGACGCCCAAGCAGAAAGAGCCGCTCACGATCAGTGCCGGCGCCGAAATCGCTGGCGTCTAACTTCCGCCAATCCACGACGTAGCCATGCCCACGCAGCGCGGCCACGAACTGACCCCACGTGCGGCCGGCGTGGCGCTTGTCCGGGATCAGCAGTTGCTGCTCAACTGGAACGCGCTCGCCCTTGGCTGCCACGGTGCCGTCCATCTTCAGCACTCGGCCAGTCAACTTGTCGCGCTTTGCGATCAAAGGTCCCCAAGTGAGGATCTGCCAGACGTTCTCCAGCGACAGAATGCGTGGCGCAGTATTCGTGCCGTTGCGCTCGTCGGCGCGGCGCAGCTGGCCGACCCACTTCAGCACCACCCACGAGAGCGCGCGGGTCTTGCGGCTGCGGGGTTGCCCGCCTTTGGCTTGGCTGAAGTGCGTGCAGTCTGGACTGGCATGGAACCAGCCGATAGGGCGGCCGGCAACATCACGGCGGGGATTGGCGTGCCAGATGTCTTCGCGGTGATGGATCGTGAGCGGGTGGTTGGCAGCGTGCATGCCGATGGCCCACTCGTCGTGGTTGTAGGCCAGTGCCGGATCCAGCCCGGTGGCTTGCTTCAGCGCCTCGCTGGCGCCACCGCCGCCGGCGAACAGGTCAACTACTATCTCACCAGGGCGCAGGCACGAGACCTGCGGAGCGGGGAAGTTGAAGGAGTGCGAGCCGTCAGCCACCGCGCGCCTCCCGTTGCGCTTCGTCGCGCAGTTCCTGCAGGGCCGGCACGTGCGTCAGCCGCACCAGCTCTTCGGTCTTGCCGGCGTCGCGTGCGCGGGCCAGTGCCCACTCCAGCGCGGCGAGGCGATCATTCGGATGCATGGTCATGGTGCCTTACTCATCAGTTCGCGGGCGATTAAAGCAGCGGTGGTGGCGTAGTCCTTCGGACTTTTGTCAGGGACGCCGCCGCTTTGCCAAGGGCCCTTCCCGCCGAGAAGTCCGGTGATGGCGGCGCATAGGAAGCGGTCGAATCGCGCCTGCTGATGCTTGGCTGATGCTTCCGAAGAGATCTCGCGTGCCCGCCTTTTCTTGCCGGCCGCATAACCCTTGGAATATCCCAGTTGCTCGGCCTTTTTGATTTCGTCCATTACGCGGCAACTCCCATAGCGGCCAGGTCGATCTCGTCCACGCGGTCACGCAGCTTCCGGCGCGCGTTGCGCAGGCGCTGCGCGATATAGGCGCGCGGTTCGGCGTAGGTGAATTGCAGCGAGGACATGTGCAGCGCGCCGCGGTGATCGCGGCGGAACAGCTGCCACGTCACGACGGTGCCGTTGTCGTTGGGCGTGCGGCCCCAGCACAGGCCGCGTTTGCGCTTCGGCGCGCGGCGGGCGAGGTGGCGGATCATGCGGCGTTCCTCGTGCAGTGGTTGCACTCGGCGACGGCACAATGTTGCTTGCCGCCGCACACCTTCGGGAAGTTGCACAGCACATGCGGCGGGCGCTCGGCCGCTGGCGTAGCCTGGAAGGCGGCCAGCTTCTTGGCGTATCGCTCCCGGGCCTGCATCCAGGCTTTCGGCTCGCCCCATTCGTCGAGATACGCTTCCAGTCGCTTGCCCCTACCCATGTCGACATGCGCCAGAAACATGTGAGGGGCGTAGGTGGCGAAGATCGGTAAGAACGTGGCTTCTGCGAGGAACAGGCCGCCGATGCCGCCGCGCATGTGCCACGGCCTACCGCGCCACCAGTTGCCTTCGCGCTGGTCAGAGGTATCTACGTAGCCAGCCTCGACAAAGCCAGGGGGGCACGGACCATGCCACGGGCCGCGCAGCGTCGCCTCACGGCCGTCGTCCAGCAGGATGTCGATGTGCGCGCCGGCGAAGCCGCGCTCTTGCCGTGTGGCTAATCGATCGACCTCGATCCACTCGCCGGGGGCAAATAGGTTTTCCCAGTCCTCGGGCGTGCGGATGATGTTCGAAGCACCAGGACGATTGGGCCGTGCCTGCCAGAGCCGGCCGTCCTCAGTCCGGAACCGGCGCAGCTTCTCCATCGTCAGCGCACCGCCCTGGTAGTAGACCTCGGCGCGGCCGTCCTCGCTCACCGCCATGTAACGGTCGCCTTCCTTCACGAAGGTTTTGTGCTCCCAGTCGCGCAGCGAGCGATCGCACTTCAGTTTGAAGTGGGGCGAGTTGCCGTACTGGAGCATGAGGTCTACGTGCAGGCCCTTTGCCCACGGCGGTAACTGCTGACGACCTTGCGGTAGTGCAACCGGAGTCCAGCTCGGCTGCGCATCCTTCGGGATCCCGAACAGGGCAACGCTCATCTGCTCATCGGATAGGTGGGTCATGCGACATACCTCAGTGGCTGAGCGCGCTGCACCGGGCCATGCCACAGCGCAGCGACGTTGTTGAGCCGGATCTGTTCGGGATCACGGCGGATCGGTGCGAGCCTGGTCTGCGCCCGCTTGATGTCGTTGCGGCAGAGCACACAGACGTTGAGCACGCGGCCGTTCTGCATCGGGAACTCGGCTTCATCCAGGCTGCGCGTGCAGCTCGTGCAGGTGCGCAACATCACGCGGCCTGCTGGTAGCTGGCCGTGGCCGCGCGGGCGAAGACCTGCTGCATGGCGGTGAACATGGCCGGCAGTTCCGCCGCGTCGTACAGCTTCGAGGCGCGCTCGATGGTCACCGGCAGGAAGCCCAGCTGTGCCAGGCCATCGGCGGTGATCGTCAGCGGTGCGATCTTCGCGTTGATGTCGCCGAGCTTGATGCGCACGGCGGGGGCCTTTGCCGATGCAGCCGACGCGCTCGCTACCGGTGCCGGCGCCGACACAACCGCCGGGGCGGGGGCGGCTGGCGCAGCAGTGACCGGGGCGGGCGCAGGCGCAGCGGCAGCACGACGTTGCAACTCGGCCAGTGCATCGGCGCGGCGCTGTGCTTCCTCGCGTTCCTGCTGTTCGTGCGCCAGCTTGTCCGCTTCTTCCTTGCGGATCTTCTCGCGCTGCGCTTCCAGGCGCTGCTCATCGACGCGCTGCTGTTCGGTGATGCGCGCGGTGATCAGGTTTCGCAGATCCTCCGGCGACTTCGTGGCGCACAACTGCACTCGGTCATGGAACAGGCCGGCGAAGGTGCCCATCTCCATTTCCAGCACGCGCACGTTGGCGCGCACACGCTCGGCCTGCTGGCTGGCGGCGATCTTGGCGTTTGCTGCAGCGGTACCGACGGCATCCTGCATGCTGCTGATCGACTTCTTGCCCTTGATCACCGCGCCGATGTCGGCCTGCAGCGAAGCCGGTACCGCCAGCGCATGCGCATCGAGTCCCGCATTGATGGACGCGTAGTGATCCCGCACTGACTGCACGCCGTTGGCGACGATCTGGGTGCGGCGATTGTCCTTCTCGACCTTGACCAGCTTGTCGAGCTCCAGGCGCACGCGGCGCGCTTCGGCCGCGACGTCATCCATCGTCCGGAACACCGCGTCGATGTCTGCGGTCTGGCCGAGGATCTGCTGCTTCGTCGCTTCCAGCCGCTCCTCCACGCCCTTGCACCACTTCACAGTCTGCTCGGCGTCGGCGAAGTCCTCATCCGTCTGCAGATCGCGGTTGATGCGCGAAAGCACAGACATCGCCGAGCCACGGAACTCGGCCAGATTGGACGCCGTCACCATGCCGGTGACCGCGATATGCAGGGCCGGAAGATGCTGCGGGGCACGGCCGACGACAGGCGCCGGCAGCGGCTTGTCCTCGTAGCCGCAGACATCCCGCTCGAATTGCTCCCAGCCAGCCACGATGCGCTCACGCAGTTCGAGGTTGGGCACGTACCAGCAGTGACGCTCTTCGATCAAGTTGCCATCGGCGTCCCATTCCGACGTCATGAAAAGTACCCGTTCGGCGCCGGATACCATCAGCTGCTGTTCCATCTGGATCTGGTGATAGATCGGTAGATCGGTGCCGGTGCAGCCGTCCGTCATGCACGCGCGCAGCGTGGCGTTCAACATCTTGTGCTCGAAAAGCACGTCGCCCAGCAGCGTGAGTCCGTCAAACGACGCGGATAGCTTTCCATCCACGCCGACGCACGGGTAAAGGTCTTCGCCCACAATCGCCTCTGCCAGCGGACGCGCAAGCGCCTCGAAGCGATGGCCGTCGTCGAAGATCTGCTGCAGGAACCAGCTGATCTCCGATTCAACGCCGGTAGCGCGGACCTTCAGCAATTCGCTGCGGGTGACGGAGGGAAACTCGCCCAGCATCACCGGCGCTTCGCTCGCGTTGAGGTGGTTGGCGCGGTGGGCATGCCATTCCGGCGTGCCCTGGATCAGGTTGACCATCTTCATGCTTGATCTCCGGTTGCTTCGGCGGTCTGGGTGCCGGCATCGGCCGGCTTCTCGCACGCGTGGATTGCTGCGCGTTGTTCCGCAGTCAAAGCGCCCTTGGTTTCGGCCATCGCAATAATTTCAGCAGCAGACTTCTTGCCAGCCTCAATCGCCGCGCTCCACGTCTTCATGGAAGCCGTAAACGCCTCTGGGGTGTAGCCGGCGGGCTTCTGCGAGGTCGCGGTCGCGGTGCCTGCGAAGGCATCCTCCGGAGTCGTGTCGCCTTCCTTGATCGCGGTCACGATGCCGCGCAGCAGAACCAGATGTTCCAGGCCGATATCCTCGATGCCTGGCACTTCCAGCTTGGCGCAGACCTGCTCGGCCGTGACCCCGAACCGCTGGAAGTGCGCCAGCGCATCGGCGCGGCGGTTCGCCAAGGTCTTGATGTCGCCCATGATCACCTTGCGGGCCTCGACGTACATGTCCTCCCAGAACGCTTTCGGCACACCCTTGAGCACCGCGTTGCGCAGCGCGATCGAACAGGCAGCGTTTGCCGTCACACCGATCATGTCGGCCTTGAAGCGGCGCCCCTGACGGTCCACGATCCGGCGCTGCACCTCGTAGGTGATCGCCACGTTGCGCTCCAGGTCATGGAACACGCCCTGCGCGGTGATGAACTCACCCTTGTCGTCGATGACGCGTGCGCCTGCACGGTTGTTGCCCCATGCAGAGGCGACGATCTCAGCAAAGCGTGCGGATGGACCCTCGATCGTCTTGCCGTCGCGGGGCAAGGCGTAGACGCACTGCTCGGCGATGCTCTGGCTCAGCGTGACCATCTGGATGGCCTCGTCGCGGAAGCGCTTGAGCGAGCGCGGGAATCGGCGTGCGGTGGAGATCTGCTGCTCGATCTCCGAGCGGCTGATCATGGCGGCCATGCCTTCCTCGGGGACGAGCTGGCCTTCTTGTACTTGTGCGTTCATTGCGTGATTGCTCCAGCCGGCGGTTCCGGCGAGGTGGGAATGAGGTGCCCCGTCAAGCCGGGGCCACGCTGGGCTCGCTCGCGCCCTACGCGTTGGGGTGTGGTGGAGGGGCCGGTGCTGATCTCCGGCATACGGGTTGGCACTCATCCCGTGCTTGCGCGGATTAGCCGAAGCGTTCCGCCAGTACGATCTACGGCAGCCGCGCACTTGTTCTGCGGCATTCCGTCCTGCTGCGCATCAGCCTGCGCATTCCCTCCATAGCGGAGCGGCCTGGTCTTCGATACGCAAGACATGGACGCTCGTTGATCGCAAGCCGCTCCGCTATGGATAGAGGCCGGTCTTTCCCGGCGGTCAGCGGCGTTGCATCCGCACCACTCGTTCACCCATGAGTTTTCGCTGGGGCCGGTCTTTCCCGGCTGCATAGGCTTGTGGCCTCCCGCTCCTTCTCGCGCACATATCGGCGGTGCGTGCGGTTCCCTTCCTGCCTTTAACGTCTGACCTTCGAGAGTCAATGCGCGGTGCGATCGCGTCCGTGGACACCTGCCACGGATCAGGGTTTGGGATCAGGCCGCGTCGGAAAGCGGGCGGTCTTCGACCTTGCGGTAGGGCCAGCGCACCGGGTCGGCCTTGATCACCTTGTTGAAGTGGCCGCCCTTCGACTCCGCTGCTTGCAGCGCGGCATAGTCCTCAGCGGTGACGTTGTCGTAGTGGTAGAGCGAGGTGATCTCGCCTTTCCAATTTTTGAAGCGCACGGCCAGTGTCTGGCTGGCGGCGTCGTGGCCGATCGCCGCGATCTGGCGGCTTTCCACGTCAATCAGCGGGATGCGGACGGGCGCGTTCATGCCGCCACCTTCTTGCCGGCGTCGATCAGGCTTGCGGCTTCGGCAGCAGCTGCCGCGGTGTCCTGCGCATCCAGGGTGTCGCCGCCTTCGGTCAGATCCTCGGCAGCCTGGCCGGCGCGCTTCGGCGCGATCAGCGACAACAGCACGTCTTCGCGGATCAGCGCCTCCGACAATTCGGCGAGTTCCTGCGGGTCTACCTCAGACGAGGCGGTGAATGACATCGCCAAGCTGCCGCCTTCCTTCGGCTCGATCACGAAGCGCTTGAGCTTCACGTCGACCAGGACGATGGGATCGCCGGCTTCCAGCAGGCCGGCCAGGTGCATCTCGTAGCCGGTGAACTCGTGGCTCAGCTTCAGCGGCTCCAGTGCCGGATGCTTTACTGCGGTCAGGCCATCGCCGCCAATCTGCGGCAGATCCTGCTGCTCGCCCTTCGCCGGCTTGCGGAACAGGTCGTGCCGCAGCGTGGAGTCGAACGAATCGAGCGCTTCGTTGCTGACGCTCAAGACGAACTTGATGTCGGCGGCCAGCTGGCGCTCTTCGCCGTGCCGCTGGATGCGTTGGTTGACGTTGGCGATGGACGCCTCGTGCCTTTCGAGCTGAAACATTGGATACCTCGTCGGTGGTGCCGGCGTACCGGCGGGGATCAGCGGATGCCGCGGCGCGGCGGTTCCGGAAAATCGGGCGTGCTACCGGTGGCCGGCTGCACCTGGTCGCGGTGCGCGCTCGCACGGGCGTTGAACCAGTTCTCGGGCAGATGCAGCGCCAGGAAAAACGCGATCGTGTGGAGCGCTTGGGCGATCAGAGCGGCGTTGCGGCTATAGGCAAGCCAGCCAAACGCCACCAGCACGACAACCAGCACGCACAGCCACACGAAGCTGGTGTAGCGGCGGCCGGTCACGAGAACACCGCCTGTGCCAGCAGCGTCAGCATGGCGCCCACAACCATGCAGCCGATCGCGAACGGAATGTCCTCGCGCAGCATGTGGCGCTGGAATTCCTTCTCATCCATCTCGTCCATCACGCAGCCTCCGGGCCGTCGAAGTAGGTGGTTGCTGACTCGTCCCGATCGCGCACGTGCTGCGATGCCTGCACGCGCAGAGGGCGCACGTTGTCGGGATTGAAGGTGCGCACCAGCTGCGCCACGGTGATCGCGCCGTAGCCACGATCAAGCGCGATGTCGCGCACCATGTCAGCGCCGCGCGCAGCGGTGGGGAAGGGGATGACGGCGCTCATGCGGCACCGCCGACGCGGGTAAGGGCTGCATCAAGTCGATGCAGGGTTCCGCCATTAGGCAAGCCCTTGCGATCTCCGACCTCGACGATCCATTCGCGCCCGTGCTTTGCAGCCTCGATCAGCTCGGCCACGGCGGCTCGGACATTCGTTAGTGCATTGGCGGCTTCGTGTGCGCCCCATTCGCGCTCACCAGCGATCACAGAATCCATCACCGCCAGCACATTGACAGGGGCCCTCATGCCTCTGCCTCCATCTCGAAGCCATGAGAAGCCAGCTCGGCTTTCCCAGCACGCAGCTCGCGCGCATAGCCGTCCTCGCGCTCATGTGCTCGCGTGATGGTGTCGACCACCGATCCGTCCGGGCGCGTGATGGTTCGGCCGCCACGCGCACACCGGTTGATCGAATAGCCGAGGTGATCCCAGATGCCGTTCGGGCCGCACTGCGGGATGGTCTTCATGCCGCCACCCGCCACGGCATCACTGCGACCGGCGCCGGCTTGGCTTCGTACACCGTCAGGTAGTGCTGCACCGCCTCGATGCGCGAGCAGTCCACGTCGTCCATGCGGCCGGTGATCAGCTGCGACAGATAGTCGGTGGATGCGGCGCGCAGGATCTCGGCAGCGCCCTCGTCGTTGCCTTGGGCCAGGTGGCAGGCGATCAGCGCCAGCTGCTCGGTCGTCAGCTCGCCCAGCGCCTCACTCAGAACGCCGCCATCGCGGTGCAGTGCGAGCGCCAGAACGTCGGCGCGCTCGTCGGACAGCTCATGCCGGCTGCAGGTCGCGCAGCCGCATTGCGGGTGGTACGGGTGGCAGCGGGTGCGGGACATCTACGTTCTCCGTCGCACGTCCCCGGCGGGATCCGGGTTGTTCGTTGCGATGGGGAGACGATACAACCAAAGTTGTACATTTGCAACAACTAAAGTTGTTAGTCAGGACAAATTTTTTGAGGGGGCCTGCCGAGCCCCCTCGTAAGCCTTACAGACAGCCCGATGTGAGGGCTCTAAAGCGCGGCAGATATCCTTTGACTGCAAATCCCGCGCGCAACGTCGTGCGCTCTTCGATGACGCTCCCGCCAGCTTTAGACGGCGTGATGTCCAAGATATAGGTCGGGTAATTCGTCAAAGCCGCCACCGTGTAACGCGGCCCATTGGCGTAGGCCTTGGCGCCATCGAATTGAATGGCCTCGAAGCCACGCGCGTTGTCGTTAAACGCTGCGACGACGCATTCGCTTAGTGCTGCTGGAGGCTTGGCGGACGTATAGGTTGCATCTGCCGGCGCTGCTCGCATGTCGTCAACAGAGGTTGTCGAACACGATGCAAATGCAGCTGCCAAGCAAAGAGTAACCAGTGGTTTCGGCAAGAATCTGAGCGGCGATCGGGTCACAGGAAGTCCTCTGTTGTATCTCTCACAAGGCCAGCTTCATCGAACGCTATTCCCTCGACACGGCACTCTCTGCCACGTTCCATTTTGGTCAATAGCTCGGTGAGCTCGTCATCTGAAAGGCATTCAATGATCCCATTCACATGGATCGTTTCTTGACGAATCAGCCACTTCAGCCAGTACATCGTGCCGAGATCGTTGATCCGGGTGTACAGGACATCCCGCTGCAAAGCGTTCATACCCTTGTAGGCGTTAGATCCCTCGCTACTGGCCACCGCTAAATGCCTGGGGCCGGTGAGCGTGCTTGTGATCCCCATGTTCGCTGCTACCTGCCTCGCCATGATTTCCAACTGCGCCCTGCTTATCGCCATCCATATACCTCACTTAATCGAACGAAGCTCGACGGCCACCTCAGTTGCTGCTTGGTCAAGCGCTGAGCCATTCATGATTTGCTCCACGCCATAACGTTGAACGGCAGCCCCGGCTTCGGTGAGGAGAGCGATATAGCGCTCCCCCTCGATGCGTTCGGTCGTCCGATCCTGGACCAAGCGGGCAATGGTGACCGCTGCGGCCATGATCTCTCGGATGGATCCCGCAGATTGAGACTCGGTCGCACGCAAGCCCTCGATGGACATGGGGCCTTCCTCTGTTGCAAGCCATTCCGGCCTGACGCCGCATGCAAGTGCAATCTCAGTCAGCTTTCGAGATGTCTTCGATGTGCCGGATAAAAGCTTCTGAATGGCCTGCTGACTTACGCCAACGCGCTTTGCCAGCGAGTCCTGGGTAAGGCCTGAGTGGCGCATGGCTTGGGCGAGGCGATCACGGATTTCCATTGGGGAAGCGTGACAACAGGCGTTGTAGCCGGCAAACAACATTGGTTGTTGACTAATACAACCAGGGTTGTATTCTGGGCGCATGGACACGACCCCCTTAGAGCGAGCAGTAGAAGCAGCCGGCGGACAAAGCGCCCTGGCCCGACTCCTTTCGACAGACTTGCGCGCCGTGAAACAGGGCCATGTCTGGGCTTGGATCAATCGAGGCCACGCGGTGCCTGCCGAGTTCGTGATGAAGATCGAAGCGGCCACCGGCGTCTCGCGCCACGACCTTCGCCCGGACGTCTTCGGCCCGCACCCGGCCAACCCCGCAGGGGAGGTGGCCGATGCTGCCTGACCGCTTCAATCCGCGAGTGCGGCTGCGCGACTGGCTGAATCGGCCGACTGCTGCCGAGAAAGCTGACGCCCAACTTCTGAGCGCCAGCTTGGCAGCAGGTATTGAGCAGCAGATCAGGGTTTCTGTAGCCAAGTGCTCAACGTCTTTGCCATCGCGCCTTGCGTCCCCTCCGTCACGGTCTCTAGGAGATCTGTGATGTCCGTGACTAGCTTTGCACCATCGATTCCTGGCTGCTCTGCGAGCGCCAGAATCACCGCATGCACAAGGGTCATGCTGCCCAGGCACACGTTTCCAATCTGGCCGCCTAAGCCGGTGGAAAGTGCCTCGATGTCTTCCTGCTTCATGTCGCCCTCCTTGCGGGCTGTTCGTGTGGAAACAGCAGCCTACCGCAAGGGGGGCGACGCCTTCCTTGGCCATGTCTCAGCCCTTCCGTAACAGCTTCACCAGCATGCGGCCGTCGACCCACCGCAGCCCAAACACGTTGCCTCCCACACGCACGATCGTCGTGACGTTTGGGGCCCTTCTTCTCGCTGATTTGATCCGTCGTTGCAGTGCGTCCATGGCGCAAAGCGTGGCGGATTGTCCCTTCACGATCCCCGTTCAGGTATCCCGCCAATGAACATCTCCGATGCAGCACACAAGACCGTCAAAGACTATCCCGGCGGCAGCCTTGCCCTGGCTACTCGTCTGATCTCGATCAACGACAAGGGCGAGGAGAAGCAGATGTCTGCGGCCGTCCTCCGCAGCAAGGTCAACCCGAACACGCGCACGCACCACCTGACCCTGGCCGAAGCCAGCGAGATCATGGGGCTAAGCGGCGACTTTCGGATCCTGCACGCGCTCGCCGCCGAGCACGACTTCATCGTCCAGCGCGCCGACGTGACGCTGGCCGGCGGCGTTGTCGAATCGCTGCTGGATGCCGGCGAGCTGAAGGGCAAGCTCTGCAAGCTCATCGCCGATTCGTACGCAGACCAGGTGCTCACGCTCAACGAGGCGAAGGCACTGGCAACGCTGTGCGGCCAGCTGCAGGCGATCTTCGGACAGATGGCGCAGGCCGCGTTCGCCGAGGCCAAGGTCACGAGGGCCGCAGCATGATCCTGCAGTTGCTCGAAGACTGGCGCCGGGAGCGCCGCATTCGCCGCTTGGCCGAGCTGCTGCGGCGTGCGCAGGGGGCCGGCAAGAAGGGCCTTGCACGCGCCTACTGGCTGGACCTCAAGCGCGAGTGCGAGGGCCGCAGCGACCGTCAGGTAAAGCGCTTGGAGCGGGCGGGCGGGATTGTCTGATGGCCAGAATCCGCACCATCAAGCCCGAATTCTGGAAGCACGAGGATCTGAGCGCACTGCCAGAGATCACACACATGCTTGCCGCCGCGTTGCTCAACCACGCGGATGACGAGGGCTACTTCAACGCCAACCCGGCACTGGTTAAAGCCGAGTGCTTACCGCTCCGTGAGTCCTCAGTGAGTACTCACGACAGCCTCCAATCGTTGGCAAAAGTCGGCTTCATCGAGCTCGGCGTCGGCGAAGACGGGAAGCGCTATGGCCGCGTCGTGAAATTCGATGAGCACCAGCGGGTCAACAGGCCAACACCCAGTAAAATCAAGGCGATGCAGGTTGTGTGGGAGTCCTCAGTTACGACTCACGCACAACTCAGTGAGTCCTCACCACCTGAAAGGAAAGGAACAGGGAAGGGAAAGGAACAGGGAAGGGAAGAGGAAACATCCTCGCTTCGCTCGGATTCGTCCGCGTCGTTGACGCTGACCCCGCCTGGTCCCCCACCTGCAGACCTGAGCAAACGCAAAGCCCAGCGGATCCAGCAGATCGCCGAGGAAGCACAGGCCGCCTACAACCGCCTGCTGGCCAAGCCCAACGGCGAACTGACCGCATGCACCGTGCTGAACAAGCCGCGGCTCAAGGCGGTCGAGAAGGCCCTGCCGACCGTCCGGGCCATCTGCCATCAGCTCTACGGCAACGAGCGCGTCACGGCCGAATTCTGGACGGCGCTGTTCGAGACCGCCGCTGACGACGAGTTCCATTCCGGCCGCAAGCCTGGCGGTGCCGGCCATGAAAACTGGAAGCCCGACTTCGAGTACCTGCTGCGCGAGAACGTCATCGCGAAGCTGTTCGATCGAGCAATGACGGAGAACGCCGCATGAGCACGATCTACGACTACGACCACCACGCCGACGAGTCGCAATTTCTCGACCAGCTGGACGCCGAGCGCGCCGAGAGCGCGTCTATGTGGCACGACCGGCCTTCGGAGGCACTGCGCATGCCGCCGCACAGCGTGGAAGCCGAGCAGGCTGTGCTCGGTGGTCTGATGCTGGTCAACCGCGCATGGGACGACATCGCCGACCTGGTGGAGGAGGGCGACTTCTACCGCCGCGACCATGTGCTGATCTTCCGCGCCATCCGCGAGATGGCGACAGCGAACCCGCGCCGGCCCTTCGACATGGTGACCATGGGCGACTGGTTCAAAGCGCAGGGGCTGCTGGAGCAGGTGGCCGATGGCGCCTACCTGATCGAGCTGGCCAGTACCACGCCGTCGGCGGCCAACATCCGCGCCTATGCGGAGATCGTGGCGGACAAGGCGCGGCTTCGCCGGCTGATCCAGGTCGGCACCGACATCGCCAACGCAGGCTACAACTCGGAGGGGCAGAGCAGCATCGAGCTGATCGGCGCCGCCCAGTCGCGCATCGGCTCGCTCATGGACAGCCAGCCGTGCGAGCTGGAAGCGGTCGCTCCAGTGATGGATCGCGTGTTCGAGCGCCTGGGCGAGCGCTCCCGCGACGGCGGCGGTATCCACGGCATCACCACCGGCATCGACGACCTGGATGACCTGCTGGGTGGCCTGAAGCCGGGCGGCCTGTACGTTCTGGCGGCGCGCCCGAAGATGGGCAAGACCACGCTGGCGCAGAACATCGCCGAGCACGTCGCGCTGCACCTGCGCAAAGCGGTCGCGGTCTTCAGCTTCGAGATGCAAGCCGAGGAGCTGGGCGACCGCATGCTGGCGTCGGTCGGCGGCATTGATGGCAACCGGATCCGCTCAGGCGACCTGGACGACGTGGACTGGACGAACGTCACCAGCGCGATGAGCAAGCTGCGCGCGGCGGACATCTTCGTCAGCCGGCCGCGCCGCGCTCGCGTCGAGCACGTCAGCTCACAGGCACGCCGGCAGCACGCCCGTAAGCCGCTGGGCCTGATCGTCATCGACTACCTGCAGCTGATGGAGATCCAGGGCGACAACCGCGCCAACGGGGTCGGCGATATCAGCCGCGGCCTGAAGCTGCTGGCCGGTGAGCTGGGCGTGCCGGTGCTGCTGCTCTCGCAGCTCAATCGCAAGCTGGAAGACCGCCCCGACAAACGCCCGCAGCCTGCGGATCTGCGTGACTCCGGATCGATCGAGCAGGACGCCGATGCGGTGATCTTCATCTACCGCGACGAGGTGTACCACCGCGACAGCCGCTGGAAGGGCACCGCCGAGCTGCTGGTTCCGCTGCAGCGCAGTGGCCCGCCTGGCGAGGTGCGCGTGCTCTACATGCCGGAGCGCTTCAAGTTCCAGAACCTGCCCGAGTACTGGGAGCCGGCGCCGATCGAAAGCGACGACCGCAAGCCCGCGCCGCGCCCGCGCGGCTTCCGCAATCTCACTCCGCGCGCGCCGCGGCAGGACGTCGACGCATGACCATGACTGCTGCAGCAAAGAAGATCCGCGCCAAGCGCGCATCACGTCCGATCTATGCGCTGATCGAGCGCGTGGTGGTGATGGACACCGGCGAGGAGCGGCTGGCCATGCTCGCCGAGCATCCAGTCGACCGCGAGCTGATGAAGCAGCGCGGCTACCGGCGCGGCCAAGAGGTGCGGCTGGAAATCAAGGCGCCGCGCGACGCCTGGCGCCACCGGTTGCTGCACAAGATCGGCCAGCTGATGGTCGAAAACGTCGAGGGCTGGGAGAACCTGGACAGCCACGAGGCGATCAAGCAGCTGCAGCGTGAGGCGAACGTCTGCTGCGAGCAGATCGACATGGACGCCACGCCGGTCGTAGCCGCGGTGCTGGCAGCGTCAGATGCGGCCTTCGGTCCTGGTGCCGCGAAGCTGCTGCGTGAAGTCCTGCCGAGGATCGAAACGATCCCCGTCACCGTCGCGCGGTCGCTGGCGTTCGATTCGATGGATGAGGACGAGTTCCGGCGGCTGTTCGAGGGCATTACTGGCCACATCGGCAGCGCCTACGCCCACGTGCTGATCGACGATGTGCTGGCCGAGTTCTGGATGATGGCGCAGGGGAAGTCCGTGCAGAGAGGCATCGCTGCATGAAGACCTCACTGTTTCGGGGGAGCGAGTGGACTGCTCGGGTGGCGGAACAGCGCCTCGATCTCGTTTTGGCTCCTAATAAGTCCCTTGAGTGCTTCGTCCATAAGGTCATAAAACGCCTTCTTCCCGAAAATCAAAGTCCTGTCGAACGGCTCGTCGCCGTAAAAGTTATCCGAATTGGGCACGACCGTTACTACGGTCAGGAGTTCTCGCGCTCTCTCGATGTTATAGAGGGCGTGCTGGAGGCCTTCGGCGGCGCTGCCGAGCTCGTGCAGTTGTCCGACCACGTCTGCAATGCCTTTGGGGACGGTGAGTGCCTGCTTCGTCCGCTCCCCCAGAAAACATTGGTCTGGTCCCGCGATTTCGACGTGGTGATCAGGGTGCTCATATGCCCAAATGTCTCCGTTCTTCTCTGCGAGAGACATCATGTGCGGGAGGAGCTGCAAGCCGAGGCTCCGCGCCCGGTCAGCAGCTTCCTGAGATCTCGCATTTGTCGCCAGCCTGTGCTGAGCCGCCGGTACGGCTACTGCGATGAGAATTGCTGCGATGCTGCCCACCGCCTGGACCCAGGCGGGCGCGTCCTTGCCGAAATGAATTTGGCCGATGAATCCAAGCACGCCGAATGCCGATGCGGCGCCCGCCGACATCCAACCAGAAACCACGAGTGCCCGCGCCCAGCTGATCTTTGGATTTGCGTCCATGCCTGTCTCCACGGTCTGAAGGCCGGGAGCATACGCAAGGTTGAGATGCGCAGGGAGTACTCCTGATGCGTCGTGCGATCAAGGCTGCTACCAAGCCTGAGCAGGCGTACCAGGACGCCGCGCGCGCACTTGGCTGCGTCGTGTGCCGCTGGCGCATCGCAGCCGGCCTGCAGCGCGCCATCCAGTGCGGCCACACGCAGATCCACCACCGCAACCTCGGCGACCTGCACGGCCAGAAGCAGATCGGCCAGCACGCGGTCGTCGCACTCGGCGCCTGGCACCACGACGGCGACCAGATGCCCGGCATGACCCGCGACCGCATGCGCGAGGTTTTCGGGCCCAGTTTCAAGCACCACGCCCGCGAGTTCCGCGTCTGGACGTTCGACGTCCTGGGCGGCCGCGGCACTGAAGCCTGGCAGACCTACCAGGACCACCTACTCAACATCCCGAGGGCAGCATGAACCAGCAGCAATACGAGAACGCCCGGCTCGCCGGCCACCGCGCGCGTCAGGCCAGTAAGAAGCGCGACGACTCACCGAAGTACGCCATGGGCGAAGAGGGCGCACTGCTCCGCGAGGCCTGGCGCGAGGGCTGGGACGAAGCCGATGTAGAGCGGAGGAAGGCGGCATGAGCATCCAGCAGTCAGCGAAGCTGATCTCGAACGGCGATCAGCGCGTGGAGAGTCTGACCAAGCGCGAAGAGTTCGCGAAGGCGGCGATGCAAGGGATCGTCGGCAGCATCCAGAGCGAGGACGGCTACAACCGTTTGGCGCGGCATGCGGCCGTGAACGACATGAAGGTCAGCCAGTGGATTGCGCACGACGCGGTGAAGCAGGCCGACGCGCTGCTGGCCGCACTGGAGAAGCGGCCATGACCGCCACCCCGATCCGATTTGAGGGCAAGGTGTTCGCGAGTGTGGCCGAGTTCTCGCGCACCTATCCGGCCTATGCGCGGTGCATCGACGCAATCCGCGACGGCGCCGACACGATTGCCGAGGTGGAGCGGCGCGTCGCCGTCGGCAAGCAGAAGGCGATCGCCAGCACACGCGAGCGGGCGCAGCAGACCTATGCGCTGAAGGCAGGTGCACGATGACGCTGCGCGTGGTGTTCGGAATTGACCCCGGCATGTCCGGCGCCGTGGCCGCACTGATCGACGGCGAGGCTGGCCCGATCCTGGACATGCCGACAATGACGGTGGGCAAGAAGCAGGAAGTCGATGCGCGTGCGATCGCGGTCTTCATCCGCGAGATCCGCAGCCAGCATCCGGGTGCGGTCTTCTCCGCCTGCGTGGAGCGCGTTCGCGCGATGCCGCCAAAGGGGGACCGGAAACCGGGCGCGCAGTCGTCGATGAACTTCGGCGAGAGCTACGCGAAGGCGAAGGCCGTGCTCGAGGTGATGGGCATCCCCTTCAGCCTGGCCGAGCCGCAGAGCTGGAAGCGCCATTTCGGGCTGATCGGTCGGGACAAGGACGCATCGCGGCAGCTGGCCATCCGGCGCTTCCCGTCCGCCGCGCCCCAGCTGCAGCGCAAGAAGGACGACGGCCGCGCCGAGGCGTTGCTGCTGGCTCTGTGGCACGAGCAGAAGAACCAGCCGGGAGCCCTGGCTGCATGACACTCAACCCGACGAACCTGAGCCGGCCCGAGGCCTACTACGAGAAGCTGCTCCGGAAACGGTACGCGGCGGCAGTGCGCAAGCGCGGGCTGTGCGCGTTCTGCAGCTGCCGCGATCGGACGCTGGGGATCGTGCACTGCCAGGGCAATGAGAGCAGGCAGATGGGGATGTGCCAGGACGACGGCAGGCTGCCGCAGTTCCGGCTGGATGATGAAACGTTGGAGGAATTTCGCCATGCGGCGTAATGAAGATCCGCTGCTCGCTGAGCTGCGCCGGTGGGGATACGCCCACGCAAACCGTTACACCCTGAGCCGCGCCGACCGCAGCCGGCACGTGCTGGAGAACGCCAAGGATTACGCGCCCAAGACGGTGGAGCAGGCCTTCTGCGAGCTGGTGGAGCGCGACGGTCGCCAGCGGCGGCGCTTCATGGCAGAGCGGGCTGGGCTGACAGCACTCGGCGAGATCCCGGCCTGGGCCGTAGATCCGGTGCGCGCGCGGAACGATGCCGACCGGCCGCATGACAATCCGGAGGTCGCCGTCGACATCGGCATCCCCGATGACCTGCGCTGGATCGACCGCGCCCTGGCGTCCATGTCCAGGCAATTCCCACTGCGCGTGCTGGTGGTGCGCACCGAGTTCACAGTCGCGGCGAGCCAGGCGGTAAAGGCCCGACTGGTCGTGGAGCAGTACGGCGGCACTATCTCGGTATGGCAGTACCGCCGCGAGTTGCAACGAGGGCTCGATTGGCTGGGTGGCGTAGCTGTCGCCGCTTAGAGGTAGTTGACGGAGTGGCCGACGCCAATTGCTTGGCAGACTTTTTCGTAATCTTGGGCGACAGCAGACTCGTCCCCGCTGACAACTACCTGCTGGGAGTTGCTGAGGTCTATTCGAAAACCCGAATTCGCTCCATTGCGGACGAGTGAAGTCACTAAGGCGATGTAGTCCGCATTGATCATGCGGCCGTCACTGAGCGTAATTCCGTTTGCCACGCTGTATCTCCTTGCAGCAGTAGAGGTGTTCCTGATTTTGCCGCTTGACAAGTTGCACACGCAAATGCCCTAATTCTGCAACTGTCAAAAGTTCCCCCTGAAACCCGGCCAAGCGCCGGGTTTTCGCGTTTCTGGGGCCCCAATACCGACCGCTGCCAGCGTGCCAGGTCCTCGTCGAGAAGCGAGGCGCTGCGCGCCGGGATCGCGCACGGGCCGGCGACATGACGCCGCCCACCAATCCGCCGGCGGCGGTCGGTACCTATCGGAGAGCACTGCCGCGATCTGCCCCAGCTGGACGGGACCAGCGCGGCGCAGCGGACCTGCTGAAGGGACAGGACCACCGCGGCGGTGCTCGCCGTTCTTCAATGCCCGCATCCCAGACCGGATCAAACCTCGTGCCTAGCCGGCAGCGGGGCGGGCACCTATCGCCGCTTGGACTGGGAGTACCTGGTCGCGGCACCTCCGGCTCGTCGAGAGACGCCCGGGAGACGGCTGCGCATGCAGCGCCGGAACCGTAACCGGCACCTATTTCCGCCGCCGACGCGCGGCTCCAGCCCTGCCAGCCGGCGGGGCTTTCTGTTTGGAGGCAGCAATGGCGGTCATCACGCCCGAACAAGCCGGTGGCCGCAACGTTGTGGCTTTCCTGGACATGCTGGCGCATTCCGAGGGCACGTCCACCAGCCCGGCTACGAAAAACGACGGGTATGACGTCATCGTCACCGGCGCCGATCGCAAGCCGGAGATCTTCACCGACTACAGCCGGCATCCGTTCGCCGGCGGCCGCAAGTCGAAGCCGATCAACTCGAAGGGGCTGACCAGCAACGCGTCTGGCCGCTACCAGTTCATGCTCAAGGATTACGCGCACTACCGCGACCTGCTGAAGTTGCCGGACTTCGGCCCGCTCTCGCAGGACCGCTGGGCGCTGCAGCTGATCAAGGAGCGGCGCGCGATCGCCGACATCCAGGCCGGTCGCTTCGTGGAAGCGGTGGCGAAGGTGCGCAACCTGTGGGCAAGCCTGCCGGGCGCCGGCTACGGCCAGCCCGAGCACGCCATCGAGAAGCTCATCGCCGCGTACAAGAAGGCCGGCGGCAAGGTTGGGAGCGCATGACGATGCCGGACCTGGACGACGAAGCCCTGCTGACCGCAGAGCGCGAATCGCTCAACGAGGCCGTGCTGCTGCTGCAGGAATGCTGGGGCCGGACAACCCGCCCACGTCGCGACAGCCGGCACGTCCTGCGTCTGGGCTACGGCCGTGCGATCGAAACCCGTGAGCAGAGTGAGCGCGCCGCCACCCTGGAGCTGACCGAGGACGTCATGGAAGCCCAGGAGACATTGCGCGGTCGATTCTTCGAGCTGCTGGCCGTGCACCCGGAAATGCGCGGCTCGCTGCCGTACATCATCGCCATCGCCGACATCATCGGCGCCACGGTGGTGCGTGACAGCGCCGACTTGTGGGCAGCGGCACGCAAGGGCGACTGGCTTGAGTTCGGCTCGGTGATCCAGGAGTTCCGCTGGGAGATGTTCAGCGATGCCACCGAGCGCGATAAGCGCGCAGTGTCGCGCCTGGTCATGCGCCTGGTCATGGGAGCATCGGCGGTCACGCCATGACCTTCATCACCCGAAACATGGGCACGGCTCGACTCGGCATCGCCTTGATCGTGTTCCTGCTCTACGGCTTGGCCATCGCGGTGCTCGTCAACTCCGAGATCCCGGCGGGCAACAAGGACGTGCTGATGCTGCTCCTGGGCAACCTGGGCCCGCTGATGGGTGCCATCGGCGGCTACTACTACCGGGCGCAGCGCGAGGCTGGCTCCTGACATGGCCGACAACTGGGACCGCGGCCTGCCGCCGCCACGCGATCCGCCCGGCTGGCTGGTTACCACCCTGTGCGGCCTGCTGCTGGCCGCGCTGGCCTGGATCTGGATCGCCTATACCAACGC
This sequence comes from Xanthomonas arboricola pv. populi, assembly GCF_002939945.1. Taxonomy (GTDB): domain Bacteria; phylum Pseudomonadota; class Gammaproteobacteria; order Xanthomonadales; family Xanthomonadaceae; genus Xanthomonas; species Xanthomonas arboricola_A. The sequence goes on along the minus strand of NZ_MDEB01000001.1, from coordinate 305,024 downwards.
AAGGATCTGACCATGCGCATCATCAAGCAGTGCCGTCACCCGTCGGTCGGGGACACGCACGAGAGCACCTGCCGCACCTGCGGCACTGTGTTCGAGTGGAACACCAACGAGGCCATTCGCCAGCCCGACCAGCGCGAGAGCGATTACTACAAGATCGCCTGCCCGCTGTGCGGTGCGACGGTGACCAAGGCGGTATCGGAGAAAGCGCCGTGAACCGCACGGCGATCGCCATCATCGCCGCGCTTGTGTGGTCGGGGGCCATGTTCGGTGCCGGCTGGGCCTGGCGCGGTGATCGTGCCGAGGGGGCCACCAGCAAGCAGGAGGCAGGGGCCGCCCTCGGCGCCCTGGCCGGGGAGCAGGCCGCCCGGACGACAGAACACCAGCAGGCCGGAGCCGCGCAGCAAGCCGGCGACAAGGCCACCACCCGAGAGGACAAGATCGATGCTGACTACGACGCGCGCATTGCGGCTGCTGTTGCTGGCCGTGACTCCGAGCTTGGCCGGGTTCGGCGGCTGTGGGCAGGTTGTGAAACCGACCGTCTGTCCGGTGGTGCCGCCGCTGCCGCAGAAGCTGCAGAACAAGACCGACTACGCGGGGCAAGTGCGGCGCGAGTTGTACGAGCCTGCGAGCTCGCCCAGTCCGAGCGCGACGAAGCCGTCGACCGATACCAAGCCCTCCGACAGCCAGCCGAGGTGACGCCATGAGTCTGGGAACACCTCAGTTGATCTATCTGGCGCTGGCCATGCTCGGCATTGGCCTGGAAATCGCCAGGCACGGCGAGCCCAAGACGGGGCACCACGACGCCGTGTCCAGCATCGTCGCCACCTTCCTGATAATTGCCCTGCTGTGGTGGGGCGGTTTCTTTCCCTGACCCATCGGCCCCACCCGGGGAGCCAAACCCATGCCCAAGAAGAAGACACCCAAGAAGGCGCCTGCCAAGCGGCCGGGCCGCCCGTCCAAGTACAGCCACGCCCTAATTGAGCGCATCGCATCCCGGCTGTCACAGGGGGAGCCACTTGCAGCGATATGTCGCGATAAGGGCATGCCGGCTTACCGGACGGTCAAAGACTGGATGGATGAAAAAGACGATCTAGGTGTTGCGACAGCAAGAGGCACCCGAGTATCCGCAGCCATCGCACGCGCACGCGAGGAAGGGTTCGACTCGCTTGCGGCGGAGTGCCTGCACATTGCCGATGACGGAAGCCGGGACTACACGTCCGACAAGGATGGCCGAGAGGTTCCGGATCACGACCACATCCAGCGCTCGAAGCTGCGGATAGAAACCCGCCTGAAGCTGCTGGCCAAGTGGGATCCGAAGCGGTACGGAGACAAGATCCAGCAGGAGGTCAGTGGCCCTGAGGGTGTGCCGCTTGCTGGGCCCACGATCATCACTCTGGTGGCTGGCAATGGCAGTAGAAGCACGGATTGAGCTGCCGCCGAAGCTGATCGATGTCTTCACCGGCGAGGCGCGCTACCGAGGCGCCCACGGGGGGCGAGGCTCGGCTAAGACCCGCACCTTCGCCTTGATGTCCGCTGTGCGCGGCTACGCGCTGGCTCAGTCTGGGAGGACCGGCGCCATCCTGTGCGGCCGCGAGTTCATGAATTCGCTGGAAGACTCCTCGATGGAGGAGGTCAAGCAGGCGATCCGCTCGGTGCCGTGGCTAGATCGGCATTACGACATCGGCGAGAAGTTCATCCGCACGCGCGACAAGCGCATTAGCTACCTATTCGCGGGCCTGCGCCACAATTTGGACAGCATCAAGTCCAAGGCGCGCGTGCATCTGGCCTGGATCGACGAGGCTGAGAACGTCAGCGCTGCGGCATGGCAGAAGCTGGTGCCCACTGTGCGCGAGCCGGGCTCCGAGATCTGGGTGACCTGGAACCCTGAGAAGGACGGTAGCCCTACAGACCAGCGGTTTCGGAAGAACACTCCGACGCGCTCGCGCATCGCGCAGGTGAACTACTCGGACAACCCATGGTTCCCGCCGGAATTGGAGGAAGAGCGTCAGAACGATCTGGTTCTGCTGGACGACGACACTTACCAGCACATCTGGGATGGCGCCTACCAAAAGCGCAGCAAGGCGCAGATCTTCGCCGACAAGTACCGCGTGGCCGAGTTTGAGCCGGGCAAAGATTGGCACGGCCCGTATCAGGGCATCGACTGGGGCTTCGCTTTGGACCCCACCACGGCGGTCCGTTGCTGGGTGCACGATCAGCGCCTGTATGTGGAGTACGACGCCGGCAAGGTGGGGCTGGAGTTGGACCACACGACGAAATTCATTGGCGACCGCATTGATGGCTTTGACAAGTTCGTCGCGAGGGCAGATAGCGCCCGCCCGGAGTCGATCAGCTACGTGAATCGCCATGGCATGCCCCGTGTGGCTGCCGCAGCCAAGGGCAAGGGGAGCGTTGAGGACGGCATTGCCCATATCCGGAGCTACAAAGAGGTTGTGATCCACCCGCGCTGCGCCGGCACGCTCAGCGAGTTCCGGCTTTACAGCTACAAGGTTGATCGCCTCTCGGGTGATGTGCTCCCGGACGTCGTTGACGCCCATAACCACTACATCGACGCCATCCGCTACTCGCTGGAGCCGGTGATGAAGAAGTCGCTCTACAACCTTGGAAACGCACTCTGATGGGCAAGCTCGCACAACTGAAAGACGGGCTGGTCAATCTCGTGGCCAACCTGGGCACCTGGCGCGACAAGGCGCTGCACAGCCACTACGCGCTCGCGCCGCTGAGCGACATTGATGCCAGCAACGCCTACCGCGGCACGTGGCTCGCTCGCAAGATCATCGACATTCCTGCGCTTGACGGCTGCCGCAACTGGCGGACGTGGAATGCCGATCAGACCCAGATCAGCGCCCTTGAGGCGGAGGAGAAGCGGCTGGGGCTGCAGGTGAAGCTGCTGGAGGCGCACACCAAGGCGCGGCTGTTCGGTGGCGCAGCGATCTACATCGCTACAGGCGACACAGACCCCAGTAGGCCGCTGGACCCGACGCGCGTAAGGAAGAAGGGCGTCAAGCACCTCAACGTGCTGACCAAGAGCGTGCTGACTGCAGGCGAGCAGGATCGCGATGCCGAGTCGCCCACCTACGGGCGGCCTGCGTTCTACACGCTCACCTCAGCCCGCGCCGGCCAGGTCGAGATTCATCCCTCGCGGCTGGTCATCCTGCACGGTGCCCACCGGCCGGATCCGGATATCGATCACGGTGACGGCTGGGGCGACTCGGTCCTGATGGCGACCAGCGACGCGGTGAAGCAGGCGGACAGCACGAGCGCCAACATCGCCAGCCTGGTATTCGAGGCGAAGGTCGATGTGCTGAACATCCCGAACCTCATGTCGCAGCTGGCAGATCCAGCGTATGAGGCGCAGCTGCTTCAGCGCCTGCAGCTCGCGGCGATGGCCAAGGGCATCAACGGCATGCTGGTGCTGGATGGGGAGGAGACCTACACGCAGAAGTCGGCGTCCTTCAGCGGATTGGTCGATGTGATGCTGGCCTTCCTGCAGCAGGTGTCGGGCGCGGCGGATATCCCGTTGACGCGTCTGCTGGGGCAGTCGCCCGGCGGTCTGAACAGCACCGGCGACAACGACATCCGGAACTACTACGACCGCATCAAGTCAGGCCAGGAGCTCATCTACACGCCGGCCATGTCGGTGCTGGATGAGTGCCTGATCTACTCGGCGCTCGGCAGCCGACCGAAGGACGTGTTCTACAGCTGGCGCAGCCTGTGGCAGACCAGCGACACCGAGCGCGCCACCAACGGCAAAACCACGGCCGACACGATCAAGACCCTCGCCGACACCAAGCTCATTCCCGACGAGGTGCTGGCCGAGGTGGCGGTGAACATGCTGACCGAGGCGGGCGTAGCGCCTGGCCTGGAATCGGCGATGGACGACTTCACCAGGGCGAATCCGGACTGGCAGGAGGATCAGGACGAGGAGGAGCGTGCAGCGGCCACGCTGGCTGCTACGCAGGGCAACCAGGGCAATCCGCTGACAGACGCCGAGCCTCGCTCGCTGTATGTGCGCCGGGACGTGCTCAACGCGGCGGAGATCGAAGCCTGGGCGCGGGAGCAGGGCATCACGGACATCGCCGACGACCTGCACGTGACGGTGGCTTATTCGCGCCAGCGCTTCGACTGGATCAAGGCGGGCAACGCGAGTGAGTGGAGCAGCGATAGCAGCGGTGAGCTGATCATTCCGCGCGGTGGGCCGCGTGCCATCGAGCCGTTAGGCGGTATGTCGGCGGTGATCCTGTTCGCGTCCACGCAGCTCGCTTGGCGCCATGAGGAGATCGTCCGGGCAGGCGCTTCGCACGACTTCCCGGACTACACGCCGCACATCAGCCTGACGAAGTCGCCCATCGACCTGTCGAAGGTTGAGCCGTACCGGGGCCGCATCGTGCTGGGCCCGGAAATCTTCGAAGAGCTCCGCGAGGACTGAACCATGTTTCTGAAAGATCGAGTCTCGGTGACGGCGCCACGCCGCACCGCGGACGGCTACCTCGTGGCCGATGCAAAGGTGGCGCGCACCGGCATCCAGCAATACCTGGGATCCGAGGTCGGCAAGCCGGAGATGCCCATCGTGCGGCTATACCGCCCGCCCGAAGAGGTCTTCTCCGACGCAACGCTGCGCAGCTTCGCGCACCGGCCCATGACCAACGACCACCCGCCGGTGATGGTCGACGCGAGCAACTGGAAGCAGTACGCCGTCGGTCAGACCGGCGACGAGGTGCGGCACGACGACAAGTTCGTGCGCGTGCCGCTGGTGCTCATGGACAAGGCGGCCATCGCCGACTGGGAGGCCGGCAAGGTCGAGCTGTCGCAGGGCTACACCGCGGAGATCGTCTTCGAGGATGGCGTGACGCCCGAAGGCGAGCCGTACGACGCCGTGCAACGAAACATCCGCAACAACCATCTCGCGCTAGTCGACCGGGCGCGCGGTGGTGAACACCTTCGTATCGGCGACGACAACCATCAGAGGAACACTTCAATGCCTGACATCAAGACCCGGACCGTCCTGGTCGATGGGCTGTCCGTCGAGACCACCGACGCCGGCGCCCAGGCCATCGACAAGCTGCTGCGCCAGCTCTCCGACTCCAACGCAGTTGCCGCGCGCCAGGCAACCGACCACACCGCAGCCCTCGCGCTGAAGGATGCCGAGATCGCCAAGCGCGACGCCTCCATCGACGACCTGAAGGGCAAGGTGCTGGATGCCGCTGCCCTGGATGCGCGCGTGCAGGCGCGTGGCGATCTTTTGGCCGCGGCCAAGGCAATCCACGACACCGACTACAGCGGCAAAAGCGATGCGGACGTTCGCAAGGCTGCTGTCATCGGCAATCTCGGCGACGCCGCCATCGCCGGCAAGGGCGACGCATACATCGAGGCGCGCTTCGACATTCTGGCCGATAGCTGTAAGCCCAAAGATCCCGTTGTGCAGGCGCTGAAGGACGGCGCCAAATTTCGCACCGTCGTGCAGGACAACGGCTACGCCGCGTCCGTCGCCGGCCTCGATTACCGCACCAAGAACCAGGGGGCCTAAGCCATGGCACTGCAAACCAACTATCCGGACATCCAGCCTGCAGCCACGCGCGGCATGCAGGCCACGATGATCCCGTCCACCATCATCTCTCGCACTGTCGAGGACGTCGCCGGCCTCGCGTTCGGCCTGGCCGTGGCACAGGGCGCGACGGACAAGGGCATCGTCACGTTCGGCGGCGCCAACCTGAAGTTCGTCGGCATCACGCTGCTGGATCGCTCGGCCACGGGCCTGGACCTGTTTCCGCAGCGTGCATCGGCGCGCGTCATCACCAAGGGCGACATCTGGGTGACCGCCTCGGTCGCTGTCGCCGCTGGCGATCCGGTGTACCTCACCGCAGCCGGCGCGTTCACCAACGTCGCCACCAACAACACCGCCATCAATGGCGCCCGCTGGGACACCAGCGCCACCGCGGCAGCCCAGCTGGCCGTTGTCCGTCTCGGCTAAGGAGCCTATCCGCATGCGTGCACATCCACTCTTCGACGCCCAGGTAGTCATGGGCTTCGTGGTCTCGCAGACCACCATCATCGAGCCCGGCGTCTACCGGACCGTCTACCCGGACATCCAGTACCGCGACCTGGTCCCGGTCGATACGTCCGGCAGCGAGTTCGCCACGTCGGTCACCTACTACTCGCAGGACCAGTACGGTAAGGCCGACTGGATCAACGGCAACGCCGACGATATCCCGAAGGCCGGCACCAACCGCTCGCAGTTCCAGACCGGCGTGCACACCGCTGGTATCGGCTACGGCTACGGCTGGGAAGAGGTCGGGCGCGCGCAGCTGCTCGGCATCAACCTGCCCAACGAGGACGCTGCCGTCGCGCGCCGGGCCTCGGAGGTGATGGTGGACCGCGTGGCGCTACAGGGCGACGCAAGCAAGGGTTTCACCGGCCTGTTCAACGCTGCCGGCGTAACGCCGGTTGCAGCGCCCACCGGCGCATGGGGCACCTTGCAGGCAGCCGGTACCGCCACGCCCGACCAGATCGTCGCCGACATGAACTCGGCAATCCTCAACGTGTTCAACGGCACCAACACCACCGCGATCGCCGATCGCCTGCTGCTGCCGTGGTCGAAGTTCATGCTCATCTCCACCAAGAAGATGAGCGACAACAGCGACATGACCATCCTGCAGTACTTCCTGGCCAACAACGTCTACACCGCTACCACCGGGCAACAGCTGACGGTGCGCGGTCTACGTGACCTGGACACGGCAGGTGCCGGCGGCGTCGCACGCATGATCGCGTACCGCTACGACGCCAATGTCCTGAAGCTGCACATGCCGATGCCGCACCGATTCTTGCCGGTGTACCAGAGCGGCCCGTTGCGCTGGGACATCCCGGGCGTGATGCGCCTGGGCGGCCTGGACGTGCGCCTCCCCAAGCAGGTCGTCTACGTCGACGGCATCTGATCCACAACGGCCCCGCGCGTCACCGGCGGGGCCACACCGGAGCATGCAATGAAGATCAGCAACAACCACAAGACGCCGCTGGCGTTGCCGGACGGCACCGAGATCATTCCCGGCTCGCCGGCCACCGTGCCGAACTGGACGGCCATCAAGAAGAACGCCGTCGTGCAGGCGTGGCTCGCCGCGAACATCCTCAGCGAGTCGGAGGACGACACCGCGCCGTTCCTGCTCGGCACGTTCAACCTGCCCGACAGCATCCTGCTCATCGAAGGCGGCGATAGCGTCACGCGCGACGATGTCGTGCAGCAAGCGTTCAAGGCCTCGGCGCTGTCGCTGGAGGACTGGAATTCGCTGGACGAAGTGGACCGCGAGGCACGTATCAGCGCATCGCTCGACGCGCTGAAGGCCGAAGCCGCTGCTGCCGCTCAGGCGGTGATCGACGCGAAGGCCGCCGACGACCAGAAGAAGGTCGATCTGATCGCCAAGCTGGAAGCCGGCGGCATCAAGCACGACAAGCGCTGGGGCTTGGAGAAGCTGCAGGCCGCGCTGGACGACGCCGAGAAGTCCAAGACCGGGAGCTGATCATGTACGGCACGCTGGAAGGAGCAGACGCGTATCACCTGGTCCGTGGCAACGCGGCATGGGCGGCAGGCAGTGAGGAGGCCCGCAGGTCGTCCCTGGTGCGCGGTACCGACTACATCGACGGCCGGTACCGGGTGCTGCTGTCTTCGGGACGGTGGCAGTCGATGTTCCCCGGCGTGCGTACTGACGGGCGGGGCCAGGCGAACGAATGGCCCCGCACAGGCGCAGTGGATTACGACGGCAACCCGATTGCCGCCGACGTGGTGCCGATCGAGGTTGAGCACGCGGCGTACGAAGCAGCGCTGCGCGAGCTGATCGAGCCCGGCAGCCTATCGCCGGACTACGTCGCGAGCGCGCAGGTCACGCGCGAGAAGGTCGGCCCGATCGAAGTCTCATACGGTGCCAGTACCGCTGCAGGCAGCACGCCGAACCGTCCAATCATTCCGGGCATCGACGAGATCCTGGCGCCGCTGTTGCGTCGTCCGGCGATGTTCCCAGCCGTGAGGGTGGTCTGATGGCCGCCGCGCTCTATGCACGACTGGAAGCGACCGCTCGCAGGCTGATCGGTGGCTACGGATACGCCACACAGCTGGAGCGCGACGGCGCCATCACCGGGCCGCCGCATAACCCGCAGCAGGGGCCACCGACCCGGCACGACTGCAAGGTGGTGGAAGTCGATTACAGCCTGACCAACCGCGATGCCACGCTGGTGCTGCAGGGGGACAAGCTGGGGCTGATCTCCACCGATGTCGCCATTGAGCCGACGAAGGACGACCGGATCCTGCTCGGCGGTGTGCTGTATCGATTCATTGACCTGCAGCCGCTGTCACCGGGTGGGCAGATTCTGATGTTTGAATTCCATGCGAGACGCTGATGGCCGCAACGACTTCCCGCCAACTCGAACAGCTGGCGGCGAAGCTGGAGCCGGCCATCGCGCGTGCCTTCCTCAAGGCGATATCCGAGGTCACAAATCAGGCAGGCGTGCAGCTCATCGCAGACCTGCTGCAGGCTGGGCGCATCGACGATGTGCTCACCGTCATGGGGCTGGACGAGCCGCGCTTTGCGGATCTGGGTGAAGCGCTGCGCAACGCCTACGCGGCAGGCGGGCAGCAGGGCGTGTCGGAGATGCCGAAGATGCGGCTTAGCCTGGATCCGATCATCACCGGCAACTACAAGCCACGGCAGGACGTGCGCTCGCCCGCGCTGCGCCCTACGTTCGACCTGCGCAATGCGACCGCCGAAGCATGGCTGCGCGACAAGTCCAGCAACCTCATCACCGGCATCGTCAACGACCAGCGCACGCTGATCCGCAACGTGTTGGAGAGCGGCATGGTCGCCGGCCGCAATCCTCGGCAGAGCGCGCTGGACATCGTGGGACGCGTCAGCGACACCGGCAGGCGCACCGGTGGCGTGCTGGGGCTGACATCGCAGCAGGGCCAGTTCGTGCAGAGCATGCGCGGCGAGCTGGCCAGCGGTGACCCAAGGGAAATGGCGAAGTACTTCGGTCGGAAGCGACGCGACAAGCGCCTGGACGGCATCGTCAAGCGCGCCATCGCCGCCGGCAAGCCGGTATCGCAGGCGGACATCGACAAGATCGCGGGTCGCTACTCCGACAGGCTGCTGCAGCTGCGTGGCGAGATGATCGCGCGCACCGAGTCGATTACCAGCATGAACGCCGGGCGAGAAGAGGCGTATCGGCAGCAGATCGCATCGGGAGCTCTGGCCCCGGAGAACGTAACCGGCACGTGGTCGGACACCGGTGATAGGCGAACCCGGCACACACACAAGGCCATGAACGGGCAGAAACGCGCATTCGGTGAGCCATTCCAGTCGCCCAGCGGCGCGCTGCTGAACCATCCGGGCGACACGAGCCTGGGCGCAGGCCCTGAGGAGATAGTCGGCTGCCGCTGCACGAAGCAGTACCGGATCGACATGACGGCGGAGGTGCTACGTGGCAAGCAAGTTCGGTGACCAAGTGCGGGCCTTCGCGGAGAAGGCGAAGCAGCGGCAGACGGCGATCTTCCGCGAGTCCGCGCAGGCGGTGATGGACCAGGCGAACACGCCGAAGGCCAAGGGCGGCAAGATGCCGGTCGATACAGGCACGCTGCTCAACTCCAGGGCGGCGTCGAAGGACGGCCCGGCGAGATCGGAGAGCGGCGACCCTGCGCTGATCTTTGCAGCCCTGCAGCTGGGCGAGGCCGTCTGGGCCGGCTGGACCGCCGCCTATGCGATGCGCATGGAGCATGGATTCAGCGGCAAGGACAGCCTGGGCCGGCAGTACGAACAGGCCGGCAATGGCTTCATGCGAGCCGCCGCGCAGAATTGGGACTTCATCGTCAACGAGGTCACCGCGAAGGTGAAGGCACGCATTCCATGAGCGACACCGCGATCTATGACGCCTTCGCCGGTCTGGTTGGCGCCTTCGCCGCGAGTATCGGCCTGCCGTGCTCCTATCCGGGCATTGGCTTCACCCCGCCGACCAGCGGATCCTGGCTCGAGCTGCAGTGGTTCCCCAACCAGACGCAGAATTACGGCATGGAGGACGACGGGCCGTCGCTGATGCAGGGCTTCGGCCAGCTGGCGGCATGCTATCGGCCAGGCGCCGGCATCATGGTCGGCACGCAGCTCACCGACCAGATCATCGCGGCATTCGGCAAGGGCACCACCTTCGCCGGCATGCGCGTGTACCGAAAGCCGTGGACCTCAACCATCATCCAAGACCCGGAGCGGCACATGCATCCGGTGACCATCATGTGGCGCGGCTTCGACAGCTAGGCCGCTCTGATCTGTGATAGAAACCCGTCATGAAGATCCGACCACATCGCGGCACCCTGGCAGATGCAATGGCCATGGCCGCCGACATAGAGCCAACGCGGGACGCTGTCGCGGATTTCCTGCAAAGGGAGGTCGACGGAGCGATCGACATCGCCGTCGACCTGATCAGCGTTGAGAGATACGGAACCACCGACGTCCGAACCGGGTGGGACACCCATGCAGTGATGCTGAAGGGAACAGGCATTCTTGCGTGGACAGACGGTCCGCTTCGCTACTCGGAGTAGTCAGGCACAACCCATATCGAGGCCCGCCATTGTGCGGGCCTTTTCGTTTCCCCAACCCCGCCCCGTGGCGGGTTTTTTTATGCCCAAAGCGAGGAGATATCAGCAATGGCTGAGGCACAAACCAACAGCGGTTCCAAGCTCTACATCTGCGCCACGCCGAAGAACGAGGATCTGACCCAGACCCAGTTCGCGGCGCTGACCTGGGTGCAGGTCAAGAAGGTCGGCAGCGTCGGCGAGCGCGGTCTGACCACCAACATCGTCACCTACGACACGTGGGACACCGCTGTCGCACTGAAGGGCAAGGGCATCTCGAATGCCGGCGACCCCGAGGTCGAGGTGGCGCGCGTGTTGGACGATCCGGGACAGGTCGCCATGCGTGCCGCCGGCTTGCCGTCGGTCACCGACGCCTACGCCTTTAAGGTCGAGCGCCCGTCCGGCGAAATCGAATACCTGCGCGGCCTGGTCACCGGCCCCCGCACGCCGGGCGGTCGCAACGAGGACTTCGTGCTGCACGTCTATTCGCTCGCCCTGAACCAGGTGCCGATCGAAGTGCCGACGCCCGTCACCCCGTAACCGAACAGCGGGGGATAGGGCGGCCGCCTGATAAGCCGGATCTGATCCAGCCGGCTTCCCTCGCTTCCTCTCCGGATCGATCGCAAAGGATCACCCATGACCGAATTGACCACCATCGTTGCCGCCGAGCGCGTCATCGATATCAAGCATCCCGCCACCGAGGCTCCTGTGGGCCTGCGCATCACGCTGCTGCCCGATACCCACCCGAATGTGCGCGCGGCCAGCCGCAAGGCGCTGAACGACCGCCTGATGGGCAAGGGGAAGATCACCGCCGAGAAGATGGAGCAAGGCCGCACCGACATGCTCGTTGCGTCTGTGGGCGGCTGGGAGTGGCAGGGCGACCTGACCTTCCACGGCAGCAAGCCCGCGCTGACCGACGAAGCCCTGCGCAAGGTGCTGAAGGAGCTGCCGTGGATCAGCGACCAGCTCGAGGTGGAGCTGGGGAACCGCGCGGAGTTTTTTCGCAGCCCTGAAGGCGAGGATCTCTGACGCCACGTATCTCACCGTCCGGTACGACATGCCGGACGCGAAGGGCGAGACGCGGCGGCAGCGCAATGCCCGCTTCGAAGAACCGGCGCCTGACGTGGACATGCCTGAAGAAGCGGCGCACGTGTGGGACTGGTTCTGGTTGATCTCTGGCCGGCGTAGATCCGGCCCTGAGGCGCTGTCCTACGCCGAACTCGATGCGTGGCAGCGACTGCTGCTGCGCGACGTGCTCCCCGAAGAGGTGGAGATGCTCATGGCGATGGACGACGCCTACCTGCGTGCCGTGCGCGAAGAACAAGCAGCGGCGCGCGAGCGGCCGCCGGAACCGAGCAACACCTGGAGCTGATTGATGGATATCGCCGAACTTGGCTATAAGGTCGATTCGAGTGGCCTGGTCGAAAGCACCAGGGCGCTGGACCAGAACGCCGCCGCAGCCGATAAGGCCAGTGGATCAGCAGATCGGCTGGAGCGTTACTTCCAGTCGATGTCCCGCTCGATCGACCGCTCAGCCGTTGCGCTCGGCGACCGTTTGGGCGGAGCGCTGGAGCGGATCGGCGTCGGTACCGGCACGGTAATCACCGAACTACAGGCGATGAACCGCGCGCAGGCGGAGATCGTCTCGGCGCTGGCGGCCATGGAAGGCCGTCTCACCGGTGCGGCGGCTGGACTGCAGGCCTACAGTGCGGCGGGCAAGAGTGCCGCTGCCGATGCGAGTGCGTCTGCCGCGGCGTCGGAGAAGCTGGAACGGCAGCTGGCAGAGCAGGAGGCGCGCTACCGCAGCGTCGCGCAGCAGGCGATGGCCTATGCCGAAGCAGGCCGCACGACGAACCTGTCGGATCGTGCCCTGGCTGAGGCTGCGCGCGATGCGGCAGCGGGCATCGACGTGCAGGCCGCTGCTATGTCGCGCGCCGGTACCGAGCAGGAACGCATGGTGGCGCGTGCGCGCGCGTTGCAGGAAGCCGAGGCACGCACCGCCAACCAGGCACGTGCAGCGGCGGAGGCGGCGCAGGCGCAGGAGATCAACCTGAAGCGCCTGCTCGCGCAGATCGATCCCACCGTTGCCGGTTTGAACCGGCTGGCCGAGATGGAGGAGCGGCTGGAGCGTGCCGGCGACCTGGGGCTGATCAAGCCGCAGGTGATGCAGCAATACCAAGCGCAGATCGAGGCGAGCCGGCAGGCGCTGCTGAAGTCCAAGAACACCACCGAGCAGTACGGCATGACTGCGCGCCAGACGGCCGCGGCGATGCGCATGATCCCGGCGCAGATGACGGACATCGTCACCAGCGTGGTCGCCGGACAGCCGATCTGGATGGTGGCGATTCAGCAGGGTGGACAGCTGAAGGACCAGCTCGGCGGCATCGGCCCTGCTGCGAAGGCCGTGTCCTCGTATGTGCTGGGCATGGTCAATCCGATGACCGTGTCGGCTGCCGCTGCGCTCGCGCTGGCGGTCGCGCTGAAGCAGAGCCAGGACGAGCTGTTCGAGTTCCAGAAGAATCTGATCCTCACCGGCCGCAATGCGGATATCAGCGGTGGCCAGTTCCGCGGCTTGGTGTCGGAGCTGGACAATCTGAAGGGCGTGACGCGAGGCGGGGCGCTTGATGCGCTGAATGCTGTCGCTGCTTCCGGCCAGTTCGCCGGCAAGCAGTTCACGATGGTGGCCGAGGCAGCGGCACGCATGGAGGCGTCCACCGGCCAGGCCACCAGCAAGACCGTCGAGGCGTTCCAGCGCATCGCACGTGATCCTGTCGATGCGCTTGTGGAACTCAACAAGCAGGAAGGCTTTCTCAACACCGCACAGCTGCAGCGGATCATCACCTTGCAGGAAGAGGGGCGGCAGCAGGAGGCCGTGGCCGAAGCACTGCAGCTGTACTACGAGCGATCGATCAACGTTGCGAACCAGACCGATGCCGTTATGCCGGGGATGGCGCAAGGGTGGCGCACCATCAAGGATGAGATCAGCGGTGCCTGGGGGGCACTGGTCAATTTCAGCGGCGCGCTTACCGATGTGGGCCGGAACAGCGGGCTGCAAGATTCCTGGATCGCGAAGCTGGCCAGCGCAGGTCCGCGTGCCGGCTTAGCCCTCTTGGCCGGCCTGAAGGATGAGATGGGCCGGCTGTCGGCTCAGGCGCGCAATCCATACGGACTGCCGGCGGCCGTCAACGAAGAGGCTCCCGACAACCGCAAGGCGGTCGAGGACTACAACAAGGTTTTGCACGACAGCCAAGCAGCTGAGAAGGCTGCGTCCGAAGCTCTGAACGCTCGAATGGCAGGCCTGGACCGGGCAAGCGCAAAGCAGGCCGCGCTCAACAAGATCATCGAGATCTACAACAAGCTGCCAGAGAGCGACGCACGCCACTTCGACGGATCGATGCAGCGGCTGATCGCGCAATCGAACGCGCAGGTGGACAAGCAGTTCAATCAGCGTGAGGGCATCGGCAAGGCGAACACGGACGACAACGCGGCGCAGAGCTTCATCGCCAGCGTGCAGCGGCAGATCACCGCCAACCAGCAGCTGGCGGATAGTGGCGACAAGGTGTCGGCCAGCGATCGGCTGGTGATCCAGGCGCGGCAGCTGCTGGCGGACAAGACCAACACTATGACGGCGGCGAGCAAGCAGCTGCTGCAGGCGATGATCCCGCAGCTACAGGCGAGTGATGCGCAGGCCGAGAAGGCGAAGCAGACACAGCGCGACCTGGTGGCGCAGGCGGCTTTGACCGAGCGGCTGGCGCAGCTGGAGAAGCAACGGCAGGAGCAGTCTGATGTCGATCTGATGGGCATCGGCCGTGGGGCAGACGCCACGCAGATGCTGCAGCGTCAGCTGGACATCCAACGCGAGTACCTGCGCGAGCGGGAAAAGCTGGAAAAGGAGCAGCGCGGCCAGAACCCGCTCAGCGACGGCGAGTACCAGAACGAAATCGCCCTGCTCGAGGCGAGCAAGCAGCGTTCGCTGGAGATCGAGCGGGACTACCAGCAGCAGCGGATGGCGATGCTGGGAAACTGGCGGACTGGCTTCACTCGCGTCTGGGAGGACTACGCGTTTTCCGCTGCGAACGCCTCGGATCTGGCGGGTTCCGCCCTGTCCAACGGCCTCAGCGCGGCGGAGGATGCATTCGTCCGCTTCGTGCAGACGGGCAAGCTGTCGTTCTCGGATCTAACCAAGTCGATCCTGGCGGATCTGGCGCGCATTGCCGAAAGGCAGGCGATCGTCGGGGCCATCGGCTCCATCGTCGGATCCTTCGCGGGTGCGGCGGCCGGTGGCGCATGGACTGGCACCAGCGCGGGCGCAGGCAGCAACCTCAACTTCGGCAATAACGTGGACAGCTTCACCGGCAGCAGCTGGGCGAGCTTCGGCGGTGGCCGTGCTGGCGGTGGCGACGTGTCCAATTCGTCGATGTACGAGGTGGGCGAATTCGACCGCCCGGAGATCTTCAACGATCGGCGCGGGCGCAGCTACCTGATCCCCGGCAACGACGGCACGGTGGTGCCGATGCATCAGCTGGCGTCCAGCAACGGTGGCGGCTCAGCCACTCCAACCGTAAACGTGAGCATAAACACCGTGGTCCAGAGTGATGGAAGTAGCACCACATCGGCCACCACCGGTGACGACAACGCGATGGGCCGCGCGCTCGCGAAGTTGATCGAGCCAGAGGTGAAGCGGGTGCTGGTGCAGCAGATGCGGCCGGGCGGCCTGCTGACGGGAGCACGCTGATGGCTGATGTCTTTCCATGGAAGCCCACATCGCAGAGCAGCGGCACCGCGACCGGTGTGGTCAAGCGCGCAGACTTCGGCGACAGCTACAGCCAGTCCTCTGCCGATGGCATCAACCCGATCAAGCGCTCTTACCAGGTGACCTTCACCGGTCCCGAGGCGCGTATGAAAGAAATTGCCGCGTTTCTCGACGCACACATCGGTCTCTCGTTCCTCTGGACGCCAAGGATCGGCAGCCAGGGGCACTACCAATGCGACGGATACAGCGACCGAGGCGAGGGCGGCCGGATGCTCTCCATCAGCGCCACCTTTGAACAAAAATTCCAGCCCTAGGAAATCAGCATGGCACGTCAAGTTATCGACACAACTACCAATAATGGGGATTATATTGGTGATCCAGCGCCAACAGCATTCGGAAAAGTAAATGCGAATTTTGTCGAGGTATACGCCTTGGCAAATGGCGCGATGCCGAAGACGGGCGGTACGATCACGGGGAATGTTGTAATTCAATCCCCAAACGGCGCGGGGCTGGATTTATTCTCAACCAGTACCAACGTCACACGCGTTGAGATCGCTAACGGCAGTGCTAGCGGACGCAGATATCAGCTGTACGCATCTGGATCATCGGGTCCAACAGTTGCGGGCAGCTTCGGCCTGTTGGATGTGAGCGAGGGTGCAATTGTTTTCAGTATCGACCCCGGTAGCCGCATATTTCGACAGAACGGCCCGATAAACGCCACGGCTTTTAATCCGACCTCGTCATTCGACGTGAAAGACAATGTCGAGGGTTATTCCGGCGCTCTAGAGGCTATCAGCAAGCTTTCCGTCGTCACGTATAACTACATCGAAAGCGTCGATGTCGAGATGCGTAAGCGTGTTGGTCTTCTTTCGGAAAATGTGGCAGACGCAGTGCCCACTGCATTCAATCCAGCGCCAGCCGAGAACGAATCGAGAGCTGATGATGACTCGGAACAGCCACCCACTGCCCCTCCTTTGGCATCAAGCATTGACATGATGCAACTGCTGGCAGTCGCCATTAGAGGTGTCCAGGAGCTAGCTCGCGAGAACAAAATGCTGTCCCAGCGACTGGCCGCGCTTGAGGCTTCGTCTGCATGAGCATCCTCGCCGACATCCAGACCCTGGAGCCAGGCGCGCGCGTGACACTGTTCGAGCTGGATGCAACGGCGTTGGGTGCGGATTCACTGCTGTTCCATCCGCACCTGCAATCCACGCCGATCGTCTGGCAGGAGAGGCTATACACACCCTGGCCAGTCGAAGCTTCCGGCTTCGAGGTGACAAGTGATCAGCAGCCGACGCCCAGGCTGCGCGTCGGCAACGTGAATGGAACGATCGCCGCCCTCTGCCTGCTTTTCGACGACCTTGTCGGTGCAATTGTCGTGCGCCGCCGGACGCTGACGAAATATCTGGATGCCGTGAACTTTCCGGGTGGCAACGCGACTGCCGATGCAAACGAGCACTTCAGAGACGACATCTATCAGATCGAGCGAAAGGTGTCTGAGGACAACGAGGTCGTGGAGTTCGAGCTGGTGTCCCCGGCGGATTTCGCTGGGGCCTACTTGCCGGGTCGTCAGATCCTCGCAGGCATGTGTGGGTGGCTTCTCCGAGGTGGCTACCGTGGACCGTATTGCGGATACAACGGTCCGGCTGTAGCGGACGCAAACGATCAACCTACAGACGATCCAGCGCGTGACGTCTGCGGTGGGAGGCTTGGCAGCTGCAAGCTGCGCTATGGCGCAAATAACCCGCTGCCCTATGGCGGCTTCCCGGCGGCCGGTCTCCTGCGTACCTGATCGCGCGCTTTCGAATCTAACTACTACTGGCCCGCCACGTGCGGGCTTTTTCATGGGCTAGACATGGAACAGACGACCTACCAAGCGGTCACCGCGCACGCTATTGCGGAGTTTCCGCGCGAAGCCTGTGGGCTTGTTGTGGCCACGGTCGAAGGCGAGCGTTACTTCCCTTGCCGCAACACTGCAGAAACCGCCAGCGAGCACTTCCGACTGCCGGGCGAGGATTACGCCGAGGCCGAGGATCAGGGCGAGATCCTGGCGCTGGTCCACAGCCATCCAAACGCACCGGCAACGCCCAGTGACGCCGACCGCGTCATGTGCGAACTGAGCGAGCTGACCTGGCACATCGTCAGCGTCGGGCAGATCGACGGCGTGCCGGAATGCGGTGACGTCCAGACGATTGTACCGAGCGGCTACACCGCGCCGCTGGTGGGGCGCCATTTTGCCCATGGCGTGTTGGACTGCTACACGCTGTTGCGCGACTTCTACGCGCGCCAGCTCGGAATCCACCTCGGCAACTACGACCGCGCCGACAAGTGGTGGGACAGCGGCGGCGACCTGTATCTGCAGAACTTCGCCAACGAGGGATTTGCCGAGATCACCGATGAGCCGCTCCCTGGCGACGTGTTCCTGATGCAGGTTCGCTCGCCGGTGATCAACCACGCCGGCATCTACCTCGGCGACGGCCAGATGCTGCACCACCTGCATGGCCGGCTGTCCGAGCGGGTGGTGTACGGCGGTTATTGGGCAGAGCGCACCGTCAAGGTGATCCGCCATCGCGACACGCAGGGGCGGCATCCTGCTGCACTGGAGAACATCACGTGAATCCCAAGATCCGCACCGTGCGGCTGTATGGCGTGCTCGGCGCGCGGTTCGGTCGCAGCTTCCAGCTGGCGGTCAGCAGCCCTGCCGAGGCAGTTCACGCGCTTTGCGTGCAGATCCCGGGGCTTGAACGCTTCCTCATGGAGTCGAAGGACCGTGGCATGGCTTTCGCTGTGTTCATCGGCCGCCGGAATCTGCGGGAGGATCAGCTGGATGATCCGCCGGGCAACGACGACATCCGCATCGCACCGATCCTCATCGGCTCCAAGAGCGGCGGCGTGTTCCAGGCCATTTTGGGCGTCGCCTTGATCGCGGTTGCTGCAATCGCTACAGGCGGCGTTGGCGCCGCCTTCGCGGCCTCCGGTGTGTGGGGAACCGCTGCAATGGTGGGCTTGTCGCTCGCCATCGGTGGCGTCGCGCAGATGCTGGCTCCCCAGGCCAAAGGGCTTGGGACAAGCGAGCGACCCGAAAACCAGCCCAGCTATAGCTTCAATGGCCCGGTGAACACGCAGGCGCAGGGCAATCCGGTGCCGGTGGCTTACGGCCTACGTGTGTGGGCTGGCGGAGCAATCATCAGCGCGGGTATTTACGCGGAGGATCAAGCATGAACGCAATGGTCGATATCCAGGGCGCGAAGAAGGGCGGCAGCGCCGCGCGCCAGCCCGTGGAATCTCCGGACAGCCTTCGGAGCATCGCTTACGCCAAAATCCTGCTCGCAGTGAGCGAAGGCGAAATCGGCGGGCCGGTGAACGGACTGCAGTCGATCTATCTTGACGGGACGCCGCTGCAGTCTCCGGACGGCAGTTTCAACTTCCAGAACGTGCGCGTGCAGATGCGTTCCGGTACCCAGGATCAGGAGAGCATCGCCGGCTTCCCTGACGTCGAGAACGAGATTGCCATCGGCGTAGAACTGACCAGCGACACGCCCGTGGTACGTACCGTGTCCGGCGCCGAGCTGTCGTCGGTCCGCATCCGCGTTGCAACTCCGACGCTGCAAAAAACCGATACGACCAATGCCGATATCACAGGCTATCGCATCACCTACGCGGTCGATATTGCAACTGATGGCGGTGCTTACTCCACAGTTCTGACTGACACTATCTCTGGCAAGACCACGTCGCTCTACGAGCGCAGCCGCACGCTTGATTTGCCCCCGGGTAGTCAGTGGCAGATCAGGATTCGCAGGCTTACACCGAATGCGAACAGCGGCACCGTTGGCGACGTGATGTATGCCCAGGCAATCACAGAGATCATCGACGCGAAGCTGCGCTATCCCAACACGGCGCTGCTGGCGATCGAGCTGGACGCAAGTCAGTTCCAGGCGATCCCGACGGTGGCCAGCTACAACGAAGGCCGCATCATCCAGGTGCCGAGCAACTACAACCCAGACACGCGCAGCTACAGCGGGATTTGGGATGGCACCTTCAAGTCGGCATTGAGTGACAACCCGGCGTGGGTGTTCTTCGACATCGTCACGCAGGACCGCTTCGGCATGGGCAACACCATCCCGATGGCCTGGGTCGATCGTTGGCGGCTTTATCAGATCGCGCAGTACTGCGATGAGCTGGTGAGTGATGGTTTTGGCGGCATGGAGCCGCGCTTCACGTGCAATGTCTATCTGCAGACGAAGGCAGATGCGTGGCGCGTCCTGCAGGATCTGGCGGCGGTGTTCCGTGGCATCACCTATTACGCGCAAGGACAGGTTCTTGCCTCGGCCGACATGCCGATGGACCCGGTGTACTCGTACACCAAGGGCAACGTGATCGACGGGAAGTTCACCTATTCGGGCTCCGCACGGAAGACGCGATATACGGTTGCGCTGGTGTCCTGGAACGACCCGGCCGATTTCGGCAAAGCGAAGGTCGAGCCGGTCCAGTACCTGCCGGGCATCGCGAAATACGGCGTCCAGGAAGTTGAGGTCACCGCGTTCGGATGCACCTCGAAAAGCCAAGCGCAGCGCGTCGGCAACCACATCCTGCTGTCGAACAACCTGGAGACCGAGACAGTCAGCTTCGGCGTGGGCCTGGAGGGCACGATTGCTCAGCCGGGCCAGATCATCGAAATAGCAAACCCGGATCGGGCTGGGCGTCGCAACGGCGGTCGTATTCGGTCGTCGACCGGCCAGTCGGTGGTCATCGATGCAGTACCGGCAGATCTCGCACTGGGTGATAGCTTGCGTGTCCTCAATCCCAGCGAAGGCCGCAGCGAATCGCGCACCATCACTGCGATTAATGGCACCACGATCACGGTCAGCGTGCCTTTCAGCGAACCTCCGCGCGCGCAGTCGGTTTGGCTTGTGGAGAACTCGGATCTGGCGCTTGAGACCTTCAAGGTACTTTCCGTTGCGGAAGGGGAGGGCATCACCTACCAGATCACCGCGCTGAAGCATGTACGTGGGAAGTTCGCCTTCATCGATAGCGGCACTAAGCTGGAGCTGCAGCCGGTGAGCATCATCCCGCCGAGCGTGCAGCCGCCGCCCACGAATGTGCGGCTGTCGTCGCACAGCTTCGTCGAGCAGGGCATCGCGCAGCACGTGCTCACGATCGCATGGGATCCGGCTGACAAGGCGATCGCATACGACGTCGAGTGGCGCCGGGATGACATGGATTGGGTCAAGGCGGGCCGCGCGACCACCGCTAACCTCGATGTGCGCGGCATCTACGCCGGGCAGTATCTGGCGCGCGTGCGTGCGGTCAATGCGCTCAACGCGGTATCGATGCCTGCTTTGTCCGGTCTGACTGCAATCACTGGCAAGACGACTCCGCCGCCCTCGTTGGCTAGCCTCACGGCCACCGGCATCATTTTCGGCATCAATCTCACGTGGTCTTTCCCGCAAGGTGCTGCAGACACGCAGCGCACGGAGATCTGGTACAGCACGGCCAACAACCTCTCAGGCGCCACCAAGCTCGGTGACTTCGCATATCCCCAAGCCAAGCACTCCATGCTCGGCCTCGCCGCCGGCACGCGCTTCTTCTTCTGGGGCCGCTTGGTTGATCGAAGCGGCAACACCGGCCCGTGGTACCCGACCACCAATGGTGTGCTGGGTGAGAGCAGCACTGATGCCACCGCCATCCTGAAGTACTTGGCTGGCAAGATCGGCGAGACCGAGCTGTCGCAGAATCTGCTCACGAAGATCCAGAGCGTGGACAGTTTGCAGCCGCTGCTGCCTCTGCTTTGGAATCAAGCGGCCAGCTACGGCAAGGGCCGGACCGTGGTCTACAACGGGCGCGTGTATGCATGGACACCCGACCAGGCTGGCAACGAAACGCCACCGGGGATCAAGTGGCAGGACGTAGGCGCGGCAACGGCGGGTTACGGCGCGTTGGTCACGCAAGTAGGGCAGAACACCCAGAACATCACCTTGGTCGACGGCCGAGTTACTGCACAGGGGACCAGGGTCGATGGCATCTTTGCTCAGTTGGATGTGAAGGGGGCTGGCGATACAGACTGGGGTGCCGGCGACACCAACGTGTTTGCGGGAACCGTCACGGTGCAAAGCGTTCTGGCCAACGCTGACTTGGCGCTGGCGCAGCGGATCGACACAACCCAGGCCACGCTGGCTGAGAACACCGCAGCAGTTCAGGTGGAAGCAACGGCACGAGCGACAGCGGACAGTGCCATTGCACAGCAAGTCACGACGGTTCAAACCACAGCGAACGGCGCGCAGTCCTCAGCTTCGCAGGCACTGAGCAGCACCGCGAGCATCAACGGGAAGCTAACCAGCTTCTACACGCTGCGCGCGCAGGTCACTGCTGACGGGAAGATCTATGCAGCGGGCATGGGTCTGGGTGTCGAGCAGCAGGCAGATGGTAGCTACCAGAGCCAGATCCTGCTGCAGGCCGACCGTGTGGCAGTCATCAACGTAGCCAACGGTTCGCTGACGTCGCCGTTTGTGATCCAGGGCGGCCAGACGTTCATCAACCAAGCACTGATCGGCAATGCCTGGATCACCAACGCAATGATCGGCGACACGATCCAGTCGACTGCTGTCGGTGCCAACGGAAGGCCGCGATGGAAGCTAGACAAAAACGGAACGTTGGAAATGAACGGAGCAAACAATGGCGGCTTTTTGACGCTCAACGAAAATGCACTTCGCGTCTGGAATGCTGCCGGGACAGTTGCACTGTTTGAAGCCGGGGAGCTGCTCTGAGATGGCCTTCGGAATTCGTCAACGCGACTTGGCGGGAACTCTTTTAGTAGACATCTCAACTCGTATGCCAAGCAAGTTTGGTGCTGTCGCCATTGCCGCAGGTTCAAGCGGCTCTGTGTCCGTGCCGACCTTGGGCACCAACGAGATCTACTACTGGTTTTCAGCCAGCAGCAGCGCCGACCTGGCTCAGTCGCCGCTTTTCACCGTCGACGAGCAGGCTGGCACGATCAGCTGGAGATACGGTGGCGGCAGCAACATGGGCACGCAGGTTGGTGGTTTGCTCACCTACGGGAGGTACTGATGGTGCTTGGTGTAAGAGCCCGGACCGAGACTGGGGGCATTATTCAAATTGACGAGCGCTACGAGAATCTAGCGCTCAAGCAGAAGGGCACTGTCACCACGGCGGGCCTCAATTCGGCCAACCCAAACAGCGGGATTGGCTTCGCCACGGTTACCGTAGGCGGCGGCAATACGCCGCTGATCGCGGTGACCTGCTCGTCTTTCGTTGGCCTGCGTCGTCGCGCGCAGAGTGGCAGCACCTTCACCTTCGACCTGGTTTGCGAATCTGCCAACGTCCCAATCGACTACTACGTGTTCGACACAACGGACGTGGCGCAGATGGCCTTCGTCATGAGCAAAGGCGTGCGCTTCCGCAACGCAGCAAATGGAAAGGTGGCGTTCGACAGCCGCTACAAGTACATGCGGGTGATCGGGCGGATGCGCACCACCGCCGGCACCAGTCAGGCCGACTTCCCGACGCAGGCCGACGGGGTCGCAATCGCACTTGGCCACACCGGTGCATCGTTCACGATCGTGAGCGGGATGATTGGTGGCGGTGGCGGTGGCGGCGGCCCTGGCGGTGGCTGGGTGATGGACAGGCTCGGTTACGTCGCGGGTGTCCGCTATCGGCCAGGGGTTGCCTCTGCTCTGGGCATCAACACCTTCTACGTGCACGAGCAGGGCACGGGAACACAACCGCCGGCGCCCTCAGGCACATACGGAACCATGCAGGTCGATTGCCTGCTGCTCAACGTCCGCAATTACTGAGCCGGCGCGCCGGCTACGCGCCGCACGCCGTTGCGGTCTTGCAACTTGATGCTCCAGGGGCTTATCAGGTAGCCGGGCCGGCGGTAATAGATGGCCGGAATGTGGTCCTCGCGCGCGTCCTTCGCGATGCCGTTGACCAGCACATAGGGCGCGGCGGTCTTCGGCACCTCGCACCACTCCTTTCGCCCGTCGGTTTTGAGCGCCAGGGTGTAGGGGCCGGCGCCCTGGATCTGGCCACACACGATGGTTTGGGAAGTCACCGATGCGGCGCGGGCGCGCGGCGCGATGCGGGAGACGAAGGAGTCCAGCGATTCGCCGGCGTTAGACGTTTCCTGGTACAGCTGGACGGTGCGGCCGAACTGACTTGATTCGCCGGCAGCGGCGGGGATGGCGACGCCAATAAGCGCCGCGGCGGCGGTGATCAGCAGTGCGTGCATTACGTTCTCCGAATGTGCTGCGCCGGTCAGCGCCGGCGGCGCGAGGTCATCTCGGCGCAAGGCCAAGATGCATGGCCCGCACATGCAAAAAAACGTTCATTTGAGCTATGCCTGCACGCGTCATCCGCTCGGAAAAATCCGACGCCATCGTGCGGAACTGGCCGATATGTGAAATCCCATATCGCTGCCAATCTACATCTGCCGGTCGCGGTGCCAAGATGGCCGCTCAACCCGCGAGGCGCCTGAGCAGCGCCAAGCCGGCCCCCTAGACGTAGCCCTGAAGGTCGTCGTGTGTGAGCACGCCCAGACGATGCCCCCAGGACGCGACCAGCTCGACAATCACCGTCGCCTCGGCAGGGAATGCATACAGCAGCTCTGCTTCGAACTGATTGAGCACTTCCAGTGGCTCTGGCGCGCACGCCAGCCGCTGCCGCAGTTGTTCGAATAGGCTGGGGGGCGGGGTGTCCATGTCGGCAGATTCTACGTCCCCCTGTCTCACACCCTGAGACGGCCGTGCAGATACTGCGGGCATGGACAGAGCCCAACTCCGAACCCATCTGGAAAATCTCGATGCCGCGGTGCCGGCGCTGTTGAAAAGCAGCCCCGACCGTTGCCACTTCTGGCAGGCCTTCGCCGGCATGGCGGACGTCATTGAGGACGGCGCCATCACGGGCGAGGATGCCCAATTCGTCTCCCGGCGGCTCGATGAGATCTTGGCTTGGTATGGCCTCCAAGATACCGACCGCGACTGTTGAGAGGCGGCCATGTGTTACTCCGCGCTGATCCGAGCCGAGTTCAAAGAGTTCCAGCGGGCGTTCGGCGCCGTGATGGACATCGACACCTATGTGAAAACCTTCTGGTGGGGCGAGGGTGCCCAGGCGCGACGGGTCAAGGCGCCACGCGCGATGGTACGCGAGCTGCTGGAGATTGGCCCGCCCGACCTGCAGGAGAACCTGCGCGCGGCGGACGCCGCCGAGGCTGACACGCTCACCCGTGAGATCTTCGACCAGAAGCGCCGTGTCGGCGATGCCGAGCGGGCACTGCAGGTCAGGGAAACGAAGAAGGCGCGCGAGGACGTGCGCATCGGCACGAACAAGATCCTGCAGGCGCAGCGGCGCCTCGACACGCTCAAGGGTACGCGCGGCCAGGACGACAGCCGGATATTCCCCGGCGTCTACTGCCCGGTGCTGGTCGTCGAGAACGGCCAGCGTGTCGTCAAGCCGATGCGCTACCAGTGCCGCCCGGCCGGCACGCCGGCAATGTACGACCGGAAATTTCCCGGTACCTACAACGCCCGTCGCGACAACCTGGAAGGGTTCTGGCGCCGACAGTTCGGCTACACCCACGGGCTGATGGTGGCCGACCGGTTCTACGAGAACGTCGAAGGCCCAGACGGGCAGAACCAGCGCATCGAGTTCGTGCCGCGCACCGGCGAGCCGATGCTGGTGGCGTGCCTTTGGTCGCACTGGCGCGATCTCGCAGGCGTCGAACCCGACCTGTTGTCGTTCGCCGCGATCACCGATGAGCCGGAGCCGGAGGTCGCCGCCGCTGGCCATGACCGGACGATCATCAACATCAAGCCCGAGCACGTCGACGCCTGGCTCAATCCGGATCCGAGCAACCTGGACGCGCTGTACGCCATCTTCGACGACAAGCGGCACCCGTTCTACGAGCATCGGCTGGCGGCTTGAGCCACAGCAGCCACAACCAGGATAGATAGCCATGCCATCCCGATCTGCGCACCGCGCCGCGCTTCAGCGATCTAAGGAGCCCAGCGTCATTGCTCCCGAAGGTGTGACGCTACCGGTTCTCCCTCGCGGTATGAACTGGAACAACCCTGTCATCGGCGAGAAATTCGAACGGGAAGAATGGCACGTGCTGCGTGTCGGTCCAGGGGACTCAGAAGTCCTGGCAAGGATTCGGCGCAATGGGGCGAGTGAGGCCGACGTGTCGCTGAAGGTCGCGGGAAGCCCGGTGATACCGCCGGCGGTAACGCTGCCGATCGCTCAGGCTTTCGAGGTTGCAGCTGAGTTTGCGTTCAGCTCGTCGGAGTAGCTCGCCCTCCCAGAGCGCCCAACAGGCAGCTGGCAGCCGTCACGATACGATCTAACCAACGTGCGGATGCTGACCTCTGTGAGTTTGGACCCCTTCCTTGGTCAAGTGACACGAGCGAGGGGCACAGGTCGAGCTTGCGTTGTCTGTGTAATCGACTATACATAGCAGACGGTCTCGAAGGTACTTATGGCAAACGACAGTCTCACCCCTGATGATCCGGCTGCTTATCACATTACGGATATCGAGAACCTGCCCGCCATCATTCAGACCGGCGCGCTGTACTCTGATGGATATCTGGCTCGCAATGGTCATGAGCCTACTGTGGTTGGATACTCGCACATCAAGCAACGGCGGCTTGAGGTATGTAGAGTGAGCTGTGCTCAAGGGCAGGCATTTGTAGGAGAGTTCGTGCCGTTCTACTACTGCCCGAGGTCAGTGATGCTGTACACCATAAACAAAGGAAACACAGGGCGTCCAGAGGGTTGTCAAGAGACTATTTTGCATCTCGCAACTAGAACTTCTGCTCTCATGAAGCTTGGACGGGAATGGGCTATTAGCGATGGGAATGCTTCAGCTGCTCATGCATTGTTTTACAATAGCAAAGCTGGCTTTAAGCAGCTAAATTGGGCGGCGATAAAGGCGACCTCCTGGAGTGGGCAGCAACACCAAAAGGCTGCTGAATTTTTAGTTAGAGATCTGGTGCCGTGGGAAGCGTTTGTAGGTATAGGTTGTCGAAGTAAATCGATAGCATCCAGAGTTAGAGAAATCATTGATGTTGGTCCGCATTCTCATCGGCCTGAAGTTAAAGTTATTCCGAGTTGGTATTACTAATGATTACAATCGCGACAGGCAACCTCCTAAAGGCAAACGTTGATGCGCTTGTCAACACCGTCAACACGGAAGGGGTGATGGGCAAGGGCATTGCTCTTCAATTCAAGCGCGCGTATCCAAAAATGTATGATCATTACAGGGCAGCTTGCGACCTGGGTCAAATGCAGCTCGGTAAAATGCAAGTTGTCGAACTTGGCCAGTTGGGCGGCGGGCCGCGATTTGTCATCAATTTCCCAACGAAAAAACACTGGAAATCGAAGAGCAAAATCGAGGATATCGAGGATGGCCTCGTAGATTTGGTGGACGTAATTAAGCGCTACGAGTTGAAGTCGATCGCCGTTCCCCCTCTTGGGTGTGGATACGGCGGACTGGCATGGAGCGATGTTCGTCCCTTGATAGAGCGCGCCCTGGGGCATCTTGAAAACGTTCGGGTTGAGCTCTTTTCTCCAGATGGGGCTCCCCCTGCAGAAGACATGCCGAACCGTACTATCAAGAAGCCGCTTACGCCGGGTGGTGCTGCGGTAGTAGCTCTTGTCGACAAATATAGATCAGCTTTGCTAGACCCGATGGTGCGTTTGTTAGAAGTGCATAAATTGATGTACTTTCTAGAGCAGGCTGGTGAGCCATTGAGACTTAAATATACAAAAGGAACGTACGGCCCTTATTCTAATAATCTACGCTTTGTCCTCAACAAGCTTGAGGGGCACTATCTTCAAGGATTTGGGGATGGCGACGAAACGCCGCTAAAGCAAATAGAATTGATTCCCGGTTCCGCGGAAGAAGCCTCCAGTTTTCTTGCTGGGAGGTTGGCTACCGAGGAAAGAATGGAAAGAGTGGCTGCATTGATAGAGGGCTATGAAGATCCTTTTGGTCTTGAGTTACTGGGCTCTGTGCATTGGGTCATGATGCAATCACCTCTTGCTGCTGAGTCGGTTGAGGTGGCTGTTAAAGAGGTTTGGTCTTGGAACACTAGAAAAGCTCGCCTCATGAAGACCGAGCATATTGAGCGTGCTTGGGAAAGGCTTAAAAATTTTAAATGGGATACAGAGGCTGCAAGCGTCGTTCATTGAAAGATGGGCGAGGGCAAGTGGTGCGTGAGGTGGCAGCGAAAGGCCACCAAAGATGCAATGCACGTTTCATCGGCTGAGATCCCGCCCCGCATGAAAACTGGCGCTACCGACGGGGTTCATGCGTAATTCGTCAAGGTAGTCGGCCCAGCGCTGCATCATGCGCACGCGCTCCGCGAGGTGTGTCGTGCGGTTGTAAGCTCGGCCGTTGGGATCCTTCACTGCATGCGCCAGCTGGTGCTCAATGATGTCCGGCCGGAAGCCAAGGATCTCGTCGAGGATCGTGCGGGCTGTGGCGCGGAAGCCGTGGCCGGTCACCGTGCCTACCTCGTAGCCCATGCGGCGCAGAGCTGCGTTCACCGCGTTGTCTGACATCGGCCTCAGCTTCGTCCTGGTGCTGGGGAAGAGGTAGCGGCCGGCGCCGGTGAGCCGCTGCAAGTCCGCCAGGACAGTCAGCGCCTGGCGCGAGAGCGGGACAACGTGCGGCTGGCGCATCTTCATCTTCTCGGCGGGGATGTTCCACCGAGCGGCCTCGATATCGAACTCCGACCACTCGGCCTGCCGTAGCTCGCCAGGACGTACGAAGAGGAGCGGCGCCAGCACGAGAGCGCAGCGCGTGACATGGCTGCCCTTGTAGCCGTCCATGGCGCGCAGGAGCGGCCCCAGCTCGTCCGGATCCGTCACTGCCGGCAGGTGGCGTTCGGGCGTTGGCTTCAGCGCGCCGCGCAGATCCGCCACTGGGTTGCGGCTGGCACGCCCGGTGGCGATGGCGTATCGCATGACCTGGCCGCAGTTCTGCATGATCCGATGCGCCGACTCGAAGGCGCCGCGCTTCTCGATGCGTCTGGCCACCGCCAGGAATTCAGGCGCTTCCAGTTCCGCTGCCGGCCGCGCGCCGATGTAGGGGAACACGTCGTTCGTGAACCACCCGACGACTTTCACGCGGTACCCATCCACCCAGTTGCGCTTCTCCAGCCACTCGTTGGCGATCACCTCGAAAGTGTTGGCGTCGAGGATTGCACGCGCAGCCGTTGCTGCTTTCCGGTGCTCGCCCGGATCGATACCCTGAGCCACCAACTGGCGTGCTTCGTCCCGCCGCTGCCTGGCCAGTGCCAGCGGCACTTCTGGGTAGACGCCGAGGGCCAGCCGCTTTTCCTTGCCGCCGAATCGATACTTCAGGCGAAACCAGCGCCCGCCCTTCGGCGACAGCTCCAGGTACAAGCCGTCGCTGTCATACAGGCGTTGGGTCTTCGCGGCAGGTTTGGCGCGTCGTATTGCGAGATCGGTCAGTGGGGGCATCTGGTCGGCAGTTGGGGGCAGGTGCCCCAAAATATGCCCCCAGAGTCTCCGATCCTGCGACGTTCACTTGCGCACCGCAGTGCACATAAAAAAGGCCGAGAACCCTTGATTTACGGGGGTTCCCGGCCTTCTTCGGATCTTCAAGATCCGCTCATTGGTGGAGGTGGGCGGAATCGAACCGCCGTCCGGAAGCACTCCATCCCCAGCACTACATGCTTAGCCCTCCGTTAGATCTCGTTTCCAGGCAGCACGGTTGGCAAAGCGCACCTGGAAACCAGCCTGCTTTATCTAACCGGTAGCTGACAGGCAGCCACTACCGATGGTTCCGTGATAATGACCCTACACCTACGAGCACGGGCACAAGTAGGTTCGGGGGTTCGCCTTAGGCGGCTGTAGAACTACAACTAAAGCCAATTAAGCGGCGATAGCGAAGTCCGAACCGTAGTTGTCATCGTTGGCAACTAAAAGTTTGCTGCTGGATTAACGAGGAAAGCTGCCCCCTCGGCATGCGCCAAGCGACTTCGCGACCCCCGTCGAAACCAGTGCACCCCCGGGGAAAGCATCAAAACGCTGACCTGATCAGTGTAGGGATCGGGGCGCCCTGTCACAAGTGGTGAGACGTGCAGCGCTTACAGTGGCTTCAGTCCTATCGGACGGAATAGTCTGGTAATCAAGGAGCGAAGCGATGGCGACAGGCAAGCCCCCTCGTTCGCGGCAGGCGCGCAGCGCGCAGCGCGCCTCGCAAGCGCGCACCCGGTGTCGACGCAGCCAAGCCTAGGCGCGCCGTCAGGGCCCCGCAGCAGCAGGCGCAGGACACCGCATTGACGCGCGTGCAGGGCAAGGCGCGTACCGTGATCTACATCCATGGCATCGGCAACAAGCCGCCGGCCGAGGTGTTGCGCTGTCAATGGGACAAGGCTTTGTTCGGGCGGCCGATGGGCGAGCGCACGCGCCTGGCGTATTGGGTGAATCGCGAGCGCTATCCGGTTGCCGAACCCGGCAACTGCGATGCGCGCGATGTCGGCCCGGCGCTCAATCAGAGCGTGCAACGCGCCTTGAGCACGCTTGGGTGGGTGCCCGGCGAGCAGGACTTGCACCTGCTCGCCGACGCCCTGGCGCAGAGCGAGCAGGAACGCAGCGATCTGCATCGATTGCTGGACGAGCTGGATGCCGCGCCCGCCATGCCGGCAGCCGGCGAGGTGCAGGCCAAAGGCCCTATCGATGCGATCAACCGGGTGCTGCTGCGGCTGATCTCCGCAGCGCTGCTGCAGGACGTGCACGATTTGTTCTTCGTGCCCGAGCGTGCAGCGTTGATGCGCGACAGCCTGGTGCAGCGCCTGCGCTCGGGGGGCGGGCCGTTTGTGGTGGTCGCGCACAGCCAGGGGTCGATGATCGCCTTCGACGTGCTGCGTCAGCTCCAGGCTGCCGAGTGCGAGGTCAGCCTGTTCCTGACCCTGGGCTCGCCACTGGGCCTGCCGCAGGTGCGCAGCATGTTCAAACGCTGGACCGGCACGCGCAAGCTGCCGTTTCCCGCGTGCGTGCGGCGCTGGATCAACGTGGCCGATACGCGCGACCCGATTGCGCTGGATCCGGATCTCGGCGACGACATCGCCAATGCCAAGGGACGCTTCGAAAACCTCGCGGGTGCGCGCTTGAACCCGGACTGGCAGCGCAACGCGCATTCGGGCTCGGGCTATCTGTCGATCCCGCAGGTACGCGCGGCGGTGCGCGAAGCGGTGGGTGTCGGCTTCGACCAACCGGTCTCCAACGCCGTGTTGATCAAGGATCTCAGCGAGCAACTGGAAGCGCATGGCGCCGAGTACCGGCACGAGGTGCTGATCGAGCTGGATCGGCGGGTGTCGGGCGACGATCCGGCCGGCACGCGTGCGCTGCTGCTGGCGCAACTGCGCCAGGCCGCTGCAGGCACCACCGGCTTGAGCGGCGAAGCGCTGGACGAGGCGATCGCGCTGGAAGATGGCTTGCAGCGGTTTGTGTCGGCACGGCTGACGCGGTTCGAGATCGAATCGCTGCAGGACCGCTACCGGGCCTTGGGATTCCGGCGCATGTGGCGCGATGCCGGCAAGCGCGCGTTGATCAACGTGTCCGGCAATGTCCTGCATGCCGATGCGGCGCGCACCGCGTATCGCGCACGCGGCCAGCAGATCGGCTGGGCAGTGCTGGACACCGGTATCGCGGCTAGTCATCCGCATTTCGTCGCAAAGGGCGAGCGCGACACGGTGGTGGCGCAATGGGATTGCACGCGTCGCGGCGCAGCCAAGCGACTGACACGCGCTGACGGCGATGCCTTCGCCCGGCTGGATCGGCACGGGCACGGCACGCATATCGCCGGGATCATCGCCGGCCAGAGCCGCGCGGTGATTGCCGACGCGCAGGGCAACCCGGGCAAGCCGCTGGAGTTCGCCGGCATGGCGCCGGATACCCAGCTCTACGGTTTCAAGGTACTGGACGATGCCGGCAACGGCCGCGATTCGTGGATGATCAAGGCGGTGCAGCAGGTGGCGGCAATCAACGAGCGCGCCGGCGAGCTGGTCATCCATGGCGTCAATCTGAGCCTTGGCGGTTACTTCGATCCGGAGAGCTATGGCTGCGGTTTTACGCCGCTGTGCAACGAGCTGCGGCGGCTATGGCGGCAAGGCGTGCTGGTGGTGGTGGCCGCCGGCAACGAGGGCCTGGCGTGGTTGATGGGCAACGACGGCGATGCGTATCCGGCCAACATGGATCTGTCGATCAGCGACCCGGGCAATCTGGAAGACGCCATCGTGGTCGGCTCGGTGCACAAGAGCAGCCCGCACAACTACGGCGTGTCGTATTTTTCCTCGCGCGGACCGACCGCCGATGGGCGCGGCAAGCCGGACGTCGTGGCGCCGGGCGAAAAGATCCTGTCGGCCTATTACGACTTCGACCTGAACGACCCGGCCAGCCTGATGGTGGAGATGAGCGGCACCAGCATGGCCGCACCGCACGTCTCCGGCGTGCTGGCCGGATTCCTCTCCGCACGCCGCGAGTTCATCGGCTTCCCGGACCGGGTCAAGCAACTGATGCTGGACACCTGCACCGACCTGCAGCGCGATCGCTATGTGCAGGGCAGGGGGGTGCCGAATTTGATGCGGATGCTTGGGGCGACGTGAGGAATCGGGAATCGGGAATCGGGAATCGTAAAAGCACGATGCTTCTCACGGATCCGGCAATACCCCGTCCTGAGCTAAGTTGAGGTCAACGCAGCGAGCCTGCCCAGCTCTTGCGATTCCCCATTCCCCATTCCCCATTCCCCATTCAAGCATCGCGGTTATGCCGCCGCATCACGCGCTGCTTGTCGCGCTGCCAGTCGCGGTCCTTGGCGGCGTCGCGCTTGTCGTGGTTCTGCTTGCCCTTGGCCAGTGCGATTTCCAGCTTGACCTTGTTGTTGCTCCAGTACAGCGCGGTGGGCACCAGGGTGTAGCCGTCGCGTTCGACGCTGCTCAACACCTTGTCGATTTCCCGGCGGTGCAGCAGCAGCTTGCGGTCGCGGCGTTCCACCGGCACGGTGTGGCTGGAGGCCTGGATCAGCGGGGTGATCTGCGCGCCGATCAGGAAGATCTCGCCGGAGCGCACATAGGCGTAGCCGTCGATGATGTTGGCGCGCCCGGCACGGATTGCCTTGACTTCCCAGCCCTGCAGCGCCAGGCCGGCTTCGTAGCGCTCTTCCAGGTGGTATTCGTAGCGCGCACGCTTGTTCAGCGCGATGGTTTTCGTGGCCGTCGCGCCGTTTGCTTTATCCTTGGCTGGTTTCTTGCTCATGCCGCTATTGTCGCCGATTCGGCGTCATCAAACGATCTTCTGTCTTTCACAAGTTAGCGAATGCCTACCATCCGTCGCAGCGCCCTGGTCGAACACAGCGCCACCCGCATGTTCGACCTGGTCAATGATGTTGCCGCCTATCCGCGCCGTTTCGGCTGGTGCGATGCTGCGCAGGTGCTTGAACAGAACCAGGCGCATATCGTGGCGCGGCTGGATCTTGGGCTGGGGTCGTTCCGCACCTGGTTCACCACCGAAAACATGCTCGAACGTCCGCAGCGCATCGTCATGCATCTGCGCGACGGGCCGTTCAAGCGGCTGGAAGGCCTGTGGGAATTTCAGTCGCTGGGCGAGAACGCCTGCAAGGTCAGCCTGACCCTGGAAGTGGAAACCAGCTCGCGGCTGTTGGGTCCGGCGCTGGCGCTGGGCTTTCAAGGCCTGGCCGATCGGATGGTCAACGATTTCGTGCGGGTCGCCGATCGCGGCGAGGTCTGAGCATGCGCGTCGACGTCGTGCTGGCCTGGCCGGACCGCTGCAGTTCGGTGTCGCTGGAGCTGGCCGAGGGCACCACCGTGGCCGAGGCGATTGCAGCGTCCGGTCTGGCACCGGATCGACCACCCGCGGCGCAGTCGATTCATGGGCTTGTCGCACGCGCGGATCAGGTGCTGCGCGACGGCGACCGGGTCGAATTGCTCAGGCCGCTGTTGCTGGATCCGAAGGAGGCGCGGCGTCGCCGTGCCGGACCAGGCAAAAAAACCGGCCCCAACGGATAGCTGCTTGTCTGAGCTGTGATGCGCACGCGGCATAGCGAACTCTTCCGGTGGCGATTCAACCGTGAATGCACCCGGCGGATTGGGCAAGCGCATGTCGACGCGAGACGCCTGACGACGACAAGCCCCAGCTATCGGTATCTAGGTCAGCGCTGCGGTCCCTGATCGAACACGTCTTTCCGAGCAGACAAATGAAAAACGCATCCGTTTAGACGGATGCGTTTTCTGGTCGACCAGCACTCAGGCGAGCGCAAGCTCGCCGAGCAACCGCATCAACGGCCGCGCTGCTTCTTCTTATCGCGGGCCAGATTGCGGCCAAACTGCTTGGGCGCCGACTTGGCCAGCTGCTCGTCCTGGGACGGGAAATAATCGCCTTCCCAGCGCACGACCTGCTCGTTCTCGAAGAACACGGTGAAGTTCTTGACCTCGGTGCGCGCCAGACGGTCCACGCGTTGGGTGGACGTGTAGTCCCAGCGCTGCGAATGGAACGGGTCGGGAATCGAGGGGGTTCCCAGCAACGCGCTGACCTGCTGCTTGCTCTGGCCTACCTGCAGTTGCTCCACGGCATTCTGTTTGATCAGATTGCCTTGGTAGATCGGCTGCTTGTAGATGATGCCGCAGCCAGCGGTGGAAAGAGCAACGGCGGCGACCAGCAGGAGATTACGCATCGGGTATTTAAGTGCTGAGGAAATCACGCCGATGATACACTCCCGCCGGTCGCCGCGACCCGTTTGAAGGCAGCTGGCGCTAAATCGCCAATGAACGGAGAACATATGGAAACCCACGACCTGCGCAAAGTCGGGCTCAAGGTGACCCATCCGCGGATGCGGATCCTGGAGTTGCTCGAGCAGAAGAGCAACCAGCACCACCTCAGCGCAGAAGACATCTATCGGCAGCTGCTCGACCATGGCGACGAAATCGGTCTGGCCACGGTGTATCGGGTGCTGACCCAGTTCGAGGCCGCCGGCCTGGTGCTGAAGCACAATTTCGAAGGCGGCCAGGCGGTCTATGAGCTGGACCGCGGCGGCCATCACGACCATATGGTGGACGTGGATACCGGCCACGTGATCGAGTTCGAAAGCGAAGAGATCGAGGCCTTGCAGCGGCAGATCGCCGCCCAGCATGGCTACGAGCTGGAAGAGCACTCGCTGGTGCTGTACGTGCGCAAGAAGCGTCCGCGCTGACGGCAAGCCAGTGGCACGGTGGTAGCGACAAGGCGGCTTCGGCCGCCTTGTGCGTTTGCCGCCATCGGCGGGCTGGGCAATCCCGATGGCGGCCGCCAATGCGCCTGGCGGCTCAGGCGCTCTGCAGCAGCTTGCGTGCCGCCGCGCGGGCTTCCTTGCTGACTTCCACCCCGCCCAGCATGCGTGCGAGTTCTTCCTGGCGGGCCTGCGGGCCGAGCAGTTCGACCGCGCTCTGGGTCATGCCGTCCACCGGCGCCTTGCTGACACGATAATGCGCATGGCCCTTGGCGGCCACCTGTGGCAAGTGGGTCACGCACAGCACCTGGCGCTCTTCGCCCAGGGCGCGCAGCTTCTGCCCGACGATGTCGGCCACCGCGCCGCCGATGCCGGAATCCACTTCGTCGAAGACCATGGTCGGCACGCTGTCCAGCCCGAGTGCGGCCACCTCGATCGCCAGCGAAATCCGCGACAGCTCGCCGCCGGAGGCGACCTTGCGCAATGCGCGTGGCGGCTGCCCGGCATTGGCGGCGACCAGGAATTCCACCCGCTCGGCGCCGTTGGGATCCGGGCGCAACGTATCCTGCGGCTGCAGCTGGATCTGGAATTGTCCGCCGCCCATGCCCAGCTCGCCGATCAGCGTGGTGGTGGCGGCCGACAAGGCCTCGGCAGCGGTAGTGCGGCTGGCGCTGAGGGTGCTGGCTGCACTGCGCCAGACGCCGATCGCCGCCTCGATATGCTTGTCCAGCTGCTGCAGGCGCTCGTCGGCGCCGCGCAGGCTGTCCACTTCCAGGCTCATGCGGTCGCGCTGGGCGGCCAGTTCGTCCGGGGCGACGCGGTGCTTGCGCGCCAGATCGTGCAGGCGGCCGAGCCGGCGCTCCATCGCCTCGAACTGGGCCGGGTCGGCCTCCAGGTCGTCGCGCACGCGGTCGAGCAGGGCCAGCGCCTCTTCGATCTGGATGACGGCGCTGTCCAGCAGCGCATCGACCTCGCCCAGGCGCGGCTCGTGCTCGGCCACGCGCGCCAGGTCGTGGCGGCTGTCCTGCAGCAGGCCCAGCGCCGAGGTGCCGTCGTCGCCATTGAGCTGCAGGGCCACGCTGTCGCAGGCGCCGATCAATGCGGTGGCATGCGCCTGACGGCGGTGATTGACGTCCAGCGCGGCGATCGCGGCCGGGTCCAGGTCTTCGCGTTCCAGTTCGCCGAGCTGGTGTTCCAGGAAACCGATGCGGTCGGAGACATCGCCTTGCGCGGACAGCGCATCGCGCTCGTCCAGCAAGGCCTGCCAGCGCTGGCTGGCCTGGCGCACCTGCTCGCGCTGCGCGCCGTTGCGGGCATAGGCGTCGAGCAGGGCGAGCTGGCTATGGCGGGCCATCAAGGCCTGGTGTTCGTGCTGGCCGTGGATCTCCACCAGTCGCGAGGCCAGTTCCGCCAGTTGCGAAGAGGTCACCGGGCGGCCGTTGATCCAGGCGCGCGAGCCGCCATCGGCACGGATGATCCGGCGCAGCTGGCATTGCGCATCGTCGTCGAGTTCGTTGTCCAACAGCCAGGTCAGGCCCGGGTGCTGGGCCGGCAGCTGGAATTCGGCCGACAGCTCGGCGCGGTCGGCACCATGGCGGACCACGCCGCTGTCGGCGCGCAGCCCGGACAGAAAGCCCAGCGCGTCCACCATCAGCGACTTGCCGGCGCCGGTTTCGCCGGAAACCACGGTCATGCCCGGCCCGAATTCCAGTTCGGTGGCACGGACGACGGCGAAATCCTTGATGGAGAGGTGTCTGAGCATGGGATCGAGTGTGAACGCTTTGGGGAAGCTTAGGGTGAGAGCGGCGGGCAGGGAATAAGACGCTTGCCAACCGCAGGGACAGACATTATCTATGCCCAGTCTCACCGGATGATCCCATGCGCGCGTCACAGTCCCCAACGCTCGACCCTCGCGCACGCCAACTGCTGCGGACGCTGATTGCCCGCTATATCCGCGACGGCGAGCCGGTGGGCTCCAAGACGCTGGCCCAGCATGCGGGGCTGGACGTCAGCCCGGCCACCATCCGCAATATCCTGGCCGATCTGGAGGATGTGGGGCTGCTCAGCTCTCCGCATACCTCGGCCGGGCGGGTGCCCACCGCGCACGGCTACCGGGTGTTCGTCGACAGCCTGGTGCAGATGCAGCCGCCCGGCGAGGAAGAGGTGCGGCGCCTGCGCGCCGAGCTGGCCAACGGCAACGGCACCCAGTCGCTGCTGGGCAGCGCCTCGCAGATGCTGTCGGCGATGAGCCATTTCGTCGGCGTGGTCAGCGCGCCGCGGCGCGAGCAGTTCGCGTTCCGGCATATCGATTTCGTAGCGCTGGACGCGCGGCGGGTGCTGGCGATCCTGGTGTTTGCCGACAACGAGGTGCAGAACCGGGTGATCGAGCCGCGCCGGGCCTACGAGCCGGCCGAGTTGGAGCGGGTGGCCAATTACCTCAATGCCCAGTTTGCCGGGCGCGCGCTGTCGGATATCCGCGCTTCGCTGCTGCGCGAGCTGCGCCTGGCCAAGAACGAGATGGAGCAGTTGCTGGCGCACAGCGTAGATCTGGCCAGCGAGGCGCTGGTACCGGCCGATGCCGACGACATGGTGATGGCCGGGCAGACCCGCCTGATGGGCGTGCAGGACCTGTCGGACCTGGACCGGCTGCGCGAGCTATTCGAGGCCTTCGCCAGCAAGCGCGAGATCCTGCAACTGCTCGAACGCACCATCCAGGCGCCGGGCGTGCGCATCTTCATCGGCGAGGAAACCGGCATGGTGTCGCTGGACGATGTCTCGCTGGTCACCGCGCCGTATGCCGCCAATGGCCAGGTGCTGGGCGTGCTGGGTGTGATCGGGCCCAAACGCATGGCCTACGACCGGGTGATTCCGCTGGTGCAGACCGCCGCCCAGGTGCTGGGCGCGGCCATGGAACCGCCCGGCACGCGATAAGCGGCAGCGATCGATACGATCGTTTTGCTTGAAACGCGCGCGCCCGCCCACATACGGGGTGACGTTGGGGCGGGCGTTCCGCTTGCCCGGGAACTGCACATGAACCAAGACCACCCCGAATTCGACTCCGAAGACCTGTCCCAGAACCCACCCGAGACCGATCCGCTCAAGGCCGAGATCGAGTCGCTGCGCAGCGAGATCGCGCTGGTCAAGGCCGATGCGCTGCGCGAGCGTGCCGATCTGGAAAACCAGCGCAAGCGCATCGCCCGCGATGTCGAGAACGCGCGCAAGTTCGCCAACGAGAAGCTGCTGGGCGAGCTGCTGCCGGTGTTCGACAGCCTGGACGCCGGCCTGACCGCGGCCGGTACCGAGCCCAGCCCGCTGCGCGATGGCCTGGACATGACCTACAAGCAGTTGCTCAAGGTCGCGGCCGACAACGGCCTGACCCTGCTCGATCCGGTCGGCCAGCCGTTCAATCCGGACCAGCACCAGGCGATCAGCCAGGGCGAGGCCGAGGGTATCGCCCCGGGGCACGTGGTGCAGGTGTTCCAGAAAGGCTATCTGCTCAACGAGCGTCTGCTGCGCCCGGCCCTGGTGGTCGTGGCCAAGCACGACTGATTGCCGGCGCCCGGCTGAACTGCCGGGCGCGCGGTTAGAACACAGATGCGCACAGATGGCTTGAACACCTGCGCGCCACCCCCACATCTCAGCCAGACCCGGCGTCGCCGGACACAGCTAAAGAATCATCAGGAGCGTATCCATGGGCAAGATCATTGGTATTGACCTCGGCACCACGAACTCGTGCGTGTCGATCATGGACGGCGGCAAGGCCCGCGTCATCGAAAATTCCGAGGGCGATCGCACCACGCCTTCGATCGTCGCCTACACCAAGGACGGCGAAGTCCTGGTCGGTGCCTCGGCCAAGCGCCAGGCAGTGACCAACCCGAAGAACACCTTCTACGCGGTGAAGCGCCTGATCGGCCGCAAGTTCACCGACGCCGAAGTGCAGAAGGACATCTCGCACGTGCCGTACGGCATCCTCGCCCACGACAACGGCGATGCCTGGGTGCAGACCAGCGATGCCAAGCGCATGGCGCCGCAGGAAATCTCCGCCCGCGTGCTGGAAAAGATGAAGAAGACCGCCGAGGACTTCCTGGGCGAGAAGGTCACCGAGGCCGTGATCACGGTGCCGGCCTACTTCAACGACAGCCAGCGTCAGGCCACCAAGGACGCCGGCCGCATCGCCGGTCTGGACGTCAAGCGCATCATCAACGAGCCGACCGCCGCAGCCCTTGCCTATGGCCTGGACAAGAACGGCGGCGACCGCAAGATTGCCGTGTACGATCTGGGCGGCGGCACCTTCGACGTGTCGATCATCGAAATCGCCGAAGTCGACGGCGAGAAGCAGTTCGAAGTGCTGGCCACCAATGGCGACACCTTCCTCGGCGGCGAAGACTTCGACAACCGCGTCATCGAATACCTGGTCGACGAATTCAACAAGGATCAGGGCATCGATCTGCGCAAGGATCCGTTGGCGCTGCAGCGCCTGAAGGACGCCGCAGAGCGCGCCAAGATCGAGCTGTCGACCAGCCAGCAGACCGAAGTGAACCTGCCGTACGTCACTGCCGATGCCTCGGGCCCGAAGCACCTCAACATCAAGTTGACCCGTGCCAAGCTCGAAGCGCTGGTGGAGGACCTGGTCAAGAAGTCGATCGACCCGTGCCGCACCGCATTGAACGATGCCGGCCTGCGCGCCAGCGACATCAACGAAGTGATCCTGGTCGGCGGTCAGACCCGCATGCCGAAGGTGCAGCAGGCGGTTGCCGATTTCTTCGGCAAGGAACCGCGCAAGGACGTCAACCCGGACGAAGCCGTGGCCGTGGGCGCTGCGATCCAGGGCGGCGTGCTGGCCGGCGACGTCAAGGACGTGCTGCTGCTGGACGTGACCCCGCTGTCGCTGGGTATCGAGACCATGGGCGGCGTGTTCACCAAGATCATCGAAAAGAACACCACCATCCCGACCAAGGCCTCGCAGACCTTCTCCACCGCCGAGGACAACCAGTCGGCCGTGACCGTGCACGTGTTGCAGGGTGAGCGCGAGCAGGCCCGCTTCAACAAGTCGCTGGCCAAGTTCGACCTGTCCGGCATCGAGCCTGCCCCGCGCGGCATGCCGCAGGTGGAAGTGTCCTTCGACATCGACGCCAACGGCATCCTGCACGTGTCGGCCAAGGACAAGAAGACCAACAAGGAGCAGAAGGTCGAGATCAAGGCCGGTTCGGGCCTGTCGGACGAAGAGATCCAGCGCATGGTCGCCGACGCGGAAGCCAACCGCGAGGAAGACAAGAAGTTCCAGGAACTGGTGCAGGCGCGTAACCAGGCCGATGGCCTGATTCACGCCACCCGCACCGCGATCACCGAGCATGGCAGCAAGGTCGGTGGCGATGTGATCGGCAAGGTGGAAGCGGCGCTGTCGGATCTGGAAACCGCCATGAAGAGCGACGACAAGGCGCAGATCGAGGCCCGCAGCAAGACCCTGGAAGAAGCCGGCCAGTCGCTGTACGCCGCCGCCGCCGCGGCAGAGCAGGGCGGCAACGCCGATGCGGCCAGCGGCAACGCGCAGGCCTCCAAGGCCGCCGACGACGTGGTGGACGCCGAGTTCACCGAGGTCAAGGACGACAAGAAGGCGTGAGTGGGGAATAGGGAATCGAGAATGGGAGGAGCGGTGCTGCGGCATCGCTCCTTCCCGTTGTCTGACCCTTCCACTTTCGATTGCGATTTACTGAGGATGTGCGCTTTGAACGATTCCCGTCTCCCGATTCCCGATTCCCTGTCATGAGCAAACGCGATTACTACGAAGTGCTGGGCGTTGCCCGTGGCGCCAGCGACGAGGAGCTGAAGAAGGCGTATCGGCGCTGTGCGATGAAGCACCACCCGGACCGCAATCCCGGCGACGCTGCTGCCGAGGCGATGTTCAAGGAGTGCAAGGAAGCCTATGAGGTGTTGTCGGACGGCAACAAGCGCCGCGCCTACGATGCGCATGGCCACGCTGCGTTCGAGCACGGCATGGGCGGTGGTGGCGGTGGGCCGGGTGGCCCGGACATGGGAGATATCTTTGGCGATATCTTCGGCAATATTTTCGGCGGTGGCGCCGCCGGTCCGCGCGCTGCGCGACGCGGCGCCGACGTCGGTTACGTGTTGGAACTGGATCTGGAAGAAGCCGTTGCCGGCATCGAGCGCCGCATCGAGATCCCGACCCTGATCGAGTGCGAGCCCTGCCACGGCAGCGGTTCGGAAGACGGCAAGGTGGAAGTGTGCGGGACCTGCCACGGACGCGGCCAGGTACGCATCCAGCGCGGCATCTTCGCCATGCAGCAGAGCTGCCCGCATTGCGACGGGCGCGGCACGCTGATCCAGAATCCATGCAAGACCTGCCACGGCGCCGGTCGCGTGGAGGAAGACAAGGTGCTGTCGATCAAGGTGCCTGCCGGGGTGGATACCGGCGACCGCATCCGTCTGGCCGGCGAGGGCGAAGCCGGCCCGGCCGGCACGCCGCCGGGCGATCTGTATGTGGAAGTGCGCGTGCGCGAGCATGCGATCTTCCAACGCGATGGCGACGACCTGCATTGCGAAGTGCCGATCCGTATTTCGCAGGCCGCGCTCGGCGATACCGTGCGTGTGGCGACCCTGGGCGGGGAGGCGGAGATCCGCATTCCGGCCGAAACCCAGACCGGCAAGCTGTTCCGGCTGCGCGGCAAGGGCGTGCGCTCGGTGCGCAGTCGCACCGAAGGCGATCTGTATTGCCGCGTGGTGGTCGAAACGCCGGTGAATCTGACCGCCGACCAGCGCGAGTTGCTGCAGCAGTTCGAAGCCACGTTCACCGGCGAGGATGCGCGCAAGCATTCGCCCAAGTCGGCCACCTTCATCGATGGCGTCAAGGGCTTCTGGGATCGGATGACGTCCTGAGGCCGGGAATCGGGAATCGGGAGTGGGGAATCGCAAGGGCGGCGTGGCCTAGTGGTGCGCCATTTTGGCGATTCGGGATTCGCGGGAGCGGACGCCCGCTCCCGAATGTCCGGAAAGTTGCACGATTGAGCGAGGTTCTCCAGACGAATGCCGGCCCCGGGGCCGGCATTTGCGTTCTTGCGGCAGGAGCCCGCGCAGATCGGAGGCGATATCGACTGCTG
This sequence comes from Xanthomonas arboricola pv. populi, assembly GCF_002939945.1. Classification (GTDB taxonomy): domain Bacteria; phylum Pseudomonadota; class Gammaproteobacteria; order Xanthomonadales; family Xanthomonadaceae; genus Xanthomonas; species Xanthomonas arboricola_A. The sequence continues at coordinate 263,271 of NZ_MDEB01000001.1, read as the reverse complement.
CCAGCGCACGGACCGGCCTGGCGAAGACTGGCTTGGCGGCGGTACGCGCAGCGGCGAGCGGACGACGGTCGCATCGATCGACGGTGGGCGCGCCGTGGCGCTGGCGTAAAATGCTGCGATGAACAATGCCCCCGACAGTCATCTGGTCCACGGCCGCCGCCAGCGTCCGGAGGGTCCTTCGCCGATCGATGTGATCTCGGTCCAGTCGCAACTGGTCTACGGCCATGCCGGCAACAGCGCTGCGATGCCGCCGTTGCGTGCGCTGGGCTTGCGGGTGGCGGAAGTGCCCACCACGCTGCTGAGCAATGCGCCGTTCTACGCCACCTTGCGCGGCCGCATCCTGCCGGCCGACTGGTTGGCCGACCTGCTGCTGGGGGCGACCGAGCGCGGCCTGCCGCAGCGTGCGCGCATGCTGGTTTCCGGCTACTTCGGCAGCCTGGCCAATGGCGAGGCATTCGCCGACTGGCTGGAGCAGACCCTGCCGCAGGCGCCGCAGCTGCGCTATTGCCTGGATCCGGTGATCGGCGACACGCACACCGGCCCGTATGTCGAACCCGGCCTGGAGCGCGTCTTCGCCGAGCGGCTGTTGCCGCATGCCTGGCTGGTGACGCCGAATGCGTTCGAGCTCGGGCGCCTGACCGGTTTGCCGAGTCTGCAGCAGGACGACGCCATCGTTGCCGCGCACGCATTGCTGGCGCGCGGTCCACACTGGGTGCTTGCGCACAGCGTGGCCGGTGCGGCGGGTGAGCTGGTGACCCTGGCGGTGAGCAACACGGCGGTGTATCGCTGGGCCACGCCGCATCTGCCGGTGGATGTGGCCGGCACCGGCGATGTGCTGATGGCATTGCTGATCGGTTTCCTGCTGCGCGAGGTGCCGTTCGAGCAGGCGGTGGGACATGCGCTCAGCGGCGTGCATAGCGCACTGGAAGCGACCCTGGCTGCAGGCTTCGAAGAGTTCGATGTGCTGGCCGCTGCGCCGGCCGCACTCGCTGCGGCGCCGCGCTTTGCGGTCGAGCGGTTGGCATGATGGCGCAGCCGGTGGTCGGCATCGTCGGCATCGCCGGCGCCTATGGACGCTGGCTGGCGCAGTTTCTGCGCACGCGCCTACGGCTGGAGGTAATCGGCTTCGATCCGGCCGGTGACGGCGACATGGACGAAGCCACCTTGGCGCAGCGTGCGGACGTGCTGATCTTTTCTGCGCCGATCCGCCACACCGCCGCATTGATCGAACGCTATGTGGACCTCGCCGGCCCGCGTGCGGCGTCGCAGTTGTGGATGGATATCACCTCGATCAAGCAGGCGCCGGTGGCCGCGATGCTGGCCTCGCCGGCCGAGGTCGTCGGCCTGCACCCGATGACTGCACCGCCCAAATCGCCGACCTTGAAAGGGCGGGTGATGGTGGTCTGCCAGGCGCGTCTGCAGCAGTGGTCCACGTGGGTACAGGCGCTGTGCACTGCGTTGCAGGCCGAGTGCGTGTACGCCACACCCGAGCACCACGACCGCGTGATGGCGCTGGTGCAGGCGATGGTGCACGCTACCCATCTGGCGCAGGCCGGCACCTTGCGCGATTACGCGCCCCTGCTCGGCGAACTGCGCGCGCTGATGCCATATCGTTCGGCCTCGTTCGAGCTGGATACCGCGGTGATCGCGCGCATCCTCTCGCTCAACCCCGCGATCTATGAAGACATCCAGTTCGGCAATCCCTATGTCGGCGAGATGCTCGATCGGCTGTTGCTGCAACTGCAGGAATTGCGCGCCCTGGTCGCGCAAGGCGACGATGCGGCGCGCGCGCAGTTTCGCGCCCGGTTTCTGGACGACAACGCGCAGGCGCTACGTGGCGAGTCGCTCGCTGCCGGCAATTACACCTACGAACGCGTGGGCTATCTGCTGGCAGACCTCACCGAGCCGCTGACCCTGAGCGTGTATCTGCCGGAAGACCAGCCCGGTTCGTTGCGTGCGCTGCTGCATGTGTTCGAGCAGCATGGGGTGAATCTGTCGTCGATCCACTCTTCGCGCACGCCGGTGGGCGAGCTGCATTTCCGCATCGGCTTCGAGCCGGTCAGCGATCGCGCGGCGCTGGCGCAGGCAGCCAGCGACATCGATCGCAGCGGCATCGGGCGGGTGCTGGAGCGTTTCGATCGCATCGGGTAGCGGCAATGCAGGGCAGCCGTGCGCCTGCGCGATGTCGATGTCGGCATCAGCGTAGCGTCCGGCAGCGATCATGTATTGGCTGACCGACACCGCATGCGATGAGCCGAGAGTGAAAGTGATTGTCGCTGGCGCAATGCCGAGCAATGCACACCGGTTTCATCCACACAGGATGTGGATGAAGCCGGCACAAGCATGTGGATAACTGCGCGCAGCCATTGCGCTGCAACGGTTGAGGCCTGGGTGATCAAAAAATGACCAGCGCCATCTCAGGGCGTCGACAGGCGCAGCTCGCCACCATCGGTGATGAAGCGCTGGCCTTGCCGTTGCAGGCGGCGGCCATCGGGAAGTTCGTAGCGTGGTCTAGCGGGCGCCTGCGTGTGGGCTTGCTGCCCGCCGCCGGATTCGAGCTCGTCGCGGAATTCGATGATGACGTAGGACTCGCCATCTGCACCGGTTGCGGGAAATTGCCGGAAAGACATACGCACCTCCGAAAGATTCCAGGGTCGCAGTGCGAGCCGCCGGGGACCGCACGCCCGGCGCTGACCGGTGCAGGCGAGCATGCGCAGGCAGGTGTTACCCAGGCGTCATTGCGCACTGCGGAAACGCTCGACGAGCCGGCCGGCAGCCTGCTCAACGAGCCAGCTGCAACGCATCCCGGTCGGCCGTTGCCGCTGCCAGTTCCGCACGCGCCGAGGCAATCCGCGCCTGTGCATCGATCAGGCGTACGCGCGCATCGTTGGCGGTCTCCTCGCGCTGATTGACCAGAAAGAAATCGCCCGATCCCAGTTCGAAGCGGCGGCGCTCGGCGGCTGCCAGACGGTCGGCCAGGCTGCGTTCTTCGTCGGCGATCCTGGCCAGCCGTTCGGCGGCGTTGAGCGAGATGACGATCGACTCGACCTCTACCGTGATCTGGTCGCGCAGGTAGCGGCTGCGCTGATCCAGCGCCTCGATCTCGGCGCGTGCTTCGGCGACCCGGCCCTTGGCGGCGCGGTTTTCCAGCGGCACGCTGAAGCGGAAGCCGATGATCGCATCGGTCGGGGAGCGGTTCGGGCCGCCGACACCTGGCGATCCCAGGTCCTTGCTGACCTCGAAACTCACATCCAGGCGCGGCTTGAGATCGTTCTGCGCCAGCATCAGCCGCGCGGTGGCCTGATCGATGCGGGTCAGCACCGCGCGGTAATCGGGGCGCTCGACCGGTGCGGTGATCCTGCTGGCGCCGGCCAGGCCTTCCAGCGCCGACGTATCGGCCGGCAGACGTTCGGTGGAGACGATCAACGGCATGCCGGCATCGTCGCGCAGGTACAGCGACAAGGCATTGGCAGCATTGGCGAAGTCCTGCTCCGAGCGCACCACCAACGCGCGTCGGCGGACCAGGTTCTGGTCGTTCTCGGTCAGCAAAATGGTCGGCCGCGCGCCCAGCGTCACCTGCCGGGAAATCGCATTGCGGCGCAGCTCGGCCAGCTGCAGCAGGTCGTTGTACGCGCGCAGTTTCAGGCCGGCCGCGACCCAGCCTTGGTACGCGTCCACCGCACGGCGTTGCACACCGATGGCGACCATTTGCGCTTCGTACTGCGCGACATCGATATCGGCACCGGCAACGCTGCGGCGGGTGCGGCGCTCGTCGACCACCCGGTCGCGCAGCAGCGCATACAGCGCGCCGACCTTCACTTCGCCGCCGCGGTCGGTGTAGGACTTGTCTTCGTAGACCGGGAAGGAACCCCGCGAGGAGCGGTAACCACCGTAGTAATAGCCGCCGTTGTCATCGAACGGGCGCTTGACGGTGCTTTCGATCGCGCTGCCGTCGTAGTAGCCGGCCTCGCGCGAGCGGCCGTCGAGATCGAACACGGTGTCGAACGCGCCATCGGCCGAGATGCCCTTGCCTTCGGCCTGTCGGACCTTGGCCAGCGACTCGACGATCTGCGGGGATGAACGGGCAGAGGAGCGCAGCACTTCATCCAGGGTCAGCGGAGTGGTCTGGGCGGCGACCAGGCCCGGTGCGAGCGCGATCAGCAAGGCGACAAGACGGCGGATCATTTCTTGCCGGTCTCGTCGTCTTCGGACTTGCCGGCCGACGCCGGCTTGGCCTTGCCCTCGTCCTGGGTCGTTGCCGACGGGCGGCGGCCGAACTCCAGCGGGAAGTTGTTGAGCTGGCGCCACAGTTCGTAGCCCACCTTCACCGTTTCACCCTGCACCCAGCCGCGCACCTTGCCGCCCTGACGGGCGAATTCCTGCGCCGGCCAGGCCGGCTTGCCCGGCTGCGGTTCGACCAGGATGCGGAACAAGCCATCGGGCGCGGCATTGGGGTCGATGGCGCGTACGCGACCATCGAACATGCCGTGCGCCACCGACGGCCAGCCGCTGAACTGGATCGCCGGCCAGCCCTCGAACTCCAGCCGCACCGGGCGACCGGGGCGGATCAGCGGCACGTCGCGGCCGTCGATATACAGCTCGACCGCACGCTCCACCCGCTCCGGCGCGATCACCGCCAGCACCGTGCCGGGCGAGACCATCGCACTGCCGCTGGCGGCGTTGAGCTGCTGCACGCGGCCATCGCGCGGTGCGCGCACCAGCTGCGCCGACTGACGGTTCAACTGAATGTCGATGCGGGTCAGCTTGGCGCGCGATTCGGCCAGCTTGGCATCGGCCTCGGCGACCTTGATCTGGGTCAGCTCGTAATCGCGGCGGCCGGCCAGCCCTTCGGCGAGCAATTGCCTGCTGCGCGCGACGTCGATGCTGGCGACCGCGCGCGATTGCTGGATCGCGGTGATTTCCGCCTGCATCTGGGCCCGCTCGCTGGCCAGGCGGGCAAGCAGATCCGGGTCCAGATCGCCGACACGCGCGATCGGATCGCCGCGCGAGACGTGCTGGCCGTCGTGCACATACCAGCGCTCGACCCGTCCGGGCACGAAGGCGGTGACCTGCTGCTGGCGGTCGCCCGGATCCAGCGCCACGACCTGGCCCTTGCCGCTGGCGGTCTGCACCCACGGCGCCAGCGCCAGGATCGCGCTGGCAATGACAATCCCGATCAGCAGCATCCAGGCCAGCGCCTTGGCGATGCTGGGCGGGCGCATCGCCGCCAGGGTGGGGAAGTGCGCGTTGCGATCAGAAGCGTGCTGCATCGTTTGCCTCCTGCGTGGAGGCGATCAGTTCGGCGCGGGTGGCAAAGCGTTGCTGTCGCTCGGGCTGCAGGTGGAACCAGCCATCCAGGCTGATGTCCTCCGGCCTGCCGGTGCACAGCAGCACCGTGGTGCCGGCCGCTTTCAGGCGTTGCAGCACCGCGGCCAGGCGATCGGCCGGAATCAGATCGTACAACTGCGACAGCATCAGCACACGCGGGCGCACCAGCAGCGCATTGGCCAGCTTCAGCGCCATCACTTCACCGATCCACAGCGGGTAGCCGGATGCGGCCAGCCGCGTGTCCAGGCCGTGCGGAAGCGCGGCGATGCGGGTGCGCAAGCCCACCGCATCGATCGCTTCCAGCATCGCTTCGGAGCTCACATCGGCCGACGCAAGTGCCAGATATTCGCGGATGGTGACTTCGACAATGGTGGGTCGGTCGAGCACCGTCACTTCCGAGCGCAGCAGATACATGTCGAAGGTGGCCATGTCCGCACCGCCCACCATCACCAGCCCGCGATCGGGTACCACATGACGCTTCAGGATCATCGCCAGCAGCCGCTCCGCGCCGCCATCGGCGATCGTCACCAGCTGCTCGCCGGCAGCCAGCGAAAAATCGAAACGCGCGCCGTCGATCACCACGCCATCCAGGCGCACCGCGCTGTTGCCGGGCGTCTTGCCGGGCGCCACGACCGCACGTTCCTGCGGGATGGCGAACAGCAGCGACAGTTCCTCGGAACTGGCCACCAGGTCGTAGAACGCGTCCAGGTAAGCACCGAGTTGCGAGATGCCGTAGAAGACCGCACTGAGGATCAGCTCTGCCGCCACCAGCTGGCCGATCGACAGCTCGCCACGCAGGATCAGGTTGCCGCCCAGCGCCAGCAGCGCCGCGCTGGCGATCGCGTAGACCAGCAGGAACGCGACCGTCTGGGTGAAGCTGTAACGGAAGTGGCGACGATGCCGGTCGACATAGGCGGCGGTCACGGACTCGGAGCGGTCCATCGCAAAGTTGAGGTGGCGGCTGGATTTATAGAATCCGTTGGAGCCGCCGACGCTTTCCAGCCAGCGCGCGGCCTCGTGCTTGGCATGGCTCAGATCGACCGCGGTGCGGATAGAACCGCGCGACCAGATCATCCAGATGCCGAAGATGACCAGCAGCAGCAAGGCGTTGAAGCCCAGAAAGAACGGGTGGTAGAAACTGGTGAGTATCAGCCCGACCGCCGATTGCAGCACGATGGTGAAGGCGCCGATGGCCAGGCTCGGTACCGCCTTCTGCACCACCACCAGATCGAAGTAGCGGTTGAACATGTCGCCGCGGTTCTGATCGGCGAAGAACGGATTCTGCGCATGCACCGCGCGCACGGTGATTTCCGACACCACGCGCGCGAACAGCCTGCGCTCGAACAGCGCCATGACCCACACCCGCATCGCGCTCAGGCCGGCCACCAGCAGCAACAGGCCCAGCAACAGGCTCGACAGGGTCCACAGCGGCGCCGGCAATGCGGTATTGGCCACGCTGTTGATCAGCAACTGCACCGAGATCGGCGTGGCCAGCGACAGCAGGCTGATCGCAACCCCGTACACCATGGCCAGGCGCACATAGGGCATGTCCGGCCCGACGATTTCCGCCAGCCAGGCTCCCGCTTCCCGCCATCCGATCTGCTTGCCCGCCATTCGATTTCCGTTGATGAGTTCAATGCAGCATTGACGAGTTGCAGCTGGCGAACAAGGCTACAGCGCTTATTCGACGCATAGGATTTTCCTATGCGGCTACCGCACGCAGAAGATCGGCGATCAGGCCGAAGGCCGGCGCGCGTCCTGCGCCCTGCCGCCACAACAGCCCGATCTCCCTGTAGTAGCGTCCGCCTTGGATCGGCCGGACGACGACATCGTCGCCCTCGCGGATTTCCTGGCGCACATACAGGTCTGGCAGCAGTGCAAGACCCATGCCCATCCCGGCCATCTGGCGGATCGCATCCAGGCTGGTGCCTTCGTAATCGCGCAGGACATTGGCGCCCACGTCCAAGGCGATCGCCGCAACCTGTTCGGCCAGGCGGTACTCGGGCATCAAGGTGAGCAGGTTGGCGCCGCGCAGATCGGCCGGTGTGATACAGGTCTTGGCACGCAAGGGGTGATCGGCGGCCATGGTCACGTGCAGCGGTTCGCGGAACAGCCGCTCGCTGTGCAGGCCGCGCCCGGCCACCGGCAATTGCGCCAGGATCACGTCGTGCACGCCGCTGGCCAGGCCGCTGGCGAGCACGGTCGGCAGGCCTTCGCGTACGTGCACGCGCAGTGCCGGGTGTTCGCGATGCAGGCGCGCGACCAGGCTCGGCATCAGGTAGGCGCCCAGCGTGGGCGACACGCCCAGCCGGATGGTGCCGATCAAGGTGTCGGCCGAGGTTGCGCGGACGTCTTCCAGATCGGTCACGTCCAGCAGGATACTGCGCGCGCGATCGAGCAGGTCGCGCCCCAACGGCGTCAGGATGGCCGGTACGCCACGCTCGAACAGCGCGGCGCCCACGATGGTTTCCAGCGCACGAATCTGCTGCGACAACGACGGTTGCGACACGCCCATCTGCTCGGCGGCGCGGGTGAAGCTGCCGGTGTCGGCGAGCGCGACGAAATAACTGAGTTGGCGAATGGTGGTTCTGGGGCGGGGCATGCGTGACTTCGTCAGGTGGGGGGCGCGTGGGTCGCAGGATCGGCCCGGGCCGCTGCCGCGGACACGCGTGCATGACAGCACACGTCGGTGTCACCCAGGCGTCACTGATCGATGAACTGCAGCCGCGCCAACTCCGCGTACAAGCCGCCTTCGGCGATCAATTGTGCATGCGTGCCCTGCGCGACGATGCGGCCGGCATCCATCACCACGATGCGGTCGGCCTTGAGCACGGTGGCCAGGCGATGGGCGATGACCAGCGTGGTGCGGCCTTCCATCAACCGGTCCAGCGCCTGCTGCACGGCCCGTTCGCTCTGCGCATCCAGCGCGCTGGTGGCCTCGTCCAGCAGCAGGATCGGCGCGTCCTTGAGCAAGGCGCGCGCGATTGCCATCCGTTGCTGCTGGCCGCCCGACAGGCGCGTGCCGCGTTCGCCCAGTTCGCTGGCGTAGCCCTGCGGCAGGGCGCGGATGAAACTGTCGGCCTCGGCGGCCTCGGCGGCGGCTTGCACCTGCGCATCGCTGGCGTCCAGACGCCCATAGCGGATGTTGTCGGCGGCGCTGGCAGCAAACAGCGTGGGTTGCTGCGGCACCAATGCAATACGTTCGCGCAGCAGCACCGGGTCGGTCTCGCGCAGGTCCACCTCGTCGATCCGCAGCTTGCCGCTGACCGGGTCGTGGAAGCGCAGCAACATCGCCAGCACCGTGCTCTTGCCAGCGCCGGATGGCCCGACCAGCGCCACGGTTTCGCCCGGATGGACGTGCAGATCGAAGCCATCCAGCGCCGGCGCATCGGGGCGCTGCGGGTAATGAAACACCACCCGATCGAAATGGATCGCGCCGCGCAGCGGCTGCGGCAAGGGCTGCGGCGAGGCCGGCGCCACGATCGCCGGCTGTTCGTCGAGCAACTCGCCGACCCGGCCCATGCCGCCGGCCGCGCGCTGCAACTCGTTCCAGACTTCGGCCAACGCACCAACCGATCCGCCGCCGATCAGCGCGTACAACACGAACTGTCCCAACGTGCCGGGGGTCATGCGTCCGGCGATCACATCGTGCGCGCCCAGCCACAGCACACCGACGATGGCGCCGAAGATCAGCATGATCGCCACCGCAGTCACGGTGGCCTGGGTGCGGATGCGCAGCCGTGCGGTATCGATCGCGGCCAACAGGGCCTGACTGAAACGCTGGCTCTCGTAGCGCTCGCGCGCATGCGCCTGCACGGTGCGCACCGCGCCCAGCGTTTCGGCCGCCAGCGTGTTGGCGTCGGCGACGCGGTCCTGGCTGGCGCGCGAGATTTTCTGCAGGCGACGTGCGCCCAGCACGATGGGCAGCACCGCCAGCGGAATGCCGATCAAGGTGAAGCCGGCCAGCCGCGGGCTGGTGACGAACAGCATCACCATGCTGCCGATCACCGTGACCGAGCTGCGCAACGCCACCGACATGGTGGTGCCGATCACCCCGCGCAGCAGCTCGCTGTCGGCCGACAGGCGCGACACCAGCTCGCCACTGCGGCTGCGATCATGAAAGCCGGCATCCAGCCCGATCAGATGCGCATACAGGCGACCGCGCAGATCGGCGACCACTTTTTCGCCCAGCAGCGCGACGAAATAAAAGCGCGCGGCCGTCGCCACCGCCAGCACCACCGCCACGGCGAACAACAGCGCGAAGGCGTGGTTGATCTGCGAGCCGCCTGAGAAACCATGGTCGATCATCTGCTTGACCGCCGCCGGCAAGCTCAATGTCGCGGCCGAGGAAATGGCCAGTGCGATCAGCCAGGCGGCGAACAGGCCACGCTGGCGCTGCACGAACGGCCACAGGGTGCGCAGGCTGCCAAGCTTCCGCAACGGGTTGGGCCTGGTGGCGGCGGGCTGGTTCATGCGGCTTCCGGTGATGAGAGATGGACACGGTTGCGAGTGGCGTCGCACAGGCGCGTTTTCAAGCCCGCCAGTTGATCGGCAGGCAGTTGCACGCGCAGTGCGGCGCCTTGCGCGTCGAAACGTTCGTCCAGCTTGTCGGCGTGGAAGGCGCTCAATGCAGCATGCACCAGGCCCAGGTCGTCGAACCGGCATTGCAGCTCGAGCAGCGACAACGCAATCAGTGGCTGTCGCGTTCCCAGTCGCAGGCATTCGGCCGCTGCGCCGCCGTAGGCACGCACCAGCCCACCGGCCCCGAGCTTGATGCCGCCATACCAGCGCGTGACCACCACGACCACGCGGTCGTAGCCTTGGCCATCGATGGCCGCGAGAATCGGCCGCCCGGCGGTGCCGCTGGGCTCGCCGTCGTCGCTGGAACGGTAGTCGTGTCCGAATCGATAGGCCCAGCAGTTGTGGGTGGCATCGGCAACGGACACGCGCTGCACGATCTCCAGCGCCTGCGCGGGAGAGTCCAGTGCCGCAGCGCTGGCCAGGAAGCGACTGTGCTTGATGTCCAGGCTGTGGTGCGCGTCAGCGGCGAGGGTATCGAGCATCGTCGCCATTCTATGCGAGCCGGTCGTGCCGGACGCTGCAGCCATCGTGACTGCCGTTGCAAGCTTGCAGGTCGGCAAGGGTATTCGATGGCGCGTTGCGACGGGCTGGGTGCGCGAGGGGCGCGCACAGGCCCTTTTGCGGTTAGCGCAGGCGCTGTCGTTTTACACCAGGGTGGAGCGGCGCTTCTCGTCGATCCACTTCGAGGCCTGCGCCGGCGTGTAGTGCCGCATCCACTCCAGCATCTGTTCGATATCGGCGCCGTACCACAGGTCGGTGCGCTGGTCCGGATGCAGGAAGCGCTCTTCCACCATGCGGTCGATCATGCCGATCAGCGGCGCGTAGAAGCCTTCGATATCCAGGAACGCACAGGGCTTGTTGCCGATGCCGAGCTGCCGCCAGGTCAGCATCTCGAAGATCTCTTCCATGGTGCCGAAGCCGCCGGGCAGGGCGACGAAAGCATCGGACAGCTCGAACATGCGCATCTTGCGCGCATGCATGGAGCCGACGATTTCCAGTGTGGTCAGCCCGCGATGCGCCACTTCCCAATCGGCCAGTTGCTGCGGAATCACCCCGGTCACCTCGCCACCGGCCGCCAGTACCGCATTGGCCACGGTGCCCATCAGGCCGACGTTGCCGCCGCCATAGACCAACCGCAGGCCCTGCTCGGCGATGCGCTGCCCCAGCGCGGTGGCACGCTCGGCGTAGGCGGGTTTGTTGCCGGCATTGGAACCGCAGTAGACGCAGATGCTTTTCATGGGAACGGGAATCGGGAGTTGGGAATAGGGAATAGGTCGAAGCAAAGCGGAAGCCAGAACGCATGACGCCGGACCTAAGTCCGGCGTCAGCATGAAGAGTGAGGTAATGGGAACGCTATTACGATTCCCAATTCCCCACTCCCGATTCCCGGCTTAATTAGCCTTATGAATCGCGCGCTTGCTCACCGCCATCGCGGCGTCGTGGATCGCTTCGGACAGCGTCGGGTGGGCGTGGCAGATGCGCGCCAGGTCATCGGCCGAGCCGTTGAACTCCATCGTCAGCACGCCTTCGTGCACCAGCTCGGACACGCCCACGCCCACCAGGTGCATGCCCAGCACGCGATCGGTTTCGGCATCGGCGATGACCTTGACGAAGCCGGCTGGCTCGCCCATGGCCACCGCACGGCCGATCGCCGCGAACGGGAAGCTGCCGGCCTTGTAGGCGACGCCTTCGGCCTTCAACTGCTGCTCGGTCTTGCCGACCCAGGCAATCTCCGGCTCGGTGTAGATGACCCACGGGATGGTGTCGAAGTTGACATGGCCGGGCAGGCCGGCGATCAGCTCGGCGACCGCGATGCCTTCCTCGAAGCCCTTGTGCGCCAGCATCGGGCCGCGCACGCAGTCGCCGACCGCCCACACGCCATCGACGCCGGTGTGGCAATGCCCGTCCACTTCGATCTGGCCACGCTCGTTGAGCCTGACGCCGGTGCCGTCGGCCAGCAGATTCTTGGTCGCGGCCTTGCGGCCCACGGCCACCAGCAACTTGTCCACGGTCAGGGTCTGCTCGCCGGCGGCGTCGGTGTAGCTGACCACCACCTGCTTGGCATCGCCGCTGCCGGTGATCTCGGTCTTGCTGACCTTGGCGCCGAGCTTGATGTCCAGGCCCTGCTTCTTGAATTCCTTCAGCGCGGTCTTGGCCACTTCGGCATCGGCCAGCGCCAGGAAATCCGGCAGCGCTTCGAGGATGGTGACCTCGGCGCCCAGGCGCTTCCACACGCTGCCCAGCTCCAGGCCGATCACGCCGGCGCCGATCACTGCCAGACGCTTGGGAACGGCGGTGAAATCCAGGCCGCCGACGTTGTCGACGATGGTGTCGCCTTCGAACTTGGCGAACGGCAGCTCGATCGACTCCGAGCCCGGCGCCAGGATCACGTTGGTGCCCTTGAGCTCGATCTCGCCGCCTTCGTGCTGGGCGACCTTGACGATGTTGCCCGGCAGCAGCTGGCCGAAGCCGTAGTACGGGGTGATCTTGTTCGCCTTGAACAGCATCGCGATGCCGCCGGTGAACTGCTTCACGATCTTGTCCTTGCGGCCGATCATGGTGGGCACGTCCATCTTGGCGTCGTTGAAGCTGATGCCGTGGTCGCCGAACAGGTGGCCCATGTTCCAGAACTGGCGCGAGGAATCCAGCAGCGCCTTGGACGGAATGCAGCCCACGCGCAGGCAGGTGCCGCCCAGCGCAGGCTTGCCGTCCTTGCCGATGGCCGCGTCGATGCAGGCGACCTTCATGCCCAGCTGGGCCGCGCGAATCGCAGCGTGATAACCGGCCGGACCGGCACCGATGACGACGACGTCGAATTGTTCGCTCATTTCATTTGCTCACGGGAATGGGGAATAGGGAATGGGGAATCGCAACAGCGCATGCGCCTGTCGCGGCCCATCCAGGTCCAGGCGGGAATGGAGCGGTCGATGGGTGCTTGTCCCATTCCCGAATCTCCATTCCCGATTCCCGGCTCTTACAGACCGAACAACATCCGGCCCGGGTTTTCCAGCTGATTCTTGATGTCGACCAGGAACTGCACCGAATCCTTGCCGTCGATGATGCGGTGGTCGTAGGACAGCGCCAGATACATCATCGGCGCAATCACGACCTGGCCGTTCTCGGCGATCGGACGTTCCTTGATCGCGTGCATGCCCAGGATGGCGCTCTGCGGCGGGTTGATGATCGGGGTGGACAGCAGCGAGCCGAAGGTGCCGCCGTTGGTGATGGTGAAGGTCCCGCCCTGCAGATCGTCCAGGCCCAGCTTGCCGGCGCGCGCCTTGGCGGCGTAATCGGCGATGCCCTGCTCGACGTCGGCGAACGACTGGCGCTCGACGTTACGCAGCACCGGCGTGACCAGGCCCTTCTCGGTCGACACCGCGATCGAAATGTCGCTGTAGCCGTGATAGATGATGTCGTCGCCATCGATCGAGGCGTTGACCAGCGGGAAGCGCTGCAGCGCGTTGGCGGCGGCCTTGACGAAGAAGCTCATGAAACCGAGCTTGATGCCGTGTGCCTTCTGGAACTCGTCCTGCAGCTCCTTGCGCGCGGCCGAGACCTTGGCGAGATTGACCTCGTTGAAGGTGGTCAGCATCGCGGTGGAGTTCTTGGACTCCATCAGGCGCTTGGCGATGGTCTTGCGCACGCGGGTCATCGGCACGCGCTCTTCCGGACGGGCGCCGGACGCCTTGCCTACGCCGCCGGCCTTGGCGAAGTTGACGATGTCTTCCTTGGTCACCGCGCCACGACGGCCGGTGCCCTCGACCTGCGCCGGATCCACGCCCTGGGTGATCGCGGAAAAACGCGCACCCGGGGGCAGGGCATCGGCAGCCGACTTGGACGCAGCGGCAGGCGCAGCGGCGGCAGCCGGGGCCGGCGCGGCGGCCGGGGCAGCAGCGGCAGGCGCCGGTGCATCGGCCTTCTTCTCGTCGGCCGGTGCGGCCGCAGCCACGGCGCCTTCTTCGATGATCGCCAGGATCTGGTTGCTGGTGACGGTGCTGCCGGCTTCGAACTTGATTTCCTTCAGCACGCCGTCGACCGGCGAAGGAACTTCCAACACGACCTTGTCGGTTTCCAGGTCAACCAGATTCTCGTCGCGCTTGACCGCTTCACCGGCCTTCTTGTGCCAGCTGGCGATGGTGGCGTCGGAAACGGATTCGGGCAGTACCGGAACTTTGACTTCGGTGGCCATTCGGGAGCGTCCTAGGGTTTTCGTTCTTTGGGGAAGAGGAGTTATTCAGCGACTTGGTCGTTGAACGGATTGAGGAGCGCATCGGCGACCAGCCTCTGCTGTTCGACGATGTGATCGGCCATATGGCCGGCGGCAGGCGAGGGCGAACGGGCACGGCCGGCATAATGCAGGCTCTGGCCGCTGGCCAGGCAGAAGTTCAGATGGTGGCGGATCTGGTACCACGCACCCTGGTTCTGCGGTTCTTCCTGGCACCACACCACATCGGTGGCGTTGGCATAGGCCTTGAGCTCGGCGGCCAGCTGCGCACGCGGGAACGGATACAGCTGCTCCACGCGCAGGATGGCGACGTCGTCCTGGCCACGCTTGGTCTGGTCCTCGAGCAGGTCGTAATAGACCTTGCCCGAGCACAGCACAACGCGCTTGACCTTGCCGGCATCGGCCTTGGCGTCGGGAATCAGATGCTGGAACTGCCCGTCGGCCAGTTCCTCCAGGCTCGACACCGCCAGCTTGTGGCGCAGCAGCGACTTGGGCGTCATCACCACCAGCGGCTTGCGGGTGGTCATGCGCATCTGCCGGCGGATCATGTGGAAGCACTGCGCCGGCGTGGTCGGCACGCAGACCAGCATGTTCTCCAGCGCGCACAGCTGCAGGAAGCGCTCCAGGCGCGCGGAGCTGTGTTCCGGACCCTGGCCTTCGTAGCCGTGCGGCAGGAACAGCGACAGGCCCGCGATGCGGCCCCACTTGGCTTCGCCGGCGGCGATGAACTGGTCGATCACCACCTGCGCACCATTGGCGAAGTCGCCGAACTGCGCTTCCCAGATGCACAACGCATTCGGGTCGGTGGTGGAGTAGCCGTATTCGAAGCCCATCACCGCTTCTTCGCTGAGCAGCGAGTCGATGATGGTGGCGTCTTCGGGGTTCTGCACCAGCTGGCGCAGCGGCAGGTGGTAGCTGTCGGTCTTCTGGTCGTGGAGGATCGCGTGACGGTGGAAGAACGTGCCGCGACCGGCGTCCTGGCCGACCAGGCGCAGCTTGTGGCCTTCGGCCAGCAAGGTGGCGTAGGCCAGGTTTTCGGCAAAGCCCCAGTCGCCGGCCTGCTCGCCGGCGGCCATCTTGACGCGGTCGTCGTAGATCTTGGCCACGCGCGCATGCAGCTCCACGCCGTCCGGAATCGTGGTGATCAGCTTGGCCAGCCGGTCCAGCTGCTCGCGCTTGACGCGGGTGTCGACCGGATCGGCAGCGGTGCCGACCAGATACCTGGACCAGTCGATGGCGAATTCGTCCGGCTTGCGTGTTGCCAGCTCGGTGGTGTATTCGCCCGAATCGAGCTTGTTGCGGTAGCCGTCGACCAGCGCCTTGGCCTCGTCGGCGCTCAGCACACCGTCGCTTTCCAGCTTGGCGGCGTACAGCTCGCGGGTGGTCTTGTGCTTGCGGATGGTCTGGTACATCACCGGCTGGGTCGCTGCCGGTTCGTCGGCCTCGTTATGGCCCCAGCGGCGGTAGCAGACCAGGTCGATGACCACGTCCTTCTTGAACTGCTGGCGGAACTCATAGGCCAGCTTGGACACGAACATCACCGCGTCCGGATCGTCGCCGTTCACGTGGAAGACCGGTGCGCCGATCATCTTGGCCACGTCGGTGCAGTACAGCGTGGAGCGGGCGTCGTCGCGGGCGCTGGTGGTGAAGCCGATCTGGTTGTTGATGACGATGTGCACGGTGCCGCCGACGGCGAAACCGCGCGCCTGCGACATCTGGAACAGTTCCATCACCACGCCCTGGCCGGCGAATGCGGCATCGCCGTGGATCAGGATCGGCAGCACGGTCTTGCGCTCGGCATCGCCGAAGCGTTCCTGACGCGAACGCACGCTGCCGACCACGACCGGGTCGACGATTTCCAGGTGCGAGGGGTTGAACGCCAGCGCCAGATGCACCTGCTTGTCGCCACCGACCGCGATGTCGGCCGAGAAGCCCATGTGGTACTTGACGTCGCCGGTGTGCGCGCGGTCGTCGTGGGCGTGCTCGAACTTGCCTTCGAACTCGTCGAACAGCTTGCGCGGGTTCTTGCCCAGCGTATTGACGAGCACGTTGAGGCGGCCACGGTGGGCCATGCCGATCACGATGTCCTTGACCTGATCGTTGCCGGACTGGCGAATGATCTCGTCCATCATCGGGATCAGCGCGTCGCCGCCTTCCAGCGAGAAGCGCTTCTGGCCGACGTACTTGGTGTGCAGGTAGCGCTCCAGGCCTTCGGCGGCGGTCAGCCGCTCCAGCGTGCGCTTGCGGTTGGCCGCGTCGCCGGCGATCTTGCCGCCGGCATCTTCCAGGCGCTTGTAGATCCACTGGCGCTGGTCGAATTCCTGGATGTGCATGAACTCTGCGCCGATGGTGCTGGCGTAGGTCGCCTTCAGGCGGGTCAACAGATCCTTCAGCTTCATGCGCGGCTGGCCGCCGACACCGCCGGTGCTGAATTCGCTGTCCAGGTCTGCCTGCGACAGGCTGTGGAACGGCAGGTCCAGATCGGGCGGGTTGACCGGCGGGGTCAGGCCGAGCGGATCGAGCTGCGCGCCGAGGTGACCACGCGCACGATAGGCCGTGATCAGGCGGCCGACGTTGCGCTCGCGCTCGTCACTGGCCGCTGCGCCGGTCCCGGCGTTGGCCGCCTGTTTGGAGGCGGCGAGGATATGCGCAATGGCCGCCGAGTGCGGCACATCACCGGCGTCGCGCCCCTTGAAGCCATCGAAATAGCTCTTCCACTTCGGGTCGACACTGTCCGGGGCGACGAGGTACTGCTCGTACAGATCCTCGATATAGGCGGCGTTGCCGCCGGCGAGCTGCGATGACTGTGCGAACTGCTTTAGGAGATTATCCACGATGGTAAGTCGGGTCTGCTGTGGGGATGATTATGCGGAAGCGGCAGGGCGAGATGCCCCATCGGTCGGTCTCAAATCTCGAAAAATTATACCCCCTTGCGCCAGTGAGGGGGCGTCTGCCAGCTGACCGGACGGGTAGGTGCGACCGCTTGGTGCCTACGTGCGAACGGCGCTGCGGTCTCAGATGCCGAGTGCGCGCGGTTCGTTCCAGAGCGCGCTGCGCTCCCATATCTGCGCGAATTCGCGCTCCAGCTGGCGGCTGCGCGCCGCGCCCGACAGCCAGGTTTCGCCATCGTCGAAGCGATGGCCTGTTGGACGAAAGTAGTAGGCGTCATCGCCCACCACATAGGCCGACGCATAGCTGGCATCGACCGGATCGCTGACCGCGCGGAAGCGGAACACGCTGGGCAGGCGCTGGGCCAGCCGCAGCAGCGCGCTGCTGTTGGCGCCCGCGATGGCGGTATCCTGCACCAGCACTTGCACGTGCTTGTCGTGGCGGGCGGTGGCGAAGCGGCGCAGTGCATCGAGCACGGCGGCGTTGTCGAACAGCGGCGGATCCAGTGCCCGCGTATAGATCAGCACCTGGCGGCGTGCGGCGCACAGCAGGCCGGTGGTGGCGGCCTGCGCCGCGCGCAGGTCGTCCACCGCCACCGGGCCGTCGAGACGGCGGTGCAGCGCCTTGTCAGGCCGATCGCCCACCGTTGCGGCGCGATCGGGGTGCATGTCGGAAGAAGTGTCCGGCAGGAAGCCCAGGCGTGCGAACACGGCCTCGGCGTCTGCGTTGACGCGGGTCCGTACGCCGGGCCAGCCACGCTGTTGCGCGGTGGCGACGGCGGCTGCGAGCAACTGGTCGGCCAGGCCGCGGCGGCGCCAGCCCGGCAGGACGCCGAGCCTGTCGATGCGCCGATCCGCAGTCAGCCGCACCGAGCCGATCAGCTGGCCGTCCTCGCCGCGCAGCGCCAGTTGCAGGCTGAGCGGGTCCAGTGCGTCCCATTCGGCAGCGCCGCTGTCGTCGGCGCCGCCGGTGCCGCAGGCCAGGCGCAGCGCACGCAGGGCCGCGGCGTCGGACGCCGGATCCAGCGAGACGATCTGCGGCCCGGCCTGGGGACTCATGCGCGTCTGTGGGACCCGTCGTCGCCAGCGTCCGAAGCCGGATCGTCGGCCAGCTCGCTGTCGTCGTCCTGGTCGGCGTCATCGCCTGGTTCGTCCTCATCAGCCTGGGCCGGGCCGTCGGCGGCGTCCGCGACCTGCTCGACGTCGGCCTCGGCGTCGATTTCATCGTCCGCGTCCGGCGTGTCGGCCTCGGCGTCGTCCTGGTCGCCTGACACGCTCAGGACATGAGCCTGGTCGTCGTCGATGTCCTCGATGGCGTCCTCCGCATCCTCGTGGGCGCGCTGGTAATGGCCCTGCGCCAGCAGCTCCAGCACCACCTCGCGGCCACGGTTGGACAGCTGCGCATACAGCGCGCCGTCGATCGCTTCGGCCGCTGCCAGGCGCGCGGCGTCCTTGGCCGACAGCGCGAATTCCAGGCCGCTGCAGAACAGGGTGGCGCCACGCCTGGCGCGCCGCCAGGCCAGCCGCGACCACGGGTGACGGTGCAGCAGCACGCCTTCTTCCAGGGCCTGCTCCACCGCCTCGCGCGGGATCGGTTCGGGCGCCGGCACCACGTCGCCGGAGGCGCGGTAGGTGGTCATGAAGCGGCCGAACCAGTCGCCCAGCCGATCCGGGTCGTTCATGCGCAGCGCGTTGAGCGCTTCGACCACGCGGTTCATCGCGGTGACGTCGATCTCGTACGGGTCGGCCGGCACCTTGAGGTCTTCGTCGTGATAGCGCACGGCCTCGTCGGCATCGGCGATCAGGGTATCCAGATAGTCGCCGATCAGCTCGGCCGACGACGGCGCGCGGGTGCCGACGGAGAAGGTCAGGCAGGCGTCTTCGGCCACGCCGTGGTGCGGCACCAGCGGCGGCAGGTACAGCATGTCGCCCGGGCCCAGCATCCAGTCGTGGGTGGGCTTGAACTCGCGCAGCAGCTTGAGCTCGACATCGTCGCGGAACGCCAGCGGCGCGGCCTTGCGGCCCTGTTGCGCGCGTGCGTCGATCTGCCAGCGGCGGTGGCCCTGGCCCTGCAGCAGGAACACGTCGTAATGGTCGACATGCGCGCCGACCGAACCGCCGGTGGCGGCGAAGCTGATCATGATGTCGTCGATGCGCCAGCGCGGCAGGAAGCGGAACTGCTCCAGCAATGCGCGCACGTCGGCGTCCCACTTGTCCACGTCCTGCACCAGCAGGGTCCAGTCATGGTCGGGCAGGTCGGGGAAGTCGGTTTCCTGGAACGGTCCGGTGCGCACGTTCCAGTCGTCGGTGGCGCGGTCGTGGCTGATCAGGCGTGCCAGCACGCCGTCTTCGCAGGCCAGGCCGGCCAGGTCTTCGGGCTGCAGCGGGGACTGGAAGTCCGCAAACGCGTTGCGGATCAGCAGCGGGTGCTTGTGCCAGTAATTGCGCAGGAAGCGCTCGACCGGCATGCCCAGCGGCTGGTCGCCGGTGGCGTGGATCTCGAAAGGCAGCGGCGCGGCTTTCCTGGCGGCGATCTTTTTTGCGGGGGTTTTTTTCATGCTGTCACGGGTCCGACTGGAGGGCCGGCGCTGTGCGGCCGGCGAAGTGGCTTATTGTCGCCCAGCCCGTCATGCGCTGCCTCGCATGCGGGTGTCGCGGTAAGGTTTCAGTGCACGTGCGGGCCACGATGGCCGGGTATGCACCTGGGTGTACCGGCGCGGGTCAGATCGCGCGCGCCAGCTGTTCGGCCAGACCGGTGTAGGCGCCCGGCGTCAGCGCCCGCAGGCGCTGCTTGTCCTGCTCCGGCAACTGCAGGCTCTCGACAAAGGCCTGCATGGACGCGGCGGTGATGCCCTGGCCGCGGGTCAGCGCCTTGAGCTGTTCGTACGGGCTGGGGAGGCCGTGGCGACGCATCACCGTCTGCACCGCTTCGGCCAGCACTTCCCAGGCCGCGCTCAGATCGGCATCCAGGCGCTCGGGATTGACGGTCAGCTTGCCCAGGCCCTTGGCCAGCGAATCCAGCGCGACCTGGGTGTGGCCGAACGCGGTGCCGAGCGCGCGCAGCACGGTGGAGTCGGTGAGGTCGCGCTGCCAGCGGCTGATCGGCAGCTTGGCGGAAAAATGCTCGAACAAGGCATTGGCGATGCCGAAATTGCCTTCGGCATTTTCGAAGTCGATCGGGTTGACCTTGTGCGGCATGGTCGAGGAGCCGACTTCGCCCTCCTTGAGCTTCTGCTTGAAGTAGCCCAGCGAGATGTAGCCCCAGATGTCGCGCGACAGGTCGATCAGGATGGTGTTGACGCGGCGGCTGGCGTCGCCGATTTCGGCCACGTTGTCATGCGGCTCGATCTGGGTGGTGTAGGGGTTGAACACCAGGCCCAGGCTTTCGACGAAGCGCTGCGCGAACGCGGCCCAGTCCAGCTCCGGGTACGACACCAGGTGCGCGTTGTAGTTGCCGACCGCGCCGTTGATCTTGCCGGTCAGCTCGACCGCGGCGATCTGCCTGCGCTGACGCTCCAGGCGCGCGACCACGTTGGCGATTTCCTTGCCCAGCGTGGTGGGCGAGGCGGTCTGGCCATGCGTGCGCGAGAGCATCGGCTGGCCGGCCTGGGCATGGGCGAGCGTGCGCAGGCTGGCGGCGATGCCGTCCAGCGTCGGCAGCAGCACCTCGCGGCGCGCCTGCTCCAGCATCAGGCCGTAGCTGAGGTTGTTGATGTCCTCGCTGGTGCAGGCGAAATGCACGAATTCCAGCGCCGGGCCCAGCTCGGCATCGTCCTTGAGCTGCTCCTTGATGAAGTACTCCACCGCCTTGACGTCGTGGTTGGTGGTGCGTTCGATCTGCTTGACGCGCGCGGCGTCGCTCACGCTGAAGTCGTCGGCCAGGCGGCGCAGGGTCTGGGCGGCGGCGGCCGAGAACGGCGCCAGCTCGGCGATGCCCGGCTCGGCGGCCAGTGCCAGCAGCCATTCGATCTCGACCTTGACCCGTGCCTTGATCAGGCCGTATTCGGAGAAGATCGGGCGCAGCGCATCCACTTTGGAAGCGTAGCGGCCGTCGAGCGGGGACAGGGCGAGCAGGGCGGAATCCGACATGGGCAGGGCACTGGGAGGCTGGCGGGGGTGCGTATTCTACGCCGCCCCGGCGCCGGCTTCGCCGATCGGCCGCACCGTGATCGCCTGGATCCGGTGCCCGGCCATGCGCCGCACCGTCAGTGCATGGCCGTCCAGCTCCAGGGTCTCGCCTTCTTCGGGCAGCCGCTGCAACCGGTGCACGATCAGCCCGCCGACCGAATTGACGTGGTCCGGCGCGCTCAGATCCCGGCCGAGCAGGCGCTCCAGGCGGAAGATCGAGGTGCTGCCGGCCACCAGCAGCGAGCCGTCCTGGCTGCGGATCGGGGCATCGCGCACCACGTGGCGGTGCTCGTCCTCGATCTCGCCGACCACCACTTCCAGCAGGTCTTCCAGGGTGAAGAAGCCCAGGATGCGGCCCTCGTCCTCCACGCACAGCGCCAGATGGGTGGTGCCGGTGCGGAACTGCTCCAGCGCGCTGGGGATCGGGGTTTCCAGGGTCAGCAGGGTGGGCGGGCGCAGCAGCGGGCGCAGATCGTCCAGATCCTGGCTGCGTGCCATCGCCACCAGCAGATCCTTGGTATGCAGGATGCCCAGCACCTGCTCGCCATCGGCGTCGAACCACGGGTAGCGGCTGTAGCGCGACTCGCTGAACTCGGCCAGCACCGATTCCAGCGTCATGCCTTCGCGCAGGCTGCGCATGTGCTCGCGCGGGCGCATCAGATCGCCGGCGACCAGGTCGGGCAATTCCAGGGCGTGGCTCATCAAGGCCAGCCCGTGATCGGGCATGGCCGCGTTCGGATCCTGGCGGCCGACGATCAGCATCAGTTCCTCGCGCGAATAGCGATGCGACTGATGTTCCACATCGCCCCAGCCGAGCACCCGCAGCAGGCGGTTGGCGCTGGTGTTGAGCACCCAGATCGCCGGATACATCAGCCAATAGAACACGTAGAGCGGGGCGGCGGTCCACAGCGACATCCGCTCCGGGCGGCGGATCGCCATGGTCTTGGGCGCCAGTTCGCCGAGCACGATGTGCAGGAACGAAATCAGGCTGAAGGCGATCGCCAGTGCGGTGAACTGCGCTGCTTCCGGCGACAGGCCGGCGCTGTCGAACAGCGGCTGCAGCAGATGCGCGAAGGCCGGCTCGCCGACCCAGCCCAGGCCGAGCGAGGCCAGCGTGATGCCGAGCTGGCACGCCGACAGGTAGGCATCCAGATGCGCATGTACCCCGAGCAACAACCGCCCACGCCAACCGTTGTTCTGCGCCAGGCCCACCGCCTGCGTATGCCGGAGCTTGACCAGCGCGAACTCGGCGGCAACGAAGAAGCCGTTCAACAGCACCAGCAGCAATGCGACGAACAACAGCAGCACATTACCCAACATGGCGTCCGCCTCCGTGCCGCGCAACAGCGGCAACGCTGGGTGTCAGCGGTTGCGCGTGAGGAGTGGGGCGGGGTGCGAGCAGGAAGGGCGCAAACGATGCGTTGCTACAGTCAGGGTCGTCGCCCATGGCGGCGTGGTACCTCGTATGGATCGATGGGCAGTCTAGCCCACGGCTTGCGACGACACGGTCGCAACGCCGCGAGCGAGTATCGTAGGCAGTCTCGCCAGCGTGGGTGCGCCCGCTGCCAGCCATCCATGACCACAAACCAACCATGTGCGGAGAGTGCAGATGAGCGAACGTTTCAGGACCGAACACGACAGCATGGGGCAATTGCAGGTCCCCGCCGATGCCTTGTGGGGCGCGCAGACCCAGCGTGCCGTGCAGAATTTTCCGGTCTCCGGCCAGCCGATGCCGCGCGGCTTCATCCGCGCGCTGGGCCTGATCAAGGCCGCCGCGGCCGGCGTCAATGCCGAGCTCGGGTTGCTGCCCAAGTCGATCGGCAAGGCCGTGCAGGACGCGGCGCTGCAGGTCGCCGACGGCACGTACGACGCGCAGTTCCCGATCGACGTCTATCAGACCGGCTCGGGCACCTCGTCCAACATGAATGCCAACGAGGTGATCGCCACGCTGGCCACGCGCTCCGGCAAGGACGCGGTGCATCCCAACGATCACGTCAATCTCGGGCAGAGTTCCAACGACGTGGTGCCCACCGCAATCCGGGTGTCCGCGCTGCTTGCGGTGCAGGAACACCTGCAGCCGGCGCTCAAGCATCTGCGCAAGACCATCGACAAGCGCGCCAAGGGGCTGGAGAAGGTCGTCAAGACCGGGCGCACGCATCTGATGGATGCGATGCCGCTGACCTTCGGCCAGGAATTCGGTGCATGGTCGGCGCAGCTGAGTTCGGCGCAGGAGCGCATCGACGATGCCCTCAAGCGCCTGCGGCGGCTGCCGCTGGGCGGCACCGCGATCGGCACCGGCATCAATGCCGACCCGCGTTTCGGCGGCAAGGTGGCCAAGGCCTTGTCGGGCTTGAGCAAATTCAAGTTCGAGAGTGCGGACAACAAGTTCGAAGGCCTGGCTGCGCAGGACGATGCGGTGGAGTTGTCCGGTCAGCTCAATGCGCTGGCGGTCGCACTGATCAAGATCGCCAACGACCTGCGCTGGATGAATGCCGGCCCCCTGGCCGGGCTGGGCGAGATCGAGTTGCCGGCGCTGCAGCCGGGCAGTTCGATCATGCCGGGCAAGGTCAACCCGGTGATTCCCGAAGCCACCGTAATGGCCTGCGCGCAGGTCATCGGCCACCACACCGCGATCACCGTGGCCGGGCAGACCGGCAACTTCCAGTTGAACGTGACGCTGCCGTTGATCGCCTACAACCTGCTGGATTCGATCAACTTGCTGGGCAATGTGGCGCGGCTGCTGGCCGATAGCGCGATTGCCGGGTTGAAGGTGCGTCAAGAGCGTGTGCGCGAGGCGCTGGACCGCAATCCGATCCTGGTCACCGCGCTCAACCCAATCATCGGCTACGAGAAGGCCGCGGCGATCGCCAAGCGTGCCTACAAGGAACAGCGCCCGGTGCTGGACGTGGCGCTGGAAGACAGCGGGCTCAGCGAAGCGGATCTGCGCCGTTTGCTGGATCCGGCCGCGCTGACGCGCGGTGGCATCCAGGCCGGCAGCAGCGGCGGCGGCTGATCACCGCAGCGTGCGCATGTAGGAGCGCACCTGGGCGCGATGGGGCTTTATCGACAACGCCCCGTCGCGCCCAGGTACGCTCCTACACGGCTTTGCGCGAATCCGCGGCTTTGCCAGGACTCAGTGCCGTTCGGCCTGCACGTTGCCGAAGCTCTCGCGATACGGCTGCAGCGACGGGATTTCATCGAGCAATTCGCCGCTGAGCTGCTGGATCTCCGGCGTGGCGGTCAGCTTGATCGACTTGTATTCCGGATCTGCGCCGGCGTCGTTGACGGCCTGCTGACGCAGCATCTGCAGATGCCCGAACAGCAGCTGCAACTTTGCGCGCGTCGGCGCCTTCTGCGGCAGCGCGATATCGTCGATCTTCAGCGTGCCGTCCGGGGTGATTTCCGCATTGGCGGCCGGTGGGCGGCGGATCATCACCGACTGGGTGGTGATGGCAACACGCGGCTTGCCGCGTTCGGCGCGCCGCGACGACTGGTCGCCACAGGCGGTCAGGGCGCATAGCAGGAGCGCCATGCAGAGCATCACGAACTTGTTCATCGGGTCGCTGGGGTCAGGGGAGCGCAGTAGTGTAATCCCGCTCCGGCCAGCCGACTGACGCCGGTGGCACATGGCGCGGCTGACAAAATGTCGCAGGCGGGGTTGGGTGCCTGGCGTGCGCGCAGGAATCGACACGATGCTCCATCCGGTTCCGGTCAGCCGCTACGTCCGGCGATGGGGGCGCAGCGGCGGTCGGGGTCGCGCTTACTTGCGGCAGTCGTCGACATCGTGCTGGGTGAGGGTCGAGTACGGCGCGAATGCCGGCACCAGTTGCGCGGCGGCGTCCTGCGCGTTGCGCAGCTTGGCCAGCTGGTCGCAGATCTGCATCGCTTCGTGTTTGAAGGTTTCCGCCTGCGCTTGGATCTTGCCGCCGATCTGGTCGGTATTGCCGCCGAGCACGCCCTTGAGCGCTTCGCCGGCGGCATGCGCACCGAAGGCCGCGCCCTGCGTGCCGATGTCGATGCCTTTCTCGGCGACGCCCTGAATCTGCACGTAGAAACTGCGCATCGCCTGCCGCTGCGCATCGCTCAAGCGCACCGGCGTGCCAGCGATGCTGAGCGCGCCATCCGCGCCGATGGTGGCCGCGGGCAGGCCGTCGCGGTGGAGCGTCAGGCTCTTGCCGTTGAAGCTCACCCCGCGCGCGTTGGCCTTGCCCGATACCACGACGGTGGGTTCGGACTTGCCGCAACCGACCAGCAGCGCACCCGCCAATACCGCACAAATCAACAGTTTCATCAGCGTTCCCCGTCTGGAATGGTCAATGCAGTGGTCAGTTGTCGGTAGGCACGCGAGTGGTGCCGGCAACATCGCTGACGTCGATATCGCCGCTGCCCTTGCGCGCGACGCTGACGTCGCCGCGCACCTTGTGCACGCTCAGGGCGCCGGAGTTGACCGCCTCCACGCCGACATCGCCCTGCACATCGTCGATATCGACATCGCCGGAGCCGACCGCGCCGAGCTTGACGTCGCCTGCAACGCCGCGCAGCTTGACGTCGCCGGAGCCGACCTTGCCGACCTCCGCCGTGCCCCGCACCCGCGCGGCCTTGAGGTCGCCCGAGCCGACCGCCAGGACGCGCAGCGACCCCGTCTCTTCCAGCTCGATATCGCCGGAACCGACCTTGGCGGTGACCCGGCCCTTGGTGCGGCGGATGGCCATGTCGCCGGAACCGACATCGGCACTCACTGCGGCAGCGCCGCTGATCTCGGCGTCGCCGGAGCCCACATCGAATTGCACCAGCAGCGTGTCCGGCACGCTGCCACGCAGGTCCAGGTACGAATAGCTGTCGCCGATGGAGGTGCGCAGCGGGCGGTCATCGGCCAGCGTCACCACCAGCTTGTCGCCGACGCGCTTCTGGGAGACGGTCAGGCCCCTGAGCAGATCGGCGCTTGCAGCGCAGGCGCGGCCGCTCAGGCGCCCGCCGTTGCCCGGCGTGGCGTCCAGACGCAGGTCGTTGGAGGCGACCTCGAACAGCACCGACTTCACTCCGCTCAGCTTCAACTCCAGGCTGCGCGGTTCGGAGAATGTGCATTGCTCCTCGGCAAACGCAGCGCCGGGCAATGCGCACAGGATGGCCAGACTCAGCAGACGACGCATGGTGTGTCCTTCAGGCTTCGGAGCGCCGACGGCGCAGGTAGATGGAGGCGGCGATCAGCACCACGCCGATGGCGGCGCCGATCCAGATGTCCGGATTGCCATAGACCAGTGCGCTGTCGGTGTGCTGCAGCGCCCACTGCACCAGATCGCTGGGGTTCTGCATCGCGCTGCTGTCGAGGTTGCCGCTGACCGCACGCGGCGACCAGGTGCCGGGTAGGGCGCTGAGCAGGCCACGGTAGCCGACGATGTACCAGATCCAGCCGATCGGCAGCGAGATACCCGGCATCGCCGAGAGGATGCTCAGCATCACGCAGGCCAGCAGCGGGAACAGCACCGCCCACAGGAACGGCTTGCTGGTGGCCCAGGCCGAGCAGAACATCAGCCAACCCACGGTCGGCAACGCCCACAGCAAGCTCATCGGCACGGTCTTCAGCAGCAGCCACAACAACGAGAAGGGGTGCGAATGGGTCGCCAGTGCCCAGGGGCTGGGGACGCCGGCGATCGAGGCGCCCACGATGGCGATCAGCCACAGTGCCAGGCCGACCAGCACGCCGATCACGATGGCGATCAGCGGCGCCAGCAACAACGCCCAGGCCGCCTTGGACAGCACCGTCTGCACATCGGACACCGGCAGCGACTTCCAGAACAGCACGCTGCGGTCGCGGCGGTCGTCGTACAGGCTGCCCAGCGAATAGAAGAACACCACGAACGCCAGAACCACCGAGGCGATCCCGATGCCGCCCAGCAGCAGGCCGTCGCCGACCTGGCCCAGCGTGCGCGTGTACTCGGCCAGATCGTCCATCGTGATGCTGTCGCCGATCATGTTGCGGCGCGCGCTGATCGCGCCGATCACCGCACCCAGCAGCGCGAAGAACACCGCGATGCCGCCGGTGATGATCTGCGCCCAGACGAAACCGCCGCGGTGTTCCCAGTACTCGCGCTTGAGCAGCCAGCCGAACGTGCGTGCGGGAGAAGCTTGGTGGGTGAGTGCATTCATGCGTAGGTCCCCTTCATGACCGCAACGAACAGGTCGGCAAGGCCGGGATTGCGGGTTTCGCCAAAACGGGCGAGCTGCGCTTTCGGCACGCCATCGAACAGCATCACGGTCTTGCCGAACGGCAGGCTGCGCTCGTCGATCGGCGTCAGGCCTCTGGCGGCGTCGAGATGCTCGGCATCCACCAGCACTTCGGTGTAACGCTCGGCCACGTTTTCCATGTCGGCGGTCAGCACGATGCGGCCGTCGCGGATGAACATCACATCGGTGAGGATGTGTTCGATCTCCTCGACCTGATGGGTGGTGACGATGATGGTCTTCTGCTCGTCGAAGTAATCCTCCAGCAGGCGCTGGTAGAACTGCTTGCGATACAGGATGTCCAGGCCCAGGGTCGGCTCGTCCAGCACCAGGATGCGCGCGTCGATGGCCATCACCAGCGCCAGATGCAGCTGCACGATCATGCCCTTGGACAGTTCGCGCACCCGCGATTTGCGGTTGAGCTGCGTATTGGCCAGGAAACGCTCGCACTTGGCGCGATCGAAGCGCGGATGCACGCCGGCGACGAAGTCGATCGCCTCGCCAACCCGCAGCCAGCGCGGCAGCACCGCCACGTCGGCGATGAAGCAGACCTGGTTCATCAGCGCGTTGCGCTGGCTGCGCGGATCCATGCCGAGCACGCTCAGCTCGCCGTCGAAATCGGTCAGCCCCAGCACCGCCTTGAGCGCGGTGGTCTTGCCGGCGCCATTGGGGCCGATCAGGCCGACGATGCGCCCGGCAGCGATGGTGAAGCTGGTGTTGTCCAGCGCGAGCCGATGCTTGTAGGCCTTGCGCAGGCCACGTGCGTCGACCACATGGTCGGAGGAGACGGCGGTCATGGTGTTTTTCCCTGTGGCAACAGATCGTCGATGGACAGTCCCAGGCGCTGGATGCGTTCCAGCACCGCGGGCCATTCTTCATTCAGGAAACGCTCGCGTTCGCTGCCGCGCAATTTCTGCGCGGCTTCCGGGGTCATGAACATGCCCAGGCCGCGGCGTTTCTCCACCAGGTTCTCGTCGGCCAGTTCCTGATAGGCACGCGAGACGGTGATGGGGTTGAGTTGGTAGTCGGCCGCCACCTGCCGTACCGAGGGCAGGGCGTCGCCAGGCTTGAGGATTCCATCGAGCATCATGGCAATCACCCGTTCCTTGAGTTGGCGGTAGATGGGAGCGCCGTCGCTCCATTGGATGTCGTTCATGGTCAGCTCCGTGGGCGCAGGACCTGCGCGAAGGAGAAATAGGGCATCGACAGCGAAGCGCGCAGATGCCGGCTGGGCCGGGTGCGTGCCTCGGGGGGAGTTGTCGCGTTTTCCGTAACCGCCTCCGACACGCCATAATCGGCGCCGGACTCCGTGACCTGACTGGAGGCGGCTCCCAGGCAACCAATGGCGAACAGGGCGCTGCCGAACAGCAGCAATGGAGCTGGTCGCGTGAAGCGTGTGCTGTTCATGCTTTCCCCCTGCGTTGGATGACTGGTGTTGTATTCAACTATAACACCGACACGCGGGCAGTCAACTGCCTGTCATACCCAACTGATGGCACCCCGCATCGGCGGGTGGCCCGAACCTATCGAAAGGGATCGCTCATGTTGCTCAAGCGTCTGCTGATGGTTGTATTCGCTGGCTTTTTCTCCGCCTCGGCGCTGGCCGCCGGCGCGCCGGTGCTGGATCTAGACTACCGGCCACTGGCCGGCAAGGCGCCGATCAACCTGAACCGTACCTACGGTGGCAAGGTTCTGATGGTGGTCAATACCGCCAGCAAGTGCGGCTACACGCCCCAGTACGAAGGGCTGGAGGCGCTGAACCAGCGTTTCGGCAGTCGCGGTTTTTCGGTGCTGGGTTTTCCGTCCAACGATTTTCAGGGGCAGGAACCCGGATCTGAGAAGCAGATCCAGGAATTCTGCACGCTGACCTATGGCGTCAAGTTCCCGATGTTTGAGAAGGTGCATGTGCTGGGTACGCAGGCCACGCCGCTGTACCAGCGTTTGACGCAGGCCACGGGCGTGGCGCCGGGCTGGAACTTCCACAAGTATCTGATTGGTCGCGATGGACGCGTGGTGGCACAGTTCCCCAGCAAGATCAAACCGGACGATCCGAGCGTGCTGGCGGCAATCGAACGCGCGCTCAACGCGCCGTCGCGCTGAGCGCGGCGCTCGCAAGGCCACGCGCACATGCGACAATGCGCATTCAGCGCCGGCGTCGGCGTGTCTTTTCACTTTCGGGAAGTGCATCGAATGAAGATGGGAAAGCGCGGCGCGGCGGCGTCGCTACTGATGGTGGCGCTGTCGGCATCGATGCCGGCCATGTCGCAGCAACCGGCCGCAGCGGCCACCAAGGAGAAGCCAGTTTTGAATGCATCGTCTGAGAAGAGCACGCGCGACAACGTCAGCTACGCCATCGGTATGGATGTGGCACGTTCGTTCGAGCCGATTGCCCAGGACATCGATGTGAGCGCACTGCAACGCGCCATCGAGAATGCATTCAAGGGCGGCAAGCCGCTGTTGTCCGACGAGCAGACCCAGGCCACCGACACCGCATTGCGCACGGCGCTGGCGGCGCGTAACGGTCAGCAGGTCCCGGGCATGGCGCCGGGTAGCGCGCCGGCCGCGCCGTCCAAGGAAAATGTCGGCCTGATGCTGGGCGATCGCGCGGTCGGTCCGTCGCTGGCAGGCATCAAGGACGAGATCGACCTGTCGATCCTGATGGAAGCGGTGCGGACCGTGTTCGCCAAGGGCACCACGCGTCTGACCCAGCAGGAAGCCACTGCCACCATGCAGGCGTTCGCTTCTGCCAAGCAGGGCGCTGCCGGTGCCAAGAACCGCGAGGAAGGCAATGCCTTCCTGGCCAAGAACAAGACCGAAAAGGGCGTGATCACCACCGCGTCGGGCCTGCAGTACATGGTGCTGCGCCAGGGCAGCGGCGAGCGTCCGATGCCCACCAACACGGTGCGCGTGAACTACGAAGGCAAGCTGCTCAACGGGCAGGTGTTCGACAGCTCCTACCAGCGCGGCCAGCCGGCCGAGTTCGGTCTGAATCAAGTCATTGCAGGTTGGACCGAGGGCGTCGCGTTGATGCCGGTCGGTTCGAAATACCGTTTCTGGATTCCATCCAACTTGGCCTATGGCCCGAACGGCACGCAGGGGGGGCCGATCGGACCAGACGCAACGTTGACGTTCGATGTCGAACTGATGGGTATCCTTCCCTGATCCCCCACAGGAGTACCCCCACCCATGCGAGTTGCGATCTTTGGTACCGGCTATGTTGGTCTTGTCACCGGTACCTGTCTGGCGGAAGTAGGTCATCACGTTATCTGCGTGGATATCGACCAGGCGAAAGTTGATGGTCTCAATCGTGGGGTGATTCCCATCTATGAACCCGGCCTGGAGCCGATGGTGAAAGCCAACCACGCCTCCGGCCGGTTGCGCTTCACCACCGATGCGGCCGAGGCGATTGCGCACGGCGAAATCACCTTCATCGCCGTGGGCACGCCGCCGGACGAGGATGGCAGTGCCGACCTGCAGTACGTGCTGGCGGTTGCGCGTACCGTCGGTCGCCATATCGATGGCCCGTCGGTGGTCGTCAACAAGTCCACCGTGCCGGTCGGCACCGCCGACAAGGTGCGCGCCGCGATCCAGGAAGAGCTGGACGCACGTGGCGTGGACCATGAGTTCGATGTGGTCTCCAACCCCGAGTTCCTCAAGGAAGGCGACGCCGTGGCCGACTGCATGCGTCCGGATCGCATCGTGATCGGCGCCAAGAAGCCGGCCGCCATCGCACGCATGCGTCGTCTGTATGCGCCGTTCAACCGCAACCGCGACCGCATCGTGGAGATGGACGTGCGTTCGGCCGAGCTGACCAAGTACGCGGCCAACGCGATGCTGGCGACCAAGATCAGTTTCATGAACGAGATCGCCAATATCGCCGAGCGTGTCGGTGCGGACGTCGAGCACGTGCGTAACGGGATCGGTTCGGATCCGCGCATCGGCTGGCACTTCATCTACCCCGGCGCCGGTTATGGCGGCTCGTGCTTCCCGAAGGATGTGCAGGCATTGGCCAAGACCGCCGAGCAGTACGGCATGGAGCCGACCCTGCTCAACGCGGTGGAAAGCGTCAACAATGCGCAGAAGGGGCACCTGTTCGAACTGGTGCAGCGCCATTACGGCGCCAAGGGCACCGGCAGCATTGCCGGCAAGACCTTCGCGGTGTGGGGCCTGGCGTTCAAGCCCAATACCGACGACATGCGTGCCGCGTCCAGCCGCCGTTTGATGGAGCAGTTGTGGGAAGCCGGTGCCACCGTGCGTGCCTACGACCCGGAAGCGACTCATGAAGCCAAGCGCATCTTCGGCGAGCGCGACGACCTGACCTTCTGCGACGAGGCATTTGCCGCACTGGAAGGCGCCGACGCCTTGGTCGTGGTCACCGAGTGGAAGCAGTTCCGCAGCCCGGATTTCGGCAAGATCAAGCAGGCCTTGAAGGACGACGTGGTGTTCGACGGCCGCAACCTTTACGACCCGCAGGAAATCGAAGCTGCAGGTCTGGCCTACTACGCCATCGGACGAGGCCGTTCGTTGCATGCATGAGCACCTCTCGCCGCGCGACCAGGAACTGGACGCGCGGTTGGTTGAACTGGAAACGCGCCTATCCTTTCAGGAGCAGGCGCTCAATGAACTGAGTGAAGCACTTGCGGACGCCCGTTTGACGGGCGCCCGCAATGCCGAACTGATCCGCCACCTGCTCGAGGATCTGGGCAAGGTGCGCTCCACGTTGTTTGCCGACGCTGCGGATGAACCGCCGCCTCCGCACTATTGATTGCAGATTGCCACCGCCATGAGCGATACCTTACGTGACCAGTTGCTTGGGTTGGGCTTCAAGTCCGCACCCAAGCCCGAACGCAAACCCGACGCACGGCCTGCCGCGCGTCAACATGGCAACGGTGGCAGGCCTGCGCCCGGCGGCAACAAGCCGGGCGGCCAGGGCAGGGGACCGCAGCGGCCGCATGCCGCTGCGGCGACCGACGGCAAGGGCGAGCGCAAAAACGACGGCCGGCCCGATCGTCGCAACGATGGCAAGCAGGCGGCATCGCCGCGTCCGCAGCAGTCCACTGCCGAGCGTCGCGGACCCAGGCCGGCACGCACACGCGAAGACATCGATCTGGCTAAGGCCTATGCGATCCGCGCGCAACGCGAGAAGGACGAGCGCATCGAAGCCGAGCGGCTGAAGCAGGAAGAAGCACGCCTGCGTCGCGAAGCCAAGGCCAAGCTCGAAGAGCTGCTCAAGGACAAGGGGTTGAATCATGCCGATGCGGATATCGCCCGGCATTTCCCGTATGGCGGCAAGATCAAGCGTATCTACGTGACTGCCGATCAGCTCAAGGCGCTCAATGCCGGTGAGCTGGGCGTGCTGCAGCTCAATGGCCGTTACCTGTTGGTCGCCGCCGAGGTACTGGCCGAGGCCGAAGCGGTGTTCGCGCCATCGGTGGCATTGAAGGTGGACCCGAATGCGCCGGCAGGCGAAGACCCGTATGCCGACCCCCAGTATCAGGTGCCCGACGACCTGGTCTGGTAACCCTGCATGAGCTAGGTTTTGTTGGTCATGGGCACCTGATGGGTGCCCATGTTGTTTGGTGCGCTGCCTTGCGTGGTGCGCACCTGGATCGTGACTTGCGCGCCTTCGGGCTGAGCTATGCAGCAAACGTACCGCCGGCGATACACGGGCCGGTCACGGCGTGCGCGGCACCATCGCCGCGCTACTGGTCGACGCATTCGGGCACGGTGTCCACTGCGTTGCCGCTCACTCCTGCCGATGGTGCCGCGTATGTCCATGTTGTCGAAAATGTTGAAGTCCTGCGTTGTTGCATCGCTTGTATCCACCGCGCGTGGCACTTCGGGTTTGCAGGCGACGCGCGCCCCGGTGACGGCCGCGGTCATGCTTGCGTTATGCGGGGTGAGTCAGCAGGCCGCTGCACAGACGGAGGATGCCCCCGCGTTCGACCGTCCCGGCATTCCGTTTGCGGCCGAAGTGCTGCAGCCCGGCGCGTTCGCCTGGGAGCAGGGCCTGCCGGATGCGAGCACCGATCGCAGCGACGGGCAGCGGATCACGCAGTACACCGCCGATACGGTGCTGCGCCTGGGCCTGTTCCAGAACGTAGAACTGCAGGTCGGCAGCGACAGCTACAACTGGCAACGCGGTGGCGGTGCGCATGTGCGTGGCGGAGGCGATAGCCATATCGGCCTGAAGGTGGCATTGCCGTCGCAGTCGGACAGCTTTCATTGGGCCGCGCTCGGCAGCTACAGCGTGCCGACCGGCAGCCCGGCCTTCAGCGACGGCTATGCGCGCGAACTCGGCGTGACCGCGTCCTGGGATCTGGCGCAGGAGCGCGCACTGGCGCTGTACGTGAACTACGCACGCGACAGCGACGGGCATACCTGGACCTTCTCGCCGAACTACACGTTCTTCTCCGGCGAGCATTTCAGCAGCTACGTAGAAGCGGGCTTCGACACCGGCAGCGAGCATTCTCGCGTTGCCGGCGCCGGTGGTGCCTGGCAGTTGCCGCACGCGATGCAACTGGATGTCTCGGTGCTGCGCGGGCTGACCTCGGAGAGCCCGGACTGGCAGGGCGGGATCGGCCTGTCGATCGCATTCCAGTAAGAAGGCGATTGCAGTAAGGATCGGCGCGGTTGCTGGCTATGTTGCACTGCCGCATGCATTGGGTGCGTGGAAAAGGCCTAATTGGATCGATCCAATCGACGCCAGATGCATGCGCACTTCTTCCATTGCAAGGTCGGCAGCGTGACGCGTGCCAAACCGACGCCCTCCGCTGCGGAGGACGGCGACGCGCGCCGCAGCGGACGCGGTGCGGTGACCTTGCGCGATATCGCCGGCGCCATCGGCGTGTCGCGCGCGACGGTGTCGTTGGTATTGCGCGGCAGCCCGCTGGTGCATGCCACCACGCGCGCGCGGGTGGAGGCCGAACTGGATCGTCAGCACTACGTCTACAACCGCGCCGCCGCCAACCTGCGCTGCCGCACCTCATCCAGCATCGCGCTGGTCATCAACGATCTGTCCAACCCGTTCTTTGCCGAATTCGCCGCAGGCGTGGACGAAGCGCTGGGCGCGGCGGGTTATGTGACCCTGCTCGGCAGTACCGGCGAATCGACGCAGCGGCAGCAGGCGGTGCTGACCTCGCTGATGGAGCACACCCCTGCCGGCATCATCCTGTCGCCGGCCGAGGGCAGCCAGGCACAGGCGCTGACCCAAGTGCTAGGGCGACAACACAACGTGGTGTTGTTCAATCGCGAAGTGGAGGGCGCCGGCTGGGATCTGCTGGCACTGGACAATGAGCAGGGCGCATTGCTTGCCTGCGCGCATCTGATCGCGCAAGGCCATCGGCGCATCGTGTTCTTCGGTGGCCATGCCGAATCCAGTTCCTGCCGGCAACGCCGCGCCGGTTACGCGCGCGCGATGGCCGATGCCGGTCTGGCCGCGCATTACGTCGAATCCGCACCGAACCGACAGGATGCGGCGCTGTGCGCCGGTCGCATGCTCGATCGCGCCGAACATGACGGCGCAACTGCGGCGGTCTGCTACAACGACAGCGTCGCGTTGGGCCTGATGGCGGCGCTGGCGATGCATGGCATCGTGCCGGGGCGCGACTTCGCGGTGACCGGTTTCGACGATATCGCCGAAGCCGCGCTGTTTACGCCCGCACTGACCACGCTGGCCGCCGATCCGCGCGCGCGCGGCCGCCAGGCGGCGCAATTGGTGTTGCAGCGTATCGGCAGTCCCACCCTTGCATCCCAGCGCCTGACCGCCGCAGTCGAATTGAAGATCCGCGCCAGCAGCGCCAGCGCGTCAGGTTCTGTTTCGCTTCACTCCCCCAGCGATTCCCCCGCCCATTCCCCCACCAAGGCCCCAGGCCGCTGACCAGGCAATTTCTATGGTTTCCCTTTCCACGCAATCCACAGTGCCAAGTGGCAACAAGGCGCCCGTCAACAACGGCGTCGCGTTGTCGGTCGTCACCACGATCTTTTTCATGTGGGGCTTTCTCACCTGCCTCAACGACATTCTGATTCCGCATCTGAAGGCGGTGTTCGAACTCAACTTCGCGCAGGCGATGCTGGTGCAGTTCACCTTCTTCGGCGCGTATTTCCTGATGTCGCTGCCGGCCGGTTGGCTGGTGGCCAAGCTTGGCTACAAGCAAGGCATCGTGGCCGGGCTGGCGGTTGCCGCGGTCGGTGCGCTGGGCTTCTGGCCTGCGGCGGAACTGCGCGTCTATGGCGCCTTTCTCGGCGCGCTGTTCGTGCTGGCGACCGGCATCACCATCCTGCAGGTGGCGGCCAACCCGTATGTCGCGTTGCTGGGTCCGGAGCGCAGTGCGTCCAGCCGCTTGACCCTGGCGCAGGCGCTCAATTCGCTGGGCACCGCGATCGCGCCGCTATTCGGTGGCTGGCTGATCCTGTCCAACACCGTGATGAGCGGCGACCAGCTCAAGCTGCTGCCCGAGACCGAGCAACTTGCCTATCGCGTGCAGGAAGCGCAGGCCGTGCAGGGGCCGTACATCGGTCTGGGCATCGTGCTGTTTCTGCTGGCGATCTTCGTGTTCCTGTTCCGTCTGCCGGCGCTGACCGATGCGGGCGCGCAGAAGGATGAAAGCAGGCATTCGCTGCTGGATGCCCTGGCGCATCCGCATGTGCGCTTCGGTGTGCTGGCGATCTTCTTCTATGTCGGCGCGGAAGTGGCGATCGGCAGCCTGATGGTCAACTATTTTTCGTTGCCGCAGATCGGCGGGTTCACCGAGCGTGAGGCGACCCACTACGTGTCGGCGTACTGGACGCTGGCAATGATCGGCCGCTTCATCGGTTCGGCCTTGCTGGCCAAGTTGTCGCCGCGCGTGCTGTTGTCGGTGTTCGCCGGGATCAACGCACTGCTGCTAGTGCTGACCATGGCCAGTGGCGGCATGCTGGCGGTGTATGCGCTGGTGGCGATCGGCCTGTTCAATTCGATCATGTTCCCGACCATCTTTACGCTGGGCATCGAACGCCTTGGTCCGCTGACCGGCCGCGCTTCGAGCCTGTTGATCATGGCCATTGTCGGCGGCGCCATCGTGCCGTATCTGCAAGGTCTGCTGGCCGACAGCATCGGCTTGCACGAGTCGTTCGTGCTGCCGCTGGTGTGCTACCTGTACATCGTGTTCTACGGCATCTGGGGCTCGCGTCTGCGCGGCGCACTGGCGGAGGGGCGCGCATGAGTGCTGCCAAGAACCGGGTGGTCTGTTTCGGCGAGGCCTTGATCGACATGCTGGCACTGCCGCAGGCCGGTCCTGACCAAGCACGTACGTTTGCGCAATACGCCGGCGGTGCGCCGGCCAATGTCGCGGTTGCGGTGGCGCGGCTGGGTGGCGCGGCGCATTTCGTCGGCATGCTGGGACGCGATATGTTCGGCGATTTTCTGCTGCAGAGTCTGCAGCAGGCCGGCGTCGCCACCGATGGCATCGTGCGCACCGATCAAGCCAAGACCGCGCTGGCCTTCGTGGCCCTGGATGAAGCCGGCGAGCGCAGTTTCAGTTTCTATCGTCCGCCTGCGGCGGATCTGTTGTTCCGACCCGAGCATTTCGCCGCGGACGCCTTTACGCAGGCCGCCGTGCTGCATGTGTGCTCCAACAGCATGACCGAACCTGCGATCGCGCAGTGCACGCTGGACGGCATGCGCCGCGCTCGCGCCGATGGCGCCATCGTCAGCCTGGATCTCAACCTGCGCCCGATGTTGTGGCCGCAGGATGTGGACCCGGCCGCGTTGCTGTGGGATGCGTTGGCACTGGCCGACGTGGTCAAGCTCTCGCGCGAGGAACTCGATTACCTGGCCGGCACGCTCGATGGCGATGCCAGCGCGGTCACCCAAAAGCTCTGGCAGGGCCGGGCCAGCTGGTTGCTGGTCACCGATGGCGGTGGACCGGTGCATTGGCAGACACGCACTGATTCCGGCCAGGTGCCGGCCTTCCGCGTGCAGGTGCGCGACAGCACGGCAGCGGGCGATGCATTCGTCGGCGGATTGCTGTTTCAGTTGGCTGCGCGCACGTCCACGCTGGAGCAGCTGTGTGGCGATGCCACTGCGATCACCGAAGTGATTCGTTTTGCCGCGGCGGTCGGCGCGCTGGCGGTGACGCGCAAGGGCGCGTTTGCGGCGATGCCGAGCGTCGATGAGGTCCATTCCCTGATTCAGGAACAACCATGAGCCGTTTGCCCGCGAGCCCCGCACCCGATTTCCGCTCGGCCGATGTGCTGCGTCAGCATATCGCCGACACCATGGCGTTCTACCATCCGCGCGCGATCGACCCGGCGGGTGGTTTTTTCCAGTATTTCCGCGACGATGGTTCTATCTACGATGCCGGGCATCGGCATCTGGTCAGCAGCACGCGCTTCGTCTTCAACTACGCGATGGCGTATCGCGAATTCGGCGATGCGCAGTACCTGCAAGCGGTGCGTCACGGCCTGGACTATCTGCGCAATGTGCACCGCAATGCAGCCACTGGCGGCTATGCGTGGACCCTGCGCGATGGGGTGGTCGAAGACGCCATGAATCACTGCTACGGCGTGGCGTTCGTGCTGCTGGCGTATTCGTGCGGCCTGAAGGCCGGCATCGACGATGCGCGCGCATGGATGGACGAGACCTGGCAGCTGCTGGAAAAACATTTCTGGGAGCCGGAATTTAGCCTGTACCGCGACGAAGCCGATGCGCAGTTCAACTTCACCAGCTACCGCGGCCAGAACGCCAACATGCACATGTGCGAGGCGATGATCGCCGCGTACGAAGCCAGTGGCGAGCAGCGTTATCTCGACCGTGCGCTGTCGCTGGCCGACACCATGACCCGGCGTCAGGCGGCCAAGGCCGACGGCCTGGTGTGGGAACACTACGATCTGCAGTGGAACATCGACTGGGACTACAACCGCGACAATCCCAAGCACCTGTTCCGCCCCTGGGGTTTCCAGCCGGGCCATCAGACCGAATGGGCCAAGCTGCTGATGCTGCTGGATCGCTACGCGCCGACCGATTGGTTGTTGCCGACCGCGCAACATCTGTTCGATGTGGCAGTGGAGCGCTCCTGGGATGCGCCGCGTGGCGGGCTGTATTACGGCTTCGACCCGGACGGCAAGGTCTGCGACGACGACAAGTACTTCTGGGTGCAGGCCGAATCGCTGGCGGCCGCGGCGTTGCTTGCCCAGCGCAGCGGCCAGGAGCGCTACTGGCAGTGGTACGACAAGCTGTGGACGTATTCCTGGGAACACATGGTCGACCACCGCTATGGCGCGTGGTATCGCATCCTGGATGCGGACAACCGCAAGTACAGCGATGAAAAAAGCCCCGCCGGCAAGACCGATTACCACACCATGGGCGCGTGTTATGAGGTCTTGAACGTGTTGCGGCCGGCTGCTTGATACTGGCGTAATCAAGGGCGCCGCCGTGCAATGCGGTGGCGCCGCGTAGGAGCGCACCCGGGCGCGATGAGGCTTTACCGGTAAAACCTCGTCGCGCCCGGGTGCGCTCCTACGATATCTGAGGCTGTTCTTACTCCGGGTCGTAATCCAGATTCGATGCCAGCCAGCGTTCGGCCAATGCCAGGGTGATGCCCTTGCGCCTGGCGTAGTCGGCCACCTGTTCCTTGCCCAGGCGCCCGACCACGAAATACTGGCTCCTGGGATGGCTGAAGTAATAGCCGGAGACCGCGGCGGTGGGCAGCATCGCGAAACTTTCGGTCAGCGTCATTGAGGTGTGGCGCTCGGCATCGAGCAGGTCGAACAGGGTGCGCTTTTCGCTATGCTCGGGGCAGGCGGGATACCCCGGTGCCGGGCGAATACCACGATAGCGCTCGGCGATCAGTGCCTCGTTGTCCAGCGTCTCGTCGTCCACATAGCCCCAGAACTCGGTACGCACGCGTTGATGCAGGCGCTCGGCCAGCGCCTCGGCCAGACGGTCGGCCAGGGCCTTGAGCAGAATCGCGTTGTAGTCGTCGTGCGCGGCTTCGAACCGTGCCACATGCGGGTCGATCCCGATGCCGGCGGTCACCGCAAACGCGCCGATCCAGTCCTGCTTGCCGCTGCTCCTGGGCGCGATGAAATCGGCCAGGCAGAAGTCGGGGCGGTCGATGGGTTTGTCGACTTGTTGGCGCAGGAAGTGCAGGGAATGGGGAATGGAGAATCGGGAATGGTCGGGCGCCGATGCATCGCTTTGCGATTCCCGATTCCCGATTCCCGATTCCGCAGGCTCGGTCAGCACCACAACATCGTCGCCCACCGCATTGGCCGGCCATAGCCCAAACACGGCCTTGGCGGTCAGCCATTTCTCCGCGACGATGGTGCGCAGCATCTTGCGTGCGTCGCGGTACAACTCGCTGGCCTGTGTGCCGACCACCTCGTCGCTGAGGATCGCCGGAAACTTGCCGGCCAGTTCCCAGGCCTGGAAGAACGGGGTCCAGTCGATCAGCTCGATCAACTCCGGCAGCGGGTAGTCGTCGAATACGTGCAGGCCCGGCTGACGCGGGGTGGGCGGTGTATAGGTGTCCCAATCACCGTCGAAACGCTGTGCGCGTGCCTTTTCCAGCGACACCAGGCGTTTGGCGTCGCCGCGATTGCGATGGCGCGCGCGTATCTCCGCGTAGTCGGCATCGTTGGCGGCGACGAAGGCATGGCGCAGGTCGCGCGAGATCAGCGATTGCGCAACGCCCACCGCGCGCGAGGCGTCCTTCACCCACACGGTGGGGGCGGTGTAGTGCGGATCGATCTTCAAGGCGGTATGCGCGCGCGAGGTGGTGGCGCCACCGATCAACAGCGGAATCTCGAAGCCTTGCCGCTGCATCTCGCGTGCGACATGCGACATCTCTTCCAGTGACGGCGTGATCAGGCCGGACAAGCCGATCAGGTCCGCATTTTCCGCACGCGCACGGTCCAGGATCACCTGCGCCGACACCATCACGCCAAGGTCCACCACGTCGAAGTTGTTGCAGGCCAACACCACGCCGACGATGTTCTTGCCGATGTCGTGCACGTCGCCCTTGACGGTGGCCATGATGATCTTGCCGTTGGACTTGCCGACATCGCCGGTGCGCAGCTTTTCCGCTTCGATAAAGGGCAACAGATACGCCACCGCCTTCTTCATCACGCGCGCGGACTTGACCACCTGCGGCAGGAACATCTTGCCGGCCCCGAACAGGTCGCCGACCACGTTCATGCCGTCCATCAGCGGGCCTTCGATCACATCCAGCGGGCGGGTGGACTGCTGGCGCGCTTCCTCGGTATCGGTTTCCACGAATGCGTCGATGCCGTGCACCAGCGCATGCGCCAGCCGCGCACGCACCGGCTTCTCGCGCCAGGCCAGGTCTTCGACTTTCGCCGCGCCCTTGCTGCCCTTGTAGCGTTCGGCGATGTCGAGCAGCCGTTCGGTGCCGTCGCGGCGCCGATTGAGGATCACATCCTCCACGCGTTCGCGCAATTCCGGGTCCAGCTCGTCGTAGATCGGCATGCCGCCAGCGTTGACGATGCCCATGTCCATGCCGGCCTTGATCGCATGGAACAGGAACACCGAGTGGATCGCCTGGCGCACCATCTCGTTGCCGCGGAACGAGAACGACACATTGGAAACGCCGCCGGAAATATGGCAATGCGGCAGCGTGCGTTTGATCTGCCGGGTGGCTTCGATGAAGTCCACCGCGTAGTTGTCGTGCTCCTCGATGCCGGTGGCCACGGCAAAGATGTTCGGGTCGAAGATGATGTCTTCCGGCGGGAATCCCACCTGCTCGGTCAGCACCTTGTAGGCGCGGGTGCAGATCTCGACCTTGCGCGCGCAGGTATCGGCCTGGCCGACTTCATCGAAGGCCATGACCACCGCGGCGGCGCCGTAGCGCAGCACCTTGCGTGCCTGTTCGATGAACTGCGCTTCGCCTTCCTTGAGCGAGATCGAATTGACCACGCTCTTGCCTTGCAGGCACTTCAGCCCGGCCTCGATCACGCTCCACTTGGACGAATCCACCATCACCGGAATGCGCGCGATGTCCGGCTCGGACATGATCAGGTTGAGGAAGCGCGTCATCGCCTTTTCCGAATC
Source organism: Xanthomonas arboricola pv. populi (assembly GCF_002939945.1). Taxonomy (GTDB): domain Bacteria; phylum Pseudomonadota; class Gammaproteobacteria; order Xanthomonadales; family Xanthomonadaceae; genus Xanthomonas; species Xanthomonas arboricola_A. The sequence goes on along the minus strand of NZ_MDEB01000001.1, from coordinate 221,849 downwards.
GATCAGGCCCTCGTCCATGTTGATGTCGAGGATCTGCGCACCGTTGGCGACCTGCTGGCGCGCCACTTCCACCGCTTCTTCGTAGCGCTCTTCCTTGATCAGCTTGCGGAACTGCGCGCTGCCGGTGACGTTGGTGCGCTCGCCCACGTTGACGAACAACAGGTCCGGGGTGATGACCAGCGGCTCCAGGCCGGACAGGCGGGTGTGGCGGGGAGTACTCATGCGAGGCTCTGCTGGACGTTGACGGCGGCGCGATTGGTCTTGGTGCGTGGGTGTTCCTCGCGGCCTGGCCATGGGGTGCGAGACACTGCGGCCCTCATCCGGCGCTGCGCGCCACCTTCTCCCGCAGGCGGGAGAAGGGTAAGGGTGCCTGGCTGCGCACGGAGCGTCCTTGTGGCAAGCCAAGCCATGCGCTGGCCTTCTCCCGCATGCGGGAGAAGGGTGCCTGGCTGCGCACGGAGCGTTCTTGTGGCAAGCCAATCCATGCGCGGTCCTTCTCCCGCAGGCGGGATAAGGGCGCTGGGCTGCGCACGGAGCGTCTTTGCGGCAAGCCAATCCATGCGCTGTCCCTCTCCCGCAGGGGGGAGAAAGGCGCTGGGCTGCGCACGGAGCGTCTTTGCGGCAAGCCAATCCATGCGCTGTCCTTCTCCCGCAGGCGGGAGAAGGTGCCCGAAGGGCGGATGAGGGGGTGCCTGCCGCATCACGCTGCCAGCTCCTGTGCGCCAGACAACTGCCGCGGCGGCAGGTCGGCCACCGCCTCGGCGATGGCGCGGATGTGATCCGGCGAGGTGCCGCAGCAGCCGCCGACCAGGTTGAGCAGGCCGGCCTGCGCGAACTCGCGCAGGGTCTGCGCCATTTCTTCCGGCGTTTCGTCGTACTCGCCGAAGGCATTCGGCAGGCCGGCATTGGGATGCGCGCTGACATAGGCGTCGGCAATCTGCGCCAGCGTTTCCACATGCGGGCGCAAGTCCTTGGCACCGAGTGCGCAGTTCAGGCCCACCGACAGCGGCTTGCCGTGCGCGACCGAGGCATAGAACGCCTCGGCCGTCTGCCCGGACAAGGTGCGTCCGGACGCATCGGTGATGGTGCCGGAGATCATCACCGGCAGGCGCCCGCCGCGCGCTTCGAACACTTCCTCGATCGCATACAACGCGGCCTTGGCGTTGAGCGTGTCGAAGATGGTTTCCACCATCAGCGTGTCGGCGCCGCCGTCGATCAAGCCGTCGATGGCCTCGCGATAGGTCTCGCGCAATGCGTCGAAGCTGGTGTTGCGGTAGCCGGGGTCGTTGACGTCCGGGCTGATCGAAGCGGTGCGGCTGGTGGGGCCGAGCACGCCGATCACGAAGCGCGGCTTGTGCGGGGTCAGCGCCTCGACCTCGTCGCAGCAGGCGCGCGCGACCTGCGCGCCGGCCTTGTTCAATTCGTAGACCAGATGTTCCAGGTGATAGTCGGCCTGGCTCACCGAAGTGGCGTTGAAGGTATTGGTTTCCAGCAGGTCGGCACCGGCGTCCAGATAGGCGCGATGGATGCCGGCGATGATCTCCGGGCGCGACAGCAACAGCAGGTCGTTGTTGCCTTTCAGGTCGTGGCCCTGCGGCGCGTGTGCGTGATCGCAGCCTGGGCCATGCACGTGTACCTGCGCGCTGTCGTAACCGTCGACAAAGCGGGTGCCGCGATAGTCGGGTTCCTGCAGATCGTGGCGCTGGATCATGGTGCCCATCGCCCCGTCGATGATGAGGATGCGTTCGGCGAGCGCGGCAGTGAGTCTGGCGGCGCGCTCGGGATGCAGCCAGGGCAATGCAAACGAAATTGGGGATTGGGGATTGGATACCTGCGTCATGAGTCACCTCTCCGCGAAGCAGCGCCTTTGCTTTCAACCAATCCCGATTCCCGATTCCCCATTCCCGGCTTCACCGCAATCAACGAAATCACCTCGAAATGCGGCGGGCGTTTTTCGCGTGTCACCGTCTCCAGGCTGGACACGTCCAGCCCGGCTTTCTCGGCGAATTTGCGTAGTTCCTTGGCCGCAAAGCCGAGATTGACGTGGCCATAGGCATGCACCGTGGCGCGATGTTCGTGCTTGGCCAGGCTGCATAGCAGCAGCCGGCCGCCGGGGCGCAGCACGCGCGCGGATTCGGCCACCGCCTGCGCCGGCTTGGCCGCGTAGGTGAGCGCATGCATCAGCACAACCAGGTCGAAGCTGGCATCGGGGAACGGCAGCGCATGCATGTCGCCTTCGCGCACCTCCACATTGCGCAGCTTGCGCAGGCGCTCGCTGGCGGCGGCGACCATGCGCGCGCTGGTGTCGATGCAGATGTAGCGGGTGGCATGCGGTGCCACCAGCTCGGCCAGCACGCCATCGCCGGAGGCGATATCCAGCACGTCGCCGGTTTCCAGCAAGGGCAGGGCGGTGCGCGCCAGCGCTTCCCAGGTGCGACCGGGGGAATAATGCCGCTCCATGTCGCCGGCCACCGAATCGGCCCAGTTCTGGTCGGCGGCGCGGTTGGCCAGCACTGCGGCCACGCGCTCGGCGTCCTGGCGCAGCAGTGGATCGTCGCTGCCGGTGCTCAGTGCCAGCCACAGGGCGCGCTGCGCCGGGTCCAGCGACACCTCGTCGAAGCGGTAATAGGCCGACACGCCGGCGCGGCGGTCGCGCACCAGCCCGGCTTCCTTGAGTTTTGCCAGATGCGTGGACACGCGCGGCTGCGCCAGGCGGGTGATCGCCGACAGCTCGGCCACGGTGAGCTCTTCCTGCTCCAGCAAGGTCAGCAGGCGGACGCGGGTGGCGTCGGCAAATACCTTCAGGCGCGCCGACCAGTCTTCCAGATCCATGAATATCTCTATATCGCGATATGGAGATATTTTCGGCCGGGCAGGGTGTGGGGTCAACTACATACGCATGCGAATGGTTGGGGCTACAATGAGGGCTCAGCCTAGGCCTGGAGGGGTGCGACGTGGATTTCAGCTTTACCGACGAACAATTGATGATCCAGGATGTGGCGCGCCGCATCGCCCAGGAAAAGATCGCCCCCAGCGCGGAGCAGTTCGATCGCAGCGGCGAGTTCCCGCTGGAGAACATCCGCCTGCTCGGTGAGAACGGCCTGATGGGCATCGAGGTGCCGGCCGAGTACGGTGGTGCCGGCATGGACCCGATCAGCTACGCGCTGGCGATGATCGAGATCGCCGCTGCCGACGGCGCGCATTCCACCATCGTCTCGGTCAACAACTCGCTGTTCTGCACCGGTATCTTGAAGAACGGCAGCGAGGCACAGAAACAGCTGTACGTCCGCGCGATTGCCGAAGGTGCGCAGATCGGTGCATTTGCGCTGACCGAGCCGCAGTCCGGATCGGATGCCTCGGCGATGCGTTGCCGCGCGGTCAAGCAGGCCGATGGCAGCTTCGTGATCAATGGCAAGAAGAGCTGGATCACCTCCGGCCCGGTCGCCAAGTACATCGTGTTGTTTGCGGTGACCGAGCCGGACAAGGGCGCGCGCGGCATCACCGCCTTCATGGTCGACGCCGATCGCGCCGGCTTCCACCGCGGCAAGACCGAGCCCAAGCTCGGCATTCGTGCCTCGGCCACCTGCGAGATCGAGTTCGCCGATTACATCGCGCAGCCCGATGAAGTGCTAGGCGTGGAGGGCGAGGGCTTCAAGACCGCGATGAGCGTGCTCGATGCCGGGCGCATCGGCATCGCCTCGCAGGCGGTTGGCATCGCGCGTGCGGCGTACGAGGCCACCCTGGCCTACGTCAAGGAGCGCAAGGCGTTCGGCGCGGCCATCGGTACCTTCCAGATGACCCAGGCCAAGATCGCCGACATGAAGTGCAAGCTGGATGCAGCGCTGCTGCTGACGCTGCGTGCGGCCTGGTTGAAGGGGCAAGGCCAGAAGTTCGGCACAGAGGCGGCCGTGGCCAAGCTCACCGCCTCTGAGGCGGCGATGTGGATCACCCATCAGGCGGTGCAGATCCATGGCGGCATGGGCTATTCCAAGGAAATGCCGCTGGAGCGTTACTTCCGCGACGCCAAGATCACCGAGATCTACGAAGGCACCTCGGAAATCCAGCGCCTGGTGATCGCGCGTGGGGAGACCGGTCTGCGCTGAGCGGCCTGATCCGGCAGCGCGCCGCCGGTCGGCGACTCCACCGGCCGGAGGTGCGTTGCGGTCGATCCGGTGCCTTGATGCAGGCGATTGCTTCCCACTGCCAGGTAGGAGCGCGCTTGCGCGCGATGCGGCGTTATCGATAACGCCGCATCGCGCGCAACCGCGCTCCTACGCAAACGTGAGCGGTCTGATATCACAGATGCGCCGTGTCGGCGGCCTGGCGCCGGCACACAGCAAACACTTCACCGCGCTACATCGCGGGTGGCTGCGTTCGCGCTTGTCGTGCGCGGCGCGCGCGGATCACAATCGCTGCTTCTCCAGCCTCTGGTGCGCGCATGCTCCGGTCTTCGCACGCTGTATTTCCCCGCCTTTCGTTGTCTGCCACTGCGCCGGTGTTGGTATGTTGGGGGCTGTTGCTGGTCTGCGCCGCTGCATGGGCGCAAACGCCGCCGCCCTCGACCGTGCCCACCGACCGCCTGCAGGAAGACTGGTGGGCGCAGCGGCACGCGCAGGTGCTGGAGCAGGTGAAGCAGCACGCCGACACCCGGCTGCTGTTGATCGGCGATTCGATCACCCAGAACTACGAAAAGGCCAAGGCGCCTGACGAGGATTTTCAGCCGACCTGGCAGACCTTCTACGGCAGCCGTGGCGCGCTCAACCTGGGCTTCAGCGGCGACGGCACCGAACACGTGCTGTGGCGGCTGGCCAATGGCGAGGTCGATGGCCTGCAGCCCAAGGTCGCGCTGGTATTGATCGGTACCAACAACACCGGCCATCTCGGCCAGACCGCAGAGCAGGCCCAGCTCGGTATCGATGCGGTGGTCGCGGCGATCGAACAGAAATTGCCGCGCACGCAGATCCTGTTGGTGGGCGTGCTGCCCAGCGACATCTCCAGCGCGAAGTCGCGCCGCGATGCGCAGATCAACCAGGGCCTGGCGGTGCGGTACGGCGACAATCCATGCGTGACCTATCTGGATGTGGGGTCGATCTTCCGGCGCGATGGCCAGCTGCGCACCGAGCTGTTCTACGACACCCGCTTCCGTCCGCCGGCCGGCGCCCTGCATCCGGACACGCAAGGCCAGCGCATTCTGGCCGAGGCGATCGAGCCGACCCTGGCGCGCCTGCTCGGCGAGCCGCCGGTCAAGCCGGTTGCACAGCTGGGCCGCGATTTTGCGACCTCGCTGATTCCGGTCGACCGGCTGGAGCAGGATTCCTACGATTGGTATGCACGTCACCATGCAGCGCTGGCCGCAGCGCGCTCGCTCAAGCCCGAGGTGGTGATGATCGGCGATTCGATCACGCATTTCTGGGCCGGCCCACCGCTGGCCACGCGTGTCAGCGGGCCCGAGTCCTGGCGCTGGTTGTACGGCAGGCGCCCGGTGCTGAATCTGGGCTTTGGCTGGGATCGCACCCAGAATGTGCTGTGGCGGATCCGCCAGGGCGAGCTCGACGGCCTGGATCCGCGCTGGGTGGTGCTGCATATCGGCACCAACAACCTCACCGGCACCGCGCAATCGCGCGCGGCCACGCCGGCCGAGACCTCGCAGGGCGTGGAGGCGGTGGTGAGCGAGGTGCGTCGCCGTTTGCCCCGGAGCCAGCTGATCCTGATGGCGATCATGCCACGCGGTCGCGATGCCGCGGATGCGCAGCGCGCGCCCATTGCCGAGACCAATCGGCTGCTGGCCGCGCGTTATGGCAAGGATCCGTCCGTGCGTCTGGTCGACATCGGCCCTCGGATGCTGCAGCCGGACGGGACCTTGCCCGAGGCGCTGATGCCCGACGGCACCCATCCCAGTGAGACTGGGTATGCGATCTGGGCGACGGCACTGCGCGAGGCGGGCATCACGGCGGCGCCATAACCGGCCTCGCTGCGGATACAGGGCAGTGGCGTCGAAGAGGGCGCTGCTGTCGCGCGGGAGCCTGTCCGCTTACGAAGTTGCCGAATCCATGGCGTGAGCGGAATGGAGCTTCGGCCGATCAACAGCGGTGCCATCGGCCGGCAACGCAAGCGCACGAGCCACCATCAGGGCTTTCCAGACTCCAGAAACCAGAAGACCCCCGATCGCTCGGAGGTCTTTTTAAACTGGTGCCCAGAAGAGGACTCGAACCTCCACGAAGTTGCCCCCGCTAGCACCTGAAGCTAGTGCGTCTACCAATTCCGCCACCTGGGCAGGTGAGCCGCGAATTTTGCAGACTCCCGGCGGGCTTGTCAATGCCTGGCGACCGGCAATCGCGACCGGCCGGGCGAGCCTTGCTGCCCATGGCGCGGCCGCACGGGGTACCATGTAAGCAATGACAAAGAAAAACACTCCAGATTCCGATCGGCCCAGTCGCCGTAAATCCACCAGCCCGGGCGAGTCCACCACCGCCGAAAAACAGAAGTTGCCGGGCTGGATGCCGGACTTCCTGGTCCGCGCCGCTGCCGGCGCGTCGACCAAGTCCGCGAACAAACGCGCTGCCGACAAGGCCGCCAACGCTTCGCCCGAGCTGCCGGTAGCGCCTGCGCTGCCCACGCCGCCGGCGCCACGCGCACCGCATCCGCGCAAGAGTGGCCCGCCCGCGCCGCCGCCGGAACGCCTGCAGCATGCACCGACCGAAGCGTCCGCGCCGGCGACGGAGTTCAAGGATCCGCATGCCGATCGCGAAGCACTGCGCTACGCCGAGCCGATCGCCAGCCGCGAGGCCATCCTGCAGTTGCTCGATGCCTGCGACGGCCCGCAGACCGCCGAGGAAATCGCCGAACAACTCAATCTCGGCGACCGCATCGACGCGTTGGGCAAGCGCCTGGCGGCGATGGTGCGCGAAGCGCAGCTGGTGCAGAACCGCCGCGGCGGCTACGCGCCGGTGCAGCAGACCAGCCTGATTGCGGGTGTGGTGATCGCCAACCCGGAAGGTTTCGGCTTCCTCAAGCCGGACGAAGGTGGCGACGACCTGTTCCTGCCGCCTTACGAGATGCGCAAGGTCATGCACGGCGATCGTGCGCTGGCCAACGTCACCGGCATCGACCGCCGCGGCCGTCGCGAAGGTGCGATCGCGCGCGTGCTCGAACGCCGCATGTCGCGCATGCTCGGGCGCTTCTTCTACGAGCATGGCGTGGCCTATGTCGACCCGGACGACAAGCGCGTGCAACGCAACGTGCAGATCGCACCGGACGGCATCGGCGAGGCACGCGAAGGGCAGTTGGTGGTGTGCGAACTGATCGCGCCGCCGGACGCGCGGCGCCCGGCGATCGGCAAGATCATCGCAGTGCTCGGCGACAAGCTGACGCCGTCGCTGGTGGTGGAAATGGCGATCCATGGCCATGAGCTGCCGCACGAATTCCCGCAGGAAGTGCTGGACGAAGCCGCGGCGGTGCCGTTGGTGGTCGAGCCGCAGATGATCGGCGGGCGTGTGGATCTGCGGCAGATGCCGCTGGTCACCATCGATGGCGAAGACGCCAAGGATTTCGACGACGCGGTGTATTGCGAACCCAACGCCGACGGCTTCCGTCTGGTGGTGGCGATCGCCGATGTGTCCAACTATGTGCGTCCCGGCACGCCGCTGGACGACGAAGCGCAAAAGCGCGCCACCTCGGTGTATTTCCCGGGTTTCGTGGTGCCGATGCTGCCGGAGACACTGTCCAACGGCATCTGCTCGCTGATGCCCAAGGTCGACCGCATGTGCTTCGTCTGCGACATGCAGGTGGGCCGCGACGGTGAGGTCACCGGTTCGCGTTTCTACGAAGCGGTGATGAACTCGCATGCGCGCCTGACCTATAACCAGGTCTGGAAGGCGGTGGGCGAAGACGACGCCGACACCAAGGCCTTCATCGGCCCGTTGCTGCCGCAGGTGCAGCGCCTGCATCAGCTGTACAACGTGCTGTCGAAGGCGCGCACGCAACGCGGCGCGATCGAGTTCGAAACCTCCGAAGTACGCTTTGTGCTCGACAACACCGGCGAGGTCACCCAGGCCGGCATGCTGGTGCGCAACGACGCGCACAAGCTGATCGAAGAATGCATGATCGCCGCCAACGTCGAAGCTGCGCGTTACCTGCTGAGCATGCATGTGCCGGCGCCGTACCGCGTGCACGAGCGGCCGCCGGAGAGCAAGTACGAAGACCTGCTGGAGTTCCTCAAGGAATTCCAGCTGAGCCTGCCGGCATGGAGCAAGGTGCGTCCCGGCGACTACACCAAGTTGCTGAAGAAGGTGCGTGCGCGTCCCGATGCGGCGCTGCTGGAATCGGTGCTGCTGCGCAGCCAGAGCCTGGCGGTGTATTCGCCGGACAACAACGGTCACTTCGGTCTGGCGCTGGAGGCGTATGCGCACTTCACCTCGCCGATCCGCCGGTATCCGGACCTGCTGGTGCACCGCGCGATCAAGCACGCGCTGACCGGCGCCAGTCCGGAAAAATACATCTATACCCCGCGTCAGATGGCGGCCTTGTCGCTGCAGTGTTCCGAGCGTGGCCGGCGTGCCGACGAGGCCGAACGCGAAGTCGACGAGCGGTATCGCGCCGCGTGGATGGAAAAGCATGTCGGCGGCCAGTTCGACGGTGTGATCAGCGGCGTGACCGGGTTCGGCCTGTTCGTGGAGTTGACCCAGTCCAAGGTCAACGGCCTGGTGCATGTCACCCAGCTGCCGCAGGACTATTACCAGTTCGATCCGATCCGCAAAACGCTCAGTGGCGAGCGCCGTGGCCGCGCATTCCGCCTGGGCGACCCGGTGCGGGTGTTGGTGCTCAAGGCCAGCATGGAGGAACGCAAGATCGACTTCCGCCTGGCCGAGGATCGCGGCGATTCGCCCGAACCGCCGCTGCCGCCGCGCGCTCAGCCGGCCAAGCGCAAGAAGAAGCAGTACTAGCAGCGGTGACATCATCGCGAGCCGTCGCCTGGCGGCCGCTCGCGATGCGTAGGAATCGCTGGCCATGCCTGCAGGGCGTTGCGCGCGAAATGCGCGCAATGCTTCGCGGGTCACTCGTCTTCAACGGAGCTGAGGCAACGATGGACACAGCAATTGAGTACAGCGGTGGTTGCCAATGCGGCGCGGTGCGTTTCCACGTGCGCGGCCGGTTGTCGGACGCCTCGATCTGCCACTGCCGCATGTGTCAGAAGGCCTTCGGTGCGTATTACGCGCCGCTGGTGTCGGTGCGCGGCGCCGAATTCGTCTGGACACGCGGCGAGCCCAGGCGCTTCGCGTCTTCGTCGCTGGTGCAGCGTGGATTCTGTGCCGACTGCGGAACGCCGCTCACCTATGAGGCGCCGGACGGCGTGGCGATTGCGGCCGGCGCGTTCGATACGCCTGAGCGGCTGCCGCCAACGATCCAGTACGGAGTGGAGCGCAAGCTGCCGTTCGTCGATGGGTTGAGTGATCTGCCGGCGCGTACCACCGAGGATGATGTCGCTGCCTTGACGTTTTTGGCCAATGTCGTGTCCAGGCAGCATCCCGATCACGATACCGCGCAGTGGCCGGTGTGAGTTCGCGCCTGCGGGCGTGAGCGGAAAGCGCATTGGTTCGCGATGGCGAGCGCGCGCAAGTGTCTTGCACCATCACCACGGGACGGGCGTCGTCTTCGACCACCGCGATCCGTTACGCCGTGATTTCCCCGTCGGCACCGCTCTCCGCATCGCGGCCGTGACGTGACAGGCCGCAGGCCCTACCATTCTCCCTTTATCGCTTCGTATCCCGCGCAATGAGCAAGCAGAATCAGTGGATCGTCGGCGTCAACGCCGTCGCCTCGTCCGTCGAGAACGACGCCGACAACGTGCGCGAGGTATTGATCGAGGCCGGCAGCAAGAATCCGCGCCTGATCGAAATCGAGGAGCAGGCCCGTCGCAAGGGTATCGACGTGCGCCGGGTCAATACCCAGGCACTCGATGGCGTCGGTGGGCAGGTGCGCCACCAGGGCGTGGTCGCGCGTTATGCGGCAGCGCGCCTGTGGGCCGAAAACGAGCTCGAAGCGTTGGTGACCGCAGCCGAAGGACGCGCGCTGCTGCTGATCCTCGACGGCGTGCAGGACCCGCACAATCTCGGCGCCTGCCTGCGCAGCGCTGCGGCGGCTGGCGTCACTGCGGTGGTCATTCCCAAGGACAAGTCGGCCACGGTCAACGCGACCGTGCGCAAGACCTCGGCCGGTGCGGCCGACCGCATTCCAGTGGTGGCGGTGACCAATCTGGCGCGTTGCCTGCGCGATCTGCAAAAGCAGGGCGTGTGGCTGTACGGCCTGGCCGGCGAAGCCGAGGCGTCGTTGTACAGCGTGGATCTGCGCGGCAACGTCGGGCTGGTGCTCGGTGGCGAGGCCGACGGCCTGCGGCGACTGACCCGCGAGCATTGCGATGGCCTTGTCAAGATCCCGATGCCGGGCGATATCGAAAGCCTCAACGTGTCGGTGGCGGCCGGTGTAACCCTGTTCGAAGCGGTACGCCAGCGCCTGGGCGCCTAAGGCGACTATCAAAACGACTGCGCTCAACCGCCGGGCGGGCGCGGCCGGTTCTGGGAATCGGCATGCACCACTCGCGCGCTGCGGTTCCTCCGCGCCGTCTGCACCCATCTCGCGACTGCTCGCCAGGTGTTGCCAGCCACTCTGAATCGCACGTACGCGCCGGTCACGAGCCGCGCAGGTCGATCGGCACGGCGAGATCGCGCGTCTGGCGCGGTCCGAACCGCGCACTCACGCAGACCAGCCGATCTGCGCAAACCACGACGCCGATGCGCTTGCCGCCGCAGTGCCGAGCGCGGACATAGCGCGCTGCACACGACTTTCGCCAAGGCATGCGGCGATCCAGCGGCGCGCGTGCCCGGTTTTGCCCATCCTATCGCCAGCAAACGGCGTGTCGTGTCTGAGGTGTCTGGCACTTTCCTTCTCCTGCGGGAGAAGGTGCCCGAAGGGCGGATCAGGGTACGGCCACACGCAGTGGTGCCGCCAACCGCTGATTTCTCAAGCAGGGAGCCTCGTTGCTTTTACAATCCCCAATCCCGATTCCCGGCTCGATCAGCCCGCGCCAGGCCCCGGCCAGGCATTGGCAATCGTGCAGAACAGCCGCGCGGTCTGCTCGGTGTCATAGACCGCGCTATGCGCATCGGCGGCATTCCACTCCAGGCCTGCGGCCTGTGCCGCGCGCGCCAGCACGGTCTGCCCGTACGCCACGCCTGCCAGGGTCACGGTGTCGAACACGCTGAACGGATGGAACGGATTGCGTTTGTGGCCCACGCGCGCAACCGCAGCGTTGAGGAAGTTCAGATCGAAATGCGCGTTGTGGCCGACCAGGATCGCGCGCTGGCAGCCGTACTTCTTCACTGCCGCACGCACCGGCGCGAACACATGGTCCAGCGCGTCCTTTTCCTGCTTGGCGAAGCGGAACGGGTGGTCGAGCACGATGCCGGTGATCTCCAGCGACTTCGGGTCGATCTCTAGTCCCGGCGCCGGCACCAGGTGGGCGCTGGCGGTGTCGCCGGGGAAGAACCGCCCGTCGGCATCCATTTCGATCGGCACGCAGGCAATTTCCAGCAAGGCGTGCCTGTTCCAGTCGAATCCTCCCGTTTCCACATCCACCACCACGGGCAGATAGCCGCGAAAGCGCCGCGACATGGGCAAGAAGGAGGGGGCAGGCTGCAGGTCGACCGGTTCGTTCATCGGCATAGCCTAGCAGGTCGCACGGCCGGCCCGATCGTGGCAGCTGGCGGCTTGCCCGGGTGTCCGGACCGGCGATCGGGCAAACAAAAGCCCGACCCGTGTTGCCACGGATCGGGCCCAGGAACCCCGTGTTTCATCCGCTGGCGTCAGCGAGCGGCGACCACGCTTGCGATCAGCCCGGTGGCCACCGCAATCAGCACGTAGTTGTTGTCCACGCGGCGCCACTCGTGCCCGCGCTGCGGCGTGTGCAGATGATGTTTGCGGTAGTCGGCAACGCGCGTGCCGCGATGGTCCGGTGCCAGACGCTCGCCACGCCGATAGGGCGGGCCGCGACGATCGTTGCGGTGGTCGTCGTTGTGCGCGCTGCGGCGATCGTCATGCTTGTCATCGTCTCTGTCGTCGCGGCGATCGTCGCGATGATCATTGCGACGGTCCTGACCACCGTCGTCGTGGTGCTGCGCGCCGCGGTCGCGGTCGTCATGCTGCTGCGGCGCAGCGAGCGCTGCACCGGACGTCAGCAGCGACACAACCATGAGGGATCCGATGATGCGTTTCATCTGCCTACTCCTGCGTCACAGGAACAGCCTGTGCGAGTCCACCGTAGGCATTTGTAGCTGAATACGTAATGAAATCAGGCGTTGCGGCCTGTGTCAGTGGATGCTGCCGGCACTCATTGCGATCAGATGACGCCGGTGGTGCTGGTGTCGTCGCGCTTCAGGCGCGGCGGCAGCGGTTGCTCGCCGTGGACCAGAAACCACACGTTCTCGGCGATGTTGGTGGCGTGGTCGCCGATGCGCTCCAGATTCTTGGCCATGAACAGCAGATGCGTGCATGGGGTGATATTGCGCGGGTCTTCCATCATGTAGGTCAGCAACTCGCGAAACAGCGCGGTGTATTGCGCATCCAGGCGTGCATCTTCATCGCGTACGCGGATGGCCGCATCGGCATCCTTGTTGCGATAGGCCTGCACCGCTTCGCGTACGGCATCGGCCGCCATCTGGCCGAGCGCACGCAGGCCTACCGTCTGCGGCAGCGGCGGTGCGGAATTGAGCGCAATCGAGCGCTTGGCGACATTGGCCGCGTAATCGCCGATGCGTTCGATATCGGCCGGAATGCGCAGGCCGGCCAGGATCTCGCGCAGGTCGCGCGCCATCGGCCCACGCAACGCCAGCCGCATCACGTCGTGGCTGATCGCATGCTCCAGCGCATCGATCGCTTCGTCGTTGACCACGATGCGATGCGCAGCGTGGTCGTCGCGACGCTCCACCACATCCAGTGCGGCTTCCAGCTGCGCCACCGCCGTGTCGCCCATGCGCACGATCTCGGCGACAAGACGGTGCTGCTCCTCGTCGTAGCTTTTGACGATATGGTCGTTGAGGTGCTGGTTCATCGTGATCTCGATTCGTGGCGGTGGTGGATGTCCGCCGCTGCCTGGCAACATCGCATGCAGCGTGGATGCCGGTCAGGGCAGGGTATGGCGGGGTTGCTTCACTGCGGCGCTGCGGTCGCCCGCCTTACATCAACCGAAACGACCGGTGATGTAGTCCTCGGTCTGCTGCTTGGACGGCTGGGAGAAAATCGTTTCGGTGCGGTCGTGTTCGATCAGGTCGCCCAGATACATGAAGGCGGTGTAGTCGGACACGCGCGCGGCCTGCTGCATATTGTGGGTCACGATCACGATGGTGTATTGGCGCTTGAGCTCTTCCACCAGCTGCTCGATGCGGCTGGTGGAAATCGGATCCAGCGCCGAAGTCGGTTCGTCCAGCAGCAACACATCCGGCCGTAGCGCCACTGCGCGCGCGATGCACAGCCGCTGCTGCTGGCCGCCGGACAGGCCCAGCGCGCTTTGCCCCAGCTTGTCCTTGACCTCGTCCCAGAGCGCGCCCTGGCGCAGCGCCTGCTCGACACGGTTCTGCATGTCGGCCTTGGACAGTTTTTCGTGGTGACGGATGCCGTAGGCGACGTTTTCGAAGATCGTCATCGGAAACGGCACCGGCTTCTGGAACACCATGCCGACCTTGCTGCGCAGCCGGTTCATCGGGTACTTCGGCGACAGGATGTTTTCGTTGTCCAGCAGCACTTCGCCGCGCGCTTCCATCTTCGGATACAGCGCATAGATGCGGTTGAAGATGCGCAGCAGGGTCGACTTGCCGCAACCCGACGGCCCGATCAGCGCGGTGACGCGCTTCTCCGGAATCTCGATGTTGATGCCCTTGAGCGCGTGGTACTTGTCGTAATAGAAATCCAGATTGCGTGCGGCCACTTTCACCGGCGCCTGCGCGGTCGGTGTCCCCTTGGCGGCCGGAACGGCGATGCGATGCATCGGCATGGCGTTTTGGAGATCGTTCATGTCGGGTGTCCGGAGGGAGAGGTCAGTCATTGGAAATCTTGTTGCGCAATAGCAGGGCGCGCGCACCCAGGCTCACCAGCAGCACGAACACGGTCAGCACCAGCGCGCCGGACCAGGCCAGGGTCTGCCAGGTCTCGTAGGGGCTGCCGGCGAACTGATTCATGATCACCGGCACGCTGGCCATCGGCTGGAACACATTGCTGTTCCAGTACTGATTGCCGAAGGCGGTGAACAGCAACGGTGCGGTCTCGCCGCTGATGCGCGCCAGGGCGAGCAGGATGCCGGTGAGGATGCCGGCCGAGGCGGCGCGGTACAGCACCTGTACGGTCACCTTCCACTGCGGGATGCCGAGCGACAACGCCGCTTCGCGCATCTGCGCCGGCACCAGGCGCAGCATTTCGTCGGTGGTGCGCACCACCACCGGCAGCACGATGAAGGCCAGCGACAGCGCGCCGGCAAACGCGGAGAAGCGCCCGCCGGTCTGCATCACGTACAGCGTGTAGACGAACAGGCCCAGCACGATCGACGGTGCCGACAACAGGATGTCGTTGACGAAACGCACCACCAGCCCGGCCTTGCGTGCATTGCCGTACTCGGCCAGCCAGGTACCGGCGGCAATGCCCAGTGGCGTGCCGATCGCCAGTGCCAGGCCGCACATCACCGCACTGCCGAAGAAGGCGTTGAGCAGGCCGCCTTCCTGCATCGGCGGCGGTGTCATCTTGGTAAACAGGTTGACGTCGATGCCCGGTACGCCCTTGGACAACAGGGTCCACAGGATCCAGGCCAGGAAGAACAGGCCGAACACCGCGGTGACGCACGACAGCAACAGGGCGATCGCGTTGGTCACGCGGCGGCGGTTGTACAGTGATTGCGAGACCGAGGACATCAGTTGCCCTCCCGACGCGACAGCTGCATCAGCATGAAACGCGCGATCGCCAGCACGATGAAGGTCACGATAAACAGCACAAACCCCAGCAGCAGCAATGCCGAACGATAGGTTTCGGTGGCCTCGCCGAAGTCATTGGCGATCAACGCGGCGATGGTGGTGCCGGGCTCCAGCAGCGACGGCGACAGCCGCACCGTGTTGCCGACCACGAACGCCACTGCCATGGTTTCGCCCAGCGCACGGCCCAGGCCCAGGAACACGCCGCCGATCACGGCGGAGCGGGTGTAGGGCAGCACGATGTCCCAGCTGACTTCCCACTTGGTCGACCCCAGCGCGTACGCCGATTCCTTCAGGCGCGTCGGCACGGTCAGGAATACTTCGCGCATCACCGAGGAGATGAACGGGATCACCATGATCGCCAGCACGAAGCCTGCGGTCAGCAGACCGATTCCCAGCGGCGGGCCCTGGAACAACGGACCGATCAACGGCAGCGTGCCCAGGTGATCGTTGAGCCAGGGCGTCACGTGCTCGGTCATCACCGGCACCAGCACGAACAGGCCCCACATGCCGTAGATGATCGACGGGATGCCGGCCAGCAGTTCGATGGCGGTACCGACCGGGCCACGCAACCAGCGCGGCGCCACTTCGGTGAGGAAGAACGCGATGCCGAAACTCACCGGCACCGCAATCGCCATCGCGATCAGGGCGGTGACCAGGGTGCCGTAGATCGGCGCCAGCGCCCCGTATTTGTTTTCCACCGGATTCCAGTCGGCGGAATAGAAAAAACTCAGGCCCTGCATCTGCAAGGCATGGCGTCCGCCCCACAGCATCGACAGCGCGGCGCTGCCGAGCGCCAACAGGACGAAAACGACCGTGGCGGCCAGCGCAAGCTTGAACAGGCGATCGGCACGCGCATCGCGCAGGTCGCGGCCGCGTGGGGCGGTCATCGCTTCGGGAATGGCGGTGGCATTCATTCGATTGGGCTCGTCACCCGCGCAATCGCGGGAGCGTGAGACAGCAGGAACGGCGAGGCGCCGGTAGGCACCTCGCCGCAGCGCAACCCGCCACGACAGCGGGTGCAGGGCATCACTTGAACTCGCTGGCCCAGTAGGCCTGGATCTGCTTGACCAGCTCCGGCGGCAGCGGCACGTAATGCAGTTCGCTGGCCTGGGCCTGGCCGTTGTCCAGCGCCCACTTGAAGAAGTCCAGCGTCGCCTTGCTGCGCGCCGCATCCTTGGGCTGCTTGTGCATCAGCATGAAGTTGGTCGCGGTGATCGGCCAGGCCTTCTCGCCCGGTGCGTTGGTGATCACCAGGTTGAAATCCTTGGCGTTGGCCCAGTCGGCGCTGGCGGCAGCAGCGGCGAAGCTTTCCGCATTCGGCTCCACCCACTGGCCGGCCGCATTCTGCAGCGAGGCGTAGGGCATCTTGTTCTGCAGTGCGTAGGCCAGTTCGACATAGCCGATCGAGCCCTTGATCTGCTGCACGTACGAGGCGACGCCTTCATTGCCCTTGCCGCCGACGCCACCGGGCCACTGCACCGAGGTGCCTTCGCCGACCTTGCTCTTCCACTCCGGGCTGACCTTGGACAGGTAGTTGGAGAAGTTGAAGGTGGTGCCCGACCCATCGGAGCGATGCACCAGGTTGATCTTGGTGGCCGGCAGGGTCACGCCCGGATTGGCCGCCACGATCGCCGCATCGTTCCACAGCGTGACCTTGCCCAGGAAGATGTCGCCCAGCAGCGCGCCGGTCAGGCGCAGCTTGCCCGGTGCGATGCCTTCCAGGTTCACCACCGGCACCACGCCGCCGATCGCCGACGGGAACTGGCCCAGGCCGGCCTGCTGCAGTTCGGCGCTGTCCAGCGGCTTGTCGGTCGAACCGAAGTCCACCGTGCCGGCCTTGATCTGCGCGATGCCGCCGCCGGAACCGATCGACTGATAGTTCACCTTGTTGCCGGTGGCGGCGTTGTAGTCGGCCGACCACTTGGAGACCAGCGGATAGATGAAGGATGCACCGGCACCGGAGATCTCGGCGCTCTTGCTGTCACCGGCGGTGGCGCCCGCGCTGGGCGCGCCCTTGGCGGTATCGCCGGACTGCGCATCCTTGCCGGGCGAGCAGGCGGCCAGGGCGAGGGCGATGGTGAGGGACAGGGCGGTCAGGCTGGCCGACTGCAGTTTCATGGAAGCTCCGAGGCTGGGTTGGCCGGGGGACCCGGCAGACCACGCTATGAAATGATGTTTTTGTTACACGTGCATGACAGTGCCTTTTGGAGAAGGCATCACAAAAAAGACGCGACCCCGTGGGGCCGCGTCTCGGTTCCGACGCCGGGGAGAGAGACGGCGTCGTTCCTGTCGCTGTGGCTGGCGTTACTTGGGCAGGTTCTTGGCCCAGTAGCCTTCGATCTGGGTCACCAGGCTGTCCGGCAGCGGCACGTAGTCCAGCTGCTTGGCCTGCGCATCGCCCTTGCTGTAGACCCAGCGGAAGAACTCCAGCGTGTTCTTGAGGCCGGCCGGGTTTTTGGGCTTCTTCTGCACCAGGATGAAGTTGGTCGCGGTGATCGGCCAGGCGTTGTCGCCGGAGGCATTGGTCATCACCAGGTAGAAGTCCTTGCTGTTGCCCCAGTCGGCGCTGTTGGCGGCGGCGGCGAAGGTCTCATCCGACGGCTGCACGAACTTGCCGGCAGCGTTCTTCATCGCGGTGTAGGCCATCTTGTTCTGCAGCGCATACGACAGCTCGACATAGCCGATGCCGCCCTTGATCTGCTTCACGTACGCGGCCACGCCTTCGTTGCCCTTGCCGCCAATGCCGGTCGGCCACTGCACCGCGGTGCCTTCGCCGACCTTGCTCTTCCAGTCCGGGTTGACCTTGGACAGGTAATTGGTGAAGTTGAAGCTGGTGCCCGAACCGTCGGAGCGATGCACCACGGTGATCTTGCCGTCGGGCAGCTTCACGCCCGGGTTGAGCGCGGCGATCGCCGGATCGTTCCAGGTGCTGACCTTGCCCAGGAAAATGTCGCCCAGGGTCTTGCCGTCCAGTTTCAGGGCGCCTGCGGCCACGCCGGGCACGTTGACCACCGGCACCACGCCGCCGATCACCGACGGGAATTGCGCCAGGCCGGCAGCGGCCAGTTCTTCCGGCTTGAGCGGTGCATCGGACGAGCCGAAGTCCACGCTGGCCGCCTTGATCTGGGCGATGCCGCCGCCCGAACCGATCGATTGATAGTTGACCTGCTTCTTGGTGGCCGCGTTGTAGTCGGCCGACCACTTGGACATCACCGGGTAGATGAACGACGCACCGGCGCCGGTGACATCGGCGGCCTGGGCGCACAACGCCAGCGAGGCGGTGAGCACGCCGACGGCCAGACGGGTCTTCAAAGAGTGGATCACGCAACAGCTCCTGTAGCGAAGGGATGAGGACGTCCCGCAGTCGTGCCATTGCAGGGCAGGGGCATGACTGCGCGGTGTCTGGAAGATGACATGCAGATGACGGCGTCGCGGCGGGGCGCGTAGCCGGGACGGGTCAGGGTGGTCGCCGCCGTGGCACGCTCACAGGAGCGCTCCACAGCGGCCGGGTCCATCGCGCACTTACCAATAGAACTGCGCACGTGCCTCGATGATCGACGGGTTGTCGTCGACCAGGCCACGCGTGGCGCCGTTGTAACGGGTGCTTTCCACCTTCGCGTAGTCCAGTGCGAACTTGAAGTTGGAGCGCCAGTACCAGTTGGCACCGACCGTCCACACGTCCATCTTGCCGCCCAGCACGCCGTCCACGAACGGGGTGGTGCCGTTGGAGACCAGGTGTCCGTCGTTGAGGTCCAGGGTGTCATAGCGCACCGCCAGCTGCCACATCCCCGAAGCCGGTGCGTTCGGCAGCGGGGTGGTCGGCACGCCGGCCTTGTAGCCCCAGGTCTCGCCGGTGATGTTCCAGACGCCGCTGACGTACCAGCCGTCACTCTTGTAATCGTCGGCGTTGTTGCCGAGGCGCTTGGCGTTTTCCTGGAAGAACTCGCTCTGCAGCTTGAACGGGCCGGTGATCCACATTGCCTCGGCTCCGGCCACACCCACGCTGTCCACGTTGGTGATGGCGCCGCTGTCGATCAGGCGCACCGTGGTCAGGTCGGCGTCGGGTCGCGCGCGCAGGCGCAGGGTGTCGTCGTCGGTGTCGTAACCCAGGTAGCTCAGACCGACGTGCAGCACGTTGCCGCTGTCGTTGATTGGCGCCCAGGTGCCGCGCGCGCCGTAGCCGCTGCCGTGTGCCTGGTTGCGGGTCAGTTCGCGGCCGAACGCACTGGCGGTGACGCTCCAGTTGTTGTCGCCCATGCCATAGGCAACGCCCAAGCGGCGCGAGATGCCGTAGGTGTTGGTCACTCCGGCCTTGGAGACGAAGTCGTTGTTCTTGGTGCTGGACAGCTCTTCCAGGCTGTTGGGCTGCTTGAACTGGCCGATCTGCAGATAGTTGTTGGCGTTGCCGGCGAACTTGTACTTGATGTTGTTGTCGAGGAAACGCCCGGTGCTGCGGATGGTGGTGCCGCCGATGGTGACTTCCTTCAGCACGCTGGGGTCGTAACCGGCCACCCATTCGACATTGCCCGGGCCCTTGCCCTTGAGCACCAGCTCGGCACGGCGGATGCTGAATTCGGAATTGTCGCCATTGGCACCGATCGGGCCATTGAGATCCTGCACATCGTTGTGGAACCAATTGCCGTCGGCCTGGACCAGGCCTTCCAGCGACATCTCCGAGCCGCCGATCACGTCGATGGCGATTTCGGCGTGCGCAACGGGTGCGGCCAGCGCCAGCAACAGGGCGGAGCCAAGCAGGGTAGGAGAAAGTTTCATATGCGCCTTGCGACCTGAGAAAGTGAGCGCAGGCTATGGCGTGAAAGTTGCGTTAATGTGACAGCGTCAGATCGCGTCGTAATCTGATTTTTGTCAGCAAAGACAAAGATTTGCGTGTGTTTGCTTTTTGTCAGTGTGTGTCGTGAGTCTGAACGCGCCGCGCCGTATGACAGATGTGACAGTGGCGCAGTTCACCGTTTCAGCGAGCTCGAGCTTATTGCGACCTGAACCAACCAGATGGAACTGCGCCGTATCAGGCCCTTTGTGCGTCGCACCACTTGCGCAGGCGCGTTCTAAATTGTTAGTTTCGAGGCCATGTTTCCCCGATTCCTCCAGTTGCTGTTGGTCTGCCTGCTCGCGCTCACTGCGTGGTCGGCGGCCAATGCGCACAGCCGCATCCACGATGCGCTTGTGGGCGACGGCGTGGCGGTGATGGCGGATGCTGGCGAAGAACGTGACGCAGCCGATGATCTGCAGGGCGACGGGGACGCACAGTGCCAGGTCGATACCCATTCTGCAGACGACATTCCCTTGCTCTCCCAAGCATGGCCGGTGGTCGCACGCTATTTCCCCTCCTGGTACGCGCATTACGCGCCGGCAACTCAAAAACGCGACCTGATCCCGCAGCTGCGTCCTCCTAACGCGCTGCGCGCCTGATCCTTCGTTAGTCGCGTCAACCGGTGCAGCGCACCGGCTTCCTTTGACTTGTTCGTTTTTGCACTTCGCGGTTTGCGCCGCGGATGGCCATTCGTTGCCTAGAGGTATCTCCCATGGAAAGTTTGCTAGAAGGTTTTCGTCATTTCCGTAAGGAAGTGTATCCGCGCCAGAGTGCGCGCTTTCAGGAACTGGCCGGCGGCCAGAGTCCGCATACATTGTTCATTACCTGCGCCGATTCGCGCGTCATGCCGGAGCTGATCTTCTCCGCACAGCCGGGCGAACTGTTCGTCTATCGCAACATCGGCAATGTGGTGCCGCCTTATTCCCAGCACGTCAGCGGCGTGGTTGCGGCAATCGAATACGCCATCGCCGTGTTGGGCGTACGGCACATCGTGATCTGCGGTCATACCGACTGCGGCGCAATGAAGGCCGTGCTCAAGCCGGAATCGCTGGAAGACGTGCCATCCGTGGCGGCGTGGCTCAAGCACACCGACGCGGCGCGTCACGTCACGGCCCATCACGGACACGATCCGCACAGCCAGGAAGCGCTGAGCTGCATGACCGAAGAGAACGTGGTCTCGCAGCTGGACCATCTGCGGACGCAGCCGGTGGTCGCCGCGCGTCTGGCTGCCGGTACGTTGCGCATCCACGGCTGGATCTATGACATCGCCCACGGCGAGATCCGCGCCTTCGATGCCGAGAAGGGTGGCTTCCGTCCGTTGCTGGCTGACAACACCCCCGAAGCCACCCCGCGTCCGCGACTGCAGCAAGTCGTGCGCGCTGAACTCGCCTGACGGAGCACATGATGAACACATCAGGTATCGGCGGATATTTCCGTCAGGGACTGTTCGGGCGTGATTTGTTGTCGTCTGTCGTGGTCTTCCTCGTCGCGCTCCCGTTGTGCATGGGCATTGCGATCGCTTCCGGCATGCCGCCGGCCACAGGCCTGATCACCGGCATCATCGGTGGACTGGTCGTTGGCTTCCTGGCGGGCTCTCCTTTGCAGGTGAGCGGACCGGCCGCCGGCCTGGCTGTGTTGGTGTTCGAACTGGTCCGCGAGCACGGAATCGCCGCACTCGGTCCGGTGATCCTGCTGGCCGGTGCGATTCAATTGATCGCCGGTCTGTGCCGCGCAGGCGTGTGGTTCCGGATGACGTCGCCGGCCGTGGTGGCCGGCATGTTGTCGGGCATCGGCATCCTGATCGTGGCCTCGCAGGCGCATGTGCTGATGGACGCGGCTCCCAAGGCGCGCGGTCTGGAAAACTTCGCTGCATTGCCGGCCGTGGTGTGGCAGGCAGTCACCGAAGGCACTGGCCGTACCGCGTTGTTTGTGGGCCTGGCCACCATCGGCATCATCCTGGCCTGGGACAAGCTGCGTCCACAGCGTTTGCGCTTCCTGCCGGGTGCGTTGATCGCGGTGGTGGTGGTCACGGCGACGGTGCAGTTGCAGGGCCTGAACGTCAACAAGGTCGACGTGCCGACCAATCTGTTCTCGGCGATCAGCATCCCCAGCGTCTCGGACATCTTCGGCGTGTTCAATGCGACCTTGCTGGTGTCGGCGGTGACCTTTGCCTTCATCGCCAGCGCAGAGACCTTGCTGTCGGCGGCGGCGGTGGACCGCATGCATCAGGGCGCGCGTACGCAGTACGACCGTGAGCTGGCGGCGCAGGGCGTGGGCAATATGCTGTGCGGCTTCCTGGGCGCATTGCCGATGACCGGCGTGATCGTGCGTAGCGCGGCCAATGTGCAGGCCGGTGCGGCCACGCGCATGTCCACGGTGCTGCATGGCGGCTGGTTGCTGGTCTTCGCGATGCTGCTGCCGTGGCTGTTGCGGATGACGCCAGTGGCATGTCTGGCCGGCATCCTGGTCTACACCGGCGTGAAGATGATCAAGATCGGGCAGGTCAAGGAGCTGGCGACCTATGGTCGTGGCACCGCGGCGATCTACCTGGCGACCACCTTCGCGATCGTGGCGACCGACCTGCTGACCGGTGTGCTGATCGGTTTCGGCCTGTCGTTGTTCCGTCTGGCCCTGCATTCGTCGCGCCTGAAGGTGGACGTGCGTGAGCACGAGCACAAGAAGGACGAGATGCATCTGACCCTGCAGGGCTCGGCAACGTTCCTGAAGGTGCCGGCGATGGCGCGTACGCTGGAAAGCGTGCCACCGAACACCGCACTGCATCTGGACGTGGCCAAGCTGCATCACGTCGACCATGCCTGCATCGAGTTGTTGCGCGACTGGAGCCGGAATGCGGCCTCGCGCGGCTGCGAGCTGGTGGTGGACTGGAACGAGCTGGATCGACGCGTTGAAGGCCAGCCAGCGGTGGAAAGCGTGCTGGTCGAACAGCGCGTCGAACAGGCCAAGGCGGCGTAAACCTGCTGCAAACGCCCGGTGTTCGCGCCGGGTGATCTCTATCGTGACCGGGTGATGCATGGCGCCGCAAGACGCATCATCCGGTCGCGATTTTTTTTTGGAGCCGGGAATCGGGAATCGGGATTGGGGAATCGCAAAAGCACGGGTTTGCGCTGCCGGCGTGATTGTCTAGCGTCGGCTGCAGGTTGGTTGTCGTGACGCCTGGTTAGCTTTTTGGAGCTGTCGGCCGTTCGGCGGGGGCGGGGGTCTTGTCGCGGTAGCGGCATAGGTCGTGGATCACGCAGCCTGGGCAATCGGGTTTGCGTGCCTTGCAGACGTAGCGGCCATGCAGGATGAGCCAGTGATGTGCGTCGTGCAGAAATTCGGCAGGAATGACCTTGACCAGTGTGTCCTCGACCGCGCGCACATCCTTGCCGGGGGCAAGACCGGTGCGGTTGGCGACGCGGAAGATATGCGTGTCCACCGCCATGGTGGGCTCGCCGAACGCGGTGTTTAGCACGACGTTTGCAGTCTTGCGGCCGACGCCGGGTAATGCTTCCAGCGCAGCGCGATCGTGCGGTACTTCGCCGCCGTATTGCTCCAGCAGAATCCTGCAGGTGGCGATGACGTTCTTTGCCTTCGCATTGAACAGGCCGATGGTGGCGATGTAGCGCTTCAGTCCTTCTTCGCCCAGATCGAGAATGTCGCGCGGGGTATTGGCCACCGGATACAGCTTGCGGGTGGCCTTGTTGACGCCGACATCGGTGGCTTGTGCCGATAGCAGTACCGCGATCAGCAACTCGAAGGGCGTGGTGTATTCCAGCTCGGTGGTCGGGTGCGGATTGAGCTCGCGCAGCCGCGCGAACATCTCCTGTACTTCAGGCTTGCGCATGCTGCTGCCGCGCCGTGCCGGCGGGGTCGGGCGGATCGCGTTCATGGCTGTGCACCGCCAGCGGCCTTGGCCTTGGCGCGTGCCAGGATGGCTGCGGCCAGCGGCGGTAATGCGGCCGCCGCCGGTTGGCTGGGCGCCGGTGCAGGCGTCCGGCGTGCATCGCGTTCGGCGGCACGACGTTGCAGGCGCGCGGCGCGTGCGCGGTAGCGTTCGCGTGCGGCCCAGGCATCGCGCAGCCGTCGTTGTGCGGCCAGCAGCACCGCGCTCAGCTGCGGGCAGGCCGGATCCAGCAGGTCGTCGCGTGAATCGGGCCGGTACTCCATCAGGCCCAGTGCCAGCGCGCGATCGAGATCGTCCGCGTGTACGCAGTCGAACAACTGGAGGGGCAGTGGACGTGGTGCCGGGTTGGGGTCGAACGTCATGGCAGGCCGGTCAGCGATTGAGAAAGTGCGCGGGGCGTTTTTCGAGAAAGGCGCCGGTGCCCTCGCGCATGTCGTCGCTGGCGAACAGCAGCGCAAATTGCGCGGTTTCCAGCTGCAGGCCTTCTTCGATGGCGCATTCGCCACCGAACACCACCGCATCCAGAATGCCGCGCAGCGCGAGCGGTGCGGCAGCGGCCAGGCGCTGTGCCAGGGCGAGGGTTTCGTCCTGCAGCGCCTCCGGCTCGACCACCCGATTGACCAAACCCAACTGAAACGCGCGCGCGGCATCGATCGGCAGGCCGAGCAGGCACAGTTCCAGCGCCGCCGCTCGCCCGGTCAGACGCAATAGCCGCTGCGTGCCGCCGAAACCGGGGATCAGGCCGAGATTGATTTCCGGCTGCCCCAGGCGCGCGCTGGATGCGGCGATGCGCAGATGGCACGCCATCGCCAGCTCCAGTCCGCCGCCGAGTGCAAAGCCATTGACCATGGCGATCACCGGCTTGGGCATGCGCTCGATCCGGCGCATCAGTTGCTGACCGAGCAGCGAGAACTCGCGGCCCTGCATCGCCGACAGAGCGCGCATTTCGGCGATGTCCGCGCCCGCGACAAACGCCTTGGGGCCGGCACCGGTCAGGATCACCACACGGATGTCGTCCGCGCTTGCTGCTTCGGCGAAGGCGTGATCCAGCGCCCGCAGCGTTTCCTGGTTCAAGGCGTTCAGTTTGTCCGGTCGATTGACCGTGATCGTCCGTACACCGGCGTGGTCGGCGATCAGAATGACGTGATTGGACATGGAAATCCTTGCGAACGTAAAAAATTAGTAAATGCGGAACTTCCGAAAGCCTTGCTGGTCATAGCTTTCGTGATAAGTAGCGGTTCGGTATCGCGGCCGCTATCCTAGCGCGTCATCTCAGGCGGCAGACCCGTCCTGTGCCACCACCCTGGAGAATTGTTTGATGAAGTTGCGTTCTATCGCGGTCGCTGTGGCGGCCCTGGCCCTGACGGGCAATGCACTGGCCCAGGACACGACGTCCGAGAAGGGCAAGTTGAGCTACTACTTCGGCTATGACTACGGCAACAATCTTGCCGAGCTCACCGGTCGCGGCGAGCAGCTCGACATCAACTCGGTGGTAAAGGGGCTGCAAGACGCCTATGCCAAGAAGCAGCCGGCGATCACCGCCGACCAGCTGAAGCCGGCTGTCGAAGCGTTCCAGAAGCGTGAGCAGGGCCGCGCCCAGCAGGCCAAGGCCGAGTACGACAAGGCCGCTGCTGCCAACAAGACCAAGAGCGACCAGTTCCTGGCCAAGAACAAGGGCACCGCTGGCGTGCAGACGCTGCCGAGCGGCGTGCAGTACCGCGTGATCGAAGCAGGCAAGGGCGCCAAGCCGACCCAGGCCAGCACCGTGCAGCTGGAAGTGGCCGGTCCGTTCCCGTTCGGCGACCGCGAGAAGGCGCGTCCGGCGCAGCAGATCCCGGCCATCAAGGTCAGCGAAGTCGAAATGCAGGCCATGCGCGACACGCTGCTGCAGATGCCGGCCGGCTCGAAGTGGGAAGTGACCCTGCCGCCGGAGAAGGCCTACGGTGCCGACCCGCGTACTCCGTTCCCGCCGAACGTGGCAGTGCAGTTCGAGATCAAGCTGGTCAGCGTCAAGTAATTGCGTTCGATGTCGCTGTGACAACGCCGGCCACCAGGCCGGCGTTGTCGTTTGGGTCCGGCGGATATGTGCGACGGGATGGACGAACGGCGTGACGATGCGGTGCGGCGGGAGCCAGCGATGAGCGACACGGATTCGAACTGCAGTGGCCTGCCCAGCCCGTGTATCGGTGTATGTTCGCTGGACGCGCAGGCGCACTGTGTCGGCTGCCTGCGCAGCCTTGATGAAATTGCACGCTGGATGAGCATGAGCGACGTCGAACGTCAGGAGTATCTGCACGCGGTTCTGCCGGCGCGCGCATTGGCCGCGCAGCTGCCCGAATGGGCGCAGTTGCGGCGTGCGTTGTATGCGCTGGACACCGCGCCCGACGGGCCGGGCTGGAATCATGCCGAATTGATCGACCTGACCGACGGCGGCGCGTCTGCCGAGGCCGCGGTGCTGTGCGGTCTTGTGCCGCGCGCGCAGGGCGCCATGGTGCTGCTGACCCGGCGCACCGACAGCCTGCGTCACCATGCCGGGCAGGTCAGTTTTCCCGGTGGACGGATCGAGCCGTCGGATGCGGATGCAGCCGCTGCAGCCTTGCGCGAGAGTTGCGAAGAAATCGCGCTCGGCGCCGGCCAGGTGCATGCGCTGGGATATCTGGATCCGTTTCTGACCGTGAGCGGTTTTCGCGTCACCCCGGTGGTGGCGGTGATCGACCCGGCGTTCGTGGCGGTGCCGCAGCCGGACGAAGTGGCCGAGGTGTTCGAGGTGCCGCTGGCCTATCTGATGGATCCGGACAACCTGCGCAGCGTGGAGCTGGAGTTTCGCGGCCGGCCACGCCGCGTACTGGAATACGACTGGCCGGGCCACCGCATCTGGGGTGCCACCGCGGCCATTCTCCTCAATCTTCGTCGTCGTCTGGAGCAGGTTGCATGAGCGCGGAACCCCGCTGGACCACGCTGGTCGACAGCGCCACGCTGGCAGCGGCGTTGCCGCATCCGCCGGTGCGATTGCTGGACGCGCGCGCTGCGCCACCGACTGCGCCGGATCCGGATGCAGCGCGCAAGGCCTATGCGCAGGGGCATCTGCCCGGCGCGTACTACGTCGATCTCGACGACGATCTGGCCGATCTGTCGCAGCCTGCACAGGGGCGGCACCCGCTACCGCACAGCGCGGCATTCGCCAGGCGGCTGGGCGAGTGGGGGATCGACCCGGACAGCCAGGTGGTGATCTACGACGCCGCCGACGGCAGCATGGCCGCGGCGCGGGCATGGTGGATGCTGCGGTTGATGGGGCATCGCCGCGTGGCGGTGCTCGATGGCGGGCTGGCCGCCTGGCGCGCTGCCGGATTGCCGGAAAGCACCGAGCCGCCTGCCTTGCGCAATGGCGCGGCGTATCCGGGCAGCTTCGACAGCGATGCCGTGGTCGAGGCCGGGCAGATCCTGGCGCGGCTGGATCAGGCGCCGGGCTGGTTGCTGGATGCGCGAGCCGGTGAGCGTTTTCGCGGCGAGGTGGAGCAGGTCGATCCGGTGGCCGGGCATGTGCCTGGTGCGGTGAGCCGCCCCTTGGGCGTGAGCCTGCGCGACGGGCGGTTCAAGCCGGCAGAGGAGCTGCGCACCGAGTTGTCGGCGCTGCTGGGCGCGTATCGTCCCGAGCAGGCGGTGGTGATGTGCGGCTCCGGGGTGACCGCATGCCATCTGCTGCTGGCACTGGAAGTGGCCGGATTGTCGGGCGCGCGCGTTTACGCCGGCTCCTGGAGTGGGTGGCTGCAGGATTCCACACGTCCGGTCGCGACCAGCCCCTGATTGCAGGCACAATGGCGGCAGGAACGGTGACCTGTGGGGACGCAGGTTCGCTGCGCGGAGCGCAGTTTCTCGCAGTGCTGGGTGACTCATCTCATGCGGTTGCAGTTGCAGGTCGGCGCGCTGTGCGTCGCGATGCTGTCGATGGCTGCCTGTTCGGCGGGGTCGACCGCCGACGCCAACGGTGCGCGCATCGCCGGGCGTGGACAGAGCGACCGCCATGCGGTGTATCAGGTCGAACTCGAACGTGCACGTGCCGAGCGCGTGCAGCGCTTGCGTGCGCCCGACGGTTGGCTGAGCTACACCGGCTCCGGGCGTGTGCGTGCAGGCCATTACCGGGTGGGCAGCGACCCGCGTAGCGATCTGGTATTGCCGGCAGGTCCTGGGCAACTAGGGCGGCTGACGCTGGAGAGCGACGGCCGCGCGCACTTCGACGCCGCGGCCACCGCACCGGTGCACTTGAACGGGCAGCGCATCGATCGCGTGCGCCTGCAACCGGAGCGCGCAGGGCGGCGCGGCGATCGCCTGGATGTGGAGGGCCGGCAGTTCTATCTGGTGCAGACCGGCAGCTTGTTCGGCTGGCGTTTCCGCGACCCGGCAGCGCCGCTGCTGACCCACTTCGCCGGGCTGGAATATTTTCCCATCGATCCGCACTGGCGCATCCGAGCGCGCTGGCAGGCGTATCCCATGCCGCGTACGACCACGCTGCTGACGTCGATCGGCACACCGCTCACTGTCCAGGTGCCGGGCGAGGCGGTGTTTTCGCGCAATGGCCAGGACTACCGGTTGCAGCCGATCGTCAGCGACGACGGGCAGGGCCTGTTTTTCCTGTTCGTCGATCGCACCAGCGGCAAGGAAAGTTATGGCGGTGCACGTTATCTCTACACCGCAGCGCCACACGATGGCCGGCTCGTGCTCGACTTCAATCTGGCCGAGAATCCGCCCTGCGCGTTGACGCCGCACGTGGTCTGCCCGATTGCATCTCCGGAAAATCGCCTGGACCTGGCGGTGAATGCAGGCGAGAAGACCTACCGCGCGGCCGAGCGCTGAGCGCTGCACAGGCGAAGGCGGCATGCAGGGTTGATGGCGTTGTGGGCGCCGCTGCTAGCGCGGCGTATGCGACCAGCTGACCGCCGCTTCGATCTGCGGCCACGGAAACAGCGGGCCGGGGTCGAGCTTGCGTTGGATCTTGCGCGACGAGTCGTCGCTGGCCGCTTCCTGGGTGGTGTCCAGTGCCTGGTGGCCGGCGATGCGGCGTATCGACGGCAGCTGCTGCTGCAGCCACTGCAGCAGCGTGATCAGCGCGTTGATCTGCGCCTGCGGATACGTCTCGCTCATGCATTGATGGCGCGAGTCCAGCCAGTGCGGGTAACGGCCGCTGTTGACCAGTTCGATGCCCAGCGTATGCGGGTTGTGGCCGCGCACGTGATGGGCGACGCGCTCCAGCGCGACGTATTGCTGGATGCTGCCGTTGCGGTCGATGTAGTAATGCCCGCTGTTGCCGGTGCCGCTGTCGTAGAGCACGCGTTCGCCGTATTCGCGCGCCATCGCCATGTCGGGCAATTCGGTGCAATGGATGACCACCATGTCGATTTGCGTGAGCGCGCGTCGCGCCAGCCGCGATTCGTAGGGCAACGGCGCGTAGGTGATCGGTGGCGACGGCAGGACGGCATCGGACATGGGGCGGATGCTAGCATTGCCCGATGGCTTTGAATCCCGACAGCCCATTGGGCAAACTGATGGCAACCGTGCCGCAGACCGGCCAGGTGGCCTGGATCGGCGTGCGCCCGGCGCGCGACGTGGACATGATCGAGGTGGACGCGGCGCAGGCCACCACCGGCAACGGCCTGGTCGGCGACCGCTACAAGGGCGGCAGCGGCAAGCGCGGCGTGACCTTGATCCAGGCCGAGCATCTGCCGGTGATCGCGGCGCTGGCCGGCCATCCCACGATTGCGCCAGCCACCTTGCGCCGCAACCTGGTGGTGTCCGGCATCCCGCTGATCGCCTTGAAAGGGCGTCGCTTCCGCATCGGCGATGTCGAGCTGGAAGGTACCGACCCCTGCGATCCGTGCTCGCGCATGGAAGACGCGCTGGGCGCGGGCGGCTACAACGCCATGCGCGGCCATGGCGGCTTGTGCGCGCGCATCCTGCGTGGCGGTGTGCTGCGCATCGGCGATACGGTGCAGGCGCTATGAGTCGCGGTCATTGCATCCTGTCGCATGGTTTCGAAAGCGGCCCCGATGCGCTGAAGGTCACCGCCTTGGCCGATGTCGCCGGGCAGTTGGGCTGGACCCACGAGCGCCCGGACTACACAGATCTGGACGCACGCCGCGAGGTGAGTTCGCTCGGCGATGTGCAGGGCCGGCTGCAACGTCTGCTGGAGATCGCGCGTGCGGCGGCCGACAAGGGCCCGCTGGTGCTGGTCGGTTCCAGCCTGGGCTCGTATATCGCCGCGCAGGTATCGTTGCAGGTGCCGACGCGCGGGTTGTTCCTGATGGTGCCGCCGACCAGGATGGGGCCGCTGCCGGCACTGGATGCGGCGCGCGTGCCGATTTCCATCGTGCATGCCTGGCGCGATGAATTGATTCCGGCCAGCGATGTGATCGCCTGGGCGCAGGCGCGCCAAGCGCGCTTGCTGCTGGTCGACGACGAACACCGGCTAGCGTCGCATGTCGATGCGACGGCGCGGGCCTTCGCCGAACTGTTGCAGAGCCTGTGATGCGCAACCGGTTGAGGGTGTTCGGGTTGCGGGGCGTCCGATGAACGTGCTGATTCGCGAAGCGAGCGATGGCGATGCCGCAGCGATCGAACTGCTGACGATGGTCGCGTTCATGCGCGACGAACAGAGCCGCCACGACGAGCAGCACGTGATCGCCGGGTTGCGCAACGACGGCGCGCTGGCGTTGTCGCTGGTGGCCGACCACGACGGGTATGTGGTCGGGCACCTGGCGGTATCGCCGGTGTCGCTGTCGGACGATTCGCCCGGCTGGTACGCGTTGGGTCCGCTGGCGATCGGGCCGGGGCATCAGCGCCAGGGGCTGGGCACGCGTCTGGTGCAGGCAGCGCTGGCCGGCTTGCGCGAGCGTGGTGCGGCCGGTTGCCTGGCATTGGGCGAGCCGGCGTTTTTCAGGCGTCTGGGCTTTGCGGCGGAGCCGGGGCTGGTGTTGCCCGGCGTCCCGGCATCCGAGCTGCAGGCGCTGGCGTTCGGCGACCGCCTGCTGCCGCTGGCCGATGTCGCCTATCACCCGGCGTTCGGCCTGGGTTGAGTTCAGCCGTCGGCGACCGGTTGCCGCGATCCACGCCAGGCTGTGCGGGCCGTGGCAGTTCGCTCGGCCGTATCTTCCATCGCTGCAGAGACGCCGTTGCGCCGGGAGTGATCGCGGCATGGCGAGCGCTGCGATTGGCGCGCTCCCGCCGAGGTGGACGATGCAACGTGACGACGACGACCTGGGCCAGGTCGTGCAGGCGGGCCGGCTGATGTCCCACGGCAGCGATGACCAGGACGATGCCGCCTTCGATGGCGCCTGGCAGTGGGCAACGGGCCAGCCTGCAGGAGCTCGACCACGACCATGTCTGCAAGGGCGGGTGCTTGCCATGCTGCGCTTGAACACGGCCAATCTGCCGCGGTGCCCGGATGCTTGCGCAGCGTTGCACGTGAGGGATTTGGCTTGCGTCGCAGGCTGACCTACACTTTGCCGCGTTGCCCACTGTCTGAGGATTGGTCCAATGCGCCATTGATGCCGCCGTCGTGATGACGGCCTTACCCGCTGCCGGTCCAGCTGGATCGGTGCGTGTGCTGGCATGCAATGGAGACCCGTATGACCTGTTCGTCGCTGACGCTGGAAAGCGTTGCGTATGTGCTGCCCGATGGCAGCACGCTATTTTCCGATCTGCATATCCACATCGACCAACGCGCCACCGGCCTGGTCGGGCGCAATGGCGTGGGCAAGAGCGTGCTTGCGCGCCTGCTGGCCGGCGAGTTGCTGCCCAGTGCCGGGCGTTGCGTGCGCAACGGCAGCGTGCATTACCTGCCGCAGCGCGTGCGCGTTGCGCCGGGGCAGAGCATTGCCGAACTGGCCGGTGTCGCGCCGCTGCTGGAGGCGCTGGACCGCATCGCCGCCGGCAGCGTTGCGCCCGCCGATTTCGAACTCGTCGGCGAGCGCTGGGCCGCCCATGCGCAATTTGCCGCAGAACTCGAACGGCAAGGCCTGGGTGGGCGCGATCCGCGGGCACCGGCCGCGCAGCTCAGCGGCGGCGAAGCGATGCGCGTGGCGCTCGCCGGTGCGTTTCTGACCCGGCCGGACCTGTTGATTCTGGACGAGCCCAGCAATCACCTGGATGGCCCGCAACGCCAGCGGCTGATGGATCAGTTGCTGGCGTGGAGCGGTGGCTTGCTGGTGATCAGCCACGACCGCGGCCTGCTCGATGCGATGCAGCGCATCCTGGAACTGTCCGCGCAGGGGCTGCGCAGCTATGGCAGCAATTACGCGTTCTATGCGCAGCAGCGCGCCATCGAACAGCAGGCGGCCAGCGCGTTGCTGGCCCAGCGCAAACAGGCGCGCGCGCGCGGCGAGCAGGCGCTGCGCGAGCAGCAGCAGCATCAACAGCAACGCCAGGCACGCGGCGCGCGTGCTGCAGGGCAGGCCAATCAGGCTTCGATCCTGCTCGGTGCGCAGAAGCAGCGCAGCGAGATCAGCGCGGGGCGGCTGCAACAGCAGCGGCAGGCCGAACAGGCGCGGCTGAGCAAGTCGGTGGTGCAGGCCGCAGCGCAGCTGCAGGACGACCCCACCATCGCGGTACTGGCGCCGACATCACCCGCCGGCGCATCGCGGCGGTTGGCCACGCTGCAACAGGTGGAACTGGCGCACGGGCGGCTGGGTGGGCGGCGGGTGGATCTGCTGCTGCATGGGCAGCCGCGGATCGGCCTGGTCGGTCCCAATGGCAGCGGCAAGTCGTCGTTGTTGCAGCTGCTGGCCGGGCGCCTGCAGCCTAGCGCGGGGCATTGCCAGGTACATGTGCCGGCGGCGTATCTGGATCAGCACCTGGGGCTGCTGGATCCGGCGCGCTCGGCCGCTGCGCAGCTGCACGATGCAGACCCGGGCGCGCCAGCCCACGCACAGCGGCTGCGCCTGGCGCTGCTGGGGCTGGACCAGCAGCGTGCCGACCTGCCCACCGGCCAGCTCAGCGGCGGCCAACGGCTCAAGGCGGCGCTGGCCTGTGCGCTGTACCGGGTGCAGCCGGCGCAACTGCTGTTGCTGGACGAGCCGACCAACCACCTGGATCT
This sequence comes from Xanthomonas arboricola pv. populi, assembly GCF_002939945.1. Lineage (GTDB taxonomy): Bacteria > Pseudomonadota > Gammaproteobacteria > Xanthomonadales > Xanthomonadaceae > Xanthomonas > Xanthomonas arboricola_A. Next base: position 189,021 of record NZ_MDEB01000001.1, on the reverse strand, counting down.
GGCATCGGTTGAGGCGATCGAGGCGTTGCTGCACAGCTACCCGGGTGCGCTGATCGTCGCCTCGCACGATGCCGCGTTCCTGCAGCGGCTGGGCCTGCGGCAGCGCCTGGACACCGCGCAGCCGCAGTGGCAGCTGGCGCCGTGGTGAACCGCGCGGCGGGCGATCCGGCCGGCGGGCTGGTAAAGCCGGCTCCGATGGCCGACCATTTGCGCCCCGCCCGCGGCGGCCACGGCTTTGCCCTCCAGGGTGCCGGCCCAGCGTCCTGCTCCCACGCTCGCCCTCACGGCCAGCGTCTCCATCGATACCTGCCTACGTGAAATTCTTCGCATCCTGTGCCAAGGGCCTGGAATACCTGCTTGCCGACGAGCTGCTGTCGCTCGGTGCCAGCAAGGCCACCGCCACCATCTCCGGCGTCAACGTCGAGGGCGACCTGCGCGATGCGCAGCGCGCCGTGCTGTGGTCGCGTCTGGCCAGCCGCGTGCTGTGGCCGCTGAGCGAGTTCGATTGCCCGGACGAGGACGCGCTGTATGCCGGCGTGGCCGAATTGCCGTGGGACGAACATCTGTCCGTCGGCCACACGCTGTCGGTGGACGCGCATGTCTCCGGCACCGCGATCACGCATGCCCGTTACGCGGCGCAGCGCATCAAGGACGCGGTGGTCGACACCATGCGCCGGCAGGGCCTGGAACGTCCGTCGGTGGATGTGGACAGCCCGGATCTGCGTCTGAACCTGTCGCTGCGCAAGGGGCGCGCCACCATTTCGGTGGATCTGGGCGGCGGCCCGCTGCACCGGCGCGGCTGGCGCATGGCGCAGAACGATGCGCCGCTGAAAGAGAATCTGGCCGCGGCGGTGTTGTTGCGCGCCGGTTGGCTGCGCGCCTACGCCGATGGCGGCGGCCTGCTGGATCCGATGTGCGGCAGCGGTACCCTGTTGATCGAAGGCGCGCTGATGGCCGCCGACGTGGCGCCCGGCCTGCAGCGCTATGGCAGCGATATCCCCAGCCGCTGGCGCGGCTTCGACCGCGAGGGCTGGCAGCAGCTGGTGAGCGAAGCGCGCGAGCGCGACAGTCTCGGCCGCGCCGCGCTCAGGCAGGTGATCCACGGCAGCGACATGGACCCGCATGCGATCCGTGCCGCGAAAGAGAATGCGCAAGTGGCCGGTGTGGCCGAGGCGATCTGGTTCGGCGTACGCGAGGTGGGCGACCTGCAGACCCCGCCGCAGGCCACCGGCGTGGTGGTGTGCAATCCGCCTTACGACGAGCGCCTGGCTGCCGATGCGGCGCTGTATCGCCGCCTGGGCGACACCTTGCAGCGCGCCGTGCCGCAATGGCGGGCCAGCCTGCTGTGCGGCAATGCCGAGCTGGCGTATGCCACCGGCCTGCGCGCCGGCAAGAAATACCAGCTGTTCAATGGCGCGATCGAGTGCGCGTTGATCGTCTGCGACCCGATCGCGGTGCCGCGGCGCACCCCGCTGGCGGCGCCGACCGCGCTCAGCGTAGGCGCGCAGATGGTCGCCAATCGCCTGCGCAAGAATCTGCAGAAGTTCAAGAAGTGGCGCGCACGCGAAGGCATCGAATGCTTCCGCGCCTACGACGCCGATCTGCCGGAATATTCCGCCGCCATCGACGTGTACCAGCAGGCCGATGGCGATCGCCGCGTGTTCCTGCACGTGCAGGAATACGCCGCGCCGGCGACGATTCCGGAAGCCGACGTGCGCCGCCGTCTGGGCGAGCTGCTGGCCGCTGCGCGCGAGGTGTTCGAGGTGCCGGGCGAACGCGTGGCGCTCAAATCGCGCGAGCGCGGCAAGGGCGGCAGCAAGTACGGCCGCTTCGAGCAGCGCAACGAGTTCATCAATGTGCGCGAGCATGGCGCCTTGCTGCGGGTGAATCTGTTCGATTACCTGGATACCGGCCTGTTCCTGGACCATCGCCCGCTGCGCGGCACCATGGCCACGCAATCGAAGGGGCGGCGCTTCCTCAACCTGTTCTGCTACACCGGTGTGGCCAGCGTGGAAGCGGCGGTGGCCGGCGCGAGCTCGACCACCAGCGTGGATCTGTCCGGCACCTATCTGCAGTGGTGCGCCGACAACCTGGCCCTGAACGGCCAGGCCGGCAGCAAGCACACGCTGGTGCAGGCCGACGCGCTGGCCTGGCTGGAAGCCGAGCGCGCGCATTTCGACGTGATCTTCTGCGACCCGCCGACCTTCTCCAACTCCGCACGCGCCGAAGACTTCGACATCCAGCGCGAACACGTGCGGCTGTTGCGTGCGGCAGTGGCGCGGCTGGCGCCGGGTGGGGTGCTGTATTTCTCCAACAACTTCCGCCGCTTCAAGCTCGACGAGGAACTGGTGGCCGAGTTTGCGCAGTGCGAGGAAATCAGCCCGCGCACCATCGACCCGGATTTCGAGCGGCATGCGCGCATCCATCGTGCCTGGCGATTGACCGCCTGATGCCGTGGCCCGGTCGCGTCTGAGCGGGCAGTGCGCGCATTGCGCGCCCGGTATCGCAGGCGCCTGGCTGGCTGCCGTGCGCCGTGCCAGCGGCGGCGTCTGATCGCGCAGGTGCAGGCGCGGCCGTGCAAGCGAGGGTGGGGCGGGCAGCCAACAAGCCGACCACAGCGCTGCGGTATGCTGATTCGCATGCTCTGGAGTCGACGATGACCGCACCACCCCGGATTGCCTTTCTTGCCAGTCACGCCGAGCCGGCGGTGACCGCACGCGCGCGTCTTGTGCAGCGCTATGGCGATCATCCGCTGGACACCGCCGACATCGTCTGCGCCCTGGGCGGGGACGGCTTCATGCTGCAGACCCTGCACCGGCATGGCGCTGCCAGCAAGCCGGTGTTCGGCATGAAGCTGGGCTCGGTCGGGTTCTTGATGAACCAGTACCGCGACGACGAGGACGACCTGCTCGCGCGTCTGCAACGCGCAGAACCGGCGCATCTGCGCCCGCTGGAAATGCAGGTGCAGACCGAGTCCGGCGCCAGCACGGTGTCGCTGGCCTACAACGAGGTCTCGCTGCTGCGCCAGACCCGCCAGGCCGCGCACCTGAGCGTGGATCTCAATGGCCAGACCCGCATCGCCGAGTTGATTGGCGACGGGGTCATGGTCGCCACGCCGGCCGGCAGCACCGCCTACAACTATTCCGCGCACGGGCCGATCCTGCCGCTGGGCTCGCACACGCTGGCGCTGACACCGATCGCCCCGTATCGCCCGCGCCGCTGGCGCGGCGCCATCCTCAAGGCCGATACCGAAGTGCGTTTCCGCGTGCTGGACCCGTACAAGCGCCCGGTCAGCGTCACCGCCGACTCGCACGAGATCCGCGACGTGGTGGAAGTGACCATCCGTGAATCCACCCAGCGCCAGGTGACGCTGCTGTTCGATCCCGAACACAATCTGGAAGAACGCATCTTCAGCGAACAGTTTGCGGTCTGAGGGGCCGGGAGTGGGCATTGGGGATTCGGGATTGGCAACGGCAGCAGCGCGACGTGCAGCCGAGCCTGCACGTGCCCAAGGTACGATGCAGTGCAAGTAACGATCTCAAATCCCAGAAACTTCGTTTTTGCTCCAACCCATTCCCCAATCCCGATTCCCCATTCCCGGCACCCCAATGGCTGATAATTCCCCAAGGCTCCTGACCGTCGCGGTGACCTCGCGCGCGCTGTTCGATCTCGAAGAAGGCCATGCGCTGTTCGAGGCCGATGGCGTGGAGGCGTATTCGGCGTTCCAGCGCGAGCATGAGGACGACATCCTGGAGCCGGGCGTCGCCTTTCCGGTGGTGCGCAAGCTGCTGGCGCTCAACCACGATGTGCCCGAAGAAACCCCGCGTGTCGAAGTGATCCTGCTGTCGCGCAATTCCGCCGATACCGGCTTGCGCATCTTCAATTCGATCCAGCACTACAACCTGGGCATCGTGCGGGCGACCTTCACCTCGGGTCAGCCGACCTGGCCGTACGTGAAGCCGTTCGGCACCGATCTGTTTCTGTCGGCCAATCCGGAATCGGTACGCCGCGCACTCAGCCATGGCATCGCGGCGGCGACCATCATGCCGCGCGCGCCGGGCGAGCGCGCCGAGGCCGCGGCGGCGATCGTGGACAACGACGAAAGCCGCCTGTCGACCCAGCTGCGCATCGCCTTCGACGGCGATGCGGTGATCTTCGGCGACGAGAGCGAACGCATCTCGCGCGAGCAGGGCGTGGAGGCGTTTGGCCGCCACGAGCGCGAGCGTGCGCGCGAGCCGCTGTCGGTCGGGCCGTTCCGCAATTTCCTGTCGGCGCTGCATGCGCTGCAGGCGGCATTCCCGCCGGGCGAGGCCTCGCCGATCCGCACCGCGCTGGTCACCGCGCGCTCGGCGCCGGCGCACGAGCGGGTGATCCGCACCCTGCGCGAGTGGGGCGTGCGTCTGGACGAGGCGCTGTTCCTCGGCGGGCGCCACAAGGGGCCGTTCCTGGAGGCGTTCGGCGCGGATATCTTCTTCGACGATTCGCAGCACAACATCGACAGTGCGCGCCAACACCAGCATGTGGCGGCCGGTCACGTGCCGCATGGCGTGGCCAACGATCCGCAGGGCAGGTGAGCGAGGCATCGAAGCTGTCTGGGCGCGCCGCGCTGCGCTCCAGCTGGCGCCAACTGGAGCTGTATTTCGCCGAGGACACCGTCCAGACCCGCATGTCGCGCTGGGCGCCGTTGCGGCTGATGCTGCCGTATACGCGCAGCATGCTGGCCGCGCTGTGGCTGCAGCCGCGTCCCGGGCGCATCGGCCTGATCGGCTTCGGCGGCGGCGCGCAGGCCAAGTTCTGTCACCGCTATCTGCGCAGCACGCGCATCGAAGCGGTGGATGCCGATGCGCAGGTGCTGGCGTTGCGCGATGCGTTTGGCGTGCCACGCGACGATGCGCGGCTTGAGGTCACGCACGGCGATGGTGCGCAGTGGATCGGCATGCGTGCCGGGCGCTACGACCTGTTGCTGCTGGATGCCTACGATGCCGATGGCATTCCACCGGCGTTGTGCACGCCCGAGTTCTATGCCGATTGCCGCGCTGCGTTGACGCCCGGCGGTGTGCTGGCCCTGAACCTGTTCCAGGTGACGCTGGCCGGGCATCTGGCCGCGCTGCGCGAGGTGTTCGAGGGGCGGGTGCTGCTGTTGCCCGAGCCGGATCCGCGCAACCAGGTGCTGTACGCCTGGAACGGCAAATGCACGCCGGGCACTGCGGAGCAGGCGCTGGCGGCGTTGCCGTGGTCGGCGCGCCGGCAGTTGCGGCCTGCGATACTGCGGCTGCAGGCAGCGTGGATGGAGCGGGCCTGGTGGTCTTCGTGAGCCGCTGTCCGGTGCCCGTCGTCAGCCTGCGAACGCGAAAATCTCAACATCGTTCGCAGGCGCGCGATTATGGGGTCGGCGGATTTTCCGCATCTGCCAGCGGCAAGCGGATATCGGTCAATCGCCAGCGCAGGCCTTGCCGGGTCAGCACGAACACCACCGGCGCTCCGGTCGCGGTGCGGGTGGTCGCGGTGAAGCGGCGGGTGGATTCGAAGCGCTGCTGGGCGCCTTGCAGCGGACGCGCCGGCGCCGGTGCCGCATAGGTGTCCGGGCTGACGGTGGTGCCGGTAACGCGATTCCACACGCTATGGCCCTGCAGCAACGCACCGATGCCCAGCGGCGTCACCAGCGTGTCCACGCCGGCACCGCTGATGCCGCTGGCAAGCTGCAGGGCAAAGCCGCCGAGCAGGCTCGATTGCATGCGGCTGCCGGCCTGGCGAATCAGGTAGTCGTCCAACTGCGCCTTGAGGTTGACCCGCAGGCTGGGGAAGTCCACGTGGCGTTCCAGCTGCGCGGTGTCGCGATTGGCGACTGCCTGGCTGATGCCGCGAATGGCCAGGTACGGGCCTGCAACCACATAGCTGGCAAGCAGCAGCACGGCCAGTATGGGCAACAGCAACCAGCGTTTGTTCATGGTGTGCAGTCCGTGGCTGTGGTTGGCGCAAGACGCACCGGTGCACGGCGCCACGCAGCGATGGACCGCTTCGGTGTGCCGATCGCCGGCGCCGCGTCGATTGCTGCCGGCGCCGTGCGATGCATCAAAATTCCAGATCCAGCGCGGCGCACAGATAATCGACGAACGGCGCCAGCACCACCAGGTCCGCTTCGATGGTCTGACGCAGGCGCGGGCCGGTCATGATGGCATCGTCGAGATGACGCAGATACGCCCAGTTGCGATGCTTGAGGTCGTCGATGAAGGCGAAATCGTTGGGAAAGCCGCGCGGCGCACGCACGAGTTTCTCGCTGTCGTCCAACGCGAATTTGCGGCGTAGTTTTGGCTCGTAGGCGGCCGCTTTCCAGTTGGCGGGATTGTCGAAGATGAACTGGCGCAGCTTGCGCTGGGTGTCCGGCTCCGGGTGCCACAGCCCTGCACCCACGAAACTCTCGCCCGGCTGCAGATGGATGTAGAACGACGGCGCCGGCACCTGGCGGCGGCGCTCATGGAACAGGCGCGCGCCTTGCCAGTTCTTGTATGGCGATTTGTCGTTGGAAAAACGCGCATCGCGGTAGATACGAAACAGCGAGCCGCCCTGGGTCTTGGGATCGGCGCGATAATGCTCGCTGACCTGCGCCACCGCGGGCTGCAGGTCGGTAATCAGCTGCAGGAACGGCTGGCGCACGTGCGCCTCGTACTGATGCCGGTGATCGTTGAACCAGGTCTTGTCGTTGTGGCGGGCCAGGGCGCGCAGGAACTTGAAGCTGGCATCGGAAAAATAGGTGGTCATAGCGTGCGTTGGAGGTCCAAACCCCAGGCGGCGAGCTGGTCGAGCAAGGACTGCTTGGTAGCATCGTCCGGGTGAGCAAGCCGTAAATCCGCGATCTGCGCATGGAACTGGTCGAGCGTGACCTCGCCCAGGCCACGGTCTTCGAGCAGGCGTTGGCGGCGGTAGACGTTCCAGCGTTCCTGCTCGTCGAACGACAAGGTCTGCGGCCAGTTGCGCGCGCGGTAGCGAAACAGCAACTCGACCAGGCGCGGATCGCGAAAGCGCGCTTCCAGCGCGCCCAGCTCGGCCGGTGCACTGGCGCGCACCTGCGCCAGCAGGCGCTTGTCGCCTTCGGCCAGGAAGCCGTCATACAGCGAGGCATCGGCATCGTTGACCGCCGGTGCCGCAGCGCGCTCGTTGCCGTAGACCTGACGCACCTTTTCGGCCAGTTCGGGGCCGAGCGCGCGCAGGCGTGCAGCCTTGGCCAGCACCGCGTCCGGGTCGATGCCCAGGCGCTGGAAATCCGCCGCGCGCAGATGCTGCCAGGCCACCAGCGCCGGCGACTTGTTCACGTGCACTTCCTTGAGCGGAATGCGCTGCTCGCCTTCGGGCAGGTCGGCGGCGCGGATATACAGCCGGTCGGCGATCTCGTCGGGGCTCAAGCGCAACAGCACTTCAGGGTCGCCTTCCAGATCGAACACGATCACGCGGCTGTCGATACGCGGATGGCGCGTCAACGGCAGCACTGCGGCAGCGCACATGCGCGAGGCGGGATAGCGCTGCGAGACATGCAGCACCGGCTGCATGCCGATGACGTCCAGCAGCGTCGCCGCAAAGCGCTTGTCGCGCAGACGCAGCGCATAATCCCATAGCTTGGGTTGATGCTGCTGGAACTTGCGCGCCATGCCGATGGTGGCGTACACGTCTGACAGCGCCTCGTGCGCATCGCCTTCGCGCACTGCGTTGGCATCGGCCAGGTGTTCGAGCTTGAACGAGGTGGCGCCGTCTTCGCGCTGCGGCCAGACGATGCCGTCCGGGCGCAGCGCATGCACCAGCCGCAACACGTCGAGCAGGTCCCAGCGCGAATTGCCGCCGCGCCACTCGCGCTCGTACGGGTCGTAGAAATTGCGGAATAGTCCGCAGCGCACGAACTCGTCGTCGAAGCGGATCGAGTTGTAGCCCAGCGTGCAGGTCTGCGGCCGGCTCATCTGCTCGCAGATGCGCGCGAACGCTTCGGCCTCGCTTACGCCTTCGCGCAGCGCGTGCTGCGGGGTGATGCCGGTGACCATGGTCGCGTACGGGGAGGGCAGCAGGTCGTCGGCCGGCTGCACGTAGAAACTGATCGGTTCTTCGATCACGCGCAGCTGCGCATCGGTGCGCACCGCGGCGAACTGCGCGATGCGCGTGCGGCGCGGATCCTGGCCGAAGGTTTCCAGGTCGTAGAAGAGAAAGCTGTCAGGCATGCCGTATGAAATCCAGGTCCGCGGCGCGCTGCGGAGGGCGCCGCCAGTGCTGCCTAGTATCTCTTATTCGCGCGCCGGCCCGCTGACGCCGGCCTGTGCAGGTGGATCAGTGCGCGCCTTCCAGCGGCTGCAGGCGCGCATGCACGACCGCTTCCAGCGCCGCCCAGTCGATGCGCGACAGGTCGCTGTGCCCGCGCGTGGCCTCGACCAGGATCTGGCGCTGGATCTCGCTGCGCGCCAGGGCGATCGAGTAGCGCGTGCGCAGGAAGGTCACCATCGTGTAATGCGGCACGAAACGGGTGGGCCAGCGTGCCTGCAGCTGCTGTTCGAGCGCGCGCTGCAGCAGGAAGTCGGGATCGTCGACGCGGTCACGCATTTCCAGGTAATTCTCCAGCGCCATCTGCTGGATCGCTGCGGCGTCGTCGCGGCGTGCGGCCTGGAACGCGGCGAACGCGGCTTCCAGATCGTCGTGCGCGTCCAGCTGCTCAGCCAGCGCCACGCAATCTTCGAACGCGCAATTCATGCCCTGGCCGTGGAAGGGCACCATCGCGTGCGCGGCGTCGCCGATCAGCAATGCGCGGCCGCCCAGATGCCAGCGGTCCAGCGTGAGGGTACCGAGCAGGCCGGGCGGATGCTCTTCCCAATGCTCCTTGAGTTGCGGAATCAGCGGCAAGGCATCGGGAAAATCACGCGCGAACAAGGCGAGCGCTTCGTCGCCGGTACGCGTGGTGGCAAAACTGGGCTCGCCGGCATTGGGCAGAAACAGCGTGACGGTGAAGGTGCCGCCGTCGTTGGGCAGCGCAATGCACATGTAGCGCCCGCGCGGCCAGATGTGCAGCGCGTTGCCTTCGATGCGGAACCCGCCGCCGGGCAGCGGCGGAATTTCCAGCTCCTTGTAGGAGTGATCGAGGAATGCGGTGCGCTCGCCCAGCGGCGATTTGCGCTGCATCGCTGCGCGCAATGCCGAGCCGGCGCCATCGCTGCCGATCAGGCTCTGGAAATGGATTTCGTGCGGCTGGTCGTCGCGGTCGTCGATGAAGCGCGCGTAGCCGGCGTCGAAGTCCACCGTGTGCAGGCGGCGATAGAAATGCACGCGGGCACCGGCCTGTTCGGCCAGATCCAGCAGCGCGACGTTCAATGCGGCGCGGTGGATCGACCAGATCACTTCGCTGTCGTCGCGCCCGTAACGCTGCAGCTGCGGCTGCGCGTGCAGCGGATGCACCATGCGCCCGCGCATCATCACCGCCTTGGCCATCACCGCGTTGTCGGCACCGGCCTGGCGCAGTGCATGGCGGCCGCGTTCGGCCAGCGCCAGATTGATCGAGCGGCCGGACTCGTAGCCCTTGATGCGCGGGTCGCCACGGCGCTCGTAGACGGTGACCTGCCAGCCGCGACGCGACAACAGGATGGCCAGCAGGCAACCGGCCAGGCCAGCGCCGATCAGGGTCAGGGAACGGGGAGAGACTGCGCTCAATGCGGTATCCGGCAGCGGCCGGACGCGAGTGCCGGCCAAGAGGGAGGAAGGAGAGTGGCTGGCAGCGGCACCTGCCGTGGCCGGCCAGGTGCGGGTTCGGAGTGTACGTGCGCGGGTGCCGGTTCCGGCTCACGCGCGGCGCTGTTCGCTGGCACAGTCTGTGCCGTACGCGCTCAGGCGGCGGCCCAGGTTTCCACGTGCTCGACCAACTGGTGCAGGTCGCAGAAGCGGTTGTACAGCGGCACCGGTGCGATGCGGATCACGTCCGGTTCGCGCCAATCGCCGAGCACACCCGCCGACTGCAGGTACTCGAACAGCGAGCGCCCCTGCGCGCGGCCGCCGGCCACCCGCAACGACAGCTGGCAGCCACGCTGCGCCGGCTCGGCCGGGGTGACAATCTGCAGCACCTGCGGCACACGGGCGTGGATCAGCTGTTCCAGATGCCCGGTCAGCTGTTCGGACTTGGCACGCAGCGCCGCCATGCCGGCCTGATCGAACAGCTCCAGCGACGCACGCAGCGGCGCCAGCGCCAGCACCGGCGGATTGCTCAGCTGCCAGCCTTCGGCGCCGGGCGAGGGCACGAACTGCGGATCCATGCGGAAGCGGCTCTGCTGCTCATGTCCCCACCAACCGGCCATGCGGGGCAGGTTGCTGTTGGCATGGCGTTCGTGCACGAAACAGCCCCCCACCGCGCCGGGGCCGGCGTTGAGGTATTTGTAGTGGCACCACACCGCGAAATCCACGCCGTCGTCGTGCAGCGTCAGCGCGATATTGCCGACCGCATGCGCCAGATCGAAACCCACCGCCGCGCCCTGTGCGCGTGCCAGCCGCACGATTTCGCCCAGGTCGAAGGCCTGACCGGTGCGGTACTGGATGCCGGGCCACAGCACCAGCGCCAGCCGCGGACCATGCCGGGCGATGGCATCGGCAATCGCCGCCATCGACAGCGTGCCATTGGGTTGGTCGGCTTGCACTTCGATCAGCTGCGTGGCCGGATCCAGCCCATGCAGGCGCAGTTGCGATTCCACCGCATGGCGGTCGGACGGAAACGCGCCGGCTTCGATCAGGATCGCGCCACGCTCGGGCGTGGGGCGGTAGAAGCTGGCCATCATCAGGTGCAGGTTGACGCTCAGCGTGTTCATCGCCACCACTTCGCCCGGCAGCGCGCCGACTACCCGGGCCAGGCCATCGCGCACCAGCTGGTGATAGGTCAGCCACTGGGTGGGACCGGTGAAGTGGCCCTCCACCGCGAGCGCACCCCACTGGTCGAGCACCTCGGCCACCATCGCGCGTGCGGCGCGTGGCTGCAGGCCCAGCGAATTGCCGACGAAATAGGTCTGATCCTGGCCGGCATGCTGCGGGAACACGAAGTCATCGCGCAGGTGGCGCAGCAGGTCGGCGGCGTCCAGTGCAACGGCATGGGCGCGGGACAGCAGGTCGGTCATGATCACGGCTCGCAACGCAGGTCAGTGGCGCAGTTTACCCGCCGGCACCGTGTGCGCCGTCATGCACGGCCGGGGCATCGGCCGAGGCATCGGTAGAGACTTTGGTCGAAGCGGGCCGGGCCGGACGCAACAGATGCGTCAGCGTGCCGATACTGTCGGTGATGCGGTCGATGGTGTCGGCCAGTGCGGCGGTGGCGGGCGAGCCGTCGGGCAGGGCCGCCAACGCATCGGACAGCTGGCGCTCGGCGCTGCGCAAGGTGGCCGCGGCGGGAATGCCGCCGTCGAGCAGGCAGGCGATCAGCTCGGACAGCGCCTGGTCGGCCTGTTGCGCGAATGCGGGCAGCGCCTCCAGGGCAGGCAATGGATGGCCATCGCGCAGTACCGCTTCCAGCGACAAGGTGGCGCGGATCAGCCGGTTGCCGTTGGCCAGCAACGATTCGGCGAGTTTGAGCTCGTGCAGATTGCGCCGGCTGCGTGGCTCGCCGCGCAGGCGTTCGATCGAGGCCTGCGCGTTGGTGCGCGCCACGCGTGCGGCAGCGCGGGTATCGCCCAGATCCTCCATCCTGCCGAGCAAAAGATTGCGCAGATGATCGCGGTAGGCGGTCAGCAGCTGCGCCAGCGAAGCGCGGATATGCCGACGCTCGCGCGTGGGCCACAGCGCGTAGGCGATCAACGCCCAGGCGCTGCCGGCCACCGTCGCCTGCAGACGCGCACCGATGGCCTCGCCCGGTGCCACGCCTTCGAAGGACAGCAGCAGCACCAGCATGCCGGTCAGAAACGCAACGCCGATGCCGTAATTCACCTGCGTCAGCAGGCGGAAGCCCAGGCAGAACAGCGCCAGCAACGCCAGGCGGACGCTCGCGCCATCCATCGCCAGATGCGCCAGCAAGGTCGCCACCAGCAGGCCGACGAAGGTGCCGGCCACGCGCAGGGCGCCGAAGCTGAAAGTGCCGCCGAAATCCGGCTTGAGCACGATGGCGGTGGTCATCGGAATCCAGAAGCCGTGCGGAATCTGCTGCCAGCGCTGGAAGGCGATGGCCAGCGCCAGGCACACGCCGCAGCGCAAGGCATGCCGGAAGGCCACCGAGGACAGATCCAGATTTGCACGCAGCGTGGCCCAGGTCGCCGCGGGCCTGAGTGCCGCCGGCAAACGTGCTTCGGCCAGCTGCGCCTGGATTTCGCCACGGCTGCTGGCCCAATGCGCATTGCGGATCAGGGCGCGCAACTGGCCGCCCAGGCCTTGCGCACGCGCCACCGCCACACGCGCCAGCCGGCGTTCGCGGGTATCGGCGTTGTCGTGCTGGAACTGCGCCAGTGCGGCGACCAGATCATCGAAGCCGGTCATCGAGGCATTGGCGGCGAGCGGGTCTTGGCCCACCGTCATCGCATGCGCGAGCTGTTCCAGCACGATGGCGCCGCGTTCGAGCACGCGCTCGATCGCCGGGCGCGCCTGCGACTCGGTCAGGCGGGTATCGACATCGGCCAATGACAGCAGCTCCAGCCGCACGCGCTCGCACAGCTCGGCGATGATGCGGAAGCTCTGCACGGCGATCGCGCGCGAGCGATGCTCGCCGTGCAGCATCACCATCGCATCGAGCACTTCCTGGGTGGCCGGCGGCGGGGCGCTGGCTTCCGGACGCTGGCGTGCGATGCCGGCCAGTTGACGCATCAGGTCGGCCAGCGCGAAGCGCTCCGGGCGATAGCGCTGCAACGGCCACGCGGCCAATGCCAGGGCCACCTGGAGCAGGCCGCCGGCAAAGATCAACGCCGCCACGCCCGCTGCCTGCTGCACCGGCAAGCGCATGTCGGCGCTGACCACCAGCAGGATCATGCTGGTCAACCCCACCCGCGCCGCCACCGGGCCGAGCGCCACCAGCAAGCCGCCGCCAAGGCCGAGCAGCAGCCCGGCGATCACCAGTGCCGGCGTGTTGTGGCCGACCCAGATGCCGAGCAACGCGGCCAGGCCGGCTGCCAGCGCCGCCATCAGCATGCGTTGCAGACGCGCGCGATACGGGCCGGGCTGGTCGGTGAACATGGTATTGAGCGCGCCGGTACACACGGCCAGGCCGGCGGCGACGTGCCCGGTGGCCACACCGACCGCCAGCGGCAGCACCACCGCTGCGGTATTGCGCAGCGCGACGCGCAGCGGCACGTCGCGCGGTTTGAGGTCGATCAGCGTGCGCAGCATGGCATGGGGTTCAACGCGGACGCACAGCGTGGCTGCGGCGCGCGCATACAGTCGAAACGGAGTGCGATGCGGACAGCTGCATCGTCATTGCGTTGCGCGGCATTGCGATGTCGCCGTGACGCGCACACGACCGGCCGCCGAGCGAACGCGGTCGAAGACCTGCGCAACGCGTGCCCGGCAGTGCCACGCGCCATGGCCCGCTCATGCCTGGACAGCGGCATAGCGCTCCGGCGCAGGGTGCAGATGCCCGCACTGGGTGCAGGTGCGCAGCGCGAGCGAGCGGTAGAAATGATCGAACACCGGCGGAAAATCGGTTTCGATGTCCTGCAGCGGAAACATCGCCTCGTACAGCTTGTGATTGCACTGCGGGCAGTACCACTGCAGGCCGTCCTGCTCGTTGGGCAGGCGCTCGCGTTCGATCACCAGGCCGATCGAGCCGGCCGCGCGCTGCGGCGAATGCGGCACCTTGGGCGGCAGCAGGAAGATCTCGCCGGCGCGGATCGGGATGTCGCGTGCGACGCCTGCGTCCTGCACCTTCAGCACCATCTGTCCTTCGAGCTGGAAGAACCACTCCGGGCCTTCGTCGTAGTGATAGTCGGTGCGCGCATTCGGCCCGCCGACGATCATGATGATGAAGCCGTCCTGCTGGATGCATTTATTGCCCACCGGCGGCTTGAGCAGGTGGCGGTATTGCTCGATCCAGGCATGCAGGTTGATCGGCGGGACCAGCATCGACGTTCCTCGGCAAAGAAGACGTCCAGCATAGCCAACCGACGGCGCCGATGGGCGCCGCGGCGGGACGGTGTGCGGGTGCGGCTCAGCGTTCGGCGTGATCGGCCTGGATCTGCGTCAGCGCGGCGTCGTAGCGTTCCTGCAGCAGCTCGGGGCGGTCGATCGACATGCCCAGGTCGTGCGCACGTCCGTCGCGCAGGCTGTAGACCCAGCCATGCACGCACAGTTCCTGGCCGCGGTCCCAGGCATCTCGCACGATGGTGGTGCGGCAGACATTGACCACCTGCTCGAGCACGTTGAGCTCGCACAGGCGCGCATGCTGCACCGGCAGGTCGCCCGCGTCGTGCAGGCACGCCTCGTGCTTGTCGGCCACATCGGTGACGTGGCGGATCCAGTTGTCGACCAGGCCCATGCGCTTCTGGGTCAGGCTGGCAAACACGCCGCCGCAGCCGTAATGGCCGACCACCAGGATGTGCTTGACCTTGAGCACGTCGACGGCGAACTGGATCACCGACAGGCAGTTCAGATCGGTGTGCACCACCACGTTGGCGATATTGCGATGGACGAACACCTCGCCCGGCGCCATGTCGATGATCTGGTTGGCCGGCACGCGCGAGTCCGAGCAGCCGATCCACAGATACTCCGGCGTCTGCTGGGTGGACAGCTTGGAGAAGAATTCCGGGTCCTCGTGACGGATGCGCTCGGACCAGGCGCGGTTGTTTTCAAGCAAATGGTTGAGCTCGTTCATGCGCGCAGTATTCCAGAGGACGAAGGGCAGTGTGTGATCGACAGATGAGCGATAGGCAGTGATGCTGAAATCGACGCTGTATGGGGCCGCTCAGGCCGCGCCATCGCGTGCCTGCAAGGCATCGCGCATCAGCGACGCCAGCTCGCGGGAGTCGGTGGACGCCTGTTGCTGCAGTGCATCGCTCACGGCAGCAACATTACCGGCCGGGTGGTTCTGGCTGAGCTTGAAGGTCAGCTCGATGCGGCTGGGAACGAAGCGGAAGCCGACCAGGCCGCGCAGCTGGCGGCGGTGGCTGTCGCGCTCCATCTCGAACAGCCAGTCGCTGCCCACGCGCTTCTCGAAGTGCGTGCTCGTGCGGCCGATCAGATCGCCCAGCTCCGCCTCATCGCTGACCTGCTCGCACCGTCCATGCAGATGCGCCACGGCGTAATTCCAGGTCGGCACGCGTGCGGCCGCTTCCTTGTCCAGATACCAGCTCGGCGACACATAGGCGTGCGGACCCTGCACCACGATCACCGCATCGCCTGGGCTGCGTGCCTGCGGATTGGGGCGCGCCCAGTGGCCTTCGATGATCACTGCCTGCGCCTGACGTCGGTACAGCACCGGCAGATGCGAGATCGCCGGCTGCCCGTCGTCGCCCTGGCTGATCACGGTGACGAACGGGTCGCGCGCGATCAGCCAGTCCAGCAAGGCCAGATCGGTCTGTGCGAACGTGCGTGGGGCGTACATGTCAGGCGCGACCGCCCAGGGTCAGCACCATGCGTTCGCGCAGGTCCGGATCGTCGCCGCCGCGTGGCGGCGACACCTCGTCGAGCGAGAAACCACGCATCAGCGCGTCTTCTTCGTCCAGCCCGTCTAGCGCGACGAATTCGGCATCGAACAAGGCCGCGCGGGCGCTGTCTTCGCTGTCGTAGGGCAGGATCTTGCCATCGCTGTCCAGGACCTCGGCGGTACCGGCCTGCTTGACGCGCAAGCGCGCCCAGATCAGCGTGCGGCCGATCGTGGCCAGCCACCACGAATCGTGGTCGTCCTGTGCGGTGTCTTGCTGTGTATTCATGGCATTACCTTGGAAAGCAGGCCGAGCAGGGCCGCCATGCCCAGGCCGAAGAAGATGGTCAGCAGCGACAGCCAGGCGGGTGTGGCCAGGCCGGACAGCGCACTGTCGCGATGGCTGCGGTAGCGCCGCGTCAGCAACCAACGCAGCCCCGCAGGACTGATGAAGGCCGGCTCGCCGAAACTGGCCAGCGTCTCGGGATGACGGTCGCGCAGGTGCACCAGCGTCAGTGGCCAGAAGATCAGCAAGGCGGTGAGCCCGGCGACGGCGACACCGACAAAACACAGTGCGAAGAACAGGGTCATGTGCCCGCCGGCCTCAGTGCGCGTTGGGGAAGTGCTGCGCCGACCACCAGCGCAGCGATGGTCCACCATAACGGACGCACGGCATGGATGATCGCCCTGCGTGCCGTGTCGCCCTGCCACCAGGCACCTGGACTCGAATGCGCCGCTGCCAGCTGCGCCAGCCGGACGCCGCGCACGCCGGCGCTGCCGGCGCCCGGCAACGCCACTGTGAAGGCCGGCAACTGCAGCGTGCTGGCGGCCAGCAGGCTCACATCAGAACTCGGCACTGCCCGGCGCGCGCGGGTAGGGGATGGCGTCGCGGATATTGCTCAGCCCGCACACGTAGACCACCAGGCGCTCGAACCCTAAGCCGAAGCCGGCATGCGGCACCGAGCCGTAGCGACGGAAATCGCGGTACCAGCTGTAGTGCTCCTGATCCAGGCCGAACTGCGCCATGCGTGCATCCAGCACATCCAGGCGCTCTTCGCGCTGGCTGCCGCCGATGATCTCGCCGATGCCCGGCGCCAGCACGTCCATCGCCGCGACGGTCTTGCCGTCGTCGTTCAGGCGCATGTAGAAGGCCTTGATGTGCTCAGGGTAGTTGGTCACCACCACCGGGCGGCCGATGTGTTCTTCGGTCAGCCAGCGCTCGTGCTCGGTCTGCAGGTCCAGGCCCCATTCGACCGGGAAGTCGAACTTCCTGCCCGAGTTCTGCAGCAGTTTCACCGCCTCGGTGTAGTCGATCTGCTCGAACGGGGCATTGATGAAGGCTTCCAGTTTGGCGATCGCGTTCTTGTCCACGCGCTCGGCCAGGAACGCCAGATCGTCGCCACGCTCGTCGAGTACCGCGCGGAACAGGTACTTGAGGAACTGCTCGGCCAGGCGCGCGTCTTCGGCCAGATCGGCGAAGGCGATTTCCGGCTCGATCATCCAGAATTCGGCCAGATGGCGCGTGGTGTGGCTGTTTTCGGCGCGGAAGGTCGGGCCGAAGGTGTAGACCTTGCTCAGCGCCAGGCAGTAGGCCTCCACGTTGAGCTGGCCGGACACGGTCAGGAAGGTTTCCTTGCCGAAGAAGTCGCGGCTGAAATCCACCGCGCCGCTGGCATCGCGCGGCAGGTTGACCATATCCAGCGTGGAGACGCGGAACATCTGCCCGGCGCCTTCGGCGTCGGAGGTGGTGATGATCGGGGTGCTGATCCAGTTGAAGCCGTTCTGGTGGAAGAAGCGGTGCACCGCCTGCGCCAGACAGTTGCGGATGCGGGTGACCGCGCCGAACAGGTTGGTGCGCGGGCGCAGGTGCGCCACTTCGCGCAGGAACTCCGGCGACATCGGCTTGGGCTGGATCGGGTAGGTCAGCGGGTCCTCGACCCAGCCGACGATCTCCACGCCACTGGCCTGGATCTCGAACGACTGGCCCTTGCCCTGCGACTTCACCAGCACGCCCTTGGCGATCAGCGAGCAGCCGCTGGTCAGGCGCTTGATCTCGTCGAAGTTGGGCAGGGTGTCGTTGGCCACCACCTGGATCGGAGCGAAGCACGAACCATCGGTCACGTTGATGAAGGCCAGTCCGGCAGATCCGCGCAGCGTGCGCACCCACCCCCGTACCGTGACTTCGCCGCCTTCCGGGAGTTTTCCCGCAAGCGCATGTTCAACGCTGACCACCGTCATGACTTGTCCTCGCCGTAGCGACTTTGAATGGTCTGCGAGTTTACTGGCTGCGGGCGCGCTGGCGCGAGCATCTGAACCGCTTGCCGGTGCTCGCGCTTGTCGACGACTGGACATGGCCCCATCTGGGGAACACGTCGTATCAGCGGGTGCAGCCCCGGTTGGCGCAGCCTCGCTATACTCGCCACCATCGTTTCCGGAGCACACCCATGGCCATCAGCCTCACCCCCGCCGCGCTGGAGCGCGTGCAGCGTTTCGTGCAGCAGACCCCGGGGACGCTGGGTCTGCGCTTCGGCGTGACCAAGACCGGTTGTTCGGGCTGGGGCCATGTCACCGACCTGGCGCGCGAGAAGCGCGACAACGATGCGGTATTCGAGCAGGAGGGCGTGCGTATCTTCGTCGACCCGGTCAGCCTGCCGCTGGTCGACGGCACCTGCATCGATTTCGGCAAGCACGGTCTCAGCGAGACCTTCACCTTCCGCAATCCCAACGCGACTGCCGAGTGCGGGTGCGGGGAAAGCTTTACGACCGAAGCCGAGCATCGCTGAGCCGGCCGGCGCGCGCTATCCCTTCTCCCACCGGGAGAAGGTGCCCGAAGGGCGGATGAGGGGACGGAGCGAAGCCATGAGTCGTCGAATTCTGCGCAGGCTTCGCCCCCCGGACCCTCACCCCAACCCCTCTCCCGAGGGGAGCGGGGCTCTTAAGCCTCCCCGGCAGTACGCCCGGTTGCGGCTAAGCGCCTGAACTGCCATACTTTCCTGCTTCCTGCCAGGTTCCGGGCGGGAATCCTTGCTCCACCGGCCGCCTCGCGCGGTTCACCGGGGAGCTGTCCGGCCCACGTGGCCACATCCGAAAGGTAATACAACATGAGTCGTCATTACGAAGTCGTGTTCCTGGTCCACCCGGATCAGAGCGAACAGGTCCCGGCCATGATCGAGCGCTACAAGTCGCTGATCGAGGGCGGTAACGGCACCATCCACCGTCTGGAAGACTGGGGCCGTCGTCAGCTGGCCTACCCGATCCAGAACCTGGTGAAGGCGCACTACGTGCTGCTCAATATCGAAGTCGACCAGGCCGTGCTGAGCGAGCTGGTGGAAAGCTTCCGCTTCAACGATGCGGTGCTGCGTCACCTGGTCGTCAAGCGCGATGGCCCTGACACCGAGCAGTCGCTGATCATGAAGAGCAAGGACGAGAAGGGCGACAAGCCCGAGCGTAGCGAGCGTCGTCGTCGTGATGACGATGAGGGCGATGCTGCACCTGCCGCCACCGATACCGACGGCGACAACGCCGAAGCCGCTTAAGGAGCGCTGTCATGTCCAAGTTCTTCCGTCGTCGCAAGTTCTGCAAGTTCACCGCCGAGGGCGTCAAGGAGATCGATTACAAGGATCTCAACACCCTGCGTCAGTACCTCACCGAGAACGGCAAGATCGTGCCGAGCCGCGTGACCGGTACCAAGTCCAAGTACCAGCGTCAGCTGGCTACGGCCGTCAAGCGCTCGCGTTTCCTGGCGCTGATCCCGTACACGGACAACCACGACGTTTAATCCGAGTCGTTGATGTGAGTCCCTCACAAAAGCCCGCACATCCGTGTGCGGGTTATTAAAATATAGAGGCCGGTCATTCGAGATGCGGTGTTGATCGTGCTTTTGCGATTCCCAAATCCCGATTCCCGAATCCCGTCTTTTCGGACAGCAAACGTTGCGTCGGCCAAAGCGCCGGCGCTAACGAATAACGGAGCACCACCATGGATCTGATTCTTCTGCAGAAAGTGACCAACCTCGGCGGCCTGGGCGACAAGGTCAGCGTCAAGCCGGGTTACGGCCGCAACTTCCTCGTGCCGCAGGGCAAGGCCGTTCCGGCCACCGCCGCCAACGTCGAAGCGTTCGAAGCCAAGCGTGCCGATTACGAAGCCAAGGCCAACACCATCCTGGCCGATGCACAGAGCCGCGCCGGCAAGTTCGAAGGCGCCAGCGTCACCATCGGCGCGCATGCGTCGACCGAGGGCAAGCTGTACGGCTCGGTCGGTCCGCGCGACATCGCCGAGGCGTTCACCGCCGCCGGCCTGCCGCTGGAAAAGAGCGAAGTGATCCTGGGCGAAGGCGCATTCCGCAATGTCGGCGAGTACGACGTTGTGCTGCACCTGCACGCCGATGTGGAAACCTCGGTCAAGGTCATCGTCGAATCCGACGCCTGATCCACGCTGTACGCTGTACCCGAAGGGCGCCTGGTTAGGCGCCCTTCGTCTTTCTGCGGCCACGCCAGCGATGGCAGGCCCGCTATACTCGTGCTCCATTGCCGGTTCCACGGCCCACAGATCTTGTGGATCAAGGGCTTAGGTGCCGGCTTCACAGGAAAAAGCGCCTGCCGGCCTCGCCCGTGCGGTGCCCGGAACCTTCAGCCCCATGCGCCTGTCCACGATCAAACTGTCCGGTTTCAAGTCGTTCGTCGACCCGACCACGTTGCACCTGCCCACCAACATGACCGGCATCGTCGGTCCCAATGGCTGCGGCAAGTCCAACATCATCGATGCGGTGCGCTGGGTGATGGGCGAAAGTTCGGCCAGCCGCCTGCGCGGCGACTCGTTGACCGACGTGATCTTCTCCGGTTCCTCGGCGCGCAAGCCGGTGTCGCAGGCGACGGTGGAGCTGATCTTCGACAACTCCGATCACACCATCAGCGGCGAGTTCGCCTCGTTCAACGAGATCTCGGTCAAGCGCCTGGTCAGCCGCGACGGCAACAGTGCCTACTATCTCAACGGCACCAAGTGCCGGCGCCGCGACATCACCGACCTGTTCCTGGGCACCGGCCTGGGGCCGCGCAGCTACTCGATCATCGAGCAGGGCATGATCAGCCAGATCATCGAGGCGCGCCCGGAAGACCTGCGCGTGTACCTGGAAGAAGCCGCCGGCATTTCCAAGTACAAGGAGCGCCGCAAGGAAACCGAGACGCGTATCCGGCATACCCGCGAGAACCTCGATCGCCTGGGCGACCTGCGCGAGGAGATCACCAAGCAACTGGCGCATTTGCAGCGCCAGGCGCGCCAGGCCGAGCAGTATCAGGCCTTGCAGGAAGAGCGCCGGATCAAGGATGCCGAGTGGAAGGCGCTGGAATACCGCGGCCTGGATGGCCGGTTGCAGGGTCTGCGCGAAAAATTGAATCAGGAAGAGACCCGGCTGCAGCAGCTGATCGCCGAACAGCGCGATGCCGAGGCGCGGATCGAAACCGGGCGCGCGCGTCGCGAGGAAGCCGCCGAAGCGGTGGCCAAGGCGCAGGCCGATGTGTATCAGGTCGGTGGTGCGTTGGCGCGCATCGAGCAGCAGATCCAGCATCAGCGCGAACTCTCGCATCGCCTGCACAAGGCGCGCGATGAGGCGCAGAGCCAGTTGCAGGAGCTGACCCAGCACATCAGCGGCGATTCGGCCAGGTTGGCGGTGCTGCGCGAGGCGGTGGACGCGGCCGAACCGCAACTGGAACAACTGCGCGACGACCACGAATTCCGTCAGGAGTCGCTACGCGAGGCCGAGGCGCGCCTGGCCGACTGGCAGCAGCGTTGGGAAACCCATAACCGCGACACCGGCGAAGCCTCGCGTGCCGGCGAGGTGGAGCGCACGCGCGTCGATTATCTCGACCGCCAGTCGCTGGAAGCCGAACGCCGCCGCGAAGCACTGGTCAACGAGCGCGCCGGGCTGGATCTGGACGCGCTGGCCGAGGCGTTCGAGCAGATCGAGCTGCGCCACGAAACCCAGAAGACCTCGCTGGACGGGCTGACCGAGCAGGTCGAAGCGCGCAAGCACGCGCTCGGCGGGTTGCAGGAACAACAGCGCGCAAGCCAGGGTGAACTGGCCGAGGTGCGCAAGCAGGCGCAGGCCGCGCGTGGCCGGCTGTCGTCGCTGGAAACCCTGCAGCAGGCCGCACTCGGCCAGGAGCAGGGCGCGGCGGTGGCGTGGCTGACCTCGCGCGGGCTGGATTCTGCGGCACGTGTCGGCGAACGCATCACGGTCGAAAGCGGCTGGGAAAACGCGGTCGAAGGCGCATTGGGGCAGTTGATCGAAGGCGTGCTGGTGGATGCGCCCGAACAACTGGTCGATGCGCTGGGCGAATTGGGCGATGGCCGCATCGCGCTGGTGTCCAGTGTCGGCGACAGCGCGAGCTTCGCGCCGACCTCGCTGGCGGCCAAGGTGCAGGGGCCGATCGCGATCCGTCGCCTGCTCGCGCGCCTGCACGCGGCCGAGGATCTGGAGGCGGCACGCACGCTGCAGCGCAGCCTGCCCGAGGGCGATTCGGTCATCACCCGCAGCGGCGAGCGGCTGGGCGAGGGCTGGGTGCGGGTATCGCGTTCCGGCGCCGCCAAGCAGGGCGCATTGCTGCGCGAGCGCGAGATCCAGGAGCTGCGCGCGCAGATCGAAACGCTGCAGGAGCGCGAAGCCGAACTTGAGCAGCGCCTGGGCAGCTTCCGCGAGCAGCTGCTGGCGGCCGAACAACAACGCGAAGATGCGCAGCGCCAGTTGTACATGGCGCATCGCAGCGTGTCCGAACTGGCCGGTCAGCTGCAGAGCCAGCAAGGCAAGGTCGATGCCGCGCGCACGCGCATCGAACGCATCGAAAACGAATTGTCGCAGTTGCTGGAAACGCTGGACGCCAGCCGCGAGCAGGCACGCGAAGCGCGCGCCAAGCTCGAAGACGCGGTGACCCTGATGGGCGATCTGCAAGGCACCCGTGAGGCCCTGGAGAGCGAACGTCGTCAGCTCACCGATGCGCGCGATCAGGCCCGCGATGCCGCACGTGGCGTGCGCGATGCGATGCACGCATTGGCGCTCACGCTGGAATCGCAACGCACCCAGATCACCTCCCTGAGCCAGACGCTGGAGCGCATGGACAGCCAGCGCGGCCAGCTCGACACGCGCCTGGAGGATCTGGTCGCCCAGCTCAGCGACGGCGACTCGCCGGTGGAAACGCTGGAGCACGAGCATCAGGCCGCCTTGAGCGAGCGTGTGCGTACCGAGCGCGTCCTGAGCGAAGCGCGCACCATGCTGGAGAGCATCGATGGTGAGCTGCGCAGCTACGAGCAGACCCGCCAGCAGCGCGACGAACAGGCGCTGGGCCAGCGCGAGCGCATCTCGCAGCGCAAGCTCGACCAGCAGGCGCTGGTGCTCAGTGCCGAACAGCTGTCGGCCGCCGTGGTGAAAGCCGGCTTCGTGCTCGAAGACGTCGTCAACGGCCTGCCCGAGGCGGCGAATGTGGCCGAGTGGGAAGCGGCGGTCGGCCAGATCGACGGGCGCATGCGGCGGCTGGAACCGGTCAACCTGGCCGCGATCCAGGAGTATGGCGAAGCTGCGCAACGTTCGGAATATCTGGACGCACAGAACCTGGATCTCAACACCGCACTGGAGACGCTGGAAGAAGCGATCCGCAAGATCGATCGCGAAACCCGCGGCCGCTTCAAGGACACCTTCGACCGGGTCAATTCCGGCGTCCAGGCGCTGTATCCACGCCTGTTCGGCGGTGGTCATGCGTACTTGGAACTCACCGGCGAAGACCTGCTCGACACCGGCGTGACCATCATGGCGCGCCCGCCGGGCAAGCGCGTGTCCAGCATCTCGCTGCTGTCCGGTGGCGAGAAGGCGATGACCGCGGTGGCGCTGGTGTTTGCGATCTTCCAGCTCAATCCCGCGCCGTTCTGCCTGCTCGACGAGGTGGACGCGCCGCTGGACGAAGCCAATGTCGGCCGCCTGGCCAACATGGTGCGGGAAATGAGTGAGAAGGTGCAGTTCCTGTTCGTCAGTCACAACAAGGCGACGATGGAGGCCGCGCGTCAGCTCTCCGGCGTGACCATGCGCGAGCCGGGCGTCAGTCGCCTGGTCAGCGTGGACCTGGAAGAAGCCGCACGTTTGGCGGGTGCGGCATGACGTGCCATGCTTGTCGGAATATCGACACCTGTCACTCTTATACGGAGGCACGCTGAATGTCCGACATGGCCATGATCCGGATCGGGATCCTGATCGCTGGACTGCTGCTGGTCGCGGCCATTTTCCTGTTCGGTCGCCCGAAAAAATCGCCGCAAGGGCGCCGGGTCGACAAGGACGACGGGCAGCCGCGCGAGCGTCGCGAGCCGGTGATTTCCGGCGAACCTGGCGTGGACGGCGACCCGTTCGAGCGCAATGAAGGCGCCGAGCAGAGCGAACTCAACCTGGACGGTGCCGATGCGGCCGGCGGCAGCGATGTCGGCAAGCGGCCGAACCAGGATTTCGACAAGATCGTGTCGCTGTTCGTGGCCGCCAAGGCCGGCCAGGTCCTGCGCGGCGAAGACGTTGTCGTCGCTGCCGAGAAGACCGGGCTGGTGTTCGGTCACATGAATGTCTTTCACCGTCTGGTGGAAGGGCATCCGGAGCGCGGGCCGATCTTCAGCATGGCCAGCATCCTCAAGCCCGGCAGCTTCGACATGGCCAACATCCGCGAGATGCAGACCCCGGCGATTGCGTTCTTCCTCACCTTGCCGGCGCCGATGACCGCGCTGGATGCCTGGGAAAAGATGCTGCCGACCGTGCAGCGCATGGCCGAACTGCTCGACGGTGTGGTGCTGGACGACAGCCGCAATGCGCTGGGCCGTCAACGCGTGGCGCATATCCGCGACGAGCTGCGCGCCTACGATCGCCAGCACCAGGCGCCGCCGCTGACCAAGTCGCCGCGCTGGTGATTTCCCTCTCCCGCAGGAGAGGGAATCAACGCCACGCTCCTGCGGGAGAGGGGTTGCGGTGAGGGTCCGGGGCGAAGCCCTGGCGTAGTTGGACGGCACGCGGCTTCGCTCGCACCCTCATCCGGCGCTGCGCGCCACCTTCTCTCGAGGGGAGAAGGGATTATCACTCAGTGCTTAGTGCTCAACGCTTCGCCTTGGCAAACGCCTCGCGAAACCGCAGCATCTCCGCCTCGGTGCCGACGCTCACGCGCACGCGTTTGGGCCAGATCGGCCAACTGCGGCCGACGATGACGCCTTGTTTCTGCATCGAATCGGCGAACACGCCGGCGTCGCGCTTGACGTCGAGCAGGAAGCAGTTGGCCTGTGTGGGCAGGCAGGTGTAGCCCTTGGTCTTGAGCCAGGCGATGGTGTCGTCGCGCACGCGAGCATTTTCTGTGCGACGGGTCTGCACCAGTTGCGGGTCGCGCAGGCTGGCGATGCCGGCAGCCATTGCCGGGACCGACAACGGATTGCTGCCCAGGCTGGCGAGCTTGGTCTGCAACCCCGGCGGCGCCAGCGCCGCGCCCAGGCGCAGGCCGGCCATACCGTAGAGCTTGGAGAAGCTGCGCAGCACGATCAGGTCCTGGCGCTGACGCACCAGGTCCGCCACGGACGGCTCGTTGCTGTAGTGGATATACGCTTCGTCGATCACCAGCACCGCGCTGGCCGGCTTGTTGGCCAGCAGCCACTCGATGTCGGCGCGCGGGGTGATGGCGCCGCTGGCGTTGCCAGGATTGCACAGATAGATCAGGCCGGCGGTCGCATCGGCCTTGGCCATCGCCTTGACGTCGTGCGCGCCATCGGCCCGTAGCGGCACCTTGCGCACCGGCACGCCGCGGGCGGCGGCGCTGTCGACGATCGGGTCGAAGCTCGGGTCGGCCACCACCAGCCCGGCACGTGCCGAGGTGAACAGGCTGCCGGCACGATGCAATGCGTCCCTGGAACCGGGAAAGAACGCCAGATGGTCGCCGGGCAGTTGCAGCTCGCCGGTCATCAGATTGCGCAGGTCCTGCTCCATCTCGACCAGATAGCGGCCCGCGCGTGCCAGCGAGCGGGTTGCGGCATCCAATGCGGCCGGTGCGGGGCCAAGCGGATGCTCGTTGAGATTGAGAAACACAGCGCCCGCTGCCGGCGCCACACCGGGCTTGGCCGGCGCAGCCGCGCGCTTGCGGGCTGCCTCGGCCGCAGGGGCCAGGCCCAGTGCGGAAACTGCCACGCCAACGCTGGCGAGGCTGAGAAACGAACGACGCGAGACGGGCAACGGCACGGGTGAGCTCCAGGCGAGCAGGCAAAGAGGGCGCCACGCTAGCGGGTTTGTGCCTGTCTGCCTATCGGAAAATCGCTGCCGGGCTCGCTGTCGCGCGGTTTGGTCGGCTGTCGGGCGGCACTTGCACATCGGCACGGCCCGTTAGAATGGGCGGCCCAGAGCCAGCCCAGCGATCGTATGACTGTCAGCCCGGATCCCGCTCAGCGCATCGACGCCCTGCGTCACCGTATCGAGGACGCCAACTACCGCTATCACGTGCTCGACGAGCCGCAGATGGCCGACGTCGACTACGACCGCCTGATGCGCGAACTGGAGGCCCTGGAGGCTGCGCACCCGGAGCTGGCCAGCGCCGATTCGCCGACCCAGCGCGTCGGCCATCTGGCCGCGTCGCGCTTTGCCGAAGTGCGGCATGCCATGCCGATGCTGTCGTTGGGCAATGCCTTCAGGGACGAGGAGGTGGCCGAGTTCGTGCGGCGTATCAGCGAGCGGCTGGAGGTAAGACAGCCGCTGTTCTCGGCCGAGCCCAAGCTCGATGGCCTGGCGATCAGCCTGCGCTACGAAAACGGCGAGTTCGTGCAGGGCGCAACGCGGGGCGACGGCGCCACCGGTGAGGATGTCAGCGCCAATCTGCGTACCGTCAAGGCGATTCCGCTGCGCCTGCGTGGCGAAGGCTGGCCGCAGGTACTTGAGGTGCGCGGCGAGGTGTACATGCCGCGCGCCGCCTTCGAAACCTACAACGCGCAGATGCGTCTGCATGGCGGCAAGGTGCTGGCCAATCCGCGCAATGGCGCCGCCGGCTCGCTGCGTCAGCTGGATGCGCGCATCACTGCGCAGCGGCCGCTGAGTTTCTTCGCATACGGCGTGGGCGAAGTGAGCGAAGGTACGTTGCCACAGACGCATTCGGCGATCCTGGCGCAGTTGCGCGCGTGGGGTTTCCCGGTCAGCGCCCTGGTCCAGGTGGTGCAGGGCAGCGACGGCCTGTTGGGGTACTACCAACGCATCGGTGAAGCGCGCGACGGCTTGCGCTTCGATATCGATGGCGTGGTCTACAAGCTCGACGATCTGGCCGGGCAGCGCGAGATGGGCTTTGTCGCGCGCGCGCCGCGCTGGGCGATCGCGCATAAATTCCCGGCGCAGGAGCAGTCCACCACGGTGGAGGCGATCGAGATCCAGATCGGCCGCACCGGTGCGGCCACGCCGGTGGCGCGATTGAAGCCGGTGCACGTGGCCGGGGTGATCGTCACCAACGCCACGCTGCACAACGCCGACCAGATCGCGCGGCTGGATGTGCGCGTGGGCGATACGGTAATCGTGCGACGTGCCGGCGATGTGATTCCGGAAGTGGCCGGCGTGGTCGCCGACCAGCGGCCGCCCGGCACCCAGCCATGGCTGATGCCCACGCAATGCCCGGTATGCGGGTCGGAGATCGTGCGCGAGGAAGGCGAGGCGGTGTGGCGCTGCTCCGGCGAGCTGACCTGCCCTGCACAGCGCAAGGAAGCGTTCCGGCATTTCGTCTCGCGCCGCGCGATGGATGTCGACGGCCTGGGCGAAAAATTCATCGAGGTGCTGGTCGACAGCGGTGTGGTGCAGGGCGTGGCAGATCTGTATCTGCTCAACGTGGACCAGCTGCTGCAACTGCGCCTGATCAGTACCGCCGAGAGCCCGCATGCGTTTTTGCGCGAGGCGCGCGAGCATCTGGCCAGCGGTGCGCACGGTCAGCTGGAAACCACCGTGGTCGGCATCGGTGTGGATCTGGCCGGCGCGCGCGAGGCGCCGCACACCTGGCAGGCGGATCTGTTGCGCGCCGGCCTGCCGACGTTCGACTGGAACCGCAAGAAGATCGCCACCAAGTGGGCGGAAAACCTGATCGCGGCGATCGCGCAATCGCGCGATACCACGCTGGAGCGTTTCCTATTCGCGCTGGGCATCGAGCATGTCGGCGAGAGCACCGCCAAGGCCTTGGCGGCGTGGTTCGGCGATCTGGAACTGATCCGCCATCTGCCGTGGCCGCTGTTCAAGCGCGTGCCGGACATCGGCGGCGAGGTGGCGCGCTCGCTCGGGCACTTCCTCGACCAGCCCGGCAATCAGCAGGCCATCGACGACCTGCTGCAGCGTGGCGTGCGCATCGGCGATGCGCATCCGCCATCGCCCAAGCTGCGCGAGGCGCTGAGCTTTGCCAGCGTGCTGGAAGACATGGACATTCCCAAGGTGACCCCGGTGCGTGCGCAGCAACTGGCGGCCGCGGTGGCCTCGTTCGATGCGCTGCGCAACGCAGGGTCCGATGCCTTGTTGCAGGCCGGCGTTCCCGCGCCGGTGGTGGCGTCGCTGCTGCAATGGCTGCAGCGGCCGGAAAATGCGGCCTTGGCAAGCGCCGCGCAGCAGGCGATGGAAACGGTGCTGTCGCGTCTGCCCGCAGCCGATGCGCTGCAGGCCGGCCCGCTCGACGGCCAGACCGTGGTGATCACCGGGACCCTGGCCGCGCTCACCCGCGATGCGGCCAAGCAGCGCCTGGAGGCGCTGGGCGCCAAGGTCGCTGGCAGCGTCTCCAAGAAAACCGCGTTTCTGGTGGCCGGCGAGGAAGCCGGGTCCAAGCTGGACAAGGCGCAGTCGCTGGGTGTGGAGATCTGGGATGAGGCGCGTCTGCTGGCCTTCCTCGGCGAGCACGGCCAGCAGCCATGAGCACAGTGCAGGTCGATCTGGACGCGCTGCGGCTGCGCGCGCGGCTCAATGCGCTGATCCGCGATTTCTTCGCAGAGCGCGACGTGCTGGAAGTGGAGACGCCGGTGCTGTCGGAGGCCGGCAATACCGAGCCGAACATCGACAGTTTCAGCACGCGCTTCAGCGGCCATGTGGATGCCGGCGCGCCGGTGCGCTGGTTGCGCACCTCGCCGGAATATCCGCTCAAGCGCCTGCTGGCGGCCGGGGTGGGCGATTGCTATGAGCTGGGGCGGGTGTTCCGCAATGGCGAAGCCGGCGGCCGCCACAATCCCGAGTTCAGCATGCTCGAGTGGTACCGGGTGGGCTGGGACGATCGCGCCCTGGCGCAGGAGACCGTTGCGCTGGTGCGCCGCGCGCTTGCGCTGGTCGGGCGCCAGGCGCAGGTGCGGGTGCTGAGCTATCGCGCGCTGTTCGTGCAGGCGCTGGGCATCGATCCGTTGCGCGATCCGATCGCAACGCTGCGCGCACCGCTGCACGATATCGCGATCGATCCAGAGGGCCTGACCCGCGACGATTGGCTGGACCTGCTGATGACCCATCGTCTCCAGCCGGGCTTTGCCAGCGACACGCTGACCGTGGTGCACGACTGGCCGGCCAGCCAATGCGCGTTGGCGCGCATCCGCCGCGACGACCCGCCGGTGGCCGAGCGCTTCGAGCTGTATCTGGGCGCCTACGAGGTGGCCAACGGGTATCACGAGCTCAACGATGCGCAGGAGCAGCGTGCGCGTTTCATGCGCGACAACGCGGTGCGTGCGGCGCGCGGATTGCCGCAGCTGCCGGTGGATGAGCGCCTGCTGGCGGTGTTGTCGCAACTGCCCGATTGTGCCGGGGTGGCAGTCGGTGTGGACCGGCTGTTGATGGCCATGCGCGGCACCACGCAGATTGCCGATGTGCTGGCATTCGCGTTCGCCTGCGCCTGACCTTTGCAAAACCTGCAGCGACCCATACGTGACGTCGTCGCGCATGGCGCGTGTCCGCTGCCATCCCGCTGTCATCGCCACCGTATTGCTATCTTCACATCGATGATGCTCTCATCGTGGCGTCCACGGGGGCGCGGCGCAGAGTGTGTTTGGGTGAGGATTGTCGGCATGAAGTGGCTGATCAGCTTATGCGGTTTGTGGTGCTTGCCGCTGCTGATGCTCGCCGATGCGCGTGCGGCGGATCGCGCCTCCGGCGTGGTGCCCTGCGAATCCAAGGAGATGGCGCGCGTGCATTGTGCGATGGATACCGAACATGGCGTACAGCTGGTACGCCAGCTGTCCGAGACCAGCTGCATCCGCGGTAGCGAGTGGGGTATCGAACGCGATGGCGTGTGGGTCGAACAGGGATGCCGTGCCGAGTTCGCGACCGCGCGGGCGCTGAGCGCTCCGCAGATGCGCCGCGTGGTGCGCTGCGATTCCAACGGCGGCAAGGTGGTATGCCCGGTGGTGCTGCGTGGTGCGCCGGTGCGCTTGCTGCGCCAGCGCTCGGTGTGGCCGTGCAGGGAAGGCCGCAGCTGGGGCACGCGCCGCAACGAAATATGGGTCTCGCGCGGCTGCGATGGCGAATTCGAAGTCGCTGCCGAGGACGGTTCCGGCTTCGTGGCCATGCCACGAATGGTGACCTGCGAATCGAAGAAGGGCGCACGCCGCACCTGCGGGATCTCGGTGGAGCGCCAGGTGCGTGTGGGCCGGCAGATCTCCAAAAAGGAATGCGTGGAAGGCCAGACCTGGGGCTGGAGCCGCGACGGCGTGTGGGTCAACGACGGCTGCCGCGCGGAGTTCATCGTCGACTGAGAGCGGCTGAAGAAACTGCTGCTCTCCATCGCATAGGTGGGCGTAGCCGGCTTTGTGGTTCCCGTCAGCATGCGACCAAGTTGGTGCGGGTGTCGCGCACTCGAGCAGCTCGGCTTGAGACATCCAAACGACGCTGAAGCTCAAGCTCTCGGTTGTCTTGAGAAGTGATTGAACGGTTGCGGATGCGTCGGTTGTAGAGCGGACGATCTGCGGTTTTGCTGCAGGCCCTTGCCCGCCCACCATCGCGGGACACGTCGCAAGGACGTCCTTGTAGACTCTTACGCGGCATCCATGCCGCGTAAGGTCCCGCGGCGGTGGGCGGGCAAGGACCAATCGAGATGGTCGGTGTGCATGGTAAGAGCAGTGCTGGATGCGCCTGGTTCCATCCTGAAGCATCGGCTCCACGTCTGATGCACACCGCACGACAGACAGCTTTTCAGATGAGCGCCGGCCAACTGTCTGGTGCGGTGTCCTCGCCGGTTGCGGGACCGTGTGGCGGCATGGATGCCGCCACCGAGCCCCCAGGGACGGGTTCACGGCGTGTCCCGCAAGCGGTGAGGGCACCGCGCCCTCGGCGCTGTGAGTTTTTGCTGCAGGGCCCGCCCGCCCACCATCGCAGGACACTCCGCAAATACGTCCGTGTGGGATTCTTGCGCGGCATCCATGCCGAGTACGGTCCCGCGACGATGAGTGGCAAGGATCAGTCACGACGGTCGGCGTGCGTGGTTGCAGGCAGGGCATGACTTACAATGTCAGCATGAACGACAGCGCCCATATCGATTACGCCCGCTACGACCATATCCGCCCGCTGCTGTGGACCGGCGATGCCCTGGAGCTGCTCGACCAACGCAAGCTGCCCTTCGTGGTCGAGCATGTGCGTTGCGACAGCAGCGATGCGGTGGCCGAGGCGATCCATTCGCTGGCCGTGCGCGGGGCGCCAGCGATCGGTATTGCGGCCGGATGGGGCGTTGTGCTGGCGGCGCGCGACATCGCTGCCGATGACGGCAGTGCGGCCTTGCAGAAACTCGAACCGGCACTGTTGCGGCTCAATGCCGCGCGTCCGACCGCGGTCAACCTGGCCTGGGCGCTGATGCGCATGCGTCGCGTGCTCGGCGCTGCCGGCGCCGACTGGCGCGAGGTGATCGCGCACGAGGCGCAGGCCATCGCCGACGAAGACCTGGCGGCCAACCGGCAGATGGGCGCGCTCGGCGCGTCGTTGATCGATGCCGGCAGCAGCGTGCTGACCCACTGCAATACCGGTTCGCTGGCCACCGCCGGCTTCGGTACCGCGCTGGGCGTGATCCGCGCCGGGGTGGCGCAGCAGCGTATCGCCAAGGTGTTTGCCGGCGAGACCCGGCCGTGGTTGCAGGGCGCGCGCCTGACCGTGTGGGAACTGCAGCAGGATGGCATCGACGCGACCCTGATCGCCGATTCGGCCGCCTCGCATCTGATGAAGTCCGGGCTGGTGCAGTGGGTCATCGTCGGCGCAGATCGCATTTGCGCCAACGGCGATACCGCCAACAAGATCGGCACCTATCAGCTGGCGATCGCCGCGCGCCACCACGGCGTCAGGTTCATGGTGGTGGCGCCGTCGTCCACGGTGGACATGGACACCGCCAGCGGCGATCAGATCGAGATAGAGCAGCGCGATCCGGGCGAATTGTTCGGGGTCGGCGGCGTGCGCACGGTGGCCGATGGCATCCATGCCTGGAACCCGGTGTTCGACGTTACCCCTGGCAGCCTGATCGATGCGATCGTCACCGAACGCGGGGTGATCGCGCAGCCGGACCTGGCGCGCATGCAGGCGGCGTTCGGCGGCTGAGGCCAGTGCGGCGCGTTATCGCCGCATCGCCCCGCCAAAATCCTGCAAGTGCTTGTTTCTGGCCGGTAAACCGGCGGCATCGTGGTGCCCCTTCGTGATACAATCCAAGGCTTGAATCGATCGGCGGGAGCGTGGGGTCGGCAGCCTGTTGCCAGTGCGCCCCCGACGCGGCTTTCCGGCTCGCCCGCCACCTCACTTACGGAACCCGAATGGCAGAAACCGCCAAGGAAATCATCCAGGTCAATCTGGAAGACGAGATGCGCAAGAGCTATCTCGATTACGCGATGAGCGTGATCGTGGGCCGCGCACTACCCGATGCCCGTGATGGCCTCAAGCCTGTGCATCGCCGCGTGCTGTTTGCGATGCACGAGCTGGGCGCACACAGCAACAAGGCCTACTTCAAGTCGGCGCGTATCGTCGGCGACGTCATCGGTAAATACCACCCGCACGGCGACCAGTCGGTGTACGACACCCTGGTGCGCATGGCGCAGCCGTTCTCGCTGCGCTACATGATGGTGGACGGCCAGGGTAACTTCGGTTCGGTCGATGGCGACTCCGCCGCGGCGATGCGTTACACCGAGTCGCGCATGTCGCGGCTGGCGCATGAGCTGATGGCCGACATCGACAAGGAAACCGTCGATTTCCAGCCCAATTACGACGAAAAGGAACTGGAACCGACGGTGATGCCGACCCGGTTCCCGAGCCTGCTGGTCAACGGCTCGGCCGGTATCGCGGTGGGCATGGCCACCAATATCCCGCCGCACAATCTGACCGAGGCGATCAACGCCTGCATCGCCTTGATCGACACGCCGGAGCTGGATGTCGAAGGCCTGATGGAGTACATCCCCGGCCCGGATTTCCCCACCGCCGGCATCATCAACGGCACCGCCGGCATCGCTGCCGGTTACCGCACCGGCCGTGGCCGCGTGCGCATGCGCGCCAAGGCAGACGTGGAAGTGGCCGACAACGGCCGTGAAGCGATCATCGTCACCGAGATCCCGTACCAGGTGAACAAGGCGCGGCTGATCGAGAAGATCGCCGAGCTGGTCAAGGAAAAGAAGCTCGAAGGCATCAGCGAGCTGCGCGACGAGTCCGACAAGGACGGCATGCGCATCTACATCGAGGTCAAGCGCGGCGAGTCGGCCGAGGTTGTGCTCAATAACCTGTATCAGCAGACCCAGATGGAGTCGGTATTCGGCATCAACATGGTGGCGCTGATCGACGGCCGCCCGCAGTTGATGAACCTCAAGCAGATGCTGCAGGCGTTCATCCGCCACCGCCGCGAAGTGGTGACCCGCCGCACCATCTATGAACTGCGCAAGGCGCGTGCGCGTGCGCATGTGCTGGAAGGTCTGACCGTCGCGTTGGCCAACATCGACGAGATGATCGAGCTGATCAAGACCTCGGCCAACCCGCAGGAAGCGCGCGAGCGCATGCTGGCCAAGACCTGGGAACCGGGTCTGGTCGGCGCGTTGCTGGGCGCCGCCGGTGCCGAAGCCTCCAAGCCGGAGGACCTGGCGCCGGGCGTGGGCCTGGCCAACGGCTTCTACCAGCTCAGTGAAGTGCAGGCCTCGCAGATCCTGGAAATGCGCCTGCATCGCCTGACCGGGTTGGAGCAGGAAAAGCTGACCGACGAGTACAAGCAGTTGCTCGAGGTGATCCAAGGCCTGATCCGCATCTTGGAAAACCCCGACGTGCTGCTGCAGGTGATCCGCGACGAGCTGATCAATATCCGCGAAGAGTACGGCGACGAACGCCGCACCGAGATCCGTCACAGCGAAGAAGATCTGGACATCCTGGACCTGATTTCGCCGGAAGACGTGGTGGTGACGCTCTCGCATGCCGGCTATGCCAAGCGCCAGCCGGTGAGCGCGTATCGCGCGCAGCGCCGTGGCGGCCGTGGCCGGTCTGCGGCGGCGACCAAGGAAGAGGACTTCATCGATCAGTTGTGGCTGGTCAACACGCACGACACATTGCTGACCTTCACCAGCAGCGGCAAGGTGTTCTGGCTGCCGGTGTACCAGTTGCCGGAAGCCGGATCCAATGCGCGTGGCCGTCCGATCATCAACTGGATTCCGCTGGAACCCGGCGAGCGTGTGCAGGCGGTGCTGCCGGTGCGCGAATATGCCGACAACCGCTATGTGTTCTTCGCCACGCGCAACGGCACGGTCAAGAAGACCCCGCTGAGCGAATTCGCGTTCCGTCTGGCACGCGGCAAGATCGCCATCAACCTCGACGAGGGCGATGCGTTGGTCGGTGTGGCCTTGACCGACGGCGACCGCGACGTGTTGTTGTTCGCCTCCAACGGCAAGACCGTGCGCTTCGGCGAATCCACTGTGCGTTCGATGGGCCGTACCGCCACCGGTGTGCGCGGCATCCGTCTGACCAAGGGCGAAGAGGTGGTCAGCCTGATCGTGGCCGAGCGTGCGGGCGGCATCGAAGGCGATGTCGAGGACGAGGGTGTCGAGGATGTGTTGGAGAGCACGGACGGCGTCGAGGCGGAGGTGATCGACGTCGCCGAGAGCGACGACATGGCCTACATCCTCACCGCCACCGAGAACGGCTACGGCAAGCGTACCCCGCTGACCGAGTATCCGCGCAAGGGTCGCGGCACGCAGGGCGTGATCGGCATCCAGACCACCGAGCGCAACGGCAAGCTGGTGCGTGCGGTGCTGCTGGGCGCCACCGACGAAGTGTTGCTGATTTCTGATGGCGGTACGCTGGTGCGTACCCGCGGTTCGGAGATCTCGCGCGTGGGTCGCAATACCCAGGGCGTGACCCTGATCCGCTTGTCCAAGGGCGAAAAGCTGCAAGCGGTCGAACGCCTGGATGCATCGCTGGATGAAGCCGAGGACGTGCCGGACGATGCAGCGGCCGCACCGGCAGCAAGCACGGGTCAGCTGCCACCGACCGAAGCGTGATCGCGCCTGGCGTGCAACGCAGTTGAAGAAAAACGCCGGCGCACAGCCGGCGTTTTTTATTGCACGCAGTGACATCTGCAACGCAGTGTTTTTCGACGGCGGTCGCAAAGAACGCGGTTTTTTCACCGCAGCGGGTCGAAGGTTGTTGGTGGTGCGGCGGCGTTGCGTCGCCGCAGATCGAAGAGGAACAACTGATGACGACATTGCATCGTCCTTCCCGTCGCGGCCATTGGGCGCTGGCGACGTTGGGAGGCGTGATTGGAGTGCTGGGCGCCGTATTGCTGGCAGGCGGCGTGTGGCTGGACGCGCTGGGCGGCTCCTGGTATTACGCGCCTGCGGGTGCGGCGTTGCTGATCGCCGGCGTGCTGCTGTTTCGCGGTCGCAATGCGGGCGCGTGGTGGTTTGCCGCAGTGGTGGCAGCGTCGTTGCTGTGGACATGGTGGGAGTCGGGCAGCGACTACTGGCGTTGGGTGCCGCGGCTGGGCTTGATCGTCGGCCTGGCGTTCGTGCTGGCGCTGCTGCTGCCGAAGTTGGAGCGCCCGGTGTCGCGTGCGGTATCGCGCAGCGTGGCCGGCGTCTTGGCAGCGGTGTTCGTGGTGGCCTTCGCGCTCGCCTTCGTGCCGTTTGGGGTGACCGAGGCCGATGGTGCGTTGGCACACGCCGCCGGCATGGCCGCGAGTCTGGTCAAGCGCAGCGCGTCTGCAGCGCCGGCCACCTCCGATGGACAGCCGGGCAATGCGCCTGCCGACGACGATTGGGCCGCGTATGGACGCAGCCAGGCGGGGCTGCGCTATTCGCCGCTGCAGCAGATCAACCGCGATAACGTTGCGCAATTGAAGCAGGCCTGGGTCTTCCACACCGGCGACCTGCCGAGCAAGCGCTGGGGTGCGGAAACCACGCCGCTGAAAGTAGGCGATAGCCTGTATCTGTGCACTGCGCGCAATCAGGTGATCGCGCTGGATGCATCCAGTGGCAAGGAGCGTTGGCGCTACGATCCCAAGGTCAAGGACGAGGCGATTCCGTATACGGCCGCCTGCCGTGGCGTGTCTTACTACCAGGTGCCGGCGGCAGCCAACGACGCCGCAGCGGCGGTGGCAGCGGAGGGGGCGCCGCTGTGCCGCACGCGCATCATCGAAGGCACGCTGGATGGCCGCCTGATCGCATTGGATGCGCGTAGCGGCAAGCCGTGCACGGACTTCGGCAACAACGGCCAGGTCGATATCACCGTCGGCATGGGGCAGACGCCGCCGGGCTATGTGTCGATCAATTCGCCGCCCGCCATCGTGCGGGGGGTGGTGGTCACCGGTCATCAGGTGCTGGATGGGCAGCAGCGTTACGAGCCGTCCGGCGTGATCGAAGGCTTCGATGCGGTGACCGGCCAATTGCGCTGGGCCTGGGACATGACCCACCCGGACTGGAACGGCGCACCGCCGCCTGGCCAGACCTGGACGCGTGGCACGCCAAACATGTGGACCACCGCCGCGGCCGACGAACAGCTGGGCTATGTGTATCTGCCGATGGGCAACTCCACCGCCGATTACTGGAGCAGCTCGCGCACGCTGCAGGAGAATCGTTATGCGACCTCGCTGGTGGCGCTGGATGTCACCACCGGCAAGCCGGTATGGAATTTCCAGACGACCCATATCGATGCCTGGGATTACGATCTGGGCTCGCAGCCGAGCCTGATCGACTTCCCCAAGGACGGCGTCAACGTGCCGGCGGTGTTGTTGCCGAGCAAGCAGGGCGAGTTGTACGTGCTGGATCGGCGTACCGGCAAGCCGCTGGTGGGCGTGGAAGAACGGGCAGTGCCAGGCGGTGGTGTGGAGCCGCAGATGCGTGCCAAGACGCAGCCGTTCTCGCTGTATCACAGCTTGCGCAAGCCGGATCTGACCGAGCGCGACATGTGGGGGATGACGCCGATCGATCAGCTGGTGTGCCGCATCCAGTTCCGCAAGGCCAGCTACAAGGGCATCTACACGCCGCCGGAAGCCGACCGCCATTCGATCGAATATCCCGGCTACAACGGCGGTTCGGATTGGGGCAGCGTGTCGGTGGATCCGCAGCGCGGCGTGATCGTGGCCAACTACAACGACATGCCCAACTACAACCTGCTGGTGCCGCGCGCCAAGGCCGACAAACTGGGCTGGGCGCCGCGCGATGAGGTGCGTGGCGATGCGGGTGGCGCAGAAGGTGCGGGCGATCCGCAGACCGGCACGCCATATGCGATCAACGTCAACGCCGGCTGGCGTTTGCCGTTCACCAAGCTGCTGTGCAAGCAGCCGCCGTATGGCGGCATCCGTGCAATCGATCTGGCCAGCGGCAAGACGC
Organism: Xanthomonas arboricola pv. populi; assembly: GCF_002939945.1. Taxonomy (GTDB): domain Bacteria; phylum Pseudomonadota; class Gammaproteobacteria; order Xanthomonadales; family Xanthomonadaceae; genus Xanthomonas; species Xanthomonas arboricola_A. The sequence continues at coordinate 151,667 of NZ_MDEB01000001.1, read as the reverse complement.
TATGGGACCGCCCGTTCGGCAGCGCGCGCGGCAATGGGCCGTTTGGCATCCACTCGGGTCTGCCGATCGAGATCGGCACGCCCAACAACGGCGGTTCGGTGGTGACGGCCAGTGGATTGATCTTTATTGCCGCAGCCACCGACGACCTGATCCGCGCCATCGATCTGGCCACCGGCAAGGAGCTGTGGCATGCCAAGCTGCCGGCCGGCGGCCAGGCCAACCCGATGGTCTACGCCTACGGCGGCCGCGAGTATCTGGTGATCATGGCCGGCGGCCACCATTTCATGGAGACGCCCGCAGGCGATGCCGTGGTGGCCTACGCGCTGCCGCAGAAGGCACCATGACGCACGCAGCGAGCGAACGGCTAGCTGAGGCTTGTTAGCCGTTCCCGACGCCTGAAACAAGAAAGCGCACCGCAAGCGGTGCGCTTTTTTTATGGGCAATTGCATCGTCGCCAGACAACGTACATCCACCTGTTGACCCAACAGAACCCCGCACCCGCGCTCTTACGATTCCCGATTCCCGATTCCCGAATCACCCGACCTTCGCGACGACCGCATCCTCCATCACGGCATCCCGCACATCCTGCGCCAGCGTCGCCTTGACGATGATCGAGCGGATGGCATCGGTGGCATCCGAGAGCGGCACATCGCTGCTTAGGCGCTGGAAGGTATCGCGGCTGTTGTAACCGGACCCGTCCTTCAGATAATGGTCGTACATCGACAGCAGGTCCTGGCAGGCGGTGATCAGCGCTGCGACGTTGCCGCGCAGCAAGGCATAACCGATCTGGTCGAAGCTGTGCAGGCAATCGGCCAGCCAGTGCAGGTCGTAGCGGGCCGTAGCCGGTTCCGGCGCAGTGTGGCCGCGGCTGTAGGCGCTGTAGCGGCGCAGGCTGCGTGCCACCCGTGCGACGTGCGCGAACAACGTACCGATCTCGTTGGCGATATCCAGCCGCTGCACCATCACCATCGGAATCACCTGGCTGTCAGCGGCAGGCGTCTGTTCGGCTGCCGTCTGTTCCTGCTGCTCCAGCGTTTGCTTGAGAACGGTGTAACTGCGCTGCAGCGACTCCAGTTCCAGCGCAATGGCGGCCGCGCGCGCCTTCGCCTGCGAGAGCGCGGCCCGGTAGCGGGCAAGACTGTCCTGCGTGCTGGCGAGCTGGCCGGATTCGGCGCGCAGCTGCCGGCCACGCACGAACGCCAGCACCGTGGCAATCAGTGCCCAGAGCGCGAATGCAGGCACCAGGTAGATCAAGATGCCCATGGAAATTCCTCGAAACGTTGCATACCTTGTCGGCCTGCACGCCGCGGACTTGAGGGCACTCGTCGAGAATGAGATGGGCGGCGACGTCCTCGCTTGCAACCTGAAGCCGGAAGGTTTCGCGCCCCCTGACGAAAGGCACGTGGCGAGCGATGTCCCGGCATGCTCAAATCAGCTCACTCGCCAGCCCGGAGCCTTGCATGCGCAGATGGATCGATCGCTGGCCGCCAACGCTGCGTAGCGTCCGCTCAGTCGGACTGATCTGGTCGTTGATGTGTGCCACTGTGCATGCCGCGCCCTCCATGCCGCCATCGACACCCGTGCAGGTGGCTTACAGCGAAGCCACGGATCTGTTCAACCTGTTGGATAACCTGTCGGACTGGTTGCCGGGCTTTACCGTGCCCGTGTATCGCAGTTATTTCGAAACCCATGGAGGGCTGGACCAGGCCGATCGTGCAGCACTTGTGGCCTATGCAGATTTCCGCCGCCGCACGTCGGGGCTGGCAAAGGACGACGATCTGGAGGTGCTCGACCGTGTGTTTGCGCCAGACGCCACCCGTGATGTGGATCCTTTCGCCCGGCATTTCCTCGGGAATGCGGGATTTGAGGCATCAGCGACTGCCGCCATTGCGGAGCAGGCGGCAGACGACCAGGCGATGTTGCGCGCGTATTTTGGCCGCTTCGTTCCGCGCGCCAGGCGGTTGGTCACCGTTGCACCGCGTTTCGAGCAGCAGGCGCGCGTGCTGAGCGAGGAGCTGTCCAACCCCGCCGTTTCGCGGTTGGCAGCGCAGATGCGGGATTTCTTTGCGGTGCCGGAGCCTGCGGTGTTCCAGGCAAGATTCGTCTGGTGGCCGGAACCGGACACCACCCAGGCCAAGGTACGCGGACGCACCATGCTGCTCTATTCGCAGCATGATGCGCTTGCCGGCACGGCCTCGATGGACTGGGCGCCGATCGTGTTGCACGAATTGAGTCACTACCTGTCTGCGGGGCAAGCATCTGCGCGTAAACGCATGCTCGCTGCAGACTTCGTGCGGCTGTGTCCGGGTGCGGCCAGCTTGCGTAACCCGCTCAACGCGCTGGAAGAGCCATTGGCGATCTATTGGGGACAGTATCGATTCGAGCAGGCGGTGCGCGGGCGTTCGCTGCCGTTTTCGTCGCAGTGGTATATCCAGGCCGACGGCGATCGCGCGGCGAAGGCGATCGCGGCGGCCTATCCCGCAAGCGGGGCAGCGCCGGTGCTCGATGACAGCGCATTGCTGGCTGCTGCTGCGTCGGCCTGCAGGTAGACAGTCATGGAACTGGAAGCCGCTGACGGACCGTAGCGGACAGTCGTCGCCTGCTGCGGACGATGCGCCCGAGACCGGTGATGTCCGCCTGCTAGATGCCGACAGCGTGCGGCGTGCACGCTGTCGGCGAGAGAGCTCGGCCGGGAATCCTCAGCCGAGAATGCCCGGCAAATCCAGGCCTTTTTCCCTCGCGCAGTCGGTGGCGATGGTGTAGCCGGCATCGGCGTGGCGCATCACGCCGGTGGCCGGGTCGTTCCAGAGCACGCGCTCCAGGCGCTTGTCGGCCGCCTCGCTGCCGTCGCAGACGATGACCATGCCGGCGTGCTGCGAGAAGCCCATGCCGACCCCGCCGCCGTGGTGTAGCGACACCCAGGTGGCACCGGAGGCGGTGTTGAGCAGCGCATTGAGCAGCGGCCAGTCGGAGACCGCATCCGAGCCATCGGCCATGGCTTCGGTTTCGCGGTTGGGCGAGGCCACGCTGCCCGAATCCAGGTGGTCGCGGCCGATCACCACCGGGGCCTTGAGCTCGCCGCTGCGCACCATCGCATTGAAGGCCAGGCCGAGCCGGTGGCGGTCGCCCAGGCCGACCCAGCAGATCCGCGCCGGCAAACCCTGGAAGGCGATCTTGTCGGCGGCCATGTCGAGCCAGCGGTGCAGATGCGCATCGTCGGGAATGAGTTCCTTGACCTTGGCATCGGTCCTGGCGATGTCGTCCGGATCGCCGCTGAGCGCGACCCAGCGGAACGGCCCGATCCCGCGGCAGAACAGCGGCCGGATGTAGGCGGGCACGAAGCCGGGAAAGTCGAACGCGTTGTCGACGCCTGCTTCCAGCGCCATCTGCCGCAGGTTGTTGCCGTAGTCGACGGTGGGCACGCCCAGGGCGTGGAAGGTGAGCATGGCGCGGACGTGGTTGGCCATCGCCTCGTGCGCAGCCGCTTCCACCTCCTTGGGTGCGGACACGCGCTTGGCGTCCCATTGCTCCACCGTCCAGCCCTGCGGCAGGTAGCCGTTGATCGGGTCGTGCGCGGAGGTCTGGTCGGTCAACAGGTCCGGCTTGACCCCACGTAGCAGCAGTTCGTCCAGCACGTCTGCGACATTGCCGAGCAGGCCGACCGATAGCGGTTTCTTCGCGCTGCACGATTCCTCGATCAGGCGCAGCGCTTCGTCCAGGTCGTCGGTCCAGGTGTCCAGATAGCCGGTGCGCAGGCGCATGTCGATGCTGGAACGGCGGCATTCCACCGCCAGGCACGAAGCGCCGGCCATCACCGCGGCCAGCGGCTGCGCGCCGCCCATGCCGCCCAGGCCTCCGGTGAACAACCAGCGCCCGGACAGATTGCCGCCGTAATGCTGGCGGCCCATCTCCACGAAGGTTTCGTAGGTGCCTTGCACGATGCCTTGCGCGCCGATGTAGATCCAGCTGCCCGCGGTCATCTGGCCGTACATCGCCAGACCCTTCTGATCGAGTTCGTTGAAGTGGTCCCAGTTGGCCCAGCGTGGCACCAGGTTGGAATTTGCGATCAGCACCCGTGGTGCATCGGCATGGGTGCGGAACACCCCGACCGGCTTGCCGGATTGCACCAGCAAGGTCTGGTCGTCGTCCAGGCGGGTGAGCGCGGCGACGATCGCATCGAAGGATTCCCAGTCGCGCGCGGCGCGGCCGATGCCGCCGTAGACCACCAGTTCCTGCGGACGCTCGGCCACATCCGGGTCCAGATTGTTCATCAGCATGCGCAGCGGCGCTTCGGTGAGCCAGCTCCTGGCGGTGAGCGTGGTGCCGGTGGCGGCGCGGATGACGCGGGTTGCATCGTGACGGGTCATGCCGGTTTCCTTGCAATCAACGGTGCGCCGCAGGCGGCGTGGTGTCGGAGGAGTGATCGGTGGCGTTGGCAAACCGCAGGCAGGCCAGCAGCACGTGACGCAGGACCGCACGCAGCGCGACCGCATGTGCGGGGAGCCATGGCGTGGGCCAGTTCTGCGGGGTGATCGCGTCCGGCTCGCGCATATAGCCGCGGCACGCCAGCTCCATCTGCAGCGCATGCACGCCATGCTCGGGCTGCGCGTAATGGCGGGTGATCCAGCCGCCCTTGAAGCGCCCGTTGCGCACGGTGCTCGAGCCGCTGCTGCGGCACAGCTGCTCCACGGCATCGGCCAGCGCCGGATCGCAACTGCGATCGTCGTTGCTGCCGATGTTGAACTGCGGTAGCTCGCCATCGAACAGATGCGGAATCTGCGAGCGGATCGAATGCGCGTCGTAGACCACGATCCTGGCGTGCTGCTCGCGCAGGCGTGCGATCTCGGCAGCGAGCGCAGCGTGATACGGGTCGAACCAGCGCGTGCGGCGCCAGGCGATCTGCGCCGGGTCCGGTTCGGCGCCGTCGGCATACAGCGGCTGGTTGTCGAAGGTGGTCAGCGGACACAGCCCGGTGGTGTTCTGGCCCGGATACAAGGACGCACCGCTGGGGTCGCGGTTGACGTCGACCACCGAGCGCGAGATCGCGGTGCGCACGGTGGTGACGCCCAGCGATTGCGCGAAGTCGTACAGCTGATGCACCCACCAATCGGCATCGCGGCGTGCCAGCCAGGGCGAGACGAACTGACCGACCACCTCGTCGGGCAGCTCGGTGCCGGTATGCGGGAAGCTGAGGATCAACGGCGCATCGCCGCGGTGGATGTCGAGCCAGGGCAGGGTGCTCATGCGGCGTCTCGCGTCATGCGTGCTGCTCCACACCTGGCAATGCCATGGCGACCGCCTGCGCGAGTGCGCCCGAACGCACCAACGCGCTGGCAGCCAGCATGTCGGGATGGAAATAGCGGTCGTCCTGCAAGGTGGACACCTGCGCGCGCAGCAACGCGCGTGCGGCTTCCAGCGCTGCGCTGGAGCGCAGCGGTGCATGGAAATCGCAGCCTTGCACGGCCGCCAGCAGTTCGATGCCGATCACGTGCGCGGCGTTTTCGGCCATCGCCAGCAAACGCCGCGCGCCATGCGCTGCCATCGACACGTGATCTTCCTGATTGGCCGAGGTCGGAATCGAATCGACACTGGCCGGATACGCGCGCTGTTTGTTCTCCGACACCAGCGCCGCAGCGGTGACCTGCGGAATCATGAAGCCGGAATTCAGACCCGGGCGCGGGGTGAGAAACGCCGGCAGGCCCGACAAGGCCGGGTCGACCAGCATTGCGGTGCGGCGTTCGCTGATCGAGCCGATTTCGCAGACTGCCATCGCCAGCATGTCGGCCGCGAAGGCCACCGGCTCGGCATGGAAGTTACCGCCGGACAAGGCCTCGCCGGTGTCGCTGAACACCAGTGGGTTATCCGAGACCCCATTGGCTTCGATCTCCAGGGTGCGTGCGGCCTGACGCATGATGTCCAGTGCCGCGCCCATCACCTGCGGCTGGCAGCGCAGACAGTACGGATCCTGCACGCGCACATCGCCCAGCCGGTGCGATTCGCGGATGCCCGAATCGGCCATCAGCGCGCGCAGTGCGGCAGCGGTGGCGATCTGCCCAGGCTGGCCGCGCAAGGCATGGATGCGCGCATCGAATGGCGTGTCCGAGCCCTTGGCCGCTTCCACCGACAGGGCGCCAGTGACCAGCGCGGCCTGCAGCACGGTTTCGATCTCGAACAAACCGGCCAATGCGCAGGCGGTGGAGAACTGGGTGCCGTTGAGCAGCGCCAGGCCTTCCTTGGCGCCCAGCACGCGCGGCTGCAACTGCGCCTGCGCAAGCGCGTCGGCCGCAGGCAGGCGTTGCCCGCCGACGAAGGCTTCGCCGACACCGATCATCGCCGCGGCCAGATGCGACAGCGGTGCCAGGTCGCCGGAGGCACCGACCGAGCCCTGGCAGGGCACCACCGGCGTGATGCCCAGGCGCAGCATCGCGTCCAGCAGTGCCAGCGTCTGCGGCTGCACGCCGGAGGCGCCCTGGGCCAGGCTGACGAGCTTGAGCGCCATCATCAGCCGCACCACCGGCACCGGCGTGGGCTCGCCGACGCCGGCGGCGTGCGATAGCACGATATTGCGCTGCAGGGTCTGCAGGTCGTCGCGCTCGATGCGCACGCTGGCCAGCTTGCCGAAGCCGGTATTGACACCATAGACCGGCTCGCCGCGCGCCACGATGGTCTCCACCGTCTGCGCGCTGCGCAGCACCGCGGCCGTGCAGGCCTTGTCCAGCACGACCTCGGCGCCGCGATACAGCGCACGCCACTGCGCCAGCGTGACCTGGCCGGGCTGCAAGACGATAGATGCACTCATGACGACTCCGGATTCAGCAGGAATGCCCGCGCCAGACGCGGGCATGAAGAGGATTGAAGCCCATGCGGTAGACCAGGTCGGCCGGCGCATCGATGTTCCAGATCGCCAGGTCGCAGTGCATGCCGACGCGCAGCCGGCCGAGTCGTTCGCTGCGCCCGAGCGCGCGTGCGGCTTCGCGGGTGAAACCGGCGATGCACTCGTCCACGGTCATGCGGAACAGCGTGGCGGCCATGTTCATCGCCAGCAATGGACTGGTCAGCGGCGAGGTGCCCGGATTGCAGTCGGTAGCCAGGGCCAGCGGCACGCCGGCGGCGCGCAACGCCGCGATCGGCGGCAGCTGGGTATCGCGGGTGAAATAGAACGCGCCCGGCAATAGCACCGCGACCGTGCCGGCGCCGGCCATCGCGGCAACGCCGGCGTGATCCAGATATTCGACGTGATCGGCCGACAATGCGCCATGGCGTGCGGCCAGTTGTGCCCCATGCCGGTTGCTCAGTTGCTCGGCGTGGATCTTGATGTCCAGGCCGTGTGCCTGCGCGGCGATGAAGACCTGTTCGGCCTGCGCGGGCGAGAACGCCAGATGCTCGCAGAACACGTCCACCGCCTCGGCCAGGCCTTGCGCGGCGATCGCCGGAATCATCTGCGTGCAGACGGCGTCGATATAGGTCTGCGCATCGCCGCCCGGCGGAACCGCATGCGCACCGAGGAAGGTCGGCACCACTTCGACCTTGCGCAGCGCAGCGAGCTGACGTGCCACGCGCAACTGCTTGGTTTCGTCCTCCAGCGTCAGCCCGTAACCGGATTTGATTTCCAGCGTGGTCACGCCCTCGGCGAGCATGGCGTCCAGGCGCGGCAGGCTGGCGGCCAGCAGCGCTGTGTCATCGGCGGCGCGGGTGGCACGCACCGTGGCCAGGATGCCGCCGCCGGCTGCGGCAATCTCGGCATAACTGGCACCGCGCAGGCGTTGCTCGAACTCGTTGGCGCGGTTGCCTGCGTACACAAGATGGGTATGGCAATCGATCAGGCCGGGGCCGATCCAGCGGCGCCGGCAATCGTGCGCAACGTCCGGCTTCAGTGCCGGGGCTTGCGTGGCCGGGCCGGCATAGACGATGCGGCCGTCCTGGCAGGCCAGAACGCCATCGTCCACGATGCCCAGGCCGCCATCGGGCGCGTCCAGGGTCATCAGCTGTGCGTTGTGCCAGAGGACGTCGCAATGCATGGCGCAGGCTCGTGGTGTCTGATATGTATATACAATAGAACCGGCAATCGAGGGTGTCCAGTGGCAGACCAACAGGTGCAGGCGTTGTGGGCAGCGCGGGCTCTCTTGCCCGATGGCTGGGCTGGTGATGTGCGGATCACGCTGGCGCAAGGGCGCATCGCCACGGTGCAGGCCGATCGCGCACGCGCTGCCACCGATACCCCGGTCGAGCTGCTGCTGCCTGGGCTGGGCAACCTGCATAGCCACGCGTTCCAGCGCGGCATGGCCGGCCTGTCTGAAGTGGGTGGGCGCAGCGGCGACAGTTTCTGGAGCTGGCGCGAGTTGATGTACCGCTTCGTCGACCGGCTCGATCCGGACAGCCTGCAGGCGATCGCCGAACAGGCCTATGTGGAGATGCTCGAAAGCGGCTTCACCCGCGTCGGCGAATTCCATTACCTGCACCACAGCCCCGGCGGCGCGGCGTATGCGCATGCCGGCGAAATGTCCGAGCGCATCGCCGCTGCCGCCGCCAACACCGGCATCGGGTTGACGCTGTTGCCGGTGTTCTATGCGCATTCGGATTTCGGTGGCGTCGCGCCCAGCGCAGCGCAGCGTCGCCTGATCCACGACATCGACGGTTTCGCGCGGTTGCTGGACGACTGCACGCGCAGCCTGAAAACATTGCCCGATGCCGTGCTTGGACTGGCGCCGCACAGCCTGCGCGCGGTCACGCCGGAGCAGCTGGCTGCGCTGGTGCCGCTCACCGATGGCCCGATCCATATCCATATCGCCGAGCAGCAGCGTGAGGTCGATGCCTGCCTGGCCTGGTCGGGCCAGCGCCCGGTGCAGTGGTTGCAGGCCAACGCGTCGGTGGATGCGCGCTGGTGCCTGGTGCATGCCACGCATGTGGACGCGAGCGAGCTGCAGGCCATCGCCGACAGCGGCGCGGCGGTCGGGCTGTGCCCGATCACCGAGGCGAATCTGGGCGATGGCGTGTTCCCGATGCAGGCATTTGCCGCTGCGGGCGGGCGCTTTGGCGTGGGCTCGGATTCGAATGTGTTGATCGACGCAGCCGAAGAACTGCGCTTGCTCGAATACGGCCAGCGTCTGCGGCTGCAGGCGCGCAATGTGCTGGCGCAGGCGGGCACCTCCAGCGGACGTTGGTTGTTCGACCGGGCGGGCGAGGGCGCGGCGCAGGCCTTGGGTATTGCCCGCAGCGGCATCCGTGTCGGTGCATCGGCCGACCTGCTGGAGCTGGACCCAGCCCATCCGGCGCTGCTGACGCGCAACGACGATGCGCTGCTGGATAGTTGGCTGTTCGCCGCGCGCGGCGGTGCCGTGCGCACCGTCTGGCGCGCCGGGCAACCGGTGGTGCGCGACGGGCGCCATGTGGATCGCGCGCGGATTGCCGCACGTTTTGCCGGTGTTCTGCGATCGCTGCTGAGTAAATGAGCGGATGCGCGCACAATGCGGGTCTGACCGGAGACCTGCTTTGACCGCCCCCCCCATCGCCGCGCCCGGCACCCTGCACCAACGCATCCGGCAGGATCTGGAACGCCGCATCCACAGTGGCGACTGGCCGCCCGGTCACCGCGTGCCGCCCGAACACGAACTGATGGCGCAATACGGCTGCTCGCGCATGACCGTGAACAAGGTGCTCGGCCTGCTCGCCGACGCCGGCATGATCGAACGCCGCCGCCGCACCGGCTCGTTCGTGGCGCGGCCGCATCCGCATCTGGAGCAGGCCGCGTTGTCGATTCCCGACATCGAAGTGGAAATGACCACGCGCGGCCACGTCTATCAGTTCTCGTTGTTGTCGCGGCGACTGCGCAACCTGCGCCTGCGCGTGCCACAGGAGCGTGTGCTGGGCAGCAGCGGCAAGGTGCTGGCGCTGGAAAGCGTGCACCTGGCAGACGGCAGTCCGTTCGCGCTGGAACAGCGGGTGATCGACATCACCACCGTGCCCGAGGCACTGCTGCAGCCGTTCACCGACGTGTCACCGGGCAGTTGGTTGTTGCGCAACGTGCCGTGGACGCGCGCCGAGCACCGCATCAGCGCCGTCAGTGCGGACGCCGCGCAAGCCGAACGCCTGCGGGTGGACGATGGCGCGGCCTGTCTGGTCATCGATCGCCACACCTGGCGCGGCGACCAGCCGGTTACCTACGTGCGTCAGTTGTTCCTGGGCGGATCCTACGACCTGGTGGCGCGGTTCGCGCCGGGAATGCGCTGACTCTCAAACGCCGCGCGCAGCGCATGGGGCGATGCGTGAATCAGATCGTCGTGCACTGCCGCCAGTGCACCGGTTCGTCCACGCCGGGGCGTGGATTGAGTTGCACACGCACGGTGCGCAGGTACGGGTAGCGCTGCAGTTCGCGGCAGATCAACGGCCACGCCGCAGCATCGTCAACCGAGCGATCCACCGCCAGCGTTGCCTGGGTGATCCAGATGCCGCGCACCAGGCCGGGCGTCTGTGCCAGTGCCTTTGAAACCTCGCGTTGAAAGCCCTGCATGGTCGCGGCATCCGGTTCGGCACCGCCTGTCAGTGGCATCGATGCGGGTGGCGCGGCTGTCGGCCGCGCCGCCTGCTGCGAAGTTGTGCCCTGCGCTGCCGGTGTCACAGCGACCGCTGCGGCAACGCGCGACGTTGCCACTACGGCAGCTGGTTGCTGCATTGGCGAAGGCGGCTCCGCCGGCTGCAATGCCAGCACAGCAACCAGCGCCAGGGTCGCCAGCGCTGCACCGGCAATGACGCTGTGACGGATGGCGCGACGGCGTGCCATGCCGACCACGCCGGTTTCCACATCGCCCGGCAGATACGGTTTGAGCAAGGGCCACAGGCGCACGCCATCCAGCACTTCGATGGACTGCCTCTTGGCGGCCGCCAAGCCTTCGCGCTCCATGCGGCCCTCGGTCACCATCACGCCGCCGCCTGCGCCGGCCAGCCGCGCCATTGCGCCCAGCTCGTTCACCGCTGCCACGCCGATGCGGTACCCGCGCCCGTGCTTGCAGGCCACCAGGCGCGTGCCTTGCTCGGTCTGCATCATGAAGTCGGTCGTCGGCAGGCCGTCCTGCGGCAGCTGGGTGGGGTGCCAGCCGCGTTGATCCTGCAGCATGCGCAGCACCACGGCGGAAAAGTCGCGCCAGTGCATGCCCGCCAACGCACTTATGCCTTCGCTGGCTTCGTTGGCACGGCGGCGCACCAGCCACACATAGACGCACACCGCCAGCCAGAGCAGCAGGGAAGCCACAAGCGCCACGATCCAGGAAGGCATGAGCATCGAGCGAAGGGATGGCGCGTATGACGAAGCGGTGCGCCTAGAAGAATCCTTCGCGGCAGATCCGTCAATGGATCGCGGGCGGCGATAACACGAGCCGTGATCCAGATAGCGAAAGACCCGCCAGTCCGAAGCCGTGAGGGGAGGGGAGCAAACGGACTTCGTATTACAGGACTGGCGGGTCCTTCCCGATTGTCTATAAAATCATGTTGCTTTGCAACATTACCCGGCTGGTTTATTCACCATCGAACGCGGTGCTGCTTGGACTGGAGCTGCTGCCGGCCGAGCCTGCGCCGGTGGTGTCACTGCTGGCGGCCTGCGCTGCCTGATTGGCGGTGCGGTTGGCGCGCTTGGTCGCGGCGGTATTGGCGCGCACCTGGGCCTTCAGCGATTCCACCTCGCGACGCAGGTTCTCCAGTTCGTCCTGCTCGGGGATGTTGAGCGTACGCAGCACGCCCTTGACGCGTTCGTCGAAGGCCTTGCCCAGCTTGTCCCAGCCGCGAACTGCAGTGTCGCGTGCCTGCTCGAATTGCGTTTCCACCTCCTCGCGCAGCTCATCGACACTTTCGGCCGCCTTGCGCTGGCCGCTGCGCTCGTAGGCTGCGCCTTCGCGCACCAGCGAATCGAACAACTTGCCACCCTCGCTCTGCACCCGTCCCAGTGCACCGAGCCCGGCCAGCCACACCGTCTGCGCCGATTCGCCGAGCCGGCGCGAAATCTGTTCCGCCTGCGCCTGGAAGCCGTGTGCTGCATCGTCGCGCTTGCCGTTCTGATCGTATCCGGTCGTCATGGAATGCTCCTGTGGGTTGCCAAAGTGACGTGGCCTTCACCCTAGTCCCGGCACTGCATCGAGCAGGTGAAGCACCCCCAGAGCATCCCCCTGCGATGAGCCACGCGGGTGACTTGTGGCTGAAGCACTGGCGCGGTCAAATCCAAACCGCGCGATCAGGCCCGCACCAACGACACCGCAGGCTCAGGCGAGTTTTTCGGCCAGCAGGCGACGGATCTCCGATTCCACCATCGGCTGCATCGCCGACAACAGGAAGCCGAGCTCGGCGGTGACATGGACCTGCTGCGGCAGCAGGGCGATCGCCCCATCCACGCCGGCACGTGCGATGCGCAAGGTATCGCCTTCCCAATGCGAGGCGACGCCGTAGCGATCGGTCAACTTGCGCGCCGCCGCGTCGATCGCTGCGCGGGCCTGGGCCGGCGACAAGGCATGGTCGTGGCGGATATCGATGCTGGACATGGGTTCCATGGGAAAGACGAAAGGAGCGCGCATTGTGCGCATGCGCGGGCCAGGCTCCAAGTGCGGCGCGCGCATGGCCGCGCAGCAACGACGCGTCGGCACTGTGCATGCGTCGGCTGGACGCCGGTCACGTTGTTGGCCGCTGCGCGGGACAAACCTGCTAGGCTGCGGCGGGTGCGCGATCTGCAAGTTCATTTCACCCACCGGCAGCAGCCGGATCATTCCCTCAAACCCGGCGTCCACCGGATCGTCCGTCATGCCTCCGGCAGCGTGCGGGTGGTTGCCGATGCGCAGGGTGCGCTGCTGTTGGCGCAGTTCTGCCTGGACCAGCGCGGGCTGTGGCTGCAGGTGGCCAACGGGATCCGCGGCATCCACGTCAACGGACGTCCGGTGCGGCGCATGGCGCTGCTGCGCCCCGGCGATGCGATCTACGCCGACGGCGTGGAGATGCTGCTGCGCAGTGCGCCGTCGAGCGCGCCGGCCAACGATGTTCCAGACGACGATGCCGGCCTGAGCGAGGTCTGCCTGCTGTTGCGCGGGCTGGGCGGCCGCCATCACGGGCGCAGCTTCACATTGGACCGCTCACGCCTGGTCGGCAGCGACCCGGCTGCGGACATCGTCATCGACGACCCGGCCTTCGCGGCGCAGCATGCGCGTCTGGAACGTCACGGCGACCGCGTGCTGATCCGCGATCTGGGCTCGGAAGAAGGCAGCTGGATCAACGGCGTGCAGGTGCGCGACGGTTGGCTGCAGGCCGGCGACCAGGTCGTGTTCGATGCGCGCCACCGCTTTGTCGTCGAAGTGCCGCGCACCCATCACGGCACCACCTGGGACATCCCCGAATCGGAGCCGTTGCCGCCACCACGCCCGCCCGGCGAACCGGCGCGTGTGCCGGTCAAGGTCGCGCGCTGGCCATGGCTGCTGCTCAGCGCGGTGTTGCTGGCGGCGGCGTTGAGCGCCTTGCTGTGGTTCGGCGCGCGCTGAGTTTTTTCCAGATCCGCCAGCCCAGCAGCACTGCCAGAATGCCGGCATACAGCGCCGGTTCGCGGATGTCGGATTTCACCAGCCACCAGAAGTGCAGCACCGCCAGCAGCCCGATCGGGTAGATCAGCATGTGCAGCCGGCCCCAGTTGCGCTTGAGTCGACGCATCCAGCCCTGGGTGGAGGTGATCGCCAGCGGCACCAGCAGCAGCCATGCCGCAAAGCCGACCGTGATGTAGGGACGCTTGAGGATCTCCTCGAAGATCTGCGTCCAGAAGCCGCGCAGATCCAGGCTCAGGTACGCCGCCAGATGCACGCTGGCGTAGAAGAACGCATACAGCCCGAGCATGCGCCGGAAGCGGATCAGCGTCGCCTGGCCGGTGAGCTGGCGCAGCGGCGTGATCGCCAGGGTGATCAACAGCAAGCGCAGCGCCCACAGCCCGGTGCGGTGCTCGATCTCGGCCACCGGATCGGCGCCCAGCGCGTCGCTGCCGGTTTGCCATACCTGCCAGAACTGCCAGCCGAGCAATGCGATCGGCGTCAGCGCGGCGACATGCACCAGGGTCTTGGCGGCGATCAGGGATGCGGACGTCTTGGCCATGCGATCTCGAAGAAGGAAGCGATGCCGCGCGGGCATGAAGCGCGCGCGGACATGAAACATAGGAGCGCACCCGGGCGCGACGGGCTTTGCTGGTAATGCCCGTCGCGCCCGGGTGCGCTCCTACGACAGGGCGATATCAGAGTGTTTGCGGCCTAGAACCACTTCTTCAGATCCATCCCCGCGTACAGCGAGGCGACCTGATCCGCGTAGCCGTTGAACGGCTTGGTCGCGATGCGCTCGGCGAACAGCTTGCTGGCGGTGCCGGCGATCCGGCGCTCGGTCTTCTGGCTCCAGCGTGGGTGATCCACCGCCGGATTGACGTTGGAAAAGAAGCCGTACTCGGAGGGCTGCAGATCGTGCCACGCGGTCTCGGGCATCTTCTCGACAAAGCGGATTTCCACGATCGACTTGATGCTCTTGAAGCCGTACTTCCATGGCACCACCAGCCGCAGCGGCGCGCCGTTCTGCTGCGGCAGCGGCTTGCCGTACAGGCCGGTGGCCAGCAGGGTCAGCGGATGCATCGCTTCGTCGATGCGCAGGCCCTCCCGATACGGCCAGTTGATCGAGCGGTAGCGCACACCCGGCATCTGCTGCGGATCGGCCAGCGTGGTGAACGCCACGTACTTGGCCTTGGAGGTCGGCGCGAAGCGCTTGAGCACCTCGCCCAGCGGCACGCCCGTCCACGGGATCACCATCGACCAGCCTTCCACGCAGCGCAGCCGGTAGATGCGTTCTTCTGCGCTGACGCCCTTGAGCAACTCGTCCAGCGACAGGCTACCGGGCTTTTCGCACTCGCCGCCGACCTTCACCGACCACGGCGACAGCTTCAGGGTCTTGGCGGCCTTGGACGGGTCGGTCTTGTCGGTGCCGAATTCGTAGAAATTGTTGTAGCTGGTGACGTCTTCCAGCCGGGTCAGTTCCTCGGCGGTACGGAAGCCGCTGCGCGCCTGCGCCGGCGTCACCACGGTCTTGGGCGGAGGCGGCGGATCGGCCTCGGCGCAGCCGGCCACGCCCAGCGCCGGGGTCAGCGCAAACAGCTGCAGCAGCCGGCGTCGGTCGCGGTAGACGGCCTCATCGGTGATCTCGCCGGACGGCGTCTTCAAGGCATCGCGAAGGGACATGGCTCGCTCCTGACAGTTGCTGCTGATGAGAATAACGGACCACGGTGATGGCGCTGCCGATGGCCTACGCGAACCATACGTCGATGCGGGTGAGAAGGATGCACATGCAACTTTTCTGCAGCGCTGCCAAGGCCGGTGCGCTGCGGCATACTAGAAGGCTAGCTCGACAAGGTGTGCCATGACACGCGCGTTCAATTTCAGTGCCGGCCCTGCGACATTGCCGGAATCGGTCCTGCGCCAGGCGCAGGAAGAGATGATCGAATGGAACGGCGTCGGCGCCTCGATCGTGGAAATCAGCCACCGCAGCGCCGATTTCATGGCCGTGGCGGCCGCGGCGGAAGCCGATCTGCGCACCCTGTTGTCGATTCCCGACGAGTACGCGGTGCTGTTCACCGCCGGTGGCGCCACGACCATCCAGGCGCTGCTGCCGCTGAATTTCGCCGCACCCGGCCAGGCCGCCGACTACGTGATCACCGGCCACTGGGGCAAGACCGCGATCAAGCAGGCGGCCACCTATGTGGATGCGCGCATCGCCGCAGACGGCCAGGCGGGCGGCTTCACCGACATTCCGCCGGTGGCCAGCTGGACCTTGTCACCGCACTCGGCCTACGTACACATCACCGCCAACGAGACCATCCACGGCGTCGAATTCCGCGATACGCCGGCGGTGGGCACGTTGCCGCTGTTTGCCGATTTCAGTTCGTCGATCGCCTCCGAACCGCTGGATGTGTCCCGCTACGGGCTGATCTATGCCGGCGCGCAGAAGAATCTGGGCCCGGTCGGTATCTCGGTACTGATCGTGCGGCGCGACCTGCTCGAACGCACCGGTCAGCCGCGCGCGGACATCTTCAATTACGCCTCGCATGCTGCCCGCGATTCGATGCTCAACACACCGCCGACCTGGAACTGGTATCTGCTTGGACTCACTGTGAAGTGGATGCTGGAGCAGGGCGGGGTGGAAGAGTTCGCCCGCCGCAACGCCGAAAAGGCCGCGCTGGTGTATGGCGCGATCGATGGCTCCGGCGGGTTCTACCGCAATCTGGTCACCCCTGCGGTGCGCTCGCGCATGAACATCCCGTTCTTCCTGGCCGATGAGCAGCTGGATGCCTTGTTCGTCAGCGAATCCAGGGCGGCCGGCCTGCTGGCGTTGAAGGGGCACAAGGCGGTCGGCGGTATCCGCGCTTCGCTCTACAACGCGATGCCGGTGGCGGGTGCGCAGGCGCTGGCGAGCTTCATGCACGACTTCCAGCAGCGTCACGGCTGAGTCTTCATTCGACCGCGGCGCATGCCGCGCAGGCGCACGCGCCGCAATTTCAAGGAATGCCGAGCGATGGCTCCCAAGTCCAACAAGCCCAGTGCCGCCACCGGCGGAAAGACCAAACCGGCAGGCAGGTCCGCCGCCAAGGCTGCGGCCAACGCTGCAGACAAGCGCGCGATCAAGCCGGCCACGGCGGCGCCGGTGCTGGCCGATGTGCGCGCCAAGATCGACGAGATCGACCGCACCATCCAGGCGTTGATCGCCGAACGCGCCAACTTCGCCCATCAGGTCGGCAAGGCCAAGGGCAAGCTCGCCGCGGCGGTGGATTACTACCGGCCCGAGCGCGAGGCGCAGGTGCTGCGCATGGTGGTGGACCGCAACGAAGGCCCGCTCAGCGATGAAGTGCTGGTGCACGTGTATCGCGAAATCATGTCCGCGTGCCTGGCCCAGCAGGAGCCGTTGAAGATCGGCTATCTCGGCCCGGAAGGCACCTTCAGCCAGCAGGCGGTACTCAAGCACTTCGGCCGTTCGGCAGTCGGCCTGCCGATGGCCACCATCGAGGAAGTCTTCCAGGAAGTGGAAGCCGGCAATGCCGATTTCGGCGTGGTGCCGGTGGAAAATTCCGGCCAGGGCACCATCCAGGTCACCCTGGACATGTTCCTGACCTCCAATCTGAAAATCTGCGGCGAAGTCGAGCTGCGCGTGCACCAGTACCTGCTCTCGCGCAACGGCCGGCTGGAAGACATCGAGCGCATCTATGCGCATTCGCAGTCGTTTGCGCAGACCGCCGGTTGGCTGCGTTCGCACCTGCCCAAGGTCGAGAAGATCGCTGTCTCCAGCAATGCCGAAGGCGCACGCCGCGCCCGCAATGCCGAAGATGCCGCGGCAATCGGCGGCGAGAGCGCCGCGCATGTGTACGGCTTGAAGAAAGTCATCATGAAGTCGATCGAAGACGACGACGACAACACCACGCGTTTTCTGGTGATCGGCCGGCAGATCTTCCCCACCTCCGGGCATGACCGCACCTCGGTGCTGGTGTTCATCCACGACAAACCGGGTGCGTTGTTCGACGTGCTCAGCCCGTTCGCGCGGCATGGCATCAGCATGAACCGCATCGAGTCGCGTCCCTCGCATCAGGCCAAGTGGGAATACGGCTTCTTCATCGACCTGGCCGGCCACGTGGAAGACGAGGCGATGAAGCAGGCGCTGGCCGAACTGGAAGCGCACTCGGCGCAGATCAAGGTGCTGGGCTCGTACCCGGTCGCTATTCCCTGAGCGCCGGGCGTCCCGCAAGCGCAGTCCTGACTGGCGCGCCGTCACCGGCCGAGGTGACTGCGGCGCCACGACACTCTCCAACGCGCACCGCCCAACAGGGCGATGCCGCAGCAATCGGATCACACGCATGAGCAGCAGCACGCACCACTGGATCGCCCGGCAGGGCAACGCATTGCAGGGCAGCCTGGCCATTCCCGGCGACAAATCGGTCTCGCATCGCGCAGTGATGTTTGCGGCATTGGCCGATGGCGTCTCGCAGATCGACGGCTTTCTCGAAGGCGAAGACACGCGTTCCACCGCGGCCATTTTCGCCCAGCTCGGTGTGCGTATCGACACGCCGTCGGCGTCGCAGCGCATCGTGCACGGCGTCGGGGTGGATGGTCTTCAGCCGCCCAGCCAGGCGCTGGATTGTGGCAACGCCGGCACCGGCATGCGCCTGCTCGCCGGCCTGCTGGCGGCGCAACGCTTCGATAGCACGTTGGTCGGCGATGCGTCGCTGTCCAATCGCCCGATGCGGCGCGTGACCGGCCCGCTGGCACAGATGGGCGCGCGCATCGACACCGAAGACGACGGCACCCCGCCGCTGCGTGTGCACGGCGGTCAGGCCTTGCACGGTATCGACTTCGTTTCGCCGGTCGCCAGCGCGCAGGTCAAATCCGCCGTGTTGCTGGCAGGTCTGTATGCGCAGGGCGAAACCTCGGTTACCGAGCCGCATCCCACCCGCGATTACACCGAGCGCATGCTGTCCGCGTTCGGCGTGGAGATCGATTTCTCGCCCGGCAATGCACGGCTGCGCGGCGGTCAGCGCCTGCGCGCCACCGATATCGCGGTGCCTGCAGATTTCTCCTCGGCGGCGTTTTTCATCGTGGCAGCCAGCATCATTCCCGGCTCGCACGTGCTGTTGCGCGCGGTGGGCCTGAACCCACGTCGCACCGGGCTGCTTGCGGCACTCCGGCTGATGGGCGCGGATATCGCCGAAGAACAGCATGCCGAGCATGGCGGCGAGCCGGTGGCCGATCTGCGCGTGCGCTATGCGCCGCTGCAGGGCGCGCAGATTCCCGAAGCGCTGGTGCCGGACATGATCGACGAGTTCCCGGCCCTGTTTGTGGCCGCTGCTGCCGCAACTGGACAGACCGTGGTCACCGGCGCTGCCGAGTTGCGGGTCAAGGAATCCGATCGCCTTGCAGCGATGGCCATCGGCCTGCGCGCGCTGGGCGTGCAGGTGGACGAAACCCCGGATGGCGCCACCATTCATGGCGGCAGCATCGGCAGCGGCGTGATCGAAAGCCATGGCGACCACCGCATCGCGATGGCGTTTGCCATTGCCGGGCAGCTGTCCACCGGCAGCGTGCGGGTCAACGATGTGGCCAATGTCGCAACCTCGTTCCCGGGCTTCGACAACCTGGCGCGGGGTGCCGGTTTCGGGCTCGAAACGGCCTGAGTAGCGAAACGGCTTCGGTAGGAAAGGCGGGCAGTTCTCTTACCGGTTGAGGACTGCTCGATCGAAAGCGTCGTGAGTGGATAACGCCTGTCAGTCGACGCTCGGATGCCGCATCGCAGCTAGCACGGCGCTACTGCGATCCAACTTTGTCGATGATCCCACTCAGCGCTCTGCGGTGAACTCCACCGGCACCTGCACGCTACTGACGACTGCATGGCCATCGCGGGTGGCTGGCTCGAAACGCCACTGACGCAAGCTGTCCATCACCGCTGCGTCCAGACGCGGGTCGTTGCTGCCGCTGCGATCGACAATGGTCACAGCGCTCACCTGGCCTTGCACATCCAGCTGCAGGCGCGCGGTGCGGCTAGCTTCGATCCCGGCGTGCGCGATGTCTGATGGATAGCTCGGCATCGCATTGCCCGGCAGCGGAATCGCTGCTTCGGTGCTGATCGGCGCGCGCACGGGTGGGTGCGCGATCATGGTCATTGCACGCGGGCCCTCCGATGTCGGCAGGATCTGGCGACTGGCCACCGGCGCGGGGCGCGTGTCGGTCGCAAACGATTCGTCGCTGTGTCGGGCCCACCACCAGGTCGGCACTACCACCAGCACCGCCAGCAGGGTCGCCCACAGCCATGGCGAAGCGCCATCGACAGTGTCGTCGCGCACCTGGTCGTCAGCGTGCACGGGCCGATGCGGCAATGCCTGCGTGGGGTGTGACGAGGGATCGGTGATGAAGGACATGGCCGGCCTCCTGGCACATCTTTGGGATGACGTGGCCAGTCTGGTCGGCCCTGCCTGAGGCCCAGCTAAGGCAGGGCACCCAGGAAGGTTTAAACGGCGGCAGACATTCAGCTTGGTCAAGCCGACGCCGGGTCTGGTTCGACCCGCTTTGTCCGGTTAACGCGCAGTGATGTTCGTCGATTGCGGCAGTCCGGCCGTCGTCGGTTTGCGGTGCGCACGACGCGGCTTATCGTCCGCGCTTACTGCGCCGGCTTGAACTCGAACGGGATATCCAGGCTGCCGGCAATCGGCTGGCCGTTGCGCTGGGCCGGATGGAAGCGCCAGTGACGCACCGCTTCCATCGCGGCGCGGTCCAGATCGCGCGAACCGCTGCGTTGAACCAGCGTCACCCCGCCCGGGTTTCCTGCTGCGTCCACGTCCACCCGCACCACCACATCGCCGGCATCGCCGCGACGCAGGGCAGCCGAGGGATAGCGCGGCGGCGGCATCTGGCCCTGCATCGGCACCGGGCGATCTCCGCCTGCGGCTGCCGAGGCGTTTGCCGGTGCTGCGCCCGGCGCGCCGGGAACCGCGTCTGTCGGCGCGGGCGGGGCTAGCGGCGCGGTTTCCACCAGCGTTGGGGCTTCTTCCTGCGGTTTGGCCTGCGGCATGTCGCTGGCGCCGTCCTGGGCCGGCAGCGGCGCGGGCAACGGCTGGATGCTGTCGTCGGCTTGCGCACCTGCAGCCGGTTGGGCCGGCGAGGCCTTGTAGAAGTCGTCCTTGCGGCCGGTGGCCCACACCAGCAGGAACAACAACAGGCCGGCAACGAAGGCGATACCGGCAATTT
Organism: Xanthomonas arboricola pv. populi; assembly: GCF_002939945.1. GTDB lineage: Bacteria > Pseudomonadota > Gammaproteobacteria > Xanthomonadales > Xanthomonadaceae > Xanthomonas > Xanthomonas arboricola_A. The sequence continues at coordinate 130,902 of NZ_MDEB01000001.1, read as the reverse complement.
TCAGTGTGTGGCGGGGCAAACGCAGGACGATCTGACGATCGGACGCAGGGCGGGGCGCGGGCATAGGGCTCACCTGAAGGATCGGGCCAATTCTGGCATAGCGGCGGTGAATCGATCGCAGCAGGTGGCGGAACAGGCGATAATCTCGCGCTCCCACTGACTCACAGACTCCCGATGCTAGATCCGGCCCTGCTTCGCCAACATCCCGCCGACCTTGCCGAGCGCCTGCGCAGCACGCGCAGTTTCTCCCTGGACACTGCGGAACTGGAGTCGCTGGAAAGCGAGCGCAAGCGCATCCAGGTGCGTACGCAGGAGCTGCAGAGTCAGCGCAATTCCAAATCCAAGGCGATCGGGCAGGCCAAGGCCAAAGGCGAGGATGTCAGCGCGCTGATGGCCGAAGTGGCCGGTTTCGGCGATGAGCTCAAGGCCTCCGAAGACGCGCTGGAAGTGATCCGCGCCAAGCTGGAGACCATCGCGCTGGGCCTGCCCAATCTGCCTGCCGACGATGTGCCGCAGGGCAAGGACGAGAGCGAGAATGTCGAGCAGTCGCGCTGGGGCACGCCGCGCCAGTTCGATTTCCCGGTCAAGGACCATGTGGAACTCGGCGCGCCGCACGGCTGGCTGGACGGCGAAACCGCCGCCAAGCTGTCGGGCGCGCGCTTCACCGTGTTGCGCGGGCCGGTCGCGCGGCTGCACCGCGCGCTGGCGCAATTCATGCTCGACCTGCATGTCGGCGAGCATGGCTACGAAGAAACCAACGTGCCGCTGCTGGTCAATGCCGAGTCGATGCGTGGCACCGGGCAGTTGCCCAAGTTCGAGGACGATCTGTTTCAGACCGAGGTGGGCGAATCGCGCCGCTATCTGATACCTACCTCCGAGGTGCCGCTGACCAATATCGTGCGCGAGGAGATCGTCGATGCCGAGCGTCTGCCGCTGCGCATGACCGCCCACTCGATGTGCTTCCGTGCCGAAGCCGGCAGCGGCGGCCGCGACACGCGCGGCATGATCCGCCAGCACCAGTTCGAAAAAGTGGAGCTGGTCACCGCCTGCGCGCCGGAATACAGCGATGCCGAACATCAGCGCATGACGCGTTGCGCCGAAGTGGTGTTGGAAAAACTCGGCCTGCCGTACCGCAAGGTGCTGCTGTGCACCGGCGACATGGGCTTTTCTGCGATCAAGACCTACGATCTGGAAGTGTGGCTACCCTCGCAGGACACCTATCGCGAGATTTCGTCGTGCTCGAATTGCGGCGATTTCCAGGCGCGGCGCATGCAGGCGCGCTGGCGTAACCCGGCCAGCGGCAAGCCGGAGCTGCTGCACACGCTCAACGGCTCCGGCACCGCGGTGGGCCGTGCAATGATCGCGGTGATGGAGAACTACCAGAACGCCGATGGCTCGATCGATGTACCCGAGGCGCTGCGTCCGTACATGGGCGGGATCGAACGGATCGGGTAGGAGAGGTCAGCGAGCTTGTCGCGCTGCCGCCAGGCGGGCGCGGCCGATGCGTGGAATTTGCGTGCATCTTTCATGTTCGATTCTGAGCGCGTAGGCAATCTCGACTGGCGAACGCTGGCGACGTTGGTCAGCCACTTTAAGCACTGTCGCCAACGCGGCTGCGTGGTTGCCAGATGTGCGGTGGCGTGATTGACAAAACATTGAACGGAAACGGGGCCATTACTGGCCCCGTTTGCATTCCCGAGGTGGACGGCTTGTTGCATCGTTTGGACGACCCTGGCGGATCTTACGAGCGCTACCTGCGCTGGTTGCCGCGCGTTGCCGGGGCAAAACGATGGAGCTGCGTGCGCAGGAGTTCGATATCTGGCTGCACGGAACTACATTTCTGGTGTATCGGGTCGTTGCTCTGTTGGGATAAAGGTGATTAAATGTCACTTATCGTTCTATCCATGGATGCATGCGCCATGCACGACCTGAATGACCTGTATTACTTCGCGATGGTGGTGGACCACGGCGGCTTTGCCGCAGCCGAGCGTGCGCTCGGGATCCCCAAGTCGCGCCTGAGCCGCCGTATCAGCCAGCTCGAGACCGACCTGGGCGTGCGCCTGCTGCAGCGCTCCACGCGCCGCTTCGCGGTCACCGACGTCGGTACCAGCGTGCATCGGCACGCGCAGACCATGCTGGCCGAAGCCCAGGCCGCGCGCGAGGTGGTGGACCGTCTCAGCGCCGAGCCGCGCGGTCTCGTGCGCGTGAGCGTTCCGGTTTCGCTGGCACAGATCCAGTTGCCCAAGCTGTTGCCGGAATTCCTGGCCAAGTATCCCAAGGTGCGGCTGCAGCTCAACATCAGCAATCGCCGCGTCGACGTCATCAACGAAGGCTACGACATCGCGCTGCGCGTGCGCTCGCGCCTGGACGACGACGGCAGCCTGGTGATGCGCAGCTTCGGCCAGGTGCAGGAGTTGCTGGTGGCCAGCCCCAAATATCTGGACCGTGCCGGGCGCCCCAAGGACCCGAGCGAGCTGGCCAACCACACCACCATGAGCACCAGCGAAGACGAAGCGCACCAGCGCTGGGAGCTGCACGGCCCCAACGGCGAGATGCGCCGCGTTGACCTGCAGCCGCGTCTGGCCGGTTTCGATTTCCCGCTGCTGCAGTCGATGGCACGCGATGGCTTCGGCATCACCATGCTGCCGGAAACCGTGTGCGCCCAGGCAGTGCGCAGCGGCGAGCTGGAAGTGGTGCTGCCGCACTGGTCGCTGCCGCAGGGCATCTGCCACGCGGTATTCGCCTCGCGCCGCGGCCTGCTGCCGGCGGTGCGGGTGTTCATCGACTTCCTGGCCGAACACCTGCCGCAGGAAATCGAACGCTCGCGTCTGGATTGCGGCGGCAACTGCGCCGAGCTGGCCGAAAAGCTCAAGCGTGCGGCTGCAACTGCACCGCGTCTGGCCGTGGCCGAAGCCGGCTGAGCGCTGTGCTTGGTCGTCGATGTCGGCGCAGCAGCGCGACGTCGCTTCAGCAGCGCTGTGTGATGCAGTAAAGCCGAGCCGCTTGGCAGAGATTTGCAACCCAGCAAGGCAGCAGCGCTTAGCAAAGCGCGCCCGGGCATGCGAGAATGCGCGCCCGGGAGCAATCCTGGGTCGATGGCACCGCGCAAGGCAGCATCTGTCGAAACGCAGCGTCTATCGACATACGTCACCCGCACCGCGCGTGGCGCAAGCGTGATCACCCGATGCCTTCGGTGATCACGCAAGGCAGCATCGGAGAGATGGCCGAGCGGTTTAAGGCACCGGTCTTGAAAACCGGCGAAGGGTCAAACCTTCCGTGGGTTCGAATCCCACTCTCTCCGCCATATGTCTTGAGCTGGATCGCCTGCCTGTTAGCTGTTGCCGTTGCAAGGGCAGGGCGGAGTAGGCGTGCGGCCTCGACAGCTGAGTCTCCTCGGCTTCGACGTAGCGTAAACAGCGGGCGTAGCACATTGGCCTCACCAGCCATCACGCCAGGAAACGCATGAACGCGCCCGTCGAATACCGCCCCGATCTGGAAACGCCCAGCGTCAGTGAGCAGGAAACCATTCGTTCCCTGGAATCGTTGTTCGTTGACATGGCAACGACCGTGGCTGAGAAGGAGGGGCATGCGCACCGCGCAGTCCACGCGAAAGGGCAGGGCCTGTTTACCGCCAGACTCACCGTATTCAACGATCTTCCTGAAGAGCTACGACAAGGCTTGTTCGCAGGGCCCGGGCAATACGATGCGTATATCCGTCTGTCATCGCCACCTGCCGAACAATTGAGCGATGCTGTCTCAACTCCGCGTGCCTTGGCGTTGAAGGTGTTGGGTGTGATTGGTGAGCGCGTCGAGGGGGGAGACGAAAAGCACAGTCAGGATTTCTTGATGGTCAACGGCCCTTCCTTCACCACTCCGGGCCCTGAAGGGTTTTTGCGTAATTTCCGCATTCTTGCGACCACCACTGAAAAGGCGCCACGTGCCAAGGCGGCACTTTCGAAAGTGCTCCGGGGGGTGGAGAACAGCCTTGAAAAGATCGGCGGGGGAAGCGGCAGCATCAAGCAGATGGGCGGACAGCCGCAAATTCATCCACTGGGCGAGACGTTTTTCTCGCAGGTACCGTTTCTCTACGGGCGTTACATCGCCAAGTTCTCGCTTGCGCCTGTATCCAGCAATCTTGTTGAACTGGATGGGCAGGACGTTGGCGACTCCCAGGACGCGCAGCGCGAGGCCGTTCATCATGCCATCAGCACCCTCGACAGCCCGGCCGAGTGGGAGCTGCGCGTGCAACTGTGTCGAGATGTGGAAAAGATGCCGGTTGAGGATGCGTCGATAGAGTGGCCGCAATCCATCAGCCCCTTTGTGGCGGTCGCGCGTGTGGTCGTCGAGCGCCAGGCCGGCTGGGACGGAAAGAACTCGCAGCAGTTGGAAGACCGCATCGCTTTCTCGCCGTGGCATGCGTTAGCGGCCCACCGGCCGCTAGGCGCCCTCAACCGGGCGCGCCGTATCGTGATGGCAGCTTCGCGCCGGTTCCGCGCCGAGTTCAACCGCTGCCCGATCCACGAGCCGGCCGGCGTGTAGCCGTCCTCGCTGCTTGCCCGTGTCGTGCAGCATGTCTGTCTCCGCGGGCCGCAGTGCCCCCGGAGCCGCCCCGTTTGGCAAGGAGTAGCAGACGGCAGGCCCGATCCACCAGGACTGCTGCTCGTGTCCAGCTGAATGCTCGACTCACCCAGACTGTTGGATCGACAAGGGACTATCAAGAAAGGCAGATCGCCGCCGTTAGGGACGCATCCCCAACGCAAGCAGCAGAGGTCGCTATGTTCTTCTCCGACAGCCACAAGGTGGACACGCTGACCAAAGCGGTTGATGCCACGTTGAATGGCGGCACTGCGCAGTGGCCGAACAACGGGCCGGCGCTGCTTCTCAAGAAGCTGGCCGAGTCCTTGTACGCGGCGCAACAGGAGCGCGATCTGGCCAAGGCCCGGGCGGAAGACGCAACGATCGCGTTACGCCATCTGGAGGGCCGCTTCGAGCTGGTCGCCAGCGGTACGACTGACGGTCTTTGGGATATTGGTGTCATTGCCGGTGATCCCAGTCATCCCGACAGCCCTGTGTGGTGGTCGCCGCAGATGCGTCGGCTGCTGGGCTTTGCCTCTGAACAGGATTTTCCCAACGTCCTGGACAGTTGGGTCGCGTGCCTGCACCCGGACGACAAGCAGCCGACGCTGGATGCCTTTGCGGCACACCTTGCCGATCGCAGTGGTCGGACTCCCTACGACGTGGAAAATCGCTTGCGTTTGAAGTCCGGTGAGTACCGCTGGTTCCGGGCATTCGGCACGACCGAGCGCGATGCGCAAGGCTTACCGCTCCGTGTGGCGGGTTCGCTCACCGATATCACCGAGCGCCGTGAACGGGACCAGTTCCTCGATATCACCCTGACCCGCTTCGAACTCGGCTCACAGATGCTCAGCGATGGCTTGTGGGACATGAGCGTGATCGCGGGTGACCCGATCAATCCGAACAACGAGTTCTGGTGGTCCCAGCAGTTCCGCCACCTGCTTGGCTTCGAATCCGAGCAGGAGTTTCCCAATGTGCTGGATAGCTGGGCGTCGCGGCTTCACCCGGAAGACAAGGAGCGTTCTCTGAATGCGTTCGCAGCGCATTTGAACGACCGCAGTGGCCGCACCAACTTCGATATCGAGTATCGCCTGCAGCTCAAGAACGGCCAGTACCGATGGTTCCGCGCACGCGGTCTGACCAAGCGGGCCGCAGATGGCACGCCATTGCGTGCGGTTGGAGCATTGATGGACGTGGAAGCCGGACGTCAGCTGGGCGAGGTGGCAAACACGCTCAGCCATGCGGCAGGCGATATTGTGCGCAGCAACGATGACCTGTCGCGGCGCACGGAACAGCAGGCGGCCGCCCTCGAGGAGACTGCAAGTTCCATGGAAGAAATGACCAGCATCGTTCGCAAGAACGCTGAGGGTGCGCGTCAGGCCAACTCTCTGGCGAGCAAGGCCGCAGAAACCGCATTGCACGGCGGCGAGCTGGTCAATGGTGTCGTCAGCACAATGGCGGCGATCCAGGCGTCATCGCGGAAGATCGGCGAAATCATCACCGTCATCGACGGCATCGCGTTTCAAACCAATATCCTCGCGCTGAACGCGGCTGTGGAAGCGGCGCGGGCCGGCGAGCAGGGGCGTGGCTTTGCGGTCGTTGCTTCCGAGGTGCGTAGCCTTGCTCAGCGCTGCACCATGGCCGCCAAGGAGATCCGCGACCTGATCGCCGATTCGGGTGCGAAGGTGGGCCAGGGAGCGGAGCAGGTCAACGTGGCGGGCAAGGCCATGGAAGAGCTGCTTTCCTCGGTGAGGCAGGTCAACGACATCATGAGTGGCATCGCGGCGGCCAGTCACGAGCAGAGCGCCGGCATCGAGCAGATCAATCAGACCATTTCCCAGATGGATGCAGCGACACAGCAAAATTCCGCGCTCGTTGACACCATGGCATCGTCGGCCCGTGCACTCGAAGATCAGGCGACCGCGCTGGTGGAGAGTGTTGCCAGCAGCTCACGCAGCGTCGGTGTCAAAGCGAAGCTCGCATTGGCTGCATAACGCTGCGCCACCCTGCAACTTGGTGTTGCCGAGAAGCAGGGTGGTGCGCTGGAAACCAGAATGCGTTCAATGGCTTTTCCGCGCTCAGCCGGAAAGGTGCTCGGCACGCACCGAGCACCTGGGACGTTTCATGGAGTAGATGCGTTGCCAATGCGTGAGCCCGTAGCGAATGAGGCTTTTTGGATTTTTCCATCGACCACTTCGTAGATGCAGAGCATCTCAACAAGGCTGATCCCGTCAGGAAAGTTGCGGGTGATGAGCTCCGAGTCGGCGACGATGCTGCCGACGACGATTCGCGACACGAGCCGCGCATGCAGGTCCGGCTCTTGAAAACGGGCGAGAAACCGCTCGCGAAGCATGGCATGCCCCTTTGCCAGCCGTGGCCCGTGCAAGGTGTAATGCTCGGCATCGTCAGCATAGGTAGCCAGCAACGCATCCATATCTTTGGCGTTGTAGGCCTCCAGCTGTGCTTGAACGATTGAGAGCACGCTATCAGTGGTCATGTCTGGACTATCTGGTCATGTAGGGTAGGGAGGGCAAGTCGTTATCCCACAGCATCCGCGGACAACGTGCCAGGCATGTCCTGGCAGTCAGGCACCGGAGCAAGCGGATCATGGTGGGTACTTGCTAGTACCAACCCAGATACAACGTCGCAATGCCCCAGGTATCGACCAAGCCATGCGCCAGGATCATCGCCCAGAGGTTACGTCCTGATCGCAGATAGACATAGCCAAACAACGCGCCGACAAGCCCGGTCAGCAGCACCCCCGAGATGCCTTGGCTAAGGTGCATCGCGCCAAATAGTGCTCCCCCTGCCACTGCCGCCATCACGTTTCCTCCACGATAGCGGCCCAGCAAGTGATCTAGGTGGTGCATCAAGAAGGCACGGAAGACCAGTTCCTCGCCAAGCGCGGCGCTGAGCCAGGCGCCGCCTGCCAGGTGGGCGGCAGCGTTGAAGTTGCCAAGCAGTGCACCGTAGCCGCTGTAGTCGGCCTTGGTCCCGGTCAGAGCATCCAGCAGCGGTTGCACGAACGGGTTGATGAAGCCGATGACGAGCGCGAGCAGCAGCAGCGTCCAGCCGAACCAGGCGCGAACTCGCTGGCGCTGCAGTCCGCAGGCACTAAGCGAGCGTGTTTCGAGCCAAACCAACGCGATCCCTAATGCGCCGACCAGCGGCATACGCCAGGGAAACTGCAACCAGCGGAAGTGCACCAGCGCGAGGATGACTGCGATCGCTACGATGCGTGCCAAGGGATGTCCCAGTGCAGAAATGCCTGGGCGGGGATGTGCGCTTGAGTGGCCTTGTTGAAACATGCTGGACGAAGGATCGAGTAAGTCCTCGAACGGTAACAACACGAGCGACAAGCGTCCTGTGCCATAGGGCATGTTGAACCTGTCCCGCTGAAACGGGCGCCAGGAAGCGATAGTTTGATCGCCCCCTGTAGGTTTCCACGCAACGTATTACCCGTCGTCGCTACACGGACGACCTCAAGGCCCAGGCGATTGCCCTGGCCGAGCCCATCGGTCGGGCCAAGGCCGCCCGGCAGTTGGACATGTCGGTCAAGACCCTGGGCAACTGGGTGGACGCTTCGCATGCCGGCGTTGCAACTCGAAGAAGCTTACGCCTCGGTTCAACGGCTACGCGCAGCGCTGGATGAGGTGTTGGCGCCTGTAGTGCCTCGTGCTCGTACTGCATCGTCTCGGGTCTGAAGTACTTTGATTAACGGCCGCCCTGGAAGTTGAAGGTGAAGCGGATGTCGGATGCGGGGGCCGGTGCTGAGTCTGCTGCTGGGGGAGTGGCGGCGACCAAGGTCAATTGGCCATCGGCCACAGGCACCGGAACGCCAAACGTGAGATCGATCTGTTTGGACCAGCCGCCGCCGAGCACGGTTGCCCTGACGATCAACCAGCCCGCCACGACGCATTGCACATCGGCCGGGCAACGGCTGTCTTCGATGACGCGGTCGGGACGTACCTTGGGGCCATCGACCGCTGCGATTTCTCCCAGCCGCACAGGGCCTTCGATGGGCTGGCTGGTGACGGGGCCTGCCGCCGCGCACGCGGCAAGCGAGACGACCCAAAGCGCTGCAAGCGCTTGCGTACGGAAGGGGCGGATACGGTCCATGGCGGCGGTCATGCTCGTGTGTTGTAGAGATGCTAGCTGATGTCCCCGGCGCTCTGCGCGGATGTGGTGAGTACGTCAATGTAATGCAGCGTCTCAATGTGACGTAGCGTCACTTCGCCATGGTGCGCGCGCGCAAGCGCCAGCAGTGCGCGAGCGCTGGCAGCGATAAGGCGAGTCAACTGATCTGTGCACCTGGGAACGACACTGCGTGACCAGGCGAACCAGGCTTTCGTGAACCAGCGCATCAGTGGCTGATCCACCTCGTCCAGGAATCCCAACGCGACCGCTGCCACTGTGTTCTCCCTCACTCGAGCGGGAATCCGGAGCCAGGCAACGCAGGTTGGCGGATCACCGATCGCCCCAAGTCAGTCCTGGTCCGAATCACCGGAAGGTGGTCGCGCTACCCGGTCAGTCAGATCACCGACGCGTTGACCTTGAACACCTCGACCGCCCGCGTCAGTTGCATCGAATGCGCTTCGAGCGAACGTGCGGCGGTGCTTGCCGCTTCGACAAGGCTGACGTTTTGTTGGGTGGTTTCGTCCATCTGGGCGATGGTCCGATTGACCTGTTCGATGCCGCCGGCCTGTTCCAGCGAGGCGGCGGAGATGTGGCCCATGATGTCGGTGACGTGCTGGACGCTGGTGACGACGTCGCCCATGGTGGTGCCGGCCTTGTGCACCAGCGTTGCACCGTCGGCGACGCGTTGCACGGAGTCGTCGATCAGGTGTTTGATTTCCTTGGCGGCGTCCGATGAGCGATGCGAGAGGGTGCGCACTTCCGAGGCGACCACGGCGAAACCGCGGCCTTGTTCGCCGGCGCGTGCGGCCTCGACGGCGGCATTGAGGGCCAGGATATTGGTCTGGAAGGCGATGCCGTCGATGACCGAGATGATGTCGGCGATACGCCTGGATGAAGCCTCGATGCCGGACATCTGTTCGATGACCTGGCCGACCGCATCGCGTCCTTCCGAGGCGATGGCGGCGGCGCCCAGCGCGAGCTGATTGGCGCGGCCGGCGTGCTCGGCATTCTGTTTGACGGTGGAGGTCAGCTCTTCCATCGAGGCGGCGGTTTCTTCCAGGCTGGCGGCCTGCTGTTCGCTGCGGCGGGCCAGTTCCTGGTTGCCGCTGGCGATGTCTTCGGCGGCAAAACCGATGCTGTTGGAGGTGGTCTGGATATGCGTGACGATGTCGGTCAGGCGATGCACGGTGCTGTTGGCATCGTCGCGCATGGAGGCGAACACACCGTGGAAGTTGCCGGTCATGCGCACCGTCAGATCGCCATCGGCGATGCAACGCAGCAGGTCGGAAAACCTGGCCAGGTTGGCATCGGATGTGGCCATCATGGTGTTGAGGTTTTCGACCATCAGGCGGAAGTCGTGTTCGAACTTTTCCGGCTGGCCGCGCAGCGCGAAGTTGCCGGCGCACGCAGCCTGGGTGAGCTGCTGGATCTGCGTGTTGATGGCGCTCAGGTTCTGCTTGACCTGCTGCATGGTGGCGGTGATGGCGGCCTTTTCGCCAGGGTATTGCTCGATTTCGGGGGCCAGGTCGCCGACGGCATAGCTGCCCATGACCTCGGTCATGCGCAGCTGGGTCTGCACGTGCGCATGCACCAGTGCGTTGGTGTCCTGCACCATGTGCCCGTATTCCCCGGGAAACTGCTGGGCATCGGTGCGATAGCTGATCTCGCCGGCATCGTGGCGGGCCGCCATGCTGCGTTGGGCGGAGATCACGTCCTGCAGGCGCCGCTGCATCTGCTGCATGGCGCGCAGCAGCTGGCCGGATTCGTCCTTGCTGGTGGGCTGGTCCTGGCTGCGCAGATCGCCGTCGTTGATGCGCTCTGCCAGCCGCAGCGACTGCCGCAAGGGCAGTACCACGCTACGGGTCAGCAACAACGCAATCGTTGCACCCAGCAGCAAGGCGATGACGGTGGAGACCACCATCAGCATCGCAAAGCCACGCGCGGTGGTCACCGCATCTTTGGCAGCCGCGCGGTTCTTGGCTTCCTGCAGATCGATGAAGGCGTTGATGCTGGCCAGCCAGGCGACGAAGGCGGGGCGCGCCTGCTGTAGCAGGCGTTGTTCGGCATGCGGCTTGTCGTCGCCACCGCGGAACGCGCGCACCTGCGCGATCAACGGCATGGTGCGCTGCTCGATGGCCTTGATCCGCTGGAGGATGGCCTTTTCTTCTGCGTCGGTTGAGGCCGCGATCATGTCGTCCAGCGGCTGTGCGGAGCGTGCGTAGTCCGCGGCGAGCTTGTCGATCGACTGTTCTGCCGTGTGCCGGTCTGCCGGGTCGTTCACCAGCACGACATCGCGCAGGGCGATCGCGCGGTCGTGCACGCTGCCGCGGAAGTTGATCGCATAGCGTTGCTTGACGCTGTTGACCTCGTTGATGGCGGTGAGCTGCTGGTCGATGCTGCGCACGCGCTGGATGCCGACGATGGTGAGGATCACCATCAGGACAATGATCGCGAGGAAGCCGAGGGCCAGGCGCTGACCGATACGCAGATTCGAAAGCAGGGGCATAGGGAGTTCGATCGGTGATCAGAGCGGGGAGAATCCCAGCAAAAGCTGGGAGGCGATGCGCCCGGGACACCGATGGCGTCAGCAGCGTGACCGCTGCACGAAGGATGTCTCGACGTGTTCGTTAGCGGCTTCGGTCATCGGAAATGAAACCACCTGCCCGGAGCGATTCATCCACGGTTGGCTTCGCGCTGGCGCCAGGCCAGAGTGGTCGAAGTTGCAAGCCACCGGGTACGGCTGCAGAGCCGCGCTGTGGTGCCCATCAGCGCCCGGAGATAAGCCGATTCAGCTCGGTGGGTTCTCGGGCGGGGAGACGGCCGCTGCAAGGGAGCTGCGGCCCTTTGCGGGCGTCGATGCCAGCACGCATCGTGCCGCCACCGCAGTACAGCCGCCGATCTCTTTGAGTTCAGTCATAGCGCGACAGGTCCGGCGCCTTCATCGACGGCGTCATCAGCTTGGCGGCGATGTTCTGGATGCTGGGTTGGCTGGCGAATTTCAGTGCGCCGTGCAGCAGCTGGATGCCGAGCCGGCTGTGCGGATTCATCAGCCGTGGGCCGATCTTCGGCACGCCCTGGCCTTGTTCGACCATCGGCCGCATGGCGTCGGCGTAGGCGGCAAAGGCCTGTTCCAGCGTCTCGGCGCGTGCGATCTCGTTGGCCAGAACATGGCCGCCGGTGACCGCCAGGGTGGCGCCGATACCGGCCAACGGCGTTGCGCACCAGGCGGCGTCGCCGGTCAGCACGACGCGGCCGGCGTGCCAGCGCGGCATGCGCACCTGGCGCAAGGCGTCGAAATAGAAATCGTCGGTGCTGTCCATGCCGTCCAGCACCCGCGCAGCCTGCCAGCCTGCATCGGCGAAGCGTTCGCGCAGATAGGCCTTCTGGGTCGCCACGTCCCAGTCTTGCTCGCCCTCGGAGGCTTTCTGCAGCGAGAGCATGGCGCGTGTGGTGCCGTGCCGGTCCGGACGCAACGAGATGCTGCGCCCGCCGGTGGTGTGATACCAGCGCCACAGGCGGTCATCGTCGGCGGTGCGTGCGATGGTGAAGTAGGCGATGGTCAGATCCATCCAGCGCGGGTCGTTCTCGTCGGGGAACACCAGCTCGCGTGTGGCCGAGCCGACCCCTTCGGCGACGATGACGGCATCGAAGCGGTCGCTGTGTCCGCTCTGGAAGCGGACGGTGGCAGCATTGCCGTCGTCGTCGATGCTGGCAATGCGGTCGCCGAACCGATACTCGGCTTTCTGGCGGGCCGCCTCGTAGAGCAGGCGGGCGAGGTCGCCGCGCAGGATTTCCAGTTCGGCGGTCGGGCCATCGCCGTCGATGTCGTCGGTCTTGAAGGTCGCCACCGCATGGCCGTCTTCGTCGACCCAGGCGGTGCCTTCCTCGCCGGTGCCGTGATCGAGTGCGGCCTGCTCCAGCCCCATGCGCTGCAGGACCGCGCGGCCGACGCCGCGCACGTCGATGTTCTGACCGCCATCGCGAAATTGTTCAGCCTGCTCGACGATGGTCACGTCGAACCCCTGCTGGGCGAGCGCCCAGGCCACGGTGTTGCCGGCGACGCTTGCGCCGGTGATGAGGATGCGACGCGGCATGACAGATCACCCGAAAGAATAAATATCAGGAGTGATATTACATGTCCTGGTCGCGCTGCTCCAGGTTGGCGATCAGGCGCTGCATGAACGCGACAGTCTGCTGCGCCTCCTCGGAGGAGAAGTCTTTCAGCGCATCGGCATTCAGATCGATCAGTATCTTGCCGCCGATCTCGGCGATCCTGCGCCCGCGGGGCGTGAGCGAGACCACCGCGGCGCGGCGGTCCTGCGGCGTCGGGGAGCGCTTGATCAGCTTCAGGCCCTCCAGCTTGTCCAGCAGCGCCACCATTGCCGGCTGCTTCACTGCCGAGGCGATCACCAGGTCGCGTTGCAGCATCGGCCCTTTCCAGGACAGCAGCATGATCGGCCCGATCAGTGCCAGCGACATGCCATGCGGCCGCAGTTGCGCATCCACCAGACGATTGAAGACCCGCGCGGCATGGTTGGCCAGATACCCCGGTGCCAGCGCAGCCAGAGGGTGAATGAGTACGTCGCGATCCTGCATCTGCATCACCGTGCCACGCCTTTCGGCCAGCTGGCGATTTTATCCGGGCGCGCCCACCACAGGTATCGCCTGCGCGCCGCGGCGAGGGGTCCATGCCGGCTGCCGTGCAGCAACGCGCGCCGTGGTGGGGCGGCGCGCAGTGCGCAGGCATCGTCACGTGAGTGTTGTAACGTAGGCGGGCGCTGCACGCCGCGCAGGGCGCCAACGGCGACGCCGGATGGCGTTGGTGGCAGGTCAGGCCGGCATGGCGGCATGTGCGATCCTGTCAACAGCGATGCGCGGCGTTGGCCCCTGGTTTCTCTTCAATGGTTCGTCAAAGATGCTTGGTTGGGTGATTGGTAGGTTGGCCGCGCACCATGTCGCGCATTGGACGCATGACGACTGCCGCTGGACGGCAGCGTGCCCGGGCGCCGCATGAACGCGCCGTTTCCTTATGGCGACAGCGCCATGGCGCAGGCCGTGCGTGTATACGACTGGGCCGCAACATCGCTGGGGCCGAGTGCGCAGTGGCCGTCGCCGCTGCGCAATGCCGTCAGCCTGATGCTCGGCTCGCCGGAAAGCATGTATGTGGTGTGGGGCGATGCGCTGACCTTTTTCTACAACGATGCATATGCGCCGATTCTAGGGCCGCGGCAGCCGCATGCGCTGGGTGCGCCGCTGCAGGAACTGTGGGCCGATGCGTGGGAGGCGGTGCGCGCGCCGATCGAGGCCGCGTTCGCGGGGAGCGCCTCGCGCTTCGAGGAAGTGCCGATCGGCATGAACCGCTATGGCACGCCTGAAGACACTTGGTGGACGTTCTCGTTCTCGCCGATTTATCTGGACGATGGGCGTGTGGGAGGCGCGTTCTGCGTCACCAACGAAGTCACAGACCGCAAGGTGGCGCAAAACCGTCTTGCCGATGAGCACGAGCGGCTGATCCGGTTGTTCGAGCAGGCGCCGATGTTCATGGCGTTCCTGAGCGGTCCGCAGCATCGATTGGAATTTGCCAACCCGTGCTATTCGCGCCTGATCGGCCACCGCGACGTGATCGGCAAGCCACTGGCCGAGGCCTTGCCCGATCTGGTCGAGCAGGGGCATCTGCGTCGCCTGGACGAGGTGTATCAGTCCGGGCGCGCCTATGCGGCCAATGCGCTGGCGTACAACGTGCAGGTCGAGCCGGGCGGCGCGGTGGAGCGGCGCCTGCTGGATCTGGTCTACCAGCCGATCGCCGGCGCCGACGGCACCGTCTCCGGCATCTTCGTGCAGGGCCTGGACATCACCGATCGCATTGGCCTGGAACGCGCGGTGCGCGAGGCGGAGGTGCGCAACCGGCAGATCCTGGACAGCGTGATGGACTACGCGATCATCGCCACCGATCTGCACGGGTTGGTGACGTCCTGGAACGAGGGCGCACAGCGCATTCTGGGCTGGAGCGAGGCCGAGATGCTGGGCCAGTCGCTGGAGCGCACCTTCACGCCGGAAGATGTAGAGCGCCGGCAGATCCTGATCGAGGCGGCAGCGGCGCTGGAAAGCGGCAGCGGCATGGACGAGCGCTGGCATGTGCGCAAGTCCGGTCAACGTTTCTGGGCGAATGGTTCGCTGATGGTGCTGCGCGACGAAACCGGTGCGGCGATCGGCTTTGTCAAGGTGTTGCGCGACCGTACCGCCGAGCGGCTGGCCAGCGAAGCCTTGCGCAAGAGCGAGCGCCGGCTGGATGCGTTGGTGCGCGCGTCCTCGCAATCGATCTTTTCGGCCACGGCCGATTGGCGCGAGCTTCGCCAACTGGTTGGCGAGGGGGCGCTGAGCGATGCGCTCTCGTCGAGCTTGAACTGGCAGCAGGAGATGGTGCACCCGGACGATCGCGCGCGGCTGTCCGAAGCCATTGCGCATTCGATCATCAACAAGACCGGGCTGGATCTGGAATATCGCGTGCTGGATGCCGATCAGCGGGTGGGCTGGACCCTGATGCGCGCGATCCCCTTGCTGGACGAGCGCGAGCAGATCGTGGAGTGGTTCGGCACGGCTGCCGACATCACCGACAAGCGGCTGGCCGAACAACAGCTGCGCCAGCTGACCGAAACGCTGGAAGAGCGCGTGCGCGAACGCAGCGCGGCCCTGTTGCTGGCCGAAGAGAAGCTGCGCCAGAGTCAGAAGATGGAGGCGGTCGGCCAGCTGACCGGTGGGTTGGCGCACGACTTCAACAATCTGCTGACGGCGATCAGCGTCGGCCTGGAGCTGTTGCAGACGCGGATCGAACAGGGCAAGTACGACCGTCTGGAACGCTATGTGGAGATGGCCCAATCCAGCGCCGCGCGTGCCACCGCGTTGACCCAGCGGCTGCTGGCGTTTTCGCGCAGGCAGACACTGGCGCCCACCGCGCTTGAGGTGCAGGCGCTGGTGCATGGCATGCACGACATCATCGCGCGCACGCTGGGGCCGTCGATTGCCTTGCAGCTGCGTGATGCAACCGACGCCTGGAAAGTGCTGGTGGACGCGCCACAGCTGGAAAATGCGCTGCTGAACCTGTGTATCAATGCGCGCGATGCGATGCCCGATGGCGGCGAGCTGACGATCGGTATCGCCAACCGGGTGGTGGAGGCCGGCGCCGCCCAGCAGCTGGATCTGCCGATCGGCGAGTACGTGTGCCTGAGCGTGCAGGACACCGGCACCGGCATGAGCGCCGATGTGATGTCCAAGGTCTTCGAGCCGTTTTTCACCACCAAGCCGATCGGGCAGGGCACCGGTCTGGGGCTGTCGATGATCTACGGATTCACCCGCCAGTCGGGCGGGCACGTGCGGATCGACTCGGAGGTGGGCGTTGGCACCACCATGGCGTTGTACCTGCCGCGCTTCCATGGCGTGCTGGCACAGGACGAGGTGGTGCCGGCGACCGAGCAACCGCAGCGCTCGGCGGCGCAGAGCTGCACGGTGCTGCTGGTGGAAGATGAAACCGCGATCCGCGTGCTGATGTCCGAAGTGCTGGGCGAAGCGGGCTACCGCGTCATCGAGACCGCCGAAGGCAGCGCAGCGGTGGAACGCCTGCGCTCGCAGGAGGCGATCGATCTGCTGGTGACCGACGTCGGCCTGACCGGCGGGTTGAACGGACGTCAGGTCGCCGACGCGGGCCGGCAGTACCGGCCGGCGCTGCCGGTGCTGTTCGTCACCGGTTACGCGGCAACCGCTGCCGTGGGCGCCGGGCAACTGGAGGAGGGCATGGAGGTGCTGACCAAGCCTTTTCTGGCAGTGGACCTGGAGCGCCGCGTCGCGCAATTGCTCGAGCGCAAATCGCACTGAAGCGTGCGTGCAGGCGTCGCGGCGGCTCGGTCGGGGTACTTACAGCGCGGTCTGCACGATGCCCAGCAGATCGCGTAGCGAAAACGGCTTGGTCAACAGGCGCATGCCGGTATCCAGAAAGTCCGCGCGCCTGGCAATGGAGCCGGCGTAGCCGGTCATGAACACAATCGGCAGCGCGGGATACAACCGGCGTGCGTTGTCTGCAAGGTCGCGCCCGTTCATGCCCGGCAGGCAGATATCGGAGAGCAGCAGATCGAACGGGCTGGCCTGATTGAGATGTTGCAGTGCCTGCTCGGCATCCGACGACGCGGTGACCTGGTAGCCCTCGTCACCCAGGATATCTGCTGTCATCGCACGAATGGCATCGTCGTCTTCGACCAACAAGATACGGGCGTTGCATGATGCGTGATTCACCGCTGTCCTCGATCGATCGCAACCATGCGATGCACTTCGAGTGCGACGCTACGCCCGCGCGCGTGACGAATGTGTCGGAACTGCCATAAAGCGCGGCATCGGTCACGACACGGCGCCGGTATCGCGGGCGCTCAGGTCGCGCCAAGCAAGCTGATCGATTCACGGACGCGCAGCGGTGCATGACGCGCCCGTGATAAATTTGGGTCTATGGGGAATCTGAAGCCGATGATCGCGAACCGTATTACGACTGGTACGACAGGGCTTGATACCATCCTGCGCGGCGGCCTGCCGCCCAATCGCCTCTACTTGCTGGAAGGCCAGCCGGGTTCGGGCAAGACTACCGCGTCGCTGCAGTTCCTGCTCGATGGCGCTGCCAGGGGCGAGAGCTGCCTGTATGTGACCTTGTCGGAGACCATCGACGAGCTCAACGAAGTGGCCACCTCGCACGACTGGTCGCTGGAGGCGCTGCATATCTTCGAGCTGGCATCGGCCGAGGCGTTTCTGGGCGATGGACGCCAGCAGTCCATTCTGCACCCTTGGGAAATGGAGCTGGACGGCACCATCAAGCTGATCCAGGCCGAGGTGGATCGGGTCAAGCCGACGCGTGTGGTGTTCGACTCGTTATCCGAGTTGCGGCTGCTGGCACAGGATTCGCTGCGCTACCGGCGTCAGGTGCTGTCGCTCAAGCAGTTCTTTGCGCCGCGCAACATCACCGTGTTTCTGGTCGATGACCTCACCGGCGAGAACGGCGAACGCGATGCGCATCTGCACAGCCTGTGCCATGGAGTGATTTCTCTGGAACGCATGACGCTGGATTTTGGTGCGGCGCGTCGGCGCATGCAGGTGCAGAAACTGCGCGGCGTGGATTTCATCGCCGGCTATCACGACATCACCATCACCACCGGCGGCATGCGGATCTATCCGCGTCTGATCGCCTCCGATCACCACGTGCCGTTCATTGGCGATGCGGTGTCCAGTGGCGTGGAGCGCATCGATGCGCTGTTGCACGGTGGGCCGCTGCGCGGTACCAGTACGCTGTTGACCGGGCCCGCCGGTTCGGGCAAGACCAATATCGCGCTGCAGTACGTGACCGCCGCCTGCGCGCGCGGCGAACATTGCTGCATCCTGGAGTTCGACGAGCGCACCGGCACCTTGCTGACGCGTGCCGAGAGTCTGGGCATGGATCTGCGCAAGTATCTGGACGCGGGCCTGCTGGAACTGCATCAGATGGATCCGGCCGAACTGACCCCGGGCGAGTTCGCCTGGGCGGTGCGCGCCAGTGTGGAAGAGCGCGACTGCCGCGTGCTGGTGATCGACAGCCTCAACGGCTATCTCACCTCGATGCCGCAGGAAAAGCAGTTGATGCTGCAGATGCACGAGCTGCTCTCATACCTCAACCAGAGCGGCGTGACCACTTTCCTGGTCAATCCGCAGCACGGTCTGGTCGGTACGATGTCCACCGGCAACCTCAACATCTCCTACATGGCCGATACCGTCATCCTGTTCCGCTTCTTCGAAGCGCAAGGGCGCATCCGCAAGGCCTTGTCGGTGATCAAGAACCGCAGTGGCGCGCATGAGGATTCGATCCGCGAGTTGCGCATCGGAACGAGCGGTATTCATCTGAGCGAGCCGCTGGAGAAATTCCACGGCGTGTTGACCGGGACGCCGCATTTCGTTGGGGACGACACGCCATTGCTGGATCGTCCACTTGACTACCTGTGACCCGGATGGATCCATCGTCCACATCATCGCCCCGTTCGGCCGCGATGCGGAGAGCATTGCCGGCATCGTCGGACAGCGCGGACTGACGCGCCGGGTGTATGGTTCGCTGGCTGCGCTGGCGGACGACCTGCTCGATGCCTCGGGTGTGGTGGTGCTGACCGAGGAGGCGGTCGGCGGCGATCTGCAGCGGCTCTCGCAGATCCTACGGAGCCAGGCCGCATGGTCGGATATTCCGTTCGTGCTGCTGCGTGCACCACGCGGCACCCACGGCGGGCGCCAGGCCACGCTGCCGCCGGACGTGACCAATGTCATCGAGCTGGAACGGCCGCTGAGTTCGTCGTCGTTGCTGAGCGCGATTTCCACCGCATTGCGATCGCGACAGAAGCAGTTCGTGATCCGTGACCAGATGGCGCAGTTGGCCGAAAGCAAGACGGCACTGATGTCGAGCGAGGCCGAACTGCGCCGCGTCACCGACGCGTTGCCGGTGCTGATCGCCTTCATCGACAAGGATCTGGTGTACCGCTTTGCCAACCGCTCGTATGAAGACTGGATTGGCATCCCGCCTGCCGAGGTGATCGGACAGCCATTGGTGGACGTGGTGGGGCCTGCGGTGGTGCAGGAGCGTCGCGCCTGGATCGAAGCCGTGTTGGCCGGGCAGGCATTGACGGTGGAGGCGAGTTGGCCGCATGCCGATGGGCGCCGGCGGGATGCCGAGATCCGCTACATGCCGCGCCTGGATGCGGACGGCAAGGTGGACGGCTTTCATGTGTTTGCCACCGACATCACCGCGCGCGCGCTGGCGCTGGAATCGATCCAGCAGCAGGCCAGCCTGCTCGAGGTCAAGGTGGCCGAGCGTACCGCCGAGCTGCAGCAGCAGATGCTGGCGCGCGAGTCCAGCGAAGCGGCATTGCGCCAGGCGCAGAAAATGGAAGCGGTGGGACAGCTGACCGGCGGCATCGCACACGACTTCAACAACATGCTGACCGGCATCCTGTCGGCGCTGGATCTGGCGCGCCTGCGCATCGATCAGGGCCGCACCGAAGGCCTGGGCCGCTTTCTGGATGTGGCGTCGGCATCGGCCCTGCGCGCGGCCGCACTGACGCAACGGCTGCTGGCGTTTTCGCGCCGGCAATCGCTGGAAGCGCGGCACCTGCATCTGAACGATCTGGTGGTATCGCTGCAGGAGTTGCTGGCGCGCACGCTGGGCGAGTCGGTGCATCTGCAAACCGATCTGCAGGCCGACCTGCCGCAGGCGTATGTCGACGAAAACCAGCTGGAAAGTGCGCTGCTCAATTTGGCGATCAATGCCCGCGATGCGATGCCCGCTGGTGGGCAGTTGCGCATCGCCACCCGGCAGTTGCAGGTCGAAGGACAGCCGCTGGAACTCGGGCGCGGGGTGACGCTGGCGCCGGGCAATTACGCGGTGGTGTCGGTGACCGACAGCGGCGTCGGCATGCCCGCCGATGTGCTGGAGCGTGTGTTCGAGCCGTTCTACACCACCAAGCCGATCGGGCAGGGCACCGGCCTGGGCATGTCGATGATCTACGGCTTCATGCAGCAGTCCAACGGGCAGGTGTGGGTGGAGTCCGCGTTGGGAAAGGGCACCACGGTGAGCCTGTATCTGCCCGCCGGCCTCCATCCGCAGGCGCTGTCGCCGCAACCGCAAGCCGGTGCGGTGGTGGCCGGGCGCGGCCAGCAGGTGCTGGTGGTGGAAGACGACGAACAGGTGCGGCTGCTGGTGACCGAGCTGCTCAACGAGTTGGGCTATGAGGCCGACGTGGTCGCCGACGCCGATGCGGCGCTGCCGATCCTGGCCTCACAGCGGCGCATCGATCTGCTGGTGACCGACGTCGGCCTGCCCGGACTCAACGGGCGCCAGCTGGCAGAGATCGCGCGGCAGTCGCGGGGGGATCTGCCGGTGATCTTCATGACCGGCTATGCGGAAACCGCGCGCGATCGCGGCGAGTTTCTTGCCGAAGGCATGAGCATGATCGCCAAGCCGTTCACGCTGGGCGAGTTCAGCGCAAAGCTGCACGAGGTGCTGGGGCCGTCGGCCTGAGTGCGTTACGCGGTCGATCGCACCGCACCCGCCGCCAGGGCGGCGCTGCCGTTGGCTGGCGTCGTGGTGTCTTTGAATACGGATGCAGCCTGCGCGGTTGGCTTCAGGGCGCTGCGCGCCCGGATTGCCGCGCGCTTGCCAGCGCTTCGGCCACGGCGATCTTGTCGGCCACCGCTTTCTGCATCGGCGAGCCGGCGTCGAGCAAGCCATGCAGATGGCGCCAGTGCGCGCTGGCGGCGCGGTAGTCCTGCTGCTGAAAGTCGCTGATGCCCAGCAGCCACAGGCCGCGTTGATGATCCGGCTCGCGTGCGACCACCCGTTGCAGGCGGGCGCGTGAGGCGGCGTCGATGGCGAAATCACTGCGCGTGGCCATGTCCGCAGCCACCCAGCCGACGATGGCGGCGCTGAGGTCTGGCGCGATTTTGAGCGCTTGCGCATAGGCCTCGCGCGCGTCGGCCGGGCGGTTGTCCTGCTCGTGCGTTTTAGCTTGCTGCATCCACGCTTCCAGTGCCTGCTCCTGCGCAGTGTCGGCGCCGTTGGCGGACCCGGCGTGCTCACCCGCGGCGGTGGATGGAGGCGCGGCTGCCGGTTGCGCCAGGGGCTGCGCCGTTGCGTACACACGCCGTGCGATCGCATCCGGCGCGCCGACCAGCCGATACAGAGCGGCCGTGGCGATCGGCAGGCCGAGCACCAGCAGAATCGGCAAGGTGTAGCGTGCGTTGCCATTACGCGTCGGCTGGCGCAGCAACGGCACCAGCAACGACAGCAAGGCGACGCCCACCAGCGCGGCGCTTGCGAGATAGAAACCCGTCATCACCATTCTTCCCCGGCCTGCGGCGCCACCGGTGTGCCGGCGCGCGCGCGTTTGCGCACCGTATGGATCACCACGCCCGCACCGGCACCCAGCAGCAGCAACGGACCGAACCACAGCAGCCAGGTGCCGCGCTTGACCGGCGGGTCGTACAGCACGAAATCCGAATAGCGATCGACCATGTACTGCTTGATCTGCGCATCGCTCCTGCCGGCCTGCAGTTGCGCGAATACCTGGTGGCGCAGGTCGCGCGCCAGCGTGGCGTTGGAGTCGGCCAGGTTCTCGTTCTGGCAGACCAGGCAGCGCAGCTGCGCGGTCAGGCGCTGATAACGCGCTTCGTCGCTGCGGTTCTTGAACGGCAAGGGGTCCACTGCCTGCGCTGCCAGCGGCGGCGCAAGCAGCACGCCAAGCAGCAGCACCAGCAGCAGACGCAGTTGCCGGCCCTGCATGCGCCAGTACCAGCGCCACGCGCCGCGCGCCGCCATCACCGCATGCCCTTGGGCAGTGCGGCGATGGCGGGCAGCAGCTCGTCGTCGATGACCTCGGGCGTGAGCACGCCGATGTGCTTGTAGCGGACCACGCCTTGCGCATCGATCAGGAAACTTTCCGGCGCGCCGTAGACGCCGAAATCGATCGCGGTCTGGCCGGCTTCATCGGCGATCACCAACGCATACGGATTGCCATGTTGCGCAAGCCAGGCCCTGGCCTCGGTGGGTGCGTCCTTGTAGTTGTAGCCGATCAACGGCACCCCGAGCCGGCTGGCGCGGGCCATCAGCAGCGGATGTTCGTGCACGCACTCGGCGCACCAGCTGCCGAATACATTGAGCACGTAGGGCCTGCCCAGCAGCTGATCGCGGTTGACGCGTTGCTCGGGCCGATCCAGCCGCGGCAGCGAGAACGCCGGCGCCGGCCTGCCGATCAACGGCGAGGGCACCTCGCGCGGGTTGTGCTGCATCGTCCAGTAGATGCCGAAGCCGAACAGCGCCGCCAGCAACAGGAAACCCAGCAAGGGCAGCAGACGGTTCATGCGTGCGATTCCTGTGCAGTGACACTGGTGCCGTGTAGCGGTGCCATGGCCGCCGTCGTGGCGAGAGCCGGCGCCCGGAAACGGCGGGCACAGGCGCTGACGAATCCGCCCAGCATCATCAGCAGGCCGCCGGCCCAGATCCAGCGGATGAAGGGTTTGTAGTACAGCCGCAGCGTCCAGTCGTATTCGATGTGCTCATCGTCCAGCGGCTCGCCGAGCGCGACATACAGGTCGCGGGTGATGCCGGGGTCGATCGCCGATTCGGTCTGGATGCGCTCGCTGCTGTACAGGCGCTTTTGCGGATGCAGTTGCGCAACCACCTGGCCGTCGCGGCTGACCTGCACGCTGCCTTGTTCGGCCTTCCAGTTCGGCCCGTCGATCAGTTGCACGCCATCGAAGCGGAAGGCGTAACCGGCGATCTCGGCGGTCTGCCCGGGCGACAGCCGCACGTCGCGTTCGACCGACAGGCTTTCGGACACCAGCACGCCGGCCACGAACACCGCCACGCCCGCATGCGCGAGCAGCATGCCGGCCATTTCCGCCGGAAAACGCCGGCCGCGCGGCATCTCGCGCCAGCGCTTGTGCATGTACAGCGCGGTGCCGGCCGCCACCCATGCGGCGACGCCGATCCCTGCAATCGCCTTGGGTTGGCCATCGGCAAACAGGCTGCCGACCACCGCACAGGCGATCGCGGCGATGCCGGCGCGCGTGCCCAGTGCCTGCAACGGCGCCGCCTCGGCCTTGCCCCAACGCAGGTATGCGCCGAACGGCAGCAACAGCATCACCGGCAACATCAGCAGCGGGAACAGCAAGCCGAAGTAGGGCGGCCCCACCGACACCTTGCCCAGGCCGAAGGCATCGGCCACCAGTGGAAACAAGGTGCCCAGCAATACCATCGCGGCGGCCACGGTGAGCAGCAGATTGCCGATCAACATTGCGGTCTCGCGCGAGGCGGCGGCAAACGGTTTGCCACTGGCGATCTTCGGTGCGCGCAAGGCGTACAGCAGCAATGAGCCGCCGACCACGGCGATCAGGAAGATCAGGATGTACAGGCCGCGGCGCGGGTCGGCGGCGAACGCATGCACCGAGGTCAGCACGCCCGAGCGCACCAGGAAGGTGCCCAGCAACGACAGCGAGAACGCCAGGATCGACAACAGGATGGTCCAGGCGCGCAGGCTGCCGCGTTTTTCGGTGACCGCCTGGGTGTGGATCAGCGCGGTGCCGACCAGCCACGGCATGAAACTGGCGTTTTCCACCGGGTCCCAGAACCACCAGCCGCCCCAGCCCAGTTCCGCGTATGCCCACCAGCTGCCGGCGACGATGCCGGCGGTGAGGCAGGCCCAGGCCACATTGGTCCACGGCCGTGCCCAGCGCACCCAGGCCTGTTCCAGTTCGCCGCCCAGCAATGCCGCCACCGCAAACGCGAACGCCACCGAGAAGCCGACATAGCCGGTGTACAGCACCGGCGGGTGAAAGGTCATGCCCGGGTCCTGCAGCACCGGATTGAGTTCGTTGCCATCCAGCGGAATCGGCGACAGCCGCCCGAACGGATTGGAGGTCAGCAGGATGAAGGCCAGAAAGCCCACCGAAACCAGCCCCAAGACCGCCAGCACGCGCGCGGCGAAATGCTGCGGCAGATGCCGGCTGAAGGCGGCCAGCAACACCGTCCAGGTCGACAGGATCGCGATCCACAGCAGCAACGAACCTTCGTGCGCTCCCCACACTGCGGCGAAGCGGTAGTACCAGGGCAGGGCGATATTGGCGTTGTCGGCGACATAGCGCACCGAAAAATCCAGCGACAGCAGCGACCAGGCGAGCAGGCCGAACGCCATCCACACGAACAGCGCCTGACCGATCGCGGCAGGCCGCGCAATGCCCATCAACGCGCTACTGCGGCGCCATGCGCCGATCAACGGCAGTACGCCCTGGGCAAGCGAGAGCAGTAACGCCAGGATCAGTGCGATCTGGCCGAGTTCAGGCGTCATGGGCGAATCGCATCGTTGCAGCGAAGAAGGACCATCGAGGGGAAGAACAGCGTGCGCGCCGCATCAGCGCGGCGCAGACAGCGGCGCTGCGGCGGCGGGAATCGGCTTGCCGACATGGCCTTCGGCCATCGCGTCCTTCAATTCTTTCGGCATGTAGGTTTCGTCGTGCTTGGCCAGCACTTCGTTGGCGACGAAGCGCCCGCCCTGCATGCGTCCGTTGGCGATCACCGATTGGTTGTCGCGAAACAGGTCCGGAAGAATGCCGGTGTATTCGACCTGCGTCGCGGCATGCTTGTCGATCACGGTGAAGTTGACTTTCAGGCTATCGGTTGCGCGCTGGATCGAGCCGGCCTTGACCATGCCGCCGAGGCGGAATTGCCGGTAGCTGGCCGCTGCGCCGGCATGCACCTGGCTGGGTGTGAACAGGTAGCTCATGTTCCGCTGCAGCGCAAGCACGATCAGCGTGACCGCCAATGCGGCGGCGGCGAGTGCGCCGAGCACCAGCCACAAGCGTTGTTTGCGGGTAGCATTCATGGGGCGTCACGCTCCAGCGGCGCGGTTGCCGACAACTCGCGTGTGCGCCGCGGCGTTTGCCGTTGCAGCTGGCCGCGCAGCTCGCGCGGCAGGCGGCGACGACGCAACCAAGGCGATGCCAGATCGGCCAGCAGCACCAGCACGAACACGGCGTACGCGGTCCACACGTATTGCCCGTAACCGCCCATCGCCAGCAGGGTCCTCATGCGGTGCGCTCCGTCAACACGATGCGGCGCGCCCAGTCCTTGCCGCTTTCCAGTGCGAGCAGGTCCACACGCACGCGGCCGAACAGGCTGGCCATGTAGTAGCACTTGGTGGCCAGCGTCATCGTCAGCAGCGGCCACAGCATGTCCGCGCTCATCGTGGAGGGGCCGAGCAGGCGCACGGTGGAGCCCTGGTGCAGCGTGTTCCACCACACCACCGAGTAATGCACGATCGGCAGATTCACCAGGCCTACCAGCGCCAGCAACCCGGCCGCACGCATCGCCTGACGGCGCTCTTCCACTGCGTGGTACAGGCCGAGCACGCCCAGATACAGAAACAGCAGCAGCAACTCGGAGGTCAGCCGCGCATCCCAGGTCCACCAGGTGCCCCACATCGGCTTGCCCCACAGCGCGCCGGTGCACAAGGTGATGAAAGTGAAGGCCGCGCCGATCGGCGCCGAGGCCATGGTCACCACCTCGGCCAGCTTGATCCGCCATACCAGCGCGATGAACGCCGCCACGCCCATCGTCGCGTAGATGAAAAGGCTCATCCAGGCGCTGGGGACGTGGATGAAGATGATGCGGTAGGCGTCGTGCTGCTGATAATCCGGCGGCGCCAGCACCAGCCCACCGTAGGCGGCCACCGCGGCAAGCAGTAGCGCCAGGCCCAACACCCACGGACGCACGCGTCCGGCGAAGCGATAAAAAGTAGGTGGCGAGCTGAGTTGATGCAGCCACAAGGGAATCCACTTGGCCATGCCGGTGTCGTCAGTTGGAATGTCTGGCGGGAGGCGCCAGTGCCTGCACGGCGGCACCGGCGTTGACCTGCAACTGGCCGTCGGAGATCTTGCTGGTGCGCTGCATCAGCTCGCGCAATGCCGTGGCGTCCAGCGAGGGCGACAGCGACAACAGCAACGCGACCATGCCGCTGACATGCGCGGTGGCCATCGACGAGCCGGAGGTAAAGTCGTAGCGGCCGTTCGGCTGGGTGGTCAGGATGTCCTTGCCGGGGGCGCTGAGCACGCCGGGCATGGCCGCGGTGGGGCTGCTGCTGCGCACCACCAGCACGCCCGGCACATCGTTGGGAAAGCCGTCCAGCCGCCCGTTGGGCGGCATCGCGGCCACCACGATGCGGCCTTGCTGCACTAGGTGCTGCAGCATCTTGTTCAGCAGCGGGTCGGCCGGGCCGCCCAGGCTCAGGTTGATCACGCGCGCGGAGCTGTTGTTGATCGCCGCCAGCGCCTTGGCCAGGGTGAAGGTGTTGCAGCGTGCGGTGGCGCCGACGGTGGGCGCATACCAGCACGCCTTGTAGATGCTCAACATGGCCTTGGGCGCCATGCCGACGATGCCTTGATGGTTGTTGCTGCCGGCGGCGATGATGCCGGCCACTTCGGTGCCGTGCGAGTCGCTGCTGGTCATTACCGGCGAGTCGTCGACCAGATCGTGCACATCGCGGATGCGCGCCTTCAGGTCGGCATGCGTGGTGTCCACACCGGTATCCACCACCGCCACCACCACGCCGCGGCCCTGGGTGACGGTCTGCGCGCTGGCCGCATCGGTGGCGATGAAGCCGCGCTGCAGATCCACGTACGGGTCGTTGTAGCCGGACAGTGCGGTGGTCTTTTCCGATGCGTCGGCGGAAAACACCGAGAAATCCTGCACCGGTTGCACCAGTTCCACGCCTTCGTCGTCGGCCAGCGCGCTGACCAGCTCGTCGCGCGAGACGCCCGGCGGTGGCTGCAACACGGCACAGTACAAACCCAGCGAGGTAATCGGCCAGCCGGCCACTTCGCGCAGCTTGTAGCGCTGCTTGATGGCTTCCATACGCACGGCGGCCTTTTGACCGGCGCCGTAATAGCTGGAGGCGTAGCCGATCAGGCTGGAACCGGCGCGGGCCGGCGGCGCGCTGAGCGGGTTGGCCACTGCCAGCAGGATGTCGCGGCTGCTGTCGGGTGTATGCCCATCGGCTGGCGGCGGCGTACTGCCGCTGGCGGCGGCATGCGCCGGCTCCTGCGCTGCGGCCTGCACGCTGGCGTGCGTGCCAAGGCCGAGGCACGCGGCGATGATGCCGATGGCGAGCATGCGCTTCATGGGGCGGACACGATCTCGGCCATGCGGATGCCCGGGTTGGCGCGCAGCTGTTGCACGGTCTGATGCGGCTGGGCCGGCGGTTGCGGTGCGGTCGGCACCACGGTGTAGGCGCCCATGTCGTTGGGCCCGCCGATCACCTGCAACTGCTGCGCATGCAGCAGGCGGTCCCAGTCGGCCACGGTCATCTTGGCGTCCGGCACCACCCGGATGGCGCCTTGCGGCACCGGCAGGGCGGCGGCGCTGCTGAGCGTGCGGTAGTCGTGCGAGGGCGCCGGCGAGGCCAGCCTGACGCCCATGACGCCCAGGCCGATCGCCTGCACCAGCGCGGCGGCGGCCAGGGCGCGCACCGTCCAGCTACCGGAGCGGCGTGCTGCAGGCGGCGCTGGCGCGCTGGCCTGCTCCGGCGCATCCAGGCGGCCGAGCAGGCGCTGCAGGCCGGCATCGGCGTCCAGCTTCACCGCCGACGGCAGCGCCAGTGCCTGGCGCAGGCGGTTCTGCTGGGCAAACTCGGCACTGCACGAGGCGCACCTGGCCACGTGCGCGATCAGCCAGGTGTTCTCTTCCTCGGTGGCGCTGTCGAGCAGGACCGCGGGCATCAATTCCCAGGCGTGCGAGCATTCCTTGCCAGGCGCGATGAAAAACGTCTTCATTGCATGGTCTCCGTATAGGGGGCGCCGCCGGCCAGGCCGGGCAGCACATTGCGTAATTTGACCCGTGCATGGAACAGCCGGGCTTTGATGGTGCCCACCGGGCACTGCATGATCTCGGCGACTTCTTCCAGCTTGTGGCCGACGCCATAGACCAGTTCGATCACCAGGCGCTGGTCCGGCGACAGCCGTTGCATGCCCTTGTCGAGCCAGTCGCGCAGCTCGCGGTCGTCGTTGTCGTCGGCGCTGGGGGCGTGGTCTTCCACCACCGCGGTATCGTCGATGGCGTCGCCGTCATGCTGGCGCAGGCATTTGAGGCCGCAGCGATAGGCAATGCCCATGATCCAGGTCGAGACCTGCGAATCGCCGCGGAAGTCGCCGGCCTTTTGCCAGGCGATCCAGAAACAGTCGTTGATGGCTTCCTCGATGATGTCCGGGCGCCGGGTCAGGCGCGACAGGAAGCGGCACAGCCGGCCGTGATAGCTGGTGTACATGGTGGACAACGCGGCGCGATCGCCCGCCGCCATGCGGCGCAGCAGCATGCGATCGGTGGCATCACCCAGGGTGTCGGAATCATTCATCAAGGCAGGCACGGCTTAGGACGCATGTCAGTGCCCGCTGGCGGGCGAAAGGTTGCGTGGGAATCAGAACGTGACCGACGCGGTGCCCAGCCAGGGCGTTTCGCCGGGGCCGCCCTGCAGGCGTGGGGTGGTGTCGCTGGTGACGATGCGTTCCAGCTTCAGCGTCCATCGGTCCCGACTCCAGCGCAGGCCGAATTGCCCGTACTGATAACGGCCGGACCGGGCGGCACCGTAGGCCATCGCCGGAAAGCGCGACGAGCCGGCGCCGACCGTCAGGCTGAGGTCGGCGCGCAGCGGGATGTTGGCGGTGACGTCGATGGCGATATTCCACGGCGACTGGTCGACACGCGGAAAATTGAAGGTCGACACCGAAAAGGTCAGGACGTCGCGATAGGACCAGGCCAGGCTGGCCTCCCGACGGTCGAAGGTGCGCGTGGCCTGGTTGGTCGGGTAGCCGTAATACAGCGCGCTGGCCTGCATCTGCCAGCGGTCGCCCAGCATCCAGGCGCGTGCGGCCTGGGCGGTCACCGCCACCGGCTTGCTCAGCGAGGGCGATTGCAGCGCGACCGATGTGGAGACCGACCAGCCGGGCGCGGGCAGCCAGTAGCCGGCGGTCTGCAGGGTGGCCTTGTTGGGGGCGATCGAGATGCCGCGGTCGATCAATTGCGAGGTCACCGCCACCGCGCCGCCGACCGTGCCGGCCATGGCATTGCATGTGACCAGGACCAGCGCCAGCAGCAGGCAGTGGCGCAATGCGGGGTGGCGTCGGCTGGCCCGGGCCTGCCTGCAGCGTCGCCTGCCCGCCCAGTAGCCGCTCGCGATCCACGGCTGCCCGTTGCAGGCGCAGCTGCGTCGCGTCCTGAGCGGGTAAGGCCTGGCAGTCAAGGCATTCGGCAATGGGGTGAGCGTCTACATGGAACGGGGGCGCGATAGTGACCGATCGCGCCAGGCGAGACCGCTGCGACGGCGGCTGTTCCGTTCGTATACGCGAAGGAACCGGCACAGGCAACGCGCACCTGCGCCGGTCTGGGTCGGCGATCGCGCTCCCGGATGCCGACCGGCAGCGCTGGCGCCAGCGCGCCGGTGGCGATCAGTGCAGGGTGTTGAGGTAGGCGATCAGCGCGTCGAGCTCCTTTGGATCCTCCAGCCCTTCGTACTTCATCTTGGTGCCCGGCAAGGCCTTGGAGGAGGACTGCGACAGATAGGTCTTGAGCTGGGCCGGCGTCCACTGCCACTTGCTGGCCTTGAGCGCATCGGAGTAATTGCTGTAGTCGGCCAGGCTGGCGGCCGGGCGCCCGGCCACGCCGAACATGGACGGGCCCTTCTTGTTCTTGCCCTGGGCGGCGCTGTGGCATTCGGCGCATTCGGTCATGAAAACGCCTTTGCCGTCGGCCGCGCGCGCGGGTGAGGCAAACAATGCGCCGGCCAGCAGCAGGCCGGCCAGCGGTGCGCACAACAG
Organism: Xanthomonas arboricola pv. populi; assembly: GCF_002939945.1. Lineage (GTDB taxonomy): Bacteria > Pseudomonadota > Gammaproteobacteria > Xanthomonadales > Xanthomonadaceae > Xanthomonas > Xanthomonas arboricola_A. The sequence goes on along the minus strand of NZ_MDEB01000001.1, from coordinate 100,788 downwards.
GGTCTTGTGGAATGACTTCATGGGGGTCCTTACGCGTGCGGAGGAATCAGAACGAGACATTGACCGACAGCGCGAAACTGTCGAGATCGCGCGGGTTGGTGATCGGAATGCCGCCACCGAACACATTGGTGGTGCTGCCGTTGAACTTGTCGAAACGGAACCAGGTGGCCGCGAACCGCACGTTTGCGTTGGTGGTGTAGGTGCCTTCCTTGCCGAACGGGGTCCAGTACAGCAGGATCAGATTGGCGGTGGTGTCGGGGATGCCGTAGGGCTGATAACGCGCCACGTCGAACGAGCCGCTGTTGATCAGATGCGCCGCCAGCACGCCGTAGGTCTGCTTGAACGCGTAGTTCATGCTGATGTTCTGATCGCGCACGCTGCCGCGATCGCGCGGGGACATGCTGGGGTCGGTCGGCAGCAGCGGGCTGCCGTATTTGCGGCGCTCGTAGATGTTGACGTAGGCCAGCGACAGCACGTGCTCGCGGGTGCCGAGGAACTGATAGGTCAGGTCGTAGCCCAGATCGGTGAGGTCATCGCTGGGGCCGCCGCTGCGCAGCCGCTGGCGGCGGGTGGTCATGGCGGTCAGGCCGGCCGAGAAGAACTGCCGCTTCATGTCCTTCATATAGGCAAGGCGCGCATAGCCGGTGTCGCTGAGCTTGCCCGGGTCGCCGTTGGGGTTCCAGCCCAGGTGGTCCTGCGCGTCGGTGGACAGTGCGCTGTAGCTGCCGACTTCGCCGTACCAGTTGCGGTCGAACAGGCCATACACGGTGGCGCCGATCACGCGGTTGGACAGCGCCGACGAGCTGAGCATGCTGGCCGAGCCGGCATTGGACACCGGGCTCAACGTCGATGCATTGGGCAGCACCTGGATCGGATCGGACACGCCGGGATTGTTGTTGACGCTGACGCCGACCATCGCGTCCTTGCCGGCCAGCTGGAACGGCTTGCTGACAAAGCGCAGATCCACATCGTCCAGCTGGGTACTGAAGGTGTCGTTGCCGCCGTTGTTGGAGCGGATCTTGGAGTAACCGCCGACGTGGTCGTTGACCCGTCCGGCCAGATACAGGTCCGCTTCGTTGATGCGTGCGCTGCTGTCGCCGCGGCTGGGATTGCGCCGGGTCCAGGTGACCTGACCGGAGGCCGGGATCTTGGTGCCGTTGCCGTCGGTGTCGGTGAAGCCGCCGAGCTTGAAGCGCATGCCGTACGGCGTTAGCGACGGACCGTAGGAGCCGACATGACAGTCCGCGCACGACGAACCGGTCTGGCGTGCGAACGAGGGAATCGCCTGCGCCTGGGTGCTGGCCAGCAGCAACAATGGGCCGGACACGCACAACAAGGAGGTCAGGGAGGCGGTGCGCGTGGCAGTGGTGCGACGCGGAGCGGGCTGGGGAGTAGGCATGGAAAGTCCTTGTTCGACGGTACGGAGGTCGGAGCTGCGGGAGCGGGGGACAGCGGGCAACACGGCGGAGCTCATCGGCGTTTTCCCGGCAGCACGCGGTGCAGCAGGCCATCGCGCAACACCAGGTGGTGCCAGAGGGCGGCGCCGATATGCGCGATCACCAAGGCCAGCAACACCCAGGCGGCATTCAAGTGCCAGGTGCTCAGGGTGTCGGCCAGGTCTTCATCCGGCGCAACCAGATTGGGCAGCGTCAGTCCGAACAGATAGACCGGTTTGGCGTAGGCGTTGCTCAACGACCAGCCGATCAGTGGCAACGCGACCATCAAGCCGTACAGCGCGAGGTGGGTGGCGCCTGCAGCCAGCCGCATCGGCAGCGGCGATGGCGGGCCAGGCGGCAACGCGCGCAGGCGGATGCGCAGGCCCACCCGCAGGACGAACAGCAGCAGCACCATCAAACCGAAGTGGCGATGGCCTTCCATCAGCCACTGCCGCAGGGCGCGTCCTTCCAGCTCGGCGCGCAGCAGGATCAGCGTGGCTGCCATGGCCAGGCAGAACACCGTCAGCCAGTGCAATACGCGCATCGGTCTGGGCAGCGGAATGACGCGCGCCGGCAGTGCGGCCTGCTCCGGCAGCGCACTGGCACTGTCGGCTGCAACCGCATCGGGCGCGTGGGGGGATGAACTCATCGATCGGTGTCCTGCGCTGGTGTCGTTGGATCCGGCAGTGCGCGATGCGCTGCCAGGCCTGGCTCCCCACGCCGGCCGAGCTGCGGCCACGTGAACGTGCACCGATATGTGCGGTGCGGCCGCTGAAAGGTTGCATCGCCGTGCAGTGATGACGTGCCTGGGCACGGTGTTGGCGGCAGCGACTGCGCTTGCGCGCACCTGGGTTCGCAGCGCCGTGACGCCGCGCAACCTTTCGCGCATGCCGGCGCACTCAGGCATGTCGCACTACGTGCAGTCAGCGGTTACGCCCTTCCGATCATGGCCATCGAACGCATCCAGTTGCATACCCACGGCGACGATCGCGGGCTGCTCATCTCATTGGAGCAGCAGCGCAACGTCCCGTTCGAGATACGTCGTGTGTATTACCTGTTCGGCACCCGCAACGGCGTCCATCGTGGACAGCATGCACACCGGCGGCTCAACCAGCTGGCCGTGGCATTGCATGGCTCGGTGACGATCCTGCTGGATCAGGGCGACGGCCACGGCCAGCAGGAAGTGGTGCTGGACGATCCATCGCAGGGCCTGCTGCTCGGCCGCATGGTGTGGCGCGACCTGCATCGCTTCAGCCCCGACTGCGTACTGATGGTGCTGGCCGACCAGTTCTACGATCCCGCCGACTACATTCTCGATTACGACCAGTTCCTCAGCGAAGTGCGCGCTGGCAGCGGTCTGGACGCACGCAGGTTGGAAGCATGAGCGTGCACAAGCCCCTGGTGATCGTGGGCGCAGGCGAATTTGCGCAGATCGCCTGCGAGTATTTTCAGCACGACAGCGACTACACCGTGGTGGCCTTCAGCGTGGAGCGCGACTTCCTGTTGCGGCCCACGCTGGCCGAACTGCCAGTGGTGGCCTACGAGGAGCTCGAACAGCGCTATCCGCCCGAGCAGTACGAGGTCTTCGTCGCCATCCCCGCCACGCAGCTCAATCGCCTGCGGACGCGCTTTTTCCAGGACATGCTGCGGCGTGGCTATCGCTGCGCCAGCTATGTCAGCTCGCGTGCGTTCGTCTGGCGCAATGCGCAGATCGGCGCCAACTGTTTCCTGTTCGAAGGCAACGTGATCCAGCCGTTCACCCGCATCGGCGACAACTGCATCCTGTGGAGCGGCAACCATATCGGCCACCGCACCGTGGTGCAGGACAATGTCTTCATCGCCTCGCACGCGGTGATTTCCGGCTATTGCGAGATCGGGCGCGGCAGCTTCATCGGTGTCAACGCCACGCTCAGCGACAAGGTGCGCATCGCCGCCGACAACATCATCGGCGCCGGTGCGCTGGTGACCCGGCATACCGATGCCGAGCGTGTCTACGTCGGCTCGCCGGCGCGCGCGGTGGCCAGCAGATCCAGCTTCGACGTGGAGCTGTGAGCATGTTTGCCTGGACCAAGCGCGGCCTGGTGTTCGACGTCGCACGCGATGGCGTGGGCGGCTGGATGCAGCACGCCGCGCTGACGCCGACGCCCTATCGGTTGTCTGCGCAGGTGCTGCGTGTCTATGCGGGCTTTCGCGATGCGCAGGGCGTGAGCCGGATCGGCTATGTGGACGTGCGCGCCGACGCACCGACGCAGATCGTCGGTGTCAGCTCGCAGCCGGTGCTGGACATCGGCCGCGCTGGCTGTTTCGACGACAACGGCATGATTCTCGGCGATGTGGTGGCCGGGCCGGATGGGCTGTACATGTTCTATGTCGGCTTCCAGCGCGTGGCCAAGGCCAAGTTCCTGGCCTTCACCGGGCTTGCGCTGTCCCGCGATGGTGGCGAGCGTTTCCAACGCGTGCAGGACACACCGCTGCTGGATCGCGCGCCCGGGCGCAGCACGATTGCCGCGGTGCATTCGGCACGTTTCGAGGATGGGCGGTGGCGGCTGTGGTACGCGGTGGGCGACGATTGGGAAAGCATCGGCGGCCAGCCGTATCCGCGCTACCACATTCGCTATGCGGAGACCGACGATCTGCGTTGCATCCCTGCCGACGACGCGGTGTGCCTGCGTCCGCAGGGCGACGAATACCGCATCGGCCGTCCACGCGTGTATCGCCTGGGCGATCGCTATCTGATGTATTTCACCCGCGGCGATACGCACGGCGGTTATTTCCCGGGTTTCGCATCCAGTCGCGACGGTGTGCAGTGGCAGCGCGATGACAGTCAGCTGGGGCTGCAGCTGTCCGAGCAGGGCTGGGATGCGCAGACACTCTGTTACCCGGCCTTGATCCAGCAGCATGATCGGGTGTTGATGTTCTACAACGGCAATGCGATGGGGCAGGCCGGCTTCGGCCTGGCCGATGCCGCGTTGCCGCCGGATCTGCAGGGGCGCCATGTTTTCGGTTAGGCCGTATCTGCCCAGCGATGCGCCTGCCTGGGATGCGTTGGTGGCGTCCTCGCGCAATGGCAATGTGTTGCATCGGCGCGGCTACATGGACTATCACGCCGACCGCTTCGTGGATGCGTCGTTGCTGATCGAGCGCGGTGGTGAGGTGGTGGCGGTGTTGCCGGCGAGCGTGGACGGCGACTGCGTCAGCAGCCACGCCGGTCTGACCTATGCGGGCCTGCTGTCGTCCAGGGCCTTGCGCGCGGGCGCCACCTTGCAGGTCTTCGAACAGATCGCCGCGCACTATCGCGCGCATGGGGTACGCGAGCTCGTGTACAAGCCGGTGCCGCATATCTTTCATGCGTATCCGGCCGAAGAAGATCTCTATGCCTTGCATCGCGTGGGCGCGCAGCTGTACCGGCGCGATCTGTCGTCGGCGATTGCATTGCGCGAGCCGTTTGCGTTCAGCGCCGAACGTCGACGGTCGCTGGTCAAGGCGCGCAAGGCCGGTGTGCAGATTCAGGTCGGTACCGGGCTCGACGAATTTCATGCCCTGCTGACCCAGGTATTGCAGCGCCATCACGTGGCGCCAACCCATCGGCTGGACGAGCTGCAATTGCTGCAACGCCGGTTTCCGCAGCAGATCGTGCTGCATGAGGCGCGTGCCGAAGGCGAGCTGTTGGCGGCAGCGCTGGTGCTGGATTTCGGTCGCAGCGTGCATACCCAGTATCTGGCGGTCTCCGCGCGCGGTCGCCAGCTGGATGCGCTGAGCCTGCTGTTGGCCGAACTGATCACCCAGGTGTATGCGCAGCGCCATTACTTCAGCTTCGGTATTTCGACCGAACAGGCTGGCCAGGTACTCAATGACGGTCTGGTCGAACAAAAGGAACGCTTCGGCGCGCGCGCCGTGGTACAGGATTTTTATCGGTGGATGCTGTAATGGATGTGCCGTTCTTGGATTTACGCGCGGTCAACGCGCGCTATGCGGATGAGCTGAAGGTCGCTGCGGCGCGGGTGATCGATGCCGGCTGGTATGTGCTTGGACAAGAGCTGGCCGCCTTCGAGGAGGAATTCGCCAGCTACTGCGGCGCCGCGCAGACGGTGGGTGTGGGCAACGGGCTGGATGCGTTGTCGCTGATCCTGCGCGGCTATCGCGAGCTGGGCGTGTTGCGCGAGGGCGACGAAATCATCGTGCCCGCCAATACCTTCATCGCCACCTTTCTTGCGATCAGTCAGAACCACCTGGTGCTGGTGCCGGTGGAGCCGGACCCTGCGACCTTCAACATCGACCCGGCCAGTGTGGAGAAGGCGATCGGCCCGCGCACGCGCGCCATCATGGCGGTGCATCTGTACGGGCAGTTGGTGGATGTGGCGGCGCTACAGACGCTGGCGCATCGCTACGGGCTGCTGCTGATCGAAGATGCCGCGCAGGCGCATGGTGCCAGTGCGAACGGGCGACGTGCCGGCGCCTTTGGCGACGCGGCAGCGTTCAGTTTTTTCCCGACCAAGAACCTGGGCGCACTCGGCGACGGCGGCGCAGTGGTGACCTCGGATGCGCGCCTGGCCGAGCGCATCCGTGCGCTGCGCAACTACGGTTCGCAGGTGAAGTATCACCACCTCTGCCAGGGCGTGAATTCGCGGCTGGACGAGATGCAGGCGGCGTTCCTGCGGGTCAAGCTGGGCTATCTGGACGATGAGATCGCCCGTCGCCGCGCAGTGGCGCAGCGCTACCTGCACGGCATCGACAACCCCCTGATCACCTTGCCGACGGTGGTAGCTGAAGCGCAGCACGTCTGGCATCTGTTCGTGGTGCGCAGCGCCCAGCGCGATGCCTTGCAGGCGCATCTGCTGCGCTCGGGCATCCATACCCAGATCCATTACCCGGTGCCGCCGCACCGGCAGCCGGCTTACACCACCTTGGGCGATGCCTGCCTGCCGGTAAGCGAGCGGCTGCACCGCGAGGTACTGAGCCTGCCGATGGGGCCTGCGCTGGACGATGCGTCGGTTGCGCGCGTGATTGCCGCATGCCAGTCGTTTGGCACCCCCGCATGAATGTCGTGCGCAGCAGCGTCTACACCGGCGTTGCGACGCTGGCCAAGCTGCTGGCCGCGCTGGTGGTGGTGAAAGTGGTGGCGGTCTACGCCGGCCCGCAAGGGGTCGGCCGGCTGGGCCAGTTCCTCAATCTGATGTCGGTGCTGGCGGTGCTGGCAGGCGGCGGCATCAGTGCCGGCATCGTCAAGTACGTGGCCGAGTATCGCGACGATACGGCTGCGCTGGCACGTCTGCTCAGCGCGGCGCTGTGGTACGCGTTCTGCGCGGCCTGCGTGATGGCGGTGCTGGTGTTGCTGTTCAGTGGCGCCATCGCCGAGCGCCTGCTTGGCGATGCGGCGTACCGGCCGCTGATCTGTGTGGTGGCGGTGGCGCAGGTGGGCATCGCACCGGTCAACTACATCCTGGCGGTGATCAACGGCTTCATGGACGTGCGCCGCCTGGCATTCGTGCAGGTCAGCGGTGCGGTGCTGAGCACGGCACTGGTGGCATGGCTGTCCAGCCGGGCACAGCTGCAGGGCGCCTTGCTGGCGCTGGTACTGGGTCAGGTGCTGTGGTTGCTGGCCGGCGTGCCGGCGCTGCGGCGCAGCGGTTATTTTCGACGCGAGATGTTGCGCATGCGCTTCGATGCGCAGATGACGCGCAGGCTGGCGACGTTCTCGGTGATGACACTGACCTCCACGCTGGTGCCGCAGCTGGTGGCCATGCTGGTGCGCGACCATTTGGCGCTGCAGTTCGGCTGGCAGCAGGTGGGGTACTGGCAGGCGGTGAGCCGGGTGTCGGATGCGTATCTGCTGTTCTTCACGACTGCGATCAACGTGTATTACCTGCCCAAGCTGGCATCGCTGCAGGAGCGCGCAGCACTCGGGCGCGAGCTGCGGGCCGCGTATCGCCATGTGCTGCCGGCGGTGATCGTGATGGCGCTGGGCGTCTACCTGTGTCGCGATTGGCTGACCTGGCTGTTGTTTGACGCCCGGTTTGCCCAGGCCACCCCGCTGTATGCCCCCCAACTGCTGGGCGATGTGATCAAGATCGCCGCCTTCGTGCTGTCGTACGTGATGCTGGCCAAGGCGATGACGCGGCTGTTCGTGATCTCCGAATGCGTGTTTGCCGCCAGCTATCTGGCGCTGGTGTATCTGTTCACCGCGCAATGGGGGCTGATCGGTGCGATGTATGCCTTCGTCGCCAACTACGTGCTGTATCTGCTGTTCAACATCGTGGTGGTGCGGCGCTATCTGGTGCAGCCGGCATGAGCGATTCCACCCAACCCCTCGGGCGCGCACGCTGGCCGCTAGTGTCGGTGCTGATTCCGGCCTTCAACCACGAGCGTTTCGTGCAACGCTGCCTGGACAGCGTGCTGGAGGACCCGTACCCGTGCAAGGAGCTGGTCATCATCGACGATGGCTCCAGCGACGCGACCGGCGAGAAGATTGCGCAGTGGATCGCCAGCCATGGCCATCGGCTGCCGGTGCAGTTCGTACAGCGCGCCAATCGTGGGGTGGCGGCCACGCTCAACGAGCTGGCGCTGCGTGCGCGCGGCGAGTACCTGCGGCTGGGCGCAAGCGATGATTATCTGCTGGCCGGCGGGCTGGATGCGCAGGTGCGCTACCTGCGTGCGCATCCGCAGAAACTGGCGGTGATCGGCGATGCCTGCGTGGTCGATCAGCATGGGCGACTGCTGCATGGCAGCGCCATGCGCGACCTGCATCGGGTGGATGTGGATCTGTACCGCTCTGAGTCCGGCATCTGCCGCGCGGTGATCCAGCAGTGGGCAGTCAGTGGCGCAGTGGCGTTGCTGCGCCGCAGTGCCTTCGATGCGCGCGCCGGCTGGGACGAGTCGCTGCGGATCGAAGACTGGGACTTTTTTCTGCGCCTGGCCGCGCGTGATGCGCTGGGCTTTGTCGACGTGCCGGTGTGCGCGTATCGGTTGCATGGCAGCAATCTCAGCAAGACCGTGGACGTGCGGGCGCGGATTGCCAATTTGAGCGAGTCGCGTCAGGTGGCGATGCGCTGTGCGGCGTTGTTTGACGCGCCCGAGCGCAGCTTGCTGCACGCGCAGTCGCACTACATCGCGGCCAAGGTGGCGTTCCTGCAGCGCCGGCCGCACAGGGTGATCGGGCATCTGCTCGCCTATGCCTGGTCGTCGCTGCCAGCCAGGTGGCGGCCCGGGCAGGCGCGCGGCGCAGTAAAACCGGCATGAGCACGCTGCTACGCCGGCCGGCGACCTATCTGGCACTGCCGATGCTGCTCAGTTGCGCGCTGACGCTGCTGACCTACAGCTTGCCCGGCGGCTATGCGGACGGCATCGCGCTGCTGGCCGTCGCCGCCGCCGCGACCTGTGTGCTGGACGCCGTGCTGCGCGTGCAGCTGCCTGCGGTGGAGCGCTTTCGCGCCTACCGTTACGCCGGCACCCGCGACGCCTTCCTTGTGATGGCGCTGGCGGCGGCGGTGACGCTGTTCTGCATCGTGGATGTGGTGCTGTTTCCGATTCCGCTGTTCAGCGATCCGTCCTCGTATGCCACTTTGAGCCCGCTGCGCGCGCATGTGCGGCACATCTCCAACATGTGCTGGATCCTGCCGCCGATCGCGCTGCTGTGCGTGCGTCATCGCGGGCTGCGCGTGGCGATGGTGACGCTGGGATTCGTGTTTCCGATCGTGGTGATCGACCGCAACCGCATCTTTGCCGGCCTGTTTTCGTTCGTGCTGGTGATGCTGTTGCGCCGCGACCCGGCACGTCGACTGCCATGGAAGACCATCGGCCTGCTGGTGCTGGCTGGCGGCGGGGTGTTTTCCATCCTCGGCGCACTGCGTTCCGGCTCGCTGGCCACGGTCGCCCTGCCGTTCAGTGCCTTGTATCGCGCCATGCCGCAGGGCGTGCAGTGGTTATTGCTGTACATCAGCGCCGGGCCGTACAACTTCGGCGCGATCCTGGCCAAGGGTTACGTCAATGCCAGCTTCCTGGTCAATCAGCTGGTGCCGTTCAGTGGCTCGATCGCCACCGCCGGCACCAGCATCCCGCTGGATGCGCCCAACATCAATGTGGGGACCGAGTTCTTTCCGTTCCTGATGGCCTGGGGCGCACCCGGTGCGTTGCTGGCGCTGCTGGCGTTGTATGCCGGCCTGTTGTGGAGCGTGCGCTTGCTCAACAGCTGCCTGTCGATCTTCCATGTGTTGATCTTCCTGCGCATCGCCTATGCCTGCCTGATGTCGCCGTTCGCGCCGCAGGCCTTCACCTGGACCAACTTCGGCTTCATCGCGCTGTGCCTGGTGTTGCATGCCTGCACGGTGTTGTTGCCCACCCGCAATGCCGCTCCCAACGCTGCTGCGTAATACGCGGCAGCTTCGTTTTCACCCTGTTCCAGAGCCGGTGCACCATGACTCAACACGACGACATCTATCTGATCGACCTGTGGCGCATCCTGCGTCGCGAATGGCGCTGGGCGCTGGCTGCGCTGGTGGTGGTGCTTGCACTGACGTTCGCCTTCACCCGCCTGGCCAGGCCGCAGTGGGAAGCCACCGCCTGGATCCAGGTCGGCGAAATCGGCCCCACGCCGGCCGGGCGCGATCCCAAGGTCGAACCGTTCCAGCGCGTGATCGACCGCATGAAGACGCGGTTGTTCCAGGATGCGGTGCTGCGCCAGGCCGGCGTACCGCTGAAAAGCCGCGGCGCGCAGTTGTATCGCGGCAGCCTCAAGCCGGACCCTGACCCGTATGCCAATCTGATCGGCGTGACCATCCGGGCCGAATCGTCCGCGCAGGCGCGCAGTCTGGCGTTGGCGACGGTGAGCGCATTGCAGGGCCTGCACGGCGACACCAATGCGGTTGCGCTTGAACTGGCGCGTACGCGCCTGCAAGGCCTGACCGACGATCTGCGCGCGGCAACCCGCAACCGCGATCAACTGCAGCAGCAGGTGCAGGCCGGGCAGGGCGCCGCTGCGGCCACGCCCGCCCAGGTTCTGGCAGGCGTGCTGCTGACCGACAGCAACACCACCGTGCGCGCATTGAAGAGCGAGCGCGACGATCTCATTGCCCGGCTGACCACGCGCTACACCTATCAGACCTCGCTGGCATGGCCGTTGTACGTGCCCGAGCAGCAGGCGTTTCCCAGTGCCGTCACCGCCTGGGCCGCCGGTCTGCTCGGTGGGGCGGGGCTGGCGGTGCTGGCTGCCGTGTTGCGCAATGCATGGCGGCGTCGCACAGGCGCCGCGCCGCACGCTGCCGGCTGATCCGCGCCGCGTCGTGCGGCACGGTGGACATCGCTGCGCAACGCTGCAACCAAACCGCCAGCGCGTGGCACTCACCGGTCAATCAAGCGATGCCGCGTTGGCGGTGTCGCGCCTGGAGAGTGTCGTGAGAACAGCTGGATCGGTGTGGGAGGCTGCGCATGTCGGTGGTCAATGAGCATGCGGCGCGCGGTGGCACGGTGGCCCCGGAGCGCTTGCTGGAGACGCAACGCGCGTTCGACAGCGTGGCGCCGGACTACGACGGCCCACGCGGCAACAACGCGCTGATCCAGCGCATGCGCACCACGTTGTGGGACACGGTCGCGGCCGAGTTGCCGGTGGGCTCGCGGCTGGTGGACCTGGGCTGCGGTACCGGCCTGGATGCCGGCGAATTCGCACGTCGCGGTTACCGCGTGCTGGCCACCGACTGGTCGCCGGCGATGGTCGAGCGCACCCGCCATCGCGCGGCCACGCAGGGCCTGGAAGAGCGCCTGAGCGCCGCCCATGTCGGCATCCAGCAGCTCGACCAGCTGGAGGGCAGCTTCGACGGCATGTATTCCAACTTCGGCCCGCTCAATTGCGCGCCGGATCTGCCGGCGGTGGCGGCCGAGTGCGCGCGTCTGCTGCGCGCCGATGGTTGCCTGGTGTTCTCGGTAATCGGGCGCATCTGCCCGTGGGAAATCGGCCATTACACTGTGCGCGGGCGGTTCAAGCGCGCCGCGGTGCGCGCCGCGCGCGGGGTGACTGCCGTGGGCATGAACGGCCATACCATCTGGACCTGGTACCACCTGCCGCGCGAGTTCTATCGCGCCTTCGACAAGCACTTCGTACTGGACCGCTATCGCGCGTTGAGCCTGTTCCTGCCGCCGCCGTATCTGGTGGATTTTTGCGAACGGCATCCGCGCCTGTCCGCGCGTCTGGGCCGGTGCGACGACCGGCTGGGCGGCCTGCCGCTGCTGCGCGACATGGGCGATCACTTCCTGATCGTGATGCGCAAGCGCTGAGTGGAGATGCCGATGTCCATGGCCGATGTGTGTCTGCAGGGCGCGCGCTCGATCACCCTGGCCGGCCCCTCGCGCGCGCCGCTGACCATCCGCGCGGGGCGCTTCGGCGGCACGCTCGGCACGCGCAGCCTGCGCCTGGACCTGCAGGGGCATGTGCTGGCGCCGGGCCTGATCAACGCGCACGATCATCTGCAGGTCAACTGCGTGCCGCCGCTGCCGCAGTGCGCGGCGTTTCCCAACAGCTATGCATGGATCGAGGCATTCCAGGCGCATTTCCGGCATCCCGATGTGGCGGTCGCCCTGCGTGTGCCCAAGGCGGTGCGTCTGCGTCACGGCGGATTGAAGAATCTGCTGGCGGGCGTCACCTGCGTGGCGCAGCACGACCCGTGGCACGCCACGCTGGACGAAACCAGCTTTCCGGTCAGCCTATTGCGTGCGTTCGGCTGGAGCTATGCGCTGGGGTGGACCGGCTATGGCCCACCGGTGCAGGGCAGCTTCGCCGCGACCTCGCCCGAGCATCCCTGGATGATCCATCTGGCCGAAGGCACCGACGCGGTGGCGGCCGCCGAGCTGGAGGAACTGGACCGGCTCGGTTGCCTGGCCGCCAACAGCGTGCTGATTCATGGCGTGGGCATGGGCGAGCGCGATATCGAGCGGGTGATCGCACGCGGCGCAGCGGTGGTGTGGTGCCCATCGAGCAATCTTGCGCTGCTGGGTCGCACGCTCGACCCCTGGCGCCTGTGCATGGCGGGCCGGCTCGCGTTGGGCAACGATTCCCGCGTCAGCGGCGCGCGCGATCTGCTCGAAGAACTGCGCATCGCTACCAGCAGCGGGTTGGCTGCGGATCTGTTGCTCGGCCTGGTCACCCATCAATCGGCGCGCATCCTGCGCATGGCCACGCGTGGACGCCTGGCGCCGGAGGCGGCGGCGGATCTGGTGATCGTGCGCGACCGCGGTGGCGACCCGGCCAACAGCGTGGTGGGCTGCGCACGCAGCGATCTGCGTGCGGTGATACGCGATGGCGCCCCGCGCATCGCCGACCCGGATTTTGCCGACTGGTTCGATGCGGCCGGCATCCGGACCGTACCGGTGCTGCTGGACGGCCGCCCCAAGTTGCTCGACGCCACGCTGGCCGATCCGGCGGTACTGGCACTGGAACCCGGCCTGCAGCGCGTGCCCCGGCCTGCACACCAGCCTGTGCGCCAGCCCGGCGTTGCCATGGCCGCCAGCGGTGCGGTGTCGTGAGCGCAGTACCGATCCTCGAGCCGGCAGCGGCGTATGCGTTGTGGGCGCAGGCGTATCCGCCGCACGCGCACAACCCGGTGATGCTGGCCGAAGAGCGCGCCATGCTCGCGCTGATGCCGAACGTGTTGCAGGGCCAGCACGTGCTCGACGCCGGCTGCGGCAGCGGCCGCTACATGCTGCATGCTTTGCGGCGTGGCGCGCTGCAGGTCACCGGCGTGGATCTGTCGCCGCAGATGCTGCAGCGTGCGCGCGCCGAGCTGGCGCAGGACTGGCCATCGGCGCGCATGCGCCTGCAGCAGGGCAGCCTGGAGCAGCTGCCGCTGGGCGACGCAGTGGCCGATCTCAGCGTCTGCGGTCTGGTGGTCGGCCATCTGCAGCAGCTATGGACGGCGCTGGAAGAACTGCACCGCGTCACCCGCGTCGGCGGCATCGTGCTGTGCAGCGACGTGCATCCGATCGGCCATGCGCTGGGCTGGCGACGCGACTTCAAGGCCGATGGCCGGCAGTACGCGGTGCGGCATACGCAGCATCTCTACAGCCATTGGCATGCGGCCTGCGTTGCGTTGGGCATGGAGATCGAAGCGGTGGCCGAGCCGATGCTGGACCCGGCCGACATCGCGCCCGGTGCGCGCTTTGATCAGGCCGCGCTGCGGGTGCCGGTTGCGCTGGTGCTGCGGCTGCGGCGCATCGCGTGACCAACGTACTGTCCATGGTGGCGTGTGCATGCAGCACTCCAGTCGCGGACAAACCGTGCTGGTGGCGCGCGGTGCAGTGCGCGGCACGTGGCCTGGTCGCCATTGCAGGGCGTGCAATCCGGGCGCGGTCGGTGCCATGAGCCTGCAGGTGGCGCAGCTCAATCTGGTGCCGACTCCCGCCGGCCTGACTGCCGAGCAAGTGTTCGCGCAATGGCCATCGCTGGCCGACATCGCCGAGGCCGTCGCCAGCGCCGGGGTCCGCGTGTCGGTGGTCCAGGCCTCTGCACTGAAGTTGCGGCTCAGCCGCCAGGGCGTGAATTACCGCTTCGTCGAGCTGGGCGCGCGCGACAGTGCGCAGCGCGCAGCGCTGCTTGCGGCGACGCTGCGCGAGATCGGCGCCGATGTGATCCATGTCCACGGTCTGGAATTTGCCGGCGATGCACGCCGTCTCGCCCGCCTGCTCCCGCACACGCCGATCCTGCTGCAGGATCACGCCAACCGCCCGCCGCGCTGGTGGAGCCGGAGTGTGTGGCGGGTTCGCTACGCCGCTGCCGCCGGGATCGCGTTCACCTCGCAGGAGATGGCGCAGCCGTTTGTACGGGCGCGCCTGTTCAAGGCCAGGACGCAGCTGTTTGCGATTCCCGAATCTAGCAGCCGCTTTTCGCCGGGCGATCGCCTGCAGGCACGCGAGCAGACGCGTCTGCATGGCGATCCCTGCATATTGTGGGTCGGGCATCTGAGCGCGGCCAAGGATCCGCTGTGCGTGCTCGATGCCGTCGCCCTGGCCGCACGCGTGTTGCCCGGGCTGCGGCTGTGGTGCGTGTTCGACCAGGCGCCGTTGCTGGAGCGGGTACAGCAGCGTCTGCGCGCCGATCCGTCGCTGGCGCGCTGCGTGCAGCTACTGGGCAAGGTGCCGCACGCACGCGTGGAAACCCTGTTGCGTGCCTGCGACCTGTTCGTCTCCGCCAGTCATGCAGAGAGCTGCGGTTACGCCGCAGTGGAAGCGTATGCCTGCGGCACCTTGCCGCTATTGACCGATATCCCGTCTTTCCGTGCGCTCAGCGATGGCGGGGCGGTCGGCGCGTTGTGGCCGGTCGGCGATGCCTCGGCCTTGGCGGAACTGCTGTTGCGTGTCTTCCGGCAACGCCCCGATCGCACACAGGTGCGCGCGCATTTCGATGCACGGCTGTCGTTCGCCGCAGTGGGGCAACGCTGGGCAAGTGCGTACACCCAGTTACTGGCGACCGCGCCGAGGCGAACCGCATGAAACTGGCCCTGGTGGTCCCGGGCGGCGTGGATCGCAGCGGCGAGGTCCGCGTGATCCCGGTGTTCCTGACCCTGATCGAATGGCTGGCGCGCCATCACCAGGTGCACGTGTTCGTGCTGCACCAGGAGCCGCTGCCCGGCACCTGGGCATTGCGCGGCGCCACCGTGCACAACATCGGCGCCAGGCGCACCCGCACGCGCGCGATCGCCGCCATTGCCGACGAACATCGTCGGGCTCCGTTCGATGTGATCCAGGCCATCTTTTCCGGCTATTGCAGTCTGATCGCTGTCATAGCGGCAAGACTGTTGCGACGCCCAAGCGTGGTGCATATCGCCGGTGGCGAGCTGGTCGCGTTGCATGGCATCGGCTACGGCGGCCGGCGGCGTTGGCGCGGACGTCTGCGCGAAGCGGTGATCCTGCGCCTGGCCGATCGCGTCACCGCGGCCAGCGCGCCCATCCTCGCGTCGCTGACGGCGCTCGGCATTCACGCACAGCGGGTGCCGTTGGGCGTGGATCTGCGTGCCTGGCCGCCGACCGCGCCACGCGCACGCACGGGTGGCATCGCCCGCTTGCTGCATGTGGCCAGCCTCAATCCGGTCAAGGACCAGACCACCTTGCTGCAGGCGATGGCGGCGCTCAAACGCGCCGGTGTCGCCTTTACCCTGGACATGGTCGGCGTCGATACCCTGGATGGCGCCATGCAGCGCCTGGTGCAACAACTGGATCTGGGCGGGCAGGTGCGTTTTCTCGGTTTCAAGAGCCAGCACCAGTTGCGCCCGATCATGCAATCGTCCGACCTGCTGGTGCTGTCGTCCTTGCACGAAGCCGGCCCGCTGGTACTGCTGGAAGCGGCGGTCGCCGGTGTGCCCACCGTTGGCACCGCAGTCGGGCATCTGGTCGAGTGGGCACCGGCGTGCGCACTTGCGGTGCCGCCGGGCGATTGGGCCGGGCTGGCAGAAGTCGTCCGTCAGGTATTGGCCGATGACGAGCTGCGCTTGCGCCTGGCCTGGGCAGCGCAGTGCCGTGCGCTCCGCGAAGACGCGGCGCTGACCACGCGGTTGTTCGAGCAGCTGTATCGGCAACTGTGCGAGGCGCGGCCGCTGCGCTGAGTGCGCCTGCAAAGGACGCAGATTGCATCAGCCGCCAGGCCACACGCGTGGTGCATCAACGGGATTGTAAAGCCAGGCGTGGGGAGCTGATCGCAAGGGTAATCCGCTCAAAAAGCCGGCAGCTTGCGCACGCCTGTTGCCGGCCTGGGATGGCCAGCAAGGCGCGGCGAGCAGCCGATAGATGGGTGCGGACGGCGCTCCCAGAATCGGATTTTGCGGCTGACACACGCCGACCTCAAGCGCCGGCCGCGCCGGCCTGACGGTAAGCGCGGCAGTGGTGTCAGCCGCGCTCAGGCTGGCTGCAGGTAGCCGTCCAGCGCCGCACGCACCACATACAGCATGTCGGTGCGCGGCACCGGCCGGGTCAGGCGCGTCATCACCCGGCGCAACTGGGTCTGCCGCACCCATGGCTGGCCCTGGAGCCACAACTGGGTCTGCAGCATGTCCGCACGTTCCTTGCGGCTCTCGGCCGTCGGGACCACCCGGTTGCGCAGGTATTCCCGCGCATCGCCCAGCGAGCGTGACCATTCGATGCCGGGCAGGGCCGACAACCACAGGTTGGAGCACGAGGCACTGGTCAGGGTCTGGCGGGCCGCACGCATGCGCAGCACGTGCGGGCAATCGGCCTGCAGCCGCGCCATCACCGCCGGTGGCACCACGCTGCGGTAATAGCGTTGCAGCAGCAGCAGCGGCGGCAGCGCCCACCACGGCGCCACGGCCGGGTCGTCCCACAACTGTTCCCAGTCACGCGGCCCCATGCGCGTGGCCAGCAGTGCGAGGTCATGCAGATGCATCAGGCGGATGCTGCGGTGGCAGATGCCGCCGGCCGCATGCAGCAGCAGGTGGCACATCAGCGCGCCGACCGACGGGTAAGGGTTCAATCCCGGCTGCGGACGCTCCGGCAGGATGCGCGCGGTGATGTCCACGCTGCGCAGCGGCAGGCGTTCCTGGATGCGGGTATGCAGCTCGAGATTGATCGGCGCATCGCGATGCTCGCCCAGTCCCGCGACCGCCTCGCCATGCAGCGGCTTGAACACCTGGTGCTTCCATTGTTCGAAGCAGGCCACGTAACCGAGTTCGCACAACAGCGCCGCCGCCGCGGGCGCATCCTCCGGCGCCACCAGCAGATCGATATCGGCCATCGGCCGATCGCCGGGCAGATAGACGCCGAGCCGATGCAAGGCGGTGCCCTTGAGACCGACCAGGGCGATGCCGGCCGCACGCGCTGCCGCGTCGATGCGTGCCAGCAACAGCGCGATGCGCCGATGGCGGTCTTCGACATGGCTGCGTTGCTCACTCAGAAACGCGGTCCAGTCGGCGTTCTGCCACAACGAGCGGCGTTGCAGCAGCGGCGACACGCCATGCGCTGCCGCCGTTGCCGCGGCCAGTTGCCATTGCAGCCGGTCCCACTGCGGCACCGCTTCACCGGGCTGCGCCAATTCCCGGGCCAGCCGTTCGGTGGCCGTGCGCAGGCCGTACTTGATGGTGCGAAGGGAAGGCTGCATGCGGCTGTGATCCGAAAGGCGAGGTGAGGGTGGGAAGCGAGATCGGCGCGTTGCGCGCTAGCCGACCAGCACGCTGCCCAACTGGCGCGGCTGCCGTGCGGCAGCGCTGACCAGCGGCTCGGTGCGATGCTGCCGTTCGCTGGCGATCAAGGCGGACCAGCGCGCTTCCAGCGTGTACGAGCCCTGCGCAAACGCATCGGCGCCCAGCGTGGCGCGCGCCTGTTGCAGGTCGACCTGCGTATGTAGCAGGTCGCGCACGCTGCGGTAGAACTCCGAGTCGTAGGCGCCATGGAACATCATCGCCAGGTCGTCGCTGTCCTGCCAATGGGTCTTGCCGCCCAGCTGGTTCTTCACTTCCTCGTAGAACTTGGTGCCGGGCAGGGGATAGGACACGCTGACGCCGATGATGTCCGGGTTGGCCTGCGTCACCAGTGCGCGCGTGGCCAGGATGTCCTCGAGTTCTTCGCCCAGGTAGCCGAGTTGAATGAACAAGCCCACGCGGATGCCGTGCGCACCCAGGCGCTGGCGTGCGGCGATCACCTCGCCAACCTCGGTGCCCTTGGTCATCTTGTCCAGGATGCGCTGGCTGCCGCTTTCGGCGCCCAGCCAGGCCTCGGCGCAGCCGGCGCGCGCAAGCGCAGCGGCCATGCGTTCGCTGGCCAGGTCGGCACGGGTCTGGATGGTGAACGGGATCGCGCCATCGGCCTCGCTCAGGCGTTGCGCAAAGGTTTCCACCCAATCGATATGGAAGCCGAAGATGTCATCGGCCATCCAGAGGTGATCGGGCTGGAAGCTGCGCTTGAGATGGATCATTTCGGCAGCCACGTCTTCTGCATCGCGGCGCTTGTAGTGATTGCCCCAGATTGGTTTGGCGCACCAGTTGCAGCGAAACGGGCAACCGCGCGAGGCGGCCATGTTCAGGCTGAAATAGCCGTGCCGTTGCTGCCAGAAACGCTGATAGCGCGGCATATCGACCAGGTCCCAGGCCGGCAGACCGCTCAGGCGCGCATCCGGCGGCTGCGCGCCGGGATGCACGCGCGTTGCGGCAGGCTGTGCGGTGGCGATACGTGCCACGCCTGCCAGCCAGGCGTCGACGTCGATATCCGGCGTCGCTTCCAGTCGCTCGATCAGTTCGATCAGCGGTGCGATCCCTTCGCCGACCAGCACCGCATGCGCGCCGGCGTCCAGGAATACGTCCGGGTTGTCGGACGCATCGGAGCCGGCGACCAGCACGCGGCAACCGGCAGCACGCGCCTGCGCGATCATGCGGCAGGCGGCCTCGCGCATCCGGCTCAGGCACATCTTGGTGAGAAAGTTGAAGTTGTCTTCGTAGAACACCACCACATCCGGCTGCGCCTGGTGCAAGGCGCCGGTGTAGTCCTGCACGTCGTCGGCCAGCATCGCGTCGAACAGACTCAGTGCATGGCCACGTTCGCGCAGCAATGCCGCGACCTGCAGCGTCGCCAGCGGTGGATATGGCTTGCCGCGCTCCCATTGCTTGGGATCGTAACGCAGGAAATACGAATGACTGACCTGGATCTTTAGCATCTGCACAAGGCTCTCGTTCTGTCGCCAGGTGGGCGCAGCGGCGGCGTGCGCAGACACCGGCATTCGGCTCGGCAGTAGGTGCGGATGCGGGCGGCTTTGGTTGCGCCGATTCGCGCCCGGTCGTTGGCTTGCATTGGGCATGCGTGCCGATGCGCGCGGGGCAACCTTTCTCTTGCCGATCGGCACATACCGGCTGATCGATGCAATGGATGGAAAGGCATGCCGCAGTCGGCTGCGTTGGCGCAATTGATGCCGGTGGGCAATGACGCACGCTCCGGCGCGCCGGATGCGGCGGCAGCGGCAGCAGATCCCTTCGGCGAACATCGGCCGCGTCGGCATTGCGTGCGCCGGCAGATCCTCGGCGCGCTGTTTCACTTCGAAAGCGACAGCGAGGCGCTACTGGCGTTGGTGGACCTTGCCTACGCAGGCCTGCCCGCACATCGCCTGCCGGGTGCGCCGGAGTTCCATGTCACGCTGGATCTGCTGTCGCGTGGGCATGCGCCACCCAGCGCAGAACCGCCACCGGTGCGCACCCACGCCAGCGGCGGCCTGCTGTGCGGCGTCATGGATGCCTGCAATTACCTAATGCTGTCGGTGCCCGCGCGCCGCGCCATGCTGGTGGTCTCCGACGACATGCTCGCCCACGCCTATCACGTGCGTTATGAGCTGATCGAATTTGCCGTGTTCCTGCTGGCCGCACGCGGCATGGGCCTGGTGCCGTTGCATGGCGCCTGCGTGGGCCGACAGGGACGCAGCGTGCTGTTGCTCGGCGCCAGTGGCGCCGGCAAATCGACCCTGGCGCTGCACAGCCTGTTGCATGGCCTGGACTTCATCGCCGAAGACGGCGTGTTCGTGGCGCCGGAGAGCCTGCTCACCACCGGCGTCGCCAATTTCCTGCATCTGCGCGCCGGCGCGCTGGGCCTGGTCGACGCGCAGACCCGCGCGTGGATCAGCGCCTCGCCGACCATCCGCCGCCGCAGCGGCGTGGAAAAGTTCGAGATCGATATCCGCCACGGCCGCGCGCAGCTGGCGCGCGCGCCCCTGCAGTTGTGTGCGGTGGTGATGCTGTCCGCAACGCCGGCGAGCGATCCCGCACAGCCGTTGCTGGCGGTGCCGGCCGAACGCATCGCCGATTGCCTGGCAGGCGACCAGCCATATGCGGCCGGCCAACCGGGCTGGCAGCGCTTTGTCGAACAGGTACAGCGCATCGGCATGTTCACCCTGCGCCGCGGGGCACATCCGCAGGCCTCGGTGGACGCGCTGTTGCAGGTGTTGCGGTGAGCGCACACGCAACGCGGCAGCGGAGCGTCGCCTGCCGGGTCAACGCCATGCCGCATCCCACAGTGCGCGTCAGGCGTGACTGAGATGCGCGCCGCTGCGGATCTCAAGCCCATGCGCGCGATGTGGCGCGATTTCGTCGGCACGCTGGTGCCGGCGGATGTGTCGACCATCGCGCTCTACGTCGGCCTGTCGCTGCTTGCGGCTCTGGCCGGCAGCATCGTTGCGGTCAGCCTGGTGCCGCTGGTGCAGCCTGGGCACGCCGTCCGCCTGACCGGCTACGCGCTGGCGTTACCGGATGGTCTGGCGATGCCGGTGGCGCTGTTCGTCGCTGTCAGCCTGGTGTTTGCCGCATTGCGTTGGCATAGCGCAGGGCTGGCCGCGCGGCTGACCAGCCGCTACGCGATCGGGCTGCGGCAGCGTGTGCATGCCGCCTTGATCGATGCGCCGCTGCCGGCCTTGTCCGGCGCCAGCTCGGCGGAAATCGCCAATGTGCTGACCTACAACATCGAAATCGCCACCCAGGGGTTCAGTGCGGCCTTGCAGCTGCTGGTGGCCGGCACGACCGCCCTGGTGAGCATCTGCATCGCGGTCATGATCGCTCCTGCGTTGCTGATGGCGGCGCCGCTGCTACTGGGGCTGGCGTGGCTGGGCTTGCGCATCTCCAGCAGCGACAAACAGGCGCGCATCAGCCGCGATTACGTGGCCGACATGACCCGGCTGTTCTGGTTGAGCGAAGACTTTCCGCGTCGCCTGCGGCATGTGCGCTCGTTCCAGCGCGAAGCGCTGGAAACCCGCCATTACGAGCGCATTTCCGCTCGGCTGGGGCAGGGCTATGCGCAGCAGCAGGCGCTGGTGGCGGGCAGCCGGCTGCTGCTCGAAGCCACTGCGGTGGCTGCAATCGCCTGCATCCTGGTGCTGGCCAATCTGTGGCAGGGCGCGGACCGCGCTGCGCTGATCACCGTCAGCCTGCTGCTCGGGCGCCTGCTGCCGTATCTGGTCAGTACCCGCCAGAGCGTGCAGCAACTGCGCTCGGCCTGGCCGGCGCTGCAGTTGTGGCGGCGCTATGTGGAGCTGGGCACGACGCGTACGCACACGTCGGCCGCGCCGGCACAACCGTTGCCGGCAGCCGTGCATCTGGAACATATCGGCCTGGCACCGCCATTGCCCAGGCTCGATTTCGAGCCGATGCTGCTGCTGCCCGGCGAACTGACCTTGGTCGTCGGGCCCTCCGGCATCGGCAAGAGCAGTCTGATGGACGTGCTCTCGGGTCAGACCCCGCCCGCGCAGTTCACCGCGCACATGGCCGGGCGCCGGCTGGATTTTGCCTCTTATCGCGCCCTGGTACGGCATAGTGCCTACCTCGGCCAGGGGGTGCGGCCGTGGCAGCGCACGGTCCGCGCGTGCCTGGACTGGGCGTTGCCCGGCACCCCCGATGCGCGCATGTGGGAGGTGCTCGGAGACGTCGGCTTGAGCACGCGTCTGCGGCGCGACGGGCAAGGCCTGGACAGCTTGATCAACGGCCCGGACGGGCGGCTGTCCGGCGGCGAAGCGCAGCGCCTGCTGCTGGCCCAGGTGCTGTTGCGCCAGCCGACCCTGGCGGTGCTGGACGAGGCCACCAGCGCACTGGATGCGGAGGCCGAACACCAGGTGTTGTGCATGCTGCGGCAACGCCTGCCGCAGACCGCGCTGGTGGTGGTCTCGCATCGCACCAGCCTGGCTGCGGTGGCCGATCGCACGGTTGTCTTGGGCATTGCGCTAGGCGCGCAGACCGCTGTCCGCGCCGATGCGGGTGCAAGCTCAGGCGCGTGATGCCACGTGGCGTGGTCGCGTCGGCACCGCGATCAACCGGCAATCTCCTCCAGCGCCCGATTGCGCGTGCGCGGGCCCAGCAGCGCAATTACGCTGGCCACGATCGACATGCTGATCACGATAAAGGCCAGCACACCATGGCTGCCGACCTGTGCGAGCAGCCAGCCGATCAGCACGCTGCTCACCGCGGTGGAAAGACGGCTGAAGGAATAGCAAAAGCCCACCGCCCGCGCGCGCAGCCCGGTGGGGAACAGCTCGGCCTGATAGCCGTGATAGGCAAAGCTCATCCAGGCATTGCAGAACGCGATCGTCGCCCCGCACACCACCATGCCGATCGCCTGATGCTGTTGCGAAAACAGCACGCCGAACAGCACTGCGCCCAGGGCCGATGCGGTGATCTGCCATTTGTTTTCCCAGCGCTGCGCAAAGCGCAGCAACAGCAGCGGTGCCAGTGGGTAGGCCAGCGAAATCGCAAAGGAATAGCCCAGGCTCTTGGTCACGCCGGTGCCTTGCGCCGAGATCAGTGCCGGCAGCCAGTTGCCGAAGCCGAAAAAGCCGATCGCCTGAAAGATGTGGAACACCACCAGCATGCCGATGCGCCCGCGATACGGCGTACGCCACAGCACTGCTGTCTGCATGTCGCCGGCCGGCGAGGGGGCAAGCAACTGCGGTGCGGCCAGGGGCGCGCCCAGATCGCGCGCGCAGCGCGCTTCGAGCTGGCTCAGCACCGCATCGGCGTCGGCATGGCGTCCTTGCGCCGCCAGCCAACGGGCGGATTCCGGCAAACGGCTGCGCAGCCACCAGATCGCCAGCGCAAACACCCCGCTCAGCAACACCACCCAGCGCCATCCGCTCACCCCCAGCGGTGCGTGCGGCACCAGCAACCAGGCGGTCAGCGCCACCGCAGGCACCGCCAGAAACTGCACGAAGAACGCGAACGCGAAGGCCGCGCTGCGCATATGCCGCGGTGCCAGCTCAGACAGATAGGTGTCGATGGTGACCAGCTCGATGCCCAGGCCGATCCCGACCACCAGGCGCAGCACGATGACGCCGGTGGCGGTGTCCTGCAGGCCCATCGCCACGGTCGCGGCGGTGTACCAGATCAAGGCGAAGGTGAACACCGGCCGGCGCCCGAAGCGGTCGGCGAGCGGACTCAACAGGGCGGCGCCGACGAACAGGCCCAGAAACGTCGCCGCCGCGAACGCGGCCTGGTCGGACATGCCGAACGCGCCATCGGTACCGCTGGCGAAGATGCCGTCGCGGATCAGCCCGGGGCTGATGTAGGCGGTCTGGAACAGATCGTACAACTCGAAAAATCCGCCCAGCGCGAGCAGGCCGACCAGCCGCCACAGCGTGGCGCTGGCCGGCAGCCGATCGATCCGCGCGGCGATGTGCAGGGTGTCGGAAGCGGAGTCAAGCGAAGCGGTCGAAGCCATCGTCATGCGGGCGCTGCCAGTGCGATGTCCATCATAGCTAGCCATCTGATCGGTCAGCAGCTGTGCTTCGCGACGCGCTCGACGCATTCGCGCACCAGCAGCCACAGGCATCTAAAAGCCTCTCTCCTGCGGGAGAGGGATTGGGGTGAGGGTACGGGGGCAAAGCCGCATGTTTACTCAAACTCCCCCAAGCTTCGCACGTACCCTCATCCGCCCCTGCGGGGCACCTTCTCCCGGGGGGAGAAGGGAGTAACGCCTCCATAAACCATCCCCGTTGTTCGACCACTGGAATGCTGTAATCCCCCCAGCGCCGCCTGGGCAGGTGGCAAAGCCGCCAGGTCAGCCCCATCTGTTGCACATCATTCATTCCCCGGAGTCATCCGATGACGCCCATTTCCGTGCTCGACCTGGCGCCGGTCTGCGAAGGCAGCGACACCACCCACGCCTTCGCCAACATGCTCGACCTGGCCCAGCACGCCGAGCGCTGGGGCTACCAGCGTTACTGGCTGGCCGAGCACCACAACATGCCGGGCATCGCCAGCGCCGCCACCGCGGTGCTGATCGGCCACGTGGCCGGCGGCACCAAGACCATCCGCGTCGGTGCCGGCGGCATCATGCTGCCCAACCATGCGCCGCTGCAGGTAGCCGAACAGTTCGGCACGCTGGCCTCGCTATATCCGCAGCGCATCGACCTGGGCCTGGGCCGCGCACCCGGCACCGACCAGCCGACCGCGCGCGCCCTGCGTCGCTACTTCGACAGCGCCGACCATTTCCCGCAGGACGTCGCCGAGCTGTTGCGCTACTTCGCGCCGGTCGTGCCGGGGCAACTGGTGCAGGCGGTGCCGGGCGGCGGCCTCGACGTGCCGGTGTGGCTGCTGGGTTCCAGCCTGTTCAGTGCACGGCTGGCCGCAGCGATGGGCCTGTCGTTCGCGTTCGCCTCGCACTTTGCGCCCGATGCGATGGACGAGGCGGTGGCGATCTACCGCCGCGAGTTCCGCCCGTCCGCGCAGTTGGCCAAGCCACACGTGATGCTGGCCTTGAATGTGGTGGCCGCGGAGACCGAAGCACAGGCACGCCGTCTGTTCACTACCCAGCAGCAGAGCTTCGTCAACCTGCGGCGCGGCAAGCCGGGCAAGATTCCCGCGCCGATCGACGACATCGACAGCTTCTGGCAGCCGCACGAACGTGCCGGCGTGGAGCGTGCCTTGGCCTGCACGGTGCTGGGCGATGTCGAGCAGATCGCGCAAGGCGTGGCCGAGTTCATCGAGCGCCACACTCCGGACGAGCTACTGTTCACCGCCAACATCTACGACCATGCCGCGCGTTTGCGCTCGTTCGAAATCGCCGCCATGGCCTGCCGCGAGCTGGATGTGACCTCTGTGTGATTCACGTCGCTTTGCGCGGCGATCCGCTCAGATGCGTGCACCTCCATTGGGAAGACCAGCATGCAATTTCAGGAACGCAGCGAGAGCATCAAGCAGTTGGCGGAATTGATCCGTGGCGTGGACATCGCGATGTTCACGACCGTATCGGCCGACGGCAAGTTGGTGAGTCGGCCGTTGGGCACGCAGGAAGTCGAGTTCGATGGCGACCTGTGGTTCGCCACCGCTGCCGACAGCCCGAAGGTGGCAGAGATTGCCGCCGACCCGCGCGTCAATGTGGCATACGCCTCGGCGTCGAAGAACAGCTATGTGTCGGTCGCCGGTACCGCACGCGTGGTCAATGACCGCGCCAAGATCGAGCAGCTGTGGTCGCCGGCAATGAAGGTGTTTTTTCCAGGCGGCAAGGACGATGCGAACCTGCGTCTGATCCACGTGCGCGCCGAATCGGCCGAGTATTGGGATGGCCCGAGCGGGCTGCTGGGCAAGGCGCTGTATTTCGTGATGGCGGCAGTCACCGACGATACCGGCAGCCTGTCGGATAACCGCGTGGTCGATCTGAAGTAATTGCGCTCAACGAAGAGCGGTTAACAACACTACTGCGCAGCCGCCAGGCGGGCGCGGCCGATGCTCGGTATCCTCATGTACCACGCGTACACTGCGGTTCCTGTGCGTCGTCCGCACCCACCTGATGACCGCTCGCTACGTTTTGTCAGCCGCTCTAGTGCGCCGGTCGTTGTGCGCTCAGCGCCAGGCGACCGGCCACCAACCGCCGATCAGGTCCAGCAACTGATCCGAGGTGACGCCGAACACCGCCACCGAGATCAGCGCAGCGGCCCAGCCCACCAGCAGCAACGCGCCGTCGCGTTCGAGCAGGGCCAGCGCAAACAGCAGCAGGATCAGCCCGAAGATGTAGTTGGTGAACGGGATCGGCAGCGTCAGCAGGATGCCGACCAGCACCAGCAGCACGCCGGTGAACATCTGCGCCGGAATCCGGTCCAGCATGCCGTGCAGGCGTGGTTTGAGCAGCCGGTCCAGGCGCTGCAGCGTCGGCGCAAGCCGCGCGACGAAACGTTGGCTGGTGCTGCGGCGCGGCCCGCGGTCGCCGATGAAACGCGGCACCCACGGCTTGCGCAGGCAGCACATCATCTGCAGCCCGATCAGCACCGTCAGCGGGCCGCTGATACCGCCGGCGACGCCGGGAATGGGAATGAACGACGGCAGGATCGCCAGGAACAGAAATACCCCGAACGCGCTCTGCTGCAGATCGGCCAGGATCTCGCGCACCCGCAACACATGCGCCGGATCGCCCTCGCTGAAGGCCGCCAGCAGGCTGCGGATGCCTTCGTTGCGGTAGCGCATCTGCTCGCCGTCGGCCGCATCCGAAGGCGGTACGCCCTTATCCGACGATGTCATCGCTGCCCTCGTCGCCGACACGGCTCAGCAGCAGCTTGTCCACGCGCGCGCCATCCAGATCGACGATCTCGATGCGCCAGCCGGCCCAATCGAAGAATTCGCCCGCCTGCGGAATGCGCCCGAAGTAGTAGATGCACAGGCCGGCCAGCGTGTGATAGTCGCCTTCGTCGGCTTCCGGCAGTTCGGCGCCCAGCACTTCGCGCAGTTCCTCCACCGGCAGCGAGCCGTCGATCAGCAGCGAGCCGTCGGCACGCGTGACCACCAGCGCATCCTCGTCGGTGTTTTCCACCGCCTGCAGACGGCCGACCACCGCGCCCATCAAGTCGCTGATGGTCACCAATCCGCGGATTTCGCCGTATTCGTCGACCACCAGGGCCATCGACTGCTGTTCTTCGCGGAAGATTTCCAGCAGCTTCATCGCATGCGTGGATTCGGACACGAACAAGGTGTCGCGCAGCGCATGGAACAGGTGCGCGCCGTGTCCATCCATGCGCGTGACCAGCGATTTGACTTCCAGCACGCCGGCGATGTCCTGGTCGCTGCCGCGGTAGACCGGGTAGCGCGAGAATTCGTGTTCGCGCATCACCAGCAGATTGCGTTCCGGCTCGGCATTGGCGTCCAGCCAGGCGATGCGGTTGCGCGGGGTCATCAGGCTGTCGGCGGTGCGGTCGCCCAGCCGCATCACGCGGTTCATCATGTCGCGCTCGTGTGCATCGATCACGCCGGCCTCGTGGCTTTCGGCCACCAGCATGCGGATCTCCTCTTCGGTCACCGATGCCGATTCGTCCTTGCCCATGCCGAGCATGCGCAGCACCAGCCTTGTCGAGCGCGCCAGCACCCACACGCCGGGCGCGGCGATCCTGGCCAGCCACGCCATCGGCACCGCGACCACCCCGGCGATGTCCTCGGAGTTGCGCAGCGCCAGCCGCTTGGGTACCAGCTCGCCGAAGATCAGCGTCAGGAAGGTGATCAGGGCCACCGCCAGCGTGCTGCCGATCACCACCGAATATGGGCGCGGCTTGCCGACTAGTTCGAACGAGGCCGACAGGGCCGGGAACAGGCCCTGCAGCCAGCTGCTGATGGCCTCGCCGATCGCCTCGCCACCGAACACGCCGGTCAGGATGCCGATCAAGGTGATGCCGATCTGCACCGTGGACAGGAAGTTTTCCGGGCTTTCGGCCAGCGCCAGTGCGCGGGCGGCGCGCTTGCTGGAGCCGGCCATCTGCTTGAGGCGGCTCTTGCGCGAGGTCATCAAGGACATTTCCGACATCGCGAAGAAGCCGTTCAACAGGATCAGCGCGATGACGATCAGAAACTCAACCACGGGCGTCTTCCCCGGTCAGTGAAGGGGAGGGCGGGCGAGCACTGGGTTGGCCGGCGCACGCAGAGGCGGGGCGGCAACGGGGGAATATAGGGTCGTCTTCCATAGGGTGCACCCGGGGGCGCGGGAGCATGTTAGCAAACCACAGGGTGGTTCGAGCCGGCAAATGCCGATGTGAAGACCGCCTGCGCCGCCGAGATACCCAGACAGGTCATGGAACGGTCATAATTCGCGCTTGGCGTCCGTCTCTCCCTCGACGGCAGGAAGTTCTCCACCCATGTTCTCGTTGCAGACCATCTTCGGTTCCGGCAAGCAGTTCTATGCGCTCCTGAACGAAGCGGCGCAGGCCGCCTACGACAGCACCAAGGCCTTGCACGCCATGATGCGCACGTCCGACCGCCAACCCGCGCTGGACGCCTTCAAGCTGGCCCGCCTGCGCGAACGCGCCGCCTCCGACAAGATCGGCCAGGCGCTGGTGGACAGCTTCATGACCCCGATCGAGCGCGAGGACATCGAAGCGCTGGGCTCGGCGCTGTACAAGATTCCCAAGCAGGTCGAGAAGTTCGCCGACCGCTACTCGCTGGCCACCAAGCATCTGGAGCACATCGACTTCGCCCCGCGCGCGGCCATGCTGGAACAGGCAGCCGCCGTGGTGGTGGAGATGGTGACCGACCTGCCGCACATGAACATCGATCGCATGACCGCGCTCAACGACAAGCTGCGCATGCTGGAAAACGAAGCCGACCGGCTGATGCTCGAGCTGTATCGCGACATCTATTCCGGTCGCCTGGACACGCTGCAGATGTTCCTGCTCAAGGAATTCTTCGAGATCCTGGAAAAGGCCATCGACCGTTGCCGCGAGGCGGGGGTGGTGGTGTACCAGATCGTATTGAAGAACAGCTGAGGTCGCCGCGTGCTTACCCTAGTTATGGTGGTGATCCTGGCGGCGTTGGTGTTCGAGTTCATCAACGGCTTCCACGACACCGCCAACTCCATCGCCACCGTGGTCGCCACCAAGGTGCTGTCGCCGGGTTGGGCGGTGATGCTGGCCGCCGGCATGAACCTGATCGGCGCGCTCACCGGTACTGCGGTAGCGTTGACGATCGCCTCCGGCCTGCTCAACACCGACGTGGTCGAAGTCACCCCGCAGGTGATCCTGTGCGCGCTGCTGGGCGGCATCATCTGGAACCTGATCACCTGGTGGAAGGGCCTGCCGTCGTCGTCTTCGCACGCCTTGATCGGCGGGCTGTGCGGTGCCGGTCTGGCGGCCGCGCACAACAACTGGAACGCGTTGATCTGGTCGGAAAACATCGGCAACTGGGCCAAGAACAAGGGCCTGTTGTGGAAGGTGTTCGTGCCCATGATCACCTCGCCGATCGCAGGCTTCCTGCTCGGCATCGTGGTGATGCTGCTGCTGTGGGCGATCATCGCCGGCATGGCCCGGCTGGGCGGGCCGATCGGGCGGCTGGCGCGTCCGCGCTGGGTCAATGCGTTCTTCGGCAAGGCGCAGATCGCCTCGGCCGCCTACATGGGCTATGCCCACGGCCATAACGACGCGCAGAAGACCATGGGCATCATCGCCATGACCTTGATCGGCGCACAGTCGGCCGGTGCATTGGACGATCTGCCGAGCTGGCTGGCGTTCCTGCATCCGGGCACCGGGCTGGCCGCGGGCGCCGGCATTCCGATGTGGATCGTGCTGACCTGTGCGGTGGTGATGGCCGCCGGCACCGCCTCGGGCGGCTGGAAGATCATCAAGACGCTCGGCCACAAGATGGTCAAGCTGCATCCTATCCACGGCTTTGCCGCGGAAACCAGCTCGGCCACCGTGTTGACCGTGGCCGCGCACTTCGGCATGCCGGTGTCGACCACGCACAGCATTTCCACCGCCATTATGGGCGTGGGCTTTGCCAAGAACCCGCGCTCGCTGCGGCTGGGCGTGATCGAGCGCATCGTCTGGGCCTGGATTCTGACCATCCCGGCCGCCGGCGGCGTGGCGTATCTGATCCTGCGCTGCTTCGAATGGTTCGGCTGGACCTGAGCGATGTCGCGCGGTGGTCACCTCGGTGGGCGAGCATGCGCACCAGCTGCGGGCCGTCCTGTTGCAGGTCATCCCGTTCCACTCTGATGTATCAACGCGCCCTGCCTGAGGAAACGCGCCGATGATGCTTGCGCTGGTGTGCGTGCTGTTCCTGCTGTCCTGGTTGATCGGCTGCCGACGCTGGCTGCGCAGTGCGCGTGCGCTGGCGGCGGCCACGCTGGCGTTGCTGTTGCTGGTCGGCTGCGGCCCGTTGGCGAGCTGGATGCTGCACGGGCTGCAGCAGACCGGCGTCAACGATTTCAACGACTGGCGCGCGCGCAACATGATCGTACTGCTGGGCGCGGGCACGGTGCGGCCGGATGGCCCCGACGCCACCGCCGAGGCCAACATGTTCGCCTACGGCCGCATCGTCGAGTCGGCGCGGCTATACCGGCAGTGCCGTGCGCATGGCGGCGACTGCAAGATCGTGATCAGTGGCGGCGACGCGCGCGGGCTGGGCCTGTCCGAGGCGGTGGTGTATCGGAAGGTGCTGATCGGGCTTGGTATCGATCAGGCCGATCTGGTCATGGAGCCGTCCAGTATGAACACCTGGCAGAACGCGCAGTTCAGCCAGCCATTGCTGCGCAAGTACCGGCCCGACCGGGTCGTGCTGGTGTCCTCGGCCACGCATCTGCGGCGTGCCGGGCTGTATTTCCGCCATTTCGGCATCGATGCCACGCCGGTGCGATCTGACTGGTTGACTGCGTCCTGGGCGTGGTTGCCGCAGAGCTACAACTTCACCGTGGCCGATGTCGCCTTGCACGAGTATCTGGGCATCGCGCGCTATCGCATTTACGAGTGGATGGGCTGGAATGTGAAGGCTGCCGAGCCTGGGGCGTTGTGAATCGGGAATCGGGATTCGGGATTCGTGACAGCTGGTGTCCGTTCTGGTTTGTGCGGCTGATCAACTTCAACGGCACCTGTGCCGGTCTCAGGTTTGCGGAAGCGGGCGCATGCAACTGGCAGTAGGGCCAGTGCACGCGTTGTGTGGTGGCTTCGCGACGGGTTGATACGCACGCGCCGCTGGGTGCTGCATCGCCAGCCGCGTGTGCGGCAGGCGATGGCTGCGCTCAGCGGGTTTCGTACAGCGTCTTGACGTCGTTGCGGAACGCGGCCTGACTGTCGGGGCGGTTGTAGAACATGTGGCCACCCGAATATTCGCGGACCTGCACGCGCTTGGGGTCGCTTCCCATCGCCGGCATCTGGTCCACCGTCAACACCGAGCCCATGAACGGGCAGGAGAGGTCGTTCCAGCCATGCGCGATCAGCACGCGCAGCTTGGGGTCGATCGCCACCGACTGACGCAGCTGGGTGACCGCGCCCTTGCGCAATTCGTCGTTCCAGTCCCACAGCGTGTTGACGTCGTAATTGAGCGCCTGATAGCGCGCATCGACCTTCCAGCCGACCACGCGGGTGACGAAGTCCACCATCGCGGTGGTAGTCGGCGCGATGATGCTGTCCAGCAGCGGATCGTTGGCGCGCTGCTCGGGATCGTTGGGAAAGGGGTCGAACGCGGTGACGTTGGAGTCGTAGCGGCTGCCCAGCTCGCCCTTGTCGCGGAACACCTCGCGCAGGTATGCCTGGGTTTCCAGGCGTCCGCCGGAGCGCCGCACATAAGCCGGATCCAGCCCGGTCATGCGGGTGACCTGCTGCAGCATCGTTTCGGTCGCCTGCGGGTCGGTGCGGCCCTTCATCAGCGCCACCGCGTAGTCGCCGCGGGTGTAGTCGATCACCTGGCGCATTGCCGCGTCGCTGAGCCGGCCCTGGCGTTCCAGGTGCGCGGCGGCGATCGAGGGCAGCGTCATCATCCAGGCCAGTGGCGACACATCGCTGTTGTCGTCCAGGGTTGGGTTGAGGTACGGCGATACCAGCACCACGCCGTTCATCGCCACGCCGAGCCGGGTCTGCAGGTATTGGGTGATGCGCGGGCCGCGGAAGCCGCCGTAACTTTCGCCGACCAGGTATTTGCGCGCCTGCAGGCGGCGGTTCTTGAGCAGCCAGTCGTAGACCACGCGCGAGAGATATTCCACGTCGGCCTGCGGGTTGTAGAACTGCTTCTTGGCCTCGTCGTCGCCGATCAGGGCGCGGCTGAAGCCGGTGCCGACCGGGTCGATGAACACCAGATCGGTGAAGTCCAGCCAGGTGCCCGGATTGTCGCGCAGCGCCGCCGGTGCCGACGCGCTGTCGCCTTCGGCGCCGAAGGCGACCACCTTGGGCCCGATCGCGCCCATGTTCAGATACACCGATGACGCGCCGGGCCCGCCATTCAATGCGAAGGTCACCGGGCGGTCCTTGCTGTCGGCGGTGTAGGCGGTGAACACCACCTCGCCGGTGGTCTTGCCCTGCGCGTCGCGCACCGGCAGCGTGCCGACGGTGGCGGTGTAACTCAGCGTGCGCCCGGCCACGCGCGTGCTTTGCCGCACGCTCGCATCGGCCGGCAGTGGCGCGGGTTTGGCCGCGGGCGCGTCGGATTTGGCGTCGGTTTTTGCATCGTTCTTGTCGGGCGCATCGGCCAGCGCGGTCCCGCTGAGCAGGACGCAGGCCAGCAGGCTGGCGCGGAGGAAGGAGGGCATGAGCATCGGAGGTTCGGCAGGGGAGCGACGATGCTAGGCCCCGATGGCGCCCGATGGATGTGCACAAAGGCATGTGTGCCGCGTTGGCAGACGTGGCCTGCGGGGCAGATCAATGCGGTCTGCTTAAAGTAAGCCTCGACCGATAGCGCTCCCTTCTCCCCTCGGGAGAAAGTGCCCCGTAGGGGGCGGATGAGCGGCGCCTCAGGGAGATGTCACCGCCTGCGATGGCAAGCGTGTCGCCACGCGGCACCAGAGTGAATCACCGTCGTCACCCTCACCAATCCCCGTTTTGCGCCCCCGGCCCCTGCTAGCAGCGCGAGCGCTCCAAGGCACGCGCGCCAGTGGCGCGCAACCAGTGTCTTCTCGCCCCGGCGGGATAGGGGCTCTCAAGCTTCTTGTGCTTTTAAACCTCCAGCGACGCCAGATCGCCCTTGGTCTCCAGCCACTGCTTGCGATCGCCGGCGCGCTTTTTCGCCAGCAGCATGTCCATCAGCGAGCGGGTCTGTTCGCCGTCGTCGATGGTCAGCTGCACCAGACGGCGCGTGTCCGGGTGGATCGTCGATTCGCGCAGCTGCTGCGGATTCATCTCGCCCAGGCCCTTGAAGCGGGTGACGCTGACCTGGCCCTTGATTTTTTCGCGCGCGATCTTGTCCAGCAGCGTGGTCTTTTCCTCTTCGTCCAGCGCGTAGAACACCTGCTTGCCCACGTCTACGCGGAACAGCGGCGGCATCGCCACGAACAC
This sequence comes from Xanthomonas arboricola pv. populi, assembly GCF_002939945.1. Lineage (GTDB taxonomy): Bacteria > Pseudomonadota > Gammaproteobacteria > Xanthomonadales > Xanthomonadaceae > Xanthomonas > Xanthomonas arboricola_A. The sequence continues at coordinate 67,683 of NZ_MDEB01000001.1, read as the reverse complement.
ATGGCCGGCGGCAACCAGCGCCGGGAAATGCTGCAGGAACAGCGCGGTCAACAAGGTCGCGATATGCAGGCCGTCGGAGTCCGCGTCGGCCAGGATCACCACCTTGCCGTAACGCAGCCCGGTGATGTCGTCCTTGCCCGGGTCGCAGCCGATCGCGATCGCCAGGTTGTGCACTTCCTCGGAGGCCAGCACGCTGCCCGATGCCACTTCCCAGGTGTTGAGGATCTTGCCGCGCAACGGCAGGATCGCCTGGAAGTCCTTGTCGCGGGCCTGCTTGGCCGAGCCGCCGGCCGAGTCGCCCTCGACCAGGAACAATTCGGTACGCGACAGATCCTGGCTGATGCAGTCGGCCAGCTTGCCGGGCAGGGCCGGGCCCTGGGTGACCTTCTTGCGGACGATCTGCTTTTCGGTCTTCAGGCGCGCACTGGCGCGGTCGATGGCGATCTGCGCGATCTTCTCGCCGATCTCCACGTTCTGATTCAGATACAGGCTGAAGGCATCGTGCGCGGCGCCTTCGATGAAGCCGGCGGCCTGGCGCGAGGACAGGCGCTCCTTGGTCTGCCCGGAAAACTGCGGGTCGGTCATCTTCAGGCTGAGCACGAAGGTGACCCGGTCCCACACGTCTTCCGGCGCCAGCTTGACCCCGCGCGGCAGCAGGTTGCGGAAGTCGCAGAACTCGCGCAACGCATCGGTCAGGCCCGAACGCAGACCGTTGACATGGGTGCCGTGCTGCGCGGTCGGGATCAGGTTGACGTAGCTTTCCTGCACCAGCTCGCCTTCCGGCACCCAGGCCGCAGCCCAGTCGACGATCTCGGTGTCTTTCTTCAGGCTGCCTGCAAACAGGTCGGCCGGCAGCATCTCGTGCTCGGCCATCTCGCCCTTGAGGTAATCGCGCAGGCCGTTCTCGAAGTACCAGCTGTCCTGCTCGCCGGTGGCTTCGTCGTGCAGCTTGACGGTCAGGCCGGGACACAGCACCGCCTTGGCGCGCAGCAGATGGCGCAGCGCGCGCACGTTGAACTTGGGCGTATCGAAGTACTTCGGATCTGCCCAGAAGCGCAGTCGCGTGCCGGTGTTCTTCTTGCCGACGGTGCCCACCACTTCCAGCTTGGAAGCGGCGTGGCCGTCGCGAAACTCCATGCGGTGCTCGCTGCCTTCGCGCTTGATGAACAGCTCGACCTTGGTCGACAGCGCATTGACCACGCTCACGCCCACGCCATGCAGGCCGCCGGAGAAGGTGTAGTTGCGATTGTTGAACTTGCCGCCGGCATGCAGCCGGGTCAGGATCAGTTCGACACCGGGAATCTTTTCCTCCGGATGCAGGTCCACCGGCATGCCGCGGCCGTCGTCGGACACTTCGCAGCTGCCGTCCTTGTACAGGGTCACTTCGACCTGCCTGGCGTGACCGGCCAGCGCCTCGTCGACCGAGTTGTCGATCACTTCCTGCGCCAGATGATTCGGGCGCGCAGTGTCGGTATACATGCCAGGGCGGCGTTTGACCGGGTCCAGGCCGGACAGCACTTCAATATCGGCGGCGTTATAACGGGTGTTCATGCATCTCGTTGGCACGTGAAACGACGCGCAAGTGTGGGGGCTGAGACGATTTTTTGCACGCGACAGACGTTCAGTGCAGGGCGGGGTGCGGCTGGATACCCTGGCGTTGGAATCGGAACCAAACGTCCCCACCTGAGGATGTCACCGAACCCGGAGGACACCATGAAGTTCAAGCACATCCTGATGCTCACCCTCGGTGCTGCCGCAGTGGCCGCGCTTCCTGCCATGGCCCAGGCCGCTCCTCAGCAGACCGGACAGGGCGCCGGTGCCAGCGCGCAGAAGGCCGACGACGCCAAGGCCAAGACCGAAGCCGAGCGCAAGGCCGAACGCCGTGCCGCCGCCGCAGCGCATAAGCCCAAGGCCGATGAGGCCCCGCGCGAGGAAGAGGAAGAAGAAAAGCCGGCGCGCTGATGCCAGTGCGAATCGGCGCTCCGCCACGCAGACGCCCCGGCCTTGGCCGGGGCGTCTGCATTTGGGCGCCAGGCGCGGCGCCTCTTTCGCCGCTGTGACGACATGATCGTCACGCAACCCTTGGGCATTCGCCCGTCACCCGCTAAACTATGGCTTTCCGGGAGGCTTCAAGCCCCATGACCCCCCTGATTTTTGTTACCGGCGGCGTAGTGTCCTCGCTAGGCAAGGGCATTGCCGCCGCTTCGCTTGCCTCCATTCTGGAAGCGCGTGGCCTGAAGGTCACGATGATGAAGCTGGACCCGTATATCAACGTGGACCCGGGCACGATGAGCCCGTTCCAGCATGGTGAGGTCTACGTCACCGACGACGGCGCCGAGACCGACCTGGATCTGGGTCACTACGAGCGCTACGTGCGCACGCGGCTGTCGCGCAAGAACTCGGTCACCACCGGCCGGATCTACGAGAACGTGATCCGCAAGGAGCGTCGCGGCGATTATCTGGGCGCCACCGTGCAGGTGATCCCGCATATCACCGACGAGATCCGCCGTTGCATCGACGAGGCCACCGCCGGCTTCGATGTGGCGCTGATCGAGATCGGCGGCACCGTCGGCGATATCGAGTCGCTGCCGTTCCTGGAGGCGATCCGCCAGGTGCGCACCGAGCGGGGTGCCGAAAAGGCCATGTTCATGCACCTCACGCTGGTGCCATACATCGCCGCCGCTGGCGAGCTGAAGACCAAGCCGACCCAGCACTCGGTCAAGGAGCTGCGCTCGATCGGTATCCAGCCGGACGTGCTGCTGTGCCGTTCCGAGCAGGCGGTGCCGGATTCGGAGCGCCGCAAGATCGCGTTGTTCACCAACGTCTCCGAGCGCGCGGTGATCAGCTGCCCCGATATCGACGTGCTGTACGGCATGCCGCTGGAGCTGCGTCGCCAGGGCCTGGACGAGTTGGTCATCGATCAGTTCAAGCTGCGCGACAAGGTGGCTGCGCCCGACCTGTCCGAATGGGCGGCGGTAGTGGATGCGGTCAAGCACCCGCTGGACGAGGTCACCATTGCGGTGGTCGGCAAGTACGTCGATCACCAGGACGCCTACAAGTCGGTGGCCGAAGCGCTGCGTCACGGCGGTCTGCGCCAGCGCACCAAGGTCAACCTGAAGTGGCTGGAAGCGCAGGATCTGGAAGGCAGCGACATGGCGGCGCTGCAGGATATCGACGGCATTCTGGTACCGGGCGGCTTCGGCGACCGTGGTTTCGAAGGCAAGGTGCTCACCTCCAAGTACGCCCGCGAGCATAAGGTGCCGTACTTCGGTATCTGCTACGGCATGCAGGCCGCGGTGGTGGACTATGCCCGCCACGTGGCCGATCTGGATGCAGCCAACAGCACCGAGAACGATCGCCAGTCGCCGCACCCGGTGATCGGCCTGATCACCGAATGGCGTACCGCCACCGGCGAAGTCGAAAAGCGCGACGAGAAATCCGATCTGGGCGGCACCATGCGGCTGGGGCTGCAGGAGCAGCGGCTCAAGCCGGGCACGCTGGCGCGCGAGGTGTACGGCAAGGATGTGGTCGCCGAACGTCATCGCCACCGCTACGAGTTCAACAACCGCTACCGCACCCAGCTGGAAGACGCCGGTCTGGTGATTTCCGGCAAGTCGATGGACGACACGCTGGTGGAGATGGTGGAGCTGCCGCGCGACACGCATCCCTGGTTCCTGGCCTGCCAGGCGCATCCGGAGTTCCTCTCTACGCCGCGCGACGGGCATCCGCTGTTCATCGGCTTCGTGCGCGCCGCGCGCGAGAAGAAGGCGGGCGGAAAACTGCTGAAGCAAGCGCGTGGGTGAGGGCTTGCTTCTCCCATCGGGAGAAGGTGCCCCGCAGGGGCGGATGAGGAGCGCCGCTGGACACTGGAAGGCAAATCAAAGAAGCCTCGCGGATACTCCCTTCTCCTATCGGGGAAAGGTGGCGCGCAGTTCCGGATGAGGGTGCGCCGCAACACACTGAAAGAAGGCCGCCATGAGGAACGCGTCGCCACGCGCCAGCCAAGGCAAACCATCGGGCTTTACCGGTGCTTCGCAACCATACCCTCACCCCGACCCTCTCCCGACGGGAGAGGGGCTTTAATCAATAGGTGACCTGATGAAACTCTGTGACTTCGACGTTGGCCTGGATCAGCCGTTGTTCCTGATCGCCGGCCCCTGCGTGATCGAGTCGATGCAACTGCAGCTCGACGTGGCCGGCAAGCTCAAGGAGATCACCGGCAAGCTCGGGATCAACTTCATCTTCAAGTCGAGCTTCGACAAGGCCAACCGCACCTCCGGCACCAGCTTCCGAGGACCGGGCCTGGAAGAAGGCCTGAAGGTGCTGGAAGCGGTGAAACAGCAGATCGGCGTGTCGGTGCTGACCGATGTGCACGAATACACCCCGATGAACGAGGTCGCCGCCGTCGTCGACGTGCTGCAGACCCCGGCCTTCCTGGTGCGCCAGACCGACTTCATCAAGAACGTCTGCGCCGCCGGCAAGCCGGTCAACATCAAGAAGGGCCAGTTCCTGTCGCCGTGGGACATGAAGCCGGTAGTGGACAAGGCCAAGTCGACCGGCAACGAGCAGATCATGGTTTGCGAACGTGGCGCCTCGTTCGGCTACAACAATCTGGTCAGCGACATGCGCTCGCTGAGCGTCATGCGCGACACCGGCTGTCCGGTGGTGTTCGATGCCACCCATTCGGTGCAGTTGCCGGGCGGGCAGGGCAGCAGTTCCGGCGGCCAGCGCGAATTCGTGCCGGTGCTGGCGCGCGCCGCGGTGGCGGTGGGTATTTCCGGCCTGTTTGCCGAAACCCATCCGGACCCGTCCAAGGCCCTGTCGGACGGCCCCAACGCCTGGCCGCTGGACAAGATGGAGGCCTTGCTGGAAACGCTGCTGGCGCTGGACACCATCACCAAGCGTCACGGCTTTCTCGAACAAGGCGTCTGACTGAATTGCGCAATAGCGCGCGCGGCCGGTGCTGCGTGGTCCGTTATTGCTGCCGGTGCGCGTGCGCTGTGTGCCGGCGCTCGCAGATCGGTGCCGCGTGCGGCAGCTGCAGCTGACGTGGCTGCACTGCGCAGTCCGTACCGCCTGCCACGTGCGGCCCCGGCGTCCTGACGTGTCGCCATCGCGGCGGCCGCGCGATCACGCCATTTGGCAAGCCGCAGTCCTGCGGCGATAATCCGGCAGCTTGTTTCCGGTGTCCTTCCCCCTTACTGGTAACCGATCGACCTATGACCACTATCGCCAAGATCCTCGCCCGCGAAATCCTCGATTCCCGCGGCAATCCCACGCTGGAGGCCGAAGTCACGCTGGACGACGGCGCGTTCGGCCGTGCCGCCGTGCCCTCGGGCGCCTCGACCGGCACCAAGGAAGCGGTGGAACTGCGCGATGGCGACAAGACCCGTTACCTGGGCAAGGGCGTGCTGCACGCGGTGCAGAACGTCAACGGCACCATCGCCGAGACGCTGAAGGGCTTCGATGCCGCCGACCAGCAGGGGCTGGACCGCCGCCTGATCGACCTGGACGGCACCGAGAACAAGGGCCGCCTGGGCGCCAATGCGCTGCTGGGTGTTTCGCTGGCCGCCGCGCATGCCGTGGCCGCCTCGCGCAAGCAGCCGCTGTGGCAGTACCTGTCCACCATCACCGAATCGGACGTGGCGCTGCCGGTGCCGATGATGAACATCATCAACGGCGGCGCGCATGCCGACAACAACGTCGACTTCCAGGAGTTCATGGTGCTGCCGGTCGGCTGCAGCTCGTTCTCCGAAGCGCTGCGTGCCGGGACCGAAATCTTCCACGCGCTCAAGTCGGTGCTCAAGGGCCATGGCCTGAGTACGGCAGTGGGCGACGAAGGCGGCTTTGCGCCGGACTTCCGCAGCAATGTCGAAGCGCTGGACACCATCCTCGAGGCGATCGGCAAGGCCGGCTACACCGCGGGCGAAGACGTGCTGCTGGGCCTGGACGTGGCCTCCAGCGAGTTCTACGACAACGGCAAGTACAACCTGGTCGGCGAGAACAAGCGCCTGACCAGCGAGCAGTTCGTCGACTTCCTGGCCGACTGGGTTGCGCAGTACCCGATCATCAGCATCGAAGACGGCCTGGCCGAGGACGACTGGGCCGGCTGGAAGCTGCTCACCGATCGCGTCGGCAAGAAGGTGCAGCTGGTCGGCGACGATCTGTTCGTTACCAACCCGAAGATCTTCAAGCAGGGCATCGACTCGGGCACCGCCAACGCGATCCTGATCAAGGTCAACCAGATCGGCACGCTGACCGAGACGCTGGAAGCCATCGCGATGGCGCACGCGGCCAACTACGCCTCGATCGTCTCGCACCGTTCGGGCGAAACCGAAGACACCACCATCGCCGACATCGCCGTGGCCACCACCGCCACGCAGATCAAGACCGGCTCGCTGTGCCGCAGCGATCGCGTCGCCAAGTACAACCAGTTGCTGCGCATCGAGCAGGCGCTGGGCTCCGGCGCGCGTTACGCCGGCCGCGACGCGTTCGTTTCGATCAAGCGATAAGCCGTGCGCAACTGGCGCTGGCTACTGCTGGTGCTGGCGGTGCTGCTGGCTTGGCTGCAGTACCGCTTCTGGTTCGGGCCTGGGAATTCCGGCGAAGTCATGATGCTGGAAGCCCAGGTCGCGCATCAGACACAGGACAACGAAGGTCTGCGCCAACGCAACCAGGCGTTGGCAGCAGAGGTGAAGGATTTGAAGGACGGCGAGGCGGCAATCGAGGAACGCGCGCGCAGCGAGCTGGGCATGATCAAACCGGGCGAGACATTCTATCGCGTGGTCGAGGATGCGCCGCCGCTGCCGCCTGCAGTGGCCGCGCCGTCGGCCGCGCCCGTCGAGCCCGACGCTCCGGCGGAACAGCCATGACCGGTTCGATCTGGGCGATCGTGCCGGCCGCCGGGCGTGGCACGCGCTTTGGCGGGCAGACCCCCAAACAATATCTGCCCGCTGCCGGGCAACCGCTGATGGCCTACACGCTGGCGGCGCTTGCCGCGCATCCGGTGGTGGCCGGCATCGTGGTGGTCATCGCGCCCGACGATGCGGATTGGCCAGGCTGGACCGCGGTGCAGGACAAGCCGGTGCTGACCTGCGTCGGCGGCGTCACACGTGCGGCATCGGTGCTGGCCGGATTGCTGGCCTTGCCTGAAAGCGTGCGTGCCGATGACTTTGTGCTGGTGCACGACGCCGCGCGGCCCAATCTGGCCTTGGCCGATCTGGAGCGCCTGCTGGAAATCGGCCGCGGCGATCCGGTCGGCGCGATCCTGGCTGCGCCGGTGCGCGACACCCTCAAGCGTGCCGGCGACGATGGCGGCATCGATGCCACCGAGCCACGCGAGCGGTTGTGGCGTGCGCTGACCCCGCAGCTGTTCCGTCGCCATCAACTGATCCGCGGCCTCACCGAGGCGTCGGCGGCCGGGGTGGACGTGACCGACGAGGCGATGGCGATGGAGCGGCTGGGATTGCGTCCGTTGCTGGTGGAAGGTGCCGAAGACAACTTCAAGGTGACCACGCCGACGGATCTGGCGCGCTTCGAATTCGAACTCGCGCGCCGCGGCGTGGCAGTGGATGCCGAATTGGTGGCCACACGCAGCGATGCGGTGTGTGCCGGTGCCGATCACGACGTCAATACGCGTTAGAGCGGCTGTCGAACGATTGCGAGGCCGGTTTGCGGAACCGGCTGTGTAGGCCATTCGTACACTGCGGTCTCTTTGCAACGTCCATGCCGACCTAAACGACTGCTTGCTCCCTGTTGTTGGGCACTCTCACTCACCACGGATTTTCCATGTCTTTCAATTTTCGAATCGGTCAGGGCTACGACGTGCATGCGTTCGGTACGGGCGACCACGTGATGCTGGGCGGCATTCGCATCGCGCACAGCCATGGCGTGCTCGCGCACAGCGATGGCGACGTGGTGTTGCATGCGCTGTGCGATGCGATGCTGGGCGCCCTGGCGCTGGGCGATATCGGCCAGCATTTCCCGCCGTCCGACGCGCGCTGGAAGGATGCCGACAGCGCGCAGTTCCTGCAGCACTGCGATCATTTGCTGCGCGAGCGTGGCTGGCGTGTCGGCAATGCCGATGTCACCGTGATCTGCGAGCGTCCCAAGGTCGGCCCGCATGCGCTGGCGATGCGCGAACGGATCGCCGGCCTGCTGGCGATCGAACTCGATGCGGTCAGCGTCAAGGCCACCACCAGCGAAAAACTCGGCTTTACCGGCCGCAGCGAGGGCATCGCTGCGCAAGCGGCGGTGTTGCTCGGCAAGATCGCTGTCTAACGGCGACTAACAACTCACCGGCTGTCGGCGCGGACGGTGCCAGCCACCGCGATCATCACGCATACCCTGCAGTTCCGAGCGTGCCGTCCACACGCATCCGACCACCGCCGGCCAGGTCTTTTTAGCCGTTCCAGATCGCTGTTACCACGCCGAGCTGATCTTGGCGTTGCAACGCGACACCACCGCGCCGAGGCATTCGGCACATAGCGCACGACCTGTCGGCGCGAAGGTAAATCACAGCATGAGCGACACCTTTCTGCTGCCGCGCGCGCATGGCGCTGCAGTCCTCGGCGCGGCAATGCGCAGCACGCCCGAGGATTTTCAGGTCGATGAGCTGCCGGCCTTCGAGCCCTCCGGCGAGGGCGAGCACCTGTTGCTCACCATCCGCAAGCGTGGGCAGAACACCGCCTATATCGCGAAAAAACTCGCGCATTGGGCTGGGATCGCCGAGATGGGCGTCAGCTACGCCGGGCTGAAAGACCGCCATGCGGTGACCACGCAGCGCTTCAGCGTGCATCTGCCCAAGCGCATCGCGCCGGAGCTCGCCACGCTCGACGACGATGAAATGCAGGTCATCGCCAGCACCTGGCACAACCGCAAGCTGCAACGCGGCGCACTGCTGGGCAATCGTTTCATGTTGACGTTGCGCCAGGTCCAGGGCGAGCGCGCTGCGATCGAACAGCGCCTGCAGGCGATCGCCGCGCGCGGTATCCCGAACTGGTTTGGTGAGCAGCGTTTCGGCCACGATGGCGGCAACGTGGCCTCCGCGATGGCGATGTTCGGTTACCTGTCCAATGCCGACGGCACCTTGTCAGCGGCGCCGGCATCCAGGCGGCGGCTGCGCAACGATCAACGCTCGATGCTGCTGTCGGCGGCGCGCTCGGCGTTGTTCAACCGTGTGCTCACCGCACGCGTGAAGCAGGGTAGCTGGGATACCGCGCTGGAGGGCGAGGCGTGGACGCTGGATGGCTCGCGCAGCGTGTTCGGTCCCGAGCCGTTCAACGATGTACTGGCAGAGCGCCTGGCGCGCTTCGATATCCATCCCAGCGGGCCATTGTGGGGCGCCGGTGAGCTGCGTTCGACCGGGCAGGCTGCGATGGTGGAGCAGGGCGCGTTGTCCGATCCACAATCCGAAGTGCTGCGCCACGGCCTGGAGGCCGCAGGTTTGAAACAGGAGCGCCGCGCACTGCGCTTGCGTCCGCAACAGCTGCAGTACCGCTGGCTGGATGCGGACAGCCTGCAGATCGAATTCGCATTGCCGCCGGGCTGCTACGCCACCGCAGTGCTGTGGGAACTCGGCGAGGTCGGCGATGCCGGCCGTCTCAACACCGGCATGCGGTCCGACGCCTGAGCCTGGCGGGTTGTCGTTGGCCGCCCGGCAAACCCGTCACCGCCGTAGGAGCGGACCAGGCCGCGACGGGCCTGCCCCTCAGCCCGTCCCCCACGCAAGCGCGTGCCTGCAATCTATGTCGGTAACCCGTCACCCAATCGGCCTAACGCCGCGCCAGCAACACCAGCAACGCCCCGGTGCCACCCTGCGTGGCCGGCGCGGAATGAAACGCCAGCACGTCGTTGCGCTGACGCAGCAGGCGATCCATCAGGTTCTTCAACACCGGCGCGCCATTGTCCGACTGCAGCCCCTTGCCATGGATGATGCGCACGCAGCCATGGTCGTGCGCATGCGCCTCCAGCAGGAACTGCCGCAGCAGGGATTCGGCCTGCGTGGCGGTGGCGCCATGCAGATCCAGTTCGTCCTGGATCGAAAACTGACCGCGCTTGAGTCGTTGAAACAATCGGGCAGGAAGATTCTCGCGTCGGTAACTGGCGGTATCGCCCGCCTCCAACGGTGCACTGTCGCGCAGCAGGCGTGCGAATTCGGTGTGTGCTTCGGCATCGTCGCGCTCTGCCATGCGCGCGCGCGGCTTGGGGCGCGGTTTGGCATTGGCCGGTGGTGCGACCTCACGAATCGGCTTGACCGCGCCGATCGCTGCGCGGAACAGCGCGCCGTCGTCTTCGTCTTCAGGATGCGACATGCTCACAGCGTAACGTGCCCAACCTCAGGTGCAAGCGAAGATCAAGCGCGAAGGGCGCGGACGCATCCGGTATCATGGCCCGGTTTTCCGAGGAGTCCCATGCGCGTACTGGTTAGCAACGACGACGGTGTCGACGCCCCCGGCATCCAGATTTTGGCCGAGGCGCTGCGCCATGCCGGTCATGAAGTGATGGTGGTCGCGCCCGACCGCGACCGCTCCGGCGCCAGCAATTCGCTGACGCTGGATGTGCCGATCCGTACCCGCCGCATCGACGCGCAGACCTGCGCAGTGGCCGGCACGCCGACCGACTGCGTGCATCTGGCGCTGACCGGCATGCTCGATTACGACCCGGACATCGTGGTCTCCGGCATCAACAACTCGGCCAATCTCGGCGACGACGTGATCTATTCGGGCACCGTGTCCGCCGCGATGGAGGGCCGCTTCCTCGGCCTGCCCGCGGTGGCGGTCTCGCTGGTGACGCACAACCACGAAGCGCATCACTACGACACCGCCGCGCGCGCCGCGGTGGAGATCGTGGCGCGGCTGAAGGCCGACCCGTTGCCAGCCGACACCATCCTCAACGTCAACGTGCCGGATCTGGCCTGGTCGGATGTGCTCGGTTTCGAGGTCAGCCGGCTCGGCAACCGCCATCGGTCCGAGCCCTGCGTGCCGCAGCGCGATCCGCGCGGCCGCACCGTGTACTGGATCGGCCCGGCCGGGCCGGAGCAGGACGCCGGCGCCGGCACCGACTTTCATGCCGTGCGCACCGGGCATATCTCGATCACCCCGATCCATGTCGATCTGACCCGCTATCAGGCGTTGGAGACGGTGGCCGGCTGGGTGGGCGGCTTGACCGCCGCGCTGGATACGCCGGCATGACGCCGAGGCTGCGTCTGCAACCGGAATCGGTCGGGATCGGCATGACCTCGCAACGCGTGCGCGACCGGCTGGTCGAGCGCCTGCGCGAGGCTGGCATCCAGGACGAGGCCACGCTCAACGCGGTGCGCACGGTGCCGCGCCATCTGTTCATCGACGAAGCGCTGGCCTCGCGCGCCTACGAAGACACCGCCTTGCCGATCGGCCACGGTCAGACCATCTCGCAGCCCTGGGTGGTCGCGCGCATGACCGAGGCGGTGCTGCAGGTCGGCCCGGCCAGGGTGCTCGAAGTGGGCACCGGCTCCGGCTACCAGGGCGCGATCCTGGCCGCGCTGGGGCTGGAGGTGTACACGGTCGAGCGCATCGGCGACCTGCTGCGGCAGGCGCGCAAGCGCTTCCGGCATCTGGGCATGAATGTGCGCAGCAAGCACGACGACGGCCGCATCGGTTGGCCCGAACACGGCCCCTACGACGCCATCGTGGTCACCGCCGCCGCCCCGGCGCTGGTCGATGCCCTGGTCGATCAACTGGCGGTCGGCGGGCGGCTGGTCGCCCCGGTCGGTGGCGCCTCGTCGCAATCGCTGGTGCAACTCACGCGCGGTGCCGACGGTGCGATCGAACAGCAGGTTCTGGCGCCGGTCACGTTCGTCCCGCTGTTGTCGGGCATGCTGGATTGAATCCATGAGAGTTCCTCGATGAAGATCTTCGGGCCGTTGTACGACGTGGCCATTCGTTGGTCGCGCAATCGCCGCGCTCCGGCGCTGCTGACCGGCCTCAGTTTCGTGGAGGGTTTCATCTTCCCGGTGCCCCCGGAGGTGATGCTGGCGCCGATGTCGCTGGCCGAACCCCGGCGCGCCTTGTGGTTCGCCACCTTGAGCCTGATCGGCTCGGTCTGCGGTGCGCTGGTTGGGTATCTGCTGGGCCATTTCGCCTTCGCCGCATTGCAGCCGCTGATCGAATGGCTGGGCTGGAGCGCGAAGATCCAGGCGCAGATCGAAACCCTGCGCACGCTGGTCGCCGATTCGCCGTGGAAAGCCTTCTGGGCGCTGGTGCTGGTGGGCTTCACGCCGATTCCGTTGAAGATCTTTACCTGGGCGTCGGGCGTGGTCGGCGTGCCGATCCTGCCCTTCATCGCCAGCATGCTGGTGGGGCGCGGCAAGCGCGTATATCTGGTGGCCGGCGCGATCCGCCTGGGCGGGGCGCGTGCCGAAGCCGCGTTGCATCGCTGGATCGAGCCGCTGGGCTGGGTGGCCATGGCGGTGCTGGCGGTGGGAGCAGGGTGGCTGGTGTGGAAGACAACCAACGGATGAGCAAGTTGCAGATGAATTCGGTACGTAAGACAGCGGTCCTGCTCGCAATCGCCGTCGGGCTGGGCGCCTGCAGCAGCGCCACGGTGGTGCGTTCGCCCGGAGCAGGCGGTGGTTCGTCGTCCGCGCGCCCCTCCGCGGCCCCGCGTCCGTCGGTGCCGCGCCCGGGTGCGACCGTCACCGTCCAGCGCGGCGACACGCTGTACGCCATCTCGCGCCGCACCAACATCACCGCGCCGGATCTGGCGGCCTGGAATGGCCTGTCTTCGCCGAACACCATCTATCCCGGCCAGACCCTCAAGCTCTATCCGCCCGGCGCCAGCAGGCCGGGCGGCGGCACTTCCACCGCCGGCACGGTGGTTCCGCCGCGCCCGAGCGCCCCGATCGCAGCGCCGGTCAGCAGCGGATTTCCGTGGCGCTGGCCGGCCGATGGCGTGGTGGTCGGCACCTTCGTCAGCGGTGAGACCACCAAGCAGGGCGTGGACATCGCCGGTGCCAGCGGGCAGGCGGTACGTGCCGCGGCCGATGGCGTGGTGGTGTACTCCGGCGCCGGCCTGGTCGGCTACGGCGAGCTGATCATCATCAAGCACAACGACCAATGGCTGTCGGCCTATGGGCACAACCGCAAGCGCCTGCTCAACGAAGGCCAGAGCGTCAAGGCCGGCCAGCAGATCGCCGAGATGGGCCGCAGCGGCGCCGCCCGCGACATGCTGCACTTCGAGATCCGCTACAACGGCAAGCCGGTGGATCCGCTGTTGTATCTGCCGAAGAAGTGAATCGGGAGTAGGGAATAGGGAATCGCAACAGCCTTGGGCCGGGACTTTATCGATGGGTGGCGAATGACGCCTGGCATGAACAGGGCATCTAAGGCTTGGTCAAATTTCGCTTGACAGCGAAATTTCAGTCCAGCCTGCTTTCCCGATTCCCGATTCCCGATTCCCGATTCCCGATTCCCGATTCCCGATTCAGCCTTCCAGAATCATTGCCAGCGCCACCCGGCGGCCTTCGCTGGCCAGCACGTTGTAGGTGCGCGCCGCGGCCGCATTGGTCATCGCTTCCAGGCCGATGCCGCGGGTCAGGCAGGCTGCCAGTACGTCCGTTTTCGGGAACTGCTGCCGCTCGCCGGTGCCAAGCAGGATCACCGCCGGGGCAAGCGCCAGCACCGCGTCCATATGCGCGACCTGGAGCTGTTCCAGGCCGGACACCGGCCAGCCTTCCACCAGCTCGTCGGGCATCAGGATGAAGCTGCGCTGCAGAATCCGGTCGTTCACCTTGGCATGCCGGCCATCGGCCGCGCGCAGCGCATAGGTGTAGTCGGGGTGTTCCTGGCTTAAAGGCATGGCGAACTCGTCGGGTCAGCCGCGCGGCAGCACGATCTGACGCTTTTCCTTGCTGGGGCGGTACAAGATGGCGACATGCCCGATCCGCTGCACCAGCGCGCTACCGGTCTGCCGGGTCAGTTCGGCGATCATGGCGTCACGGGCCTCGCGATCCTCCGATGTCACCTTCACCTTGATCAATTCGTGGCGCTCGAGCACTTCCTCAAGTTCGGCCAGAAATGCCGGCGTGACCCCTTTGCCGCCGGTTTGCAGCAGTGCCTTGAGATCGTGGGCCTGGCCGCGCAGGAAACGGTTCTGGGCGGAGGTGAGAACAATGGACATGCAGGATCAAAGGGAAGCAAAGGGTGTTCAGGGTATCATGGCGACCCGTTCAGACCCCTTTGCCGATGCCTTCCCGTAGTAAAAGCAGCCAGCGCTGGCTCAAGGAACACTTCGCCGATCCGTTCGTCAAGAAGGCGCAGGCCGAAGGCATGCGCTCGCGCGCGGCCTACAAGCTGGAAGAACTGCTCCAGCGCGACCGTCTGCTCAAGCCGGGCATGGTGGTGGTCGACCTGGGCGCCGCGCCGGGCGGCTGGTCGCAGCAGGTACGCAAGTCCATGGGCGACAACGGCCGGGTGGTGGCGCTGGATATCCTGGAGATGCCGCCGCTGGCCGGCGTGGAGTTCCTTCACGGCGACTTCAGGGAGCAAACCGTCCTATCGGAATTCGAGGCGATGCTGGGCGATGTGCCGGTGGACCTTGTGCTGTCGGATATGGCCCCCAATAAGAGTGGCATGGATGCGGTCGACCAGCCGCGGATGATGCACCTGGCGGAACTGGCGATGGAATTTGCCGACACCCACCTCAAACCGGGCGGGGCGTTCCTGATCAAGCTGTTTCAGGGTGTCGGGTCCGACGACTACATTCGTGAGCTTCGCCGCCGCTATGACAAGGTGACGATTCGCAAACCGGCGGCCTCGCGCAAGCGCTCCCCGGAAGTTTATGCGCTCGGTCAGGGCAAGCGTGTCCAGATCAAGTAAGCTGCCAATGACCACCGTGTTTCAAGAATTGAAGAGTAGAGGGCACCGGAGCCAATGAGGATGAACGACTTGACCAAGAATCTGCTGCTGTGGGTGGTCGTCGCGGTTGTGCTGATGGTCGTCTTCCAGAGCTTCTCGCCGCGGATGGCGGGCGGTGTCGGCCCCGACTCGATCACCTACACCCAGTTCCTGAAGGAAGTGGACTCCGGCCGCGTCAAATCGGTGGACTACACCGACGAGACCAATCTGGCGGTCAACGCGATCCGCTTCAAGCGCACCGACGGCAGCGAAGCCACCGTCTATGGGCCGCGCGACGACAAGCTGGTCGACGTGCTGTATAGCAAGAACATCGAAATGACCCGCCAGAAGCCCTCCACCGGGCCCGGTTTCTGGTCGTTGGTGCTCAATTTCCTGCCGGTCATCCTGATCATCGGCTTCTGGCTGTTCATCATGCGCCAGATGCAGGGCGGTGGCGGTGGTGCCAAGGGTGCGATGAGTTTCGGCAAGTCGCGCGCCAAGCTGCAGGGCGAGGATCAGGTCAAGATCACCTTTGCCGACGTTGCCGGTTGCGACGAGGCCAAGGAAGAAGTCGGCGAGCTGGTCGACTTCCTGCGCGACCCGACCAAGTTCACCAAGCTGGGCGGCAAGATTCCGCGCGGCGTGTTGATGGTCGGCCCGCCGGGTACCGGCAAGACGCTGCTCGCCAAGGCGATTGCCGGCGAGGCCAAGGTGCCGTTCTTCAGCATCTCCGGTTCCGACTTCGTCGAGATGTTCGTGGGCGTTGGCGCCAGCCGTGTGCGCGACATGTTCGAGCAGGCCAAGAAGCATGCGCCATGCATCATCTTCATCGACGAAATCGATGCCGTGGGCCGTCATCGCGGCGCCGGTCTGGGCGGTGGACATGACGAGCGCGAGCAGACCCTGAACCAGTTGCTGGTCGAGATGGACGGTTTCGAAGGTGGCGAAGGCGTGATCGTGATCGCCGCAACCAACCGTCCCGATGTGCTGGATCCGGCGCTGCTGCGTCCGGGCCGTTTCGATCGCCAGGTCGTGGTCGGCCTGCCGGACGTCAAGGGGCGCGAGCAGATCCTGCGTGTGCACATGCGCAAGCTGCCGTTGGCCGACGACGTGGTGCCGATGGTCATCGCACGCGGTACGCCGGGGTTCTCCGGTGCCGACCTGGCCAACCTGTGTAACGAGGCGGCGTTGTTTGCCGCACGTGGCAGCGAGAAGGAAGTCCGCATGGACCACTTCGACCGTGCCCGCGACAAGATCCTGATGGGTGCCGAGCGCCGCTCGATGGCCATGAGCGAGGACGAGAAGACGCTGACCGCTTACCACGAGGCAGGTCACGCCATCGTCGGCCGTCTGGTGCCCGAGCACGACCCGGTCTACAAGGTCACGATCATTCCGCGCGGTCGCGCCCTCGGCGTGACGATGTATCTGCCGGAAGGCGACCGTTATTCGATGAACCGCGTGGCGATCGAGTCGCAGCTGTGCTCGCTGTATGGCGGCCGGGTGGCGGAAGAACTGATCTTCGGCGGCGACAAGGTCACCACCGGTGCGTCCAACGACATCGAGCGTGCGACCAAGATGGCGCGCAACATGGTCACCAAGTGGGGCCTGTCAGACGAGCTTGGCCCGGTGGCCTACGGCGAGGAGGAAGACGAAGTGTTCCTGGGTCGTTCGGTGACCCAGCACAAGAACGTCTCCGACGAGACCGCGCGCATGATCGACGAAGTGGTGCGTTCGATCCTGGACAAGGCCTACAGCAAGACCAAGGCCATCCTCACCGAGAACCTGGACAAGCTACATGCGATGTCGCAGCTGCTGCTGCAGTACGAGACCATCGACGTGCCGCAGATCGACGCCATCATGGAAGGCCGCGAGCCGCCGCCGCCGGCGGGCTGGGGCAAGTCCGACAAGGACGGTGGCAATAGCAACGACAAGGGCAGCCCGCGTCCGTTGCCCCCGATCGCCGGGCCGGCCGAGCAGCTGTAACGCCAGTCATCGGTTAGCTGTAGACGCATTCATCAAGGCCGGGAAGCGATTCCCGGCCTTGATGCGTTGTAGGGCCGCATCGCCCGATCAGGTCCTACCGCAATCATTCAAGGAGACACCATCGATGTTCGACACCGCCCTCAAACTGGATTGCGCCGGTCGCGAGCTGCGACTGGATGCGCCGCAGGTGATGGGGATCGTCAATGTCACGCCGGATTCGTTTTCCGACGGAGGCCAATACGCCAGCTGCGAGGCCGCCATCGCGCATGGCCTGGGTCTGGTCGAGCAGGGCGCTGCGGTGCTGGATGTCGGCGGTGAATCCACCCGTCCCGGCGCCACACCGGTGTCGCTGGAGGAAGAACTGCAGCGCGTGATCCCGGTGATCCAGGCGTTGGCGCAGCAGACCGACGTGCCGATCAGTGTGGATACCTTCAAGCCGGAGGTGATGCGCGCGGCGGTGGCGGCCGGCGCCGGCATGCTCAACGACGTGCACGCGTTGCGCTCGCCAGGTGCGCTGGATGCCGCGGCCGAATTGCGGGTGCCGGTGGTGTTGATGCATGCACGCAGCGCGCCACATGCGATGCAGGATGCGCCGCACTACGACGACGTGGTGGCCGAAGTGCATCGCTTCCTTGCCGAACGCATCTTCGCGGCCGAAATGGCCGGGATCGACAAGCGCCGGTTGATCCTCGACCCGGGCTTCGGCTTCGACAAGACCACCACGCACAATCTGACCGTGCTGGCGCAGTTGCAGCGCCTGCAGGAGTTCGGCCTGCCGGTGCTGGCGGGGCTGTCGCGCAAGCGCAGCATCGGTGAGCTGACCGGGCGCAAGCGCGCAGCCGAGCGTGTGCATGGCTCGGTCGCCGCGCATCTGATCGCCGCCCAGCACGGCGCGATGTTGTTGCGCGTGCACGATGTGGCCGCCACCGTGGATGCCTTGAAGGTGTGGAACGCAATGGCGGCCATTCCGTTGCCGCGCGTGAGCGCGCCTGCGGCACCGGGCATGCGCTGGCCGGACGAGGACTGATGCCCGCCGACCGACGCCCGCTGGTGATTGCGCTGATGGGTCCGACCGCCAGCGGCAAGACTGCGCTGGCACTGGACGCCGCGGCGCGCTGGAACGGCGAGATCGTCAGCGTCGACTCGGCGCTGGTGTACCGCGGCCTGGACATCGGTGCGGCCAAGCCGGATGCCGCGATGCGCGCGGCGGTGCCGCATCACCTCATCGATCTGCGCGACCCCTGGCAGATTTACTCGGCGGCGGAATTCGCCAGCGATGCGCGGCAGGCGATCGAGCAGATCGTGGCGCGCGGCAAGCTGCCGATTCTGGCCGGCGGCACCGGGCTCTACTTCCGCGCCTTGCTGGAAGGCCTGTCGCAGTTGCCCGAGGCCGATCCGGCGGTGCGCTCGGCAATCGCGTCCGAGGCCGCGCAGCTTGGTTGGGCCCAGATGCACGCGCGACTGGCGGACGTGGACCCGGTCGCGGCGGCGCGGATCCATATCACCGATCCGCAACGGATCCAGCGCGCCCTGGAGGTCTACCGTATCAGCGGCAGGCCGATCAGCTACTGGCAGGCGCTACCGCCTGGCCCGCGCTTGCCGGTGCGGGTGCTGAAGATGGTGCTGGCACCGCGCGAGCGCGCAGTGCTGCACGCGCGCATCGAACAACGCCTGGATACGATGCTGGCACAGGACTTTCTGGGCGAAGTGGAACGTCTGCGGGCACTGCCGCAACTGCGTGCGGTCGCTGCGCCGCTGGATCTGCCCGCGGTGCGCGCGGTGGGGTATCGCCAGGCCTGGGAGTATCTGGATGGGGCCGGTCGCCTGGCCGACTTCCGCGCCAAGGCGGTGCAGGCCACCCGTCAACTGGCCAAGCGCCAACTCACCTGGCTGCGTGGCGAGCTCGATGCGCGCTGGTTCGACCCGGAGCGTGACCGGCACCGATTGGAAAGCGCACTTGTCGGCTTCCTCGGTCAACGTTCCGCTGTACGGCAGGCTTCAGGCGTGTAACATCCTGTTTCCGGGGCCGGCTGGGGATGGCAGGTGTCGACCGGGACTATAAGAACAATAATGAAGAGGAGTTTTTTCGATGGCTAAGGGGCAATCTTTACAGGATCCATTCCTCAACGCGCTGCGGCGCGAGCGGGTGCCGGTCTCTGTGTATCTTGTCAACGGCATCAAGCTGCAGGGCACGATCGAGTCGTTCGACCAGTTCGTGGTCCTGCTGCGCAATACCGTGAGTCAGATGGTCTACAAGCACGCCATCTCCACGGTCGTGCCGGCGCGCAATGTGCGCGTGGGACCGGGTGGTGGGTATGTGCAATCCAATGAAGGCAACCAGGCGGAAGATGACGACGTCGAGCAGTGATGGAGTAGTGCGTGTTTGATCGCTCACGCAAGGGTGAACACGCGTTATTGATTCAGACCCACTCCGGTGGGCCTGCCGAAGAGGATGTGCTGGAGGAGTTCGCCGACCTTGCCAAGTCGGCGGGCGCCACGGTGGCGGCCACGCTTACCGCACGCATCGACAAACCGAACCCGTCCACCTTGATCGGCAGCGGCAAGCTGGAAGAGATCAAGGCCGCAGCCGAGGCCACCGGCGCGGATCTGGTATTGGTCAACCACACCTTGTCGCCCGGCCAGGAGCGCAATCTGGAGCGCTATCTGGAGCGGCGCGTGATCGACCGTACCGGCTTGATCCTGGACATCTTCGCGCAACGGGCACGCAGCCACGAAGGCAAGCTGCAGGTCGAGCTGGCGCAGTTGCGGCACATGGCCACCCGGCTGGTGCGCGGCTGGACCCACCTGGAGCGTCAGCGCGGTGGTTCGATCGGCCTGCGCGGACCTGGCGAAACCCAGCTGGAAACCGACCGCCGCCTGCTGCAGAAGCGGGTGGAGCAGTTGCAGCAGCGGCTGGAAAAGGTCGAGGTGCAGCGCACCCAGATGCGGCGTGCGCGCATGCGCAGCGAACTGCCGCGGATTGCGTTGGTCGGTTACACCAATGCCGGCAAATCCACGCTGTTCAACGCCTTGACCGGTGCGGGGGCCTACGTGGCCGACCAACTGTTTGCCACGCTCGATCCCACCGTGCGCCGCATCGCGCTGCCGGGTGGC
Organism: Xanthomonas arboricola pv. populi; assembly: GCF_002939945.1. Lineage (GTDB taxonomy): Bacteria > Pseudomonadota > Gammaproteobacteria > Xanthomonadales > Xanthomonadaceae > Xanthomonas > Xanthomonas arboricola_A. Next base: position 47,713 of record NZ_MDEB01000001.1, on the reverse strand, counting down.
AGCGCGATCCTGGCCGATACGGTCGGCTTCGTGCGCGATCTGCCGCATCAACTGGTCGCCGCGTTCCGTTCGACCTTGTCCGAAGCGCGCGACGCGGATCTGTTGTTGCATATCGTCGATGCGGCCGACCCGCTGCGCGAAGAACGCATCCAGCAGGTCGATGAGGTGTTGCATGCGGTGGGCGCGGGCGATTTGCCGCAGCTGCTGGTGTTCAACAAGATCGACAAGATCGAAGGCGCGCAGGTGCGTCACGATGCCCAGGACGGCATTCCCGACCAGGCGCGTCGCGAACGCGTGTGGGTCTCCGCGCGCGATGGGCGCGGGCTGCCGGAACTGCAGCACGCCCTGGGGCAGCGACTGGACCTGCGGCATGTGACCGGGCAACTGCGGTTGCCGCCGTCGGCCGGCCGTCTGCGCTCCAAGTTGCATCAACTGGAAGTCGTGCGCGGCGAGCAGTCCGACGAGGACGGCTGGTTGCTGGACGTCGATCTGCCGATGGTCGAGGCCGAGCGTCTGGCTGCCGGCGACGACGGTGCGCCACTGCGCGCGATGCTGCCCGATCGTCGCGAAGACTGGGAGTCGTGATCGGTGCTGCACGGTCGGGTCGGCCCGGCCGTGCGGATCGCCGTTGTCAGGGCAAGCCGGTGGGTGCAGGCGGTGTGGCGATCGTGCTGCTTCGGTCCTGGCGCCCTGTTTGCTAGCGCGACCGAATGCGTGTCTGCAGCAGTCGCCCAGGCAGGACAACGTCTGCTTCGCAGCCGACACCTTGGCGATCCTGTCGCCAGCGCAGCCGATGCCCGCTGCCATTGGCTGCACACCGCCACTGAACCCTGGCCACGTCGTCAGTGGCGCGGATTGGGTGCCAGCGCAGACAGACGCGGCAAATTCGGCTAAAACGTCGGTTGCTTCTTCATTCGCCGTGCCCATGTCCATGTCCGCCGATTCCGAACTGCAGCAGCTGGCCGAACACCTCGGTCAACAGCTGCTCGCCGCGCGCGAGCGCCTGGTCACTGCCGAGAGCTGTACCGGTGGCTGGATCGCCAAGGCGGTCACCGATGTGGCGGGGTCCTCGCACTGGTTCGATTGCGGCATGGCCGCTTACAGCTACGAGGCCAAGCAGGCCTTGCTGGGCGTGCGGCCGCATACCCTGGAAGTGCATGGTGCGGTCAGTCGCGAAACGGTGATCGAAATGGTGTCGGGCGCGCTGGTCAATTCCGGGGCGAGCATCGCCGTGGCGGTGACCGGCATTGCCGGGCCGGGTGGCGGCAGTGAGGACAAACCGGTCGGCACGGTATGGATCGGCTGGAAGCGGCGCGGTGGCTATGCCACTGCGCAGTTGTTCCAGTTCGCTGGCGATCGCGATGCAGTGCGTCGTCAGACCGTGGTTGCCGCGTTGCAGGGCCTGAGCGCACTGCTCTAGTCCCCGGGCGGAAGAGGGCGCGCGCGGCTATGCTGCGCAGAATGTGGCTCTGGCCGCGTCGATTCTCTTGGGCATTGAGCGATTGCGCAGCGGATGCATGGCTGCAATGCCGCTTTGACCGCAGTGCGTTCGTTGTACGCTCCGCAGGTTATGCCAGCGGTGTTTTCCAGCCTCGATCATCGGCACCAGGATGCATGCGTAAGCGCAACCTCGGCTAAGCCCGTAGGTGTTCATGACGCGACAGGCACGTGCAGATCGGCTACAAACAAGGTCTCGTTTTCAACCTGCATGCCGATGCTTCCGCTTTTTGCTCATGCGTTGTTTTTGTTTGCACCGCGCCGATCCGCTGGCGGTGTCCTGGCGTTGCTGGATGATCGGCGAGCATCCGTCCGGCAGCCGATGCTGGAGGCGGCCGGTCATTGCGCCGTCTTGTGCGTGAGCGATCATGCAGCCATGGGCATTGCGCGTGGTCGTGCATGGTCAACGCGCGCTTCCAACGACGATACGCGGCCGGCGATGCACCTTAGTGCGACGCGACCTGTTGCCGCGGCGCACTCGCAGGCGGTGCGCTGATGTGGGAAGCACTCGGCACCGTTCGGGACCTTGGGCGACTGCAGGAAATCGCCGCGGTGCTGATCCGTTACGGATTCGGCGATGTGGTGCGGCGTATCGGGCTTGCCGACGTGCTCGAGCGTGCCGGCAAGCTGCTGCACTGGCACAACGCCGAGGGTCGCTTGCGCCTGTCCGCCGCAATGCGGGTGCGACGCGCGCTGGAGGAACTCGGGCCGACCTTCGTCAAGCTGGGGCAGGTGCTGGCCACGCGTGTGGACCTGCTACCGCCGGAGTGGATCGACGAGCTGAGCGAGCTGCAGAATGCAGTGCCCGCGCTGCCGTTCGAACAGATCCGCCCGCAATTGGTCGCAGCCTTGGGTGCGGAGCCGGAAAGCGTGTTCGCACGCCTGGACGAACAGCCTTTGGCTGCGGCATCGCTGGCGCAGACGCATCGTGCCTGGCTGGCCGATGGCACACCGGTGGTGCTGAAGATCCGCCGCCCCGGCATCGGCGATGTCATCGATGCGGATCTGCGTCTGCTGGCACGCCTGGCGGAAATCGTGGAAACGCGCGCGCCCGATCTCAAGCGTTATCGCCCCGCCGAAGTGGTGCAGCAATTCACGGTCTCCTTGCGGCGCGAACTCGACTTCGCCGCCGAGTGTCGCAACGCCGAGCGCATCGCAGCCAATTTCGCCAACGACCCCAGGGTGGTGGTGCCGTCCGTCTATTGGCAGTGGACCTGCGAATCGCTCAACGTGCAGGAATTCATCGACGGCATTCCTGGGCGGGATATGGTCGCTGTGGATGCGGCAGGCCTGGACCGCAAGGCGCTCGCGCGCACCGGCGCCGGGATCGTGCTGAAGATGGTGCTGCAGGATGGCTGCTTCCACGCCGACCCGCATCCGGGCAATATTTTTTATCTGCGCGACGGGCGCATCGCCGTCATCGATTTCGGCATGGTCGGACGCGTCTCCGAGCAGCGTCGCTTCCAGGTCGCGCAACTGCTGCATGGCATGGTCAGCTACGACGCCGAAGCGGTCATCGACGTACTGCTGGAATGGGCCGGAACCAGTCTGGATATCGATGAGTCGCGACTGCAGCAGGATATCGGCGCCTTCGTCGACGAGTACCGCGGCGTGCCGCTGAAAGAGCTGCGCATCGGCGCGATGCTGGGCGATGTCACCTCGATCCTGCGCGATCACGGGCTGCCCCTGCCGTCGGATCTGGCACTGATGATCAAGGCGTTTCTCACGCTCGAAGGCATGGGACGCCAGCTCGATCCGGATTTCGACATGGCCACCGAGGCGCGTCCGTATCTCGAACGCGTGGTGCTGCAGCGTTATGCGCCGAGCGCGATGCTGCGGCGCAGCCGTCGCACCGTGACCGGCGCGATCGATCTGATCGGCGATCTGCCACGCGATCTCAAACGGCTGCTGCAGGCCGCACGGCGCGGCAAGTTGCAGCTGCAGATCGAAACGCGTGCGTTGCGCGAGTTCGGCGACCAGGTCGATCGCGCGGCCAACCGGCTCACCATGGGGATTGTGACTGCCGCGCTGGTGATCGGCTCGTCGATCGTCATGAACAGCGTCGGTGGCAGTGCCAGCCGCTGGCTGCTTGCGTTGGGTGTCGGCGGTTTCATCGGTGCAGCCATCTGCGGCGTCTGGATCCTGTTCTCCATCTGGCGGAGTCGGCGTTAGACGCGGTACGTGCCGACCCGATGGCCGGCCCGGCGTGGCGCACGACGCGGCTATTGCGCGGGCGTCAGTTAGTAGTAATACTACTAACCATGGACCTGACCGATACCCAGCAAGCAATCCTGGCCTTGATCGCCGAGCGCATCGACGCCGACGGCGTCCCTCCCTCGCAGACCGAGATCGCGCGCGCCTTCGGCTTCAAGGGTGTGCGCGGCGCGCAATACCATCTGGAGGCATTGGAGCAGGCCGGTGCGATCCGTCGCGTCCCCGGCCAGGCCCGCGGCATCCGCCTGGCCGGGCAGAGCGCCCCGTCGCGCACCCTGCCTGCCGCAAACGAGCCGGTGCGCGACGATGTGCTGCGCCTGCCGGTGCTGGGACGTGTGGCGGCAGGTCTGCCGATCGGCGCGGATATCGGCTCGGACGACTTCGTGGTGCTGGATCGGGTGTTTTTCTCGCCGTCGCCGGACTATCTGCTCAAGGTGCAGGGCGACTCGATGCGCGACGAAGGCATCTTCAACGGCGACCTGATCGGGGTGCACCGCACCCGCGACGCGCGTTCGGGGCAGATCGTGGTGGCGCGGATCGATGAGGAGATCACGGTCAAATTGTTGAAGATCGGCAAGGACCGCATCCGCTTGCTGCCGCGCAACCCGGACTATGCGCCGATCGAAGTGTTGCCGGATCAGGATTTCGCGATCGAGGGCCTGTACTGCGGGCTGTTGAGGCCGAATCGTTGAGCACTGCGCCGATGGCCGCACTGGCGTTATCCCGAGCTGGTGCCACAGGATTTCCCGCTGCCATCGCCATGGCCACCTCTCTAATCTGAGTGTGTCGCAGCCAGTCTCAGCCTGTGCGATACACCGCCGTTACATTAGCCCTACACCGAAATCACTGACAAGGATCACCCAGATGGATGAGAACAAGAAGCGCGCCCTTTCCGCCGCACTGAGCCAGATCGAAAAGCAATTCGGCAAGGGCTCGGTGATGCGCATGGGCGACCGTGTGATCGAGGCCGTCGAAGTCATTCCGACCGGCTCGCTGATGTTGGACATCGCACTGGGGATCGGCGGCCTGCCCAAGGGCCGCGTGGTCGAAATCTACGGTCCGGAATCGTCCGGCAAGACCACCCTGACCCTGCAGGCGATCGCCGAATGCCAGAAGAAGGGCGGCACCGCAGCCTTCATCGACGCCGAGCACGCCCTGGATCCGATCTATGCCGCCAAGTTGGGCGTCAATGTCGACGACCTGCTGCTGTCGCAGCCGGATACCGGCGAGCAGGCGCTGGAAATTGCCGACATGCTGGTGCGTTCCAGTTCGGTGGATATCGTGGTGGTCGACTCGGTCGCCGCGCTGACACCGAAGGCCGAAATCGAAGGCGAAATGGGCGACCAGCTGCCGGGTCTGCAGGCCCGTCTGATGAGTCAGGCGCTGCGCAAGCTGACCGGCAACATCAAGCGTTCCAACACGTTGGTGGTCTTCATCAACCAGCTGCGCCACAAGATCGGCGTGATGATGCCGGGCCAGAGTCCGGAGGTGACCACCGGCGGCAATGCGCTGAAGTTCTACGCTTCGGTCCGTCTGGATATCCGTCGTATCGGCGCGATCAAGAAGGGCGACGAAATCATTGGCAACCAGACCAAGATCAAGGTGGTCAAGAACAAGCTGGCGCCTCCGTTCAAGCAGGTCGTAACCGAAATCCTCTACGGCGAAGGCATTAGCCGCGAAGGTGAGCTGATCGACATGGGCGTGGAAGCCAAGTTGGTCGAGAAAGCCGGCGCCTGGTACAGCTACGGCGAAGAGCGCATCGGGCAGGGCAAGGACAATGCCCGCACCTATCTGCGCGACAACCCGCAGGTCGCGGCACGGCTGGAAGGCGAACTGCGCGAGAAGTTCCAGCCGGCCGAGGCACCGCGCGAAGCCGGCGACGACGTCGAGAAGGAATAACGGCAGCCCGCAGTGCGAGCTGAGCCGTGATCAGGCAGGTGCCGGCGGAAAGCGCGAACGGTGGATGTCCAAGGGGCTACCCCGTTCCGCTTTCCGGTCGCGTCCGCCTGATGGTAGAGCGGCTGTGCTGATGGCTGCAGCAGGTTTTCTATCGCGGGGACGGCGGAGTCAGTGCCGTCGCTTCCCGCGGTAGATCTATCGAAGGCCAGGAGGGCAGGCGCCACGGATGGCGCATTGATGCAGCATGTGATTTTGTTACTCGGGACACCCACGATGGACGAGCAACAGCCCGCGCCAAAGCGGGGACGCCGGTTCAAGGAACAGACCCCGGTCCAACGTGCACTGGGATTGCTGGTGCGGCGCGAGCATTCGCGCAAGGAATTGAACCGCAAGCTGCTGGCACGCGGTATCGAGCCGGACGCCGCACAGGCGGCCGTAGAGCGCCTGGCTGACGAGGGGTGGCAGGACGACACCCGGTTTGCGGCCTCGGTCGTGCGCAATCGTGCAGGCTCGGGCTACGGTCCGCTGCATATCCGCGCCGAGCTCGGGACCCATGGCCTGGACAGCGACGCCATCAGCGCCGCAATGGCGACATTTGAGGGCGACTGGACCGAAAACGCGCGCGATCTGATCCGCCGTCGCTTTGGCGAAGAGGGGCCGACCGATCTGCCGCAACGTCGCAAGGCCGCCGATCTGCTGGCCCGGCGTGGTTTTGATGGCAACAGCATTCGTAGCGCCACGCGCTTCGACCTTGAGGACTGAGGGCGTCTGGCCTGCTACCCTTCGTGGTTTCAGGTTGTCCCGCTCATCTGCGCCCACATCTCATTGGGTGACCGGGACTGCCGCCCGCCCAATGCCAGCACATGAACGCACCCGCCAAATTCAGCACTTCCCAGATCCGTAGTGACTTCCTCGCGTTTTTCGAGGGGAAAGGCCATACCATCGTGCCATCGGCGCCGCTGGTGCCAGGCAACGACCCGACCTTGCTGTTCACCAACTCCGGCATGGTCCAGTTCAAGGACGTCTTCCTCGGCGCGGAGAAGCGCAGCTACGTGCGCGCGGCCGACGTGCAGCGCTGCCTGCGTGCCGGCGGCAAGCACAACGATCTGGATTCGGTGGGCTACACCGCGCGCCATCACACCTTCTTCGAGATGCTGGGCAACTGGTCGTTCGGCGATTACTTCAAGAAGGACGCCATCAGCTGGGCCTGGGAGCTGCTGACCCAGGTCTGGAAGCTGCCGGCCGAGCGGCTGCTGGTCACCGTCTACCATACCGACGAAGAAGCCTTCGCGCTGTGGCGCGACATGATCGGCATTCCGGAAAGCCGCATCGTGCGCATCGGCGACAACAAGGGGGCGCCGTACGCGTCGGACAACTTCTGGCAGATGGCCGATACCGGCCCGTGCGGCCCGTGCACCGAGATCTTCTTCGACCATGGCGACCATATCGCCGGTGGTCCGCCCGGTTCGCCGGACGAGGATGGCGATCGCTTCATCGAGATCTGGAACCTGGTCTTCATGCAGTTCGATCGCCAGCCCGACGGCACCCTGGTGCCGTTGCCGGCGCCGTGCGTGGACACCGGCATGGGCCTGGAGCGTCTGGCTGCGATCCTGCAGCACGTGCATACCAACTACGAAATCGATCTGTTCCAGGCCTTGATCGGCAAGGCCAGCGCGCTGACCGGCGTCACCGATCTGGAGAACAAGTCGCTGCGGGTGATCGCCGATCACATCCGCGCCTGTTCGTTCCTGATCGTCGATGGTGTGCTGCCGTCCAACGAAGGCCGCGGTTATGTGCTGCGCCGGATCATCCGGCGTGCGCTGCGGCACGGCTGGATGCTGGGGGTACGCCAGCCGTTCTTCAGCAAGATGGTGCCGACCCTGGTCGAGCTGATGGGCGAGGCCTATCCCGAACTGGTGGTCGCGCGGGAGACCGTCGCGCGCGCACTGCTGGCCGAGGAAGAGCGTTTTGCCGAGACGCTGGACGCCGGCATGAAGATCTTCGACGACGTTGCCGCGCGCGCGCAGGAAGTGATTCCCGGCGCCGATGCCTTCCGCCTTTTCGATACCTACGGGTTCCCGGTCGATCTCACCTCCGACATCGCACGCGAGCGCGGCTTGCGCGTGGACATGGAGGGCTTCGAGTTCGCCATGGAGCGTCAGCGCGAGACCGCGCGTGCCGCCGGCAAGTTCGGTGGCGGCGTCGCATTGCCGGCCGATCTGGTCGCCACCATGTCGCCAACGGTATTTCTGGGCTACGAGGCTTACGATGCCGATGCGCTCAAGGTCGTTGCATTGCTCAAGCACGGCCGCCCGGTCGAGCGCGCGCAAGCCGGTGACGAGGTTATCGTGTTCACCGACCGCACGCCGTTCTACGCCGAGTCCGGTGGCCAGGTCGGCGATAGCGGCCAGCTGAGCGGTAGCGATGTCTCCATCGAGATCACCGACACCCAGAAGTTTGCCGGCCAGTTCCATGGCCATGTAGGGCGCATCACCGAAGGTGCGCTGGCATTGGGCGATGTGCTGGCAGGCGGCATCGACGTGCAGCGCCGCGGCAAGACCATCCTCAACCACTCGGCCACGCATCTGCTGCATGCGGCCCTGCGCGAGGTGCTGGGCACGCATGTGCAGCAGAAGGGCTCGCTGGTTGCACCGGACCGCTTGCGGTTCGACTTCTCGCACTTCCAGCCGATCACGTCCGAAGAGCTCGCCGTGATCGAACGCAAGGTCAATGCGGAGGTGCGCAACAATCACGGGGTGGAAGTGCACAACATGGCCATGCAGGAAGCGCTGGACTTCGGCGCGATGGCCTTGTTCGGCGAAAAGTACGGCGAGAACGTGCGCGTGCTGAAGATGGGCGGCTATTCCACCGAGCTCTGCGGTGGCACCCATGTCACCCGCACCGGCGACATCGGCTTGTTCAAGATCACCTCCGAGGGCGGTGTGTCTTCGGGTGTGCGTCGTATCGAGGCGGTGACCGGGCAGGGCGCGCTGGACCATGTCGCCGATGAGGAGCGACGTCTGCTCGAGGCGGCCAGCCTGCTCGGCGGCAATGCCACCGAGGTGGTCGACAAGGTTCGCGCGCTCAGCGAACGTCAGAAGCGGCTCGAGCGTGAGCTGGAGTCGCTCAAGGCCAAGCTGGCCTCCGGTGCGACTGCAGACCTGGGTTCCAGCGCTGTCGATGTGGCAGGCGTCAAGGTGGTCGCGGTGCGTCTGGAGGGCTTCGATGCCAAGGCGTTGCGCGATGCGATGGATCGTCTCAAGCAGCAGTTGGGCGACTCGGTCATCGTGTTGGCAGGCGCTGCTGGCGGCAAGGTTGCGCTTGTGGCCGGCGTGAACGGCAGCCCAACTGGCAAGGTGAAGGCGGGGGAACTCCTCAGCCATATCGCCAGTCAGATCGGGGGCAAGGGCGGCGGTCGTCCGGATCTCGCCCAGGGTGGTGGCGAGGATGGTCCCGCCCTTGCGACCGCGCTGGAAGGCGTGCCCTCCTGGGTCAAGCAACACTTGGGCTGAACACTTGTCCTGGTATGCCTTGCTGGTTGGCAGGGTGTCCCGCTACCATTTCTGGTCTATTCCCTTTACCTAGGGCGCGCCTCGTCAGTCGGCCGCCGATGCTGGTGGGAAATCCACCGGTTCCAGGAGATTTGCAAAATGTTGATCCTCACTCGCCGGGTAGGCGAAACCTTGATGATCGGCGACTCGGTCACTGTGACTGTGCTCGGCGTCAAGGGTAATCAGGTGCGTATCGGCATCACCGCACCCAAAGATGTTGCTGTACATCGCGAAGAAATCTATCAGCGGATCCAGCGTGGGGATGAGCCGGTCGCTTCCGGTGCGCATCACGGCGACGATTCTTCGAATTGATCGTCATAAAGGGTTTACGTTAGCCCCTCTTACCCGGTATTCTTCGCGGCCTGCAACGGACACCGCGGCAGGACGCAAAAACTGGAGCGATGCCCGAGCGGCTGAAGGGGCTCCCCTGCTAAGGGAGTATAGGGTCAAAAACTCTATCGAGGGTTCGAATCCCTCTCGCTCCGCCAGTGTTTTGGACGCCCGCAAATCCCTGATTTGCGGGCGTTTTCATTTGTACCGACAGATTGGTGACGGCATGCACTGACGTCACCAGCGCAACGTCGGCAGCCGCACCGGCGGCAGCGTCTGAATCGCCACAAACATGCGCTGCGCGCAGCGATTCAAGTAACCCGAGCATGAGTCGCTAAGGCTGTGACACATCTCTCGGATCTCAATGCGATGCGCCTAACGCCGCTGCTTGGACGCCTGTTTTCTTCCTGGAGCCGTGGGCTGCAGCACAAGGCCGATGCAGTGGACAGGGTGATGGCGGTGATCGAGTTCGATCTGGATGGCCGCATTCTGCATGCCAACCAGAACTTCCTGTCCCTGATGGGCTATCGGCTGGACGAAGTCGTCGGTCAGCACCACCGCATGTTCGTGACCTCCAGCGATCGCGACAGCGAAAGCTATCGACAGTTCTGGCAGGCGCTGCGTCGCGGCGACTTCAACGCCGGGCGGTTCTGCCGGCTGGACAAGAACGGGTGCGAAGTGTGGATCAACGCCTCGTACAACCCGTTGCTGGATCGCGCGGGCAAGGCCTACCGGGTGGTCAAGTACGCCACCGACATCACTGCGCAGGTGCGTCAGACCGCCGATTTCGAAGGCCGCATCGATGCGATCGACAAGGTCATGGCGGTCATCGAGTTTTCGCTGGACGGCACGGTGCTCGATGCCAACGAGAATTTCCTTGCGGTCATGGGTTACAGGCTCGATGAGATCCGCGGCAAGCACCACGGCATGTTTGTGGATGCGCAAACGCGTCAGTCGGCGGCCTATTGCGCGTTCTGGGACAAGCTCGGTCGCGGCGCGTTCGACGCGGGGCGCTACAAGCGCATCGGCAAGGACGGCGGCGAGGTATGGATCCAGGCGTCCTACAACCCGGTGCTCGACGCGCACGGGCGCCCCTACAAGGTGGTCAAGTACGCCACCGACGTGACGCGTCAGGTGGTCGATTCGGCCGATGCCGACGGACGCATCCAGGCCATCGACAAGGTCATGGGCGTGATCGAATTCGATCTGGAAGGGCGCGTGTTGAGTGCCAACGACAATTTCCTGGCTATTTTGGGGTACGCCGCCGAGGAGGCGATCGGCCAGCATCACCGCATCTTCGTGGATGCAAGCTACGGCGCCTCCGAAGACTATCGGCATTTCTGGGCAAAGTTGGCGCGTGGGCAGTTCGATGCGGGCCGCTACGGTCGGCTGCACAAGGATGGGAGTCCGGTGTGGATCCAGGCGTCCTACAACCCGATCCTGGATGTGTCCGGGCGCCCGTACAAGGTGGTCAAGTACGCCACCGATGTCACCGATCAGGTGCACTCGGCCGAGCGCATGCGCCAATTGATGCAGCAGACCACGAGCATCGCGCAGAACGTGCAGCGCGAGGCGCACCATATTTCGGTCAGCAATCAGGAACTGGTGAGCCGGTCGTCTACGCAGTCGGCAGCCGTGGCGCAGACCTCGACCACCATCGACCAGCTGGCAGAAACCGTACGCACCAATTCCGACAGCGCCGGTTCTGCGCAGCGCATGGCCGAGGCCTCGGCCGATGTTGCGCGACGCGGCGCCACCGTCATCGCCGACATGGTCAAGACCACGGCCGGCATTCGCTCGGCCACCGATCGTATCGGCCAGATCATCGAGGTGATCGACGGCATCGCGTTCCAGACCAATATCCTGGCCTTGAATGCAGCCGTGGAAGCGGCACGCGCTGGCGAGCAGGGGCGTGGATTTGCCGTGGTGGCGACCGAGGTGCGTAGCCTGGCGCAGCGCTGCAGTGTCTCGGCGAAGGAAATTCGTGGTTTGATCGACGATGCGACCGACCAGGTGGGCGATGGTTCGCGCCTGGCCGAGCAGGCCGGGGTAGTGATGCAGGACATGGTCAGCTCGGTGCTGCGCGTCACCGCAACCGTGGAGCAGATTGCCGCTGCCAGTCAGGAGCAGGCTAGGGATATTTCCACCGCCAACACCGCGCTGCAATCGATCGGTGTGCAGGCGCGCGATCAGGCGCAGATGGTCGACGATCTGGCGCGTTCGGCGCGTGTGCTGGAAGCCGATGCCGATGCGCTGTTTGTCTTGGTCAATGGCGATGGCGATGGCGTCACAAGGGCGGCTGCTGTGCGCAGCGGGACTTCGAGCGAACCGCTTGCCAGGCTTGCCAAGCCGCAGGCTGCGTGACCCCGTGCAGTGATGCAGCGCTGCGCGGCAGTATCGACGCGCTTGCGTCATGCGTGGCAGCGTCATCGCAGGTGCCCTGCCATCAGCTTTGCTTGAGCAGAAAGACGAAAGAGCGCGCCGGAAGCGTGCTGTCTGATGTGGGCGAATCTCCAGCGCGCAGCGTACCGAGTTGTCTGCGGCACGCTGCACGCTGAGCTGGCGCCGCTTATTTCGGCAGATCGAACACCAGGACCTCCGCATCGCGTGCATCGTCCAACACGATCTCGGGCTCGCCGGTGATCTGCAGCGCATCGCCGGCCGACAGCGCCTGGCCATTGACGCTCAGGCTGCCGCGCGCCACCTGCACGTAGCCGATGCGGCCTTCGGCCAGCGGCTGCTGCAGACGCACTTCGCCATCGAGGATCGAGGCATACAGGCGCGCATCCTGGTGCAGGCGCAGCGAGCCGTGCTCGCCGCCGGGCGAGGCGATCAGGCGCAGCTGGTTGCGCTTGCTGTCGGCATCGAAATGCTTTTCTTCGTAGCTGGGTTCGATGCCGTTGCGCTCGGGCATCACCCAGATCTGCAGGAAGTGCACCGGCTCGCTGGCGGAATGATTGAACTCGCTGTGGGTGACGCCGCTGCCGGCGCTCATGCGCTGCACATCGCCGTAGTGCAGTACCGAGCCGGTGCCCATGCTGTCCTTGTGCTCCAGGGCGCCGCCCAGGACGTAGGAAATGATCTCCATGTCACGGTGGGCGTGGGTGCCGAAGCCTTCGCCCGGGGTCACCTTGTCTTCGTTGATCACCCGCAGCGGGCCGATGCCCATGTGGCGCGGGTCGTGGTAACTGGCGAAGGAGAAGGTATGGCGCGAGGACAGCCAGCCATGTTCGGCGCGGCCACGGGTTTCGCTCTTGCGGACATTCAACATGCTGCCTCTCCTTGAAAGGTTGGAGTGTCGCCAGGGAGGAGGAATCGGTGTCCCAGCGGCTTGATGCATAGTCTGGGCCTCCGCGTCGGCGGCAAAAAGCGAGTAGATTTGGCTGCTAACATCGAAAAAATCGAACAATGAAAATCAGCCTGGAAGCGCTGCAGATCCTGGATGCGATCGACCGCCGGGGTTCGTTCACGGCTGCTGCCAAGGTGTTGTTCAAGGTACCGTCGACGATTTCCTACACGGTCTCCAAGCTGGAGGATGATCTGGGCGTGCAGCTGTTCGAGCGGCTCGGCCCGAAGGCCACTCCGACGCAGGCCGGGCGTGAGTTGCTGCGCGAAGGGCGACACCTGTTGCGGGCGGCGCAGGAGTTGGAGGTGCGGGTGCGGCGGGTGGCGTCGGGCTGGGAGTCGGACTTTGCGATCGGGCTGGATGCGATCCTGCCGGTCGCCTTGCTGCAGGCGCAGATCCTGGACTTCTACACGGTGGCCGACAGCACGCGCCTGCGCGTGTTGAGCGAGTCCTTGTCAGGCAGCTGGGAGGCGCTGCTGGATCGGCGCGTGGATCTGATCGTTGCGGCGGGCGAGGGGCCGAGCGGTGGCGGCTATGTCGCCGAGGCGATCGGCACGCTGCGCTTCGTGTTCGCGGTGGCTCCCACGCATCCGCTGGCGGGCGCCGGTACGCTGGGCGCGGCGGAGCTGGCCGAACACCGTGCGATCGCGGTGGCGGATTCGGCGCGGCATCTGCTGCCACGCACGGTCGGCCTGCTGTCCTCGCGCGATGTGCTCACCGTGCCGGACATGCAAACCAAGCTGCAGCTGCAGCTGGCCGGTGCCGGCTACGGCTTCCTGCCCGAGCCGTATGCGCGCGGCGCGCTGCGGGACGGCCGGCTGTGCGAGCTGCAGGTGGGAACCCGCAAGCCCGACGAAACCTTCTACCTGGCCTGGCGGCCGGGTGAGGAGGGCGAGGCGCTGGGCTGGTGGCGGCGCGCACTGCGCAGCGATGGGCTGTTCGATGGCTGGTTGCAGTCGCTTGCCGAAACGTATCGTTCCGTCGCCGCCGGGCAGTCGCGCGCGTGAGGAAGGGCGGATAATGGGCCTTCGCCGTCGCGCAGGGTCGCCGCATGCAAGGCTTGATCGAACAGTACGGATTGGCGCTGGTATTTGCCAACGTGCTGGCGTTGTCGCTGGGCCTGCCGGTGCCGGCGCTGCCGACCCTGGTGCTGGTCGGTGCCGGCTACGCGCTGCAGGGCGGGAGCGATGCCTGGCTGGCCGGATTGACGGCGTTGGCAGTGTCGGTACTGGCGAGTCTGCTTGGCGACCTGGCCTGGTATCTGGCCGGTCGCCGTTTCGGCAATCGCACCCTGCAGTCGCTGTGCCGGCTGTCGCTGTCGCGCGATACCTGCATGAAAAAGACCGAGCGATTCTTCTCGCGCTGGGGTGTGCGGGTATTGGCGGTGGCCAAATTCGTGCCCGGTCTGTCGATGGTCTCGGTGCCGATGGCCGGTGCGATGCGGGTGCACCCGGCGGCGTTCCTGCGCTACGACGCCCTGGGTGCGTCGCTGTGGGCGTTCGTCGGCCTGAGCCTGGGCGCGCTGTTCGCGCGTCAGGTGCAGGACGTGCTCGCGTTGCTGTCCGACCTGGGTTCCGGTGCGGTTGTCGTGCTGGCCGTGTCGCTGGCCTGCTACGTCGGCTGGCGTTGGCGGCGGCGACATACCTTGCTGCGTTCGCTGGAGCACGCGCGTATCGCAGTGGAGGAGCTGGTGCCGCTGCTCGATGGCGACGAAGCGCTGCGGCCGACGGTGCTGGATATCCGTGCGCCGGGCCATCGCGGTCTGCAGCCGTACACGATTCCCGGCGCGGTGTTTGCCGATGAGCGTCAGCTCGCACAGATTCTGGCCAGCGTGCCGCGCGATCGCAGCGTGGTGATCTACTGCGCGTGTCCGGACGAGGTGTCGGCGGCATGGCTGGCCGGTCGGATGCGCGAGCGCGGATATCGCGACGTGCGGCCGTTGCTGGGTGGGCTGGATGCGTGGCGCGACGCCGGGCAGCCGGTGGCTTCGCTGCTGCCGGTTGTGGTGGTGGCCGGGTCCGATGCGCTGGGTGCGATGGCCTGACAGCAGTGACGCGGGGTGTTGCGGCGCGCATGCTGGCCTTTTGCGCGCCTTGCTTCGTGTTCGCTGCGTCGTAACGTCACAGCCGCCATCCGCACTCAAACGACAGGCAAAAAAAAGACCAGCAAGCTGGTCGTTTTCTTCAAGATTGGTGCGCCCGGAGAGATTCGAACTCCCGACCGCCTGGTTCGTAGCCAGGTACTCTATCCAACTGAGCTACGGGCGCATTATCTTGTTTTGACTTGCGTTTCCACTTGCAGATCCATCGCAGTACGATCAGACCCTTGTAACTAAAAAGACAGCGGTCGAAGGCTGTCTCTTGATTGTTCTGAAGATGGTGCGCCCGGAGAGATTCGAACTCCCGACCGCCTGGTTCGTAGCCAGGTACTCTATCCAACTGAGCTACGGGCGCGTCGTCAGGAGCGGAATTATGCGGATGCCCGGAGTCCTCGTCAATCCCTTTGTGACATTCGATTGTCGCTACCCTCATCGCCAAGACGCCGACGCAGCGCAGCGGCCACGGCAACAGGTGTCTTCATCCATGCGAAGTGATCGCTGCGCGCACCCAGTTGCGCATCGTAAGGCCATGAGCTTGGTGCGTGTCTGTGGCATTTTCTGCAGCAAGGCCCGCAGAGCGCCGGGCGGGCCGAAGCGGTCGCGTGCGGAGGTCACCGCTCTGACCGGCACATCGAGTTGGCCCAGCGCCTGCTCAAGATCCCACGCCGTTCCCGCCGCACGATAGCGATTGCTGCGACCGACCTGCGCCCAATCGGCGATCAGGCTGCGCGCCTCGGTTCCGCCGAAACCGAGCGTTCGCCCGTGCAGTACGCCTTGCGTACGTGCCAGCCATGGCGGCGGTCGGAAAATCAGCGACAGGCCATGGCGCGTCGGCTGCCATTGCCGCGCCATTCGTGCAGGTACACCGCAATCCCGGTGCAGGCCAGGGCGTGCGCAAACGGCTGGTGGTGTCGCGCGGCAACGCCCAGTGCCGGCAGCCACAGCAAGCTGGGGATCGGCCGCGCCGGTGCGTGGCGCAGCACTTGCCAGGCATGTCCATCCGCGGCGGTGACGGCGAGCGTGCCGACGTGCACGCTCACGGGTTGGGCGCGGCGCCGAAATGGTCCAGGACCAGCACCTCGCCGTGACCGGGGCTGTGGCCGAGGCGGATGGCGCGCGCGACGTAGTCGATGGCCGCTTCGCAGGCATTGAGCAGGGACAGGCCCTGGCACAGCTGCGCGGCAATGGCCGCCGACAGGCTGCAGCCGGTGCCGTGCGCATCGACCTGCAGGCGCGGATGCATGAACACGTCCTGGGTGACGCCGTCATCGAAGCGGTCGATCACCCGCGTGCCCTCGTGCAGGTGACCGCCCTTGAGCAGCACCGCGTTGGCGCCGATGTCGAGCAGGGCGGCGGTGGCGTGCTCGGCGGCGTCGGCATCGTCGATGCGGCGGCCGGTCAGCAGTTCGGCTTCGGGGGTATTCGGTGTGATCAGCGTGGCCAGCGGCAGCAGGCGTGTGCGCAGCGCCTCCAGCGCCGCGTCTTCGAGCAGGCGGGCGCCACTGGTGGAGACCATCACCGGGTCGAGCACCACGAAGGGCGGGCGATGGGTTTCGAGCAGATCGGCCACGCAATGGATGACCTCGGCATTGGCGAGCATGCCAAGCTTGACCGCCTGAATCTCGAAATCGGCAAAGCAGGTATCGATCTGCGCCTGCAAAAACGCGATCGGCGGGAGATGCACGGCAGTGACGGCGCGGGTGTTCTGCGCGGTCAACGCTGCGATGGCCGACAGGCCGTGCACGCGGTGCGCGGCGAAGGTCTTGAGGTCGGCCTGGATGCCGGCACCACCGCCGGAATCGGAGCCGGCGATGGTCAGGGCGGACAGCGTGCTGGACGTGGTCATGAGGGGATTCTGCACTGCCGCCTGGCGGAAGTGCGGATCATTGCGTACGCCAGCGACGCCATTGCAGGTAGGCAATGTAGCCGGCACCGGTCAATCCGGTGAGTCCGGCTGGCAGGTAGAGCGCGTCGTAGTGCCAGCGCTGGAACAGCCAGGTGCCAAGCACGCTGCCGCCGAGAAAGCCACTGATGATCAACCCGCTCAGCGTGAGCCGGCGCACCTGCAGCGGGCGCCCGCGCAGCAGGTGCCCCAGGCCGATGCCCAGGTCGGTGAACATGCCGCTCAGATGCGTGGTGCGGACCGCGGCGCCACTGAGGGTGGTGGCCATGGCGTTCTGCAGGCCGCAGGCGCCTGCGGCGACCAGCGCGCCGCCGACATGATGCAGCTTGAACAGCGGAATCGCGGCCAGCAACAGCAGCGCTTCGAGCAGCAGCGCCGCGCCGTAGCGCTGTCCGAGCCGCAAGACATCGTCCTGGATGATCAGGCCGCTGAGCATGGCGCCTGCGCAGAAGGCGATCAGGATGCCCCAGAGGAAACCGATCTCCGGCGCGGCGTCCTGCACCAGGGCAACGCCGAGCAGGCTGGTGGTGCCGGTGAGGTGGCTGACCACCTGATGCTCGGAGCCCAGGTAGCCGACCACGTTGACCATGCCGGCCACGCCCGACAACGCCACCGCGCCGATCCAGACCCAGCGCGGCAGCAGCAGGCCCATCGCGGGTCAGGGCGTGCCGTTGACGGCGATCTGCGAAAACGCGCCGGTTTGCGGGTCGTACAGCGCACCCCAGAAGGCACCGCCGCCGTCGCACACCCGGATCGCTTCCCTGGCCGGTGTCACTGGCGGGTCGTTCGGCAGCCTGAAGGCGTTGATGTAGATCAGCTGCTGGCCCTGGATCACCACGCCCACGTACTGGCGGTCGAAATCGCGCGGCTCGGGGATGGTCGGCGTCAAGGCATCCTGCCTGGATTCGAGCTGTTCGATCTGCTGCTGGCTCGGTGTCCAGTAGCCGGTGATCTGGCCAGGATGACGCGCCGGGCTGTCGCGCGAGCAGGTGTCCAGCACCTGCTCGGCAATGCCCTGGCGGGTGATGACCCAGGACTGCCCGCTCTTGAGGTTGGTCGGCACGCTGGCGGGCGGCGGCGCGGTCGCGCAGCCGGCCAGTGCCATGACGGCGAGCGCCGCCGCGCCGCGAAGCAGGTGCATCACAGCACCTCCGAGGCGAAGTCGGCCAGGCGCGAACGCTCGCCGCGACGCAGCGTGATATGCGCGCTGTGCGGCCAGGCCTTGAAGCGATCCACCGCATAGGTCAGGCCCGAGGTGGTTTCGGTGAGGTAAGGCGTATCGATCTGTTCGACATTGCCCAGGCACACGATCTTGGTGCCGGGGCCGGCGCGGGTGATCAGCGTCTTCATCTGTTTGGGGGTGAGGTTCTGCGCTTCGTCCAGGATCAGATAGCGCGACAGGAAGGTGCGCCCGCGCATGAAGTTCATCGAGCGGATCTTGATGCGGCTGGCGAGCAGGTCGTTGGTGGCCGCGCGGCCCCACGAGCCGCCTTCCTGGTTGTGGGTGAGCACTTCCAGGTTGTCGGTCAGCGCGCCCATCCACGGGGTCATCTTTTCTTCCTCGGTGCCGGGCAGGAAGCCGATGTCTTCGCCGACGCTGACGGTGGCGCGGGTCATGATGATTTCGCGGTAACGCTGCTGATCCATCGTCTGCGCCAGGCCGGCGGCCAGGGCGAGCAGGGTCTTGCCGGTACCGGCGGTGCCGAGCAGGGTGACGAAATCGATCTCCGGATCCATCAACGCATTGAGCGCGAAGTTCTGCTCGCGGTTGCGCGCCACGATGCCCCACACTGCGTGCTGGCCGCTGCGGAAATCGTCGACCAGGCATAGCGTGGCCTTGCCGCCGCCGACCTTGGCCACGCGCAGTTCCACTTCGTCCTCGCCCGGCAGATACAGGTACTGGTTCGGATACCAGTCCTCGTCGTCGGCCAGCACGATCTCGTAATGGGTGCGGCCACGCTCGTTCCAGCTGCGCAGGTCCTGGTTGTGCTTTTCCCAGAAGTTTTCCGGCAGCTCGATGGCGCCGGTGAACAGCAGGCTGAAATCGTCCAGCGCGCGATCGTTCTGGTAGTCCTCGGCATTCAGGCCGCTGATGTAGGCCTTGATGCGCAGGTTGATGTCCTTGGACACCAGGATGACCGGCACATCCGGATGTTCTTCGCACAGCGCCAGCACCGATGCCAGGATCTTGTTGTCCGGGATCATCGCGCCGAAGGTGCGGCCCGGGTCGATCGGATGGATCTGGAAATACAGCCGGCCGATCGCGGCCTGGCCCTTGAGCTGGATGCCCTGCGGATGGCTGAGCAGGATGCCGGCCTGGATCTGCTCGGCGTTGGTGTTCTCCAGCAGTTCGTCCAAGAAGCGGCTGACCTGGCGCGCGTTCCGGCTGACTTCGGACGTGCCCTTCTTGGCGTTGTCGAGTTCCTCGATCACCTGCATCGGCAGGAACACGTCGTGTTCCTCGAATTTGAACAGCGCGGTGGGATCGTGCATCAGCACGTTGGTGTCCAGCACGTAGATGCGCTTGCCTCGGGTCATTGGGTCTTCCAAGTGATGGAGCAGGGGCGAGCCATCACGCCTGCAGGGCAGGGTGATGGAGGACACGGGAAACCAGGGGGCGTCACTGTCTGGCGTGCGCCTTCAACGCGGCCAGCACGGCATCGGCGTGGCCGGCGACCTTGACCTTGCGCCAGGCCTGCACCACCACCCCCTCGGGCGACAGCAAAAAGGTGCTGCGCTCGATACCGAGCACCTGCTTGCCGTACATGTTCTTTTCCTTGATGACGTCGAAGGCGCGGCACAATGCCTCGTCGCCATCGCTGACCAGCGGGAAGGTAAATCCCTGCTTGGCGCAGAAATTGTCGTGCGACTTCACCGAGTCGCGCGAGACGCCCAGCACGACCGCGCCGGCCTGCGTGAACTGCGGCAGCAGCGCGTTGAAATCCAGGCCTTCGGTGGTGCAGCCGGGCGTGCTGTCCTTCGGGTAGAAGTACAGCACCACCCACTTGCCGGCGTAGCCGCGCAGCATGGTCTGGGTGCCGCCGGACAGTGACAGTGGCAGGTCGAAGCTTGCAGCGGGGAGTTCGAATACAGCGTCGGTCATTGTTGCTCAGCCCTAAGTGGAGGGGCGTACGGCGCGGTCATGCCGGGCCGACGTCCATCCCATCATAAGCAGCCACGTGGAAACGTTTGGCAAGCGCATCGAACTGCGCATTGCGCTGATTCAGCGACTCGATGGTGTGCCGTTCCAGCTTGTCCACGTGCAGGAAATACGACTCCTCGTCGTCGCCATCGTCTTCGTCGCGTTCGCCGAGGAAGATGTCGATGACGCGATAGCCGTCCTGGGTCAGTTGCTCGGCGAGGTGTTGCAGCGGTTGCTGCGCCGGGTCGGCGAAGAAATATTCCCAGCGCAACGGCCCGTCGAGATTCCAGTCGGTCTCCGAGCGGATGTGCTCGAACATCTGTTTCAGTGCGGAAAGGGCAATGGCCATCGGTGCGTCTGCCTCAGAACTTCATCGGGTCCATGATCGCGTCGAGATTGAGGTGATCACAGAATTCCAGGAAATCATCGCGCAGTGCGGCGATGTGCATGTTGGCCGGCACGCCGATCGTCACCTGCGCGGAGAACATCTCCGCGCCGGTCTGCATGGCGCGGTAGCGCGTGCTCTGCAGGTTCTCGATGGTGATGCCCTGGCGGTCGAAGAAATCGGCCAGCTGGAACAGGATGCCCGGCTTGTCGGCGGCGATGACTTCGACGATGTAGGGCAGCAGGTTGGACTGGGTCTGCTTGGGGCCGGTGCGGTACCACACCAGCTTCAGGCCTTCTTCGCGCTCGAGCCGGGTCAGCATGGCCTCCAGCTTGGCGACCGAGTCCCAGGAGCCGGTGGCCAGGGCGGTGACCGAGACATCGCGTCCCACTGTGGCCAGGCGGGCGTCCACGAGATTGCAGCCGCTGTCGGCGATGCGGCGGGTGACGGGCAACAGGGGAGACTCCGGATGCGTCGTGTAGGCGTTGATCAGGAGGTGGTTTTCGGTCGGCGAGGGCCGGGGAGTCGAGTCGGTCAAAGGGGCTTCCGGCATTGCATCAGGCTGAATGGCCGCCCGGGCAGGCGCCCTGGCGGTGACCAGCATACTTGCCCGTGGTTTCGCGCCGCAAGTAACATGCAGGCGGCCACAACCCGCGTGCGCGCGGGCCTTTCCTGTCACGTAAGAGCAGCAGAATCTTGTCCCTTTCCGGCATCATCACCGCGCTGGCGACCCCTTTCGGTCCGGACGGCGCACTCGACCTGGATGCCTGGCGGCGGTTGCTGGAACAGCAACTGCACGGCGGCGTGCAGGGAATCGTCGTCGCCGGTTCCACCGGCGAGGCCGCCGCGTTGAGCGACGAGGAGTACGACACCTTGTTGCGTGCCGCCATTGCGCAGGTGGCCGGCCGCGTGCCGGTGCTGGCCGGCACCGGCCTGTCGGGCACCGCCAAGACCATCGCGCAGACGCGCCGCGCCGCTGCGCTGGGTGCGCAGTACGCGCTGGTGGTGACGCCGCCGTACGTGCGTCCGACCCAGGCCGGCCTGCAGGCGCATTTCCTGGCGGTTGCCGACAACGGCGGCTTGCCGGTGGTGCTGTACAACGTGCCAGGCCGCACCGGATGCGATCTGTTGCCGGAGACGGTTGCCGCGCTGGTCGGGCATCCGAACATCGTCGGCATCAAGGAAGCGCGCAGCGAGCCGGAGCGCGTGGCCGCGCTGGTGGCGCTGCGCAGCGAGTCCTTCGTGGTGCTCAGCGGTGATGACGGCAGCGCCGCGCAGGCGATGCTGTCCGGTGCCGACGGGTTGGTTTCGGTGGCGTCCAACGCCTTGCCGTCGGCCTATCGGCGCCTGTGCGACCTGGCCCGCGACGGCCAGCGCGAGGCGGCCACCACGTGGGACGCACGCCTGAGCGAGTACCACAGTTTCTGCGGCATCGAATCCAATCCCATCCCGGTCAAGGCGCTGCTGCAGCGCGCCGGGATCGGGCACGGCCTGCGTTTGCCGTTACTGCCCCTTTCTGCGGCGCACCAGCCTGCCGCCGACCGCCTTGCCGCCGACGCTGTTGCGTTGGAAGCGCTTTCCAGCCGCGAAATGCTCGCGGCCTGACCCAGGAGATCTATCGATGCGTCATTCCGTTTTCCCCGTCCGCGTGCTTTCGCTCGCGTTGCTGGCGAGCGCCACCGTCGCCGCCACGAGCGGTTGCAGCTGGTTCCACAAGGGCGCACGCGGTGACTACGCGCTGGCCCCGGAAGCCCGTCCGCTGGAAGTGCCGCCGGATCTGAACCTGCCCGATACCTCCGGCGCGATGAAGGTGCCGACGCTGGCTTCGAGCGCGCAGCAGAACACTTCGGCGCCGCCGTCCGCCAGCGCCAACAGCGGCTTCACCGTACCGGGCGAGCGCGACGAGGTGTTCGCCAAGGTGGGTGCGGCACTGGCCGACATTCCCGGCCTGACCATCGCCAGCAAGGCGCAGATGCTCGGTTCCTACGACGTGAGCTACGAAGGGTCCAGCTTCCTGGTGCGCGTGGTCAAGGTCGACGCCGGCAGCTACGTGTCGGCGGTGGATCCGCGCGGCATGCCGGCCACCGCGGCAGCGCCGGTGGCGGTCGTCACTGCGTTGAAGGGCAAGCTGGGCGGCTGAGGCCGCTGCAGCAAGCGCAGACAGCAGAACGGGCGCTTCGGGCGCCCGTTTTGCGTTTCTGATGCGGCGGTATCGCATCGCTGCTGCGTTGTTGCCCGGCTGGATGCTGTCAGGCGTTGTGTCAGCGTTGCAGCAGCGGCAACTTGTTCGGCTTGCCATCCCACTCGGCGGCATCGGGTAGCGGCTCCTGGCGCACGGTCAGCACCGGCCAGGCCTTGGCCAGCTCGGCGTTGAGCGCGACGAAGCCTTCCTGGCCTGCCGGGACGTCGTCTTCCGGGTAGATCGCATTGGCCGGGCATTCGGGCTCGCACAGCGTGCAGTCGATGCACTCATCCGGGTCGATGACCAGGAAGTTCGGGCCGACATGGAAGCAATCCACCGGACAGACCTCGACGCAGTCGGTGTATTTGCACTTGATGCAGTTTTCGGTGACAACAAAAGGCATGGCGGAATCCGGCGTTTAGCCTGTCAATTCTAAAGCAGTCCGGTGGCGGGTGTGCGGGTGGCGGGGATTTGTTGGCTTGCAGCCCTGGCCATCCGCTCGAGTCCTGGCCGTTTCCGGTCAGGCCAATCCGCGTTGCCTAGCCAGTGCGAATAAACCCGTCGCGGCCAGATCTTCCGGATGCAGCTGCGTCTGCACGCCCAGACGCGCCAGCGCCAGCGCATAGCGTTGCGCCAGGCCGGGGCTGCCGACCAGGTGCACGGTGGCGTGATTACCGCGGTGCTCGCGCAGTTCGTGGCCGATCAGCAGGCCCGAGAGGTAGGACGGCAGCGCGGCGGCGGCGAGGCGGTCGAACAGGCCCAGCGTGCGGGCGCCGAACAGGTGGTGGCTGAGCCCGCCGGGCTCGGCGCTGCGATCGACGCCTTGCGCGAATGCGTCGGTGTCCAGGTCCGCAGGATCGTCCTGCATCAACTTGCCCAGGATGCTGTGCTGGCGCAGCACCGCGTACAGTTCGCCGGTCATGACGGTGGCAAAACCGGTCAGCTGGCCGTGGGCGAGCTGCGCCCACTTGCTGTGCGTGCCGGGCAGGCAGGCGACGTGCGTGCCGTCGCCGAGCGCGGCGAGCAGGCCGACCAGCTGGGTTTCCTCGCCACGCATGACATCGGGCACGCCATGCTGCTGGCCGGTGCTCACGCCGGGCACGAACCACAGCGTGCGTCCGGGCAGCAGGTCGGCGTAGCTGCGCATCGCCTGCGCCAGCGCGGCGGTATCGGCCGGGCAGGGCAGATAGGCCTGCTCGACCCAGCCGTTGCGGCTGCCGATCATGCCCGACAGCAGCAGCGGGCCGTCCCAGCCGTCGATGAGCCTGCTCAGCACCTCGGCGAAGCGGCCCTGGCAGGCCAATATGCCGTCGCTGCCGCGGCGTTGCTCCAGCACCTTGCCGTCGGCAGCGAGCAGGTAGCCACGCAGGCTGCTGGTGCCCCAATCGATGGCGATCATGCGCTGGCCACCCGGCTCTCGGGCAGGCCGTTGATCGGCACGTCGCAGACGTACAGGCCGCCGGCTTCCGGGGTGCGGGCCAGTTCCTCGGCGCTGTGGTCCAGGCGCGAGCTGATCACGTGCAGGCGGTCCAGCGCGGCGCCGCCGAAGGCGCTGCAGGTGGGGTGCTTGACCGGCAGTTGCACGATGCGCTCGGTGCTGCCGTCGGGGCGGTAGCGCACCACGCGCCAGGCGCGCCACTGCGCATTCCACAGATGGCCCTGGCTGTCGATGATGGAGCCGTCCGGCTCGGCATCGGCGCGGTCCAGCGTGGTGAACACGCGGACGTTGCTGGTCTGCGCGGTGTCGGCGTCGTAATCGCAGCACAGGATCTGCGGGCGCAGCGAGTCGCAGTAGTACAGCGTGCGGCCGTCGGGACTGAAGCAGATCGAGTTGGGGATCGACACGCCCGGCAGCGGCAACGCACGCAGGCCGTGGCGCAGCGAGAACTGGTACATCGCGCCGCGTGCGGCCTTGTGGTCGTGCTCGTCCATGGTGCCGAACACGAGGTTGCCGTTGCGGTCGGCGCGGCCATCATTGCTGCGCGTATGCGGGTTGTCGGCTTCGATATCGGCCAGGTGCTGGAGCGGCAGGCTGTCGCCGTCGGCGTTGTCCGGAGCGGCGATGCAGATCGACTTGGCCAGCGCGATCAGCACGCGGCCGTCGTCCATCAGGCCGAGGCACCCCGGGCGATCAGGCAGCGTCCAGTAGCGCGATTGCGCAGTGGCCGGATGATGCCGCCACAAGCGCTTCTCGCTGATGTCGACCCAATACAGCGCCTGGCGCTGCTCGCACCACAGCACGCCTTCGCCATGCGTGCAGCGGCTGTCGACCGCCAGCACGGCGGTGTGTTCGGGCGTGCTCACCATTCGGCGATGCTGCCATCGCTGTGACGCCAGACCGGGTTGCGCCAGTCCGGCGGATTTTCGTTTGCGCGCTTGAGCATGTCTTCGTCGATCTCCACACCGAGCCCGGGCTTGGGCAGGGCGGCGATACTGCCATCGACACACTGAAAATCGTCTTTATTGATGACGTAATCGAGCAGGTCGGCGCCTTCGTTGTAGTGGATGCCGATGCTCTGTTCCTGCAGCACCGCGTTGTGCGACACGAAGTCCACATGCAGGCAGGCGGCCAGTGCGATCGGGCCGAGCGGGCAGTGCGGGGCGAAGCCGACATCGTAGGCCTCGGCCATTGCGGCGATCTTGACGCACTCGGTGATGCCGCCGGCATGCGACAGGTCCGGCTGTACCATGCCGATGCCGCCGGCGCACAGCACGTTCTTGAATTCGAAGCGCGAGAACATGCGCTCGCCGGCCGCCAGCGGAATCGAGGTGCTCGCGGCCAGGCGCGGGTAGTACTCGGCCTGTTCGGCCAGCACCGGTTCTTCGACGAACAGCGGCTTGAACGGCTCCAGCTCGCGCAGCAGCGCCTTGGCCATCGGGGCGCCGACGCGGCCGTGGAAGTCGATGCCGAAGTCGATGGTGTTGCCGAAGGTCTCGCGGATCTCGGCGACCTTGACCACCGCCGCATCGACCGCGCGCGCGCTGTCGATCAGCTTCATTTCCTCGGTGCCGTTGAACTTGAAGGTGTCAAAGCCCAGCGCGCGGTAGTCGGTGATCTGCTGGATGATCGCGCCCGGACGGTCGCCGCCGACCCAGCGATAGGTCTTCATGCGATCGCGCACCAGCCCGCCCAGCAGCTCGTACACCGGCACGCCCAGCGCCTTGCCCTTGATGTCCCACAAGGCCTGGTCGATACCGGCGATGGCGCTCATCAGGATGGCGCCGCCACGGTAGAAACCGGCGCGGTACATGGTCTGCCACAGGTCGTTGATGCGCGCCGGATCCTTGCCGACGACATAGCCGGCCAGTTCGTGCACGGCAGCTTCCACCGAGCGCGCGCGGCCTTCGATGACCGGCTCTCCCCAGCCGGTGATGTCCTCGTCGGTCTCGACCTTGAGGAACAGCCAGCGCGGTGCGGCGTGGTAGGTGGTGAGGCGGGTGATCTTCATCCTTGCAGTTCCTGGTAGGCCTGCACGAAGGCGCGTGCATGCGTCTGGGTCGTTTCGAGCGATTGCGCGGGTTTGTACAGTTCGCCGCCGATGCCGGCGCCGGCGGCGCCCTGGGCAAGGAAGCCGGCCAGGGTCTGCGGGCTGACGCCGCCGACCACATAGACCGGAATGTGCTTGGGCAGCACCGAGCGCAGCGCGCGCACATGTGCCGCGCCATAGGTGGCTGCAGGGAACAACTTCAGGATCGTTGCGCCGGCATCGATGGCGTCGAACGCCTCGCTGGCGGTGGCGAAACCGGCCACCACGGTGAGCCCGCGCGACACCGCATGGCGGATCAGCGACGGGCGCGTATTCGGGGTGACGATGAAGCGCGCACCGATCCCGGCCAGGGTGTCGACATCGTCGTTGCGCAGCACGGTGCCGGCGCCGATCCAGGCGCGCGCGCCGTAGGTCTGCTGGGCCAGCGCAATGCTCTCGGCCCAGCGCGGCGAATTGAGCGGGATCTCGATCGCGTCGAAACCGGTGTCGATCAGTGCACCGACATGGTCGAGCGTTTCTTCCGGCGTGATGCCACGCAGGATGGCGATCAGTGGCAGGGCGAACAGGCTGGCGGTGGTGTCTGAGGTCATCGTGTTACTCGCGATAGAGCGGAAAACGGCCGTCGGCGACCGGATGGTCGCCAACGTCGGGGGAAGTTGCAGCGCTGTACGGTAGCGCGCGGAGAGCGGCAGGCAGCCACGACGAAGT
Source organism: Xanthomonas arboricola pv. populi (assembly GCF_002939945.1). Lineage (GTDB taxonomy): Bacteria > Pseudomonadota > Gammaproteobacteria > Xanthomonadales > Xanthomonadaceae > Xanthomonas > Xanthomonas arboricola_A. Next base: position 20,970 of record NZ_MDEB01000001.1, on the reverse strand, counting down.
GGCCGCTGCACTTGCGTGCGCACTCCAACGGCCTGCAACTGGCCGGCAAGTTGCCGTCATCGTCGTCCACCCTCCGCAATCATGGCGTGCGTGTTGCCATCTCGTGGAAGATGGGTCACGTCTGTTCTGGCTGCGTCCGGGAGGTAGGGGCTCCTGCTGCGGCGTTCGATAGCCTCGCGCGCGGAGATATGTGCTGCAAATGAAATTTTCGGCATATTCTATTCCTCCTACGAATACACCTGCGTGGCGACACCCCATGGCAAATTCCGGCACTCCCTGGTTCAACGCTGCCCGCCTCAAGACGCGCCAGCTGCTGCTGCTGCTGCATCTGCACGAACAACGCTCGGTGCTGCGTGCGGCCGAGGCCGCCAGCATGACCCAACCGGCCGCCTCCAAGCTGTTGGCGGAAATGGAGGACATGCTGGGGGTAAAGCTGTTCGAGCGGCATGCCCGCGGGGTGGAGCCCACCTGGTACGGACATGTGCTGATCCGGCGCGCGCGCGCGGCGATGTCGGAGATCGGCCGGGCGCAGGAAGAAATCGCCGCGCTGCGCGCCGGGCGCATGGGCCAGGCCTCGATCGGCACCGTGGTCAATCCGGGCACCAACCTGGTGCCGCAGGCGATCGCCGAGGTCAAGCGCGAGTTCCCCGACATCCTGGTGCGGGTGGAAATGGACTACAGCCGCCCGCTGGTGGCCAAGTTGCTGGACGGCCAGCTGGACATCGTGATCGGCCGCATCCTGGGGCCGGAGGGCGTGGGCGAGCTGGAATTCGAGCCGCTGGCCGACGAGCCGCATTCGGTGATCGCGCGTGCCGGCCATCCGCTGGCCAGCCGCGCTGGCTTGCAGCACGCCGATCTGGTGCGGCATGGCTGGATCCTGCCCCCGGCCGACAGCGTGCTGCGCGCGCGGCTGGATTCGATGTTCATGGAGCACGGCGTGCAGACGCCGACCAATGCGATCGAGACCTCGTCGCTGCCGGTGACCTCCACGCTGCTGCGCGGTACCGACATGCTGACCGCCTTGCCGGTGGAATCGGTGGCGCCGCTGATCCAGGCCAAGCTGCTGACCGTACTGCCGATCGAGCTGGGTGTACGCATGGAGTCGTTCGGCATCATTCGTCGGCGCGATTACATCCTGCCGCCGGGGGCCGAACGCATTCTGCAGGCGCTACGCACCACCGCGCGACGTTTGTATCCCGGTCTGCGCGGGCCGGAATCCACTGGTTAAGCGGGCTCTTCCATTCGTATTCCGGCAGGGAATAGCAGGCTGTGAATTCTTCATTGGCTGACGCCAGAGCAGGCGCCTATATCTGTGAGCCAGATCGCACGCTGAAGCGCACGTGAAGTCGGGCAGGTGATCGGCGGCCAAGCCGCCATGCAGTGAGAAGTGGAGCCGGGCGGCAACGTCCGCGTCCTGCACCACCATGCGGCCCGTCGACGGTGCCGCGACAACCAGTCTTCAGTCGTCTTGCGTCCTGGGAGGGATTCAGATGTACAAGTTTTCAAGCCATGCCTCGGCAGGGACGGGCGTGCACGCACGTCGTACCCCGCGTTTGCGTCAGTCCGCCATGGCCGTCAGCATCGGGCTGTTGCTCGCCGCACCGGTGTACGCACAACACACGCCGTCGTCCCCGACGGCCCCGGCCGGCAAGGCCGCCGGCAGCGCGGTGGATCTGGATGCGGTGGAGGTGCGCGGTGTGCGCGCCAGCCTGATCAAGTCGCAGGTGATCAAGCGCGATGCCAGCCAGATCGTGGATTCGGTTAGTGCCGAGGACATCGGCGCCTTGCCCGACCGCAGCGTCACCGAAACCCTGCAGCGCGTCAGCGGCGTGACCATCGATCACTTCGCCGCACGCAGCGATCCCGACCATTTCTCCGCCGAAGGCAGCGGCGTGATGATCCGCGGCCTGACCCAGGTGCGTGGCGAACTCAATGGGCGCGACATCTTCAGCGCTGCCAGCGGCCGCGGGCTGAGCTTCGAAGACGTGCCGGCCGAGTTGATGGCCGGCGTGGACGTGTACAAGAACCCCTCGGCGGAAATCATCGAAGGCGGCCTGGGCGGCACGGTCAATCTGCGCACGCGCATGCCGTTCGACAACCCGGGCCGGATCGTCGGCGGCAATGTCGACTACAACTACGGCGACATGAGCAAGAAGTACAAGCCGTCGGCCTCGTTCCTGTTCAGCGATCGCTGGAGCACCGGCATCGGTGAAATGGGCTTCATGATCGACGTCGCGCACTCGGAGCTGGCCACGCGCTCGGACGGCATCCAGGTGGAGCCGTACGTGCGGCGCACCGATGAGGCGGTGCTGGCCGGCAGCGGGCGCAGCGAGGTGTTCGTGCCGGGCGGGGTGAACTGGCGTCAGCTGGATTTCGAGCGCAAGCGCGACGGGATCGCGGCGGCGTTCCAGTGGAAGCCCAGCGATGCCACCGAGATCTATGCGCAGTTCCTGCGCTCGCGCTACGAAATGAACTGGCAGGAGCGCGCCGCGTTCTTCAACGACAGCAACAACAGCATCACGCCGGCGCCGGGCACCACCTTCGACTACGACGATCGCGGCGCCTTCCTGCGCGGCTCGCCGGTGTCCAGCTCGTGGCGCGGGGTGCTCACCGGCGACGGCGTGCGCTTCAACACCGACAACCGCTATTCCGAACAGCGCACCACCACCACCGACATGTCGGTGGGTTTCAGCCACTTCTTCAACGACAACCTGCAGATCAAGGGCGATATGCAGCTGGTGGAGTCGGAGAACGAGCAGCTGGATTTCACCGTGTTCAGTGCGACCTATCTGCCAGGCCTGTCCTACGACGTGTCGGGCAAGTATCCCAGCGTGCAGATTGCCAACCCGGCCTTTACCCAGGACCCGTCCAATTACTTCTGGGCGGCGGCGATGGACCACCTGGGCAAGAACCGCGGACGTCAGCTGTCCACGCGCGTGGATCTGGAATACACCTTCGATGACAGCAGCTGGTTGCGCTTTGCGCGCTTCGGCATGCGTGCCACCGATCGCAACCAGATCAACAAGAATTCCGGCTACAACTGGGGCGTGATCTCCGATAACTGGGCCGCGATTCCAGGCACCAGCAACGGCCTGGCGACTATGTCCGAGTTCATGACCGACCAGTCGTCGTTGTTCACCTTCTCGGACTTCTTCCGCGGCGGCGTAAACGTGCCGACCACGCTGGTGGTGCCCAACAGCAGCCTGGTCAACAACTATGGCTCGGCCTCGCAGATGATCCAGCAGATCGTGGCGTTGCGCGGCTATGGCTGGGCGCCGGACACCTATCAGCCGCAGGACACCAACCGGCAGTTCGAGCGTACCCAGGCCGCCTACGCGGCGCTGTACTTCGGCAATGACGAGGCCTGGGGCATTCCGGTGGACGGCAACGTCGGCATCCGCGTGGTGCAGACCAAGACCCAGGCCGAAGGCTTCGGCCAGTTCCAGAATCTGGCCGGCCTCAATGTCTCGCCGGAACTGCAGGCGCGCTACACCGGGCAGTATTTTGAGAACAATTCCCAGGGCCGTTACACCAACGTGCTGCCCAGCCTGAACCTGCGTCTGCGCTTCACCGACAGCCTGCAGTGGCGCTTTGCCGCCTCCAAGGCGATGGCGCGCCCGGACTACACCCAGTTGCAGCCGTATGTGTTGCTCAACGTGGAGACCAACGACGCCGGCCAGGCGACCGATTTTGTCGGCACCGCCGGCAACCCGAACCTCAAGCCGATGGTGGCCAACCAGTTCGACACCGCGCTGGAGTGGTACTTCGACACCAGCGACATGCTGTACGCCACGTTGTTCTACAAGAAGGTCAAGGATTACTTCTCCACCCAGACCCGCAGCGAGATCTTCGACAACCGCCCCTGGCTGGTAACGCGTCCGTACAACATGGACGAGGGCACCATCCGCGGCGCGGAGCTGGGCTATACCCAGTTCTTCGACCAGCTACCGGGCTGGCTGAGCGGGTTCGGCGTCAATGCCAACTTCACCTTCGTCGACAGCCAGGGCGGCGCCAACACCGCCACCGACCCGTACACCAATACCACCGTCACCGGTGTCGAGCTGCCGCTGGAAGGCCTGTCGCGGCGCAGCTACAACCTGGCCGGTATCTACGAGAAGGGGCCGTTGTCGCTGCGTCTGGCCTACAACTGGCGCTCGCGCTACCTGCTGACCACCAGCGATGCGTCCACCCGTCTGCCGACCTGGGCCGACGACTACGGCCAGCTCGACGGCTCGTTCTTCTACCGGTTCAACGAGCACCTGCAGCTGGGCGTGCAGGCCAACAACCTGACCAATACGGTGACCAAGGTGCTGATGGGGCCGACCTCGTACGAAGGCGGGGAGGTGGATCCGCGTCTGTATACGCGCTCCTCGTTCGTCAACGACCGGCGCTACTCGCTGGTGCTGCGCATGAACTGGTAAGCGCAGGCGGTCACGGAACCGATATGTGCGGGCTCATGGAGTTGAGCCCGCTTTGGCCAATCCGGCGATCCGGATCCGCAATGCCAGACCCGGCGCGTTTGTCGGCGTTGCTATATTTTTTACGAATAGCTTTCCAGGAATATTTCATTGGTATGGCACGACGGCGCCGCCCTATGCTCCGGCCGCAGCCGCTAGGTAAGCCTTGTCAGGATTACCACGCATCGCAACCGCCCGGCCTTCCGGTCGTGGGCGGATGCGGGCCAGCACCAACGACGGGCAGGGCGTTCGCGCACCGACCCGCTAAAAAATTAGAAGTACATGCGTCCTGGGAGGGAGCACCATGTCAGTGCAACATCGCCACATTCCGGCAGGCCGGACTGTGGGTCAGCGTTCGATCCGTGATTTCCGCCGCTCCGTGATGGCCCTCAGTGTGGCCACGCTGTTGAGCGCGCAGGCCTACGCGCAGGACGCCACCACCACTGCCGCCCCGGCCCAGGACGCGACCACCCAGCAGCTCGACACCGTGCAGGTCACCGGCACGCGCAGCAGCGTCACCAAGGCGCAGCTGGTCAAACAGAACGCCGAGCAGATCGTCGATTCGATCGTTGCCGAAGACATCGGCAAGCTGCCCGACAACAACGTCGCCGAGGCGCTGCAGCGCATTTCCGGCATCCAGATCTCGCGCAACTATGGCGAAGGCAGCTCGATCGCCATCCGCGGCCTGACCCAGGTGCGGACCGAACTCAATGGCCGCGATATCTTCACTGCCAACGATGGCCGTGGCCTGAGCTTCGAGGACGTGTCGGCCGAACTGCTCGGCGGCGTCAACGTCTACAAGAATCCCTCGGCCGACATGATCGAAGGTGGCCTGGGCGGCACCGTCGACCTGCGCACGCGCCTGCCGTTCGACTACGACGGCCGCAAGATCGCCGGCAGCGTGCAGTACAACTATTACGACCTGGCCGACGACGGCAAGCCGGCGTTCTCGGGCCTGTTCAGCGATCGCTGGCAGACCGGCATCGGCGAGATCGGCCTGCTGGTGAATTATTCGCAGCAGAAGAGCCCGTTCCGCCAGGACACCATCTCGATCGAGCCGTGGTACACGCAGACCGATCTGCCGGGCTATGAAGGCCAGGGCGTGTCGGTGCCGCACGGCGCCGGCATCAACACCACCGTCGGCGAGCGCGAGCGCAAGACCGGTGCGTTCGCGATGCAATGGCGTCCGAACGATGCGGTGGAGGTCTACACGCAGGTGCTGCGTTCGGAGTACGACTTCAGCTGGCACGATTATTCGTTCTTCGCGCTGACCGGCGCCAACCCGATGCAGGGCTTGCCGGGCATCCAGGTCAACGACCGCAACGAATTCGTCAACGGCTCGTTCCAGAACGTTCCCACCGAATCCAACACCAGCCTGACCGAGCGGCATTCGGTGACCACCGATTACTCGCTGGGCGCCAAGTGGACGGTCAACGAGAAGCTGACCCTGAGCACCGACTTCCAGTATGTCGATGCCACCACCACCGGCACGCGCTACATCATCGCCACCGGGCAGGACACCAGCCCGCAGTTCAACGTCGACTTCCGTGGCAATCTGCCGCGCCTGTCGGTGACCGATGCCAGCGGCGCGGAAGGCTATCTGGCCGATGCCAACAACTACGACGGCTGGCGCTGGCACCTGGACAACAAGGACGACAACAAGGGCACCGAGTTCGCCTGGCGCGCCGACATGGACCTGGCCTTCGACAGCGACTTCGTGCGCAGCTTCAAGGCCGGTGTGCGCTACACCGACCGCGATGCCGAGACCAAGGGCAATATCTACCGTTTCATGTGCATCAACGATTGCTCGGGTACGCCGTTCTCGCAGTACCCGACCATCGGTCTGGTGACCAACCCGATCACCGACTTCTTCCGCGGTGAAAGCAGCACCTTCGGCCGCACGCTGACGGCTGCCGATTCGGCGGTTGCCAACTACGAGCAGACCCTGGCCACCTTCGGTGCCAGCCCGCTGGAATTTGCCCCCAACAACATCAATACGCAGAACGAGAAGACCTACGCGGCCTATGGCGTGCTGCGCTTCGGCGTGGACAGTGACTCGATTCCGTTCGACGGCAACATCGGCGTGCGCGTGGTGCGGACCGAGGTGGGCTCGCAGGGCGTGCGCACCGGTACCGACAGCGAAGGCGGTGGCCTGATCCCGGTGGATGCGCAGCAGACCTATACCGACGTGCTGCCGAGCTTGAACCTGCGCTGGATGCTGAGCGATCAACTGCAGTGGCGTTTTGCCGCTTCGCGCGGCATCTCTCGCCCCACCTTCGATCGGCTCAACCCGAACCTGAGCCTGAGCACCGGTACCTCCAATGGTGCCTCGACCTTCACCGGTACTGCGGGCAACCCGAGCCTGGAAGCGGTCAAGGCCGACCAGTTCGACACCGCGCTGGAGTGGTACTTCGGCCAGGGCTCGATGATGTACGGCACCCTGTTCTACAAGAAGGTCGAAGGCTTCATCGCCAATGCGGTCTTCAACGAGGTCTACGACGGCCAGGTGTGGCAGATCACCCGCCCGGTCAACGGCGATGCCGGCAAGATCCGCGGTGCGGAACTGGGCTACACGCAGTTCTTCGACTTTTTGCCGGGCTGGCTGAGCGGCTTCGGCCTGCAGACCAACTACACCTATGTCGACAGCGAGGCGCCGAGCCCCACCGCCACCGACACCAACGGCCAGGCGCTGACCGTGCCGCTGGAAGGCCTGTCCAAGAACAGCTACAACGCGATCCTCAGCTACGAAACCTCGCGCTTCCAGGGCCGTGTGGCCTACAACTGGCGCAGCGACTGGCTGGTGACCACCGCAGGCAACGGCACCGGCAACCTGCCGGTCTACAACAAGGGCTTCGGCCAGCTGGATGCCTCGCTGCGTTTCAACATCAATGATGTGTGGTCGATTTCGCTCGATGGCGTGAACCTGCTCGATACACGGCGCGAAAGCTATCTGGGCACCGAGTCGCGCTACCGCGACTTCGTGATCAACGATCGTCGGTATGGCCTGACATTGCGGGCCAGCCTGTAGAACGCGCCGTAGGAAGTGCGTCGCCGGTCCGGCGAGCTGTGCAGGCAGCCCGTCGGACCGGTGTTTTTCCTATCGACGGCATGCCGTCGATCGCAAGGGGAGCCGGAGGAATGATCGCTGTGATCGATCCGCCTACTGTGCGCCGCGTTACCGCAGCGAAGTGGCCGGTGGGTGCGTGGCTGGCACTGGTGTTGTTGCCATTTTCGATCCTGCCGCTGCAGGCTGCCGATCCGGTGGTGCAGGGGCCGTACCAATGGCGCAGCGTCGCCATCGGCGGTGGCGGATTCGTCACCGGGGTGCTGTTTCATCCCGCCGAGCGCGATCTTGCCTATGCACGTACCGATGTCGGTGGTGCGTACCGCTGGGATGCGCGCGCGCAGCAGTGGGTGGCGCTGACCGATTGGCTGGGCGCCGACGACTGGAACCTGATGGGAATCGACGCGTTCGCGGTCGATCCTGCCGACCCGCAGGCGCTGTACCTGGCCGCGGGCACCTACATGCACGAGCGCGCCGGCAATGCCGCGCTGCTGCGCTCGTTCGATCGCGGCCGCAGTTTCGAGCGTGCCGCGTTGCCGTTCAAGCTCGGCGGCAATCAGTTGGGCCGTTCCAATGGCGAGCGTCTGGCGGTGGACCCGCACGATGGCCGCGTGCTGTTGCTCGGCTCACGCGATGCGGGCCTGTGGCGCAGCGACGATCGCGGCGCGCACTGGGCGCGGGTGGACGCATTTCCTGCCGAGGCATTGGCGGGTGCGACCGCGCGCAATCATGTCGGACGCGAGCAGGCGGTTGGCATCGCCTTTGTCGTCTTCGATGCCGCCAGCGGCCGCGCCGGCCGTCCGACCCCGCGCATCTATGTCGGCGTGTCCACCGCGCAGACCAGTCTGTATGTCTCCGACGACGCCGGGCGCAGCTGGTCGGCGGTGGCCGGGCAACCCAAGGGCCTGCGTCCCAGCCATATGGCCGGTGGCAGCGATGGGCAGTGGTACCTCAGCTACGGCGACCAGCCCGGCCCGGATCTGCTGGCCGGTGGCGCGCTGTGGAAATACACCCCGGCGCAGGCGCACTGGAGCGAGATCAGCCCGATCGCGCAGCCGGCCGGCGGCGATGGCTTCGGCTGGGGCGCGGTGGCGGTGGATCCGCAACAGCCGCAGGTGCTGCTGGCCAGCACCTTCCGCCGTCGTAGCCCGCGCGATGAGCTGTTCCGCAGCGTCGACGGCGGGCGCAGCTGGATGCCGTTGCTGGCTGGCGCGCAGTTCGATCACAGCGCAGCGCCGTGGACCGCGCAGGCCACGCCGCACTGGATGGGCGCCCTGGCGATCGATCCGTTCGACAGCAACCACGCGCTGTTCGTCACCGGCTACGGCATCTGGGCCTCGCGCAACCTGCAGCAGTTCTCTGCACAGCAGCCCTTGCAGTGGTGGTTCCAGGATCGCGGGCTGGAAGAGACCGTGCCGCTGGATCTGCTCAGCCCGATGCAAGGCGCGCATCTGCTCAGCGCACTCGGCGATATCGACGGTTTTCGGCATGACGATCTGGAACGTGCGCAGTTGCAGTACGCCGGCCCGCGCCTGACCAATGGCGAGAGCATCGACGCCGCGGGACAGGCCGCGCAGTGGGTGGTGCGCAGCGGCACCGTGCGCGATCGCCGCAACAACGCGATCCGTGCGCTGTATTCGCGCGATGGCGGCGCGCAGTGGACGGCGTTCGCCAGCGAGCCGCCGGCCGGGCAGGGCGCCGGCAACATCGCCATTGCCGCCGATGCCTCGCAGGTGGTGTGGGCGCCGGACACAGGCGGCAACTGGCGCACGGCCGATTTCGGCAAGCACTGGCAACGTGTACAGGGGCTGCCCGAGACCGCAGTGACAGTGGCCGATCGCGTCGATGCACGGCGCTGGTACGCGGTGGATACCGCCAGCGGGCGCCTGTTCGAGAGCCGCGATGGCGCAGCAAGCTTTCGCGACACCGGTGCGCAGGTCGGCAGCCCGGCGCGCGACGAGCGCGCGCGTCCGCAGCTGCGCCCGGATCCATGGCGGGCGGGGGTGGTGTATCTGGCCAGCCCCACGCTGGGCGTGATGCGCTGGCAGGGCGGGCGTTTGCAGACCTTGTCCAAACCGGACCAGGCGCGTTCGCTGGGCATCGGCAAGGCGCTGCACGCGGGCGCAGCGCCGGCGCTGTATCTGGCCGGCCGCGTGGATGGCGTGGACGGCGTGTTCCGCTCCGACGACGAAGGCGCGCACTGGTTGCGCATCAACGACGACGCGCACCGGTTCTGCAAGCCGTACAGCGTTACCGGCGATCCACGCATCCCCGGGCGTGTGTACTTCGCCACCGGTGGGCGTGGCATCTTTTACGGCGATCCACGATGAGCGCCGCGTCCCTGTGCGCATCATCGCGCTGTCTTACCGTGGACGGCGGCATGCGCCGTCGCATCGCTGCGCGCCGAGTGGCCGCGCCGACCCTGGAGATCACTGCATGACCGCTTCCCTCATCCGTCGTGGCTGCCTGTTGGGCATGGTCCTGGCCAGCCCTGCCGCGTTGGCGCAACCGAGCCTGCCGTTGTTGTTTGCCGATGGCGCGGTGCTGCAGCGCGACCAGGCGATGCCGGTGTGGGGCTGGGCAACCCCGGGCGCTGCCATCACGGTGCGGTTCGACGGCAAGCAGGCCACTGCCAAGACCGACGCGCAGGGGCAGTGGAGGGTTCGCCTGCCCGCGCACAGCGCCGGTGGCCCGTATGTGCTGAGCGTGCAGGGCGACGGCGGCGAGTTGCAGGTGCGCGATGTGCTGGTCGGCGATGTGTGGCTGGCCAGCGGGCAATCCAACATGGAGTGGCCGCTGGCGCAGGCCAGCGATGGCCCGCAGGCGGTGGCTGCCGCCAACGACCCGCAGTTGCGGCACTTCAAGGTGCCCAAGTCGTGGTCGTTGCAGCCGGAAGCGCGCCTGACCGGTGGCGACTGGAAGGCCGCCACGCCGGACAACGCCGGCGAGTTCACCGCAGTCGGTTATTTCTTCGCCAAGGAGCTGCGCGCCAGCACCGGCGTGCCGATCGGCATCGTCAACAGCACCTGGGGCGGCAGCGCGATCGAGGCGTGGATGGATGCGGCCTCGCTGGGCTTGAATGGCGAGCAGAACCAGGGCGCGATCGAGGCGATCAGGCAGCGCGATGCCGCTGCGCGGGCCGTCACCGGCAAGCGCATCGCACGCTGGCCCAAGGTGGATGGCGAGATGCCGCAATGGCGCCAAGCGACGTTCGACGACAGCGACTGGGATAGCATCCCGACCACCCAGCAATGGGAATCCAGCGGCTATGACGGCATGGACGGAATCGCCTGGTATCGCACCACGGTCATCCTGAGCGCTGCCGAAGCCAAGGCCGGTATTGCGTTGGGCGTGGGCCAGATCGACGATTCCGATATCACCTACGTCAACGGCACCGAGGTCGGCCAGACCGTCAAGCAGTGGAACCTGGCGCGCGTCTACAACGTGCCGGCCTCCGCCTTGCATGCAGGCGTCAACCACATCGCGGTGCGGGTGGAGGATCTCAGTGGCGGTGGCGGCATGCATGGCCCGGACGAGCAGCGCTTCGTGCAGACCAGCGCCGGCGCCAAACGCGCGTTGGGCGGCTGGAAGTTCCGCCCCGCCGCCGTGCGCGTGTCGCTGGTGGACAACAAGAATCAGCTGCCCACGCTGCTGTACAACCAGATGATCCACCCGCTGCAGCCGTTCCCGGTCAAGGGCGTGATCTGGTACCAGGGCGAAACCGATGCCAGCGACACCGGCGCGGTGAAGTATCGCGAACAGTTCGCCGCGATGATCCAGCAATGGCGCGCCGAACGCGGGGCGAAAACGCTGCCGTTCCTGTGGGTGCAGCTGGCCAACTTCAAGGCCGGCGGCGACAAGGGAGAGCTGAGTCCGTGGGCACTGTTGCGCGAGTCGCAGTCCAAAACGCTGGCGCTGCCGGCGACCGGGCAGGCGGTGATCATCGATATCGGCAACCCCACCGATATCCATCCCACCAACAAGCGCGATGTCGGCCATCGACTTGCGATTGCTGCACGTCATGTGGCGTACGGCGAAACGCTGGTGTACAGCGCGCCGGTGTTCACGCAGGCGCGCTTTGCCCAGGGCCAGGCGGTGCTGAGCTTCGATCTGCAAGGCAGTGCCTTGCAGGTGCGTAACGGGGGCGACGTGCAGGGCTTCCGCGTCGCCGGTGCCGACAAACACTTCCATACGGCCACCGCGCGCATCGACGGCGATCGGGTGATCGTGCGCAGCGACGCGGTAGCTGCACCGGTCGCGGTGCGCTACGGCTGGAGCGAAAACCCGGACGACGCCAACCTGGTCAATCGCGAACACCTTCCTGTTTCCCCCTTCCGCACCGATACCTGGTGACACGGAGTCATATGTCCATGCATTCCCCCGTTGCACGCGTGATCGCTCCTTCCACTGCACGCCGTTGCCTGCGTCCGCTGCTGCTGTCCGCGCTGACGCTGGCCCTGGCGGCATGCCAACCCCGCGAACAGGCCGACCAGGCCAAGCCTGCTGCGGTCGCACCGGCTGCAGGCACCGCAGCGACCGCACCTGCCACGGCAGCGGCGCCGGCTGCGCAGACGCCGATGCCGCAGTTCGTCAGCAAGGACGGCAAGCACGCGTTGATGGTCGATGGGGCGCCGTTCCTGATCCTGGGCGCGCAGGTCAACAACTCCAGCAACTACCCCGGCGTGATGGACAAGGTGTGGCCGGCGATGCAGGTGCTGGGCCCCAACACCGTGCAGGTGCCGATCGCCTGGGAGCAGGTCGAGCCGGAAGAAGGCAAGTTCGATTTCTCCTTCGTCGATACGCTGCTCACGCAGGCGCGCGAGCACAAGGTGCGGCTGGTGCTGCTGTGGTTTGCGACCTGGAAGAACAACGGCCCGGCGTACGCGCCGCACTGGGTCAAGACCGACAACCAGCGCTTCCCGCGCGTGGTGACGCGCGAGGGCAAGGCGATCGGCTCGCTGTCGCCGCATGCGCAGGCCACCCTGGATGCCGACCGCAAGGCCTTCGTCGCCTTCATGCAGCATCTGAAGCAGGTCGATCCGCAGCACACCGTGATCATGATCCAGCCCGAGAACGAGCCGGGCACCTACGGCAGCGTGCGCGACTTCTCGCCGATGGCGCAGCAGCTGTTCGATGGCCCGGTGCCGGACGCACTGCTCAAGCGCTTGAACAAGCCGCCGGGCAGCTGGGCACAGGTGTTCGGTGCCGATGCGGACGAGATCTTCCATGCCTGGTCGATCGGTCGCTACATCGACCAGGTGGCCGAAGCCGGCAAGGCCGAATATCCGCTGCCGATGTACGTCAACGCCGCACTGCGTGGCCCGTTCAATCCCGGCCAGCCCGGCCAGTACGCCAGCGGCGGCCCCACCGACAACGTGCTGGACGTGTGGAAGGCCGCCGGCCCGCATATCGACCTGCTGGCGCCGGATATCTACATGCCCGAGTACCGCACCTACACCACGGTGCTGGAACGTTATGCCCGCCCGGACAATGCGCTGTTCGTCGCCGAAACCGGCAACCGCCCCGAATACGCACGTTACCTGTTCCCCGCGCTGGGCCACGACGGCATCGGCTGGTCGGCGTTCGGCATGGACTACACGCGTTATTCCAACTATCCGCTGGGCGCCAAGCATGTCAACGCAGAAACCCTGGCGCCGTTCGCGCTGGGTTTCGATCTGGTCAAGCGCGGCATGCGTCCGTTCGCCAAGGCCGCGTCCGAAGGCAAGCTGCACGGCACCGCCGAAGAACCCGGCCAGGCGGTGCAGGAGCTGCAACTCAACGACCGCTGGAGCGCCACCATCACCTACGGCGTGCCGCAGTTCTGGTTCCAGGGCAAGCCGCCGGGCAATCCCGAGCCGATCGGCGCGGCCTTGATCGCCGAGCTCGGCCCGGACGAATTCCTGGTCACCGGCTATCACGTGCGCGTGACCCTGCATCCGGCCAGCGAGGCGACCGCCAACATGCTCTACGACCGCGTCGAGGAAGGCGTCTACGACGGCAGCGACTGGAAGTTCGAGCGCAACTGGAACGGCGACCAGACCGATTACGGGGTCAACTTTTCCAGCGCGCCGCAGCTGCTGAAGATCAAGCTGGTCACCTACAAATAAGCCTGCTCGGCCGCGTGCTGCGCAGCCCGATCGCCGCGCAGCACGCCGTCTTCCAGGTCGAACGCAATGAACCCATGCGTTGCCGCCCCCGCGGCACCGTTTCGTAATTCCAAGGGAGAGAACATGCAAACCATCAACCGTTCCGCCGGCCATGCGCCTGCCACCCGACGTACACCGCTTGCCCAGTGCCTGGCGTTGTCGCTGGCCTTGCTGGCCAATGCCGCGCACGCGCAGGAAGTGCGCAAGGCCGCTGATGGCGTCACCGTGGTGCCGAGCGCCAAGGGCGCCGCACCGGTGCGTCTGCAGGTCGTCGATGCCGGCATCATCCGCGTCAGTGCCGACCCGGATGGCGACTTCGCGCGCAGCCCCAGCCTGATGCGCGTACCGGTGCAGGGCGATGGCAGCTTCCAGCTGGCCGAGCAGGGCGACAGCGTGCAGCTGAAGACCGGCAAGGTCACCGCCACCGTGTCCACCGTCGATGGCCATGTCAGCTTCGCCGATGCCAATGGCAAGCCGGTGCTGTCGGAAGTGGCCGGCGGGCGCAGCTTTGCGCCGCTGAAAGTGGAAGGCAAGCAGTACCTGAGCGTGCGTCAGCGCTTCCAGTCGCCCGATGACGAAGCCTTGTATGGCTTCGGCCAGCACCAGCAGGGCTGGATGAATCAGAAGGGCCGCAACGTCGAGCTGCAGCAGAACAACATCGACATGGCGGTGCCGTACCTGGTATCCAGCCGCAACTACGGCCTGCTGTGGGACAACAACTCGATCAGTCGCCTGGGCGACCCGCGCGGCCTGCAGCCGCTGCCCAAGACGCTGAAGCTGTACGACGCCAAGGGCAAAGCCGGTGCGCTGACCGCGCGTTACGCAATCAACGGCAAGCAGATCGTCGAACGTCGCGAGAGCGAGGTGAACTACCAGTACCTCAGCGACCTGACCAAGTATCCGAAGAAGGCGATCACCAAGGACAAGAACAGCCGCATGCAGGTCACCTGGGAGGGGCAGATCGAAGCGCTCACCGGTGGCGAGCACACCTTCTCGCTGTATTCGAGCGAGTACGCCAAGCTGTACGTGGACGGCAAGCTGGTCGTCGATCGCTGGCGCCAGAACTGGAACCCGTGGAATCACGAGTTCAAGCTGGATCTGGAGCCGGGTACGCGCCACACCGTCAAGGTCGAGTGGGATCTGATCGACCCCAGCTACATCGCGCTGCTGCACCGCGACCCGCTGCCGGCCGCCGAAGCGAAGGACCTGTCGCTGTGGTCCGAAGCCGGCCAGATGATCGACTACTACTTCGTCTCCGCCGATTCCTACGATCAGGCCGTGGCCGGCTATCGCGAGCTCACCGGCAAGTCGGTAATGCTGCCCAAGTGGGCCTACGGCTTCTGGCAGAGCCGCGAGCGTTACAAGAGCCAGGACGAGTTGGTCGGCGCGGTGGCCGAATACCGCAAGCGCAAGCTGTCGCTGGACAACATCGTGCTCGACTGGTCGTACTGGCCCGAGAATGCCTGGGGCTCGCACGATTTCGACCCGCAGCACTTTCCCGATCCGGACGGCATGGTCAAGGCCGTGCACGACATGCATGCGCAGATCATGATTTCGATCTGGCCCAAGTTCTATCCCACCACCGCCAACTACAAGGAACTGGACGCGGCCGGTTTCATGTTCAAGCGCAATGTGGAAGTGGGTGAGCTGGACTGGATCGGCAAGGGTTACAAGAACTCGTTCTACGATCCGTATTCGGAAAAGGCGCAGGCGATCTACTGGCGCCAGGTCAACGAAAAGCTCAACAGCAAAGGCTTCGATGCCTGGTGGATGGACGCCGACGAACCGGATGTGCATTCCAACCTGGACATCGGCGAGCGCAAGGCGCGTACCACGCCCAATGCGCTGGGCTCGTCCACCGAGTATTTCAACGCGTACCCGCTGCCGCACACGCATGGCGTGTACGTGGGCGACCGTGCGGCCGACGACAAGCGCGTGTTCATCCTCTCGCGCAAGGGCTATGCCGGCACCCAGCGCAATGCGGTGGCGGTATGGAGCGGCGACATCGTCTCGCGCTGGGACGACATGCGCGACCAGATTTCCGCTGGCGTCAACATGGCGCTGTCGGGCCTGCCCAACTGGACCTTCGACATCGGCGGCTTTGCGGTGGAAAAGCGCTACGAAAACCAGGACCCGGCGCATCTGCCGGAATGGCGCGAACTCAACACGCGCTGGTTCCAGTTCGGCGCGTTCGTGCCGATCTTCCGCTCGCACGGCCAGTTCCCGTACCGCGAGCTCTGGAACATCGCCCCGGAAGGCACGCCGTTCTACGACAGCATGGCGTACTACAACCGCCTGCGTTACGCGCTGCTGCCGTACATCTACAGCCTGGCCGGCGATACCTATCAGCGCGATGGCGTGATCATGCGCGGCATGATGATGGACTTCCCGAACGACCCCAAGGTCCGCGACATCAACGACCAGTACCTGTTCGGGCCGGCCTTCCTGGTCGCACCGGTGACCCGCTTCGGCGCCACCTCGCGTCGGGTCTATCTGCCGGCCGGCAGCAGCTGGCTGGATTTTGCCACCGGCAAGCGCTACGAAGGCGGCCAGAGCATCGAGGCGGCCGCGCCGATCGAGCGCATGCCGTTGTTCGTCCGCGCCGGTTCCATCGTGCCGACCGGCCCGGTGCAGGAATACGTGGATCAGAAGCCGGATGCGCCGCTCACCGTGGTGGTCTATACCGGCGCCGACGGCCAGTTCTCGCTGTACGAGGACGATGGCAAGGGCTACGGCTACGAGAAGGGCGAGTTCAGCCGCATTCCGCTGAGCTGGAATCAGGCCAAGGGCGAGCTGAGCATCGGCAAGCGCGAAGGCAGCTGGACCGGCATGCAGGCCAGGCGTACCGTCAATGTGCGCTTCGTCGATGGCCCGCGCGACGATGCCGGTGTGCTCGAGCCCAAGACAGATGCCAGCATCCAGTACGACGGCCATCCGGTCAGCGTGTTGCAGCGCAAGATTGCGTCGGGCAAAGCGCGTCGTCGATGATCGCGACTCGTTGTCAGCCAGTGAGTGCGCAGATGCCGGATCGCCGCAAGGCTCGGGCGTGCAGGTCCGGTCATGCAGCACGGCGGTGCACGTGCTGACCCGCAGGGAAGTCTGCAAGGCAACCGGCGCCGCACTCGCGGTGCTGGGGGCCGCGCCGGCTGCGCCGGCTGTCGCTGCGCCGGCGAAGGCTGCCGGCGGGCAATCGCTGCCTGCCGTCGCTGCGGGCGACGCCATGCAGCTGTGGTACCGCGAACCGGCCAACGAGTGGGTGCAGGCGCTGCCGGTCGGCAACGGCCGGCTGGGCGCGATGGTGTGGGGCGGCATTGCCCACGAGCGCCTGCAACTCAACGAGGACACGCTGTACGCAGGCGGCCCGTACGATGCCACCAGCCCCGACGCGCTGGCGGCCTTGCCACAGGTGCGCGCGCTCGTGTTTGCCGGGCGCTATGCCGAAGCCGAAACCCTGGCCGACGCCAAGCTGCTCTCGCGTCCGCTCAAGCAGATGCCGTATCAACCGCTGGGCGATCTGCTGCTGGATTTCGATCGCGCCGACGGCATCAGCGAGTATCGCCGTCAGCTCGATCTGGATACCGGCGTGGCCACCACCACGTTTCACTCCGGCGGTGCTGTGCACAAGCGCGAAGTGTTCGTGTCGGCGCAGTCGCAATGCATCGTGGTGCGCCTGTCCTGCGATCGGCCACGCGCGATTTCCCTGCGCGTGGGCATCGACAGCCCGCAGATCGGCGCGGTGACGGTGGAGCAGGGCGGGCTGCTGTTCAGCGGTCGCAACGGCAGCTTCGCCGGCATCGACGGCAAGCTGCGTTTCGCCTTGCGCGTGCTGCCGCAGATCAAGGGCGGCACGCTCAGCGGTCTGCGCGACCGCCTGCGCATCGACGCCGCCGATGAAGTGGTGCTGCTGCTCACCGCCGCCACCAGCTACCAACGCTTTGATGCAGTCGATGGCGATCCGCTCGCATTGACCGCAGCAAGCATGCAGAAGGCGGGCAAGCTGGACTATGCCGCATTGCTGCGTGCGCATCTGGCCGATCACCAGCGGCTGTTCCGGCGCGTGGCGATCGACCTGGGCACCAGCGAAGCAGCGGCACTGCCCACCGACGAGCGCGTGCAGCGTTTTGCGCAGGGCAACGACCCGGCGCTGGCCGCGTTGTATCACCAGTTCGGCCGTTACCTGCTGATCTGCAGCTCGCGGCCCGGCACCCAGCCGGCCAATCTGCAGGGCATCTGGAACGACCTGATGCAGCCGCCGTGGGAAAGCAAGTACACCATCAACATCAACACCGAGATGAACTACTGGCCCAGCGAGGCCAACGCGCTGCACGAGTGCGTCGAACCGCTGGAATCCATGCTGTTCGATCTGGCCAGAACCGGCGCGCGCACTGCGCGTGCGATGTACGACGCACCGGGTTGGGTGGTGCACAACAACACCGATCTGTGGCGCCAGGCCGGGCCGATCGATGGCGCCAAGTGGAGCCTGTGGCCGATGGGCGGCGTGTGGCTGCTGCAGCAGCTGTGGGACCGCTGGGATTACGGCCGCGACCGTGCCTATCTGGGCAGGATCTACCCCTTGTTCAAGGGCGCGGCGGAGTTCTTTGTCGCCACGCTGGTGCGCGATCCGCAGACCGGCGCGATGGTGACCAACCCGTCGATGTCGCCGGAAAACCAGCATCCATTCAACGCCGCGCTGTGTGCCGGCCCCACCATGGATGCGCAGCTGCTGCGCGATCTGTTCGCCCAATGCATCGCGATGAGCAAGCTGCTCAAGGTCGATGACGCCTTCGCGCAACAATTGAGCACGCTGCGCGAGCAATTGCCGCCCAACCGCATCGGCAAGGCGGGGCAATTGCAGGAGTGGCAACAGGACTGGGACATGCAGGCCCCGGAGATCCATCACCGCCACGTCTCGCATCTGTACGCCTTGCATCCGTCCAGCCAGATCAATCTGCGCGATACGCCCGAGCTTGCCGCCGCCGCAAAGCGCACGCTGGAAACGCGTGGCGACAACACCACCGGATGGGGCATCGGCTGGCGCCTGAACCTGTGGGCGCGGCTGGCCGATGGCGAGCATGCCTACCGCATCCTGCAACTGCTGATCTCGCCCGAACGCACCTACCCGAACCTGTTCGACGCGCATCCGCCGTTCCAGATCGACGGGAACTTCGGCGGCACCGCCGGCATCACCGAAATGCTGCTGCAAAGCTGGGGCGGCAGCGTGTTCCTGCTGCCCGCCCTGCCCAAGGCCTGGCCGCGCGGCAGTGTGCGCGGCTTGCGCGTGCGCGGCGGTGCCAGCGTGGACCTGCAATGGGATGGCGGTCGCCTGCAACAGGCACGCGTGCATAGCGATCGTGGCGGGCGCTATCAACTGTCTTACGCAGGGCAGACCCTGGACCTGCAACTGGGCGCCGGCCGCACCCGGCAGGTGGGCCTCAACAACAACCGATTGGTGATGCAATGAGCTTGTACGTAGGACTGGATGTGGGCACGCAGAGCGTCAAGCTGGTGGCCTACGATCCGCAGGAGCGCGCCGTGGTCGCCACGGTCGCCGCGCCGATGGAGCTGATCAGCCGCGACGACGGCACCCGCGAGCAACAGGCGCAGTGGTGGATCGACGGCATCGTGCATTGCTTCGCGCAGCTCGATGGCACGCAGCGTGCGCAGGTGCGCGGCATCTCGGTGTCCGGCCAGCAGCACGGCTTTGTGCCGGTGGCCGCCGATGGCAGCGTCACCGCACCGGTCAAGCTGTGGTGCGACACCAGCACCGCGCTGGAATGCGACGAAATCATGGATGCGGTGGGTGGCGCGGCAGGCAGCGTGGCCACTGCCGGCAACCCGATCATGGCCGGCTACACCGCCTCCAAATTGCCGTGGACGCGCAAGCATCGTCCCGAGGCGTATGCGGCGATGACCACGGTGATGCTGCCGCACGACTACGTGAACTTCTGGCTCACCGGCGAGCGCTTTGCCGAAGTCGGCGATGCCTCCGGCACCGGCTGGCTGGACGTGCGCACGCGGCAGTGGTCCGAGCGCATGCTCGGCGCGGTGGACGCACAGCGCGACCTGCGCGAGGCATTGCCGCCGCTGGTGGAGACTGGCGCGGTCTATGCCTTGTCCGACGCAGCCGCCGATGCCTTGAATCTGCCGGCCGGCGTGCGTGTCACCACCGGCGGCGGCGACAACATGATGGCTGCCATCGGTACGGGCAACGTGGTGCCCGGTCGCCTGACCATGAGCCTGGGTACCTCGGGCACCTTGTTCGCCTACGCCGATCACCCGGTGGTGGACGACGACGCACGCTGGGCCGCGTTCTGCTCGTCCAGCGGCGGCTGGCTGCCGCTGATCTGCACCATGAACTGCACCGTCGCCACCGAGGCGGTGATGCGCATGTTCTCGATCACCCGCGAGCAGACCGACGCCTTGATCGCCAGCACCACGCCCGGCGCCGATGGTTTGGTACTGCTGCCATTCTTCAACGGCGAGCGTACCCCGGACTTGCCGGCTGCCCGCGGCTGCCTGTTCGGCATGGACCTGCACAACACCACCGCGGCGCATTTCTATCGCGCCGCGATGGAAGGGGCGACTTACAGCCTGCGCAACGGCTTCGATGCCTTCGTCGCGGCGGGTCTGCAGTTCGACACCATCCTGCTCACCGGCGGCGGCAGCAAGAGCGCGCAATGGCGACAGATGGTGGCCGATATCTTCAATCTGCAGGTCGTGGTGCCGACCCAGCCAGAAGGCGCTGCCTTCGGCGCTGCGCTGCAGGCCCTGTGGGCCTGCGATCGCGACGACGGCGGTGCGGACGCCTTGGCGGATGTGGTGCTGGAGCATCTGCAGGTCGACGACAGCCTGTCGGCGCGCCCGGATCCGCAACGCGTGGCCCAGTATCAGCAGCACTACCACACCTTCCTCAAGCACCTGCAGGTGGTCAGCCCGCTCTACGCCGGCTGATCGACCCGCTTTCTACAACTCCCCCAGCAGCAAGGATATTCCACCCCATGAGCAACACCATCTACATCGGCGCCAAAGAATATTTCCCCGGCATCGGCAAGATCGGCTTCGAAGGCCGCGACTCTGACAACCCGCTGGCGTTCAAGGTCTACGACGCCAACAAGCAGATCGGCGACAAGACCATGGCCGAGCACCTGCGCTTTGCCGTGGCCTACTGGCACAGCTTCTGCGGCAACGGCGCCGATCCGTTCGGCCCGGGCACGCGCGCGTATCCGTGGGACGTGGGCAACACCGCGTTGAACCGCGCCGAAGCCAAGGCCGATGCCGCGTTCGAATTCTTCACCAAGCTCGG